>JACJWU010000009.1 GCA_020636995.1 Actinomycetota bacterium | reverse complement strand
TGGCCGCCAGTTGGGTCATCAGCCCACCCCACAATTCCCTGTCCAGCGCGAAGTTGACCCTCCTCGATGCCCGGGACGCGCTCCACGTGGCGACTGGTCGTGCGACCGACCGGCTCACACAGCAGGAGCAGCCTCAGGTCGCCGAGATGCTCGGGTATGAGGACGAGGACGAACTACTGCGCGCTGTGTGTGCCGCGGGCCGGACCATCTCCTTCGTCAGCTCTGTGGCATGGGGCAGGGTCGGCAGGCAGGTCAAGAGGAAGTCGCTGCCGAGGCTGCGCAAGATCAGGCGGACCACCGAGCGGGAACCGTTGTCCGACGGCGTCGTCGTCCAGGAATCCGAGGTGGTTCTGGCGCAGGACGCCCGACCGGATCGTGATGCCACCCTCATGCTTCGGGCGGCCGCGTCGGCTGCTCAGGCCGGTCTTCGACTCGCCCCACACACCGTCGATCGGCTCGCCCAGGAATCCGCGCCACTGCCCGTGCCCTGGCCCCGGCAAGCGCGTGAGAGTCTTGTGAGCCTGCTGGGTGCCGGACGCTGGACGGTGCCGATCTGGGAAGCGATGGATCAGGCCGACCTCATCTCGCGGTTGATCCCCGGATGGTCGGTGGTGCGCTCGGCGCCACAACGCAACCCCGTCCACAGGTTCACTGTCGACCGGCACCTCGTCGAGACGGCCGTCGCGGCCTCCACACACACACGAAAGGTCTCCCGTCCGGACCTCCTGCTCGTCGGGGCGCTTCTGCACGACATCGGCAAGGGTCGCGCAGGCGATCACACCGACATCGGGGTGGAACTCGTGGCGGATATCGGTCCCATGCTCGGTTTCGACGCAGCGGACACCGAAGTGCTCGTGAACCTCGTGCGGTACCACCTGCTCCTGCCCGATGTGGCGACCCGGCGGGACATCGACGATCCAGCGGTGATCGGCATGGTGGCCGAGGCTGTCGGCAACCGGGAGTTCCTCGATCTGCTCCACTGGCTGACGGTCTCGGATGCCGCAGCCACGGGCCCTGCGGCGTGGAGCCCGTGGAAGCAGAACCTCACAGAGGTCCTGGTACGCCGGACACATGCGGTCCTGGCCGGTGGCGAACCTGTCATCGAACCGTTGCTGGAAGACGTCTCCGAGGGGTTGTGGACGGCTCCGGGAGTCACGGTCGACTGCGAGCGGGTGGGGGAGACCGAGGTGGTGGTGACCGTCGGCGCTGCGGACTCCGTTGGCCTGCTGAGTCGCTGTGCGGGTGTGCTGGCCATCAACCGTCTCAGTGTGCGGGACGCCGTCAGCCGCACCCAGGGGACCCGGGCGGTCATCCGGTGGACCGTGCAGACGCAGTTCGGCGAGCCTCCCGGCGATGATCGTTTGGCGGCGGACATCCGGCGGGCGGTCTCCGGCGAGATGGACCTCAGCCGACGCCTCAGCGAGCGGGAGCGTGCCTATGCCGTGAGTGAGGATCCACGTCCCGAGCCCACGGTGGCCTTGATCCCGGACGGGTCGAGCCGGGCCACGGTTCTCGAGGTGCGTGCCCACGACCGGGCCGGGCTTCTCTACTGGATCACGTCGGCGCTGGCATCGGCCGGAGTCAACGTGGACGGAGCCAAGGTCTCGACACTGGGTTCGGAGGTGGTCGACGTCTTCTTCCTCACCAATGAGGCCGGCGAGCCGCTGTCCCCGAGTAAGGCGGAGGCGGCGCTGGCAGCCGTGCGGGGGACCCTGGCCGGTTCCTGACCCGCGCCGGGACGGTGTGGGTCGCACACCTCTGCGGTTACGCTGGAACCCGATCCCTTGGAGTGCTTCTATGTTCAATTCCCTGTCCGACCGCTTGACCGCGACCTTCAAGGGTCTGCGCGGCAAAGGACGGCTGTCCGAGGCGGACATCGACGAGACCGTCCGTGAGATCCGGCGAGCCCTGCTCGAAGCCGACGTGTCCTTGCCGGTGGTGCGCACCTTCACAACCCGCGTCAAGGAACGCGCGATGGGCGAGGAGGTCTCTGCGAGCCTGAACCCCGCGCAGCAGGTCGTGAAGATCGTCAACGAGGAACTGATCGTGATCCTCGGCGGCGAGACGCGCAACCTGCGCCTGGCGAAGAAGCCGCCCACGGTGATCATGCTGCTGGGCCTGCAGGGCGCCGGTAAGACCACACTGGCCGGCAAGCTGGCCAAGTACCTCGCGAATCAGGGCCACACTCCGGTGCTGGTGGCCGCCGACCTCCAGCGGCCGAACGCCGTCAACCAGTTGCAGATCGTGGCTGAGCGGGCTGGGGTGCCGTCGTACGCCCCGGAGCCTGGCAACGGCGTCGGTGACCCGGTGAAGGTGGCCAGGGACTCCCTGGCCGAGGCCGAACGCTCGCTGTACGACGTGGTCATCATCGACACTGCTGGCCGGCTGGCCATCGATGAGGAGTTGATGGGGCAGGCCAAGGCCATCAGGGACGCCGTCGAGCCCGACGAACTGCTCCTTGTGATCGACGCCATGATCGGACAGGACGCGGTGCAGACCGCGGCGGCCTTCCAGGACGGCGTGGGCGTCGACGGGGTGGTTCTCACCAAGCTCGATGGTGATGCACGCGGTGGTGCGGCCCTGTCCGTGCGCGAGGCCACCGGGGCCCCGATCATGTTCGCCTCGGTCGGGGAGAAGGTGGAGGACCTCGAGGTCTTCCACCCCGATCGCATGGCCTCCCGCATCCTCGACATGGGCGACGTGCTCACGCTCATCGAGCAGGCGGAGCGTGCATTCGACGCCGACCAGGCCCAGCGCATGGCCGACAAGGTCGCCCGTGGTGACGCCTTCACTCTCGAGGAGTTCCTCGAACAGATGCAGGCGGTCAAGAAGATGGGCTCCCTGGGCAAACTGCTCGGGATGCTGCCCGGGATGGCCGAGGCTCGTAAGCAACTCGAGCAGATCGACGACCGGGAACTCGACCGGGTCGCCGCGATCATCCACTCCATGACACCGCAGGAGCGCCGCGACACCAAGGTGCTCAACGGTTCCCGGCGGGCCCGGATCGCCAAGGGCGCCGGCGTGCAGGTGTCGGACGTCAACAACCTCGTCGATCGCTTCACCGAAGCGCAGAAGATGATGAAGCGCATGCGCAGCGGCGGGGGAGGGATGCCCGGGGTGCCTGGCATGCCCCCGATGCCGGGCATGTCGAAGAAGGCGAAGGGCAAGGGCAAGCCGCCGAAGGCGAAGAAGGGTCGCAGCGGCAACCCGGCCAAACGTGCCCAGCAGGACGCCGGTGTCACCGAGCAGCAGCCCGATGCACCTTTCACACCGGATCAGTTGCCCGACGAGTTCACCAAGTTGCTCGGCGGGGGCAACTAGCGCATCAGCGTGTGAATACCTGCGCACTCAATCGCCAGATATTCACAACGTAATTGGGGGCGTGACTCGAAATGATGCCCGGAGCCCGCCCCGGATGCGGCATCTGGCAGAATTGATGAGTGCCCCGCCCTCTCTCACGGGGAACGCAGACTTGACGGGCCTGGCCGTGGGTGACCCCACACATGCGCCGGGAACGACATTCGACAACAGGAGATACATCCGCAGTGGCAGTCAAGATCAAGTTGAAGCGGCTCGGCAAGATCCGCAACCCGCAGTACCGCGTCGTCATCGCCGATGCGCGCAACAAGCGCGACGGTCGGTCGATCGAGGAGATCGGTCTGTACCACCCCAAGGAGCAGCCGTCGCTGATCCAGATCGATTCTGAGCGGGTCCAGTACTGGCTCGGCGTCGGTGCACAGCCGACCGAGGCCGTTCTCGCTCTGCTCAAGGTCACTGGTGACTGGCAGAAGTTCAAGGGTGAGGCCGGTGCCGAGGGCACGCTGCAGACCGCCGAGGAGAAGGCCGACCGCAAGACTGTCTTCGCCGCCGCAGCCGCCGAGGCCGCCGGGCTGAAGGAGGCCGAGGAGAAGGCCCCGAAGAAGCCCAAGGTCGCCCCTGTGGACGAGGCCCCTGCGGCCGAAGCCCCCGCGGAGGAGCCGGCTGCGGAGCAGGCGCCTGCCGAGGAGCCCGCTGCCGAGGAGCCCGCCGCCGAAGCCGGTGACGCCGCGCAGGCCGATGGCTAGGCCTCTGGCAGAGGCCCTGGAGCACCTTGTCTCCGGGATCGTGGACCACCCCGACGACGTGACCGTGCGTGAGAAGCAAGGTCGCGGGCGGGGCACGTTGCTGAAGGTGACCGTCCACCCCGAGGACCTCGGACGCGTCATCGGTCGTGCTGGCCGGACTGCGAAGTCCCTGCGCACGGTCATCAACGCGATCGCTGGTGGTCGTGGCGTGCGCGTCGACTTCGTGGATGTGAACGGCCGCTGACCGAGCAGCGCGTGGCCGTGGGCCGCATAGGCAAGCCGCACGGTGTGCGGGGGTGGGTCACCGTTGTGCCCACCACGGATCAGCCCGAAGAGCGCTTCGCCGAAGGCATTACCGTGTTCATCGACGACCGTCCCCGCACCGTGGTCGAGTCGCGGATCGGGTCGCGACTCATGGTGTTGTTCGACGGATGTCGCGATCGCGACGACGCTGAAGCGCTACGTGGGCGGTGGGTCGAGGTTGTGCTCGGCGACGAGCTACCCGACGACCCTGACGAGTTCTATGACCACCAGCTCGAGGGTCTGCAGGTCCGTGTTGTGGGGCAGACCCGGGGCACGGTCACGGAGGTCCTTCACCTCCCGGGCCACGACGTCCTGGCGGTGGCCACCGATCACGGGCAGGTCCTGATCCCGTTCGTGGTCGATGTGGTGCCGGTGGTCGACCTCGAATCGGGCTTCATCGAGGTCGTGGAGATGGAGGGGCTGTTCGATGCGGATTGACGTCCTCTCGATCTTCCCCGACTACCTGGCTCCGCTGAGGCTCTCGCTGATCGGCAAGGCGATCGAGCGCGGTCAGGTGCTCTTGGGGGTGCACGACCTGCGCGAGCACACCCACGACCGTCACCGCACTGTGGACGACGCCCCGTACGGCGGCGGCCCGGGGATGGTGATGAGCCCGCAGCCCTGGGGTGAGGCGCTCGATGCGGTCCTGCGGGACGACAGCGTCCTGGTCATCCCCACCCCATCCGGGCGGACCTTCACGCAGCGGGTCGCCGAGGACCTGGCCACCCGGGATCACCTGGTGTTCGCGTGCGGCCGCTACGAAGGGATCGACGCCCGGGTGGCGGCCCACTACGCCGGCTCACACGAGGTGCTCGAGGTGAGCATCGGCGACTACGTGCTCGCCGGCGGGGAGGCGGCGACGCTGGTGATGTGCGAGGCTGTCGTACGCCTGCTGCCGGGGGTCCTGGGCAACCCGCAGTCGGCCACAGACGACTCCTTCAGCCGTCCCGACGCCCTGCTCGAGGGTCCCGTGTTCACCAGGCCCCCGGTGTGGCGGGGGCTCCCCGTTCCCGAGGTCCTTCTGTCCGGGGATCACGCCCGGATCCAGGCGTGGCGCGATGAGCAGGCACGCGGCAGGACCGACGAATTCCGCGCTGAGCCCTAGCCGCCATCGGCCTGCGGTGCACCCGTGTGGCACACTGGAGACGATCCGTCAGCCACCCGCCACAGGGGGACACGCTGCGGAGCAAGGGTCAATTCCCTATGCGAACCACCCACCACATACTGCGTTCGACCTGTGGCGAATGCGAGGAGAGCACCATGCACACTCTGGACGCCATCGACGCGGCAAGCCTTCGCGACGACATCCCCGACTTCCGCCCCGGCGACACCGTCAAGGTCCACGTCAACGTGGTCGAGGGTGACCGCAAGCGTGTGCAGGTCTTCCAGGGCGTGGTGATCCGTCGTCAGGGTGGCGGCGTGCGCGAGTCCTTCACCGTGCGCAAGGTGAGCTTCGGTGTCGGGGTCGAGCGGACGTTCCCCCTGCACAGCCCGATCATCGACCACATCGAAGTCGTCACCCGCGGTGACGTCCGGCGGGCCAAGTTGTACTACTTGCGCGAGTTGCGCGGTAAGGCCGCCAAGATCCGCGAGAAGCGCGACACCACTGGCGCGTGAGCGACACCAGCTCCACCAGTGCAGGCGCTGCTCTTTGGCGCTTCATCAAAGAGATCGTCATCATCCTTGTGGTGGCGCTCGGGCTGTCGTTCCTGGTGCGCACGTTCATCGTGCAGGCCTTCTATGTGCCCAGCCAGTCGATGGAGAACACTCTCATGCCCAACGACCGCATCCTGGCGTCGAAGTTGTCGACGCGGTTCGGCGGTGTCAAGCGAGGTGAGATCGTCGTCTTCCGCGACCCGAGCGACTGGCTCGATGCCGCGCAGAAGGAGCCTGCCGGCGGCATCGCGGGAGCTCTGGAGTGGGTGGGATTGTTGCCCAGCAACACCGGGGACGACCTCGTCAAGCGGGTCATCGGCGTAGGCGGGGACCATGTGCGCTGCTGCAGCACAGATGGCCGCATCGTGCTCAACGGCGTGCCGTTGACCGAGCCGTACATCAAGCCGGGTGACACCACCGACGATGTGCGCTTCGACGTGGTGGTGCCGCAGGGCCGGGTCTTCGTCATGGGTGACAACCGCAACGCATCGGCCGACTCCCGCTACCACCTCAACGACAACCAGGGCACAGTGCCGGAGGAGAACGTGGTCGGCAGGGTCGTGCTGACCGTGTGGCCCTTCTCAGCGTTCAGCACCCATCCCATTCCGCCGATCCCCTTCGACGACCCACGGCTCGACGAGAACCAGAAGCAGTAGGGGACACGCTCAAGCCCACCGGCGCATCGTCCGGCCTGGCGCATATGGTGTTGCTGTGGTGGGTCCCTCGGCGCTTCCTGTGCCCCGCAAGGGTGCGGGTCCTTATGCCTTCGACAACGCCGTGCGCCGCGCCGGCTTCCCGTTGGTCGCCGGACTCGACGAGGCCGGCAGGGGTGCCTGCGCCGGCCCGCTCTACGCGGCGGCGGTGGTTCTGGCGCCGCACACCCGCATCAGCGAACTGGCGGACTCCAAACTCCTGACGCCGGCAGCCCGCGAGCGTGTCGAGGAACGCGTGAAGCGTCTGGCGTTGGCCTGGGCAGTGGCCGCCATCGACGTCGCCGAACTCGACGAGATCGGGTTGCACCGCGCCAACCTTGTCGCGTTCAGGCGGGCCTGGCAGCGGCTGCCGATGCGGCCCGACTACGCGCTGTGCGACGGCTTCGTGCCGGGCGGGCTGGGGCGACCGCAACTGGCGGTGTGGAAGGGCGACATGGTCTCGGCGACCATTGCGGCGGCCAGTGTGCTGGCCAAATGCGCACGGGATCGCGAGATGGTCGCCCTGCACGCACGTCACCCGGAGTACGGTTTCGACGTGCACAAGGGCTACACGACCTCGGCGCACCGCGATGCATTGGCGCAGTTCGGTCCGAGCCCGGTGCATCGGCACCGCTTCATCACAGTCCGGCGGGCGATCCGGGAGGGAGCCGCATGAGCGTTGAAGATCTGCAACGGTACGAGAGCGAGGTGGAACTCGATCTGTACCGGCAATACCGCGAGGTGGTAGGGATGTTCCGCCACGTGGTGGAGACCGAGCGTCGCTTCTATCTCGCCAACGACGTGGACATCCAGGTCCGCAGCACCGACGGCGGTGAAGTCTTCTTCGAGGTGCTGCTGCGTGACGTCTGGGTGTGGGACATGTACCGACAGGGCCGCTTCGCCCGGTCCGTACGGATCCTGACGTTCAAGGACGTGAATGTCGAGGACCTGCCGCCTGGGGACAACGCACCGGCCTGATCCACAATCTGCACGTCGTCGACGCGCCTCGGGCGATCTGCGACGCACGATCGGGTCATGGACCTGACGGCGAGCGCGGCGATCGTGCTGAGTGCGGCGGGGCGCACCGGTCACGAAGCGATGGTCGAGCGTGCCTGCGACATCGTGTCCCCGGACCTGCTCTTGGATGCCGCCGAGGCCATCGCTGCGCCCTGGGTGGCGACCGGTGGTTTGCTGCTGACACCGGGGTGCAGCGGTTGGCCGCGGGGTCTGGCCGATCTCGGCCCGGGCGAGCCCTGCGCGTTGTGGGTCCGCGGCACGTCAGGCGTGGAACTCACCCGGATGGTCGCGATAGTCGGCTCGCGTCGCTGCACCCCGTACGGGCGTGACTGCGCACGGATTCTCGCGGAGACGGTGGTGGGTACAGGGCGGGCGGTCGTGTCCGGTGGTGCGTCGGGCATCGATGCCGCCGCTCACCATGGTGCGCTGGGGGTTGGCGGAGCCACGGTTCTGTACGCGGCAGGCGGCGCCGGAACCATGTACCCCGAGAACCACCGTGCCCTCTATCGCGCGGCGCAGGACTCGGGGGCGGTCGTGTGGGAGTTCCCGCCGGGCACTGCGTTGTCGAGGCGTTCATTCCTTCACCGCAACCGATTGATCGCCGCTTCCTCCGGCGTCACCGTGGTGGTAGAGGCATCGCAGCGCTCGGGTGCCCTCAACACCGGGCGTACCGCGGCCGATCTGGGTCGCTTGGTGGTGGGTGTGCCCGGTCGACTCGACAGCCCCGCCTCGGCAGGCGTTCTGCGGGCGATCGCCGACGGCTGGGCGGCGGTACTACTGGGGCCAGATGATCTGGCCGCACTGCTTGACGGAGCCGTCATTTGACTCGCGAATACGACTTGGGCAATCTGAGGTGGTGCAGGATCAGGCGGACGAGACGACCAGGCAGGTCCCGGACCTCGTGGCCGCGATGCCTGCATTCACCGACTACATGAGCCGGGAGCGCGGCTTCTCGCACCACACGTGCACCGCGTATCGCAGGGATGTGCAGGACTTGCTCGTGTTCCTCGACGGTGCGCCGGTGACGACCGCCGGTGTGCGCCGGTGGTTGGCGGCTGCGCGTGATCGTGGAGTCGGCTCACCGACGGTGGCCCGCCGCATCGCGAGTGTGCGCTGTTTCGCGCACTGGGCGGTGCGCCGCGGACTGCTCACGGAGGATCCGACGCTGCGTTTGCAGACGCCACGGGTGACTCCGGATCTGCCGAAGGTCGCCGAGAGTGCCCGCCTGAACGACGCGCTGGACGCGCTCAACCGCCTTGCCGACGACCCGATCGGTATCAGGAACCTCGTGCTCATGGAGTTGCTCTACGGCAGTGGACTGCGCGTGAGCGAGGTCTGTTCGATCCACGTGAGCGATGTGGACATGTCACGGCGTACCGTCAGGGTCATGGGCAAGGGAGGCAAGCAGCGCGTCGTGCCGCTCACAGCGCCCTGTGTGCGAGCCCTGGAGCGCTGGTCGACCGCCCGGCAGGAACTCGCCCATCCCGACGAGTCGGCACTGCTGGTGGGTCGCCGGGGACGACGTCTGGATGTGCGTGTGGCCAGGCGGGTGGTGCACGAGACCACCTCAGCGTTCGGTGACCTGCCGGATCTGGCACCGCACGGTTTGCGTCACAGCATGGCCAGTCATGTCCTCGAGGGAGGCGCTGACCTCCGGTACGTGCAGCAACTGCTCGGACACGCCAGTCTGGCCAGTACTCAGATCTACACGCACGTCTCCGCCGAGCGGCTTCGAGCCGCCTACGAGAATGCGCATCCCCGTGCCTGAGTCCGAAGTCATCGATGAAGCGGCGATCGCTGCCGAGGAGGCGGCGCAGAACGCCGCAGCGCTCACCCAGTTGTGGACCGATTACAAGACCACTGGGGAGCGCAGTTACCGCGATCGGTTGATCCTGCATTACGCGCCGCTGGTGAAGTACGTCGCCGGACGCGTTCGTTCCGGTCTGCCCAACAACGTGGAGTCCGCAGACCTTGTGTCCTACGGGATGTTCGGACTCATCGACGCGATCGACAAGTACGACACCACTCGCCAGATCAAGTTCGAGACCTACGCCATCAACCGCATCCGGGGCGCCATCATCGACGAGCTCCGGTCCTTGGACTGGGTGCCGCGTTCGGTGCGATCCAAGGCCAAAGACCTCGAGCGTGCGCACGCCGCCCTGGAAGCGGAGTTGAAGCGTGCGCCCACGGAGGCTGAGCTGGCCGATCGGATGGGACTGACCCGGCCGGAATTGGCGAAGATGATGAGCCAGGTGTCCTTCACCAATGTCGTAGCCCTCGACGAGGTCACGCATGGCGGATCGGATCGCGGCGACCGGATGACTCTCGGGGATCTGCTTGAGGACCCCCGCGCGCCTGATCCTGAGGCGGAGTTCGAGACCGAGGAGATGAAGATTCTGCTCGCAGAGCAGATCGGAGCCCTGCCCGAGCGCGAGAAGGTCGTGCTCACCCTCTACTACTACGAGCGCCTCACGCTCGCGGAGATCGGCTCGGTACTTGGTGTGACCGAGAGTCGGGTCAGCCAGATCCACAGCAAGTCGTTGCTCGACCTGCGTGCCAGGCTGCAGCAGATCGGGATCTGAGACGCTCATCGCGCGACCGGTTTGAGCACCGGCGCCCGCCGTGGCAGCAGAGCAAGCGGATCCACGTAGTGGTGGCCGGTCTTGGCGCCCCAATGGATGCACCGCGCGTCGCAGTGGCCGCCATGCCCGACCACACCGATCGGGCCACCGGCGCGCACCGGGTCGCCCGCGGCGCGGCGCGAACGGACCGGTTCGAAGGTGAATCTGACCCCCTGACAGGTGAGCGACACGACGGGTCGGCCCGCCACCCTGCCCGTGAACGCGATGCGGCAAGCGGCCGGCGAGCGCACGGTCTGACCGGGGTCGGCTGCCAGATCGACTCCTCGGTGAGCCGGCAGCCAGTCCGCAGGTGCCGTTGTGAAGCGCGCGAGGACCACGACAGGGGTGACCGGGGGGAGGGTGGCGGGGATCATGTGTCCATCACATGCCTGGGTCGGGTCCGCCCGCCAGAACCGCCGGCCGATCTGTGGACGAGGCGCCGGCGGCGGTCCACAGCACCGTTCGGTAGACTGGGGTCATCGCGGTTCACGCTGCGAAATTCGCACACCGTTCGCCGGCTGTCAGTCGGCCTCGAGCCTTCCGGTCCCCATGGGCACGGGCCCGAGTCGGTGTCAGGGTGTCGGCCATCCGGGCCGGCACGACCAACTGGAAAGCGCCTCGCGGCGCGGAAGGAACATCATGGCAGTCGTCACCATGCGCCAGATGCTGGAGTCGGGCGTCCACTTCGGACACCAGACCCGCCGGTGGAACCCGAAGATGAAGCGGTTCATCCTCACCGACCGCAACGGCATCTACATCATCGATCTGAACCAGGCTCTCGGTTACCTGGACAACGCCTACGAGTTCGTCAAGGAGACCGTCGCCCACGGCGGCAGCATCCTGTTCATCGGCACGAAGAAGCAGGCACAGGAAGCCGTCGCTCAGCAGGCGCAGCGCGTCGGCATGCCGTACGTGAACGAGCGCTGGCTCGGCGGCATGCTCACCAACTTCCAGACCGTCCACCAGCGGCTGCAGCGGCTCAAGGAGCTCGAGGAGATCGACTTCGACGACGTCGCCGCCAGCGGCATGACCAAGCGTGAGTTGCTCGGCCTGCGCCGTGAGCGCGACAAGCTCGAGCGCACCCTCGGTGGTATCCGCTTCATGACCAAGGTCCCCAGTGCCGTCTGGATCGTGGACACCAACAAGGAGCACATCGCCGTCGATGAGGCCCGCAAGCTCGGCATCCCGATCGTCGCGATCCTCGACACCAACTGCGACCCGGACGTCGTGGACTACCCGATCCCGGGCAACGACGACGCGATCCGGTCGGTCACGCTGCTCACCCGCGTGATCGCGGACGCCGTGGCCGAGGGCAAGATGGCCCGCGCCGGCGCCAGCGAGGAGGGTGCGGAGGAGATGCCCGAGTGGGAGCGCGAACTGCTCGAGCAGCAGGCCGCCGCTGACCTGGCCGCCGCGGCCGGTGAGGCCACCGCGACCGAGACCGTCGAGGTCGTCGAGGCCGTGGCGGAGCCCACCGAGGAGGCAGCGGCCGTCGAGGAGCCCGTCGCCGAGGCTGCGGCCGTTGAGGAGCCCACTGCGGAGGCTGCCGAGGTCGTCGAGACCACTGAGACCACCACCACTGAGGAGAACAACTGATGGCTGTCAGCGCTGCTGATGTCAAGCGCCTGCGCGAGATGACCGGCGCAGGGATGATGGACTGCAAGAAGGCCCTCGAGGAGGCTGACGGGGACTTTGACAAGGCCGTCGAGATCCTGCGGGTCCACGGCGCCAAGGGTGTCACCAAGCGTGCCGAGCGCACCGCCTCCAACGGCCTGGTGACCTCGTACATCGAGGGCACCCAGCACGGCGTCTTGCTCGAGCTCAACTGTGAGACCGACTTCGTGGCGAAGACCCCGGCGTTCCAGCAGATCGCCGCGGATGTCTCCGCGTTCGTCGCGGCCAAGCAGCCGTCCGACGTCGCCGAACTGCTCGGCCTGGAACTCGAGGCCGACAAGACCATCCAGCAGTTGCTGGACGAGGCCAACGCCTCCATGGGCGAGAAGATCGAGATCCGTCGTTTCGAGCGTTTCGCGGACGGCTACGTGACGGTCTACCTGCACAAGCACGACCCGGCGTTGCCGCCGAGCGTGGGTGCACTCGTCGAGACCGACGTCGCCAACGAAGAGGTCGGCAAGAACGTCGCCCAGCACATCGCCGCGATGTCCCCGCTGTACCTGTCCCGTGAGGACGTGCCCGAGGACACCGTCGCCAACGAGCGCCGCATCGCGGAGGAGACCGCCCGCGAAGAGGGCAAGCCGGAGCAGGCGCTGCCGAAGATCATCGAAGGTCGCGTCAACGGCTTCTTCAAGGACGTGTGCCTGCTCGAGCAGCCGTGGGTCCGCGACAACAAGAAGACCATCGGCGCCTACCTGCAGGAGAACGGCGTGCAGGTCACGAAGTTCGCCCGCTTCAAGGTCGGCCAGGTCTGAGGTGACCGCCCTCTGGGAATCCGCCCCTGAGGGCGGATGGGAGCGGGTCCTGCTGAAACTGTCGGGGGAGGCCTTCTCCGGCGGTACCGGACTCGGTGTCGATCCGGACGTGGTGGCATCGATCGCGGCGCAGATCGCCGAGGTCGTCTCCGACGGCAGGCAGGTCGCGGTCGTGATCGGTGGCGGCAACTACTTCCGGGGCGCCCAACTGTCCGAGCGGGGCATGGACCGCGCCCGGGCCGACTACATGGGCATGCTCGGCACGGTGATGAACTGCCTGGCTCTGCAGGACTTCCTTGAGAAGGCCGGCGTGGAGACACGCGTGCAGACCGCGATCGCCATGGGCCAGGTCGCGGAACCGTACGTCCCGCGGCGTGCCATCCGTCACCTTCAAAAGGGTCGAGTGGTCATCTTCGGAGCGGGTCTCGGGGTGCCGTACTTCTCCACGGACTCGTGCGCCGCACAGCGGGCGCTGGAGATCGGGTGCCAAGCCGTGCTCATGGGCAAGAACGGGGTGGACGGTGTCTACGACGCCGACCCCCGGACGACCCCGGACGCGGTACGTTACGACACCCTCAGCCACTCCGACGTCCTCTCGCAGGACCTGAAGGTCGCCGACGCCACGGCCATCAGTCTGTGTCGGGACAACCGTCTGCCGCTGGTGGTGTTCGACCTCATGGCGGCCGGGCACATCCGGCAGGCCGCCGCTGCCCAACGGGTCGGCACGCTCGTTGTCTGAGGTTCGCAATGATCTTCGGGTCCCCAGTTAGGGTTACCTAACTCCCGCGGTGCTACCGTGGACGTGTGAGCACGGCTGACGGCAGGGTGACCGGCATCGGTCCACGTCACGGCTGTGGGCGGATCTCGCTGTTCGACGGCGGTTGGCCGAGATGGGCGTGCGACCCGGGCCAAGATCCGCGTCCACCAGTCCGCGGCGGAGGCCGGTTCTGGCTGTGGACGGTGCGCGGATCGCCGTCGACGCCGACTGGCGGCGTCGATCGAAGCGGAGCCTGAGCATGAGTGAGCAGACGTCGTCCTCGCGCCGAGCTTCGCATCGTGTCACTCCGACGCCGCTGGGCCGCTGGCGGCCAGTGGTGCCCCGGTGGTCGCCTGTCAGGGCACCCAACGTCGGCAAGTCCACTCTTTTCAACTCCCTGACCGGCGCACGTCGCAGCGTGGGGAACTGGCCCGGCACGACCGTGGAGGTCGGCAGGTGTGAATGGCGCCTGCCCGGCGAACCCGGTGCGGTGGCGCTGGTGGATCTGCCCGGGGCGTACAGCCTCGATGCGATGTCCCCGGACGAGGCCTTCACACACGCGATGCTGCGCGTCGAGGATCCGCCGAGCGTCCGGACGCCATCGTTGTAGTGGTCGATGCATCGCGGTTGTCCCGTTCCTGTACCTGCTGTCGCAGATCCGCGAGCAGGACGCCCGGATCGTCGTGGCCTTGACGATGTCGGACATCGCGGCACGACGAGGTGTCGACGTGGATGTCACCGCCTGGAGCGGCATCTGGGGTCCCGGTCGTCCGCCTCGACCCGAGGCACGGTGCCGGCGATGCGGACCTCACGCGTCGTGTGGTGGAGGTTCTCGCCGCTCCCGTGACTCCTGCTCGGGTACGCGGTGAAGTCACCGACGACGAACTCGGTCAAGCCGATGAGCGGTTCGCGTGGGTCCAGGCGGCTGTGGATGCCTCGGTGGTCACACCGGACACCGACGTGCGCACCTGGTCCGACCGCATCGACCGCTGGGTCACCGCTCCGTGGCTGGGCCCGATCATCTTCCTCGCCGTCATGTGGGCCGTCTTCCAACTGACGATCAGAGCGGCAGCACCTCTGCAGGACGCCCTCGACAGCCTGTTCGCAGGCCCCGTCAGCGACGCCGCAGCCGCGGTTCTCGGCGCCGTGGGGCTCGGGGGCACCTGGATCGAGAGCTTCTTCATCGACGGCCTGATCGGTGGCGTGGGGATGTTGCTCACCTTCGTGCCGCTGATGGCGATCATGTTCCTGCTGCTGTCGCTGCTGGAGGACTCCGGGTACATGGCCCGCGCGGCCGTGGTGACCGATCGCACCATGCGTTTCATCGGTCTGCCAGGGCGCGCGTTCCTGCCCTTGGTCGTGGGATTCGGATGCAACGTGCCGGCGATCAGCGCCACGCGGGTGCTGCCCGACGCACGTCACCGCATCCTCACCGCGCTGCTGGTGCCGTTCACGTCATGCACCGCCCGCCTCGCGGTCTACGTCATGCTCGCCGCCGTGTTCTTCCCAGACCATGCGGGCAACGTGGTCTTCGCGATGTACCTGATCTCGATCCTGTTCGTGGTGGTCGTCGGTCTGGCTCTGAAGAAGACGCTGTGGCGCACCCTGGGCAGGGATCCGCTCATTCTTGACCTGCCGCCCTACCAACTGCCGCATCCGCGCATCCTCGGCGCTGTGACATGGCTGCGTCTGAAGGGCTTCCTGCAGACAGCGTCCGGGATCATCGTGGCCACGGTCGCCGCCGTGTGGCTGCTGCAGTCGATCCCCGTGGGCGGCCAGGGTGGGTTCGCCGATGTCCCTGTCGAGGACAGTGCCTACGCCGCCGCCGCTGAAGCTGTCGCGCCGGTGTTCGCGCCGGCGGGCTTCGGCAACTGGGAGGCGGTGGGCGCCCTGACCGTCGGATTCGTGGCGAAGGAGGCGGTCATCTCGTCATGGGCGCAGACCTACGCCGTCGAGGAGCCTGAGGACCCGTCGAACCCGGGCAGTCTTGGGGACGCCGTCAAGGCGGACTTCGCAGAATCCTCCGGAGGCTACACGACAGCAGCGGTGTGGGCGTTCCTGATCTTCCTGCTCGCATACACGCCGTGTGTCGCCACGCTTGCGACCCAATGGCGCGAGATCGGTGCGCGGTGGACGATGTTCGGGATCGCGCTGCAACTTTCGATCGCCTGGATTGCCGCGGTCGCGGTGTTCCAGATCGGAAAGGCCTCACATGAGCGGGCCGTTGACGCAGGTGCTCGGAGCCGTGGACGGTGGGGCAGTGACCGTTGCCGAGGTGATCGACCGCACCCACCTCGGCGAGGACACCGTGCGGGCGGCCCTCGAGGCGCTGGAGCGGATGGGAAGACTTCGTCCTGAGTCGCTGGCTCCGGGGTGTCTGTCCCAGGGATGCGGCTCGTGTGGCTCGGCGAGCAGTTGTGGCACGGGTCCGGTGCCGTTGACGCTGACCCGACGCTGAGGCCGGTCAGCGGTAACTACCAGATCACGTCCTGGTTCTCCACGACCCCGGGGAGTCGGTCGACGTCCAGCGTCCGGCGGCCGAGTTTGATCGTGCCGCTGAACTCGCCCACAGGCTGTAGGAAGCGGCTGCGCACCAGCTTCAGATCCAGCGATTCGCGGTGGACCCCGATGGGGTCGAACACCAGGTCGACCTTGCCGTCGGAGGTGCGGACATGCCACGGCTTTCCTGGTTCGTCGAGGTCCACATCGATCGTGGCGTCCGGGTCGATCGCCATCAGTTGGCCGTCGTACCAGACCGAGTTCTCCCGGGCGTTGCCCACGAGACCGGAGAAGTCGGCCGAGAGGTTGAGGCCGAGTGTCTTGCCGTTGGCGAGACGTCCGACGAGGTAGGCCCAGCGCCATTGGGTGTGCCGGGGGAGGTTCCCACTGGTGTAGTCGAAGCCGCCGAGACCGTCGGTGATGTCGAAGGCATGAACGATCCCGCCCTGGCGCACGACGACCCGCCCGGATACCGGCAATGCGGCGTTCTTCCCTGTGGTCGAGACCAGTCGTGGCTCGGTCTTGAGATCGGAGATCACCGTGAGTGCGGGTGAGGCGGTGATGTCGAAGGCGAGATCGAGTTCCACGGCGGGCTTGCCGATGGCCGGCAGCCCGACGGGGGAGCCGACTTTGGCGCGCACATGGAGCACGCCGTCGGAGGTCTGCATGTTCACATCTGAGCCGGGCATGCGGTAGCGACTGCGATGCCCCTCACCGGGGTGGTCGTTCACCGAGACCATGGGCTTGGTGCCACCGGGTCGGCTGATGTCCGCCAGCAACTTCCCGGTGCGTCGGTCGGCCACCGTGATGAAGGTCGTCCCGGTCGGACCGGCGTCGACGATCGCGGCGGTCACCAGCAGGTCCCGGTTGGCCGCGAAGGTGTACATCCAGCGTTTGTGGCGTAGGAAGTCCTCGAGGTGCCGGCGACCAGGCAGCCCTTCGGCGGACGGGGGGCGCAGGGTGGTGCTCAGTCCGACGTAGTCGCCGAAGCGAGGTCCGCGCGGACCGACGACGGAGAAGGGTGCGGAGTATCGGATGGTGGTTGCCTCAGCCATACCTCCAACTTAAGCCCGTGGACTCAGGCGGGAGGCTCCCGCATCAGAACTTCCTGGGCGGCCGATGAGACAAGTGTCCCGTCTGGCCGGTAGAACTGGCCGGTCGCGAACCCATGACCGCCACCGGAGACGGGGCTGGAGGTGGCGAACAGCAGCCACTCATCGGCGCGGAACGGGGCATGGAACCACATCGCATGATCCAGCGAGGCGATGTCGAGGTCGCCGCGTGCGAGGAACCCACCGTGATGACCCATCACAGTGCCCACGAGAGTCAGATCCGAGAAGTAGGTCATGGCGCACACGTGGAACAGTGAGGGATCCGGCAGCGCCTCGTCAGCCCTGACCCATGCCATGCGGTCGAAACGTCCCGCGGTCATCTCCCGGACGCGATCGTGGTCCACGAACCGGATATCGACGAAGTCCCTGTGTGGCCACCCGTTGTCGTCACCCTCCGTGTTCTGCGAGAGCCGGTGCAGGATGTCGGTGCGCGGCAGGGTCTGCGGCGCCGGCACTTTCTCCATCCAGGATTCGTCGGGCAGAGGCGCGGTGGTGTGGCCAGGTCCCTCGAGCTGCTGGGCGTACGAGGCGGACATCGTGAAGATGGTCTTGCCGTACTGGACGGCTCGCACCCGCCGGGTGGAGAACGAGCGCCCATCGCGCGGGCGATCGACCATGTAGATGATGTGGTCGGTCGTCGACCCGGCCCGCAGGAAGTAGGCGTGCAGGGAGTGGACCACCCGTCCGGGTTGCTCGACCGTGGTCCCTGCCGCCACCAGTGCCTGGGCCGCGACCTGACCGCCGAACGCGCGCAGCGGCGATCCCGCATGGCACCAGCCCAAGAAGATGTCCCGGTCGATGCGGTTCAGGGTGAGCCTCTCCACGAAACCGCGATCCGATGGCGGGGTGTCGCCGAGGTCGTGAACTGTCACGCCTCGGAAGGTACTACGCGGTCGGCTTGTCGCGCCTGCGGCGCGTCATCACGATCACCAGGATGATCAGGCCTGCCGTCAGCGCGAGTCCGATGGCCCAGCGCACCGGCGTCCAGGGGTCGGGTGCCTCTTCGCCGACCGCCGCAGCGGCATCCTCGGGGCTCATCAGCGCCAGACTGATCTGAGACATCGAAGTGCTGTTGCGCAGTTCACGCTGCTGTGCGACCAGGCCGTCGAGTTCGGACTGCCGCGTGGCGATGGCGTCCTCGAGGGCGATGACCTCGGACACACTGGTCGCCTCGTCCATCAGCGACCGCAACTGGGCGACCGAACTGCGCAGCGCCCTGACACGCGCGTCGATGTCGGCAACCGTGGCGGAGACATCTTGCGCCGACTGTTCGAGCCGGACTGTCTGGCCCGTTTCGCGTGCGGCAGCCAGTGCCTCGTCGAACCGGTCCGCGGGCACCTCGACCGACAGCCAGACGCCAGGACCGCTGGGGTAGGGCATGGGCATCATCGCGTCGCTGCCCATCATGGTGCTCGGTGCGTACGTGCCACCCTCTGTGACATCGGTGCGGGAACTCACCTGACCGCCGAGGGCGGAGATCCGCGCGACATACGCGTCGGCGGCTGCGGTGGGGTCGTCGGTACCCACGAGCAGCGAGGCCGTGCGGATGATCGACGGGCCACCTGGATAGACCGGTTGATCCGCGGATCCAGCGGACTCCGTGGTCGGCGCGCTCTCGACTGATCGGTCGCCGGACACGGCGGCGCCTATCGTCTCCGGTGCGCCGGAGAACAAGTTGGGCACCACGGTGGCGCCGAAGAGTGCGACCAGCGCCACCGCCGCAGCCGCAAGGATCAACGGCCGACCCCAGTGCCGGCGCGGCGCGTCGTCGGGTGTCTCGAGGTCGACCCGGTCCAGCAGGTTGGGTGCCGCCAGATCCGCGGCCGGGTCAAGACCGGCCAGTCGTGCGCGCAGGGTGTCGTCCGAGATCATGACCCCACCTCCTCACTGGATTCGTAGTGCTGGCGCAGGCGTGCTTTCGCCCGCGAGAGTCGTGTGCGGGCGGCTCCGGGTGACGTGTCCAGCACCTCGGCGATCTCCGTCGGCTCCAGACCCTCCCACGCCCACAAGCGGAGGATCTCCGCATCCGCCGGAGCGAGGCGGGCCAGTGCGGTGGCGAGGTCGGGGTCCGGTACCGGGTCCTCGGTGTGCAGCGGGGTCACCGCCGTCAGCCGGGCCTGCAGTCGCCCGCGACGGCCGTCGCCGCGGATGATGTGGGCGATTGTGTTCGCCGCGGTGCGGTACAGCCACGGCAGTGCCTGATCGGGCACGACCGTCCGTCGCCGCCAGGCCACCGTGTAGACCTCGACGAGGACGTCTTCGGCGTCCTCGCGGCTGGCCAGGCGACGCACCGCATACCTGAACACGTCATCGCTGTACTCCTCGTACAGCCGCGTCAGCCAATCCCGGTCCCTCACACCCTTATGTTCCCGGCAGAGGCCGCAGCGTTACAGGTCACGTGTCCACCGGACGGCTCGGCTGCGAGTGGGGAAGGGTGACCCCACAACTGGGCCGCCGTCTGCCTCACGTCTGTCTGCTGGCCCAGTTGTGGGGCCGAATAGTCCGTTGTGGTGCTTTCCGGGCAGCGATCGGCGCCCACAACTGGGCGACCTGACGCCGAGCTGGCCCAGTTGTGGGGCGTCAGCCTCTTACACGCAACCCAGCGGACGGTCAGTCATGGGCGCCCGGTTCGTGCTGCCAGTGGTCGGTGGGTTCGACCTGGAACGTCGTGTGCTCGATGTCGAAGCAGTCCTTCGCACATTCCTGAAGTTGATGCAGCATCGACGCCGGACCGCAGTCGTCGAGGGTGGTGCGGTCGACAACGACATGTGCGGTCAGCGCCGGGACACCCGAGGTGATCGTCCAGACATGCACGTCGTGGACGTCGACGACCCCCGGAACGCCGGTCAGGTGGGTGCGGACCTGCTGCACGTCGAGGTCCTCGGGTGCGGCTTCCATGAGGATGCGCACGGCGTCACGCAGCAGTCGTAGTGACCGCGGGAGGATCAGCCCCGCGACGATGAGGCTCGCCACCGGGTCGGCGCGCTCCCAGCCGGTGAGCAGGATGATCCCCGCGGCAGCGACCACAGCGGCCGATCCGAGCAGGTCACCGAGCACTTCGAGGTATGCACCGCGGACATTGATCGACTCGTCCTTTCCGGCAGTGAGAATCCGTAGTGAGATGAAATTCGCCACGAGTCCCATGACGGCGATGACCAGCATCAGTCCGGCCTCGACCGGCTCTGGATCGACGAGCCGGCGGATCGCCTCGTACGCCACGTAGAGTCCCACGCCGATGAGCAGCAGTGCGTTTGCGGCCGCGGCGATCACCTCGAGTCGCTGCCATCCGAAGGTCCGCCGCAGGCTCGGCGGACGCTGGGCCATGGTCGCTGCGATCAGGGCCAAGGCCACGCCGAACATGTCGGTGAACACGTGTCCGGCATCGGCGAGCAGGGCCAATGAGCCGGTGATCCACGCGCCGACGAGTTCCAGAACGAAGACCACGGCGGCGATCCCGAGCGCGATGGCCAGTCTGCCCCGGTGCCTCCCGCCGGCGGTGACCGCGCCGTGATCGTGTCCCACGGATCCCAGTGTGGCGCACTCGGCCGGGGTCGATCACGTTCCGGGCGTCTGCTGGTCGCGGACGCCGGCTGCCCACGTCCTGGTGGGACAATGGCACTGCGTGCCCCAAGCGCGACCCGCTGAGCATGTCAGGCAATAGGCTGCCCTTAGCCGCATAGGAGGACTGGGACTGTGATCGACGACATCCTGCTCGAAGCAGAAGAGAAGATGGAGAAGGCCATCGCGGTGGCGCGGGAGGACTTCGCCACGCTGCGCACCGGCCGGGTGAATCCGGCCATGTTCTCCAAGATCGTCGTCGACTACTACGGCGCTCCGACCCCGCTGAACCAGCTGGCTTCGTTCCACGCCGCCGATGCGCGGATGATGCTCATCACGCCCTTCGACCGCAACTCCATCAACTCGGTCGAGAAGGCGATCCGGGACTCCGACCTCGGGGTGAACCCCGCGACCGACGGCAACGTCGTGCGCGTGGTCCTGCCGCAGTTGACCGAGGAGCGGCGCAAGGAGTACATCAAGGTGGCGCGGCACAAGGCCGAAGAGGCGCGGGTCAGCATCCGGAACATCCGCCGCCAGGCGAAAGAAGCACTCGAGAAGATGAAGAAGGACGGCGAGGTGGGGGAGGACGATGTCAAGCGCGCGTTGACCCACCTCGAGAGCGTGACCCATGAGCAGGTGGAGCACGTTGACGAGATCCTCAAGCACAAAGAGGAAGAACTGCTCGAGGTCTGAATGAGCAGCGCCGAAGCGGCCCCGGTCGAGCCGCCCCCCAGTCGCGCCGGGCGCAATCTCCCCGTCGCGATCGCGGTCGGGGTGGGCCTCGGTGCGCTGATCATCGTTTCACTGGCCTTCTACAAGTACCTCTTCGCCGTCCTCGTGACCGCGGCGATCCTGATCGCGGTGTGGGAGTTGTACAACGCGTTCCTGCACAACGACATCAAACTCGCCCGCAGCCCGTTGTTCCTGGTGGCCTTCGTCGGGCCGACCCTGGCTTACCTGTACGGCGTCGAGGCGCACATGGTCGTGTTCGGCACGTTCGTCGTCGTCGCTCTCGCGTGGCGCATCCGGCGTGGCACCGACGGCTTCGTGAAGGACGCCACCGGTTCGTTGTTCGTGGCCTTCTACCTGCCGTTCATGGTCGGCTTCGTGATGCTGATGTTGCGGGAGACCGACGGCGTCGCGCGGATCGTCGCATTCATCGCCATCACGGTGTGCAACGACGTCGGTGGTTACTTCGCGGGAGTCATGTTCGGCAAACACCCGATCGCCCCGCAGATCAGCCCCAAGAAGTCGTGGGAGGGTTTCGCAGGTTCGCTGATCCTCTCGATCGCCGTGGCGATCCCGCTGTTCGCGATCGCGTTCGGAGCGCCATGGTGGCAGGCAGTGATCTTCGGCGCGATCATGCCGATCACGGCCACGGCTGGGGACTTCATCGAATCCGCGATCAAGCGTGACCTCGACGTCAAGGACATGTCGAACATCATCCCCGGGCACGGCGGACTGATGGACCGGCTCGACTCGTTGATCCCCAACGCGTTCGTCTCGTGGGCGCTGCTCGGGCTGTTCCTCGGATGACCTCGCTCCCGCTGGTCATGCAGGCCCCACGCCGTGGCAAGCCGCCGCGGCACCTGCTCGACCTGGACCTCGCGGCGCGCAAGCAGGCCGTGGCTGAACTGGGCAGTGCGCCGTTCCGGGCGGACCAGCTGAGCCGGCAGGTACTGGTGCGCCACGTCGATTCGGTGGACCAGTGCACCGATCTCGGAGAAGCGGACCGCCTCCGGCTGGCGCCGTTGCTGCCCACCTTGCTGACGCCCTCGAAGGTGCTCACGTGCGACGGCGACGCCACCCGCAAGACCCTGTGGCGGCTGCACGACGGATCCCTGGTCGAGTCGGTGCTCATGCGGTACCCGAAGCGGGTCACGCTGTGCCTGTCCTCGCAGGCGGGGTGCGGGATGGCGTGCCCGTTCTGCGCCACCGGCCAAGGTGGCCTCCAGCGGAATCTGAGCACCGCGGAGATCCTTGAACAGGTTCGAGTGGCCGCGCGGGACGCCGAATCCGGTCTGCTCGGGCGGCCCGGGCGACTGTCCAACATCGTCTTCATGGGTATGGGTGAGCCGCTGGCGAACTACAACGCCGTCATCGCGGCCGTCCGGCGCATGATCGCCGAACCGCCCGAGGGCTTCGGCATGAGCGCTCGCGGGATCACGGTGTCCACCGTGGGCCTCGTTCCGCAGATCCGCAAACTGGCCAACGAGGGGCTGCCGGTGACACTGGCGCTGTCGCTGCACGCCCCCGACGATGAGCTGCGCAACACCCTCGTGCCGATCAACACCCGCTGGGACGTCGCAGAGGTCCTGGACGCGGTCTGGGAGTACACGAACCGCACCCGCCGACGGGTGAGCATCGAGTACGCCCTCATCAAGGACATCAACGACCAGGACTGGCGCGCTGATCGTCTCGGCGATCTGCTGCGGGGCCGCCTCGCGCACGTCAACGTCATTCCGCTCAACCCCACCCCGGGAAGCGTCTGGACCGCTTCGACACCCGAGCAGGAGGCGTCCTTCGTCGAGCACCTGCGTGCGAAGGGTGTGGCGGTCACGGTGCGGGACACCCGTGGCCGCGAGATCGATGGCGCCTGCGGCCAGTTGGCGGCGACGGAGGCTTAGATGCGCGACATCGTCATCCTCGGCAGCACCGGATCGATCGGCACTCAGGCCCTCGACGTCGTGGCGCGCAACCCCGATCGGTTCCGGGTCGTCGGTCTTGCCGCCGGCGGTTCGGATCCGGGACTGCTGCGTTCACAGGTCCAGCAGTTCGCCGTGCCGCACGTCGCCATCGCGGACGAGTCGGCCGCCGACGCGCTCACCGGTCTGGGCGCGACAGTGCATGCGGGTCCGGATGCGGCCACCGAGGTGGCCGGCCTTCCGGCCCACACGGTCCTCAACGGCATCACCGGAGCAGTGGGACTGCGCCCGACGCTGGCCGCGCTCGAAGCCGGCAGTGTGCTGGCCCTGGCCAACAAGGAGTCGCTGATCATCGGAGGGGAGGTGGTCACCTCGGCGGCGGCACCTGGCCAGATCGTGCCCGTGGACAGCGAACACTCCGCCCTCGCGCAGTGCCTGCGCGGTGGCCGCCGTGACGAGGTGCGCAGACTGATCCTCACGGCCAGCGGGGGGCCTTTCCGCGGACGGACACGCGAGGAACTGGCGGGAGTCACCGTGCAGGAGGCCCTGGCCCATCCGACCTGGGACATGGGGCCCGTGGTCACGATCAACTCGGCCTCGTTGATGAACAAGGGTCTCGAACTCATCGAGGCCCACCTGCTGTTCGACGTGCCCCTCGAGCGGATCGACGTGGTCGTCCATCCGCAATCGGTCGTGCATTCCATGGTCGAGTTCGTCGACGGCAGCACCATCGCGCAGGCAAGCCCACCCGACATGCGACTTCCGATCGCCTTGGGTATGGCGTGGCCCGACCGGGTTCCCGACGCGGCACCGGGATGCGACTGGACGCGAGCGGCGATCTGGGAGTTCTTCCCATTGGACGACGACGCCTTCCCTGCGGTCCGCCTCGCCGCCCGGGCCGCCCGGGCCGGGGGTGTGGCGCCGGCGGTTCTCAACGCCGCCAACGAAGAGGCAGTGGACGCGTTCCGTAAGGGGCGGATCGGCTTCATCGCTATCAGCGAAACGGTCGAACGGGTATTGGCGGCCGCCCCGTCTGGCGCGCACCAGGGGAACCGGGTGACACTGGAAGACGTCTTGGAAGCAGACGCCTGGGCACGGCGACACGCAGTCACCGTGATGGAGGAGGATTCATGACCCTGGTCGGGATCATTGCGCTGGTCATCGCGCTGGTGATCTCGATCGCCCTGCACGAACTCGGCCACATGGTTCCGGCCAAGAAGTTCGGCGTGAAGGTCACTCAGTACATGATCGGCTTCGGCCCCACTCTCTGGTCGAAGAAGAAGGGTGACACCGAATACGGCGTGAAGGGTTTCCTCCTCGGTGGGTACATCCGCATGATCGGGATGTTCCCGCCTGGCCCGGATGGCCAGATCAAGGCCAACAGCACCGGCCGTCTCGGCACCCTGATCGAACAAGCCCGCGCCGAATCCGCGGCGGAGATCGTGGAGCCGGGGGACGAGAAGCGCACGTTCTACGCGCTGCCTGTGCGGCAGAAGCTCGTGGTCATGCTCGGCGGACCGTTCATGAACCTGGTGCTGGCGGTCGTCCTGTTCACGATCGTGTTCGCCGGTTTCGGGACTCCGACACCCACGACCACGGTGAACACCGTGACCGCTTGTGTGCCGTCCGCGCAGGATCCCGAAGGGACGTGTGCCGGCGGAACGGGTCAGCCGACCGGAGCGGCCGCTGCTGGTCTGCAGCCGGGCGACCAGATCGTTGCCTGGGATGCGGCACCGGTGTCGCAGTGGCCGGAACTCAGCCAGGCGATCCGGGCCTCTGCGCCCGGTGACCACGAGGTGACGATCGTCCGCGACGGGCAGCAGACCACCGTGGATGTGCCGCTCACAGCTGTCGATGGCACTCTGCTCGGAGAGTCCGGACAGCGCGGTTTCCTCGGGGTGTCACCGGTGGTGGAGTTGCAGCCCATGCCGGTCACCGCCGTGCCGGGACAGATGTGGGACATCTCGATCCGGTCGGCGCAGGCCTTGGTCTCCTTCCCCGCGAAGATGGTCGGTCTCACGCAGGCGGCGTTCACGGACGCGGCCCGTGATCCGGAAGGCCCGGTCGGTGTGGTGGGCGTGTCGCGCCTCAGCGGTGAGGTGGCGGCCGCGGACGCCCCGCCGAGTTGGCGTGTGGCCCAGTTCCTGGCCATCGTGGCGTCGCTGAACCTGTTCTTGTTCCTGTTCAACCTGCTGCCGATCCTGCCGCTGGACGGCGGCCATGTGGCCGGTGCCCTGTACGAGGGCGCCAGGCGCAAGGTCGCCCGCTGGCAGGGCCGGCCCGATCCCGGCCCTGTCGATGTCGCGCGGATGTTGCCGGTGGCCTACACGGTGGCGATGGTGTTGATCGTGATGAGCGTCATCATCTTGTGGGCCGACATCGTCAAACCCATCCGGCTCGGCTGAGCCGGTGACCTCCACGCCGGTCGCGCCGCCCGGGGCATGAGGGATACTTGAGTCATGACCGTTTCGTTGGGCATGCCTGCCGGGCCGCCGCCGGTTCTGGCTGAACGCAGGCACACGCGCAAGATCACGCTGCGACACCCGCACCACCCGGTAGAGGTGGGTGGCGACGCCCCGATCAGCGTGCAGTCGATGACGACCACCGTGACCGCCGACGTCAACGCCACGCTCCAGCAGATCGCCGAGTTGACCACGGCCGGCTGCCAGGTGGTCCGCGTCGCGGTACCGAGTCAGGATGACGCCGAGGCGCTGCCGCTGATCGCGAAAAAGGCAGACATCCCAGTCATCGCCGACATCCACTTCCAACCCAAGTACGTCTTCGCCGCCATCGACGCCGGCTGTGCCGGTGTCCGTGTGAACCCTGGCAATATCAAGGCTTTCGACGACCGGGTCGGGGAGATCGCGAAAGCTGCCAAGGACGCGGGGATCCCGATCCGCATCGGTGTCAACGCCGGCTCGCTGGACAAGCGCCTGCTCGAGAAGTACGGCAAGGCCACGCCGGAGGCTCTGGCAGAGAGTGCCTTGTGGGAGGCGTCCCTGTTCGAGGAGCACGACTTCCGGGACATCAAGATCTCCGTGAAGCACCACGACCCGGTCGTCATGGTGCAGGCCTACCGGCAACTGGCCGCGGCCTGCGACTACCCGTTGCATCTCGGCGTGACAGAAGCCGGCCCCGCGTTCCAAGGCACCATCAAGTCCGCCGTGGCATTCGGGGCTCTGCTCAGCGAGGGGATCGGGGACACGATCCGCGTCTCGCTGTCCGCGCCGCCCGTGGAGGAGGTCAAGGTCGGCCTGCAGATCCTCGAGTCGTTGAACCTGCGCCAGCGCGGGCTCGAGATCGTGTCGTGTCCCAGCTGTGGACGCGCACAGGTCGACGTGTACACGCTTGCGGAGCAGGTGACCGCCGGCCTGCAGGGGCTCGAGGTGCCGCTGCGGGTCGCCGTGATGGGCTGCGTCGTCAACGGTCCTGGGGAGGCCCGGGAGGCAGACCTCGGAGTGGCCAGCGGCAACGGCAAGGGACAGATCTTCGTCAAGGGTGAGGTCATCAAGACCGTCCCCGAGGCCGCCATCGTCGAGACCTTGATCGAGGAGGCCATGCGGCTCGCCGAGTCCATGGAGGCCGCCGGCGAGCCGAGCGTCTCGGTCGGGTGACCGGCTCGGTCCGCCTACTGTCGGGGCGGGAGGCTCCGCAACTACGTCAGTTGTTGCTGACAGATCCCGTTGCCTACGCGATGGTGCTGGAGCGTACGGCGATCATCGGGGTGGGCGCGGCACTCGGGGCCGAGGTGTGGGGATGGTTCCCGGACGAGGAACTCGCTGCGGCTCTGTACCTCGGGGCCAACGTGGTGCCCATCAATGCCGATGACGAGGCGGTGGCTGCGTTGGCCAGCCGCGCACGCCTCACCCCCCGTCGCTGCTCGTCGATCGTCGGTCCGGCCCGGTCGGTGTTGGACTTCTACGAGGCCGTTCGCCCGGCGTGGGGGGACAGCCGGGATGTCCGGCCGCATCAGCCGATGCTTGCGATGAACGGACAGCCGCGGGTCGCGCCGGATCCCCGATTGCGCGCCGCCGTGATGGACGACATCGACGTCCTTTTCCCGGCGTGCGTGGCCATGTTCACCGAGGAGTTGGGGATCAGTCCGCTGGTGCCCGACGGTGGCGCTGCCTACCGTCGGCGCGTGGCCACCCTCATCCAGCAGGGGCGGGCGCTGGTGGTGATCGAGGACGACCAGGTCCTGTTCAAGGCCGAAGTGGGAGTGGTGGCCCAGGATGTCGCGCAGATCCAGGGGGTCTGGGTCGACCCCGAACACCGTGGTCGCCACGTGAGTGAACCCTGCATGGCAGCGGTTGTCGAGTTGACGCGGCTGCGTCATGCACCGGTGGTCAGCCTGTACGTGAACGATTTCAACCAGCCGGCCCTGGCGTCGTACCGCAAGGTCGGCTTCGAGCAGGTGGGGGAGTTCGCCACGGTCTTGTTCTGAGAACCTGAACCGCGACTCAGCCGTCAACGTGTCAAGATCTGTTGATCCAGTGACCAGATCTTCACATCATCAGGAGACGCACGACCTTCTCAGCCGGCAGTGAGCCCGGCAGCCTGCAGCGCAGCCACGATCTGGTCACCCACCGGGTCGCCGACCTCCACGAACGCCGCCGGGGTGCCGATCGGCGCGTCGACCGTCACGGTCGAGTCGCCCTGGTACGTGGCCCCCGTGAGCACGTGCTTCCACGTTCCCGGCGGGAAAGTCGCCGATACCGAGGTGGCGTTCTCCTTCAAGACCGGTGCCATCAGCAGGTGGTCGCCGAGGAAGAACTGCAGGTCCTCCTCAGCCGCCTTCGTACCGGGGAACACGAGCCAGCCGTGCCGCATGGCCGGGACCCCGGTCGCCACCGAGTCGTCGATCACGGTCTTCCGGTAGTCGTACAGCGCCGCGTAGATCTGCGAGGCACGGGCGAACTGGGCGCGGGTCGTTGGTGTGTCGTAGACCTGCTGGTTCATGCTCGGTCGGTTCGTCTCGTGAGTCCGCATGACCACACCGAACGCCTGCATCTCGGCCCACCTGGCATTCAGGTCCGGGGGCCGGATGAAATTCGTGACCGCGGCGTTGATGCTGGTGTAGCCGCCGATGTCGCTGTGCCACAAGGGGGCACCCGACACCCCGCCTGCCAGCATCCCCTGCACGGCGTTGGCCATGCCGTCCTCGATGGCGTAGTTGACCATCTGGTCGCCGGCCCACATCAGGGGCACACTCTTCGGCGAGCCCAGGTAACTCGACCGGAAGAAGGCCACGCAGTCCGGCACCCCACCGCGCGTGCATGCCTGCTTCACCGTGTCCGCCCACAGTTGCGGCCACCGGTTGTGCTGCTTGGCGGCACTGCCGGTGTTGAGCACGCTGTCGAACGGCGTGTACTCGGCGAAGTCCGCCATGAACCCGGTGGCGCCGACCCCGATCACCTGCTCGGCGATCACGTCCGCGAACCAGTCACGGGCAGCAGGGTTCGTCAGATCGACCAGCGCCGTCGGGAAGCCGATGGTTTCCACCACGTAGGTGTCTCCCACCTGGTTCTTGACCAGGAAGCCCTTCTGCTCGGCCTCCTTGTACAGGTTGCGGATCGGCACCCCGTCGACCTCGTCCTGGTTGATGACGAACGGGTTGACGTAGGTGAGCACATCGATGTCCTGGGCCTTGAAGTCCGCGACCATCTGATCCCAGCCCGGGTACCAGGCGGTGTTCAGTTGCCAGGTCCACCACAGTTGCTGTCCGAAGCTCGTGACGCGTTTGCCAACCCAGTCCTGCAACCAGACCGCATCCACCTTCGTGCCGGCGGCCTGCATCTCGGACACCACCTGCCGCACCTTGTCGGTGCCGCCCTGCAGTCCCAACACCGCACCCTTCTGCACCGAGGTGGACAGGGCAGGGCGCGAGACCCCGGCCCCGCGCGCCGTCAGCAGGTCCTTGGGGGTGTTCCGGGCGAGCACCTCAGCACGCATCGTGTCTGCGAAGGACTCCAGGGATATCTGCTTGGCCCGCCGCGTGTCCGCGATCGAGAAGGCCCCGCTGGTCCTGGTGTCGGCGAGGGCGAAGGACCGGTTCTGCTCGGTGACGTAGGTGGGCCAGCCGCCGTAGGTCGTCTTCAGGTTCCCGGCGCCCCATGTCGCCTGGTCCACAGCCCCGGCTGCGGGCATCTGGCCACGGGTCACACCTTGCTCCTGCACGAGGATCGGGAGCACCTGGCCGGACAGGTCGAAGCCCTGGTACTGGTTGCCGAAGCCGTGCACGGCCTTGTCGGAGCCGCGGCCCGAGGTGAGCTGGATGCTGTTGACCGAGACATCTGACTTCTTGTCGTTGAAGCTCACGTCCATCTGCAGTACCGCGACATCCGGCGTGCGTTGAACCGCCTGCATGGTCAGGGTGTAGTAGGCCTTCTTGCCGCCACCCTTGACCGTGCCTTTGATGCGCACGGTGTCGCCAGACTTCGCGACCGACGAGATGGTCTGATCCACGAGTTCCGCGCCACGATTGATCTGGGCCCAGTAGGCGCCCGCGGTGGAGCGCTGAAACCACCGCAGTGTGCTGCGGGTGGCGGCCATGAAGGCCTTGTTCGGGGCGCTCTCCCAGGCGGTCCTGCCGGCACCGTCGGTCACGGTCACGCCGTTCTTGCCGACGCTGACACGGAACTCGCCGGTGGTTGCGGTGGATGTCTTCTTCACACTCAGCGAACCCGGCTTGATCGGGTCGAGCTTCTCCTCCGGGGGGTCACCGAAGGCGGGGTAACTTGCCTTGAGCGACTTCGAGGAACTCGTCGCCGCGGCGCGCTTCTTCGTCTCGGCGACCACGGCGCGGACCTTCCAGTCGCCGCTCTTGTATGTGGTGAACGAGGTCGAGAGTTTGCCCGACGAGTTCGTCTTTGCCTTCTTGACCGTCTCCCAGGTGTTCGTCTTCGACCGGGTCTGGATCCGGACGGTGCGCTTGCCCGCCGGTGTCACGGTCACCTTCGCCGAGACGGTGTCCGCGACGGTGGTCTTCGTGGCACCGACTTTGAGGGTGACCGACGTCTTGGACTTCTTCGCCGCCGCGGTGGCGGCGAGGTCGGAGTCCGCCTGTGCGGCCTGGGCAGGCACGAGAAGAGTTGACGCAAGGGCGCTGGAGACAAGAGGTGCTGCGATCCGCATGCATCTCACGGTAGATGCCGACGGGCGCCGGACGCACGGGTTCCCCTGGTTGTCTAGGCTTGGCGAGTGCTGAGAATGTCCACTCTGTTCCTGCGCACGTTGCGCGAGGACCCCGCTGACGCCGAAGTCCCGAGCCACAAGTTGCTGGTCCGCGCCGGCCTGGTGCGTCGCGTCGCCCCTGGCGTGTTCACGTGGTTGCCGTTGGGTTATCTCGTGTACCGCAACGTCGAACGCATCGTCCGCGAGGAGATGGACGCCGCAGGCTTCCAGGAGGTCCACTTCCCGGCGTTGCTCCCGCGCGAGCCCTACGAGGCGACCGGCCGCTGGACCGAGTACGGCGAGACGTTGATGCGCTTGCAGGACCGCAAGGGTGCCGACTATCTGCTCGGCCCGACCCATGAAGAGATGTTCACGCTGCTGGTGAAGGGTGAGTACTCCTCGTACAAGGATCTGCCGCTGGTGATCTACCAGATCCAGACGAAGTACCGCGACGAGGCGCGGCCGCGGGCGGGGATCCTGCGTGGGCGGGAGTTCGTCATGAAGGACTCCTACTCGTTCGACATCGATGACGAGGGACTGCAGCGCTCCTACGACCGGCACCGGGATGCGTACATCAAGACCTTCGATCGACTAGGCCTCGACTATGTGATCGTCTCGGCCATGAGTGGCGCGATGGGTGGGTCTGCCAGCGAGGAGTTCCTCGCACCGTGTGAGAGCGGGGAAGACACCTTCGTCCGTTCCGATGGCGGATATGCGGCGAACGTCGAGGCGGTCGTGACGGTGCCGCCGGCCGAGGTCCCGATCGAGGGGTTGCCTGCCGCGCACGTTGAGGACACGCCGGACACCCCGACGATCGAGTCACTGGTGGACCTGGCCAACGCCCGGTTCCCCCGCGCCGACCGTCCGTGGACCGCGGCCGACACGTTGAAGAACGTGGTGCTTCGTCTTGAGCACCCGGACGGCACGACCAGCGCATTGGTTGTGGGTCTGCCGGGTGATCGGGAGGTCGACATGAAGCGCCTCGAAGCACAGGTCTCGCCGGCTGTCCCCTCGCCCTTCGAAGAAGCCGATTTCGCCGCGTACCCGCAGTTGGTGAAGGGGTACATCGGGCCGCAGGTGCTCGGGGAGGACCGCGGGATCCCGTACCTCGTGGATCCCCGGGTCGTCAGCGGCACCGCATGGATCACCGGGGCGAATGAGCAGGGCAAGCATGTCTTCGATCTGGTCTGTGGGCGGGACTTCACTCCGGACGGAACCATCGAGGCCGCCGAGGTCCGCGACGGCGATCCGGCCCCCGACGGATCCGGTGCGCTGCATTCGGCGCGCGGTATCGAGATCGGGCACATCTTCCAGCTCGGCCGCAAGTACGCCGAGGCGCTCGACTTGACCGTCCTCGACGAGAACGGCAAGTCCAGGGTGGTGACGATGGGTTCCTATGGCATCGGAGTGTCCCGGGCCGTGGCAGCGATCGCCGAGCAGCACCACGACGACAAGGGACTCATCTGGCCCCGCGAGGTCGCTCCAGCCGACGTGCACATCGTGGCCACAGGCAAGGATGCCGCGGTGTTCGAGAAGGCCGAGGAGTTGGCGATCGCGCTCGAGGACGAGGGTCTGCGGGTGCTATATGACGATCGGAAGGTGTCGCCCGGCGTCAAGTTCAACGACTCCGAGTTGCTCGGTGTGCCCACCATCGTGGTGGTTGGCAAGCGGCTCGTTGACGGGATGATCGAGATCAAGGACCGTGCTTCAGGTGACCGCGAAGAGGTCGAGCTCACCGCCGCCATCCCCGCGATCCTGGCCGCCTGCGGTCGCTAGTCCAGCGAGGGCACCTCGACCTGAATGATCCGGTCGTCGCCGCTGGTGGGCTGTCCGCGTCCGTCGGTGTTGTTCGTGACCACCCACAACTGTCCGTTCGGAGCCTCCACAACGTCGCGCAGACGGCCGTACTCGCCGTCGAACCACGCTTGCGGGTCGGCTGCCCGGGTACCGTCGAGGCGCACTTCGTACAACGCCTGTCCACGCAGCGCAGCGACCCAGGCCGACCCGTTGACGATCGCCAGGCCGCTCGGGGAGGACGTGGCCGTCGGTGACCACGTGGCCTTCGGGTTGGTGGTGCCGGGGATGTCGCAGCGGCCTTCGCACTGCGGCCAGCCGTAGTTGCCGCCCGGTTCGATGAGGTTCAACTCGTCGACGTCGTCCTGGCCGAATTCGGTGGCCCACAACCTGCCTGCCTCGTCCCAGGCCAGGCCTTGGACGTTGCGGTGGCCGTAGGAGTACACCGGCGACGCCGGGTCGGGGTTGCCCGGCGCAGGGTTGCCCTTGGGGGTGATCCGCAGGATCTTGCCGGCCAAGGAGCTGCGGTCCTGGGCGAGGTCGGGTTCGCCTGTCTCACCGGTTGCCACGTACAGGAACCCGTCCGGGCCGAACGCGATGCGCCCCCCATTGTGGATGAAGCCCTTGGGGATTCCCCCCAGAATCGTGCGCTCGTTGCTCAGCCGCTCGCCGTCGAAATCGAAGGCGACCACGCGGTTGTCGGTGGCTGCGGTGTAGTAGGTGTACACCGTGTCAGGATCCGGCGATTGCACCGCCAGGCCCAGCAGGCCCCCTTCACCACCCGGCAGCACCTCCGGGGGGTTGCCGATCTCGCTAGTCTGACCGTTGTCCAGCAGCAGGATCTTCGCGGTGTCGCGCTCGCTGATCAACGCCCGCCCGCCGGACAGCGGCACCACGCTCCAGGGGGCCTCGAGGTTCCGGGCGATCTCCCCGGTGACGGTCGGCTCGGACGGCGTCGACGGTGACACCGCAGGACTGTCGCTGGTGGCGGAGGTCGCGGGTGGCTCCGGGTTCGTCGCCTCGCTACAGGCTGCAAGGGCGGTCACGACCAGCACCGCAATCAGGATGCGCTTCACCGTTCCAGAGTAAGGTCCGGTCACACCGGCGGGGCGAGCCCTTCCGGCCACGGGAAGGCCTGGCCGGTGGCGCCCCAGCCCTGCGCGGAGGTGGCGGCGCGCCGCACCGCACGCACGGCCCAGCGCCGGCGTGCCTCATCGGTCTGGTCCGTCAGTAACGCGACCAACACCGGGATCAGGCGTAACTGCACCGTGGCCAGAAGCGCCCGGGCCTGGGTATCCGTGGTCACAGGGCCGGGCAGTTGGTAGGCGGGCGCGGGTGGCTCGGGCTGCTGTCCGTCCGCGATCAACCAGGCACGTAGTTGGTCGCGGTCGGTACGGTGCCTGCTCAACTGCGCCAGCGCGACGTCCTGGCCTGTTCGCAACCTGCCGCCGGCTCGGCCGTACGCGTAGATCGCGGCGTATTCGCCGGCAAGCGCCGCGCCCAGGGTCTCGCTCACAGCGCCGCCAGTGCCGAAGCGTGCTGGGACTCGGAGGCTGCGATGAGAGCGAGCAGTTGCGCGCGCTCCTGATCGGTTTCGCGTACAGCTGCTGCCGCGTGGCTGCGGCCGGCGCCGATCTCGGCGCGTCGCAGGGCGCGCACGGAGGCTGGCGGGGTGGGGGACTGCGTCGTGGCAGGGGGTGCTTCCCATCCCAGCGCCCGCAGGTGAGCGGCATGCTCGTCGCGGATCCTCTGGTATTCGGCGGCGCGGGCAGGTCCGGCGGTTGCGATGGCCGCGTCGTAGGCGGCGATGAGAGCGATCTCCTCGGACTGCTGTGCATCGGGCACGGGTGGGGGTGCATCCGGTTCGTCCGCATCCTCGCTGCACGCCGGAGCGGCAGCGAGGGCGACGGCTGCCAGCGCGCCCATCTGCAACACGTGCCGCCGATCCGTCATGATCTGTCAGCCTACGCGCGCGTAGTGTGGGAGGGCAGCAGGGAGGCTGAACATGTCGGATGAACGCGAGCAGCGGATCGCGGAGCTCGTCGACCCCATCGTGTCTGCGCGTGGGGCGGATGTGGAATTCGTGGACCTTCGCCGCGCCGGCAAGAGGACCGTGGTGGTGGTTGCCGTCGATACCGATGGTGGGGTCTCGTTGGACGACATCGCGGACTTCTCCCGGGACATCTCGGAAGCGCTCGACGCCTCCGATGTCATGGGGGAGGCGCCGTACACCCTTGAGGTCACCTCGCCGGGTGTGCATCGGCCTCTGACCCTGCCGCGGCACTGGCGACGCAACCAGGGGCGGTTGGTCAAGATCACCACCACCGACGGTGCGACGTTCGAGGGCCGCATCGCCGACAGCGACGACGGGGGCGCCCGGATCGATGTGGCCGGACAGGTGAGAGCTGTGGACTACGCCGAGGTGGCCAAGGCCGTCGTGCAGGTCGAGTTCCCGAAGGAGGCCGGCTGATGGACATCGACATGACCGCGCTCAAAGCCGTGGTGGTCGACAAGGGCCTGAGCCTGCAGACGGTGGTCACCAGCATCGAACAGGCCCTGCTGGCCGCCTACCACCACACCGAGGGACATCAGCAACTCGCACGGGTGGAACTCGACCGCAAGACCGGGCATGTCACGGTCTGGGCCGCTGAACTCGACGAGGACGGCGAAAAGGTGGGGGAGTACGACGACACCCCCGCGGACTTCGGGCGGATCGCCGCCACGGTGGCCAAGCAGGTGCTGATGCAGCGGCTGCGTGAGGCCAGCGACGACGTGACCTTCGAAGAGTTCGCCGCGAAGGAGGGTGACCTCGTGTCCGGCGTGATCCAGCAGGGCAACGACCCTCGACTGGTCTACGTCAACCTCGGCTCGGTAGAGGGGGTCATCCCGCCGGCCGAGCAGGTGCCGACCGAGTCGTACGGGCACGGGGAGCGGCTGCGCTGCTACGTCGTGTCGGTGCGACGAGGCGCAAAGGGGCCGTCGGTCACCTTGTCCCGGACACATCCGGATCTTGTGCGGCGGTTGTTCGCCATGGAGTCCCCGGAGGTTGCCGATGGGGTGGTGGAGATCGCCGCCCTGGCCCGCGAGGCCGGCTACCGGACCAAGATCGCCGTACGCGCCCGCTCCCCGCAGGTCAACGCGAAGGGCGCGTGTATCGGTCCCATGGGTCAGCGGGTGCGGGCCGTGACCTCGGAGTTGCAGGGCGAGAAGATCGACATCGTCGACTACGACGAGGACCCGGCCGCCTTCATCGCGGCGGCACTATCGCCGGCTCGCGTGGTGGGTGTCGACGTCGTGGATGAGCGTGCGCGGGCGGCCCGCGTGACGGTGCCGGACTACCAGTTGTCCTTGGCGATCGGAAAAGAGGGACAGAACGCCCGTCTCGCCGCGCGCCTCACGGGGTGGCGCCTCGACATCCACCCGGACGTGGCGGCTGAGTGACGCCCCGTTTGCGACGTCGTTGACGGGCTTGGGTCCCGTTTGCGACGTTGTTGCCCTCCTGGCTACCGCTTTTCGACAACAACGTCGCACGGCGCGTCCGGCAGCGACAACAACGTCGCACGACGAGCCACGGGTTCGAGTGGTGCATCGGTGATCGAGGTCACGTGGCGAAGGCGCCGTCGGGAACTTGACCCCGCACGCTAGACTGAATACGGATCGCCGCGATGAAACCTTCAGCGTCAGACCGTATGGTCTCCGGTACCCCGGTGCGCACGTGCGTTGGCTGCCGCCGAAGAGTTCCTCAAGGTGATCTGCTCAGGGTGGTCTGTGACCAGGGCCGGTTGATGCCGGACCCCATGCGCAGACGTCCCGGTCGCGGTGCCTACGTACACCTCACACAGGAGTGCGTCACGGCTGCCATCGCCCGCAAGGCGTTCGGCAGGGCTCTGCGGATCGGGGGCGGGCTGGATCCCAGTGATCTGGAACGGGCTCTTGAGCAACTGACCGAACCGAACGTTGGGAGCGTCGGGATGACAACCCGATGAGCAGTCTGCGATGAAAGCGCCGACACAACACTAGGTCCGGAGTACCCCGGGCCAGACAGGAGAGAAGTGGCCAAGGTCCGGGTCTATGAACTCGCGCGCGAGTTGGGGGTGGAGAGCAAGGCTCTCATCGCCCAGCTCCAGGACATGGGCGAGTTCGTCAAGTCCGCGTCATCGACGATTGAGGCGCCGGTTGTGCGCCGACTGCGGGATTCGGTGAAGACCGCCCCGCCGAAGGAGAAGGCAGAGCCTGCGGCGAAGAAGGCTGCGAAGCCCGCACCCGCCAAGAAAGCCGCCGAGGCGCCGACCCCTGCCCCGGCTCCCGCTCCAGCTCCGGCAGCGCAACCTTCTGCGCCGGCCCCCGCACCTGCGCCTGCTCCGGCTCCGGCTCCCAAGCCGGCCGCCGCCCCGGCACCTGCGCCTGCTCCCAAGCCCGCCCCGAAGCCGGGTCCGCGTCCGGGCAACAACCCGTTCGGTTCTCCGGCACCGCGTCCGGGCAACAACCCTTACGGTTCTCCGGCACCGCGTCCGGGCAACAACCCGTTCGGCACCTCGGCACCGGCCGCCCGCGGCGGCGTGCCGGGTGCTCCCCGTCCCAACCCCGGCATGATGCCTCCTCGTCCCCGGCAGGCCCCTGGCCGCCCCGGTGGGCCGGGTGGCCGCCCCGGTGCTCCCGGCGGCCGCGGCCGTCCCGGTGGTGCGCCGGGTGGTCGCCCAGGTGGTCCCGGTGGTGGCGGCGGCTACGGCGGCCGTCCCGGTGGTGCGCCCGGTGGTCGCCCAGGTGGTCCCGGTGGTGGCGGCGGCGGCTACGGCAGCCGTCCCGGTGGTGCGCCGGCTGGTCGTCCAGGTGGCGGCCCGGGAACCGGTGGTCCCGGCGGTGGCGGCGGCTTCGGTGGTCGTCCCGGCGGTGGTCCCGGTCGTCCTGGCGGTGGTCCGGGCGGACGCGGTCGCCCCGGGGCCAAGAAGTCGCGCAAGAGCAAGCGCGCGAAGCGCCAGGAGTTCGACAACATGGAGGCCCCGACGATCGGTGGCGTGCGGATCCCGCGCGGCGACGGTCGTACGGTCAGGCTTCCTCGTGGGGCGACTCTCACAGACTTCGCAGAGAAGATCGATGCGAACCCCGGTTCGCTGGTCCAGGCGCTGATCGGACTCGGCGAGATGGCTACGGCCACCCAGTCGCTGTCCGACGACACCTTGATGCTGCTCGGCGGCGAGTTGAACTACAACGTCGAGGTCGTGTCGCCCGAGGACGAAGACCGCGAACTGCTCGAGAGCTTCAACCTCGAGTTCGGTGAGGACGAGGGCGGCGAGTCGGCGCTCGAACAGCGTCCGCCGGTCGTGACCGTCATGGGTCACGTCGACCACGGTAAGACCAAGCTTCTCGACGCGATCCGCAACACCAACCAGGTGGCGCGGGAGGCCGGCGGTATCACCCAGCACATCGGCGCGTACCAGATCCGCAGCGAGATCGACGGTCATGAGCGTGCGATCACCTTCATCGACACCCCCGGTCACGAGGCGTTCACCGCCATGCGTGCCCGTGGTGCCAAGGTCACCGACATCGCCGTGCTCGTGGTTGCCGCCGACGACGGCGTGAAGCCGCAGACGATCGAGGCACTCAACCACGCGCAGGCGGCGGACGTGCCGATCGTGGTCGCCGTGAACAAGATCGACAAGGAGGGCGCCGACCCGCAGAAGGTCCGCGGGCAGCTCACCGAGTACGGCTTGGTGGCCGAGGACTTCGGCGGCGACACCATGTTCGTGGATGTCTCCGCCAAGGCCGGCATCAACATCCACGAGTTGCTCGAGGCTGTTGTGCTCACCGCGGATGCATCCCTGGACCTGCGGGCCAACCCCGAGCAGGACGCTCAGGGTGTGGCCATCGAGGCGCACCTGGACAAGGGTCGCGGTCCCGTGGCCACCGTCCTGGTTCAGCGGGGCACGTTGAAGGCCGGCGAGAGCATCGTCGTGGGTGAGGCCCACGGCCGCGTGCGGGCCATGCTCGACGAGAACGGTGATCCGGTGGATGAGGCACTGCCCTCGCGGCCGGTCCAGGTGCTGGGTCTGACGTCGGTCCCTGACGCCGGTGACACCTTCCTGGTCGTCTCCGAGGACCGCATCGCCCGCCAGATCGCCAACACCCGGCAGGCTCGGGAGCGCAACGCCGAACTCGCCGCACGGCGTGGCCGGCGCACGCTCGAGGACATCCTGCAGGGTCTGGAGAAGGGCGAGACCGGCACCCTCAACCTGATCATCAAGGGTGACGTGTCCGGTTCGGTCGAGGCGCTCGAGGATGCCCTGCTGAAGCTCGACGTGGGCGACGAGGTCGACCTGCGTGTGATCCACCGCGGCGTGGGAGCGATCACACAGAACGACGTGAACCTGGCGACCGTAGACAACGCGATCATCATCGGGTTCAACGTCCGGACCGCGGAACGTGTCGCCGAACTCGCCGAGCGCGAGGGTGTGGACATCCGCTACCACTCGGTGATCTACGCGGCCATCGAAGAGGTCGAGCAGGCGCTCAAGGGCATGCTCAAGCCCATCTACGAGGAGGCCGAACTCGGCCGCGCCGAGATCCGCGAGATCTTCCGGTCCAGCAAGGCCGGCAACATCGCCGGATGTCTGGTGCGTTCCGGGGTCATCCGCCGCAATGCCAAGGCACGGGTCATCCGGGACGGCGTGGTCGTGGCCGACAACCTCACCGTCGAGTCGCTCAAGCGCTTCAAGGACGACGCGACGGAGGTCAAGGACGGGTACGAGTGCGGTATCGGACTCGGGTCGTTCAACGACATCAAGGTCGAGGACATCATTGAGACCTTCGAGATGCGGGAGAAGCCGCGCTAGCGGCCATGCCGTGTACGCCGGGATCCTGTCCGTGGATCTGCTGCTGCACACCCGCACGCTGAAAGAGAAGCGATCCGTGGTGCGACCATTGGTCAGCCACTTGCGGCGCGAGTACGCGGTTGCGGCGGCGGAGTCGGGGCATCTCGATCTCACCGGGCGCACACAGCTCGGGGTCGCGGTGGTGGCCCCGGACATGGCACACTGCCGCGACGTCCTGGACAGGTGCGAGCGTTGGCTGGCGGCCGAACCGCATGTGCAGTTCGTCGGTGCCGAACGCAGATACGTGAGTGACGAGGAGATGGAATGAACGAGCAACGGGCCCGCCGGTTGGCCGACCGGATCCAGGTCATCGTGGCTGAGATGCTGGAGCGCCGGATCAAGGATCCGCGACTTGGTTTCGTGACGGTCACCGACGTGCGCGTCACCGGTGACCTGCGGGAGGCCACGGTCTTCTACACCGTCATGGGCGACCAGGCCGAGCAGGAGGCCACCGCGCAGGCGCTGGCCTCGGCGACCGGTCTCATCCGCAGCGAGGTCGGCAAGCAGACCGGGATCAAGTTCACGCCCACGATCGCCTTCGTCGCAGATGCGGTGCCCGAGAACGCCGCACACATCGAGGATCTGCTGCGGCAGGCACGGGAGCGCGACCAGGAGGTGGCGGGGATCGCCGCGGACGCCGACTTCGCCGGCGACCCCGACCCGTACAAGCACCCCGACGACGAGGACGAATAGGCCACAGCCCCGCGGTGGCGGCAGCGGCTGTGGGCAGAACGTCACGAGTTTGGAGAACGCTCACCAGGTTGGTGAGGACAGGCGAGCATTGTCCGACGCCGTCGGCGGTTTCGGCTCACCTCGGCGGTTTCGGCGCGGGCGGGAGTGCGGTCCCACGTGTGACAGCCCGGTCAAGGTTCGGGCAAGTTGGGCTTTCCGGGACGTGGTGACCAGGTGCACGCACCCTAGAATCGCTAGATGGACGTGAGCCTGACCGACATCGCCAGTCGGCTGCGCGCGGCGGACAGTGCGTTGCTCGTGGCTCACGTCAACCCCGATGCCGATGCGCTGGGCTCATCGCTGGCCGTGGCCGTCGCCCTTGAGGCCCTCGGTGTCGATGCGCAGGTCAGCTTCCCCGACGATCCCTTCGAGGTGCCGCTGGCGTTGCGGTTCCTGCCCCGCCAGGACCTCATCGTGGCCCCCGAGCAGGCGATTCCGGCGGACCTCGTGATGAGCATGGATGCCTCATCCGGCGATCGGATCGGGCGTCTGCTCGCGGTGGGGGAGAGTGCCCCGGCCTTCATCGCGGTGGACCACCACGCGAGTTTCGTGCCGTTCGCCCCTATGGTCCACGCTGATGCCACTCGCCCGGCGACAGGACTGCTGGCCCTCGAGATCATCGACGCCCTCGGCGTGGACCTCACGCCCGACATGGCGCTGTGCCTGTATGCGGCGATCAGTTCCGACACCGGTTCCTTCCGCTTCGCGTCGACCACACCGGAGTCGATGCGCGCTGCCGCCCGGCTCATGGAGACCGGGATCGACTTCGCGGGGGCGGCCAAGGCGATGTTCGACACGAAGTCCCGCGACTTCCTGCGCCTGCAGGCCGAGGTCATGGGCGACCTTGAGGTCCTCACCGCCGGCGGAGTGGCCGTGGCCGTGATCAGAGTTTCCCGCCAGGACCGCGACCGGCACGGCATCGCGTTCACGCAGGTCGAATCCCTCATCGATGCGGTCCGGACCGTCGAAGGGGTGGAGGTCGCCGTCGTTCTCAAGCAGGACGATCACGGCCTGTGGCGTGTGTCGAGCCGCTCGTTGGGTGCGGTTGACGTCGGCCGGGCGTGCACCTCACAGGGAGGCGGCGGCCACGTGATGGCCGCAGGATTCACCGGAACGACCGACGCGCAGCAGACCCTGCAGGGCTTCCTCGACGCGCTGGAGCTGGATTGAGCCGCTCATGATCTCCGGCTTCGCGCTCATCGACAAGCCAGCCGGCTGGACCAGTCATGACGTGGTGGGTCGCTTGCGGCGGCTCTACGGCCAGCGCCGGGTCGGTCACGCTGGCACGCTCGATCCCATGGCGACCGGGGTGCTGGTGGTCGGGCTCGGGCACGCGACCCGCCTGCTGCGCTTCGTGCAGGGCCAGCCGAAGACGTACGAGGCCACGATCTGTCTCGGAGCGGGCACTGTCACCGACGACGCCGAGGGTGAGGTCACCAGCACACCCGGATGGGAGCTGGACGAGGTGGCACTCGCGGCGGCGATGAAGGCGCTGACCGGTGAGATCCATCAGGTGCCCAGTGCCGTGTCCGCGATCAAGGTGGACGGGGTGCGGTCGTACGCGCGCGTGCGCAGCGGACAGGACGTCGAACTCGCGGCGCGGCCCGTGACGATCGAGCGGTTCGATCTCCTCTGTGCGCCGAGATCGGCTCCGCCGGTGGTGGATCTCGATGTCGTCGTCGAGTGCAGTTCGGGCACCTACATCCGCGCACTCGCACGTGATCTCGGTGCCCGGCTTCAGACCGCCGGTCATCTCACTGCCCTGCGCCGCACCGCGATCGGGACGATCGGCATCGAGCAGTGCGCCGAGCTGGGGCAGGACCCGCCGCCGGTGGTGTCCGCGGAGAAGGTGATCGGCGACGTCATGCCGACACTGCAGCCGGATGCCGATGGAATCGACGCGTTGCGCAACGGCCGGCGCCTCAGCCTGGACGTCCCGGATAGCACCTACCTGGTGGTCGATTCCGGGGGCTCGTGGGTCTCGGTCGTCAGCGTGCGCGACGGCGCGAGCCACATCGAGGTCAACGCCCCCTCCTGAGCACCGGACCGGTTCTGGCAAGGTAGTCGCGTGGACAGGCCTTCGGTGGTGACCATCGGTGTGTTCGACGGTGTGCACGTCGGGCATCAGGCGCTGATCCGGCACAACCTGCAGATCGCGCAGCGATTCGACCTGGAATCGGTGGTCGTGACGTTCGAGCCGAACCCCCTCGAGGTCCTGCGGCCGGACGACGCCCCTACCCGGCTGTGTGAACTGTCCCGACGTGTGGAGTTGATCGCCGGTCTGGGCGTGGAACTCGTCGAGGTTGTCGAGTTCGACGCCGATCTCGCGTCGCAGACCGCGCAGGAGTTCGCGCAGGCCGTGCTGCTGGACCGCCTGGATGCCCGCCACGTGGTGATCGGCCACGGCTTCCGGTTCGGCAACCGCGCGCGAGGTACCGCGGAGACGCTGCGTGAGGCGGGTCTGGCGGTCGACGAGTACTCCCTGCTGGGCGATGTGGAACCGGTGTCATCCACTCGGATCCGCGCGGCCGTCGCCGCTGGCGACGTCGTGGAGGCGGCCGCGATGCTGGGTCGGCCGCACGAGATCGCCGGCGTGGTGGTGACCGGTGAGCAGCGCGGGCGCGAGCTCGGCTTCCCCACCGCCAACCTCGAGCACCACCGCCGCGCCGCCGTACCGGCGGACGGGGTGTACGCGGGAGCGGCGGTGCTGGACGGCGTGCGGCATCCGGCGGCGATCAGTGTCGGCACCAACCCGACCTTCGACGGAGCAGAACGCACGGTGGAGGCGTATCTGCTAGACGTCGACTCCGACCTCTACGGCCGGCGCATGCGCCTGGAGTTCGTCGAGCGACTGCGGGACACCCTGGCTTTCGACGGTGTCGACGCGTTGGTGGCCCAGATGCATGAGGACGTGGCCGTGACCCGGCGGATCATGGGCTGATTGCTGTGGGCAAGGTCGCGGTTCTGATCCCTCACTACAACAACCTCACCGGTCTGAAGTCGACGCTCGCGTCCTTCCAGCCCGATGATCCCGCTGACGTCGTCGTGGTCGACGACGGCTCAAGGACGCCGCCCAACGAGGCCGAACTCAGAACGTGGGTGTCGGGCGAGCGGAAAATATACCTCGTCCTCATGTCGAAGAACGTCGGCATCGAAGGCGCATTGAACGCTGGGCTACACCGGATCCGTGAACTCGGGTACGACTACATAGCTCGCATCGACTGTGGTGACGCGAACGTCGGCCGTCGCTTCACCATCCAGCGCGATTTCCTCGACAGCCATCCTGACATCAACCTGGTTGGGGGAGCCGCCCAGTTCGTGGATCCTTCAGGTGCTGTTCTGTTCGTCCGAACCATGCCACGCGACCACGCGCAGATCGCCGACTTCATGTTCGCCAACAGCGCGTTCATGCACCCGGCTGTGATGTTCCGCAGCCGTGCACTGGATCAAGTGGGTGACTACCCAACGGACTTCCCGGCAGCGGAGGACTACGCCTTCTTCTGGCGTTTCGTGGAGTTCGGCGAGGTCGCGAATCTGCCGGACGTGTTGATCACATACGAGGTGTCCCCGGACAGCATCTCCCGGTCGCAACGCAAGGAGCAATTGCGCTCCCGACTGGCTGTGCAGGGCCTGCACAACGACGGCTCGCTAAGGGCATGGCGGGGCAGGGTGCGGACCCGAGCGCTGATGCTGGCCCCGGTGGGGATCATCGATCGGCTGAAGTCGCGCCGGTACGGTCAGCCCTGACAGTTCTGAAGGTGGCTGCGCTCGATCAGGCGTCGGCGCCATCCCAGTGGGGAGATCCGTCGTCGCCAGGCGTCGATCCAGATCTGATCCATTGGCGGAGTCCACGTCAGCGTGTGCACCCCTCGCCACCGTCGACCCGTCACCTGCTGTGCGGCCCATCGGGCCAAAGGCGCCTGCATCGGATCGGTTGCCACGAGGCCGACGGCTCGGCCGTAGGTTCCACTGCAATCCTGCACCGCTCGCCAACCCCGGGTGCGATCCCAGGTCCCTGCGCCGCGACTCCAGACTGTGTCCACCCGGACCGCTGATACCAGCGGCTCCCACTGTGTCCCTGCGATGCGGTACTGCATGAGCACACTGTCAGGATCGGTCCGCGCATCCGTCCCGATCAGCACTCCGGTCGCGAAATCGACCACCGGGTCTCCGGTGTGTGGAGGCAATGCCGGTAAGTCCGCGACGGGTCGCCATGGATGTCCTGGGTCTTCGAAGGTGTAGACCGGGTTGAACCGGGCGCAGGTCTCCACCGTGGCCAGCCATCGCCCCGCGACGAACGTGACCTGCGGGAAGGACAGGTGATGATCGTTGGACAGCACGCACACCGCCTGCTCCGCGGCTAGGCGTCCCTCGCACACGGGGACCGCCAGGATGTGCCCACGCCCGATCCGCCGATCGAGTTCCTCGACGAAGACCCATACCCCGGTCGGGCTGTCCACCACGCAGGGGTCGGCCCAGAAATGAGTAGCACCCGATTGCCAAGATCCGCGAGTCTGCAGGTTCGCAAGGCCGGGATCGAGGGTCTGCACCGGAGCGCAGGCCCATTCACGATAGGTGCCTGCCGCGCGCGCGAGTCGTCCGGCGAACCATGCAGCGCCTGCCGCATTGGTCACGAGGCGATGCATCGGAGTCGACGCGGGTCTCGTCGGCGAGTGTGCGGGCTCGCGGGCTAGGAGCGCGAGCGGTCCGGCAACCCTGGCTGCTGCAGCCACTGTCCCAGCCACCGATCGTCGCGCGGCCACCTGCCCGGTACTGAAGACCCTGCCTCTGCCATCAGCCAAGGCGACGCCCACCAGGCCGGTGTTCCGGCGGATGGCCCGGTGAACGTGCGGCGACTCGGCAAGGGGAACCCCATCCCAGTCGGCGAGTCGCAGGTCCTCGAGGTCATCGGGCAGCCCTTCTCCGAGCCAGACACTGCGGGTCAAGGGGGGAGCCTGCACCCTGGAGAGGAAGTCCCGAGCCGTGGCCACGTGGTGCTCGTCGGTACCGTGCACTTCGTGCGTGGTCACCGTCCACCTCCGCTGATCTCCAGAAGCGCGCGATCTATCCGCGTCACCGTGTCGGTGAGGTCGAAGCTCTCTGCGACACGGTTGCGGCACCGTTGATGCACGCCATCGCCTCCCAGTTTCTTCAGCCACTCCTCGATGGCTGCTGCGAGGCGCACGGAGTCTTCGATCGGCACGACTGAGCCGACGCCTTCGGTGAGCACCTCCCGGGTTCCGTTGACGTCGGTGGCGACCACCGGAGTGCCGACGGCCAACGACTCCAATGGCACCAAGGCCAGGCCCTCCCACCGGGAGGGGAGCACCACGAGGTCAGCGGCGGCCATCCAGTCGAGGGCTGTTCTGCGGTCGGTCTCGCCTGTGAAGCGAATGTCGGGGCTGCTCCAGCGTTCGCGAAGCGAATCCAGATCAGGCCCACCTCCGACGAGCGTCAGCGAACGATCGTCGCCCGGCAGGCGTGACCACGCATCGAGCAGAACATCCTGACCCTTCTGGCGGCAGATCCTGCCCACACACACGACGGCCCGCTCGGTGGGCGACAACCCCACTGTTCGCCGCAGTGCCTGGCGTTGCTCGAGATCCGGACTGGACAGCGCTTCCAGGTCGATGCCGTTCCGGGCCACTGTGTAAGCACCCGTGATCCCTGCAGTTTCACCCAACTCACGCTCGGCATCGCTGACACAGATGAACCGGGAAGTCCATCGCGACGCGAACCGTTCCCACGCCAGCGCGGCACTTCTGGTCCGCCCCGTGACAGCTTCGAACGACCAGGCATGGGGCGCGAAGGCTGTCGGTCGTCGTCGTCGGGTGACGAGCCGTCCGATGAGGCCGGCTTTGCTTCCGTGTAAGAACACCACGTCCGGGTCCGTCCTCTTGATGACGTCTCGCAGAGTCGTAGATTCCGTCCTCAGACCCTGGGTGGGCTCACGCAGCGACTCCCAGGCGATGACCGTTACATCCCTCTTGTGCAACGCGTCGCCGAGCCAGCCATCGCTCGGGCAAGCGACCGTCACTGTCCAGTCGCGCTGCGCCAGTCCCACCGCCCAGTCCAGCACGCACTGAGCGACACCCGCCACCGTTGGTTGGCTCACCATCAGGACCGATCGCGACACCGGGGCACCTCCTCCGATGGTCACGCTACTGGCCGAACGCTCACAGTGTCCGCGTGCGAGGCTGAGAGCATGGCGAGGGCGAGAATGCTGTGCATCGCGGTCGCGATGCTGATCCTCGCCCTCGCCACAGGGTGTGGCGAGAAGGCACCCGATCCGCCAGTCCACGAGACGATCACGGTGGACGCTCCGCCAGCCATTAGAGGGCTGGCCTATCACGGGATGTGGACCTCGAGGGACGCGCAGGACCGGGCTGAGATCCTCGACGCGATCGCCGCCGCCGGAATCCCGTGGGTGCGCATGGATGTCGCGTGGGCCACACTGCAGCCCGACGGACCGGCGCGGTTCGATCCCGCGGGAGTTGCGATGCTCGACGAAAGGCTCCGGGAGGTGTCGCAGCGCGGACTGCGGGCGCTGGTGATGTTCTGGTGGGCACCGGAATGGTCGAGTGGGACCACCGACAAGCGCGGTGTCCCCTCGAATCCGCAGGACTACGCCCGCGCGGCGGCCTGGATGGTGGGCCGGTGGCCCACTCAGATCGCGGCACTGCAGGTCTGGAACGAACCGAACCTGCCGGAGTTCTTCGCGAGCACTCGGCCGTCGGACTACGCCCCCCTTCTCACCGCGACGTACGAGGCCGTGAAGGCTGTGCGTCCCGACATCACGGTCGTGACGGCGGGACCCGCACACATGGACCGGGGCTGGTATCGAGGGCTGTACGCACAAGGTGTCGAAGGGTCATTCGACGCTCTGGGAGCCCACGCCTATCCGATAGTGGGGGATGCGCCGCCGCGGGTATGCCGGGATGACTCCTCAGGCTGTGACATCGGGTGGCTGGCCGACTACACCAGAGCCCGCGGGGTGCCGGACATCTGGGTCACCGAGATGGGATGGTCCACAGCCTCAAGCGAAGACACCGCGCCGGCCTGGCAACGCGGCGTGACCGAGGCGCAACAGGCGCGATACACCGCCGAGATGCTCTCGTGGCTGGCAGGAATGCCCCGCGTGAAGGCCGTGTTCGTCTACCGTGATCGGGACTTCGAGCCCGTCCAAGCACACCTTGATGGCTTCGGGGTGTTGCGCGCCGACACCTCACCCAAGCCGGTACTCGACGTGATCACTTGTCAGTCGAGATCGGCGTGCCGCGCCGATGCCCGTCAGTGAACCGGTTCGGGCATGGATCGCACCTGCTGGTCGTCTTGCCGGTTGCGCACGCATCGGTGACCCGCTAGGGCCAGCCCGAGGAACATCCAGGCGGTGGTGCGGGTCAGAGCGTTGCGTAGGGGATAGTCCACGACTCCCGCTCCGACCAGGGCGACCAAGGCCGCTGCCGCGGACATCGTGACAGCCGCACCCAGCGGAACACGGTGTGTGTCGGCACCGTGACGACCGAGTGCGAAGCGCCGGGCGGAACTGAAGGCCACCACTACTGCGGCTACGAAGACCCCAAGGGCCACCAGCCCGACGATGCCCTGCTCAGCGCCCACTGTGAGCACGAGGTTGTGTGCGTGTTGGCCTTCCAGCGTGCGGGTTTCCGATGCGAGGGACCGCGATTGCACCGGATACATGTTCGGCCCGACCCCGAACAGGAGGTTTTGCTGCCATTCCCGAAGCCCCTCAGCCATGAGGGCGGGCCTGTTGTCGTACGGGCTCGTGCCGCCGGCGAAAACGCTCAGTATCCGATCGAGGAGCAGTCTTGGCAACTGCCAGAAAGGCACCATCACCAGTGCGGCGCTGAGCAGCCCGAGGCCCGCCGCGAGGCCTATTGCCTGTGGCCGCCGGGTCTGTGGCACGAGGATCGCCATGACCACGGCAGCCAGTGCCGCACCCATCCAGGCGCCCCGTGAGAACGACGCGGCCAAACCCGCCAGGCTCAGCACCGAGCACAGCGCGGCCAACCACTTCAACCAGCTATGGACCAGGCATGCCAGAACCAGGGAGAACGCCCAGAGCATCGCCGTGTAGAGGCCGTACTCGTTGGGTTGCGAGAACACGCCGATCGCGCGTCCCTCAACGACGGACCCGTTGAAGGCGCCACGAGAGCTCACTCCGTCGATCACCCCCGAGCCTGCCACGATCGATGCGCCGAGCAGTACTGCCGCAACACTGACCTGCATGCGCTGTTCGGTGCGCGCAAGCACACTGATGCCGATTGCCGTCCACGCGGCCAGGATCTGCCAGGTTCCCAGCACGGCGGCCCTTGCGAGGTCATCGCTGAACGCCACTGATCCGAGTACTCCCAGCGTCCAGATGCTGGCCGCGAGCGCCGCCGCCGAAGTGGGGAGCAGGCTCGCGCGACCGATGAGCGCCTCCCATGCGGCCGCGACGACCACAAGCCCGGACAACACGGTCACGACATCGAGAGAGGCGGGCAGTTGTGTCATGCCGATCGGTGCCAGCAGGCCCAGCAGCACCAGAGGGGTGACGGGCCGCCACAGAACAAGCGCGGCCATCAGTAGCGCCGCGAGGGCGATCATGGGAAGCGGCATCAGGGCCTCCGATAGGGCGCCAGCACCTCGGCGAACGCCTGCGCAACATCGTCCTCGTCGGGCAGGGTGTGCGCGACTCGGGAACCGCAGCGACCCATCTGTTGGCGGGTGGTCGCATCGGACAGCAGCGCCAGTGCACCGGCGAGGGCCTGGGCGCTCGGTGCCGCCAAAGTGATCCCCGCCGGTCCCTCGGCGGTGATGAGTCGTCGAGAGATGGGGCCCGCCTGGGCCACGATGACCGGAACCCCGGCGAGCATGGCCTCAGTGGCCACGATGCCGTATCCCTCCTTGGTGGGGGCTCCCGCCTGTCCGGGACGTGTGAGCACGCCGACGGCGTCCACCGCTCCCAGCAGCTGGCCCGCATGTCTGATTCCCCCGGGCACGCACACGCGCTGCGACACGCCGAGTTCGGCCGCGAGGTCGAGCAGCCGCCGGCGTTCGCCCGGGGTCGCAGGGTCGTCGTCACCGATTGCCAGCAGCGACCAGTCGGCGCACCGTGGATCGGCCAGTGCGCGGATCGCCAGATCCACCCCCTTGTAAGGCACCAGGCGCGTGGCCATCCCGAGCGTCAATGGTGTGGGAGCCGTCCAGCCAGCCTCGTGAAGGATGTCGCGGGCCTGTGCGCGCGGTAGGGGGTCGGCCGGGCGGGGCGGCTCGATGATGATCAGATCCTGGCGTCCGGTCGGCTCTCCGACCTCGGCGGCGGTGGCGATGACCGTGGCCGCGTGGTGCCCCAGCAGGCGGGCGAGGGCGCGGTCGTAGCTGTGATCGTGCTTGACCCAGATCGCCGGGGGGCGTCGCTCGGGTAGAGCCATGCTCACTGCGAGTTGCGCCTTCACCCCGTTGCAGATCACTATGTCGGGCCCGCGTGCGAGGATCGCCCGCCGCAAGCCCGGGGCGCGTGCTGCGATGCCGATCGGCGACGCCGGTACCGGGTAGGTGATCGCCGCGATCCCCCGCGTTCGGAATGCCTCGCGCAAAGGCCCGTCCTGAAGCACGATTGCGTCGATCTCCCAAGGCGCCTGCTGCAGCGTTCCCGCGTCGAGGATCCCCAGCAGCCACATCTCGGAGCCTCCGGCATCTGTGCCGTAGGCAGAAACGACCAGGGCGCGACTCATCGGGTCATCAGTGCCTTCGCTTGGTACAACCTCGGTCGGGAGGACCAGGCCTTCCCCGCCAGACCCCGGTACAGGGGCACTCGCTGCCCCAGGGTCCAGCCGGATTCGGCCGTGCCTCGCAAGGCGAGCGTTTCACGGCTCCAGTAGATCGCATCGTCCAGAGCCGCTGGCGAAGGTGCCCATAGCGCCATTGACCACGCCCTGCCGGTGAGGCTGAGGGTCCGCTCCACGTGGTCGCCGGGCGCGGGCTTCTTGATCCACCACAGGAAGTGCGGGCTGTCGTTGATGGCGTCGATGCCCTCAACCTCGATGAGCCGCTGGTCGACGGGGCTGGTTCCCGTTGCCGTACCTGCCAGGTGCTGGTCGTAGCGTGCCCAGTTCAGAGTCGGGATGGGGTAGGGAACCGCGCTGACGTAGTAGTGGCAGGCCATGTCGACGAAATCCATCGCCAGGCCGTGCTGCCACTGATCAAGCAGGACAACCAGATCACCGCAGAAGCGCGCGCCGACCTCCACAAGGCACGGGCCCCGGGCATCGATGATCGCCTCGAGATGGAACGGAGAGCGACGAAGGCCCGTGGCGCGCATGACATTACGCGCGTACTCGGCCAGGACTGGGAAGTTCGGATCGCTCGTGGGGACCGCTGTGCTGCCGATCTCGAGGTTGCGTACGCCGTTCTCGTGGATGCGTATGTAGGTGCCCACTCCCTGCACCAGTGGTTCGCCATCAGAATCCATCTGGCCGTTCACCCAATACTCCGGACCCTCGATGAACTGCTCCATGAGCACCGGGCCAGTAGATCGCCGGAGGTGCTCAGTCACAGCCACAAGGTCGACTGGGGTGTCGAAGAACGCCACATCCGTGTTACCGCTGCCGTCGTTCGGCTTGAGCACGAACCGACGCATACTGTGCGTGCGGGCGAAGTCGACGACATCCTCGGTGGTGGACACATTCGTGAACGCATTCATCCGGATCGACGGGTCGTTCCTGACGACCAGGGCCTTCAACGCTTGCTTGTCACGGAAGGCGGGCAGCACATCGGGCTGCGCCCACGACAGCCCTAACAGGCCCGCGAGCTCCGCCAATGGTCTGACCATGCCCTCCTCGTAGGGAAGCACTCCGACGATGTTGTGGCGCGCCCGCAGGATCTGGGCCACGCGATCCCATCCGAGGTCGCCCACCATGTAGTGGGCACTGACTGCGGATGATCGCAACTGTCTGTGACGACCCTCGAGCAGCAGTCGTGTCCGCCAGTCCTGATGCAGGCACACCGTTCTGATGCCGAACCGGTGGTACAAGCGCTCGATCATCAGCAACGCATAGGGCCGGTAGGGATCGAGAATGACGGCCGCCACCCGTCGATCAGTCATGGGTCCTCACCTTCCGATCACCGCTCGTACCCGGGCGATCGACTCGGGGTCGGCCCACCGCGCCACCACCCACCAGGCGGCAAGGAATGCGATTCCACCGGCGATCAACGCGGGGATCAGAGCGATGTCGAGCAGCAGGACCCCTGCCATGACCGCGGACGCCGCGGCTGCGGGGAGCAGCGACATGCCCATCCTCACGGGACCGGCGTGGTGGTGAAGTCGCCAAAGGAGCAGGCATGCCTGAGTGGTGAACGCCAATGCCACGGCAATGCCCGCTCCGAGGGCGCCGTAACGATCAACGAGTGGCCATACGATCGCGAACTTCACCACCATGGTGACGGCGGCCACAGCGGCGACGTCCGCGCTGTGATTGCTCACCAACAGGGCTGTGGTCAGGGCACTCAACGTGACCAGCGCGAGGAGTGCCCATGACAGCGCAATCATGGTGGTCCGTCCTCCTGAGGCGTACTCCTGGCCGAAGAGGAGTCCGAGCAGTTCGCCTCCTCGGATCACCATGGCGACTGCCAGCGGGAAGTAGAACACTGCCGCGGTCGAGTACAAGGCGCGCAGGATGCGTCCGAGATCGGCGGGCTGCTTGGCATACAGCATGGCCGGCATGGCGGCCCGGATGAGCGCGTCGGAGAAGAAGAGGCTCGTCTCCATCAGTTTGTAGGCAGACGAGAAGTAGCCCACGTTGACGTAGTTGCCGCCCCGTGCCAAAGCGATGACGTCGATGCGGGTCGTCTGCATGTTCATCGTGTTCGCGGCCCCGGGCAGGATCGCCTTGATGAACAGGGCCTTCGTGTCCGACCAGTGGAGATTGCGAAGGTGCGGGGTCGCACCGATTATGTGGGCCAGGATCAGCATGGCCACGGTTCCGATGATGGTCCCTGTGAGGTAGGCCGCTGCCATTCCGACGACCCCGCCGCCGGCCAGCAGTACGGCGATCGCGATGGCGGCGATCGCGACGCGCTGGATGATGATGTTCACCGCGGCCCCACGCTGGCGGTCGAGCACGCCGGCGGCCGAGCGCACCGCCAGTGAGATGTTCTCCAGGCTGAGTGCCAGTGCCATCAACAGCAGCGCGGCCTTGCTGCCCTCCTGCTCGATCGGCCACACGGCCAGGACGGCCACACCCACGAGGGCGATCAGCAGTCGAAGAGTCACAGAAGACGTCAGGTACTGGGAAGTCTTGCGCGGGTCCTTGCCGCCGAGCTGGATGAGAGCCATGTCGAACCCGAACATCCCGAAGGACGCGACCATCATCCCCAGGCCCATCGCCCAGGAGAACTCGCCGAAACCGTCGGGGCCGAGGATCCTTGTGGCGACGGCGAACATGCCGAACGACGCGAGCTTACCGACGATCTCCGCCACGGCGAAGAGCACAGCCGTCCGGGATCGGTAGCCAGCGCTGCGGCTGCCCGGTTTCACGACATGCTCGGCGTCCTCCACGACTATTCCTTCGCGCGATCCGGGCTTTGACTTTAGTCGCGGGCCGGTGGCGGCGGCTACTTCGCGACGCGAGAACGGGTGGGCGCCGGTGCCATGATGGGGCCATGTCGCTGGCTCCCAGCGCAACAGGACCCGATGTCGACGTCCCTGCGCTGCTCGTACGTACAGGACGGCCCGCATGGGACTACGGGGCTCTGGCGACGGTTCGCACCCTCGGCCGTTGGGGGATACCGGTTCTGGTCATGGCGGAGCCCTCGGAGCGCGAACTCTTGCGGTCCAAGTACATTGCGGGTCGCGTGGCAGTTCCACTCAGCCCGGAGGCGCCACCGGAACGCAGTGTGGGCGTTCTGAACGCGGTTGCCGAAACCTTCGGGGGGCCCTGCGTGGTCATTGCCGGAGATGACGAGAGCGCAGTACTGCTGGCAGAACACAGAACGGACATCGATCCTCGTCTGTTGACCTTCGACGTGGCAGCGGATCTGCCTCGTCGCCTTTCGGACAAGGCAAGCCTGGCGGGTGTGGCTTCGGCCGTGGGTGTGGAGTATCCGCGCCATATCGTCAGTACGTCGACGCAGGACATCCGGCGGTTTGTGGACGATGTGGGGTTGCCGGTCATCGCCAAGAGCCCGGAGCCGTACGCCCGGCTCGCAGATTCGGCTGTGCCGTTCACCCGACTGATTCGCACGGGGGCAGAGCTGGCAGGCATCGAGCGCGTGGCGGCACATGGTCACCGCGTGTTCCTGCAGGAGTTCCTCGCTCGAGATGGTGTGCAGTTCTGGTACACCGCTGGGGTCGCCACACGCGCCGGTGAAGAACCAGTTGTGTGGACCGGCCGCAAGGTCGCTGCTCATCCCGCGGAGACCGGAGTCGGTGTCGTTAACGTTGCTCTGCCCCAGAAGCAGATCGCCGCGCGGATGGCAAACGCCTGCGCGCAGATCGGGTACGTGGGGCCGTTCGACGCCGACTGGGTGCTCGACCCGTCCAATGGCGCCTTGCACCTCATCGACTTCAACCCTCGACGTGGTGCGCAGTTCCGTCTGTTCACTACCACGAGCGGTCTTGATGGCGTGCGCGCCTGTCACCTTCACCTCACCGGTCGGCACATCGACTGGGGTGAGCAGGTCTTCGGGCGAGTACAGCTCGTGGAGAACTTGTCGCTGGCGCAAGGAGGGCGGGGTCGGCCCCGCCGCTACCTCCGGGATCCCGTGGCGGTCGAGCGCAGTTGGTGGGCTGCGGACGACATCTCACCGGCACTCGCCATGGCGGGGCAGATGCTTGGCTCCGCGGGACGCAAGATTCTGGGTACGGCGAAAGGACGTGGCTGAGCACATGGCAACGATCGTCATTGCTGAGGATGAGTTCTGGCAGCCGGGAGTTGATTTCGGGGCGGCAATGGGCCGTCGAGGCTACCGGGTCGTGCGGGCCACCGCCTCATCGGCGCAGGACAGGATTCAGAAGCGCTGGGCTGCCTGTGCCGACGAGGTTCTCGCCGACTCTGTCATGCAATCCGGGGCGGTTGCCTCCGAGGTGCTGGAGGTTCTTGAATCACCGGATCTCGTCGATTGGCAGGCTGCCGAGCCGATTGAGTCCTGGCTGTGTCGAAGTGGCTTTGAAGAGCGGCTCCTTCCGTACACTCGGACAACAGGACTCGCTCCCGACGCAGTGATCGACAAGGCATCGCTGGCAGTGTTTTTGCGCCACCACGGCGTGGGCGTTCCTCCGCAATGGACCAGACCCGACGACATTCCGGACCAAGAGTCTGGGCCATTCCTCGTGAAGCCCCTCATGGGAGGGGGCGGTGTGGGCGTTCGTGTTGTGCCGGACGCAGCGGGAGCACGCGCCGCGCTGGCGACGTCCACCGAACCCCTGAAGGTCCAGCCATTCTTGCCAGGAGAACCACTTGATTCGGCGGGGGTGGCGCGCGCTGGTGAGGTCGTTCAGATGCTCACCTACCGGAACCGCATTAACCCTGCGACACCGTTTTCGGCGGCCTTCGGTATCACTGTGACGAGGGATTCGAAACTCGAAGCGGTGACACGTCGAGTCGTAGACCTCCTGGGGATAACGGGCCCCTTTGCCCTTGATGCCGTCGCCGATGCGGAGGGCAATCCGCTCGTCGTGGATGTGAATATCAGGATCTGGGGTTG
>JACJWU010000008.1 GCA_020636995.1 Actinomycetota bacterium | reverse complement strand
TCAGTGCCATCAGCGATCCACTCCACCCATCACGGGGTCGATGCTTGCCACAGCCGCCACGACATCGGCGACCTGACCGCCCTCACTCATCGGGGGGACGGCCTGCAGGTTGTTGAAGGACGGCTCGCGGAAGTGGACGCGGTAGGGGCGCGTACTCCCGTCGGACACCACGTGCACGCCGAGTTCCCCGCGCGGTGCCTCGATGGCGACGTACGCCGAACCCGCCGGCACCCGGAACCCCTCGGTCACCAACTTGAAGTGGTGGATGAGGGCCTCCATGGACTGCCCCATGATGTGCCGGATGTGTTCGAGGGAGTTGCCCATGCCGTCCGACCCGAGCGCCAGTTGCGCCGGCCACGCGACCTTCTTGTCCTCCACCATGACCGGCCCGGGAGCCAGTCGGTCGAGGCACTGCTCGACGATGTTGAGGCTCTGCTGCATCTCCTCGAGCCGGATAAGGAAGCGTCCGTAGGCGTCGCACGAGGTCTGCGTAGCCACCTCGAACTCGTAGGTCTCGTAGCCGCAGTACGGCTGCATCTTGCGCAGATCCCACGGGTAGCCGGTGGACCTCAGCACCGGGCCGGTCATCCCCAGCGCGATGCAACCGGTGAGATCCAGGTAACCGACGTGCTCGGTCCGCGAGGTCCAGATGGAGTTGTCCACGAGCAGATTCGCGGTGTCGGGGAGCCGCTTGCGCAGGTAGGCCACGACATCGGCGACCATCGTCTCGGCACCCTCGGGCAGATCCTGTGCCAGGCCACCGGGGCGTACGAACGCGTGGTTCATTCGCAGCCCGGTGATCGTCTCCAGCACGTCGAGGATGTACTCGCGTTCGCGGAACCCGAAGGTCATCGCGGTCAGTGCACCGAGTTCCATGCCCCCGGTCGCCAGGCAGACCAGATGCGAGGAGATCCGGTTGAGCTCCATCAGCATGACGCGGATCACCGATGCCCGCTCGGGGATCTGGTCGGTGATACCGAGCAGTTTCTCCACACCGAGGCAGTAGGCGGTCTCGTTGAAGATCGGCGCCAGGTAGTCCATGCGCGTGACGTAGGTGACTCCCTGCGTCCACGTCCGGAATTCCATGTTCTTCTCGATGCCGGTGTGCAGATACCCGATGCCCGACCGTGCCTCGGTGACCGTCTCCCCGTCGAGTTCGAGGATCAGCCGCAGCACGCCGTGGGTGGAGGGGTGCTGCGGACCCATGTTCACGACGACCCGCTGCTCGACTCCCTCGTCACCGCGCACCTGATCCCAGTCACCGCCGCTGACGGTGTAGACCTTGCCTTCGGTGGTGTCGTAGGAGCCCGCCTCCTCGGCGGTCTCGTAGATGACGTCTTCGCTCACTTGTACTCCCGGCGTTGGTCCGGCGGCGGCACCGTCGCGCCCTTGTACTCCACGGGGATCCCGCCGAGCGGGTAGTCCTTACGCTGCGGGTGACCCACCCAGTCGTCGGGCATCTCGATGCGGGTCAGCCCCGGGTGCCCGTCGAAGATCACCCCGAAGAAGTCGTAGGTCTCCCGCTCGTGCCAGTTGTTGCCCGGGTAGATGTCCACCACGGACGGCACGTGGGGGTCCTCGTCGGGACAGGTGGTCTCGACGGACAGCCGGCGGTTGTGGGTCATCGACAACATCGGGTAATGGACGTGCAGTTCGCGACCGGCGTCCTCGGGCCAGTGCACACCGTTGGCCCCCAGACACATCTCGAAGCGCAGCCCAGGATGGTCGCGCAGGGTCTGCATCACGTCGTGCAGGTGCTCACGCTCGACCTCGAGGGTCAGTTGGTCATACGCCACGACCACCTTGGAGACCGCCGGGCCGAACGCCTCGCCGAGGGCATCGGCGAGCGTGTCCACGGCCTCGTCGAACCAGCCGCCGTAGGGCCGGGTGGCGGCCGGGGCCGCGTAGACACGGCGGACCAGGCCGCCGTAGCCGCTGACATCGGGGGTGCCGTCGATGCCGAACGCCCCGCTCCCGCTGGACAGGACGTCGAGGGTCTCGGTTCCGGCCGGGACGACCTCGGCCGATTCGGGATTCTCGCTCACCGCATCAAGCCCTTCATCTCCTCAGAGGGGATCGCCTGCAGCGCCTGCGCCTCGAGTTCGACGACCTCGACCTCACGGTGGGCGCCGAGTTTGGTGTGCTGCACCTGGTCATGGATCTTGAGGATCGCGTCGATCAGCATTTCCGGACGCGGCGGACATCCGGGCAGGTACATGTCCACCGGTACGACGTGGTCGACACCCTGCACGATCGCGTAGTTGTTGAACATGCCGCCGCTGGAGGCACACACACCCATGGCCAGCACCCACTTGGGGTTGGGCATCTGGTCGTAGATCTGCCGCAGCACCGGCGCCATCTTCTGGCTCACCCGACCGGCCACGATCATCAGGTCGGCCTGCCGGGGCGAGGCCCGGAACACCTCCATGCCGAAGCGGGCCAGGTCGTAGCGCGGTGCACCCGTGGCCATCATCTCGATCGCACAACACGCCAGACCGAAGGTCGCGGGCCACATCGAGCCCTTGCGCGCGTAGCCGGCGACGGCTTCGACCGTCGTCAGCAGAACCCCGCTGGGGAGTTTCTCCTCAAGTCCCATGTCAGTCCCATTCCAGACCGCGACGACGCCAGACGTAGGCGTAGACGACAAGCAGAGTGACGATGAACAGGATCATCTCGATCAGGCCGAACAGCGCGAGCTGATCGAAGGCCACCGCCCATGGATACAGGAAGACGATCTCGATGTCGAAGATGATGAACAGCATCGCCGTCAGGTAGTACTTGACCGGGAACTTGCCCCGGCCGATCGGCTGCGGAGTCGGTTCGATCCCACATTCGTAGGCGTCCATCTTCGCGCGGTTGTAGCGCTTCGGACCGGTCAGACTGGCCACGCCGACGCTGAAGACCGCGAACGCAGCAGCCAGGATTCCCAGGATCAGGATGGGAAGGTACACGTTGCCCATCGCTATCGACTCCTTCCGATCGGGTCAATCCTAGGGGCAGGTCCGCGTGACGTGCCCAGCGAGTCACTCATGCCGTCGGCGCCACGCGCGAGAACCAGCCGTCCGTTCTCCTTGTGAACGCGTTCACGAGCCCCTGCTCGAGTCTATGCCTGCCCCATCGCCGCAGCAGTGGGTGCCTGCATCTCACGCAACGGCGAAGATCATCACTGCCCACCCGTTTCCACAGGAAGGTGCCACGGCACTGCGCGAACGGACCTGCGCTACGCCGCCGGGGACTCCTCGGCCGCGGCACCGGTGACCGTGAAGGAGTTGACCATCTGCTCGAAGGTCGGCTGCAGCTCCTCCCAGCGGTCGGTCGCAGACTGGGTCAGCAACTGGTACTCGATGTCCCCGTTGAACAGGAAGTACAGGTCTGAGGTCATCTCGGTGTCCTCGACGGCGAAGATCGCCTGCGCCTCGAAACCGGGCAGGCCGGACACCGTGGTCGGCTGCAGTTCAGTGATCTGCATCTGCTCGCTGGACTGTTCGAGCTGCGGGATGACACTCTGCTCGAGTTCGGCCTTGACCGCGTCGAGATCGGCCTCGGTGATCTCCTGGTTCAACTGGTAGACGTTGACGACGAAGGCATCCCGGTACTGACCGCCCACCTGCGTACCCTCGGTGTCGAACACCGCGACCGAATCTGTGCTGCCCGCTCCACTCTCGGCCTCCCACGAGGTATCCCCCTTCTGCTCGAACGGGGGGGCGTATTGGAAGCTGAACCCGTACTTGTCGCTCGTGTAGGTCTCGACGTCGGCCGGTACGCTCTGCTCGACGGTCGGGGTGCTCACCGGGCTGGAGGAGTCGCCCCCGATGCGGACTTCGCCGGAGCACCCGGCCAGCCCGAATGCCAGGGCCGCCGCCGCCATTACGACTGTGATGCGCATGAGACTCTCCGTTCGCTGTGGTGCAGGTCGGTCTCAGGCTACTCCCCGGTGCAAGGCCACGATCCCGCCCGACACATTGCGCCACGCGACGTCCTGCCATCCGGCCGCCATGATCACCTCGGCCAGACCCGCCTGATCCGGCCAAGCGGCGATCGACTCCGCGAGGTACTCGTAGGCGGCGGAGTTGCTGGACACCCGGCGGGCGATGGCGGGCAGAGCCTTCACCAAGTACTCCTCGTACACCGTGCGGAAGGCCGGGAACACCGGCGTGGAGAACTCGCAGACCACGAGGCGGCCACCCGGGCGGGTCACCCGTCGCATCTCCCGCAGACCCGCAGCCGGGTCGTGGATGTTGCGCAGCCCGAACGAGATGGTCACCGCGTCGAACGACGCGTCGGCGAAGGGCAACCTCATGGCGTCCCCGGCGACGAACGGCATCCGTGGCAGCCGGCGACGCCCTACCTGCAACATGCCCAGCGAGAAGTCACACGCCACCACGTCGGCACCCCGGTCGGCGAACGCCTGACTGCTGGTACCGGTCCCGGCTGCGATGTCCAGCACGCGCTGGCCGGGGGCGGCGCCGACCGCGTCGGCCACCAGTCGGCGCCACTTGCGGGTCTGGCCGAGGGCCAACACGTCGTTGGTGACGTCGTAGCGGTGTGCGACCCGATCGAACATGGCGGCTACCGCGGAGGGCTGCTTGTCCAGATCGGCTCTACTCACCGGGTCAGTGTCTCACCGGCGACCGGTGGGGCGAGCGCCGCGGGGCGCCGCCGTCGCGCGAGTCGATGCCCGGCTCTAACCTGGGAAGGTGACAGATCTGCCTGTGACGGTGCGCACGCGCCTTGTCGAGCCCGCGGATCTGCTCACCCTGATCCCCCGCGAGGCAGCGCCGATGAGTTGGGTGCACGAGGGTGACGGGCTGGTCGGCTGGGACGTTGCCGCCACCACCACCGTGCGCGGACCCGAACGCTTCGCCCGTGCGCAGCGTTGGTGGGCCAGGTTCTGTGAGGCCGCACACATCGACGACGAGGTGATGGCCCCGGGCACTGGTCCGGTGGCGTTCGCGTCATTCTCCTTCGACGCCGACGACGAATCGGTCATCACAGTGCCCGGCACGATCGTTGGCCGACGCGATGGCAAGGCATGGATCACCACCATCACCCCGCACCGCCCCGATCCCCTGCCCACACCCCACGGCGGCCGACTCCACGAACCGCACCCCGACGGCGAGCACTACCGCCGACTCGTCGCGCATGCGGTCGACGAGATCGCCGCGGGGGTCTTCGACAAGGTCGTCCTCGCGCGCGGCGTGCGGTTGACCGGCGAGGTGGACGTGCACCGCACCCTGCATCGCCTGGCCGACAAGTACAGCGACTGCTGGACGTTCAGCGTGCACGGCCTGATCGGGGCAACGCCGGAACTGCTGGTGCGACGCACCGGTGAGCAGGTCATGTCCCGGGTACTCGCGGGAACCGTCCCGCGCATGCCGGACGACCACGAGAGCGGCCAGTTGGCCACCGCCATGGTCGCCTCGGACAAGGCCAGGGAGGAGCACGCCTACGCGGTGACATCCGTCGCGCAGGCGCTGGGGACACACTGCACCGACCTCGACGTGCCCGACGAGCCGAGTGTGCTGCGGCTGGCCAACGTGCAGCACCTGGCCACCGACGTCCACGCGATGTTGGTCGACGAGACCTCCGTGGTTGCGATCGCCGCCGCGTTGCACCCGACGGCGGCGGTGTGCGGAACCCCCACCGAGCGCGCGATGCAATACATCCTCAGCCGGGAGGAACTCGACCGCGGCCGCTATGCCGGACCCGTGGGCTGGTTCGACGCCAACGGCGACGGCGAGTTCGGCATCGCACTGCGGTGCGGGCAGATCGCCGACGACCACACCTCGATCGAACTGCTCGCCGGCTGCGGCATCGTCGCCGGCTCCGATCCTGACTCGGAGTTCGAGGAGTCGGAGTCGAAACTGGCCGCGATGCGCTGGGCGCTCGACGACGACTGAGCCCGAGGTCGCACTCACACGGCCATCCGTGAGCGGTTCGGCTATTCGGGAGCGGTTGCGCGGCTCCGAACCGCTCCCGAATCACCGCATTGCTCACGGATCTGTCTACGGGGGCGTCTCACGTGCGGGTCAGCACACCCACGTCGGGGCCCACCTCATCGAGGTACAGCCTCTGCGCCTTGCCACCCTTGATCTTCGAGAAGATGGCACCGGCGGTGAAGCCCTTCGGCATGTCGATGTAGGTGTAGCCGAACTGGTTCGCGGTCCAGTGGAAGAACGGCACGGTCGTCTCGAGGTTCGGCCCGATGCGCATCGTGAGCTTCTTGCCATCCTTGACGATCTTCACGTCGCCCACATAGTCGTTGGTGTAGGTGCCGGTGTAGGTCTTCAGGGCGGACGCAGGCTTGGGCTTGGCGGGTTTGGGCTTGCCGTCCACGGTGTTGTTCGGCGTGGTGAACGGCGCGAACGCGGGACCGATGACACTGAGCCAGTCGGTCGTGAGCGCCCCGGTCTCGACGATCTGCGCGTACGAAGCCGCAATCGATTCCGGTACCCCGATCGGCCACGTGTTCGTGAGCACGACGATGCCGGTGTTGAGGGCAGGGATCATCAGGATCGTCGTGGCCGCGCCGGAGGTGAATGCGCCGGAATGGGTCCAGTGGACGTTCCCACTGGCACTGCTGCGGGTGTCCAGCCCAAGGGCGTAACCGCCCACCATGCTCGCATCGTCGGTGGCCGGCAGGTTGCGGATCTGGATGGAGCGCGCCTCCTGCAGCGGCCCCTTCTTGACAACCCGCTCACCGTTGTAGACACCGTTGGCCAGCTGCATGCGCAACCACTGGGCCATGTCCGCAACCGTGCTGCTCGCGCCACCGGCCGGGGCTTGCGCATCCGCGTCCCGCTTCACCGCCGGCACCCACTGTCCGTCGATCTTCTGATGTAGTGCCGCACGGTTCGACTGCTTGATGAAGTCCTTGTACCGATAGCTCGTCTTGTCCATCCCCAACGGGCCGAAGATCTGCTTACGCGCCAGTTTCGGCCATGTGGTGTCCGCCGCCTCCGCGGCCGCCTCGCCACCGACGGTCATCCCGAAGTTGCTGTAGGAGTACGACACCCGGAACGGGGACAGAGGCTCGTAGCGCATGCGTTTGATGATCGCCTTGCGCCCGAACCCGAAGCCCTCGAGGTCGTTGCCGACACTGCCTGGCAGACCGCTGCGGTGCGAATACATGTCGGCGACCGTGACGTTGCGGGTCACATAGCCGTTGGACAACTCGAACGTCGGTAGGAACTTCGTGATCGGGTCGGTCCACTTCAGATCTTTGTCACCGACCGAAGCGGCGACCACCGACGCGCCGATCGGCTTGGACACCGAGGCCAACTGGAACACGGTGTCGGTCGTGACCGGCTCACTGTCCTTGGCGCTGCGAACCCCGAAGCCTTGGCTGTAGATGACCTGGTCGTTGTGTACAACGGCCACGGCGACACCGGGTACCCCGGTGCGCTGCATCGCGTTGTCGACGATGCCTGGCAACTGCTGCACCGCCAGCGCGAAATTGTCGGTCTCCGCCTGCGCACCAGATGGGACCGACGCCATCAGCCCGGCGACGAGTCCGGTGCTCACCACGATTCTGCTGATCATGAAGCACACCTCACCACGAGCGTGTGTGCGCGCGCAAGGGCTGTTCAGACCGACAGCCTGCTGGAACGGTGGCGGCGATCCTCACTGCACAGCCTGCCGGATCCGCCGATGCAGAACCGCCTCCTCCTCACGGCTGATCGGGCCCACCACCACAGCGTTGAGGCCACCGGCCGACGCCGCTGCCGTCAGCGCCACCTGCAGATCCGGATCCTCGTGGATGCGCACGCCATGGTCGACGAGCAGCTGCCGGACATCGGTCGCCACGGGGGTGCCGAACACCCGCTCGTACACGTCCGCAAAGGCCTCATGGGCCTGCTCGAGGGAACCGAAGATCCCGCCGCCATCGTTGTCGACAACCACCAGGCACAGGTCCGGTACGGCCTCTTCGGGTCCGATCACCAGGCCGTTCTGGTCGTGCAGCAGCGCCAGGTCCCCGAGCATCGCGAACGCCCTCCCGCCACCGGCGCTCTGGTGGGCGAGCGCCGCACCGATCGCCGTGGAGACCAGGCCATCGATGCCGTTCACGCCGCGATTGGCAAGGACCCACGGCTGATCCGAGCGCACAGATGCCACCGCCTCGAGATCCCGGATCGAGCGTGAGGAGGCCACGAAGAGCAGGTCGTCCGGACCGGCCACGTTCCACAACGCCTGGGCGACATGCAGACCGGTCGGCTGTTCCACGGCGGACATGGCCTTCTCGATGACCCGCTGCGCACCAGCGTCGGCCATCAGCCAGCTGTCCAGCCAATCGCTGGAGTCCGCCACATCCGCGGAACTCGGCGGCGCCGGCACGGAAGCCAGCACGGCGGCCGCGGTCCGTGTGGGATCCGGCCAGTCGCCGATGCGTTGCGGCTCGGCATGGATGTGCAGACGAGCCTCGCGGACCAGCGCAAGCACCCCCCGGCTGAGCCCCACTTTGCCGACCGTCACCACCAGGTCGGCGCGATGGCTGTCGCGGAAGGCGGGCACTGCACTGAGCAGGCTGGCATGGGCCAGGGCGTTCGTCCCCGCCCGAGCCAGCCCCGTTGGTTCGCTGTGCAGCGGCCAGCCGCACGACTGCGCGAGATCCACCGCGGCCGCGGCGTCCTCCGGATCGTCGATGTCACCGACGACGACCAGGCCACGCTCCGGCAACTCCCCGGCGGCGATGTCCTCCAGCAACTCGTCGATGGGTTCCTGGACGCTGAGCATGAGACGACGATCCACCGTCCACGTCCGCACCACCAGCAACTCGTCGCCGTCCTCGTCGACGAAACTCTCGCCGTCGTGTCCGGTGAGCGGTTCCACCCATGAGTCGTCGTCATCGGGGACCAGCGGATCGCGGAAAGCGACGTTCAGGTGGACCGGACCGCGTTGCCAGGTGTGTGTGGCGATCGCGCAGGCACGCGACACCGTGCTGCGCCAGTAGCCGACCTGCCCACGTCCGCCTGTCGGCGCCTCCACGTCCACGGCCCATCGCACGATCCCGTCGAAGGCGCGCACCTGATCGATGGTCTGGTTCGCACCGGTCTTGCGCAGTTCCGCCGGACGGTCCGCGGAGAGCACCACGAGCGGGATGGCGCTGTGCCAGGCCTCCTCGACGGCAGGACGCAGATTCGCCACAGCGGTCCCCGAGGTCGTGATGACCGGGACCGGGGATCCGCTGCGTTTGGCCAGTCCGACAGCGAGGAAGCCCGCACTGCGCTCATCGATGCGCACATGCAGACGCAACTCCGCTCGCTCATGCGCGCGAGCCGCCTCGATGGCCAGCGGGGCACTGCGTGAGCCCGGAGCCAGGACCACGTCGTTGACTCCGGAGCGCACCAACTCGTCGATGATGACGCGGGCCGCCGCGGTCGATGGATTCACGAGACTTACTGTGACACGAGGCGGTCTCAGCCCTCGATGCGCTCCTCGGTGACCGGCGAGAACACGTGCATGTGCTCCTCGGTGATCACAGGGGTGATCGTCGATCCGATCTGCGGCGGGACCCGGCCGTCGGTACGGATGACCACCTGCTCATCGGCACCACCGGGAACCTGCACACGGCCGTACACGTAGGCGTCCGAACCCATCGACTCGACGACGTCGACGACGACGGGCACGCCGCCGTCACCGCCGGTCATCTCGGTGTCCTCGGGACGGAAGCCGAAGATCACGGACTTCAGACCCTGGGCGGACGCCGCGGTGATCACGTCGCGCGGGACCGGCACCGTCGACGCCCCGATCTGCACGCCGTCGCCGGTCAGCGGGACCTCGACGAGGTTCATGGCCGGGGAACCGATGAAACCGGCGACGAACACGTTGTTCGGGTGGTCGTACAGGTTGCGCGGGGTGTCCACCTGCTGCAGCAGTCCGTCCTTCAGCACCGCGACCCGGTCGCCCATGGTCATGGCCTCGGTCTGGTCGTGCGTGACGTAGACCGTGGTCGTGCCCAGCCGGTGCTGCAGCTGCGCGATCTGGGTACGGGTCTGCACACGCAACTTGGCGTCGAGGTTGGACAGCGGCTCGTCCATGAGGAAGACCTGCGGCTCTCGCACGATCGCCCGGCCCATGGCCACGCGCTGGCGCTGCCCGCCGGACAGCGCCTTCGGCTTGCGCTCGAGGTACTCGGTCAGGTCCAGGATCTTCGCCGCTTCCTGCACGCGACGCTGGATCTCGTCCTTGGAGACCTTGGCGATCTTCAGCGCGAAGCCCATGTTCTCGCCCACCGTCATGTGCGGGTAGAGCGCGTAGTTCTGGAACACCATCGCGATGTCGCGTTCCTTGGGCGGCAAGTGGGTGACGTCGCGGTCGCCGATGAGGATCCGGCCACCGTCGATGTCCTCGAGTCCGGCGAGCATCCGCAGACTCGTGGACTTCCCGCACCCCGACGGTCCGACGAGCACGAGGAACTCCCCGTCGGCGATGTCGAGGTTGAGGGCGTCGACCGCCGGCTTCTCACTCCCGGGGTAGACCCGCGTTGCGTTGTCGAAAACGACTCCAGCCATGGTTTCTCCTTAACCCTTGGTTCCACCGGCGGTCAGACCCGCCACCAGGTTGCGCTGAACGAGAAGGAACACGATGACCGCGGGGATGGTCACCAGGATGCCCGCGGCGGTGAGGTAACCCCATTCGGTCTTGAACTGACCGACGAACGTCTGCAGACCCACCGCCAGGGTCTTCTTGGCATCCGAGGTCAGGAACGCCGTCGCGTAGGCGACCTCGCCCCATGCCGTGAGGAAGGTGTAGAAGGCGGTGACCGCCAGACCCGGGCGGGCCAGCGGCAGCACCAACCGGTAGAAGGTGCCGAACGGGGTCAGGCCGTCGATCCGGCCGGCCTCGTCGATCTCGATGGGGATGGTGTCGAAGTAGCCCTTGAGCATCCACGCGCAGAACGGCACGGCCGTGGTGCAATAGGCGATCACCAGGCCCCAGAGGTTGTTGAGCAGTCCGAGCCTGGCGAAGATGTTGTAGATCGGCACGATGAGGATCGCCATCGGGAACATCTGCGTGATGAGGAACGACCACATCAAGGACTTGTGCCCGGGGAACCGGAACCGGCTCACCGCGTATCCGGCGGTGGCGGACAAGAAGAGCCCGATGACCATCGTGCCCGCGGCGACGATCACGGAGTTCAGGAACCACCGTGGAAGGTCGGTCTCGGTGAGCACATACGTGTAGTTGTTCAGCGACGGCTCGACGAACACCTTCAACTCGGTGGTGATCGCCTGGTCGTTGGGCTTCAACGAGGTGAGCAGCGCCCAGATCGGTGGCACCAATGACCAGATCAGGGCGATGAACAGCCCGAAGTGCAACGCGAAGGATGCCAGCGGGCTGCGCTGGTCGCGGCGGCGGAACTTCTTCGTCGAGGCCTCTCCGGTGGCGACCTCTTGGACGACGGCTTCAGATGCCATGACTCACCACACCTCCCCTTGCTTGGCGAGTGCGCGTTTGTAGAAGACCGCGAACACCAGCAGGATCGACAGGATCAGCACCCCGTAGGTCGAGGAGATCGCGTACTGCCGGATCCCCGTGAAGGCCTTGTCGTAGGCGTAGACCGGCAGCGTCGCGATGTCGTTGCGCTGACCCTGGCTGGCCATCAGGTAGATGATCGCGAACATGTTGAAGGTCCAGATCGACCCGAGCAGGATGACCGTCGCGGCCACTGTGCGCAGCCCCGGCACCGTCACGTACTTGAAGCGCTGCCAGGGGGTGGCCCCGTCGACCTCGGCGGCCTCGTAGAGCTCGTTGGGGATGGACTGCAGGCCACCGAGCAGCGCAACCATCATGAACGGCACGCCCAGCCAGATGTTGACCAGGATGCAACTGATGAACAACCAGTTGGTGTCCGACAGCCAGGGCACCGACGGCAGTCCGATCCCCGTGAAGATCGAGTTGACCAGCCCGGTGTCGGTGAGCATGAGCCGCCACATGTACGTGGACACGAACGCGGGGACGGCCCACGGCACGATCAGCAGCGCACGGTAGAGCGCCCGGCCGGTCAGCGCCCGGTTGAGCACGATGGCCAGGATCATCCCGAGGGTGAAGTGGAAGAACACGTTCACGACCGTCCATACGACGGTGCGCGCGAAGATGATCCAGAAGGTGGAACTGGTGAGGACGTCGACGTAGTTCTTCAGGCCGACGATGTCGTAGGTCGCGGGGATCTCACGGCCGCCGATCACCTTCGCGACATTCTTCTCAGAGGCATCGGTGAAACTCAGGAAGATGCCCTGGATCAGCGGCCACAGGATGATGACCACCATCACGATCACGACCGGGGCGATGAACGCCCAGGCGTACCAGTACTTGTCCCAGGAGCGTTTCAATAGCCCCGGTTTCTTGGACTCCGGCACCTGCGCCGAAGGGCTGTCCGCAGTGATCGCACTCATCTGGCGGCCCCTCCCATCCCAGAAAAAAGAATCGGGTCCGGCCAGTGCGTGAACACTGGCCGAACCCGACCCTATCGACTCCTCACCCGGTTTCGTCGGTCGAAACGCGAGTGATCAGAGAATCAGTCCGAGTAGTCCGGAAGGAACTCGGTCCATGCCTTGGCGATGGCGTCCGCGCCTTCCTGGGCGGTCGCCTTGCCGGTGTACATGTTGATCCACTCCTCATCCATGGCGGTGAAGAACTGGCCACCCTCGGGGATCCACGCACGCGGCGTGGCGCTCTCCACGATGGGCTTGAAGGCCTGGACGAACTTGTTCGACTGCACCTCGGGCTCGTCGTACGCGGCCGTCTGCGTCGGCAGCAGGCCGAGTTCGGAAGCCACGAACGCCTGCGACGTCGGGGAGTTCATGAAGCTCACGAACGCCTCGGAGGCACCCTGGTTCTGGGTACCGGCGGAGATCACGTAGTTGTGACCGCCGACCGGAGAGCCCTGCTGGCCGTCGGGGCCGGCGGGGGTCGTGGTGACGCCGAGGTTGTCCTCGTTGCCCTTGAAGGCCTTGCCGGTGAGGATGTCAGCAACCGACCACGGCCCGTTGATGATCATCGCGACCTTGCCCTCTTTGAACATAGCCATCTGCTGGTTGTAGGCGTCGTTGGGGTCCGGCTTGACCGCGGCACCGCTGTCAATCAGGTCCAGGGCCTTCTGGAAGCCCGCCACCGACTCGGGGTCGTTGATCAGGATCTTCTGCTCGTTCGGGTCGACGGTGTTACCGCCGAACGAGTAGATGTACGGCAGGGTGAAGTACCCACCGGTTGCCGAGTAGAGCCCGTCCACATCCAGCTTCTCGGACGCGACCTGGACGTCGTCCCACGTCTTGGGTGCCTCGACACCGGCCTTGTCCAGCAACTCCTTGTTGTAGAGCAGGCCCGGGGCGTCCGTCACCTGCGGCACGCCGTACACCACGTCCTCGTACACGTTGCTCGACCACGGGGTCGGCAGGTACGCGTCCGGGGTGTCCAGCGATGTGCCGGTCAGCGGCAGCAGGTAGCCCAGCGACGCGAACTCGGGCGTCCACGCCACCTCGGCGCGCAGCACGTCAGGCGCGTTGTCAGCCTGGGCCGCGGTCTTGTACTTGTTCTGGGCCTCCGAGAACGGCACGTTCTGGTAGTCCACGGTCACGTTCGGGTACTCGGCCTCGAACTTCTTGATCAGTTCCTTGAAAGTGGGGGCCTCATTGGTCGAGTCACTGGTGTCCCAGAACACGACGGTGCCCGACACATCGGCCGGGTTGGTGGGTACAGGCGAACTCTCGGTGCTGTCGCCGCCACTGCTGCAGGCCGCGAGGGCCAGCGGTAGTGCGGCGAGCAGCGCGAGACCCTTGATGCCTCTGCGCATCGACGCTCCTCATTTATTTTCGTAATTCGGCGGCCCGGTCGGCCGTCGACTCCCTTCGGGGCGAGTGTGGGGAGGCATGTTAGGCGGCCCCACGGATTCGCACCCCGTTCACCCTATAGGGTACGCCCCCGTAACGCCGGGTTCTGACAACGGCCACCGCCATCGCCGGGATCGTTATCGATGTGTTGCCAGGGCGGACTCTATGCGGGCCCGCCACATCGCCAGATCGTCCTTGGCCCGCACCAGATCGGATCGCGGCGACGGGGATGGCACCGTCGGCAGCCAGCCATCCTGAGGCATCAGCGTCACGGCCGTCGTGTCCTGTGCGAAGAGCGCCCCGGTGCCCAGACCGCAGGCCAAGGGAGGTTCCGGAAGAGCGCAGGCTGCCGCCACGGCGGCGGCCAGACCCAGCGAGGAATCCAGCGCGCTGCTGATCACCACGGGCAGACCGATCCGCCGCGCGGCCTCCACGGTGGCGGCGACCCCGCCCAGCGGAGCGACCTTCAGCACCGCGACATCGGCGACCTCGGCCACCTCGTCGAAACGCCGGTCCACACGGATCACCTCGTCAGCCGCGAGCGGCACCTCCACGAGCTCGCGCAACTGGCGCATCTGCTCGATCGTCCGCACCGGCTGTTCGGCGTACTCCAGCCCGAACCCGGCGAGGTCGGCCAATGCGCGGGCCGCCTGCGGCACCGTCCACTGGCCATTCACGTCGACACGCAACGCCGCTGTCGGCAAGGCCTCGCGCACGGCCGCCACCCGGGCCAACCCCTCGGCGTCGCCCACCTTCACCTTGATGGTCCGGCACCCCGATGCCACCGCCATCGCCGCCGCCTGCTCCGGCGCCACCGCCGGGATGATGGCGTTCACCTCGACCCCGTCCCGCACCCGATCGGGCCACTTGCCGTCGGCCTGCTCCAGTGCCGCCGACAACCACCGGGCGTCGGCCTCGGTGTCGTAGTCGTCGAAGGGGGCGAACTCCCCCCAGCCCACAGACCCGGCGATCAGACATCCCCGCCGCTCGTGCAGTCCGCGGAACGGCGTGCGCAACCGAAGTCGGTACGGCCACAGACGCCGCTCGGTCACGGGCGCTTGGGGAACTTGTCGAACTCCGGTCGACGTCGTTGGGTGTAGGCGTCGCGGCCCTCCTGGGCCTCCTCGGTCATGTAGAAGAGCAGCGTCGCGTCACCGGCGAGTTGCTGGACACCGGCCAGGCCGTCGTCGGCGGCGTTGTGGGAGGCCTTGAGCATCCGCAATGCCAGCGGCGACAGCGCGAGCATCTCGCGCGCCCAGGCCACGGTCTCCTTCTCGAGGTCGGCCAGCGGCACGACGGCGTTCACCAGACCCCAGTCGTAGGCCTGCTCGGCGCCGTGCTGCCGGGACAGGAACCACACCTCACGGGAGCGCTTCTGACCGATCTGGCGGGCGAGCAGACCACTGCCGTACCCGCCGTCGAACGAGCCCACCTTGGGCCCGGTCTGCCCGAAGCGGGCGTTGTCCGCCGCGATCGTCAGGTCGCACACGATGTGCAGGACGTGGCCGCCCCCGATCGCGTATCCGGCCACCATCGCTATCACCGGCTTGGGCAAGCGGCGGATCTGGATCTGCAGGTCGAGGACGTTGAGGCGACCGATGCCCTTGGCCGCCACCTCGTCGTCACCGATGTAGCCGTCGTCCCCACGGATCTGCTGGTCCCCGCCGGAGCAGAACGCCCAGTCCCCCTGACCGGTGAAGATGATGACACCGACGGTGTCATCGTCCCGCGCCATCGTGAATGCCCGTTCGAGTTCGAAGAGGGTCTGCGGACGGAACGCGTTGCGCCTGTGCGGGCGGTTGATGGTGATCTTGGCGATGCCCTCGGAGGTCTCGTAGCGGATGTCGCTGAAGTCCCCTTCGGCCTTCCAGTCCGCTCCCGGTTCGATGCTGGAGAACGACGGGTCGGTGAACGCGGGGCTGTCCTCGGCGACCACCGGGGGCAACACGTATCGGGTGCGACTATCCATGCGACAAGGCTACGACGGGCGGCTCGGCCCTGCGCCCGGCGCCCGATCCACGGGTGGGCCCTCCCCCCGCGGCATCCACCTCCCACCACCAACACCGGTGCGGCGCGCACAATGGACGGGTGATCACGCTGCCTGCCGGTGAGGCCCCCGACGCGGCCGCCGCGCGCATCCGCGATCATCTGCGGCGCCGCTCACCCTTCGCGATGCCGGGCACAGCTTCGCCGGTTTCGTCGGATTCGGCCGAGGTGGTGCTGCGGACGTCGGGGAGCACAGGTGCGGCCAAGTCCGTGGGGCACACGTTCGAGGCCATCGAGTGGGCGGTGCACAGCTCACGGCGGGTGCTGGACGACGACGGCTGGCGGTGGTTGCTGCTGATGAGCCCCTACGCCACCGGCGGTTTCATGACCCTTGCCCGTAGCGAGCCGGCACCCGTGGTCTGGCCCGGTCTCGGCGGGAGGTTCGACGCCTCGGAACTGACGCGGTGGTATCCGGGTGGGGCGGATGCGACGTCGATGGTCAGCACGCAGCTGGCCCGTCTGCTCGACATCGACTCCGGGGTACGGCTCCTGCAGTCGATGCGCGCCGTCCTGATCGGCGGCGGTCCCTTTCCACCAGGACTGCGCCAGCGGTGCGACAGCCTCGGCATCCACGCGATCGCCACCTATGGCGCCACGGAGACGCTCGGCGGCTGCGTCTACGACGGTGTGCCCTGGACCGGTGTGGAGGTGAGTATCCACGCGGGTCAGATCCACGTGGACGGGCCGAATGTGGCGAGGGGCTACGTCCCCGGACCCACGCTGCCCAGGCCGTGGCCGACCGGGGACCTCGGTCACTGGCACGACGGCCGGTTGGTCGTGGACGGCCGTTGCGACGACCAGGTCCCGGTGAAGGGGATCAACCGTCGCCTGCGCGACTACGAGGAGAAGGCCCTGCGCCGACCGGGGACGACCGAAGCCGTGGCGATCGCGGTCCCGGACGACGTGGACGGCTACCGTGTGGTGGTCTTCACCGAGGACGCCGAGAACCGGTTACCGCGGTTGGACAATGGCAAACCCGATCGCCAGGAACTTCTCAGGAGAGCACGTGGCCAGCGTCAGTGAGTGGATCGCCGGAGCCCGGCCGCGCACATTGCCGGCCGCGATCGCCCCGGTCGTCGCCGGACTCGGTGTGACCGTCCACACGGGCACTGCGCTGTCGACCCCAGCCGTGGTGCGCAATGGCCTGCTGGCACTACTGGTCGCCCTCGCGCTGCAAGTCGGCGTGAACTACTTCAACGACTACAGCGATGGCGTACGGGGTACCGATGAGGTGCGCGTCGGGCCCGTCCGACTGGTCGGACAAGGGCTCGCTGCGGCCCGGCAGGTCAAGATGGCCGCCCTCGCCAGCCTGGCCGTGGCGGCCATCGCGGGGCTGGCACTGGTGCTGCTGAGCGGGCAGTGGATCCTGCTGCCGATCGGCATCGCCGCGGTGTTGTCCGCCTACGCCTACACCGGGGGATCCCGGCCGTACGGCTACATCGGACTCGGCGAGGTGTTCGTCTTCGTGTTCTTCGGCCCGGTCGCGGTCTGCGGAACAACTCTGGTCACCGGGGGGGACATCTGGCCGATCGCGGTCGTCGTGTCGATCGCCATCGGCCTGCTCACGGTCGACATCCTGGTCGCCAACAACCTGCGCGACCGGGAACTCGACGAGCAGTCCGGCAAACACACTCTCGCGGTGCGCCTCGGCGACGAGCGCACCCGCCGCCTGTTCGCCACAGCCAACATCATCGCGTTCGTCCTGGTGGCGTGGGTCGGGCTGGCCACGTCGCCATGGGCACTGCTCGGCATGGCCGGTGCCGTGCCTGCGGTGAAGGCCTCGCAGGACGTCCTCGAACACGCCTACGGGCGCGGGCTGATACCCGTGCTGCAGATGCAGTCGTTGGCGCTACTTCTGGCGGGACTCGGTCTCGGCGTCGGCTTCCTGCTCTGAGTCCCCCGGCTGCGGGTCGGGCTCGTCCTCAGCAGCCGCCGCGGCATCGATCCGGTCGTTGACCCGGCCGACCGCGTTGCCGAAGCCGCGGCTCATCTGTGCCCGCGGGCGATCCAGCCACACCAGGCTCAGCGCCCCACTGACCAGGAAGGCCAGGATCAACAGCAGGAACCCTCGCGCACCGGTCAGGTAGAGCAGTCCGCCCACCGCCAGCAGCAGCAGGATCCGAAGACCCGTGTACACGAAGAAGGCACGACCAGCAGTCACCGTTCCAGGGTACGTCGGGCCCCGTCCGGCAGCACCCTCCCCCCTCCGCGCGGATCACCCGCGCACGACGTTGCGGGACTGCCGGCTTGCCCTCGGCGGCGTACCATCGAATCATGGTCAAGGTGGTTCTCATAATCGTCGCCCTGGGGCTGACGATCTTCGCCCTGATCGACGTGTGGCAGGTCCCCCCCGCCGATGTACGCGGCGGCAGCCGGTTCCTGTGGACCCTGGCGATCCTGCTGCTCCCGGTGGTCGGGGCGCTGCTGTGGCTGTTCCTGGGCCGGTACCCCGAGGACGGCCCGCGCTACCTCGGACCCGACGACGACCCGGATTTCCTGCGCGGCACGCCGCAGTGAGCTCAGACCCCTGAGTAGGAGTGCAGCCCGGTGGCGAAGAGGTTCACCCCGAAGTAGTTGATCAGGAAGGCCAGGAATCCGATCAGCCCGATGACTGCGGCCTTGCGCCCCTTCCATCCCGCCGTCGAGCGGGCGTGTAGGTAGCCGGCGTAGATCACCCACGTGATGAAGGCCCAGGTCTCCTTGGGGTCCCAGCCCCAGTAGCGACCCCACGCGTTCTCCGCCCAGATGGCGCCGGCGATGACGGCGAAGGTCCACACCGGGAACACGAACGCGATCGTCCGGTAGGCCAGACCGTCCAGGCGCTCCGCACTCGGCAGCCTGCTCGCCAGACCCTTGCCGGCCGTCCCGCGGTCCTCGGCACGCTGCTTGATCAGATACGCTACGATCAGACCTGCGCTGAGCGTGAACGCACCGCCCGACACGGCAGCGGCGCTGACGTGGATCACCAACCACCAGGACTTCAGCGCCGGCACCAGTTGCGCCGACTCGGTGTACAACAACGTGACGGCCACGCCGAGCGTCAGGAGCACGGCACCGACCACCCACACGCCGAGCCACCGCAGGTCGGTGCGGGAGGCGGCGATGAGGTACACGAGCGCGACGGCGATGGCCGCACCGAGCGAGAACTCGTACATGTTGCCCAGCGGGAACCGCTCTGCCGCGAGCCCACGGAGCACGAAGCCCACGATCAGCAGGCCGGTGGCCAGCCACGTCAAGGAGATGGCGATGTTCCCGGACTTGCGACCCGGCTCGTCATGCGACTGCTGCTCGGTCGCGGTCGCGCCGGCCGGGCCGACGAGGACCTTCTGGGAACTGGGCAGCGGCACGCGGCGGGCCGCCAGCGACGCGGCGAACGCGAACAGCGCCAGTGCGTACACCAGCATCGACGCGTAGACGGCGGTGTTGCTCAGTTGTGCCATGTCTCATCTTCCGTTCTCTGCCGGTTGTGCACCACGGTAACGATCTCGGCCACGTCCTCGTGCACCCGTCCACCCCCGGACCGGCTCAGGCCCGCCACGTCGACGGTCCCCCCCACTGTATCCACTCCGGGCACCAGCCGGACCCAGACGCGTCGGCGCTGCAGCAGCAACGACATGGACACACCCACGATCACCAGCGCCGCGGCCACCAGGGCCAGCCACCGGCCCGGGTCATGGGCCAATGACAAGTTCGCGAAGTCGCGGTAGCCCACGAATTCGACCTCGGTGCCGTCGGGCAGCGTCCAGGTCTCCCCCGGTCGCAGCGCCTTCGTCCCCACCCGGTCCAACCCGCTGGTATCGAGTTTGTAGACGTTGCCGCCGGTCGGGACGTCCCCGGTGAACGCCCCGAGGAACAGTTGTGGGTCCCTGGCGGCCGGAAAGGTCGAAACCGGACCCATCACCGGGTCGATGGTCGCGGTGGGCAGGAAGAGCCCCGTCAGGGCGAATCCCGGCTCGACATCGGGGACCTTCACCACACCCGAAGAGGTGAGGTTGCCGTCGCGCGGCAGGAAGACCACCGCGTCGTCGAAGATGACCGTGCCGTCCGGGCGCGTGACTTTGATCTCGGGTGCGTACCCGTGCCCGGTGAGGAAGACCTTCACCCCGGGCAACACCAGCGGCGAGTTGACGCTGAACTCCTGCTGGGTCGGCGCGGCATCCGGTCGCTCACTGACCAACGCTTCGGCCTCGAACTGCCGGGGCGCGCCGGCCTGCTGCCCGGTCTCCTGGAAGGTGGCGGTGAACTGCTCGAGGACCACCGAGAACGGCGCGATCCGGTCCGGGTCCACGAACCGGCCGCTACGGAACGAGTCGAACTGGGTCAGTGAACCGGTGAACCCACGGCCCTCGACCACGATCACCTTGGCCGACCACCCGAACAACCCACCCACCGCCACCGCGAGCAGCAGGAAGATGAAACACAGGTGGAAGATCAGGTTGCCCACCTCCTGCACGTAGCCCTTCTCGGCGGAGATCGCATCGGTCTCCCGGCGCACCCGCCAGTGCCGTTGCTGCAGGTACTCCTCCGCGAGGTCCAGTGCCTCCGGGACCGCGGGGGTCCGCTCGTAGGCCGGCATCCGGGACAGCCGTGACGGGGCGGCGGGCGGGGGTTTGCGTACCGTGCGCAGGAAGTCCGCGGTGCGCGGCACGATGCAGCCGATCAGGGACACGATCAGCAACAGGTAGACCGCGGCGAACCACGGCGCCGCGAAGACGTCGAACATCCCCAGCCGATCCAGCCATGGCCCGACCTGCGGGTTCGCGTTGATCCACTCGTTGACAGCCGCCGCGTCGGTCCCCCGCTGCGGGAAGACCGAACCCGGGATGCTCGCCAGGGCGAGCAGCAGCAGCAGGATCAGCGCCGTGCGCATGCTCGTCAGCGTCCGCCAGCCCCAGCGCAGCCAACCGCGCGCCCCCAGTCGCGGCCCCTGGCTGCGGGTCGGCTCCATCGTGGTCGTCACAGGGTCACCTCGAAACTGCCCGCCCACACCCGCAGCCAGATGGAGATCTCGTTCCACAGGCCGGTGACCAGCAACACCCCGATCAGGATCAGCGTTGCGCCACCGAACCTCAACACCCACAACGAATGGGTGCGCAACCACTTCACCGTCCCGGCCATGCGCCGGAAGGCCAGAGCGATGATCAGGAAGGGCACCCCGAGGCCGATGCAGTACGCGAGGGAGAGCAACGCCCCCCGTAGCGCCGAGCCCTCCGAGAACACCAGCGCCTGCACGGCCGCCAGGGTCGGTCCGATGCACGGGGTCCACCCGAGTCCGAACAACACGCCGAGCACCGGCGCGGTCCACATCCCCAGGTTGGGCGACACATGCCACTTCACCTCGCGCTGCAGCCACGGCAGGGCACCCATGAAACCGATGCCCAGGATGATGATCACCACGCCGAGGACACGCTGGATCGGCTCCTGGTACTCCAGCAGCACCTCCCCGGCGTATCCCAGTAGCGCGCCATAGGAGATGAACACCACCGAGAACCCGAGGATGAACAGGCCGACGCCGGTGAGGATCTTCGTGTGCTTCGGCGCGACGGGCTCCTCGAGCTCGGCGCCGGTCATCCCCGTGACCACACCCACGTAGCCGGGCACGAGTGGCAGGACGCACGGGCTGGCGAACGACACGAAGCCGGCCAGCAGTGCCAGCGGGATGGCCAGCAGCAGCGAGCCGCCGGTCACCGTCTCTGCGACGCTCACGGTGCCGCCTCATCCTCGTCGGACAGTTGCTGCAGAGCCTCGTCGAGTTCGCCGGCACCGACCGCACCCAGGAAACGTCCGGCGACCCGGCCCTGGCTGTCGATGAGCAAGGTGGAAGGGATCGCCTGCGGCGGCAGGCTGCCGGAGAACTTCAGCACGAGCTGGCCGTCCGGATCCGGCAGATTGGGATATGGGATCCCGAACTTCTCCACGAATGCCCGCGCCGGGGCTTCGGAGTCGCGGGTGTCCAGGCCGAGGAAGTTCACGTCGGGGTTCTGCTTGGCCACTGCGACCAGCTCCGGAGCCTCAGCGCGACAGGGTGCGCACCAGGAGGCCCACACATTGATGACTCCCGGGGATCCCTGCCAGGTGGCGGTGTCGACCGCATCACCGTTGAGGTCGGTCCCGGTGAGGACAGGCGCAGGCTGTCGCTGGTCGACGGGCAGGATCACCGACGAGCCGTCCCCGGCGACAAAACCGTCGGTCTGGCCGACGTCGCCGGTCTCCTGCGAGCAACCGGCGGCCAGGGTGAGGACGAGGACCGCCCCGAGCAGCAGTGAACGCCTACGCACCTACGCCCCGACCCCCTTCGTCGAGATCGGGTAGAGCGACGCCGCCGGCTCCGTGTAGACGATGGACACGAGGCGATCGTCGTCGAAGGTCAGTGACGTCAGGGACGCCAGGTTGCACTGGCGCTTGCGGGGGTCGTGCACGAATCGGCGGCCTTCGGCGTCCAGGCGGGAGATCCAGACCGGCAGTTGGTGGCTGACGAGCAGCGCCTCGTGTCCGCGGACACTGCGGCGGGCAGCGGTCACCGCGGAACGCATGCGGGCCGCGACATCCGTGTAGGGCTCGCCCCAGGACGGCTTGAACGGGTTGTAGAGGTATCGCCACGCCTTCGGCTGCCGCAACACCCCGTCGCCGACGGACACCCGCTGCCCCTCGAAGACGTTGTCGGCCTCGATGATCCGGTCGTCGATCACCGGGGTGAGTCCGAGCCGGTCCGCCAGCGGGGCGGCGGTCTCCTGCGCCCGGTCCAGTGGTGACGACCAGATCTCGGCGATGTCGCGGGTCTCCAGGGCGTCCGCGACCATGACGGCCATCTGCTGGCCGACGTCCGAGAGGTGGAAATCGGGCAGACGGCCGTAGAGGATCTTGTCCGGGTTGTACACCTCGCCGTGGCGCAACAGGTGGACCGTGGTGCGCTCGGTCATGCGGACTCCTCCCGGGCTCGGGCAGCGGCTTCGGCCGCCCCCGGCAGCGCGCGCTGGATCTGTTCCAATGCTCGCTCATCGTGGGCGCTGCTCACGAACCAGGCCTCGAAGGCCGACGGTGGCAGGCTCACACCCGCATCCAGCATGGTGGCGTGGAACGCGGCGAACGCACTGGTGTCCTGGTCCTGTGCCTGGTCGTAGTTGGTCACCGGCTCGGCACGGAAGAAGAAACTGAAGAGACTGCCCGCGCGCTGCATCGTGTGGGGCACACCGGCGGCCGTCAGTGCCTCGTCCGTCATCGCGATCACGTGCTCGGCGGCAGCATCGACGGCCGCGTAGTCCGCGTTGCGGAGCATGGCCAAGCCCGCAGCGGTGGCCACGGGGTTCCCGGAGAGCGTGCCGGCCTGGTAGACCGGCCCTTGCGGGGCGAGCATCTGCATGACGTCCGCGCGACCGCCGAAAGCGGCCACCGGCAGCCCCCCACCGATCACCTTGCCGTAGGTGTACAGGTCGGCGGGCACCCCTTCGAGGCCGAACCAGCCGCTGGGTGAGACCCGGAAGCCGGTCATGACCTCGTCGCTGATCAGCAGCGCGCCGTTCTCCTTGCACAGCCCCGCGAGGCCCTGCGTGAAGCCGGGTGCGGGCGGGACGACACCCATGTTCGCGGGCACCGCCTCGGTGATCACCGCGGCCACGTCGAAGGTGTGCAGTGCGGTCGCGACCGCCGCCAGATCGTTGTACGGCAGCACCAGCGTCGACGCGGTCTGGTCCTTCGTCACCCCGGCGCTGTCGGGCAGACCGAGGGTCGCCACCCCACTGCCCGCCGAGGCGAGCAGGCCGTCGGAGTGACCGTGGTAGCAGCCCGCGAACTTGATCACCACCTCGCGGCCGGTGAAGCCGCGGGCCACCCGGATCGCGCTCATCGTGGCTTCGGTGCCGGAGTTGACCAGCCGCACCTGCGCGACGGGGGCGACACGTTCGACGATCAACTCGGCCAGTTCCACCTCGTTGGGGTGGGGGGCGCCGAAACCCATTCCGGTGGCGGCCGCGCTCTGTACCGCCTGCACAACGGCGGGGTGGGCGTGGCCGAGCAGCGCCGGCCCCCACTGCCCCACCAGATCCACGTAGGTGTTGCCGTCCACATCTGTGACGTAGGGCCCTTGGCCACCGACGAAGAAGACCGGGTGGCCGCCGACTGCGCGGAACGCCCGGACCGGCGAGTTCACACCGCCGGGGGTGACCGCCTGGGCGCGTTCCAGCCACCGCTGGGAGGAGCTGCGCTGCATGGTCCGATCGTCGCATGGGCCGGGCGAGCGGGCTCGCGCTGCCTCCCTGGCCCTTCCGGGGTGGCCATCCGCATCCGTGAGCACTCTGCAAATCCGGGAGCACTCCACCAGCGCCGAACCGCTAACAGATGTCCGAACCGCTCACGGATGAGCCCCGGCCCCCAACGCGGCTCGGATCCGCCGATCCAGGCGTGCCGGATCCGACAGTTGGTCCCAGATGACTCTCAGCACGATGTAGCCCGCGGCCTCGAGTTCGGCTTGACGCCGCTTCTCGTTGAGCACCGATTGCGCCCCTTGCCACGAGTCGGGCTGGTCCTTCACGGCGCCATCGAATTCAAGGACGACCCGGGTTCCCCTGATCAGCAGATCCACCCGTGAGTTCCCCACCACGACCTGACTCTGCACCTCATACCCCAGATCGGTCACCACCATTCGCAGCCAGGACTCACCCGGGGACTCCGCACCCGGGTCACAGTTGGCAGCCACCCACCGGACGCCGTCCACACCCGTGCAGCCGGCGAGGTGCGCGGCCACCGTCTCGATCTCCTGGGCCCGGCACCCCGACGTCCGCAGGGCGGCATCGGCCACGATCAGCGCATCGCGGCGCGACATCACGCGCGCACAATCGGCCACTGTCCACGCCATCGACGCCACGCGCATCCCCTCATACGTTTCACCAGCGGCGTTTGCGCCACTGACCACTTTGACGTCCTTGCCGTAGCGGCCCCTGGGAACACCGCGAACGAACACCGTCTCCGGAGGGTCCCCGACCATGGGCAGATCCCGCATCACCGCCGCAGTGGGCCCAGTGAGGAAGGCCGTGGGCGCCAACGCACCGAGAACGGCGCGGCCCTGAAGCCGGTACCGCTCCCACTCGTCGGTGACCGACTCCACATAGAGCCCACGACGCACACGTACCGACCCCTTCCGCGCGGCGCGAGCCGGCCTCGACGAGTCACCTGAAACCTCCGACGTGAGCACAACGACAAGCCTGCCTCGCGGAGCGGGACGTGGCTGCTGTCCTGCGATTCCTGTGGATAAGTGGATCCGGGAGTACTCCGCAAATCCGGGAGCACTCCGGGTGTGTCGAAGCGCTACCGGATTTCCGAACTGCTCACGGATCTGCGGCGCGGCCCGGGTTCAGGCGGGGTCCTCCGGCGGCTGCCCTTTCATGCGACCCAACAGGTGGCCGGCCAGCACAGACCCCACCAACCACCAGAGCAGCGCCCAGGTCGTGGAAAGGAAAGCCAGCGGGATCGAGCTCAGGAACACGACCGTCGGCGACAGCGACCCGAACACCAACTGCCTGGCGAAGTCGCGACTCGGCGGCGCGATGAAGAGGTCCCCGCGCAGCGCCACGAGGATCAGCACGACCTCCATCCCGCTGACGGCGCTGGCGTACACCGCGAACAAGGCGACGGCCAGCGGATTGCCCCAGTACTCACCGAGCATCTGCGCCGGGACGGGCAGCAACGCGATCAGCGCGAGGTACACGATCGTGGCCAGGACGTAGCGGGCGTCCATCGCACGCAGCGTCATGACGAAGCGGTGGTTCGCGCGCCAATAGATCGCGACCCAGATGAAGGCGACCAGGAAGCCGATCAGCGCCGGCACCTTGTCCTGCACCGCCTCCCACAGCGCGGAGACCGAGGTCGTGTCCTGCACCTCCGGCAGACCGATCTCCACCGCGGCCAGGGTCAGGGCGATCGCGAACACCGCGTCGGAGAAGAACACGACGCGATCGAACGCGACACCGTCCTCACGCGGGTAGACCGTGCGGGTCCAGACCGAGGCCATGCCCGCACCCTAGTGGCTGGACAGGCCGAAGGGGCCGAACCCACCGGCCCGGCCCCTTCGTGCGGTTCAGACGTACTGTTCGCCGCTCTCCGCGCGCGCCACCAGCGACGCAGGCGGATCGAAGCGCGGCCCGAAGGCGGCTGCGAGTTCACGTGCACGGGCGACGAACTCCGCGAGCCCGTATCCGTTGATGTACTGCAGCACCCCACCGGTCCAGGGCGGGAATCCGATGCCGAAGATGGAGCCGATGTTGGCGTCGGGCACGTTGCGCAGAACGCCCTCGTCGAAACAGCGCACCGAATCGATCGCCTCGACGAACAGCATCCGCTCCTGCAACTCGGTCAGGTCGACGTCCTGCGGGTCGACGTTCTGCCACGTCTCGCCCAGTCCGGACCACAGCCCGACCCGCTTGCCGTCGGTGTAGTCGTAGAAGCCCGCGCCGGCAGCACGACCGCCGCGGTCGAACTCGACGACCATCTTGTCGATCACCGGATAGGACGGGTGCTCCGGGAAGTCCCAGCCCTCCGCGGCCGCCGCCTCCCGCGATGCCTCCCGGATCCGGCGTGCCAGCGTCAGGCTGACCTCGTCGAACAGCGCCAGCGGACCGGTCGGGTACCCCGCCTGCAGTGCGGCCTGCTCGATGCTGGGCGCGGGGATGCCCTCGCCGAGCATCGCCGCAGCCTCACCCATGAACGTGCCGATGACCCGGCTGGTGAAGAAGCCCCGGCTGTCATTGACGACGATCGGGGTCTTCTTGATCTGCAGGGCCACGTCCACGGCCTTGGCGATGGCGGCGTCGGAGGTCTGCTCCCCCACCACGATCTCCAGCAGCGGCATCTTGTCCACCGGGGAGAAGAAGTGCATCCCGATGAAGTCCGCCGGGCGGCTGATCCCTCAGCCAGACCCGTGATCGGCAGGGTCGAGGTGTTCGACGCGAGCAGCGAGCCCTCAGCCATGAACGGCTCGATCTCCGCGTACACCTTGTGCTTCAGCGCGGGGTCCTCGAAGACCGCCTCGATGAGCAGGTCGGCTCCCTTGGCGTCCGCCGGGTTGTCCGTGGCGGTGATCCGACCGAGCACCTCGTCGGCGGCCTCCTGGGTCATCTTGCCGCGGGACACCGCTTTCGAGAGCAACTTCTCGCTGTACGCCTTGCCCTTCTGCGCCGACTCCAGCGACACGTCCTTGAGGATGACCTCCATGCCGGAACGCGCTGAGACGTAGGCGATGCCGGCGCCCATCATGCCCGCGCCGAGGACCACGATCTTCTGCGCGCGGTACGGTTCGAAGCCCGCTGGACGGCTCCCGCCCTTCATGATGCCCTGCAGGTCGAAGAAGAAGGCCTTGATCATGTTCTTGCTGACCTGGCCGGTCGCGAGGCTGACGAAGTACTGGGTCTCGATCAGCAGCGCATTGTTGATGTCCACCTGGGAACCCTCGACGGCCGCGGCCATGATCGCCTCGGGCCCCGGCATCGGCGCACCCTTGATCTGCTTGCGCAGGTTCGCCGGGAACGCGGGCAGCATCGCGGCGAACTCCTGGGGTTCGACGGGGTGCCGCCGGGGATCTTGTAGCCCTTGGCGTCCCACGGCTGGGCGGCGTCCGGGTTGGCTGTGATCCACGCCTTGGCCGCGGGGATCAACTCGGCCGGGTCGGAGACCAGTTCGTCGACGAGCCCGACTTCGAGCGCCGCCGCGGGCTTGCGCCGCTGACCCTGCAGCAGGATCTCCATCAGGGCCTTCTGCGGTCCGAACATCCGCACCGTGCGCGCCACGCCGCCGCCGCCGGGCAGCAGACCCAGCGACACCTCAGGCAGACCGATCTCGCTGCCCTTGACGTCGAGGGCCACACGGTGGTGACAGGACAGCGCGATCTCCAGACCGCCGCCGAGGGCGGCGCCGTTGATGGCGGCCACAACGGGCTTGCCCAGCGTCTCGAGCTGCCGGGTCAGGCCCTTGAACTTCTGCAACTGCGCCGTGAGTTCCTCGGCGTCCGCCGGCGTGGCTTTGCTCAGCAGGGTGAGGTCCCGCCCGCGAAGAAGGTCTTCTTCCCCGAGGTCAGGACGACACCGGTGATGTCATCCTTCTCAGCCACGAGCCGCTCGACTGTGGCTTGAAACGAGTTCTGGAACGTCTCGTTCATCGTGTTGGCGCCCTGGTCGGGGTCGTCCATGGTCAGCGTGACGATTCCGTCCGCGTCCTTGTCCCACGCAATCATGTTCGTCATTCCTCACACCCGCTCGATGATCGTCGCGAGGCCCATGCCGCCACCGATGCACAGGGTGACCAGGCCGTACCGTCCGCCGGAGCGTTCGAGTTCATCGACCACGGTGCCCAGGATCATGGCGCCGGTGGCTCCCAGCAGGTGGCCCATGGCGATCGCGCCGCCGTTGATGTTGACCTTCTCCATGGGCAGGTCGAAGTCCTTGACCCACTTCAGCACGACCGCCGCGAAAGCCTCGTTCAGCTCCACACATCGATGTCGTCCTTGGTCAGACCGGCAAGCCGCAAAGCCTTCTCGGTGGCCGGAGTCGGTCCGGTCAGCATGATCGTCGGATCGGCGCCGGAGACGGCCGTGGCGACCACGCGAGCGCGCGGAACCATGCCGAAGTCCTTGCCGACCTGCTCACTACCGACGACGACCAGGGCCGCACCGTCGACGATCCCGGACGAGTTGCCCGGGGTGTGGACGTGGTCGATCTTCTCGACCCAGTGGAACTTCTGCAGAGCCACCGCGTCGAACCCGCCCATCTCGCCGATCCCGGCGAAGGAGGGCTTGAGGGAGGCCAGCGACTCCATGGTGGTGTCGGGCGCATGTGCTCGTCGTGGTCGAGCAGGGTCACGCCGTTGCGGTCCTTGACCGGAACCACGGACTTGGCGAAGTTGCCCGCACTCCAGGCCGCGGCAGACCGCTGCTGCGACTGCACGGCGTAGGCGTCCACGTCCTCGCGGGTGAAGCCTTCGGTGGTCGCGATGAGGTCGGCGCTGATGCCCTGCGGCACGAAGTAGGTGTCGTACGCGGTCTCCGGGTCCATGGCCCACGCGCCGCCGTCGGAACCCATCGGGACGCGGCTCATGCACTCCACACCACCGGCGATGACCAACTGGTCCCAGCCGGCGCGGACCTTCTGCGCGGCCATGTTGACGGCCTCGAGGGCCGAGGCGCAGAAGCGGTTGATCTGGGTGCCGGCCACGGTGTCCGGCAGGCCGGCGAAAATCGCGGCCGTCTTGGCGATGTCCGCCCCCTGGTCCCCACGGAGTCACACATCCGAGCACAAGATCGTCGATGGCGTTGGGGTCCATCCCCGGGTGGCGGGTGCGCAGTTCGTCGATCAGCCCGGTGACCAAGGTGACCGGCTTGACCCCGTGCAAGGATCCGTTGGCCTTTCCTCGTCCGCGCGGCGTGCGGATCGCCTCATAGATAAACGCTTCGCTCAACTGAGCCTCCGTGGCGTGTGCGCTCTACGAACGGAGCGCGGTGCCGCCTATGTTACTGGCAAGTAATAAATGCGGCCCCCCCTCGGGAAATGCGCTCGGCCCGGCTCACGGGTCGTCTCACGGCCCGCGTCGTGACGGGCCGGCCCACGCCGGCCATTGTGACGAAGTTTGCGACGGTCCGGACCGCCGGCCATTGTGACGAAGTTGCGACGGTCCGGAACCTCTTTGTCACGAAGGTGAGGGGTTTCAGGCCGTCGGACCCAGCACCTTCGTGACAATCGGGGTGGACGGGCCGCCAACTTCGCGACAATCGCCGGCCAGTCCCCTCGCACGCGAAAGGAGGGACCCGGTCACCCGGATCCCCTCCTCTGCGTCTGATTCAGCCGGCCAGCGCTTCCTGCAACTTGGTGGTGCACTCCTGCACCTGCTCGGCCTTCGACGGGTCGTCGATGAGCTCCTGGGTCAACTGCGACGCGGTGTCCTGCAGTTCCTGGGCCTTGGCCTGCAGGGTCACTGGCATTGCCGGACGTCGGGTCCTCGATCAACTTCTTCGCCTCGGCCGCGTACTCATCGACCTTCTGGCAGTACGCGTCCACGGCGGACATGGAGTCCCCCTGCTCGGCAGTGGGTTCGGTGGTTTCGGCCATGGTCTCGGCAGGCGTCGCCGCTGCCGTGGTCTCGGTGGTGGAACTGCCGCTGTCGCTGCCACCGCAGGCGGCGAGACCGCCGAACAGCAGCGGCACGACCACGACGAGTCCGAGCATCTTCTTCATTACGGTTCCTCCTGGGGTACGGTTCCCGGACTCTACCCGAGGTGATCACTCGGGCACCAGTAGCCGTTCGGCGGGGTTGTTGGGCACGTGGTGGCGGACGAACCCCGGGCCGGAGCCACCGCTGTCCACGGAGGCGGCGACCGATGGGGTTCAGGTAGACCGATGGGGTTCAGCGCCCGACGAACCCCACCTGGCTGCACGAACCCCACCCAACACCGATCAGCGCGGCCGGCGTTGATCGGTCCATTGCCGCCCGTCCCACCAGCGCAACTGGCTGGGGTCCTCCGGGTCGGGGTACCAGGAGCCGACCGGGGTCGGTCCACCGACCGGCATTTCGGCGCCCCCGGCCTGCACAACTGGACCTTGGCCGGCCGCAGCGTCGTAATACGGGATGCCCGGCACGGGAGCAGGCTTGGATCCCGACCCGGTCACCGCCGCCACGATCAACCAGATGATGCCCGCGACAGCGAGGAAGCCGCCGAGGATCGCCAATCCCACCCAGCCGAAGGCGCCACCGACTTCATTGACGATCCCGCCGATGGCCTCGGCGAAGGACGGCCCCACGACGAGGTTGGCCCCGCCGTCGTCAGTGGCCGCAACCGTGTACTTACCCTGTTCGGGCGCGGTGAAGGAGATGACCCCGATGTAGGTGGTGGAACCGAGGGTCAGAGTGGAACTCGACGCGCCACAGGAGATGCATGTCGTACTGATCCGCTCGCCGTCGGGCCCGGACACGGTCAGCGACTCCGGATCCACGGTCACGTTGCCAGGGTTGGAGCCGGCGAACCCGATGTTCTCGTAGACCGTGTACGTCCCCGGGCTCAACTCCACCTCCGTGGATCCCGGGGCGGTGAACGGGTTGCTGATCATCGTGGTGGAGGCGATCGACCCGATGGTGGACGTGACGCCACCGACGGCCTGTGCCAGACCCACTCCGAACATCACTACGCCGAGCAGGATCAGGATTATCGGGAAGGTCTTGCGCATGCCTCCAGACTGCCACCTGAGGCGGCTCGATGGCAGTCCTGCGCGCCGACGCAACACCGGGCCACTGCGACTAACCTCGGACGCGTGAGCGACTTCGACGACTTCATCGACGGCTTCTACCCGTACCGCAAGGAGACCACCAACTACCGGCGGATCCCCGACGAACCCCGCGATCGCGCCGACGTGCTGGCCGAGATCACCTCAATGGCCCAGCGCGAGGACGCGACCGGCGATGAGGGAAAGGTGTCGGGCTCGCTGTACAGCGGTGACCACGAGCACTACGCGTACCTCGGCGAGGTCTTCTCCCAGTTCTCCCACGCGAACGTCCTGCAGCGCGACATGTACCCGTCGGCCACGAAGTTCGAGGGCGAGATCGTGGCCATGGTCCTCGACCTGTTGCACGGCGACGCGAACGCCTGTGGGGTGGTGACCAGCGGCGGTTCCGAAAGCCTGATCACCGCGCTCTACACCTACCGGGAGGCCGCCCGCGAGCGCGGTGTCACAAAGCCCAACGTGGTCATGCCCATCACGGCGCACGTGGCGCTGGACAAGGGTGCGTACTGGATGGACATCGAGGTCCGCCACGCCCCGCTGACCGACGCCTACACCGCTGACGTCGACGCGATGGCCGAACTGATCGACGACCAGACCATCGCTCTGGTCGGATCGGCCGGGGACTACGCCCATGGACTGATCGACCCGATCGAGGACATCGCCGCGCTGGCCCAGGAGCACGGGATCGGGATGCACGTGGACGGCTGCCTCGGCGGCATGCTCTGGCCCTGGGCAGAAGAACTCGGCTACGACATCCCGCTGTGGGACTTCCGCGTCCCCGGGGTGACGTCGATCTCCGCCGACACACACAAGTACGGCTATGCCCTCAAAGGAACCTCCACACTGTCCTACCGCAACAAGGACCTGCGCCGGCACCAGTACTTCACCTACCCGGACTGGCCTGGCGGGCTCTACCTCTCGCCGGGCCTGGCGGGCTCGCGCTCCGGAGGCCTGATCGCCGCGACGTGGGCCGGGATGGTGACGACCGGGCGTGCCGGCTACCTCGAGGCGGCTCGCGGGATCATGCAGACCGCCACGACGATCCGCGAGGGCATCGAGGCGATGGACGGCCTGCAGGTCATCGGCGACCCCAAGTTCCTCATCGCCTTCATGTCCGATCGCGACGACCTCGACATCTACTTGGTCAACGACGCGCTGAAGAAGGCCGGTTGGCGCATGAACGCCCTGCAACTGCCGGCCGCCCTGCACTTCTGCGTGACCCGCCCGAACACCCGACCCGGTGTGGCCGAGGCGTTCCTGTCCGACCTGCGAGAGGCGGTGCAGTACGCCATGGACAACGTGGGTACGCCGGCCGCCAGTGGCGCCATGTACGGCTTCGGTCACACCCACAGGCGAACGAGACGCTCAACACCCTGATGTCCGGGGTGCTGGACGCCATGCATGAGGTGGCCCCCGAGTGAGGTGGGTCCTGGGGATCGACCTCGGCAATGGCGGCCTGAAAGTGGCCGCGGTCGAGTTTACCGGCACGATACTGGCGACCGCGTTCAAGCCGGTGTCCGTCTACGTCGGCCTTGACGGCACCGCCACCCAGGACGCCATCGAATGGGAGGTCGCGCTGCGCGCAGCCGTGGCTGAGGTCATCGCCGATGTCCCGAAGGACGATCTGGTCGCGATCGGGATCACCGGGCAATGGGGTTCCACCGTCCCTGTCGGTCCCGATGACGATCCTGCCGGACCAGTGATTCTGTGGTGGGACACGCGGTCTCGGCGCAACGTCGCGCGCATCCTCGGCGGTCCGATCAGTTTCGGCGGGTACGCGCCCACAAGGTGCTGCCGCCGGGTCCGGATCACCGGCGGCGCCCGAACCCTGCCGGCGCCGACCCGACCGGGCACGCGTTGCTTCTGCAGAACGAGTTGTCCGACATCGGCGAGCGCTGCAGGGGTCCTGTTGGAACCCGTCGACTACCTCGCCTTCCTGCTCACACGGGCGGGCGGCCGCCACGCCGGTCTCGATGACCGCCTCGTGGCTCACCGACAACCACATCGGCAGCAAGCCCGAGTACGTCGCAGACCTCGTCAAGCGGTCGGGCCGCAAACCCGAGTTGCTGCCCGAGTTGATCCCTACCGGCTCGATCCAGGGTCCGCTGCTCGACGAACCGGCCGAACGTCTGGGCCTCAAGCCCGGGGTGCCCGTCGCCTGTGGCATCCCGGACATCCACGCGGCCATCGTGGGTAGTGGAGCAGTCAAGGCCTACGACACGCATATGGCGGTGTCGACCACCGCGTGGCTCTCCGCGCCGGTTCCGTTCAAGCGCACCGATATCCTGCACGGGATGGCGACGCTGCCAGGCCTGAGCCCCGACATGAACATCGTGGGTAACAACATCGAGACCGGCGGCGCGGCGCTGTCGTGGCTGGGGAGCAGATCATCGCGCCTTCCGACGGACTACTGGGAGGCGGCAGCGGGATCGGTGCCGACGGTGCGGCGCCGGTGACCGAACAGCCGACGTACGCCGCGCTCACCGAATTGGCGGCGACGGCCCCGGCCGGCTCGGAGGGCGTCATCTTCACTCCCTGGCTGGCCGGGAACGCAGCCCGATCGAGGACAAGAACTTGCGCGCGGCTTTCCTCAACCTCTCTCTGCGGACCGATCGGGCGATGCTCGTGCGGGCCGTCATGGAGGGGTGGCGCTGAACATCAACTGGCTCTTCGGCTACTACGAAAAATTCGTCAAACGTAAGGTGCCCAGCATCCGGATCATGGGTGGTGGCGCGCAGTCCGACCTGTGGTGCTCGATCATCGCCTCCACACTGGACCGTCGCATCGAGCAGGTGGCGGACCCACTCAACGCACAACTGCGGGGATCGCGCTGTGGGCCCTGGTGTGCATGGGTGAGATCACCCTGGACGAGGCAGCAGCGCGGGTACCCGTCGCGCGGACCTTCGACCCGACCCGGCCGACCGTGAGGTGTACGCCCATCACATGCGCGAGTACAAGAAGCTCTACGGGTCGGTGAAGGGCTTCTACAAGCGGATGAACAGTTGAGCCGTACGGAACTGGTTGGCGCACCCTCGGCCCTGACCAGTTCCGTACGCGACACGCCGCAGTTGGCGGACACCGTCGACCGGCAACCGCGTGTTACTGGTTGGCGCAGCCTGGACCCCAACCAGTTCCGTACGCCAATGTCACTCTGCCAGCGCACCCGCGTCGTCACACAACCCGCGCAGCCGCTCCCGCAGACCGTCGGCCACCCGCGGCAGCCCTCCCGGCGCGGGATTCACCTCCGCCTGCTGCCGAAGGCGCCTGGCGCCGGTGGATTGCCCCGCAGCGCGTGGGTCAGGGCCACCGCGAGTTGCGCCATCCCCTGCCAGGCCGCGCGCTGCTCGCCCGGTGCCGATTTCCAGGCTGCCTCGAGGGCTTCGTGAGCCTGGAACGGCAGGCCCTCGTCGAGTAGCCGGCCGACCAGCGCGACCACCGCTTCCGGCGAAGGGTCGATGGGCTCCGGCAGGGGCGCGACCCCGGGCGCCGGTGGGCAGTGGGCGGCCGAGGCTGTCCCTCGCCCGTGGGTTCAGCGGCCGGCCGGTGGCATCCCGTCCCCGGTCAGCCATCGGCCGTCTTCAGCGTCAGGTACGCCCGCCGGACATCCACGGCCTTCTGAAGCGACGCCCCGCGTCATCGGAGAAGGACGCCCGGTACACAGGATCGCTCGAGGCGTAGATGGTCGTGTAGAACGCCGCGAACGCACCGAGGAACGTGGCCACCCGGATCAGTGCACGGGAGAGCACATGGTCGTCGCCGATGGTGAAGAACACGTCAGTGGCACCGAGGTCTCCCACCCACGCGGCCTGAACCGGGTACGTGATCGCCACAACCCCGAAAACGATGAAGAACAGCCATACCAGGATGCCGATCAACGCGGCCTGGATGGCCTGCGTGGCAAGTGCGGAGATGAGCATGTTGCGCCGCTGCGGTCGCCCCAGTTGGGGCCCGACGAACTGCTCGACCCCATCGACCACGCCGGAAAGGGGAGTCCGGCGACAGGCCGCGCGCACGTCGTCCGCAGGCCCGTCCTGCTGCAGCATCGCGATCTGATCATGCGTGCGCTCCACCGTGACCAGCACCCCGAGCAGCAGGAGCAACCCGCTGCTGGCCCACAGCAACAGCGAGTCGAGGCTACTTGCCACCTGCCATACCTCTGTGTTGATGAACAGCACGATCAGCACGATCAGCAGCAGGGGCAACGCCTTCGTGGTGACGACGTACAGGTCACCTGCACTTCGGACCGTCTGCCGGACCGCCCAGACGATCATCGCCAGGATCGCGAAGCGAGTGAACAGGTAGATCAGCCCGAGGAGCAGGGCCTGCACGATCAAGGCTCCGAACACGGACAGCCAATCGACCACCTCGCCGTCCACACGCTGCCCGATCTGGACGAGTTCAGCCACCACCCCCACTGCCAGGAAGCCCGCAAGGATGGGCCAGCCCACGCGATCCGCAGGGGCGAACCAGTACCCGCGCCGCGACTTCGACCAGAAACCCCAGCTCACCAGCACCAGCCCGGGCACCACCAGGACCAGTACCGGGACCAGGCGGGTGCCGTTGGTCACGGCCAGCGACAGGGCGGACACCAGTTGCACCGCGGCCACCACCGCCATGGCCGGCAGCGCCCGGGTCCAGATGTGTTCGGCCGAGTTGTACCCGTCGACGAACTGCGGGAAGCCGTTGCGTGAGAACCACGTCTCGGTGCGCCGGATGGGGTCCACGGACGCCAACGCTAGCGAACACTCACAGCGTGATCGCGGCTGAAGCGGTGGCCAGTGCCGCCGCGAATGCGTCGACCGAACCGTCGAGCCGGGCCAGTTCGCGCGGCGAAAGCAGAACCTGCAGGCCGCTCTCGGTCCGGGCGAGCACGAGGGGGCTGCCGACACGGCTCACGGCCGATGCGACGTCCGGCGGCATCTCGTTGAGGTGCAGAAGGCGGAAAGGCACGCCTAGGTCTGCAACGAAACCGTCCCACTGCTTCTTGCGGCGAATCGGCGAATGGGTGATGTCGCACAGGGCGCACTCGGTGCGTCCCAGCAGATGTCCGACCACGTACCGCACCTCGCCCCGCAGACCGCCGTCCGCGTGGTACACGCCGATGAACTCGTGGATCGCCACCCGCCCAGCCTGCGGCCGCCACTGACATCGCGCAACTACAGTCGGGGGCGTGAAGACGTGGGCTGCAGCGATCCTGGACCTGGTGTGCGTCGTCGCCTTCGTGGCGGTTGGCATCTCGTCCCATGGCGAAGACGACTCCCTGGTGCGGGTGGCAGCACCCTTCGTGGCGGCACTGGCCATCGGGTGGGTGATCGCGATCCCGTTGAAGCCCGCGGAGTCCCTGCGTGCGGGTTTCGTGATCTGGCTGGTCACGCTGGTCGGCGGCATGCTTCTGCGCAGGGTCGGCGGCGATGGCACGGCGTTCACGTTCATCCTGGTCGCGGCCGGATTCCTGGCGCTGACCCTGCTCGGATGGCGCGGGATCGCAGCACTGGTACTCCGGCGCCGCTCGCCGGCAGCGGACTAGGTGACCGCCAGGCGCACCTCGGTTCCGGGTTCGAGGGCCCGGTCACAGACGAACACGACTGTCTCCCCCGCCACCCGCGCCGACACCAGGTGGTGTCCGTCGCGGAAGGTACGGCCCGTGACCCGCGCCGACCACGGTCCACCCGCGGACATCCGGATCTGCTCGGGACGATAGGCCCGGCCCTCGAGTACCGACAGCCCCACGAGGCGCGCGACGTACATATCCGCAGGTTCGTTCCACAGTTCGTCCGGTGTGCCGACCTGGACCAACGTCCCGTCCCGCAGGACCGCGACCCGGTCGGCCAGCGTGAAGGCCTCCTGCCGGTCGTGTGTGACAGCCAGAACAGTCATTCCCAGTTCCCGCAGAACCCGCTGGACGTCAAGGACCAAACCCGCCTTCAGGACCACGTCGAGGGCGCCGAACGGCTCGTCGAGAAGCAGCAGGCGTGGCTGCGGGGCCAGCGCCCGCGCAAGTGCCACACGCTGGGCCTGCCCCCCGCTGAGGGTGTCGACGCCACGCGGCCCGAAGCCGGACAAGCCAACCAGATCCAGCATCTGCGCGACCCGCGCGGGATCGGCCGGTCGCAGCCCGAAACCCACGTTGCCCGCAACGTCGAGGTGCGGGAAGAGCAGGTCGTCCTGGAACATCATGCCGACACCCCGGCGGTGTGGCGGCACACCGACCATCGCCTCTCCCGCCACCTCGATCAGCCCGCCATGGGGCACCAGCCCGGCCACGGCGCGCAACAGCGTGGACTTGCCGCCACCGCTGGGACCGAGGATGCACACGATCTCCCCCCGCGCCACGTTCAGATCGATACCGCGCAGGACGGGCTGGTCGTAGGAGGCGGTGACAGCCTGCAACCGCAGCATCAGAACACCACCGCCTTGCCGGCGCGCAGCCGGTCGATCCCCACGACGACCACGGCGGTGATCAGCATGAGCATCGTGCTCGCGGCGTAGGCGGCCGCGACCGTGACTTCTCCCGGCCTCGCCAACAGCCTGGAGATCGCCACCGGCAGGGTCGGGTCGGCCGGCGTGGCCAGGAACACAGTGGCACCGAACTCTCCGAGGGTCACCGCGAACGCGAATCCGACAGCCACCGTGATCAGCGGAAGGAGCAACGGCGCGGCGACGGTCCGCAGTGCGTGTCGGGGTGTCCGCCCGAGCACGGCGGCCACTTCGAGATAGCGACGGTCGAACGACTCGAACCCCGGCGTCAGGACACGCACCACGAACGGCATCGCGACCAGCGCTTGGGCGAGCACGATCAGCAGCCCGGTGTTGCGCAAATCGATGGGCGGGCGCCCGAACGCCAGCAGCATCCCCAGCCCAACGGTCACCGCGGACGTTCCCAGCGGCAGGAGAAGCATCGCGTCCACGGAGCGCAGCCATGTGCCACGCCGCCCCATCGCCAGCCCGATCGCTGCGGCACCCCCGACGAGCATCGCGAGCACGGTCGCCAGGATCGATGTACGCAGCGAGGCCAGCACAGCGGCCCAGGGGTCCACCGCATTGGTGGTCTCCCCCGGCGAGAACAGCACCTGCCACCCGGCGGTCGACCACTGCCCGCCGACCAGCAGCGAGCGGCCAGCGATCACAAGTAACGGGGTGACGACCAACAGGGCCGTACCGACCACGACCCCCGCGACCAGCGATATCTCCCGCCACCCCCGCGGTCGGCGGGAGATGTCGACGGCGCTGCCCGCCACCACGCTTCGCCCCCGGCCGACAACCACCAGCATCGCGACGACAGCGATCAACTGCAGCAGCGCCAGAGCCGCCGCTGCCGGCAGATCCAGCAGGTAGGCGGTGCTCCGGTAGATCTGCACCTCAAGGGTGCGCAACTGGCCGTCACCCAGTACCTGCACGACCCCGAAGGAGGTGAAGCAGAACAAGAACACGATCGCCGACGCGGCCCGCACCGAGGGCGCGACCAGCGGCCACGTGACTCTCCGCCACGCCTGCCAGCGGGAGGCACCCAGAAGTCGCGCGGCGTTCTCAAGGTCCGGGTCCAGGGTGGCCAGCGCGGCTCCCAGCACCCGGATGACGACCGCCAGGTTGAGGAACATGTGGGCCAGGACCAACCCCCAGATGCTGCCGGACAGGTCCACCCCGAGCAGCCCCGTCGGGCCGATGAGCGCGAGGAAAGCGGCGGCGACCACCACAGTCGGCATCACGAACGGCACGAGGACAAGTGCGCGCAGCAGTCCGCGACCCGGGAAGCGATAGCCGGCGATCACCACCGCTGCCGGGATGGCCACGATCAGGGTCGCCACCGTTGACAGCGCCGCCTGCAGCAGCGTGAAGCCGAGGACGCCCCAGGTGCGCGCGTCCACCAGGACCCCGAGCATGCCCGCCGGACCCTCGCTGAGGCCGACCCGGACAACCGCGGCCACCGGCACCACGAACAGCACCAGCAAGAAGACGACTGGCACGGCCAGGACGGCCGTGCGGCCTACTGACCCATGATCGCCGACCACTCGTCGATCCATTCCTCACGCCCGGCGGCGATCTGTTCGGGTGCCATCACCACAGGATCAGTGGGCGGCGCGGAGTACTCCTCGAATGCCGGCGGTACCGCTGCGTCGGGTACCACCGGATACACGAACATCTGCTCGGCGATGTCGTCCTGGAAAGTGGCGGAGAGCATGTAGTCGATGAAGGCCCGCGCCCCTTCCGGATTGCGCGCCCCGGCCAGGACACCGGCGTACTCCACCTGCTGGAAGCAGTCGGAGTCGACATTGGCTGTTGGGGCCGGCGCCTCCGGGTCTTCGCTGAACATGACCTCAGCGGCCGGACTCGTCGAATACGAGACGACGATCGGCCGCGTGCCTTCTCCGGATCCGCCGGAGAACTGTTGGTAGTAGGCGTTCTCCCAGCCGTCCACGACCTTCACGCCGTTGGCCTTCAACTGCTCCCAGTAGGTCTGCCAATCGGGTTGACGCGACACGGTTGACAGCAGGAAGGCCAGCCCCGGCGACGAGGTGGCGGGGTTCTGCACCACCGTGAGGTCCTTGTACTGCGGCTTCACCAGGTCCGCAGGCGTCGCCGGCGGCGGGGAGTCCGCGAAGTACTCCCGGTCGTAGTTCAGGCACACCGCGCCGGTGTCGATCGGGGTGACACCCGGCGCGGCCTGGGCGAGCTGCTCGGGCGCGCCCGCGGCTTGGTAGTCCTCGAACACCCCGCCTTCCTGGGCCCGGCTCAGGAAGGTGTTGTCGACTCCGAACAGCACGTCCCCCTGCGGGACACCTGCCGACAGGATCGCGGAGTTCACGACCTGACCGGTGTCCCCGTTCTGCACGATTGTCACCTCGTAGCCGGTCTGCTCGCTGAACTCCCGCAGCACCTTCTTCGACACCGAGAAGGAGTCATGGGTCACGAGCACGACCTCAGTCGGAGGCGACGATTCGATCTCGGGTGCGGTCGAGGAGCACGCCGCCAGTGCGGCCACGAGAGGCAGGAGCAGCAGTTTCTTCACAGTTCCTCCGCTGGCATTACCCAGATCAGGTTCGGTGGGTCGGCCACGCGCGTCGGTGACCCTCTCAGCCCGGCTGCCCCGAGCTCCCCTTGCCCGTACAGCGTAACCCTTGCCGCTTCCAGCGGGCCAGCCGTCCATCACAGTTCGGGCGGCAGTCCCGTGAGTCCTAGGTGTGATGTCCAGGCGGGTTGGTCATGGCGGCGGAACTCCCAGGTGGCGTACCTGGAGATCCACGACGACAAGAGCAACCCGATTGCCGGGGACCTCCTGCGATCGAGCGGTGGAGCAGTTGCGCCGGGGGTGGTCACCGCTCATCCCGGTTAGAGATCGGCATCTCGGTTAGACATACAGCACTCCCGTTAGTCCTATACGGCCGTGGGACTCTAACCAACCTGCCGCCGACTAACCAAGATGCCGATCTCTAACCGGAACAACCGGGCAATGCCGCGGGCCGCGCTGGCGGCATGGGCACGCATGAGCGGGACCGGGCAATGCCGCGGGCCGTGGCTGGCCGGCATGGACACGCATGAGCGGGACCGGGCCTCGCCCCATCAGTATCGTGAGGGCGGTGAACGTCGAGTGGCTCGCGTACGCGGGTTCGGTGCTGATGACGTCGATGTCGTTGCCGCAGATCGCCCGCATCCTGCGCGACCGCAGCGCAGCGGGAGTGAGCCTGCTGACCTGGATGATCTTCGCGCTGTCCGGTGCCAGTTGGTTCGCGTACGGACTGCTCGTGCAGGCCCCGGGCATCATCGTCGGAAACATCCCGTTCCTGAGCACGACGCTGCCGGTCGTCATGCTCCTGCTGGTCAGGCAGCGGGCATGGCCCTGGCCGGCGGCGATCGCAGTCCCCGCACTGGTGGCCGCGGCGATCGTGGCCCTCCTGCTGCAGCTGCCGGCCGGGGTGTCCGCCAGTATCGGGGTCACGTGCGGATTGCTGACCACCGTGCCGCAACTGGTCGAGTCGCTGAGCCGTCGGCGCGCCGGACTGCCGTCCGAGGTCTCGCTCGCCACGCTCGGCCTCCTGCTCACAGGACAGTTGCTCTGGCTCTCGTACGGCATCTTCCGTCCGGACGTACCGATCATCCTCACCAATGTGGTCGCAGTGTTCGTGACCGGCAGCCTCCTCGCGGTGGAAGGCAGCCGTCGAACGACCCGCGCAGATACCCACTAGGGGTATACTCGACCCATGCCGACCTGTCCTCTGACAGCCTTCGCCTCGTGGACCGCACGCCGCTGGCTGGTGGCCGCTGGAACTGCGGTGGCCACGTTCCTGCTCCTCGGACTCAGTACTGCGGTGATCCCGAACCCGGTCTTCGGTCGCAGCGTCGCCCCCACCGATTGGGCGATGGAGGTGCTGATCGCGACCTCGGCGCTCACGGGACTGCTCACCGCGACGTACGTCGCGACCGGACGCGAGGAGGGCCTGGACAAGAAGGGGACGGTCGGCGCACTGCTGTCGTACTTCGCGATCGGTTGCCCCGTCTGCAACAAACTCGTACTCATCGCCCTGGGCGCCTCGGGAGCGATGCAGTTCTTCGCGCCGATCCAGCCGTACCTCGCCGTCGCAGGCTTGGGTGTGCTGACCTGGGCCCTGATGGTGCGGCTGCGCGGGGAGATGACCTGTTCGATCACACTGCCCGAGGAAGCCAAGGAAGAAACCACCAGCAGAAGCTGAACCGCCACCGGTGGGCGGGCTCACAACGCGCCTGAACCCGCAACGCCCGCCGCTAGCATTTGGGCATGGTGGACCTCGAGGACGTGGACCTTCTGCGGTTCTTATGGGTGGACAACGCGAACGTGATCCGTTCCAAGTCCGTGCCGATGGTCGGGTCGACACCCCCATGGTCGACGCTCGACCGGGCGGTGCGGATCTCCCAGGCGCAGTTCGCACTTCCCGTATATGCCGATGCCGTGGTCTTCGCCACCGGACTGCTGCCCGAGCACGATGTCACCCTCGCCCCGGACTGGACGACGCTGCGTGAGATCTCCGATGGCCAGGCCGTGGTCGCGTGCGACATCGTCGACGGCGATCATCCGTGGGCTCACTGCCCCCGGACGTTCCTGCGCCGTATGGACGACCGGGCCCGGGACGCCGGCATGGACATCAGGGTAGGCACGGAGATGGAGTTCTCACTGCTGCGCGACGGGGTCCCCATCGACAACGCCGCGTTCGCGCAGGACGCGGCCTTCGATCTCGACGCCGACGTGATGCGGAGCGTGTTGCGGGCCCTGCGAGATCAGGACGTAGGGGTGGCGCAGTGTCACCCCGAGTCCGGGCCAGGGCAGTGGGAGATCTCGTTGCAGCACCTGCCGGTTGTGGGCGCCGCTGACGCCATCATCGCGACGCGTCAGACCGTCCGTGCCGTTGCCGCCCGGCACGGCATGACCGTGAGCTTCCTGCCGATGAACGCGCCGGACGGGGTCGGCGCTGGGATGCACGTGCACCTATCGTTCACCGGTGACCCGGACGACGGCTTCGGGCAGTACGGTGCGCCGTTCATCGCGGGGGTGCTCGACCATTTGCCTGCACTACTGGCAGCCACCGCCCCATCGCTGCTCTCCCTGCGCCGCTTCCGGCCCCACTACTGGGCGGGGGCCTACCAGGGTTGGGGCAACGACAACAAGGAGGCTCCGCTGCGGGTGGTTGCGACCGACGCCGGCCCGCCGCGGGACGTGGAGTACAAGGCGGGTGACGCGACGGCGAACCCGTACGTGATGTTGGGATGCCTGCTCGCTGCGGGACTGGACGGCGTGGCGACAGGCGCTGAACTCCCGCCGCCCTTGGTCGGGGATCCCGGCCTGTTGAGCGACAGCGAACGCGCCGAACTCGGCATCAACGCGATGCCGAGCGACCCCGCGGAGGTTCTTGCCAGGTTCCGGTCGTCGCCGGTGTTCGCCGAGGCGATGGGTGACCTGCATGTCTCCTACAGCGCCGTGCGACAGGCTGAACACGACCACTTGCTGGGCGAAGACTTCCAGACGCTGGTCGACCTGGTGGCGGACCGCATCTGATCCCCCAACCCCCGGAAGTTCTAGGCCTGATCCCGCAACTTCGTGTAGGACCAGAAGTTGGCGACTGCCGCGAGCCCGCACAGCACGAAAGCGGCGATGGTCCAGCCCGACCACCCACTGGTGAGACCCACGTACAGGTTGACCAAGCAGACGATCGCGAAGATGATCGCTGCGACCAGAGCCAACTGGGAGCGCTTCATGATGCCGACGGTACTGGGTGAGCGGAATCCGTTCCAGCCCACCTCGCCCTCACTCCGTGGCGATGGCTTCGAGGATGTCCAACCGTGCTGCCCGCCGCGCCGGCAGAGCAGCGGCCAGGATACCCAGCACGATCGCCAGGCTGAGGATCACCAGCACCGTGACGATCGGGATGACCAGCACGTCGATCCCATCCCCGGACAGCGCCTGCCGCAACGCGACTCCGGCGATCAACCCGATCAACACACCGACCAACGCGCCGGTGAAGGCCACCAGCACCGCCTCCCACCGGATCATCCGGCGAACCTGCCGGCGGGATGCACCCACCGCCCGCAGCAGACCGATCTCCCGGGTGCGTTCCAGCACCGACAGCGCCATCGTGTTCACCACCCCCAACGCGGCGATGATGATGGACAGGCCGAGCATGCCGTAGATCAGGTAGAGCAGGTTGTCGATCTGCTGGGAGTTCTGCTCCTTGATCTGGGTCTGGTCCAGCACCTGCAGCAATGGGTTCTCGTCCGTCACCGCCTCGATGTCGGGCAGCACGGTCGCGGGGTCGGCGTCGGGCGCGAGGGCGATGTACAGCAGGGTGTCCTGCGCCGCACCACCGACCGAGCGGTAGTCCTCCTTGGGAATGATGACGCCGCTGAGCAGGCCCGCCTCCGGGGGCACGAAGACACCAGTGATCGTGAAGGCCCGGCTCTGGCCGGAGGGGAACAATGCCGTGACCCGGTCCCCGACACCGACGTCTGCGTCGGCCGCCCATTCCTCATCGACGATGGCCGTACCCTGGGTGAGTTCTCCCACCTCGCCGGCCGTCACGTCGAGTTCGAACACCGCACTGACCGGTCCGCCACCGATCGCCGTGATCAACTGATCCTCACCGTCCACCCGCGCCGGGCCGAGCGACTGGGACAGCACGTACTCGACGCCGGAGACATCCCGCAGTTTGGTCGCGATGCCCTGACTGAACGGATTGCCGGTCTGCGTGGAGACGATGTAGTCGGCACCGAAAGCGCGATCGATGAGTTGATTGATGGATTCGCGCGCGCTGGCCACCACCACGGCCACCGTCGTGACCAGCGCCAGCCCGATGAGCAGCGCCGAGGCCGTGGCCGCCACCCGCCGTGGGCCGCGCTCGGCGTTGCGCCCGGCCAACTGCCCCGAGACCCCGCCCACGCGCATCAGACCACCGGAGGCACGTGCTGCACCTTTGGCGATCAGCGGCGCGAGCAGAACAGTTGCGATCAGCAGCACCAGCGCGGACAGAGCCACCAGACTGACGCTGGGATCGTCGCCGAACGAGGTCCCCAGCCCGACCAGGGCTGCGACCGCCAGCAGGCCGCCGATGATGCTGCGGACCTTTCCTGGTCGCTCCACGGGTGTGGTCGCCTCCCGCAGAGCGGCCACCGGCGGGGTGTGAGCGGCCCGCAACGCCGGCAGCAGCGCGGACAACACCGTCACAACGATCGCGAGCACCACGGCTGTGACCACGGCCTGCGGGGTCAGTTCGACCCCGGAGGTCAGCGAAAGCCCCACCTGTTGAAGTCCCGCGGTCAGCAGCCGCGCCAGCAGGTATCCGAGTCCGACCCCGATGGCGGCGGCGACGAGCGCCAACACGAAGGCTTCGAGGAGCACCGACGTGAGGACCTGCCGGCGGGAGGCGCCCACGGCGCGCAGCAGGGCCATCTCCTTGCCACGCTGAGCCACCAGCATCGCGAAGGTGTTGTAGATCAGGAACGCCGCGACGAACAGCGAGATCCCGGAGAATCCCAAGAGGGCGTACGTGACGAACCCGAGACCCTGCTGCAGTGCCGCCGAGGCCTCCTCGACCTGCTGCTCGCGGGTCTTGACGGTCCACCCGTCCCCGAGTTCCGCAGCGATGTTGTCGGCGACCTGCTGGTCGCTGAAGCCGTCGGCGGCGGCGACCTCCACCGCCTGCCACTCACCGGGTGCTGTGAACAGTTCCTGGGCCCGCTGCGGCGTGAAGGCGGTGATGGTGGCACCGGCCAGCCCACCGGTCTCCCCGTATCGGAAGACCCCGACCAGGGTGACCTTGATCCGGCCACTCGGAACCACCATGGTCACGGTCTGGTCGAGGGGGATATCGAGCTTGGGGAAGGTGATCTCGTCGACCACGATCTCGTTGTCCGCCTCCGGCGCACGACCTTGCGTGATGTTCGCGACCGCCAGCGCGGGATCGGGCTGCCAGTTGACCCCGGCCGACGGCGGGCCATTGCCACCCACGACCTCGCCCTCGGCGTCCAGCAGATAGGCGCCGTTCTGGAAGATCGCGCCATCTGCGGCCTCAACACCGTCGACCGCGCGGATCTGTTCGACGGTCTTCTGGCTGACGGGCTGCACCTGGTCGTCGCCGGTGCTCTGGGTGATGTCCTCGGTCACGGCCGCGGTTCGGCTGACCAGCACGTCTTGGGCCGAGCTCTCGAAAATGTCGGTGAACGTCCGGTCCAGTGCGTTGGTCAGCATGAGCATGCCCGTGACGAAGGCGACGCCCAGAAACACCGCGGCCGCGGTGAGCAGCAGGCGGAGTTTGTGCGCACCCAGGCTGCGCAGCGCGATCTTGACCATCGCCTACGAGCCTAACTATCAGGCTGGCGGGGCGGACTGCCCGGATGGCTCCGGCGCCGAGCCATCGCCCTTGAGCGCATCGCGGATCGTCTGCACGTAGGCCTTGATGCCCTCGGTCGTGAGGTGCGTGCCGTCGTACACGAAATACTCCCGATGACCTTCCGAGGCAGCCTCCCAGTCAGCGATGCGGACGTTGTCGAACTGGTTGAGCATCCCGCGGATGTTCCGGTTGGAGTCGTCCATCCAGGAGTTCGGCGTGTGCACCGTGACCAGCACCACCTGCCGGTCGCGCAGGCCGTCCAGGGTGTTCTTGAGCATGTCCCAGTACGCCGTGCCGTTGGTGCCGGCGTGGATGACCACCACGTCCTCCAGCTGACCGGCGGCCTTGCGGGCGTTGATGCGCTCGATGATCTGCGGGAACTGCCGCGACACGGCCGCGTCCACGGTGGTGTCGAAGGCCTTCTCCAGAGCACCACTGGCCCCCAGCATCACTGAATCACCGATAGAGGTCATGGGCTGCTTGCTCAGGTCGGCGCCCACCGCCGGTGGTGTTTGGGCGGCCTCGGGCTCCTCCTTCTTCTCGTCCTTCTTGGCAGCGGCCTCGGCCTGCAGGTCCTGCCCGGTCTCGGTCAGTCCACCCAGGTAGTCGTTGGCGTTCGGTGCCGGGATCGCGGCCAGGGCGGCACCTGTCATGAAGATCGCCGCACCAGCGGCCGCCAGCACCCCGGCGCCGCGTGCCACTGCGTGTCCCACCCCGGCGTCGCGCCACCGGTTCCAGGTCGCGCCCAAGGCCCCACGCCGGATCGGCATCTCCAGATACCGGTACGACACCTCCGCGACCCCGAAGGTCAGCCCCATTCGCAGGATCCAGGCGGGCAGGCCGTCAAACGGAAGATCGATGCCCGGACGGGTCACGACGAAGATCGGCCAGTGGTACAGGTACAGGCCGTACGACCGCTCGCCGATGTAGCGCATGGGTTGCACCGCGAGCAACTTCCCGAAACCGATCGCGGGGTGGGTGGCCAGGGCGATGATGACCGCGGTGACCGCGCTGACCACCAGGAAGCCGCCGCGGTAGAGCCATGCGCTGGTCTCACCGACGTTGTGGAAGATCGCGAAGAGTGCGAACACGGCAGCTGCGGCCGCGGCCCACAGGACAGCCTTGGCCGGCAGTGCGACGTCCCGGGGCAGGGCACCCGGCCGCCACACCGTCGCCAGCGCCGCCCCCAGCAGCAGGCCCATGCAATGGGTGTCCGTCCCGAAGTAGAGACGACTGGCGTCCCCGGCCGCGGGGAGGTTCCACACGAACGACCCGATCGCCATCAACAGGGTGCTGACCAGCGCCACGGTCAGAGCGACGCGTCCCACACCCGGTCGGCCCCGCCAGCGGTACAGGAAGACCAGCGCCAACGGCCACAGCAGGTAGAACTGCTCCTCCACCGCCAGCGACCACAGGTGTTGCAGCATCGGGGGCCGGCCCATGGCTTCGAAGTAGGACAGGTCCTGAAGGACGTACCACCAGTTCGTGACGTAGAACAGCGAGGCGATCGCGTCGTGCCGGAACTGCGCCGCCGCGTCGCGCGCGAAGATCAGGACGAGCACGCTCGACAGCGCCAGCGTCGCCAGCAAGGCCGGCAGCAGGCGTCTGGCCCGGCGCAGGTAGAACTGGCCGAAGGAGACCGCCGAGGTGCGCTCGATCTCCTGCAGCAGCAGGCTGCTGATGAGGAACCCGGACAGCACGAAGAAGACATCGACACCGAGGAAGCCGCCGGGAACGGCAACCACCCCTGAGTGGTAGAGCAGTACCGCCAACACGGCGATCGCCCGGATCCCGTCGAGTCCCGGGATGTACCCCATGCCGGGCGCGGGCGGACGGACATCGGTCGCGTGCCTGGGCACAACCGCAACTGACACCGGGAACCTCTTCCACCTGCTGGGTCTTCATCGTACGTTCCGCCCCGGACATGCCGGGGATGATTGGCGCGGGCGTGGCGCACAGCAAGTCCGAACGGGGGGTTCCCAAACGATCACCAGCACGGTTGACTACGCCCATGGCTCTGCGCATGATCACCCTCCTTTCGGTCTCAGCCCTCGCAGTCCCCCTGGCGGTGGCGCCGGCGTCGGCGGATCCGGTGGCGAACGGCGAGTTCCCGGTCAGCGGAGTGGGTGCCAACAACCAGATCGCCTCCGGACCCGACGGCAACATGTGGGTGACCCTGGACTCAGGAACCAATGATGTCGCCAGGATCGCCCCGGACGGGACGGTCACGGAGTACAACTCTGCGAACATGACCAATCCGGTGGGGATCGCGGCCGGACCCGACGGGAATCTGTGGGTCACACAGACCAACGGCGTCGCCCGGTTCGCGCCCGCGGATCCCGTGAACGCCCAGAAGTTCACGATCGCGGCGATCACCGATCCGCGCGCGATCACCTCAGGGCCGGACGGCAACCTGTGGACCGGATCGGCGGACAAAGTCGTGAAGATCCCGCCGGCGAATCCCGCCGGTTTCACGTCCTACGGCGCAACCGGCCTTTCCGGGGCCCGCTGGATCACCACGAGTTCCGACGGCTTCCTCTGGCTGGCCGACTTCGGGGTCGCCCAGGTGGTGCGGGTGGCCACGGACGGTACCGGTCAGGTCTTCCCGATCGCGGGCGGATCGCAGGGCATCGCGGCGGGGCCGGACGGCCAGGTCGCCTACAGCCAGCAGGGGGTCGCCCCTTACTACATCGGGCGCAGGACCGCGACAGTCGCCGAGCAACAGACGCTCGTTCCGGGCACGGACCCGTTCGGCGTCGCTTTCGGGGCCGATGGCGCCTACTGGGCCGCACAGTTCGCCACGAACAACCTGGGACGCCTGACGCCGAACGGGGACTACAGCACGTTGGCGATGCCGGCCAACTCAGGTCCGCGGCACCTTGCGCCAGGCCCGAACAACACCCTGTGGGTCACTCTCGACCTCACCGAGAAGATCGGGCGGGTCACCGGGGTGGAGCCGGCACCCGCACCAACCCCAACCCCCACACCCACGCCGGACCCGGCGTTGACCACAACCATCACGAAGGCACCGAAGAAGGTGGTGCGCACCAGCAAGCCGCGGGCGAAGGTCAAGGTGCGCTTCACAGGCACCACAGGAGCGAACTTCGAGTGCAAGCTCGCGAAGAAGCCGAAGAAGACGTCGAAGGTGAAGTGGCGCAAGTGCAGTTCACCGAAGGTCTACCGGCTCAAGAAGGGCAAGTACACCTTCCTGGTGCGGTCGAAACTCGGCACCGGCGTGGACCCGTCACCCGCCAAGGCGAAGTTTCGGGTGAAGCGCCGCTGACGCGGCGCGGAACTGCGAACTACGCGACGACCTTCCAGCGCAGGTTGCCGGCAGCCTCGTTACCCAGCTTCACCCGCACGCGGTACTTGGTTCCGTCGGCGGCCTTGGCCTTGCAGTAGAAGATCTTGCCCTTGACCCACGTGACCTTCGAAGGGCAGTTCACCGTCACGCTCTTGCCGGCCTGCGACTTGAAGCCGCGACGGATGCTGTTCTCGAGTTTGACTTCTTTCACCACGGACTTGGCCGATGCCGGCCCGATGGCGAGCAGCGGCGAAGCAGCCAGGGGCAGAGCCAGCGCCAGAGCAATGGGCTTACGCATGGGTCGGACACCTTTCATTTCTGAGAATCAGAGCCTACGCTTCCATGATCGGCTGAAGTCGGGTGAGTCTCGATTGCGATACGGCCACAATCAACCGAGCCACTCGGCGGCTTCCAGCGCCCAGTAGGTGAGCACGATGTCGGCGCCGGCCCGCACACACCCGGTGAGCGATTCCAGGATCATGGCCCGCCGATCGATCCACCCGTTGGCGGCGGCCGCCTCCACCATGGCGTACTCGCCCGACACCTGATAGACCGCGACGGGCACATCCGAGACCTCTGCCACCGCCGACACGACGTCGAGGAACGCGGGCTTGACCATGATGACGTCCGCCCCCTCCGCCAGATCGAGCCGAACCTCCCGCAGCGCCTCCCTGCCGTTGGCGGGGTCCTGCTGATAGGTGCGGCGGTCACCGGTGAGCGAGGAGTTGACGGCCTCCCGGAACGGGCCGTACAGGGCTGTCGCGTACTTCGCGCCGTAGCCGAGGATCGTGGTGTCGACGAAACCGGCCGCATCGAGCGCCTCGCGCACCGCGGCGACCTGGCCGTCCATCATGCCGCTGGTGCCGAGCATGTCCGCTCCTGCGCGCGCAAGCACCACGCCCATCTGCGCATACCGCACAAGGGTCGCATCGTTGTCGACACGGTCGCCGTCCAGCACGCCACAGTGCCCGTGATCGGTGAACTCGTCCAGGCACAGATCGGCCTGCACGACCAACCTTCCAGCCGCCACCTGCGAAGCCACCCCGACCGCACGGCTCAGGATTCCGTCCGGGTCGGTCGCCCCGGTGCCCACGGCGTCCTTGTGGATCGGCACGCCGAAAAGCATGACCCCGCCGATAGCCGCCGCGGCCGCCTGTTCGATGACGTCCGGCAGGGTGTCCAGCGTCTGCTGGAAGACCCCCGGCATCGAGGAGATCGGTCGCGGCGCATCCAGTCCCTCCGCGACGAACACCGGCAGCACGAGTTGCGCCGGGTGCACGCGAACCTCGCTGACGAGACGGCGCATCGCCGCCGAGGCCCGCAGCCGCCGGGGCCGGATCATGACTTCGCGGCCCGCCGCCGTCCGGCGCCTCGCCGCTTCGACGGCCGCCAGGTGCGCTCACCGTTGTCGAGCGCGGCCTGCCGCAACTGCTCGCCGTGCTCGGCGAGAGCCGCCACGAGCGGCTCGATCTTCGCCTGCGCAGGCTGCACGGCAACCTTCAGGCCATGCTCCACCGCAGTGGCCGCCGTCTCCGGGCCGATGGCGGCGATCACTGTCGAGGCGTGCGGCTTGCCGGCGATGCCGACCAGGTTGCGCACCGTGCTCGACGAGGTGAAGACCACCGCGTCGAAGCCACCGGTCTTGATGGCTTCCCGGATCTCCGCAGCCGGCGGGGCGGCACGTACGGTCCGGTACGCGGTGATGTCGTCGACCTCCCAGCCGAGGCCCTCCAGGCCGGCCACCAGTTTCTCCGTGGCGATGTCGGCACGCGGCAGGAACACCCGGCCGATCGGGTCGAGTTCGGCGTCCCGCTCCGGCCACACCTCCAGCAGCCCGGCCGAGGACTGGCTCTCCGCCGGCGGCACCAGATCCGCACGCACCCCGAACTCCCGCAGAGCCTCGGCGGTGCTCTCACCGATGGCCGCGATCTTCAGCCCGGCGAGGTGGCGGGCATCCAGCCCCCGCTGTTCGAACCGCTCCCGGATCGCCCGCACGGCGTTGACACTTGTGAACGCGATCCACTGGTAGCGCCCGGCCTCGATCCCTTCGATCGCGCGCTCCATCTGCTGGGGCGTGCGTGGTGGCTCGACACTGATGGTCGGCACCTCGACCGGCACCGCGCCGAACACACGCAACCTGGCCGAGAGCTCGCCGGCCTGATCCTTCGTGCGCGGAACCAGTACGCGCCAGCCGAACAGGGGCCGGCTCTCGAACCATCCCAGCGCTCCCGCAGTGGACACCCCGTCGCCGAGGAAGACGTCACCGTTGCCGGTGAGTTTCGCGGCCTTGATGTCCGCGGCGGCGTCACCGAGGGTGGTGATGAGCGTCTGCTGTTCGACGGTCGTCCCGCTGCGTACGATCACCAGGCCGGTCCCGGGGGTCCGCCCGGCGGCCAGGGCGGCCTTGGCGATGGCTGCCGCGGAGTCGGCGGCGTTGCGGATCACCAGCGTCGCAGTGGCGTCTGCCAGCGTCTCGCTGTCGACCTCGCCGGACAGCAGGTCGACGACCCGCAACTGCTTGGCCTTGGGGCCCGTCAGTCCGATCCCGGCGTAGGCGGCCATGCCGGAGATCCCGGCGGCGCAGGGGAGGATCTCGAACGGGACCTTGGAGCGATGCAGGGCTTTGGCCTCGGCCAAGACGCGGCCGTCGAGCACCGGATCACCGGCGAAGATCCGCACCGCGTGCCGGCCCGCCCGCGCCTGCTCGGTCAGCGCCTTCGCCACTGCAGGGGCGTCGGTCGGGGCCGTCGGGATGTCGAGCACCTCGACGTCGAGGCCGGTCAGCAGGCCCGTGACTTCCGGGTCGCAGACCACGACTTCGGCGGAGTCGAGCATGGCGGCGGCGCGCACGCTGAGCAGTTCGCGATCCCCGGCGCCTCCGGCGATCAACGCCACGGCGGGCACTGGTTTGCGGTTCTTCATCACATCTCTCCCAACAACTGATCGGCCCCTTGACCGATCAGGAGGTCAGCGGCCCGTCGCCCGACACCTTCGGCATCGGACAGCGGCCCGTTCGTCGTGCATTCGTACATCTGTGAGCCGTCCAGGGACAGCACAGCCGCCCGTAGGTCCAGTCGGTCGTCCGTCGCGGTGGCAGTTGCCCCCACGGGCGCGCTACATCCTGCCCTAAGTCCGGCGAGCAGGGCGCGTTCTGCGATGACCTCGGCCCGGGTCCCGGCATCATCGAGGCCCCTGACGCGAGGCATGCGGGCGTCATCGGCGCGCATCTCCACAGCCAAGGCACCCTGTCCCACCGCCGGCAGCATGTCGTCGACGGCCAACGGCGCCCCGGGGGGTGTGAGCCCGAGTCGGATCAAGCCAGCGGTGGCCACCACGACGGCATCGAGATCGCCGTCCTTGACCCGAGCGACCCGCGTATCCACGTTGCCCCGGATGGCGACGACCCGCAGGTCCGGACGACGGCGGCGCAGATAGGCCACCCGGCGCGGCGAGCCGGTACCGACTGAGGCCCCCGACGGCAGATCGTCCAGCCCGCCGCGGGTTGTGACCAGGAAGTCCCGCACATCCTCGCGCGTGGGCACTGCCGCGATCGCGGTCCCGGGATGCGGCAGTGTGGGTAGGTCCTTCATCGAGTGCACGGCCACATCGGCACGCCCGTCGAGGACGGCCTCCCGTACCCGGGCGACGAACACCCCTTGTCCGCCGAACGAGGTCAGGGCAGCGTCCGACACATCCCCCTCGGACGTGACCAGCAGTTCGGCCACCTCGATGCCGAGCAGATCGGCGAGGCGGTCCCGCACCCAGCCCGTTTGTGCGCGCGCCAACGCGCTGGCCCGCGTGGCCACAGTGAAATCAGGCACGCGGGCTCCCGCCGGGATTCTCAGTCAGGGCGGTCACGGCAGCCGGATCAAGGTCGAACAGCGCATGCAGTGCCGCCGCATAGCGGTCGCCGCCCGGATCGCCGGCAAGTTCTTTCATGCGCACCGTCGGCGTGTGCAGAAGCGTCGCCACGACCCGACGCATGCCGCGCGCGATCTCGGCGAACTGTTCCTCGGACAGATCAGGGTTTCGCAGACGCAGGCGCTGCAACTCCTCCTCGACCACCGCTTCAGCCCGGGACCGCAACGCGACCACGACCGGCTCGACCTTGGCACCCATCTGCCTCTGCAGGAACTCGGCTGTGGCCTCCAGCACGATGGACTCGGCCGTGGTGACACTCTCCCCGGCGATCTGCGCCTGTGGCAGCGCGGCGATCCCCGACAGGTCGAGCCGTTGCACCCCGGGGATCTCGGCGATCCGCGGGTCCGTGTCGTGGGGCAGGGCGAGGTCGCACACGTACACGTCGGGGCGGTCATCGCCGAGCACCCTCTGCAAGTGCTCCTTGGTGATCAGCAGACCCGTGGCGCCGGTGGCACTGACCACCACATCGGCGTGCCGCAGATGGGCGTCGAGGTCGACCAATTGCACGCCATGGCCGTTCACAGCCTGCGCGAGGCGGTGCACGGAAGCGGCCGTGCGCCCCACGATGGTGACTCCCGCACCCGCGGCCGACGCGACGGATGCGGCCAGCGACGACATCGCACCGGAGCCGATGATGACGACCCGACGGCCTGCCAGGGTCCCATGGTGACGACCGGCCTCGGACAGCGCCACCTCCACGACGGACGCGCCATGGCGACCGATTCCGGTGTCGCTGTGGACACGTTTGCCCACGCGCAGCGCGTTCTGCGCCAGCTCGTGCAGGCTGCGGCCCGCCTGCCCCTGGTCCACTGCCACCTTGAACGCCTCCCGGAACTGCCCCAGGATCTGCTCGTCACCGACGACCATCGAGTCGAGGCCGCTGGCGACCCGGAACGCGTGGCGGACCGCGGCGTCCTCGTAGTGCACGTAGAGGTGCTTGGACAACTGGTCGGCCGCCAGCCCCGCGTGCTTGGCCAGCACCGCCGTCAGCGATTCGACTGCGGCGTGGAACCGCGACACCTCGGTGTACACCTCGATGCGGTTACATGTCGACAGCAGCAGAACCTCGCCGACCGCATCTCCGGCACCGAGAACCGGGAGGGTCTCTTCGGCATCTATGGCCGCAACCTGTTCGAGCACCTCGATCGGGGCGCTGTGGTGGCTGATCCCCATCACCAGCAGACTCATCGGCGCCCCCTGGCGGCCGCGTGTACGGCAAGGATCTGTATCTCTGTGGCCAGATCCACGGGCCGGACCACCACGGTGTCGGGCACGCTCAGGTGCACCGCAGACAGGTTCAGGATGCTCGTGATCCCGGCGTCGACAAGCAGGTCGGCCACGGATTGGGCCGCACTGGCGGGCGTCGCGACGACGGCGATGGCGACGTCGTTGGTGTGCACGAACGCCGCCAGGTCGGCCAGTGGCATGATCTCCAGCACCTCGGAGCCGGGATTCCCCGCTTTGGAACCGATGAGTTCCGGATCGATGTCGAACAACCCCACCACCCGCAGACCCCGCTCGGCGAAACCCGTGTAGCCGGCGATCGCGCGCCCCATGTGGCCCACCCCGACGATCACCATGCGGTGTTCGGTGGCCAGGCCCAATGCCCGGTTGACGCTGTCGCGAAGTTCGGACACCGGGTAGCCGACCCCACGCGTTCCGTAGCTACCCACGTAACTGAGGTCCCGGCGCACGACCGCACCACTGACCCCGACATGGGCTGCGAGGTCGGCGCTGTGGACCGTTCGCAGGCCGGCGTTCTCCAGCTGGGACAGGCAACGGATGTACTGGGGCAGGCGGGCGATCGTGGCGTCGGGCAGCTCGCGTCGTCGAAGTCGCGGGAGAGACACCTGTCACCGTTTCGTCATAGGGCCGGGATCTCCATGCTACCGATTTCACAAGCGGGCCCAAACTGGAATGCGGGCGGGGCCGTCCGGTTACCGGTCCTCCCGTGTGTTGCCAGCCCGCGAACGTACAGAACTGGTTGACGGCCGGTCCGCTCCAACCAGTTCCGTACGGCTGGAGGTCGACAAAAGGGGCATTTCGAACGGATTAGTGTCTGGAACTGGTTGGCAATCGGCCTTCGCCAACCGGTTCCGTACGCTCACACCCCAAGCGCGTCCCGCAACCGGTCCGGGTTCACCCGGTAGATGTCGTGCACCCGGCCGTCCACCAGCACCACCGGGATCTGGTCGGCGTACCGCTGGGCCAGGCGCGGGTCGTCCGTGATGGACACCTCCACCCACTCGGTATCCGCCTGCGCGCAGACCATGTCGATGACCTCCCGCGCGACGTCACACAGGTGACAGCCGGGCTTGCCCACGAGGATGACCCGCGCGCTCAGAGCGAGGTCACCTCCCAGCCCTCCCGCAGCCGGCCCTTGGCCACCTTGCCGGTCACCGAGTGCGGCAGACCGTCCACGACCTCGACGATGGTCGGGCACTTGAACCGCGCGAGCCGGGTGGCTGCGAACGTCACGACGTCGTCCCCGGAGACGTCGGCACCCGGCGCGGGCACCACGAACGCCTTCACCGCCTCGCCGGTGTAAGGGTGCGTCACCCCCATGACCGCCACCTCCAGCACGCCATCCATGCCCAACAGTGCGTCCTCGACCTCGCGCGGGTATACGTTGAAACCGCTCACGATGATCAACTCCCGCCGGCGGTCGACGAGTCGCAGATCCCCGTCGTCGTCGGCGTAGGCCACATCCCCCGTCGCGAACCAGCCATCGTCGTCCGGGCCGTCGGAGCCTTCCGGCCAGTAGCCGCTGAACACGTTGGCCCCCCGCACGAAGATCTCCCCGGGATCACCCTCCTCGACCGGATCGCCGTCCTCGTCGCGCAACTCCAGTTCGATTCCCGGAAGTGGTCGGCCGACGGAGCCCGGCTTCGGCGTTCCGGAGACCAACGAGGCGGCGATGACCGGGGAGCACTCGGTCATCCCGTAGCCCTCCCAGATGGGCCGACCGGCCAGCGTTTCGAACTGTTCCATCACGTTCAGGGGCAGGGCGGCGGCACCCGAAACGAGCAGGCGGACATCGGCGAGGGCCTCTCCGAGTCCCTCCTCGGCAGACCACGCCACGTACATCGGCGGTGCACCCGCCACGTTCGTGACGCGGTGTTTGGAGATGGCCGCAAGCGCCGCGCCGGGATCGAAACGTTGGGTCAGGACCATGGTCGCGGCATGCCGGGCGACCATGCCGAGCGCGGCGTTGAGGGCGTAGATGTGGAACAGCGGCAACACGCACAGCATCACGTCGTCGGCGGTCATCGCCGGCGGGTCGGTCAGGGCGCTGAGTTGATCGAGGTTGGCAGCCAGGGCCCGGTGGGTCAGCATGGCGGCCTTGGGCCGACCGGAGGTGCCGGAGGTGAACAGCAGCACCGCCAGCGACTCGGGATCGGTGGGATCAGTGGGCAGGGCCGCGCTGCCGACGGTGAATCGGCGCCACTCCTCCGTGCCGGTCCTGATGACCTCCACACCGAGGCCGTCGAGCACCGGCGCCACCGCGGGATCCGCCAGTACGAGCTGGACGTCGACGTCGGAGACCATGAGGGCCAACTCCGCGGCCGTGTAGCCGACATTGAACGGGACCGCCACCATGCCGGCGCGCAGGATGCCGAAGTAGCTCGTCACGAACTCCAGGGTGTTGCGCTGCAGGATGCCGATGCGTGCCCCCGGTTCGAGCCCGCGAGCGATGAGCCCGCCGGCCACCGCCCGCACCTGCCAGTCCACCTCGCTCCAGCTCGTGATCCGCTGATCGGTCACGATGGCTGGGTGCCGAGGACGCGAATCGGCCGCGACGCGCACCAAATCAGCAAGGTTGGCCACCACGCCCGCAGTCTTTCACACCTGCCGCTGGGCTAGCCTGCACAGGTGGAGTTGGACAAGGCCGCAGAACCACAGTGGGATACCGCTGAGATCGCCGAACCGGCGCCGCAGCAGGCCGATCCGCGGGCGGCCGCGTTCTTCGACATCGACAACACACTGATCCACGGCGCGTCCATGTTCCACTGGGCGCGCGGGCTGGCCAAGCACAAATACCTGTCCAAAGGGCAGATCCTCGACTTCGTATGGAAACAGACCCGGTTCATCGTGGTCGGCAAGGAGCACGTGGAGGACGTCCATGACGTCACCGAGGAGGCGCTCGCCCTAGTGAAGGGCCGTAATCAGGCCGAACTCGTGCAGTTGACGCGCGAGATCTTCAACGAGTACATGATCGATCGCTTCTGGCCGGGCACCGTGGCCCTGGCCCAGGGACACGTCGATGCCGGGCAGCGCGTCTGGTTGGTCTCCGCGGCGCCCATCGAACTGGCCGAACTCATCGCCGAACACCTGGGGCTGTCGGGGGCCCTGGGAACGGTCTCCGAACAGGTGAACGGCGTATACACAGGCCGACTGGTGGGTCGGCCGTTGCACGGCGAGGCAAAGGCGGAGGCAGTGCAGGCGCTCGCTGAACAGGAAGGGCTCGACCTGAGTCGGTGTGCGGCCTATTCGGACTCCGCGAACGACATCCCGATGCTGTCGCTGGTGGGCACCCCGGTGGCGGTCAACCCCGACCGCACCCTGCGCGTGCATGCCCGCCGCAACGGTTGGACCGTGCGGGACTACCGGACGGCGCGGCGGGTCGTCAAGATCACGGCCCCCGCGGTCGGGGTGGCGGGGCTGGCCACCGGCATCGCGGTGGGGTCGGTCATGGCCCGGCGCGCGATGCGGACCTGATCGGCGGGATCCCACGATTGCCACGGAGTGCGGCATCCGTTAGCACTTCGGAAATCCGTTAGCCGTTCCACGCCGCCCAAGGGCTCACGGATGACCGGAACGCTCACGGATCCGTGACTCGCCGGGCTAGAAGAACACCGACCTCCGGGCCACCAACAGCCGGTAGAGCGTCTGCTGGATCGTCTCTCGCACCTGGTCGGTGAGGTCGAAGACCAGCATGGGATCGTCCGCGGCCCCTTCCGGGAACTCGTCGGTGCGGATGGGCTCGCCGAACTCGATGATCCACTTGCTCGGCAGCGGCACCATGCCCAGCGGCCCGAGCCAGGGGAACGTCGGCGTGATCGGGAAGTACGGCGCCCCCACCAGCCGCGCCATCAGCTTCGCGTTGCCGATGATCGGGTAGATCTCCTCAGCTCCGACGATCGAGCAGGGAATGATCGGGGTCTTGGTCCGCAGGGCGGCAGCGACGAACCCGCCCCGGCCGAAGCGCTGCAGTTTGTACCGCTCGCTGAAGGGTTTTCCGATGCCCTTGAACCCCTCCGGCCAGACCCCCACCAACTCGCCTGAGGACAGCAGGCGCTCAGCGTCGGGGGCGCACGCCAGCGTGTGCCCGCCCTTACGCGCGAGTTCGCCGACCAGCGGCAACTGGAAGACGAAGTCCGCGCCGAGCATCCGCAGGTGCCGGTGCGCGGGGTGGTGATCCCAGATCGCCAACTGCGTCATCATCGAGTCGACCGCGACAGTCCCCGAGTGGTTGGCGACCAGCAGCGCACCCCCGGTGTCAGGGATGTTCTCCAGGCCACGGGTCTCGATGCGGAACCACTTCTTGTAGAGCGGACGCAGCGGTGCCAGCAGGATCCGGTCGGTCAGCTCCGGGTCGAAGCCGAAGTCATCGACCTGGTACTCCCCCGTGATGCGGCGGCGCAGGAACGCCAGCGCACCGGCGACCCGGGTGTCCCAGTCGACGTGCTCCTCGGTGCCGGGCAGCGGCGTGGCCTCGTCCTGCGGTTCGACCGCCGGCGCGGCACTGGACCGACTGGCCCGCGCTCCGGAACGCGGGGCGGACTTCTTCGTCGCCGGCTTCTTCTTCTTGGGTTCTTTGCCCTTGATCGGGATGACTCGCGCGTCAGGCACCGGCCCCACCCTTTCCGGTCAGCAGCGATAGCAACTGGTCCTCGATGTTCTCCACCCGCTCCGCGGGCAGAAGTCGGTTGAGGTTGTGTGCCTCCACGAAGGCGTCGAACGTCTCCGGGGTGGTGTGCTGCGGCACGAAGCCGAACTCCGTGCGCATGCGCGTGGTGTCGATGCCTCGGCCGTAGGTCAGGAAGCGGACCTGCTCCGGCGAGAAGTCGGCCAGGCCGAGCCGGCGGAACGTCGCCCCGACCGCGAAGGCGAAGGGGCTGGCGATCGGGAAGACCGGACGGCCCACCCGCCGCGCGGCCTGCGACACCAGAATGACGCCGTCGCCCGCGACGTTGAACGTGCCCGGGTGGTCCTCCACGGTGGCCCGCCGCAGGGCGTCGAGGCCGTCGTCCTCGTGGATGAACTGCAACCGGGCATCGAATCCGAGTACCACCGGGATGACCGGCAGCGAGAAGTAGGTGCTCATCGGGGTCTGGACCCGGGGACCGAAGAAGTTCGCGAAGCGCAGCGTGGTCACCCCGACATCCGGGCGACGGCGCGCGAAACCGCGCACATAGGCCTCGACCTCCACGCTGTCCTTGGCCCAGCCGGACGTCGGAGCGTGCTTGGGCTCCATCTCCTCGGTGAACATGGCAGGGTCCCGGGGACCGGCACCGTAGACCGACGACGTGGACTTGACCACGAGTTTGCGCACCGTCGGGGATTTCTGGCATGCCGCCAGCAACTGCATCGTGCCGATGACGTTGATCTCCTTCATCGACATCCGCCCGCCGGCCTGCATGGGTGTGGCGATCACGCCCATGTGCACCACGGTGTCGACCTGGGCGGCCTCGATCACCTTGGCGATGATCGGGTTGCGGATGTCCGCGCGTACGAACTCCGCCCCGCCGATCTCCTGACGGGGGGCGACCACGTCGACGCCGATGACGCGGTCGACGCCTGGATCCTGCGTGAGGATCTGGGCCATCCGCCCGCCCAGGTAGCGGGAGACGCCGGTGACCAGGACGACCTGCCCCATGGCCTACTTCTTGTTACGACGCTGTACGCGGGTCTTGCGCAGCAGCTTGCGGTGCTTCTTCTTGGCCATGCGCTTGCGGCGCTTCTTGACCACCGAACCCATACGGGCCTCCTCGTTGGCTGGAATCCTTTACAGGGTAATCGGCTCAGAACATCGGATCCGGGTCCGGGTCGATCCCGAGATGCGGGAACGCCGCACGCCGGGTCGCCAGCACGGCACTGTCCACGGGATCGTCGGGGTTGTATCCCGTCTCCCAGTTGCGCAACCAGGGGTCACGGCCGTTGCCCATGGTCAACGGGGGATCGCGTTGGAGAACGTTGCGCACAAGCCCCTGGAACGCCTCCGGCGTCGCCTCAGCGGGATCGATCGGACGGTCGAGGGCCTCGGCCAGCAGGTGGGTCCACGCCAACGGCACCACGTCGACCCACTCGTATCCGCCCCCACCGGTGGCGATCCAGCGACCCCCGGCGTAGGTGTGTGCCAGGCGGTGCAGGGCGCTGTAGGACATCCGCTGGCCCTCGAGGCTGAGCGACAGGTGCGCCAGGGGATCGGCGTAGTGACTGTCGCAGCCCTGCTGGGAGACCAGGAACTGCGGCCGGAAGGCGTGCAGCGCCGGAGGCACGATGGCATCGAAAGCGCGCAACCAGTGGTTGTCGGCCGTGCCCGGCGGCAGGGCGACGTTGATGGCCGTGCCCTCGGCACCCTCCCCACCGATCTCAGTGGGCCACCCGGTCCCCGGGAACAGCGTGCGCGGACTCTCATGAATCGAGATCGTCAGCACCCGGGGGTCGTCCCAGAAATGCTGCTGTACACCGTCGCCGTGGTGGACGTCGACGTCGACGTAGGCCACCCGCTCCACCCCCTGGTCGAGCAACCACTTGATGCTCACAGCGAGGTCGTTGTAGACGCAGAACCCGGATGCCCGATCCGGCATCGAATGGTGCAGTCCACCCGCGAAGTTCACGCCGTGGTCGGCCTCCTCGCGATACACCGCCTGTGTCACCGCCAGGGACGCCGCGCACACCCGTTCGGAGTGCTCGTGCATGTCTGCGAAGGTCGGGACGTCGTCGGTGCCCAGGCCGTGGCTGCCGCCCGCCTCCCGTTGCACGGCCGACACGAAATCGGCGGTGTGCACGCTGCTGAGCAGGCCGTCCGGCATGTCGGCCGGAGTGACCATCGTCAGATTGGGATCGTCGAGCAGCCCGAAGTCCCGGGACAACCGGTAGGCCAACTGCACCCGCACCGGAGCCAGGGGATGGCCCGGGCCGAAGTCGTAGTGCCGCAGGGCGTCATCCCACACGAAGGCGACGCGGTGGCTCATGCTCGACACGCTATCCACAATCACCCCGCACGTGCCCAACGTTCCACTCGAAACCCCCGCTCGCCGGTCCTGCGCGGGCCGCAGTGCACCGTCGTGCTGGCCTGGAGCGGTGGGCAGGATCAGGAGCAGACTGGCGGCATGAGCGACACCATCGCCGCCCCCGAATCGGTGCTGGCACGCGCCACCAGCGACGTCCCGCGGGCGGACATGCACGAGACGGCCGAAGACGTGCGAACGCGATTGACCGCTGAGCCCCACGAGTGGGTGTGCGCCGTGGCGGTGATGGACGGTGCGATCCTGGCGGGGACGGTGGCGATCGAAGACCTCCTGCCCGCCGGAGGGCTCCAGACGATGGCCGATCTGATGACGCCCGCGATCACCGTGCACCGTGACACCGACCAGGAGATCGCCGCGTGGGAGATGGTGCGGATGGGGCACCGGGCGCTCGCTGTGGTGGACGACGCCGGCGCACTGCTGGGGATCGTGACTCCCGCCGCCATGCTCGAGGTGCTGTTCGTAGAACACGAGGAGGACCTGTCGCGCCTGGCCGGGGTCGTGCACGACACCCAGCAGGTGCGCACGGCGACGATCGAATCGGTGCGCCGAAGGGTGCTGCATCGCATCCCCTGGCTGCTCGTGGGCCTGGCCGGGGCGATGCTGGCGGCATTCGTGGTGGCCGGCTACGAGGACGCCATCAGCCGACAGGTGATCCTGGCCTTCTTCCTGCCCGGCGTGGTGTACATGGCCGACGCGGTCGGTACCCAGACCGAGACCGTGGTGGTGCGCGGCTTGAGCGTGGGGGTGAGTGTGCGGCAGGTCGCGCCGAAGGAGTCACTGACCGGCCTGATCATCGGAACCCTGGTGGCAGTGCTGTTCGTGCCGTTGGGGATCCTCTTCTTCGGCGACGCCCAGATCATGCTCGCTGTCGGACTGGCGTTGTTCGTCTCCTGTGCGGTCGCCTCGGTGGTGGCGATGGTTCTGCCGTACGTCCTGTCCCGCCTGGGACGCGATCCCGCCTACGGCTCCGGTCCGCTGGCCACCGTGATACAGGACCTTCTGACCATCCTGTGCTACTGCGCGATCGTCAGTACCGTCGTCTGAGTCCCGCGCACCTGCAGTACGGTGTGCGCCATGGGTGTGGTTGCGGTCATCGGGGCCGGCGTCATGGGTGAAGCACTGCTTTCGGGGCTGCTGCGCGGGGATCGCATGGGCGACACCTTCGTGGTCGCCGACAAGCGCCAGGACCGCGTGGCGGAGCTCAAGGACCGGTACGGCGTGGACACGGCCACGAACACCGAGGCCGCCCGCGAGGCCGATGTCGTGGTGCTCGTGGTCAAGCCGCAGGACATCTTCGCCGTCGTGGCGGAGATCGCGCCGGACCTCAAATCCACCGCGCTCGTGGTGTCGCTGGCCGCGGGTGTCACGACCGAGTCGTTGGAGGCGCTACTGCCGGACGGGATCCCCGTCGTGCGGGTCATGCCGAACACGCCGGCCCTGGTCGACGAGGGTATGTCTGCGGTGTCCCCCGGCGCGCACTGCACGGCCGAGCACGTGGCCCTGGCGGTGCGACTCATGGCATGTGTGGGCAAGGTGGTCGAGGTCCCCGAGAAGATGCAGGACGCGGTGACCGCGATCTCCGGGTCCGGGCCGGCGTACATCTTCTACACCGTCGAGGCCATGATCGAGGCCGGCGTCGGGCTAGGTCTGCCCCGCCGTCTGGCCACGGAGCTGACCCTGCAGACCGTGTACGGCGCGGCGACGATGCTGCGCGAGACCGGAGAGCACCCGGTGGTCCTGCGTGAGAACGTCACGTCACCGGCGGGCACCACTGCTGCCGCCCTGCGGGTCCTGGAGGACCACAAAGTGCGCGCGGCTTTCCTGTCGGCCCTGGAGGCGGCCCGCAACCGGTCGATCGAGCTTGCCGGCGGCTGACCGAGCCACCCACCCACTGCACCGTCCGATGGGGTTCAGCGCCCGACGAACCCCACCCACTGTGGTCTTCCTGTCGGCTCTGGAGGCAGCCTCCAACCCGTCGATCGAGCGTGCCCGCGGCTGGGTTCGGCTCGTTCGATGACGCGCGAAACGAGCCGCTTGTGACGTTGTTGTCACGCCTGCGACCCCCGTTGTGACGAAGGTGCGGGGTCCGCGGCCGTGGGACCCCGCAACTACGTCACAATCGTGGGCTTGTGCCTAGCAACAACGCCACAATGGCGCTGCCGCCACGAAACGGCGCTCCCCGTTTGACCGCCCTCGCAGCCGACGGTGGCTGACTCAACTCTTCGACGTCATCGACTTCACGAACAACGCCATGTTGGCCGGCTTCTCGGCCATCCGGCGCACCATGTAGCCGTACCACTCCGCGCCGTACGGGATGTACACCCGCATGCGCTCACCGGCTTTGGCCAACCGTCGCTGCTCGTCGGGACGCACGCCGTAGAGCATCTGGTGCTCGTACGTGCCCTTGGGACGGTCGGCGCGGGTGGCCAGAGCTCCCGCGATCTCAACGAGCCGGGGGTCGTGCGAGGCGATCATGGGGTAGCACGGGGAGTCGAACAGGATCCGCATGCATCGCACGTACGACTTGTCGACGTCTTCCTTGGCCTGGAACGCCACCGACTCCGGCTCCTTGTAGGCGCCCTTGCACAACCGGATGCGCGAGCCTTCGTACGCAAGGTCCCGGCAGTCCTGCTCGGTGCGGTACAGGTAGGCCTGCAGCACCGCCCCGGTGTCCGGGAAGTCCTTACGCAACTCCCGCAGGATCCCCAGTGTCGAGTCGGTGGTGGTGTGGTCCTCCATGTCGAGCGTGACCGTCGTGCCGATCGCTGTGGCTGACTCGCAGATGGCCCGCGCGTTGTCAATGGCGATCTTCTCACCGTCGCCGGACAGCGCCTGCCCCATCGCGGACAGTTTCACGGACACCTCGACGGCCGGGGCCAACCCCGCCTCATCGATACCCTTCAGCAACCGCAGGTAGGCATCCCGGGTGGCATCGGCCTGGGCACGGTCCAGGGTGTCCTCACCCAGGTGATCGATCGTGCTCAGCAGGCCCTCACTGGCAAGATCACCAGCTGCACGGACCGCATCCTCCTCGGTCTCCCCCGCGATGAACCGGGCGACGACCGAGCGGCTGATGGGGGCGTTGGCCGAGATCTCCTGGATCTTCTTCTGCCGCGAGAGACTCAAGAGCGCTTGCCGGATCAAAAGGACCTCCTCGCCGTGTTTCCCCCCGCAAGGCTAGCCCTCGACATGCGCCTTTGGCTCGCCGGTCTTCGCCCTCGCCTACGCGATGTCCTTGGGCTTCTGCAGCGGCTTCGTCACGTCCAGCCAGTTCTGGATCGTCGGGGCGACCAGACGGACCAGATCGTCCTCGGGCATCGAGGCCACCGGCTCCAACCGCACGATGTACCGGGTGGTGGCGATCCCCATCAGGTAGGCCATGATCAGGTTGACCCGCAGGCGGGCGTCGGGCACACCCAGCACCCGCACGAGCCGGTCCACCATGGATCGCTCGATGAAGTCCTGCATCCCCCGGGCCGCCTTCGTCGCCGACGCTCCGGCCTGGAACAGCGCGATGAAGTCGTTGCGGGTCTGCTCGTCGGCCAGCATGTCGAGGGTCGCGCGGGTGAGCCGCTCGCCCATCCCGTCGAGACCCGGCGCCACCAGTTGCGGCATCGCGCTGGCGGGATCGAAGGGCAGTTGCATGGCCGCGGCGAACAAGGACTCCTTGGAGTTCCAATAGCGGTTCACGACCTCGGGTGCCACACCGGCCGCCGCAGCCACACCCTTCATCGAGGTGCGCACATAGCCACGCGCGTGGAAGGCGGCACGGGCGGCGTCCAGCACCGCATCCCGGACGTCGTCGGTTCCCATGCGGACCAGCCTATTGCCCTCGATCAGCAATGCACGGTTTTCGAAGCCGCCACGGCACGGCTCTCAGCCGATTCCAGGCACGTCGAGGTGCAGACGCGCGAACGCCAGTGCCTCCACCAGGTCCCGCTCCCGCTCGGTGCGGTTGGCCGATTTCCGGGTGCTGACCTCGACCACCACGACACCGTCGAAGTCCGAGGCCGCCAGGGAGTCCAGGACCTCGCCGCAGGGCTGGGTGCCCCGTCCCGGGATGAGGTGCTCATCACGGTTGCTGCCGCTGCCATCCGCGAGGTGGATGTGGGCGAGCGAGTCCCCGAGGTCACGAGCCATGCGCTGCGGATCGGTACCCGACACCGCCGTATGTGACAGGTCCAGGGTCGTGTGGGGATAGTCCTCGTCGCGGATGTCCCAGCCCGGCGAGTACGCCGCCATCTCCCGGCCACCTGCGCGCCACGGATACATGTTCTCCACCGCGAACCGGATGTCGGTCTCGTCCTGCATCCGCCGCAGCCCACGAAGGAAGTCTCGGGCATACTCGCGCTGCCACCGGAAGGGCGGATGCACCACCACCGTGTCCGCGCCGAGTGTCTCGGCCGCTGCTCTCGCGCGCACGAGTTTGGCCCACGGGTCGCTGCCCCAGACACGTTGGGTGATGAGCAAGCAGGGAGCGTGCACGGCGAGGATCGGAATCGCGTAGTGGTCGGACAGTCGGCGCAAGGCGTCCGGGTCCTGCGACACCGCGTCGTTCATGACCATCACCTCGACGCCGTCGTACCCCAGACGCGAGGCCATTTCGAATGCCGCGGCCGTCGACTCCGGATACACCGATACCGAGGACAGCGCGACCTTGATGCGCTGACGGCGTCGCGAGGTGCTCACCGGACCAGTGTGACAATGCACGAGGCCGTGGCGGGCAACCCCCCGCCCCGTCGTCGCTGCGTCCGCATGCCGGCCATGCGCTCAGGAGCCCGGAGCCAGCGCATCGAGCCGTTCGAGGATCACACCCTCCCGTAACGCCCACGGACACAACACCAGTTCCGGCAGCCCGCCGATGTCCATCACGGCCTCCGCCACCAAGGCACCCGCGACCAGTTGCCGCGAGCGCCCCTGCGACACGCCCGGCAACTCCGCGCGCTTGGACGCGGTCATCTCGGACAGCTTGGGCAGCCAGACCCCCAGGTCCGACCTGGTCAGCACACGTCGCACGTACAGGCCCTCCGCGCTGGGAGCCGCACCGGCGATGCGGGCGAGTTGCCGCAGCGTCTTGCTGGTGGCCACCGCCATCTCGGGTTGTCCGAACCGGATCAGCCGACCCACCTCCGCTGCGACATCGGCCCGGATCTTCTTGCGCAGCGCCTTGAGCTCGCCTGCTTTCGGGGGGTCGTCGCTCAGATGATCACGTGTCAGCCGTCCCGCCCCCAACGGAAGTGACAGCGCCACATCGGGGTCCTCGTCGGCGCCCGAGGCGAGCTCCAACGACCCGCCCCCGATGTCGACGACCAGCAACCGGCCACTGGACCACCCGAACCACCGGCGCACCGCCAGGAACGTGACCTGCGCTTCTCGCGGGCCGCTCATGAGGTCGACCTCCACACCGGTCCGGCGCTTCACCTGGTCGAGCACGTCGTCGCCGTTCGGAGCTTCCCGGATGGCACTTGTCGCGAACGCGGTCACCTCCGTGACCCCGGCGTCCTCAGCGATCTCCAGGGAATCCTTGATGAAGCCGACCAGCGCGTCCGAGGCCTCGGAGTCGATGCGTCCGTCCTCGTCGAGGTGCTCCGCGAGCCGCAGTTCGAGTTTGTGCGACAGCGCCGGGACGGGCGCCGCCCCGTGATGGGCGTCGACGATCAGCAGGTGCACAGTGTTGGATCCGATGTCCAGCACGCCTAGTCGCATGCGACCAGGGTATGCCTCGTAGTCTGGGCCGGTGCCTGAAGTTCCTTTGGATTTCCCTCGCGATTGGCTGGAGTTCACCGATCCCGCCGACCCCGAGCGCGTGTATCGCTGTGACCTCACCTGGCTGACGAGCCGCTGGACCTGCGTCTTCGGGCGCGGGTGCGGTGGGATCTCCGAGCACATGCCCGACGGCGGCTGCTGCACCCTGGGAGCCCATTTCAGCGACAAGGACGACCGCAAGCGGGTCCTGGCCTGGGCCGACAAGCTGACCGAGGCCGACTGGCAGTTCAAGGCGGTCGGACAGGCCAAAGGCATCGTGATGAAGGACCCTGAGGGAAGCAAGCAGACCCGGGTGGTGGACGGCGCCTGCATCTTCCTCAACCGAAGCGGGTTCGAGGGCCCACAGGGGTGCGCGCTGCACGCACTGGCCCTGCGGGAGGGGCTGTCGCCTGTGCAGACCAAGCCGGATGTGTGCTGGCAGCTGCCGATCCGGCGCACGTTCGAGCACGTGGAACGACCCGATGGCACGACGGTGCTCGTGGTGGGGATCGGCGAGTACGACCGCCGCGGCTGGGGGCCGGGTGGCCACGACCTCAATTGGTACTGCTCGTCGAACACTGAGGCGCACGTCGCGCGGGAACCGGTGTACGTCACCGAACGCGACGGGCTGGTGGAGATGATGGGACGACACGCCTACGACGTGCTGGCGCAGGCCTGCCAGGACCGGGAGAAGGCGCGGCGCAAGGGCCTGGACATCGCCCGGCACCCCGCCGACCCGGCCTGACGCCGGCCGTCCAGGATCCGGCACGCCAGTTGTTCTGTCCAGACAGGTTGGTCACGGTACGGGCTGGCGCCGGCACTCCGGTTAGAGATCGGCACTCCGGTTAGAGAAACAGCACTCCGGTTAGCCCTGTACGGCCGTGGGACTCTAACCAAGATGCCGCCGACTAACCAACATGCCGGACTCTAACCAACGTGCCGGACTCGAGTGCCCGCGGGCTCCGCGGCAATGGCGAGGGGCGGGTCCGGTTAATCGGCGACACTCCGGTTAGAGATCGGCATCCCGGTTAGAGAAACAGCACTCCGGTTAGCCCTGTACGGCCGTGGGACTCTAACCAAGATGCCGCCGACTAACCAACATGCCGATCTCTAACCGGGCTGCCCACGGGGATCCTGACCGTAACCGGACTGCCCACGGAGATCCTGACCGACACCGGGCTGACCACGGGCCTGGATCTCCACCCATCACCAGGCGCAGCGACCACCCATCAACCGGAGCTACCTGACCACCCTCCCTGGACACTCCATCCACCCCACGCACGTCCCACGGCGGCGCTCATCCACAGCCCGGGCGCGGCACACCGGCGATGTCGCACCCGGCACCTAGGCTGACGAACGTGCCCAAGACCGAGTACGAGTGCTCCGCGTGCGGCAACCGCACGGCGAAATGGCTGGGGAAGTGTGCCTCATGCGGAACGTTCGGCACGATCTCGGAGGCCGCAGCGTCCCACCGGCCCAAGGCCGGGTCCAAGACCAAGGGACCCTCGGGCGGGCCCACCCGAGCGGCACGAGCGGTCGTCGACCTGCGCGCGGAGGAACACGCCCGCCGCAGCACCGGCGTTGCCGAGTTCGACCGGGTACTCGGGGGCGGTCTGGTACCGGGGCAAGTCGTGCTGGTGGCCGGGGAACCGGGGGTCGGCAAGTCCACCCTCCTGCTCGACGTCGGCCACAGGTTCGCCGAACGCCGCGGAACCGTTCTGTACATCTCCGGCGAGGAGTCGGCTGAACAGATCGGCCTGCGGGCCCGCCGGATCGGGGCGATGCACCCCAACCTGCTGATCGCCGACGAGACCGAGCTCGAGCAGGTCCTGGCCCATGTGGCCCAGACCCGCCCCTCACTACTGATCGTGGACTCGGTCCAGACCATTGCCACCTCTGCGATCGACTCCCGGGCCGGCGGTGTCGCACAGGTCCACGAAGTCACGCAGGTCATCACCCAATGGGCCAAGAGCCATCACCTGCCGACTCTGCTGGTGGGCCAGTCCACGCGCGAGAACTCCGTGGCCGGCCCGCGCGCCCTCGAGCACCTCGTCGACACCGTGGTCACCTTCGAGGGCGACCGCACCTCGGCGCTGCGGCTGCTGCGCTCGGTGAAGAACCGGTTCGGCCCGACCGACGAGGTCGCCTGTTTCGAGCACGATGAGGAGGGCCTGCGGGAGGTGGCGGATCCCTCCGAGTTGTTCCGCAAGGTCCGTGAGACACCCGTGCCGGGGTCGTGCCTGACCGTGACGATGGAGGGCCGCCGACCGCTGGTCGCCGAGGTGCAGGCCCTGGTGGCCGGCAGCATCGCCCAGACCCCACGTCGAGCCGCCACCGGGCTCGAGCTCAGCCGGAGCACGATGTTGGTGACGGTGACCGAGAAGGCCGGCGCCCTGCAACTGGGCAACCGGGACGTGTACGTCGCGACGGTGGGTGGGGCAAAGATCAGCGACCCCGGTGCGGATCTCGCACTCTGCCTCGCGGTGGCGTCGGCACGCCTGGATGCGCCGCTGTGGACCGACACCGTGGCGATCGGCGAGGTGACCCTGTCCGGCGATCTGCGCGTCGTCCCCGGGTTAGCCAAGCGAGTGGCAGAAGCAGCCCGGCTAGGGTTCAAGCGCGTGATCATTCCGGCGGACGCCGGACGCCAGGCCGAGGTCGTACGGGCCACGGACGGCCTGTCGGTGCAACCGATCCACCGACTCAGCGACCTGCTCGGGGCGATGCGGCGGGCACCCGCGCCGGAAACCGCCCGACGGGCCCAACTGCACGCGGTCGACGCCCCCTTCTGAAATCAACGCGCCGAGGCGGCGGACCTCGGGCGATAATGCCCTCAACACGAGGGAGAGTCCATGGACAGAGGGTCGCGGATCCGGGCCGCATTGGCGCAGGTGGCGCCCGGAACGCCTCTGCGGGAAGGACTGGAGCGCATTCTGCGGGGCCGCACCGGCGGGTTGATCGTCATCGGCAGCGACGAGGTCGTGGAGCGCATCTCCGGTGGCGGCTTCGGCATGGATGTCGAGTTCACCTCCACCGGCTTGCGGGAACTGGCCAAAATGGACGGCGCGGTGATCCTCGACAACAGCGCCACCCGGATCGTGCGGGCTGCGGTGCAACTGCTGCCCGACCCCGCCATTCCCACCCAGGAGACCGGCACCCGCCATCGCACCGCGGAACGCGTCGCAGTGCAGACCGGCTTCCCCGTGATCAGCGTCAGCAAGTCCATGCAGACCATCGCGCTGTATTTCGAAGGCCAGCGGAAGGTCCTGGAGGACTCCACAGTCATTCTTGGCAAGGCCAACCAGGCGCTTGCCACCCTGGAGCGCTACCGGCAACGACTCGATGAGGTCGGGGCGACCCTGTCCGCTCTCGAGGTCGAGGACCTCGTGACCGTACGCGACGTCCTGCTGGTGACGCAGCGCCTGGAGATGGTCCGCCGGATGACCGCGGAGATCGACGAATTCGTGGTGGAACTCGGCGTCGACGGCCGGTTGCTGGACCTGCAACTGCAAGAGGTGGTCACCGGCGTCGGCGGAGATCAGGTGCTGCTATTGCGCGATTACCTGCCAGACCCCGGACATCTCGAGCAGACGGTCGCGGTCCTGGACCAGGTGGAGGATTCCGCCCTGGTGGACCTGCCACAACTGGGGCAGATGATGGGACTCGCCTCCGATCTCGACGGACTCGACCGCCCCCTGAGCCCGCGCGGGTACCGACTGCTGGGCAGGGTCCCCCGGCTTCCGGAGCCTGTGGTGGAACGCCTCATCGAGCACTTCGGGAGCCTGCAGAAGTTGCTGGCGGCCTCGATTGACGATCTGCAGTCCGTCGAAGGCGTGGGTGAGGCGCGAGCCCGCAGCGTGCGCGACGCGTTGTCGCGCCTCGCCGAGTCCTCGATCCTGGACCGCTACCAGTGATCAGCCGAGGCTGAAGGTCACAGGCTCGCTGACGACGTCGCCGTTGCTCGCCTCCACCTGATAGGCGCCGGCCTCTGCCGGGGTGGCGTTCTCACAACCGTTGGCCGTCACGGTTCCGTCCCAGGTGCCCTTGACCGCGAATGCCTCCCCAGCCGGGATCTCCTCCTCCTGTGCCTCCTGCACCTCGTCGGTGCCGGAACACGCGTCGGAGTTCCACACATCGAATCCGCCGGAGGTCACGACGAACGTGTTCGCGATCGTTCCGACATCGCGCACGCACGGCACGCCGCCGGTGTTGCTGATCTTCATCACGAACTCAACCGGCCCGCCCACGGAGTAGGCCTGCTGCTCGGTCGTCACCGTGACGGCGATGTCGGAGTCGGCGCACTGGGCCCCGGACACGGACGCCGACGGCGAGACGCTCGGAGCCGCGCTGCTCAACGTGGGCAGCGGGGTGGGGCTGGCCGATGATGCAGCCGGAGCGGACCCCCCACTCGGGGAGATCAGCCACCACAGCAGTCCGAGAACCACCAGGATCCCGATGACGACGATGATGCGCCGTCGCCAGTAGACGCTGGCCGGTTCCGGCCCCACCGGATGCAGCAACGAACTCATGACAGCCACGGTATGCAAGGCGTTCCCCCGGCGACCGCGCCGGGTCCGGGTTGCCGACGCTCCGGCGGCCGCAAGAATGGCCGTGATGGCACACCTCGACCGGATCGTCACCGAATGGTTCGCCGAACACCGGCGGGATCTGCCCTGGCGGACCAGCACGCCGTGGGGTGTCTACGTCAGCGAGATCATGCTGCAACAGACGCCGGTGGTCCGCGTGCTACCCGCGTGGCACGAGTGGCTGCGGCGGTGGCCGACGCCCGCGGCCCTCGCGGATGACACCCCCGGGGAGGCGATCCGGGCATGGGGCCGGCTGGGCTACCCGCGACGAGCCAAACGCCTGCACGAAGCGGCAGTGATCATGCGGGATCGTTTCGGCGGCGAGGTCCCCGCAGACGAGGCCGACCTGTTGTCCCTGCCAGGGGTCGGGGAGTACACGGCTGCTGCGGTCGCGGCCTTCGCCTACGGCCGGGACGCCGTCGTGGTCGACGTCAATGTCCGCCGCCTCCTGGTGCGAGTCCTGACCGGCGGGGATCCGGCACCCAGCTTCACCGCGGCCGAGCGCACCCTCGCCGCGGAGGTCCACGCCGACGTGGAAGTGCCAGCTGCGCTGTGGGCGGCGGCGGCGATGGAGTTCGGTGCATTGGTCTGCACCGCGCGGAACCCGGATTGCGCCAACTGTCCGCTCGCTGAGGTGTGCAACTGGGTACCGACCGGGCAGCGGACCAGTCGTCCGCAGGCCTACGAGGGCACAGACCGGCAGGCCAGGGGCGCCGTCCTGGCGGTACTGCGCGAGGGACCGGCGGACGCGTTCGAATGGCCCGACGCCGAACAACTCCAGCGCGCACTCGACTCCCTGCTCGCCGATGGTCTCATCGTGCGCGAACGGCAGTGGTCTCTTCCCTAGGCGGCATGCACGCACGCACGTACGACGAACACCAGCACCAGAACCGGGAAACCCATCCCGGACGGCCGATGCATACAGTTCACTGCTGCACGGTTACCGATTCCTGTGCCTCAAACCCGTAACCGCGCAGCACTCAACGGTCGCGGGCAGCACCAGGCACCGGCCGGCACACGAAAGGGCCGGGCGCCGAAGCACCCGACCCTTCGCTGGTAGTCGCTCAGCCCTCCGCGGCCTCCACCGGCGGGACATCCGGCGCCTGAGCGGACGCCGTGCCCGTGAAGGTGAACACCGCGTTGGTGCCCTCGCCCTCTGCGTCGACCAGAACGATCTGTCCCGGCCCGAGTTCCCCGAAGAGGATCTTCTCGCTCAGGGCGTCTTCGATGTCGCGCTGGATGGTGCGACGCAGGGGCCGCGCGCCGAGCACCGGGTCGTAACCGCGGATCGCCAGGGCGTCCTTGGCGGCCTGCGTCAACTCGATGCCCATGTCCTTGTCCCGCAGCCGCTCGTCGAGCTTCGCGACCATCAGGTCGACGATCTGGACGATCTCCTCGCGGGTCAGCTGGTGGAACACGATGATGTCGTCGATGCGGTTGAGGAACTCGGGTCGGAAGTGGTTCTTGAGCTCCTCGTTGACCTTTGCCTTCATCCGCTCGTACGAGGTCTTCGTGTCGTCCTCGTTGGCGAACCCGAGGTTCACACCGCGCGCGATGTCGCGGGTACCGAGGTTCGTGGTCATGATGATGACGGTGTTCTTGAAGTCCACCACGCGGCCCTGCGAGTCGGTCAGGCGACCGTCCTCCAGGATCTGCAACAGCGAGTTGAAGATGTCCGGGTGTGCCTTCTCCACCTCGTCGAACAGCACCACCGAGAACGGCTTGCGCCGCACCTTCTCGGTCAACTGCCCGCCCTCGTCGTACCCGACGTAGCCGGGGGGCGAACCGAACAGCCGCGACACGGTGTGCTTCTCGGAGAACTCACTCATGTCCAGGCTGATGAGGCTGTCCTCGTCGCCGAACAGGAACTCGGCCAGGGTCTTGGACAACTCGGTCTTCCCGACCCCGGACGGCCCGGCGAAGATGAACGAACCGCCGGGACGCTTCGGGTCCTTGAGTCCGGCGCGGGTACGGCGGATCGCCTGCGACAGTGCGTGGATGGCCTGCTCCTGGCCGATGACGCGCTTGTGCAGCTCCTCCTCCATCTTGAGCAGCCGCTGCGACTCCTCCTCGGTGAGTTTGAAGATCGGGATGCCGGTGGCGGTGGCCAGAACCTCTGCGATCAACTCCTCATCGACCTGCGCCACGACGTCCATGTCGCCGGCCTTCCACTGCCGCTCGCGCTCGGCACGCTCGGACATGAGCTTCTTCTCGTTGTCGCGCAGCGCCGCGGCCTTCTCGAAGTCCTGCTCGTCGATCGCGGACTCCTTCTCGCGGCGCACGCCGGCGATCCGCTCGTCGAGTTCGCGCAGGTCCGGCGGCGCGGTCATCCGGCGGATGCGCAACCGCGAACCGGCCTCGTCGATCAGGTCGATGGCCTTGTCCGGAAGGAACCGGTCGTTGATGTACCGATCGGCCAGGGTGGCCGAGGCCACCAGCGCGCTGTCGGTGATCGTGACGCGGTGGTGGTTCTCGTAGCGGTCGCGCAGACCCTTGAGGATCTCGATGGTGTGGGCCAGGGTCGGCTCCTGCACCTGGATCGGCTGGAACCGGCGCTCCAGCGCGGCATCCTTCTCGACGTACTTGCGGTACTCGTCGAGCGTCGTCGCACCGATCGTCTGCAGTTCACCGCGGGCCAGCATGGGCTTCAGGATGCTGGCGGCGTCGATCGCACCCTCGGCCGCGCCGGCACCGACCAGCGTGTGCATCTCGTCGATGAACAGGATGATGTCGCCGCGGGTGCGGATCTCCTTGAGCACCTTCTTCAGGCGCTCCTCGAAGTCACCGCGGTAGCGGCTGCCCGCGACCAGGGCGCCGAGGTCGAGGGTGTAGAGCTGCTTGTCCTTCAGCGTCTCCGGCACCTCGTTGCGCACGATCATCTGCGCGAGGCCCTCGACGACCGCGGTCTTGCCGACGCCGGGTTCGCCGATGAGCACCGGGTTGTTCTTCGTGCGGCGGGACAGCACCTGCATGACCCGCTCGATCTCTTTCTCACGACCGATGACCGGGTCGAGTTTGGCCTCTCTGGCCGCCTGCGTCAGGTTGCGTCCGAACTGGTCGAGCACCAGCGAACTCGACGGAGTCCCCTCCTGCGGCCCACCGGCGGTGGCGGGCTCCTTGCCCTGGTAACCGGACAGCAGCTGGATGACTTGCTGACGGACCTTGTTCAGGTCGGCGCCGAGCTTCACCAGCACTTGGGCGGCAACCCCTTCGCCCTCGCGGATCAGGCCGAGCAGGATGTGCTCGGTGCCGATGTAGTTGTGCCCGAGCTGCAACGCCTCACGCAGCGACAACTCGAGGACCTTCTTGGCGCGCGGGGTGAAGGGAATGTGACCGCTGGGAGCCTGCTGGCCCTGGCCGATCATCTCCTCCACCTGCTGGCGTACGGCGTCCAACGAGATGTTCAGGCTCTCGAGAGCCTTCGCGGCCACACCCTCGCCCTCGTGGATCAGCCCGAGCAGGATGTGCTCGGTGCCGATGTAGTTGTGATTGAGCATCCGCGCCTCTTCTTGCGCGAGCACAACCACGCGGCGGGCCCGGTCGGTGAACCTCTCAAACATCCGATGACTCCCATCGCCTGAAGACTTCTCACTTTAGCCTCGTACCACGACAACCACGAGGCGTCTTGTGGGCTTCCGGACTTCGCCCTCGGTGAACGCGGTGTCAGTGACTCACTGACCCGAGGCGCAACTCGTGGCAGGCGAGCAGGAACTCGGAGGCCGACCACGCCTGGTAGGCCTTCCCCATGGGACGGCCGGTCTCCCCGTGCGCCCACTCGTTGAACTCCCACTCGCCGTAGATCCCGGCTTGGTTGAGTCTCGCCAGCTTCACCAACTCCTGGAAGGCGATCCCGCGATAGCCGAGGCGCTGGATGAACCGCACCCACTGCCCTCCGATGAACGGCCAGATCCCGCCGTTGTGGTAGTGGTGCGGGAGGTTGAGCAGGTTCACGGTGTAGTACGGCCGCCACGAAGGATCGCCGGAGTGGACCACCGGATAGAGGTTCTTGACCGGCCACGGATCGTTGATCCCCACCCCCCACATGAACCGGAAGGCGATCCGCGCCCGGGCCACGTCGAGTACGTTGAACAACACCGCCAGCACGTTGCCGTACACGTCGCAGCGCCAGTCGAAGTCGAACGGGGTCACTTGGGCCAGCAGGTACCGGGTGTCGCCCACGCCGAGTTGTCGCTCGGTGAACAGTGTCCCCGCGCCCTCGTCGCCGCGCGGCTTGGTGGTGGGCCAGAATCTGTCCAGCAGCACCGACTTGATGGTCTGCGACCAGCGCAGATAGTCCGCCGCCCGTTCCGGCTCGCCGGCCAGCTCCAGCAGCCGTCCGTACGCGACATTCGCGCGGTACCAGAGGACCTCGTCCACCAGCACGTTGTAGCTGCGTCCGAACAGGTCGGTCCAGTCTCCGGCCTCGGGGATCTCCAGCATCGCGTCGTTGTTGCTGTCGTGCGCGCTGAGCCAGTCCATGGCCCGCTGCAGTTGCCACAGCCGCTCGCGCAGGAAGCCGACGTCCCCGGACACCCGCACGTACTCGTACATCGCGATGATCGTCCACAGGCCGGAGTCGATCGAACTGATCCCACCGATCCCGGAGTAGTCGGGGATGCCGTCATCGATGCTGACGTTGGCGGGCACCTGGCCGACGGGGTTCATGTGATCCAGCAACGTCACCAGGGTGGTGCGTGCGCACTGCCGGATCTCCGGATCGTCGACATGCATCGATCCGACCACGGCGATGGAGCCGTCCCGGGCCCAGACACTGCGGTAGTTGACGTCGGTCCCGTGCGCGAAGTTGTGCTCCAACGAACACGCGGAGAAGCCCATCGGGGTGATGTTGCGCCGCAACGCCTCGAGTGCCTTCTCGTAGGCGACCTCCAGCAGTTCGGCATCTTCTGCCGACAACCCGTCGGCACGCTCGACGTCGAAGATGCGACCGATGGCCGGGTCCGCGGGTCTGGCATGCGCATGCTCGTCCGCGTACTCGGGCAGATCCCCGACGACACCGAAGTGCTGCAGCCCTTCGAGCACCCCGTCGGCGAAATGCCCTTCGGCAAGGTAGATGTTCGCCCCCAACGTGCGCGCAGCCAACTCGGGCTGCGCGTTCTCGACGATGATTCCGCGCACGCCTGGGAGCAGGAACATGGCCGCATCGTTGCCGGAGTCACCGGCCACGATCACCTGGTCGGTGGGGATCCCCAGCTCCTGCAACAGCCAGGTCACGGAGTTCCCCTTGTTCGCCATCTTGGGCAGAATGTCCAGATCGCGGGCGCTGGAGTACACGACATTGACCGCCAGTCCCTCCGCGTTGAGCAGGTCCTCCAGCGTCGAGATGCCGTCCTCGGACGCCCCTTCGAGATACCAGCTGGACTTGTAGCGGTGCTGGAACTGGGGAGGCTGCCGGACCGCTGAGGTGGACGACTGCATGATCCGCTCGATGGACTGCTTGTCCCAGCCTTCCTCCATGACCTCGGAGAACTGCTTGAGCAACGTCTGGTTGCGCAGGTCGTAGATGACCGTGCCGACACCGCAGATGAGGAAGTCCGGCTGCGGCAACTCTGCGATGGCGATCACTTTCAGGGCGTCGTTGAGCAGCCGCCCGGTGGTGTAGGTCAGCAGGGGCGCACGGTCGAGGCCACGCCACACCCTCGTGAACCGCGCGGTCGCGTCCGGTTTGCCCAGCAGCGTCCCGTCGAGATCCGAACAGAACATCGCCGCACCCATCAGCACCCTCTCCTGCCTACCCGGCAGCACAGTACTGCGGTTTGCCGACTCAATCGAAATCGTCGCCGAGATCGAAGCCCGGAGCCCCGCGCTCCTCCACGGCGCTGATCAGCTGCTGGGCGATCCCGGTCCACGTGAACAGCGCACGCACCCGGTGCGCACCCTCACGATGCATCCGCGCCCGCAAGCGGCTGTACTTCAGTGCCTGCAGCAGCGCGATCCCGAACTCCTCCTTGTCGGTGGTGTCGGCGTACAGCGCCTGCTGCCCGAAGTACACCGAACGCCACAGACCGCCATGGATGGTCATCACGGTCGGCGCGCCGCAGGCCATCGCCTCCACCGCGGTCATCCCGAACGGCTCGTACCGGCTGGACAGTGCGAACACGTCGGCTGCCCGGTAGAAGTCCGCCATCTCGTCGTCCTCGAGCGACCCCGACAAGATCACTCGGTCCTCGAGGCCGTAGTCGCGGATCTTGTCGGTGATCTCGGTGAAGATCTCGTCGTCGCCGTAGTCCGACGACTCCGCACCGCATGCGATCCGCAGCCGCGCCTCCGGCACCCGATCGGCCACGACGCTGAACGCGTCGACGAGCAGGTCGAACCCCTTGTTGCGGGCCAGTCGACCGATGGAGGCCACGACCAGGCCCTCGTAGCCCAGCGCCTCCCGGATACTGCGCCGGGTCGCCCCACTCACCGGGAAGAAGCGGTTGTCGTCGTAGCCCGGCGGGATCATCTTCATGCGGGAGGCGGGCACCTCGTAGCCGGTCTCCAGCAGATCGAACTGCTGCGGCGACGTGGCGATCACCAGGTCGCACTCGCGGAACAGTGTCGTTTCGTGATGGATGCGCCGGCTGAAGTTGTACTGCTGCTCGAACTCGTCGTCGCTCTTGTCGCTGTCCTGCGACATCTGTTCCTGTTTCCACATCCCCAGCGAGTGCGGCGTGTGCACATGTGGGATCCCCAGCACCTCGGACAACCGCTGTCCGGCCAGTCCGGCGTCCCAGTAGTGACTGTTGATGAACTCGTAGTCCAGCCGCCGGTCGCGGATGAAGCGCAGAGCGTTCTCCCCCCACTCCGGCAGCTTCTTGTACAGGTACTCCTTGGGAATGAAGTCCGGACCACCACAGGGCATGCGGATGATCCGCACGTCCTCGTCCACGACCTCGATCTGCCGCTGTTTCTCGAACCTGCGGGTCCAGATGTCCACGCGGTACCCGAGTTGGGCGAGTTTGCGGGACAACTCCAGGACGTAGACCACCTGGCCGCCCGTGTCGGGCGCCCCCAAAGGTGGTTCTGCCGCCACGTACCCGTGGGTCGAGATCATGGCTATACGTTGCTTGCGCCTCCGGGCGGCCATTGCGAATCACCCCATGTCGCCTTCACGTTGCTCTACTACCCTATTTCCTTCGATGTAGACCGCGCCACAACGTCTGTTGCCGGACTACCCTGCCACGGTGAGCGAGTACGAGCGGATGAAGCAGGCCGGCGGCATCGCCGGCGGGCCCGAGCAGGCAGGACCGTGGTACCAGTGGGGTCCCTACCTGTCCGAGCGCGCGTGGGGCACGGTGCGCGAGGACTACTCCGCGGACGGCGACGCCTGGAAGTATTTCCCCTTCGAACACGCCCATGCCCGCACTTTCCGGTGGAGCGAGGACGGCCTGGCCGGACTGTCCGACCTGCTGCAGGACACGTGCTTCGCCATCGCCCTGTGGAACGGCCAGGACCGGGTGATCAAGGAGCGCCTTTTCGGCCTCGACGGCTCACAGGGCAACCACGGCGAGGATGTCAAGGAGTACTACTGGTACCGCGATGCGCTGCCGTCGCATGCCTGGCTGCGATGGCGGTACCACTACCCGCAGGCGGCCTTCCCCTACGACGACCTCATCGCGACCAACGGCGAACGCGACCGCACCCAGCCGGAGTACGAACTCATCGACACCGGCGTCTTCGACGACGACCGCTACTGGGTCGTGGATGTCGACTACGCCAAGGCCACACCCACCGACATCAGCATCCGGGTCACGGTGACCAACGCGGGACCCGACGAGGCCACCATCGACGTGCTGCCGACCGTGTGGTTCCGCAACACCTGGGGTTGGGGCCGGGGGCACCCCGTACCGGAGATGCGCATGGACTCCGGTGCGCTGATCGCCACCCACTGGCGATCAGGGACCTACCATCTCGACCCGGGTCCGCTGCCGGACGGGCAGGCACCGACGCCGGTGCTGTGCAACAACGAGACCAACGATGAGCTGATCTTCGGAACCGAGAACATCACCTCCTACCCCAAGGACGGGATCGACCGGCACGTGCGCCTCGGCGAACCCAGCGTCAACCCGGAGAACCGCGGCACCAAAGGCGCCTGGTGGTACCGGCTGACCGTACCCGCCGGCGCGTCCCAGGAGATCCGCCTGCGGCTGTGGAAGTCGCCGGAGAACAAGCGCAATCCGGACGCCCTCGGCAGGGACTTCGACGAACTGTTCGCCACCCGCCAGGCCGAAGCCGACGAGTTCTACGGCGATCTGGCCCCCGACAACTGCCCGGGGCCGGAGTTGGAGGCTATGCGTGCGGCGTTCGCCGGGATGGTCTGGACCAAGCAGTTCTACCGCTACGACATCCAACGCTGGCTGGCCGGCGATCCGGGCCAGCCCCCGCCGCCACCGCCGGAGGAACGGCGCAACCACACCTGGCAGCAGGTGGACGCCTACGACGTGATCTCGATGCCGGACGCCTGGGAGTACCCCTGGTTCGCGGCGTGGGATCTCGCCTTCCACACGGTGGTGTTCACACACATCGATCCCAGCTACGCCAAGTACCAGTTGTTGCTCATGTGCCGCGAGTGGTACATGCACCCCAACGGTGCACTGCCCGCGTACGAGTGGAACTTCAGCGACATCAACCCGCCGGTCCACGCGTGGGCCGCCTTGCGGGTCTTCGAGATCGACGGCACGAAGGACTACGACTTCCTGCAGGAGGTCTTCCAGAAGCTGCTGATGAACTTCACCTGGTGGGTCAACCGCGTGGACTCCGAGGGCAACAACGTCTTCCAGGGCGGATTCCTGGGCCTGGACAACGTGGGCCCGATCAACCGCTCGCAACTGCCAGCCGGCTGCGGGCTGGAACAGGCCGACGGCACCGCATGGATGGCGTTCTACTGCCTGAGCATGCTGCGCATCGCGCTGCGACTGGCCGAGCACGACCCGGTCTACGACGCGATGGCCTTGAAGTTCGCCGAGCACTTCGCGTCCATCACCGACGGGATGGCCGCCAGTGGCATGTGGGACTGGCAGGAGGGCTTCTTCTACGACCAGTTGCTGCGCCCCGACGGCACCAAGGAGGCGCTGCGGGTCCGCTCGATCGTCGGGCTGATCCCGATCCTGGCCGCGGCCTGGATCGAGACCGACAAGGCCCTGCAACGCAACGCTCGTCTGTATGAGCGCTTCGCCGACTTCCTACGCCGCCGCGGGCTGGACACGATCGACTCGGGACGCGCCGGCTTCGTCTACCGCTCGCCCGAGCAGAGCAAACTGCTGCTCACGGTGCTGGACCCGGAACGCCTGCGCCGGGTCATGCTGGAGGTCCTCAGCGAGGACTCCTTCCTGTCACCGCACGGGTTGCGCAGCCTGTCGAAACGGCACAAGGCTGCCCCGTTCAGCGTCAAGATCGACGGCCAGTCGTTCGATGTGGACTACGAGCCGGCCGAGTCGGCGACCCCCATGTACGGGGGCAACTCCAACTGGCGAGGGCCGGTATGGTTCCCGATCAACCACCTCGTGATCGAGGCCCTCGAGCGCTACTACATGTACCTCGGGGATTCCTTCCAGGTGGAATGCCCCACCGGCAGCGGCGAGATGGCCAACATGCGCGAGGTGGCCGAGGAACTGCGGCGCCGGTTGATCAGCATCTTCTTGCCCGACCAGGACGGCCGGCGGCCGGTCTTCGGCGACACCGAGAAGTTCCAGACCGATCCCCGCTGGAACTTCGCGCCCTACTTCTTCGAGTACTTCCACGGTGACAACGGCGCCGGCCTCGGCGCGAGTCATCAGACCGGGTGGACCGGCCTGGTGGCCGACCTGATCATCGGGCGGATGGGCTAGGACGCGCCAGCCTCACAGCGTTCCGAGCCACCAGCCGAGGTAGGCCGCCGCGAGCCCGGCCGCCAGGCTCGCGACCACGTAGATGCGCGCTACCGCGCTGCGGCCCTCACCGGCAAGCACCACGGTCTCGAAGCTGAACGTGCTGAACGTCGTGAAACCTCCGCAGAAGCCGGTGCCGAGCACCAGCAGGAGGTCGGGAGCCGTATCGAGTCCGAGCAAGAAGCCCAGAACCAACGACCCGAGGACGTTGACGGTGAACGTCCCCCACGGGAAGAAGCTCGTGTGGCGCGACTGCACGAAGCGGTCGGTCAGCCAGCGGCTCACCGCACCGACGGCAGCCCCGAGCGCCACGAGCAGCAGACTCACCGGTCGCCCCCCATCAGCCGTCGACCGAGCCCGAGTCCGGCCCACGTGGCCAGCAGCGCCAGCAGGAGACTGCCGAACACGTAGAGCAGCGCCAACGGGACCTGTCCGTCCGTGAGCAACCCGCGGGTCTCCACGGCATAGGCGGAGAACGTCGTGAAACCCCCCAACACGCCGACGCCGAGGAACGGCCGCACGTACCTGTGGTCGGGGTTCACCTCGACCACGTAGTACATGAGCACCCCGATCAACAGGGAGCCGACGACGTTGACAGTGAAGGTGGCCCAGGGGAAGAGATGTCCCGCCAGCGCGAGATTGACGGCTTCCCGGGCGGCCCCGCCGAGGGCGCCCCCGAGGGCCACGACGAGCAGAATGTCCCAGACACGCGACTGCGGAACGTCGCCGGGGATCACATCCGGGTCGACCGGCTCCTCCCCTGGCGATAACACGCGTCACAGCCTAATGGCGTGGGACTCATCCGAAGGCGGTGTTGATCCGCCGCGACGCTCGGGTGACACTGGAAGGGTGATCGACGCCCTGGCCGCTGCCGTCTTCCTGCTCCCCGCCGAGGAGACCCCTGCCCCGACCCCGACGCCGACGGCTGAAGAAGTCAAGAAGGCCCCACCACTGCAGGACGTCTACAAGGGCAAGGCCAAGATCCGGCCCGGGATGCAGGGCCGCTCGGTGGAGCGGATCCAGGAGCAGCTCAATGGGGTCGGCAAGACGGCCCCCACAACGGGCGTGTTCGACAAGAAGACCGTCAAGGCGTACAAGTCCTTCCAGGACAAGTTCGGCTACTGGCCCACGGGCAACGTGACCAAGGCACCGGCGCTGAAACTCAAGAAGCTCTACGGCAACGGGAAGTTGCCGGCGGCCTGCAAGGACGGCCGCGTGCTGTGCATCGACAAGACGCAGTTGGTGCTGCGCATGATGAAGAACGGCAAGCAGCAGTTGGTGACGGATGTCAGGTTCGGCGCCGAGCAGACCCCCACCCGCAACGGCAGGTTCCGGGTGTTCTCAAAGATCCGCTACTTGATCAGCGACCTGGCGCACACACCGATGCCGTACTCACTGTTCTTCAGCGGCGGCCAGGCGGTGCACTACTCCCCCGGCTTCCACCGCGACGGCTACAACGGCGCCTCGCTGGGGTGTGTCAACGTCCGGGTGTACCGCGATGCCCGGGAGATCTACCGGTCCTCCCCGATCGGGACCAAGGTCTACGTCTACCGTTCCTAGGGCTGTAGCAGCGGAGCAATCACCGGCGTAGCGATCCCGCCACGCAACAATGGCGTGGTGCGCCGCTGGAACCTCGTCGTCGACCTCGCGCTGATCGGCGTCTGCGCACTCGTGGCCGCACTGCTCGGACAGGACGCCAACTGGGATCAGCTGCAGTACCACTACTGGTACCCGTGGCAGTTGTTCCACGGCGGTTTCACCGACCCCGACCTGTACGGGGGACGGTTCCAGAACCCCTTGCCCCAGGTGCCCTTCTACGTGCTGGTCACGTACCTGCCCCCGGTCGCCGCGCAAGCCGTTCTCGGCGCCATGGCCGGGACCGCCGCGGTGGTGTCGCGCCGCATCGCCGCGCGGATCATCCCGGCCACCGGCGGATGGTTGCTCACGCTCAGTACCACCGCTGCCGCCGCCGCAATGGTGGGCGCGGGCTTCCGCAGCGAGGTCGGTACGAGCTACAGCGATGTCTGGCTGGCGACCATGCTGCTGGGCGGTCTCCTGCTCCTGCTGCGCGACGGCGTGTGGCCGGCGGCGTGGGCCGGTGTCCTGGCCGGCGCGGCGGTCGGACTGAAGTACACCAGTGCCCCGTTCGCGATCGCGGCCGTGGCCGCCCTGTTCGTGATGGGGGACCGGCGGCTGGTACGGCTGGGGATGTGGCTGATCGGCGCGGCGGTCGGCTGGATGCTCACCGGGGCATGGTGGGCCTGGCAGTTGTGGCGCACCTACGAGAGCCCGGCCTTCCCCTTCTGGAACACGATCTTCGGCAGCCGCTGGTATCCCGCCGAAACACTGACCGACGAGCGTTACGGCGTGACCGGCGCTCGGGAATGGCTGCACTGGCCGTGGGACATGGCCACCGGGACGGCCCGCGTCCTGGACCTGTCGGTGCGGGATCCGCGGTGGCTGGCCCTCGGGCTCATCCTGTTGCTGGCCCTCATCGGGTACCGCTCGGTGACCCGACCAGCAGTTGCTGTGATGACGTTCGCCGCCGTAGGCGCGGTGCTCTGGCTGGCCGTCTTCGGGGTGCTCCGTTACGCGATCCCCGCGGAGATGCTTGTGGGCGTGCTCCTGGTCTGGTGCTTGACGCTGGTCTTGAGCCACCGCATCGCCATGGCGGTCGCCGTGATCGCGATCGTGGTCACGGGTGTTGCGACCCAGTCGGCGCAAGGGCGGCGGGTGGCGTTCGGCGACACATGGTTCGCGGTGGAGCCCGGCGCCTTCGACGCCGTGCGGCCGGGCGACGTCGTGCTCGTCGACGGGCAGTACCCCGCCACCTTCCTGCTGCCCGGCAATCTCCCCGCGGAGGCGACAGTGCATGTGGTTCAGAAGGACTTCACGGGGACACCCTTGCGGGGATGGCTGGTGTCCGAACTCACTGATGCTCCCCGGGTGTGGGTGGTCACCGGGAGGCCGCCGTCGCAGGTGGATCCGGCGATCGGGACCATTGACTACGACAACTGCACGCGGATCAGGAGCAATGTGGTCGATCGATGGCTATGTCCGATGACCTTGTGACCCCGGCGTGGCGCTCCGGCCATGTCGAACCTGGTGCGGTTGCGCGCGCGGCCGACGCCCTGGCTGCGGGCGGCGTGGTCGGCCTGCCCACCGAAACCGTGTACGGACTGGCCGCCGCGGCCCGTGACCGTGCGGCCGTGGGGAGGGTCTTCACGATCAAGGGCCGCCCGTCCGACCACCCCGTGATCGTGCATGTGAGCGGCCCGGCGGACCTCCCGGCGTGGGGCAAGAACGTCCCCGGCTACGCGGCCCGCCTGGCGGCGGCGCTGTGGCCGGGACCCCTGACCCTGGTCGTGCCCGCTGCGGACGATGTCCCGCGATACCTGACCGGCGGGCAGGACACGGTCGGGCTGCGCTGCCCGGCGCACCCGGTCGCCCTGGCCGTGATCGAGGCTGCCGGGGCTGTGGCGGCGCCGAGCGCCAACCGGTTCGGCCAGGTCTCACCCACCACCGCAGCCGACGTGATCGCGGACATCGGCGACCGCCTCGACCCTGTCCACGACCTCGTACTCGACGGCGGCCCGTGCCCGGTGGGCGTGGAGTCCACCATCCTGGACTGCACTGACGACAGACCTCGGGTGCTTCGATGGGGAGCCGTTGAGGTCGACGAGATCGAGCGCGTCGGGGGCCGGCCGGTGTCGACTGCGAGCTCGGCGGTGCGAGCCCCTGGCGGTCTGGCATCGCACTACGCGCCTCGCGCAGCCGTACATCTCGGGAACGGCGCCGCCCCCGGCGAGGGGTTCCTGGCTTTGACCGGCGTGCCGACGCCACCGGGAGCCGTGCGACTGGCCGAACCCGAGGACACACGCGCCTACGCCGCGGTGGTGTACCGGTCTCTGCGCGACGCCGACGCCCTGGGTCTCCCGGTGGTGTGGGCTCAGCCCCCTGCGGATGGTTCAGCGCTGGCGGTCGCCGTTCGGGATCGTTTGGCTCGTGCTGCGGTGCGCTGAGAGCCCGGGGCACTCCGGTTAGAGATCGGCAGCCTGGTTAGAGATCGGCACCCTGGTTAGACATACAGCACTCCGGTTAGCCCTATACGGCCGTGGGACTCTAACCAACCAGCCGCCGACTAACCAAGATGCCGATCTCTAACGGGATCCACCAGGTGCCAGCCAGCGGGAAGCACCATCGGCTTGCCTGTAGGCACCGCACCAAGGCGAGCCAGCCGGGCGGCAAGGGTCTCGGGATCAGCCAGATGCTTCCACAGAACCCGCACCACGACGTAGCCGAGAGATTCCAGCCAGGCTTGCCGGTCCTTCTCGCTGTTCACTTCGGTCGCCGCCGATGTCTGATACTTGATCAGCCCATCGAACTCGACAATGGTGCGGCCATCCTCCAAGAGGAAGTCAACCCGTGCGGTCCTGCCCGCATCACGAACCACCACCTGGGATGTCGGAGCATAGCCCAGCATCGTCAGGACGATGCAGGTCCAGGTCTCGCCCGGCGATTCGGCCGCCGGATCGACGTTTTCGGCAAGCCATGCGACCCGGCGTACACCGTGTCTTCCGTGGAAGGACTCGGCGACATCCGCAAGGTCATCGACACCACACATGCGCTGGTGGGTTGCCGCATCGGCGATGGCCAAGCTGTCCCGTGCCGACAGGCATCGAGCACAGTCCGCCACCACCACCGCAGGGTCGGCCATGCGCACGCCGTCACGGATCGTCATCGGGGCCGCGCCGCCGAGCACCTTCACATCGTCCCCATACGCGCCGCGCGGAACACCGCGGACAAAGATCTGCCCCGGAGGCACCTTCGGGCGGGGCAGGCCGAGTAGGTAGGCGGCGGTGGGACCGGTCAGCATCGCGCTCGGCTGCAGGTCGGACAACACCACCCCCGCCAACACATCGTGCCGCTCCCAGGGGTCCATGTCCTTGGCGATCCAGACGTCTCGTCGGAGTCTTTCGGACTCCTTGCAGAGCTGGTCGATCTGGGCGCGGGAGGCTCCTGATGAGGCGAGATCTGATCTACGGAACACCCGCCCAGTGTTGTGGCAGCCGGCTCGTAGGTGGGATGCCGCCGCAATTCTGTGGATAACGCGGCAAGTCGTGTGAACTCCGCGGGCGCCGTACGGCACTCCGGTTAGAGATCGGCATCCTGGTTAGAGACACGGCACTCCGGTTAGTCCTATACGGCCGTGGGACTCTAACCAACCAGCCGCCGACTAACCAAGATGCCGATCTCTAACCGGGCTCGACCGTCACAGGCCGATCCCTAACCGGGCTCGACCGTCACAGGCCGATCCCCAACCCGGCTCGACCGTCACAGGCCGATCCCCAACCGGGCTCGACCGTCACAGGCCGATCCCCAACCCGGCTCGACCGTCACAGGCCGATCCCCAACCCGGCTCGACCGTCACAGGCCGATCCCCAACCCGGCTCGACCGTCACGCGGCAATCCCCAACCGGGCTCAACCGTCACCGCGCGCTGTCCGGGGGCACACTGGCACCATGTACGCCGCCACGATGACCGCCGTCGATCACCTGACCGTCGAGGAAAGGCCCGACCCGCAGCCCGGACCCGGCGAGGTCCTCATCCGGGTGGAGGCGTCGGCAGTGTGCCGCACCGATCTGCAGATCCTGCACGGGGATCTGCCGCCGCACCGATTGCCGCTTATCCCGGGGCACCAGGTCGTCGGCGAAGTCCTGTCCGAAGGCCCGTTGCAGGGACGCCGTGTCGGGCTGGTGTGGCTGGCTCACTCGTGCGGCGCCTGTCGTTTCTGCCGAAGCGACCGGGAGAACCTCTGCGAACACGCCAAGTTCACCGGCTACGACATCGATGGCGGCCATGCCGGACTCGTCACCGCGCACGCCGATTTCGTGCACCCACTTCCCGAGGGCGACCCGGCCGAGATCGCCCCCCTGTTGTGCGGCGGGGTCATCGGCTTCCGCAGCCTGCGGGTGGCCGGCATCGGCGCCGATTCGGCGGGCAAGCGTCTGGGCCTCTTCGGGTTCGGGGCCTCGGCAACAATCGCTATCCAGGTGGCCAACTACTGGGGCTGTGAGAGCTATGTGGTGACACGCTCGCCCGCGGAAGCCGAACGTGCGCGCGACCTCGGGGCGGTGTGGGCCGGCACCTACGACGAGCAGGTTCCGGTCCCGCTGGACGCCGCTGTGACGTTCGCCCCGAGCGGCGATGTCGTCGTGGCTGCCCTGAAGTCCGTCGACCGCGGCGCCCCTGTCGCGATCAACGCCATCCACCTCGACCGGATCCCGCAGTTGAACTACGACGATCTGTGGTGGGAACGCAGCCTGCGCTCGGTGGCCAATGTGACCCGCGCCGACGTGCGGGACTTCCTGGCCCTGGTGCCCCAGGCCGGCGTCCGCACGCAGTTCGAGACGCTGCCACTGTCCGAGGCCCCGCGCGCAATGGAACGTCTCGAAGCCGGTGACGTCCGCGGCGCCTTCGTGCTGGTCTGAGCACTACGCTTCCGAAGGTGCTGCAATCCCTCCGGAAGGCCCTGCTGGCCAACGACCCGCGCGGTCGGGCGTTGGGCCGTGGCCTGCGGGTCGCGCTAGTCGTACCGGTGACGATGGCCGTGCTCCTGCAGATTCCGTGGGTGTCCCAGGGAGCGCTCATGGGAGCGTTCGCCAGTCTGGCCCTGCTCGTCTTCGCCGACTTCGGCGGACCACTGCGGCAGCGGTTCACCGCCAACATCGTCACGACCCTGGCCGGGGTTCCCCTGCTGGTACTGGGTGCGTACGCCGGCCAGAACGTGTGGACGTCGGTGGCGGCCATGGCGTTGGTCGCGATGGTGATCGGCCTGCTGGGGGTACTGCGAGGACTCATCGCGGCTGCACAGTCGGTGCTCCTGCTGGCGACGGTTCTGGCGATCACCGCCTCGACCCCGGCGCTACTGGGTCCGGATCTCGTGTGCTGGCTGGTGGGCGGGCTGGCCGCGGCGCTCTCCGCGGTGCTGTTGTGGCCCACGCACAGCAAGCGGCCGATCCGCCGGCGTGTGGCCGACGTGTTGGACGCCGTCGCCGACGCCAGTGAGGCGCGCTGGATCCAGGGCGCACCCCCGGACGAACTCGAGCCGCTGAGGGCGCACGTGAACGACACCGTGGCTGCCTTGCACACCGACTACGACGGGAACCTCCTGCGACCTTCCGGGGTGACGTCGTCGGATCGCGCCCTGGCTCAACTCGTGGACGAGACAACCCGCCTGCGGTATCTGCAGAAATGGGAGGACGTGGCCGACCACACCGACCCCGAACTCCAGTCGGCGACCGCCGAATTGTGTCGCCGCGTGGTGGTGAGTCTGCGGCGCTGCGCCGAACGACTGCGTGATCATCCCACTGAGCCGCTGTCCTCGGCGGACATGTTCGAGATCCGGGGCAGCAACCTCGATGCCATGTCCGACTGGCTGGCGGACAAACGTGGTCACGAGGACCCGACTGCTCTGAGGACGCAGATCGATGACACCTTCCCGGTGCGGATCACGACCCTCATCACCTCCCGTATCACCGATCAGACGATCCACATCGCGGGCCGTCCGGGCGATGTCCTCGCCGATCCCCCCGGAACACCGACCATGGCGGCCCTACGACCTCCGAGTATCGCGCTACGGCTTCGGGCGCATTTCGCTTGGACATCGCCGTGGTTCCGCAATGCGGTGCGGTCAGCGGTCGCGCTGTCCATCAGCATCGCGGTGGCGAAATCGGTCTCTCTCGAGCACCCCTTCTGGATAGTCCTGGGCACGCTCAGCGCCCTACGGTTCGATGCCATGGGCACTGGACGCACCGCCCGGCAGGCGCTGGTGGGAACCACGGCCGGCGTGGTCCTGTCGGTCGTCTGCATCCTGCTGATCGGCGACAACACCGCCATCTGGTGGGCGCTGTTCCCATTGGCCCTGTTCTGGGCGGCGTACACACCGGGCACCCTGTCCTACGCCATCGGACAGGCGGGATTCAGCTTCGTGGTCATCGTGATGTTCTCGATCATGGCGCCTGCTCGCCTGGACACCGCCACAGCCCGTCTGATCGACGTGGCCCTGGGCCTCGGCATCAGTCTGCTGGTCAGCCTCCTGATGTGGCCACGGGGCGTCGCGCAGACGCTGTACGCCCGCTTGGCGCAGGCCATTCAGCAGACCTGCGACTTCTACGTGGCCTCCGTGGACTGGATGGCCGGAGGTGCGATCGACGAGCGGCAACTCAACGACTACCGCCGCCGCTCGCACGATGCCCTCGATCGTGCGCAGGAGGCCCTGGATCTGTCGATCGCCCAGCAGCCGCCCAAGTCCGTGCCGCTGCAGCGGTTCACCGCACTGGCCAACACAGCCGGCCACGTCGACTTCGCCGCCAGACTCTTCCCGCAAGCCGAGCAGATCGTCGCGATGCGTGGCGGCGAACACCCGATCCCCGGACCGTTGGTCGGTCCGCTGCTGCGGACGAGCAACGGTGTACGCGAACAGCTCGTGTCCCTCAGCGAAGAACAAGATCGTGGCGACACGCCGTTCACCGGTGATCTGCCCACGTTCACCACTTCCCCGGACGTCGCCTACGCCCGGGCGGCCATCGATGCCTACCTCGCCGGACCGGGGGAATGGCAGGGCACAGGCAGTGACCCCAGACCGGTCGTGGCGACCTGGCTCACCGACTGGTCTGCCCTGTTCGATCGCA
>JACJWU010000007.1 GCA_020636995.1 Actinomycetota bacterium | reverse complement strand
CAGCCGCCTGATCCCGGCTACGCCGGGAACAACCCCCGGTGGCCAAGCACATTTTCGGACTAGAGATCGGCATGTTGGTTAGTCGGCGGCAGGTTGGTTAGAGTCCCACGGGCGTATACGGCTAACCGGAGTGCCGTATCTCTAACCAGGATGCCGATCTCTAACCGGGATGCCGAGGACTAGGGGAAGTGCCGAGGCCAACCCGGTGCCCGTGCCAACCCGGCTGCCGGGGTCGATGCGGGATCCCCGTTCGCGCGAGGACGAGCAGATCTGACACGTGCCGCTGACAACCGCGGCGAGTCAGGGATCATGGAGGCATGCGCGCGTCCGAGCTCACACTCGCCGAACAGATCCGACTGCTCTCAGGCAGCACCTTCTGGCTCACCGAGCCGCTGCCCGAGCACGATGTGCCCGGCATCATGCTCAGCGACGGTCCGCACGGCCTTCGAGCCCAGAGCGGCGAGGGTGAGCACCTCGGTTTGCTTGGCAGCATCCCAGCCACGTGCTTCCCGCCGGCGGTGACCATCGCCAGTTCCTGGGATCCGGACTTGGTGAGGCAGATCGGTGCTGCAGTCGGCGCGGAGGCCCGGGCCCTCGGTGTCTCGGTCGTACTCGGCCCCGGACTGAACATCAAGCGGCATCCCCTGTGCGGTCGCAACTTCGAGTACCTGTCGGAGGATCCGCTGCTCGCCGGGCAACTGGCGGCAGCCATGGTGCAGGGCATCCAGAGTGAAGGTGTCGGCGCGTGCCTCAAGCACTTCGCCGTGAACAACCAGGAGTCCCACCGGTTCGTGGTGGATGCCGTGGTGGACGAACGCACTCTCCGGGAGATCTACCTGGCGGGGTTCGAACATGCGGTGCGGGAATCCCGTCCACGCACCGTGATGGCCGCATACAACCTGGTCAACGGAACCTACTGCTGCGAGCACGACCACCTTCTGGGAACGGTGCTCCGCGAGCAATGGGGGTTCGACGGTCTGGTGATGAGCGACTGGGGTGCCACAAACGACCGCGTGGCGGGTATCCGCGCGGGGATGGACCTCGAGATGCCGGGAAATGACGGCGTCTTCGACGACTCTGTGGCCGCCGCGGTGGCTGACGGCGGGCTCGCCACGCAGCAGATCGAGGCGTGCGTGCAGCGCGTCCTGGACCTGGTGGCGGACAGTCCAGCCGAACCCGGACCGCCCGCCGACCTGGAGGCGAACAACGCACTGGCCCGCCGGGCGGCAGCCGAGAGTTCGGTGTTGCTGACCAACGACGGTCTGCTTCCCCTGCGCGGTGATGAGTCCGTCGCGGTGATCGGAGCCTTCGCCGAGACCCCGCGCTACCAGGGGTCCGGAAGTTCGCAGGTCAACCCCACTCGCCTCACGACCGCCCTCGATGCATTCGCCGAACGTGGTGTCGACGTCAGCTATGCGCCGGGCTACGATCCGGTGACCGCGGGGCTCGACGCACGACTCATCGACGAGGCGGTGGCGGTGGCACGCGATGCTGACGTCGTGGTCCTGATGGTGGGACTCACCGGCCTGTACGAAAGCGAAGGGTTCGACCGGGACGATCTGAACCTGCCGCGTCAGCACGAACGTTTGATCACTGCGGTGTGTGAGGTCAACCCACGCACGGTGGTGGTGCTGTCCAACGGTGCCCCGGTGGTCATGCCCTGGGTCGAACAACCGGCGGCGATCCTCGAGTCCTACCTCGGCGGGCAGGCAGGCGGTGGCGCCCTGGTCGACGTGCTGTACGGCGATGTCGAACCGGCTGGGCGCCTGGCCGAAACGTTCCCAGTGAAGCGCACGGACGTCGCCAGCGATCCCTACTTCCCCGGCGAGCCACATCAGGTGGAGTACCGGGAGGGGCTCAGCGTCGGATACCGACACTTCACCTCGGCCGGGGTCCGGCCGTTGTTCCCGTTCGGGCACGGACTGGGGTATTCGGAGTTCGAGGTGGGTGCAACGGAGGGCTCGTCGCGGCTGCGGGCCGGCGAGGATTTGAGCATCACGATCCCTGTGCGAAACATCGGGGAACGCGACGGCAGCACAGTCGTGCAGGTGTACCTGCGTGATCGCACCGGAAGGGTCTCACGTCCGCGCAGGGCCCTCGCCGGCTTCGCAAAGGTGCGGCTCGGCTCCGGCCGGACCGGCCGAGTGGACGTGACCGTACCCGCGCGTTCCTTCGCCTTCTACGACGTCGACTCCCAGGACTGGCTCATCCCTGCCGGGGACTACGAGATCGAGATCGGGCTGTCCAGCGGCAACATCCTGCACACCCACCGGCTCACCGTCACCGGGGGTTTCCAGGGGAAGAAGAGCCGGGAGGCGTTGATCGCCGCCTCCGACAAGGCCTTCGCGCGCCGACTGGGGCACGCCATCCCGCAACCCCGGCCCGTCAAGCCGTACAGTCGCGTGTCCACGATCGGTGAAGTCGCACGCAACCCCGTCGGACTGCTGGTCCGCTCAGCGGTGCTCCGCTTCAGCGGATTCCATGGGGAGACCGACCCGGTCACAGCGAAGATGATCACCCGCTCGGTCGACGAGATGCCGCTGCGGGCGATCGCACTGCTGGGCGCGGGTCGAGTGAACCTCGGCATGATCGACGGGCTGATCGACGTACTGAACCGGCAGCCGGGCAGACTGGTGGGTCGCGTCGGCAGGGGGGTCCGGGGTCTGTTGAGCGGGCGCTGACAGTCTGCGGTGAGGACTCAGTCGCCGGGTGGACCGAGCCGCAGGCGTACCGAGGCTCCGCCGGGCCCGGAGTCCACCACCATCGTCCCGCCCGAGGCCTCGGCGAGGCGGCGTGCGATGGACAGGCCCAGGCGCGTGGATCCCACGGTGTCCGAGTCTGACGGTTCGACGTCGAACCCGGGCCCGTGGTCCCACACAGTGACATCCACCCATGCGGTGTCCGCAGTCACGGTGATGCCGAATGCCGTGCCCTCCGGGGTGTGCAGGAAGACGTTCTGGAAGAGGATGTCGATCGCCGCGGCCAAGTCGTCGGGGGTCAGCCTGACCAGCATCTCCCCGTCGGGGATCCGGTGCTCGAACACCCGCGCTTGGTCCTCGGCCAGAACCTCCCAGAAGCGGACCCTGTCCTGAACGACCTCTCCAGCATCACACAGCGCATGAAGTCCTTCCCGGCCTGCGCGACGTGCGGTGTTGATGATCTCGTCGACCATCATGTGCACGCCCGAGAGGTCGTCGCGTAGGCGATCCCGGACCTCGTCGTCAGATACCCCATCGACGTCGACGGAAAGAACGGTCAACGGCGTGCGCAACTGATGTGCCAGCTCGGCGGTGTACTCCCGTTCCTCCCGAAGCAATTCCTGCACCCGACCGGTGAGCCGGTTCAGGGCGGCACCGACGTGAGCGATCTCGTTGATCGACGAGTGCGGGGCGCGAGCGGTGAGGTCGCCGGCGGCCACGGCGTTCGCCGTCTCCTCCAGATCCCGCAGAGGGGCCACTGTGCGCCGGGCCAGCCACCACGCGGTACCGCCTGCCAGCCCCAGCAACACCAGCGAGACCCCGGCCAGAGCCGCCAGTCGGGGCATCAGCCCCTCGCGCAGTTCCTCGGGGGTGAGGCTGACGAGGACCACGGCGATCTCCTCGTCGAAATAGGCCGGCGCGGTGACGTACCCCCAGCCGTCCACGATGTCGGAGGCGGCACCACCGCGGGAGGCCGCCTCGACCGCCCTGGCGGCCCCTTGCGGATCAGGTCCCTGGACGCGACCGTCGGGGTAGTAGAGGCTGACCTCTCCCGGGCTGCCTCCTTGGGGCGGGTCGAACGGTGGCGCCTTGTCGTCCTGCGGGGATTGGCGTTGCCAGTCGTTGGCCACGCCACGAGCTTTGGCCGCGGCCTGACTGATCTGATCGGCCTGCACGATGTCACGGGCGGCCAGCCCCAGTGGAACCAGCAGCGCGATCAGTGCTGAACCGCAGACTGCGAGGCCGAAGATGATGAGCCGTCGGTACATCTACGCGCTTCCGGCCCGGGCGTCTTCCAGCATGATTCCGACTCCGCGGTGTACATGCAGGAAGCGCGGGGATTCCGGATCATCGCCCAGTTTCCTGCGCAGCCAGGACAGGTGCACATCAACCGTCCGGGCGCTGTCGGTGCGCTGCCAGACCTCGCGCAGCAGTTCCTTGCGGCTCACCACACGCCCGGGGTTCTGTGCCAAGTAGGCCAGGACGTCGAACTCCAGTCGGGTGAGGTCCAGGGGGCGGCCGTCGATCTCCGCCGTCCGCCTGGCCGGATCCACGGTGAGGCCCCCGACGGTGACGGCAACGCTGCGCTGCTCGTCCTCAGGTCCGCCGGCCCGGCGCAGGACGGCGCGGACCCGGGCCTCCAGTTGCGCGGGGTCGTACGGCTTGACGACGTAGTCGTCGGCGCCCGCGTCGAGCAGTTTGACGATCAGGTCTTCGTCGTCGCGGGCCGTCGCCACGATCACGGGCACCGCGCTTGCCGCGCGGATCATCCCCAGCAGACGCTCACCCGAGACGTCGGGCAGGCCGAGATCGAGGATGACGGCCTCCGGTTCCTGGGTGAGCAGTGACTGCAGCCCGCCGAGCCCGTCGGGCGCGCTGTCCACAGCGTGGCCGCGGGCTTGCAGCGCCCGGGTCAACGCGGTCCGGATCCCCGGATCGTCCTCGATGATGAGCACGTGCACCATGGGCGGCAGCCTACGCTTCCACGAGGGTGGATTCGGGCTCCCGCGGCCAGCGTCCAACGGTGTGCTGCGTCGGACCCACGAACCAGGCATCCAGCCCCATCGACTGCAGGAGCCCGGGACCGTCATCGCCGGACACGAACCCGGCGGTCGCGGCGGCATTGGCCCCCGCGGCGTCGGCGGCAAGGGCACTGACGCTGAACCACGGGGACCGTGCGGGCCGGCCGGTCCGCGGATCGATGAGATGATGCCCGCCCTGCCATGCCCGATGCCCCACTCCGCTGGTCGCGAGTCCGGCGTCGTGGAGTTCGAACTCGATCGTCGCCACGCCGGGCAGGTCGGGGTCCGCACCGACGACCCAGCCTGTCTGGGGTGCGATCACGCGCAGGTCCCCGCCCATGTTGGCCACCGCGTCGAACCCTGTCGAGGCGTGCGCGATCTGGGCCAGGCGGTCGGCCAACCAGCCCTTGGCAACCGCCCCGAGATCGAGGGCGGATTCCGGGGGAATCCGGACCCGGGCCGCGGATCGGCCGACTGAGATCTCGATCTCCCGCCAGTCGCGGCGCTCGGTGCCGGCGGAGATGCCCGAATCTTGCCGCGCCCAGGTGTCGTATCCGGCGGCCACCACGTGACGACCCAACAACGGGTGCACCAGCCCGTCCGTGGCTTCCGCGGCGTGCAGAGCGGCAGTGAGAACGGCGACGAAGTCCCAGGGCACCTCGGTCCAGTGGCCCGCGTTGCGCGTTACGCGGGTCGAGACCGAGTCGGGTCGGAACCTGCTGGCCAAGCCGTCGAGGGCGTCCACCTCATCGTGAAGCAGATCGTTGAGCCATCGCTGCAGCCGCGTACTGCGCGCGGCCCTCACAGTCAGCCACAGCTCGGTCTTCCAGGTCCGGTAACAGGCACTCGTCTCGTAGTCCACCATTCCAGGGTGGAGCGGCGGTCGGTCAATGCTCACGCAATGGCTGGTCAAGTCCCCGGCGGGAGGACTTGACGAGGACTTAACGTCCCTTTGGTGGTCCGGCGCCACGGACGGCGTCACACTGAGACCTATGCGAACTCTCTTGGCCTGGACCGGTGTGGCCGCTCTCAGCGTTGTGCTGGGGGTCGTGCTGTATTCCACCAGCTTGCGGGGATCACAGACGGGGTATCAGGAGACCACGGCGCCGATCACTCAGAGTCCGTCGGCTTCCGCCTCGCCCACCATCCGCCAGCCGGAGAGCGGGATGGCCGACGAGCTCGCGGAGCCGGTGGCCCCGCAGTCCGCGGTTGCGCCGGCTCCGCAAACCGTGGTCGTGCCGCCACCTGCCTACACCGCTCCTGCCGCGACCTCGGATGACTCCAGGACGAAGCGTGAGGACGAGGGCCGTGACGATCACGACGACGACAGCGACGACTGACACTCACGAGCGACGCGAGCGGTACTTCTTCTTGGACTTCTTCCGCTTCTTGGCCTGCACTACCTTCGGCGCCGCGGCAATCGACGCCCGGGCAGCCACTGTGCCCGTGCGGTGCACGATCAGCGGTCCCTGAGCAGATGTGCGGGTGAACTCCTGTACACCGGCCTGGGTGACGCCGATGGCTCCGGCGGGCTCGGCCGCAACGGCGGCCTGCGCAGGGGCGGTGGCGGCCATCAGTCCGGAGCCCACCAGAACGGCGGTGGATGCGGCGACGGTGCGGACGTGTTTCCTGGGTGTTGTGTTCATGCCTCCAGGTTGGTCGCAACGGTCTGTTAGCGCGTGCCCTGCTCCACGTCAAGAACGTGTAGTGCGGCATCGCACGTCGGCGTGACGCGCACTTGCGGTGGTGACCCTGTGAGTCTCTGGCCTCTCGGCAGCCGTGCCTGACTGTTGTGTGCAGGGAGGTTGTGATCACGTGGCTGCGGCGGTGTTAGGTGCCTCGACACAAGGCGTTGGCCCTGGCCCGGCGGGGTCTGTCTGGGCAGTCCGGTTAGAGATCGGCATGTTGGTTAGTCGGCGGCAGGTTGGTTAGAGTCCCACGGCCGTATGCGACTAACCGGAGTGCCGTATCTCTAACCGGGATGCCGATCTCTAACCGGGATGCCGATCACTAACCGGAGTGCCGTATCTCTAACCGGGATGCCGATCTCTAACCGGGATGCCGATCACTCACCGGAGTGCCGATCTCTAACCGGGAGGTGCGATGAGCACCGCGAGGTCAGCCGGACGGGTCGGCCCTCTCCTCGGCCGGTCACGCCGCCATCGTGACCAGCCTGTCTGGACAGCCTTGCCTAACCAATGGTCCGGCCAAATCGGTCCAAACCGTACGTCGCCGGCGATCGGGGTCAGACTTTCGTCGCGACCTGAGCGTTTTGGATGGACATCGGCCTCGATCGTTCGGCAATCTGTGACACATCCCGGGCCGCCAGCCAAGGAGCGACATGACCGCAGAGATCCCCACCGACACCGATGCCCTCGCCGCCATGCTCGCGGACCCGGAGATCCGGGAGTCGCTGGCCGTGATCCTCGCCAACGCGCCCGCTCTGGCCGCACTGGCCTCGATGTCCACCGCGCTGCTCCAGCGGGGCCCCGAGTTGACGGACAACATCAACGGCATGGTGTCGCAGCTCCGGGAGAGTACCGACGGCGACGGCGAACTCAGCAACCTGCGCGGCGCCGTGGGAGCTCTGAACGAGTTGGCGCCGCTGACCGGCACCCTGGCCGAACGCAAGGACACCATCCAGGGTTTCCTCGACTCCCCGATCCTGCGCCCGGAGATCATCGACGTCGTCGGCAATCTCGGGGAGGCCGCGCTGGAGGCGGACACCCAGACCAAAGGCCGGCAGGTGAACGTCGGCGGAGTGTTCTCGTTGATGCGCCAACTCAAGGATCCCGACGTGCAGGAGACGTTGAGTTTCCTGCTCACGTTCGCCCGCGTCTTCGGCGCCAGGCAGCGGGGCGCCTGAGTCCATGCACGAACTGTCGATCGCCCACGCGGTGGTCACCACCGTCACGCAGGCACTGCCGGACCCGCAGGCCCGGGTGACACGGGTGCGGCTGTGCATCGGCAGGCTGTCCGGAGTTGTCCCGCAAGCCCTCCACTTCGCCTACGACGTGGCCACCGCGGGGACCGTTCTGGCCGGCTCCACGCTGCAGATCGATGAACTGCCGGTGGTGATCAACTGTCCGACCTGCGGCGAACAGGGGTTGCCGGGTATCCGGGACTTCACCTGCCCGCAGTGCGGCGAGCCCTGCGGAGACATCGTGGGGGGCAAAGAACTCGAGGTCGCGGACGTGACGTTCGACGAGAGCTCGGAGATCGATGCGCTGCGCGAGGGCGTCTTGGCCAAGAACGACCTGCTCGCCGATGGTCTGCGCGGATGGTTCACCGTCAACGATGTCCATGTCAGCAACTGGGTGTCGAGCCCGGGCAGCGGCAAGACCGCGCTGCTGGAGGCGCTGCTCGCCGCCGCCGTCGAACGCGGGCTCGGTGCGGCTGCGCTGGTGGGCGACTGCGCCACAGACAACGATGCGAAGCGGCTGGCCAGATCGGGTGCCGCGGTACGCCAGATCATCACCGACGGCATGTGCCACCTGGAGTCCGACATGGTGTCGGCCCACCTCGAGGGCTGGGACATGTCCGACTACGACCTGCTCGTGATCGAGAACGTGGGCAACCTCGTGTGCCCGACCGGATACGACCTCGGCGAGGACACCCGGGTGGCGCTGCTCAGCGTCACCGAGGGGGAGGACAAGCCACTGAAATACCCACAGTTGTTCAACTCCGCGGACGTCGTGGTGGTCACGAAGACCGACATCGCCGACGCCGTGGAATGGAACCGCGACCAGGGGCTCGCCGCCATCCGGCAGATCGCACCGGACGCGGTGATCCTGGAGACCTCCGCCCGCACCGGTGTGGGCGTGCAGGCTCTGCTCGACCTGCTCCTCGATTCCGGGGATGCACAGACCGAATCCACCGTCCAACTGCAGGAGGCGACATGACCAGCGTGCTTTGGTTCCAAGGAGGGGCGTGCAGCGGCAACACCATGTCGTTCATCAACGCCGCCGAACCGTCCGTGGTCGATCTGATAGTCGACTTCGGACTCGAAGTCGTCTACCACCCCACCCTGTCCGGAGAGATCGGCAAGGCCGCTCAGGACATCTTCTGGTCGGTGGCCAAGGGTGAGCGCGAGGTCGACATCTTCGTCTACTAGGGGTCGGTCATCGAGGCACCCAACGGCTCGGGCCGCTTCGACATGTTCGCGGGCCGGCCGATGAAGGACTGGATCGACGAGATCGCGCCGAAGGCCGGCATCGTCGTCGCCATCGGTGACTGCGCCACCTACGGCGGCCTACCGGCTGTCCCGCCCAACCCGTCGGACTCTCGTGGTCTGCAGTTCGACCGTGGCGGCGTCAAGGGCGGTTACCTCGGTCCGGACTTCGTGAGCAAGGCGGGCCTACCGGTCATCAACATCCCCGGCTGTCCGGCGCACCCGGACTGGATCAGCCAGATCATCGTCGCGCTGGCCGCAGGTCGCGCCGCGGATCTGGCCCTCGATGACTTCCAGCGGCCGAAGACGTTCTTCACGTCCTTCACGCAGACCGGATGCACGCGCGTGCAGTTCTACACCTACAAGCAGGACCCGCCGAAATTCGGTGAGGGCATGCGGACCGGCTGCCTGTTCTACGAGTTCGGTTGCCGGGGGCCGATGACGCACTCACCGTGCAACCGCATCCTGTGGAACCGGCAATCGTCCAAGACCCGCGCCGGGCATCCCTGCACAGGGTGCACCGAGCCCGGCTTCCCGTTCGGCGACTTGGAGAAGGGCACGGTGTTCAAGACCCAGAAGGTCGCGGGCGTGATCCCCAAGGACGAACCCGAAGGTATGGACAGTGGGTCCTACATGGCGCTCGCGGGTCTGTCCCGCGCCGTGGCGCCGAAGTGGTCCAAAGAAGACATGTTCGTGGTCTGAGCGTAGGAGAACTCGATGACAACAATGGAACTGAACGTCAGCCCGCTCGGTCAGGTGGAGGGCGACCTCGACGTGAAGGTGGCCATCACCGACGGTGTGGTCACCGACGCCTGGACCGAGGCCGCGATGTTCCGCGGCTTCGAGATCATCCTGAAGGGCAAGGACCCGCAGGCGGGTCTCATCATGACCCCCCGCATCTGCGGGATCTGCGGCGGCAGCCACCTGTACAAGGCCTGCTACGCCCTCGACACGGCGTGGGCGACCTATGTGCCGCCGAACGCCACCCGTGTGCGCAACATCGCGCAGGCCTGCGAGACGCTGCAGAGCATCCCGCGCTGGTTCTACGCGATCATGTGCCCGGACATGGTGGCCGCGCAGTACTCCTCGTTCCCGCTGTACGAAGAGGTCGCCAAGCGCTTCGCACCGTATGTCGGCACGAGCTACCAGACCGGGGTCACGCTCTCCCAGCACCCGGTCGAGATCTATGCGATCTTTGGCGGGCAGTGGCCGCACTCGTCGTTCATGATCCCCGGCGGTGTGATGAGCGCGCCGACCCTGTCGGATGTCACCCGGTCCATCTCGATCCTCGAGAACTGGGCGCGGCAGTGGCTCGAGGGCCAGTGGCTCGGCTGCTCGGTGGACCGGTGGCTGGAGAACAAGACGTGGAGTGACGTTCAGGCCTGGATGGAGGAAAACGAATCCCAGGCGAACAGCGACCTCGCGCTGTTCATCAAGTGGGCACTGCAGATCGGGCTGGACAAGTACGGGCAGGGCTACGGCAACTACTTGGCCACAGGCACGTTCCTCAACCCCGACCTGTACACCAACCCCACGGTCGACGGCCGCAACGCGGCGCTGCAGGCGCGGTCCGGCATCTACGCCAACGGCCAGTACTTCGACTTCGACCAGATGCGGGTCACCGAGGACGTGACGCACTCCTTCTACCAGGGCACCGGCTCCCGCCACCCCTGGGAAGGTGTCACCGAGCCGATCGACCCGGCCGAAGGCGCGAAGCAGGGCAAGTACACGTGGGCGAAGGCGCCGCGCTACGACGTGCCGGACCTCGGCTACGTCCCGCTGGAGGTCGGCCCGCTCGCCAGGCAGATGATGGCTGCGAAACCGGATGCCGCCGACTTCCAGGACGCCGACCCGTTCATCAGGAACATCATCGATGAGCTCGGCCCGAGCGTTCTGACGCGCGTTCTGGCTCGTGTGCACGAGGCGCCGAAGTACTACAAGAACGTGCAGAACTGGCTGAAGGAACTCGACCTGCACGGCGAGTTCTACGTCAAGCCGGGCGAGCCCGACTCGGGCAAGGGCTTCGGCTCCACCGAGGCTGCCCGTGGAGCACTCTCCGACTGGATCGTCCTGGAGGGCGGCAAGATCGCCAACTACCAGGTGATCACGCCGACCGCGTGGAACATCGGACCGCGCGACGGGAACTCCAATGTCGGACCGATGGAGCAGTCCTTCGTGGGAACGCCGATCGAGAACCCCGACTTCCCGGTCGAACTCGGCAATGTCGCTCACAGTTTCGACTCCTGCCTGGTCTGCACCGTTCACGCCTACGACGGCAAGACCGGCAAGGAACTCGCGAAGTTCCGCATGGGTGGAGGCTGACCCACTTGTCGAACACCCACACGGTCGTCGTGGGGTGCGGCAACCTCATCCGTGGGGACGACGCTGCCGGTCCGGTGCTGGTGAGGCTGCTGGCCGACCGCGCCCTGCCGGAAGGGGTGCGCCTGATCGACGGCGGCACCGCCGGCATGGATGTGGCCTTCGCGATGCGCGGCGCGCAGAGGGTGATCGTGGTGGATGCCTCGCGCATCGGGGTTGACCCGGGTACCGTGCACAAGGTGCCGGGTTCAGAGTTGACCGACCTGCGACCTCCGGACGGCAATCTTCACCGCTTCCGGTGGGATCAGGCACTGGGCTTCGCCCAATGGCTTCTCAAGGACGAGTACCCCGACGAGGTCACTGTGTATCTGGTCGAGGGGGAGTCCTTCGGTGCCGGCGAGCCATTGACGCCGACGGTGGAGGCCGCAGTGCAGCGCATCGCCGACGCGATCACCGACGACCTCGCGGCGGTGAGCTGATTGGCCGACCGTCCCTTCCCGGAAGAGGCCCTGTCCGCGGATGCCGAGGTCGTCGAGGAGTCCGGACGGTGGATCGTGTATCTGAACGTGGTCCTGGAGTCCGGTGCCGTTCGCCGGCGCGTCGGCGAGTATCACGACGAGCGTCGTGCCACCCACGCTGCGAGGATCATCGAACGCAATGCCCGCCGACACATCCCCCCGGCGATGCCGGAGGGGATCTGACCCTGGAGGAACCGTGATGGACCTGCCCGGCCCGCGACCGCAGCCGCTGGGGGTGCTGCCTTGGCCCGCCGGACTGCTGCTCCTGCCTGATGTCCCGGAGGCCGCTGAGGTGGCAGGCGAGATCCTCGCCGGTGGTGTCCCCGAGCAATGGCCCGAGTCGCTGCGCTTCTACGAGATCGGGTTGACCGGTGATCCGGGCGTGGCCGCGGACACGGTGCCCGGAGACGATCTCGTCGCCCGCTACAACCGTGCGGTGCTCGTCGGCGGTGAGGGCGTGTGGGAGGCTCTCGCCGAACAGACCACTGGTGACCTCGCCGCCCTGGTGGCGACCGCCCGCTACTCCATCGGGCAGATCGACACCCCGCCGGCGGTCGACGGCCTGACCGATGAGGTGGCGGCCATGGTCCGCAGCGCCCGGGCTTCTGCCGCACTCGAGGTCCACGACGTGGCGGGCGCGGAGCGGGAACTGCGAGCAGCCGTTGACGCGGCGAGTTCGTGCAGTCCGATCCTCGCCGCGACCTTGCGTCTGACCCTGGCCCAGGTCCTCGCGGACGCGGGGGACTACGCCTCCGCCGCTCTGGTCTCCGACGTGGCACTGCAGACCCTGCCGTTGACCGCAGATCGGGAATTGCGTGCCCATCTGCAGATGACCCGGGCGCTGGCACGTCAACAACTCGCGGGAGACGAGCGGGGTGCCTTACTGGCAGTCGTGGGTGATCTCACGGAGGCCACGAAGATCTTCCGGGAGGAGACCCACCCGGAGTTGTTCGCCATCTGCAACCAGCAACTCGCACTGGCCTACCTGGTGATGCCGATGTCCGACCAGGGGGACCGCCTCCGGCTCGGAGTCGCAGTGAACGCACTGCGGGCGGCGTTGCGCGTGTACACCCCACAGACCCATCCCGCGCAATGGGCATCTGCGCAAGTCAACCTCGCGAACGCTCTGCAATACCTGCCGAGCGCCCACCAGGAACAGAACCTCGACGAGGCGGTGCAGTTGTACGAAGAGGTGCTGCAGCAGCGCGATCCGCAGTCGGATCCGGTCGGGTACGCCCGCATCCTCTCCAACCAGGGCAATGCCCTTGGCCACCTCGGCGTGTTCGACGACGCCCGGGCACGCCTCGAGCAGGCGAGGTCGTTGTTCGCGCAGGCCGGTGACGCCGACTCCGCGGCCACGGTGGACCAGATCCTGGCGGGCCTCGATGACGCCGCCACCGCCGGGACGGGAACCTGATGGAGGTCTACCTTCGGCAGTACTTCGACGCGCTGCTGCGCGAGGCGGCAGGCAACTTCGCTGAGCGGTGCGTGTACCGAGCGGGTGGTCCCGAGGCGGCGCTGAAAGTTCTGGCCGAGGATCCGGATGCGCTCGGCCGCGCCGACTTCGTATCCGCGTTCTTCGCCGAGAACCTCCTGGAGGACGTCGCGGGCAGTTGCGTGGTGCTCGAGGCGCTGGATCGGCGAACCCTTCCCGAGGACCCAGGTGGCTCCGTCCCAGAGGTCCTGTCACGTCTCGCACGGGCCGCCTTCGCCGATGTCCTGACCGTGCAGACCTCCCAGGTCATCCAGCAGCAACAGATCTACTCCTAGGCAGGAACCCATGGAATCCTTCGACGAACTCGCCGCTCGCGTGGATCAGTTGCGCGACCAGGTCTCTCACAGCGATGAATCCACGCAGACGCTGCTGCGCGAGACCATCGAGGCGATCACCGAATTCAACCGGCGTGGGCTGATCACCCTGGTGCAGATGTTGCGCGAGGACGAACGCGGAGGTGAGGTGCTCTACGAAGCGGTGGAGCACCCTGAGGTCATGGCCCTGTTCGTCTCGCATGGCATCATCCGCACGGATCGCACGTTGGATGTCCTGCAGGTGTTCGAGCAGATCCGCCCCCACCTCATCGCCAGCTCCATCGACATGAGTGTGGAGGAGGTGCGCGACGACATCGCCTACGTGAAGTTCCCGAGCGGATGCAGCGCACCGGACCAGCAGACCAAGGACGAGATCATGGGCGTGCTGAAGCAGCGGGTGACGGGTTTGCGTGAGGTCGTCGAGGTGGCGGACGAGCCCTCGACCGCGTTCGTCGCGGTGGACACCCTGCGAGTGGGTCCTCCGTGATCCACGCCTATCGGGCCCAGGGCACGTCGGCGGGGCCGGTGCGTCGGCTCGGCGCGGAGGCTCCAGGCGGGTTGGCGCTGCCCGATGCCTCGCCGACCGCTTCCCACATGTACTCACCGCGGGGAGTCTGGACCGATGGTGAGCGTGTGGTCGTCGCGGACTCGGGCAATCACCGGGCGCTCATCTGGCACACCTTTCCCCAGGAAGACGGCGCGGAAGCCGACGTCGTGCTCGGCCATGGGGACTTCCTCTCCGAGGGCCCGGCTGCCGGCAGCGGCGATACGCGGCGGGGGATGTATCTCCCGACCGGCGTCGGGGTCGTCGACGGGCACCTCGTTGTAGCCGACGCCTGGCATCATCGGCTACTTGTGTGGGACGGGGTCCCCGACCAGAGCTTCCTGCCGCCGGATCACATCATCGGCCAGGCCGATGCCACCGCGGTCGAGCCGAACCGGGGCGGCGACCCCGACCTGGACACGCTGTACTGGCCGTTCGGCTTCGCGCTGGTGGCCGGAGTGTTCTGGGTCGCGGACACCGGCAACCGTCGGGTGCTGGGGTGGCGTGGTGGCCTGCCACTGGACGGTCGCGCGGCCGACATCCTGCTGGGCCAGGCCGATCCCGCGGCTCGGGAGGACAACAGCGGGGAGCTCGGGGATGCCACCTTCCGCTGGCCGCACGCGCTGTGTGGGGATGACCGGACGCTCTACGTGGCAGATGCCGGCGATCATCGGGTGCTGGGATTCTCGCCGCCGGGATCTCCGAATGCCGAGCTGGTCCTCGGCCAGCAGAGCGCGGACATCGCCGACGAGTTCAAGAACCGACCGCAAGGCCCGCATCGGCTCCGTTTCCCCTACGCCGTGGTCGGTGACGAGAAACGTCTGATCGTCGCCGACACCTCCAACAACCGCGTTCTGCTGTGGCACGGGTTGCCCCGCCATGGCGCGGGGGTGCCTGCGGACACCGTTCTCGGGCAGGCCGACCTCGACGCGAACGGTGAGAACCGCTGGGACGCGGTGGCCGACGACTCGTTGTGCTGGCCGTACGGGCTGAGCCTGGCCGGGGACCTACTGGCCGTGGCGGACTCGGGCAACAACCGCGTGGTCTTCTGGCAGGTGGATTGATGCGGCGGTGTGCCGTGCGAGTCACCGGCACCGTGCAGGGTGTGGGTTTCCGTCCCTTCGTGTTCGGTCTGGCCGAGGACCTCGGCCTGTCCGGGATCGTTGGTAACGACGTCCACGGGGTCTTCATCGAAGTGCAGGGGGACGGCATCGATCAGTTCCTGCGGCGACTGCGCACCGACGCCCCGCCCATGGCCACGGTCGAGAGGATCGACGTCACCGAGATCGATGAGCGCGAGGAGGCCGGCTTCCTGATCGTGGCCAGTGAGGTGGCCGACGGGGCGGCGTCCACATCCATCCCGCCGGATACTGCGGTCTGCGCGGATTGCCTGGCGGAGATGCGAGATCGCGCCGACCGTCGATTCGGGTACCCGTTCATCGCCTGCACCAACTGCGGGCCTCGGTTCACCATGGTCGTCGGTCTGCCGTACGACCGGGCGAACACCTCGATGGCGGCCTTTCCGTTGTGCCCGCTCTGCGAGGCCGAGTACCGGGACCCACGCAGCCGCAGGTATCACGCACAGCCCACGGCATGCGCGGACTGTGGGCCTCAACTCTCGATGTCCGTACCCGAGGTCGTCGAAGCGCTGTCGACCGGCCGGATCGTGGCCATCAAGGGTGTCGGCGGGTACCACCTCGCGTGTGACGCCCGGGATGAGCAGGTCGTGTCCCGGCTGCGCGAGCGCAAGGCGAGAGGCGACAAGCCGTTCGCCGTCATGGTGGCGGACCTGCCCACCGCCAATTCCGTTGCCCGCCTGGATCCCGATGACGAACGTGTGCTGCAGACACCGGCCCGCCCGATCGTGCTGGCGGGTTCCCGGGATCAGCGGTTGCAGGAAGCGATCGCTCCGGGCAACCGCTTCATCGGCGTGATGCTGCCGTATGCGCCTCTGCACCATCTGCTGTTCGACGCCGGGGCGCCGCCGGTCCTGGTGATGACCAGCGGCAACGTGTCGGACGAACCGATCTGTATCGCCGTGGACGAGGCCGAGCAGCGGCTCACCGGCATCGCCGACGTGTTCTGCCACCACAACCGCGTCATCCAGGTCAGTTGTGACGATTCGGTGGTCCGACAGGTGGATGGAGTGATGCAGCCCGTTCGGCGCAGTCGCGGCTACGTGCCGCAGCCGCTGAGCCTCCCGATGGCGGTCCCACCGATGATCGCTGTCGGTGGGGAGATCAAGGCCGCTGCCGCCGTCGCCCACCGCCACACGGCGTGGCTCAGTCAGCACATCGGGGATGTGGAGAACCTGGAAACGCTGCAGATGCTCCGGCGGTCGGTGGCCATCCTGAGCGATCTGCAGCGGATCGAGCCGGAGTTGGTCGTGAGCGACGCGCACCCCGGGTATCTGTCGCGACGGTGGGCTGCGGAGTTCGCCGCCGAGCGAGGGATCCCGCACATGACCGTTCAGCACCACCACGCGCACCTGGCCTCCCTGTTGGCCGAGCATGCGGTCCCGGCGGGCGAGCCGGTGTTGGGCGTTGTCTTCGACGGAACCGGCTACGGAACAGACGGGACGATCTGGGGTGGCGAGTTGCTCCTCGGCTCGTACGGCAGCGTCGAGCGGGTGGGACATCTGCGCCCGATCTCGCTGCCCGGCGGCGACGCCGCGGTGCGCTACCCGGGTCGGGTCGGCGTGGCGCACCTGCACGCCGCTGGTCTGGACCTCGGCGACTCCGCCCCGGGTCGGGCCTTAGATCGGGGCGATCTTCGACTGCTCAAGGGGATGCTGAGATCGGGTTCGCATTGCACACCCACCACGAGCGTGGGGCGGCTGTTCGACGCCGTGGCCGCCCTGCTCGACGTGCGGCAGGCCGTGGACTACGAAGCACAAGCGGCGATCGAACTCGAGGCGCTGGCCGAGGGTGTGACCGCGACACCATGGACCAGTCCGGTCGAGGTGGACGGTGGGGAGGTCATCATCGACCCGTCGGGCTGGATCGGTGCAGCGGTGAGCGCTCACCGGGCCGGGGTCCCGGTGGAGCAGTCGGCGGCGGCCTTTCATTCCGGGCTCGCGGACGCCGTGGTGGAGGCGGTGCGGGAGGTCGCGCGGGAGCGCCTGGTCACAACCGTCGGTCTCACTGGTGGGGTGTTCGCGAACGCAGTGTTGTCCGCCGCGTGCGTGCGAGGTCTGCGGGAGGCCGGCTTCACAGTGTTGACCCACCGGGTCGTGCCGCCCAACGACGGGGGGTTGGCGTTGGGTCAGGTCTGTGTGGCCGGTGCGGCTGGACATCCGTGAGCACTCCCGACATCCGTTAGCGGTTTGGCGATGCGGGGACGCTCCCGGATTTGCAGAGTGCTCACGGATGCGCTGTGGTGCCCGAGGCTCGTCGGGTTGGTCCGCTTTGTCCGCGGCGTCGTTTCGACCCCAGCGAATCCGCACCTCAACAGGTACTGTGAGCGGCATGTGTTTGGGTGTGCCGGGCAAGGTTGAACAGGTATGGGATGCCGATGGCACCCGCATGGCGACAGTTGATTTCGGTGGCGTGCGCAAAGAGGTGTGCCTCGCGTACGTGCCCGACGTGGTGGTGGGTGACTACACGATCGTGCACGTCGGCTTCGCGCTGACGAAACTGGATGAGGCCTCCGCGCTGGAGACCCTGGAGTTGTTCAAGAGTGTCGGCCTCCTCGACGAGGAGTTGGGCATCACCGTGGACCCGCGGTGAAGTACCTCGACGAGTTCGGCGATGCAGAGTTGGCCAAGCGCCTGCTCGACGACATCGCTGCCAGCACCACTTCGCGGTGGGCCCTGATGGAGGTCTGCGGCGGTCAGACCCACACGATCATCCGTAACGGCATCGATCAGTTGCTCCCCGACAGCATCGAACTCATCCATGGGCCAGGCTGCCCGGTCTGCGTAACACCCCTGGAGACCATCGACCGGGCGCTGGCCATCGCGGCGCGACCCGACGTCATCTTCTGCTCCTTCGGCGACATGATCCGCGTCCCCGGCTCGACCGACGACCTGTTCCGGATCAAGAGTCGCGGCGGTGACATCCGCATCGTCTACTCCCCGCTGGATGCCGTGCGCATCGCGCAGCAGAACCCGGACAAACAGGTGGTGTTCTTCGGCGTGGGCTTCGAGACCACCGCGCCAGCGAATGCGATGACCGTCAAACTCGCCAAGCAGCAGGGCATCACCAACTTCTCCCTGCTTGTCTCACACGTCCTGGTGCCCCCGGCGATCCGGGCCATCATGGACTCGCCCACTCGTCGTGTGCAGGGATTCCTGGCAGCGGGCCACGTCTGCACGGTGATGGGTCTGTCGGAGTACGAACCGCTGGTCGAGGAATACCAGGTGCCGATCGTCGCGACCGGGTTCGAGCCGCTGGACGTGCTCGAGGGGATCCGCCGTGTGGTCCTGCAGTTGGAGGCCGGGCAGGCGCAGTTGGACAACGCCTATCCGCGTGCTGTCCAGCCGCAAGGCAATCCCGTGGCCCAGCAGGTGGTGGGTGAGGTCTTCGAGACCTGCGACCGGCAATGGCGCGGGATCGGGATGATCCCGCAATCTGGATGGCGGCTCAACGCCCACTACGCCGACTACGACGCCGAGAAGCGCTTCGAGGTGCTGGACATCACCACCATGGAGTCGCCGCTGTGCCGGTCGGGGGAGGTCCTGCAGGGTTTGATCAAGCCGAATCAGTGCGCGGCGTTCGGCAAGGAATGCACGCCCCGCACGCCCCTGGGTGCGCCGATGGTGTCCAGCGAAGGAGCGTGCGCGGCCTACTACCAGTTCCGCCGCCTGGAGGTGTCGGTGTGACCGACCGTCCGGATCTGGAGAACTGGACGTGCCCGCTACCGCTACGGGATCAGACCGCCATCGTCATGGGTCATGGTGGAGGCGGCCGGCTGTCGGGGGAGTTGGTGAGGCACCTGTTCCTCCCGTCGTTCGGTGGTGCCGAGTTGTCTTCGGTGCTCGAACAGCTCGGCGACGCCGCCGTTCTGGACGCCGGCGGTAACCGGCTCGCGTTCACCACGGATTCCTACGTGGTGCGTCCCCGCTTCTTTCCCGGCGGGAATGTGGGGGACCTGGCTGTCAACGGCACGGTCAACGACCTCGCGGTCAGCGGGGCCGAACCCCTGGCGCTCTCGGTGGGGCTGATCCTCGAGGAGGGGATGCCGCTCGACGAGCTCGGGGTCATCACCGAGACCATGGGACGCGCAGCGCGAGCGGCCGGGGTTTCAATCGTGACCGGAGACACGAAGGTGGTGGACGCCGGGCACGGTGACGGGGTCTACATCAACACCGCCGGGATCGGGGTGGTCCGGCCCGGGCTCGAACTGGGACCCGGACAGGTGCGACCGGGCGATCGCATCCTGGTCTCCGGTCCGGTGGCCGCCCACGGCATCGCGGTGATGAGTGTGCGCGACGGGTTGGAGTTCGGGTCCGACATCGTGACCGACAGCCAGCCGCTGAACGGCGTGGTCGGGCGCCTACTGGACTCCGGGGCGCAGGTGTCGATGATGCGGGATCCCACACGTGGGGGCGTCGCGGCCACCCTCAACGAGATCGCTGCGTCCGCCGACGTGGGGATCCAGATCGTGGAGAGTGCCGTACCCGTTCCCGACGATGTCCGGGCCGCCTGCGCCTTCCTCGGACTCGACCCGCTGTTGGTGGCCAACGAGGGGCGGGTGGTGGTGTTCGTGCGGGCCGATGATGCCGACCTCGCCCTCGACGTGCTGCGGCAGGAGAATCCCGCGGCGGCGATCATCGGGGAGGTCGTCGAGGAACACCCCGGCGTGGTCGTGGCCAAGACCGGCATCGGCGGCACCCGGGTCGTGGACCTGCCACTGGCCGAGCAGTTGCCGCGCATCTGCTGAGGTCTGCGCCGCGCCCCGCATGCCAGTTGAGTGCTGCATGGTTACGGGTTTCGGGCCGGCGGATCGGTAACCGCGCAGCACTCAACGACCGGGCCAGTTCAGCCCGGCAGCCACGACACCTTGCCGGCCAACAGCGCGTACCCGATGAAGGCCACGGTGTCGATCAACGCGTGCGCGACGATCATCGGCATCACTCGACCCCACCGTTTGAACAGCCACCCGAAAAACAACCCCATCACCACGTTGCCGACGAAGCCGCCGAGGCCCTGGTACAGGTGGTAGGTCCCGCGGATCAGCGCGCTGGTCACGATCGCGGAGGTCCAACTCCATTCCAGTTGGCGCAAGCGGTGCAGCACGAATCCGAGGACCACGACCTCCTCGAGGACCGCGTTCTCCAGCGCGCCGAGCACCAGCACGGGGGTTCGCCACCACTCGTCCGGCAAACCCTGTGCCGCAACGTTGAGGTTGATCCCGGCGTTGTAGGCGATGAGGTACCAGACCAACCCGGTGCCGCCGATCAGCAAGGCGAGCACCGCCCCTCGGCCGAGATCCCGCCCCGGCTGCGAGGCGTCAACACCGATGGTTCGCAGGCTCTCGCCGGAGCGCTGGAGCAGATATGCGACCAGGCCGACGATGACCAGCGCGAAGCCGATGCGCAGCAGTTGCAGCGTGAGGTCGAGCAGGGGTCGCGGGGATGCGGACGGATTGAGCGTGGTCGTCTGCTCGGCCAGCGGCACCCCACTCGTGAGATCCGCGACGAACTCGACCACCGAGAAGACGCCCGCGCGGCCCAGCGAGAGGCCGAGCACCAACAGGATCTCAGCGATGAGGTAGCCGCGTCTTAGCCGCACGCCCTCGTCCGCTGGATGCACAGGGATCAGGCTATCGACACCTGTCGCCGGGCCCGCTATGCTTGCTGACTTCATGGACTGGGCGCAAGGATGGCGGTGGGAAGGGATTCGGGCATGGACGTCGACGCACTGCCGGTAGCGTCGCTTCGCGACGTGACGAAGACTTACGGGCAAGGGGATGCCTGCGTTCACGCACTGAAGAAGGTCACGCTGGATCTCTACCCCGGTGAGGTGATCGTGGTCCTGGGTCCGTCAGGTTCGGGGAAGACCACGTTGCTGAATGTGACGGGCGGAATCGAACCGGTCACCAGCGGTGAGGTGGAAGTCTGCGGGCAGTCTCTGGCCAACAAGAAGCCGGAGGAACTGGCCACTCTGCGGCGAAAGCATGTGGCCTTCATCTTCCAGTTCTTCAACCTCATCCAGACGCTCACGGCCGCTGAGAACGTGTCACTCATCGCCGAACTCACGCAGAAGTCCGCGGGCCTGCATGAACGTGTCGAGGAGGCTCTTTCCGGCGTGGGACTGCTGGAACGAGCAGCCCACTTTCCCGCTCAGATGTCCGGTGGTCAGCAGCAACGGGTGGCGATAGCCCGGGCACTTGTGACCGGCCCCGATCTGCTGTTGTGCGACGAACCGACTGGAGCGCTAGACCTGGACACCGGACGGCACGTACTTGCCCTGTTGCAGGCAGCGGCGCGCGAACAAGGCCGATGTGTGGTGATCGTGACGCACAACTCCGGTATCGCGACCATGGCAGACCGCGTCGTCCGCTTCCACGAGGGATCGATCGCGCAGGTGGTCCAGCAGGAGGCGGGTGAGGCCCGGGATGTGACGTGGTGACAACACATCCGACTCTTCGCCGCAAACTCCGGCGTGACATCCGACGTTCTTGGCCGTTGTTCACCGCGTTGGTCGTCACAGTCTTTCTCGGCGTGACCTTGTACGCAGCTGCGAACAACGCCTACAAGAACCTGCAGGCCTCCTACGATCATGCCTTCGACGTTCAGGGATTCCCCGATCTGTTCGTGTCGATGGCGGATCCGAACGGGTATGCGCGATGGGCACGGCAGCAGCCCGGTGTGCAAGACGTACGAACGCGTGTGCAAGCGGATCTGCCATTCACGGTCACCAGCGGATCCGCGACGACGAAACTGCTCGGACGCATCGTCGGCTATCCCGCGTCCGGCAAGCCGTCAGTAGCCTCTCTGACGCCGCTGTCGGGCGCATCCAATCCCAGCAAGGGGGAAGTCCTGGTCGAACAGCACATGGCCGATGCCTTCGGGCTGAGCCCGGGGGACGGGCTGTCCATCTCGACCGCGATCGGAAACGTACCGGTCACTGTTGCCGGCATAGCGTCGAGTGCCGAGTACCTGTGGCCGGCGCCCAGCAGGCAGGAGGAAGTCGTTCCGTACGATTCCTTTGGAGTCCTGTTCGTCGATGAGCAGGACGCGCGGGCATGGTCGGGTGCCGGCGACAACCAAGCACTCGTACTCCTGTCGGATGGCACCCGCGACGACAGTGCGTCCGAGAGCGTGCTGTCAGACCTGTCGGACGGGGCGATCAGCCGGGGCGCGAGCAACGTCATGACGAGGCAGCAGCAGCCCTCGAACTCCGTGTTACAGGAGGACATCGACGGCTTTCGGCAGATGGCTGTCGCCTTCCCGATTCTCTTCCTCAGCGCAGCCGCCTTGTCCATGTACGTGCTGCTCACCCGACGAGTCGTGTCGGAGCGGCAGATCATTGGAACCCTGCGCGCCTCCGGGGTGAAGGGCTCGGCCCTCTGGTGGCACTACATGTCATATGGACTGTGGGCCGGTGTGATCGGTGCAGTACTCGGCGTTCCGCTCGGGATGCTGCTTGCTGCCTGGATGTCCTCGGCCTACGTGCGTGTTATCGGGCTGCCCTCTCAACTGGAGCAGTTCGCATGGCTGCGCCCCGAGACGCTGATGGTCGGTCTTGTCTTCGGGGTCGTTGCTACTGGGGTGGCGGCGTTCTTCCCCGCGCGTCGGGCGATCCGGATCGCACCGGCGGAGGCGATGCGGGCGGAGAGCCCCAACCCGAAGACGGGCCGGAGTCCGTTGGAGAGGATCGTCCCGTGGGCGGGGCGGCTGCCATCTCGGTGGTGGATGGTGCTGCGCAGTATTGGTCGCAATGGCAGACGCACCCTGTTCACGGCGACGGGGATCGCCTTGGCCCTCATCCTCGTGCTCGCGTCCGTGGGCCTGCTACAGACAATGCGCCACATCGTCGCGGTGCAGTTCGACCAGGTTGCGACCGCGGATCTGCAAGCGCTCTACTCCCAGCCCGTCACATCAACCCAAGTGCAGCGCGTACGCAACGTGCCAGGTGTGGACACGGCGGAGGCGGTCGTCGACACCCCGGTGTCGGTGGCGTACGGGGATGCGGTGTACGCGACGCAGTTGTCCGCCTTCGACGCGACGACGCGGATGCACGGCTTCATCACGCAGTCTGGGTCCCCGATGGCGCTTCCGAACGACGGCGTGTTCGTCGATGAATCCATGACTGCGCAGTTGCCGGGCTTGCAGGTGGGCGACACTGTCGCGATCACGTTCACCGACACCGGGGACAGTGTGGAGGCGGTAGTGCGAGGTATGCCGTTCGAGCCGATCGGGGCGTTCGTCTACGCATCCAAGGCGTGGCTGCATAAGCATGTACCACAGGTCGGCCCCGGAAGCGTCCAGGCGACCTTGAGATCAGGGGCGGACGCCGAGGCGGTGCGTTCCAAGGTGACGGGATTTCCCGGCGTTGAGGCCGTGGTCGAAACGTCAGCGCTTCAGACGACCTTCAATCAGTTCACGGGACTCTTCAACGTGTTCATCGGCGCCATGCTCGCACTTGGGGGTGCCATGGCTTTCGCGATCATCTTCACGACGATGAGCGTCAACATCGTGGAGAGGGAACGAGAGCTGGCGACCCTGCGGGCCGCGGGGGTGCGGTTCCGGACGCTAGCGGGTCTGGTCGGCAGTGAGAATGTGGTCACTGCGGCCCTGGGGGTTGTTCCCGGTTTGGCCCTAGGAGTGCTCGCGGCTCAGGGTCTGCTCAGGACCTATTCGAATGATCAATTCACCCTCCCGCTGTACGTCTCCGGGTGGAGCCTGCTCCTGGCGGCGGCGGTGATCATGCTGGTTGCCCTGGTCTCCCAGATCCCGGGCCTGCGGGCTATCCGACGCATGGACATCGCGACCGTAGTGAGGGAGAGGAGCGGTTGAGTCAGGAGAGTGGCTCCCGCGACTGGACTCGAACCAGTAACCGTCCGATTAACAGTCGGATGCTCTGCCAATTGAGCTACGCGGGAATCCCGTCTAGCGTACCGAGCGCCTCCAGGTAGCGGCACGACCGGGGCGGCCTATAGGCCGGGCTCCACATCAGCGGTCGTGGAAGGTTGCGGTTGTGCAACGTGTATACCTTTCGAGTCTCTGCGTCGCCTACCGTGGAACTGTCCCACTCCCACAGTCAGTGAGTCGCGAAATGGGCTTCCGTCCGATAGCAGTCGCAGCAGCGCTACTGCTGCTTGTCGGTGGCGCGGGCCCTGCACTCGCCGACGATGAGGCGACCGCCGTCAAGCTCACCCCACAGGCGCTACAGACCATCGATGAAGGCGAACTGGGAGTGGCGCCGGTTGGCTCGGCTCAGGAGATCGCCCCGGCGCTGTTCGCGCTGCCGGTCGCCAGGGTGTCCCTGTCCCGGTCGGGGAAGGTGCGCGCGATACGGCTCGGTGGTGGCCTGCGGCTGTTCGGCGAGGCTGAACCGCTCGACCTGACGAAGCTGCGCCTGAACCTGCCAGCACGCCGGGCTAGCGTCAAGGACTCGGCGTCGGGCTCACGGGTCGCGGCCTTCGACGTCGGCAAACTCAAGGTCAGCCAGCGCCGGGTCCGAGGCGTTCTGCTGATCGCGCCCGGGGCATCTGCGGTCTTCAACGAGCAGTTCGACACGTATGTTTTCCGCGACGGCCTGCGGTTCGCGCGGTTCTCGTATCCGCTGCAGTGATCGGGCGGCCACTGGCTGCGCGATGTGCCCGGGATGAGCTGTGGCTGGTCCGCTCATCGGTCGTTCGGATGGGGTCCGCGCCGGGCAGATTGCGGTTGTGCAACGGCCCGGTCGGTGGCTTGTATTCGAAGTGTGAATATTGCCCCTTGTGGGTACTGTTGGGACACCGTGTTTCAAATCGAAAGGGATGCACACATGATCGTTCGTCGTATCACCGCCGGTGCCGCTGGCCTGGCGCTGGTAGGCACCGCCTTCGCCGCCGCCCCGGCCATGGCGAAGTCCAACACCACCACCCTCAAGCTGGACGCCGGCCTGGTTGCCGCGCTCGGTCCGGCGGGCGTGACCCCGTCCGCCGTGAAGCCCGCGAAGCTGAAGGGCACCACCATCAGCTTCCCGGCCAAGCTCAAGGGCAAGACCATCACCCACAAGGGTGGCCTCAAGCTGGCCTCTTCCGCCGGGTTCGTGACGCTGCAGGACATCGTCATCAACTACAAGACCGGCAAGGCCACCGCCGCGGTGGGCAACCCGATCACCCCCGACCCGCTGGTCATCAACAACATCCTCGTGATCAAGGGCGGCAAGAACAAGATCAAGAAGAACGGCACGTGGAACAACGCCACGGCGTCGCTGGCCAAGGAAGTTGAGGCGCTCGGCGCCAAGCAGGACCCGGCGGTTCTGCTTGCCCAGGTGCTCGGCCTTCCGGGTGGGTCCATCCCCACCGGCCAGAAGCTGGGCAAGATCACCATCAAGGTGAAGAAGTAGTACCCACTCTCGCGAAGGGGAGCGGTCGGCACGGTCCGGTCGCTCCCCTTCCGTTTGTGCCGCAATAGACTCGCAGCGAGGGGCGATAGCTCAATCGGTCAGAGCGCCGGACTCATAATCCGTTGGTTCCGGGTTCAAGCCCCGGTCGCCCCACCATCCGAACGCGAGCCCAACCATGGGTCGTAGTTGTCCGTCAGATCCATCCACTCCTGAGGTCCCGCCGCCATCTCATCGGCGGTGAGCAGGCTGCCTTCGAAGGCCTCCACCACCTGTTGGCGCACGGCAGAGTCGGTGCCCGTGAAGGCTAGGTGAGTGTGGGGCGGGCGTTGTCCCCACTCACCGATGGCACCGATGGACAACTGACCCCCCACGCCTTCCCAGGCGCATGCCGTGAACGGGCGGGTGGCCAACCAGAAGTGACCTCTGTTGAATGTGCCGCCGAGCGCCAGGTCGCGCAGGTGCGCATGCAGACGCTCTGGGTGGAACGGACGATCGTTGCGCAGATGTAGCGTCCACACTTCACCCTCTGCCGCGCGTACCTCCGGCACGATGCACAGCGGATCGATGCGTTGCATCCCGGTGGCGACGTGATGGTCGTGCGCGAGCAGGACCGACAGGTCGGCGCTGGTGAATCCGTCCACCCGGTGGGAGTCGCGAGCCCGGATGTGGTCGAGCAGTTCCGACCCGATGCCGGTGGGTCCACTGTGCGCCGTGAGCAGGAAGTCGGCGTGGCTGAGTTGGGCTACCAGTGCTTGGCCGACCGCCCGGTTGTCGTCGGGGGTCAACTGCAGTCCCCGTTCGCTGACCAGATCATCGCCGAGCAGGTCTTCGGGAAGGTCGACCGTGTCGCACGCCGCGAGCACCGCGGCGAGCCGGAAGTGTTCGCCGGCGCCCATGACGCGCGCTGTTGCGTGGGTCGGTGCCGAGATCGGATTGGCCACGATCAGGCTCGAACCCTGGGCGGCGCTGAGCGCACGCGTGCTCGCGGTCACGATGTCTTCGTTCGTGCCACAAGTGACACAGGTGTGATCGAGGTCGATCAGCACGTCTTCCTGTACCCCGGTGGCAGTCATCGTCACGCGACGAGCTGTGCCGGGGGAGTCACTCAGCAAGTCATACCTGAGACCCACGGCGCCAGGGATGTCGGTCAACAGACACATCAGCGCGGTGTCTCGGACGATGGGGTCGACGGCCGCCAACAGGAGTGCGGGAGTTGTTGTCACGTGCTGAACACCTCTTGTTAATGAAAATGATTTTCATCAGAGGCTAGCACCACTCAGGCGGCGACCGGTGCCCGCCAGGACATCCGCCGGTACGCGACCAGCAGCACCACCGCCAAGAGCGGCCCGAAGATGTCGCTGGGGATCGCCCACACGTTGTTCGGCGCGGTGTTGTCATGCACCGTGTACTGCATGATGTGGCCGATCGCGTCACCCCAGTAGCAGATCGCCAGCACCACCACCGCGGCCGTCAGCCAGCCGTCGCGCCGCCATGCGCAGCCGATCCCGAGCACCCCGATGGCCACGTCGGCCCAGCCCACCTCCCACTGGAACATCGAGGGCGCGTACCCGATGCCCTCGGCGATCTGCCCGGAGTTGGGGCCCAGGTGTCCGAGGGCCGCGAGCAGGGCCCAGGCGCCACCGAACACCAACACCCACAGCAGGAGCAGCTCCACGGCCCGCCGCGGGGTGCGGGCGTGTTCGCTGCGGTCGGCTGCGACGTGGATGCCCCAGCCGGCGAAGGTGATGACCCAGGGCGTCAGGAAGAAGACCATGGCGGTCAAGGTAGTACGCAGGGATCGCCGGATGCCCGTCGCGCCATGTCCGGATTGTGGCGAGTTCGACTCTGTGTATCGACCGCGGATCTACGCTGTATGTGGCGGAAAGGGGTCGTCATGTATGTGCGCACCATCGTCGCCGATCTGGTCCCGGGCAAGGCCCACGAGGCAGTGCGTATCTTCCGCGACGAGATCGTTCCCGTGATCCGGCAGCAGCCCGGGTACGTCAGTACCTCGATCTACATCGATCCTGATCACGGTCAGGCGCAAACAGTGAGTTGTTGGCAGAGCAAAGAGGCCATGGATTCCACGTCCGAGGGAAGCATCTACTTGTCCGAGGTCGTGGGTTTGTTGCGGGGGTGCCTTGTGAACCGGTCCTACGACGCATGGGAGGTCGGGTTCACCGATTCTGTATGAGGAGTCGAACACTTCAACGCCGAGGATCCGAAATGCGGACGTCGGGTGTTGCATCGAGGCCGTGACGCCACGCTCGATGGGTGGGGAGGATTCGCGCCCGTCGGTTACTCAGCGTGTTCGCAAATCGGACGCTGTGTGATGATATGTCCGAAATGACGGCTATATCCCTTGACCCGTCGATTCGAACACCACTAGTTTCACGCGAAGCACGTCTGACACCGTCGTCGACACAATCGGAGCGCTCCCGTGAAACGCATCGCCGTGGCACTTGCCTGCGTGGGCGCCGCGGCGACGCTGCCCATGGCCCCGGCATCAGCACTCGACCTCGACCCGGTCCGCCTGCAACTCGTCGATGTGCCCGCGACCGTGCCCGCCGGCACCGACTCCTCGTTGGGGGCCTTCGTTCCCCGCAGCGCGCGTTGCCGTCTGCTCGTCAAGGATGCCTGGAACACGATCACCAGGGGACCGCGCGCGAGGGCCACATCAAGCTTCATGCAGTTCCCGTGGGTCCAACAGCCCGGCGCGGCGTCCGGACAGTGGCGGGTGCGGGTCAAGTGCCGCAACACGGTCACCCGCTGGAAGTCCAAGTGGGGTTCGTTCGATGTGACCTCATCTGCCACTGGTGCCGCCTCCATGCCGAAGCCGACCCGCCCGGCGTCGGCCTCTGTCTCATCGGTGCCGGCGTCCTACGGCTGGGCGCCGTTCGGGACGACATTGATCCGGGGCACCGACTGGTTCGGCGGCCGTGGTGTCGATGTGCGCAGCAACGGCGGCAACGGATGTGCTTCGGGGTGTGCGGTGCGCGGAACGTACGGCACCAAGTACCAGTGCGTGGAGTTGGTCAACCGATTCGTACGCACGCAGGGTTGGGTCAGTGGCAACATCATGGGCAACGCCGGTCAGTTGCTGGACAAAGCCCCATCGGCAGCGTTCGACAAACATCCGGCGGGCGACGGTTACGTTCCGGTCCCCGGCGACATCATCGTGTGGACCGGTGGCAGCACAGGCTATGGTCACGTGGCGGTTGTGTCCTCAGTGGCTGCCGGCGTGGTGACATTCGTCGAGCAGAACGCGAGTCGCACCGGCTCCTACCACCTCAAGGCCGACTCGACCGGCAAACTCGCACGGTACGGATCGCTGCGTCACATCGGCTACCTGCACGCCAAAGCGAACGCCTGAATCAGCCGCGGCGGACCTGTCCGAAGGCCTCGGCGAGGAACTCGCTGCACTCGTCCGCGGGGCGTCCACAGACCTCGCACCACAGATGAACTTCTGATGCCCCCGTCGTCACCCGGTACCACGGGTGCCGGTCCACTTTCCTGGAATCAACGACGTCCATGTTCGCAAGTGCCCCGCGGATTCCGATACATCCCTGGCGGATGTCACGGAACGGTCACGCTCGTCGGGCACATCCCCGCGGAGTAGCCTGCGTGGCATGCGAATACTCCGCGTGGACCTCGCACCGCGCCGATCGCTGGTGAGCGAGCTGCACGCTGGTGGCTGGGGGCCGACGTGACCGGTGACGACGTGCCCGAGGAGATCTTCTCGGGGGATGCACACAGGTTGACGATAGGGCTGCGGCCGCTGGACATGCAGACATGGCTCGACCCCGATCCGGACGACCCGCAGATGCCGATGCGCAGGGACCTGCTCGGATCGCGGCGGTCGGAGGTCTTCGGGGCCACGGCCGGCTCCGAGTCCGCCAGGGCAGAAGTGGCGCGAGCGGTGGCCGACCATGTGCAGGCGGAGTTGCCCGGGAGGGATGACCCGCTGGTTGAGGCGGCACTGCTGGTTCGTGACGACTTGTGTGTGCTCGAACAGCGCGAAGGGCGATGGCTGCTCACCGCGGGTGTCGTGTGCTTTCCGTCGAGGTGGCGGCTGTCCGAGAAGCTGGGGCAGGATGTCACGACGATCCACGACCCGGTGCCGACGTATCGCGCGACATTGGGACAGGCCACCGACGCTGCCATCACAGCCGTCGGTCGGATGCGCCCGCGTTGGCGGGTCAACTGGACCCTGCTCGACGATCCCGCACTCTTCCAGCCGTCGGCGCCGAGTGGACCCTCTCATCGCCCCGGGCGGGAGTCGTTCCTACGCGTCGAGCGCCAGTGTCTTGTCCCTGTCGGGACAGCGATCGTGTTCACGATCCGGACGACTGTTCTTCCGGTCGCCGGGCTCGACGACGATCGAGCAGCAGCGATACTCGCCTCCGCCGCGGCGACCCCCGACGAGTTGGCCCGGTACAAGGGCTGGGGCACGTAGGGTCCGCGCGCCCGTGCGCCGGTTCGGTCCGGCCCCCGCGTTGGATGGGGTTCGTGCAGCCCGGTGGGGTTAATCGGGCGCTGAACCCCATCGGTCTACCTGAACCCCATCGGTCTACCTGAACCCCATCGGTCTACCTGAACCCCATCGGACGCAGTAGCCGGGACCGCGACCCCGTGCCACCGGGGTTGTCCGTTCTCAGAAGTGGAACGGCTTGGGAGGCTGGTTCATCGTCGCCCGGGGACAGGTGGCCAGGGTCAGGTTCCCCAGCGACAGTGCGGCATCGCACAGAGAGACCACCGTCCACCCCAGCCGGGAGGCGTGGGCGGTGATGGTGGCGCAGTAGATCGTGATCTCGTAGCGGGTCGGCGTTGCGTACGCCACCTGGATCGTGCCGATCAGCCGTGCGCCGCCGGGATCGTCGGGGGACCGCCAGGGCATGTCGTAGCGGGCCCACCGGGCTGGATCGGCCGACCACAACCCCCCGTTGGTGGTGTCACGCAGGGCGAGCTCGACGAGGATGGAGCGTGCGGACTCCTCCGGCACGATCGCGGCGGGGCGAATGATCTCTGTGATGTCGGAGTCCACGGCGCCGGCGGTGAAGGCGGCGGGCAGCAATCCCGTCGGATTCGGAGCGAGCACCGCGATCACCTCCTTGTGACGCTTGGGTTATCGGTAGCGCGTTCCAGGGACTGAGCGCCTGTAGCCCATTCCGGTGACCCGTAGCGCTAACGGGTGAACGGCGGGTCGTTCTTGGCCGATTCGGAAATGGCCGGTATTCTGAGGGCGGCTCTTGAGAGTCTCGACGCTGGGGAAGGCGAACCGAGACACGAGGAGGGCCTGATGCGGAGTACCCAGGCGGCGGCCCGGGGAGTGGTGTTCATCCACTCCTGCCCCAGGGCCCTGATGTCGCACGTTGAATGGGCGGTCGAACGTGCTGTCGAACGCACTCAGCCGTTCGAATGGTCCGCGCAACCGATCCAAACCGGCATGTTCCGGTGTGAGTTCCAATGGTTCGGTCAGGCGGGGATGGCGGCGGCCATCGCCACGGCATTGCGCGGCTTCCCGAATCTGCGTTTCGAGGTCACTGAACAGACCGACCGGGACTTCGGCGAGCGCTTCTGCTGCACGCCGGCCCTCGGCATGTTCCGTGCCGCGACCGGACCCAACGGCGACATCGTGGTGGGGGAGGAGCGGCTGCGTTCGCTGTTGTCCGAACCCGACCCCCGCACTGGTTTGGCGATGTTGTTGGGCCAGGCGTGGGACGACGAACTCGAACCCTTCCGCATGGCTGGCGACGACGGGGTGCGTTGGCTGACGCGCGTTGGTTGATCCGCTCGGGTGTGGCCTTCCCGATCCAGTGTCACCCGTTCGGCCTAATGAACCGCGGTCCGGGCTTCTCACGGGCCGTGCGACTGCCGCTCATCGGCTGGATGTCTTCAGGACTGTTGACCCGTTAGGGTGACATTTCCGAACTGCATGTGGATCATTCACCCATTTGGCGGCGTAGAGGGGGGGTGGGTGATGGCGATCCTTTGAGTGAGTTCAAAAGGAGGTGGCCCCATGTATGAGGCCCGCGTCCGCCAGGCCGTCCCCCGGGGACTCGTCGCGCTATGTCTGGCATGTGCAACGGCGATCCCTCTGGGTGCCATCGCCACACCCACCGCTGCGATCCCGACCCACCGCGTGCTGCTCAGCACCACCGGTGAGGTCACGGAGGTCGCATCCGCAGTCACCGCCGTTGGTGGCACTGTGGTGCAGACCTTCGAGATCGCGCAGGCGCTGCTCGCCGATCTCCCAGAGCACGTAACGGCCCCGGAGGGGTCGTTCGTCGTTCCCAACGTCACGATGAGGTTCAATGCCGCCCCCACGGCGACGACCAGTGATAGTGCCAACACGTTCCGCGAGACGATCGGGGCTCCGGCCGGTCCCACCGGATCCGGCGTCACGGTCGCCGTGATCGACACCGGCGTCGATGACAGCGCCCCCGTCGATGTCGCCAAGCACGTCAACGTCTCAGAGGGCCCTGTCGGTGACGGATTGGGCCACGGCACCTTCATGGCCGGCTTGGTCGCCGGTGATGACGACGAGTTTGGCGGGGTGGCTCCCGGCGCCGAGGTGCTCGATGTCCAGGTGGCTGCACAGGATGGCAGCACCGACCTGGCGCGCGTCCTCGCGGGCCTGCAGGCCGTCGCCGACGAGCGGGCCTCCAACCCCTCGTTGGACGTCGCAATGCTCGCCCTGAGCACCGAGAGCCCCCTGCCGCCCTGGATGGACCCGCTGACCCGCGGCCTCGACCGGCTGTGGTCGCGCGGAGTGACCGTTGTGGTGGCAGCCGGCAACGACGGGAAGAACGGTGTGACCTCACCGGCGACCGACCCGCTGCTGCTGGTCGCGGGTGCGCAGGACGAGGCGGACACGGCAGCCCGTGCGGATGACACCGTTCCGGACTTCTCCAGCTACGGCAGGCCCTTCGGCACCCGTCGTCCGGACGTCGTGGCGCCAGGCGTGTCGTTGATCTCGACCGCCGCCCCGGGAAGCCTCGCGTACATCGAGAACCCGGCGTCGCACGTCGGCGACGGTTTCCTCAAGGGCACCGGCACATCGATGTCCGCAGCTGTCACGGCCGGTGCCGTGGCCACACTGCTTGCCGAGCGTCCGGACCTCACTCCCGACCAGGCCAAGCGGATCGTGATCGGCACGGCCTACACGACCCCCGCTTTGAAGTTGAAGACTGGGGCCGGCAACGGTGGGCTGGATCTGAACGCTGCGCTGACGACCCCGTTGTCGGCAGTACCGGCCCTGCCCCAGGAGAGCAACTCCAGCAGCTACGGTCCTACAGAGGCCGATGCGCAGGCGTGGGCCGACTTCGCCCAGGCATGGGAGGACGGCGATCTCAAGGCCGTGGCCGCCGCCTGGGTGCGGATGAGTGAGCAGACCCGCAAGTGGGCAGCGAACGCGTGGTCCCTGGCCGCGCTGATCCGGGCACTGCGTGCCGACGACGACACCTTCGACGGACGCCGCTGGGCGGGGCGTCGTTGGGCGATCGATGACTGGGCCGGACGCCGCTGGGCTACCGACGAATGGGTCGGGCGTCGCTGGGCGGACGACGAGTGGCTGAGCGAGGTCTGGGATGGCCGTCGCTGGGCCGGGCGTCGCTGGGCGGCTCAGGACTGGCTGGCATTCGCCTGGACGCTGCGCATGTCTGCGACCGACGAGCAGATGCAGGAACTCTGGGGCGACGAGGCCTGGGATGGCCGTCGCTGGGCCGGGCGCCGCTGGGCGATCGATGACTGGGCCGGACGCCGCTGGGCTGCTGAGGCCTGGGAGGGTCGCCGCTGGGCCGACTTCAGTTGGGACGGCCGCCGCTGGGCGGACGGCTCCTGGACCGGACGCCGGTGGGCCGACTTCACCTTCGAAGGTCGCCGTTGGGCCACGGAGTTGTGGAGCGGCAGGCGTTGGGCCGTGCAGGGTTGGTAGGTTCCTAGCAGCCCCGAAGGAGCGCATATGACGCAGGTCCGAGAGGGCCTGCGTCCGCTCAGGCCCGCATGGCTGTCAGTCAGCCTCGTCGTATCGCTCGTCGTCGTCGCTGGCCTGCTGTGTCTGGCGACGCTGGCATGGCTTCCCACGGTTGTCGACATGCCGACGCAACTCGGCGGGATTGCCGCATGGTGGGTGGTGGTGCTGTTCGTCGCGCTGGCGGCGTCGTCGGACGTGATCTACGTACCTGTGCGTCACGGCGACGCCTGGGAGGAGCTGACGTTCGTCGAGGTCGTCATCATCTGGGGTGTCCTGATCCTCCAGCCCTTCCCTGCCCTGGCCTCCGCTCTGGTGGGGTTCGGGCTGGTGGCCCTACTGATGCGTCGTCCCGCTGTGAAGTCCCTGTTCAACCTCGGGTCGTACGCCGTGTCCGGCGCGGCGCTGATGGTCACGTACCTGGCTCTCGTCGGCGACGCCCCGAGGTTCGGCTGGCGTTCGGTCTTCGCCCTGCTCGTTGCGGCGCTGGTGTTCACGGCGCTGAACCTCTTCATGCTCTCCTTGATCCTGCTCGCCGCGGAGGAGGTCCCGCCCCGGGAGTTCATCGCGGAACAGTGGGCATTGAGCGTCGGGATGGCCGTGGGGTCGGTTGGAGTCGCCACCGTCACCCTGGCGGTGTTCGAAACCTCCCCGGCACTCACGGCATTCGCCGCGCTGCCGGCCGTTGCCCTGTGGTATGCGTACCGGGCCAGTTCAGCCCACGCCGAAGCTCGGGAACGCAGCCACTGGCTGGTCGCGCTCGGGCAGGCGGTGGCGACGCCGGGCGAGCCGGAGGAAGTGATCCCGCGGGCGGCGGACGCGCTACGCAGGGTGTACGGCGCAGACGAGTACGCCGTGGTGCTGCACTCCGGCCAACGATTCGGATCGCACGAACAGTGGCAACCGCCGTCTCTCATGCCCCGCGAGGCGCGCACGCTTGGGGCACAGGACCTGCCACCGGGTTGGACGGCGGGTGTGGCCGTCCGGCTCGAGGATCTGTCCGGTGGGGGGGTCCTGGCCCTCGGGAGCAAGCAGGAGCCGGCCGGCGTCACCCGTCATCTGCCGTGGGCCCGGTCCTGGTCGCTGGACGATACCGACGTTCCTGGCCTGGTCGCGCTGACGACCGCTGTCGGTAGTTCGGTACGGGCGGGCCAGACGTTGGCCGCACTGACGGAGGAGACCGCGAAACTGCAAGCGGTCGTGGACCATGCCACGGACGGAATCGCCGTGGTGGACGCGACCGGCGAGCTGCTCCTGTGGAGTCCGGCGGCCAGGCGGATCACCGGGGTCACCGTGCCTGCCGGAGCAACGCCCCCCGAGATCGTGCAGCGCGTGGTCACGGTTCCGAGCGGATCAGGTGTCGAGCTGGAGTACGAACGCGCCGACGGGCAGTCGCTGTCCCTGCACGTGACGCGGGTCGACGTGCCCGGTTCGGCGGCCCCCAGCGTGATCACGATCCGGGACATGACCCGGGAGCGGCGGGCGGAGCGGATGAAGGCCGACTTCATCGCCACTGTGTCGCACGAATTGCGCACGCCCATCACCCCCATTCGCGGCTACGCCGATCTGCTGAAGCGGCGCTGGGACAAGATGAGCGAGGAGAAGCGCGCCCAAGTGCTCGACACCATCGAGGAGCGTGCGAACCATCTGACCCGCCTGGTCGACGACCTGCTGATCGCCGCCCGCGCTTCCACCGAAACCACACTCTCGGTGGAACTGCAGGACATCGACGTCGTCGAGGTGGTGCAGGAGGCCGCTCGGGCGTTCCCCGAACTCGACGGCCGGATCACGATCGAGGATGCACCACCACAGATGGTGCGTGCCGACCGAACCCGCGTGACCCAGATCGTGGGCAACCTGGTGGGCAACGCGCTGAAGTACACACCCCCCGACACCCCCATCCAGATCAGCTTCGGACCCGGTGATCCGACCGAGGTGCGTGTCACGGACCACGGCCCGGGCATCGCCGCGGACGAGCAGGACCGGGTGTTCGAACGTTTCTACCGCATCGAGGATCCCCTCACGATGCGCACCGGAGGCAGCGGCCTCGGACTGCACATCAGTAGGGAACTCGCGCGTGCGATGGGGGGCGACGTTAGGCTGAATTCGAGTCCAGGTGAGGGCTCGACGTTCATTCTCCAACTACGTCCGGAAGGCAACTGATGGCCACGATTCTGATCGTCGACGACGAGCCCAGCGTCCGCGATCTGATTCGCGACACGCTCGAGCTCGAGGACCATGTGGTCAACGAGGCGGTCGACGGTCCGAGCGCTCTGGAGGCCCTGCGCGCGGCCGAACTGCCGGACCTTGTCGTGCTGGACATCATGATGCCGGGCATGAGTGGGCTGGATGTCCTCACGGAACTTCGGGGTCAACCTCCGACGAAAGAACTGCCGGTCATCCTGCTGACGGCCATGTCCGATGACGCGACGACCTGGGCGGGGTGGAGTGCTGGCGCGAACGTCTTCCTCCCGAAGCCCTTCGACCCGGGTGCACTGCTGGACTGGATCGATCGGGTCCTGGAAGGCGGAAGCGAAATGGAGCCGACACTGTGAAGACGATCCGGCCGGAGAGTATGGCCAACCGCCTGGAATCGTTGACCCCCAACCCGCGCATCGTCGCACCGGGCAACTTCGCCACTCCCCAGGAACTGCTCAGGCTCGTGGACGAGGCAGTGCCCACCTACACACTGCACATGCTCAATGCGCAGGGCAACATCCCGTCGCGACCGGGCGTCACGCATGAGACCACATTCGTGGGCCCGGGAATGCGGCGCAGCCCGAGTCTCATGTACTACCCCTGCCGGCTCAGCCTCACGCCGGTGATCCTGCGGCACTCGCTGCCTGTCGACGTGCTGCTGCTACACGTCTCAACTCCGCGGGACAAGATGGTCTCGATGGGGCTGGAGGTCAACATCCTTCCAGCCGTCTTCGAGGCCGTGCGCGACCGTGGCGGACTGATCATCGCGCAAGTGAACCCCCAGATGCCGCACACCTATGGTGATGCGCTGGTGCACGTGGATGACATCGACTATTGCATCGAGGTCGACGAGCCCCTGATGGCACACGAACCGAGTCCGCCCGACGAGGTCGCGCAGGCGATCGCCGGACGGATCTACAGTCGCATCCCCGACGGGGCGACCTTGCAGTTGGGCATCGGTGGAGTGCCGGACGCGGTGCTCGGAGCGCTCACCGGGCGCCGAGGACTACGGATCTGGTCGGAGATGTTCTCCGACGGGGTGTTGGCTCTGCACGAACTGGGCTGCTTCGACACCGACGTGCCGCTGACCGCGTCCTTCGTCTTCGGCAGTCAGCGGCTCTACGACTGGCTCGATGGCAACCGTTCAGTGCGGATGCGCCGGACCGAAACGACCAATGACCCTGGCCGCATCAGCCGCACACCGTCGATGATCAGCGTCAACTCGGCTCTGCAGGTCGACCTGTACGGCCAGGCGAACGCCTCGCGCATCAAGGGTCGTATCTATTCCGGTTTCGGGGGATCCACGGACTTCATCGTGGGGGCGCTGCATTCGCCGGGTGGCAACGCCTTCATCGCCTTGCCGTCGTGGCATCCCCGCGCGCAGGTCTCCACGATCGTGCCGCTGATCGAGGGTCCTGTGACCTCGTTCCAGCACTCGTCGGTGGTCACCGAGTACGGATTGGCGCAGATCTTCGGCAACGATGAGCGCGAGCAGGTCCGGCAGTTGATCGACCACGCCGCGCACCCTGACGCTCGAGAAGCGCTGTGGGATGCCGCGAAGGCCCAGGGCCGCGCCTGATCTCCACGCCGTCGGTCGCTGCACGGTTGCTTCCAGCCCCCGCCGGTTGATTGCTGCACGGTTCTTCCAGCGCCCGCCGGTTGATTGCTGCACGGTTGCTTCCAGCCTCCGCCGGTTGATTGCTGCACGGTTCTTCCAGCGCCCGCCGGTTGATTGCTGCACGGTTGCTTCCAGCCTCCGCCGGTTGATTGCTGCACGGTTACGGGTTCGGACGTCCGGAATCGGTAACCGCGCAGCACTCAAGGCCGTCGACGCTCCAGGGGGCACTCACCGTCGGTCGTGGGTCAGCCGCCGCCCTCGGTGTTGCCGGCGTCTGCCGCGCCAGGGTCGTCGAGATGGTAGCGGGCCGCCGCGGTCGCGACAGCGGCAGGGTCGACCTTGCCCTGCCGTGCCAGCAACGCCAGGGCCTGCACCGTGATCGACTCGGCGTCGACGAGGAAGTGCCGGCGCAGCGCTCCGCGGGTGTCCGACAGGCCCCACCCGTCGGTTCCCAGCGAAGCGAAGTCGCCGGGCACGAACGGCTGGATCTGATCCTGCACCGCGCGCATGTAGTCGCTCACCGCCACCACCGGACCATCGGTTTCCGCCAGTCGCTGCGTGACGTAGGGGACGCGGGCTGGCGCGCTGGGATCCAGCAGGGCCTCCCGCTGGGCGGCCAGCCCGTCGCGCCGCAGTTCGTTCCACGAGGTCACCGACCAGACGTCTGCGGACACGCCCCACTGTGAATGCAGCATCTCCTGCGCCTTCATCGCCCACGGCACGCCCACCCCGGAGGCGAGCAACTGTACGCGCGGTCCATCGCCTTCGCCGCGAGACCACAGATGCATCCCCTTCAGGATGCCCTCCACGTCGGCGTCGTCGGGTTCGGCGGGCTGGGCGATCGGCTCGTTGTAGACCGTCAGGTAGTAGAAGACGTCTTCAGAGTCCTCGCCGTACATCCGGCGCAGGCCGTCCTTGACGATGTGTGCGATCTCGAAGGCGAACGCCGGGTCGTAGGCCACCACGGCCGGGTTGGTCGATGCCAGCAGGTGGGAGTGTCCGTCCTCGTGCTGCAATCCCTCGCCGTTGAGCGTGGTCCGACCGGCTGTGGCGCCGAGCAGGAAGCCGCGCACCTTCTGATCCATACAGGCCCAGAACTGATCGGCCGTGCGCTGGAAGCCGAACATCGAGTAGAAGATGTACACGGGGATCATCGGCTCGTCATGGGTGGAGTAGGACGAACCGGCCGCCTGGAAGGTCGCCGCCGAGCCGGCCTCGTTGATCCCCTCGTGCAGGATCTGGCCGTCCACGGCCTCCTTGTACGACAGGAACAGTTCGCGGTCGACCGACTGGTACACCTGCCCGGCGGGGTTGTAGATCTTCTGCACCGGGAACATCGCGTCCATGCCGAACGTCCGTGCCTCGTCCGGGATGATCGGCACGAACCGCTTGCCGATCTCGGGGTCCTTCAGCAACTCCTTGAAGAGCCGCACGAAGGCCATGGTGGTGGCGACCTCCTGCGCGCCGGACCCGCGGCGCACGACCTCGTAGGGCGTGTCATCCGGCAGGGTCAACGGCCGCGAGGTCTGTCGGCGCGTGGGCACCGACCCACCCAGTTCCCGACGTCGGTCCAGCATGTACGTGATGTGTGGGTCCTCCGGTCCCGGATGGAAGTACGGCGGGAGTTTCGCGTCGATCTGGTCGTCGGTGAACGGTATCTGCAGCCGGTCCCGGAAGGCCAGCAGGTCGTCCAGGGTCAACTTCTTCATCTGGTGCGTGGAGTTGCGCGACTCGAAGTGCGAACCCAGGGTCCAGCCCTTCACGGTCTTCGCCAGAATCACCGTCGGCTGCCCCTTGTGCTCGAGTGCGGACTTGTAGGCCGCGTAGAGCTTCAGGTAGTCGTGACCACCGCGCTTGAGCTTCCAGATCTGGTCGTCGGTGTAGTCCTTCACCATGGCCGCCACTTGCGGGTCCTTGTTGAAGAAGTTCTCACGGACGTATTGGCCGGACTCACCCTTGAAGGTCTGATAGTCGCCGTCGACGGTCTCGTTCATCAGGGTGACCAGGGCGCCCTCGGTGTCCGCGGCGAGCAGGGCGTCCCACTCCCTGCCCCACACGACTTTGATGACGTTCCAGCCCGCGCCCCGGAACGTGGACTCGAGCTCCTGGATGATCTTGCCGTTCCCGCGCACCGGGCCGTCCAGACGCTGGAGGTTGCAGTTGACGACGAAGGTCAGGTTGTCGAGACCCTCGCGGGCGGCGATGTCGAGGTGGCCGAGAGCCTCGGGTTCGTCGGTCTCGCCGTCACCGAGGAAAGCCCACACGTGCTGCCCGGAGGTGTCCTTGATGCCGCGGTTGTGCAGGTAGCGGTTGAAGCGTGCTTGAGAGATCGCGGCGTCGGGGCCCAGACCCATCGAGACCGTGGGGAACTGCCAGAAGTCGCCCATGAGCCGGGGGTGCGGATAGCTGGGCAGGCCGTGGCCGAAGCCACCGTGGCTGAGTTCCTGCCGGAAGCCGTCCATGCGGTCTTCACTGATCCGCCCCTCGAGGAAGGCGCGGGCGTAGATGCCGGGGCTGGCATGGCCCTGGAAGTAGATCTGATCGCCTCCACCGGCGTCGGGGCCGTTGAAGAAGTGGTTGAATCCGACTTCGTACAACGACGCGGACGAGGCGTAGGAACTGATGTGCCCGCCCACACCGATACCGGGGCGTTGCGCGCGGTGCACCATGATCGCCGCGTTCCAGCGGATGTAGGCGCGCAGTCGGTGTTCGATCTCCTCATCGCCGGGGAACGCGGGTTCATCCTCGGGGTGGATCGTGTTGATGTAGTCGGTCTGCCGCAGGTCGGCGATGCCGATACTGCGCTCCGCGGCTCGTCGTAGGAGTTCTCTTACGAGGAAGCGGGCACGGGTGGGCCCGGCCGCGTCGATGGTCGCGTCGAGGGATTCGATCCACTCCCGGCTCTCCTCCGGGTCGGAGTCCACGTACTGCGTCGGAATGCCACCAGGCTTCACCAGCCACCGCCTTTCATTCGGTTTCGACCCTAGCCGCGCAGGACTCCCGACGACAGTGCTAGCGACGTTCGGGACGCAGATTGCGGCGTGTGGGGCGATGTTCACGCAGATCGGCGTTGCGGGCCGGGGTGGCTCGCTGCCTCGGCTGGGTGCCACTTCGTACCAGGGTGGGTCTTGAGTATTGCGCGGTTACGGGTTTGCCGGTCTGAAACCCGTAACCACGCAACACTCAACGAGGAGCGGCCGGGTCACGCCACACGCCGGACTCCGGCTCTAGCGACGCCCTGACCGCGGTGCGACTAGGCGGGTGCCTTGCCAGTTGCCACTCGCGCTGATGGTGCGGGTGGGCTGCAGTCCGGCTGTCGGGGCCGCTTCGGCGATCTCCGAGGGGTCGATGTGACCGTCGCGGCCCGGTTTCGGAGTCAGAAGCCAGATGACGCCGTTGTCCGCGAGAGGACTCAGCGCGTCCATCAAGCCGTCGACCAGATCGCCGTCGTCGTCGCGCCACCACAGCAGGACCGCCTCGACGATCTCGTCGCTGTCCTCGTCGAGGAGGTCGGCGCCGATCGCGGTCGCGAAGGCATCGCGGATGGTGTCATCACAGTCGGAGTCGAAGCCGATCTCCATCACGACTTGTCCCTCGGTCAGGCCGAGTGGCAAACGGTCGGACGCCTGTGTGCTCATGGGCTCGGAACGGGTTGGGCTACGCCGGACACAGGAGTAGTCCACACAACGCGCGGCTCAGTTGCAAGTCTTATGGCGAAGTTGGCTGCACCGGGCGCCTTCGAATGGGTGGGCGCCCGCAGCACACCTGCGGATGCGCGATGGGTGGATCGGCCCCACGATGTAGGACAAGGCGGTGCGTCGTCGTCAGGCCCGGATGGGGACGCATCGCCTTCCCGTTGCCCCGGTACCCTGTACTGGGCCCGTAGCGCAGTTGGTAGCGCGCCCCGCTTACACCGGGAAGGTCGTCGGTTCGAGTCCGGCCGGGCCCACGTGCGGCTGTCAGACGTGGTGACGCAACTCGATGAGTGGTTCCCGCCGGATCTGGCTGAAACCTGGGATTCTGTCGGTCTCAGTTTCGGGGACCCGGAGGCTGAGATCAGTTCGGTTCTGCTCGCCGTCGATCCGACTGCGGCGGTTGCGGCCCAGGCGCGGGAACTCGACGTTGACCTGCTGCTGACCCATCATCCGCTGTGGCTGTCACCGGTGACCGGCTTGCACGGCGCGAAAGGGCGGCTCGCGCAGGACCTGATCCGTGCCGGGATCGCGTTGTTCAACGCCCACACCAACGCCGATCGCGCACAACCCGGGGTGAACGATGCCCTCGCTGCGCGGCTCGGTCTCGGAGACGTTGAGCCTATGGAGACCGTGACTGAGGACCTGTTGCGACTGACGGTCTACATCCCTGCTGCCCACCGCGAGCGGCTCATCGATGCGCTGTCGCAGGCCGGCGCCGGCAGCATCGGAGACTACGACCGTTGCGCCTACGCGACGTCGGGTTCCGGAACCTTCCGCCCGTTGTCCGGGGCCGACCCCCACATCGGCGAGGTCGGACGGGTCGAGCAGGTGGCGGAGGACCGCCTCGAGATGGTGCTCCCGCCGGGACGACTGGGCGCGGTCGCCTCGGCGCTGCTGGCCGCACACCCGTATGAGGAGCCGGCCTACGACTTCACCGAGATCAGACGCATCGTCGCCGGCACGGGCCTCGGACGAGTGGGCACTGTGCCCCGGCAGAGCCTCGCGGACTTCGCCGGGGTGGTGGCCAGTGCCCTGCCGGCGACTGCTGCGGGCGTACGTTTCGCCGGGTCCCCGGCCAGCGACGTGCAGCGGGTGGCGGTGGTGGGCGGGTCTGGCGCCTCGGAACTCGGGAGGGCGTCACGGATCGCCGACGTGATCGTCACCGCCGATCTCAAGCACCACACCGTGGATGAACACCTGGCCGAGGGAGGCTGCGCGGTCGTGGATGTTGCGCACTGGTCCAGCGAATGGCCGTGGTGCCCGGCGACGGCGGACCGACTGGCCGAACTCGGCCTGCAGACCCATGTCAGTGAGTTGGTGACCGATCCCTGGACCGGGCACGTTGGAGGAAGCAATGAAAGCTGATCCGCAGGTGCAGGAAGACCTTCTGGAACTGCCGCTGGTCGACCGCAAACTGGCGCAGTTGACCAAAGAGTCGGCGACGTCGGAGTTGAAGGGCAACGCCACCGCCGCGCGCGCCGCCGTGGTCGCCGCCGAGGAGTCGCTGGTTGAGACGCGGACGCGCATCAAGGACCTCGAACGCGAGGTCGCGCGTGCCGAGAACGACGTGGAGACCGTACGCTCGCGCATTGCCCGCGACCAACAGACCCTCGACTCCGGTGCGGCCACACCCAAGCAACTCACCGACATCCAGCACGAGTTGGAGAGTCTGGGTCGTCGCCAGGGTGAGCTCGAAGATGTCGAACTCGAGATCATGGAGCGCATGGAGGAGGCCGCCAAGGGTCTGGCCACTGCCGAGGGCCTGCTGGCGGAGAGCCGGGCCCGGGCGGAGGAGACAGCGGCGGAGTGGGATCGACGCGCGGATGAGATCGCCAGCGAGACCGTGGCGCTGGAGGGCCGTCGCGCCGACCTCGTGGCGGCGCTGCCGGCCGATCTGGTGGCCCTGTACGAGAAGGTCCGGGACCGTTCAGGTGTGGGTGCCGGCCTCTTGCGGCACGGTCGCTGCGGTGCGTGTCAACTCCAGTTGAGCGCGTCGGACCTCAGCCGCATACGGGAGGTCGCCGCGGACGAGGTCGTCAGGTGCGAGGAGTGCGGAGCCATCATGGTGCGCACCGAGGAGTCCGGGTTGTGAACGGCACCGTCGTCGACTTTCCCGCCGGAGTCGTGCACGGCACGGGGACCGTCGTGGACGTGGTGCCGGTGGGGGAGAAGGTCGGCGTGATCACCGACCGGACGCCGTTCCACCCGGTGGATCCGTCCTGGCCCGACCAGCCAGCGGACTCAGGGACGCTCGACGGTCTGACCGTGGTGGACTGCCTGGTCGGCGCGGTCGACCCCGACGGTGGGGTTGCGGTGGACACCGCCATCACAGCGCGCCGGGGTGACGAGGGCTACCAATGGGTCGTCGTGCACGTCGTCGATGGTCCGTCGCCAACTGTGGGCTCGATCGTGGACCTGCAGGTCGATGCGCCGCGCCGCTCGGCCCTGAGCAGAGCGCACACCGGGTGTCACGTCTCGGCCCTTGCCCTGAACGCCGTTGTCGCCGACCTGTGGCGTAAGGAGGTCCCGCTCGACGGGATCGGCAATCCGGACTTCGACCGGATCGCTCTGACGTCGTCGCGCATGACCCCCGACGAGGCGCGGGACACGTACCGCCTGGGCAAGTCGCTGCGCAAGAAGGGCTTCGACTCAGCCGCGCTCCTGGAACGTCTGGAGGAACTGCCGGGCCTGGTGGAGGCGAAGGTGGGGCAATGGGTCGCTGCTGACGCCAGCGTGGACATCGAGACGGCAGGCCCGCATCTGACGGATCTGCGGTACTGGTGCTGCCACGTGCCGGAAGGTACCTACAGGATCGCGTGCGGGGGCACCCATGTGACGGCTCTTCGCGAACTCGGGCAACTGCACGTACGCTACGAGCGGCCGGACGACGCCACCCTCGTGGCCGTGACGACCGTCGGAGGCTGAGGCCCCGGGCGGTGGTTCGCCCACCGGAGGGCTAGGTACTGGCGGGCGTTCGGGGTCGAGTGCTGCGAACTAGTCGGATCAGCGGGGCGACGTCCTGCCGCTTCGTGACACTCGCGGTCGGGCCTCTCCGGGTGCCACTACGCCTCACTCGGGCGGATGTCGATCGGCGGGTGGTGCGGTTCGTTCCAGCCGATCAGGCCGGTGAGTCTGACTGAACGGATGATTGTCCGGTGAGCCGGTTGCGACCGGCGTGGGCAAGGCGTACACCGGAGGTACACGTTCGGAAAGCGAGGTAGGTACACAGAAGATCCGGCGCCGAGTCACCACTGAGGAAGAGCGCAAAGCTCACCAACATAGGAGAAATCCAAAGACGAGGCGGGACCTTCGCGAGAGTCCCCGAATATCGCGATAAAGGCGATGAGCGACATGGTTCGCCCGGAGGGCACTCGGCAACTCACCGCCGACCTCACACCCGAACGTCGAGGGGCTCCTCTCACCCATACTGAGAGGAGCCCCTCATCCATGTTCGGGGAGCCCACGTGGTGCCGAGCCCAACTGCCTAGATGCCCCAGTGGGCGTGTCGTCAGGCGACGGGGGCAGCCTGTCGGTGCGTCCGGCTGTCGAGCCAGTCGATGATGGCCTGCGCCGCCAGCTCTGCGCCATCCACCGGCGCGTACACCGCGGCCGCTCGGCGTGCGGCCGTCGCGTAGTCGGGATCGGTCAGCAGGCTTCGCAGTGCATTCGACAATGCGGGTGTGTGCGCATCCGCCGGTTTCATACGGATGGCCATCCCAAGACGCTCTGCGACGGCGACATTCAGTTCTTGCTCGCCGTGGTACGGCAAGCCGATGAAGGGCGTCCCCGAGGCCATCGCGGTCTGCACGCTGCCCTGCCCGCCCATGATCACGGCGGCGTCCACCCGCGGCATCACGAGGTGGTTCGGAAGGACCCCAGTGACGAGGACGTCATCGGTGGCCAAGTCATTGATGTCGTGCGGGCCGGCGGCAACGAGCACCCTTACCCCCGATCCCCGGGCACCGAGAACGAGTGTGCGCAGGAAGGATTCATCCACGCTGGTGGGAGCGACGTAGACCACGCGCTGCGATCCATCGAGGAACGCATCCACCTCCGGGGGGACCGGAATCTCGAGGCGGGCGAACAGTGGTCCCGTGAAGCGGTACGTGGTGGTGACTCGCGGGCCCCAGGAGCGGAACCGTCGTGGTGCCTGCAGCTCGTCGCTGGGAAGATCGAGGATCTCGGGGAGTTCGGTCACCAGTGTCAGGTCACCGCACATCATGCCCATCAGGCCCGCCAGCGGTTCGACGCCTCTCTCGCGGGCGTGGCGGTTCAGTTGCTTCACCGGTCCCTTGAGTAGCGCTGGGACGCGGTTCGCGAGGAAGCGTTGGACGGGCTTGGGCAGTCTCGCGAGATCGTCCGGCGGGTTCACCGGGATCGGGCACAAGCCGCGTGCCAGAACGGGCGGGACGAAGGACCCCGCATGATCGGTGGCCAGCGGTACCCGTGCCACTTTGGTCGACACGTACGCGGAGAGGGTGAATCCCGTGACCACGAGGTCGGGGCTTTCCTCGCGCAGCAGGGCCACCTCCGCATCCACGGCCGTGCGCAACTCGTCGTTGGTGTAGAAGTCGCGACTGGTGAACGGACCCATCGACAGGATCGCCTGCAGGAAGCGCTGCTCGGTCTCCGGGCTGGCGGCCGGGTCCAATCGCCGCACGGGGTAGCCGGCCTCCCCGATGAGGTGCGCGTAGGTGCCTCCACGGGAGGCGAAGACGACCTGCACGCCGCGCTTGCGCAGAGCGCCCGCGATCTGCAGGGCTCGCGACACCTCCGAGAGGAACGAGCATTGAGGCAACATGACTACCTTGCGGGTGCGTGCTTCGAGCATGTTAGGTAACATATTGCATATGTCGCAGGAGTTCAACCCCGCGCTGGGGCCCACGCCCTCGGTGCAACTGTTTCGCGCGGTCATCGGGCTCGCCGCTCACCTGCGGACGCGGATGGATCAGCGCCTGGCGTCGATCGGTCTGACGACCCAACAAGCGGCTGTTCTCTCAGTCGTCGAAGCAGCGTCGGCCCCGCCCACGCTAGGGGAGGTCGCTGCGATCCTCGGTTCCTCGCATCAGAACGCCCGGCAGATCGTGTCCGCGCTTGAGCGTAAGGGGCTGCTAGACGTGGCTGTCGATCCCGATGACAGGAGGGTCCGACGACTGCGAGTCACACCGAAGGTGGGTGCGGTGTTCGCCGAGCGCGACCCGTCCGACCACATGGAAGTGGAGCAATGGTTCAGCGTGCTGTCGGAGGGGGAGCAGCGCCAGGCGGTCGAGATGCTGCATCGGGTCCTGGCCGATCTGGTGGGGTGAATCGCTGCGCCCTTCTTCACGGGCATGACGCGGTGCACCTGTGACCTACACTTGTCGAGGCGAGTCGGTCGGGCGACCGCGGTCGTTCCCTCGGGAGCGGTCGAGGAAAGTCCGGACTCCACAGGGCAGGACGGTGGGTAACGCCCACCCGGGGTGACCCGCGGGCATGTGCAACAGAAAGTAGACCGCCAGCCTCGGCTGGTAAGGGTGAAACGGTGGTGTAAGAGACCACCAGCGCCGGTGGTGACATCGGCGGCTGGGTAAACCCCGTCCGGAGCAAGGCCAAGAGGGGACTTCGGTCCCTGCGCAGACGAGTTGCCCGCTCGATGTCTGCGGGTGGGCCGCATCGAGGTCACCGGTGACGGTGGCCCCAGACAGATGGTCGTCGCCGGGGAGACCCGGTACAGAATCCGGCTTACAGACCGACTCGCCACCTTCGGTCTTGTCTGCCGGCCCCGTTCGTCAGTGTCTAGCCCTGCCACGGTGTGTCCTCAGCCCGGCGCAGAACCTGCGTCCGGCGACCAGACACGTCCGCCGCTGTCCGGTAGGGCGACTATGCCGATGCCCTCCTGATGGCACAGGGTCAGCAACGGGGCGTCGGAGCTGGCGACCCGCGAGGAGTGAACCTGTGCTGTCGCGGCGACGAAGCAGTCGGCCAGGCTCACCGGTCGGTGTCGTCGTTGGTAGTGCCGGGCACGCAACAAGCCTGCCCGGATGGCCGTCGCATTATCCTCAGACACGGCGTCGAGGAGACCGAGTTGTGCGAGGTCGAGTGTTGCTTCTTCTTCATCGACTCTGCACTGCCGGATGAGATGGTCGATTACCTCGGCCACGCCGACACCCGTCAACCGGGCTGGCTCGGAACCCTTCAAGATGTCGCGCACGTCGGGTGCTGCGGCCTCGCCCTTGAGCAGAGCCAGTACCGCGTACGCATCCAGGATGATCACTTTGATCGGCGCCGCTCGTGTGCAGCCTCCTCGGTCCTCGCCACACGTCGGGCGCGGTCGGTGGAGGGCCCTCGGTCCCGGTAGGCGCCGACGAGTGCATCGATCGGATCTTGTGGCAGGGGGCGTACTACGACGCGGTCGCCCAAGTCGACCACCATCACGCTATCGGCATGCCACCGCGCTCGTACCTCCGCTGGGATGGAGACTTGGCCATTGGCCGAGACCTTCATGACGTGAGCAGTCGACATGGATGAGGCCCCTCGTTGTATGAATGTGGATTTCATTGTATAGCAACAGGTTCTGTGTGAGGCGCCACAGGACGTCCGCTCAGGCCGCCGGTGTGGGCGGCCTGCATGGCCATGGACCCGGGGTGAACCCGGCAGGCACCACGGGGCAAACGGATCGTTGACGCTAGGGTCTGCCCGGAGCGCCTCGAGCTCGATGTGTCTCCTCCGGTAGATGGATCGCGGGCTGCCGCCGCACGTGCGCACTCAGCCTTCGCTGGCGACCGCCGAGGAGCTTGCTGCGGAGCAGGTGGTCTCCGTCTGGCAAGGGCCACCGTGCGAGTCCCGAGGAACTGTTCATCGAACGGGCCGCACGCGCTCGTCCGAGACGGTGCTACCTTCGGCCAAGCCTGATGAACGCCACGCGGCGACCCCATCGGAGCGCCGTGACAGAGAGAAGGTGGAATCCGCATGAGCCTGGACAACCCCGCCCGCGCGCGGGTCGACGCTTCCATGGAGATCGACTTGGAGGGGGGTGGCGAACTCGCAACCTCCGTGGCAGTCTCGCGGCCGGGTGTCCAGGAGACGATGGGCTGCAGGGACGGGCACGGCAACGAGCTCGACGTGCGTGAACTTTCCACCGACGGGGGACGCGTGCAGATCATCGACGCCCCTGCCGGCACACTCTCACTGTCCTACACCGCCGAGGTCGATCTGACGGCCGGCGACGCCCACCCCGTGACACCGCTGGATGAACTCGTGTACACGCGCCCGAGTCGCTACTGCCCGTCGGACCGCATCGCGGGGCTGGCCGCAGCGGAATTCGCGTCTGTCAGCCCGTCGGAAATGGGCTTCGCCGTGGAGGAATGGTTGCACTCGACCCTGTCCTACGTGCCCGGCGCCACCGATGCCGAGGACGACGCCCTGCACCCGTTGCTCACCCGGCAGGGTGTGTGCCGCGATTACGCGCACCTGGGTATCGCCCTCTGCCGTGCGCGAGGCGTTCCCGCCCGGTACACATCGGTGTACGCACCGGGGCTGGACCCCATGGACTTCCACGCCGTGTTCGAGATCGCCGTCGACGGGGTGTGGAACGTTTTCGATGGCACGCGCCTGGCCCCGCGGCAGAGCCTGGTGCGGATTGCCAGCGGCCGGGACGCGGCGGACACAGCTTTGGTGTCCCCCACCAGCGCGGTGGTGGCCTCCATGTCGCACGACCTCACGGTCACGACGGTCGGTGACCTGCCGGTGGACGATCGCACGGGACTCGTGTCACTGGCCTAGTGCTGGACCGGCGGTGAGTTGTTCTGCCCAGACAGGTTGGTCACGGTGGCGGGCCGGGCGGTGGTCATCGCACATTCCGGTTAGAGATCGGCATCTTGGATAGAGACACGGCTCTCCGGTTAGTCGTATACGGCCGTGGGACTCTAACCAACCTGCCGCCGACTAGCCAAGATGCCGATCTCTAACCGGACGTCCAGGCAGATGCTGCAGCTGCCCCGCTACGGGTCCACAAAAGGCCCGCACCCTCCCCAGAACAACGGCACTCCACCGGGAAAGCCCGCCACGCCGCCTTTGCCAGATGGGCTGGATCTCCAACCAGCACCAGGCGGACGACCACCCATCAGCCGCAGCCGCGTGACCAACCTCCCTGGACGGGGCAGTTAGCGTACCCGTCATGGTGATCCGGATGGACAACGTCGCGATAGTCGTCGACGATCTGAACGAGGCCGTGGCGTTCTTCGCCGAGCTCGGTTTGCAGCACGAGGGCGCCGCAGCCATCCAAGGGCCGTGGGCGGATCGGACGGTGGGACTCGACGGCATCCGCAGCGACATCGTCCTGATGCGCACCCCCGACGGCCACGGCAGAGTAGAACTCACCAAGTACCACGCACCTGCGCCTCTGTCCGCCGGAGAGAACCCTTCGCCCAACACCCTCGGGCTGCACCGCGTCATGTTCGCCGTCGACGACATCGACGATGTCGTGTCCAGACTGCGCGCTCATGGTGCCGAATTGCTGGGCGACATCGTGGACTACGAGGGGGTCTACCGCCTGTGCTACCTGCGCGGGCCGGCTGGGATCGTCGTGGCCCTTGCAGAGCAGATCGGCTGAGTATTCGAATCAGGTCGGGCTACGCCCAGAGGGATGCGATCCCCCGCCCCACGGGGTTGACGGCGCCTTGGAAGGGGAACGCCGCCCCGGTTTGTGAACCCGAAACATGACTGCGGAACGCGGGCCTCTGAAGACGATGGTCCACTTCTGCCCGGGGCCCGCCGCGATAAGCGAGCAGAAGGTGCTGCCATTCACGCGGCGATCAATCCCATGGGCACGATGAAGGCCAGTCCGAGCAGGGCCTGGATGTAACTGGGCGCATCGGGAAGGGCCACAGAACCGACGGGCGGCCAGTGTCACCGGCAGAACCAGCCAGGCCGAGACCAGGCCCGCGCGGCCCGTCGCCGCGGTCCACGCGAGACGAGAGCCTCGTCGGTGCGACCATGCCTCCATGATTCTGGCGGTGGTAGCCACGACACTGGCGGCGACCGCTGTCGCCGTTGGCCCTGCTCCCGCCGATGACGGACAGAATGTGCCACCGGCCGCTGATCCGCAGGCGTGGGCGCAGTACGTCGCCGGGTTCAGGGCGCAGCAGCAGTTCCAGGACTGGTCGACGGCTCGGGGTCCGATCATCGCGGACAGCGGATTCAGGCCCTACGACAATGGGTTCAGTTTCTTCAACTGGTCGGTTCCAGACGTCAAGAACTCGAGTGTGTATGGGGTGCCGAAGCGGGGTGCGCCCAACCTGGTCGCATCCACCATCCGGGAGTTGATGGGCCCGAAGGTGTGCATCGGGAACAATGCGTCGGGGTCGTGCCGATTGACGGTGGCGGGCAAGAAATGGCGCGACCAAATCAACGAGGACATGGACACGCAGGGTCACTGCTTCGGCATGGCAGGCGTGGCCAGCATGATGTTCGACGGCTCGGTCTCACCCGCGGACTACCAGGCCGCGGCGACCTCCCCATACGACGTGGAGTTCCGTGCGCCCATCCAGAAGGAGATCGCCAAGATCTTCTCCGCGCAGTACCTGAGGATCAAGCAGTACGACGTCTCAGCGGTGCAACTCGTGGAGCAGTTGCGGGCAGGGCTTCGGCCCGGTTCCGCCGGGTACATCCTCGGGATCTTCGGGGCGGGTGGTCATGCCGTCACCCCATATGCGTTGCATGACGCGGGAAACGGTGAGTACGACATCGCCATCTACGACAACAACTACCCCGATATGCAACGGGTGATCCGTGTCAACACGGTCGCCGGTACTGTCTCGTACAACTTCGTCTCAGACCCCGAACATCCCGACAACCCGGTCAACGACGACTCCATCTGGTCACAGCAACTCATCCCGGTCGACGCGGTGTCGGGTCGGCAGCCCTGTCCCTTCTGCCCGCGGTCGAAGACGACCCAGGTGTCATTCGACTATCAGATCCAATCCACGGCGACCCACTTGTCGACCCGTGTGACGAAGCTCAACGGTGAGAAGTTCCCGCGGCTGAAAGTCATCCGGCCGGGCACCAAGGACCTTCCCCCGACATTCGTGCTGCCCACGGGCAAACCGTTCCAGGTCCACGTCAAGAGCAACCGCAAGAAGCGGGCCAGTTTCGACCTGTCCACCATCACCGGCGCCTACCAGTTGGGAATGAAGGGCATCACCATCCCTGCGGGGCAGAAGGCGGTCCTGACCGTCAATGCTCGGCGAGGTTCGGTCCTGTACCGCGGCGCGGCCGCCGCGTCGGGCAAGTCCGGGGAGTTGGACTTCCTCGACAACGCCGACAACAAGATCGTGGAGGTCAAGGCGAAGGCATCCTCGGCCACGACGAAGGCCGTCGGAGGGAGGGTTGATCGGCGAAAGGACGTCGTGACCGTGTTCCCGAGCGATCGCAAGCCGGCCGAAGCGAAGGCGACGGCGAGCCTGGAGTTCTACCGCGGGGGCAAGGCGGGGACCTTGACGACAACCATCAAGACGAGCCTGCCGGGCAACGGTGTTCTGCTGGTCGACTACTCGCGGTGGTCACCGAAGCACCGCTCAGCGATCCGTGCCTACCGTGTGGTCGCCGGCCGCCGCTTCCGGATCGACGTTCCCCGCCCGACTCTCGGGCGCTGAGGCGCGCCGATGTCGCAGCGGCAAGCAGTGTGGGAGTCACCGCCATGCCCCTGGGTCACCTTCACGGCTGTGACCCCAGCGCAATAGCCTGCAACGTCCAGACAGGTCCCGTTGGCCCTGCGCCTTTCTTGGGTATCGGCTCCACTTGTAGCCATTGGGGCTCATCCCGCCAGTACCAGGAGTGGCAGCGGGCGTTCCGGAAGGCCACGATCCATACTCCGTGTAGTTGACGGGCCAGCACCGATCTTCTACCACTGGCGTTCGAGGTCCCCGGCGTACAGGCGGATCGCCCGGTCGTAGGCTCGCAGGTCCGTGCTCCCTGTGGTGTCCGCGAGGCTGGTCAGGAGCAGACGCATCGCCTCATGGTGTTGCCCGAGGTTGTAACAGGTCATCGCCAGGAACACCGGGAACTCGTCCGCGGCGGGGAACTCTTGCCTGCCTTGGGTGAGGGTCGCGTGCGCCTGCTCATACTCTCCAATGGTTCGCAACGTGCTGCCGAGCCCCAACAAGCACTCGCGCCGCAGGGATGGCTCGAGGTGGCCCGACAAGGCGGCGCGGTAGTGCGACACCGCCAAGCGCTCCTCTCCGGCGCGGTCGTGGGCGAAGGCGCGCTGCGCATGTTCTGCGGCACTGAGTCGGTCGCGGTTCATCGACACATCGTGGCAGAGTCGTGCGGACGGCGGCATTGCCTTGCTACACGCCCTCATCACCGACCGGACGGATCGTACGGCGCCGTCCACACGTGCACGCCCATGGCGGCGAGGTCGTCGAAGAAAGCCGCCGGTTCGACGTACATGGCCTGCAGGTGCACGCCGGGTCGGGCGGGAGTGTCCAGGACCTGGCGGACGGCCGCGACAACTGGGGCCGCTGTCAGCAGATAGGCGTCCTGATGGCGCAATCGCATCAAGGGACGCACGGGTGCGTCGGCGCACGCACCGTCGACCTGCAGGACCGTCGTGAAGGGGGGCTTGCTGAATCGCCTCAAGCTCCGGTTAAGCAGCCGTCCGAGCGGGCCGGCCAGTTGCCTGGGCGCGACTCGCATGCCCGCGTAGACCACGGGGATGACCCCGTAGTTCACCGCGGGCGGGAAGCCGCCCACGTAGAACCCTGTGGTGCGCAGGTCGGGGAGGGTGGCGGCCACCTCGTGCATCTCGTCGAGTCCCATCGCGGCGACTTTGCGTTCTCCGATGTCGGGCGGGAAGTCGGCGGTGCGCATTCCGCGCGGCGCGATCCACTCTCCTTCGACCATTGCCTCATAGCGGTAGTCGGCGAACTCCTGCAGCATCTCGTCGATCGTGCTGTCGGCGAATTCGCCCAGTCCCGCCCAATCCACCGCGATCCAGCTGCTCACAATCGCTGTCGCGAGTCCGCGTCCGGAGTCCACCTGGCGCACCATCGCCGCTGGGACTCCTGGGTGGAATCCGCAGTCGGTCAGGATGGTCACCCCGGCCTCGCGCGCCGACGGGTCAAGCGCACGCAGACCGGCGTTCTTCGCCGACCCGATCTGGATGTCGAGCTGATGGCAGCCGGCGTCAAGTGCCGCGCGGGCCGTCGTGCGCCATGAGGTGGAGGTCCCGGCTGCGACGATGAGGATCTCGGCGGCCTCCAGCAAGGGGGCGAGAGTCCGCGGGTCGGTGGCATCCGCCTGGGCGGCTGTGGCGCGGGAGTCAGCGAGGGTTTCGACGAGGGCTCGCGCCCGGTCGAGGCGGCGGCCGGTCACTACGACCTGGCGATCCGTGTGCCGCAGGAGCAACTCGACAATCCGCCGCCCGGCGTTGCCATACCCGCCGACGACGACGATGCTCACGGTGACTCCCTACTTGCGACCAGTGTGGCAGTCGTCGGGGGAGCGTAGCGACCAGGACGCAGGTGCAGTCGTGAACGCGCTGCGGTGGAGCAGATTGCGCATACGACCAGTAGCCGGTCGTGTCCGCAATCTGCCCTCGCGGTGCCACTACGCCGCGGCGCGGGTGCGCTTGACGGCCTTCTCCACCTCCACTGCGACGAAGACGACCGATGCGAGCCCGATGCACAGCGAGAGTTCGGCGGGGGTGAGGCTGCCCGTGCCGAACACACCCTGCAGCGGCCCCCAGTAGATCACCAGGACTTGCGCTGCCACCGTCAACGCGAGGGCCAGGAGCATGGGGCGGTTGCTGAACAGGCCGATGGTGAACACGCTGCGGGTCTCGGACCGGATCACGAAGGCGTGGACGACCTGGCAGAACACCAGGGTGGTGAACACCATCGTCTGCCAGTTGGGGGACCCGCCGTGGTACCCGAACGCCAGCGCCGTCAGCGACAGAGCGCCGATCAGGCCGCCGACCCAGATGATGTGGGCGCCCATGCCCCGGGCGAAGACGCTCTCATCCGGCGGTCGCGGCGGCCGCGACATGATGTCCCTCCCCGCGGGCTCGGCGGTCAGGGCGAGCCCGGGGAGCCCGTCGGTGAGCAGGTTGATCCACAGGATCTGCAGCGGCAACAGCGCCAGCGGGAAGCCCAGGAACGGCGCGAGGAAGACCGTCCAGATCTCCCCGCTGTTGCCGGTCAGGACGTACTTCACGAAGCGGCGGATGTTGTCGTACATCCTCCTGCCCTGGCGCACCGCCGCGACCAGGGTGGCGAAATTGTTGTCCAGCAGCACGAGGTCGGCCGCCCCCCGGGCCACATCGGTCCCGCCGTCACCCATGGCCACGCCGATATCGGCCTGCTTGAGGGCCGGGGCGTCGTTGACGCCATCCCCGGTCATCGCCGCCACCCGGCCGTTCGTCTGCAGCGCGCGGACGATTCGGATCTCCTGCGACGGGTCCACCCGGGCATACACATTGAGGTGGTCGACCCGCTGGGCGAACTGTTCGTCGGACATGCCCGCGAGTTCGGCACCGGTGATCGTCGTCGCGCTCTGCGCCGCGATCCCGACCCGGTCGGCGATGGCCCGCGCGGTTGCCGGGTGGTCGCCGGTGATCATGATGGGCACCACGCCCGCGGTGGCACACTGCGCGATCGCCTCCTCCACGCCATTGCGCGGCGGGTCGAGCAGCCCGATGAGACCGATCGGCTCGAGATCGTCCTCGACGTCCTCCACACGACCGGGCAGCGCATCGAGTCGCCGACGCGCGAACACCAGCACCCGCAGCCCCTGGGCGGCCATCGTGAGGGCCTGTGCCGCGATCCGGCCGTTGTTCCTGAACCGCGGGATCAGCACCTCCGGCGCGCCCTTGGTGAATGCCCACAGGTCCACGCGCTCGCACACCACCGTCATCCGCATCCGGGTGGAGTCGAACGGTGCCTCGGCCACCCTGTGCCATCCGGCCTCGTGCCACAGGGGCCGGGCGAAGCGCAGAAGCGCGACCTCGGTCGGGTCGCCGACGGGAACCGCGTCGCCGGGGCCGAGGTGCGCGTCGTTGCACAGGGCGGCGATCTGGGCCAGTTCGGTGACCGAGCAGCCGTCCTCCAGCCACACCTCCTCGGCAGTCATCCGATTCTTGGTGAGTGTCCCGGTCTTGTCCGAGCAGATGTGGGTCACCGAGCCGAGCGTCTCCACCGCGGGGAGCCGCCGGGTCAGCGCCTTCTGCTTGATCATGGTCGAGGCACCCTGGGCCAGTGTGATCGTCACCACCGCGGGCAGTGCCTCCGGGACGGCTGCCACCGCCAGCGAGACGGCTGTCAGCAGCATCTGCACGGGATCCTCCCCGCGCAGCAGGCCGGCTGCCAGCACGATGAGACAGATCACGACCACCGCGATCGCGATGACGGTGCCGAGGCGGGCCAGTCGCTTCTGCAGCGGCGTCTGCACCCCCTCGGCGCCGGCCACCAGGTCGGCGATCTCGCCGAGTTGGGTCTTCTGCCCGGTCGCCACGACGACGGCCCTGCCGGTGCCCCCGACCACCTCCGTCCCGCGGAACAGCATGCTGGTCCGGTCGGCCACGCCGGCGCCTTCGGCGACCGGGTCCGGGGATTTGCGCACCGGAACGGACTCGCCGGTGAGTGCGGCCTCGGCGGCCTGCAGATCCGTGGACGTGAACAGTCGCACATCGGCCGGCACGCCATCGCCGGCTTCGAGCAGCACGATGTCACCGGGCACGAGCCCTGCGGCGTCGATGCAGCTCACCTGACCCTGCCGCAACACGTCGGCCATGGGTGCCGACAGCCGTTTGAGCGCGGCCAGCGCCTGGTCGGCCCGGTAGGCCTGGAACACCCCGATGATGGAGTTGAGCACGATGATGATGCCGATGACGCTGGCCTCGAGGGGCTCCCCGATCAGCACCGAGATCGCCGCTGCGGCCACCAGTAGATAGATGAGTACGTCGCGGAACTGATCGGCGAACAATCCGAGGAGCCCGCGGGTGGGAGGCTCCGGAAAGGAGTTCGGGCCCACGGCCGTGCGCCGCGACACGACGTCGTCCTCGGCGAGCCCGAGGGCCGGGTCGACGTCGAGTTCATGGAGCACTTCGGCAGCCTCCCGCGCCCACGGTCTGGTCGGCGCGAGCCGGCCGGGCGCGATGGTCATGGCAGCCTCCGGATCACAGTGTTCTACCGCGGGTATTCCGGTCGCCACCTGTGTCGTTGGGACGCGGGACCACCGGGGCCGGAAATGGCGCTGGTCGCGATCAACTCCCGATCCCTGTCTGTGGTGGATCAACCCTCGCGCGGGAGCTGCTCAGACGGGTGCTGGTGGGTAGGTGTGGGACAGCAGTGGCACGATCTGGTCGGCCGGAAGGGCCTTCGAGTAGAGCCAGCCCTGTGCGGAGGGGCACCCGACTTCGCGGAGGTAGGAGGCTTGCTCCGGGGTTTCCACCCCCTCCGCGGTGACGGAGATTCCCAGGGACGCGGCGAAAGCGATGATGCCGGGTACGAGACGGTTGTCCCCACGTGGTGTGCCCGACACGAAACTCCGATCGATCTTGACCACGTCGATGGGGTAGGTGTTCAAGTAGGTCAAAGGGGCGTAGCCGGTGCCGAAGTCGTCGATCGCGATGCCGATGCCCCGCTCATGCAGCCCTTCCAGGTTCGCGCGAGCCGTGGGGGTTTCGTGCAGCAGTGTGGTTTCGGTGATCTCCACACACAGCCCCTTCGGGTCGGTGCCGCTGATGCGGAGTGCGTCGTCGATCGCAGGCAGCAAGCCCGCCTCGGCCAACTGCAGCGCGGACACGTTCACTCGCACGATCAGGGGGTGATCAGCCCGATGGCGGGCCAAGTCACGAGGCCTGCATGCACGCCTCGTGTAGAACCCAGTCGCCGATATCCAGGATGAGTCCAGTTTCCTCGGCGACATCGATGAACCGCTGCGCGCTCCACACGGTTCCATCGGGGTGGTTCCATCGCAACAGGGCTTCCAGGGCGACGACGCCGCCACTGGCGAGGTCGACCTCGGGTTGATACCAGACGTCGAGTTGGTCTCGTTCGAGTGCGCGACGCAGATCCGTTTCGATTGCCAGACGCGCCGTGGCCGCGGCACCTAGATCCTCGTTGAACACGACCACACGGTCGCGCCCCTGGGATTTCGCAGCGTGCATGGCCGTGTCCGCCTCCCGGACCAGGTCGCCCGGTGTACCTGCCCCAGTGGTGACGGCCACTCCGATACTGGCAGTGGCGAACAGCTCGGCCCCGGCGATGCCGAAGGGGCGGCGGAACGCCAGCAGCAGTTGTTGCGCGTGGACCTCCGCCTCGCCCGGCTCATCCAGTGACGAGGCAACCAGCGCGAACTCGTCAGCCCCGAAGCGTGCGACGAAACTGCCTGGAGGTGCGCCGTTGGAGATACGTGCGCCGGCCGCGATCAGTAACTCGTCGCCGGACTCGTGTCCGAGTGTGTCGTTGATGTCCTTGAAGTGGTCGAGGTCGACCATCAGGACGGCTGTGTGCCGCCCCGCATGATGTCCGATCGACGTCGTGCGGGAGATCTCGTCGAACAACGCACTGCGGTTGGGAAGCCCGGTCAAGGGATCGTAGGTCGTCAGCTTGGTCAATTCGGCCGCCGCGCGCCGGGATTCCGTGACGTCGGCAGCCACTCCTTGCAGACCGATGATGGCACCGTTCAGATCGCGGACGGCCTCTCCGCGGGTCAGGACCCACCCGTTCGACCCGTCTGGGCGGCGGGTCTCGAGTTCCAGTTCATACGGCACCCCCGACGCTTGTGCTTCGCTGATCGCTGCGCTGAGCCGCTGCCAGCTCTCATTGGTGTACAGACTCTCCTGGTGCGCAATGTCCGGCGCCGTTTGCGACGGGTCCAGGCCGAGTATCCGGAAGAGTTCCTCCGACCATGTGATCCTCTGGGTCGCCAGGTCCATCGACCAGCTGCCGAAACTTGCGATCAGTTGTGCGGCTTCGTACTGTGCCTGCCGGACACGTGCGGACGACTCCGCTTCTTTGCGTTCGGTGACGTCACGGTGCGTGACGATGACGTGTGCCACCGTGCCGTCCGATGCGACCTGCGGCAGGACAGTGAGTTCATGCCAGCGCTCGCCCAGGCTGGTGTGCTCGCAGCACTCGAAGGTGTCCGGCCTTGCTGTGGTCAGAACCTTCTGACAGTGGTCCGACCAGTCGATGAGGCCTGGGGCCGGGTAGCCGAGGTCGACGAGTGACCGGCCGATCACCGGCGTCTCCGGGTGCCCGAGCATCCGCGCCACGCCCGCGTTGACGTAGTCGACGCGAAGATCCTCGTCGAGTCGCAGGATGTTCTGCCCTACGTTGTCCAGAACCACGTGCAGGAGCGCCTCGCTGGCGGCCAGCGCCCGCTCGGCCTCCGCCCACGGTGTGACGTCGATGAAACTCACGACGATCTGCTCGATCTGTCCGGCCTCATCGGTGACGGGCAGTGCACTGACCTCGATCGTCACGTCCGGTCCCGTGGGTGGATGGATGATCATCGTCAGCGCCTCGACCGGCAGGCGCGACTCCAGCACCTGCATCACGGGGAAGCGCTCCAGTGGCATCGGTGAGTGATCGGCCTCCAAGAACACCCATTGCGGATCGGTGGCCAGGCGCCCCTCGAGGTCCCGGATGCCCAGCAGGTCTCGAGCGCGCTCGTTGGCCTCGAGGATCTCGGTGTCGGCCGCGTGGATGACAACCCCCGCCTTCAGGGCTGCGAGGACGGCTTCGTAGCGGGACTGCATGGCCACCCTCCTCCCGGCATCGGCCCTCCCGACCCTCACAGTATGGGCGCGCAGTGGGCGGTGACTCAGAACAGTCGGTCGCCAAGGTGGTCTCGGGTGGATGGGTTCCCGTCCGGCTCGGATCACGCCGGCGTGGCGGATGGAGTTGGGCGGACACAGGGCCCGAGGTGCAGTTCGTTCACGAAATGCCACGGATCTGTCCACGCGGCCGGCCCGGCTCGGCACTTGACGCGGCGACTCTCCGGCGAGCGGGCGGTAACCCGGGCCCGGTTTGTGCCACTATGACGAACATTCCCGGCCGAGCGGAGGACAGCCCATGGCGCACATGAGCCGACGATCATTCATCGCGTTCAGCGGTGCCCTGGCAGCCTCACTCGGCCTGCCGCGGTCGATGGTCGGCAGTGCGCTCGCAGCACCATTGGCACCAGCAGACGTGCCGACGACCCTGCGCGAGACCATTCGGCAGTCCACGACCGGCAACCGCGCGTACCGCACCCTGTTGACCGCCCCGGGGGAGTCGTTCATCGTCCGCGAGGACCTCGTCGTCAACCGGCCCTCCCCGGGTCGGGTGGCCAGGCGGCGTTCCCTGGCCTATCTCGGGCACACCTCCGACATCCACATCCAGGACACCCAGTCGCCATCCCGACTGGAGCCTGTGATGGCCTTCAGCCCGACTCTGATGCCCGGCATCTGCCGGCCGCAGGAGTCGATGTCGCTGTTCGTGCAGGCGCAGATGGTGCAGGCGTTCAGTGATGCGGCCAACAGTCCGGTCACCGGGGCGCCGATGGCGGCGGTCCTGAACACCGGCGACTCGGCAGACCAGATCTCCAACCTCGAGACCCGTTGGTACATCAAGGTCATGGACGGGGTGCCGGTCATGGCGAACTCCGGGGCTGAGGGCGTCTACGAAGGCGTCGAGGTCTGGCCTGAGGCGACGTACGCCTACCACCCCGACGATCCGTCCGGCGACATGTGGGGCGAGTACGGATTCCCGCAGATCCCGGGTCTGATGGAGGCAATCGTCACGACCGAGGTCACCAGTCCCGGCATGCCGGCCCCCTGGTACTCGGTGTTCGGCAACCATGACGTGCTGCTCAATGGTTTCGTCGGCCAGGACGACTCCTTGCGCTCGCTGGCCACGGGTCACACCAAGTACTGGTCGTTCCCGTCCTGGGTGACCGACCAGTTCACGGGTATGGCAACCGACCCGAGTCCCTTGCAGCGGGGGCTGGACTTCGTGCGCCAGCAGTTCGGCCTGGTGGGTGGCTTCAAACGCGTGACCTCCGATCCCGACCGGCAACTGCTGCAGGGCCAGGACTTCATGGCCGCCCACTTCGAGGACAACGGCGGCGGTCCGGGGCCCGTGGGGCACGGGTTCACCCAGACGAACCTCGACGACAACACCACCTTCTGGTCCACGGACATCGGCCCGAACCTTCGCATGTTCGGACTCGACACCTGCAACAGGCTCACGGGTGCCGACGGTGCGGTGCCGAAGAACCAGTTCGAGTGGCTCGAGGCGGGTCTGCAGGAGTGCGTCGCGCAGGACAAGTTGGCGATCATCCTGAGCCACCACAACAGCCTGACACTGGAGAACACGGCCGAGTCGATCTTCCATCCGGGCGAGCCCCTGATCCACGCCGACGAGTTCATCGCGATGCTCGTGAGATACCCCAACATGATCGCCTGGCTCAACGGCCACACCCACACCAACACGATCAAGGCCCACCCCAACGCGGATGGCACAGGCGGCTTCTGGGAGATCACCACGGCTTCCTGCATCGACTACCCGCAGCAGCAGCAGGTGGTCGACATCTGCGACAACCGCGATGGCACGATGTCGATCTTCGCCATCACGATGGACCACGCCTCCCCGGCGCAATGGACCAGCGGCGACTTCTCCCAGGTCGGGATCGCGTCCCTGAGTCGGGAACTGGCCTCCAACGACTGGACGGCCACGCCGTTCGCGCTGATGGGTTCGGACCTCGACCGCAACGTGGAGTTGATCCTGCCGGCGCCGTTCGACCTGGAGAAGATCTCCGACGCCGATCTGGACAAGGAGATCATGCAGCGAAGAGCCACGGTCCTCAAGAACACGAAGGGGGCAGGCGCATGAAACGACTGCTCGCCGTGCTCGCGTTGATACCCCTGGCCGGATGCACCCAGATCGCACAGTTGCAGCCGGTCGCCGGTGCCGAAGTGACGGCCGTTCGGATCGCCACGAACGACGTGCTCGTGGACAAGGGCGTCCCGATCGGCGTGGCGCCGGTGTGCGATGTGGAGGGAGATCTCTACGTCTGCAAGGGCACGACCCGCAACGGCCGCGAGATCAGGTCGGAGGCCAAGAGCCTCGAGGAGTTCGGGGCGACGACGACCGAGTACGGTGCGTACTCGCCGGCGGTGGTCTCGCTGAAGGTGACGGTGGGAGCCCAGGAGATCTTCAACGGGCAGGTCGAAACCGTCCTCGCCGACAACGCGCAGGAGGCGAAGTGAGTACCGACGTAGCCCGCCCGGCACCCGCGGGATACCGCTTCTCTGCACTTCTCAAGGCATTGGCCGTGATGTGGCGCAGCTCCGGGCCCGCGCTGCTGTTCATCGTGATCAACACCGTGGTGCAGGGATTCCTCACCTGGCTCAACACCCAATCCGCGCTGAGTTTCGGCTTCCTTGTCGCGGTCCTGGTGTCCGGGATCAGCGTGATGGCGCTGTATGCGGTACTCACGTCCTGCGCGCTCGGCGCAGTCGACCGCGACGGGGAATCGGCGCTGGGCAGGGTGAAGGCCCACGCAGGTGCATTCACGGGCTGGGCGCTGCTGCAGTGGCTGCTGGTGCTCCTGGTGACCCTGATTCACCCTGTGCTGGTCCTCCTGGTCGCCGCCTTGACGCCGTTCCTGTCGATCGCTGCCATGGACGGGCAGTCGAATGCTCTTGCGGTGAACTTCCGCACGCTCGGCGGCAAGTTCTGGCGCTGGCTCGTGACATCGGTGATCCTGCTCGTCGCCGGCGTGATCTACTTCCTGCTCGCTGCCGTGGACGTCTTCTTCATCAAGGGCACCCCGGCCGCGATCTTCTTCTGGCTGGCCATCGGAGTGGTCGCGTGGTGGCTGCTCACGGCGTGGACATTGGTGTACCGCGCGGCGCGGGCCGAGGACGCCGGCGAGTCATAGGCTCGGGGGCATCTTCGGCGGGATGTGATGAGCCGAAGCTGCGTGTCTGCGACGGTGATTCGATCGCAAGTGCGGGTGTATCGTTCGTCTTGTGCCTCAACTGCGGATCTCTGATGCGGCAACATTCCTGGGTGTGAGCGATGACACCGTGCGCAGACTCGTGGACTCGGGGGTGTTGGCCGCCGCCATCGACGAATCCGGGCGCAAGGTCATCGACGGCTTGGCGTTGGCGATGTACGCGCGCGCTCGTGCCGCAGCGGCGGCAGAGCCCCTGGGTGTGAGCAGCTCGGCGCGCAATCGCTTCGTCGGACTCGTCACCGAGATCACCTCCGATGAGGTGATGTCACAGGTGGAACTGCAGTGCGGGCCGTACCGCGTGGTCTCGCTGCTGAGCACTGAAGCCGTGCGTGACCTGAACCTGGAACCGGGGTCGGTGGCGGTCGCAGTCATCAAGTCAACGAATGTGATCGTCGAAGTCGAACGGTGATGAAGCGACGTGTTTGTGCATTGGTCGCCATGTCCGGCCTGATCGCGACGGGCTGCTCGAATCGGCCCGGCGAGAGCACAACGATCACCGTCTTCGCCGCGGCTTCGCTGCAGGCCACGTTCACACGACTGGGCGCGCAGTTCGAGACCGCGAATCCCGGCACGACGGTGATGTTCAACTTCGGCGGGTCCTCCGATCTTGTGGCGCAACTGCAGGATGGTGCCTCGGCCGACGTCTTTGCCGCCGCCGACACCGTGACCATGGACAAGGCGGTGGCCGCCGGCCTGCTGTCTGCCCGACCGGCGGTCTTCGCCACCAATTCGATGGAGATCGCTGTGCCGCCGGGCAATCCGGCCGGGGTCACATCGTTCGTTTCCCTAGCGGATCCAGGGATCGCCGTGGTCGTGTGTGCGCCACAGGTGCCCTGTGGTGCCGCGACGCGGACAGTTGAGCAGAACGTGGGTGTCGCGTTGATGCCGGTCAGCGAAGAGAACTCGGTGACCGATGTCCTGGGCAAGGTGATCTCCGGGGAGGCGGACGCCGGGGTGGTGTACGTCTCCGATGTGATCTCCGCCGGCGATGCGGTTGACGGCGTGCCGATCCCGACTGCCGACAACGCGACGAACGACTACCCGATCGGGGTGCTGAAGGGCAGCACCAGCGCGGACGACGCAGGTGAGTTCCAGGCATACGTGCTCGGCCCTGAGGGGCAGCAGGTCCTCGCCGAAGGCGGATTCGGGACGCCGTCGTGAACCGTACACCCCGCCTGGACGTTCCGAGCTGGATCTTCGTACCCGCCGCAGCCGGTTCGCTGTTCATCGTCCTGCCGCTCCTGGCCATGCTCACGCGAGTGGACTGGGCCGACCTCCCCGCGCTGATCACATCGCCCGGTGCGCGTACCGCGTTGCTGTTGAGCCTGAAGACCTCAACGATCGCAACACTGCTGTGCCTGGTTTTCGGCGTGCCCATGGCGATCATCCTTGGCCGCAGCACCTTTCGGGGACAGGACGTCATGCGCTCTGTGGTTCTGCTGCCGCTGGTGCTGCCACCGGTGGTCGCAGGGATCGCCTTGCTCTACACATTCGGCCGCCGGGGTCTGCTGGGAGGCAGCCTCGAGGCGTTCGGGATCCAGATCGCGTTCTCGACGACGGCAGTGATCATGGCGCAGACCTTCGTCGCCATGCCCTTCCTCGTGGTGAGCCTGGAGGGTGCCCTTCGTTCGTCCGGGCAGCGCTACGAGGAAGTTGCGGCGACGCTGGGTGCGCGGCCCACAACGGTGTTGCGACGGGTCACGCTTCCGATGGTCCTGCCTGCTGTGGCCTCCGGGGCGGTCCTGTCCTTCGCCCGGGCACTGGGGGAGTTCGGTGCCACGATCACGTTCGCGGGCAGTCTGCAGGGCACGACGCGCACCCTGCCCTTGGAGATCTATCTGCAACGTGAGGTGGATCCGGACTCCGCGATCGCGCTGTCCATGGTGCTCGTGGTCGTGGCCGCATTGGTCATCTCGCTGGCACGGAGGACGGCGAGGCCGGCATGAGTCTGACGTTCCGGGCGGCGGTGAAGGACCGCGACCTCGATGTGTCCCTCGAGGTCCCGCATGGCCGAACCCTCGGCCTGATCGGCGCCAACGGCTCTGGTAAGAGCAGTGTGCTGGCGGTCCTGGCCGGCTTGGTGCGCGCGGATTCGGGCACGGCTGTTCTCGACGGCGAGGAACTTTTCAGTGCGCGGGTGTGGGTGCCCCCGCACCGGCGTCGGATCGGGTTACTGGCGCAGGACTCGCTGTTGTTCCCGAGGATGAGTGTTGTCGACAACGTGGCCTTCGGTCCGCGCAGTCAGGGTCTATCGCGGCCTGCGGCGAGAGCCGTCGCGCAGCATTGGCTCATCGAGGTGGACGCTGCTGACCTCGCTGACCGCAAACCGTCGGAGTTGTCGGGGGGACAGCAGCAGCGCGTGGCGCTGGCGCGGGCTCTGGCGACACAGCCGCACCTGCTTCTGTTGGATGAACCGCTGTCTGCCACGGATGTGGGGATGGCGGCGATGATGCGACAGACTCTGCGCAGGGTCCTGGCCGGTCGAACCGCCGTCATCGTCACCCATCACGTGCTGGACGCTGTCCTCCTGTGTGACCGTGTGGCGGTGCTGGAGGCGGGGCGCGTCGTGGAGACCGGAAGGACGGAGGAGGTCTTCCGCAGGCCGCGCAGTGACTTCGCCGCGAGCATCAGCGGGCTGAACATGGTGCGCGGTGTGGCGACCGGACCGGACAGCCTGGTCGCCACGGACGGCACGGTGATCCATGGCGAGCCCGACATGGCGTTGACGCCCGGCGATCCGGCACTGGCCGTCTTCCGGCCGGAGGCGGTCTCCGTGCATCGCAGCGCCCCCGGTGGCAGCCCCCGCAACCAGTTCCTCGGACCGGTGACGTCGATCGAACCTCAAGCACATCTCGTGCGCATCCAGGTGGGCGATCTTGGTGCGGACATCACCGCAGATTCGGTCGCGCGGCTCGCGATCGACGTGGGGGAGTCCGTCGTGCTGGTGATCAAGGCGGCCGAGGTCAGCCTGTATCACGGGTAGTTCTCCGTCCAGAGATCACGCGGTTGCGGCTGTTGGGTGGGCGGCCGTGCAGTGCTGTGATCCATCCGGTCAAGGCGGCGCGGCGGGCGGCTGGGTGGAGTGGGCCCTTTCGTGGGTTGCCGTGGGTCCGGGGCTGGTAGGGCGGTGTGATATCCCGCCACGGGCGTGGCACGGTCGGTTGTCGGTCAGGATCTGTCCGCGCATTCCGGTTAGAGATCGGCATGTTGGTTAGTCGGCGGCAGGTGGTTAGAGTCCCACGGCCGTACAGGTCTAACCGGAGTGCCCTATGTCTAACCGGGATGCCGATCTCTAACCGGGATGGGGCGATGACCATGCCGGGCCGGCGTAGTGCGGTGCCGACCGGCGCACCGAAGTCCGCGGCGATCGGGACGGTCTCGTCGTCGTGGTCATTCACCGCGCAGCGCAGGTGGGTGCAGCCGGAAACTCCGGTACCTCGGGCATGCGCTGCCGTGGCGTTAGCTCTGCGCGCTTGTGGGCAACCGTGACGCATGGAATGCTCGCCAGCCGCTCCCGGGCGCAGACCACAGCCCACCGGGAGATCTTCACTCATCCCACGCCAGCACGCGGCTACCGTGCCCAACCTGTCCGGACAGAACGGCTACTTGTCGGGTCACCGGGTACATGTCAACATGGCTGACGATCCCGTTGTGACGAATCCCCGGCTGTACTCCGTCATCTTCGAGAACGACAGGGTTCGCGTGCTGCACTATCGGGACGAGCCTGGAGACCGAACGCTCCCGCACCGACACCCTGACAGCGTGATGGTGTGCCTCAGTTCATTCGTGCGCCGGCTCGAGCACGGCGACGAGCACGTCGATGTGACGTTGCAGGCAGGCGACGTGCGATGGCTCGACGCTCAAGAGCACAGCGGTCGCAACGTCGGCGTGACGCCCACTGAGACCATCTTCGTCGAACTCAAAGAGCCCGCCGCCGAGTCCCATGAGCCACGCCTCGGCCCCTCCTGATACCTACTGAGGTTCGGACAGCGCACTCAGCGGCGGACCGGCGACTTGTGGTCGCCCTAGTAGCCGGGGGCCGCCTCTTGCCCGACTGGGTCGCCATGGACCACTGGTTGCCGTAGGCGTTGGCGATCCGGCTGCCGTCGGCCGCGGTGATGCTGAGGCCGGCCGATGGTCGGGGCGGCCGTGCACCCGAACCGCGTTGGCACGGCCGGCTCCCTGTCCAGGGTGACCATGTCGTTCAGGTCGGCCTGGGTGATTGTTCCGAGCACGCTGGCCCGGCTGCCGCCCGCGACGAAGGGGTACTGGACCCATTGGCGTGCGTTGCCCGCGCGGGAGGTCTGGGCGGCAGCCGACGCCGACGGTTGATGTGCCTGCACCGCGGCGACGGGCGCAGGTGTGACGCCGGTCGCGAGGGCGGCTGACATCGCAACAGTGCAACCATGGTTCCTCCCGATTCCTCGAGTGCACGCAACCTAAGGTCTGCGGCCCCGGGGTTCGATCGGTTCCCCGCCTACTCCGGGCGTACCTTGTTCAGTGCGCGACGCGACCGTGCGATCGACTTCCACTTCTGGCGTTCTGCGCGGGCCGCCGCCGGGTCGATGCGTCGTGCCAGGTATGCCAGTTCGCGGCGGAGGCGCCGCCAACTCTCGATTCGTTCCTCCGACAGCCGGCCATCGGCCACAGCGACCGTCACGGCGCAGTCGGGTTCGGACTCGTGCGTGCAGTCCCGGAAGCGGCACTCACGTGCCAGGTCCGTGATGTCGGGGAAACTGTCGACCAGCGCATCCTCGTCCGCCCACAGCTGGAGTTCCCGCAGACCTGGTGTGTCCACCAGATACGCCCCCCAGGGCAACTCCACGAGTCTGCGGGAAGTGGTGGTGTGACGGCCCTTGCCGTCGAAGTCCCGGACGTCGGTGACGACCTGCAGGTCGACGCCCGCGAGAGCATTCACGAGGCTGGACTTCCCGACGCCGGAGGATCCGAGCAGCGCAGCGACCATGCCGTGCTGTAGGAGCGCGCGAAGTCGGTCCAGACCTGCGCCGGTGTGTGCGCTGGTCGTGATGCACTCGGTTCCGAAAGCCACAGTGTCCACCGCGGAAACGCGGTCGTCGAGTTGCCAGGGGTCTGCGAGGTCCGCTTTGGTCAGGATCACAACGGGTGTCGCACCGGAGTCCCAGGCCAGGGTCAGGTACCGTTCCAGCCGTCGGACGCTGAAGTCGTCGTCGACGGCCATCGTGAGCAGTGCGAGGTCGACGTTGGCGGCGATGGGTTGTTCGACCACGGCGTCGTTGGCGACGTCGCCGGGACGCTTGCGGGTCAGCAGGCCCGTGCGAGGTTCGATCTCCACGATTCGGCACAACGCTTCGTGGCGTTCGGCGATCACCCAGTCCCCGACGACGGGATCCTCGTCGAGCCGGTTGCTCACGATTGCCTGATCGCCGGGTTCGATCACCCAGCGGTTCTTGTGCACGGCCGTGACACGGGCACGGAACGTGGTCGCCTCAGCATCCATACGGATGTGATTATGCGCCTGGGGGGCCGTGACTGGCGACGAGGTTTCCGTGGCCCCGGGGCTGGCTCCGAACCCGGTGGTTACGCTCGCAACCATGAGTGAATTGGTCAGCTACGAACTCGACGATGGCATCGCCACCGTGACCCTCACCAACGGGAAGGTCAACGCGATCTCGCCGGACGTGATCGCGGAACTCAACGTGTGCCTGGACCGGTCCGAGGCCGACGAGGCGATCGTGATCCTCACCGGTCAGCCCGGCATCCTGTCGGGTGGGTATGACCTGAAGGTCATGACCTCCGGCCCGGACAACGCGATCGCCCTGGTGGCCGCTGGTTCCACCTTGGCCCGCCGGATGCTGGCTCATCCGTTTCCGATCATCGTGGCCTGCCCGGGGCACGCTGTGGCGAAGGGCGCGTTCCTCCTGTTGTCCGCCGACTACCGGATCGGCGCGGAGGGCCCGTACCGGATCGGGCTGAACGAGGTGGAGATCGGGATGACGATGCACCACGTCGGGATCGAGTTGGCCCGGGATCGGCTCCGGAAGTCCTTCCTCAACCGCTCCGTCATCAATGCGGAGATGTTCGATCCGCAGCAGGCACTGGCCGCGGGGTTCCTGGACGCGGTGGTCGCCCCGGAGGACCTCATGGTGACCGCGCGCAGCGTCGCCGAAGACATGAAGCGGCTGAACATGACCGCCCACGCGAAGACGAAGGTGAAGATGCGGGCCGGCCTGCTGGAGACCCTCGACGAGGCGATCGAGGCGGACAAACAGCCTCTGTGGTGAGCCGTGGGCGTACAGAACTGGTTGAGCGGCGCTTCTCGCCAACCAGTTCTGCACGGTTTCGGTCTGGCCAACCACTTCCGTACGCTCAGCCCGGGCAGATATGCAATACGGAGCCCGCGTCGCGACTGGCGGTGCCCCCGGGGCCGGTCGCCTCGACCGCGATCACGTAGTCCCCGGGCGGCAGCGTGACCGTACCTGTATGAGGGCTGCCACTGAGGCTCACAACGGAACCGACTGGCTTGATGATGGCCTTCACTGACGTCACCTCTCCAGTCACGGTCGTCGTGACCCGCAACGTGAACGCGTCACAGCGGGTGTAACCGCCATCGGCGGACGTGTCGAGGTCCTCGAGAGTGACTCCGGCGATGACCGGTGGCTGCGCAGGTGGCTGCGGGGCAGCCGGTTGGGTCGGAGCACTTGTCGTCGGCGACGTCTTCTTCGATGGCGAGGCCTTGCTGGATGGGGTGCTGGCCGGCTTGGCTGCTTTCGTCGATTTCTGCGGCTTGGTCCCGGACCTGGCTTGTGTCGGAGGGAGCGACGGCTCCGGTTGCGGCTCGTCGCTGGTGACCGGAGCCTTCGGGGTGACCTCAGCGGCGCTGTCAGACGCGGCGGTCGGGGCCTCCGACGCGCTGGCCGAACTGGAGGGCACCGGCCCTGCGGGCGCAGAACCTGTGATGGGTTGGGCATCGCCGGCCGCCGTCGTGGAGCCGTTGGTGGCGATGGCCAGGCCGGCTGCCACCAGTACCAGCGCCACGACGGTCGCCGCGGCGGCGATGATCCAGGCCGTCGAACGCCTGCCGTCCAGCGGCCGGGGGAAGCCTTCGGCGTCGAAGGGGCGGGCTGCCGCGGACACCGGCGCCGCCTGCCCCTGATGCAGGCTGTGTTGAATCCGGGACAGCAGGTCTGCCGGCGGCGCCACGAAGACAGGAGCAGCCATGGCCGGGCGCAGGGCGGCCAGTGCGCCCCGGCGTCGTCGTTCGCAGACGTCGCAGTCCCGAAGGTGGCGCAGAATCCGCTTGCGAAGGAGGGGGGAGAGGGGTTGATCCGCCGGAGCGATGATCCCGGCCAGCGTCTCGCAGTCCTTGCCGCGCGCCCGGTGGAGCACCAGGGCGGAGATGGCGTCGGACAGTCCGGTGCGGGCCCGCGAGAGTCGGGCATGCAGGGCGTTCGGCTTCGTGCCGGTGATCTGGCTGAGGCGCTCCACGTCGAGGTCGTGCTGCAGGGCAAGAGCGAGGATGTCCCGGTCGGCCGGATTCATCGCCGCCATCCCCTGGGCCACTATTCGCGACGCTTCGTCCCTGCGCAGGCCGGCATAGAAGTCGACGCTGTCATCCGGCACTTCGATCACCTCATCGGTGTCGCTGAACCGGTTGCGTCCGCGGATCGCGCGCAGGCACTCGTTGCGCGTGATGGCGTAGAGCCAGGGCCGAAGCTTCGCCGGATCCCGCAGTTGACCGATCGAACCGGCGGCAACCAGCAGGGAATCGTGGACGACGTCCTGCGCAGTCGCGGGATCCCGCAGCATCGTCAGGGCGTATGTGTAGAGCTTCGCCGAGTACGCGTTGTACACACCAGAGAGCCCCTGAGAAGGGTTGCGCGCCAGGTCTGCTGCCAGCTGCGCATCGCTGCTCATGGGGGTAACAGTAGATGCCTCGTCGAATCGCCACATAGATGAGAGTCGTCACGGGCGCGCGGAACAACACTTTTTGGTGCACACGTCTGGCGGATCCGTCGAGTGGTGGATGTGCGTCCCAGTACGGCCGAGGAACCCGGGGCGGTTCACCGGTGGCAGTAGTACCGTGCAGGTGTCGGGGGGTGTGCCTCCGGCGTGAGGAGGTCAGCATGGACGACACGCAACTGATCACGGCTGTTGCGGCCGAAGTTCAAACCCCCGATCGCGATCCCGCCGTCGTCAGTGCCGCCGCCACCGCCGTTGCCCGTGCGCTGGCAGGGATCGACCCGGTGTTCGTGACCGAGGCAGCGGAGAAGTCCGACGGCTCCTTGCGGATCGACGTGTGGGAGAGCGCAGTGGTTCAGTTCGAGGACCTGCTGCCCGAGGATCAGCAGGAGGCCTGGGCGCAGGAGAGTGGCGCATCCTGGCAGATCGCCACGAGCGCGCCCTCGCATCTGCAGGACGTGCTGGCCGCGGCAGTTGATGCGGCTGTCGCGCGCCTCTCCTGACGTGTACGGCTGAGGTCGACCGGCTCACCAACTCCGGCGGAACCTCAGTCGAGGGCGTCGAGTGCCTTCTGGGACAGGTCGATGCGCATCTGGGCCGCGGACATGCCGTCCTGGGCCGCCTGCACGTCCGCCTTCGCCGCCTGCATTTCCGGTGAGGTGTCCGCGGCGGGGGTCTGTGCCTCCGACTGGGCTTGGGAGATCTGTGCCCGTAGGGCGTCGACCTGAGCCTGCGCGGAGGAGACGTTCGCATCGGCGGCCTGTCGCAACCCCTCTGTGACTCCGCGAATGATGCCGGGGCTCGTGACTGCCTGCGTCAGATCCGATGAGCCCTCCGCAGCGTCGAGTTTCGCCTGCGCATCGCTGAGCTGCACCTGTAGGTCCTTGATCGTTGCCTCGGACGCCGATTGTGCCGCACGGGCCTTGTCGGAAAGAGCCCGCTGGGCGGCCTCGAGTCGCTCTTGGGCCGCGGCGAGTTCCGCGGTGTGCTGTGCCAGTGACTCCTGACCCTTGGCCAGTTCTTTCTGAGCTTTCTCCCGTGCCATCTCGGACAGTGACATGGTGGTTCCCTCCTCTGCGGCCCTTCCACCGTAGGCGCCTCAGAGGTGCTGAGCCCATTCGTGCGCCCCCGGGTAGCGGCAGGAGAGCGAGGCTATGCGTGCCGCGAAGCGAAGACCCGCGACGAAGTCGTCCAGTCCGAACCGGCCGACGTGGGCCAGCCATGCGCCATGGAACACGTCCCCTGCCCCCAGAGTGTCGGCTGCGGCGACCGGCTCGACCTCCACTGAACCCTGAAAGCCATCGGAGATGACCTCAATGGCGTGGTGACCGTGCGTCACGGCGAACGCCCGGGATCCCCACTCGATGGGTTCGGGGGGTCGGAAGTCGGCTGACAGCACCGCGGCGTCGACCAACGGGATCAGGCGTTCCAGACCGGTCTTCCAGGAACCGCCGTCGAGCAGCACCGGCACTCCGGCGAGCCGGGCAGTTGCGGCGGCATCGATGCACAGGGCGAGGTGGTGGCCATCGACCAGCAGTGCGGCGCAGTCGGTCAGGACGGCCGCCGACACCCTGGTGGCCGGACTTGCGGCGGCGTTGACGGAGATGACCGCCCTGCCCGCATCTGTCACGGCGACCGACGACAGCGGCGGCTGCCATTCATGTCCCGCGGCCGCGTCGACCACCTCCACGCCGGTGTCGGCGAGTTGTCCGGTGATGGCTGCGCCCAGGGGTCCTGCGCCCAGGCAGGTGATCAGTCGTGAGCGCACCCCGAGTGCCCGGGCGGTGAACGCCGCATTCGCGGCGGGTCCGCCGAACTCCAGACGTGCCTCGTGGGCCTGGACCTTCTCGTCGGGCCCGGGCAGGTGGTCGACGTACTGCACGAGATCCAGGGTGGTCAAGCCGCAGGTCGCTACCCGGGACATGGGTCAGGCCACGTCGTGGTCGGCCAGGAACTCCTCGACGTAGCGCCACGTGGTGTCCCGCGCCGAGCGGCCGCTGAGGACGCCGAGGTGCCCGCCCGGCGCGGTCTCAAGGCGCACCGAGGGGCTCTTGGTGAGCAACGTCGCGACGTGATGCGCTGAGGCCGGTGGCGCGAAGAACAGGTCTCCGGTGCCGGCGATGGCCATCACCGGCACTGTCACCTCCCCGAGTTCGACGACCCGGCCGCCCTTGAGGACGAGCCGGCCCTCGGAGAAGCGATTGGTGCGGATCAGTGAGTGGTAGATCTGCGAGATGCTACGGCCCGGGTAGGCCTCCATGGTGTCCATGAGCACGTCCACGGCTTCGATCTGGGCCAGGGTGTCAGGGTCGTCGCGGCTCTGCAGTTGCAGCAGCGGCTTCTTGATCTGCTTGACAGGATCGAGCCATCGGTAGATCAGGCCGTTCAGTCTGCCGGGGATCCCACCCAGGACTCTGACCAGGCCCGTGGTGAGCACGCCGTTGGTGAGGTCCTCCATGATGCGAACCGGGCCGAGGACCTTCACCTGGCCGAAGTCGAAGGGGCTGGCCACCGACGTGACGCTGACGATGGGGAGGTCCGGGTGGGCGGCGGCGGTGAACATCTCCAGGATGCCGCCGAGGCACCAGCCCACGAGATGCACACCGCTGGCACCGGAGTCGGCCAGCACGGAGGCGATCGCGTCGGGCAGCACCGTGTCGATCCAGAATTCCAGGCCGAGGTCCTGGTCGCGCAGAGTGCTGATGTCGCCGTAGTCCACGAGGTACGTCGGGCGACCGGTGTCGAGCAGGAACTCCACCATTGAACAGCCGCGGCGCAGGTCGAAGCAGACCGGTGTGGCGGCCATCGGGGGGATGAGCAGCACGGGCAGAGCATCGGGGTCGGGGTCCGCGGTGGGCTCGTAGTGGTGCACCGTGCACTTCGGCTCATCGAAGATGACCTCCGACGGCATCCGTCGCAGGTCCGCGAATCCTCCGCCGAGCAGACTCCGATAGATGGTGCGAGTTTCGCGTACTACCGGATCGACGCCGGCCCGGGGAAGGTTGAGGTCCATTTCCCACTACGGTAACCCGGTGTTGATCGTCGGGCGGGGGCGCGGTCGGTCGCGCGTAGGCTGGACTTCGTGGTGATCCCCCTGGTGCTCCTGCCATTGGTCGACGACGCTCCGGTGCACCAGGTCATCGTCGTGCGCGCGCAGACTTGGAGCAGTCAGCGCGCCACGCTGCGGCGTTTCGAACGGGTCCAGGACCAGTGGGTGGCCGTGGGTCCGCGAGTCGACGCGTGGATCGGGGTCAACGGGTTTGCGCCGCGCCGCGAGCGACGTCAGAACAGTGGCGAGACGCCGGCCGGGATCTACCGATTGCCCATGGCGTTCGGCCGGTCGTCGGAGAACGTGGCGAAGTTGCCCTTCCATCGGGTCACCCCGTCGTCCTACTGGCCCTACGATCCGCGCGATCCGCGCACATACAACGTCCTGCAGACCAACCGGTCGCCGCGAGCCCGGTGGCGCGACGATGGCCAGTGGTCCGAGCGCCTGGCCTCCTACGGACGTGCCTATCGACTCGCGGTGGTGATCGGATACAACCTTCCGGGGGCGGTCTACCGGCATCCCGCCACGGGGGAGTGGCGCACCCGCAAGCCCGCGGCGACCAACAAGGGCGGCGGGATCTTCCTGCACGTCCATCGGAGCCGCCCGACAGCCGGGTGTGTTGCCATCGGCCTTCGGTCGATGCGGGCGACTGCCCGCTGGTTGGACCAGGACGCGAACCCCCGGATCGTGATGGGGACCTACGCATCGACCCGAGGCTGGCGGGCGAAGGTCCCCTGATGCGGGGCATCTTGAGCGCACCGTAGACGGGGTTCTGCAGCGACGACGTTCTACGGCGGGGTCAGTTGTCGGTTGGGCACCCAGTCCGGTGCGTCCCGGGGGTTGGGTGCCTAACGGTCAAGTGAGTTGTCGTCTCGGCACCCAGTCAGGGGTGCTCGTGGGGTTGGGTGCCTGACGGTCAATTGGGGTGTCGTCTGTGGCACCAGGTCCTCCGTGTCGTCGAAGGCTGGCCAGTCCGTACCCCGGCAGACCCCGGACCTAGGCGGCGCCTTCGCGGCCCAATTGCTCGGTGCCCTCGTCGCCGAGTGCCGAACCGGTCGGGCGCGTGATCCTCCAGAAGATCACCGCGATCGCGCCGCCCACGAAGGGTGCGATCAGGAACAGCCAGACCTGCTGCAACGACTCGCCGCCGGCGAACAGTGCCGGTCCTAGCGAGCGTGCGGGGTTGACCGAGGTTCCGGTCAGCGGGATGCCGACCAGGTGGACCGCCGCGAGCGCGCCGCCGATGGCCAATCCCGCGAAGTCCGGCGCTGCGGCCCAATCGGTGACCAGAAGGATCACGCCGACGAAAGCTGCAGTGAGCAGGGCCTCGGCGAGGAAGGCGCCTAGAGCGTTCGGTCCCTCTCCGCCGAATGCGTTCGTACCCAGGCCGCCGGTCTCGTCGGTCACCCCGCCGGAGTTGACCAGGACCCAGAGGACGAAACCGCCGAGTGCCGCACCCAGGAACTGGGCGACCATGTACAGGCCGGCTTCCTTGCCCGATTGCCTTTTCGACAGCCAGAAGGCCAGGCTGACCGCGGGATTGACGTGACAGCCCGACGTTGGGCCGATGGAGTAGGCCAGTGCCATCAGGACGATGCCGAAGGCCAGTGCCACTCCCAGCATGCCGATGGACTTGATGCCACTGACGGCGGCGCCGACGGCCAGGAACACCAAAAGGAAAGTGCCGATGAATTCTGCCATGAGTTTGTTCGCCATGCGGGTGAGAACCTCCTAGACCATTCGACGCTACCGCACGTCCGGGCGAAAGTCAGGAAGCCGCGCACGTGTCGCACAAGCCGAGGATCTCCACGGTGTGGCTCACGTCGCTGAAGCCGTGGTCCTCGGCGGTGCGCTGTGCCCAACGTTCCACCGGCGCGGCAGTCACCTCAACGGTGAAACCGCAGGATCGGCACACGAGGTGATGATGGTGCCCTGTGCTGCAAGCGCGATAGCGGGCCTCGCCGTCCTGGCCGAGCAGGATGTCGACCTCTCCACTCTCCGTCATCGCCGCCAAGCAGCGGTAGACCGTGGTCAGGCCCACGTCGTCGCCGGCGTCGCGCAGGTCCGCGTGGATCTGCTGGGCGGTGCGGAAGTCCTCGCGTTGGTGCAGGAGCGCGGCCACCGCATCGCGTTGCCGGGTCCGTCGCCGGGTCATGTCGACCTCCTTAGGAGTGCACCGACGGGCAGTGCGAGCAGGAAGCATGCCAGGGTGAGCAGGACGATCGTGGCACCCGAGGGGGCATCCACGTAGAAGCTGGCGATCACACCACCGACCGCACAGGCGACTCCGATGACCACGCCCAGTACGGCGGTGCCGCGGAACGAGGAACTCACCTGTTGCGCCGCGGCGATCGGCACGATCATGATTGCGCTCACCAGCAGCAGTCCGACGGTCCGCATGCCGATCACCACGGTGACAGCGGCGAGGACCGTGGTGAGGACACTGATGAGTTCGGTCCGGATCCCCTGCGTCCGGGCGACCTCCGGATCGAACGCCACGGCGAACATCTCACGGCCGAAGACGGCGAGGAAGCCGAGCACCGCCACCGCTGCGACGGTCAGCCAGACCAGGTCGGCCGCGGAGACGGTGGTGATTGCGCCGAAGAGGTACTGGTTCAGCGAGGAGGCAGCACGGTTGCCCGCGAGGTAGGTCAGCAGCACGCCGCCTGCGATGCCGCCGTAGAAGACGAGGGCCAGGACCGTGTCACCGGCCGACCGGCTGCGGGCCCGCAGCACCTCGATGCCGATGGCGCCGAGCACTGCGACGGCCAATGCGGTGGGGACCGGCGCGGTACCGGTGAGGAACGCCAGACCGACGCCGGTGAGCGCGACATGCCCCATGCCGTCGCCCAGGAGTGCGAGCCGGCGCTGCACGAGGAACACCCCGATCGCCGGTGCGACCAACCCGACGATCGTCGCCGCCAGCAGCGCCCGCTGCATGAAGTCGAAGGTCACCCAACTCATGGTCCCTCCATGAGGCCGGGGCCCTCGTCCGTGTCGTGGTTGTGATGCCAGACGTGCTCGGTCCATTGATGGGGAGGCGGGGAGGCGCCGTCGTAGCGAACCGATCCGCCGGCGGGCGGACCCAGCACGATGGCCCGTTCAGCCAGGCTGGCGACCGGACCGAGGTCGTGTGTGATGAGCACGATCGTGACGCCGGTCGCGTGCAACTGCGCAACGTGCCCGGCCAGACGTGCCTGCTCGCCGGCGTCGATACCGGCCGTCGGCTCGTCCATGATCAGCAGTTCGGCCCGCGTGGCCAGTGCCCGGGCGACCATCACCCGCCGCTGCTGGCCACCGGACAGGTCTTCAAGACGGTCCTTGCACCGCTCCCGCAGGCCGACGTCCTCGAGTGCTTGCCGCACGCGGGATCTCTCGTCCCGACTCAGTGGCCGCCACCGGTGATGCGCCGAGGTCAGGGCGCTGCGCACAGCTTCTTCGACGTTCAGCGGCACCGCGCTGTGGGCCAGCAGTCGCTGCGGGACGTAGGCCACGCGCCGCCATTGGCGGAACCGTGAGACGGGGGTGTCGAACAACCAAGCCTGTCCCTCATCCGGACGGATCAGGCCCAGCAGGCTGCGTACCAGGGTGGTCTTTCCGGTCCCGTTCGCGCCCATCAGCGCGACGAACTCCCCGGGCTGTATCTCGATCGTGACGTCACGCAACACCGGCTGGCCGAACTGGACGCCGAGGCCGGACGTGCGGATGACGCTCATGAACAGTTCTGGCCGGCTTCCACGGTGCCAAGGTTATCCCGCATCGCGCTGAGGTAGTCACCCTCGGCGGGCGGGCCCTCCAGCGGATCGAGCGTGGCGGTCTGCACTCCCGCTTCGGAGGCCACGGTCTGCGCGACCGCCGGATCGACGAGGGTCTCGGTGTATACGGTGGTGACGCCGTTGTTGCGGACGAAGTCCACCAGTTCGGCGATGGCTGCGGCGCTGGGCTCGGTCTCCGGTGACAGTCCGGAGATGCCCCTCTGGTCGAAGCCGTACTGATCGGCGAGGTAGCCGAACGCCTCGTGGCTGACCACCATCGTCGTGATTTCGCAGGTCGCTGTTCCTTCCTCCCACTCGGTGTTCAGTGCGGCGAGCTCGTCGGTCAGGCGCGCCGCGTTGTCCTGGTAGGCCTGTGCGTTGTCCGGGTCCGATGTTGCGAGCGTGTCCGCCACTGTCGTGGCCATCTGCTGCATCAGGACCGGGTCCAGCCAGACGTGTGGATCGGTGCCTGCGTGCTCCTCGTCGGCGTGCTCCTCGTCGGCGTGCTCCTCGTCGGCGTGCTCCTCAGCCTCGCGCAGAGGCAGCCCGGCTGACAGGTCGACGGCGGTTCCCGAGGCTTCGGCCACCGCATCGTCCACCGCGGGTTGGAAGTCGCCGATGTAGAAGACCGCGGCTGCGTCCTGGACCTGTGCCACTTGCTGTGGCGTCAACTCGAGGTCGTGCGGCTCTGCTCCAGGCGCAGTCAGCGTCTCGACGTCGACCAGGTCGCCGCCCACTTGCTCCACGAGGAATTGAACGGGGTAGTGCGAGGCCACCACGGTGGACGTGCCGGCAGTGTCCGAATCGCTGGCCGAGCAGCCGGCGAGCAGGAGACCGCCGAGGGCGACGGTTAGCAGAGTCTTGGTCATGTACGGAGACTAACACTAATGAAAATGATTGTCGTTAGCGGATCTGCCCCGGGGGTGTCCCTGGGCGCGGTCCGGGACCGGGCCACCAAGGCCACGATCCGCGAGGAAGCCAGCAAACACCCGCTACGAACGTTCCGAGCGGGTTCGCTGCTGCAGCATCCCGGTTAGACATCGGCACTCCGGTTAGAGATCGGCATCGCGGTTAGACATACGGCACTCCGGTTAGCCCTATACGGCCGTGGGACTCTAACCAACCTGCCGCCGACTAACCAAGATGCCGATCTCTAACCGGACTGTCCAGCCAGGTCCTGAGCGACAACTAGCCTGTCTCTGGCCTAGCGCTTCACCGGTGCCCGCAGGAGTCTGCTGTCGCCCTCGGACGCGGTGTAGAGCCATGCGCCCGACCGGCTGAAGGCCACGGCCTCCGACTGTCGCAGCAGTGGGGGGTTGCTGCGGCCAAGACGCGCCCCGGGGATCGGTGTGCGATACCGGGTGATCGTGGCGTAGTCGCGGATCGCGTACCCCTGACGACTCAGCGCTGCGTCGGTGGCGAACGGCACGGTGGTGGCGAGTTTGCGAGCCCGGACCTTCGAGGCGCGCACCGGGATCCGGTAGAGCGGGCCGGTGGCGCTCTTCGCGATCACGTAGAGGTGGGAGCCGTCCTTCTCAGCCATCAGCGCCTCCGCGTCCCTCGGCCCGCCCGGGTAGGTGAAGCGGTGTGAGCGGGCGGCTCCCGACGTGATGCCCAGGGCAGGCTCCGGCACCTCGAGCACCCGGACACTTCGCCGCGATCTCAGGTTGTCGCCGATATCGCCCACCCAGAGCACCGGCTCCCCGTCGGCGTTACGCCCGCTGGCCAGCGCCTCCCAGTCGGTGTTCGGGGAAGACAACGTGTGCTGGCCTCGGATCCGACAGTCCTTGGTGTCGAGGGCGTACAGCACTGGGGCGTTCCCGCTGTCATTGATGGCCCAGAGCACCCCCGGGTGCCGCTGCGACGGTGCCAGCCCGCTGAGTTCCGGCAGTGCCTCGAGGTCGTAGGTGCACGCGGTCTTCCAGGCGCCGGTGCGCCACGAGGTCGGTGGCGGTGCGGCGGGATCGGCGTCCACCGTCGGTGCCGCGCACGCCGTGCACGCCATGGCCACCAGGACCGCACGGACGATCATGCCGGCGGTGTCGCGATGCCGCCGAGCTGTTCGGCGAACCAGTAGCCACTGTCCTTGATGACTCTGCGCTGGGTGTCGTAGTCGACGTACACGAGTCCGAAGCGAGGCTCGTAGCCGGCGGCCCACTCGAAGTTGTCCAGCAACGACCAGCAGAAGTAGCCGTCGACGGGCACCCCGCGGTCCATCGCGGCACGCACCTGGGCCAGGTGGGATTCGTAGTAGGCGATCCGGCGGGAGTCGCGCACCCGCTCGGCCACCAGGTGGTCGGGGAACGAGGCACCGCCCTCGGTGACGACGATGCGCCCGAACCTCTCGTAGGCGTTGACCATGTCGAGCACCATGCCGAGGCCCTCGGGACGGATCTCCCACCCCATGGAGGTCTTCTCGACCTCCGGATCGTCACCGAATCCGGGGATGGTCCACAGGCCCGGGATGGGGCGGAAGGGTGCACGTAGGCGTGTGTAGTACTGGACCCCGAGGAAGTCCAGGTCCACCTCGCAGCGCTCCAGGTCGCCGTCCTGTATGTAGCGGCGCATCATCCGCAGAATGGGCGCGTCGTCCACGGGGTAGCCCAGGCCGAGGCCGGGTTCCAGGAAGGCGCGGTTGAGCATCGCGTTGGCGGCACGTTCTGCACGCTGGGCAAGATTCGGACCCGGGCCGGAGCCCTTGGCAGCTGTCAGATAGTGCGTGGTGCCCACGACCGGGTCCGTTGCGGTCGCCCGGAGTGCGGCTGCCCCTGCCGACGTCGCCAGATGTACGTGGTGGATCGCGGGGAAGAAGTTGTTGAGGCCGCGCCGGCCCGGGGCGTGCTCACCGAGCATGTAGCCGAGCATCGTGAAACTCATCGGCTCGTTGAACAGCATCCAGTTGGTCACCCGGTCGCCGAGCGCGTCACCCACGACGGCGACGTATTCGGCGTACGCGTCGATGATGTCCCGGTTCGTCCAGCCGCCCTCGTTCTCCAACTCCTGCGGAAGGTCCCAGTGGTACAGCGTCACCCAGGGTTCGATGCCGGCACCGAGGCAGGAGTCGATCACCCGCTTGTAGTGATCGAGGCCGGCGTGATTGACCGTCCGGCCGTCCGGCTGGATGCGCGGCCAACTCAGCGAGAAGCGGTACGCGCCGAACCCCAACGAGTGCACCAGTGCGATGTCCTCGGGGAACCGGCGGTACGAATCGGTGGCCACGTCTCCGGTGCTGCCGTCCGCGATCTTGCCGGGCCTGTGTGTGAATGTGTCCCAGATCGACTGGCCTTTGCCGTCGGCGTCGGGAGATCCCTCGATCTGGTAGGCCGCGGTGGCCACTCCCCACAGGAAGTCCGGGCCGAACTCGCTGAGACTCATGGGTCCATCTTGCGCACAGAGGCGACCATCGTGAACTGTCCACGCCGGTTCATCGGGTCAATGCCCGTCACGATGCGTTAGATATGGGGGATGCGCCACTTCCACGCGCCGGGCCGAGTGAACCTCATCGGCGACCACATCGACTACATGGGCGGCACCGTGCTGCCCATGGCCATCGACCGGGGCACCGACGTGTGGGTCCGGGTCCGTGATGATCGGGCGCTGGTCGCCTCCTCGGTGAATTTTCCGCAGGTCGGGCAGGTCGTCGCCGACATCGATGCCACCGAGCCCGTCGAGCAGTGGAACTGGGCCAACTACCTCGTCGCCGTGGCCGCCGCGTTCCGCGCACGGGGAGTCGAGGTTCCCGGGGTGGATGTGCGGGTCCAGGGCAACATCCCCAACGGTGCCGGACTCTCCTCGTCGGCCTCCCTGGAAATGGCCATGGCCGTGGCGTTCAACAGCCTCACCGGCGCCGGTCTCTCGGTCGCGGAACTGGCTCTGGTGGGCCAGGCTGCGGAGAACGACTTCATCGGCGTGGCCTGCGGGATCATGGATCAACTCGCGATCGCCGCCGGTGTCGAGGGGCATGCACTGGCCATCGATTGTGCCAGCCTGCAAGTCACCCCCATCCCGTTCCCGCAGGGGGTCGCGGTCGTCGTGGCGAACACCAATCAGCGGCGCGAACTCGCGGACAGCGGCTACAACCAGCGTCGAGCGGCGTGCGAACGGGCCCAGGCGGAACTCGGACGACCGTTGGTCGAGATCCCTGCCGATGATCTTGAGGAGACACTGTCGGCTCTGCCCCAGGAACTGCGCGCCCCGGCCCGTCACGTCATCACCGAACAGGCTCGGGTGTACGAGTTCGCCACGGCCCTGCAGCGCCAGGATCTGGATGCCATGGGGCGGATCATGCGGGCGTCGCACGAATCGTTGCGCGACGACTTCGGCGTCACCGGCCCGGCGCTCGATGCCATGGCCGCGGCCGCTTGGGACGCCCCGGGGGTGATCGGCGCGCGGATGACCGGCGCTGGGTTCGGTGGGTGCACGGTGAATCTCGTGGAGCCACAGGCCGTCGCGGCGTTCACCGACCACGTGGGCCGCCGGTACACCGCGCAGACGGGCAGGACCGCGCAGTTCTACAGCGTGGCCAGTGCCGATGGTGCACGTGAGGTGACACGGTGATCGAACAGGCCGTGGGTCGGCTGCTCGACTACGGTCAGGCCCACGAACTGATCGCCGCAGAGGACCGTGTCCGCACCCGCAACCGGATCCTCGAGGTCCTGGGCATCGACGACTACAACATGGCCGCGGAGGTTCCTGGCAGTCCAAGTACACAGGTGGATGAGTTGTTGGCACCACTGCTCGACGACGCTGCCGGGCGAGGATTGATCAACCCCGACACGGTGACGCAGCGGGACCTCTGGGACACAGCGATCATGGGGTGCTTCGTCCCGCCGCCCTCGGCGGTGGCGCGCGAGTTCTGGTCGGACTACGCCCAGGATCCGGTGGTCGCGACCGACCGGTACCACCGGCAGGCGGTGGCGAGCAACTACATCCGCGTCGGCCGTACGGACCGCAACATCACCTGGCAGCAGGCGACCGACTACGGCGTTCTCGACATGACCATCAACGTCTCGAAGCCGGAGAAGGATCCCCGCGACATCGCGGCGCAAGCGACACGCGGCAGCGGGGGAGCCTATCCGCAGTGCCTGCTGTGCAAGGAGAACGAGGGCTATCGCGGACGCCCCGACCATCCTGCCCGCCAGAACCTACGACTCATCGGGATGGAACTGGCCGGTGAACGCTGGTTCCTGCAGTACTCGCCCTATCGCTACTACAACGAACACTGCATCGTGCTCAGCGACGAGCACCGGCCGATGCGCATCGATGACCAGACATTCCTTCGGCTGGCGGACTTCACGGCCTTGCTGCCGCACTACCTCGTCGGTTCCAACGCCGACCTGCCGATCGTCGGTGGCTCGATCCTGAGCCATGACCACTTCCAGGGGGGCCGGTTCGAGTTCGCCATGGATCGCGCTGAGGTGGCATGGGCCACGCAGCGCGACGGGGTGCAGGTGGAGGTGCTGCACTGGCCGCTCGCGGTTGTGCGGCTGCGAGGCTCGGACGGCGACGTCCTGTCGCTGAGCAACCGGGTACTCGCGGCATGGCGGGACTACAGCGATGACGATCGCGGCGTCATCGCGTACACCGGACAGACTCCGCACAACACCATCACGCCCATCGCGCGCCGTGAGCGTGGCTCGTTGCGCATGGACCTCGTGCTGCGCAACAACCGAACGTCCGCACAGCACCCCGACGGCATCTACCATCCGCATGCCGAGATCCATCCGGTGAAGCGCGAGAACATCGGACTCATCGAGGTGATGGGTCTCGCTGTGCTCCCAGGCCGACTCGAGGCCGAACTGGAGGCTGTCGCCCAGTCCCTGATGGGTGCGCCACTGCCCGCACAGCACGCAGCACACAAGCCCATGCTTGATGAGTTGTTGGCGCTGGGTCCGGTCGCGGACATCGCCGATGCGCGTCGGCGTGCGTACGAGATGGCGGGAGCCTACTTCGTGCGTGGTCTGGAGCACTGCGGCGTCTTCGGACCGGACACCGTCGCGGGAAGCCGGCAGTTCCTGGACGGCGTATGACGAGGTGGTGTTGTCAGACAGACAACGCCGCGGCAGCCATGCGCAGAGCTGCCGCGGCGTCGGTCATGGGGGGTCAGTCGAGATTGCGGTCGGCCTTCTCGCGCGCGGTGTCTTTTGCGTCCTGAGCGCGGTCGCCGATCTGCTCGCCAATCTCCTGACCCTTGTCGCCGAGTCGATCGGCTGCGTGGCCGGCATCGTCCTTGACGTCGCTGGCGACGTCCTGGATCTTCTTGCCCACATCCTCAGCCGTGTCCTTGGCTCGGTCAATGAAGCCCATGTGCTCCTACCCTTCCGTCGGTTTCCTGGTCGCGGGGTTCCTACCCACCCCGCCGCGGCCTACTCATGTGGGCTGCGGATCCGATCCGCGAATAAAGGTCCGCATACGGGGCACGAGGTGGCTGACAACCTGAGGGGAACGTCCCATGACGGACAGGCAGTTGGACGACGCCGCGCGATGGGCTTGCGCCGGCGGTGCTGCGACCGCTGCCGCTGACATGTGGTCAACCCCGGGGCAGGAACAGGAGCCCTGGTCCGGGACCTCCTGTGCCGATCACGACCCCGCTCCGCACGATATCGGCGAGAGCGGATGAGAGGAGAAGTCATGAAGGTGTTTCGAGTTGTGCTGGTGTTGCTTGCCGTCGTCGGGGGAATGTTCGCCGTCAAGAGGCTCATCGGGCGAGACTCGCACATCGCGCCCGTCGACCCGTTGGCAGCGGACGTACCACTAGCGCCCGTTCCCGATGGGGCCAGTGCATGAGTCTGTGGCAGGACGTCAAACGCCACCTGAAGAAGGGTGCCCTTTTCGTGTGGGGCCCGGCTCAGTTGGACCCGCACGTCGATCCCACTGTCAGGCTCGACGAACAGCACGATGGGCAGCCGAGGTCAGGGAATCCGGGCCGCGGCAAGGACTGGGACCGCGGCTAGGTGGCTGTCATGGCGTTGCGTGCTGCACGGCGTTCATCGCCGGTCGGGCGCAAGGCCATGGCGGCGATGAAGAAGCCCACTGCTCCGAGGAAAGTGCCCCAGTTGTCCCATCCCTCGTTACGCAGTGTCCCGTCGGGCAGCATCTTCGCGCCGACCGCGGAGATGCCGAAGAAGACCGAGCCGAGCATGTTGGCCCAGCAGATCAACCGTGAGCGTCCGCGCAGGATGTGATGGCGCTGCTCGCGGGCGATCGGGTGCCATGCGATCCAACTCGATATGAGGAAGAGCAGCGATCCGACCATGTCCGGGTGCCACACCTTCTCATAGGCGACCGATGTGGAATCGATCGACAGCACGAGGGCTCGAACGGTCATCACGTTGAAGTACAGCGTTCCCGTGAACTGGATCGCGGCGCTCAGCCAGTCCGGATCCCGCCATGGCGGCCGGGGGTGGTGATCCGCGGCGGACCTCCACTGCACCCCCGCAGCGCCGGTGAAGCAGACCGCACCCAGCGCATACACCACGCCGGTCAGCACCGGGGCGGCCCGCATCACCGACAGCATCGCGCCGATCGCGAAGAGAGCCGACCCCACGCCGAACCCCACCGACATCGCCGTCAGTTGGCGGGTCTTCCGGGTGTTCGTCACGCTGGACAATCTATTCCTCGCCGGAGCCGGGTCGCGATCACTAGATTCGGGTCCATGCCCGTTGAGATGACACCCGGCGATCTGCCCGTCTTCGCACTGCACACCGAGACCACGTCCTATGCCTTCACAGTCACCGCGGAGGGCCTTGTGCGACACCTCCACTGGGGTGGGCCGGTGGCCGCGGCGGACATGATCGTGGAGCCCGTGTGGGAACTGTCCACCAACGATCTGATCCAGGACATCGTGGTGCAGGAGTATCCCTGCCACGGACGTTTCCGCTACAACGAGGCGGCGTTGCGTGTACGTTTCCCCGACGGGGGCCGGGAACTGGACCTGCGCTACCGCGAGGCGATCCTCGGCGATGAGCGACTCGATGTGGTGCTCGAGGACGACAAGGGGCTCGAGGTCACGCTGCACTACTCAGTCCTGCCCGAGGTCGACGCTCTCGTGCGGTGGGCCACCATCACGAGCAGGGTCCCCGGGGTGGTGCTGGAATCGGTCGCATCCGCGCAGTTCCACGTGCCGTTTCGGGACCTCGACCTGCGCAACGTCTCCGGTCACTGGGGAGCGGAGCAGCAGGAAGTCGTGCAGCGGGTCAGCACCAAGGTCGTACTCGAGTCCCGTCGCGGGATCTCCAACCACCACCACAGCCCGTATGCCGTGTTGAGCCGGGAGGCCACCGAGGTCGCGGGCCGGGTGTGGGCGGCGGCCTTGGCCTTCAGCGGGAACACCAAGGTTGTGGTCGAGCAGACCCAGTACGGCGAAACGCTCCTGCAGCTCGGTGTGAACGACCACGACACGGAGGTGGCACTGGATCCGGGCGTGGGGTTCGAGACCCCGCAGGTGGTCGCCGTCTACACCGAGGGTGGTCTCGGCGGCATGAGCCGGAAGATGCATGCCTACGGGGAATCGCTGATGGATCCACAGGTGCGTCCGGTGCTCTACAACTCCTGGGAGGCGACGAACTTCGCGGTCACCGCCGAGGGGCAGATCGCGCTGGCCCAGAAGGCGGCGGAGATCGGCACGGAGCTCTTCGTGGTGGACGACGGCTGGTTCGGCAGGCGCAATCCCGACCAGACCGGTGGCATCCATGACGGACTGGGGGACTGGTGGGTCGATCCCGAGAAGTTCCCGGCCGGCCTGTCCCCGCTCATCGAGGCCGTCCAGGAGGCAGGCATGCGGTTCGGCCTGTGGGTCGAGCCGGAGATGGTCAACCCGGACTCGGATCTGTTCGCCGCGCACCCGGACTGGATCTACCGCGAGCCCGGTCGCGAGGTGGATCAGGCACGCGGTCAGTACGTGCTGAACCTGAACCTTCCCGAGGTCGAGGAGTTCATCATCGAAACGCTCGACGGACTGCTCCGGGACAACGACATCGACTACGTGAAATGGGACGCGAACCGGCCGATGTCACAGGTCGGCGTGCGTCGCGACGTCTGGTTCGGCCACATCGCGGCGCTGTACCGGATCGTCGCGGAGATCAAGCGCCGACACCCGGGCGTCCTCGTGGAGTCCTGCGCGTCCGGCGGCGGCCGGATCGATTTCGGAGCCCTCGCGGTCTTCGACGACTTCTGGACCAGTGACAACACCGATGCGCTGGACCGACTCGAGATCCAGCGGGCCTACTCGCTGGTGTACCCGCCACGTGCGATGCGCGCATGGGTGACCGACGTTCCCAACTTCCTGTCGCAGCGATCGATCCCGCTGTCGTTCCGGTTCCACAGTGCGATGATGGGCAGCCTGGGAATCGGGTGCGACCTGACCGCGATGAGCCCGGAGGATCTGGCGGCGTCGTCGCGCTACATCAGCGAATACAAACAACTGCGTCCGCTTATGCGTGACTTCCATCGGCTGGAGAATCCTTCCTCCAACGACTACCGGTTGTTCCAGTACTCGTCGCCGCAGGGGGCCGTCCTGTTCGCGTTCTTGCCGGCCAGCCGACTGGGTCACAAGCCCACGACGGTGCGCCTGCGCGGGCTCGATCCGCACGCCCGCTACCGCTTCACCCACGACTGGCAGCAGCGGGAGGTCTCGGGGGAGTATCTGATGAACCGCGGACTGCGGTTGTGGCTGCAGGGTGATTACGCCAGTTCTGTGATCCGGTTCGACCGGATCACAGAACCCACGGGATGAGCCGGTGGCGCACGCGGGCGCAGTAGTCGGCGTACCCGGGATAGCGCTGCCCGAGGAATCGCTCTTCGACGCTGGCCTTCCCGAGCCACCACAGCACCAGTACCAGCAGCGGTACCAGCGCCCAGCCGGAGCCGACGAGGCACACGCCCAACAGGCTGACGAGGATCGATGAGTAGATCGGATGCCGGACTGCGCGGTACGGTCCATGCTCGACCAAGGTGGCGCTCGAGCGGGGCCGGGGATAGGGGGTCAGTGAGTCGCCCAACGAGCGCAGCGACCAGACCCCAAGAGCGGCGCCCGTGACCACGAGGGCGAAGCCCAGCCATGCGGTCGCAGGCCAGGGCCACCGCGGGCCGACTGCGGCCACGAGGACCACGATGCCGGCCAACACGAACTGCCCCCACACCCATCCCTGACCGCGGCGGCCGAGTTGGGGGAGTGTCATGGTGGTCTCCTTCGCGGTCTGCGCGCGGACTGGCCACAACCCCTGCCCGGCCGGTGCTCACGTCCAACCGTATACCGCCGACGGGTATAGTTGAAAACATGACGAAGTGGTTGACGGCGACCGAACAGGGGTACTGGCGGTCGTGGATCTCCGCAACCCTGTTGCTCCAGCATCAGCTCGGCCGCGACCTGCAGACGGAGACCGGCCTGACATTGCCGGACTACGAGATCCTGGTCCGTTTGTCCGAGGCCCCCGACCGGCGCATCCGCATGAGTGAGTTGGCCGACCTGACTCTGTCGAGCCGCAGTCGGCTGTCCCACCAGATCGACCGGATGACCAAGGCAGGACTCGTCGATCGTCAGGAGTGCACGCAGGATCGACGGGGTTTCTTCGCGGTGCTCACCGATGCCGGCTACGAGGAACTCGTGGCTGCCGCGCCGAAGCATGTGACGAGCGTGCGCCGGCGCATTGTGGATGTGCTCACGCCCGAGGAGTTCGCCGAACTGGGGCGGATCAATCAGAAACTGGTGGACGCGCTGGAAGGCTGATCGGCCGGCGTCAGCGCTCCATGTCCCAGATACGGATGCCGCCCAGGATGCCGGCGGTGTTCGCGACGATCTTGGCCTTCGGTCCGAGATCGGTGACATTGAGGTGCTTGGCGTTGCCACCGCCGATGTAGATGCGATCGAAGAACAGGAACCCGTCGAAGGTCTTCATGGCCTTGCCGACGCGCTTGCGCCAGCGCTTGTTCCCGATCTCCTTGCGGGTGGCATTGCCGATGTAGTCGTCGAAGTCGCCGCCGTAGCCGGAGGGGGCATGGGACAGCTCCATGTGAGGCAGCAGTTGGCCCTCGTGGAAAACGGCGGTTCCGCATCCGGTGCCCAGTGTCATGACGAACTCGAAGCCCGTGCCCTCGACGACCGCGCAGCCCTGCACGTCGGCGTCATTGGCCACCTTGACGGGGATGCCGAAGGCATCGGCGAGGGCGGACGCGAGGTCGTAGTTGTGCCACATGTTGGCCATCGCCTCGTCGCGGGGCCCGCCGTATTCCAGGCGTGACAGCGACGGGATGTTGAGCACCCGTCCACTGCGCACAAGCCCCGGGAATCCGACTGATGCCCGGTTGGCCTCAGGCAACTGGTCCTTGAGTTCGGTCAGTTTCTCGACCAGCAAGGACGGCGGACACGGGTACGGGGTCTCGATGCGCACCCGGTCCGCGATCATCTGGCCGTTGACGTCGAGAACGGAGGCCTTGAGTCCGGAACCGCCGACGTCGATCGCGAGGGTCAGAACATCGGGCGGCCACGTCGTGGTCGCGTGCGGGCTCTCGGTCATGTCAACCCTCCGGCGTCGTCAGGATCTCGGAGCCGGTCTGCGTCACCAGGATCGTGTGCTCGAACTGTGCAGTCCGCTTGTGATCCTTGGTCACCACTGTCCAGCCGTCGTCCCAGATCTCGTAGTTGATGGTTCCGAGCGTGAGCATAGGCTCAATCGTGAAGGTCATGCCTGTTTCGAGCACCAATGAGGCCGACGGATCGTCGTAGTGGGGGACGATGAGCCCGGAATGGAACGACGTGCCGATGCCGTGACCGGTGAAGTCCCGGACCACCCCGTAGCCGAACCGCTTGGCGTACGACTCGATCACGCGGCCCACGACGTTCAGCGTGCGCCCCGGGGCGCACGCGCGGATCGCCCGCATCGTCGCCTCCTCGGTGCGTTCGACCAGAAGGCGGGACTCCTCGTCGACGTCACCGGCGAGGAAGGTGGCGTTCGTGTCGCCGTGCACACCCCCGATGTATGCGGTGATGTCGATGTTGACGATGTCGCCGTCCTGCACGACCGTACTGTCGGGGATGCCGTGGCAGATCACCTCGTTGAGCGACGTGCAAAGCGACTTCGGGAACCCCCGGTATCCCAACGTGGACGGATACGCTCCGTGGTCGCACAGGAACTCATGACCGATGGCGTCGAGGCGGTCGGTGGTCACCCCGGGTTCGATGTGGCGACCGACCTCCTGCAGGGCTTGCGCCGCGACCCGGCCCGCCACCCGCATCGCGGCGATGGTCTCTTCGTCCTTGACCTCCGGCCCGAGGTAGGGGGTCGGCATCGGTCGCCCGACGTATTCGGGTCGCTCGATCGTGGCCGGTACGGGCCGGGTCGGTGAGATCCGTCCGGGGGCAAGGGGCATGGACGCCAGTCTAGGTGCCAAGATGCCAACAGAACCAAGTGCGGAGGTAGACATGAAGTGGTACTACTGCCTGGTCCACAACCGTGTGGAGCCTGAGAAGGGCTGTGCGAACTCCGAGCGACTCGGGCCGTACGAGTCCGAGGAGCAGGCGTCGCACGCCTTCGAGATCGCTCGCAAGCGCAATGAAGAGTGGGACGCCGGCGAGAACGAGTGGGGCACCAAGGGCGAGCAGGTCGACCTCGGCGACGATGTGGACTGACGTTTCCGGGCGATCCGGTGCCGCTGGATGCAGTTGACTGCTGCGCCGTTACGGGTTCGGTGGTCTGGATCCGGTAACCGTGCAGCACTCAACTGTGTACGGGGCCTCACAGGGGGTGGATGTCGCGTACGGGCGCACATCGGGCATCTGGCACACTCACGGCCATGACAACGATCGCAGTACTGGGTGGAACGGGTCCGCAGGGCAAGGGGTTGGCCGCTCGTTGGGCGCAAACCGGACTTGACGTGGTACTCGGGTCCCGGGATCCGGCGCGCGCGCAGGCGGCCGCCGAGGAGATCGGGGTCCGAGGGGCGGGTAACCTCGACGCCGCGACGCAGGGCGACCTCGTGCTGGTGGCCGTACCGTACGCCGGGCACGCCGACACGATCACGGAGGTGGCGTCGGCGGTCGCGGGCAAGATCCTCATCGACTGTGTGAATCCGCTGGGATTCGACAAGCAAGGCGCCTTTCCGATCGCCGTGCCCGAGGGTTCCGCCGCGCAGCAGGCGGCCGCTTTGGCACCGCAAGCCCGGGTCGTCGCGGCCTTCCATCACGTGAGCGCCGTCCTGCTCGCCGATCTCGACCATGACCTGGACATCGACATCCTGGTCCTCGGCGAGGACCGGGAGGCAACCGACGAGGTGATCGCCTTGGCCGACCGGGTGCCCGGGATGCGCGGGGTCTACGCGGGCCGGCTGCGCAACGCCGCGCAGGTGGAGTCCCTGACGGCCAACCTCATCTCCATCAATCGGCGGTACAAGGTTCACGCCGGGATACGGGTCACCGATCTGCCCTAATCTGGCGACATGTTCCGCCAGTTGCCCCAGGACGATCTGCACGGGCGTATGGAGCGGGCCTTCGCCGCAGAGCGGCTGCTCACGAAGCTCGGATGGCTGATGCTGGCGCTCGGGTTCATCGGAATCCTCGTGGTGACCGCTCAACTCGTGCTGGGCAGTCTGTCGTGGCAACGTGCGGCCGCCGGCGTGCTCGGCATCCTCGCCGCGACGGTGCTTTCGGGTGCCACGGCCTACGGCGCCGGTACCAACGTGGGTCTGGGAGCGGTCAATCTGAAGCTGCGTCTGGAGGAGCGGGAGACGTCGTCCTGACTGCGCTTCGTGACCGTCGGAACGCCTTGGACGCCTCCATGACCGCGGGTACCACCAGCGACAGACAGCCGACGGCCAGCCAGTTTGAGCCGGTGAGCGAGGTCGTGTCGAGGACTCTTTGGAAGAAGTCCGTCTCCACGGCCATGACGGTCAGGACAGCGGGGACGCCCATCCACGCGAAGTACGGGAAGTAGGGCCCTGCGGTCGCGGGTAGGAGATCACGGCGCGCGGAGACCGCGAGCAGGACCGTGCTGATCGCGAGAATCGCGAAGGTCATGGTCTGGGCCCGTTGTGGTCCCAACTCCGAGAGCCACACGAAGGGGAGCAGGCAGGCGCCCGCCTGAACGAGCCCGAAGGCGATCCACCGGGGAGCTGTCGTGGCGTTCAGGATGGTCAGGCCCGGGTCTCGGGGAGAAGCCTGCATGATCCCCGGCTCCGTACTGTCCGTCGAGATGCCGATCGCGGGGAAGAGGCCGATCAGGAATGACACGAAGAGCAACTGCAGCGGATTCAGCACCGAGCCGGAGTTGAGGTTGAGGATGCTCCCGGCCAGCATGACGGTGACGAAGCCGAACAGCCCGATGAGTACGTACCGGATCTGCGCGGTGATCTTGCCATAGATGTCACGGCCCAGTTCGATCGCATGGACCAGGGTGGCGAAGTTGTCGTCGGTCAGGATCATCTTGGCTGATTCCTTGGAGACCTCGCTGCCACTTCCCATGGCGACGCCGACGTCGGCCTTCTTCAACGCGGCGGCGTCGTTCACGGCATCGCCGGTCATGGCGACGATCTCTGCCCGCTCCTGCATGACGGACACGAGGCGCAACTTGTCCTCCGGTGCCACCCGTCCGAAGACATGCAGTTCGGGTAGTTGCTCGTAGATCTGGGCGTCGGACAATGCCTGGAACTCCGGGCCGGTGATGACTCCGGGTCCCAGACCTAGATCCGAGCCGATGGCCCGCGCGGTCACCGCATGATCGCCGGTGATCATGCGGACGTCGATTCCGGCGCTCAGGGCGGTACTCACGGCCTCCTTGGCCGATGGTCGCAGGGGGTCGATGATGCCCACCAGGGCCACGAACGTCAGGTCGGCCACTGCAGCCATGGGGTCGTCCTGGACCCGGGCCAGGTCCTCGACCGGACGGCGCGTGATGGCGAAGGACATGACTCTCAGACCCTGCGCCGCCAATTCGTCGTTGGCCTGCAGGATCTTGTCGCGGATCCCATCGACGGCCACCACGTCATCACCGAGGTAGGCGCTGCTGCAGCGCTCGAGGACGACGTCCGGGGCCCCCTTGACCAGCCCGATGAGTTCCGTCTGCTCGTCCATGGGAGCGATGTGGAACGTCGCCATGAACTTGTACACCGAGTCGAAGGGAACCTCCGCCTCGCGGGGGTACTCACGGCGGGAGGTCTGCGCGTCCACGCCCATCTTCGCCGCGAGCACCACCAGTGCGGCTTCGGTGGGGTCACCGATCACGACGCCCTGGTCGTCCACAGTAGCGTCACCGCACAGGGCCAAGCCGTAGCCGAGTGCGTCGAAGTCGGGCTCCGCCTGCCCGGCGGCGTGCAGGATGGCTCCGGACTTCTGGTACCCGCTGCCCTCGATGCTGAACCACTGGCCGAACGCGAACATGCGCGTCGCCGTCATCATGTCCATCGTCAGAGTGCCGGTCTTGTCGCTGTTGATCGCGCTGATGGCGCCGAGCGTTTCGACGTCGTTGAGGTTCTTCACGACGGCCTTCGCATGGGCCAGTCGTTGCGCGCCGTACGACAGCATCGCCGTGAGGAACGTGGGCAGTCCGGACGGGATGGCCGCGATGGCGGTCGTGATTCCCAGCAGCACCACGGCGTTGAGATCCCCGCCACGCCATACGCCCAGCCCCACGATGATGGCCACGGCCACCCAGGCCACCCACATCAGCCGGATCGACAGACTGCGCATCTCCTTCTGCAGCGGAGAAGGCACCGGATCCACCGCGTTGAGCATGTCGGCGATCCTGCCCATCTCGGTGCCCGCACCCGTCCCGGTGACGACGAACGTGGCCGTTCCCCGCGTGACCGACGTGTTCTGGAACAGCATGTTCGTGCGGTCTCCCAATGCGGCATCGGGATCGTGCAGCGCGCGCGCATCCTTCGCGACCGGCGCGCTCTCCCCGGTCAAGGCGCTCTCGGCCACCTCCAGGGCGGCTGAGGTGACGATGCGACCGTCCGCCGGGATGAGGTCGCCGGCCTCCACCATGACCATGTCGCCCGGGACCAGGTCCTCGGCGGAGATCTCGATCGTCGTGCCGGACCGCAGCACGCGAGCACTGGGAACCTGCAGCGAGGCGAGGGCTGCCACGCTGGCTTGCGCCTTCAATTCCTGGCGAGAACCGAGGACGACGTTGAGCAGCA
>JACJWU010000006.1 GCA_020636995.1 Actinomycetota bacterium | reverse complement strand
CCGTATCCGGCCGGACTGCTGTACCCGGCCGGAGTGCCGTATCTCTAACCGGAGTGCCGGTCCCGGCCGGGCTGCCGGTCTCAGCCGGGATCCCGGTCCTACCGCACGTCCTCGATGCCGCGACGGGCCAACTCATCGGCTCGTTCGTTCTCGGGATGCCCGTTGTGCCCTTTGACCCACTCCCACGAAACCTGATGTGCCGCCACGGCGTCGTCGAGTCGCTGCCAGAGGTCGACGTTCTTGACCGGCTGCTTGGACGCCGTCTGCCAGTTCCTGCGCTTCCAGCCCGGGAGCCATTCGGTGATGCCCTTGAGCACGTAGGTGGAGTCCGTGGTGATGACGACCTCCGAGCGCCGGGTGAGTGACTCCAGTGCGCTGATCGCCGCCATCAGTTCCATGCGGTTGTTGGTGGTCTGGGCCTCGCCGCCGAACAGCTCCCGCTCATGGCCGTTCCAGCGCAGCACAACGCCCCACCCGCCGGGGCCGGGGTTGCCCGAACACGCCCCGTCGGTGAAGGCGTGAACCGTCACCCGAGCACCTTGAGCACGACGTCGATGCCGTGATCGAGATCGTCGCGGGAGATGGTCAGGGGCGGGGCCAGCCGCATCGTCGTGGAGTGGGTGTCTTTCACGATCACGCCGAGATCGAGGGCCACTTCGCAACGCGGACGCACCGGCGCGTACTGCTCGTGGACCTCCACACCGGCCCAGAGTCCCCGGCCACGCACCTCGCGTACGGTGGCAGGCGCTTCGCTGGTGAGGCGGTCGAGCATGTGCTGACCGAGTTCGGCGCTTCGCTGCTGGTACTCCCCGGTGGCAAGGATGGCGATCACCTCGCGGGCGATCGCGAGGGCGAAGGGGTTGCCGCCGAAGGTGGAACCGTGCTCGCCGGGACGCAGTACGCCCAGCACGTCGTCGCGCGACACGACCGCCGAGATCGGCACGATGCCACCCCCGAGGGCCTTACCCAGCAGCACGACGTCCGGCGTCACGCCTTCGGCATCGCAGGCCAGCGTGTGGCCGGTGCGGCCGAGCCCGGACTGGATCTCATCGGCGATGAACAGCACGTTGGCGTCGCGGCACATCTGCGCCACTGACCGTAGGTAGCCCTCCGGGGGCACGATGATTCCGGCCTCACCCTGGATGGGTTCCACGAGGAAGGCCACTACGTTCGGGTTCCCGAGCGCGGTGCGCAGGGCTTCGAGGTCACCGAAGGGGATCACCTCGAAACCCGGCGTGTACGGACCGAAGTCGTCGTGCGCCACCGGATCGTCGCTGAAGGAGATGATCGTCGTCGTGCGGCCGTGAAAGTTGTGCTGCGCCACGAGGATCACCGCTTCGCCGCCCGGCACGCCCTTGCTGCGGTACCCCCAGGCCCGCGCGGTCTTGATCGCGGACTCGACGGCCTCGGCCCCTGAGTTCATGGGCAGTGCTCTGTCCAGGCCCACCAGATCGGTGAGTTCGGCGCAGAAAGGGCCCAGCTGGTCGGAGTGGATCGCCCGTGACGTGAGTGTGAGGCGGTCCAGTTGGTGGTGCGCCACCTGCGTGAGTCGCGGGTGCCGGTGCCCGAAGTTCAAGGCGGAGTAGGCGCTGAGGAAGTCGAGGTAACGACGGCCTTCGACATCGGTCACCCACGCGCCTTCGGCGTGTGCGATCACCACGGGCAGGGGGTGGTAGTTGTGCGCCCCCGCCCGTTCCTCCAAGTTGATGTACGAGGCGCTGTCCATGAACCCACCGTACCCCCGCGATCAGGGAAGGCGCCGCTTCGCACCACTGGTAGGGTAGGGGGGTATTTCACCGACCTGGAGGATCAATCCTGTGTGCAGTCCCGCCGTCTGCCCGACCTGCAAGAAGGCCTCGTACTCCGGTTGTGGCAACCATGTGGAGCAGATCCTCGGCCATCTTCCCGCCGAGCAGCGCTGCTCCTGCCCGCCCAAGCCGCGCGGCGGTTGGTTCCGCTTCTAGGTCCCGTCGTCGACCCGCGACACATCCGGGAGCACTTCGGAGATCCGTTAGCACTTCGGTGGCGGTGGGAGGCTAACGGATTGCCGAAGTGCTAACCGATGGTGGACGGCTCACCGGGCCGACCCGCCTAGCGGCTCCCGTCGTCACGGCCCAGCACCCGCCGGTACTGCTCGGCGTATCGACGCGCCGTCTCGTCGACGGTGAACTGCGCCGCCACCGCCTCGCGGGCTGCCTTCCCGATCGCTGCGCGGCGGGCCTCATCCCCGAGAAGATCCCGCACCGCCTCGATCAGTGAGGGCACATCTCCAGGCGCATAGAGCACCCCGGTGCGGCCGTCGATGATCACGTCGCCGGCGGCGCCCACCCGGCTGGCCACCACTGCGACGCCGGCCGACATCGCCTCGAGGATGGTCATCGGCATGCCCTCGCGGTAGGAGGGCTGCACCAGCACGTCGAGGCTCGCGTAGACCCCGGGCATGTCGTCGCGGAAGCCGAGGAAGTGCACATTGGCGGTCGCGGCCTGCTCCAGTTCGCCACGCAGCGGACCGTCGCCCACAACGACGAAAGTGGCCTCGGGGAAGGCGGCGGCCGCCGCCAGGAAGTCCGCGGGAGCCTTCTCGGGTGCCAGACGGGCGACCATGCCCACGAGCGGTCGCGGGAGGTCGAGGGTGGGCCGGGAGTCGTCGAAGCCAGACGGGTCCACCCCGTTGGGAATCGTTATCGCATCGGTGATGCCGTACTCGCGGCGCAGCGAATCGCGGGCCTCGTCGGACACGGCGAAGACCGCGGCGGCACGACGCAGCACAGGCTTGTCGAAGCGGTTCTGCGGGCCGGTGTCGAACCGGTGGTTGGTGGCGACCATCGGTACCCCGCCGCGGGTTGCGAAGAAGCCGTACAGGTTGGCCTTGTACCCGTGTGTGTGCACCAGGTCGATGTTGAGGTCGCGGATGTCGCGGCGCAGCCGACGAACCGCTGCGGCATCGAACCGTCCGCCGCAGGGGAGCAGTTTCACCGGCACGCCGAACGTGAGGGCGTAGTCGGCCACCTCGATGTTGCGACTGTGTGCGTTGTCGAAAACCTCAAGAGTGGGGTGGACGCCGAAGCGTGGTAGCGCTTCGCACAGGCCGACCACCATCTTCTCCGCGCCGTAGACGCCGCTGCTGGAGATGAGGTGCAGAACTCTCACGCGCCCACCCTACGGGTAGCCTGCTCGCGTGAGTGGCGTGCGTAATGTGGCGCGGGCGGCGGCCCAGCGTGTCTACGCACGCTGGCGACGGGCCCCTCTGCAGGAGGCAGTGCTGCTCGAGGCCTTCGAGGGCAGCGCGGTGAGCTGCAACCCCGCCGCCGTGTCCGAGGACCTGCTGGCCCGCACCGACCTGCCCCTGGTGTGGGCTCTGCGGGAGCCGGTGCCGTTCGAGAACCCCCGTGTGCGCAGCGTCCGCTATCGGTCGGCCGCCTACTACCGCGCCTTGGCGACCACCCGGTACCTGGTGAACAACGTGACGTTCCCACCGCTGTTCGACAAGCGCGACGATCAGATCTACCTGAACACGTGGCACGGCACGCCGTTGAAGAAGATGGGGCGCGACATCGGCGCTCCCTACGCGCAGATCGCGAACACCGTGGCGAACTTCGAAGCAGCCGATCTGTTGCTGTCCAGCAGCCCCTACATGACCGCCACCATGTATCGGGGGGCGTATGGCGTGGAGACCGGCAACGTCGTCGAGCTGGGTTCGCCGCGCGTGGATGTGCAGTTCCTGCCCGGCGAGGCAGGCGACCTCGTGCTGTACGCACCCACCTGGCAGGAGGCCACGTACACCGAGGCCGTCGACGACCTCGACGAGGTGGCGGTGCGGATGGCTGCGATCAGCGAGGCGGTGCCGGCCGGCACGCGGCCGGTCCTGCGCGTGCACGGCAAACTCGCTACCAAGGCGGCCGGGGATCCACGGCTGGCCCCCTTCCTGATCCCGCCGGAGATCGGGACGAACGCCCTGCTCGCGCGCTGTCACACGCTCATCACCGACTTCTCGAGCGTGGCCTTCGACTTCCTCGCCACGGGGAGCCGGATCCTCTTCTTCACCCCGATGGACTACCCGCGCGGGATGTACCTGGCCGATGACGAACTGCCCGGGTCCCGCACCGCCGACCTGCCGACCCTGCAGCAGTGGGTGTCGGCCGGCCCCCCGCCGCCGCCGGTCCCGATCGCGCAGGCGCGGGCCCGGTTCTGTCCGGCCGAGGACGGCAAGGCCACCGCACGGGTCGTCGAGCGACTCCTGGACGCCTGACATGGATGTTCTGGCTGAGCAGGCCCACGAGTTCTGGCGTTAGTTTGGTCCCATGGCCTCCAGCCCGTTGCGGATAGCGATGGACCGTGGCCGTTCGGTCATCGATAGCCGCACCGCCCTTCGGGAACTGAAGCGTCGCGGCTCGTCCCGCCCGGAGCGCATCGCAGTCTTCGTGTACTTCGGGTCCGGCGAGCAGTACCTCTACCAGATCCGCGACTGGCTGGCTCCGCTGTCAGCCCTGGCAGAGCGGTTGCCGGTGGCGATCATCGCCCGCGATCCCCGGGTTGCGCTGGCGTTGACCGAGATGACCGCGCTGCCGGTGATGCTGGCCCGGTGGCTGGCCGACATCGATGGCCTCATGAACACCTACCTGCCCGACGTCGTGCTCTACGTGAACCAGAACGTGTCGAACTTCGACGTCCTCGCCTACGCCCGCCCGCAGCACGTCTTCCTCAGCCACGGCGAGAGCGACAAGGTGTACATGGTGTCCAACCAGGCCAAGGCGTACGACGTGACATTCGTGGCGGGGCAAGCCGCAGTGGACCGATATCGCGCGGCACTGCACGACTTCGACACGGACTCGAAACTGCGGGTCATCGGCCGGCCGCAGTTGCACATCCCCGAGTCGCCACCGCCGGACCTGCCGCCGACCGATCGTGCCCGCACCGTGGTGTACGCGCCGACCACGGAGGGGAGTGCACCGCCGATGGAGTACGGCTCGCTGGCAAGCCACGGGGTGGACATGGTGCAGGCGTTGCTGGCCGATGGGAACTACCGGATCATCTTCCGGCCACACCCCCAGGCGGGCCGGCGGCAGAACTCCCACGCCAGCGCAGTCCGCAAGATCGCGGATCTGCTCACCGGGGCTGCGGGTGGGCACTACGTTGACTCCACACCTCGCTTCGGCTGGCAACGGGAGGTGGCGGATGCTCTTGTGTGTGACATCTCGGCGGTCGCCGTGGACTGGTTGACCACCGGGAAGCCGTTGGTTGTCACCCGTCCCGTCCAGCCCCTGGCGCCGATCCTCAGTGGCGGGATGCTGGCCGCCCTGCCACTGTTGTCCGTCGAGCGATCCACGGCGATCGTGGAAGCCCTTGAGCGGGCCGGAAGCACTGAGGAACTCGACCAGTTGCGCTCCTGGGCGCACTACTACTTCGCGGACGGCGACGTCGGAACCTTCGTCGACGCCGTGATCGAACTGGCCGGGATCACCGGTCCTGAGGAGATGGAGGCGTGATGGCGACCGACGCTCGACTGGAGCATTGGCACGAGGTCGTGCGGAGCCGGAACCCGGCGCTGCTCAACCAGATCCTCGCCGAGGATGCGGTCTTCCACTCGCCGATCCTCTTCCGACCCCAGCAGGGCCGGGACCTTGTGGCGCTGTATCTGACCGGAGCCCTGCACGTCATCGCGAACCCGTCCTTCCGCTACGTGCGTGAGGTGTGCGAGGGCAACGATGCGGTGCTCGAGTTCGAGACGGAGATCGAAGGGGTCCACGTCAATGGTGTGGATCTGATCACCTGGAACGAGCAGGGACTCATCAGTGATTTCAAAGTGATGGTGCGCCCGCTCAAGGCCGTCAACGTGGTCCATGCCCGGATGGCAGAACTGCTCGAGCAGTTGTCGTGAAGGCGCTCGTGCGGGTGCCGAGTCCGCATCTGGCGCAGGGGCTGCTGACGCACCTCGAGCGGACGGACGTCGACTACGACCTCGCGCGCCGGCAGTGGGACGGCTACGTCGCGGCGCTGGAGTCGGTGGGCTGGTCGCCGGTGGAGGTGGCGCCCGCACCCGATCATCCCGACGGGGTGTTCGTCGAGGACACCGTGGTCGTGCACGGGCATCGGGCCATGCTTGCCAGGCCGGGGGCACGTGAGCGTCGTGGCGAGACGGTGGGTACGGCATCCACGGTTCGGCAGTTGGGCCTGGAACTCGCAGCCATCGAGGGGTCCGACACGCTGGACGGCGGGGACGTCCTGAAGGTCGCCGACCGTTGGTACGTGGGCGTGGGTGACCGCACTACGCCCGGGGCATGCTCTCAGCTCGCGGCGTTCTTCGGTGTCGAGGTGGTGCCCGTCCCCATCACGAAGGCTCTGCACCTCAAGAGTGCGGTGACGGCGCTGCCGGACGGCACGGTCATCGGGTACCAACCGCTGGTCGATGACCCCGGGGTCTTCGCACGCTTCCTGCCGGTTCCCGAGGAACCCGGATCGCACGTGGTGGTCGTTGACGACAAGACCGTGCTCATGGCGTCATCGGCGCCCCGCACGGCGGGCATGTTGCAGGAACGGGGCCTGCGCACCATCGAGGTGGACATCGGCGAGTTCGAGAAACTCGAAGGGTGCGTCACGTGCCTGTCTGTGCGCGTCCGCTAGTCAGTCCGGCCAGGGGCTGCGGCCGCTGAACGTGCTGTTGTCGTCGTCGTGGGTTGCCTGGAAGCCGGCCCGGTTGTCCAGTTCGAGGATGATCGCGGGTACCACGGCCTGCACGGCGTACTCGTAATCCTCGGGCAGCCCCACCAGACGCTGCAGGCTCAGGACCTTCGTATCGCTGTCGCGGGTGATGGTCAGAGCGATCAACGGCGCCCCGGCGGGATCGGTCAACACGGCCGTCCCGGCAGCCAGGTCCTGACGCGTTGCGCGCATCCGGGCCCGCATCCGTCCGGCTAGGTTCACGCTGATGTCCACGGTGCTCAGCGATCCCACGCCGTGCCACCCGATGCGACCGATCTCCCGGTCGGCGACCAGGATGCCCGTGCCGTGGATTCCCTGCTTGACCGTCAGCCACGCGATGTTCGCCATGTCCCAGACGACGATCGAGCGGCCGGTGAAGGAGAAGGAACTGCGCGTCAGATATCCGACCTGACCGCCGGACATGTCCACCACGGGCCACGGGCCGCCGCCGCGGCGGAAGTACCGAAGCCCCCCGGATCGAAGTCCGAGTCCGGCTGATGCCGGTGGCTGCGGCCATCCCGGTGGGTCCTCCGCCTGCTCCCCACCGTCGCTCACCCACGCGGTCCACGTCTCGCCGTCCCAGAACCTGGCTTCGTGACGGCCGGTGGGGTCGGGTTGCCACGTCCCTTCCACACCTCCAGGCTACGCGTGATCCGCGTTGATCAGACCTGGATCGTGCCGACCAGTGACGGTGCTACCGGTGGCACCGGAGTCAGATCCGGACTGGAGAGCCCGCTGAGATCCAGGCCGGCGGCTTCGAAGACCGCTCGGGTGTCCTGGTCGCACCTGCACCCCCCGGCCAGGTGGGGCCACACCGGGGACGCGAGCCGTTGCGCCCGGCGCATCCACGTTCCCTCACGGGCCTTGACGTGCTCGAGCACGGCGATCGTGCCACCAGGCCGCAGTACGCGCAGAGCCTCGGCGATCACGAGTTCCGGATCCTCCACCGAACACAGGACGTAGGCGAACAACGCCGAGTCCACGCTGTTGTCGGGCAGGGGAAGTTGCTCACCCATCGCATCGATCACTTCGACCGGCATGGGGGCGGCGTCCACAGCGGCCGCGGCCGCCTTGCGCATCGACGCGCTGGGTTCGATCCCGACCACCTCGGTGACCGTCTCGGGCAGGTGGTGCAGATCCTCGGCCGGCCCGAGCCCGACAACGAGCAACCGCCCGTGCAGGGCGCGGGATACCTCCGTGCGCGCCTTGCCGATCGCGCCGGCGTCCTCGGCGCGGGCCAGCCACTTGTAGACCTGGGTGAAGACGGGGTGGTCGTGGGGGGCCATGACGCCAGCCTACGGGCCGCCGAGTGCCGGGGGGTGGGGTTCAGCGGCCGATGAGCCCCATCGTTCTACATGTGTTGGCGGGGCTCCAGCGCGTACCGTCGTCTTGTGCGCTTCGTGAGCAACCCGTCCTACGACCTGACGTACGACGACGTCTTCCTGGTCCCCAACCGCTCGTCGCTGTCCTCACGACACGATGTGGACCTGACCGCCCCCGATGGCACTGGTCTCACGATCCCGGTCGTCGCAGCGAACATGACCGCGGTCTCGGGTCGGCGCATGGCCGAGACGCTTGCCCGGCGCGGCGGGATGGCCGTCATTCCGCAGGACATCCCGGCGGACGTCGTGGCCGAGGTCGTGCGGTGGGTCAAGTCGCGGCATCCCGTGTTCGAAACCCCGGCGACGCTGACCCCGACGGAGACCACGGGGATGGCGCTGGCCGTGATCCCGAAACGCAGTCATGGCGCGGCCATCGTGACCGAGGACGGTGTGCCGGTCGGAGTGGTCACGGAAGGCGACTGCGCGCAGGCCGATCGCTTCGCGCAGGTGCATCAGGTGATGAGCCGGGACCTCTTCGTGCTTCCGGACACCGTCACCCCGCGCGAGGCCTTCGACCGTCTGCACGCCGAGAACCGGCGGTTCGCTCCGGTGGTCGCCTCCGACGGGAGGTTGGTCGGCATCATGACGAGGCAGGGCGCGCTGCGTTCGACGCTCTACACCCCGGCGCTGGATGCCGATGGTCAATTGCGGATCGCGGCGGCGGTGGGGATCAACGGCGATGTCGGTCTGCGGGCCAAGACACTCGTGGCGGCCGGGATCGACGTGCTGGTGGTCGACACTGCACACGGGCACCAGGACAAGATGCTGGAGGCTCTCGACGCGATCGGGTCCGTTCCGGTGCCGCTGGTGGCCGGCAACGTCGTGACGGCGATCGGTACCCGCGAACTCATCGAGGCAGGAGCCGACATCGTGAAGGTGGGGGTGGGACCGGGAGCCATGTGTACGACCAGGATGCGCACCGGGGTCGGGCGTCCGCAGTTCTCCGCGGTTCTGGAATGTGCCACTGCCGCGGCCGAGGAGGGCAAGCACGTGTGGGCGGACGGCGGCGTGCGGCACCCCCGCGACGTGGCGTTGGCGTTGGCGGCCGGAGCCAGTGCGGTCATGATCGGCTCCTGGTTCGCCGGAACGCACGAATCCCCGGGGGACGTGCAGATCAGTCCGGAGGGTCAGCCGTACAAGGAGTCCTTCGGGATGGCATCGGCGCGGGCGGTGAGCAATCGCACCTCCGGCGACACCGCCTTCGAGCGGGCGCGCAAGGCGCTGTTCGAGGAGGGCATCTCCAGCTCGCGCATGTTCCTGGACCCGAGCAGCCCCGGCGTGGAGAGCCTGATCGATGAGATCGTCAGCGGAGTGCGAAGTTCCTTCACCTACGCCGGTGCGGCCAGTGTCGACCAGTTCGCCGACAAGGCTCATGTGGGCATCCAATCGGCGGCAGGCTACGCCGAGGGACGACCGCTGGACACCTCGTGGGGATGAGTCAGCCGAGGATGCGGTAGAGAAGCAGGGCCGCCGCCCCGATGGGGGTGGCAGCCGCCCCCCGACGGGACACGCGCACCTCGGGTACCTCCGCCGGAGGCATCCTGGTACGCAGTTCCTCCTGTACCAGCGGGGCCAGGGCCTCGGCGGTCTGCTCGGGGAAGCCGCTGAGCACCACGTCGCCGAGTTCCACCGCTGCGGCGATCGGGGCAAGGACCGCGGCGACGGCGGGCGCGGACGCATCAACGGAGGGGAGGGACAGAGTCCGCAGCTGGGCCACGAGACACTCGCGCCCGCACTGATCGCAGACCGGACCCGGGGTGCCTGGCACGAGGTGGGTGATCTCACCGGTCGGGCGACGGACCCCCGAGTGCAGCCGTCCACCGAGGATCAACGCCACGGACACTACGTCGTCGAGCATGATCGTCGCCATGCCCACATCGGAGGGGCTGTCCCGCAGGTCGGCGATCGCCGTTGCCTCGGCGGCGTTCACGGCCAGTACCGGAAGGCGCAGCGCCCGGCGCAATCCGAGCGCCAGCGCCTCACCGTCGCGCTCGTCGGTACCCGACCACTCACCGCGTACGACCATCCCGGGAACCGCGAGGACAACACCGATCACCGTCTGGGGCTCGCAGCGCTCGATGAAGGTCGTGACCGCCGCGAGGACCTGATCGGTTGTGACCGCCCGGACGTCGTCAGCCGTCACCACCTCACCGGCAGCAGACACCGCTGCGAGGCGTACCTCGTTGGGTGATCGCAGATCGGCCACGGTGATGACGCCGGTCTGCTTGGAGATCTCGAGCAGTGTCCCCGGTGCCCCGCCGCTGGAGACCCGGTCGCCCTCGGTGATCACCCCCACCGTGAGCAACTCACCGACGATCACGGAGATGGTCGGCCGACTCAGGCCGAGGCGCCGTGACAGCTCCGCGCGAGTGGCCGGACCGCGCGTGATGATCGACTGCAGGAGCCGGCTGCGGTTGCTCCGCCGGGTGTCCGCGGGGTCGGACGGCATGGGTTCAGGGAGGAACGGGAAATGTCCCTTCCTGATCATGTCCTTCACCTCACCTGTGGGCCCGTCGTACGGTGGGTCTTGTGCGTTTCGACTTCGCCTTTGAAAAGAAGTATCTCCCCGCGCTGGCGGCTATCGGGGTGACTCCACTCACCGCAAGGGTCGATGTCAGCGCCAAATCCCTGGACGCCCGGTTCGGTCCGTGGCGGTGCCGCACCTCCCTCAAGAACATCTCCTGCGTGACCCGCACCGGCCCCTACTCAGCAGTGAAGGCTATCGGGGCCAGGGGTTCATTTAGCGACAGGGGGGCCACATTTGGCACGACCACGGCCGGCGGTGTCTGCGTGGAGTTCAAAGAACCGGTCAAGATCCTCGATCCGTCGGGCATCATCCTGCATCCGGGACTGACGGTCACCGTGGCCGATCCGGATGCGTTCGAGAAGGCGGTGCGGGACGCCGCCGGTCTCGACGAATGAGCCTGGCTCCCGGCCGCGGACGCACCACGTTGCCGGGCCCAGCGTTCGGAAGAACTAGCCTTTGACGGCCGCAGCGAGCGCAGGTGCGCGGTGCGTGCTCTCCCACGTGAAGTCCGGCAGCTCCCGGCCGAAGTGACCGTAGGCGGCCGTCTGTGCATAGATCGGGCGCAGCAGATCGAGTTCCGCGACGATCGCTGCCGGCCGTAGGTCGAAGACCTCTGTGACCGCCTGCTGGATCTGCTCGTCGGGGACCGTCCCGGTGCCGAAGGTCTGCACGAAGAGCCCCACCGGGTGGGAGACGCCGATGGCGTAGGCCACCTGCACCTCGCACTTCTTGGCCAGCCCTGCGGCGACGACGTTCTTGGCCACCCAGCGCATCGCATACGCCGCGGACCGGTCGACCTTGGACGGGTCCTTGCCGGAGAAGGCGCCACCACCGTGCCGAGCCATTCCCCCGTAGGTGTCGACGATGATCTTGCGTCCGGTCAGGCCGGCGTCGCCCTGCGGGCCGCCGATCTCGAAGATGCCGGTCGGGTTGACCAGCAGCCGGTACCCGTCGGTCTGCAGATCCAGGTCGGCGAGCACCGGATCCACGACGTGTTCGCGGATGTCCGGGGCGAGCATGTTCTCGAGGTCGATCCGGGGCGCGTGCTGGGTGCTCAGCACCACGGTGTCGAGGCGGCGGGCCTGCTCGCCGTCGTACTCGATCGTCACCTGGGTCTTGCCGTCCGGGCGCAGGTAGGGCAGGGTCTTGTCCTTGCGGACGTCGGTCAGGCGCTTGGCCAGCCGGTGCGCCAGTGAGATGGGCAGCGGCATGAGTTCCGGGGTGTCGTCGCAGGCGTAGCCGAACATCAGTCCCTGGTCACCGGCGCCTTGCGAGTCCAGCGGGTCGTGGCTGTGACCCACCCGCTCCTCGAAGGCGTCATTGACGCCGACTGCGATGTCGGGGGACTGCTTACCGATCGCGATGGAGACCCCGCAGGACTTCCCGTCGAAACCCTTCTCCGAGGAGTCGTAGCCGATGTCGAGGACGGTCTCGCGCACCAGTTCCGGGATGTCGACCCACGTGGAGGTGGTCACCTCGCCACCCACGACACACAGTCCCGTGGTCAGGAAGGTCTCGACGGCGACCCGGCTCTTCGGATCGTCCTTGAGCATCGCGTCCAGGATGGTGTCCGAGATCTGGTCGGCCATCTTGTCGGGATGGCCTTCGGTCACGGATTCAGACGTGAACAACCGTTTCGACATGGATCTTTCCCCTCAGTGCAACTCCACAGACCAGTAACTGTAGTACCCGGCTGCACGGACCGATCCGCCTGCTCGGGTACGCCTCAGCCCCGCCGCCGTGACCGGAGGCGGGGCTGAGGACGGATCAACTCCCTTGGCAGGGCAACGTGTTCTGTGTGCCGTAGACACCCTTGATGCTCTGCTTGCCCGGCAGCTTGGCCCCCTGGGCCTCCAACTGCGGGGTGGCCCACACGGCCAGCAGGTTCGAACCCTTGGACTTCACGATGCCGGCGGAGGCCTCGATGGTCCCCTTCGCCGCGATCATGCAGAAGTAGGCGCCTTTCGTGCCCTTCTTGGCCTTCTTCAGCGACACCTTGGATCCCTGCTTCTGGCCCACGTACTGCGTGACGAGCACCGATGCCGCATCGACATCCGCCTCCGGGCTGGTGGCGGTGAAGTACAGCCAGTACCCCTTGGGCACCTTGAACGTCACGGTGTCGTTGTCAGCCTTCAGGATCTTGGAGGCACTCTTGTACTTGCTGTTCAGTCCTGCCTTCTTGCTCCACGTGGCCATGACTTCACAGTTGGTGCAGTTGTCCACGGACACCTTGACCTTGACCGTGTTGGTCGCCGCGGACGCGGGCGTGGCCACGAGGGCGGGGACGACGAGGGCGGCAGCGACGGCCGCGTGGGCGATCTTCATGGATGCACGCTACCGGCTCGAAGCGCCCGCGTCAGTAGCGGTAGTAGTCGGGTTTGTAGGGTCCCTCCACCGACACGCCGAGGTACTCGGCCTGCTCCGGGGTCAGCGCCGTCAGCCCCACCCCGAGCGCCGACAGGTGCAGCCGCGCGACCTCCTCGTCGAGGTGCTTCGGCAGCGTGTACACGTCGACCGGGTACTGCTCAGGCTTGGTGAACAGTTCGATCTGGGCAAGTACCTGGTTGGTGAAGGAGTTGCTCATCACGAAACTCGGGTGCCCGGTGGCGTTGCCGAGGTTCAGCAGGCGGCCCTCCGACAGGACGATGATCGAGTCACCGTCTTCGAAGGTCCATTCGTGGACCTGCGGCTTGATCTCCTTGACCTGGACCCCGTCGACCGTGGCGAGGCCGGCCATGTCGATCTCGTTGTCGAAGTGGCCGATGTTGCCGAGGATGGCCTTGTTCTTCATCTTCTGCATCTGCTCGGCCGTGACCACGTCGACGCACCCCGTGGCGGTGATCACCAGGTCCGCGATGTCCAAGACGTCATCGAGTTCGGCCACCTGGTAGCCGTCCATCGCGGCCTGCAGCGCGCAGATCGGGTCGATCTCGGTGACGATGACCCGGGCGCCCTGGCCGCGCAGGGACTCCGCACAGCCCTTGCCCACGTCGCCGTAGCCGCAGACCACGGCGACCTTGCCGCCGATGAGCACATCGGTAGCGCGGTTGATGCCGTCCACCAGCGAGTGCCGGCAGCCGTACTTGTTGTCGAACTTGCTCTTGGTCACCGAGTCGTTGACGTTGATCGCCGGGAACAGCAGGCTGCCCTCGCGCATCATCTCGTAGAGGCGGTGCACCCCGGTGGTGGTCTCCTCGGTCACACCCTTGATGCCGTTGGCCAACTCGGTCCACATGTGCGGGTTCTCGGCAAGCGTGGCCGCCAGGAGTTTCAGGACCTCGTCGAACTCGCCACCGTCGCCGGTGGGCTCGGGGACCTCGCCCTCCTTCTCGAACTCCACACCCTTGTGGATCAGCAGTGTGGCGTCGCCACCGTCATCGAGGAGCATGTTCGGGCCGTCACCGTCCGGCCAGGTGAGCGCCTGCTTGGTGCACCACCAGTACTCCTCGAGGGTCTCGCCCTTCCAGGCGAAGACGGGCACACCCTGTGGGTCTTCGGGGGTCCGGTCGGGGCCCACCGCGATCGCGGCAGCGGCCTCATCCTGGGTGGAGAAGATGTTGCAGGAGGCCCAGCGCACTTCTGCCCCCAGCGCCACCAGGGTCTCGATCAGCACAGCGGTCTGCACGGTCATGTGCAGGGAGCCGGTGATCTTGGCTCCGCTCAGCGGCTTCGATTCCCCGTACTGCGCGCGCATCGCCATCAGCCCGGGCATCTCGTGCTCGGCCAGTCGGATCTGGTCACGGCCGGCGGGGGCCAGGGCGAGGTCGGCAACTTTGAAGTCCATTTGCCCAGTCTCTCAGGAGGCTCGGGAGCGCACAACGGCGGACTGCGCGTACGAAACTGGTTGGCCCGCTGCCCCCGCGAACCAGCAACACGCGATGCCGTTCGGCCCGCACCCCCGAATCGCGGCGTGTCACGTACGGAACTGGTTGGCGAGGGGGTCGGGCCAACCAGTTCCGTACGCCAGCCCCCGCTACCATTGGCGAGAGCAGAAAAGGAGTTCGCCCGTGGCGCTGGTCGTGCAGAAGTACGGTGGGTCTTCCGTCGCCGATGCCGACAGCATCAAACGGGTCGCTCGGCGAATCGTGGAGACCCAGCGGGCGGGCAACCAGGTCACCGTCGTCGTCTCCGCGATGGGGGACAGCACCGACGAACTCATGGACCTAGCCCAGCAGGTGAGTCCGGACCCGCCGGGCCGGGAACTCGACATGCTGCTGACCGCCGGCGAGCGGATCTCGATGGCGCTGCTGGCCATGGCGATCTCCGACCTCGGCGCCGAAGCGCGCTCCTACACCGGCTCCCAGGCCGGCCTGATCACCGACCGGTACCACGGCCAGGCCCGCATCATCGATGTGACGCCGGGCCGCATCCAGGCGGCACTGGCCGAAGGCGCGATCCCGATCGTCGCCGGGTTCCAGGGTGTCGCCCAGGACACCAAGGACATCACCACGTTGGGCAGGGGCGGCTCGGACACCACGGCGGTGGCGTTGGCGGCGGCCCTCGACGCCGACGTGTGCGAGATCTACACCGACGTCGACGGGGTGTTCAGCGCGGACCCGCGGTTGGTCCCGGCGGCCCGGCAGGTCCCCTACATCACCTACGAGGAGATGCTGGAACTCGCCGCGCACGGCGCCAAGGTCCTGCATCTGCGGTGCGTGGAGTACGCCCGCCGTTTCGACGTGCCGCTGCGGGTGCGTTCCAGTTTCACCGACAAGCCCGGCACGCTGGTCGTGCACGAGATCGAGGAGAACATCGCGATGGAGCAACCGATCATCTCCGGTGTGAGCCAGGACCTGTCCGAGGCCAAGATCACGGTCACGGCCGTGCCGGACCTGCCTGGTGAGGCGGCGCTGGTCTTCGAGACGCTGGCCGGCATCGGGGTGAACCTCGACATGATCGTGCAGAACGTGTCCGCCGACGGCAGCACAGACATCACGTTCACGCTGCCCAACGCCGACCTCGGTGCCGCCAGTGCGGCCCTGCTGGCTCGCCAGGAGGAGATCGCGTTCGGCGAGTTGCTGCAGGACGAGGGCATTGCGAAGGTGTCCCTGGTCGGCGCCGGGATGCGCTCGCACCCTGGCGTGTCGGCCACGTTCTTCCGCACCCTCGCTGATGCCGGCGTCAACGTGGAGATGATCTCCACCTCGGAGATCCGGATCTCGGTCGTCACCCGCGCCGAAGACGCTGCGAAGGCGGTGCAGGCGCTGCACACCTCCTTCGGCCTGAACGCCGAGGGGGAAGCCGTGGTCTACGCGGGCACCGGCCGCTGAGGCTCAGCCCCCTGCGAAGGGGGGCAGCACGTCGACGACCGCCCCGTCGCGGACCTCGTCACCGAGGGCGACCCGTTCACCGTCACACAGCAGCGTGCAGATGGTGGCGACCTGCGCGAATCGCGGTCCGAGGTCCGGCAGGACCAGCGGGCCCGCTGCAACTTCCAGATGATCCGTGCCCGCTGCCTCGCGGGCTGCGGCGAACAATCGCACCGTGACCACGTCAGCCCCCGATCGCCGACATCGGCCGTGGGGGCTGCAGGAAAGTCGGGTCGTCGATGCCGTGCCCCGGACGTTTGCCCGCGACGCCGGCCTGCATGCGCTCGGCGATCTGCGGGTCGGTGGCGTCTTCCCGAATCAGCGTGCGCAGGTCGCTCTCCTCGTGGGCGAACAAGCAGTTGCGCCACTGGCCGTCGGCGGTCAACCGTAGGCGGTTGCAGGTCCCGCAGAAGGGCCGGGTGACCGATGCCACGATGCCCACCTCGGCCAGCCCGCCGTTGACCGACCACCGTCTCGCGGGTGCGGGCCCGGGGTCGTCGATCGGGCTCAGGTGGAAGCCCGCGCCCACCAGCGAGGCCATGATCTCGTCGGCGGTCACCATCTCGTCGCGGCGCCAGCCGTGCTGCGGGTCCAGCGGCATCTGCTCGATGAAGCGCAGGTGCACGCCCTCCCCGATCGCCCATCGAAGCAGGTCCGGGGCCTCGTGATCGTTGACCCCACGCAGGAGCACGGTGTTCACCTTGACGGGCTCCAACCCGGCCAGTTGTGCGGCCTTGATGCCGGCCAGGGTGTCCACCAGCCGGTCGCGATGGGTCATCTGCTTGAACGTCTCGCGGTCGAGGGTGTCGAGGCTGATGTTGACCCGCTGCAGGCCGGCGTCCTTGAGGGGCGCGGCCAGCCCGGGCAGGCGCAGGCCGTTGGTGGTCATGCTCACCGCCACGCCGAGTGCCGCGACACGAGCAACGATGTCCACGACGTCAGGTCGCAGCAGGGGTTCCCCGCCGGTCAGGCGTACGGAAGTGACGCCGAGGTCGACGGCGATGCCGATCAGGCGCAGCAACTCGTCGTTGGTCAGCATGTGCTCGCCGGGCAGCCAGGGCAGGCCCTCAGCCGGCATGCAGTAGGTGCACCGCAGCGAGCATCTGTCGGTCAACGAGACCCGCAGGTCGTCGTGGACGCGTCCGAAGGTGTCGACTAGGCGCAATTGACCCACTCCTGTGTTCCGTCGGTGAAGCGCTGCAGTTTCCACACCGGCAGTCGTTCTTTGACCGCGTCGACGAGCCAGGCGCACGCCGCGAAGGCCTCACCGCGATGCGCGGCGGACACCGCCGCTGTGAAGGCCAGGTCACCGATGGCCAGGTCGCCGACCCGGTGCAGGGAAGCGGCAGCGATAACCCCTGGCTGGTCGAGAGCCTCGGCCACGACCTCGCGAAGCACGGCGTCCGCGTCGGGGTGTGCCTCGTAGGTCAACGACGCCACGGACCGTCCATGATCGTGATCGCGAACGCGGCCCTCGAAGACAACCACCGCACCGGCGTCGGGTCGGTGCACCTCCGCCTCGATCTCCGCCGTGGTGATTGGCGTGGAACGGATGAGTCGGCGATGGTCGGCGCCGGCGATGACGTGGTGGGCGTGCTCGAGCAGTGGGCCGAGCACCGCGAGGCCGTCGGCGATCGCCCCGTGACTGCCGGGGAGGGCCACGAGCAGGCACCCCTCGCGCGTGCCCGCGACCGCGCGGGACAGGTCCGCCAGGGGGGTTTGCGCCCGGCCGCGGGCCCGGAAGGCCTCGCCGAACCCGGGGAGTTCGCGGTCGATGAGTGCCAGGACCGCGTCCGGCGTGACATCGCGCGGGCCCAGACCGGTGCCTCCCGTGCAGACGATCACATCAGCCACCCCGGCACCGATCGCCTCGGTGATGGCGGCCACGTCATCGGGCACCACCAGGGGTTCGTCGACGTCGCACCCGAGGTCGCGAAGACCCGTGACGAGCACAGGCCCGGTCGTGTCCTCGGTGGATCCAGCCGCCGCGGAATCGGAGCAGACGATCACGCGTGCTTTCACCGTGACCAGTCCCCACTGCGTCCCCCGGTCTTCTCGACGACGGCGACCCCGGTGATCGTGGCTGCGGGATCCACAGCCTTGGTCATGTCCACGATGGTGAGGCAGGCGACTGTGACTGCGGTCAGCGCCTCCATCTCGACACCGGTGCGGTCGGCCGTGCGTACCTGTGCGCGGACCCGGACGATGTCCTCGGCCTCGTCCGCAGCGACCTCCACGACCACGCCGTGGATCGCGATGGGGTGGCACATCGGAACCAGGTCGGAGGTGCGCTTGGCGGCCATGATTCCGGCGATGCGGGCGGTCGCGAGCACGTCACCCTTCGCGACGGCGCCTTCCCGGATCGCCGCGGTTGCGTGCGTATGGACCTCGCCGACGGCCACCGCGGTGCGCACCGTGACGTCCTTCTCGGCGACATCGACCATGCGCGCCTGCCCCCGCTCGTCGATGTGCGTCAAGCCATCACTCATGCCAACCTCCTGCCCTTAGTCTGCGGGTGTGGCGTCCTGGACGGCAATCGTGCTCACCGGTGGCGGTTCGACGCGGCTCGGCCAGGACAAGGCCACCGTGGTCGTCGCGGGCCGACGGATGATCGACCGGGTGCTGGACCAGATCCCCGCGGATGTGCCGGTGGTGGTCGTCGGTCCGGATCCCGGCGTACAGCGATCGGTGCAGGTGACCCGTGAAGATCCCCCCGGGGGCGGTCCGGTGGCGGCGATCGACGCGGGCGTCGAACTCGCCCACACCGACGTGGTGGGGGTGATCGCCGCAGACATGCCTTGGGCCGTCCCAGTGGTCGCGCGACTCACCCAGAGCATGGGTCCCGAGGATGCGCGAGTGCCACGGGCCGGAGGGCACTTGCAGCCGCTGGCGGCGGCGTACCGCACGGCCGCCCTGCGCGACGCGGAACTGGTGGCGGGCACCTCCATGCGCGCGCTGCTGGATCGGCTGCAGGTCCGTGCTGTCCCGATGCCCGAGTCGGCCTTCGCCGACATCGACACTCCAGCGGCTCTGGTCGCCGCGGAAGAACGTCTGGCGATAATGGAGTCCGACGAGGAGAGGGTCGACATGCAGAGCTGGCTGGATGCGGTGAAGAAGGAACTCGGACTGGATGCCGACGTCGATGTCGATCTCATCCTGGATGTGGCCAAGGACGCCGCCCACAAGGTGCAGCGACCGGCCGCGCCGGTGACTACGTACCTGCTCGGCCTCGCTGTCGGCGCCGGAGCGTCCCCTGCCGAAGCGGCAGCGAAGATCGCGGCGCTGGCGCAGGCGTGGGACACCCCGGGTGAGTGAGGGCTGGTACGCCGCACGTGAGGTGGCCGGCTCGGCGTCGCCGCTGCCCGCCGAGACGGTGCCTCTGGCGATGGCCGACGGGCGCACGCTGGCAGCCGACCAGGTCGCGTTGACCGACCTCCCCGCCTTCGATACCGCGGCCATGGACGGCTGGGCGGTGTCGGGGGAGGGGCCGTGGGAGATCAGCGGCGAGGTGCTGGCAGGTTCTGCGCCAGCCGTCGAACTCACGGCAGGACGCGGCTGTGTGATCGCCACCGGCGCCGCTGTGCCGGTGGGTGCCACGGCGGTGATCAAACGCGAGGACGGTGTGCTGGACCGGGTGCTCACGGCTGCGTACCAGCAGGGTTCACACATGCGACCGGCTGGCGAGGAATGCCGCACCGGCGAGGTTCTGCTCGAGGCGGGCACCGTCGTGACCCCGGCGGCGATGGGTCTGCTGGCCGCCGCCGGGATCGACGAGGTCGAGGTGCGGCGGGTCCCGCGGGTGGCGTTGGTGCTGTTCGGCGACGAACTCGTCGAGACCGGCGTGGCCGGCATCGGGCAGGTCCGTGACGCACTGGGTCCGCAGTTGCCCGGGTGGGTGCGGAGGCTGGGTGCGGAGGTCGTCGAGGTGCGCCGGGTCCAGGACACGCTGAATGCGCATGTAGCGGCGCTGCGGGAGGTCAGTGAGCGGGTCGATGTGGTGATGACCACCGGGGGGACTGCGGCCGGACCGGTCGACCATCTGCATACTGCCGTGGCGGAGTTGGGCGGCGGTTTTGTCGTGGATTCCGTGGCCGTGCGGCCCGGACACCCGATGGCTCTCGCGCGCCTCGGGCCGACGTGGCTACTGGCCCTGCCGGGCAATCCGCAGAGCGCCATCGTGTCCCTGGTCTCCCTCGGCAAGCCGCTGTTCGAGGCATTGCTGGGCCGCCGGTCCGACGACCTTCCGCAGGTCATGTTGGCGCAGGCAGCCAAGGCGCCGGACCATGAACACCGCCTGCTGGCCTGCGGACTCGATGGCCTGACCGCCACGCCGGTGCAGCATCTGGGCTCGGCCATGCTGCGCGGCCTCGCCGCCGCCGATGGTTTCGCGGTACTCCCACCCGGTGGTGCTGCCGAAGGCGACACCGTGGCTTGGCTCGCGCTGCCATGACCGGCAACGATGGCGGGTGGGACCGGTCCCGCCAGACCGGCCCCACCCGGGTCCATCAGGACGGCTTCTCCGCGCCGGGACGGGCGTAGAACCACCAGGTCAGCACCGCGCCGATGCCGCAGCTGAGCGTGCCGAGCCAGTAGAGCAACTGGGCGTTGCCGGTGGCAAACATGACGCCGAACACGAACGGTCCGAAGGCCGCGATCGCCGCCGTCCACCCGATCACTCCGCCGGCCTGCCGGGGCTCGAAGATCATGGGCATCTGCTTGAAGGTGCTCGCGTTGCCCACACCGGCGAAGAAGAAGATCGCCAGCATCCCCCAGAGGAACGACGGGAACGTGTCCACGGAGGTGGGGGACAACTGGAAACTCGTGTAGAGCGCGGACAGCCCGATCCCGAGGACCGCCACCAGAGTCACCTTGGCACCCCCCACACGGTCGGCCACCGGGCCGGCGAGCACGCGGGCCGCGGAGCCGACGAGTGCTCCGAGGAAGGCGTAGGAGACCGGGTTGATCCCCTCTGCCCCGAATGGTGTGCCGTAGAAGTTCTTGATGAGCAGGGCGAACTGCGCGGCCATGCCGGAGAAGGTTCCGAAGGTGAGCACGTACAGCCAGGTCATCAGCCACGTGTGCTTGTTGCCGAATATGTCCAGCTGATCCTTCACCCCGCGGGCCTGGACCGGCACCGAGCGAAGCATCGTATAGGCCAGGATGACGCCCACGATCACGAACGGGATCCACACGTACCCGGCGTTCTGGTACCAGACCTCCTTGTTGATGCCCTTCTCCTCGTTGACGAAGGCCTGCGATCCGCCGATGAGGGCGAAGCCGATGATCCACGGCGTCACGAACTGCACGATGCTGACACCGAAGTTGCCGATGCCCGCCTGGATGCCCAGCGCGGTGCCCTGCTTCGCCTTGGGGAAGAAATATGAGGTGCTGGGCATGAACCCGCTGAACACACCACCGCCGACACCGGCGAGGAACGCCAACAACAGCAGCACCGTGTAGGAGGTCCCGGAGTTCTGCACCGCCAGCGCCCAGCCGACTAGGGGGATCACCAGCAGCAGGCTGCTCATCCAGACCAACTTGCGGGTGCCCAGGATCGGTGGCAAGAACATCCAGACCAGTCGTAGGAATCCACCGGCCAGGCCGGGCATGGCGGCCAGCCAGTAGAGCTGCCCCTTGCTCAGATCGAACCCGATGTTGTTCAACTGGGGCGCGATGGCGGACACGAGGAACCAGGTGATGAAGGCCAGTGTCAGGTTGAATGTGGTGATCCACAGGGTCTTCCACGCCCTGCCGGAGTCCCACGTGGCGGCGTCCTCGGGGTTCCAACTGTCGAGCCAGTCACCGCCCTTGCGGGTGGGGGCACTGGATACAGCACTCATCACTTGACTCCTGTCATCTCGTCAGCCGGCATCTGCGGGCTGTAGTCGTGTTCGAACTTGTTGGTGAGGTCGGGGCTTGCCCGGTGCAGGACCTTGACGACCGTCCAGTGCATCCACAGGGCCGCCCAGAGGGTCACGAGGAACAGCACGCCGAAGGTCGCTTGTGGCGCCCCGGTCCACGCCGTGGCGTAGGCGAACATGGGCGGCAGGAAGAACCCGCCGAGCGCGCCGATGGATCCGACGAGGCCGCCGACCGCGCCGACGTCCTTCGGGAAGTACTCGGGGATGTGCTTGTAGACGGCCGCCTTGCCGATCCCCATCGCACATCCGGTGATGAACACCAGCAGGGTGAACATGCCGACGCCCACCGTCCAGGGCAGGATCTCGTTGGTGGTGCCGTCGTTGCGCTCGATGACTATGTAGCCGTACGGCATCATCAGGATTCCCGTGGCCACGAGCATCACGCCGAACGTCGCGTACATGACACGACGTGCTCCGACGCGGTCGGAGATCCAGCCGCCCACCGGACGCAGCAGCGACGCCGGGAAGATGAACAGGGCGGTCAGCAAGGCCGCGTGGGACAGGCTCTGGTCGTACACGTCCACGTAGTACTTGGGCAGCCACGCGGCCAGTGCCACGTAGGCGCCGAAGACCACCACGTAGTAGAGGCTGAAGCGCCACACCCGCATCTGCTTCAACGGCCGCAGCATCGAGGCGAGCGAGCGGCCTTGTCCCGGCACGATGTCGTGGCGGGGGGAGCCGAACCACGTCACCGCCGCCATGATCAGCAGCAGCACCATGTAGAGGAAGGGGATGAAGCGCCAGCCACCGGGGATGAACCCCAGGAAGCCGGCCGCCGGGACGGCGGCGATGAGGGCCGGCCCGATGAACTTGGTGACCGATGCGCCCACGTTGCCTGCTCCGAAGACGCCGAGCGCGAAGCCTTGGTGCTGGAACGGCCACCAGGCGCTGGTCCAAGCGATGCCGACGCTGAAGGCGTTGCCCGCCAGTCCGACGAGGAACGCATAGATGAGCAGTTGGACGTAGTTGTCAGCGGTGGATACCAGGAACGCCGGGACGGCCGTCGCGGCGAGCATCACGGTCATGACCAGCCGGCCGCCGACCCGGTCGGCCAGGATGCCGGCGGGTAGGCGCCAGATCGCACCGTTGAGGACCGCGACCGCGGTGATCCAGGACAGTTGGACGTCGCTGAGGCCGAACTCCTTGCGGATGGGGATACCGAGCACCCCGAACATCAGCCACACCGCGAACATCAGGGTGAAGCCGACGGTGGAGATCACCAGCACCCGAACGGCCCCGGGGCGCAGGTTCCAACCGTGGCCCTCTGCCGGAGGTTCCGTCGCAGGTGCGGTCTCAGTGGCGGTCATGTCAGCCCCCTCTTTATTCACTGCTTGAGATGTTAGCACCGTGTTAATTAAAATCAACGGTGGATATGTGGTATGAATGTTTTATGGTCGCGGGAAGCGCAGAAAGCATCGGGCGCACATTGGCACGGCTGAGCCACTTCGCCTCGCGCGGCGATTCTGCGGACGCCGACAACAGCAGAGACAACATCCTGCGCATCGTGCGGGAGTCCGAACAGCGGTTGAGTGTGGAGGACATCGCGAAGGTGGCCAATCTGCACGTGAACACCGTGCGGACACATCTGGAGGTTCTCCGCGCGGCGGGCAAGGTCGAGCGCACCAGAGAACTCACCGCGGGTCGCGGCCGGCCGAAGTGGCTGTACAGCACCGCGGCCGAAGAGGATCGGTACTCGCAGCTGGCGTCAGACCTCTCTCAGACCCTCAGCGATTCGACTGACCCAGCCCTGGCTGTCCAGGCAGCGCGGCGCTGGCGGGAGAGCGACCGTGTCGCGAAGGAGTCGGCTGCCACCCCGGACGAGGCGGTGACCATTGCGGCCCGATCGTTGGGTCGGCTCGGTTTCGAGGTTGACGTGTCGCCGGTCGGGGATGCCATCTACCTCGGCCGGTGTCCCTACGCGGCACTGATCGCCGACAATCCGGTCATCTGTGACATCCACGCCCACGCGGTGGAGCAGATCCTCGCTGGGACCGGACAGCCCGTTGCACTGGCCTCGGTCGACGTCTTCCCGCGTCGCGGGGTGTGTGTGGCCCACCTGCACCGCCCCGACGTGGGACCACAGCGCGTGGTAGCCGGATCGGCGCCTGAGCGAACCGTGGCTGCCGAGCCGACGAACCGCAAGTCCAAGAGGTCGAGGAGGACCGCATGACCACCACGCGATCGGACGCCACCGACGAATTCCTCGTCAAGGCGGGAAGGTTCTTCACCCCGGGTGAGGTCTCATCCGACCTGCGCACCGTGACCCGACACGGCGGCCGCGAGGGTGATGTCTTCTACCGCGACCGCTGGAGCCACGACAAGGTGGTCCGCTCCACGCACGGTGTGAACTGCACGGGTTCCTGCTCCTGGAAGGTGTACGTCAAGGACGGCATCATCACCTGGGAGACCCAGCAGACCGACTACCCGTCCATCGGCCCGGACTCCCCGGAGTACGAACCCCGCGGATGTCCGCGCGGCGCTGCCTTCTCGTGGTATACGTACTCGCCCACACGGATCCGGTATCCCTACGTGCGCTCCATCCTGCTCGAGGCCTATCGCGCCGCGAAGTTGGACCACTCCGATCCCGTGGACGCATGGGCCGCGGTGGTCGGCAACGAACACACCCGCCGGGCCTATCAGAGCGCGCGAGGCAAGGGCGGCTTGGTCCGGTCCTCGTGGGCCGAGGTCAACGAGATGATCGCCGCAGCACACATCCACACGGCCAAGGAGCACGGCCCGGACCGGATCTTCGGCTTCTCCCCGATCCCCGCGATGTCCATGGCCTCGCACGCAGCAGGCAGCCGCTTCATCAGTCTCATGGGCGGGGCGATGCTGAGCTTCTACGACTGGTACTGCGATCTCCCGGTGGCATCGCCACAGGTCTTCGGGGACCAGACCGACGTGCCCGAATCGGCGGACTGGTGGAACGCCAGTTACCTGATCATGTGGGGCGCCAACGTTCCAGTCACCCGCACGCCGGACGCCCACTTCATGGCCGAGGCACGCTATCGCGGTCAGAAGGTCGTGACCGTCTCGCCGGACTACGCCGACAACACCAAGTTCGCCGACGAATGGCTCAACCCGCATCCCGGCACCGACGGCGCCCTCGGCATGGCGATGGGTCACGTGATTCTCAAGGAGTTCTACGTCGATCGCCAGGTGCCGCGCTTCGTCGAGTACGTGAAGAAGTACTCGGACATGCCCTTCCTCATCACGTTGAAGGAGAAGGACGGTGCGTACGTCCCGGACAAGTTCCTGACCGCCTCCGACCTCGGGGACGACAGCGAGGGGGCGGCTTTCAAGACCGTCCTCATCGACGGTGATTCCGGCCGGGCCGTGGTGCCCAACGGGTCGCTCGGCTTCCGCTACGGGGAAGCCGGCAAGGGTCGGTGGAACCTCGACCTCGAGAGCATCGACCCGGCGCTGTCCCTGTACGGCGCCGGGGGCTCGCAGAACGTCCAGGTCCACCTCCCCCGATTCGATGTCGGTCAGCAGGACGGCGAGGGCGGCGGTGTGCACACCCGGGGTGTCCCCGTGGTGCCTGTCGAGACCGCCGGCGGCCAGCGCCTGGTCACCACCGTGTACGACCTCATGCTCGCCCAGTACGGCGTGGGTCGCGACGGCCTGCCGGGTGATTGGCCGCAGGGCTACGACGACCCGGCGCCCTACACCCCGGCGTGGCAGGAGGAGATCACCGGCGTGCCGGCCTCGATGGCCGCACGGATCGGACGGGAGTTCGCGCAGAACGCCGAGGAGTCCGGCGGCCGTTCGATGATCATCCTGGGGGCCGGCACGAACCACTGGTTCCACTCCGACACCATCTACCGCACGTTCCTGGCCATGATCACGATGACCGGATGCCAGGGCGTCAATGGCGGCGGCTGGGCGCACTACGTGGGCCAGGAGAAGGCGCGACCGATCACCGGCTGGGCGAATCTGGCCTTCGCCCTGGACTGGCAGAGGCCCGCCCGGCAGATGATCGGCACTGCCTTCTGGTACGTCAACACCGACCAGTGGCGCTACGACAACCTGGGCGCCGACCTGTTGGCCACGCCGCTGGGAGAGGGGCGTTTCGAGGGCGCGACGATGATCGACACGATCGCGCAGTCGGCTCGTTCCGGCTGGATGCCGTCGTTCCCGAGCCTCAACCGCAACCCGATCGAGATCGTCCGGGAGGCCCGTGAGGCCGGGATGGAACCGGCCGAGTACGTCAAGCAGCAACTGCTGTCCGGCGACATGCGCTTCGCGATCGAGGACCCGGACGCACCGGAGAACTGGCCCCGGGTGCTCACGGTGTGGCGGGCCAACCTGCTCGGCTCGTCCAGCAAGGGCAACGAGTACTTCCTCAAGCACCTGCTGGGAACCAGCAACGCCGTGCGCGCCTCGGAGACCCCGGATCGTTCGGACGTGGTGACGTGGCGCGACGAGGGCCCGTCGGGCAAACTCGACCTGCTGGTCAGCATCGATTTCCGGATGACCTCGACGGGCCTGTTCGGCGACATCTTGCTGCCCGCGGCCACCTGGTACGAGAAACACGACATCTCGAGCACGGACATGCACCCCTACGTCCATGCGTTCACGCCGGCCATCGACCCGCCCTGGGAGACGAAGAGCGACTACGACATCTTCGGTGACCTCGGGCGCAAGGTCTCGGAGTTGGCCCACGGCCATCTGGAGACGTTCGAGGATCTGATGTGCATCCCGCTGTACCACGACACCCCCGACGAGATGGCCGTCCCGGGCGGTGTCGTGAAGGACTGGCGCAAGGGCGAGGTCGATCTGATCCCCGGGGTCACCGCACCCAAGCTGATCGTCTGCGAGCGCGACTACACCACGGTCGGTGCGAAGATGACGGCGCTGGGCCCGCTGCTGGAGACCCTCGGCACCGTGACCAAAGGGGTAGCGGTCAAGACCGCGCCGGAGATGGATCTTTTGCGGCGCCTCAACGGTGTGATCCCCGACGGTCCGACTGCCGGGCAACCGGCCATCGTCACCGCGGCGCAGGCATGCGAGGCGATCCTCACGCTGTCCGGCACAACCAACGGACGGGTCGCGGTCGAAGGTTTCCGCGGGGTGGAGGAGCGCACCGGGCAGCGCCTGGCCGACCTGGCGCTGGACAACGAGGGAAAGCGGATCTCCTTCGCCGATACCCAAGCCCGCCCGGTGCCGGTCATCACCAGCCCGGAGTGGTCGGGCAGTGAGCACGGCGGGCGCCGCTACACGGCATTCACGATCAACGTCGAACGCCTGAAGCCGTGGCACACGCTGACCGGTCGCCAGCATTTCTTCCTCGATCACGACTGGATGACGGAGATCGGCGAACAGATGCCCACGTTCCGGCCGCCGCTGAACATGCACCGGTTGTACGGCGACCAGGGGACGGGGCAGGGACGCGAGGTGACGGTGCGCTACCTCACCCCGCACTCCAAGTGGTCGATCCACTCCGAGTACCAGGACAACCTGTTCATGCTCTCGTTGTCGCGCGGTGGTCCTGAGATCTGGATGAGTCCGCAGGATGCCGACGCGATCGGGGTCAAGGACAACGAGTGGATCGAGGCCTACAACCGCAACGGTGTGGTCGTCGCCCGTGCCATCGTGTCCCACCGAATGCCTGCGGGAACCGTGTTCATGTACCACGCCAAGGACCGGACGGTGGACGTGCCACGGACCGAAACATCAGGGCTGCGCGGCGGCATCCACAACTCGCTGACACGGCTGCTCATCAAGCCCACCCACGTCGTCGGTGGATACGCCCAGTTGTCCTTCTTCCTCAACTACCTCGGGCCGACCGGGAACCAGCGCGACGAGGTCACGGTGATCCGCCGCCGCTCGCAGGAGGTGCAGTACTGATGAGCCCAGGATTTCGAAGCTTGAAGGAATCCGACCACTCAGTTGTCGTTCTCATTCAACCTTGTCCGACAGGAGTCGCGTCATGAAGGTGATGGCCCAGATGGGCATGGTGATGAACCTCGACAAGTGCATCGGGTGTCACACCTGCTCGGTGACGTGCAAGCAGGCGTGGACCAACCGCGCCGGGGTCGAGTACGTGTGGTTCAACAACGTCGAGACCCGCCCCGGCCAGGGGTACCCGCGCACCTATCAGGATCAGGACAAGTGGAAGGGCGGATGGGTCCGGACCAAGCGCGGCAAACTCAAGCTGCGATCGGGCGGGCGTTTGCACCGGCTGTCGATGATCTTCAGCAACCCCAAACTGCCGGAGCTTCGCGATTACTACGAGCCGTGGACGTACGAGTACGACAACCTCATCTCCGCCCCCCTCGGTGAGCACACGCCGGTCGCGCGTCCCAAGTCCTTGATCACCGGCAAGCCCATGAAGATCGAGTGGTCGGCGAACTGGGACGACGATCTGGCCGGTGGCCCGGAACTCGCCCCCGCGGACCCGGTTCTGCTGAAGATCAAGAAGGATGTCGGCGACCGGGTGAAGCTGGAGTTCGAGCAGGCGTTCATGTTCTACCTGCCGCGCATCTGCGAACACTGCCTGAATCCGGCCTGTGTGGCCAGTTGTCCGTCCGGTGCCATGTACAAGCGCAGCGAGGACGGAATCGTCCTGGTGGACCAGGACGCCTGCCGCGGCTGGCGCATGTGTGTCACCGGTTGTCCGTACAAGAAGGTGTACTTCAACCACCGCACCGGCAAGGCGGAGAAGTGCACGCTGTGCTACCCGCGCATCGAGGTGGGTCTGCCCACTGTGTGCTCGGAGACGTGTGTGGGCCGACTGCGTTATCTCGGCCTGTTCCTCTACGACGCGGACAGAGTCACAGAGGCGGCAGCCACGGAGAACGAGCAGGATCTGTATGAGGCGCAGCTGGACCTGATCCTGGACCCGGACGACCCGGAAGTCATCGAGCAGGCACGTCGCGACGGAATCCCGCAGGACTGGCTGGAGGCGGCCAAACGGTCGCCGGTGTACGCCTTGGCCAAGAAGTACAAGGTGGCGCTGCCGCTGCATCCGGAATACCGGACCATGCCCATGGTCTGGTACATCCCGCCGTTGTCGCCGGTAGTCGACGCCCTGCGCGAGACCGGTAACGACGCTGAGGACGCCGGCAACCTCTTCGGAGCGCTCAACGCACTGCGGATCCCGATCGAGTACCTTGCGGAGTTGTTCACCGCCGGTGATGTGGTGCCCGTCAAGAACAGCCTGGGGGTGCTGGCGGCGATGCGCGCGTTCATGCGTGACAGCAACCTGGGCAATCCGCCCGACGCGGCTATTCCGGCTGCGGTTGGTATGAGCGAGCAGGAGATGTTCAGCCTTTACCGCCTGCTGGCGATCGCGAAGTACGAGGACCGCTACGTCATCCCCGAGGCACACACGGAGACCGCGAAGAACCTCGAAGAGATCGCCTGTTCCCTGGACTATGAGGGCGCGCCTGGCATGTACGAGCAGGGACCGTTCGGGGAGGCCTCCGGCCGACCGGTGCCGGTCGCGGTCGAAACGTTCCACGCGTTGGCGCAGCGTCAGAAGTCCGAGACGATCGTGCCCGCGGAGCAGCGGGACGCTCGGGTGAACCTGCTGAACTGGGACGGGGTCGGCGTTCCGCTGGGGATGCCCTCGGTGCCGCCGAAGAAGCCGGAGGAGCAGTGATGCATGAGCATGACAAGGCCGTCGCACGACTGGCCACCGCTTGGCTGCTCTGGTACCCGGATGACGAACTGATGGTCCGGATGCCCGACATTCGTGCTGCGGTGGCCGAACTGCCGGACGACGCTCGCGATCCGCTGTCGGCGTTCATGGACTGGTTCGAATCGACCGACCTCATGGCCGTGCGTCGGGAGTACGTCCAGACGTTCGACATGAAGCGCAAGGCCTGTCCGTATCTGACGTATTGGACGCATGGCGACACCCGAAACCGCGGAATGGCCATTCTGCACTTCAAGCAGGCCTACCTGGATGCCGGGTTCGATGCGGGTGACGCCGAACTCGCCGATCATCTTGCGGTGGTGCTCGAGTTCGCGGCCATCGGCGACCGGCTCACCGGTGACGCACTGCTCTCCGAGCACACCGCAGCGATCGGATTGCTGCAATCGGCCTTGGAGTCTGTGGACTCCCCCTACGCGATGGTGCTGCAGGCGGTCACGGCGACCTTGCCTCAGATGACGCCGGCGATCGCCGAGCGCATGGCACAGATCGCCACCCACGGACCGCCGGTGGAGCAGGTGGGACTCGAACCGTTCGGACTTCAGATGACGGGAGCGCGCAGATGAGGCCACTTGTCGACACCACCGAGACCGGCATGAGCACCGCTGACATCCTGCTGTGGGACGTCCTGCCGTATGTGACGATTGCGGTCTTCGTCGTGGGCATGATCTGGCGTTACCGCTACGACCGCTTCGGTTGGACGACCCGCTCGAGTCAACTGTACGAACGCAAACTGATGCGGATCGCCAGTCCGTTGTTCCACTTCGGCATCCTCGCCGTTGTCATGGGACACGTGGTGGGGCTGCTCATCCCGCAGGCGTGGACCGACGGGATCGGGATCTCGGAGGGGACCTACCACTTCTTCGCGGTGCTCCTCGGTGCCTTCGCCGGAGCAGCCACGCTCTTCGGCATCGTGTTGCTGGTGTACCGGCGACGCACAGTCGGGCCGGTGTTCGCATCCACCACCAAGAACGACAAGACCATGTACATCTTCCTGGTGGCTGCCATCTGTCTCGGCGTGGTGGCCACACTGTCGGGCGCGGGCGTGCTCGGGGAGGGCCACAACTACCGCGAGGACGTGTCCGTGTGGTTCCGGTCGATCTTCTACCTCGATCCGCAGGGGCAACTGATGGCCGAGGCCCCGATGGCCTTCCGCGTCCACGCTCTGGCCGGCATGGCGCTGTTCATCGTCTGGCCGTTCACTCGCCTGGTGCACGCGTTCAGCGCGCCGTTCGGCTACGCCTTCCGGCCCTACATCGTGTATCGCGACCGGGGTCCGCATGATGCGGGCAACCGGCAGCCCCGTCGTGGGTGGGAGAAGGTCGGGGGGCCGTGACGACTGGCACCACGCCGACGTCGCGACGCATCGCCATCCCGAATCAGCACGGTGCGTGGGCCTTCCTGTTGGTGCCACTGCTGCTGGGGTTCCTGGTTGCAGGCTGGTCGTGGGTCACGGGGCTGTTCGCTGTCGCCTGGGTGCTGGCCTATCCGGCCAGCTACTACCTGGGCCGCGCGGTCGTCATCCGCTGGCGACGTGGCACGTGGTCGCGGTTGGCCAAGCGAGAACTGCGGGACGGGCTGCCGTGGATTCTGATGGCGGCAGTCCCCGCGGTGGCACTGCTCGTCCTGCGGCCGTGGTTGCTGTGGGTGGGTGCGGTGCTGGCAGGCCTGTGGGCGCTGAGTGTGTGGCTCACACGGACCGGTCACGAACGCGGGGCGAGCAACGATCTGCTGCTGGTTGCCCAGGCCGCCGTGGCCGTACCGCTGATGTGGGGTATCGCCACCAACACCGCCAACCTCGGCATCGCTGATCCGGCGGCCACCGACGCTTGGCTGGCCGCCTTCATCTGCCTGGTGTTCTTCACCGGTTCGGTGTTGCACGTGAAGTCCCTCATCCGGGAAGCCGACGATCGTCGATGGGCGATCGCATCCCGCGTCTTCCACGTGGCAGCCCTGGCGATGGGACTGATCTCTGTGTGGCTCCTGCTGCCTTTCGGGGTGGCGGCGGTGCGTGCGTTCACTGTCCCCGCTGGGAGTCGGCCAGCCGTGATCGGTGCGGTGGAGATCGTGGTCTCGGTGTTGGTTGTCGTGGGGGCCGCGCTTGCGCTGGCGTGACGGCCGCCGCACCAGTTGATTGCTGCGCGGTTACCGATCCCAGGCCCCGAAACCCGTAACCACGCAACACTCAACACTGAGGGCGGCAGGCCGTGAGCCGAGCGCTCCGGGCCATCTAGGTGATGCTGAGCGTCTCGTACTCGAAGGCCGTGCCAGGTCTGAGTGCGTGACAGGTGGCCGGGGTGCTGAGTGTGACTTCCCGTTCCCGGAATCGGATGCGGAGATCGGGGTCGGCGAGATCGACCTCGATGAGACCGTCGCCGAGGCCCGTCACGTGTAGTGGCTGCAGCCCGTCGATGGCGTCGCTGCCCCGACCCGCCTCCCGCGCCAGAGCCTGGGCCGCCTGCACGTGCCGACTGAAGGCGCTGCGTCCACGCAGGTGTTCCGGCACAACCGTGTCGTGCTCGAAGGCCTTCAGCGCGGCGGGGCCGCTGTCCGGATCCAGTCGGCCGTAGCACAACCCGTGTGGCAACAGCACCGCCGTGGCGGCGAAGCGGTCACCGCCGAGGTGTGAACATTCCCAGACCCGACCCGGCCACAGCGGGTCCATGGCGGCGGCGACCGGGCGTCCGCGTAGTGCGCAGCACACGTCGTGTTTGCTGTGGCAGCACACCAAGGCCACCGGTTCACCCTCCCCGGCAGTCACCTCCCAGGGCGTGTGCACCACGTCGTCGAGGGACTGGGCGACGTTCCACCGGATACCCTCCTGGCCCGGGCGGATGTCGGCGACCGCCCAGCGGAATGGGCCGGGTGTCCGCGGATGGCGGGCGGGTCGGCGGATGAGGCTGATCCGAGCGCCGAGAGTGTGGGCCCGGTCGGCCACCTGTCGTGCGGCGGCGGGTTCGAAGACGTCGAGGGCGCGGCGTGGCCAGGGTCCCTCCCGCTCGATGAGCAGCCAGCGCTGTGCGGGCGGAGCCGTGGCGATCAGGCTGTCCCCGCGCCGTCGTGAGGCCCACGAGCAGCGGAATGTGTCAGTCATCGTCGGCCAGGACGACGACGCCCTCCCGGATGAGGCGCGCGACGAGTTCCACGGGGCTGTCCCCCGGGAGATCGCCGACTCGATGAGGTTTCCCGGGCAGCAACTGCTCTACGGCCGGCGTCTCGGTCTGGGTCAACGTCACCGTCCGAGTATCACTCACGCGCAGAACGGTCCCCTGCAGCCTCGCTCCCGAATGGCGGCGCCACCGCACGACGTCCCCGGCGGTGAGATTCGAGGCGGCCTGCGCCATGGCCAGTGGTGCCAGTGGCTCAGGCCGTTGCGCCGCAGCGCGCTTGTCGAGCAGACGGGCGGCGACGGATGCCGGATCGATCAGCCGCAGACGCTCGGCGGCTTCTTCAATCACCTCACGGATGCCCGCGAGGTCGCTGGCCGGATCCCATCCGACCGGTAGCGTCGGTTGCCATCCGCTGGTGCGCAACTCCTCTACGGCGGCCGAGACCACGTCGCGTTGAGTCACGTTGTGGATGCCGAAGGTCAAGTGGGCGCTGACCTGCTCGAGGGCCACTGCGGAGTGGATGAAGCCCCGCGGAAGGTACAGGCAGTCGCCGGGTGACAGGACGGCGTCGAGCAGGGGGGTCCCTTCAGCGCGCGCCACGACCTGCTCGGACACCAGGCCCCACGGCTGGTCCGGCATGGGGTCGGTCAACACCGGTGCATGGACGCGCCAGTGTTTGCTGCCGCTGACCTGCAGGACGAACACATCGTGGGTGTCGTAGTGAGGATCGAACCCCTGGGACTGCGCCGGTGTGATGTAGGCGTTGACCTGAACCGGGTGACCGAGTTCATCAGCGAGCTCCGCTGCGATGGCCCCCACCGGTTCCCAGAGTCGGTGAAGGCCCTGCAACACGACCGTGGCGCCATCCGCGAAGAGACCGAGTACGGCCTCGTCGCGCACCTGATCGGCCACGTTCGCACCCGCCCCTCCCGATCCTGTGAACCGTCCGGTCGGCAAAACACGGCCGTCGGCGGCCATCCGCAGGAAGGGGGTACGCAGGCCACGCCTGCTGAGCAGTTCGTCGGCGGCGGCCAGCGAGAACAGGTCGTCGACGGGCATACCCGTGGACAACCATTCGCGCCGCCCCCAGATCTCGCCGGCGAACCGCTCAGCGGGTGCAGAGCACAGGCGGGAGAGAGCTGTCACGCACCGCCGTCCGCGCCGCCGTCGGCACCGCCGTCGGCACCGCCGTCCGCGCCGCCGTCGGCACCGCCGTCGTGGCCGGTGCCCGCGCCACCATCAGCCGGACCATGCGCGCCGCTGTCGGCACCGCCGTCCGCACCGCCGTCGCCGAGGGGGTTGGTCTCTTCGTCGCTCATCGGGTTCCTTTCGGTGTGTGCTGCCCGGCTTTCGGGACAAACGCATACTACGTACCCGGTTCGTGCCGTGCCAGCCACACGTACCGAGTACGGCATCGAGTGCGGCATCGCCACTACACTCGCCCTCGGACGAAAGGAGGGGGCCGTGAACTTCGAGAAGGTGGTTTTCGGCTTCTTCGTCGTGCTGGCCGCGACCCTCAATTTCGGGTTCTTCATCGGTCCGATCGATAATCCGGCGGTCCACAACGAGTGGGAGCTCTTCGCGGCGGTGGTGGTCAACCTGATCGCGCTCGTGATGAAGTTCGGGGACCGAACGCAGATCGGCGCGATCCATCTGGCCACCAGTCTGGTGGCGAGCCTGCAACTGGTGGCGGCTGCCGCGCTGTGGGCGATCTTCACAAACGTTAGCGATGGGGCGCTGAACACCGAGCAGATCTCCAGCGTCGTTTCGCTGTCCGGCGGCGCCCTGCTGGCGAACATCATCTCCGTGACTCTGCTCGTCGTTGAAACCGTGTCCTTCCGGCGGCAGTAGATGAGCAGCCCCGCACCCGTTCGACGGGTGGCCTCGCAGGGGCCCTCGACCACCGCGATCTTCCTGGTGCTGCGCCGGATGCGTCTGCCCTTGATCGTGCTGATCTCCCTGTTCGCGATCAGTGTTCTCGGCCTGACCCTTGTGCCCGGACAGGACATCGAGGGCCAGCCCTGGCGCATGGATCTGTTCGACGCGTTCTACTTCATGAGTTACACGGCCACGACCATCGGCTTCGGGGAGATCCCCTACCCGTTCAGCACGGCGCAAAGGGCGTGGGTCATCGTCACGATCTACCTCAGCGTGGTGGCGTGGGCGTATGCGATCGGCTCGGTGCTGGCGCTGCTGCAGGACCGAGGGTTCAAGGAGGCGCTCGGTCTGCAGCGCTTCGAACGACAGGTGCGACGGATGCGGGAACCGTTCGTGATCCTGGCCGGATTCGGGCAGGCCGGTGAGGTTGTGGCTCGCTCGCTCGACCGTCGCGACCATCGGGTGGTGGTCCTCGATGTGGAGCCGGGCCGCATCGAGGCGCTGGATCTCGCGGCCTTCCATTCCGACGTCCCGGGGTTGCCCGCCGACGCGAGCAACCCCCACGAACTGCGTCGGGCCGGCCTGATGAGCAAGTACTGCTCCGGTGTGATCGCCCTGACCAACGATGACGAGGCGAACCTCGCGATCACCATGTCCGCGGCGCTGATGCGTCCGGACGTGCCGGTGGTCTGCCGCACGATGGAAGACGTGCTCATAGAACGTATTCGTGCGTTCGGAAGCCCCATCATCATCGATCCCTTCAACCTCTTCGGTGACGAACTGCTCGTGGCGCTGCGGGCCCCGCACGCCTACCAACTGATCTCATGGCTGACGTCGAACCCGGAGGATCCGTTGCCCAAGGCCATGGCCATCCCACAGCACGGGCGCTGGGTCGTCTGTGGCTACGGACGATTCGGTGGGCACCTCACAGCGGATCTACGGCGATCCGGGATCCCAGTCACCGTGATCGATGAGAACTCCGGCCCACTGGAGGGCGTTGAGGTTATCACCGGGGACGCCACCGACCCCGAGGTCCTGGAGCGGGCCGACCTCGGGTCGGCTGTCGCGTTCGCGGCGGCGACGAACAACGACATCACGAACCTGTCGCTGCTGGTGTCCGCGAAGAAGGCGAACCCCCGGCTGTTCACGATCGCCCGCCAGAACGATCCCGCCAACACGCCGCTGTTCGACGGCCTGCCGATCGACTCCACCCTTTTGCCGACGAAGCTGATCGCGCATGAGGTACTGGCCCGGATAGGTGATCCGCTGCTGTGGGACTTCGTGCAGCAGGCTCAGCACCACACCGATGAGTGGGGTCAGGCCCTCCTCGAACGCATCACGACCAGATGCGGCACGGAGCGACCGGACATCTGGACGCTGGCGATGACGCCGACCGGTGCTCCCGCATTGATCCCCCACCTCGAGCAGGCGACAGTTGCGGGGTTGCTGCGCGATCCGCAGGACCGGACCCGGGAGCTCGACGCCGTTGTGCTGCTGCTCAAGCGGGGGGATGCCGTCCTGCTGACGCCCGCGGACGACGAGCCTCTGCAGGCCGGCGACGAGCTCCTGCTGGTGGGAATGAGTTATGACCGGCGGGCCCTCGACACCACCGTGAGCGTGCCGACTGCGGCGGAGTACGTGTTGACCGGCGACCGGGTGGGCCAGTCCTGGATCTGGCGGACCCTGGTGGATCGCTGAAATCCGGCGGAACCCCACGGATTGTGGGCGTCCACACGTCAACTGAGGCGCCGCGGCGGAAAGGTTGAATGAAAACGACCATTAAGTTGTCGGTCTCATTCAACCTTCCGGCGTAGTCGCCCCGAACGGCACCCACATCCCACCCCTCGTGGGTTCGGGTGCCCCCACACCAACGCAGTCACCGGGGCAACAATGGCACCATGCGTCTGACCGGGCTGTTCGTCTATCCCATCAAGTCCTGCGCAGGGTTGTCGGTCGACGACTGGGCCCTGGATGAGCGCGGGCTGGTGGGCGACCGGTCCTACATGGTGGTCGACGAGCAGGGCCGGTTCCTGACCCAGCGCGAGGCACCCCGGCTGGCCACTGTGCGGCCCGAACTCGGCGAGCAACTGCGCGTCGTGACCCCGGGCGGCAGCGCTGTCGCACAACCAGGTGAACGGGTGGAGGTCAGCGTCTGGGAACACACCGGACCGGCCCTCGACTGCGGCGATGACGTGGGGGCGCTACTCAGCGACCATGTGGAACGGCGATGCCGGCTGGTGGCCTTAGCACCGGGGCACACACGCCCCACCGAACTCGGCCACGGTGAGGTCGGTTTCTCCGACGGGTACCCGTTGCTCATCGCCACCGAGGAATCGTTGGCTGATCTCAACACCCGCGTGCCCGACCCCCTGCCGATGAACCGCTTCCGGCCGAATCTGGTGGTCTCGGGGTCGGCGCCGTTCGTCGAGGATGACTGGCTGCGCATCGAGGTCGGCAGCATCCCGATCGACGTGGTCAAACCGTGCGCCCGATGTGCGATCACCCGTGTGGATCAAGCCACAGGCATCCGCGGCGACGGTGAACCGCTTCGCACACTCGGCACGTTCCGCAAGGCAAAGGGTGGGGTGATGTTCGGTCAGAACGCGGTGCACAGGACGCTGGGCGAACTGCGCGTTGGTGATGAGGTCAGGGTCGTAGAACGGCGATCGTGAAGGGTTGCGTCGACTCCCACGGGGTGGTGTGTACCCGGCTTTCGGACCTGACGAGGGTGAGTCCCAGCGCAGCGGCGATGTCGTCGGCCGCCCACCGCTGCACCGGTAGCCCGCTGCACGTCTCGGGACCCTCGGGGGCGAAAGTGGCGATGATCGCGTGGCCGTCAGGCGACAGTGAAGCGTGCAGATTCCGCGCGTACCGTGACTGGTCGGCGGGGTCCACCAGGAAGTGGAAGACCGCGCGGTCGTGCCATAGCCGGACCGGCCGGGGGCTGACGAACTCGAGGACATCCGACACAACCAGGTGCGCGCTGTCGCCCACGCGCGATCGGAGGCTGGCAAGTGCTGCTGCGGAGACGTCGACCGCGGTCACATCCCGGAAGCCGGCGCCGACCAGCGCATCCACGAACAGCGACGACCCGGACCCCACATCCACCACGGGCGCCGCGGGGTCGAGTGCCAAGTCGTCGACGAGGTCGATCCACACCTGGTCGGCCGTCTGCCGCCAACTGACGTCGGCGCCTTTGGTCGAGTGCACAGACTCCCAATGCGAAGCAGTCATGGCACCCAGGGTATTCAGCGCCGGGCGAGTCGGAGTCGCCACTCCTCCGGGCCCTCGACGAGGTAACTGACCTCGAATCCGTCCGGATAGCGCTTCGTGACCTGTGCCAGGAGCGGGATCGGATCATGCGGGGCGATCAGTTCGATCGCGCTGCCGGACTTGAGGGAATCCAGAGCGCCGAAGATGGCCGGGTGCCTGATCTCGTGCGGGATGGTCCGTGCATCCAGGATCGGGTCGCCCGCGTTGTGCTCTCCGCACCGGCAACTCGACGCCTTCGTCAACTTCAGTTCGCTCTGCATGGAGTCAATTTACTACACTCATACCTGTGGTAAATAGTCCGGCGCCGTCGCGACGAGCAGCGCTGCTCAACCTGTCGGCGGCGCGGGCACGTGTGCTGGAACATTTGCAGTCCTGCGCGGACCCTGTGACCCCGGCGCAAGTCGCGCGGTCTCTCGACCTTCACGACAACTCCGCACGGCTGCATCTCGACGGCTTGGTGGACGCCGGACTCGCCGTGCGCCGACCCGGAGTCCCCGCGGGCCGTGGACGACCTCCGATGACCTACCTGTCCGGTGCGCCCCAGGACGCCGATCCCCGGATCCGCGACTACGCCTACCTCGCCGCCGCGCTGGCGTCAGTGGTGGCGCAACGCAGCCCGGATCCGGAGCTGGACGCCCGTGTCGCGGGAGCCGAATGGGGCAGGGGCATGGTCGAGGGTGTAGTGGCCGACAGCGCCCGGGAGGCGCGCGCCGAGGTCGTGCGCCTGCTCGACGTCTTGGGTTTCGACCCCTCCGGTGATTCTGAGGTGCGGTCCGTACTGCTTCGCCGGTGCCCGCTGCTCGACGTCGCACGCGAACATCCGGGAGTTGTCTGCCAGGTGCACCTGGGGCTGGTCAGGGGCGCTCTGCAGGAGATGGGTCACGATCCCGATGCCGAGTTGCATCCCTTCGCCGAACCGGGCGGATGCCGGCTGCGACTGTGACCTCAGCGGTCCGGGTGTGCCATCTCGTCGAGGATGGCCACGATGGCCAGCATCAGCACTGCGTTCTGTCCCGGAGCCACCTGCACCCCGTAGGAGTCCGCGACCCGCAGCCAGCGCTTCGAGACCTCCGCGACCTTCTGGCCGTTGGCTTCGATCTCGTATTCGTGATCGACGATGTTGCCCTGGACCTTCAGGTCGCCGTTGGGCGTGTCCACGTGCCAACGCTCCCGCAGCGGCGTGATCATGGCTTTCTTGACGGTTGCCACTGTGTTGCCGCTGGCATCCTCGATCTTCATCGTGTCGCGCACCCGTGCGATGCGCTCCTGGATCTTGAGCAACTCGTTGCCTTGGGCGTCCTCGAACTTGAGTGTCTCCCGCACACGCAACGCCTTGCCGTCGACCTTGAAGACCCGGTTGCCGTTGTTGTCCTCGATCCAGAAGTCATCCCCGATCGACAGCAGCTTCTGGCGCATCGTGAAGAACTGCTCGCCGCTGTTGTCGGCCCTGCGCTCCTGAATCCTGTCCCGCAATCCCATGTGTCGTCCCTTCCCGGTCCTCACAAGTGTGCGCCTTGTCGACCCGCTACGGCTCCCCCATCGGGGGTGAGCGTTTACGGTGGTCCCCATGGCGCGACCGAGGGTGAACGCCGCCGGTGGACTGCCGGCGATCGCATACGTCATGCGCAAGGCCTGGGGCACGGGGGAGTTCAGCGACACGCTCAAACGGCTGAAGTCGAAGAACACGTGCAAGACATGCGCGCTGGGGATGGGCGGTCAGAACGGCGGAATGGTTAACGAGGTAGGCCACTTCCCGGAGGTCTGCAAGAAGTCGGTACAGGCGCAGGCGGCCGACATGCAGCCGGCGATCCCGGAGTCGTACTTCCGCGCCCACGACCTCACAGCGCTGCGTCGGCTGAGCAGCGCGCAGGCCGAGAATCTGGGCCGACTCGGTTTCCCGATCGCCCTGCGACCCGGAGCAGATCGCTTCGAGCGGGTCACGTGGGACGAGGCCCTGCGCGTCGGCGGTGACGCCCTGCGTACGACACAGCCGGACCGCACGTTCTGGTACGCCAGCGGTCGATCCGGCAACGAGTCGGCCTTTCTGATGCAACTGATCGCGCGAGCCTACGGATCACCGAACATCCACAACTGCTCGTTCTACTGCCACAACGCCTCGACCGTCGCCCTCACCGACATCTACGGAAGCGGAACGGCGTCGACGACGCTGGACGACCTGTCGAAGGCCGATCTGGTGATCGTCGCCGGTGCCAACCCGGCGAGCAACCACCCGCGGCTGGTGACACAACTGATCACGTTGCGTCGGCGCGGCGGGAAGGTGATCGTCGTCAACCCGCTGTCGGAGTTGGGGTTGCGCCGATTCCGGCTGCCCTCGGACGCGCGCAGCCTCGCTGCAGGGTCCCAGGTCAGTGATCTGTACCTGCAGCCGCGCATCGGGGGTGACATCGCGCTGTTCACGGCGTTGCTCGCACTCGTCGACTGGGACGAGGGTTTCGTGGCCGAGCACACCAGCGGTGCGGAGCCGCTGCGCGAGTTCCTCGCAGACGTGGACCTGTCCGGGCTCGACGAGAGTAGTGGGGTGCCGCTTGCACAGATCCGGCAGGCAGCCGCGCTGGTGTCCCAGGCACGCCGCGGCATCTTCATGTGGTCCATGGGGTTGACCCACCACGAGCACGGCACGGACAATATCCGCGCGTTGGGGAACCTTGCGCTGGCGCGGGGTTTCCTCGGCCGCCCCGGTGCGGGGCTCATGCCGATCCGCGGGCACTCGAACGTGCAGGGGGTCGGATCCATGGGCGTCTCGCCGACGCTGAAGGCGGCGTTCGCGCAGGAGTTGGAGCAGCGTTACGGGATCACCGCGCAGCCCTCCGGGCAGGACACGTTCGCATCGATGCAGGCCGCACTGGCGGGCGATGTCGACGTCGCGGTGCTCGTGGGCGGCAACCTGTGGGGAAGCAACCCCGACAGCGCGTGGGCATCCCAGGCGCTGCAGAACATCGGGACCACCGTGTCGTTGACCACGAAGTTGAACCCGGGGCATTTCCATGGCAACGGCCGTACCGCGGTGATCCTGCCGGTGCTCGCCAGGGACGAGGAGCAGCAGGCCACCACCCAGGAGTCGATGTTCAACTACGTGCGGCTTTCCGAAGGGGGGCAGCCGAGTGTCGAGGGGGAGTTGCGTTCGGAGACCGATGTGCTGGCGTCGCTCGCCGCCGGTGCGTTGGGCAGTGACCGATTCGACTGGAACGCGCTGCGCTCCCATGCCGGACTGCGGGCTGGGATCGCGGCGGTGGTCCCCGGCTACGAGGCGATCGACCGGATCGCCGCCGACGGCGAGTTCCAGGTGTCCGGCCGGACCTTCCACGAACCGCATTTCGCCACCGAAGACGGTCGGGCACGCTTCCACGTGGTCGACGTACCGCCGGCTCCGGATGGCTTCCGCTTGATGACGATCCGTTCGGAGGGCCAGTTCAACACGGTCGTGTACGACGAGGAGGACCTCTACCGGGGCAATGGCCGTCGCGACGTGGTGATGCTGAACGCGGTGGATGCCGCGCTGCTCGGGTTGCGAGAGGGGGACCGGGTCGAGGTGTCGTCCGCGGTCGGGACGATGCGGGTCCACGCGGCGATCGTCGACATCGCCCGGCACGCGGTGGCCATGTACTACCCGGAGGCCAACGTCCTGGTCGATGCCCGGCTCGACCCGGAGTCCAAGACTCCGGCGTTCAAGTCCGTTCCCGTCGAGGTGCGGAAGGTCTGACCACGGCCCCTGCCCGCCTCGCGTGCTGCCCCGATTGTGACGAAGTTGTCGGCCCTTTCGACCGCATTGTCACGTTGTTGCTGGCCATGCCCGGTGACGGCCCGCACCTTCGTCACAAACCGTCCCTTGAAGGGCGCAACAACGTCACAAAGGGTCGGTGAGCGGCCAGTGGCTCAGCGCGCCGCGAGCAACTCCGCGATCTGGATGGCGTTGAGCGCGGCACCCTTGCGCAGGTTGTCGTTGCTCACGAAGAACGCAAGCCCGTTCTCCCCGTCCTGGCGGAAACGACCCACGAAGCTGGGGTCCTTGCCTGCCGCCTGCAGCGGGTTGGGAACCTCGGTCACGATCACGCCCGGCGCATCCTGAAGCAGCTCGCGGGCACGCGCCACGGAGATCGGCCGCGCGAACTCCGCGTGGATCGACAGGCTGTGGCCGGTGAAGACGGGGACCCGCACGCACGTCCCCGATACCCGCAGATCCGGGATGTCGAGGATCTTGCGGCTCTCGTTGCGCAGTTTCTGCTCCTCGTCGGTCTCGAAGGACCCGTCGTCGACGAAGTTGCCGGCTTGCGCGAGCACGTTGAAAGCGATGGTGCCGGGGAACTTCGCCGGGTCAGGGAATCCGACCGCAGCACCGTCGTAGGTCAGTTGCGTTAGCCCGTCGTCCTTGGCGCCGGCTTGGATCTGCTCGTGCAACTCGTTCACGCCTGCCAGTCCTGCCCCGGATACGGCCTGATACGTGCTGACGATGAGGCGCTGTAGGCCGGCGTCCTCGTGCAGCGGCTTGAGCACCGGCATGGCGGCCATGGTTGTGCAGTTGGGGTTCGCGACGATCCCCTTGGGGATCGAGTTCAGTGCACCCGGGTTGACCTCCGCGACGACCAATGGCACCTCGGGGTCCATGCGCCAGGCCGAGGAGTTGTCGACGACGATGGCGCCCGCGGCCGCGACTGTCGGCGCGATGGCCTTGCTCGTGGCGCCACCCGCGGAGAACAGCGCGATGTCCAGGCCGCTGAAGTCCGCGGTGGCCGCGTCCTCGACCGTGATCTGTTCGTCGCCCCACGGGAGGGTGGTTCCCGCGCTGCGAGCTGAAGCGAAGAAGCGCACGCGGTCGAGCGGGAAGTTGCGCTCCTTGAGCAGGGTGCGCATGACCCCACCGACCTGTCCGGTTGCTCCGAAGACTCCGACGTCCATGCGTTCCAGGGTATCGGGCGCCGGTGTGGGCGGGCGCAGGCGTTACGCGGCCGGTGGCCCAGGGCGGCCGGTGGCCCAGGGCAGGCGGGTGGCCAGGGCAGGGGGGTGGCCAGGGCGGCCGGTGACCCAAGGCATAGCCGTTAGCACTTCCGAGATCGGTGAGCGTGTCGGCGGCGCGCAACCGCTAACGGATCTGCGAAGTGCTAACGGCTGTGATGGGCGAGAAGTGCTAACGGCTGTGCTGGGGGATAGGGCGCAGCTAGGCCCGCACCTCTTCGACCACCACGATCTCCTCCTCCTCGGTTCCGGAGGCGAGGATCTGGATCACGAACAGCACGGCCAACACCCCGACTGTGGTCCACAGGATCAACTCCGGGGTCTTGTAGCGCTGCAGCATCACGAAGACCAGGCCGGCCAGCGACACCGCGATCCGCAGCCCGGTGGCTTGGGCCGCCACCCACCCGCGGGCACCCTCCATGTGCAGGCCCACACCGTCGAGTCCGCGCTGGATCGCCGCGGCGGCAGCCACCGGGAGCGACCTGATCGCAGTCGACAACGCATTCGGCCCAAGGAGCAATCCCGCGAGGAAGAGCACCAGGCCCGCGGCTGCGCCTGCCCACAACGATTGCCTGAGGAATCCGGTGAGTTGATCGAACAGGGCCATCGCCGCCTGCGAGTTGACGGTGTCCGGGAGTTCGGCGAGATAGGCGGTCCGGCCGACGGCGAGCAGTAACACGGCCAGTGCCATGGAGAGCATGAGCCCGAAGCCGAGCCAGGTCAACGCCTTACGTGGGGTGTGGCACACGAACACGCCCACGAGCGCGAGGACCATCGCGATGATCGGCAGCCAGAAGCCCACGGTGTTGAGTAGGTTGTAGGCGGTCTGCACGGTGGCGGCATTGGGCACGTCGAACAGAACGATGGTGGCATCGGTGGTCGGGATCCGCTCCGCCACGGTGAAGCCCCTGCTGATCAGGATCTGCTTGACCTGCGTGATCAGGTTTCCGAGATCAAGGACCACCTGGTTGTTCTCGATCATCACGGCGTTGTCCGTGTTGTCGCCGGTCAGGGCGGCGTTGAGCCGCTCGTGGACGCGGGTGTTGGCCTCGTTCCATGCGGCGGCGAACTGCTCTGAACGCACCACCTTGTTCACGGCATCCGCGGTGTACGACTCGACCCCCTGGGTCAGCGGGCCCGCGAGTGCCTCCAGCGCGGCGGTCTGCCGGGCATTGAGGTCACGGTTCGATGTGAGAGTGCTGATCGCCTCGTTGGCCAATGCTGAGACATCGATGTACGTGAAGATCTCGTCGGTGATCCGCGTGGCGACCGCGTCCTGGATGGCGGGGTTCTCGGCCAGGGGTGCCATCGTCGCCACATAGCGTTGAGTGTCGGTGACTTCGCCGCGGGCCCAGACGGAGACCACCGACAGCGGTGCCAGGATCACCGCGACCACGATCAGCACGGTGGACCAGAACGTCCGGATCCAGTGCCCTCTCGGCTTCGAGTCCAGTTCGCTCTGCAACTGCGCGACCTGCTCCTGCAGTTGCTGGATCTGCGCGTCACCGGTGGCGTCACTCATGTCGACCTCCCGTGCCCAGACTGCTGCAGTCCGGGTCGTCCGGGGATCACCCTACGCGGGGGAAACCGGCGTTGGCCGGACCTGCACGACACCGAGTTCCTGCGTCCGGCCATTGATGAGCGCCTCGACCCGGTGCGGCCCTGGATAGTGACGGCGTGTGCTGTGCTGGGCGAAACTGATGGTCCGGCGGATCACGGCCGTTCCCGCCAGGTCGACCTCACCGCCTTTGAAGATCTTGCGGGAGGTGGTTCCGTTGGCCTTCACGAAGTGCACGGCGATGTCCAGCAGGACCTTCCCGTGCCCCCGTAGTTCCACAGCAAGGGGCAGCGTGTCTCCGATGGCGATCTCGGTCGGCAGGTCCGCGTGGGCGGTCGCCGGGTTCGGCGCGTAGCCCAGGACGGCCAGAGCCGCCGGGTCGCCGTCTTTGATCAGAGTCCGCAACCCTCGCCGGATCAGCGCTGCGCGCCCCGGCGACCATCGGGAGGCCACCTCGACGGCCAGCTCTGGATGGTCCTTGGAGATGTCGTTCAGGTTGTTGCCGACCGAGCGCAGCACATAGTCCGAGCCGTCATCCTTCAGTAGGTCCAGTAACTCGATGACGGGCTGCGGATCGGCGATGAAGCCAGGCAGTCGCTGGGCCCAGGGCAGCCGCGGTCGGGTTCCCTCGCTCACCAAACGCCGCACATGCTCATCGGGGTCGCCTGCCCAAGCCCGCAGATGGTCCATCGTGCGGGGGTCCTCCTGGAGGAAGGGACGGACGCAGAACTCGGCGGTGAAGACCTTCGTGAGGTCGTACATCGCGGCCATCGATGCGTCGAACGCAGGCAGTCCGTAGGCCCCGATGAACGCCGAGTGCGGGTTGTAGAAGAAGGCGGACATCCCGGGAAGCCGTTCGGTCCCGATCGCGGTGTGAACCTGCTGCACGGCCACAGCGGGATCAGGGTCGAGGTGGGTGTGCATGACGTCGGCGACGTGGCGGGCACGGGCCATGAGTTCGAGATCCGCGAACCCGGACAGGCAGGCGGCGATGAACGAATCGCGGTCGACCGGCAGGGTGTCGGCTATCCGCTCGACCACTGCCGGGCCGAACTGGTCCTTCAGGGGCGGTGCCACGTCGGACAGCCTATGCTCACGCCATGACGTGCATCTTCTGCGCCATCGTCGCCGGTGACCTGCCGGCCACCGTGATCGCCGAGACCGACCACACGCTGGCGTTCATGGACATCAACCCCGCCACCCGGGGGCACGCACTTGTCATCCCGAAGAAGCATGCCGCCGACCTCATGGAGATCGATGAGGACGACCTCGCCCGCTGTACGGCGCTGGCGAAACAGATCGCCCGGCGTGCCATCGATCGCCTCGACGCCGACGGGGTGAACCTGGTCAACGCCTGCGGGAGCGCGGCCTGGCAGACGGTGTTCCACTTCCACATCCACGTCGTGCCCCGGTACGAGGGCAACGACGGGCTGGAACTGCCATGGATCCCGACCCCGGGCGACCCGGAGGTCATCGCGCAGGCAGCTGCGGAACTGCGCTGACTGCCCAGGTGGGCGGGTTCCGGCATCAGTCCTGGGGCACCTCGCGCACCACATGCGGGTTGGCCTCGATCGCCGCGTCCTCGTCCTTCTCGGTGTAATCGCCGTCGTAGGGCGAGAAGTACGTCAGCGGATAGCGGCGCGAGAAGTTCTTCACGAAGGACGTGATCAGTGCTGCGATCGGCAGTGACATGAATGCGAGCATCGGGCCGCCGATCGCACCGCCGGCGATGGCCGCCCCGAACGCGACTCCACCGTTGATCTCCATGGTCTTCGCGCTGATCTTCGGGCTGAGGAAGTAGTTTTCCAACTGCTGGTAGATCAGCGTCCAGATCAGCAGGATGACCGCAGCGGTCAGGCCCTGGATGACCAAGGTGAAAAGGATCGGCACGGCAGCCCCGATGTAGGTTCCGACAGCGGGGATGAACTCTGCCACGAAACCCTCGAAGATGGCCATCGGGAGCGCGATCGTCCATGACACACCGACCAGCAGCATGACGAAGAAGAACAAGCCGCCGTTGATCACCATGAGGAGCAGTCGGGAGTAGAGGTAGCCGCCGGTCTGTTCGATCGCGGTGTCCCAGGCCCAGCCGAGTCGCTGCTGTTGCTCGGGGGCGAACTTGCGCAGGATCGCGCGCCGGATCTGGGGGGCGTCGGCCGCGAAGTAGAAGGCGAACATCGCGATGGTGAAGAACTGGAACATCAGTCCGATCGTGTTGCCTGCGAAGCCCATCAGATCGGTGGCGTGGTCCTGGAGCCAGTTCTTGACGTTCTCCTCCGCCGTCGCGAAGGCCGGGTCGGTCTTGGAGGTCGGGAAGGTGGTGCCGAACTGATCGTTGATCTTAGGAATGGCGCCCTTGAGGCTGTTGGACAGTTCACCTGCCACCGCCACTAGACCGGGGATCATGACGAAGACCAGCACCAGCAGGAAGGTCGCCGATACCACGAAGACCAGCCCGGTCGCCGCGCCGCGTTTCATGCCCCGCTTCATGTGGAGGTGATTCACGGCCGGTTCCATCGCGATCCCGAAGAACCCCGCGATGAACAGCATGCTCAGGAGGTTGCGTGCCTTGAGCGCCATCACGATCAGTAGCGCGGTCACGAGCAGCACGATCACGACCCGCCAGATGATCTTGCGGACCATGGGCATTATCCAGTCGGGCGCCTCGGCCACCGGGGGTGGCGGTGCCATGTCGGGGCGCTCGGGCAAGGCATCGCCGAATGCGGCTTCGGGGGTGGGCTTGCCGTTGTCGTCCATGGTTCCTCCTCTGCAGAGCGCTCATAGGCTACTCGTGCCCACGGCGTTCAGGGTTACGGACGTCATGCGTGTCAGACGGTGCGCCTGCTTGCCGCGCGGCGGCCGGATACCCGGCCCACCGCGCCACCCGTGACGATGCCGATCATGGAGCCTGCTACGACATCACCGGGGTAGTGAACGCCGGTGTGCACTCGTGAGTAGGCGACCGCGACCGCGGCCAGATGCAGTGGGACGGACAACTCGGGTGTGACGGAGGAGACCCCTTGCGCGAAGGCGAACGCCGAGGCCGAGTGTCCCGATGGGAACGACGTGGAGGAGGGCATGGGCACGTGCCGGTCCCCCGGTTCCTCCTGGCGCTCGGGCCGCTTGCGGCGGGCCAGTGACTTGAAACCGGCGTTCACCAGCAGGCTGGCCACCCCGATGCTGGCCAGGCCGGTTGCAGCGGCCCGACGTTGACGGGGTCCACCCAGCGCGGCCATGCCGCCGGCGACCGCCATCCACAGGACGGACTTGTCTGCCGCCCGCGACAGGTTCCGCAGTCCATCGTCGAGATAGGGCGTGGGGGTCGCTGCCACGGCGGCGTACAGGGCGCGGTCGACCTGCGACATCTCATGGGCGATCTCCCGGGCGGCCTGCAGCACGGTCCTATTCTCGCCGTACGTGGGTGGGTGTTGCGGCACCAGCGGGATTCACCCTGCACGGGTGATGGTGACTTCGTCGCCTCCCGTCTACGGTTGCGCTGACCGGCGCGAACGACGGGGTGGGTCGATGCGCCAGGATCCGTTTACGATGAGGTGTCCAGCGAAGGGATGGAAATGACAGAAGAGACCACCGACGAGGTGCAACTAGGACCGATCGACTACCTCGTCGTCGAGTACCCCGACGGAAACCCGACCGGTGAGGCGCTGCCTCACCTGATCGACCTGGTGGATCGCGGAATCGTACGCATCCTCGACGTGGCGATCATCGCCAAGAGCGTTGACGGCGATGTCGCTGTCATCGACCTCAACGACATCCAAGAGGCTGTGGCAGGCGATCTGGCGGTCTTCGCAGGTGCATCGACCGGCATCCTCGACGACGAGGACATCGCCGAGACCGCGTCGATCATGACGCCCGGTGCGATCGGGGCGATCTTGGTCTACGAGAACACGTGGGCCGCGCCCTTCGCCACCGCTCTGCGCAAGGCCGGAGCGGACCTGATCGCCAACGGCCGCATCCCGATCAACGCAATCATCGCAGCACTCGAAACCCAGGAAGAGGAGAACGCCTGATGCCAGGTCTGATCCGCGGCGTTGCCCGCACCGCCGTCATCGCCGGAACCGCGACCGCCGTCTCCAACGGCGTCTCCCGTCGTCAGTACGGGCGCTGGGAGAAGAAGGCGCAACAGGAGCAGCAACAGCAGCAACCGCAGCAACCGCAGCAACCGCAGCAGGCCGCACCGCCAGCGCCCGCCCCCGCTGCCGCACCGGCCACCGGTGGCATGGATGACAAGATCGAGCAGCTCAAGCAGCTCGGCGAACTGCACGAGCAGGGCATCCTCACCGATGAGGAGTTCGCCGCGCAGAAGGCGAAGATCCTCGGCTGACTGCGGCCAGCTGCCTTATCCGGCGCTGACGTTCAGCCCCAGGACTCGGCCAGGTCCTGGGCTTGGCGTCGTGAGGCCACGCCCAGCTTGCGGTAGATCGACACCGTATGGCTCTTGACGGTCTCGCGAGAGAGGAAGAGCTGGTCGGCGATCTCGCTGAGGGTCATCCGGCTCTTCAGCAGTTCCCAGACCCGCAACTCGGCCGGACTCAGTTGCTGCAGTGGGCTTGCCACTGCGAATTCATGCTCCGCGCGTGCGAGCAATCTGCGGCACAGCCCTGCCTCGGGCGCCCGCGAGTCCTCACACCAGGTGGCGTACTCCCGGTATCCGTTCGTGTCGCCGGTTCGCACCGCGGCGAACGCGAGCACTCCACCGCAAAGGGGCCGGAACCAGGGGAACGCGCTCTCCAAAGCGGGCCGCACCTGGTGCAGCGCCTCGATCGCCGTATGGGTGTCGGCCACGCGACCTCGGAAGACGGTGGATGCGACGTGGGCCATCCTCAAGACGCCGGTCGTCGAGATCATCTCGTCCAGGTCGTGGAAGGCGTATGAGGTCGTGGCCTCCTGGATGGAGTCGCAACCGGCCGTGTCCTGACCGTCGGCCATCTGCACCAGTCCGAGCAGTGCCAGTGACTCCACTTCGGAAGAGGGGATGCCCGTCGAGCGGGCGAGTGCCGATGCCTGCTTCAGCGCGCTCTGTGCGCCAGGATCCCCTATGAGGGCGCGGTTCAGCCCGGTGATCACGGCGGCGAGCGCTTGTATTGGATCCTCGGCGTGCACGGTATCCCAGGCGCGACCGGCGAGGTCGGCGGCCTCAGCGGCTCCATCGAGACCGTAGCCGGTCACCGCGAGCAACAGTGCCAGGTGCGGGGCGATGTCGGTCGTGGAGAGGTCGTCCTGCCATCCATCAGGCATGGCCTCCACAGTCGACCGGGCGTAGCGCAGGGTCTGGCCGAAGTCGCCGGTTGCCAGGCCCGTCCAGGCTGCGGTCAAGCTCAACTGCGGCACGCGCATGACGGCGATGTCGCCGGCGCGGGCCAGCCACGTCTGCACGGTCCTGGTGCTGCCCCGCAGCAGCGACAACCGGGCCGCCGGCCAGATGACCTCACCCATGGTCGGCCAGTCACCGGATGTCAGAGCGTACTGTGCGGCGGTGTCCGAGTGGCCGTTCTGCAGGTGCCACCGGGCGGCACGGCTGAAGATCTCGCGCAGGCGGTCGGGAGCATCTCGCGACATGATCCCCGTCGCGCACTCGCGCATCAGCGGGTGGTAGCCGTACCAGCCGTCCACGGTCCGCTGGATGAGGACCGTGGTGATCTGCGTGCCGAGCATGTGGGCCGCCCCCACAGTTCCGGTCGCGTACTCTGCGAGGTCCGCGTTCACGACACCCAGAGCGGCGGTCTCGCAGACGAAGCGGCGCACTTCCTCCGGCATCGGTTGCAGGATCTCGGTCTCGATGAACTCATCGATCGCCCCGGGACCGGGAGCCGCGACCGCCGACGAGATGCCGGCGGGGCGCTCGGACATGAGGAAGACGGCCACGGGCCACCCCTGGGTTGTGGTCTGCACCATCTCGGCAACCGCGTCGGACACCGGCATCTCCGTGAACTGCCCCAAGGCGCTGCGGGTCAGGTCCGTGTCGAACTGCAGGTCCGGTCCGGTGATGTCGACCACGCGGCCCTGTCCGCGCCACAGGGGCAGCGTAGCCCCGTTCAGACTCCGCCCGACGAGGGCGAGTTGCGAGCCGATGGGCAACTCATCGACCAACGCGCTGAGGATCCGTCGACACTGGGCGTCATCGATGACGTGCACGTCGTCCAGGACGACCGTTACGGGCTCAGCCAGTCGTCCGATGACCTGCCGGAAGTCCGTCAGAACCCGTCGCGTGAACGCCGGTTCGGAGGATGTGAGTGATTCTGCCGGGCTGGGAAGGTCGAAACCTGCGTGCCGCGCACCGGCAAGGACGCTAGACATGAGCACGACCGGGTCGTTGTCGGCCTCATCGAGGGTCAGCCAGATGGTCGATCGATCTGCGCGCGAGGCCCATTGGATCGCGAGCGTGGTCTTCCCGTACCCGGCGGGTGCGCAGATGGCGAGCACCTCGGCCTGGAGGATCTTCGGATCCGACAGCAAGTCCTCGCGAGTCAGTTCGACGTGACGGACCCGTGGTGGGCGCAGTTTTGACGCGGGCGTGGCGGGAGTCGTCACAGAATCCACGTCCATCACGTTCCCTTCATGGCTGCGCTGCGGGGTACGCAAGTCCCAGCACATGATAGGCAGACGCACCGGTGGGCCGGTCAACGCTTCGGATGGGAGAATCCCAGCGGCGGATGTCTCAGGACGCGTCAGACTCCTCGGCGACCCCCCGGACGACCTGCGGGTTGTCCTCGATCTTCGCCTGTTCATCGTCCTCGGTGTAGTCGCCGTCGTACGGCGAGAAGTAGGCCAGCGGGTACCTTCGTGCGAAGTTCCTCAGGAAGGACGTCACAAGGGCGGCGATCGGCAAGGACATGAACGCCAGCATCGGTCCGCCGATCGCGCCGCCGGCCATTGCCGCGCCGAATGCGATGCCGCCGTTGATCTCCATCGTCTTCGCGCTGATCTTGGGGCTGAGGAAGTAGTTCTCGAGTTGCTGGTAGATCAGAGTCCAGATCAGCAGGATCGCTGCGGACGTCAGCCCCTGGATACCCCACGTGATGATGATCGGGACCGCCGCCCCGATGTACGTGCCGATCGCGGGGATGAACTCCGCCACGAACCCTTCGAAGATCGACAGGGGCAGGGCGATCTTCCAGTCCACGCCCACCAGAAGCATGACGAAGAAGAACAGGCCGCCGTTGATGAGCATGAGGAGCATGCGCGAATACAGGTACCCACCGGTCTGCTCGATGGCGGTGTCCCAGGCCCACCCGAGTCGCTGCTGCCGTTCAGGGGAGAACCGCCGGAGGATCGCACGGCGGATCTGCGGGGCGTCGGCTGCGAAGTAGAACGCGAACATGGCGATGGTGAAGAACTGGAAGATCAGGCCGATCGTGCTACTTGCGAACCCCATGATGTCCGATGCGTTGGTCTGGATCCAGTCCTTCACGTTCTGCTCGGCGGTGGCGAACGCCGGGTCGGTCTTGGATGTCGGGAAGTCGGTGTTGAACTGATCGTTGATCTTCGGGATGGCCGACTTCAAGGTGTTCGACATCTCGCCGGCCACGTTGATGAGTCCTGGGATCATGATGAACGTCAGGACGACGAGGAAGGTCGCCGAGAGCAGGAAGACCAGGCCGGTCGCAGCGCCGCGCTTCATGCCCCGCTTCATGTGCAGGTGGTTCACTGCGGGTTCCATCGCGATCCCGAAGAACGCGGCGATGAACAGCATGCTGAGCAGGCTGCGGGCCTTGGCGGCCATTACCAGCAGCACTGCCACGATCAGAGCCACGAAGACGACCCGCCAGATGATCTTGCGGACCATCGGCATCACCCAGTCCGGTGCCTCGGCCACCGCGGTGGGTGCGGGGGTGTCGGGGCGCTCGGGCAGCAGATCACCGAACGCGGCTTCCGGCTCGACCGGAGTCTGGCCGGGCTTCGACTCGTTCATGATCTCTCCTGACTGCGGCCCTGTGTCGGCAACGCCGCGTGTGGATTCAGCCTAGGAGCCTCTCCCGGCTCGATGGGTGGTATCGCATCGACCCCCGGTGCGGGCACGGCTGCTGTCCAGGGGACTGCGTGGCACTTCTTCCACTTGCGCCCGCTGCCGCAGGTGCACGGGGCGTTCCGGGACCGTTCGGCGTCGGCAGCGGCGTACCAGTCACGTAGCGCCGCCGCGTCCTGATCAGTCCGCAGTAGGTCGGCCATGACGTGCATTGGCTGCGTGATGTGGGAGAAGAAGTCCTTGTAGCTCGGGCACAGATAGTGGACGCCCGGTTCCCCGGTGGGTGCTGTCGCGAAGCGGTCCTTGGGGCATCCGCCGTTGCAGGCGAAACGCACATCACAGGACATGCAGAACTGCGGGAGCGTGCGGAGCTTCGCCTCGCCGAAGGCCCGTTGCTGCGGCGAGTCCACGAAGTCCAGCAGCGTGCGGCCCTGCGTGATGTTGCCCAGCAGATAGTCGGGCTCGACGTAGTGGTCGCAGGAGTAGAGGTCGCCGTTGTGCTCGAGCGCCACCGCGTCGCCGCACGTGCGGGCGTGCACGCACAGTCCGACCTGGCCCAAACCGAGCCAATGCGCCAGCGACGTGTCGAACATCTGCACAAACACATCCCCCACGTCGTGTCGCGCCCAGTCCTCGAAGACGTCGATCAGGAACCGGCCGTACTGTCCGGGGCCCACACTGCGGTGGGTCACCTCGCTCCCGCTCTGTGTGTAGAGGGGACGTTTGGGGGACGTCCAGCCCCGCGCCGTGGCCGCGAGCAGTTCCGGTGTCCCCCGTTCCACGATCGGGATGAACTGGATGAACGACGCCCCGAGCACGTCACGCAGAAAGCCGTAGACCTCTCGGCCGTGATCGCCGTTGGCGGCGTTCACGGTGGTGAGGGCGTTCCACTCGACCTCGTGCCGCTTGAGTGTCTCCAAGCCCGCGATGACCCGGTCGAACGTGGGCTTGCCGCCCTTGTCCACGCGGAAAGCGTCGTGCATCTCCCGGGGCCCGTCGATGGAGACGCCCACAAGGAAGCCGTGGCGCTTGAGGAAGGCGGCCCATTCGTCGTCGATCAACGTGGCGTTGGTCTGGATGGTGTTGAGGATCCGCTGGCCGGGTCGCCGGAACCTCTCTTCGAGTTCCAGTGTGTGCCGGAAGAAGTCGAGGCCCATCATTGTGGGTTCGCCGCCCTGGAACGCGACGACCACCTCGGGCGCACCGTTGTGTGCCGCGAGGAGTTGCTCGACGTAGGCGGCATGCACGGATTCGGACATGCGGAAGGTGCTGTCCGGGTACAACTGCTCCTTGGACAAGAAGAAGCAGTACTCGCAATCCAGATTGCAGATGGCGCCGGTCGGTTTGCTCATCACATGGAACGCGCGCGCAGCGGGGGCTGTCGGCCTCATGACCGATCACCCCGGCGCATCGTCACGATCCCTCCTCGGCCACCGGCAGCCGTCCATCTGCGATCGCGTCCTTGAACTGTGCGTAGTCTTCGAGATTCTGTCGGGCGTAGCGCACCGAGAACTCCGCGATCGCGTCGTCCAGTTTGGCGGATCTGCCCATGTAGGCCGATATCGCCACGGGGTCGCCGGAACGGGCATGACCTCGCGCCAGGGTCCGGGCACACAGAGCGGCATAGAACCGGAGTTGTCGGGGGGTGGCGTTCTCCACATCGACCGACCCCTTCCAGTCCCGCAATTGCCGCACGTAGAAGTGCCTTCCCTCAAGCCCCGTGGTCCATCCGAGGAAGATGTCGGTCTGCGCCTGCACCAGACGCTGGCCTTGCACCACCCGCTGACCCTGGTGGGGGTATCGGCTGGGGCGAAGGTGGTCCTCCAGCACCGAAGGCACGGCCTCCTTGATCTGCAGGAACAGAGGGTCCTGGTCGTCGCGGCCTTCGAGCAGGACGATCCAGCAGCGGGTCCCGACACTGCCCACGCCTACTACCTTGATGGCGATGTCCACGAACCGGAAGCGGGACAGCAGCACCTGGATGTGATCCTCGGTGGTCGCCGCGTAGCGACTGAAGGCCTCTCGTGTGGCGTTGTCTGTGGTCTCTGAGTCGTACTCGGTGGGCACCTGTGCGAGCGGTACGAGTAGGGGTGGTTGGCTGCGGATCCGCAACGACCCGGACTCGCGGGTGGCGAGTCTCCTCAGCGCCTGCAGGCTGGTCCGGCTGCGCGCCTTGACCTCGAAGCGGGCCAGTCGCGTGTGGAGTTCCTCGGCCGACATCCCGGACAACTTCCTCACGTCGTCGACATCGAGGTAGTCGTACCAGAGGTCCAAGACCGGCATCTTCGCGTAGTGTTCCATCGCTTTGCGGTATGCCCGGACCGCATGAGCCGCGATTTCGCGGTTCTGCGACTCGGGGAAACCGAGGTGCTGCCCGGCCACCACCAGGCTGGCGGTCAGGCGCTTCAGGTCCCATTCCCAGGGCCCCGGCAGAGTCTCGTCGAAGTCGTTGGCGTCGAACACCAGCTCCCGGCTCGGCGATGCGTAGGCGCCGAAGTTCGACAGGTGCGCATCGCCGCCGGCCTGCACCCACAGCGCGCTGTCCGGGCTCCCGCTGAGGTCCTCGGCCATGATGGCGGCGGCCCCCCGGTAGAAGGTGAACGGCGAAGCGCTCATCCGGGCATGGCGGATGGGGACAAGCCATGGCACCCGCTGCTCGTTCTGAGTGCTCAGGATCGTCACTGGATCGCGCCGATCCGGATCCGGTGTCCACTGCGCGTGTCCGGTCCGACTGATTCGTGATCTCGCCTCTCGTCCGCAGAGGACGCGATCGGCGACGGTTGGCCGGGAGGTCTGATCGGTCATGGCATGTCCCTCCATCCGCGCCCTGGCGCGACACGAGTCTCCCGGCCTGTGGTCGTGTTCGCATCGCCCGCTGCGGGGGAGATCGTTCCCCCTCGACGGGTGATGGCGGCAGGAGGGCCCCTGCATAGCGTCGACAGTGATCGCCGTAGAGCGATCAGTAACGGTGGGACTCAATCGAGGAGGGAACAATGAGTGACTACTCGACGCAGGAGCGCTCGGGGTGGACCGGCTGGATCGTCTTTGCCGGGGTCATGATGATCATCGGTGGCATCCTGTGGGCGATCGTCGGCTTCGTGGCGGTGTTCAACGATGAGTGGGTGGTCTTCGGTCGGGACGCAGCGCTCTTCCTGGACGTTTCGGGCTGGGGATGGCTGCACGTGATCTTCGGTCTGTTGATGGCACTGGCGGGATTGCTCGTCATCCAGGGGAATCTCTTCGGGCGTACGCTGGCGGTCATCGTGGCGGTCATCAGTATCGTGGCGAACTTCCTATGGCTTCCGGTGTTCCCCGTCTGGAGCATCATCATCATCACGATCGACGTGTTCATCATCTACGCGGTGATCGTGCATGGGCGCGAGATGAAGGATGCCTGAGACGGGCGGCCTCGCACTGATGCCGCGATCGCAGCTTCGTGGCAGGAGGCGAATGCCGCAAGCGGTTGCGGCCGGCTGACGCAGACGAGCCCCGATGACTCGCGGGCCCCGCCGCGCTGTGGATTCGGCGTCCGCGAGTACTGCGGTGGTCATCCCGTCCGGGACGCTGCCGATCGCTGCGGCGAGCCTGGCCAGGGCCTCGCGAGCGGTGGATCGCATGCTGTCTGTGCTGTGTCCCACCTCACCCGGCAGCGCCGTGGCCGACCTCGTGCCGCGATGCGGCGGCGTGCAGTGCCGTCAGGTCATCATGTCCAAGCGGCTTCAGGTCGAAGACCACCTTCTTGACCGTCCCGGTGAACGCGTATGGGGCCTTGTCCGCGTAGTCGCGATCCACCACCAGCCCGTTGTCGCGGGAGATGTCCATGCCCGCGTACGACGAGAACGCGATGGGGACCGTGTGGTCCAAGCGGCCGGCCCCGATCGGCTTGCCGTTCGCGAAGAGCGTGACGTTGCCGCCAGAACCCGGTTCGGGTTTGTCGGACTCGAACAGCATCTTCACCGTGACTTCGCCAGTGGGCAGCGGCGCCTGCGAGGTCTGCCGGTAGTTCTCCACGCCGAGGAAGGAGTAGGTGTGATTGAGTCTGCCGTCCTCATCCACCCAGAGTCCGAACCCGCCGATGAAGTCGGCATTGGCCACGATGACGCCTTCCGCACCCCCGTCCTCGGGTACCAGGAGGTCGGCCTCTATGGCGTAACTGCGCCCCTGGATGCGCGGGACCATCCCGCGCTGGATGTTCTGCACGTCACCGGCGAACGTGTACCGGGTCTGCGTGGGCAGTGGCGGCAGTATCCCGAAGAAGATCGACATGCCACCCAGCAGGGGCAGCGCGCGGTTGCGCTCGGCCTCCTCCCAGAACAGGTCCTGCAGTTGGCTGAGCTTCTCCGGGTTGTCTGCCGCGAGGTTGTGGGCCTGCGAGAAGTCGTCGGGCAGGTAGTACAACTCCCACGTGTCGTCGTCGGGGTTGTAGACGCCCGGCGCGAAGCGTGCCAGCGTTGTCGGCGAGAAATCCCACGGGGCCTTGTCCAGGCGTGCGCACGCCCACCAGCCGTCCTTGTAGATCGCCCGGCTGCCGAACATCTCGAAGTACTGCACCGTGTGCTGCTCGGCCGCCTGCGGGTCGTCGAGTGTGTAGGCGAAACTGGTGCCGTCCATCGGCTCCTGCGCGATGCCGTCCACCTGATCCGGTTCCGGGATGCCGACCAACTCGAGCACGGTCGGGGCGATGTCTATGCAGTGTGTGAACTGCGGCCGGATACTGCCACCGGCCGGAATCCGGCGCGGCCACGCCACGACCATCGGGTCCCGGTCGCCGCCGAGGTGGCTGGCCATCTGCTTGCCCCACTGGAACGGGGTGTTCAGCGCATGCGCCCAGGCGGCCGCGAAGTGCGGCGCCGTGTGTTCGCCGCCGAGGGCTTCGATGCCGCCGTACTGATCGATGAGCTGCAACTGCTGCTGGGGGTCCAGGACGACACCGTTCAGGAAGGTCATCTCGTTGAAGGAACCGGTGACCGTTCCTTCCATGCTGGAGCCGTTGTCGCCCCAGATGTACATGATCAACGTGTTGTCGAGGTCGCCCATCTCCTCGATCGCGTCGAGGAGACGGCCGACGTTCCAGTCCGCGTTCTCGGAGTACCCGCAGAACACCTCCATCTGCCGGATGTACAACTTGCGCTCATCGTCGTTCATCGCGTCCCACGCGGGGAACAGGTCCGGGCGGTCTGTGAGTGCGGTGTCGGGCGGGACGATGCCCAGTTCCTTCTGCCGGGCCAGGGTCCGCTCGCGCAGTTTGTCCCAGCCATCGTCGAAGGCGCCCTTGTACTTGTCCGCCCAGTCCGGGGCCACGTGGTGCGGGGCGTGGGAACACCCGGTCGAGTAGTACATCATCCAAGGCTTGTCCGCGTCCTGGGCCCGCACCGCGTGCAGCCACTCCACGGCTTTGTCGGTGATGTCGTCGGGGAAGTAGTACAGCTTGCCGTCTTCGCCCTCGGGCACACCGACCACCGAGTCGTCCACCGTGATGATCGGGTCGTACTGTCCTGCGGCACCGGAGAGGAATCCCCACCAGTGGTCGAAGCCCCAGGACTTGGGCCAATGGTCGAACGGCCCGGCCGCACCCTGCACGTTGTCCGGTGTGAGGTGCCACTTGCCGAAGCCGCCGGTGACGTAGCCGTTCTCCTTGAGAATGCGCGGCAACGCCGTGCAGGAGCGCGGTCGGGCGGCCGTGTATCCGGGGAAGGGCCCGGGATACTCCGCGATGGAGCCGAACCCCACCCGGTGGTGGTTTCGTCCGGTGAGCAGGGCGGCCCGCGTCGGCGAGCACACTGCGGTGACGTGGAACCGGTTGTAGGTCAGGCCCATCTGCTGCACACGCGTGAGGGTGGGGGTCTGGATCGGGCCACCGAATGTGCTCGGTGCACCGAACCCGGCGTCATCGATCAGCACGATGAGCACGTTGGGGGCATCCTCCGGGGCTTTGGGACCCGGGATCATCGACCAGTCGGCCACGGAGTGGTCCATGGTCCGTCCGATGGTGCCGCCGAACGTCTTGTCCGGGATCGGCAGCACGGTGCGGTCCGGGTGGAACTTGCCCATCGCCTCGGTCAGCGCGGACTCAAGCTCCTTGATTCCGCGCTTGTCGGAGGTGACGGTGGACTTCGCCGCGGACCCCGGCATAAGTTGCTCGGCACCCAGTTGCTGGTCGGCCGGGTACACGCCGATGATGACCGCGGTCCCATCGGCAAGCGCTTCACCTACCTTGTCCTGCAATCCGCCCCTGAGTTTGTTGGATGCGAACTTGCCGAGGATGCCACCGGCAGCCGTGCCCGCGATCGTGCTCGCGATGAAGGCAGGTGGAAGGACCAGGCCAGCAAGCGCCCCGACTCCGGCACCCCAAGCGGCCCCGCGGCGCCCGAGCCGGTCCCCGGTGTCCTCGACCAGGATCTCGCCGTTCGGGTTCTTGCCCAGTAGCAGCATGGCCTCGGACTTCAGGCTCTTCTTCGCGACTGCCCCGGTGAGGGCCTCGAAGTCGCTGTTCGCGGCGTCCAGTTCCTGGTAGGCGGCGACGATCAGAACTAGTTCATCGGACATGGTCGGACCTCCTGGCCGCCAGTCCAGCGCTCTGGCGCACCCACCGCATCCCCCCGAGCGGGGGATCGGACCAGCGGGGTTCCACGCGGCAGGACCGGCGGTAGGGGGCTCAGCCTACGGTCGGTGCGTGGGCGTGGATGTCCTCCCAGTCCACGTCGGCCGCCAGCTCACGGTCCAGCGCCGCCAGTCCGCCGCGGACACCGAAGAGCCGCTTAGCCCAGATCAGGTAGGCGAGGATCACAAGGTTGACCAGTAACGCGCCGACCTTGAGCAGGCTGGCCTTCTCGGCGATCTCGTAGATCTCCAGCGGCAGGAAAGCTGCTGTCGCCACAACCGTGAGGTACTCCGCCCAGCGTTTGCCGCGCCATAGGAAGACGGCCTCCACCGCCTCGAGGGCCGCGTAGCCGAACGCGATGAGGGCAAGGACCCAGACGTGCCCGCCGTCGAGGTTGACCAGATCGTTGAGCCACCGGGCGAGGAACTGGTGGCCGGACCGGGTCTGGTCCAATCCTTGGAGAATGACCTGCGCGTCGCGCTGCAGGGCGGGGAGCCCCACTTCCACCAGGACCAGCAACACCCCCATCGCGAGGAAGAAGAGCACGTGCAACCCGCGTTCCAGGGCGATCGCCCGGATGACCACGAGTTCGTCGAGCGCCTTGCCGCGCAGGGGGCGTGGGAGCTCGGAGGTCGGTGCGTCGGCGGGCGGGGTCGGTGTGTGCACCCACGCGTCACACCGCAGGCAGCGGGCGAGTTGGGTGCCCTCGTCGAGGGGAACCTGTAGTTGCCGGTCGGGGTATCGCGCCTGCGCCCCGGGGACGACGTGGCCGTGCATCGAGCACCACCACGTTTGCGTGCTCCAGTGCTTCGGTACCAGCCGCATCACCCCAGGCTAGGGCCCGGGCGCGCGTGGCAGGCTTGAGGACATGATCGTGGTGACTGAGCACCGGGCAGGCGACGAGTTCCTGGATCCCGCCCGGGAGTTGCTGGAGGTGCTGGCCGGAGCTGATGGTTTCCTGTCGGGCCAGGTCGCACGTAGCCCCGACGAACCCGAGGTCTGGATCATCAGCACCCAGTGGCGTGATGTCGGTTCGATGCGCCGCGGGTTCGGGTCGTTCGACGCCAAAGTTGCCGCGGCCCCGGTCATGGTGAGCGCGGCGGATCGGGTGAGTGCCTACGAGGTGTTGGTGCAGGCGACGCCGGGTGAGGTGGCGGGACGACCAAGCGACCGAGCCTGAGGTTTGGGGGGGGTGGCGGGAGCCGTCGGGCCGACTCCGTCGCAGCCCTCCGGTTCCGTGGCCTGACCCAACGCAATGACAAAGGGACCCACTTCGTGGAGCCCCTTTGTCATTGGTCGGGGTGGCGGGAGCCGTCCCTCGGCCTGCGGCCTCGGTCCTCCCAAATCCTTGGCCTTCTCGACCAAGTGAAATGGGACCCCACTTCGTGGAGTCCCATTTCACTTGGTCGGGGTGGCGGGATTTGAACCCACGACCTCTTCGTCCCGAACGAAGCGCGCTACCAAGCTGCGCCACACCCCGGCTTGCTCTGCAAGGATACCGACCGCCCTATCGGCTGCGAGGCACGAGGTACAGCATCGTGGCCTCGGGGGGGCAGGCCAGCCGCACCGGCGCATACGGATTCGTGCCCAGACCTGCGCTGACGTGCAGCGCCGCGCCCTGATGACGGGACAGGCCCTTCGCCCGCTTGCCGTCCAGATCGCAGTTGGTCACCAGCGCGCCGTAGCCAGGCACGCACACCTGTCCGCCGTGTGTATGCCCGGCGATGATGAGGTCGGCGCCGTCGGTGGCCATGGGATCCAGCACCCGCAGATACGGCGCGTGGGTCACGCCGAGGCGCAAGGACGCTTCTGGATCGAACTGTCCGGCCACATCGTCGTATCGATCGAGGCGGATGTGTGGATCGTTGACCCCGCGCATGTCGATCTCGTTGCCGAGCACCCGGAGGCGGCCTCGCTCGTTGTTCAGGCTCTGCCATCCCGCGTTCAGCAACTCGGACTCTAGTTCGTCGGTCGGCAGCCGACGCGTCGACATGACGGGTTCACGATTCTTGATGAAGTACTTGAACGGGTTGACCGTCTTCGGGCTCCAGTAGTCGTTGGACCCGAAGACGAAAACGCCCGGAACGCCGTTGAGCGGCTCGAGGGTCTTGGCCAGGTAGGGCACGGAATCCATGTGGCCGAGCAGATCGCCGGTGAGGATCACGAAATCGGGGTCCAGATCGGCCAGAGCCCTGACCCAGGCCATCTTGTCCTGCTGGGTGGGCGTCAGGTGAAGGTCGGTCAACTGGAGCACGCGAACCGGGCGGGAGCCGGGCGCGAGCACCTCGACTCGGATCGAGCGCAGAGTGAACTGGTGGGCTTCCCACAGCGCATAGGCCAGCGTTGCGGCACCGGCTCCGATGCCCGCTAGACCAACCTTCGCCATCGCATGCACCAGACCATGGTCGCACGCGCACAAACCCCGGGGCTATGGCCGAGGTCACATGACAGGATGACCACATGGCACTGAAAGAGACCCTCCAATCCGACCTGCGCGCGGCGATCAAGTCCCGCGACGAGTTGACGGCCGCGACCCTGCGCATGGCACTGGCGGCGGTCACCAATGCTGAGGTCGCTGGAAAGCAGGCCAAGGAGTTGTCGGACGACGAGGTGCTCACCGTCCTGGACAAGGAGGCCAAGAAGCGCCGGGAGTCTGCGACCGCCTACCGTGACGCCAACCGCCCGGAACTCGCCGATCGGGAAGAGGCCGAACTCGGCGTACTGACCACGTACCTGCCGACGCCGCTCACGGCGGACGAGGTCTCGGCCATCATCGACCAGGCGATCGCCGAGGTCGCTGCCGACGGGAAGACTGGCATGGCCGCGATGGGCCCGGTCATGCAGAAGGTCACTGCCGCCACGAAGGGCCGCGCCGATGGCAAGACCGTTTCGGGGATCGTGCGGCAACGCCTGCAGGGCTGAACCGCTCCAAGGGACTCCCGCGTCCGGTGGCCCACGCCGTCCGGTGGGGTTCAGGTAGTCCGGGGGGTTTAGCGGCCGACGAGCCCCATCTCCCGCGCCGGCTCAGCAGGCGCTCGACCCTCACACCCCGCTGCTCTCCACGCCATTGGCCCGTAGCGTCTGCGCGATGATCTCGCCCCAGGGGGTGGGTTCGAGCCCGAAGGTGCGCTGGGTCAGCGAGGAGTCCATGACGAATGGGCGGTCGAACTCGTAGAGCATCTCCACCAGTTCACCGGCGGGCTTGTTGAACAACCCGACCACGCGGAGCATGCCCGCGCCGGCGGTGCGGATCTTCGGCATCTCAACACCGAGCCCCTGCGCGAGATCCGCGATCACCTCTTCCTGGGTTCGCGGCTCGCAGCTGGGAACGTGCCATGCCCGCCCCCACGCCTGCTCGTCCTGTCCGACCCGAGCCAGCAGCGTTGCCGCGTCGCCGGTGTAGGTCCAGGTATGGGGCTGATCGACCTTGCCCATGAGCATGATCGACTTGCCCGCCATCATGCGGGGGAAGATGCGCACGCCGAAGTTCGTCTGGTCGCTCGCCTCCCCGATGTAGTCGCTGGCGCGTACCTCTGTTGTGCGGATGCGCCCCTCGCGGTGAGCCGCGAGCGCCTCCTCCCACATGCGGGCCCGCACCCGGCCCTTGCGGGTGTGAGCGGATAGTGCGGTCCCTTCGGTCATCGGGCCGTCCACAGCGCCGTAGCCGTACAGGTTGCTCAGCGTCACAAGGACGGCGCCGGACTGTTCGGCCGCCGCGATCAGGTTGGCGTTCATGGCCGGCCAGTCCCGCTCCCAGCGGTGGTAGGGCGGGTTGATGCAGTTGTAGATCACCGTCGCCCCGCTGGTGGCGTCCAGCAGGGCTGCATGATCCGAAGCGTCGGCACTGACACCCTCAACTCCCGGGATCGACTTCCCGGTGCGGCTGACCAGACGGGCCGCGTGCCCCTGGTCGGCCAACAGGCCTGCTAGACGAGTCCCGACCTGACCGGCTCCGACGATGACGTGCGTGTTCATGAGTTCCTCCTATTGCGAGCACTGCTCACACTTTAGAGCACTGCTCGCGTAGAAAGCAAGAGCACTGCTCGCATATAGTTCGAAGCATGAGTGAACCAGGGATCCGCGCCCGCAATCGCGCCGCGATCATGGCAGCGATCACGGACTCCGCGAACCGGCAGTTGCTGGAGGCCGGTCCGTCCGAGTTGTCGGTGCGAGCCGTTGCTCGGGAACTGGGGATGGCCTCGAGCGCGATCTACCGCTACGTCAGCTCCCGCGACGAGCTGCTCACACTGCTGATCGTCGGCGCGTTCAACGACATGGCTCAGTCCGTGGAGGCGCGCGCCGAGCGTATGAAGGGAGCCCGGAAGCGCTGGCAGGTGATCGGTCTGGCAAGCCGGGACTGGGCCATCGAGCAACCCCAGAGGTTCGCCCTCATCTACGGAAGCCCGGTCCCCGGATATGCGGCGCCGCAGGACACGATCGGCCCAGCCACGCGGATCCCGGCACTGTTGATCGGGATCCTGCAGGAAGCTCACGTGCAGGCCGACGTGTCTGCGTTCGACGCCCGGGTGGCCCGCAGCCTGCGCCCCGCGCTGGCGAATCTTGATCAGTGGGCGGATCTACGGACCCGGGAGTTCAACGATGCGGCCTTCGCCCTCGGCGTGATGGCGTGGACGCACATCATCGGGTCGATCTCGTTCGAGCTCTTCGGGCACAGGCACAACGTCGTGGGGGACTCACAATCGGACCGGCGCACGTACTTCGAGTTCGAACTCAATGTCCTCGCCGACCTGCTGGGGATCGGTCAGGGTGTGTAGGTCGGCGTCGGGGTGGCGATCCCCGGTGCCGGCGCCGGCGTGTAGCTCGGCGGGAGGATCGTGCCGCCGCCGCGAGCGGTGCGCAGTCCGAACAGCGGCTGCAACTCGAAGGATGACGGCGGAGTGTCCGCCAACGCTCCCAGCATCGCCTGCTTCCAGATCGGTCCGGGGAGGCTGGAACCGAACACCTGGCCGTAGTAGTTGCCGTTGATGTAGACGTTCTTCATCGGGTACTTGAAGCCACCCCGCGGGTCACCCACCCAGACGGCCGTCGACAACTCCGGCGTGTAGCCGGCGTACCAGACCGCGGCGGAGGTGTCGGTGGTTCCGGTCTTGCCGGTGGTGTCGCGGCCAAGGCTCATCGCCGCGCCGGTGCGACCGGCGATACCGCCGTCCACCACGTGGGTGAGCACTGCGGTCACGGAGTCCGCGACCTCCCGGCTGACGGCCTGCTGGCATTCCGGCTCGATCTTGGAGACGACCTTCTTGCCACTGCTCTTCTCGTCGATGATGCGGGTGATCGCATGCGGCTTGCAGTACACACCGTGATTGGCCATCGTGGCGTAGCTCGTGGCCAGCGCCAACGGCGACACCTCGACCGATCCAAGCGTGAACGACTGCACGATCGGCAGGTCCGCGCCGTTGGCCAGAGTCATCCCGGTGCGCTTGGCGATGTCGACCGTCCGGCACAGGCCGACCTGCTGCTCCAGGCCCACGAAGTACGTGTTCACCGAGAAGGCGGTTCCCTGCAGCATGTTGAAGTCGCCGGAGGACGTCGAGTTGCTCACCGTGTAGGAGCCGAAGTAGTTGCCGTCGGTGCATCCCCACGGACCGGCGGCGAAGTTCTTGTCGTCGGAGGAGTCGAGCACCGTGTAGGGGGAGAAGCCCGCTTCCATGGCAGCGGCGATCGTGAAGATCTTGAACGTCGACCCAGCCTGCATGCCGGTGGTGCCGCCGTCCTTCTGGTCCACTGCGTAGTTGTACGTCGTCTTGCCCTTGCCCTTGGTTCCCCAGAGACGGTTCTGGGCCAGCGCGACGACCTCGCCGGTCGGCGGGTTCACCATCGCGATGGCGGCGCCCTTCTTGCTGGGGTCCTTCGGCGGGATGGTGTTCATGACGGCGTTGGTCGCGGCGGCCTGCGCTTTGGGCTGCATGGCTGTGCGGATGACCAGGCCACCGCGCTTGAGGAAGTCCTCGCGGTCCTGCGTGGTCTTGCCGTAGTTGGGGTCGTTGAGGATCTGCTTGACCGCGTAGTCGCAGTAGAAGGGGTACTTGCTCTCCGCGCAGCCGTTACTGATCTTCTTCGGGTTGAGGTAGGAGCCGATCGGCTTGCCGACGGCCTTCTGGTACTGCTCGGGCGTGATGTAGTCCAGCGACTCCATCTTCGTCAGCACCGCATTGCGCCGGGTCTCGGAGTCCTCCGGGTTCACGAGCGGGTCGTATCCCACCGGTGATTGCACGATGCCGGCCAGAGTGGCGGCCTCGGCCGTGGTGAGTTTCTTGGCGCTGTGGCCGAAGTACCGGCGGGATGCAGCCTCCACGCCGTACGCACCGGATCCGAAGTAGGCGATGTTCAGGTAGCGGTTGAGGATCTCGTCCTTGGTCAACTCCCGCTCGACCTGCACCGCGTAGCGGATCTCCTGGAGCTTGCGTGCGGTCGTCTGCTCAACCGCTGCCTCGACCTGCTCCTCGTCGGCAGCGGCCGTCACCAGCACGTTGCGCACGTATTGCATGGTCAGAGTCGAGGCACCCTGTTGGATGGATCCGCTGGCGGTGTTCTCCAACTGAGCACGGATCAGGCCCTGGACGTCCACACCCTTGTGCTCGTAGAACCGCTCGTCCTCGACGGCGATGATGGCCCGCTGCATGTTCTCGCTGATCTGGCTGAGCGGCACCGAGACCCGGTTCTCCTCGAACAGCGTCGCGATCCGGTTGCCGTCGGCGTCCAGCATGTAGGTGCGGTTGGGAAGCGGGGGTGTGGCCAGCTCCGCGGGAAGGGCGCCGATCTGCTCGCCCGCGACCTCGGACGCCTTCCCGAAGGCGGCGACGACGGGCACTGCCATGGCGGCCATGATGGCGCCGCCCACGACGCCGACGACCGCGAGGCGCGCGACAGCGGACAGCGGCTTACTCGCCGATGTGTTTTGGGGATCCTTCGACACAGCCATCAGACGTAAGGGTACGTTGCTTCGGTTCCGCCCGCACTCACCGAGGTCGCTATCCGGTGCCGGGCCTTGCGCCGTCCGGGGGGTTTGTAACGGAAAGGTATACCCCGGTTGCGCATGCACAGACAGGATGGGCCATGCTGGTTATCAGCAGATGTGACGTAGGTAACGCAGACACATCGTGCGACCAACTGCAAATAGTCCTAAAGAACTAGGCTAAGTAGTACGAATGGCCCTGAAAGGTAGCCTGCGGGTTGCCTACAGTTACAGCAGTCTTTCGGGGGTGTGGCCCAAAGCCGACTGAGGGGAAGAGTCGAAGTGCTGAATGTAGTCGCGTGGAGCAATGAAGCCGCCTGTCGCGAGACGGACCCCGACGAGATGTTCGTGCAGGGAGCAGCTCAGAACCGCGTGAAGCAGATCTGCAACGGCTGCCCGGTCAAGATGGAGTGTCTGGCCGACGCCCTCGACAACCGCATCGAGTTCGGGGTCTGGGGGGGGATGACCGAGCGCGAGCGGCGGGCGTTGCTGCGCAAGCGTCCCCATGTGAAGTCCTGGACCGACCTCCTGCAGAACGCGGCCACCCGGCAGATCCCGGCACAGGCCGACATCCGCCGCCACGCATTCGCCTGACGAACCTACGACGAAGGGCCGCCCCCCACCTCGGGGAGCGGCCCTTCGTCGTACGTTTTCAGGCGGACTTGGTGGCCGACACGTCGAGCTGGATCTTGATCTTGTCGCTGACCAGTACGCCGCCGCCATCGAGCGGGACGTTCCAGGTCAGTCCGTAGTCCTTGCGGCTGATCTCGGTCTCGCCGGCGAACCCGGCCCGCGTGTTGCCCCACGGGTCGGTGACGATGCCGTCGAGTTCCACCTCGATCTCCACCGGGCGGGTGACGTCCTTGATGGTCAGGTCGCCGATGATGACGAACTCCTCGCCGTCCTGCTTCACCGCGGTGCTCTGGAAGGTCATGGTCGGGAACGTCTCGACGTTGAAGAAGTCAGCCGAGGTGAGGTGGGCGTCGCGGTCCGGGGTGCCGCTGTCGACGCTGGCCATCTGCACGGTGACCTCGGCGCTGGAGCCGGCCGGGTTCGCCCCGTCGAGGGTCAGCGAGCCGCTGAAGTCGGTGAACGAGCCGCGGACCTTGGTGACCATCGCGTGCCGCGCCACGAAACCGAGTCGGGTGTGGGTGGGGTCGATGGTCCAGGTTCCGGTGTACTGCGTGAGGTCAGCCATGGTTGTCTCCTAAGTGATTGATCGTTCACCTATATTGTTGAGGCATCAACTAATACTTGTCAAGTGGAACCCGCCCACCGTCTTTGTGACGTTGTTGTCCGGCCTCCGACCCCTGTTGTGACGAAGGTGCGGGGTTCAGTGCCCGCCGAACCCACAACAACGCGACAAACGGGCGAGGCGCGGGACAACAACGTCACAAACGGGGGCGGTCGGTGCCCCGGCCTTCGAGCTCACCCCTTCGCGAGCAGATCCCCGATCGTCTCCAGACCCTCGAGGTCGTGCACGTCGTCGGCCAGAGCGATGACCGACGCCACCGGCACCCGCGGATGCGCGCCGGTGAACGATCGGGCGACGTTCTCCTGCCGGGCGGCCGTCTCCATCCGGTCGGCGTGCAGGCGCAGGAGTTCGGCCACCAACGTGTGCTCGTCGCCGAGACGTTCGGCTCCCGCCCGGGCGGTGGCCGCCGAGAGATCCGGCAGGCGGACCTCCTGCACGCGGTTGAGGACCAGACCCGCCAGGGGCATCCGTTCGGTCTCGAGACGTTGCACGAAGTACGAGGCCTCCCGCAGCGCGTCGGGCTCCGGGGCGGCGACGACGAGAAACCGGGTGTCAGGTGCCTGCAACTGCGCGTACGTCTGCTCGGCACGTTCCCGGAAGCCTCCGAACAGCGCGTCGAAGCTGGTCACGAACAGTTGCACGTCGCGCAACACCTGCGCGCCCAGGATCCGGCTCATCGCCGAGGTGAACAACCCCAAAGACGCGTTCAGCACCCGCGCCGACATCCGACCTGCGCCCCTCGCGGGTGCGGCCAGCACCCGGATCAGCCGGCCGTCGAGGAAGGAGCCGAGGCGCTTCGGGGCGTCCAGGAAGTCAAGCGCGGATCGTGAGGGCGGGGTGTCGACGATGATGAGGTCCCAGTGTTCGCCGGTCTCCGACTGCTGTCGCAACTGCCCGAGTTTCTCCATCGCCATGTACTCCTGCGTCCCGGCGAAGGAACTCGACAAAGCCTGATAGAAGGGGTTCTCCAGTATCGCCTGCGCACGGTCGGGTTCGGCGTGGGCCTCCACGATCTCGTCGAAGGTCCGCTTCATGTCGAGCATCATGGCGCTCAGGTGACCCCCCTCTATCCCGGGCACGGGACGCGGAGTGTTGTCCAGCTCGGACAGCCCCATCGCCTGCGCGAGCCGCCGGGCCGGGTCGATCGTGAGGACGCAGACATTGCGCCCGCGCTGGGCGGCCCGCAGCGCCAGTGCCGCCGCCGTGGTGGTCTTGCCGACGCCTCCGGATCCGCAGCACACGATGACGCCGACGTCCCGGTCGTCGAGCAGACCGTCGATGTCCAGCCGTGGCGCGGTCATGCCGGCAGTCCCTGCTCGTGCAGTCGCTCGGCCAGCGCGTAGAGGGCGGCGAGATCGATCCCTCCGGGCAGCAGCGGCAGCTCCATGATCGGTTGTCCGCTGTCGACCAGTCGCTGGCGCTCCGCGTTCTGGAGGGCCACGCGGGCCGCGTGGTCGGCCGCCTCGTCCTCAAGGGCATTGACCGTGGCGGGGGTCGGCTCGATGGCGGCCGCCTGCAATCCGGCCCTCAGTTCGGGTTCGGGAAGGCTGCGCGCCGCCGCCATCGCGAGTTCCGACCCGTCGAGTTCGGACCTGCGTACCTGGTTGATGATGATGGCTCCGAGGGGCAGCCCCGCCTCGTGCAACTCGTGTACCCCGTCGAGGGTCTCCTGCACCGGCATCTCCTCGAGCAGAGTCACCAGGTGCACCGCCGTGCGGGCCGAACGGATGACACCCATCACCGAGTCCGCCTGGGACCGGATGGGCCCGACCTTCGCCAGCCCGGCGATCTCGGTGTTGACGTTGAGGAAGCGGGTGATGCGCCCCGTCGGGGGTGCGTCCAGGACGACCGCGTCGTAGGCGGGCCGGCCGACCTTCTCACCCCGTTTCACGGCTTCAGACGCCTTGCCGGTCAGCAGGACGTCGCGCAGGCCGGGCGCGATGGTTGTGGCGAAGTCGATGGCGCCCAGTTTGCGCAGGGCGTACCCGCCGCGCTTGATGCCGTAGAACATCTCCAGGTACTCCAGCAGCGCGGCTTCGGCATCCACCGGTAGTGCGTAGACCACTCCGCCGTCCTCTGCGACAGCGATCTTCGTCTCCTGGTAGGGAAGGGGCGCAGTGTCGAACAATTGCGCGAACCCCTGCCTGCCCTCCACCTCGAGCAGCAGAACCTTCTTCCCGCCGCGTGCCAGGGCGAGGGCGAGTGCCGCCGCGACCGTGGTCTTGCCCGTCCCACCCTTGCCGGAGACGACATGCAGCCGCACGCGCGACCAGTTGGGGGCACGGTTGCTCACCCCTCCAGATTAGGCCGCGCAGGGCCTCCCATACCCGGTGCGCACCCAGCAGCCGTGGCCTAGGGTCGGTGGCATGACTACGTGGGAGTACCTGACTGCGCCGTTGTTGATCCACAACACGAAGGCGATCCTCGACAACTTCGGCGCCGACGGCTGGGAGTTGGTCCAGGTCGTGCCCGGACCCACTCCGGAGAACCTGGTGGCGTACTTCAAGCGGGCCAGGGCGTGACCGTCGCGCAGCGCCTGGCCGACCTCGGGCTCACATTGCCGGAGGTCCCTGCACCCGTGGCTGCCTACGTTCCCGCCGTGCGGTCCGGGGCGCATGTCTACACCTCCGGACAACTGCCCTTCGCGCAAGGGGAGTTGCTGCACACGGGGCTGGTCGGCTCCGAGGTCTCGGTGGTCGACGCGGTCGCCTGCGCCCGGCAGTGTGCTCTCAACGCATTGGCCGCGGTCGCGTCCGAGGCCGGCGGCCTGGACAACGTGCGGATCGTGAAGGTCGTCGGCTTCGTGGCCAGCGCCGACGGGTTCACCGCGCAGCCGCAGGTGGTCAACGGCGCCTCGGAGCTCATCGGTGACGTACTCGGGGACCTCGGTGTCCACGCCCGGTCCGCTGTCGGGGTCGCGGCGTTGCCACTGAACGCGCCGGTCGAGGTCGAGGTCATCGCCGAGGTCCTCTGATGCGCATGCCCCCCGAGTTGCTGGAACGTGCGCGCGCGGTCGTGTACGGCGGGGACTGGACACCGCCGCAGCCGCGGCCGGCCGCGACTCTGATGCTTCTGAGGGATTCCGCCGAGGGTATCGAGGTGGCCCTGCTGCAGCGTGCGTCCAGCCTGGGGTTCGCGCGCGGCATGTACGTGTACCCCGGTGGCGCCCTCGACGCCGCCGATGAGGGTCTCGGCGACCCCTGGCCGGTGGCGGCGATCCGGGAGACGTTCGAGGAGTGCGGTGTCCTGCTGGCGGACCCCAATCCCGAGCACGACGTTCAGCAATTGCGCGAGCGGGACTTCACCGAGGTGCTCGCCGAACTGCGCGCGCGGCCGGCTGTGGAGGCGCTGCATCCGTTCGCGCACTGGGTCACTCCGGAGGTGGAGTCGCGTCGATTCGACACCCGCTTCTACGCCGCTGCCCTGCCCGAGGGCCAGGACCTGACGACGCTGACCAGCGAACATCAGGCCATCGGCTGGTTCCGTCCCGCAGACGCGGCGCGGCTTCCCATGCTTCCCCCGACCGCAGCCACCCTGGCCGAGGTGGGGCAGTTCGACACCGTCGCTCGCGCCCTCTCCGTGCCCAGGCATCCGGTCCCGATCATGCCCAGGCCGATCGCTGCCGGCGATGGGGACATCGGGTGGATCCTGGTCAACGCGACCACCGGGGATCCTCTGTGACCGGTTTTGTGGCGATGCCCGGATCCATGGGTCCGTGGGCGGGTGGATCGGTGGATGGCGGCCTGTGCGTTCTGGCCGGAAACCCCGGCCCGATGACGCTGGACGGCACGAACACCTGGCTGATCGACATGGACGACGAGTCCGTGGTGCTGGTCGACCCGGGACCCGACGACCCCGGACACCTCGCTGCGGTCCAGGCCGCCTTGGGTGACCGGTGGGTCCGCGAGATCGTGTTGACGCACGGCCACGCCGACCACAGCGCCGGTGCCCGGCTCTTCGCCGATGCCTTGCGGAGTCGGGTGCGAGCGGTGGACCCGGCGCATCGGCTCGGTGCGGAGGGGCTGCCGGCCGGTGCGGTGATCGCGCATGCGGATGCCGAGATCCGGGTCGTGGCGACCCCCGGGCACAGTGCGGACTCGGTCACCTTGCACCTGCCACGGCGACGTGCCCTGCTGACGGGTGACACGATCCTCGGCCGCGGGACAACGGTCGTCGCGCATCCCGACGGCCGGCTCGACGAGTACCTCGATTCCCTGCACCGTTTGGCCGACCTCGTGGCGCGGGCCGGGGTGACGGCGGTCTGGCCGGGCCATGGCCCGGTCCTCGACGACGCGGGTGCCGTGCTGCAGGCGTACCTGACGCACCGGCAGGAGCGGTTGGCCGAGGTGGAGCACGTCGCACGCGGCCTCGATCTGACCATTGACGAACTCACCGAGCGGGTGGTGGAGTCCGTGTACGCCGACGTGCCCAGAGTGCTGTGGCCGGCCGCGGCCCTGAGCGTTCGCGCGCAGTTGGAGTACCTCGGGCTCGGCTGACGCCCGTTTGCGCCGGTGCCGATTGTGACGTTGTTGCGGGTGGCCGAGTGTGGAATGTGACGTTGTTGCTGGTCGGGAGGCCGCAGAACCCGCAACAACGCAACAGTCGCCGCTTGGCTGGGACAACAACGTCACAATGGGGAGCACGCCGGCGCGCTGTCACCCCCTGATGCGGTGCGTCGGTTCCGCATCCGCCTCCTGCCCGACCCGCGACCAGTACCACCAGACGCAGCCCACCCCCACGAGCAATGTCAGCCATGTGAACGTGTTGGCGAACAGGATGTGCCCTTCCTCCGGATCGATGAGTCGTTGCGCGGTCTCCGACGGGCGGATCACGCCATAGAGCAGAGCGAGGGCGAGCAGTCCGGCCAGGCCTTGCAGTATCGGCACCGGCCTGTCAGGCAGGGCGGCGACCAGCAACAGGGGCAGGATCAGGATCCAGTGCGCCGTCCAGCTGATGGGTGAAACCAGCAGGATCGCGGCGAGCACGAGACCGTCGGTGAGGTGCGGGTAGTCGCCGTACAGGTGGTGTGCCACGACCAGTACCGCCACCGTGACCAGACCCGCGAGGCCCAGCCACGCGACCTGTGCGACGGCGGTGTCGCCGAGGAGTCGCTGGAGCATCCCGTTGATGGACTGGTTGCTGATGTACGACACCCCGACCCGGTCGGACTCCAGGAACGTCCCCGTCCAGTAGATCCACGACGCCTTCGGGAAGATGACCCAGGCGATCGCGTTGCACACGAGGAACGACCCCAGCGTCCACAGCGCGGGTTTCACACGTCTGGTGACCAGGAAGTAGGCGACCAGTAGCAGCGGCGTGAGTTTGACTGCCGCCGCGATGCCGGTGAGCACACCCTGTGGGATCCGGCCGGTGCGATGGCTCAGGTCCAGTGCGAGGAACATCGCCAGCACGATGTTCACCTGCCCGAAGTTCAGCCCCGATTCGGTGGGCTCCATCGCGAGGGTGAACGCGACCGTGAGTGCTGTCACGGTGGCCGTGTGGAATCTGCGCGCGGCGAAGTTCTCCACACAGATCAACGCGTACCCGATCACCGCCGCCAGGGTGATGGCCGTCCACACGACCTGGGCACTGACGTCCGACAGCAACGCCAGCGGGGTCAGGAAGAGGATTGCGAACGGTGGGTACAGGTAGGGCAGTTCCACATCCGTGTAGCGAAGCCCGTAGAGGTCGCCGCCGTTCCAGGCCACCTCTGCGGCATCGCGGTAGACGTCGAGGTCGAGCAGGTAGGCCTCGCTGGCCTTGACGAGGTAGTGCACGCACAGCGCGAACGAGACTCCGATCGCCACCCAAGCGACGGCCCCGAGGCCCCGACGCTCGAGCACGTCGTCAGCGCGCGCGTCGCTGCAGTCGGTCCATCTCCAGCAGGACGACCGAGCGGGACTCCAGCCGGATCCAGCCGCGGCTGGCGAAGTCGGCGAGTGCCTTGTTCACGGTCTCCCGGGAGGCACCCACCAGCTGGGCCAGTTCCTCCTGCGTCATGTCATGCGTGACATGAAGACCGTCGGGCATCTGGCGGCCGAACTTGTCGCCGAGTTCCAGCAGGATCTTCGCGATGCGGCCGGGAACGTCGGAGAACACGAGATCAGCCATGGCCTCGTTCGTGCGCCGCAGACGCTGGGCCAACGCCTGCAGCAGCGCCTCGGCCACCTCCGGACGGCCGGTGAGCCAGGGTCGCAGCGCGGAGTGCCCCAGTGCGATCAGAGTGGCGTCGGTGAGCGCGGTGGCGGTCGCGGTGCGGGGTCCGGGGTCGAACAGGGACAACTCTCCGAGCAGTTCCCCGGGCCCGAGGATGGCCAGCAGGCTCTCGCGGCCGTCCGAGGCGGTGTGGCCCAGTTTGATCTTGCCCTCGGTGATCACGAACATCCGGTCGCCCGGCTCTCCCTCAAGGAACAGGTCCTGCCCCTTGGACAGGCGGACTTCGACGGTCGACGCCTGCAGGGCTGCGGCGGCTTCGTCATCCAGAGCGGTGAAGAGGGGGGCTTGGCGCAAGACGTCATCCACACGTTCAGTGTGGCGCAGAATTCGACCCTCTTGCGCGTCGTTGACCGAGCTACTGCCCGCGGCGGGGCAGTGCGGTCAGCGCCAATGCCGGATTTGTCCGATATCTGGCGATCAGTTCCTCTGTCACGGCGTCGATCTGACGGTGCAGGGCGTGCCGGTTGGTCGACAGCGAGGCTTCCATGGCCTGCAGCAGATCGATGTACGCCTTCCGCTGTTCGGCGTCGTTGAGGTCCACCACCCGGCTCCACAAGGACCGCGCCTCGGGCATCGAGGTGTCGATGTCGGCGGGATGTAGTCCGAGGGCCTGCCAGCGCCGGGGGGCGCTGTTGGCGTCCTGCAGGACATTGCGCAGGTCCTGGGTGTCGACGAGGTCGGAGTCGTTGAGCATGTCCAGCCGGGCCTGGAACAGGCGCCGCCAGTAGGACACCCGGCTCTCCTCGTCGGTGAGGTGCTGGCGCAGGATGCGAAGGTCGTCCAGCGACAAGTCGCTGAGCAGGACCTGTGCGTCCGCGTAGGTGGTCATGGCTTCCTATCGGTTCCATACCAGATCGTCCTTACCCCCGATCGAGTGGTTTGACCCCGTCAGGTGACCCCCGGATGGGTGGTGGCCCGTCCGGCGGCGCACGCCCAAGAGGCCACGTACCCTGGAGCGATGGAACCCCGCCCGCCGGTCGCACTGGTCCGGCGCGCGCGTGCGGTGGACAGAATCCTGCAGCAGGTCTACCCGGATGCTCACTGCGAACTCGACTTCCGCGACCCGTACGAGTTGTTGGTCGCGACCATCCTCAGCGCCCAGTGCACCGATGAGCGGGTCAATCAGGTGACCCCCGCGTTGTTCGCTAGGTACCCCGATCCGGTCGCTCTGGCCGCTGCCGACAGAACCGAGCTCGAGGAGATCATCCGCCCGACCGGCTTCTTCCGGAACAAGGCCGCATCCCTGCAGTCGATGGCAGCAACAGTGTGCGCGCAGCACAAGGGACAGATCCCACGGCCGATGTCGGCTCTGGTGAAGCTGCCCGGCGTCGGCCGGAAGACGGCCCACGTGGTGCGCGGCAACGCCTTCGACCAGCCGGGCTTCACGGTGGACACCCACGTGCAGCGACTGTCGCACCGCCTGGGCTGGACCGAGCAGACCGACCCGGTGCGCATCGAGTACGCCCTCGACGCGTTGTTCCCCCGCAAGGACCGGACGATGGTGTCGCACCGGTTGATCTTCCACGGCCGTCGCTGCTGCTTCGCGCGCAAACCGGCCTGCGCGGCGTGCCCGGTCGCCAGGCTCTGTCCCTCCCGTGACATCGGCGAGCAGGACCCGGTCCGGGCCGAAGCGATGATCAAACGGCCATGAGCGTGCCCGACTGGCTCGAGCCACTGCTCGCCGCGACCGAGGACCTGGCCGGGGAGGCGCTCGCGCGATTCACCCCGCCCACCGACGGGGGCCGCAGATCGGCCGTGCTGATCCTGTTCGGGGAGGACGTGCATGGCCCCGACGTGCTACTCATCCAGCGTGCGTCCGACATGCGCTCGCACGCGGGCCAGCCGGCGTTCCCGGGCGGAGCGGAGGACGACGACGAGGGTGCGGTGGCTGCGGCCCTGCGGGAAGGGCAGGAGGAGACCGGCCTCGACCCGGCGGGCGTCGAGGTGATCCGGTCACTTCCCGAAGTGTGGCTGCCCCCCAGCGGGTTCGTGGTGACCCCGGTGTTGGCCTGGTGGGAGCGGCCCTCGCCGGTCAGTGCGATGGACCCCGCCGAGGTTTCCGAGGTCCATCGGGTCCCATTGTCGGAGTTGACGGACCCACAGAACCGGGTGAGCGTGCGACACCCGAGTGGATACATCGGTCCGGGGTTCACGGTCCGCGGCATGCTCGTCTGGGGGTTCACCGCGTTGCTGCTCGACCGCATCCTTGCACTTGCCGGCTGGGAGCGGACCTGGGACGACGGACGTATCGTGGATATCGGATGGACAGGTTGACAACGGTTCGCGGACGGCGCCGCTGATGGGCGTCGTCGATTTTGTTGTGCTCGGAATCCTGGTTCTGATCGCGCTGATCGGATGGCACCAGGGGCTTGTGCGCAGTGTGCTGTCCGTGGTCGGAACCGTCGGTGGCGGACTGCTGGCCGCGGCGTCCCTGCCGTGGGTGCTCAGCCAAGTCGGAGCACTCGGCCCCACTGCGGCCGTCGTCAGTGTGGGCGTGATTCTGCTCGGAGTCGGCCTAGGCAACGCGTTGGTCGTCACGCTCGGGCGCCCGTTGTGGATGGCGATGCAGGCCGGACCGGCGAGGGTCCTGGACGCATCGGCCGGGGCGTTGGTCAGCGTGGTGGCGGGCCTGATCGTGATGTGGATGCTCGCTGCCACTGTCGCCGCACTGCCCTCGAGGACCCTCTCTTCGGCGGTGCGGTCGTCGACGCTTCTGCAACAGGTCGAACGGCTCGTGCCCGCCCAAGCCACGGACCTGGCCTACTCAGTGCGGGAGTTCCTGGACCAGGTGAAACTGCCTGAGGTGTTCTTCGGGCTCGAGGGGCTGCCCGGCGACAAGGTGGCCCCGCCGCCCAAGAGCATCACGCAGGCAGCGATGACCGCGAGTGAATCCGTGGTGCGGGTGTCCGGACCGACCCCGGCATGTGGGCAGGGCTCGACAGGTTCCGGGTTCGTGTACGCCGTCGATCACATCGCCACGAACGCCCACGTGGTGGCCGGGATGTCCCAGGTCCGGGTGGTCGCCTCGGACGGCCGGTCCTGGGGCGCCGACGTGGTGTTGTTCGACGCCGACCTCGATGTGGCCGTGCTGTTCGTTCCCGGCCTCGGTCTGGCGCCCTTGAACCCGGCACGTGACGTCGCAGACGGCGACGCCGCGGTGATCGCCGGGTACCCAGGAGGAGGGCCCTTGGACCTGCGCAGTGCCCGCGTGGTCACCCGCACGTCGGAGAGCCCGGTGTTCTCCGACAACATCTACGGCGACCCGACCAAGCCCCGCGAGATCTACGTCGTGCGTGGCCGGGTGATTCCCGGCAACTCCGGCGGGCCCCTGCTGACCCGGGACGGCCGCTACGCGGGGGTGGTATTCGCGAGCTCGCAGCAGTACAAACGCACAGGGTTCGCCATGACCAACAAGGCTGTGGGTCAAGCGCTGCGCAGTGTTGCCGACAGCACCGTTCCGGTGGCTGTCGGGACCTGTTCGCGCTGAACACCGTTCGTGGCAGCCGCCCTCAGCGGTGTGTCGCCAGCCACTCCCGCAGCATCGGAAGCACGAGGTCCGGACGTTCCTCGTGCGGGAAGTGCCCGCAGTCGTCGAGCGGTTCGAGTTGGTACGGCCCGGTCACGTAGTCGCCGCTGCCCGTCGTCGTGGCCGGGAGTACGGTCGGGTCCTGCCGGCCGTGGATGTGCAGGACCGGTTGCCGGATCGGTTCGGCGCTCATCAACGTGTTGAATCGGCGGCCGTCGGCGCGCACGTAACTGCGCCACGCCCACCGGTGGTATTCCATCGCGCAGTGTGCGGTGTTCGCCTCCAGGAAGGCCGCCCGGAACCGGTCGGACACCTCTCGGGTCAGCCACGCCTGTCGAACCGACCAGGTGCGCAGGACCTCTGCTACCCGCAGCGCGTTGTCGGCGGCGAAGTCCCGTTCCGGCAACCAGGGCCACTGGTAACGAAGCGCATAGCGCCAGGCCTTGATCTGTGGCTGGGTCCGGGCTGCTTCCCGCAACCGCACGGGGTGCGGGGCGGAGATCGCGGTCAGGCCGCGGACCATGCGTGATCGGCGGGCGGCTGTCCACCCGATGTGCGCACCCCAGCCGTGCCCGACAAGGAATGCCGACTGCTCACCCAGGCACGCGATGACACCGAGTACGTCGTTGGACAACGTGGTGGGGTCGTAGCCCCGTGGGGCATGATCCGAACCCGCATACCCGCGCAGGTCCATCGCCGCAGCCCGGTACCCGGCGGAGGCCAGCGCCGGCACGAACTCGCGCCATGTCCACCAGTACTGCGGGAAGCCGTGCAGCATCAGGACCAGTGGGCCGTCTCCGGCCTCGACCAGGTGGAACTGCGCACCATTGGCGGGTACCAGACGGTGAGTCCAGGGCCCGGGAGTGTTGATCGCCTCGTAAGGCGTGACGGATAGGGCCACTACCCGCGCAACGTGGACTTCGTCGCCTCGAGCGCTGCCATGGAGCGCTCCGGCCCATGCACCTGCTTCGCCCGGCTCCGGCCGACCAGCACCAGGATGGCGCCGACGAGCAGCAGCACGGCGGTGACGATGCCGAAACCGGCCCACTCCGGCAGGCCCAGCTGGACCAGCACGTAGGCCAGTGTCACGAGCAGGAAGATCACACCGAGGAACAGGATGACCCCGCCGACGACCAGCAGCCCGAACGACGCCCCCGCCGTGCGTGCGTTCTCCTTGATCTCGGCCTTCGTGAGTTCGATCTGCTGCCGCACGAGTTCGGTGGTGTCGGCTGCGGCGGACCTGACCAGGTCGATGATCCCTTGGTCCGTCTGCTGCTTGGTCTCAATCGCCATGGGTTCAGGGTAGTGGGCGCTGGCCGCCGTAGACGTCCGGAATCCCATCTTGGTCCTCATCGCGTTCTTCTTCGTCGTACATCGTCCGGTAGGCGCGAGCCCGCAGGCGAAGTGCGACGATGGCCAGTCCCGCGGCGATGACGCTTGCGGAGAGCACGGCGATCTTGCCGATGCTGGTCGTGTCGGACCCGTAGCCGAACGCCAACTCCGTGATCAGCAGCGAGACGGTGAAGCCGATCCCGGCCAGCAGACCGACGGCCGTGACGTCCAGCCACGACAGGCCCCGGGCGAGCGAAGCCCGGGTGAACCGCGAGGTGAGTCCCGCGCCGAGCAGGACGCCGATGGGCTTGCCCACCACCAGGCCCAGCATGATGCCGATGGCGATGGGGCTCTCGAAGGCATCGACGAGGCTCTGCCCGCGCAGGTCGACCCCGGCGGCGAAGAATGCGAACACAGGAACGCAGAACCCTGCGGACAGTGGGTGCAGACTGTGTTGCAGCCGTTCGGCCGGTGCTTCCTCCTCGCCCGGATCCTCCTTGATGCGGGTCAGCATCGCCAGGGCGACCCCTGCCACGGTGGCGTGGACGCCCGACTCGTGCATGAGCCCCCATGTGAGTAGCGCGAGGGGCACGTAGAGCAGCGGGCTGGTGATGCGGGCCCGCTGGGCGAGCCAGTACGCGAGCATGCACAGCAGCGAGGCGAGGAACGGGAGCAGTTGGAACTTGTCCGAGTAGAACAGTGCGATCACCAGGATCGCTCCGAGGTCGTCGACCACCGCGAGGGTGAGCAGGAAGGCCCGCACCGCCACCGGGAGCCGTCGACCGGCGACAGCCAGCACGGCCAGTGCGAACGCGATGTCCGTGGCCATGGGGATCCCCCACCCCGAGGGTTCGCCGTCGGTGGCGCTCAGGTTGATCGCCGCGTAGATGGCCGCGGGCACGATCATGCCGCCCAGCGCGGCTGCCACCGGCACTGCGGCCTTGGAAGGTCTGCTCAGCGACCCCTTCACCAGTTCGTGTTTGAGTTCCAGTCCGGCAACGAAGAAGAACACCGCCAGCAGACCGTCGGCCGCCCAGGTGGCCAGGGAGAGGTCCAGATTCAGGCGCGCGGGCCCGATCGTGAAGCTGGCGATCTCCGAGTAGACGTCCCCCCAGGCCGAGTTCGCCCAGACCAGCGCGATGGTCGCCGCTGCGATCAGCAGCGCACCACCGACGGTCTCGTCCTGCAGTTGCCGGAGCACCCATAGGCGCTCTTGAAGCGGGAGGCGCTCGAAGACCTCCCTGCGCTCTTTGTCAGTCGCCACCCTTGCTCAGGCCCTCGCTGATCAGGTTCATGACCGATGGATCGGCCAACGTCGTTACATCTCCGAGGCTACGGTTCTCCGCCACGTCGCGCAGCAGGCGCCTCATGATTTTGCCCGAGCGGGTCTTGGGCAACTCATTGACGACCAGGATCTGGCGGGGCTTGGCGATCGGGCCGATCTCCTTTGCCACGTGGTTGCGCAGGTGCGCGACGACGTCGTCCGGGGCGGGCATGTCGCTGCGCAGGATGACGAAGGCCACGATGCCCTGCCCGGTGGTCTCGTTGCTGGCGCCGACCACCGCGGCCTCCGCGACCAGTTCATGGGAGACCAGGGCGGACTCGACCTCCGTGGTGGAGATCCGGTGACCCGACACGTTCATCACGTCGTCGACCCGGCCGAGCAGCCAGATCGCGCCATCCTCGTCGAGTTTCGCGCCATCGCCGGCGAAGTAGTACTGCGGCCATCGACTCCAATAGGTGTCCTGGTACCGCTGCGGATCGCCCCAGATCCCGCGCAGCATCGACGGCCAGGGCTGGCTGAGCACCAGGTACCCGCCGCCACCGGGACCCACCACCTCGCCGTTGTCGTCGACGACGTCGGCGTTGATCCCCGGCAACGCCCGCATCGCCGACCCAGGCTTGCACTCGGTTACCCCGGGTAGCGGGCTGATCATCATCGCGCCGGTCTCGGTCTGCCACCACGTGTCGACGATGGGCGCGGTGCCGCCACCGATGTGATCGCGGTACCAGACCCATGCCTCGGGGTTGATCGGCTCACCGACGCTGCCCAGCAGGCGGATCGACGACAGGTCGAACTGCTCCGGGATGTCGTTGCCCCACTTCATGAACGTCCGGATCGCGGTGGGCGCGGTGTAGAGAAGGGTGACGCCGTACTTCTCGACGATCTCCCACCAGCGGCCCTTGTGCGGGGTGTCGGGGGTTCCCTCGTACATCACCTGGGTGGCGCCGTTGGCCAGCGGACCGTACACGATGTAACTGTGGCCGGTCACCCACCCGACGTCGGCCGTGCACCAGTACACGTCGTCGGCCTTGAGGTCGAACACGTTGTAGTGGGTGTACGAGGTCTGGGTCAGGTATCCGCCGCTGGTGTGCAGGATCCCCTTCGGTTTACCCGTGGTGCCGGACGTGTAGAGGATGAACAGCGGGTGCTCGGAGTCGAACGCCTCGGCGGTGTGTTCCGGACTCGCGCCGTCCACCGCGTCGTGCCACCAGACGTCCTTGTCGGTCCAGTCGACATCCTGGCCCGTGCGCCGCACGACGAGCACCTTCTCCACCGACGGGCATTCGGCGACCGCCTCGTCGACCGCGGGTTTGAGCGCTGCGGCCGAGCCCCGCCGGTAGCCACCGTCGGAGGTGATGACGAGCTTCGCCTCCGCATCGTCGATGCGGCTGCGCAAGGCCTCCGACGAGAAGCCTCCGAAGACCACTGAGTGCGGTGCCCCGATGCGCGCGCAGGCGAGCATGGCGATCGCTGCCTCCGGGATCATGGGCAGGTAGATCGCCACGCGGTCACCTGCGGTAACGCCCATGCTTGTGAGCGCGTTGGCCGCCCGGCTCACCTCATCCTTGAGTTCCCCGTAGGTGATGGTGCGGGTGTCGCCCGGCTCGCCCTCGAAGTGGATCGCCACCTTGTCCCCGAAGCCGGCTGCCACGTGCCGGTCCACACAGTTGACCGCGACGTTGAGGCGGCCACCGACGAACCACTTGGCGAAGGGCGCGTCGGACCAGTCGAGGGTCTGCTCCCAGGGGGTCTCCCACTGCAGGCGAGCCGCCTGGGTGTCCCAGAAGCCGAGCCGGTCGGCGGCCGCAGTCTCGTACATGTCGGCCTTCGCGTTGGCCTGTGCAGCGAATTCGGGGGTGGGCGGGAACACCCGATCCTCGTGCAGCAGGTTCTCCAGGGCCTCGTCCGACATCAGCGACCTCCTCGTTGTGGTCCTCCCATCCGATCAGGTGGGGGTGGTGGTCTGCAACCGGTTGTGGGGGAGTCCGGCGACGTTCGGGGTTCATTGCTGCGCGGTCACAGGTTTGGGGCCTCCGGCGTTGAGTGCTGCGCCGTTACGGGTTTCCGGTCCCCGAATCGGTAACCGCGCAACAGTCAACGCCGGGGGCGGCCGCAGGGGGCGGCCGCCGGGGGCGGCGTCCGGGGCGAGGTCCGGCTGCGGCTTTCGACCCTGCGCTCACCCTCCCCCGCTGGCTACACTCGCGGCCATGACGGCACCGCCGGCCTTCCCAACGATGGATCAGCTCATCGAGGCGTTGTGGCGGGCAGGCGGTACCGATCTGCACATCTCCGGTGGGATGGTTCCGAAGATCCGGATCGAAGGCCGGCTCCAGGACCTGCCCGGCGCCCCGCGCCTGCTGCCGGATCAGATCGATCACCTGCTCGCACAGATCCTGCCCGCCGACCAGATCGACTACTGTCGCAGCGGTAGCGGTGACCTCGACTTCTCGTTCGGCTGGCGACAGACCGCCCGGATCCGCGGCAACCTCTTCCGGCAGCGCAACTCGCTGGCGGTGGCGCTGCGGCTGATGCCGCAGGAGGTGCCCACGTTCGATCAGTTGCGCCTCCCCGATTCCGTGCGGCGTTTCGCCCAGGCGTCGCAGGGGCTGGTCCTCGTGTCCGGTCCCACGGGCTCCGGCAAGTCGACCACCCTGGCGTCGATGATCGCCTGGATCGCGGCGAATCAGGCCAAGCATGTGATCACCATCGAGGACCCCATCGAGTACGTGCACCGCCATGGCCGGTCCGTGGTCAACCAGCGTGCAGTGGGGGAGGACGCCCCGTCGTTCGCCGAGGCCTTGCGGAGCGCCCTGCGGGAGGATCCCGATGTCCTGCTCATCGGTGAACTGCGCGACCTGGAGTCCATCCGGGTGGCGCTGACGCTCGCGGAGACCGGCCACCTCGTGTTCGGGACCGTTCACACCAACGACTCCGTGCAGAGCATCGACCGACTGGTTGACGTGTTCCCGGGCGATGAACAGTCCCAGATCAGAACCCAACTGGGGCTGTCCTTGACCGGCGTCGTCTATCAGCGACTGCTCCCGCGGGTGGGTGGTGGTGTGGTGCCGGCCTTCGAGGTGATGGTGGTCGACTCGTCACTGCGCAACCTGATCCGGGAGGGCAGGACCAGTCAGATGCGCAACCAACTGCTGGTCGGTCAGGCTGCCGGGATGATGACCCTGGAGCAGTCCCTGAGCGAGCTGGTACAGGAGGGACTGGTGACCCACCAGGACGCCGTGGCCCGATCGCGCCATCCCGCGGACATCTCCCGCAGGCGTGGGTACTGACCCTGCGGGTTACCGTCGAATGGTGGATGCCTTCGCCGCGGTCGCGGCCCTGCCGCCGGTGGCCGCCGCTGCCGAGTCCTCCCGCACCGCATTCGATGCGATGCTGTGGGACCGGGCGCTGCGCTCGGCCGCCGAAGAGCTCTCCCGGCGGTCCGGCCTTGCCGGCGCGGCCAGCTCGGCCGGGATCGACGGTATCGAGATCGAGTGGCGGGTGTGGGAGGCCGGACAGGCCGCCGACGACACCCCGATGGGCAAGGCAGCCGCGGGCATCGTCGCCATGTACGCACAACTCCCCGCGCTGCGCCCGGTGTGGGAGACCGCACCGTTGCAGGCTCTTGCGAAGTTGCATGCTCTGGTCGCCGTCCCGGTCACGCCCGACGACGTCGGACGGCCCCGCTCAGGCGCGCCACAGGACCCGCTGCACATCGGTGAGGCGCCGCCCGCCGAGGCGGTGGCGCCCAGGTTGGCGGACCTCGCCCGTCGTCTCGCCGCGCCGACCACCGCGCCGGCTCTGGTCGTGGCCGCTGTGGTCCATGCCGAACTCATGACGATGCAACCGTTCACCTACGGCAGTGGACTGGTGGCGCGGGCCGTGGACCGTCTGGTCCTGGGCAGCCGGGGCCTCGACCCCGACAACTGGTCCGTTCCGGAGGCAGGGCTGCACGCACAGGGCAGGTCGGCCTACGCGCGCGCACTTTCCGGGTACGGCCGAGGTGACTTGGCGGGATGGATGCAGTTCTACTGCGGCGCTGTGGCGGACGGCACGCAGGGGCTGTCCGAACTCGTGGGCTGATCGACATGGCACTGTCGCGTTCCGCGCTGTGGCGTTCGAGCGCCATCGGTCTGCTGCCGCTGCGGGCACTCGGGCGCAGTGCTCGTGTGCAGTGGGGGGTGCTGCGTGGCGGCGACCGGACGGACCTGTCCAACGCGGCCCGGTCGGCCACCGCTGACGACACCCGCCGGGTACTCGGCGAACTCAAGGGAGGGGCGCTCAAAGCCGGTCAGTTGCTGTCGACCGTGGAGACGCTCTTCCCGCAGGATCCTGACGGGAGTTGGCGGGCGGCGCTCACCGCGATGCAGGAGGACAACCCCGGCCTCCCGCTGGCGGAGATGGAGGACGTCCTGCGCGAGGATCTCGGCCCGAGGTGGCGGTCGGACTTCGCAGATTTCGATGAGCACCCCGTCGCGGCCGCCTCCATCGGTCAGGTGCACTCCGCGGTGCTCGCGGACGGTACGGCCGTCGCGGTGAAGATCCAGTACCCGGGGATCGCCGAGGCGATGGCCGCCGACGTGCGCGCGCTCTCGATCGCGCTGCGGGCGACCTCGATCGTGGCCCGCGGGATGGCGATGCCACCACTGGTCGCGGAACTGCGCACACGGCTGTCCGAAGAACTGGACTACGAACGTGAGGCGCACTCCCAGAACCTCTTCGCCGACGCGTACTGCGACGACGACGAGGTGGTGGTTCCGCGTGTCCTGCGAGCCACGAAGCGCGTCATGATCTCGCAATGGTTGCCGGGGACGGGATTCGCGCAGATCGCGCTCGACGGGGCACAGGCGCAGCGCGACCGTGCCGGACAGTTGTACCAGCGGTTCTTCCTGGTCAGCCCGGGCCGGGTCGGGCTGTTGCACACCGACCCGCATCCGGGCAACTTCCGGATGGTCGGCGACCGGCTCGGGGTGCTGGACTTCGGTTCGGTCCTGCACACCCCGGGCGGTCTGCCCGAGACCTTCGGGCGGCTGATCGCGGGGATGCTCGCCGGGGACACCGCAGCTGTGGAACGCAGACTTCGCGAGGACGGCTTCATCAAGCCCGGCAAGCATCTCGAGGTGGACAAGTTGGCCGACTATCTCGCGCCCTTCACCGAACCGGCTCGCCATGAGACGTTCGCCTACTCCCGCGAGTGGCTGCGGGGGACCTTCGGCAAGGTCAACGATCCGCGCAACCCGGACTTCGCGGTGGCCCTGCAGATGAACATGCCCGCCGAGCAGCTGTTCACGCATCGGGTCTGGCTCGGGCTGGTGGGGGTGCTCAGCGGGCTGAACGCCCGGGTCGCGGTCCGGTCGGAACTGGAGCGCTTCCTGCCGGGGTTCGCCCTGGGCAAGAACACGCCGCCCGAATGAGTGAAGGTTTCGGCGTGTCTTCAACATGGGCTGCCGAACTGCCGACAACGGGTATAGAAAGGAACCAGATGGCGCAGGCCATCGACAACCGGGTCCGAGTACCCACGCGGCGCTAGCCCCACGTTGGGGTCAGGTCGGCAAGACCGACCACACAGCACGCTTGATCACTCGGACCCGGTTTACTTTCCCGTCCCTTTTGCCCTGTATCTCTCCAGTCGCGGTGACTAGATTGTGTGCAATGACGGCAGTGGGGTTCGAGCAGGCGGCGGCGGCCGCCTCCGGCGACCTGCGGGGTAGCACCGGGCACGTGCGGCTGCGCAAGCCCACCTCGAACCTGTTCCGGGCACGCACGCGCTCGGCGAATGAACTCGATCTGTCGGCGTTCTCAGGGGTGTTCGCGGTCGACTCGCAAGCGCGTACGGCGACGGTGGGTGGACTGACCACCTACGAGGATCTGGTCGCCGCGACCCTGCCCCACGGACTCGTCCCGTTGTGTGTTCCGCAGTTGCGCACCATCACCCTCGGCGGCGCGGTGACCGGGCTCGGGATCGAGGCGGCGAGTTTCCGCAACGGCTGCCCGCACGAGTCGGTGCTCGCCATGGACGTGCTCACCGGCACCGGCGAGGTGGTGCGTGCGACCCCCGGCAACGAACACAGCGACCTGTTCTTCGGCTTCCCGAACTCCTACGGCAGCCTCGGCTACGCACTGCGACTGGAGATCGAACTCGAGCCGGTGCGCAGCACGGTGCAGTTGCGACATGTGCGTTTTCACAGTGCCGCTGATATCGCCGACAGCATCGCCCGGATCACCGACGAGCGCAGCTTCGACGGGCGGCCTGTGGACTATCTGGACGCAACGGTGTTCGCCCCCGACGAGTTGTACCTGTCGTTGGGCGCATACAGCGATGAGGGCGAGCCGTCGGACTACACCGGCCAGAAGATCTACTACCAGTCCATCCGCGCCCGATCCACCGACACCCTCACCACGCATGACTACCTGTGGCGCTGGGACACGGATTGGTTCTGGTGCTCGGCTGCTTTCGGATTGGGCCACCCGGGTGTTCGCCGGATCTGGCCGGATCGATACAAGCGCAGCGACGTCTACTGGAAGATCATCGCTGCCGACCGGCGTTGGCAGATGTCGAGTCGGATCAACCGGATGCGTGGTCGCCGGCCGAAGGAGAACGTGGTGCAGGACGTCGAGGTCCCCGTTGCCGCGCTGCCGGAGTTCCTCGATTTCTTCCACCGCGAGGTCGGCATCTCGCCGATCTGGCTGTGCCCACTGCGGCAACGCGATCCGGACCGGCACTGGTCGCTGTACGAGTTCGACCCCGGCACCACGTACGTCAATGTCGGCTTCTGGTCGCGGGTCGAACTCGCCCCCGGCGAAGACCCGCTGGCCGGACGGGTGAACCGGGCGATCGAGCGCAAGGTCAGCGAACTCAACGGGCGCAAGTCGCTCTACTCCACGTCGTTCTACGACCGCGAGGAGTTCTATGCGATCTACGGCGGTCAGACCTACTCGGTTCTCAAGAAGCACTACGACCCCGACGGTCGCTTCCCGGACCTTTACGACAAGACCTGCAAGGAGGCCTGATGAGGATCGCTGAGGCATTCGACATGCTTGCCGGCCCGGACACCGATGTGGAGTTCGTGGCCTACGACGGGAGCAAGGGTGGGCGGATCGGCTCCGATGTCCGCCTCGAACTGCGATCCCCCCGGGCGATCGCCGCGCTGCTCGGCGCACCGGGCCAGTTGGGACTGGCGCGGGCATACGTGTCCGGCGACCTCGAGGTGACCGGCGACTTGTACACGGCCTTCGACCGCCTCGCGACGGCGGCCTCCCGGGACGTCTCCTGGCGCGAGAAGGCATCGCTTGCCAGGCAGTTCGCCCCGTTGTTCCTGCAGAAGCCGCCACCGCCCCCCGAGGAGGTGCGCAAGAAGGGGACGAAGCACAGCCGGCGCCGCGACGCCGAGGTCATCTCCCACCACTACGACGTGTCCAACCGCTTCTACGAATGGGTCCTCGGCCCGACGATGGCGTACACCTGCGCGGTCTTCCCGCGAGCAGATGCCACGCTGGAGCAGGCGCAGGAGGAGAAGTTCGATCTGGTGTGTCGCAAGCTCGGTCTCGAGCCGGGCATGCGGGTGCTGGACACCGGGTGCGGCTGGGGTGGATTCGCGCTGCACGCCGCGAAGCACTACGGGGTCGACGTCGTCGCGGTCACCTTGTCGGAGCAGCAGGCCCGCTGGGGTCAGCGGGCGGTGCAGGAAGCGGGTCTTGAGAAGCAGATCGATCTGCGGCACAGCGACTACCGTGCTGTGAAGGAGACCGGTTTCGACCGGATCGCCTCCATCGGTCTGACCGAGCACATCGGAAAGGCCAACTACCCCGCCTACTTCGAGTTCCTGCGCTCACGGCTCGTCGACGGCGGACGCCTGCTCAACCACTGCATCACCCGCACCGACCCGAAGCAGAAGACGTACACCAGGAACGGTTTCATCAACCGGTACATCTTCCCGGACGGGGAGTTGGTCCACGTCGGCGTGCTGATCGACGCGATGGAGAACCAGCACCTCGAGGTCCAGCACGAGGAGAACCTGCGCATCCACTACGCGATGACGCTGGCGTGCTGGTTGGAGAACCTGGAAGCCCATTGGGACGAAGCCGTTGCCGAGGTCGGTCTGCGCAAGGCGCGGGTGTGGCGGCTCTACCTCGCCGCCAGCCAGTGGGGTTTCGCGCGCAACCAGATCCAGTTGCACCAAGTGCTGGCCACGCGGACCGGCGCGGATGGCGACACGGGACTGCCGCTGCGGCTGTCGCTGGAGCGGTAGGGGTTTCGCGGTCGCCAGCCCAACCCGATCCGTGAGCACTTCGAAAATCCGGGAGCACTTCGGCGGCGGTGGAACGCTAACAGATTTCGGAAGTGCTCCCGGATCCGCTCAGCGGCCCCGTCGATACCGCGCGTACCAGGCCAACCCGAGCGCGACCGCTGCCGCCGCCCCCGCCGCACCGGCCGCGGTCTTCTGTTCCTTGGTGACGGTGCGCTGCATCGCCACCGGCTTGGCGAACTCCAGAACCGGCCACACCCGCTCGCGGGCCACACGGCGCAACTGTTCGTCGGGGTTGACCGCGAACGGGTGCCCGACGACCTCCAACATCGGAAGGTCCGTGTACGAGTCGCTGTAGGCGTAGGAGTCGGCGAGGTCGTAGCCCTCGTCCTCGGCCAGTTGCCGCATTGCGTCCGCCTTGCCCGGACCGTAGGCGTAGAACAGGATGTCGCCGGTGTACTTGCCGTCCTCGATCACCATCTGGGTGCCGATCGCCTTGTCCACTCCGAGGCGGGCACCGATCGGTTCCACGATCTCGGTCCCGGACGAGGAGATGATGATGACGTCGCGACCGGCCTCTTGATGCTCGGCGATCAGCTTCATCGCTTCCTGGTACACGATCGGGTCGACGATGCCGTCCAGAGTCTCGGCCACCACCGCCTTCACCTGCTCGACGTCCCAGCCTCGCGACAGTTCGGACAGGTAGACCCGCATCCGCTCCATCTGGTCGTGGTCGGCGCCGGAGGTGAGGTACACGAGTTGCGCGTAGGCGCTCTTCAGCACGTCGGTGCGTCCGATGAGCCCCCCGTCGTACAGCGGCTTCGCGAAGGCCAGCGAACTGGACTTGGCCAGGATGGTCTTGTCGAGGTCGAAGAATGCTGCGGCACGCGCGGACACGTCCCCATGGTGACACAGCGGCATCCTCCGAACGGTGATCCGCCATCGGCCGAGTGGTCAGAAAGGTAAGACTTCCTCGCCAGCCGCTCAAGTCGCTTGCATATGGCGCCGCAGCGCGAGATAGTTGAATACGCCCGTTTGGGCGCAGGCCGATCTTTCCCCCCCAATAATCGGCCCGAAGGCCCCCGCATCCCCCCCTGCGGGGGCCTTCCCCGTTCCATCCACAGATTCCGGCGACCCCCTTGGGCCGACCCGTCCCGGGCGACACCGTTGAATGATGGCCGACATTCTGCTGCTGGGCAGGGACCCCGATCTCGTGGACCATATCCTCGCGCTGGCCTCCGCGGCGGAACTGACTGTGGATGTGCATCGGGAGGTGCCGTCCGCGGCATTGGTCTGGAATCGCTGCCCACTGGCCATCATCTGCACCGACCTGCTCGCCGCGGCGGCTGCGGCCGCGCTGCCACCTCGTGCCGGCCTCGTCGTCTTCGGAACCATGGCCGCCGACGCCTGGCGGCAGGCCTTCGAACTCGGTGCCGACCAGGTGGTGGAGCCGCCGGGGATACCGGGCTGGCTGGGCGAGGCCACAACCGGCGACGCTGGGCAGGAGGGGGAGTCGGGTCGCGTTGTAGGTGTACTCGGGTGTGCCGGCGGCGCCGGGGCGTCGGTCTTCGCGTGCGCACTGGCCGCCGCAGCCGCCCGCCGACGAATGACACCGTTCCTACTGGACCTGGATCCGCTGGGGTGTGGCCTCGCTGTGATGCTCGGTGCTGACGACCTCACCGGACTCACATGGGAGCAGGTGCGCTCGGGTAGTGGGCGCATTCCGGTCAGATCGCTGGAGTCAGCCGTGCCCCGTGTCGCTGGGGTCGCCGTGCTGGGTTGGCCCGACGACGGCACAGTGCTGCTCGACAGCGGCGTGGCGGCAGCCGTTGTGGACACCTCACGTCGATGTAGCCCGATCACGATCGTTGATCTCGGTCAAGGTTTGGCGAGCTACCAACTCGAAGCGTTCACGCGCTGCGACCGGGTCTTCATGGTCGTGCCCGCGGACGTGCGTGGGGTGCGCGCTGCGCGGCGCAGCGCAGCACGGCTGGCGGCCGGCGCCTTCGAGATCGTTGTGCGCGGCCCCAACCCGGGTGGCTTGACCGGGGCCGACGTCGAACAGGCCGTAGGGGTCCGTGTGATCGCGGCGGTCGCTGCCGAGCGCGGACTCGACGCACGCCTCGAGCGGGGCGAGGCGCCCGGGTCACGGCGCCGATCGCCGCTGGGGCGCGCCGGTGAGGGCCTGCTGGCGGAGGTCCTGCAATGACGGCCCCTGAGCCACTTGTCGATCGTGTTCGCCGTCGGCTCGTGCAGGAGGGGTGGGCCGCCACGCCGGTGTCGGTGACCGACGCCCTGCGCGCTGAGGGGCTGGTGCTGCCGGAGTCGTCCATCGTCGAGGTGGTTCGGGCCCTGCGTACGGAGCTGGCCGGACTCGGTGCCTTGGAGTCGCTGGTCGCCGCTGACGGGGTCACGGACGTGCTCGTGAACGGCCCGTTCGAGGTGTGGGTGGACGCCGGCGATGGTCTGACGCGCACTGATGTGCGATTCCCCGACGAGGCGGCGGTTCGCCGATTGGCGCAACGCCTGGCCGGCAGCGTGGGGCGACGGTTGGACGACAGCGTTCCCTACGTCGATGCCAGGTTGCCCAACGGCATCCGCCTGCACGCGGTCCTGCCGCCCATCAGCGGCCAGGGCACGTGCTTGAGTCTGCGCGTGCCACGGCGCCGGGTCTTCACCTTGGCGGACCTCGTCGAGGTGGGCATGGTGCCGCGCGAAGGGGTCGCGATCCTGTCACAACTGGTTTCCCGCCGGTCGGCCTTCCTGGTCAGTGGCGGCACGGGCAGCGGGAAGACCACCTTGCTCAACAGCCTGCTGTCAGTCGTGGATCCCGCCGAACGACTCGTCGTCGTCGAGGATTCGGCCGAACTGCAACCGGCGCATCCTCATGTGGTCCGCCTCGAGGCGCGTCCGCCCAACACCGAGGGTTCCGGTGCGGTCACAGTGCGCGACCTGGTCCGGCAGGCACTTCGCATGCGGCCCGACCGATTGGTGGTCGGTGAGGTGCGCGGGGCCGAGGTCGTCGATCTGCTCAGTGCGCTGAACACTGGACACGAAGGTGGCTGTGGCACCGTTCACGCCAACAGTGCCGCGGACGTCCCCGCCCGTCTCGAGTCGCTGGCGATGCCGGCCGGCCTGACCAGGGCGGGTCTGCACGCGCAGGTGGCCGCCGGCTTGGCGGCGGTGGTGCATCTGGTGCGCGACCCGCGTCGGCGTGTAGCCGGCATCGCAGTGCTCGTGGCCGGTGATGACGGACTGGTGTCGTCGGTGCCCGCAGTGGTGTTCCGGGACGACCGGACGGTGCGTGGGCCGGGCGCGAGCAGGTTGCTGTGACCGGTGCGCTCATCATGTGCGCCGGACTGCTTGCGCTGCTTCCCGCCTCGGCACGGCCCCGTGTGGACAGGCGTCTGTACGACCCGGTGCGCCTGCTCGGGCGTGGGCGCACGCAGAGGCGCTCACTGGCTGGCGTCATCGAGGTGCTCGGGGCGCTGCGCGACGAACTGCGATCCGGGAGCGGACTGCGGGTCGCGTTCGAGAAGGCGGCGGGAGACTGTGCGCACCCGGCGATCGCTCACGCTGTCGCCACGAGCAGGCTCGGCGGTGACGTCCCATCGGCGCTGCGGGAGCGTGCCGATGGGCAATCCGTGGTGCTGTCCCTGGGCGCTCTGTGGCAGGTCAGCGAGGGCTCCGGTGCCGCGCTGGCCGATGCGTTGGATCGGCTCGTGTCGGGGGCGGAGCAGGGCGAGCGGGTGCGCCGCGAGGTGGGTGCACAATTGGCCGGACCACGGGCCACCGTGCGGGTCCTCGCAGGGCTTCCGCTGGTGGGCCTGGGGATGGGCCTTCTCATGGGAGCCGACCCACTCGGCTTCTTGCTGCGGACCCCATGGGGTTGGGCATGTCTGGCAGTCGCGACCGTCCTGGAACTGGTCGGGGTGTTGTGGATGCGGCGGTTGGTCTCCGGGATCGAGGCGCACCTGTGAGCCTCCTCCTGCTGTGTCTGGGGTGGTGGCTGCTCATGGCCCCGAGTCGCGGTCGTATCGGCCGCCCCGGCCGGCGGGGCTTCCCCCTGCGCGGCAGGGACGCCGCTGCACTGATCGCGGGCGTGGGCGTCGTCGCGCTGGTGGGCGGCCCCGGAGGGCTTGCGCTCGGGGCGGCCATCGGCTTGGCCGCGAGGTGGTTGCTGGGTCGGGTGGGTGGCGAGGACTCAGGGCGGCGTGAGCGCTTGCTGCGGCAGGCGCCGGATGCCGTGGAGTGTTTGGCAGCATGCGTGACGGCGGGAGCCCCGCTGTGGGCGGCCATGGAGGTGGTCGCGGACTCCTTCGGAGGACCAATCGCAGTGGTGCTGCGCGGCAGCGCCGCCCGGCACCACCTCGGGGCGCCGCATGAGGAGACCTTTGCGCAGATGCTCGCGGATCCGGTGCTCGCACCGGTCGGCCGGGTGCTGCTGAGGTCCGTGGAATCGGGCGCGTCGCTGTCTGCCGCGCTGATCACCTGTGCCGATCAGATGCGGCACGTGCGGGGTGCGGAGTTGGAGAACCGGGCCCGCGCGGTCGGCGTGAAGGCGGTGGCACCGCTGGCGCTGTGTTTCCTGCCGGCGTTCATCGTGCTCGCGGTCGTTCCGATCATCGGGTCGCTGGTGACCGAACTGTTGTGAGCCTGTGGACAGCGTGACCGAGTCGTCCCCAGACCGGACTCGTGCCCTTCTGCCTCGTGGCCCGCGGCGCGACAGTGGATGAGCCACCCCGGGTCGGGGTGGAGCAACCAACTCCAGGAGGTAGTCAATGCAGGCTGTCATTCAGCGCCTCACCGCCGAGGATGGAATGTCCACCGCGGAGTACGCCGTCGGGACCGTGGCCGCGTGCGGCTTCGGCGGCATCCTTGTGAAGTTGCTCAGCTCGCCGGATGTCCAGCAGGTCCTCTGGCAAGTCATCGAGAAGGCGTTCTCGTTCGTCCTGTGACGACGCCCTCTCTGCGCGGCGGTGGTGCGGCCCGGTCGCATCACCGCATTCGCGCCTCCTCGGGGATGGTCACCGCGGAGTTCGCGGTGGGGCTGCTCGCGGTCGTACCTTTGCTGCTGGCGCTGGTGTCGGTGGTGGCCGCCGGCGCCGTGCAGGTCAAGACCGCCGAGATGGCGCGTACCGCGGGCAGGTTGCTTGCCCGGGGCGAGTCACCCGAGGCCGTGCGCGCCGAGGTGGCCAGTGCCCTGCCGGACGCCCGGGTCGACCTCGTGACCGAATCAGAGCACGTGCGGGTCCAGGTCTGCCACGTGGTGGGCGGTGTCGGGGTGTTGCCGTCGTGGCCGATCTGCGCACAGGCCAGGGTGCCCCGTGAGTGAGAATCGCCGGCCCGGTTCCACGCGGGGAGCGGCGACGCTGTTGCTGGTCGCGGTGCTCGGGATCGCAGTGGTGGTTGCCGCCGGCGGTCTTGCGATCAGCCGCATCGCGGTGGCGAGGGTCCGGGTCTCCAGCGCCGCAGATTTGGCCGCTCTTGCCGCGGCGCCCGACCGCGACTGCGCAAAGGCGCGGTCGGTGGCGCGGGCCAACCGGGCACACCTGCTGGCGTGCGAGGTGCGCGGGTCGGACGTCGAGGTGACGGTGGGTCTCGAGGTGGCGGTGGCTGGTCGGTCGCTCGAACTCATAGCCGCCTCGCGTGCGGGTCCACCGTGAACTCCGCGGGCACAATCTCGTCATCGACTGTGTTGTCTGGCAGAGTGGCGCTCAGGGATGCGACAGGAGACGAGATGCACATTCGGGTCAGCAGCGAGCGGTCCGGCGACGCCACGATCGTGCACGCTGAGGGAGAACTCGATCTGCACACCGCGCCGACACTGCAAAGTGAGATCGACTCCGCCCTGGAGCAGGATCTGGCACGGATGGTGGTGGACCTGTCGAAGGTCGACTTCATGGATTCCACGGGGCTGTCGGTCATCGTGGCCGCGGTGGCCGCCATGCGGGCTCAGGGTGGTGAGGTCCGGGTGGTCACCGGAGCGGACAAGATCACGAAGGTGTTCACGCTCACCGGCGTGGACCAGCAGGTGGGGATGTTCGGCAGTCTCGAGGAAGCGATGGCCTGATGGCCGTGTGCACCCTGGCAATCCCGCCGGAGACCGAGCAGGTCCGGGTCGCCCGGCTCGTGGCCACTGCGGCCGCACGCCGCCTGGGAATGCCCGAGGAGCGCATCGACGATGTGCGACTCGCCGTCGGTGAGGCGGTCGGGCGCGCCGTCGTGCGTCACCAACGAGCGGGTCGCCCCGAACCTGTGCGCGTGCGCCTGGTCACACAGGGCCGTGGGTTCGCAGTCGAGGTGGCGGACTCAGCGGCCGGGATCGGACCGGATGAGTCCCGCTTCGCCCTGGATCTGATCGCCGGCCTTGCACCGACAGTGCGGCTGGACGAGGCCTCCGGGTCCGGCAGTCTGGTCCACATGCTGTGGGCCGATGCGACGGGCGGTGACGAGGGCGCCGACGACGCGTAGCGCGGCAGGGCCCTACCTGTAAGAAGGACGTAAGTTACCCATAGGTAGACTCGCGCCATCGGTCGGTCCTGGGAGGGTCCGGCACCAACGAGGCGCGTCGGTCTGGGGGGACCGGGTCGATGTGCCGTCATGGAAACCCGAGGAGTTACGTCTATGTCCGCAGGCACTGTCGCCGCGAGCGTAGTGACCCTGACGGGCGGCAGTTACACCACAGTCATCGTTGTAGCGCTCATCGCGCTACTGGCGCTGGTCGTGGCTGGACTGCTCGTCCGCGAGGTACTCGCCGCCAGCGAAGGCACCGACAACATGAAGAGCATCGCCGAGGCAGTCCAAGAGGGCGCGGCAGCTTATCTGAGTCGGCAGTTCCGCACACTGAGCATCTTCGCCGTCATCGTCTTCTTCGTCTTGTTCCTGCTTCCGGCGGAAACGACGAACGAGCGGATCGGCCGTTCGATCTTCTTCCTGGTCGGAGCAGTGTTCTCCGCGGTGACCGGCTACGTCGGCATGTGGCTGGCCGTGCGCGCCAACGTGCGCGTGGCGGCGGCCGCCCGCGAGGGCAAGCCGGGCGAGACCAAGGCCATGCGGATCGCCTTCCGCACCGGTGGTGTCGCGGGTATGTTCACCGTCGGCCTGGGCCTTCTCGGTGCCGCGATCGTGGTGCTGGTCTACAAGGGCGAGGCACCCAAGGTGCTTGAGGGCTTCGGCTTCGGTGCGGCGCTGCTCGCGATGTTCATGCGTGTCGGTGGCGGTATCTTCACCAAAGCCGCTGACGTGGGCGCGGACCTGGTCGGCAAGGTCGAGCAGGGCATCCCCGAGGACGACCCCCGCAACGCTGCCACCATCGCGGACAACGTCGGCGACAACGTGGGCGACTGCGCGGGTATGGCCGCGGACCTCTTCGAGTCCTACGCGGTGACCCTGGTCGCGGCCCTGATCCTGGGTCAGGCCGCCCTCGGCAGCCTCGGACTGGTCATCCCGCTGGTCATCCCGGCGATCGGTGTGCTGACGGCCATGATCGGCATCTTCGCGGTGTCCCCGCGGGCCAACGACCGCTCCGGCATGGCCGCCATCAACCGTGGCTTCTTCATCTCCGCGATCATCTCCGCGGTCCTGGTGACGATCGCAGCGTTCATCTGGCTGCCCGACCGCCTGATCAAGCTCACCGACTTCGAGTTGGTTCGTGACCGCTTGGGGCTGAGCGTCACCACGCTCGAGGTGCTGAACCCGCGCTTCCTGGTCATCGCCGCGGTGCTGATCGGAATCATCCTGGCCGCGGCCATCCAGCAGCTGACCGGTTACTTCACCGAGACGAACCGCAAGCCGGTCGATGACGTGGCACGTACCTCCCTGACCGGACCGGCGACTGTGATCCTGTCCGGAATCTCGCTGGGTCTGGAGTCGGCGGTGTACTCCGCGCTGCTGATCGGTGCGGCCGTCTACGGCGCGTTCCTGCTGGGTGCCGGTTCCATCACCCTGAGCCTGTTCGCGGTGGCACTGGCCGGTACCGGTCTGCTGACCACTGTCGGTGTCATCGTCGCGATGGACACGTTCGGTCCGGTCTCGGACAACGCGCAGGGCATCGCGGAGATGTCCGGCGACGTCGAGGGCGAGGGCGCGCAGGTGCTCACCAGCCTCGACGCGGTGGGCAACACGACCAAGGCCATCACGAAGGGCATCGCGATCGCCACCGCGGTGCTGGCCGCCACGGCGTTGTTCGGTTCCTTCCGCGACGCGGTCCAACAGGCCGCCGCGCAGGCCGGCGACGCCCTGCAGGGCCTGAGTGTCCAGGACGCCACGCAGTACCTCGGCATCCTCGACGTGTCCAACCCGCGCAACCTGGTCGGGCTGTTGATCGGCGCCTCGGTCGTGTTCCTGTTCTCGGGCCTGGCGATCAACGCCGTCACCCGGGCGGCAGGCGCGATCATCTTCGAGGTGCGCCGGCAGTTCAAGGAGCACCCGGGCATCATGGAGGGCACTGAGAAGCCGGAGTACGGCAAGGTCGTGGACATCTGCACCCGCGACTCGCTGCGTGAACTCAGTACCCCGGGTCTGCTGGCCATCCTGACCCCGATCGCCGTCGGCTTCGGCCTCGGCATCGGAGCGCTCGGTTCGTTCCTCGCGGGAACCATCGCCACAGGTGCGTTGATGGCGGTCTTCCTGGCCAACTCCGGTGGCGCCTGGGACAACGCGAAGAAGTACGTCGAGGACGGCAACCACGGCGGCAAGGGATCGGAGGCGCACGAGGCCACCGTCATCGGTGACACCGTGGGTGACCCGTTCAAGGACACCGCCGGCCCGGCGATCAACCCGCTGATCAAGGTGATGAACCTGGTCTCGCTGCTGATCGCACCTGCTGTGGTGTCGATGTTCCTGGACGACAACGCACTGCGCTGGGCCATCGCGCTCGGGGCGCTGGCCATCGTGGTCGGTGCGGTCGTGATCACCAAGCGCCGGCCGATCGCGGTCAGCCCGCAGGAGATCGCCGCCGCCGAGGCGCAGTAGTCCAGCACCTTCAGACAGCGACCCCCGTCATGGCTTCGGCCGGGCGGGGGTCGCTTCTGTCTGGGGTCGCACGAGGTCGGCATGCGCCGGAGCTCGATTCAGGAGACTGATCCTCTCTGTGAGGCGGCCCCGCTCGACTCGGCTGTTCGGCGTGCGCGAGAGTGGCAACGTGAGCGTTGCGATCGTGACTTGCCAGACCATGCCCGAAGAGGATGTCGACGAGGAACTGCTGCTGGCGGCTCTCGCCGACGCCGGCCTCAGCCCCACCTTGGCGGCCTGGGACGACGAGACCATCGACTGGTCGCAGTTCGGGATGGCCGTTCTGCGATCACCGTGGAACTACATCGACCATCTCGACGCGTTCCTCGACTGGGCTGTGCGCGCCGGTACCGCCACTCGTTTGTTCAACCCGGTCGAGGTCGTGCAGTGGAACACACACAAGGGGTACCTGCGGCAACTGGCCACACAAGGGGTGCCGGTAGTGCCGACGGCGTGGCTCGGGGTGGGTGAGGAACTCGACCTCGTGGACCTCATGGCCGACCGTGGTTGGCATGACGTGGTGGCCAAACCGGTTGTGGGCGCGGGTTCTTTCCTCACGGATCGAATCACCGATCCGCGGTCGGCGGCGGCCCAGGACTTCTGGCGCACGCTGTGCACCGACCGGGAGGTCATGGTGCAGCCGTATCTGCGGTCCGTCGAAGAGTACGGGGAGCGTTCCCTGATCTGGATCGACGGCGAATTGACCCACGCAGTGCGCAAGAGCCCCCGGCTCGGCGATGCGCAGGAGAGCGTCTCCCACGCACTGCCCATCGCCCACGTGGAGCGAGAACTCGCCGAGGCGGTCATCGCCGACATCCCGCACGAGCTGTTGTACGCGCGCATCGACCTGATCCGCGACGACGACGACCAGCCGATGTTGGCCGAACTCGAACTGGTCGAACCGTCGCTGTTCCTCAAGCAGGACCCCACCGCGCTGAAGCGTCTGGTTAGGGGTATCGCCGAGCGGCTGTGAGAGTCCGCGGCGTTGGGGTTCGCCGGGCGCTGAGCCCCATCGGTCTACCTGAGCCCCATCGGTCTACCTGAACCCCATCGAACACATGCGACGCACACCGGGCGTGCGGGCCGCCACCACGATGACATGCGCGAATCGCAGCGCATCGCAACCCGCATCGGCACAATACTGGGGCCCATGTCACAAAGGCTCACCTCCGGCCAACGGTTCGGCTACGCCTTCGGCTCGTTCGGCACCGGTGGTTTCGCGACGGTTCCAGGCCTGGTCCTGCTGTTCTACTTGACCGATATTCTCGGGGTGGCTGCGGCAGTGGCCAGCCTCGTGGTGTTCCTGCCCAAGGCCTGGGATGTGATCATCGCTCCGGTCGTGGGCAGCATGTCGGACAAGACGATGGTGCGGACCGGATCGCGGGCCAAGTGGCTGCTCATCGGTGGCCTGATCCTCGCGCCGATGTTCGCGCTGACCTTCGCGGCGCCCGGCGGCTTGGAGGGCAACGCCGCTGCGCTGTGGGTGGGCGTGTTCTTCCTGTTCGCGATCACGGGCTTCGCCACGTTCCAGGTGACCTACCTGGCGATGCCGGCGGAGATCACCGACGACTACGGCGAGCGTACGAGGATCACGGCCATCCGCATCGTCTTCCTCACCCTGTCGATCCTGCTCTTCGGTGCCGGGGCCCCGATCCTGGTGAAGGCGTTCGGTTCGGGCCGAAGCGGGTACGCGGGGATGGGCGTCGTCGTCGCCGTATTACTGCTGATCGCGACGGTCGTGTGCTGGCTCATCCTGCGTCGCGTGCGGTCCTACACCCAGGGCGCCAGCGAACCCACGATGCAGGAGCGGGTCGCCGCGGTGCGCGAGAACCGCTGGTTCCTGCTGCTGATGCTGACCTTCGTGGCGCAAGCGCTGGCGACCGGCGCCATGCTCGCGGCGGTGCCGTACCTGGCCACGTACATCCTCGGCGGCGGTGAGCTCCAGCAGACTCTGCTCTTCGCCTGCCTCGTCGCACCGGCCATCATCGTCATGCCGCTGTGGGCCATGGTGTCGAAACGGGCGGGCAAGCAGCGGGGTTTCCTGATGGCCAGTGCTGTCTTCCTCATCGCGACGGTCGGGTTGTTCTTCAGCCGCAGCCTTCCGGATGCGGCCGTGTACGGGCTTGTCGGCCTGGTCGGTGTGGCGTACGCAGGCATGCAGATGTTCCCGCTGGCGATGCTCCCGGATGCCGTGGCAGCGGACGCCGCCCAGCACGGGCATCAGCGGGCGGGGGTCTTCACCGGCGTGTGGGCCGCAGCCGAGACCGTCTCGTTGGCGCTGGGTCCGGCGATCGTGGGCCTGATCCTGGCGGTGACCGGATTCATCTCCAGCGAGGGCGGCCAGACGGTGACGCAGCCGAACAGTGCGCTCACCGGGATCGTTCTGTCGTTCTCCCTGTTCCCTGCTCTGATGATGCTGTTGAGCCTGCCGACCCTGCTGAAGTACGACCTGACCGAACAACAACTCGACGAACTGCGAGGTGCACATGACTCTGCCGCCACTTCCTGACAAGGGCCTGCCGGCCGACGAGATCCTGTCGGCCCTGATCGCGATGCGCGAGGTGGACCTCGACTACACGAAGGCCACGAGTTACCACTTCGAGTCCGGCAAATCGCAACTGCGGGAGGTGGCCAACGCTGCTGCCGCCACGGCGTGGGGGCGCAGCGGATTGGACCCGACGGCGTTCCCCAGCATCGCGGCCGTGGAGAACGACCTGGTCGGCGCCGCACTCGACCTGCACGGCGGTGGACCGGACGCCGTGGGCACGGCCACCAGTGGCGGTACCGAGTCGTGCATGCTGGCGGTGCTCGGAGCGCGCGAACGCTACCGGCGGCGCGGTGGTCAGGGCAGGCCCACGATGCTGTTGCCGATCACGGCGCACTCGGCATTCCGAAAGGGTGCCTGGCTGTTCGACGTGGACATCATCGACATACCGGTCGACGCCGACTTCAAGGCCGACGCCGAGGCCATGATCGCCGCGATGGACGATCGGACGGCGCTGGCCGTCGTTTCGGCCCCGAGCTACGCACACGGTGTGATCGACCCGGTCGAACAGGTGGCAGCGGCGGCAGCCGAACGGGACATCCTGTGCCACCTCGATCTGTGCATCGGGGGCTGGGTGCTTCCGTTCATCCTCGAGGACGAAGGCCGCCCGCCGGTGGACATGAGCATCCCCGGCGTCACATCGGCCTCGATGGACCTGCACAAGTACGGGTACGCACCCAAAGGTGTGTCGATCCTGCTGCACGCGACGCCCGAACTGCGCGCGTACCACTACTTCGCCGACGCGGGGTGGCCGGGATATCCGCTGATCAACAACACACTGCTGTCGAGTCGCTCCGCCGGACCCGGGGCGGCGGCCTGGGCCGTGCTGCACCTGCTCGGCCGCGAGGGCTTGCGGGAACTGGCGCTGAAGTCGCGGGCCGGTGCGCTGCACATCGCCGAGGCCGTGGAGCAGATCCCCGGGTTGCGGTTGGTCGTACAGCCCGAGTCCTCCCTGGTCTGTATCGGGGACACCGGTTCACCCGACGGGCCCGACGTGCGCATCGTCGCGGATGAAGCACACGTCCTGGGATGGTCGCTGCAGGTCCAGCCGGCCCGTGGTGGTGGACCCACGAACATCCACGTCACGGTTTCGGCCGGGATCGGCGATCGCGCGGACGAGTTCATCGACGTGGTGCAGCGGGCCACCGAGGCAGCCACGGGGAAGGGGCGCGCCGACATCGATCCCAACTTGGCCGCCGCAGCGGCCACGATCGATGTCGCGGCGCTCGACCAGGCCACGATCGACGGGCTGCTGCAGCTTGCCGGATTCAAGGGTGAGGGCGGGGTGGGGCTGCCGGACGAGATGGCCGGGATCAACGCCCTGCTCGAGGCCTCGCCCGTGCCGTTGGTGGAGGTGCTGCTCAAGGCCGTGTTCGGTGAGGTGTTCACCCCGAACCGCTGAACGGCGGCGATTGTGACGATGTTGTCGGGCACTATCGCCCGTTTGTCACGAAGGTGCGCACTGTGACCACCGGAAACCCCGCACCTTCGTCACACAGGGGCATATCGGGGGAGCAACTTCGTCACAAGAACCCGGCGGCATCCTGAAACTGCCTAAGCGGCGCCGCCGCCCCCACTGGCGCAATGACACCCCGGTGTCGTACTGTGCCGATTCGTGCCCGCATCATGGGTCGGGGAAGGGAAACATGCCAGAAAGCACACGCCGTTTGGTGATCGTCGAGTCGCCCGCGAAGGCCAAGACGATCCAGGGTTACCTCGGGGAGGGCTTCGAGGTGACCGCCAGCGTGGGGCATATCCGCGATCTGCCAGACAAGGCAGCAGACATCCCGGCGAAGTACAAGGCACAACCGTGGGCGCGTCTGGGTGTGGACATCGACAACGACTTCACCCCCATCTATGTGGTCAATGCCGACAAGCGGGCGCGGGTCAAGGAACTCAAGGACAAACTGCGCGACGCCGACGAGTTGCTTCTGGCCACTGATGAGGACCGCGAGGGCGAGGCGATCGCCTGGCACCTGCTGCAGGTCCTCAACCCGAAGATCCCGGTGCGACGGATGGTCTTCAACGAGATCACCCGCGACGCCATCCAGAATGCGCTGCACAACACACGCGAACTCGACCTCGACCTCGTCGACGCCCAGGAGACCCGCCGTATCCTCGACCGGCTGTACGGCTACGAGGTGTCGCCGGTGCTGTGGAAGAAGGTCATGCCCCGGCTGTCCGCGGGCCGTGTGCAGTCGGTGGCCCTGCGACTGGTGGTCGACCGCGAGCGCGAGCGGATGGCGTTCGTGCGCGCCGGCTACGCCGACATCGAAGCTCTGCTTGACCCGGGGAGTTTCACGGCGACCTTGACCCATGTGGACGGCGTGCGGATCGCGCGTGGCGACTCCTTCGACGATCGCGGTCAGCTGAAGAAGAAGGACGTCCGTCACCTCGACCTCCCCGCTGCGGAGGCGTTGGTCGCCGGACTGGGCGACGCGCGCATGACGGTGGATTCGGTCGAGGAGAAACCGGGCACCCGCCGGCCGTCGCCACCTTTCATGACCTCGACGTTGCAGCAGGAGGCCTCCCGGAAGTTGCGGTGGGGCGGTCAGCGCACGATGCGCGTGGCGCAGGGCCTGTACGAGCGCGGCTTCATCACGTACATGCGAACCGACTCCACCAACCTGTCGGAGACCGCGATCAATGCCGCCCGCGAGCAGGCCCGGGCCCTCTACGGCGACGACCACGTCTTCCCCGGGCCGAAGCGCGAGTACAACCGCAAGGTGAAGAACGCGCAGGAAGCGCACGAGGCGATCCGGCCCGCTGGGGATTCGTTCCGCACACCCGGTCAGGTGTCGGGCCAGGTGAACCCCGACGAGCTGGCACTGTACGACCTGATCTGGAAACGCACGGTCGCCTCGCAGATGGCCGACGCGAAGATCGCGACGACGACGTTGCGGCTCGGGGCCACGACCACGGACGGTGTGGCGACCATCTTCTCCGCCAGTGGCACGGTGGTGACGTTCCCCGGGTTCCTCGCCGCGTACGAGGAGAGCCGCGACGACGACGACTCCGGCGAGCAGCGTCGCCTACCGCGGCTGTCCCAGGGCGACGAGGTGACGATCCGGGCGCTCACCGCCGAGGAACACTCGACGAAGCCGCCCGCGCGCTACACCGAGGCGACACTGCTCAAGGCCCTCGAGGAGCGGGGCATCGGCCGTCCGTCGACGTGGTCGAACATCATCGGGACCCTGCTGGACCGGGGGTATGTCTTCAAGCGTGGGACGGCGTTGACCCCGGCGTGGCTGGCGTTCGCGGTGGTGCGCCTGCTGGAGGACCACTTCGGCGTACTCGTCGACTACGACTTCACCGCCGAACTCGAGGGGATCCTCGACACCATCGCCGGGGGTGAACAATCGCGCAACGTCGTGCTCGGGGCCTTCTACTACGGTGGTGCCGACCCGCGCGGTGGGCGGTTCGTGGGGTTGCACCCGATGATCGAGCGGCTGCCCGAGATCGACCCGCGCGAGAACTCGTCGTTCCCCATCGATGAGCAGATCGTGCTGCGGGTGGGCAAGTTCGGCCCGTATCTGGAGGCGGGGGAGAAACGCGCCAACGTCCCGGCCGACCTGCCGCCGGACGAGTTGACCCCGGAACTGGCCGTCGAGTTGCTCAACGCCCCCAAGGAGGAGCGGGTCCTGGGTGCCGATCCCGAGACCGGCCACGAGATCGTCACGAAGACCGGCCGGTTCGGGCCGTACGTGACGGAGGTCCTGCCGGAACTCCCGGAGGGTGCGAAGAAGCCCCGCAAGACGGTCAAGCCGCGCACCGCGAGTCTGTTCAAGGACATGGACCCGACGACGGTGACGCTGGAGGATGCGCTGCGGTTGCTGTCGTTGCCTCGCGAGGTGGGCAAGCACCCTGAGGACGGCGAGCCGATCATGGCCCAGAACGGTCGCTATGGCCCGTACCTGACACACGGCAAGGACTCGCGTTCGTTGCCCGATGAGGCGAGCATCTTCTCCTGCACGGTCGATGAGGCCCTGGCGCTGTTCGCCCAGCCCAAGCGTGGACGGGGCCGGCAGCAGGCCGCGCCCGGCAAGGAGATCGGGACCGACCCGATCACGGGGAAGAAGATCGAGCTCAAGGACGGCCGGTTCGGTCCCTACGTGACCGATGGTGAGACGAACGCGTCGCTGCGCGTGGCCGACGACCCGTTGACCATCACGCTGGAGCGTGCCAGCGACCTGATCAGCGAGCGCCGTGCCAAAGGACCCGCGCCGAAGAAGCCGCGCAAGCGGGCGGCGGCCAAGAAGTAGGTCCGGCGACGGCCCTGTGCCAGCCGTTAGCAGAACGGAGAGGCGTTAGCGGTTGTGTGCCGCCGACACGCTCACCGATCTCCACTGTGCTAACGCTTGTGGCGGCGGGCAGCAGGACGTCATGTGGAACACCGTGACACGTGGCCCGGCGTGCTGCGCCCCGTGAGAAGGTGACATTGTGAGTGGTTTGTTCGTCGCCTTCGAAGGTGTGGACCGGTCGGGCAAGACCACCCAGTTGAGTTTGCTGGCCGAGCGCCTCGGCGAGAAGCACGAGGTGGTGGTGACCAGGGAACCTGGCGGCACGCCGGTGGCCGAGGCCATCCGGGTCCTGCTCCTCGCCGACGACGTGAACATGTCCGCACGGTGCGAGGCCCTGCTGTTCGCCGCGGCTCGCGCCGACCACGTGGAACGCACCATCCGACCGGCGCTCGAGCGGGGTGCGGTGGTGCTCTCCGACCGTTTCGTCGATTCGTCGCTGGCGTATCAAGGCGTTGCCCGCGGGCTCGGCGTCGACGAGGTGGAGCGGGTGAACATGTGGGCCACGGGTGGTGTGGCTCCGGACCTCACGATCATGCTCGACCTCCCCACCGGGACCTCGACCGCGCGCGATGGCGAAGTGGATCGCATGGAGAGCGAGGGTGAGTTGTTCCAGGCGCGGGTACGGCGCGGCCTTCTCGACCTCGCTGCGCGCGACGTCCACCGCTACAGCGTCATCGACGCCAGTGGAACGATCGAAGAGGTGGCGGACCTGGTGTGGGCTTCGATCCCGGACGAATGGCGATGAGCGTATTCGACTCCCTGGTCGGCCAGGATCACGTCGTCGAAGTCCTGGAGGTGGCCGCCCACGATGCAGCCATCGAGCCGGCGGGTCCGACCATGACGCACGCCTGGCTGTTCATCGGCCCGCCCGGTTCGGGGCGATCCAACGCCGCGATCGCGTTCGGTGCGGCGCTCGTGTGCCCGCAGGCGGGTTGTGGGGTCTGCGAGGACTGTGTCGCGGTCCTGTCGGGTAACCATCCCGACGTCGAAGTCGTGCGCCCCGAGGGTCTGTCGTACAAGACCGAGGAGGCGCGCAATCTGGTCGGGCGCGCGGACATGGCGCCCACACGCGCGCGCTGGCACGTGATCGTTCTCGAAGACGCTGATCGCCTGACCGAGTCGGCGAACAACGTGCTGCTGAAGAGCATCGAGGAGCCGGCGAGTCGCACGGTGTGGTTGCTGTGCGCGCCGTCGGTGGAGGACCTGCTGCCGACTGTGCGGTCGCGGTGCCAGGTGGTGGGGCTGCGCACGCCGGCCACAGATGCGGTGGCGGCCTTCCTGCAGTCGCAGGGTGTCGATCCGGGGACCGCAGCGTTCGCCGCCCGAGCCTCGATGGGGCACATCGGCCGGGCTCGCGCGTTAGCGACCATCGAGTCGGTGCGCAACCGCCGCCATGACGTGCTGATCATGATGCGGGACCTGTCGGATCTGGCCAGTTGTATGGCGGCGGCGGGAAACATCGTCGAGGCGGCGAAGGCCGATGCCGAGGCGATGCTGTCCGAGCGGGAGGAGACCGAGCGCTCCGACATGCTGCTCGCGCTCGGTGCAGGTGCGGAGGGCAAGGGCATCAAGCGCGTGACCAAGGCCGCTCTCAAGGACCTCGAGGACCGCCAGTCCGCGCGGCGCAACCGCGCGGTGCGCGACGAACTCGACCGAGTGCTCGTGGACCTGCTCGCGTGGTTCCGCGACGTGCTTGCCCTGCAGGAGGAGGCGCCTGTGGAGTTGGTGAACGAGGAGATGCGGGTCGACCTCGAGCGCATGGCCGACGAGAGCTCCACCGCCGACACGCTGCTGCGGATCACGGCGATCAGGGATGCGCGGCAGGCGCTGAGCATGAACGTGGCACCGCAATTGGCCATGGAGGCGATGGTCGTGAAGCTGCGGGCACCACGACTGGCCGGTCGCTGAAAAGTCGCCGGTTCGGTTCATCCGCCCGCGGGAACGCGGCCACAATGGCCATATGAGCAAACCGTCGATCCAGCCGGCCAAGTGGCAGCCCCCGACCCCGGTCGCCAAACCCCCTGCCCACAACTTGCCGCAACTCAACATCCTGCCCGTGCCCGGTGCCGGTCCCGAGGACGCATTGTTCGTCGACGATGCCATCTACACCGGGCTTGAGGACGGCCGCATCGTGAAGGTGAGCTTCGACGGCTGGCAGATCGAGGTGGTTGCCGATACCGGCGGCCGCCCCCTGGGGTTGGAACAGCATCCCGACGGGATCCTCATCTGCGACGCGGAGCAGGGGCTCCTACTGCTCGGGCCCGAGGGCTTGACGACGCTGGTGGCCAAAGGGGAGCACGGCCTGCGTGTGTGCAACAACGCGGCGGTCGCGGCCGACGGCACGGTGTACTTCACCGACTCCAGCCAGCGGTTCGACCTCGAGCACTGGACAGCGGACATCATCGAGCATTCCGGTACCGGGCGACTGCTGCGCAGGGATCCTGACGGCGCGGTGGAGGTGCTTGTCGAGGGTCTGCAGTTCGCGAACGGCGTCGCGCTCACCGAGGACTTCCTGGCGGTGGCGCAGACGGGTCTGTACTGCGTGGACCGCGTGTGGCTCAAGGACGGCACCCACGAGCCCTGGATCACCAACCTCCCCGCCTTCCCCGACAACATCTCCGAGGGCGACGACGGTCTGGTGTGGGTGACGATGGCCAGCGCTCGCAAACCTGCGCTGGACAAGACCGCCGGACAGCCGTTCCTGCGCAAGGTCATCTGGGCCCTGCCCGAGGCCCTGCACCCGAAGCCGGACAACCTGGTCTGGGTGCGTGCATACGACCCCGAGGGGAACGTGGTCCACGAGTTCTGCGGCGAGCACGAGCAGTTCTACATGTGCACCGGGGTGCGTGCCCGCGGTGGCAAGGTCGCGATGGGCAGTCTGAACACCACTGCGCTGGCCTGGTTCGAGATCTGAGCCCGGCGTCCGGTGGGGTTCAGCGGGCGACGAGCCCCATCGTCCTGCCCAAGCCCCATCGTCCTGCCCGAGCCCCATCTAACTGCGCGAGCCCCACCCGACGGCCCCTGGATTGCGCGACGACTTGGCGCACTCCGGCAGATGTCACGTACCGTAGGTCTATGGCGAAGGGGAACAAGCAGAGCGACCACTGGCTCAAGGTGGTCGAGGCTGGCTTCTCCGCGGGCCTCGAGCGGTACCAGGCGTACCGCGCGACGAAGCCGAAGAAGCCCACCCCGCGGGAGGTGGTCCTGCAGCAGCGGCAGGCGATCATCGCCAACCACCAGAACCGGGTCGCCAGTCACGAACGCCGTCTGCAACGCATGAAGACGCGGCAGACCATCTACACCGCCGGTGCAGCCGGTGCATCCGCGATGGGCGTCGTCGGGACGGTCACTCCGCAGCCGTCCCTGCTGTGGTTCACGGCCGCGGGCGTCTCCGGGATCCTCGCCTTCCTCACAAGGGAGAAGCGCCAGACCCTGCAGGCGCCGCCGATGCCGGAACTGCCACCCATGCCGGTCGAGCCGCTGCCGACGGGTACACCCGGCTCCGACGAGATCGCCCGCTGGTCCCGCGCCGCGCATCGGTGGGACGATCTTCTTCCGCTGGTGGATCAGATGCACCCGGACGCCGGGCTGCAACTGCGCAAGGCGCTCGCGGACGTCGACCCCGCCCTGCGCTCGCTGGTCGAACGCCTCGGCACGTTGTACCGGACCACGCAGCAGATGCCCGGCACCCAGGCCGCGACGGCGGCGCACCACGCGAGTATCGAGGTCGCCGCGAGGCTGCGCGAGGGTGTCGAGGCCTACGAAGGTCTGGTTGCCGCGGCCGCCGAGTTGATCGCAGCCCCCGACTTGCAGCAGTCTGTGACGCAGATCGTCGGACCGGCTGTGCTGGACGTGCAGGCTTACACGAGCGGACTGCGGAAGGCTGCCGGCACGTTCGATCCCTCGTACTGACGAAAGAAGGTTCTGGTGGCGCGCAAGAAGGTTGTGGAACTCCCGGCGATCGTCGATGTGAGTCTGGCCGATTCCGATCGAAACTACGACAGCAACGTCACGTTCCTCGAGAAGGATTTCAGGGTGTTGCGCATCGGCGCCGACGGTGACGTGGGCCGTGCCGAGGAGATGATCAAGGAGTGGATGCCGGGGACGGCCGTCTTCGCGATCACCGGGGCCCGTGACGCACGCACCGTGGGCATTCTCGCCGGGGATGAGAAGGCCGCACTGCGCCGGCTGGAGTCGGCGACCGGCGAGGTCCCCACCACGAACGGGCACCGTCTGCGCGACGTGCTGCAGGAGTGGACCGTGCGCAAGATCCAGGCCGATCAGCCGGGTCTGTTCAGCAACGCCCGCACCGTGGTGCTCGGCGGGTCCAACCACCGCCGCACCGCGCGGGTGCTTTCCGAGTACACCGACAACATCAAGTTCGCCGACGCGGTACTGCAGTTCGGCCTGCCCTCGATGCTGGACTCGTTCAGCGCACTCGACCGCTTCGTGGGTGTGAGTTCCTGGTTCCTCAACCGGGTGCCGGATCAGATCAGCACACCGGTGACCGCGCCAGGACGGCGGTTCAACCAATCGCTGTTGCGTGCGGCGGTGCGCGAGGCGGACGTCCTGGTCGCCACCTACGACGAACTCATGATGTTCGGCCTCGAGGAGCTGGCGGGCAAGACGCTGATCACGTCCGCGGTGTCCGAGGCGCGCCTCGAGGAGTTGCACAAGCTCGGCGTCGACCTGGTGCTCGACGACACGCCGCAGCCGTTCGAGGGCATCACGGTGAACGCGGCGGTGCTTGAGGCGCTCATGATGGCCGCCACCGCTACCGAAGAGTCCAGGCTCACCGATGACGATCTGCTCGACATGATCACCTCGGCGGGGCTGGAGCCGCGGACGCTGTACCCGGGCGGGTTCAAGCGCAAGAGCAGGTTCGCGTTCGTCATCCACCCGCTGTCGCAGCAGTACTTCCGCAAGGTCGAGCCGTTGAACACGATCGCGAAGGTCTCGCCGCAGGTCGTCATGGACGGCATCGAGAAGGCGATCGCCTACGCCCCACCGTTCACCTACAGCCACGTCACCGGGATCACCTCCCCGACCGGCGCGGAGGCCGAAGGGTGGCTGATCACGGTCAGCGGCACCCCGAAGCAGTTGCTGGCCCACGATCCCGAGTTCACCTACAAGCGCCTGTTGCAGGCCGCCGACATCGCGAAGAAGCTCGGTGCGCAGATCATGGGGCTCGGCGCCTTCACGAAGGTCGTGGGCGATGCCGGGGTGACCGTGGCCAAGCGTGCACCGCTGCCGATCACGACCGGGAACAGCTACAGCGCCTCGGGTGCGCTGTGGGCATTGCACGATGCGCTGCGCCGGCTCGGGATCGCCGATGTCGACGAGGAGGGCCGTCTGCTGGGCAAGGCCATGGTGGTCGGCGCCACCGGCGCGATCGGGTCGGTGTGCGCGCGCCTGCTGGCGATGGCCTGTGACGAACTGTGGATGGTGAGCCCCGAGGCGGCCAAGCTGCTCGCACTGAAGGCCGACATCGAGAGTGAGAACCCGCGGGCCAAGATCTTCGTGGCGGCCACCCCCGACGATGCGCTGCCGGACATGGACGCCATCGTGACGGCCACCTCAGGAGCGGGCAAGCGGGTGCTGGACATCATGCAGGTCAAGCCGGGTGCGGTGATCACCGACGTGGCGCGGCCGCTGGACCTCTCCGCTGAAGACGTCGCCAAGCGCCCCGATGTGCTGGTCGTGGAGTCCGGTGAGATCCTGCTACCCGGCGACGTGCACATGAAGAACATCGGCCTGCCGCCCGGAGTGGCGTACGCGTGCCTGGCCGAGACCATCGTTCTCGCGCTCGAGGGTCGCTACGAGACATTCACCATCGGCCGCAACATCGAGTGGCCCAAGGTCAAGGAGATCTACCGCCTCGGCCTCAAGCACGGGATGAAGCTGGCGACGATCTCCGGGGTGAACGGCGTCTACAGCGACGAGGATCTCGAGCGGGTGCGGGAGTTGGCACTTGCCAAACGCGCGGAGATGGCCGACGCCTGAGACCGGTCTGCTGCGAGCGGCCCAGCATTGCGGCCGGGTCAGAGGAGCAGGCCGACCAGACCCAGCAGGGTCTGCGCCAGGAACACGACGAGCAGCGCCCCGGCGATGATCATCGGGATCTTGGCTCCGCTGTCACCCTCGCGCAGACCGCGACGGCCGAACAGTATCGAGACCACCATCGGTGCCATCAGGATCAGAGTTCCGGTCCCACCCGCGATCAGGATCGCAAGTCCTCCGGGATCGTCGGGGTTGTCCGCGAGCAGCGAGAGCAGCCCTTCCCCCACGACCATCGCCAGCGGGAAACAGATCAGTAGGCACCCAAGGGAAATCCAGGAAAGCTTGGTCCAGTGATTCATGATCACCACCCCGCTTCCCAGGCTATGCCTGCTGCCGGGTCAGTCCGCCACCTTCGGTTTGATCAGCATGTCCGAGGGAGCCGCGCCGTAGCGGCCCGGTCCCACGACGTTCAGCCCGTGCAACCACGTCATGCTGAGGTCGTAGGTCGTGGCCGCGTTGTCGGCGCTGCGCCGGAAGTCGTCCGGTCGTCCACGCATCGGCCACGGTCCGGGCAGGTAGAGCACCACCCGGTCGTCCACGGTGCGCAGATCCCGGCGGACCTGCTGGGCGGCCATGATGGCCGCGGTGCGCAGTAGCCGCCCGGTGGCGGTGTCCTCCTGCTCGGGTGCCATGACTGTGAAACCGCAGTCCAGCACCACGATGGTCGCGGCCCCCTGGTCGGCGGCGATCGAGATCGGCACGTTGGCCACGACCCCGCCATCGACGAGCTTGCGGTGCCCGCGCTTCACCGGCGGGAAGACCAGCGGGATGGCGGCACTGGCCAGCAGCGCCGAGACCAGGTCGCCGCTGTTCACGGGCACCGGCTCACCGGTGTCGAAATCCGTGGTCACCGCCGTGTGGGGCAGCACCAACTCCTCGAAGGTGCGCGCCTGTACAGCACTCTCGATCACCGCTCGCAGGCCGGTGTTGGGCACCGCCGAGGCCTTGCCCTTGGCGATGCTCAGTGCCGTCCCGAGCATCTTGCCGAAGACGGCCTGCCGGGTCATGTTTGCCCACAGGTCGGCGAGCCGCTCGTGGGCGGTCGCCGGGTGTTCGGCGAGGATCGCGCCGTTCAGCGACCCCACCGAGGTGCCGACCACGAAGTCGGGGGTGATGTCCGTCTCGGCCAGCGCCCGCAGGTGCCCCACCTGCACCGCGCCGTACGAGGCGCCGCCGCCGAGGACGTAGGCGATCGGGCGGGGCAGGCTGTCTGCGATCCTCAAGCGCACGTGTTCATTGTCCACGTCGGCGGGCGGTCAGGCCCGATGACTACAGTCGAGGGGTGACTCCTCGACTGCTCGCGGTTGCTGCGGCCGCCCTGCTCGCCCTCGCCGGCTGTACGTCTGGTGGCGACCCCGATCCCACCGAAAGCCCCAGCCAGGCGACCTCGGTGGAGCCGGAGGATCCCGCCCTGTCGGCCTACTACGGGCAGAACCTCACGTGGACCGGCTGTGGCGGCAAGTTCGAGTGCGCGACGATGTCGGTCCCGTTGACCTACGACGAACCCGACGGCGAGTCCATCGACATCAAACTCCTGCGGCTTCCGGCGGCAGACCCCGAGCAGCGGCTCGGCTCATTGGTGCTCAACCCCGGCGGGCCCGGCGGGTCCGGCATCGAGTACGCCCGCGCGGCGCGGGTGGTCGTCACGGGAGATCTCCTCGACCACTACGACATCGTCGGCTTCGATCCCCGCGGCGTCGCCGACAGCACGCCCATCGAGTGCCTGACGGACCGGCAGCTCGACAGGTTCCTGAACGTGGACCCGAACCCGGAGACCGATGAGGACATCGCCGCGACCGTGGCGGTGTCGAAGCGATTCGGTCCACGCTGCAAGACCAACTCCCCGGAGTTGGCCCCCAACATCGGCACCCCGTTCGTCGCGCGGGATCTGGACATCCTGCGTTCCCTGGTCGGCGACGAGAAACTCAACTACCTCGGGAAGTCCTACGGCACCTTCATCGGCGCCACCTATGCCGAGCTCTTCCCGTCCCGGGTCGGTCGCCTGGTGCTCGACGGAGCGGTGGACCCGGCCCTGACGAACGCCGAGGTGAGCAAGGGACAGGCCATCGGATTCGAGAAGGCTTTGCTGCGTTTCACCGAGTGGTGCGCCGGTGAGAAGGACTGCCCGACCGGCGACGATCCGCAGGCCGGGGTCCAGAAGATCGCCGACTTCCTCGCCGACGTGGAGGAGAACCCACTGCCCGCCGACACCGGACGGCCGCTGACCGCCGCCCAGGCCACCACCGGCGTGATCGGCAGCCTGTACTCGGCAGAAGAGGGCTGGCAGTCGCTGTTCTACGCACTCGAAAGTGCCTTCGGCGGTGACGGCTTCGGGCTGCAGGCGCTGGCCGACTGGCTCACCGAACGTAAACCCAACGGGTCCTATGCGAACAACGCTAACGAGGCCCTGTACGCGGTCAACTGCATCGACCGGCCCGACCGTTTCGATCCGGAGGCCACGCAACAGCAGGCCGAGGAGTGGAGCAAGGAGGCCCCGATCTTCGGAGCGGCCCTGGCGTGGGGCAACCTGCCCTGCTACTACTGGCCGGTCCCGGCGGTCGATGAACCCGGTCCGGTCACCGCCCCCGGGACACCGCCGATCGTGGTGGTCGGCACCGAGTACGACCCGGCCACCCCGTACGAGTGGTCGGTGGCGCTGGCCGACCAGTTGGAGTCCGGCGTGCTCGTGAGTTGGAAGGGCGGCGACGGTCACACGGCGTACTACTCGGGATCGAAGTGTGTGGATTCAGCGGTGGACGATTTCCTGGTCGAGGGGACCGTCCCGGAGGACGGCTTGGAGTGTAAGTAGCGCCCAGTTCGGCGTGCGGGCAGATTGCGTGACCGACCACGTACTGGCCGTCCGCGCAATCTGCCGGGTTGCTGTTGCGGCGGGATCTGCCCCACCTTCTGCCGGGTTACTGTCTCGGCGGGATCTGCCCCACCTTCTGCGTGGTAGGTGCTTCTGGGCAGATTGCGTCGCCGACCACGTACTGGTCGCTCACGCAATTTGCCTGCCGTGTTTCGCGGACTAGCCTGACCTCATGGATTTCATCTGGGGTCTGATCGTCTCCATCGCGTCCGCCTGGTTCTGCTACTTCATCGCCGAGCGCAACGGCATGAGCAAGGTCGGCTGGCCGATCCTCGGCTTCCTGCTCCCCGTGCTCGGGGCGATCGTGACGATGGTCGTCGCATTCAGCAAGCAGAACGACCCGGCCTGACATGACACTGGTCATCGACGACGACCTGCTCGACGGGCAGCTCCTGCGGGTCCTCGGTTCCGCCGCGTATGGCGGCGCGGACATCGGGGAGTGCATCGCCACGGCACGACTGGTCGATCTGAAGAATCCGGTCGAGAGCTGGTACGAGCAGTGGACGGCGCTGGCTGAGCGGGTGTTGGAACTCGCGGCCCATGCCGAGGACGCCCAGAGTGCGCGAGCCGGGTACCTGCGCGCCGCCAACTACCTGCGCGCGGCGGGCTCGATCCTGATGGGGGTGCCGCTGGATCCGCGCCTGGTGGACTCGAACACGCGCCAAGCCGACGCGTTCCGTCGCGGTGTCGCTCTGCTCGAACACCCACCGGAGGTCGTGGAGATCCCCTTCGAGCAGACCACGTTGCCCGGCTACTGGTTCACCCTCGACGACTCACCGCGCCCGACGCTGGTCCTGATCGGCGGGTACGACTCGTGTGCTGAGGAGGGGTACTTCTTCAACGGCGCAGCAGGCTTGGCGCGCGGCTACAACGTGCTGACCTTCGACGGCCCCGGGCAGGGCGCCGCCCTGCTCCAGCAGGGGCTCGTGATGCGCCCGGATTGGGAGAACGTCCTGCCCCCGGTGCTGGACTGGCTGCTCGACAAACCGCAGGTGGATGCGTCCAAGGTCGCGTTGGTCGGTCTGAGCCTCGGTGCGTATCTGGCGCCACGCGCAGCGTCCGGCGAGCACCGATTCGCCGCGTGCATCGCCGACTGCGGGACCTTCGACATGTACGAGACGTTCCTCTCGCGACTGCCGGAGCAGGTGCGGGGGCCGTACGAAGCCGGTGATCCCGACGTTGTGGCCGGGGTCGGGAAGATGCTCGAGCAGATGGCCGCGCAACCCACTGCCGGGTGGTCGATGCGACGCAACCTGCTGGTCCATGGGGTTGATACCCCTGCGCAGTACATCGAGCTCACCAAGGCCTACACGCTGAAGGGACACGCGCAGGACGTCACGTGTCCCACCTTCGTGTGCAACGCCGAGAACGATCCGATCAGCAGCACGGCACCGGAACTCGTGGCGGCGCTGACCTGCCCAAAGGAGTTCGTCACGTTCACAGCGGCCGAGGGCGCCGGTGACCACTGCGAATCCGGCGCACGCCTGCTCTACCACGCCCGGAGCTTCGGGTGGTTGCAGAACGTGCTGAACTAGCCGGGTGGGGTGCAGTTGGCGGGGATCCGGCTGGATGACCGGGAAGGTTTCGCCCGGGCGTTGGCCGGGACGGTGAGCATCGTAGACTTGTCGGGTAGGGCGGTGCGCCGCCCACGCCGCCTTAGCTCAGTCGGCCAGAGCGACGCACTCGTAATGCGTAGGTCGTCGGTTCGATTCCGACAGGCGGCTCCACGTTCGGCCTGATCAGGGATGATTCTGGGAGCGACGAGTTTTCCGCGTTGCTCAGGGTGGCATCGACGGTGGCTGCATCGCGCCCCCTCGAAGTGGCGCCGTTAATCGCAGAGGCGAGATTCCGGCCGCCGCCAGCGCGAGCGCGCAACGTATCTTCGAGCGGCTTCAGCATGCCGAGCGTCAAGAGCCCCTGGCTGCCGCCTTCCAGAGAGAGGATGCGCGTGTGCGGTGTCGGGCGAGGGGGCTCGAACAGCGTCTTCGGCATGGCCATTCCGTTCTAGCACCGAAGCGGCTCAGAAGAAGTCCAGTGCCGCCGGATCGCGGCCGCGATCCACGGCTTTGTATTCAGCCGCCAGGAAGAGGCCGCCCGCGACGTAAACAGCGGCTTGTGTGGCCCGTGCTTTCGCCATTGCGAGCCGGCGCGCATCGGCCACGCTCTCAGCCAGGAGAATCTCGGCGCGAGGATTGGCCGCGTGCGCGTATGCGGCGATTTCCGCCGCTGGCGCGCCTTTGTGCGCGGCGGCTGCGCAGATGATGATCGGGAAGCTGGGCGCGAGGGCGCTGATGATGGCGGCGGCGTCCTTGTCTCGCGACGCGCCGCAGACCAGCACGCCGGAAAGACCGCCGCGCATATCGTGATAGCCCTCCAGCCCAACGCGGATCGCATCGGGCGTGTGGCCGACATCGATGATGGTGCGCGGATCGTTGCCGATCATTTCGAGGCGGCCCTGCCAACGTGTCGCCGCAAAGCCGGCCCGCGCCGCCTCATCGCCCAGTTCGACCAGATCGCGCGAAAGGGCGAGCGCGAGTGCGGCATTGCCGATTTGGTGCGGGCCGTCCAAGGGCGCATGGAGCCGGCCGAGACCGTCGTTTTCGATGAAAGCCGTGCGCACGCCGAGCTTGATGCAATGATCCTCAATGGACCTTCGCTGCGCAGAGACGGCCTCGCCGATGAATAGCGTGCCGCCGCGCGGCGTCGCTTCGCTCTTGTCGCGCGCGATCTCCTCGAGCGTTTCGCCCAATAGCTCCGTGTGTTCCACATCGAGCGCCGTCAGCGCGACGCGCTGTGCTTCGATCAGCTTCACTGGATCGAGGCGCCCGCCAATTCCCGCTTCCCAAACCGTGTGCACACAGCCGCGTGTGGCGAACCAATCAGCCGCAACGAGGAAGAGAAACTCGAAACCACCTATGGTTGTGCTCAATCCTTCTGAGTCGATGGCCGTAATCACACGCGTCCAATGCAGATCCAGCTCCTCGTCGGAGATGTCTTCGCCATCGATGTTGAAGCGCTCACTCAGAGAGAAGAGATGCGGCGAGGTGAATAGGCCCACTGGCCGCGCCGCCTGCCGCAGCAACGCCGCGCACATAGCCGCCGTCGAGCCCTTGCCATTTGAGCCGACAATGACGACGCCCTGCGTGCCAAAGCCGGAAAGCGAAACACCAAGGCGCTCCGCCACCGCCGCTACGCGCGCCAAGCCCGGCCCGTCGCCGAACTTCGGATACGGCACGCGCCACGTCTTCATGTGAACGCCGCTTTGATTCTGGCTCTCCGAATCTCGACAACGAGATACCAGCGCTGATGATCCTCATGCGTCGCCAGCATCGGATTGGAGTTCACGTCGATCACGATCGGATCGTTTCCATGACGGGATCGTACGCGCCCACCTTCGGTCGAAGAAGTCGACCGCGGCCAGCGAGAGGCCGACGGCTTCGGTCGCATCAAGGGCGGTTATCCCAAGCGGGAACCGCTGGTGTGCCGGGCGTCATGCCACCGAACGTCACCCAACTCGGCTTCGTTCAGCAGCGCCCCGACGACGTGGTCCTGCTCGTGTCTGGATCGAGGTGTCTTCCCGGCTCTACCGGTTCTGCAGAGCCTGGGCCACGGAGCCGACGTATGCGCGGTAGTCCACGGTCGCCGTCTGCACGGCAACTGCCACAAGGTCCAGGTCCACCTCCACGTATTCGTGGGTGAGGATGTTGCGCAGACCAGCCGACGGCGCGAGGCGCTCAGCGAGCTCCGCGGAGATGAAACCCGCGTCCGCGGCGGCAATGAACGATTCCCGGTACGTCCCCGGCACCGAGGCGGCCACGTGTGAGTTGATGGATACCGCGAACTCGACGAGTTGGGTCAGAATTCGTTCGACAGCGTGCCGAGTGATCCGGTCGGAGCGCAGAAGCGCAACGTCGACACCGCCGATCGACTCAAGATCGCCCAGCAGGTCGCTCATGAGGCCCAAGCGCAGAACGAGGGTATCCCGGTCGAGGGTCATCCTGCGAGTTCCTCCAGGGCGAGGTCTCGCAGCCATGCGGTATCCATACGTTCCATGGTGGCAGCGACTGCGGCATTCGCGTGTACGCCCTTTCGCGCTTCGTGCAGGACCTTTGCGCCCACGAGCGCGCGTTCGCGGATCACTGGACCGGCGCCGTTGAGCACCACCAGATCGATTCCCTCGTATCCAGTCAGCGCCACGAGGTTGTCCCGCAATCCGAGGGCATCGTGCGCCTCCCCATACTCGAACAGAACCCCCAGATCCAAGTCGTGGGGTTCGGCCGCCGGGCGCAGGACACTTCCGAAAGCCGTGAGGAGGATGACGCCGTACTCGTCGCACAAGACGTTGAGCTGCGCGGACTCTTCACGCAGTCGCTGCAGTGCGCTGCCGGGGGTGGACACGGGACAACTGTACGGCCCAGTTGGCCCCGAACGTCAGTGTCGCGACGGAGCCACAGTCGCATGCCCGTGGGAGCGACTGCTGGCACGGGACTCGTGCATAGGGGTTGCGCATCCGCAACCACGCCCTTGGGCGGATACCTGCCGCGACTACACCTCCCCCTGGACGCGCTCTCCTCATTTTGTGCAACCTGTCCCTTCCGGGCAGTTCGTTGATCATCGCCGTACTACCCTGTAGGTGAGGGCGCGACGCTGGCGCCTGAATGTAGTCCGGTCGCGTCCCGTGGAGGGGAGTGGCCGCCATGAGCCGGTTGACATCGATCCTGACCACCGCCTTACTGCTTGGGCTCGTAGGTGCCGTGGCACCCAGCAACGCTGATGGGCCCGGGTTGTCCGGCACCATCACTGAGGGCGGGCACACGGTGAGTTGGAGTGTCGGCGGAGTGAGCCCGCCGCCACCGGCTCTTGCGGGGCAGTACGCCGGCGTGGTCAAGGCCGGAGCCAAGGTCACCTTGAGCGGCTCCATGACGTACACGTTGCAGAAGGGCTACGCGACCAACCTCAGGCAGTCCGCGTCGCTGTCGGGCGCACCTATGCAGTCCTTCGCCGGCTTGGTCTACGGAGGTACCTACCCGTTCTCCTACAGCATCACCTCGGTGGCGCCCAGCGGTGATGGTAGTGGCGTCGTGAGCCAGATGTACGTCGTGGTGAAGGGAGTCAACTGCAACGATTCCGGCGTGTGCGGCGGGCCGACCGTGCGGTTGACGATCGGCGTGACGTCGAATCTGGACACTGAACCGCCCACGATCACGATCAAGAAGCCCCGCGGAGTCACCGGTATTGGCGAAAAGACCGAGGTCGTCGGGACACTGTCGGACAACAGCAAGAAGGCCACGATGCACGCTGCCATGTACTCCGACGGCGCCGTGGTGATGACAGGAACCAAGGGTCCGGTGCGTGCGGTGGGGCAGCGCTGGTCGGCTACATGGAGGTACCCGAAGGGTCATTCCGGTCCGTTCTACGAATGCTTCTGGGCCGAGGATGCAGCTGGCAACCGGAGCGAGAACGCACCATTCACCGCGTGCCGGTGGCTGTCCATCAAGGTCCCCATCACACGAGTGTCGAACGGCTGCGGCGGGTCCGCCTGGGGCCAGAAGGCCATCGACATCATGAACTGGTTCGGCGATGTCCGCACCTACGGCAACCGACCGGTGAGCATGCGTGTCGCCTGCAACCAGCACGACGCTGCGTACGGAGGGTCGACCGTCGCAGGGATGCGCACCAAGAAGGCGACGGACTACCGCCGGTGGTCACGTGAGGCAGTGGATGAGAAGTTCGCTGCCGACCTGATGGCGCAATGCGACCGGTTCTTGAAGGGCAAGAAGCTGCGCAAGGAGCGCCGGGCCTGCTACAAGGAGGTTCCGATCTACGTCGGGCTGGTCCGGGAGTTCGGCCAGAGCGTCTTCGACGCCAACTCGACGGTCCCCGGAACCCAGACCGAGATTCCGGGCCGGACCACGCCGAGAGGGGGGAGCCGCGACAACCGGTGAGAACGGAACTCGTAGCGGCGGTGCTCGCCAGCGGGCCTGCAAAGAGCATCTACGAGTCCCACCGGCAGGGCCGCTGCCCGCCGCATTCGGCCGACGACCTACGTCACGACCCGGATCGTGGACACGGTGGGGTCGGCCGCATACGCGATCCTTACTCCGGCGGCGCGGGCGCTGGCCAGAGCCTCGATGACCGCGGCAGTCACCTCCTCGCCCGGAGCGAGAACGGGGATCCCCGGCGGGTAGGGCGCGATGAGTTCGGCGCTGACCCGTCCCACCGCCTCATCGATCCCGACGGGCTTGGCGGCGGCGAAGAAGGCTTCCCGAGGCGGGACGACCACGATCGGTTCGACGGAGTAGGCCGCCGGTCCGACCGGTGGCCGGGGATCGCCCCGGTGCCGTTGGATCGAGGCCGCCAGGTGGTCGGCGAGACGGGCGAGGGCCTCGTCTGAATCGGCCAGTGTCACGATCGCGGTGAGGACGTCGCGGTCGGCGGATTCGACGGGCATTCCTGCGGCGATGAGATCCCGCTCCACCGCGTTGCCATCGGCACCGGTCCCCGACAACACGAGCGTGAGTTTCACGGGGTCGACGCTCGGTCCGTCGAGCACCGTCAGACCCTCGACCCGCTTCAGCCGTTCGCGGGCGGCGCGCGTCGCGGCGATGGCTTCCGCCAGCAACTCGCGCCCGTCCCGTTCGAGCAGGGCACGGGAGGCGTCGGTGCTGGCCAGGATCGCTCCGGCCGGGCTGGTCGTCGCCGTCGCCTCCACGCCGGCATCGAGGCGCGCCGGATCGATCCGTTCGGTCCGTGCCAGCACGAGAGCGGCCTGACTCCAGGCGGGCAGTGTTTTGTGGGCACTGGTCACCATCGCATCGGCACCGCACTGGAGGGGATGCGGCGGGAGGTCGGGGTGGAACCCGAAGTGCGCGGCCCAGGCGGCATCCACGATCAGGGGGACGTCGTGGGCATGGGCCACTTCCGTCAACCCCCGCACGTCCCCGACCGTGCCCACATAGGAGGGATCGCCGACGAAGACCGCCCGCGCCTCCCGGTGAGCGGCCAGCGCCGCCGCCACGGTCTCGGGCGCGACAGCCAGGGGCAGCCCCGTCGCGGCGTGCACCTCAGGTCGCACCCACACCGGCGTCAGCCCGGCGAGCACGAGACCGATCAACAAAGAACGATGCAGCGTCCGGCTCACGATGACCGTGTCGCCAGGAGCCCCGACCGCCAGGGCCAAGGCCTGGTTGGCGTGTGTGGCACCGCCGGTCGAGAACCGGCAGACGTCGGCGCCCCACAGACGGGCGGCCCGCGCCTCGGCTTCGGCGAGAACCCCGGTGGACAGCTTCATGGTGTCCAGCCCCCCGTAGAGCGGGACGTCCCCGGCGACCACGTCTCCGACCAGATCGCGACGGTGCTTGTGCCCGGGAATGGTGAACGGGGTGGGCGCGGACTCCTGGAATCGCAGCCACGCATCGAGCAAAGGGGCGTCACCCCGCAGGGAGCGCGGGTCAGTGGGCATGGCGGCTCCTCACAGACCGGAGCGTGTACGAGGTCTCACTCGAGCATTGTCCATCGCGCCGCGACCTACGCCTTGCCGCGTGGGCCGGTTCGCCTGATCGGTGTTGATGGCGAGAGGTGCGCCAGCGATAGGGGGAGCGAAGTGCGTTGCCCGGCGGGCCGCAACGGCGGATGTTGTCGTCCGCTGTCTCTGCCTAGACGAACCGCCTACAACTGCAGATGTGTGCGCAATGCGTCGTCGAGTCGCTGCATCAACGGTGGTGGAACGTGTCCGATGGCCGCACCCAGCCGGTGCACCGACACCGATCGGATCTGTTCGCACTGTGCTTTGGAGTCCACGGGCAGACCGGTCTCGTCGGCCGGCAGCAGGACCTGGAACGGGTAGACGCTGATGACGTTGCTTGTGACCGGGACCACGGTGACAACTCCGCGGCCCAGCCGGGCGGCGGTTGTATTGGCCCGGTCATTGCTGACCAGAACGGCGGGGCGCCGCTTTCCGGTCTCGCTGCCCTGTGCGGGGTCGAGATCGGTTAGGCGGATCTCACCGCGCAGCATCGGCAAGCCCGTCCGCAAGTGTTCCCTCCCAGGCATCGGCGTCGCCCGAGGTCTCCCACTCCTCCCAGGCCGCCGCATATGCATCGTCGAGTTCCGGGTCGCCGAGCATGCGGATCGCCTGCTGGATCGCGGCCGAACGTGACGACAGCCCGGCGGCCTCGGCATAACGGTCCAGAACAGCGACGTCATCGTCGGGCAGGCTGATGCTGAGTTTCATAGCGCAATGCTACTGCGGTAGTAACCACTGTGCTACCAAGCCGGGAAAGGACGTCACACACCGAAGCCTTGCAGTGCCTGGTCCCGCCGCCGAATGATCTCGGCCCGGCGTGCGGACAGCAGGAGGTCGGAGGCGCCCAGCCCCAGGTGGCCGGAGTTCCGCCGTGCCTGCGGATCCGCCCCGATCGCCTCAAGCATCGGCTGTGCCCGCTCGGAGACGCTGGTCTTGAGCCCGAAGGACTCTTGGATGAACTTGCCGGTGAACATACCGTTGGTCTCAGAGATCGCCCATGCGACCGCTGCGGCACCCCGCACGGCTGAGGCCCGGCGACGGAAGATCCACGGACCGCCGGCAGCCGCGCGGCTGAGGAAGCGCCGCATCGCCGTGCGGTATTCCACATCGCCCACTTCGTCGGCGAAGTGATCGCACGCCTCGAGCATCTCGGCCACAACCGGGTGGATGTCTTCGGGTATGCCTGCCCATTCGAACGGTTCGTCCGGCAATGGATCGTCGTCGAGCGACTGCAGGCGCACGCGGCCTCCGACCTCAGCATCCAGCCCGCTCAGGATGAGCTCTTCCAGGCTCATCTCGTCGCTGTCCAGGCTCGAGTTCATGACGGCTGCTGCGATTGCCGCCGCCCCCTGCTCACGTTCCGACCGGATCAGCCGCTGGTACTCGGGTTCGTGGTGATCGATGGCGGCAAGCGTGTGCGCCGTCAGATCGGTGCGGATGCCCTGCACGTCGTGGCAGTACCGGACGTAGGCGCGCAACACATCGGGCATCTTCGCCAGCTGGGCCGTCGGCGCGACGATCTTGCGTGGGAACCAGTCCTCCAGCAGAATCTCCACCCGGACATTGCTCCAGCGGTAGGGGTCGTCGCCGGAGTATGACGACGCGAACCACAGGATGTTGTCCATCAGGTCTCGCTCGTCCTCACCGTCGATCGAGCGGCCGAACCGCGAGGCGAAGAAATCGTCGGCGATCTCGGCGAGATCCTTGTCGGACCACTCCACGACATCCTTGGCCTGCCCGCCATCTGGCTGCATCCGCACGATCCACTCGACCAATGGCCGGCACATGGGCCAACTGTCGGACGTGATCGGGGGCCAGAACAATGCGGCGGTTGCGATCGCCTTCTCCACCTCAGCTCGGCCATGCGCCGGGTCGGTACGGGTCAGCGACTGGTCCCGGTCGTTCATCAGCCCACCGAGTTTGATCACCAGGTCGTCCAGGGACTCGGGCACGACGAACGCGTCCTTGACCACCTGTCCCATGTTCACGTCGATGTAGACCAGCGCAGACAGACAATGACCGGTGGGAAGGGTGACGGCGAACAGGTAGTCGTCGCCGTCCTTGAGGACGTGGGTGAGCAGAAAAACCCTGGGCTCGGCCACAGCATGCTCAAGGCCGTTCAGCCACAGGGGCATGGGATGCCGGCGGTTGGTCAGTTCACGGGCGATGCGCGCCTTCGTGATCTCATCGCCGATCAACGACCGCCACACCATCAATGCTGCGGTCGTCTCGGCGAACGGAGTTCCGATGAAGGACTCAAGGAGTTGCTCGCGAGTGGTGGCCCGCTCATTCTCCGAGAACGGATCCCGGTTGCGAGGGTCGGTGGCCTCTAGGAGCCCACCGACGAGTGCGAGCAGGTCCAGGGGTTCGTCGGACCGGAGCGCACGCCGAATCTCTTGGACCACCTCCAACTCCGCGAAGCCCTCACGTGGTTGCGCCGGGTGGGGCCTGCTGCGGCGCTGCGGTCCTCTGTGGCGACGCTTCTTGGACATGTCATGAAGCCTATGCAATGCGACAACCCGCAGGAGAACAGTACGGGCCAACGCCCGGCTGCCGGCCCGCTGGCTGCGATTGTCCACAGCCCGTTTCGGCCGGCCGGTTTTGTCGTACCCCCTGCGTAGCGTGGGGTGTGTTGGAAGGGGGTGTGGTGGGGTTCTTCGAGGTCTCGCGTGGTGCGTTGCGGCGTGCGAAGATCCGGGCCGGTCTTCCCACGGTGCACCCTGAGACGCTCGATGAGATCGAGGCGCTGGTCGGGTCGTTGCCCGATCCCGGGACACTGTGCGCCGAGGAGCGGGCGGGGGCGATGGCGAAGGTCGCGGCCCTGACGAATCAGTTGCAGGCCTACCTGACATCAGTGGCTGGTGCGGCGGATGCCAACGGCGACTCCCGGGTGTTGGGTGCGGGCACGACGGGCACTCTGGTGGCGACGGCGACCGGTGCCACGGTTCAGGCCGGTTCGGCGATCGTGCAGACAGCCGTAGAACTGCGGTCGTTCCCTGAACTCAAGCGGGCCTTCGACGACGGGCGGGTGTCCAGCCAGCATGTGTCGGTGGTCCTGCAGACCACGAAGGGGTTGGGCCGTCGAGCCGAGGTGGTGGACGCGGCGGTGGCTCTGGCCGCGGCCACGGATCCGCGGGAGACGCGCCATGTTCTGCAGGTGATCGCCGATGCCGCCGATGGTGAGCACGGGCACCTGTCGCACGCCGAACAGCGTGAGCGGCGCAGTCTGCGGTTGACGGCGCGGCCGTCGGGGATGTGGCGGCTGACCGGGCTGCTCGACGACGTGGAGGGGGCCCGGTTGGCGGAGGTGTTGGAGCAGTTCAGTGCATCGCGGGATGCCGGGGTGGATGCGGGGGAGACGTTGGGTCAGCGCCGAGCGGATGCGTTGGCCGTCATGGCGCAGGCCGCGCACGCGAACCGAAATCCACTGGGCACCTCGGGGTTGTCGGTGTTGATCGATGCCGATGATCTGCCGGAGGGGCAGCGGGCGGTGCTGACCGACGGCACACCCATCACGGCGGACTCGTTCGACCTGTTGACCTGCACTATGGCGTGCCTGGTGATCTTCGGTACGAAGACCAAGGGCGGGTTCGCGCCGTTGGCGATGGGGCGGACGCGGCGTCGCGCGACCGGACATCAGTGGGGGGCGTTGATCGCGCGGGATCGTGGGTGTGTGCGGTGTGGTCGCAGTCCACGCTTCTGCGAGGCCCACCATGTGCTGCATTGGCGTCACGGCGGGTTGACCGACGTGGACAACATGGTGCTCTTATGTTCGCGCTGCCATCACGACCTGCACCACGGCCGGTTCACCATCACCATGACCCCGGTTGGCGTCCCGGAACTGCATGTGAGCCGCGGCCCACCCGCCGACGTCCGGGCCTGACCGGCCCAGGTGTAGGTGTGCCACGTCCCAGTACGGATCGTCAGCCGATCCTGCTGCCGTGACGGTGTTCGTGCAGGCTGGCTTCTCCCCGCGTGGTGGTGGAGGTGGTTGGGCCACCCATGTGTTGTCCACCCGCCCACTGGTCGTCGAACGGTCTCCAGGCAACATGCAGATCTGCCGAAGACGCAGAGAGTCCTGCCGTGTCGTGCGGGACGGAGGAGGGCGGCCGGATGACCGAGGTGGCTGAGGTCTATGCGCAGTCGGCGACTGATGTCTCGAAGCGTTTCGATGTCGATCCGTCCGTCGGGTTGACGGCCGAGAGGGCGGCCGAGCTCCTCGCGAAGAACGGCCCGAACGCCCTGCCGGCGGAGAAGCCCAAGCCTGGATGGAGACGGTTCCTCGACGAGTACCGGTCGTACATGCAGATCATCCTGGTGGTCGCCGGGGCCGTCTCCATGGCGATCGGTGAGTTCAACACGGGCATCCTGCTCTTCGTCCTGACCGTGCTCAACGCCGTCGTCGGGATGCGTGAGGAGGGTAAGGCGGAGAGCGCCATGAACGCGCTGAGGTCCATGATGAAGGCCAACGCCCGGGTCCGCCGGGACGGGCAGGAGTCGGAAATCCCGGCCGATCAGGTGGTGGTCGGTGACATCGTCCTCCTGGCCGCCGGCGACTAGGTGCCCGCCGACGGGCGCATCATCGAGGCCAGCGCCCTGCAGATCGATGAGTCAGCCCTCACCGGCGAAAGCACACCCGCGGCCAAGTCCGTGGATGCGCCATCAGGGACTGATCTGTCCCCGGGCGACCAGACGGACATGGCGTTCATGAACACGCCGGTGACGCATGGCAGTGCGGTCATGGTGGTCACCGCGACCGGCGCCGACACCCAGGTCGGGCGGATCGCCGGGATGCTATCGAGCGCCCCCAAGGAACTCACGCCGCTGCAGAAGCAACTCAACCGGATGACGATCTGGATCGGGGTGGCCGCCCTGGTGACCATGGTCGTCATGTTCGCCCTCGGGCTGTCCCGTGGCGACAACTGGCGTGGACTGTTCGTCACCGCGATCGCTCTGGCCATCGCTGCGATCCCGGAGGCGTTGCCCACCGTCGTCGAGGTGATCCTCTCCCTGGGCGCCGTGGGTTTGGCCAAGCACAACGCGATCGTGAAGGACCTGTCCTCGGTGGAGACTCTGGGATCGACCTCCGCGATCAACTCGGACAAGACCGGAACGCTGACGATGAATCAGATGACGGTCGTGCAGGTCATCGACGGCACGGATCGCTTCGACGTGACCGGGACGGGCTATGCCCTCGACGGTTCGATCCAGCACACCGCAGGGCGATCGGCGTCGATCGACCCGGCGATCACGGCGTTCGTCGTGGCCAGCGACGCGAAACTGGTGGACGGGAAGGTGGTCGGCGACCCGACCGAGGGGGCTTTCCTTGTCCTGGCGCACAAGGCCGATCTGGCGATCGAGGCCACGCGGGACAAGCACCCACGTGTGGCGACCCTGCCCTTCGACCCGACATACAAGTTGATGGCGGCATTCACGAAGGCCAAGGACGACAGCGGACAGGACGTCATCAGGTGTTTCGTCAAGGGTGCGGCTCCGGCGGTCCTCGATCGCGCCGCCACCTGGCTGTCGCTGGCGGACGAGGCAGCGCACCCGTTCGACGACGACATGCGAGGCCGTGCGCAGGCCGAGGTCGAGCGCATGGAGGGTGAAGGGCTGCGTGTCATGGCAGGCGCCAGGGAGGACATCCCGGTCGACCAGTTCGCCGCAGACGGCGACCTGTTGTCCTACGTCACCGATCTGGAGGTGACCAGCCTGGTGGGGATGATCGACCCGCCTCGTGAGTCGTCGAAGGCCGCGGTCGAAGCCGCGCAGAAGGCGCACATCACAGTTCGGATGGTCACCGGTGACGACGTCATCACCGGGGCCGCGATCGCCAAGCAGTTGGGCATGCCGGGAGAGGCGATCCTGGGCGCCGACTTCGCCGCACTGTCCGACGAGGAGCGCGCAGCACGCATCGACGGCATCGGTGTGGTGGGACGCGTGGCACCGGAGCACAAGGCGATGCTCGTGGCAACACTGCGCGCCAAGGGCGAGGTCGTGGCGATGACCGGTGACGGGGTCAACGACGCCCCCGCGATCAAGGCCGCCGACATCGGCATCGCGATGGGGACACGCACGGACGTGGCCAAGAACGCGGGACGCATGATCCTCTCCGACGACAACTTCGCCACCATCGTGTTCGCCATCCGGCAGGGACGGGCGCTCTACGACAACCTCATGAAGTATGTGCGGTTCATACTGATCACGCTCGTGGCGTTCGTGCTGACGTTCCTCGGGCGAGCCTGGTCAACCTGGCCGCAGGTCAGCCGTTCACCCCCGCGCAGATCCTGTGGATCAACTTCTTCGTCGATGCGCCGCTCGGTGTTGCTCTCGGCTTCGACAAGGAGACCCCGGGCCTGATGAAACGGCCCCCGCGGGATCGGGACGCCTCGATCCTCAACCGGGGCACGCTGTTCACGGGAGGTCTTGTCGGGCTGTTCATGGCTCTCGTCCTGCTGGCGATGATCTGGTACGGGCAGGAGCGACTGGGCAACACCACGATCGGGATCTCCATGGCCATCACCACCTTCGCCCTGTTCCGCATCGTGAGCACGTTCCACAGCCGCAGCATGACCGGCACCGTATTCACAGTGGCGACGTTCGACTCCCGGCAGCTGAACATCATCGCCCTCGTGGAACTCGTGCTGGCGTACTTGGTCACGCAGTGGGACGTCCTCGCCGGGCTTCTCGAGACCACAGCTCTCAGTGGCGGGCAGTGGGCGTTCTGCCTGGTGCCAGCGATCCTCCTGCTGCTGTTGTGGGACGTGGCCAAGTGGTTCGCCCGCAGGCTGCAGGGCGCGTCTGTGGGAGGCGGTTGATCCCGAACCGTGCGACCGGCGATCGAAAGGCGCCTGACTCAAGGGGCGACGAGCCGGATCGTTGGTTCCGAGCCGCCAGGACCTCGGTTCACCGGCGGGTCTCCGGTGACCACCCGGAGGTGGGTGCGCCACCCTCGACAACGATCGCCGGTCCGGTGGCGCGCAGACCGATCCGGAGTGGGATGCGGTGCCTCAGGTCGACCCCGTCCGCTCGCCGGGGGCCATCCGTTCGATGCCCTCGAGGATGAGGTCGAGTCCGAAGTCGAACGCCGACGCCAGGCTGTAGCCGTGCTGGACGACGTGCCCCATGACCTCATCCAGATTCGGGTAGTCCGCCATGGGGGCTCGGGCGGCGATGCGGTCCGCAGCGGCACCGAGTTCGGCCCGGTCCTCGAGCGCGGCGCCTTCCTGCAGGGCGAATCCGAACAGGTAGCTGTCGATGATTCCGTAGGCGTGCACTGTCTGCTCGATGGTCAGTCCGCCGCGGCGCAGGCAGCCGAGCATCGCATCGTGGTGTTCCAGGTTCGCCGGTCCCGGGGATGACCGGGTCTCCATCAGGGCCGTGGCCCACGGGTGGCGCGCGAGGACCTCGCGGGCCGAATGGCAGCGGATGCGCAAGGCCTCGATCCAGGGCACATCCTCCGGGGGGAGCCTGATCTGGGCGAACACCAGATCGACGATGCCGTCGATGATCTGCTCCTTGCCGGCGACGTAGTGGTAGATCGTCATCGGCTTCACGTCGAGTGCGGTGGCCAGGCGGCGCATCGTGAACGTCTCGACCCCGATCGTGTCCGCCAGATCCAACGCGCCCTGCATCACGCGATCCCGGGTCAGCGGGGTGCGGGCGGCCGCCCCTTCGGTCGGGCCCGCGGGTGCATGTGTGTCCATCTCGCCGTCTCTTTCTCCTGATCTCTTGACTCATCGTACTAAGTACGAGTACGTTAAGAGTGGTCGTACTAAGTACGACACGACGAAGGAGAGCATCATGACAACAACTCAGGAGCGCAGCATCAGCGTCGTCACCGCGGAAGCGCCAGTGGGACAGATGGCGACCGCCCGCTGGACAGGCGTGTTCTACCTCGGACTCGCTGTGGCTGGCGTGGTGGGGACATTGCTTGTGCGGGGCACCTTGTACGTGGCCGATGACCCGGGCGCCACGCTGGCCAACCTGGTCGAACAGGCACCGCTCGCGCGGCTCGGGATCGCTGCAGACATCAGCATCGTGGCCTTCCAGGCCCTCGTCGCTGTGTGGTTCTACAAGCTCTTCCGTCGCGAGAACAGCGTCGCTGCGGGGTCCATCGCCGCATTCGGGCTGGTCAACGCCACGGCGATCCTGGTGGCCACGGCCTTCTCCGCGACCGCGCTGGCCGTGGCCGGGGACGTCAGCCTCGCGCCGGGTGGCGACCAGGCCGCGACTGTACAGCTGCTGTACTCGCTCAACGAGTGGGCGTGGGGACTCGGTGGTCTGTTCTTCGGCCTCTGGCTCATCCCCATGGGATACGTGGTCGTCACCTCCAAGACCATGCCCGCCCCGCTCGGCTGGGCATTGATGATCGGTGGGGTCGGCTATGTGCTCAGCACCTACATCACCTCACTGATGCCAGATGCCCCGGCTGCGGTAGCGGGCGTACTCACCGCGGCGGCCACGATCGGTGAGTTCTGGATGATCGGTTACCTACTGTTCGTGGGTGCGCGCCGGAAGGGCTAGTCGCGCACCGCCCAGCGAGATCATCAGGAGGCCTCGGTCGGACCCCCGCACATATGCGTGCCGGCGTCCGTCCGGGGCCTTCTGCAGCGTCACACCGGCGCAGGAGGCCACGACGGTCCTATTGGTGATCCAATACACCTATGTCTGACGTCGACCTGGCCGCAGTCGGGATCCCGGAAGTCGTCTCGGTGGCTCGCGACGGAGCGCAAGTTACGGTGACGCAGTCCGTGCTCGAGCGCGTCGCCGCGATGCGCGCTGTGGTCGACGACCTCGCGGCCGGGTCGAAGCCCGCCTACGGGATTTCCACCGGGTTCGGCGCGCTGGCCACGGTGTCCATCGCACCGGAACGCCGCGCCCAACTGCAGCGAAGTCTGATCCGCAGCCACGCGGCGACCTCCGGTGAGCCGGTGGACCGCGAGGTCGTGCGCGCCCTGATGCTGCTGCGGCTGCGCACCCTCGCCACCGGTCACACGGGCGTTCGGCCGGTCGTCGTCGAGACGCTGGCCGCCATGCTCAACGCCGGCATCGCCCCGATCGTCGGACAGTACGGGTCGCTGGGCTGTAGCGGGGATCTGGCGCCGCTGGCCCACGTGGCGCTCGCACTGCAGGGGGAGGGCGAGGTCTGTGACGCCGACGGCACTGCGATGCCCGCCGCGCCGGCGCTGCAGGCGGCCGGGATCCAACCGCTCACGCTCGCTTCCAAAGAGGGGCTCGCGCTGATCAACGGCACCGACGGGATGTTGGGCATGTTGTGCCTGGCGATCACCGATCTACGGAGGCTGCTGGACCTTGCTGATGTCACAGCCGCCATGACCGTGGAGGCGCTGCTCGGGACCGACCGGGTGTTCGCGGCCGATCTGCAGGCGCTTCGACCGCACCCGGGTCAGGCACGATCGGCGGTCAACCTGCGCCGACTCCTGGCGGGTTCGCCCGTCATGGACAGTCACCGTCACGACATGACCCACATCGTGCAGGACGCGTACTCCCTGCGGTGCAGTCCGCAGGTCCACGGCGCCGCGCGGGACACTGTCGACCACGCCGAACAGGTTGCTGGTCGGGAACTCGTCTCGGTGATCGACAACCCGGTGGTCACCGAGGATGGCCGGGTGGAGTCCAACGGCAACTTCCACGGGGCACCGGTCGCGTACGTGCTGGACTTCCTGGCGATCCCGGCCGCTGATGTGGCAAGCATCAGTGAACGGCGCACCGACCGTTGCCTGGATGCGAACCGCAGTCACGGCCTGCCCCCGTTCCTGGCCGACGAGGTCGGGGTCGATTCCGGGTACATGATCGCCCAGTACACCGCCGCCGGGATCGTGTCGGAACTCAAACGATTGGCGGCGCCGGCCAGTGTCGACTCGATCCCGAGTTCGGCCATGCAGGAGGACCACGTCTCCATGGGCTGGCACGCGGGTCTCAAACTGCGGGCGGCCGTCGACGGTCTGCGCCGGGTGCTCGCCATCGAACTGATCACCGCTGCCCGGGCGCTGGACCTGCGTGCCCCACTGCGACCCGCACCGGGTACCGGCGCGGCGCTGGCCGCCCTGCGAGAGGTGGTCGCAGGCCCAGGACCCGACGTGGTGGTCGCCGAGGACATCGCGGCCGCCGAGCAGAAGATCGCCAGCGGCGACATCCTGACCGCTGTGGAAGAAGCCATCGGACCGTTGGACCGGTAAGGAGCATGAGATGACACACGACCTGGGACAGCCGGTTGCGGTGCGGGCGCCTCGTGGCACGACGCGGACAGCGGTCGGCTGGCCGCAGGAGGCTGCGATCCGGATGCTGTCGAACAACCTCGACCCGGAGAACGCCGAGCACCCCGATCAACTGGTCGTCTACGGCGGAACCGGCCGCGCGGCCAGGGACTGGCCGAGTTTCCATGCGCTGATCCGCACCCTTGAGACGCTACGTGACGACGAGACGATGCTCGTGCAGTCCGGGCGCCCGGTCGGGGTCTTCCGAACCCACGAGTGGGCACCACGCGTGCTACTGGCCAACTCGAACCTTGTCGGCGACTGGGCCACCTGGCCGGAGTTCCGCCGGCTGGAGGCCCTGGGTCTGACGATGTACGGGCAGATGACGGCCGGCTCGTGGATCTACATCGGCACCCAGGGCATCGTGCAGGGAACGTATGAGACCTTCGCCGCGGTGGCCGCGAAGAGATTCGGTGGAACGCTGGCCGGAACCCTGACGGTCACCGGTGGCTGCGGGGGCATGGGCGGCGCCCAGCCGCTGGCGGTGACCCTCAACGAGGGCGCCTGTCTGATCATCGACGTGGACGCCAGCCGGTTGGCTCGCCGCGTCGAACACCGCTACCTCGACGAGTGGACCGGCGATCTTGAATCGGCGCTCGAGAAGGTGCTGGTCGCCAAGGAGGGGCGCCGTGCCTTCAGCATCGGGGTCGTGGGCAACTGCGCCGACGTCCTGCCCGAACTGCTGCGGCGCGGGGTGCCCGTCGACATCGTGACCGACCAGACCTCGGCACACGACCCGTTGGCCTACTGTCCCAGCGGGGTGAGCGTGGAGGAATGGCACGACGTCGCACAGGCCGATCCTGAGGACTTCACGTTGCGAGCCCGCGAGTCGATGGCCCGCCACGTGGAGGCGATGGTCGGGTTCCAGGATGCCGGTGCCGAGGTCTTCGACTATGGCAACTCGATCCGTGGCGAGGCGCTGCTCGGTGGCTACGAGCGCGCCTTCGACTTCCCCGGCTTCGTCCCGGCCTACATCCGGCCGCTGTTCTGCGAGGGTAAGGGTCCGTTCCGCTGGGTGGCCCTGTCCGGTGATCCGAAGGACATCGCAGCGACCGACCGCGCGGTGCTCGATTTGTTCCCGGACAACGAACCGCTGGCCCGCTGGATGCGCGCCGCACACGACCGGATCGCCTTCCAGGGGCTGCCCGCGCGGATCTGCTGGTTGGGCTACGGCGAGCGGGACAAGGCCGGTCTGGCCTTCAACGACCTCGTCGCCTCGGGTGAGGTCTCGGCCCCCATCGTCATCGGCCGCGACCACCTCGACTGCGGATCGGTGGCCTCGCCCTACCGGGAGACCGAAGCGATGCTCGACGGGTCGGATGCGATCGCCGACTGGCCGCTGTTGAACGCTTTGGTCAACACGGCTTCCGGCGCCTCGTGGGTGTCGATCCACCACGGCGGCGGGGTGGGCATGGGCCGGTCCATCCACGCCGGACAGGTGAGCGTGGCCGACGGGACCGAACTCGCGGCGCAGAAACTCGAGCGGGTGCTGACCAACGATCCCGGCATGGGCGTGATCCGCCATGTCGACGCCGGCTACGACCTCGCCGTTGAAGTGGCTGCCGAGCGCGGCGTCCGCATCCCGATGCAGGAGGTGTGACATCGCGGTCCTGCTCGACAACATCGGAGAACTGGTCACGAACGACGACCACGTGTTGGGCCTGCGCCGCGATGCGGCGTTGGTGATCGACGACGGCCGCATCGTGTGGCTGGGCAGCGCCGTCGACGTACCTGCCGCGGATGAGCGCTGGGATTGCGGGGGCGCCTGTGTCCTGCCCGGCTTCGTCGACTCCCACGCACACCTGGTGTTCGCCGGGGACCGGTCGGCCGAGTTCGCGGCGCGCATGGCCGGGCAGCAGTACACCGCCGGCGGGATCGCGACGACGGTGACGGCGACCCGGGCGGCCTCCGACGAGGTCTTGCGCGCCAACGTGGCCCGGCTGGTCGCGGAACTGGTGCGATCCGGCAGCACCACGTTCGAGATCAAGTCCGGCTACGGCCTGACCGTGGACGACGAGGCGCGCAGCCTGCGGATCGCCTCGGATTTCACCGACGAGACGACGTTCCTCGGAGCGCACGTCGTGCCTTCCGGGATCGATCGCGCCGACTACGTCGACCTGGTCACCGGACCCATGCTCACCGCGTGCGCGCCGCACGCGCGGTGGGCCGATGTGTTCTGCGATCGCGGCGCGTTCGATGCCGCTGAGTCGCGGGCGGTACTGGCCGCCGCCCGGTCCGCGGGTCTGGTGCCGCGCGTCCACGCCAACCAGTTGCAGCACGGCCCCGGAGTGGCGGTGGCCGTCGAGATGGGCGCAGCGTCCGCGGACCACTGCACCCACCTCAGCGATGCCGACGTCGACCTGTTGGCCGGATCCGACACGGTGGCCACGCTGCTGCCCGGGGCCGAGTTCAGCACCCGATCGCCGTATCCCGATGCGCGGCGGTTGCTCGACGCCGGGGTGACGGTGGCGTTGGCCACCGACTGCAACCCAGGGACCAGCTTCACCACCTCGATGCCGTTGTGTATCGCGCTCGCGGTACGGGAGATGCGCATGACAGTGGCCGAAGCGGTGCGGGCGGCGACTGCTGGTGGTGCGTCGGCGCTGCAGCGCGACGACGTGGGGCGGCTGTTCGTGGGTGGGCCGGCCGACCTGGTCGTCCTCGACGCACCGTCATACATCCATCTGGCCTACCGCCCGGGCGTGGACCTGATCCGGCAGGTGTGGCGGGGTGGACGGTTGGTGCGCGATGGCTGACGATCCCCGCTGGCCCCGCGCCTCGCAGTGGTTGCAGACCGGATCCGCGGACCCGCGCTTCGCAGTCCTCGGGGTGCCCGCCCATCTGACCTCGATCTCGGCGACGAACGCACACACCACGCCCGGGGCGATCCGCGCGGCACTGGCCAGGTACTCGGTCTGGGTGGAGTCCGAAGGCCTGGATCTGCGGGACCTCGCGGTGGCCGACCTCGGTGATATCGCTGATCCGGACAGTGACGAGGGTGAGGCGGCGACCATGGCCACCGTGGCCGCGCACGCCGACATCCCGGTGCTCGCCCTCGGCGGCGACAACTCCATCACGTTCGCCGTGGCACGCGGTTCCCGAGCGGACGGTCTGATCACGCTGGATGCCCACCACGATCTGCGCGACGGACGGTCCAACGGTTCCCCCGTGCAGCGCCTCATCGACGCCGGACTCGACGGTCGGCGGGTCGTGCAGATCGGGATCGCGGACTTCGCCAACTCGCCGGATTACGCAGCACGTGCCCGTGACCACGGGATCACGGTCATCCCCCGCGCGGCGCTGCAGCAGCGGCCGATGGCCGACGTGATGGAAGAGGCGCTGGAGGTGGTGGGATCCGGCCGGATACACGTGGACCTCGACGTCGACGTGTGCGACCGCAGTGTGGCCCCGGCCTGCCCCGCGTCGCTGCCAGGGGGGATCTCCGCGGCCGAACTGCTGGCTGCGGCACGCGCGGCGGGTAGGGACCCGCGGGTGGTGAGTATGGACCTCGCCGAGATCGACGCCCAGGCCGACACCGCCGATCAGCGCACCGTGCGATTGGCCGCCATGTGTGTGTTGGAGGTCGCGACCGGAGTGCTGCTGCGGGGTTGAGGCGGCCAGCGTATTGGACCAAGGTCCTAGGACCAAGGTCCTCTTGAGATGGACCATGCCGGCGGACGAACATCAAGGTGTGGGAAAGACAATCACAGTCGCGGCGGTAGCGCTCGTCCTGAGCGCCGGTGTAGCGGTGCCGGCCGCCGCCCGGCCCGGGCCGGAGCCGCGGGGGACGAACAGTGGCGGGTCGGAACGGATCTCGATATCCGGCACCTGTGATTCGGGCAGTTCCTGGACACTGTCCGGCCGCTCACGCTTCCTGCGCATCGATGTCGAAGGCCGCGTCCAGGGCGAACGGCGTCGCAAGCGTTCGCGCTGGGTGCTGCGCCTGGAACAGAACCAGAACACGGTGGCCATCCGCTCGCGCAAGGCCACCGGACGGGGCGTGGTGAAGGTGAAGGCCCGTGTCCGGAACCTGCCTGGGGCGGACACTTTCACCCTGACCGCACTGAACCGAACCACGGGGGAGACCTGTCAGGGAACCCTGACGTTCTGAAGATCGAGGAGGAACCATGAAGGCAAAACGAACTGTCGCAGCCGTCACCGGAGTACTGATCGGTCTGGGCGCCATGGCCCCGGTGGCCAATGCCGCACCACCGCCGTCCGTGGCGGCACAACACAGTCACAACTGGGCGGCGCAGGACGCACGCAAGGAATTCAAGGCTGATCTGAAGGAAGCGCGCCAGGAGTTCCGCGCTGACCTGCGACAGGCCCGCAAGCAGTTCCGTGCAGACATCCGTGAGATGCGTCAGGAGGATCGTGCGAAGTTCCAGGAGGCGAAGCAGGAACTGCGCGCAGCCCTGAAGGCAGCCCGCGACGCGTTCCACGCGGCGATGGCGGAGGCGAACAAGACCTTCCGCACGACGGTGGCCGCCAGTCGCGACACCTTGCTCGCGGTGTTGCAGGACCCGGCGTCGACGGCTGAGCAGCGCACCGCCGCCATCGACACCTACAAGGCCGAGGTGAAGCAGGCCCGCGAGGTCCGTCACGAGGCGGTCAAGGCCGCCATCGCCGACTACAAGGCCGCCCGCAAGGCCGCGCGCGAAGCGTTCCGGGACGCGATCGGCAAGTAGTGACCCGCGAGCCCCGTTCACCGGTTTGTTACCCCTCCGGTGAGCGGGGCTCGTGTGTCTTCGCCTGCTGACGTGGGGACAATGGCCCATGGCTGAGCCGCTGGGAGACAATCCGCGGGCGATCGTGCGCCGCGAAGTGCTCCGCTTCGCCATACCGGGTGTGATCGGGATGGTGCTGCTGGCGCTGGCAAGTCTGGCGGTGTCGGTGGCGGTCGCCCGGGAGCAGTCCGTCACCGACGCCCGCACGACTGCCGAGATCCTGGCCCGCACGGTGGTGGAGCCGAGGATCGACGAGGGACTGCAGACCGGTAAGCCTGCGCGGATGGCAGAACTGGACGCCGCGTTCTCGGCCTCCATCAGCGGCTCCGACGTCAAGTCGATCAGGCTGTGGAACGAGGACGGGGTCGTCATCTACTCGAACGACCCCCGCTTGATCGGGGAAACGTTCCCGCTGCCCGCTGCGATCGCCGGCGGACCGGTGCAAGGCATGGCCGACACCGGTCGTCCGGAGAACCGGTACCTGGATCCGGAGTCCAGCTGGGTGCAGGTCAGCCTGCCGCTGACCGGGGGCGACGGATCGCGCTACCTGTTCGAGATCAGCAAGTTGCAGGATTCCTTGCAGCAGGAGGCACGCAGTGTGTGGATAGCGTTCGCGCCGATCCTCGCCGGATCCATGGTGCTGCTCGGTGCGCTGCTGGTCGTACTGGGGATCCGCATGGCCCGCCGGATCAGCGCCGAACTGCGTACCCGCGAGGAGTTGCTCGAAAGGGCCGTGGATGCCTCGGAAGTGGAGCGGCGCCGGATCGCGGCGGATCTGCACGACGGCACGGTGCAGCACCTGGCCGGGCTGTCTTTCGCTCTTGCCGGGATGGCAGCCCGGGCGCAGGCGGCAGGTGATGAGGACACCGCTGAGGTGCTGTCGGACGCCGCCGCGACCTCGCGTACTTCCGTTCGGGAACTGCGGACCCTGTTGGTCGACATCTACCCGCCGAATCTGGAGGGGTCCGGCCTGGCGCCCGCCATCGCAGACCTGCTGGCCGGCCTCGACGGGATCGATGTGGCCTCCGACCTTGCCGAACTGCCGGACCTGGATCCTCGCGTACGAGCTGCCCTGTATCGGGTGGCGCGGGAACTCATCGCGAACGTGGCCAAGCATGCGGATGCCTCGCACGTCGACGTGCGCCTGACTCAGGTGGGAAGCACGGTGATTCTGTCGGTGACGGACGACGGCCGTGGCTTCGATCCGGATGTGCACCGTGACGGCCATCTGGGACTGCGTTTGGTCGAGGATCTGGTGACGTCCATCGGGGGTCGGCTCACGATCGGCAGCGAACCGGGGTCCACATCGGTGACAGTGGAGGTGGAGGCGTCATGATCGAAGTCGTGCTCGTCGACGACCATCGAGTGGTCGTCGAAGGTTTGAAGTTGTTATTGCAGGCCTTCCCGGACGTGAACGTGGTGGGTGCGGCCACTGACGGCGCCGAGGGTGCGGATCTTGCGATCTCGCTGACTCCCGACGTCGTGCTCATGGACCTCTCGATGCCCGGCGTCGACGGTGTGCAGGCGACGCGCAGGATCGTGGCGGAGGCTCCGGACGTCGCAGTCGTCGTTCTCACGACATCCAGCGACCGGGAGACGGTGCTGCGCAGCCTCGATGCCGGGGCGGTGGGATACCTCATGAAGGACACCGATCCGCAGGCCCTGTACGAGGGGATCCAAGCGGCCGCGGCCGGGGGTTCGCCGATCGACCCGCGTGTGGCGCGCGCACTGGTGGAGACCCGGCGCAGACCCGCCACCGGACCGGCATCAGTACTCACCGCGAAGCAGCGGGAAGTGCTCGACCTCGTGGCAGCCGGGCAGCCGAACCGTCTGGTGGCGAAACACCTCGGAGTCACCGAGAAGACGGTGAAGGCGCACCTGACGCAGATCTACGCCGCGATCGGCGTGACGGACCGTGTGCAAGCGACACTGTGGGCCCGCGATCACCTCTCGGAGAGGTGAGGTGGCACTCAGGCGCTCCAGATCCCGCCGAACACCAGGTTGAGGATGAACACCACGACGAAACAGATGGCGCTGATGTTCTGCCATTTGCGTACTGCCGCCGCGGCACTGCGAGCGCTCGCGTAGTCCCCCGTCTGGTTGGCGGCGTAGGTCTTGCCGGACTGGAACACGGCGGCGAGGCCGGTCGGGAAGAAGATCGCGGCGATCACCGACCATGTCGTGAGTGTCTTGGCGGGCCCAAGGGCTGTTTCTGTCATGGCGGGGAGCGTACCGGGACTGCCCCCGTGCGGTTGCACGTGCCGGTGGGGCGGCGTGGCATGCCGGGGGCGTCTTGGCGGCGCCCGCGGGCCGTCGCCGAGTGCGAGGACAGCATCGCCGAAGGGCGTCGGACAGGTAGGTCAGTCGGTCGGCAAGACCGAGGCGGACAGAAGGTCCAACTCGTCCTCGGCGAGATCCATTGCGACCGTGCGCGACCAACCCGTTGGTGACAGGATCAGCGGCACGGCGGTGACGCCGTGAAGTTCATGGAAGTCGCCCTCCAGTCGGACCTGGGCGCTGACCATGAGTGGGAAGCCATTGATGAGCATGCTCACCAACCAGGCCGCTGCGTTGGCTGTCGCGGCCTCTGTCGTCCGGCCGGCGGTGAAGTGGGTGAAGAACGGTTTCACGGCGAACCGCACGTCGGCCGGTAGCGATTCGACGTACGCGTAGGCGGCAGCGATGTCTCCGGATTTCACGAGGTCCAACATCTGCGCCTTGCCCGCCCGGATCTCATCGGGAAGGTCCGAGAGCTGTCTTCCGGCACGGACCTGCTCGGCGTATTCGGCCGCATCTCGGCCGCGTACCTGCAGCTGACTCCACAGCGGGACCATCCGGTCGCCGTGTTCCCCGAGTACCAGGGCGCGCACATCCCGGCGGGCCACCCCGAGGTCCCTGGCCACCTCCCTGCCGAAGCGCAGACTGTCGGAGAAGCCGGCAGCTCCGAGTACCGATCGGCGTGGAAGCCGGCGGCTGAAGATCTTCACGCCCAGTTCCACCGGGTTCGACTGCACCACGACGATCGGGGGATGGTCGCGAGCTGCCAGCGCTTCGGCGTACTCGGTGAACATCGCCGTGTTCGTTGCCGCGAGCGCGGTGCGATCAGCCGGCACGTTCGGGTCCGTCGAGATGGTGGCGCCGGCCAGGACCACCACGACACCGGCCGTGATCTGGTGCGGATCGAAGACGATGTCCAGTGTCGGTGCGATCTCGTCGAAGGCGTCCGCAGCATCGCCGCGCAGCCCCCACATCTCCCGCTCGCTCTGCCCGCCGCGGTGGGTGACGAGTTCGATCCGTGCGTCGGGGGACACGATCCGCTGGCTCAGTGTCTGGAACAGCAACTGGCGGCCACAGACCCCGCCGGCTCCGATGATTGCGACGTCCATGGTCGCAGGCTAGTGACCGGAGGGTGCTGGCGTGCGGTTCGTCGACGCTCACGCGGCACGTGCGATGGGGTTCAGGTAGATCGGTGGGGTTCAGCGGGCGACGAACCCCACCTAGCTGCACGAACCCCATCCAACGCCTGGCCTGTGGGCGCTTATCGCACCAGTCGCACGACCTTGCTCGTGTCGGCCTTGTAGCCGCGCGCGGCCTTGCTGGTGGCCTTGTACCGGCCTCCGGGAAGGTTGATCGTCAGCGTGTGCTTGCTGCCCTTTGTGCGGTAGACCTTCGTCCGGCCCTTGCTGTTCTTGACGGTCTTCCACTTCCCCTTCTTCATCTTCACCACGAACCGCCACTGCTTCTTCGTGCCGAGGTTGGGGCGAACCGTTATCCGCAGCTTGCTCTTGCCGGCAACCGCTTTGGCGATCACGGTTGTGCGTTTGGTAGCAGGCTCCGGGGCCGGCGCCGACGGCGTCACCGCATTACTCGATGCGCTGGCCGGGCCGGTTCCGAGTGCGTTCGTCGCAGTCACCGTGACGGTGTACGACGTGCCGTTGGTCAGGCCGGTGATCGAACACGACAGTGCCGCGGTAGTGCAGGTCTGCCCGCCGGGTGCCGCCGTCGCGGTGTACGAGGTGATGGGCGACAGCCCGTCATCGGTGGGAGGCATCCAGGATGCGGTCAGTTGCCCGTCGCCCGCGGTGGCTGTCACTCCGCTAGGTGCACCCGGCTCGGTGCGCAACTGAGCCGAGGAAGCCTGGATGCGGAAGTCCGCTCCCTCCTGCCGCGACCACATGGCAATCACCCGGCGGCCGTCGGCCGAGGCGGCCAGAGCCCCGTCGTACGCGTCGCCGCCCTCTCCCGACAGCCGAACGGTTGGCGTCCAGGTGCCCGCGCCGTCCGCGCTGGACCGGGTCTCGATGAGGTCTTTGGTCAACGCATCCTCTCGTGACCACACGAGCGTCACGCGCTGACCGTCGTCAGATCCGGCGAGTGTCGGGTACGAGGCCGCCGAGCCGGCCGGTGACTGGGTCTGCGGGGCTGACCAGGTTCCGCCAGAGTTGGCGCTCACAGATGTCTGGATGCGATCGTTGGCGCCGTCGAAGTGCTGCCAGGCGGCAACCACACCGGTGCCGTCGGCAGACGCGAGCAACGCGACCCGGTCGGCGTTCTCGCTGGCGTCCGACAGCGGCGCCGGTGTTGTCCAGTTCGAACCTGCGTCGGCGCTGGACACGGCCTGTGCCTGGCTCTTGCCCGCGACGGTCTCCTCGAACGCGACGTGGGCGCGCACGCCATCGGAAGCGATGGCGACCCGCGGAGAGCTTGCGTTGTCCCCGGTCGAGAGAAGTTTGGCGGTACCCCAACTCGCACCCCCGTTGGCGCTGGATCGCGCGAAGACCTGCTGCCCGCCGCCGACCGAGTCCGACTGGGAATAGGCCACCACGCCTTTGGAGCCGTCTGCCGACGTCGCGACATCGAGATCGGTAGCGTCCTCGGTCACGTCTGACAGCGTCTCTGGCGCCGACCAGTTCGCCCCGGCGTCGGTGCTGAGGGACGACTGGGCGACGAACTTGCCGCCGTTGAAGGCCACCCAGACCGCGATGAGTTTCATTCCGTCCGCTGAACCGGCGAGCCGCGGTTGGGATGTCAGGGTCAGGGGTCCAACGATGTCGTCGGGTGTCGACCAGGTCTGTCCACCGTCGCTGCTCGAGGCGGTACGGACGCGGTCGAGCGATTCCGAGTACCAGACCGCCGTCACCTTCTGTCCATCGTCGGATGACACAAGAGCCGGCTCACCGGATGAGCTCATGTCGTCGAGGGTCTGCTGGGGGCTCCACGTGGCGCCGCCGTTCGAACTGCTCGCGGTCGCGATGTCGGCAACGCCGAGGGCCTCACTGCGCCACACCGCCGTGATTTGCTGCCCGTTGGACGAGGTGGTGACGCGAGGCTGCCAACCATCGGCCCCCGAGCCGGAAACGGTGTCCGGCGCGTCCCAGTCGATCTCGGTCGCGGCGGAGGCCCCTGAGGCGATGGTCATGACCAGGGCCAGGCTCGCGGCGCTCGCCGCTAATCGTCGGTGGAGGCTCATGCTTCGACTCCTGTGCTCTGTGATGTGGTCATCTGCATCAGCGTGCCGTTCCCTGCCGCGGTCCGCAACCCCCTGCTCTTCGCCATCGCTTGTCCACAGCCCGTTTCGGCCGGCCGGTTTTGTCGTACCCCCTGCGTAGCGTGGGGTGTGTCGGAAGGGGGTGTGGTGGGGTTCTTCGAGGTCTCGCGTGGTGCGTTGCGGCGTGCGAAGATCCGGGCCGGTCTTCCCACGGTGCACCCTGAGACGCTCGATGAGATCGAGGCGCTGGTCGGGTCGTTGCCCGATCCCGGGACACTGTGCGCCGAGGAGCGGGCGGGGGCGATGGCGAAGGTCGCGGCCCTGACGAATCAGTTGCAGGCCTACCTGACATCAGTGGCTGGTGCGGCGGATGCCAACGGCGACTCCCGGGTGTTGGGCGCGGGCACGACGGGCACTCTGGTGGCGACGGCGACCGGTGCCACGGTTCAGGCCGGTTCGGCGATCGTGCAGACAGCCGCAGAACTGCGGTCGTTCCCTGAACTCAAGCGGGCCTTCGACGACGGGCGGGTGTCCAGCCAGCATGTGTCGGTGGTCCTGCAGACCACGAAGGGGTTGGGCCGTCGAGCCGAGGTGGTGGACGCGGCGGTGGCTCTGGCCGCGGCCACGGATCCGCGGGAGACGCGCCATGTTCTGCAGGTGATCGCCGATGCCGCCGATGGTGAGCACGGGCACCTGTCGCACGCCGAACAGCGTGAGCGGCGCAGTCTGCGGTTGACGGCGCGGCCATCGGGGATGTGGCGGCTGACCGGGCTGCTCGACGACGTGGAGGGGGCCCGGTTGGCGGAGGTGTTGGAGCAGTTCAGTGCATCACGAGACGCCGGAGTGGATGCGGGGGAGACGTTGGGTCAGCGCCGAGCGGATGCGTTGGCCGCGATGGCGCAGGCCGCGCACACGAACCGAAATCCACTGGGCACCTCGGGGTTGTCGGTGCTGATCGACGCCGATGATCTGCCGGACGCGCAGCGGGCGATGCTGACCGACGGCACACCCATCACGGCGGACTCGTTCGACCTGTTGACCTGCACTATGGCGTGCCTGGTGATCTTCGGTACGAAGACCAAGGGCGGGTTCGCGCCGTTGGCGATGGGACGGACGCGGCGTCGCGCGACCGGACATCAGTGGGGGGCGTTGATCGCGCGGGATCGTGGGTGTGTGCGGTGCGGTCGCAGTCCACGCTTCTGCGAGGCCCACCATGTGCTGCATTGGCGTCACGGCGGGTTGACCGACGTGGACAACATGGTGCTCTTATGTTCGAGGTGTCATCACGACCTGCACCACGGCCGGTTCACCATCACCATGACCCCGACCGGCGTCCCTGAACTACACGTCAACCGCGGACCACCCGCCGACGTCCGGGCCTGACCGGCCCACGAGTACGGCAACCTCGGTATGGTGCCGTGTCAAGGAGGTCCGCCATGCCAGCCTTCGTCCGTGCGACTGTTGCCGCCCTGTGTTCTGTGCTGTTGGTGATGGCTGCGCCTGTCGCAGCACGCGCCGACGACGGGACGCTGAACACCGCCTTCCTGGCTGCCACAGGAACCGGGTTCAACTCCGCAGTGACCGATCTGCTGGTTCAGCCCGACGGCAAGCTGGTGGCAGTAGGAAACTTCACGGACTTCAACGGCGAGCCGCGGTCGGGCATCGCGCGCCTCAACCCTGATGGCTCTCTGGACACCACTTTCCAGCCTGGAACGGGCTTCATCGGCGGGGTGCCCTTGGCCGTCGCCCGGCAGTCTGGCGGCTCCCTGATCGTCGTCGGCAACTTCACCGAATACGACGGTGACCAGGTCAAGCGCATCGTCCGGATCAAGGCCGACGGCTCGAGGGACACCATGTTCACGCCCACCGCCGGAGGCTTCGGGAACTCGGTGTCCGACGTCGCCGTGGACAGCAGCGATCGCATCGTGGTGGTCGGGCCGTTCATCGCGCTCGCCGACGGCGTCACCGTGGTCAATGGCATCGCTCGGTTCAGCCCGGACGGGGTGCTCGACGCCGGCTTCCAAACCGCCACGGGCACGGCGTTCCCGTTCCCGTTGACGATGCCGCCGCGGTCGGTGGACGTGTCCGCGGATCGCATCGTGGTGGCCGGCGACTTCGAGCAGTTCAATGGCTCGGACGTGGCTTACGTCGTGCAACTCGACAACACCGGCGCGCTCGATCCTGTCTTCGCGGCGAACCTCGGCCTGAACGTCGATGCCCAGGCCGACCGTGCGGTCTTCGAGCCGGACGGGCAGATCGTGGTGTCAGGTGACTTCAACGCTTCGGCGGCACCGCTGCGATCAAACTCATGCGACTCAACGGTGACGGGACGCTCGACACCGCGTTCTCCGCCAACACCGGCTTCAGTAACTGCTGCGCCGCGTCCATCGCCGTGGATGCGGACGGCCGGATCGTCCTGGGCGGTCGTTCTCGCAGGTCGCAGGTGGGGATCGAGCCCGCATCGCGCGGCTGCAGTCCGACGGTCGGCTCGACACGGGTTCGTGGTTCCAGGTGCGGGTCCGGACGGTTTCGTCAATGCCGTCGCGGCTGTGACAGGCGGTGTTTGTGGCTGGGGCTTCGAGCAGATCAGCGGGACCAATGCCGGGGGATCGCACGACTCAACGTCGACGTCCCCAGCCTCCTCCGGACCCGACTCCCACGCCGTCTCCGAGCCCCTCCGGGAACCCGTGCCGTTGCCGCTGAAGGTCAAGGCGCGCAAGGCTCGAAGCCGGTGAAGCGCACGGGCAAGACCGTAGTGGTCACGCGAGCCACCACCTCGACGGCCGGCCGTCTGTCGGTCTCGGTCAAGGGCAGGCCCGGAAAGGCCATCCGTGCGACCGTGCGGAAGAAGACCGGCAAGGTTGTGGTGCGGATACGCAAGGCGTCGGCGCGCACCGTGCGGGTGACTGTGCGGGCAGTGCCCCTGAACCCGACAACCCACTCGCAGGTGCGGTGGCAGCGCTCCTGGAAGGTCCGTCGCTGAGCCTGGCCTTTCGTGGCGAACAGGTCCACAGTGGAAGTAGGAGGTTGCGGCACTGCCACGCCTTGAGGGAGGGGAGATCATGAACGAACGCCAAGAACGCGCGGAGCGGGCACTCGCCGCGCTCGGTTCCCACAGGTCGGCACATCAACGCCTGAACGTCCAATGTCCCCGCAGCCATCACGTCGCCGGGGTCTATGAGACGGAGGTCGGACTCGTGTACCACGCGATCGAGGGCCCACACGCTCACGGATCCAAGGACCGCGTGGACACCGCGCATCACGGAGGCACCAGGGGAGCAGACTTCGTCGACTTGTTGGCGGCGGGGCCGATGTCCGATGACGGCCTGCCGGCGTGGTGCGACTGTGGGCCGTGGACCTTGTCGCGTGAGCGACTGATCGAGGACGCCGCGCTGCGGCCGGGGACCGTCCGCGTGGGCTGACACCGCTGTGGGCTGACGGGGTTTCGGGGGGTACCGCAACGGGGTCTTCGGGGCCTAGACTTCGCCGCATGTCGATACGTCCCGTTCTCGCCGCCGTCTCGCTGCTCGCACTCTCTGTGGCGCTCGCCCCCGCCGCCACGGCGGCTCCTGCCAAGGCGGGCAAGAGCAAGCAGTCGGTTACAGGGAAGATCTCGTGGACCATCGTCACCACGTACAAGGACGATGGCGACCCCAACGATCTGTCCAGAATGACGCAGGATGAGACGACTGAGCAGATCCACAGTCTGCAGGTCAAGGCCGTGCGCGATCCCAAGTTCACCCGCACATACGTGTTCAAGCGGGGCAAGGCCGAGTACTCCTACAGCTATCAGATGAACCGGGTCAGCCAGGACTACACATTCGGTCAGGTGGTGTGTCAGACGACTACCCGGGCAAATGCCTCTGGCGCGGGCAAGGTGGACCTCACTCCGTCGATCTTCGGCAAGTACAACCCCAACAAGGACGTACTGGTCATCGACAAGCGCACCAAAGGCATGTCGGTCGGTGCGAGCCTGCCGGGAACCGGCACATCAACGACCGAACAGCGTGGATTCGGGCTCAGCCCGTGTGAAGACGGCAGTTGGACGGACCCCATCGACGAGGTGGGCAGCACCGGTCTGAACAACGCCAACAACGTGTGCGTCCCCAGAGGCCTCAAGAAGCCGAACAGCAGCTACCGGCCGCTCTACGGCAAGTGGAACAACGGCAAGAAGCGGTTCGACTTCGCCTGCTCGGCCACGTTCTCCGACAGCACCGGCAAAGAGACCACCCGGATCACCGTGTCGGGGTCGCTGAAGTACAAGCGCTAGCCGACGGGTTCCCGGACCGGGGACTCCCAGGGCCAGGGCTGGCCCGCGCTGCGCTGCTGCTGGAGTTGCCGCAGGTACCACGCGACGAAGAAGCTCGTGCATGCCGCGAGGAAGCACCACAGCGACGGCAGACCGCGCTGGGCGGCGACCGACAGCACGGCGACGCCGACTGCGTTGACGACACCCCAGATGACGATCGGCCGTTGTCCCGACAACAGGAACGCGCCGCAGGTGGCGATCAGGTACAGGACGCCGGAGATGGAGGACACCCCGTCGATCGTGTAGTCGATGTAGAAGTTGCAGGCCACCGCGTCCCCGCGACCCGCGAACATGCCGAGCAGGTAGTCGATCCCGGAGACCGTGCCCGCGCCGGCGAGCAGTAGGAGCGCGTCCCGGCGCCAACCCTTGGGTTCGAGCAGGAAGACGCTGATCGGCACGTAGATCGGCAGGAACACGAACGCGATGAACATGAAGAAGGTGGTCGCGGCGTCCCCTACCACTTGCGGAACCACGCCGCGTAGCCCCCACCAGACGAATGCGGACGTGAACGTGTGGACCGCGAACACTGCCGGTAGCAGGGCCAGGGGTGCGGTCCGCCCGGCGCGGTTGTGCCGGATCGCGTCCACTGCGAACACAGTGATCGCGGCGCCCGCGACGAGATCGACTTCGGGTGCAAGACACATGGCTGCCTCCCTGACTTCCATTCCAGCCTGAACCGGCCCGCCGTTGCAGTCTCAGCGCGGACACAACTCCAAGAACGGGAGTTCTGCGGCCACCCGCGCCGACGCGTCCGGCCCCGAGAAGCCCATGTAGTCGGCCAGCCTCTTGGCGGCGCGGGGGTGACGCCGCGTGTAGTCGGCCATCTGTTCCTCGGCTTGTTGTGTGGTCAACTCCCTGGCATGCACACGGATCCGACGATTCCGGGTTGTGATGTCGATGTCCGGCCGTGCGACGACGTTGCGGTACCACTGCGATTGTGTGCCGAACCCGGAGCAGATCACGAAGCACTCGCCCGGCTGAGCCACCACCTCCACCACCGCCTCGCGGGGCAGTCCGGAGGTGCGTCCGATGTGGTGCAGCAGGATGAAGCGGCCGCCCAGGAGGCCGCCGAGGTGTGCCCGGTACAGCCAGATCGGCGCTCGGAACATGAGCCGCGAGAGTCCGGTGGGAGGTTTCCTGGCCATGGCACCATCCAACCGCGCCCCTGACCCTATGGCCAGAGGCGCGGTTGGCGGTTGTCACGTCGTGTGATCGGCCGTCTCGTGCGACTTCGCAAGGCCCCACTGCTTGATCAGCGGCCGCCAGTGCGGGGCGTTGGCGGCGACGACATCCGGTGGTACCAACTCGCGGGCGGTGTGCCGCAGGAGCAGGTAGAGGATGACCGCCCAGATCAGGCTGAGGACGAATCCCGACGCGGCGTATGTCAGCGCCGACGTGACCGTGGGGATGTCCGGGGTGGTGATTTGGTCGCCATGCTCGAACGGCGAGAGCATGCCGTCGTGGAACGAGTGGATCGCCATCGCGCCGACCCAGGCGCCTGCCCCGATCCAGGTGAACGCCTTGCCCGCCCGCCACGCGGCGAGCCAGATGACGGCGGCGGCGAAGGCGGTGAGGAATGGGTGCAGCAGTTCGGAAACGGGGCGCTCCAACGCCATCATGAATGGTGCCCACTCTTCCGGTGACGCGGTGTACATCGCGGCCTCGACCGCGCCGAAGGCGACGCCGCTGAACATGACCATCATCAGTCCAGCACGGGGGTCCTTGAACATGCGTCCGCCGAACACCAGCAGCAGGAACGGGATGGCCAGCTTGCAGGTCTCCTCGATGGGCCCGGCGAGCCACAGGTCGATCTTGAGCGGTATCCCCATGCGTGTTTCCAGCCCGCCACTTTCCAGCATGGAGGCGGTGAAGACTCCGACCAGTCCGGAACCGAGCCCCCACCACATGAGCTTGCGCCGTCCTTCGACCTGCCCGAATTTCTCGTGGCGGTCCAGAAGGTACACGACCCCGGCCATGAAGACGACCATGGCGGCGACCACCAGGAACCAGCCCGGGAAAGCCCGCTTGGTGCCCATGACGACGAACGCGGCCCCGACGACCAGGACGTTGCCGACGACCATGAACCAGAACCACTTGTGACCCAGGAAGGCAAAGGGCCGGTGGTGCCACTTCGGCGGTTCCGGGACGTCAGCATCGGCGTGCTTCTCGCCCGTCCACGCCTGTCCGTCCCATTGCGCGCTGGTGCCCGCCACACCGAACGGATACCAACCGGATCCGGTGGGAGTGCTCTTCGGTACTGCCTCGACAGTCATGGGTCCACCTCCGCACTTGAGCGACATCGGTTGTATCGGCCGACTCGCGCATTTCCTGAACTGGTGGATTGAGACGGCCACTGCTCGCCGGTGGTGACTACGTGGTTTCCTGGAGTGGTGATGTTTCGTGTCGGTGTCGCGACGGCGGGCCTGCTCGTGGCCGCCGTCGGTCTGGCCGTGGCCGACGGCGTACCGCCGGACGGTGCCGCCTCGATCGTGCTCGCGCCGTGCCCGGGAGCACCCGGTTTCGGCGAGGTGGTCACACCCGGCTGCAGCTACATCGCGATCCCCAAGGCCGGCGGAGGTGCGTTCTTCGCGCATCTGACCTCGACCGGCGAGATCACCATGAACGGCACGATGACCTCCGGTACCTTCATCTTCCCCGGCGCCAAGCAGACGTGGCCGGGTATCGCCGTGCCCGGCGGGAATGTGACCGTCGAGATCGCCAAGACCGATGTCTCGGGGACGGTGGCCGCCGATGGGCGGGTCACGATGACGATTCCCTACAACACGACGATCTCCGCCTTCGGGCTCAAGTGCACTGTGAAGGGTTCGGCGGCGCTGTCGTCGACGAGCACGGACGTCAACGGCGGGGGCACCGGTAAGAATCTCGATCCTTCCAGTGGTGCCTTCGCGGTCGCCGGGACGTCGGCGCCGCCCACCACCAGCGGGGCGCTGTGTGCCCTTGCCGCCGACACCCTGGACCTCAGCCGTGGGATCGGGTGGTACTTCGACGGCACCCTGACCACGGTGCCCGGGGTGCCGAGCGTGCTCCCGCAGTCGGCCGATCTCACGTTGCCCAGCCGGATCAAGCGCAAGGGCCGCACGGTCCTGGTCCGCGGCCCCCTGGTCACCAACGCCGGACAGCCTGTGTCGGCCCGTGTCACGTGGGGGAAGAAGAAGTCGGCCAAGGGCAGTAAGAAGTCGTTCGCGCGCCTGTCCGGCAAGGGAGGTCGCGTGGTCCTGCGCACGACCGGCAAGGCGAAGAGACTCCATGTCCGACTGACGCTGCAGGCCCCGGCAACCCCTGGCTACGAGGCGTACCGCGTGACACGGGCGTGGAAGGTCCGCTGACCCGGCACGAAGGCGCCGATCCCTGTCCGGTCAGCCGCGCCCCCTCAGGGGCGCTGCGCGGCAGCCTCAGGGCTGCACGGACCAATCAGGGGGCTCGTCGGTGCCCGCCTCTTCGTCGGCCTCGGCATCGGCTGCCGTCGGGTGTACGCGGCCGGGCGCATGGTGCACCGGCGCGTAGATGGCATACAGCCGCATCGGCTCGTCACCGGTGTTGATGATGTCGTGCCACGTGCCGGCCGGCACAGTCACCGCCCAGCCGTCCTCGACGTCCTGGGTGAACGGGAGGTCGTCTTCAGCAGGTCCCATCACGACCCGCCCGCGTCCAGCGTCGAGCCGGAGGAACTGGTCGGTCTCGGGGTGCGTCTCCAGGCCGATGGACTCGCCGACCGGGATGGACATGACGGTGACCTGCAGGTAGCGGCCCGTCCACGCGACACTGCGGTATGTGTCGTTGTCCTTGGTGAGGGTCTCGATGTCGAAGGCGTTCGGCTGCGGTCCGTTGTCGTTCACGGTGGCTCCCTTCCCTGTGTCGAGCCTAGTTCGTCAGCCCCGAACGCCTGGCCCGGAAGGCGATCTGCGCCTCCCGGTTCCCGCAGGTGGTGCTGCAGAAACGCCGGGAACGGTTGCGTGACAGGTCCAGCACGATGCCGTTGCAGTCCCGCGCCTGGCACACCTGCAGACGACGCATCTCGTCGGCACGAACGACGTCGATCATCGCCATCGCGGTCTCCACGAGGATGCGTTGGTCCATCGGCCGGTCCGGGGAGATCGCGTGGATGTGCCAGTCGAGGTGGTCGTGGCGGACGAGTTGGGGCAGCGCCTGCTTGTCGGCGAGTATTTCGTTGATCTGTTCCACGGCCGCGTCCCGGTCCGCGGTCAGTAGGCGACGCAATCGGGGACGGATCGCCTGCACCGCCGCGAGTTCGGCGCTGCTGGCCGGCTTGGATCCCGTGTATCCCCATTGGTCGTAGAAGGCGCGCAGCGCATCGACCGAATCCAAGGTCTCGGGCGGTTCAGCGGTGTTCACCAGTGCGACGGCAGCACCCAGCGCCTCGTCCACGTCAGGAGCAAAAGGCACATTGACATATTACACATCTGACGGCTAGTGTCAGGAGTCATGACCCTTCACGCCCCTGACGACGCCCGAAGCACCCGGGCGGGACTCGTGCTCGCACTGACGTCCGCGGTGTCCTTCGGCCTCTCGGGCTCGTTGGCAAGGGCGCTGATGGATTCCGGGTGGTCACCGACCGCCGCCGTCGCCGTGCGTGTGACGATCGCTGCCCTGGTACTGGTGGTACCTGGTCTGCTGGCCGTGCGGGGGCGGATGCACCTGCTTCTGCGCAACGCCCGCACGATCATCGTGTACGGCCTGCTGGCGGTCGCCGGTGCACAGTTGCTGTACTTCCTTGCAGTCTCCCGGCTCGACGTCGGTGTCGCTTTGCTCATCGAATACACCGCGCCCGTAGCGGTCGTGCTGTGGATGTGGGCGGTACGGGGTCAGCGTCCGGGCCCACTGACCTTCGTGGGAGCCGGCATCGCCGCAGTGGGGCTGGTGCTGCTGCTCGATGTGCTCGGTGGCGCCAGCGTGGACGCGCTCGGAGTGCTCTTCGCGCTCGGCGCCATGGTCGGCGCAGCGACGTACTTCGTCATCTCCGCCGACAACGACAGTGGTCTTCCGCCGATCACTCTTGCCGCCGGGGGACTGGTGTTCGCGGCAGTGGTCTTCTGGATCGCGGCCTTGGTCGGGGTGCTCCCCGTGACCATGGCCACGCAGCCCGTGACGTTCACGCTGGGCACGGTGCCGTGGTGGGTGCCGGTACTGGCGCTGGGCCTCGTGACCGCGGCCTTGGCCTATGTCACGGGGATCGCCGCGGCGCGCCACCTCGGTTCCCGGTTGGCATCTTTCGTGGCGCTGACCGAGGTCGCGGCGGGGTTGGCCTTCGCCTGGATCCTGCTGGATCAGCAGCCCCGGCCCGTCCAGTTGCTGGGTGCCTTACTCGTGCTCGGCGGTGTGGTCGTGGTCAAGCTCGGCGAGCGGGACGTCCTCGTGGAAACCGCCAGTGGTGAGATCGACGACGTCTTCGTGGACGTCGTGCCACGGGACAGGTGATCAGGCGTCCCGGAGCCTCTCCCCGAATGCGAACTGTTGCTGGTCGTACTCATCGCGTGCGTGGGTTTTGGCCGCCACCGCCGTCCGCCCCTCGGGGTCGGTGAGGATCACGTGTTCACCCTCGGCCATTCCGCGCAGGACCTCAGCGGCGATGTCATCGGCGGCAAGCGTCGAGCGCCCGATCAGGCTCTGCGTCAGTGACGTGGTCAGCGGATCGGCGCTGCTCACCGACGCGGCGAGATTCGTTCGGAAGAACCCCGGGCAGACTACGAACACCTCGATCCCCCAGGGGTGCAGTTCATGGCGCAAGGTCTCGCTGAGCGCCACCACCCCGGCTTTCGTCGCCGTGTAGCTGGACATCGCCGGCGGATGGACGAGGCCGGCCAGGGAGGCGACGTTGACGATGGTGCCGGCGTTCTGGGCCTTGAACATGGGCACGAATTCGCGGCAACCGCGCACCGCACCCAGCAGGTTCACGTCGATCGCGCGCTGCCATTCGGTCAGATCCGCGACGTCGATCCGGCCACCTGTGGCGATGCCCGCGTTGTTCACCAGGACGTCCAGGCCACCCCAGTGCTCGGCGACCCACTCGGCCGTCCGTCGCCAGTCCTCGTCGGAGGTGACGTCGAGCCGGTGGAGGTTACCTCGGATATCGCATGCGAGGACACGGTCGCCTCGCTGTTCGAAGGCGCTGACCAGGGCCGCACCGAGCCCCGATGCCGCGCCGGTGACCAGGACCCTACGGCCGGTGTCTTCATCCATGATCCGACGGTACCGTCGAGACATGGATACGACGTGTGGCCCGGACGGCGGTGATGCGTGCAGCGTGAACATGGCCCGGATCCACCTGATGGCCGGTGACCTGGTCAGCGCGTACCGCGCGGCGGTGCCGTCCGCCGAGGCCGGCGATCGGGAGTCTATGGCCCTGCTGGTCGATATCTGCACCCGTGCTGGGGACGCCGAACGCGCGCAGCTCTGGCAGTCCCGGTTGGCGGGTTGAGCCTGGTGTCCAGGCACGTTGACTGTTGCGCGGTTACGGGTTTGTGGCACCGAAATCGGTAACGGTGCAGCACTCAATCTCCCTGTACGTCAGGACCTCCCTGTACATCAGGTTCAGGCCTCGAGACGCTCGGCGATCTGCGTGAGTTGGGCGTGCAACTGCAGGTAGGCCGCGGGGTCGTCCACGATCTTGCGCCCCAACGATTCCGGGATGTTCCGCGCTCTGCGCCGCAGTGCCCATCCGTCGCGTGTGAGGTGCAGCGTCACCCGCCGCTCATCATCGGGGTCGCGACGCCGCTCGAGGAGCCCCCGCGACTCGAGTCGTCGCAGCAGCGGGGACAGGGTGCCGGAGTCGAGACACAACTGCTGGCCCAACTCGCCCACGCTGCGGCCGTCCTGCTCCCAGAGCACCAGCATCACCAGGTACTGCGGGTAGGTGAGGCCGAGTTCGCTCAGCAGCGGACGGTACGCGGCATCGAGGTCCCGGCTGATCCTGTGGAACAAGAAGCAGAGCTGGTTCTCCAGGAGTAGTTGAGGAGGAGTCGGTTGGCGCGACATCAGGCTGCGGCGGAGGCGAGCAGGGCTTCGATGTCCGTGGCGAGTGCGGCGGGGTCCGTCTTGGGGGAGTAGCGCTTGACGGTGACGCCGTCGGGCGCGACCAGGAACTTCGTGAAGTTCCACTTGATCGACGAGCCCAGGAGGCTGCGTGTGTGGTCCTTGAGGAACTCGAAGACCGGGTCGGTGTCCTTGCCGTTGACATCGACCTTCGTGCTCAGCGTGAAGGTCACGCCGTGGTTGACGCGGCAGAACTCCTCGATGTCGGCATCATCGCCGGGCTCCTGGTTGGCGAACTGCCCACATGGGAACCCGAGCACGACGAGACCCTGCGGGCCATACGTCTCGTGAAGTTCCTGCAGCCCGTCGTACTGCGGGGTGAATCCGCACTTGCTGGCGGTGTTCACGATCAGGAGGGGTTGCCCGCGGAACTGGTCCAGGTCGACGGTTTCGCCGGCGTTGGAGGTGAAGGAGAGGTCGTAGATGGTATCCATAGGTATATTGTGCACAATCTAATTGGGCACAGTCAAATCGAGACATGCCATAAGCGGGTCTAGTCTGTGGGGGTGACAGGGATCCTCCATGCCGACACCGACGTCCGCGCCGCCCAGCGTCGCACCGTCGGGACCCTGTCCGTCACGCAGATGCTCAGCGGCGTGGCTGTTGCCGGGTCGTTGCCCGCCGGTGCACTGATCGCCGCCTCGCTCGGCGGGGAGGGTGCGGCGGGACTCGCCCAGACGGCTGGGGTCCTCGGGGCGGCACTCCTGGCGCTGCCGTTGGCGCAACTGGCCTTGTCCCACGGCCGGCGGTTCGCGCTGTCCACCGGCTACGCGATCGGTGCCCTGGGTGCTGTGACCGTGGTCATCGGTGGCGCCGCCGGGGTGATCGGTGTGGTCCTGCTCGGCTGCCTCTTGCTCGGGGTCTCCACAGCCGCCGGCTACCAGGGGCGCTACGCCGCGACGGACCTCGCTGACGAGGCTCATCGCGGGCGGGCCCTGTCGATCGTGGTGTGGGCAGGCACTATCGGGGCCGTTCTGGGGCCGAACCTGCTGGAGTTCTCCGGTTCGATGGCGCTGCGATTGGGGCTGCCGCAACTGACCGGGCCGTTCGTCCTGGCCACGATCGTGCTGGTGGCCGCTTCGTTGATCCTGTTCGTGCGGTTGCGGCCGGATCCGTATCTACTCGCCCGGTCGATCGCCGCCGCCGCCGGCCCGGTCGCGCATCCGCACCTGCGCGACGGTCTGGCCCATCTGCGCAAGCATCGTCGCGCCATGCTCGGTATCGCCGCGGTGTCGATCGGCCACGTCGCGATGGTCATGGTGATGGTCATGACCCCTGTGCACATGGCGCACGTGGATGTCTCCCTGCAACTGATCGGCCTGGTGATCAGCGTCCACGTCCTGGGGATGTTCGCCTTGTCGCCGGTGGTCGGCTGGGCGGTCGACCGTTTCGGTCGTACGCAGATCATCGTGCTCGGTGCGGTCATTCTGCTGGTCTCAAGCGTGGTCAGTGGGCTCGCGCCGGCCGACGACGTCCCGGTCCTCGGCGCGGGACTCTTTCTGCTGGGGCTGGGTTGGTCGTGCACGCTGATCGCCGGTTCCACGCTGCTGACCGATGACTGCGATCCGGCCGAGCGCCCGTCCGTTCAGGGTCTGTCGGATCTGACCATGAACGTGGCGGGGGCGCTCGGGGGAGCGTTGGCGGGGATCATCGTCCTGCAGTTCTCGTACGCCGTATTGTGCGCGGCGGCAGCAGTGCCGGTGCTGGCGTTGGTGGCACTCACCGCTGTGCCCTCCATGCGCCGCCCGGTGCCGTAGCGAGTTGTTGTCCGTCAGGCACCCAAGCCGGCCGGCCCACCCGACTGGGTGCCCAGACGACAACTGAGTTGCCCGTCAGGCACCCAAACCGGCGACCGCGTTGGACTGGGTGCCCAGACGACAACACACTCCGTGACACGGGCCGGCCCCTGTCTGGTTCATCGCGCACCAGTCGGGGGCCTGTGCCCTAGCGCCCGCCGTCAGGTCGGAAGGCTGACGGGTTCGGGTGCGGACTGCTCGCGGGTCGCCGGTCGCCACAGCGCTGCAATGAAGACCAGGGGCAGGAACGCGGCGCTTGTCACGGTGGACAGAGTCAGGGCGCCGGTGACGAGGTAGGCCACGGTTCCCAACCAGTCGACCGCCTGGACGCCGATCATGGCCACGATCCAACTCCGGTGGTGATCGGGGTCGCGGGAGGCCAGCAGCATGCCGTACCCGAAGCCGAAGGCGCGGGCCGAGAACATGGTCAGCATCCAGCTCGCCCAGGCGGGTGCGTCCGGCAGTCCGAGCAGGCCCGCGAAAGCGTTGGGGATCAAGAAGACGACGCCCAAGATGATCTGGACGATGCCGACGATGATGAGAACTGGTCGAACGAAACGCATTGTTACTCCTTTTACTACGTATGTGGATTGTGTAGTTTTGTCCATGGTGCGCCGAGGTACATTCCCCCGGAGCCTCAGGTCGCGAGGTCGGCCAGGGTCACCTCCCGCAGGGCTTCGTGGAGGGCTTCTTCTGCGCTACCCAGGGCGGCCCGCAACTGCTTCTGCCGGCGCGCCGGTGTCGGTCCACTGACCTCGATGCGGTGATCGGTGGCGAAGAGGGGGCGGGCCTGCTGCATCGCTCCAACGATGTCGTCGAGCGTGATCGCCCCCGGCTCGCGTGCCAGACGCACGCCGCCGCGAGCTCCCTCCCGGGTGTCGATGAGACCGGCGGCGGTGAGTCGTCGCAGCAGTGCTGCCGCGCTCGGTGTTGGTAGACCAAGATCCGCGGCCAGTCGGGCGGTGGAGATGAAGTCCTCATCGCCGACTCGTGCCTTGTCGGCGATGTAGGCGCACGCGAGCATCGCCTGCCACACACCCAGCGGATATGTCATTCGTCGACTCCCTAATCAGTCAAACAATATATATAGAGTATCTAGTTTATCTGTCAAGCCCGATGGGCGGGATGCGATTGATGCCTAGCCTTCGAGCCAGGTCCAGGCGGAGTCCTCGTCCGGGAAGTACTTCACCTCTTGTGCGTAGGGCTTCCCGAGCTCGGCGATGACCTTCTCCATGCCACCACCGACGACCGCCATCTTGGAAATCTTCTTGTGGAACTCGTGGCCGAACTGCAGGTCGTCCCACCAGGCACTCGGGCGCTCGGAGGTGAAGTCGGTGAGATCGCACAGCAGTTGCACAGATCCGTACTGATCCACCAGAGTCTGCATCTCGGGCACGAGCACCGCGTAGTCCTCGCGACCGATGGCTCCCGTGAACTTGTAGCCGATGACCGAACCTGAACTGTGATCGAGTTTGGTAATCATGGCTCCATTCAACCTCCAGGCTCGCGTGCGTGGCCGGACGAGCGGCGATGCGCAGGTGACTCTGGCCGTCCTGAGCCCATCTGGGTGGTGTTGGCGGTAACGCTGGGTGAGGTGACGGGCGCCCGGGCACGCGCCTCACCCCTGCCTGCGGCGTTGCTCGAGGGGACGGGGTGACACGTGATGCTGCCGCTGCGCACAGGGACCGATCCACTGGGCACGGGGGAGTGGCGCGCGGCAGAATCACCGTCATGGATGCTGTGCGGGTTGGAATCGCAGGAGCGGGGCCGTGGGCGGGCATGTTCCATGCGCCGATGCTGGGAGCAGGTCCGCACACCACGGTGTCGGCGGTGTACGGCCGGCGCCGGGAGGCCGCCGACGAGCTCGCCGGACAGTACGACGCGTACAGCACGGATGATTTCGAGGACTTCCTCGCCCACTGTGATGCGGTGTCCTTCGCGCTGCCACCTGATGTGCAGGCGGCTTTGGCGCCGGTGGCGGCTGCCGCCGGCAAACCCCTGCTGCTGGAGAAGCCCATCGCACTCGACCTCGATGGGGCGCAGGAACTCGCTGCGGCGGTCGAGGGTGTTCCTACCCAATTGATGCTCACGAGGCGATACGCGCGGCGGATCCGCGGCTTCCTGGAGCAGGCTCATGCCGTACCCATCACGGGGCTGCGCACGTCATTCGTGTCGGGTGCTTTCCTCCCCGGCAGCCCGTTCGCGACCCCGTGGCGTCTGCAGCACGGGGCGCTGTTGGATGTCGGGCCGCACGTGCTGGATCTGATGGATGCGGTGGCTGGGCGGATCGAGAGGATCGAGTACACGGGCGATCCGGCGACGATGTTGGCGTTGACGACGCGGCACGAGTCCGGCGCGATCGGACAGGCGTTCATCTCGTCGGTTGTCCCTGGCTACCTGGCCGACCTCGAGGTCTTCGGTCCCGAAGGCATCCTCAGTGCACCGGATCGCAGTGACGAGGAGCGGGCCGAGGTGATGGCCACGATCGCTGCGGAGTTCGCGCATGTGGTGCGCACCGGGCGATCCCACGAACTCGACGTGCATCGGGGGCTGTACCTCCAGGAGTTGATCGCGGCGCTTGAGCCGTAGGTCCGCGTTCGAGTGCTGCATGGTTACGGGTTCACCGCCGTTGACCCCGTAACGGCGCAGCATTCAGCCCTGAAACCCCTGCCTTCGCACCGCCACGCGGAAGGCGCCGGCGCACGGCAGCGCGATGACACTGCCGGTGGTCGCGACCAGGTGCAGTCCGTCGACCATGGCCACGGACAGGTCGTCGCCGATGGTGTCCACGTCGGCGACGGGCACCGAATACTGCGCCGACAGATCCTCGGAGGTGGCGCCGTCGATGATTCCTTGGGCGATCTGTTCTGACTGCGCGCCATCCATCCCCTGAGCGCTCAACTGCGAGTTCAGTGAGGTGGTGATCGCGGTGGCCAGCACGGCGGTGGTGAAAACCACTCCCAGTGCCGACCCGAGGTGGCCGGAGGCCGAGCGGAACGCCGACGCGCTGCCCTCCTCGCCGTGCGGGGCGGTGTTCATGATGGCGTTGGTGATCGGGATCGACGCACCGGTGAAGGCGGCCGCGTACAGGCCGAACACCAGGATCGGGACCCACAGAGGAGAGTCCACGCCGATCAGCAACACTGGCGCCAGTGTCACGGCGAAGGCTACGAGCAGGACGGTGCCTGTGAAGGGGATGCCCTTGCGTTGCAGCACCTTGCGGGTCACCAGGGCTCCGACGATTGCACCGACTTGGGCCGGTGCCATGGCCAGCGCGGTCTGCAGGGTGTCGAGGCCGAACACGTACTGGTAGCCCATGGTCGCGTAGAACCATAGGTTGGCGAACGGCACCAGCAACACCACGGTCAGCAGGATCAGCATGCCTCCCCGCCGCAGTGCCGCCAACGACAACGACGGCCCGGCCGCCGGGCGTACAGGATCGCCAGCACCACCAGCCCGGTCACCGTCAGCCCCAGCCGGATCAGGGTGTCCGGGGCAGTGGCCCCGGCATTGCTCGCCGAGTTGATGGTCTGCACGCCGGCGGCCAGGACCAGGCCCGCGATCACCGGCGTGACCAGTTCGCCACCACCGCGAATCTGTTCGTCGGGCGGTAGCAATCGCCAGCACGCCCAGATCATGACCAGCCCACCGAGCGTCCAGATCAAGGGCACCAACCGCCACGTGCGGTTGTCGACCAGGGCACCGGCGATCACGGGCAGGAGCAGGTAGATGACGGGACTGATGATGGCGAACACCGAGAAGGCCGACGCGCGCCCGGCCGGATCCGAGATCCGCGCACTCAGCAGCCCGAGGGCGACCACGAACGTGATCGAGGTGCCGATGCTCTGCACCACCATCCCGAGGGCGGCCAGGGCGAACACCGGCGCGACGGCGACCAGCAGGCTGCCCGCGGTGAACAGGGCACCGCCTGCGTAGAGGACCCGTCTGTCCCCGAACCGGTCACCGAGCACGCCCGCCAGGAAGACCACGAGCAACGCAGCGATGCTCGGCAGCTGCCGTAGCAGCGAGGCCTGGGACTCGGTGGCGTTGAAGGCGTCCAGCATCGGGTCGAGGATGTAGTTGTAGGCCGCCGACACCATCGTCGTGGCACCGGCGATGACAGCGATCCCCGTGATCAGCCGGCGCTGTGTGGAGGTAAGGCCCTGCGTCGCACTGCCGGCCGTGGTCACGGCACGACAACGTACACCCGGCTACCCCGCTGCGTCGTGGCATCGAATCGCGGTTACGCAGCGCCACCTCGCGATCGCGACACGCGACGATCGAGTGCCATGCGCGCGCTGAGTCACTCCTAGCGTGGGGTTGTGAGGTTCGTGCGCGCGATCGCCGGTGGTGTGGTCGCGGCTGCGTTGGTACCCGCGGCGCCGGCGGCCGCTGACGACATCGTGCGCTACAAAGGCCCCGTGGAGCACATCTTCTTCCACCCGTTGCTTCCCGAACCGCAGTACACGCTGCACCGTGGGACGCAGCCCGCCGAGTTCAACAAGTGGATGACGACGGCCAAGGAGTTCCGTGGCATCGTGCGCCAGTTGTACGCCAAGGACTGGCTTCTGGTGGATCTGGAGTCACTGTTCCGCCGCCGCAAGGATGGCTCGCTGAGATGGGCGCCGTTGCGGCTGCCGAAGGGTAAGAAGCCGCTGGTGATCTCGGTCGACGACCTGAATTATCCGGAATACATGATCGTCAACCACCTGAACTCCAAGCTCGTCCTCGACGGGTCCGGCAACGTGGCGGCCAAGCGCGTGCGCCCTGACGGCACCACGGTCGTCTCACGCAGTTCCGAGATCGTGCCCATTCTGGATCGGTTCGTCGCGAACCACCCGGACTTCTCCCACGACGGTGCCAAGGGCACGATCGCGCTGACCGGCTTCGAAGGCATCCTCGGCTACCGGACCTCCGGTGCCGGCAGACACGCCCGCAAGGAGCAGCGGCGGGTGGCACCGGTGGTCCAACGGCTCAAGGACACCGGCTGGACCTTCGGGTCGCACAGCTATTCGCACCCGGACTTCGGGGCCTCTTCGTACACCCGGGTCGTTGCCGACACCGACCGCTGGGAGCGGTTCGTCGAGCCGCTCATCGGAGGCGACGCACGGATCTTCGTGTACCCCTACGGTTCGCCCGCGACCGGTGCGAGCCTGAGTTACCTGCGCAAGGCGGGGTTCGAGATCTTCTGCACGATCGGCCCGACGGCCTCCACAACCATCCGCGACGGCTACGCGGTGCAGGCGCGGGTGCACGTCGACGGGTTGTCACTGATGAGTCAGAAGAGCATGCTCAGGCGATTCTTCGACCCGGACTCGGTCCTCGACCCGCGCCGGCCCGCCTTGCGTTAGGTGCCATCGGCACCGCGGTTAGAGATCGGCATCTTGGTTAGAGATACGGCACTCCGGTTAGCCCTGTACGGCCGTGGGACTCTAACCAACCTGCCGCCGACTAACCAACGTGCCGCCGACTAACCAACCTGCCGATCTCTAACCGGAATGTCCACGCAGATCCTGACCGACAACGGGCCGGCATCGGCGGCCACCCACCCATCAGCCGCATCCAACCCCACGTGCCCATCGCCGTGCACGACACCCTCCCGCTAGCCTGCGACCATGGCCCGCCGTCACCGATCCACCGTGGCGGGCCGGATCGACGTGACCTCCATGCTGCTGCGCGACCGCCGGGTGACGGTACGCATCTACCTGCCCGCCGACTACGAGTGGTCCGACCGGGAGTACCGGGTCGTCTACATGTTTGATGGGCACAATCTCTTCGACCGCACGACCTCGACCTACAACAAGGAGTGGCGTGTCGACGAGTTCATGCAGGGCCTGTCAGCAGACGGCGCCTATGAGCCTGCGATCGTGGTCGGGATCGACGCGCCGCAGAACAGGTACGACCGCTTCGCGATGTACAGCATCGGCGAGTGGGAGTATCGCCGCACCCCTGCGGGTCGGCGTCTGAAGCGCATCGAGGGTCACGGCGAGGAGACGGCGGCCTTCCTGATGCGAACGGTGAAGCGATACGTGGAGCGGACCTACCGCGCATCCCGCGACCGCGAGAAGGTGGCGGTTGCCGGCTCGTCGATGGGTGGCTACATGGCCCTGTACATCGGCGCCACCTACCAGCGCCAGGTCTCGAAGATCATGGCTTTCTCGCCGGTGCTCATGGACTTCCCGATGCGGGGGTATCTGCTGCGCGACGTGATCGTTCAGGCCGGTGCCGCCCAACCGCAGCGCATCTACGCCGACATGGGCGATCGGGAGAGGCTCGACTTCTGTGGGTCGACGGCTCTGGTCGAACACCTGGAGGAGGTGCGTCTCACACTCGCCGAGGCCGGACACGAGCAGGTGCTGACGCGTCTGATCCCCGGCGACCGGCACGACGAACGGGCCTGGGCGCGGCGATTCCCGGGCGCGTACCTCTGGGTGTTCGACGGGGTCGTCCCCGGCTGAGTCCCAAGATCGACCTATTCTGGACGCAGGAGGGTCGATGGATGCGCACCCGCCGTGGCGTGATCAGGCTTTTTCGCGGCTCGGCGAAGGTCTGGTGGTCCAAGCCGGTGACGGCAGGATCATCGACTGCAACGCGTCCGCGGAGCGCATCCTCGGGCTGACGTACGACCAACTGACCGGGCGTACATCCATGGACGAACGCTGGGCGGCGATCCACGAGGACGGATCACCGTTCCCCGGCGAGGAACACCCGGCGATGGTCGTCTTGCGCACGGGTGAGCCGGTTCGCGACGTCGTGATGGGTGTGCACCGACCGGACGGCTCCTACGTATGGATCCTCGTCAACGCCGAGCCGCTCGACTCGGTCACCGACGCGCGGGTCGTGGCGTCCTTCACCGACATCACCGGCGAGAAGGACCGCGTCTCACAACGAATGCGCGCGACCGTCGATTCGCTGCTGGATCCTCACGTCCTGTTCCAGCCGGTGAGAGACGCGGGCGGCCGTCTGGCGGACATGCGGTTCATAGAGATCAACGACTCCGCCTTGGCGTACCTCGAGCAGGAGCGCGCCGCGCTTCACGGGAGACTCCTGACCGAGGTGATGGCGGGTCCCGAACCGCAGCTCGTGCTGCGCACCATGCTGAGGGTCGCGTCCACCGGGGAGGCCTTCCTGGCGGACAGCATGCCGGTAGCGGGCGCCGAACCGCCGCGGTTCCTCGACGTCCGCGCCGTGCGGGTCGGTCAGTTCATCAGCGTGACATGGCGGGATGTGACCGATCGGGTGCGTTCGGCGGAGAGACTGTCTGCCAGCGAGGAACTCTTCCGGGCCGCGATGGAGTCGGCGGTCACAGGTATGGCCATCGCTGGGCACGACGGCCTCCTGACAGTCGTGAACGACGCGCTGTGCGTGATGGTGCAACACGATGCCAAGCAGTTGTACGAACGGTCGCTGCCCGACCTCGCGGAACCGCACTTCGGCGAAGAACTGCGCGCAGCACTGAGGCGGCTGGAGTCGGGCCAGAAACAGCAACTGGTGCTCGAGGGGCCCTTGCGTCGCCGGGACGGCAGCGACTGCTGGGTGCAGGCCGGGCTCGCGCTGCTGCGTGCCGATGGCGAATCCCGGGGTGTGCTGGTGCAACTCACCGACATCACCGGTGAGTACGAGGCGCGAGAAGCGCTGCAGTACCAGGCGTTCCACGACGCTCTGACCGGACTCCGCAACCGCGCGTCCCTGCTGGATCTGCTGGACGTGGAGCTGCGGGCCGCCAAGCGCAAGCAGGGTCGGGTCGGTGTGCTGTTCCTTGACCTCGACAACTTCAAGATCGTCAACGACTCGCTCGGGCATGCAGCAGGTGACGAGATCCTCAAGACCGTGGCCGGACGTCTGCAGTCAGTCGTCCGGCCGCGGGATCATGCGGGCCGGTTCGGTGGCGACGAATTCGTGGTGGTGGTGACGGACATCGATGAAGCCCGGCAGCTCGAAGTGGTCGCCGACCGGATCCTGAACGCCGTCGCCGACGAGATCGTCGTGCAGGAACATCGCATCCTGCCGACCGCATCGATCGGCCTGGCGATGTCGCACGCGGACTCCACCACGGAGAGCCTGCTGCGGGAGGCGGATGCGGCGTTGTTCCGCGCCAAGGACGCCGGCCGGTCGCGCTGGCAGTTCTTCGACGAGCAGATGCACGCTCACGCTCTCGAACGCATGACCCTCGAGGCGCAGATCCGGGAAGGCCTCGAGCACGACGAGTTCCTGGTGCACTATCAGCCGATCGTCGATCTGACCACCGGTGAGATCTCCTCCTACGAGGCACTGGCTCGCTGGAACCACCCCGTTCGCGGACTGCTGGCAGCAGGTGAGTTCGTGCCGGCAGCCGAGGTCTCGGGTGCGATCGTGCCACTCGGGGAGGTGGTGTTGGAGCAGGTCGTGGAGGTGCTGGCCGCGCACCCGGACCTCCCACCGGTCAGCATCAACGTCTCCGCGGTGCAGCTGGCGGCCCCACGGTGGATGGCCACGTTCCTGCAGACCCTCGGAAGGCGCGAGGTCGACCCGAGTCGCGTGATCCTGGAGGTGACGGAGACGGCGGTGCTGTCCCTGCTCGACCCGACGACGATGGACCTCGTCGTGCTGCAGGAGTACGGGGTGGGGATCCACGTCGATGACTTCGGAACCGGATTCTCATCCATCTCGATGCTTCGCGAGTTGCCGGTGACCGGCCTCAAACTCGATGCCCGGTTCGTCCACGACCTGACCGTCGAGGACAGTCCGTCCAACGCCCTGGCCGAAGGCCTTGCCGGCCTTGCGCGCGGGCTGGATCTGATCTCGGTCGCCGAAGGGATCGAGACGGAGGAGCAAGCCAAGCTCCTCACCGAGCAGGGGTGGACGCACGGACAGGGCTATCTGTTCGGCAAGCCCGGCCCGCTGGCCTAGCCTGAGAACGATGGACGTTCACAAGGTCGCCGCCAACGGCATCGAGTTGGCCTACGAGGTGTTCGGGGATCCCGCCGACACCCCCATGCTGCTGATCATGGGCCTGGGAACCCAGATGGTCGCGTGGCCCGACCAGATGTGCGCGGACCTCGCGGCCCTGGGGTTCTATGTCGTCCGGTACGACAATCGGGACACCGGTCTTTCGACCCACCTTTCAGGCGTGGCGGCGCCGTCTCTGGTCGACGTCACGTTGCGGCGCCGCCGCCCGCCCTACACGATCGACGACATGGCCCGTGATGCCGTCGGCCTGATGGATGCGCTCGGTTTCGAGTCCGCACACGTGGTCGGGGCGTCGATGGGCGGATTCATCGCGCAGACCGTGGCCGTGGGGTACCCGGAGCGGGTCCGCAGCCTGACGCTGATCATGACCTCCACCGGTTCGCGCCGGGTGGGCAACCCGAAGCCGGCGGTGTTCAGCAGGCTCACCAAGCGCCGGGTCGTGTCGGACCGCACATCGGCACAACAGGCGGCGGTGGAGACCTTCCGGATCATCGGCTCGAAGGGGTACGCGTTCGACGAGGAGTACCTCATGCACCTGGGTGGGGTGTCCTACGACCGGGGCTTGGACGGACACGGCTACATGCGGCAACTCGCCGCCATCGCCGGGCAACCGGACCGCACCGCGCGGTTAAGGCGGTTGCGGATACCGACGCTGGTCATCCATGGTCTGCACGACCCACTGGTCGCACCCAGCGGTGGGCTGTCACTGGCCCGGCACCTGCGCAACGCGAAGTTCGTCGGCTACTCAGGGATGGGCCACGACCTCCCCAGGGAGTTGTGGCCGGACATGGTGGATGAGATCGGGCGACTGGCCCGGCGGACCGATGAGGAGGCCTCGTGAGGTTGATCGGCGTCGCCCTGGTACTGGTTCTTGCGGCGTGCAGCAGTGCGAGTCCCCCCGAGCCGAGCCCCTCTCCCACCGCGGTTCCGCAGGCTCTGGCGCCGGGTGCCGAGTGGGTGCTGGTTGCCCCGGCGAGCATCCCCGGAGATGTGACGATCACCTTCGACGCCGACGAGGTGTCCGGGCAGGCGCCTGTGAACAGCTACTTCGGCCCCTTCACCGCGGCCGAGGACGGCAGTCTGACGTTCGGGCCGCTGGCGCGTACCGAGATGGCCGGGTCGCCGGAGGTGATGCGTGCGGAGGACGAGTTCTTCGAGCGCATGGGGCGGGTCACCGCCTTCGACGCCGACGAGGTGCAACTGACGCTGCGGACCGGCGGGGAGATGCTCTTGAGTTTCGCCCAGCCGGACTCCCCGGCCGTGTTCGGCAGGACTCTGGTGGGCCTGACGGTCAAGAAGGCGCGGGCCGCGGCCACGGCCGAGGGGTACGACTTCCGGGTGGTATCGGTGGATGGGGTGAGCAAGCCGGTGACCATGGACTACAACCCGCAGCGGCTCAACGCCACGGTGGTGGACGGCGTCGTGACCGAGGTCACCGTCGGCTGATGGACAGTACCGAACTGCGGGTGCGCAGCGGGGATCGACTAGTCGTGGATCTGACGCAGGAGGCTGCGTCCTTCGCGGCCGGTCGCGGCGATGGGCTGCTCAGCGTCTTCGTACCGCATGCGACGGCGGGTGTGGCGTTGATCGAGACCGGCGCCGGCAGTGAGCCCGACCTTGAGGAGGCCCTGGAACGGTTGCTACCCACAGCCGACATCTACCGGCACCGCCACGGAAGCCTCGGGCACGGTCGAGACCACGTGATGCCGGCCTTCGTGTCCCCGAGTCTGACCGTGCCGGTCATCGGGGGCCGACTGGCGCTCGGGATCTGGCAGAGCATCGTGCTGGTGGACCCCAATGGGGACAACCCGCAGCGCACCGTGCGCCTGTCGTTCCTCGCGGGCTGACGATTGTGACGTTGTTGCGGGTGGTCGACGGTCGTTTGTGACGTTGTTGCTGGTCCGGGCGCGCCACCACCAGCAACTACGTGACAGTGGGCGGATTCCTACGGCAACAACGTCACAATCGCTCGCAGGTCGTGGTCGCTTCACGTTCCGTGACCGTTTTGGGGCTGAAGTCGTCACCCGAACGGTCTACCGCGCCAAATAGTGATCTTGGGTGCCACGATGCGATCGCACGTGCAGGGGAAGGCTGAGTCATGCGACGTTCTTGGGTGGGTGCTGGTGTTGCGTCACTGCTGGTCACGGGGCTCACGGCGCCACCGATCGCCGCAACGCAGCCAGCCGCAGACACCACGGCGCAAGCGACAGTGGCTCCCAACCCGAAGATCGACGAAACCTGTGGCCTCGACGCCACCTTGATCCTCGACGCGTCCGGATCCATCAACTCGGCGCACGCCGTGAACACGGTGCGCACGGCGTCCAAGGACCTCATCGCCGCGCTCAAGGACACCAACTCGACCCTGCGTGTCACCCAATTCGCCACGTTGGGGAGCCTGGCGGTGGGAGGTGGGCAACTCAGCCCGCGAGTGCCCGTCAACGCGACCACTGCCGGCACCGGCGGGCAGTTGTCCAACGCGATCGCCAACTACTACACCCCGCCGCCGCAGCGCCCCTCCGATGTCACGATCAGCCCGTCGAACCGGAACCTGACGACCACGAACTGGCAGGACGGGATCAAGGCGATCGACCGGCCCGAGTTGGCGATCTTCGTCACCGACGGCGATCCGAACGCGTACAACTCCGGTGCCAAGCACGTCACGATCAGCAACAGTTCCAGCGGTGCTTCCCTGGACAATGCGATCACCGAGGCGAACATCGTCAAGACCGCCGGCACACGCATGCTGGTGGTGGGGGTCGGCAACGGCCTCACCAGCAATGCCTCCAAGGAGCGCCTGAAGAAGATCTCGGGCCCGGTTCTGGCCACCACTCCGACCGCGCTGGTCGGCAAGACGATCAACGACGTCGATGCGGTCGCGTTCAGCGACTTCGCAGCCCTCGGTGCGTTCCTGCGCTCCGTTGTCACCTCCTTGTGCGGGAACAGCGTCACGATCCAGAAGCTCGCCCAGACCAGCAGTGGCGCGGATTACGTCCCGGCCACGGGATGGGACGTCACCGTGCAGCCGACCGTCTCCGGCGGCTTCACGTGGGTGACCCCGACCGGACCGGACAACAGCGCGCAGACGCTGCCGACCTCGGGCGCGCAGGGAACGGCGGCGTTCCAGTGGAAACCGAAGGTCGCTAGTCAGAAGGCCACAGTGCAGGTCTCGGAATCGGTGAACAGCGGGTTCACGGCCAATCGCTGGACCTGCGAGATCAAGACGTCCAGTGGCAGTTCCAGCACGGTCAGCGGGAACCTCACGCAGCCCTCCTTCCAGTTCGACATGAACCCCTCGGATGTGGCGACCTGCAAGCTGTACAACGACTTCAACTACGCCCCGGACATGACCGTCACCAAGGTCGCGCGGGACAACCCTGTCCGCGGCAACGCCGACGGCTGGAACCAGCAGTACACGTTCACCGTCACGAACACCGGCAACTCTGCGCTCACGATCACCAAGCCCGTGGACCCGCAGTGCTCGTCGATCACCGGTCCCACCGGGCCCGGGTCATCCACCGGCAAACTCGCGCCGGGGGATGCGTGGCAGTACACGTGTGCCGCGAAGATCGGGCCGGTGGCGACGGTCACGACGCCCCTGTCGAAGACCAACACCGTCACCGTCACCGGGGTCCCCCCCAAAGGCACGGCGATCACGCGGACCGCGCAGGCGATCGTCGACATCAAGACGCCCCGGATCAACATCGTGAAGACCGCGAAGAAGGCGGGCTCGGATCCGCCGGTCGTGATCCCCGATGGCGGCACGGTCGCCGCCGGTACCCGGGTCACGTACGTCTACACGGTGACCAACACCGGTAACGACGTGCTCAACCTCGTGCGCGCCTCGGCCGTCACGGACGACAAGTGCAGCCCGGTGTCCTACGTCAGCGGCGACACCGGTGACGACCAGAAACTCGGGCTGTCCGAGACCTGGATCTACGAGTGCACCAAGGTGCTCAACGCGCCGAGTTCGGTGTCGTCGATCACGAACACCGCCACCGTGACCTCCACATGGTCAAACCCGGAGAACAAGCAGCAGAACAACGGCGCCGTGACCGCCCAGTCGCGGATGACCATCAACCTCAGCCGCTCGGCGAACCTGCGGGTCGTCAAGGTGACGAACCCCGGGGCCGTGGACCAGGACTTCGGCTTCACCGTGTCGGGTCAGGGAGTGGCCCCGTCGGACCAGTCGTTCACGTTGAACACGTCGTCGGATCCCGGAACGTCCGCGAGCCGCAACATCGCCCTCGACGGACCTGATGGTGCGGGGTCTCAGTACACGATCACCGAGACCGGTGTGTCCGGATGGGATCTCACCGACCTCGATTGCAGCAAGACTCCTGATTCGGCCACCGGCACCGAGATCAAGGTGACGATCCTTCCTGATGAGAACGTCACCTGCTCGTTCACCAACCAGCGTCGCGCCTCGTTGACGATCGTCAAGCAGACCAACCCAGGTGGTTCTACGCAGGAGTTCGACTTCACTGCGTCCGGCCTGAGCCCGTCGCAGTTCACACTGACCGACGGCCAGACGCAAACCTTCGACGACCTGGCACCCGGCGACTTCACCATCGCCGAGCAGGTGCCGGCCGGTTGGGACCTCGACGACATCGATTGCGGGCCCAAGAGCTTCACCCGTATCGGCGATGAGATCTCCCTCGAGGTCGAATACGGCGATGAGGTGGTGTGCACGTTCTTCAACGGGCAGCTCCCGCCCGCGAACCTGACTGTCGTCAAGGAGGATGTCCCGGCGACGTGGGCCCCGAACTTCGACTTCGCCGTCGAGGGGACCGGGCTGGTCGATCCGGGACAGCCGGGCAGCGACACCTTCTCGCTGGGTCTCGGCGACTCGACGTCCTACTCAGTGCGCCCGGTGACCGGGGGCAACCAGTACACGATCACCGAACAGGCGCAGCCGACCCCGCCGTCCGGGGACAGTGGGTTCCGGCTGACGACCCTGCAATGTGTGGTGAACGGGGACACGGACAACCCGGTGATCGGGGACACGGGCACAGGCGTGGTCCAGGTCACCCTCGAACCTGGGGACTCCGCGGTCTGCACCTACACGAACAAACAGTTGCCGCGGTTGACGATCGTGAAGAACGCTGTGAATCCCGCAGTTCCGGACGATCCCACCGAGTTCACCTACAACGCCACAGGGCTGAGCCCGACCAGCTTCGGCCTGACGAACACCGAACAGCAGGTCTTCACTGACGTCACAGCGGGGAATGCCCTCACTGTGGAGGAGGTTCCCGTCCCCGACTGGACCCTGACCTCGCTGGAGTGCGCGGGCGAAGGTGCGGGCGGGTTGACCATCGACAAACCCAACGGTCGGGTCGACGGCAGTCTCACTTACGGCGACGACGTGGTGTGCACGTACGTGAACACCAAGGTGCCGGCCAAGGCCTACTTGTTCGTTCTCAAGCTCACCGACCCCCAGGACGCGACGGCGACTTTCGACTTCACGGCCACCGGGCCGGACCTCGATGAGGCGTTCGCGCTTGCCGGCGGCGACTACACCGGTTTCGAGGTGGACCCCGGTTTCGGCGGCCAGACCTACACCGTGACCGAGGCCGACAAGGCCGGTTGGAAACTCATCGAACTCGACTGTGTCGTGAGTACTGATCCGGCCACCATCGTCCCGGGCGATCTGGACACCGGCGAGGTCAGTGTCGACCTGCTCGAGGGCGAGGTAGCGGTCTGTGTCTACGAGAACCAGAAACTCGGTACCCTGACCGTCGACAAGGTCACCGACGTGCAGTCGACGTTCGTGTTCCCCTTCGAAGCGACCGGTGTCACGCCGACGCAATTCGATCTCACGGGCGGTGGCGCACCGCAGGTGTTCGAGGACATCCCGGTCGGCACGGAGGTGTCGATCACCGAGGACGTGCCGACCGCCGCCCCCGACAGGTGGTCGTTGTCCAGCATCGAGTGCATCGGCAGCGCGACCCCCGCGCAGATCGTGGGTGCCACCGCGACGGTCCAGATAGGCGCCGGGGAGGATGTGGGCTGCACCTTCAAGGACGCCCAGGTGCCCAGCGCCACCGTGCAGATCGTCAAGGCTGCGGATCCGGCAGACGGCACGCAGTTCGACTTCCTGGCAGAGGGGGCCGACGGTGGGGTCATGCCGTCGGACTACTCCTTCTCCCTGACGCCTGATGGCGGCCCGGCGGACAGGACGTTCACCGTCTATCCCGCGTTCGGCGGTGAGAACTTCACATTCACGGAGGAAGCGCTTCCCGCCAATTGGAACCTCGACAGCATCACCTGTCTGGACGACGGCACACCGGTGGGCACGGCAGACCTGAACGCCCGCAAGATCGATGTGGAGATCGACCCGGGCGACAGCGTCACCTGCACGTTCAGCAACCGCGAGGACGCCACTCTCACCGTGGTCAAGGAGGCGCCGGATGACCCGACGCAGGAATTCGACTTCGAGTGGACGCCCACACCGAACACCTTCAGCCTCCTGGACCAGGAGTTCCGGACGGCCGAGGGTCTTGCCCCCGGTGACTACACCGTTCAGGAGGTCAACATCCCGACCGACTGGTACCTGGACGGGCCCGAAGGTGAACATCCGTTCTGCATCGGTACGGACGGTGTGGACTACACCCTGGAGAACGGTGCGACGGTCACGCTGGCGGCAGGCGACGACGTCCTGTGCGTCTTCAACGACTTCTTCGACTACAACCCGCAGATCACGTTGATGAAGACGGTGAACAGGCCGCAGGTCCTGCAGGGCAATTCGGAGACGTACACCTACACGGTCACCAACACAGGGAACGTGGCACTGGAACCGGTGGGCGACATCGCCGACGCCTTGGTCGACGATCAGTGCAGTCCCGTGCAACTGCAGTCGGGAGCCGTCCCACTGGCTCCAGGTGAGACGTGGACGTACACCTGCACGGTGGACCCGATGGTGCCGAGCAAGGTGACCAACGTGGCCACCGCCACAGTGCAGGATCCCCTCGATCCGCAGGGAACTCTCACCGCGAAGGACACCCAGACCGTCGAGATCCTGGTGCCCGGTGTCGACCTGGTGAAGACGGTGGATCAGCCGATCGTGTACCCGGACACCGAGGTGACCTACACCTACGTCGCCACCAACAACGGCCAGGTGCCGCTGGAGGGTCCGCTGGATCCCGTGGATTGGATCACCGACGACAAGTGCTCGTCGATCACGTTCGTCGGCGGGGACACCGGTGACGACTCGATCATGGGTGTCGGTGAGGCATGGACGTACGAGTGCGCGATGCCGATCACTGCTGACACGACGAACGAGGCGACCTTCACCGGTACGCCGTTCTTGGGCAGCGGCCCGGGCAAGCAGACCGCGCCGCCGTTGGAGGTCACCGCCACCGCTGAGGTGCGCGTGATCGTCCCCGACATCACGATCACGAAGACTCCGTCGGCGCCCGGTGGTGTCTTCCAGCAAGGAGTGCTGCTGGTGCCGGTCGGATCCGAGGTCACGTACACCTACGACGTCACGTCGGGGGTTGCGACTACGCCGATGGACGTCGCCGACATCACCGACGACACCTGCTCGCCCTTGGAGTACCAGTCTGGCGACACCAACGACAACGGTCTGGTCGATCCGGGCGAGACGTGGGTCTACACCTGCAAGAACACCTTCGCGGGTGTGACGACCGTGACGAACACCGCAGTCGTGACCGCGGTTGAGCCGATCCTGGGTGCTGTGGTCACAGCTACGGACCAGGCCACCGTCACCAGTTACCAGGGCAGCATCGCGATCAAGAAGTCGCCGAGCGCGGAGTTGGTCGAGAAGGGTACGCCGGTCACGTACACCTACACCGTCCTGAACAACGGCACCGTGGATCTCACCGACATCAAGGCCACCGACGACAAGTGCGCCCCGGTGGTCTACAAGTCCGGTGACAACGGCAGCGGGATCCTGAAGCCCGGTGACGAATGGGTGTATGAGTGTGTGTCGGCCTTGCAGGACGACACCACCAACGTCGCGACGGCGACGGGGACCACGCCGGGCGGCGGGAAGGTGACCGACTCGACCTCGGTGACGGTACTGGTCGTCGGTGGACGGCTGAACCCGGCGATCGCCGTGACCAAGTCACCGTCGGCCACGCGAGTCAACAAGGGCGGGCTGGTCACATACACCTACAACGTGACCAACGTCGGAACGATGCCGTTGGCGAACATCCGCGTCACCGACGACAAGTGTGCCCCGGTGAGTTACGTCTCCGGTGACGATAACGGCGACGGCCTGCTGACCAACCACGACAGCGGTGATGGCTATCCGGACGAGACCTGGGTGTACACGTGCACGACGGCGATCAGCAAGGACACGACCAACACGGTGACGTCGCTGGGTTCGCCGTGGGACGCCGGCCAGATCGTCGGCAAGGACGTATCGGCGCAGGCGCAGGCCACAGTCACGGTGACCTCGCCGTTGCCCATCTACGTGGACCCTGTGAAGAAGTGCAAGGGTGACACGTGCACGGTGGTCAAGCGGTCGCGGACGAACAAGTACGGGACGCTGAAGTACCGGACGAAGTGCCGCCCATTGGGCACGTCGGCTGCCGGGGAGGTCAGTTACTGCCGGACCAGGGTGACGAAGAAGGGTGCGGTCAAGGTCCGTGTCTTCGGGTACCGCAAGGTGAAGGTCACCGTGTGGATCACCGCCAAGCCGAAGCCGAAGTACAAGGACGCGTGGAAGACCAGCACGTGGAAGAGGTCGTGGATCCTGCGGCCGTGAAACGCACGGGGGATTGTGACGAAGGTGCGGTCGCCATGGGCACGTTTGTGACGTTGTTGCGGGGTGTGAGGGGGTTCAACCCCGCAACAACGCGACAAACCAACTGTCGGTTGCCGCACCAACGTCGCAACCGGCGGCGTGGGACCTCCCCGCCCCATCCGTGAGCACTCTGGAGATCGGTTAGCCCTTGGGCGGCTGTGGAGCGCTCCCGGATTTGCGGAGTGCTCACGGATCCGGTGAACGCCTCACGAACAGAAGGTTGCGCGTTCACCACGCGCCGAAGGCCGTGATCTTGGAATACTCAGCGCATGCTTGAAGTGTCTGAGGTTGGCAACAAGGTCAGCAAACAGGAGTACAAGGCCGCTGTTCCGGACCTGCGCAAGGACCTGGTCAATGCGCAGTACGAGTTCCGCAACGCCGACTTCCCCCTGATCATCTGGATCGCCGGTGACGACCGGATCGCCGCCAACCAGATGGTCAACCGGCTCAACGAGTGGCTGGACACCCGGTTCGTCAGCACCCGGGTGTTCGCCGAGCAGACCCAGGAGGAAGCCGAACGTCCGACCCTGTGGCGCCTGTGGCGTGCTCTACCGCCCAAGGGTTCGACCGCGATCTTCGCCGGGGGGCTGATGCGCACAGCCACGATGCGTGTGAACGACGAGATCAGCGAGGAGTACTTCAGCAAGTGGCTGCGCCACGTGGCCACGATGCAGACCGAACTCGTCGCCGACGGGGCGCTCGTGCTGAAGTTCTTCCTGCACACCCCGGAGAAGAAGCAACGCAAGAAGCTCAAGCGGGCGGAGAAGGACCCGGAGAAGGGCTGGTGGATCGACCAGCGGGACTGGGCGGCCTTGGAGAAGATGAGCCCCCTGCTGCCGGTTGTGGAGCGCATCCTGCACGAGACCAGCGCGCCGGGCGCGCCGTGGACGATCGTCGAATCGACCGACGACCGCTATCGCGACCTCACCGTGGCCCGCACCATCCTTGCCGCGCTCACCGGGCGGATGGCGCAGAAGCCCTCGAGCGGGCCGTCGGTCGACCAGTCCCTGTTCGACTCCCAGGCCACGGTGCTCAGCCGTGTTGATCTGACCCAGGAACTGGACAAGGCCACGTACCGTGCAGAGCTCGCACGCTTGCAGGCACGGCTCTACAAACTCTCGATCGAGGCGCGCAACCGCGGGATCAGCACCGTGCTGGCGTTCGAAGGGTGGGACGCGGCGGGTAAGGGCGGAGTGATCAGGCGGGTCACCCAGTCACTCGAGGCCGGCGATTATCGCGTCATCCCGGTGGCTGCCCCCACGGAGGAGGAGCGGAAGTACCCGTACCTGTGGCGGTTCTGGCGGCACCTACCCCCGGCGGGGCGGTTCGCGATCTTCGACCGCACCTGGTACGGACGGGTGCTCGTGGAGCGGGTCGAGGGATTCGCCGACCCCGCGGAGTGGCAGCGCGCCTACGACGAGATCAACGACTTCGAGGCGCAGATGACCGAGCGCGGGTACTTCGTGGCCAAGTTCTGGTTGCACATCTCCCCCGAGGAGCAGTTGGCGCGATTCCAGGCCCGGGAGCAAACCCCGTACAAGCAGCACAAGATCACCGAAGAGGACTATCGCAACCGCGAGAAGTGGGACGAGTACGTTCAGGCGATCGACCAGATGGTGTTGCGCACCACGACCGACTCCGCGCGGTGGCATGTGATCCCTGCGAACAACAAGTGGTTCGCCCGGGTCGCGGTCCTGCGGGCGATCACCGAAGGGCTGAAGCACACGCTGCGCGAGCAGAGTTGAGTCGGGAACGGCAACGCGGCGGTGTCGGTGTCGCGGGGTGCCAGGACTGTTGCATCAGGGGCGGTCTGGTCAGCGCGGCAAGCGCCATGGCGTGACCGTCCTCTGACCGCTTCTTACTACCCGCCGAGCAGCTTCGCTTTCGCTGCGGCGAACTCCTCGTCTGTGAGCAAGCCGTCCGCCTTCATCTGCGCCAGGCGCTGAAGTTCGTCGACCGGCCCGTCATCGGGTTCGGGGGCAGCGGCTTGCTTGTCCAGCGGGTGCGGGATGCCGAACTCCTTGAAGATGGGGATCTGCTCCGGCGAGGCCCCATCGGGCATCCCGACCGCGAACAGGTTCGGATCGGTCGGGCTGTACCAAGCGGGCCACATGTCGCCCACTCGCGGCATGTTCGTCTGCGGGATCACGATCTTCTTCTGGGCCTGGAACGCGCCGCCGCCATCGAGCGGCTCCATCAGGAACGTCACCCAGCACTGGATGTTGATGTTGTTGATGACCATGCCCGTGGGGTCGATGCGCAGGATCTTCGCGCGCGCCTTCTTGCCGGTGGCCATGAGGTTGGCAGCCTGCTCTTGTTTCTTCTTGCCCCCGCCCATCGCATTGCGGGCGAACATCAGCACGACGACGGTGATGATGATCGGGATCGCGACGGAGACCAGGATGATCGTTGTGGTGTTCACGCGCCCCATCATGGCGCGCCTCGCGGCTCCCGCCAAGGGGTCGTTCGGTGGTGAGCGCTGTTTCGTGGCTTGCGCCCGCCCGCCACGTGGTCCTCGGCATCTTCCTTCGAGTTATCCGGGCATCGATCTCTCACCTGGGCTGCGTCCAGGTCACGGTGGCGGCTGGGACCGGCGCTGTACTACGCCGGCATCCCGGTTAGAGATCGGCATCCTGGTTAGAGAAACGGCACTCCGGTTAGTCGCATACGGCCGTGGGACTCTAACCAACCTGCGGCCGACTAACGAACATGCCGATCTCTAACCGGACTGTCCCGACACACCTAGGGATCAGCGGCCGACCACAGGCAGGCGCAGCACGTGGCCCGACGTGTTACTGAGCCAGGACGCCGATCTGGTAATCGGCCAGCATGTCCTCGGGCTTGGGCTCGCCGCCGTGTTGGTCATCGAAGGCGGAACTGCCGTCCGTGCCGCACAGGTTGATGATCCGCTCGGCACCGCCCGGGTGCTTGTCCTCCCAGTCGGTGACGTCGTAGACCTTGCCGTTGATGGAGGTCCAGCAGTCCCCGGCGGAGTTGTGGGTCGCGACCTCGGCGGCGGTGTAGGTCCCGTCAGCACTGGGGGAGGTGCTCGGGGAAGCGGATGCCGTCGGGCTGGCCGTCGGGCTGGCCGTCGCGGTCGGGGTTGCTGTCGGGGTCGGTGCTGTGGCGGCCGCAATCTCGGACTTCCACACCGACTTCGCGCCACTGTCTCCGACCGCGTAGACCCAGTAGAGGTTGAGCACGGCCACCGCAGCCGCGATCAGGCCCATGATGACGATGCCGGCCTTGCCGCCGCCGTCGCGCTTCACATACGACCGCTGGACAAGCCACAGAACTATCGCCACGAGGAAGAGCGCCCCCGCGAACAGCGGCATCTTGTCCCCGAGTTCGGCGTGGTCGAAGCCTGGTGCTCCCACGATGTCTTCGAGTGCTTCTCCGGACTCCTTGGCGACGAAAGAGGCACCAGTCGCGACGAGGGCCAGCATCCAGACGAGCCATCCGAATCGGGCACCGAACTTCGGCCACACCGCCATGAGCAGTAGCCCGAGCGCCGCCATCGGGATGAAGACCACGGCGGCATGGACCACCAACGGGTGGACCGGGAGCCCCTGGACGAGGGCGAACGGGTCCGACTCGGCAGGTAGTTGAGCGATCATGCAAAGCAGTATGCCCCGAGAATCGCCGGTGTCAGTTGCGCCGTGGGCACCCAGTCGGCGTGGCGGGGGGAAGTGGGTGCCTGATGGGCGACTCAGTTGCGCCGTGGGCACCCAGTCGGCGCGGCGGGGGGAAGTGGGTGCCTCATGGGCGACTCAGTTGCGCCGCGGGCACCCAGTCGGCGCGGCGGGGGATGGGCAACCCCCACCGTTCGTCGCGCTCCCGGGACCGTTCGTCGCGGCCCGTGCGGCCACCTGTGTGCTAGGTCACACCGCTCGCCGCAAGGCCCCGCCGAAGTCCTTCCGGGCCCTCGACAACGCCCATAACGTGTCACCACCGAGGCGGAGGGACCGCTTGGCATCTCGGAAGGTACAGAAGATGACAATCAATCAGGAACCGCTGAAGGTCGGTAGCGGTGGCCCCGACCCTGAGGCGTACGTCAAGGCTCAGCGGAGCCCACAGTTCCAGGAACTGCGTAAGCGCTACCGCGGCTTCTCGTTCCCGATGACTGTGGCGTTCCTCGTCTGGTACTTCGCCTTCGTCCTCATGTCGGTGTTCGCACCGGCGTGGATGGGGCAGCCGGTGTGGGGCAACGTCAACCGGGGCATCGTCTTCGGTCTGTTGCAGTTCGTTTCCACCGCCCTGATCACGTGGCTCTATGTGCGTCACGCCAACAAGAAGCTCGACCCGCTGGCCACGGAGATCCGTGAAGAACTCGAGGGGACCAACTGATGAACGCAACCGCAGGCAGCCCCCTGGTCAACATGGCCATCTTCTTGGCGTTCGTCGCCATCACGATGGTCATCGTCATCCGGGCATCGCGTCAGAACAAGACCGCCGCCGACTACTACACCGGCGGTCGCTCCTTCACCGGCGGCCAGAACGGTACCGCCATCGCCGGCGACTACCTCTCGGCCGCAAGCTTCCTCGGAATCACCGGCGCCATCGCGCTCACCGGCTTCGACGGCTTCCTCTACTCGATCGGCTTCCTGGTCGCGTGGCTGGTGGCCCTGTTGCTGGTCGCGGAACTGCTGCGCAACACCGGCAAGTTCACCATGGCTGACGTGCTCGCCTTCCGGATGCGGCAGCGACCCGTGCGGATGGCCGCGGCGATCTCGACCCTCGCGGTCTCCTTCTTCTACCTGCTCGCGCAGATGGCCGGTGCCGGTGGCCTGGTCAGCCTGCTCATGGGTGTCACAGGCAATGTGGGCCAGTCCCTCACCATCGCGGTCGTCGGCATCCTGATGATCGTCTACGTCCTCGTCGGTGGCATGAAGGGCACCACGTGGGTGCAGATCATCAAGGCCGTCCTGCTCATCGCGGGTGCCGCACTGATGACGATGTGGGTCTTCAGCAAGTACGGATTCAGCCTGTCGGACCTGATGGGTGCCGCCGCCGGCAACAGCCCGCTCGGTGAGAAGTTGCTGGCCCCGGGTGCGAAGTACGGCGTGAACACACTGAGCAAGGTCGACTTCATCTCGCTGTCGATGGCCCTGGTGCTCGGCACCGCCGGCCTGCCGCACGTGCTCATGCGCTTCTACACGGTCCCGACCTCCAAGGAGGCCCGCAAGTCCGTGGTGTGGGCGATCAGCCTGATCGGTCTGTTCTACCTGTTCAGCCTGGTGCTGGGCTTCGGTGCCGCTGCCCTGGTCGGCTCCGACGTCATCAAGGCCGCCCCGGGTGGCGCGAACTCCGCGGCCCCGCTGCTGGCCTACGAACTCGGCGGAACGTTGCTGCTGGGCTTTATCTCCGCGGTCGCCTTCGCCACCATCCTCGCGGTGGTCGCAGGCTTGACGATCACAGCCAGTGCATCGTTCGCCCACGACGTCTACAACAACTACATCAAGCGTGGCCAGGTCTCGGCCGACGACGAGGTGAAGGTCGCGCGGATCGCGGCGGTTGTGATCGGAGTGTTCGCGATCGTCGGTGGCATCCTGGCCAAGGACCAGAACATCGCGTTCCTGGTGGCCCTGGCCTTCGCGGTGGCGGCATCGGCGAACCTGCCGACGATCCTCTACTCGCTGTTCTGGAAGGGCTTCACGACCCGTGGCGCCCTATGGAGCATCTACGGCGGTCTGATCTCCTCGATCACGCTGATCCTCTTCTCGCCGGTGGTGTCGGGCAAGCCGATCCCCGAGGGTGCGACGAAGAGCCCGTCGATGCTGCAAGGCGTGGACTTCCACTGGTTCCCGCTGGACAACCCGGGTCTGATCTCCATCCCGCTGGCCTTCTTCCTCGGCTGGCTGGGTAGCGTCACCGACCCGACCAAGTCCGACGCAGTGAAGTTCGCCGAGATGGAGGTCCGGTCGCTGACCGGTGCCGGTGCCGAGAAGGCCACCGTCGCGCACTAGCACCTCCCCCCGAGCAGGCGTCCGGGTGGCGTGAAGTTGGCCCCGCCACCCGGACGCCTCACCAAGACCCATCCCTCCCGCGAGTGCCGCGCCGTTGCGCATCCCCTCCCGACACGTCGGCGGCGCGGCACCCGCACCTTCTGAAAGGCTCCTCATGACCGACACACTCGAGAACCTCGCCACCGAATCCCGCTCCTTCCCGCCCAGTCCCGAGTTTGTCGCGCAGTCGAACGTCACCGCCGCGATCTACGACGAGGCGGCAGCCGATCGGCTGGGCTTCTGGGCCGAGCAGGCCCAACGCCTCGACTGGGCCCAGCCCTGGACCGAGGTGCTCGACTGGTCGGACGCGCCGTTCGCCAAGTGGTTCGTCGGTGGCCGGCTGAGTGTGGCGTACAACTGCGTGGACCGCCACGTGGACAACGGACTCGGCTCGCGTGCCGCGATCATCTTCGAGCCGGAGAGCGGCGAGGCGGAGACGATCACGTACGCCGACCTGCAGAAGCGGGTGTCACAGGCCGCCAACGCGCTGACCGAGCTCGGTGTGGAGGCCGGCGACCGGGTCGCGATCTACATGCCGATGATCCCGCAGGCCGTCGTGGCCATGCTGGCGTGCGCCCGGATCGGCGCCCCGCACTCGGTCGTGTTCGGCGGATTCTCCGCCGAGGCCCTGCGCAGCCGTATCGAGGACGCCGAGGCCAAGGTGGTCATCACCACGGACGGGCAGTTCCGGCGTGGCTCGTCGATGCCGCTGAAGCCCGCCGTGGACGAGGCCGTCGAGCACTGCCCCACGGTGCAGAAGGTTCTGGTCGTGCGGCGCACCGGCGACGATGTCGCCTGGAACGACGAGCGCGACGTGTGGTGGCACGATGTGGTGGCCACCGCCCCCGACACCCATGAGGCGCAGGACTTCGACGCCGAGCACCCTCTGTTCATCCTGTACACGTCCGGCACCACCGGGAAGCCCAAGGGCATCCTGCACACCTCCGGCGGCTACCTCACCCAGGCGTCCTACACCCACAACACCGTGTTCGACCTCAAGCCGGAGACCGACGTCTACTGGTGCACAGCGGACATCGGCTGGGTGACCGGGCACAGCTACATCGTCTACGGGCCCCTGAGCAACGGCGCGACGCAGGTCATCTACGAAGGCACCCCCGACACCCCGCACAAGGGTCGCTGGTGGGAGATCGTGCAGAAGCACAAGGTGAGCATCCTGTACACCGCACCGACCGCGATCCGCACGTTCATGAAGTGGGGCGCGGACATCCCGGCGCAGTACGATCTGTCGTCGCTGCGGCTGCTCGGCTCGGTGGGCGAGCCCATCAACCCCGAGGCGTGGATGTGGTACCGGGACGTCATCGGTGGCGGTCGCTGCCCGATCGTCGACACCTGGTGGCAGACCGAGACCGGCGCGATGATGATCAGCCCGCTGCCCGGGGTGACCGAGTGCAAGCCGGGTTCGGCGATGCGCGCGCTGCCCGGGATCGGCGCCGTGATCGTGGACGACCACGGTGAGCCGGTCGGCCCCGGTGGGGGCGGCTACTTGGTTCTCAGCGAGCCGTGGCCGTCGATGCTGCGCGGGATCTGGGGGGACCCGCAGCGCTACAAGGACACGTACTGGAGCCGGTGGCCGCAGTACTACTTCGCCGGTGACGGCGCCAAGTACGACGAGGACGGCGCGATCTGGCTGCTGGGCCGCGTGGACGACGTGATGAACGTGTCCGGTCACCGCATCTCCACGACCGAGGTGGAGTCCGCGCTGGTGTCGCACCCCGCGGTCGCCGAGGCCGCGGTGGTCGGCGCGACCGACGAGACGACTGGCCAGGGCATCGTGGCCTTCGTGATCCTGCGTGGGGGTATCGAGGACGGCCCGGAGCTGGTGCAGGAACTGCGCAAGCACGTCGGCCACGAGATCGGCCCGATCGCCAAGCCACGACAGATCCTGGTCGTCCCTGAACTGCCGAAGACCCGTTCGGGGAAGATCATGCGGCGGCTTCTGCGCGATGTGGCGGAGAACCGCTCGCTCGGCGACGTCACCACGCTGGCCGACCCGACAATCATGAACCTGATCCAGCAGGGGCTCGGGGCCGGGAACTGAGCCATGCGGTGCCGCATGACGTCCCGCCGGCAGGTGCGGACCTGTCCGCGCCGGCGCCGTCCCACCGTGCGGGGAGCGGATTCGATCGCGCGCCGAGGCCACGGACGCTGCCTTTGTGACGGTGTTGTGGTCGCGCGGCCGGCGTTGTGACGAAGGTGCGCGGTTCGCGGGCGGAAGACCCCGCACCTTCGTCACAATCGGGGTCCGGACCGGCGCACCATCCTCACAAAGGCGGCGGCGTCCGGCCCCGCGGCGCCGGCCGGTCAGGCCTGCCAGTTCCCCGCGCCCATCACGGCGTGGCGGATCCCGCCGCGCGGGTCCGGGACATCGCCGGTGAAACGTGGGATCACGTGGATATGCAGGTGGAACACCGTTTGCCCGGCGGCGGCGCCTTCGTTGAACCCCACGTTGAACCCGTCGGGGCGAAACGCGTCTCGCAACATGTCCTTGACCTCGGTCATGAGCGCGATCAGAGCTGAGCGTTCCGCCGCCGTCGTCTCGTCCCATGTGGCCACGACGCGGCGGGGGATCACCAGGCAGTGCCCCGGTGATACGGGGAAGCGGTCGCGGATTGCGAAGGCGAGGTCGTTGGATGCGATCCATTCGGCCCCGCTGAACTCAGATCCCATGTCGAACAGCGTTCCAGACGACGAGGGCTCGATCGTGGTCACGTGTCCAAGAGGCAGATCCATGTCCCCGACTTCCGCTAGTTTCGCACCCATGGATGCCTGGGTGTTGGCGTTGGCCGCCATCGCCGGTGCGATCGTGCTCGGAGTGCTGATCGCCCGGTGGGTGCGCGGCCGGGCGCGCATGGGCACCGAGAGTCAGATGGCCACCTATCGCACCCTGCACATCGCCAGTCTCGCGGCCCCGGCACTGCGTGGGGGGTTGACCGAGGCCGGCACCGCACGGTCCGTGAAGTACCTGCGCGGCCTGCTCGGCGTGCCCGCGCTGGCGATCACCGACCGCTTCAGCACCCTGGCCTGGGACGGGATCGGTGACAAGCAGCGGGAGTTCGCCGTGCAGCACGCCGAGGCCGCCCTGGATTCCGGGTCCCCGGTGGTCATCAACGCCGAACAGGCGCGTGATGTCAGCGAGATGTTCCGGTCCGGGATCGCCGCCCCGCTGACCTCCGACGACGTCGTGATCGGTGCGCTTGTGGCCTACTCGAACCTGCCCGCCGGTCCGGCGCTCATGCGGGCGGTGGAGGAGGTGGCGACGTTCACCTCCGGCCAACTCGACCTCGCCGAACTCGACCGCACCCGTGCCCGCAGCGCGGAGGCCGAGGTGCGGGTCCTGCGCGCCCAGATCTCGCCGCATTTCATCTTCAACTCGCTGACGGCGATCGCATCGTTCGTGCGCACAGACCCCGACCGTGCCCGGGACCTCCTGTTGGACTTCGCCGAATTCACCCGGTACAGCTTCCGCTCCCATGGCCGCTACACCGCGCTGGCCGATGAGTTGCGATCCGTCGAGCAGTACCTGTTGCTCGAGCAGGCCCGGTTCGGCGACCGTCTACAGGTGAGACTGCGGGTGGACCCGGAGGTGTTGAGCGTGCGGATCCCGTTCCTGTGCATCCAGCCGTTGGTGGAGAACGCGGTGCGGCACGGGCTCGAGGGTCGCGACGCACAGGGCACGGTCAGCATCACCGCGATCGAGCGGGGACCGGAGTGCTGGATCAGCGTCGAGGACGATGGGGTGGGCAACGATCCGCAGGTCATCCGCCGCAGTCTGTCCGGAGAGCCCGGGGACCACGTGGGCCTGGCCAACGTGGATGAGCGTCTGCGGCAGGCCTTCGGAGACGACCACGGTCTGGTCGTGGAGACCGCACCGATGGCAGGGACGAAGGTGACCATGCGGATCCCCAAGTTCGCCGAGGCGGTGTCCGATGAGTGAGGACGGCCTGATCGTGGTGGCGGTGGACGACGAGGAGCCGGCGCTCGCGGAGTTGACGTACCTGTTGGGCAAGACCCCCGGGATCGCGGTGGTGCGCCCCGCCGGTACGGCCACGGACGCTCTGGAACTGCTGCAGGCCGACGACGTGGACGCGGTCTTCCTGGACATCCGCATGCCCGGCATGGACGGGTTGGCGCTGGCGCGGGTCATCGGTAGGTTCGCCGTGCCTCCGCCGGTTGTCTTCGTGACCGCGTACGACTCCCACGCGGTCGACGCCTTCGATATCGCCGCCGTGGACTACCTGCTCAAACCCATCCGCGCTGAGCGGCTCGCGCAAGCCGTCGCACGTGTGCAGCGGGCGCTGGAGGCCGAAGCCGGCGAACCACGTTCGGCTGCCGATGAACTGCCGGATGAGACCATCGCCGTCGAACTCGGCGGGGTCACGCGCTACGTCAAGCGCTCGGAGGTGGTCTACGTCGAGGCACAGCGCGACTATGTGCGGCTGCACACCCGCGAAGGGAGCCATCTGGTGCGGGTGCCGCTGGCGGCGCTTGAGGAGAGGTGGGAATCCGCCGGGTTCCTGCGGGTGCACCGTCGCTTCCTGGTCAACTCGACCTTCGTGGAGGGTTTGCGCGCGACGGGCGGGCGGGTGACCGTCGACCTTGGAGAGGGACAGGGGGTGCCGGTCAGCCGGCGGCACGCCGCGGCGGTGAAGGAGGCGCTGGTGGCTGGTCGCAAATTGGAGCGGGACGCATGAGTGGGTACGGCCCACGAGAGGCGTTTGTGACGTTGTTGCGGCGCCCCGCAACTCTTTGTGACGTTGTTGCGGGTTTCAGGTCGCCAACAGCAGCAACAACGTCACGATCCGGCGAGAGTCGTCGCAACAACGTCGCAAAGGCAGCCGGGGAGCCGGTCGAGGCCATCCCATGACCAAGCCCGAGCAGCGGCCCAAGCGTGAGGTCATCACCGGACCGCGCCGCGACGTGCGGCGGCGGCCCGCCCGCCCGGTCACCGACGAGATCGATGACCAGACCCGTGTCGGCCAGGTCTACCTGCGGTCGTTGATCCGCGCCCAACTCCTGCTGGGGCTGTCCACTGTGGCGCTGGTCGTGGTGCCATTGGTCGCCATGCCGATCCTGTTCGGCTTCGTTCCGCGCATCCGGGAACTGCAGGTCGGTCCGATGCCGCTGTGGTGGTTGCTGCTGGGCAGCCTGGTCTACCCGGCGATCCTCGGTGTCGGCTGGTGGTACGTGCGGCAGGCCGACCGCAACGAGGCGCAATTCACCGATCTGGTGGAGGGGCGATGAACCCCACCCTGGCTGCCGCGGGCATGGCGCTGACCGTCCTGGTGACGATCGGTCTTGCGGCCTACAGTTCGCGGCTGGCACGTACCACCGGGGACTTCTACGTCGCGTCGCGCTCAGTACCGGCCTGGTGGAACGCGTCGGCGATCTCGGGGGAGTACCTGTCCGCGGCCTCCTTCCTCGGTGTGGCGGGTCTGATCATGGCCGGGGGTGCCGACGCGGTCTGGTTCCCCGTGGGCTACGCGGTCGGCTACGTCCTGCTGCTGGCCTTGGTCGCCGCGCCGCTGCGCAGGTCCGGCGCCTACACGCTGCCCGACTTCTGTGAAGCGCGGCTTCGCTCCTCCAAGGTGCGTCTGATCGCCAGTGCGTTGGTGGTCCTGATCGGATGGCTCTACGTCCTGCCGCAATTGCAGGGTGCCGGCCTGGCCTTGCAGATCCTGCTCGACACCCCGACGTGGGTGGGCGGGCTGCTCGTCTCGATCACGGTGCTGGTGGTGATCGTGGGTGGTGGCATGCGCAGCGTGACCCTGGTGCAGGGTTTCCAGTACTGGCTGAAGGTCGTGGCCATCATGGTGCCGGTGCTGTTTCTGCTGGCCGCCTGGCGTGCCGATGCGTCCCCCAGCGCACTGACCGACGCACCGCCGGTCTTCGACGACCGGACGACCGTGCGCATCGAGAACCCGATCACCGTGAACGTCTCCGAGCAACTCACCCTCGAGGCGGAGGGCACCGTTGACGGCGCGACCGTCGCCGGATCGCTGACCTGGCAACCGGGCCAACACACAGTCGCCGACGGCACCACGCTGGTCTTCCCGGCCGGCGCCACCGTGCCGCATCTGAGCAGCGTCCCGCAGTTGACCGGGGCGGGCTGGGGGCAGCCGCTGCAAAGCGGCGAGGAACACACGCTGTACCGGACGTTCGCGTTGATGTTCGCTCTGTTCCTGGGAACGATGGGTCTGCCGCACGTGCTGGTGCGCTTCTACACCAACCCCGACGGCCGCGCGGCCCGCCGGACCGCACTCGTCGTGATCGGGCTGGTCGGCCTGTTCTACCTGGCGCCGTCGGTCTACGGGATGCTGGGCCGGCTGTACGCTCCGGAGCTTCTGCTCACCGGGCGCACAGATGCGGTGGTGCTTCTGCTTCCGCAGGCCGCCGTGGGCGGGCTCGCCGGACAATGGCTCACAGCGCTGGTGGCCGCCGGTGCGGCCGCTGCCTTCCTCGCCACGGCGACGGGTCTGACGGTCACCGTGGCCGGTGTGCTCTCTCAGGATGTGGTGAGCAAGCGGGTACGCGACCCCATCGTCTCGTTCCGGATCGCCGCCGCGGCGGCGGTGCTGGTCCCGCTGTTGCTGGGGCTCGTGGCCGAGTCGCTGCCGCTGGCCCGAGCCGTATCACTGGCCTTCGCGGTGGCTGCCGCGACCTTCTCGCCGTTGCTGCTGCTGGGGATCTGGTGGCCGAAACTGACCGATGCCGGCGCCGCAGCCGGGCTTCTGCTCGGCGGCGTGATGGCCACTGCCGCGATCGCGATCTCGACGCTGGTGCCGGACCTCGCAGGGTGGCCCGGAGCGCTACTGTCGCAGCCGGCCGCGTGGGCCATGCCCGCGGCACTCGCGACCATGGTCGGGGTGTCGCTGCGGACCGCCCATAGGATCACACCGGGGGTGGATCGGATCATGATCCGCTTGCACACGCCCGAAGCCGTTGCCGTGCAGCGGACATGGACGGCGAGAGGACTGCGATGAGCCCGAATGTGGTGCCGGCGAGCCCGTTGGTGGACGTCGCCCGTGGCATCGATTGGACGCAGCCGGTGACGACTGCGCTATCGGATGCTGCGGATGCGCAGACCCGCGCACTGATCGACGGTTTCGTCCACGAGTCCGGACCGCCACCGGCACGCTTCGCGTGGGTGGTGTTCGGCTCACATGCCCGCCGCGAGCTGCATTGCGCCAGCGACCAGGACAGCGCCTTGTTCTGGCAGACCGAACAGGCGGCCCGGACCAGCTACGCGAAGGACCTCGCCGTCGCGGTCATCGACGGTCTCGAACGTTTCGGATTGCGGCCCTGCGACGGTGGCTACATGGCCGACACCTGGTCCTACTCCCTCGAGCAGTGGCAGCAGATCCTGCGCGAGCGCGTGGACGCCCCGACGCCGGACGCCGTGGTGGATGCGGATGTGTTCCTGGACCTGCGCCAGCTCAAAGGGGCGCTCGACGTCGCGCCGGCGCGCGCGGTGTTGGCCCGGGGTGCGGGCTCGCCGCGCCTCATGCATGGCCTGGCGACAGCGGCAAACTCGTTCCCCCCTCCGCTGCACGCCTTCGGGCGGTTGCCACGCGGCACGGTGGATCTGAAGAAGACCGGCCTGGCGCCCATCGTGCTGCTGGCCCGGCTCTACGGACTCAAGGCGCGATCAGGCGCTGTCGGCACCGACGAACGCCTGGCCGACGCCACGAAGGGTGGCGTGCTCAGTGAGGAACTGACCGGCCGACTTCGCCAGGCGTACGCGTTCCTGACCCGGCTGCGGATGCAGAACCAGTTGCGCCAGATCGACGCCCGCGAATACGTCACCGACACCATCGTCATGCAGGATCTCGATGACGACACGCACGACGAACTGCGGGATGCGTTCAAGGCGATCAAGAGCGCGCAGTCCGTCACTTCGATGACCTTCCGGACCGACCTATGACCAAGTGGAAAGTGCTGGCTCTGATCGCCGTGGCCACGCTGGATCCGGCCTTGACTGTGGCTGTCGTTCTGGCGGATCTTCCGCAGCGTTCCCGTTCCGCACTCTTCGATGCGTTGGGCGGGGAAGTGGTGGTGCTCGCCCTGGGCCTGATCGTTCAAGTGGGCCTGGTCGGATGGATCGCGTGGAGCACGTGGCGCACCGAACAACGTCGGGACGCACGTATCGCCGCGGACGTGCAGATGATCGCCGACGTCAACCCGGATCACCGGCTTTCCGGGGATTCGGCGACGGAGAAGGCCATCAACACGCTGGCGCAGCGGCATGCCACCGCTGAGTCCAGATTGGAGGCACAACTCGCAGCGGCGCACGAGGAGTTGCGGCTGGAACGCGATGGACTGCTCGCGGTGCTCTCCGGGCTCGACGTCCCGGTGGGAGTGGTGGATGACCGTGGCCGGGTGCTGTTGGTGAATCCTGCAGCCCGCCAAGCGCTGTCCGGGCGGACCCCCATCGCCGCCGGCCGCAGCATCCTCGGGGTGTTCGACGCCGAGGACTTCCTGCCGTTGCTGACCCGCGCTCTGGCCGGTGAGCGCCCGCGCGCCGTGGTCGGGGAGACGGCCATCCGTCTGGTGAGGCTGACCGGACCGGACGAACCGGCGATGGTGCTGGTGGTCGGCAATCCGGCCGCCGAGCATGCCGAGGGTCCGGTGGTGGGTCTCAGCGTGGACCTCTCCCGGCCCTCCCGGCCGGTGCCCACGCGCGAGGAGTGGCTGCAGACGCCTCTGCGCGACATCGTCTTCACCGTCGTCGACTGTGAGACCACGGGCCTGCACGTCGACGCCGGCGACCGACTTGTGGCCATGGGGGCTGTGCGTGTGGACGGCGGGGTCGTGCGTGCCGACGACACGTTCGACGCGCTGATCAACCCGGGTATCCGGATCCCCGAACTGTCCACGAGTTTCCACGGCATCACCGACGAGATGGTCGCCGATGCCGGGGGTCCGGGGGAGGTCGTGGAGCAGTTCGCGATGTACGCGGCCGACTCCGTGCTGGTCGCGCATCACACCGCCTTCGACTTCGGTTTCCTGCGGCCGGCCGCCGAGTCGGCCGGGATCCACCTCGAGCCCCTCACGCTGGACACGATGCTGCTGTCGGCGGTTCTGGAGACCCATCCGGAGGCACGGCACGGTCTGGACTATGTGTGCGAGCGCTACGGGGTCGAGGTTTTCGGCCGGCACACCGCGCTCGGTGATGCGCTGGCCACCGCCGAGGTGTTGGTGCGGATGATCCCGCAACTGGCCGAACAGGGGATCGTGACCCTGGGCCAGGCGCGGGAGGCCATGGCGCGCACCGAATTGGCCCGGCGCATCGAGGCGGGGGCTTAGGGGGTCGCGGTGACGGTCAACCCCCCGTGGCTCGCCGTTGCCTCCCCCTCCGTTGAGTGCTGCGCGGTTACCGGTTTCAGGCGTCGAAATCCGTAACCATGCAGCACTCAACGGAGGGGGAGGCACACGCGCAGCCCCCGGGGTTAGCCTGGAACCGGAGGCAGCCATGAAGAAGGTACTCCCCGTCGTCCTCACTGCGGCGCTGCTGTCGCTACCGGCGCCGGCGCCCTCGGTCATCGTCATCACCGGTCATGCTCGCATCGCCGTCGATGAAGGGTGTCTCGCGCGGCTCGTACGCAAGAACTACAAGATCGCGGTGAAGCCCGGCAAGAAGATGCAACTGCCGGTCGGTACCTACCGGATCACGGTGCGTCCCGGCACGTGTGAGCCCAGCAAGAAGAGGATCACGGTGCGCAAGGGCAAGACCGTGCGCGCCTCGGTGGTCGCAGACACCAGCGTTCCCCAGGGGCGCTGAGCGGACCGCCGGAGGGTGAGGGCGGGCAAGAGCCAAGAAGTGCCGCTATGTGCGGTACACGTCCCGGCGGTGGTCGACGCGCAGCACGACCACCTCACGCTGCTGGTGGTTGATCCGGTACAAAACGCGGTAGGTGCCGCGGCGGGCGGAGTAGATTCCTGCAAGGTCTGCTCGCAGCGGCTTTCCTACCCGGTTCGGCTCCGCAATCAGCGGGCCAGTGACGAACTCGATCACGGCAGCAGCGACAGATTCCGGCAGTCCGCTATGGATGGCTCGGACCGCAGGGGGAGTTATGACAAGTTCATAGGGGTGCTCATCACTCACGGGCGCAATCCGCGGACGGCGTCTGTCCCACGCACGACATCGTCGTCGCGGTAGGCGGCATCGGCCTCGCGGATATCGGCGAGCGCTTCGGGGTCACTGAGCACATCCAAGGTCTCTTCGAGTTCTGCGAGGTCATCTGGACTCAAGATCACAGCCGCCGCGTGGCCGTTGCGGGTCACAGTGACTCGTTCGTGCTCCCGTTCGACCCGGTCGACCACTTCACTGAAACGGTCTCGGACTTCACGCAGCGACTTGATGCTCATGGACACAATTGTGGCGCTCAGTCCCACTTCCAGCAAGGTCCATGAGCGACCCGGTGGATTCGGACAAGCACACAGCGTGTCCCCTCCAACGGTCCTCGGACCACTCCGTGGGAGAACGTCGACGATCGCCGTCACCCGAGCGACCCCCACATTGCCCCGCGTAGCCTTGCCCACGATGGACGCTCCGGGCAGGGACCCCCGCCGCTGGTGGGCGCTTTCTGCCATGTGTCTGGCGGTGTTCCTCGTCGCTGTCGACGGCACCGTACTGAGCCTGGCCACCCCGAGCATCGTCGAGGATCTCAAACCCACCGCATCGCAGGTGCTCTGGATCGGCGACATCTACTCCTTCGTCCTCGCCGGTCTGCTCATCACCATGGGAAACCTCGGGGACCGCTTCGGCCGCAAGTTCCTGCTCCTGGTGGGCGGATCGCTGTTCGCGGTGATCTCCATCTTCGCGGCGTATTCCGCCACTGCGGAAATGCTGATCGTGGCCCGTGCCCTGCTCGGGGTGGCCGGGGCGACGCTCATGCCCTCCACGCTGGCCCTGATGCGCTCGACGTTCACCGACGACACCGAACGCAGCTTCGCCATCGGCGTGTGGAGCGCGATGGGCGCGGCAGGGGCGGCCGCGGGGCCGCTGTTCGGCGGGGCGCTACTGCAGCACTTCTGGTGGGGTGCGGTGTTCCTTGTCAACGTGCCGATCATGGCGCTGGTGCTGATCATCGGGCTGCCCACCCTGCGAGAGTCCCGCGATCCCAACCCCGGTCCGCTCGACGGGTTGTCGGTCGCGCTGTCGATGGTGGGCATTCTCGGTGGGGTCTACGCGATCAAGGAGATGGCGATCCGTGGCTTCGAGATCCAGTACCTGCTCGCCGGCGTCATCGGGGTGATCACTCTCACCTGGTTCGTGGTGCGGCAAATTCACCTCGAGCATCCGTTGGTCGACGTGCGCCTCTTCTCCTCCGGCCCCTTCACCGGTGCGGTGCTCGGCATGCTGTTGTCGGTGTTCGGCCTGGCCGGTGCGCTGTTCTTCTTCTCGCAGTACCTGCAATTCATCAAGGGTCTGAGCCCGCTGCAGGCGGGCCTGTTCGAACTGCCCGCCACCCTGTCCGCACTGATCGCGGCACTGCTGGCAGGCAACGCCATGCGGCGCTTCGGCCGGGGGCCTGTGACGTCGATGGGTCTCGCGGCCATCGGGATCGGGATGGCAGCGATCGCCTTCATCCTTGACTCGCAGCAGTATCTGGTGTTCGCAGTGCCGCTGATCCTGATCGGTGCCGGCGACGGTGTGGCGCTGACGATCGCCAGCGATACCGTGCTGGCGGTTGCGCCGAAGGATCGGGCGGGTGCGGCGTCGGCGGTGTCGGAGACCGGCTATGAGTTGGGTACCGCGTTGGGCATTGCGCTGCTGGGTAGCGTTCTCACGGCCGTCTATCAAGGGGCGCTGAAACTCCCAGGGGTCGTGCCTCCAGAAGTTGCGGCGGCCGCCACCGAATCTCCGGGGGAGGGCTTCGAGGCGATGAAGGGGCTGGCGGCGGATGTCACCGGCCCGCTCACGGAGGCGATCCATGTGGCGTTCACGCAGGCGTTGCAGGTGACAACCTGGGTGGGCGCCGTGGTGCTCATCTTCGGCGCCTTCGTGACATGGCGATTGTTGCCCGGTCGCACGGAAGCGGTGAATGAGGTGGTGGCACATTGATTGAGATCACATGGCGGTACGACCCTGCATCTGATGCGGTGGAGCGGGTGCCTGAGACGGCCGAGGAGGCCATGCTCATGCTGCACATGGGCAACTCGGCCTTCGCCGAGATGGGTCGAGCGGTCGGCGACCACCGCTACGTCATCCCGATCACCGCCGAAGAGTTGGGTCTGGGAAACCGGCCCGGTGAAGCTCCGGCCCAGGAGCCGATGGCTGTCGTACTCGGATGCGCCGATTCCCGGGTGCCGCTGGAACTGGTCTTCTCGCAGTCCGCCAACGATCTGTTCGCGGTCCGGGTCGCTGGCAACATCCTGGGGTCCGACTGCGTGGGGAGTATGGACTACGCGGTCACTCACCTGCCCAGCGTGCGGTTGCTCGCTGTGGTGGGCCATACCGGATGCGGGGCGGTGCAGGCGGCGGTGGACGCCTACATCTCGCCCAACGCCTACCTGGGTCTTTCGGCGAACCTGCCCCTGCGGCGGATCGTGGACACGATCGTCCCGGCGGTGCACGGCGCCGATGTCGCGTTGCGGGGCCACTACGGCCCGGATGTGGTGCTCCGCAGCGGCTACCGGGCGGCGTTGCTGGACGCGGCAGTCGTGGTCAACGCGGCGATCGCTGCCGACGCGATGCAGCGGATCTTCTCCGAGCATCTCGGCGAGCGGCTCGGGGCGGCGTTCGGGGTCTACGACCTCACGAGCCGATTGGTGGGTCTGCCCGACCTGCAGATGGACTGGCGGCACGGGCTGTTCCCGCCGCCGGAGGAGCAGCAGATGCCGGAGTTCGTTGACGCGGTTGTGCGTTCGCTGCATGTCCGTGGGTTGCTCGGGTGAAGAGTAGATTGCGCGGGTGACCACCACGTGGTTGGGCACGCAATCTGCCCACCCGCCCCACCGGATGTCAAACCACCTGCAGGCTACGTTTCGACAACCCGAATGCGTATCCGTCGATCGCGGTGGCGATCTCGCCGTCTGCTGCCCCCAGAGTCACGAACAACGGCGTGAAGTGTTCGACGGTGGGATGGGCGTACGGCAGTCCAGGTGCGTTGTCGCGGAAGGCCGCGAGTTCGTCGAGGTCGCGGCGCGCGAGCGCGTCCGCGGCCCAATGGTCGAACTCCCGGGACCATCCCGGGACGGCATTGCCGTAGAACATCTCCGGGGTCAGGAACGGCAGACCGTGGGTCATGAAGCCGGAACCGATCACCAGGATGCCGCGCTCTCGCAGCGACGTCAGAGCCGCGCCGAGCCGCAGGAGGTCCTCGGGGCGCTGAGTGGGAAGCGACAACTGCAGGACCGGCACCGACGCGCCCGGATACATCACCTTCAAGGGCACCCACGCGCCGTGATCGAGGCCGCGGCTGGCGTGCTGGTGGACCGCCATATCGTCGGGTAGCGCCGCCAGGATCTCGGTCGACAGTGCGGTCGCATCCGGGGTGTCGTAGCGCATCCGGTAATAGCGCGGGTGGAACCCGCCGAAATCGTAGACAACGTCGCGTGGTGCGACGGCGCTGAGACTCAGGGGAGCGGCCTCCCAGTGCGCGGACACGATCAGGATTCCCCGGGGAACCGGTAGGGCGTCTGCCCATTGCGACAGCTGCTCGATCCACAGCGCGTCCTCGAACAACGGTGGCGCCCCATGTCCGATGTACAGAGCCGGTAGTGCTGGATCACCATCGCGCCACGCCGTGCGCGCAGCTTCGCGGCGCAGCAGGGCCGGCAGGCGGTTGTCGAAGGCGATCTCCACGCCTTTAATATAGTTGAGCGATCAAATAAATGTCAAGGCCTTGAAGTGCGCCAGCGCCGGTCCGGCCCGTCACTGCAGGCTGGTCCGACGCTGGCGTACTTCGGCCGGTGGGCTCTATGGCCGCACGCGGTACTTCTTCACCCGCTTGAAGGGACGGTAGTCATCAGTGCCCTTGGCGAACTGGGTCACGATGACCAGCACCGGCCTGGTGCCCACGACCTTCACACGGACGGTGCCCTTCTTCGACTTGCGGATCTTGCAGAAGCTGACCTCGCCTGCCGCGGAGCTCTTCAGCGGACGGCAGCGCACCTTCGTGCGGATCTTCTGGCCTTGCTCGGTCGTGCTCGCCGGGAAGACCTTCGGGTTCGGTGGCAGCTTGTTCGCGGTCTGTACCGAACGGAGTACCCGCACCTCGTCGGTGGCTGTGTTGTTCGACGGGTCGGTGTCCGGGATCGGTGACGTCACCTCGGCCGGGTTGGTGACCGACGGTGCCGCGCCGGTCACCACGCTCACCCGGATCGAGAACTCAGCCGACTGGCCCACGACCAGGCCGGCCGCGTGAACGCAGGTGACCGTGCGGCCACTGGCGGTGCACGTCCACCCGTCCCCGGCCGCGGACAGGAACTCGTTGCCGTTCGGCAGCGTGTCGACCACCGTGATCGGCCCGGGGTTGTCGGACGGCCCGTTGTTGGTCACGCGCACGTTCCACGTCCCGGTTCCGCCGATCTTCCACGGTCCTCCGTCGTGGGTCTTCACGATCGCGAGATCGGACTTCGCAACGACGTCCACGGTCGAGGTCGCCGGGGGCGGGTTCCCCCCGGGCTGCGGCGAGGTTGTGGTCACGGTCGCCACGTTCTTCAATGTGGTGCCGCCAGGTACCGACTTGTCCACGTCGGCCTTGATCACGATGTCCGATGGTGAGGCCGACAGCGGGAAGTTGGCCCGCGTGCAGGTCACCGTTGTGCCGGCCCCCACGTCGCAGGTCCATCCCGGACCGGTCGCCGACGTTGCCCGCAGCCCGGCTTCCAACTGGTCGACCACGACGACGTTCTTCGCCTTCGCCGGGCCCAGGTTGGACACGGTGATGGTGAATTCGGTGGCAGTGCCGGCGGTCACCGGGTTCGCGCCGGTGGTCTTCTTCGCGATCTCGAGTTGCACGTCGCTGACCACCGGATCCGTCACGGTGTCCGTGTTGTTGTCCGGGTTGGGGTCCGGAGTCGTACCGGTCACCTCGGCGGTGTTGATGGCCTCGTCGCCGGGGCTCTCCAGCACGTCGACGGTGACGTTGATCAGCGGCGCCTGCTCATTCGGATCGAGGTCCTGCTTGAGCACGCAGGTCAACGTGTCCGTCTCGCCGCTGGTGGGCTGGCACTCCCATGGTCCGGCGTCGATCGATGCGATCGACAGGCCCGTGGGAAGGGTGTCGGCGACGGTGATGTCCTTCACCGACACCGACGGGCCCAGGTTGGTCACCGCCAGCGTGTACGTCACCTGATTACCCACGACGTACGGCTGGGTCCGGCTCTTCTCGATGGCCAGATCCGCGAGCGGCTTGGGCGTGACCTGATCCCGGGCGGTGTTGTTCGCCGGGTTCGGGTCGTAGGTCTTGCCGGTGACCGTCGCCACGTTCTCCAGATCCGCAGTGGCTGCAGGGTCCACCCAGACGGTGAGCACGAGTTCCTCAAGGCTCGCGTCCTTCGCCAGTCCATCGACCGGTCCGGGGTTGGTGCACGTCACGACCTGGCCCACGGCGTTGCATGACCAGTCCCCGACGTTGCTGCCCCGGTACTCCACACCGGCCGGCAGGGTGTCCTCGACGGTGAACGTGCCGAAGCTGTTGTCCTCGCCGTTGTTCGTGACCAGGAGTTTCCAGTCGAACTCGGTGCCCGGGACGACCTCGTCAGGCCCGACGTTCCACTCGGCCGGGTAGCTGGTCTCGTGCGTCTTCGCGATCATCAGGTCCGCGGAGGCGATCTGCGTCTTGGCAGTCGCCTCCTCGCTTTCGTGAGTCGCCCACCCCTGCACAGGCGGACCGTCGGTCCAGTCCGTGGTCGTGGTGTTCACATGATCGATCCCGAGACCCACGCCGGGGTCGGTCGTGACCGCGGACGTCGGCTTGGCCTGGTACTGCACGGAGGCCTTCTCGCCGGACTTCAGGTCCCCGAGGTCTGCCCACGTCAGATCCAAACCGCTGACCGTCGGGTTGATCTGGGTCGGCGTTCCGCCAGCGATCGTCACGACGGCGCTGTCGGCGACGTACTCCCAGTTCGTCGGCATGGTGTCCTTCACGCCGAAGGCGAATGCGGTCGCCTGCGAGTCGTTGGAGACCTCCATGGTCCACGTGTACGCCTCGCCGATGTAGGCCAGCGGTCCGGAGGTCGCCTCCTTGGTGATCGTCAGTGCCGGTAGCACCGGGTTCACCTTCGCGTCGGCCGTCGGACCGGTGTACTTGCGGATCTCCGGGTTGTCCGGGTCGGCGGGGAGGCTGAAGTACTCGTCGATGGCGACAGTGTTCGTCTGCGAGGCGGTTCCCGGCGGGGCAAGTCGCGCCTCGTACGTGAACGTCTTGTCCGCGCCCTTGGCCAGGGAGTCGAGGGTCCACGTGATGGTGTTGCCTGCCAGGACGCCGCCATCGGACGGGCTGCCGACCACTGTGATCCCGGCGGGGATCGTGTCGACGACCTTGATGTCGTACGCGGTGCTGGCGTAGGTGTCATCCCAGTTCGACACCTTCACCGCGTAGGTGAACGTGTCGCCCGGGGCGGCCGTGATCTCGTCGAGTGTGTCCACCTTCTTCTCGATGGACAGCTTGGGCTCGAGGACGTCGACGGTGTCGAAGACCGGCGTCAGTGTGTTCGGCAGCGCTTCGAAGCCGGCGATCGTGTCCGGGATGGGGGTCACGGGTGTCGCGCTCCAGTACGGCTGCGCAGAGTTCGTCAGCGCATCGCCACTGGCGTTGCCGACGACATCGGAGACGCGCGCGGTGTAGGTGATCGTGACCACGCGCTCCTTCGGGTCGTCGGCGATGTCGCCGAAGGACCACCCGATCTTCTGACCGTCGGGAGTCAAGTACGTGCTGCTCAGGGCGGGGTCGCAGTCCGCGCCACCGACCGCGTACGTGCAGGTCACCGCGACCGGTGTGACCGAGGACGGCGACACACCCGTCGGCAGCGTGTCGATGATCGCCGCGGAGTAGTAGTCGACGTTGGCGCGCAACTCGGTGGTGATCACCGACGTGTAGGTCTCGCCGATGGTGACGTTCTCCGGGTTGGACTCCTTGCCGATGAACAGCCGGGGCGCCGTCACCGTCGCCGTGTCGCCGGTGGTGTAGCTGCGCTCACCGGTGACAGTTCCGGGCATGCTGGTTCCGGTGAGAGTCGCGGTGTTCGTGTAGTCGCCACCGGCGGACAGCGGACCACCGGCCTGGGCTGTGTAGACCAACTCCGGTGCCGCGTCGGGATCCAGGGTTCCGACGTCCCACCGGACGCCGTCACCGGAGCACCCTCCGACGCCCGGGCCGTAGGTCACGCCGCTGCCCGGCGACGTGATGCCGGTGACCTCGAAGGGACTCGGCAGGCAGTCGACCAGCACTGAGTTGTGCAGGGGCGGCCGGTCGGCGGGGTTGCCCAGGGTCACCGTGTAGGTGATCTCGGCATCCTGTGTCAGCATCTGCGTCGGGCTGGCCGACTTCGTGACCGAGGGGTTCGGCTGCACGATGTCGATGGTGTAAGTGCGGTTCCGGGTGATGTAGGAACCCGTCGGCGTCCCCTTCGTCCGGAAGGTCGCCGTGTTCTGCTTCGCCACATCCGTGGTGGGAGCCGGGGGCACCACGCAGGGGTCGGTGGCGCACGCGGCTGCCGTCGGAAGCACCTTGGCGGTCACCTTCACGGAGAACACCTGATCGGTGGTGGTGGTGTTCTGGTACTCGGCGGGGAACACCAACTTGCCGGCGGGGTTCGTGCCCACGTTCGTGTCGAACGTGAAGCCGGCGGGCTTGTCGACGAATCCGTCACGGCCCCAGTCGTCGATGGAGACCAGTTGGATGCCTGCCGGCAGGGTGTCGTACAACTCGGCGTCGTACGCGGTAGTGCCCGCCGGCACGGTGCCGGTATAGGTGTAGGTGATCGTCTCGCCGATAGTGGCCTGGTCGAGTTCGTTGTTGTTCGTCTCGTCGACCGAGGTCGTGGCGGACTTGGTGGGGTTGACGATCCGCGTGTACACGTTCGACGGGTCCTTCAACTCCGGGGCGTCCTCCTGCTCCGGCGTGACGTTCTCGTCGATGTTGTTCTTCGGGTAGTAGGTGGTCAGCTCGTCGTCGTTGCTCACTACCTCGTAGCTGCGTACGTAGCCGGTGTTGACGAACTGCTGGTTCACACCGATCTGGTCGGGCAGTTTCATGTCGTAGAGCACCGACAGGGTGTCACCCACCGGGATGGAGTAGTCGTCGGCGGCATCCGGCGACGGGAACGTCCACTTGATGTAACTGGAGGCACTCTGCCCGTTCACCGGCGGGTCGATACAGGTGACGTAACTGCCCAACGGGGCCGGGGTGGCCGTGCCTGGCTTGATGTACTGGTAGTTGGAGATGTTCGCGCACGGGATGCCGGGGGGCAGCACATCCCATGTCTGGACACCGCGGACCACGGCATCCACCGCACCGGACTGCGAGGTGTTCTTGATGTCCATCTGGAAAGTGGCGGTCGAGCCCTGTTGCACGGGCTTGTTGTCCTGGGGCGGGTTCCAGCTTCCCACCGGAGCCGTGGTGGAGCGGACCCCCTTGGCTATGCCGAGGTCTGGCGGCGGTGCCAGTTCGTAGTCCGCCTGGTCGCGGTAGGACTGGGCCTCACCGGAGGTGTTGGCGGTGGCCAACTTCATGAGGTTGCCGGTCAACTCGGGCAGGTCCCCGGTCGCGGGGTCCAGGACCCGGACCGCGAAGTAGACCTCGAAGACCGCATCCGGGTCGACGTAGAGTTCCGGGGCGGTCCCGGTGCCCAGGTACCAGACCAGCGGCCCGGCGGTGGGCAGCGACGAACTGTCGACGGGCGCGGTGTTGTTGGCGGTCAGTGTCGCCGTGCCGGAGATGTACTCGGTGCCGATCGGCAGGAAGTCACCGACCACCGGTTTGCGTGTGGAGATGTTCGGGAAGTCCACCCGGAGTTTGAAGCAGACCCGGTCGCCCTTGCGGAACGTCTTGTCCGCGGTGGGGATCGCCTCGGCGTCCTCGAAGAGGCCCAGCACGCTACAGTCCTGCGGGACCGCCCGCGGCTGCATCTGCTTGTTCAGTGAAGGCAACTCGCTGCCCTGCCGTGCACTGGATGCGTCGCCCACGGTGACCGGGCCGCTCTCGGAGGTGCCGGGGATCGGTGTGGTAGTGCCGGTGAGGCTGGCCGTGTTCTCGAAACTGTCACCGCCAACGGTGGGAAGGCCGGTGACGCGGTAGGTGTTGAGCATCCGGGCCTGGAACGTGATCGTGAAGGTGTCGTTGGCGTCCACGGCGACGGGGTCGAAGACGATCTGGTAGGCGGTGCCGTCCCAGGTCACGGAGGAGTAGGCCGTGGACGGGGCTGAACCACCGGTGCACGTGCCTGGCACGTCAGGAAAGGACAAGGCACCCAGTGGGCAGTAGCCGTCCGGCAGTACGTCGGTGACCACGATGTTGGAGCCATTGACGTATTCACTCGCGTCGATCTTCAAAGTGAAGGTGGCGATGTTGCCGGGGATGAAGGTGTCGGTGTCGACGGACTTGCGCAGTCGGATGTCCTCGACACTCACCGACTCAGCGGTCGCGTCGACGTACGGACCAGCCGGCAGGCCGGTGAAGTTCCCAATGGCGCGTGCGTGGTTGGTGAGACCCTGCTCGGGGATACCCTCTCGGGTCGAGGCGCCGTCGTTGTTGTCCAGGTTTGATCCCTGCTCGCCGGTTGCCGGGTCGGGTGCGGGGCCGGGAGTCCAGGTGTCGGTGTTGGCCTGCAACGGGATGCCCGCGATGTACTTGATCTCGACTTCTTCACCGGGCGCCAGATCACCGACGGTCCAGTCCACCTTGGTCCAGACGCCGGTGAGGTCACCGATCCCGGTGATGGTGGTCGGGTCCACCACTGTCTCGACCGATTCGGGCGTGGGGCAGGGGCTCGGGGACAGGGGTGGAACGCCGAGCCGCGGGGCCGGCGGCGGTCCTGGGTACTCGACCCGGGTGTCCGGCGTCGTGTGGTCCACGTCGCCGCAGCCGAGGAACTCCAGGCCTGCGGGGATGTAGTCGGTGACGGTGATGTTCTCGCTGGTGCGGACCTTGTTGTTCCGCACCTTGAGCGTGTACGTCGTCCGCTGGTCGTGGACGCCGCGCAGCAGTTCACCTTCGGGGCTCGGTTCGGACTTCTCGATGACGAAGGCGGCGCGTTGCGTGGTGGCGCTGTCCGAAGCGGTGTTGACGGTTCCGGCCGGCGCGGTGGTGATGGGATCACCGTTGGCGTCGAACTTGGGCACGTACCGGGGGTCGGTCTGGGTGGCGACGTTCGCGTCGTTGGTGTCCGTGGGCACGATACTGATGGGGACCGAACCGGCCGGCCACTTGGCCTCGAAGGAGATGGTGAAGGCTGCGTTGGACTGCAGGTCGGTGGCGTTGCTCCACACCAGGACCTGGCGGCCGTCGCCGCGGGTGGTGATCGTGGGCTCGCCCACCGCCGGTGACACCGAGCCGCTGACGTAGACCATGCCCAGCGGCAGGACGTCCGAGAAGCCCACGTTGTACAGCGGACTTGCGCTGATGTTCTCCGCCGTCAGCTCGTAGGGGATGTTCTCACCGAGCAGCACCGACGCAGGCGCGGACTTGTCGAGCGTGACGCTCGCGTCTGCAGCGGCCGGACCCGCTGTCGTCATTGTCAAGCCACCGAGCAGAACCGCCAGCGCGGACAGTGCACCGAACCATTTTTTCGCCATTACGAGTCCCCAGACGCCGAATATCAAGGCGCGCTCAGTATTGCAGACATTTCGCACGAGCGCAGGACGAACGGGAAGCGCTATCGGCGCGAGATGCCCAGCGACGGTTCCCCGGGTGTGCAGCCGGGGGGCTGCGAGTTGCCGCTGATGGTGAAGTCGCCGCAGGTGAAGATGTGCTCCTGCGCGGTGCCGATCCCGTAGGCGGCCACCACAACGACGCCCACCGCCGTGATCACCGCCCACCGGTCGCGCCAGGTCGCGTCCTCGGCGAGGTCCGGTGCGGCGAAGCGGATGAGGATTGCGGCCATCGCAGGTGCGCCGACGAGCGTCACCAGCGTGCCCAGCCATGCCATCTCAGGCCGGGAACCGGGTGCCAACTCGATGGCGAGCACCAGCCACAGAGTCGGGGTCAGCAGGGCCAGCGACCACCATCCGAGGCGACGCCGGACCGTCCCCGAGACGATGACCAGCACGAAGGCAGCCGTGGCCACCGCCCACAGGCTCAGCAGTTGCGGGAAGAACACCGTCCCCCAGGCGCCAAGGGTGAAGGCCGGCCACCAGGCGATGGAACTGAAGGCGACGACACCCACGCCGGCCAGGCGCAGGCTCGGGGCGGTCCGGGCGGCAGTCTCGTCCATCACGGTGAGACTACCGGCGAACGTGGGGCGGGGTCACCGCCCCGCGTTGCTGGCGAGTGGTTGGTTCGCGGTGGGCTTTCCGTCCGGTTTGTCGGTAGCCGCCGGGTAAACCAGCGGTGAATGGAGCATGATGCACCCATGCGGTTGCCGGTACTGGAATGGATCAGGTCCTATCCGGCCCGTTACATAGGCGCAGACATCACGGCCGGTGTCGTAGTGGCCGCGCTGGCCATGCCGCAGGCTTTGGGTTACGCGGGCATCGCGGGTGTCCCGGTCCTGGTGGGTCTCTACTCGATCCCGCTGGCCTTGATCGCGTACGCGATCTTCGGCTCGTCCCCGCGCCTGGTGGTCGGCCCGGTCTCCACGGTGTCGGTGCTGTCGGGGTCTCTGATCGCCGACATCTCGGGCGGCGACCCGGCGCAGGCCGTCGTGCTCACCTCTGCGCTGGCGCTGTCGGCGGGGCTCGTCCTGATCCTCGGGGGTCTGCTGAAACTGGGCTGGGCCGCGGAGTTCATGTCGCGGCCTATCGTCACGGGTTTCGTGTTCGGACTGGTCCTGCTGATCGTCCTGGGTGAGGTGCCGAACCTGCTGGGCATGCCGGTGGAGTCCGGTGACGTCTTCCGTCGGCTGTGGGAGATCCTCACCTCGCTCGGCGAGGTCCATCCCCTGACGGCCGCTGTGGGTCTCACCTCGCTGGCCATCCTGTTCCTCGGGGCCAAGTTCCTGCCGCGGATCCCATGGGGGCTGCTGGTCCTGATCGGCGCGATCGCGCTGTCGACAGTGGCGGATCTGTCCGAGCGCGGGGTGAAGACGGTCGGTGAGGTGCCGACGGGCCTGCCGCCGATCGGACTGCCCGGCGTGAGTGTGAGCGACCTCGGCCCGGTGATCACCGGGGGGATCGCCTTGGCGATGGTCGGGCTCGCGGAGGGTCTGTCCGCCGCCCGTCTGCTCGCGGCCAAGGGCGGCTACCGCGTGGACACCGATCAGGAACTCATCGCCACCGGCGCGGCGAACCTCGGCTCGGGCGTCTTCGGCGGGATGGGTGTGGCCGGGTCGCTGTCCAAGACTGCTGCCGCCGAGCGGGCGGGTTCGAAGACGCAGATCACGGGGGTGGCCGCGGCGGCGATCGTTCTGCTCGCCGTCGTGTCGTTGGCCGGCGCGCTCTCGCCGTTGCCCAAGGCCGTTCTGTCGGCGATCGTCATCCAGGCGGTGTGGGGACTGATGGATGTGAACGCACTACGTCGATACCGACTTGTACGGCGCAACGACTTCACGTCGTCTCTGGCCGCGCTGGTGGGGGTGCTGCTCTTCGGGCCGCTCTACGGCCTGCTGACCGCCATCGGTCTGGCCGTGCTGGGACTGGTGTACCGCTCGAGCCGGATCGACATGGAGATCATGGGCAAGGTCCCCGACGAGAAGGCGGCATGGGGCAGTATCCGCAACCACCCGGAGCGCGAGACCTACGACGGGGTGATGGTGATCCGACTGGACGCCCCGCTGTTCTGGGCGAACGCCGCGCAGATCGCCGACGGGGTGCTGGCCGAGGTGCAGGCCGGCGACGACATCCACGCGGTGCTCCTGGACCTGGAGGCCACCAGCCAACTCGACACCACCAGTGTCGATGCGTTGGAACTCATCCATGAGCGACTGGTGGAACAGGGGATCGAACTGTATCTGGTTCGGGTGTTCTACCAAGCGAGGCAGGTGCTCGCCCGCTCCGGATTCATCGAGCAACTCGGGGAGGGTCGGATGTTCCACTCGATCTCCGCCGGCGTGCGCGCCGCTCGCAAAGACCTCGGGATCAACGGCAAGTCGCACCCCCAGATGGACGAGGAGGACCTCGAAGAGCGGATCGCGGCGGAGCAGGAGACCCCCGGGTACACGGATCTGGAGGAGGAACCGCGTCACTGGTGGCAGTGAGGCGGCGGGTGGCCGGGGTGGTTGGGGCGCGTCCAGACCGGTCTTTGTGACGTTGTTGTGGCGGCCCGCGGGCCTTTGTTGCGATGGTGCGGGGTTTGCCGGGGGTGGATCCAGCAACAACGTGACAATCGCGGACCGGGGGTGGGCAACTTCGTCACAAAGGCGTGCGCCCGGGCGGTGGCGGTCGCCCAGGCCTCAGTGGACCGGCGGGGTTCCCTTCAGGTGCGGGGTCGGGTCCTGGTCGAACTCCGAGAGTTCCTCCTCGCCCGGGATCTCCGCCTCGATGTCCGCGGCGTGAACTGTGCTGCGCATCGCCCGGATCACCCAGATGGTGAACGCGATCACGACGGCGCCCACCGCGACCCATGCCAACACGGTGGGCAACTGCGTGAGCCAGAACATCCCGAAGGCGATGACTGCGGCGAACGGGATCGTGAAGATCCACGCCATCATCATCTCACCGACGACCTTCCAGTTCGCGCCCTTGCCGGACGAGACACCGGCGCCGACCACGGAGCTGGCAGCGGCCTGCGTCGTGGAGATGGGAGCGCCCATGGCCGTGGCGCCGAAGATCGCGGTGCTGGCTCCGATGTTGGCCGCCGCTCCGGAGTTGGCGTGCAGCGTGGTGATCCGCAGGCCCATGGTCTCGATGATCTTCCAGCCGCCCCACAGGGTGCCGAGGGCGATGGCGCTGTAGGCGGCGATCTCCACCCACATGGGAAGGATGATGTTCTTCCCGGCTTCGTCCATGGTCGTGTACCCCGCGCCGAGCAGCAGGGCACCGATCACACCCATCGTCTTCTGCGCGTCGTTCGCACCGTGCCCGAAGGACAGTGCCGCAGCGGACACCAACTGCAGACCCTTGAAGCTCGGGTGGTCATCGTGGAGTTTGAAGATCTTCTGCACTAGGAACACGATGTACATCAGGACGAACGCGATGGTGAACGCGACCAGTGGGCTGGCGATGATGCCGATCGCTGCCTTCTGCACGCTGCTCCAGGAGATCGCCCCGAGCCCGCCGGCCGCGAGACCCGCACCGACCAACCCGCCGATGATGGCGTGGCTCGATGACGATGGCATGCCGATGTACCACGTGATGTAGTTCCAGGCGATGGCTGCGAACAGCCCGGCGAAGATGACCGCCTCGCTGGCGAACTCCGCCTTCACCGTCTTGCCGACGGTGCTCGCCACCGCGGTGCCGACGACGAACAGTGCCAGGAAGTTGAAGAAGGCCGAGAAGGCCGGGGCCCACTTCGCCGGGAGGGCCCGGGTCGCGACCACCGTTCCCACGGAGTTGGCGGCGTCGTGGAAGCCATTGGTGAAGTCGAAGATGAGCGCCACGACGACAAGCACCGCGATCACGATCAGGGCAAGATCCACTTCGTTCTCCTCCAGTGACGAATGATCAACGTCATGGTGGCGCATAGGTAACGTGGATGTGAATCGGCAGGCCGTCGTTCACTCTACGTTCATGTCCCGGTTCCCGACCGTTGTGCGGGCGGCATGAGGCGAGGCGGCCCTGCACACTGTCCGCCATGAACAAATCGCAACTCGCGATCCTCACGGATGCCGAACGCCTGCTCGTTCTCGAGACGACCCCGATGCCATGGCCGGCCTCGATGAGGACGCCGTGGCCGCATTGCACGACCGGATCCGGCGCGCCCGCAACAAGTACACCGGCCAGTACCGGCGGGGTGCTGCACAGCGGGTGTCGAAGACCGGAGGCCGGGGCAAGGCGTTCGTTAAGAACCAGCGAGCGCGGGACAAGGCGGAAGTGTTCGAGGACGCTCTGGCCAGGGTGAGCCGGAGACTGTCGGTGCTGGCCAAGCAGAGCGCCGCGGACCTCAAAGCCGAGCGGCTCGCGGCGGCGGCCGCCGCCAAGGCGGGGCAGAAGCCGGCAGCAGGCAAACCGTCCGCAACCGCTCCGAAGGGGGGCGGGCCCGCGAAGCGCGGGGACGCGGCGATGCGTTCTACCCGCACCGAGCGACGGCGTGCGGACACCCGTGCCCAGGGGCCCGGCGGCAGGCCAAGCGCGATTCCAAGGGCTGAGCGCGCGAACGACCCACGGGCGTAGGCTCCAGGCGTGGCCAACAAGAAGTGGTCGGAACTCTCATCCGGCCAGCAGACCGCCATCCTGACGCTGGCGAGCGTGGAAATGGCGTTGACCGCGACGGCGCTCGTGGATCTGATCCGTCGACCGGCGGACCAGGTCCACGGACGCAAGGCGGTGTGGGCGGTTGCTCTGTTCGTGCAGCCAGTCGGGCCGATCGCGTATTTGTGGGCACACCGACGATGACGTGGTCTCGGGTGGTGGCCGGCGCGGTGTTGCTGGCTTCGGTGGTCTACGCGGCGCTGCATTCCCGAAGCGCTCTGCTGGGCGGCCACTGGGCGTACCTGGTGTGGGTCGTCGCCATGGCCGTGCTCGCTGTGGTCCTGCTGATCGCGGCGTTCGTCGCAGGTCGGCCCCGGCGCGGCGTTGTGCGGGCGATCCTGAGGTGGGCGGGGGTGGCATTCGCGATCGGCCTGGCGGCGATCACCGCCTGGCTCGCGCCCTACGAGGCGGACCCGGTACCCACCGCGGCCACGCAGACCGCCAACACGGGCATCCTGCTGATGCCACAGGACCCGGGTGACACCGGAGTGGCGTTCATCCCCGGAGCGCTGGTGGATCCGCGCGCCTACGAACAGATCTTCGCGCCCGTCGTCGCGGCCGGCTACCCGGTCTTCATCGTCAAACCCCCGTTGGGGGTGGCGTTCACCGTCCCCGACGCGGTCGCCGACGCAGAGGTCGCGGCGCCGGAGGTCGAGCAGTGGGTGATCGCCGGGCATTCGCTCGGTGGGGCCGTGGCGTCGGATCAACTCGACAACGCCGCCGGCCTGATGCTGCTCGGCTCGTATCCCATCGGTGACATCAGTTCGCAGGAGATCCCCGTACTCAGCGTCTCGGGAAGCAATGATGCGTTCACGACGCCGCAGGACATCGAGCAGAGCATGGCCGACCTCCCGGACGGCACGACGTTCGTGGTCGTCGAGGGCGGCATCCACGCGTACTTCGGCGACTACGGTCTCCAGCGCGGGGACGGTTCGCCGGGGATCCCGCGCGAACAGGCTCAGGAGCAGATCCAGGCCTCGATGCTGAAATTCCTCAACGATCTGCCGGCCGCGCAGCCGTAGCCAGCGCGGCCGCCACCGTGTCACGCAGGTCGTCGCGTGCGTGTTCGAACTGCTCCAGCAGCGTGCCGTTGGCCCGCCGGTAGGCACGTGCGATGAGGAAGAGCAGTTGTCCCTGTTCAGCGACTCGGACCGCTGCGGCCAGACCCGCCGGCCCGGTGGCGGCGACCGTGACCGCGCCGCGGATCCCGGCCCGGCGGTATCCCCACCAGCCCAGGGCCGCCCACACCGCGGGGAAGCCGATCAATGCGAAGGCGGGCTTGAGGCTCGCGGCCGTGGCGGGTGCCACCCCACTCATGCTGATCAGCCGCAGACCCGCCATCGGCAGTCCGTTGACGGCCAGACCGTAGGTCGCAAGTGGGACCATCGCCGCCACGCGGGCGGCCCTGCCCGCTGCCTCGACCCCGGTCAGCGCAAGATCCGGGACCTCGTTGTCCCGCACCCCCAGTAACTCCACCTGCGCGGTGTAGGCCTTCACCCGCGTGCGGACCTCGCGTTGCAGCGCGGGGTCGGCGCGGCTGATCAGTTCGGCCGTGGTCGCCAGGTCGCTGTAACTGACCGCACTGGTGTCCGTGTGCCCGATCAGGTACACCGCGGCCGCCGTCTCGTACTCCCGGCGCTGGTCCCAGTCGGCATACTCGGCCACCACGTCTCCGAGTCGATCCGCGATCACTGCGGTCAGGGCTTGCACCGCTTCGTGGTTGTCCGGGGTCAGCGGCTGATCCGATGGAAGGCCGGGGACCAGCGCACTCATCAGCACGGGCGGGCCGACCTGTACCAGGCACCGCCCCCGCAGCACGGAGATGTCGAAGTAGTGCAGTCCCATCGGCAGGATCGCGGTGTCCACGCCGCGTTCCCACGCCCCCAGCAGGATCCGTGCGGCGCCGGTGCGAAGCGGCGCGAGGCGCGGTTCGGGAACGCTCTCACCCTCCGGGTAGATGGCGAGCAGATCGTCCTCCTGAAGCCCCGCGTACGCCGCATCGAACATGCCGGTGTTGTCGGCGGCGGACCCATGGTCCTGACGTCGGGAGACGGGTATCGCGCGCACGGCGTCCATCACCTGCCGGGCGATCGGGAACCTCCAGATGATGTCGCGCGCCAAGAAGCGGGGGAAGCGCCGGCTCCCGGCGATCACCGTGAGGATGTCGCCGAGGCCGCCTCCGTGATTGGCCACCACCAACACCGGACCGCGCGGTTCGGGTTCTGCCCGCCGAACCTCCACGGAACGGAACGACGCCTGCGTGGCCACGTCGACGAGGGCCTCGATGACCCGGTTCACTCAACCCTCCTTGTCCGGGCGCCCCGGGACGTCACCGACCTAGCGTCGTCTCACCGGCGGCGGGGTGTAGTCACCATCTGCCACGTCACCCTCCGGTCCGTACGCCCGGAGCATCACGTTGAACTGTCCCTTCGGGACCGGCAGCCAGTTGGCCTTGGGGGTTCCCTTGGGCCGCTTGTTGGCCATCACGATCGTGACCGAACGGTCTTTGGCCGTGACCAGGTCCTTCGTGTAGCTGGCCACGACGTACTTACGGGCCTTGTTGCGGACCAGTTCCACGGTGTTCGGGGTGTACGCGGTCAGTGACCAGAACCGTTTCACCGTCGGGATCTGCTTCTTGCGCAGCCTCAACTCGTAGACGTTGCGACCGTTGAGCGTCCGACCCTGCTTGTCGTTGAACGTCTGGAAATAGGCGGCTGCGCTGAGGTTGTTGCCGAACTGGATGTACTCGGTGATCGAGGAGCGGTCCAGGTAGCCCTGCCGCGTGGTACCCCACTGCCCCATGTTGTCGAAGTGCACCCACTGCGACTTCGGCAGCGTGCCGTCGAGGTAGTTGTCCACCAGATCCTTGTGAGCGGCGCGGGCTCCCTCGGCCAGCCGGGCGCGGTTGCTCGGCTTCGCGAACAGCTTGTCGAACCGGCGCGACAGCGCAGCCTCCCTGGCCGTCTTGGGCTGGGTGGTGCGTGCGGCCAGCGCGGTCTGGGTCTGCCGCAGGAACTTGCGGGGGGTCTTCGTGACCAACTCGTCGGCGGCGGTCTTGAAGGGTGCTCCGAAGACAACGCTTGGCACGATCGTGGGGGCGCCCGCGTCGGTGTTGAGCAGATACTCCGACAGTGTCGTCAGCCGCAGGCTGGTGCGGAAGGTCCGAGCGGCCTGCCGCTTGTCGACGCCGTCCACGGTGTACTTGTCGGCCCGGAAGATGATGATCGTCGTGTCATAAGGCATCTTGACCTCGGTCACGCCGGTCGGAAGCGTGCCCGTCCACGATGGCCCGGTGATGGCGTACGTGCCGGGAGTGTTGCTCGGGATCCCGGACAGCACAGTGCCGTACCCGTCGAGCTGCAGCACCGAGAAGATCGTGTCGGCCTCCGGGACCGTGACGATGACGGGCTGCTGCGAGACGTCGACGGTGCTGCTGGTGTAGATGGTGTCCACGTTGATCGCCACCACGGCGCGGTAGGTGGGAGTGACGCGGCGCGGTCCGAGCAGTTGGTTGCACGGGGAGATCTCGGCCTGGTAGTAGGTGAACCATCGGGGATAGAAGGTGCGCAGATAGTCCCGCCCGATCTGGAACGGGCCGCCGGTCGCCTTCGCGCCGTGGGCGTTCGGGGCGGACGGCCCGGTGATCTTGTTGCAGGACTTCCCGCCGATCTTCGTCGCGGCCACGCTGGCCGGTCCGGGCGCCTCACCGGAGGCAGCGGCGGGCGCAACCACAAAAAGGCCCGCCGCGAGGGCGCATCCCGATGCGATCGAGGCGGTCTTTGTGATGGTCATGGTCGCCATGCCATTCTCCAAGTCTTTGTGGGCAATTCGGGCAAGGGCGTGACTTTTACCCAATCACACCGGCGGGCGGGCCCGCCAGGAGCCTCACGTCGGTGCGGTCAGGATGCGCCAGGCTCCGTGGCCTTGGCCGGCAGTGCGGTAACGGCCCACAGCGCCAGGGCCAGTCCGGTCAGGACGTGCCAGACCCCATGGCCCTGGAACCACGAATCCGGGTCGCACAGTGGCCCTCCGGTCCGGCTCACAGCGAAGATCGCGACGCCTAGCGTCAGTGCCGCGAGTCCGGCGTACAGCGCTGGTCCGGGCGTTCGGATGCCGCGTCTGTAGACGAGGAGTTCGGCAACGACCAGGCCGACCGCCGCAACGGCCGCCAGGGCCGGGCTGATGGCCGGGAACACCGCGATGATTCCGATTGCCACGACGGTGAGTCCCACGAGGCTGATGAGTAGTCGCCGGCGCCGCACCCCGATCTGTGCGAGGTCGATCGAGAGGGCCGCCACCAGGGCGATGGCCAGCCCGGCGTCGTGCAGAAGGGGTTCAGGGCCGTATGCCGGGCCGTGGTAATCCATGCTGCCCAAGCCGGCGAGTACCAGTCCTGCCGCGAAGGCCCACACCTGCGCGGCGGCGATCGGCGCCAGGGTGCTGTTGTGCCGACGCAGCCACCACAGCACGAACAGTGCGGCGACGATGTAGGACGTCGAACTGACCAGCAGAGCCGTTTGACCCCAGACCTCGGTTCGGGATTCGCAATCGCCGCTGCCTGGAAGGTCCTCCACGCTTGCACGCTAGATGCGTTTGACGGGTCAGCGCACACCGGGAAGCGATAGCGTGCGGCCATGACCACGATGCCGCAGCAGCCCATCGAGAGTGTGCAGGTGCCGCAGACCGTCGGCTTGAGCCCCGAGGTCGCCTTCAACCTCGTGGGTCAGGCGGGACTGGCCCCGATGTTCCAGGCCCAACAGGTGGCTGGGCGTCCCTTGCCCGGGATCGCCACACAGTGGGGGCAGGCCCCCGCCTCGTTCGCCGGACAGGCGCCGCTGCCCGGCCAACCTGCGACTCAGGTGATCGCGCAGAGCCCGGTGGCCGGATCCTGGGTGCCGCGGGGGTCGGTGGTCTACATGGAATGGGCCGAGGTCGCTGCAGCACCGCCGAAGAAGTCGCCCGTGGGCTGGATCATCGCTGCCGTTGTGCTGGGTCTGCTGGCGCTTGCCGGGTTGTTCTGGTGGCTCACCTCCGGCGGCGAACCGGAGCCCGACACCTCGAAGTCGCCCACCCCGACCGAGACGGTCACCGAAAGTGCGAGTCCGCGGCCCACCCGTACCGTGACCGAGACGGCCACGGCGACAGCCACCGCCACACAGACCGCGACAGCCACCGCCACCGCCACCGAGACTGAGACGGCGAGCCCGCTGCCGACCAGTCCCTAACGTCCCTTGCCCACGGTGCGAGGGCTGGTGGTCCGGCGCATCGCCACCGCGACTTAGGCTCTCGGCATGGACTGGCCGACGGTGATCACGGCGTCCTACCTGGCCGCCGTCGGCCAACCGTTGTGTGACCCCGCGGATCTCGATGACCTTCCCGCGGTGGTGCTGTGTCACGACACCGCCGACGACCCGGTCTTCGTATTCGCCAACCGGGCGGCCCGGGACCTGTGGGAGACGCCGCTGGTGGGGATGCCCTCGCGCCTGACCGCACCGGTGGATCAGCGCGCGGAACGCGCCGCCGCCCTGTCGAGTTCGGGAGTCGTGCGCGGCTATTCAGGTGTGCGGGTGAGTGCTACGGGGCGGTTGTTCCGGATCGAGGACGCGACCGTGTGGCCCGTGGTCGATGCCGGCGGGTTCCTTGTGGGTCAGGCGGCGACCTTCGATCGGGTCGTGCCAGTCGAGGTCGCCGGCCATCCGTGAGCACTTCCAGAATCCGGTAGCGTGCGGGCGGTTCCGAAGTGCTCCCGGATTCGTGAAGTGCTCACGGATTCGGCGAGGGGTCGTTCGGCGTGGCAGGGTGAGTCCATGAAGGTGAACGGTGCACGTGTGCTCATCACGGGGGCCGGGTCCGGCATCGGCAAGCTCATGGCGCTGCAGGCGCAGCGCCGCGGCGCCGAGGTGATCGCGTGGGATCGCGATGCGACCGCACTCGCGACCCTCGACGGCATGCAGACGGCGGTCGTGGACGTGACCGATCGAGAAGCGGTGTACGCCCAAGCCGCCGCCACCGGAGACATCGACGTGCTCATCCTGAACGCCGGGGTGATCAGCGGGCGCCGGTTCCTGGACCTGCCCGATGAGGCCATCGAACGCACGATGGACGTCAACGTCCTGGCGTTGTTCTGGTGCACCAAGGCGTTCCTGCCGGCGATGGTGCGACGCGACCGCGGGCACATCGTGACGATCGCCTCGCTGGTGGGAGCGACGCCGGTGCCCGGTCTCACCGACTACGTCGCGAGCAAGCACGCCGCCTACGGATTCGCCGAGACGTTGCGTACGGAGTTGGCGGACGACGCCCCAGGGGTGCGGACCACCGTCGTGCTTCCCCAGCAGATCGCCACCGGGATGTTCGCCGGCGCGACGTCGCCCTGGTACTTCCCGGAGCTCAAACCCGACTACGCGGCGAAGGCCGTGATCGACGCCGTGGAGCGCGACCGCCAGCGACTGCTTCTCAATCGGCCCGCGTTGCTGACCGCCTACCTGGTGCGCCCCCTGCCGCCGGCCGTGTCGGATCGCATCTCGCGGTGGGCGGGGGCCTTCGACGGGATGGCCGGATTCAACGGCCGCTCGATTATCAAGAACGGCTCAAGCGCTCCTCAGGGTTGACTCCAGACGCTGGTGCCACCAGCGACCGCCGCCATAGCGTGAGATCACGAAACGCGACGCCCGCCTACAGCCCCCCTCCCAGGCGGGCGTCGCGGTTTTCTTGCGGAGTACCCTCAACGTCCATGGCAGTGGTGCTCTGTTTCGGGGATTCCCTCACCTTCGGCTTCGACCCCGCGACCGGAGGTCGGTTCCCGCCTGACAGTCGCTGGCCGGACGTGATGGCCACCGGCCTCGACGCCACTGTGATCACCGAAGCGCTGCCGGGACGCACGACCGTCTTCGACAGTCCCTACGCGGACACCCGAAGTGGCCGGGCGATGCTGCCTGCCGTGCTGGAATCGCACGCACCCGTCGACCTCGTGATCCTCATGTTGGGGACCAACGATCTGCAAGGGCCGCTGGAACTGTCCGCCCGCCATTCCGCATCGGGGCTGTGGACGCTGATCGACATCGTCAACCGAAGCGCAGCCGGTCCCGATGCCGGCAAGCCGCAGTGCCTGGTGGTCGTGCCCCCGCCCATCGTGGATCCCAAGGGCTTCATGGGGGTCTTCTTCGAGGGTCGTGAACAGGAATCGCAGAACCTCGCTGTGCAGTACCGCGCCATCTGTGAGCAGACCGGCACCCCGGTGTTCTTCGCCGCCGACGTCGTCTCGCCGTCGCCGGTGGACGGGATCCATCTCGATCCGCAGGGACAGCGGGCACTCGGTGCAGCGTTGGCCGAGCGTGTGGGGCAGATGCTGTGAACGTCGACTTCCTGCTGTTCGAGGGCATGGATCTCATGGACTTCGGTGGTCCCTGGGAGGTGTTCCTCACCGCCAACCGGCTGTTGGCGCGGCAGGGGGAACCGCCGGCGTTCGACCTAGTGGCCTTCACCCTCGACGGGCAGCCTGTGCGCAGCTACGGCGGGCTGCCTGTGGGACCGACCGGAACCGCCCGGGGCGACGGGGTACTCGTCGTGCCGGGCACCATCGACGTCGCGGCGGCGACCTCGGACGCGAACCTCGTCGACGCCGTGCGTGCCGGCCGACGGGAGGTCACCGCCAGCGTGTGCACGGGGGCTTTCCTGGTGGCCGAGGCAGGGCTGCTGCCCGACAACTGGACCACCCACTGGGAGGACATCGCCGGACTCGCACTGCCGGGCGGGACGCGCGCCCGGGTGGTCGATGCCGGTGCCGTGGTGACCGGCGGGGGGATCGCCTGCGGGATCGACGTGGGACTGCACCTTGTGGCCAGGTTCGCCGATTCAGCACTGGCGCGCCTGGTAGCGCGGCAGATGGACTACGCGTGGGATTTCTACGGCGATCCGGCCGGAGGAGAACGGCCCGTCGTTGTGGAGCGGACTGTGGCAGCCCCACCGCACGAGGTCTACCGGCTGTGGACCACGTCGGAGGGGATCGCGCAGTTCCTCGGACCGACGGCGATCGTGGGCCCGGGGATCGGCGGACCCTACGAGTATCAGTTCCTCGACGACGCTCCCGACGGGCTGCGGGGCGGCGAGGGGTGCCGGATCCTCGCGCTCGAGCCGGACCGGCTCGTGGTGTTCACATGGAACTCCCCGCCGGGTTTCGCCACCCGTGGTCAGCACACGTGGGTCGTGCTGAGCCTGCAGCCGATCGACGGCGGCACGCACGTGCGCCTCGCGCACTGGGGGCATGGGGTCGGCCCGGACTGGGAGGCCAACCGCGAGTACTTCACCAGCGCGTGGGAGCGGGTGCTCGACGCGCTGCAGGCCTATTGCGGCTGAAGGCTGATCCGGATCCCGACCTGTTCCGGTGCCTTGCCCATGAGCCCGGCGATCTTGCCGCGCAGCCCGAAGACCTTGGCCATCAGCCCGTACTTGGCGTCGACCCGGGCGACGACCTCCTTGGTGCCCTGCGCGTCGAGCAGGACGGCTTCCGCGTCCACGACCTCACCGGTCACCGTGCCGCGCATGTCGCACGCCGCGACCTGGGCCCGCGGGGAGTTGCGCAGGCGCTTGGCCTTGCCGGAGTTCGCCTCCGTGATGACGTACAGGTGGTCGCCCTCCCGGGTCACCCACACCGGGGTCGCCACCCGCGTACCGTCCTTCTTGAACGTGGCCAGGGAGATGTACTTCCCCGCCGCGAGGTCGTCGATGATCACGCTTTCGATCGTACGGTGGGTGGATGGACCTGCCACTCGTGCACCATGTGACCCTGACCGTGACCGACCCCGACCGCAGCGCTGCGTTCTACCAGGAACTCTTCGGGCCCGCCGACGTCGCCGAGCGGACCGGCGACCAGTGGCGTCGGTTGCGGTTGCTGTGGCCGAACGGGTTGATGCTGGGGATGAGCACGTTCACCACCACCGCCGCCGAGGAGCGGTTCGACCCGGTACGGGTGGGTCTCGACCACGTCGGGTTCGGCGTCGCCGACGAAGCAGCGGTGCGCGCATGGGCCGCCCGGATGGACCAGTTGGGGATCGCTCACGGTCCGGTGGAGGACGTGCCCTACGCCGTCGCGGTCACCGGACGCGACCCCGACGGGCTGCCGATCGAGTTCTACTGGATGCGGGTCACATGAACCGCGTCGGGATGGCCAGCAGCACTCGGTAGGAACCCGCGACCGGCACGTCGGTGAAATCGGTGCCACGCGGGTTGTCGGAGGTGACATCCATGCGGTCCGCTCGGACTCGGGCCACGCGTTTGACCAGCCAGAAGCCCGGTCGTTGCGGGTGTTCGAAACAGCGCAGTTGCCCGGGCTTCGCCGATCCATACCCGCTGGTGATCAATCCCTGCCCTTCGACCAGGGTCGGCTCCATCGAACGGTCGGCGACCACGAACCTGCGCAGGGGCTGCGGTCTTCCGGGGGGCACCGCATGATTGTAGGGTCGAAGCAGATCAACGAAGGAGAATGCACATGCTCGGAAGGTTGTTCGCATCCGCGACCGTCGCCCACGCCCACTGCGACTTGTACTGCGGGGTGTACGACCCGGCGCAGGCCAAGATCGAAGCCCTGTCGGTGGTGAAGACCGCGAAGAAGTACCAGGAGTCCGACGACGAGGTCTTCCGCGCACGGTGCATCCTGATCAAGGAGCAGCGCGCCGAGGAGACCAAGCACCACCTGATGGTGCTGTGGGCCGACTTCTTCGCCCCCGAGCACTTCGCGCAGTTCCCCAACCTGCACGAGCTCTTCTGGAAGGCGACCCACCAGGCCGGGGAGGCCAAGAAGTCGATGGACCCCGCCGTGGGTGAGCAGCTCGTCGCCTACATCGATGAGATCGCCGACATCTTCTGGCAGACCGAGAAGGCCAAGGGAATGGGCGTGTACCCGCCCGCCTGACGCAGCGACAGACGAAGGCCCCGCCGTGGCAGCGGGGCCTTCGCCGTCTCACGCGTGGCGTCGGTGTGCGGGTCGTCGCCGCCTCGGGTGTGCGGGTGCCTCGGGGCGCGCTGCCGGCGCCGCCACCTTCGGGGCGACCGGCCCGACGATGCTGCGGATCGCCTCATGGCCCGGCGTGACGCTGATCGTCGTGGGGAAGACGTCGGCCCTGCGGATCATCCGCTGGATCTCGCGCCGCTGTCCATGCGTTCCCACAGTCACGGCCATCCCCGCGGCGCCGGCCCGTGCCGTGCGCCCGCACCGGTGCAGGTAGGTCTTGTGCTCGGCGGGCGGGTCCACGTGCAGAACCAGGTCGATGCCGTCCACATGGATACCGCGGGCCGCGATGTCGGTGGCCACCAGGACCCGCACCGACCCGTCGCCGAATGCCGCAAGGTTGCGCTGGCGGGCGCCCTGCGAGAGGTTCCCATGCAGATCGGCGGCGGGGATTCCGGCGGCGGTCAGTTGCCTGGCAAGTTTCTTTGCGGCGTGCTTGGTGCGGGTGAACGCGACTGTGCGCTGGTGCCCGGAGACCAGTTCCCGCACGATCTGCTGCTTGTCCGACTCGTCCACGGTGAGCACGTGATGGGTCATGGACGGCACCGGCGCACTGGCGGCATCGACATGGTGAGTGACAGGGTTCACGAGGTATCGCTTCACCAGCACGCCGACCGCCCCGTCGAGGGTGGCGGAGAACAGCAGTCGTTGGCCACCCTTGGGGGTCTGGTCGAGAAGTCGCTTCGACGCCGGCAGGAATCCAAGATCGGCAAGGTGGTCGGCCTCGTCGAGCACGCTGATCTCGACGGCATCCAGACGGCAGTGGCGCTGGGCGATGAGGTCCTCGAGACGGCCGGGGGTCGCGACGACGATGTCAGCTCCGGCCCGCAAGGCGCTGACCTGGGGGCCCTGCGAGACGCCGCCCAGGACGGTGACCACGCGTAGCCCGGCCGTCTTGGCCAACGGGCGCATGGTGTCGGCCACCTGGGCCGCGAGTTCCCGCGTCGGCACCAGGATCATCGCGCGCGGTGCGCCCGGAGTGCCACGGCGTCCGCTGAGACGGATTGCGACCGGCAGGCAGAACGCGAGCGTCTTGCCACTGCCGGTGCGGCCGCGGCCGAGTACGTCGCGCCCGGACAGCGAGTCGGGCAGTGTGCTGGTCTGGATCGGGAAGGGTTCGGTGATGGACTGACCGGCAAGTGTCCGGCAGTACTCGGCGGGCACGCCGAGATCGGCAAACGTCATTCGATGTTCCAATCGGGATGTGGTCGTGAGTGCAAGTGGCCCACAACAGAATCAACCGAAATAGACAGCCACCCCTGCGAGGGGTGAAGCGCACGACCATGGCTGAACCGTGTGTTCAGCGGTCCCCTTCACGGTACGGCATGACCCGGGGTCCGTGGGGGTGAGGTCCGTCACGCCGTGGCCGGCCTTGAGTGCTGCGCGGTTACGGGTCTGGCGGCCCGGAATCGGTAACCGCGCGACACTCGACCGGCGACCGGCGACCGGCAACCGGCGACCGGGGTCTGGCAGGCCTTTGTGACGAAGGTGTTGGGCCGAAGTGCCCGTTTGTCACGAGGTGCGGGCTCCAGGGGCGGCGGACCCAGCACCTTCGTCACAAAGGGGCCCCGGGGGACCGCAACAACGTCACAAAGGCCTGGACACCAGACGCCCCGGACGTCAACCGCTGGGGGTCGGTGACGCCGTGACCCCCGCGATCTCGTCCGCGCAGTCCCGGAGAGCCTGTGCCACGGACAGGTCATCACGCAGCCCGAACTCGCTGGCCAGTTCACCGAGTTCGGAGAGGCGCTCCTCGCCGTCCTCGGGGTCGGTCGTGCCGCCACGGGTGAGGGCATCGGCGAGGTCCCGGCAGAACTGATCGACCTTGTTCTGCGCGACGTCACTGGCCAGCGGGGTCTGTTGAGGCTCGTTCTGGGTGCTGCTGCATCCGGCAAGCACCATGGCGGCGGCCAGGACCACGATCACGCGCATGACCGCAGCCTAGCCCCGGCACGACAGAACCGGCGCCCCGCCAGGACGCCGGTTCTGGTCTCAGATGAACAGGATCTGTGCCCCGTCGGTCATCTCGATGAAGTCGGAGGCGTTGATGATGCCGTCGACGTCGTCGCGAAGGTCGGCCTCGGTCAGGTTGTTCATGTCCGCCGACATCCGGCACGCCCACAGGTGACCGCCCGCGGCCACGATCTGGTCGAGGAAGTCCGGCACCTCAGGGATGCCGAGGTCGGCGATCTGCTTCTTCATCATCTTCGTCGCCATCTGGGTCATACCCGGCATCGGCGACAGCGCCTGCGGCATCTTGGTGTCGCGGCCCGGCAGGTGCATCGCGGTGTTGCCCACCGGCGAGAACTGCAGATCCCACATGCGCGACTTCGTGATCATGTCGAAGCCCCAGAACGTGAAGAACAGGTGCGTCTCGATGCCCTCGCCGAGTGCCGCGTTGGCCAGGACCAGGCCGGGGTAGGCCATGTCCAGGTTGCCCTTCGAGCAGATGAGGACGAACTTGCGATCCGTCTCCTCATCGTCGCCGAAGTTCGGAATGATTGCGTCAGCCATGGTCTCTCCTCACACGCAACCGTGCGGCTTGGGAACACCGGCGATGTAAGCCATCTTCTTGGCCGGCTTCTTCGGGAACAGCTGGAACTGCTCCTTGGTGGGGAAGCCACCCACGGTCTGCACGCGGCGGGTCGTGGCGGTTTCGCCCTTCTCCTTGTAGTCCTCGCGCAGCCACTTGATGACCTCCCAGTGGCGCGGCGTCATCTCGACGCCGATGTTGCCTGCGAGTTCGGTTGCGATGTCCTCACTCCACTCGTCGTATTCGGTGAGGAACCCTTCGTCGTTGATCTGGACCTCGTGGCCCGCAATCGTGGCGGTGGGCATTTCTTACTTCCCTTCTTCGGTGGGGGTCGACGGGTGCTCCTCGCCGACGGTGTGAAGCATGGTCATGACCCGAGCCAGGCCGCGGCGGGTCTGCGGGTCCCGCATCTGCTTTAACAGGGCGAACATCGAGGGCGGCTCCATGTGGGTCTCCTCGACATCCTGCACTGAAATGGCGGTGCGTTGCACGAGACCCATGACCTCCGGCTGGGTCATTTCCTTGACCGCGTTGAGGATGGTCACCACGTTGTCGCCGAGTGCCCGCACGTCCTCCTCGCTGAACTCCGTGACCACCCGGTCGGCGATCTTGCTGCCTTCCCGCGCGAACGCGAAGTAGCCCTTGTCGTCGGCGACAGCGAGGACCTCAGTGGCCTTGCCCATCGCCGCGCCGCTCAGAGAGTTCAGCGTGTGCAGCAACTCCGAGAGGCTGTCCAACTGGGCCATGAGCGCCTCGAGTTTGGGCAGGCTGCGGGCGGCTGTCCGCGCGAACCTCACCAGATCGTCGGCGGTCACCTCGTCGCTGAGGTCGTCGAGTTCCCGGGTGGCCATGTCCATGGCACCCCGCGTGACGGGCACCAGCGTGTCGCTGAGTTCGACCCATTTCTCACGGGCCTGCTTCTGGGCGATCGTCTCCGCGACGATCAGGTCGAGCTGGGCGCTCATGCGCTCGATCTGCTCGGCCAGCTCCACGGTTGTGGGTTCCGCTGTCATCACAGGTCTCCAGTGTCCTTGCCGGCCATCGACATCAATGCCGGCAGCGGCAGTTCCTTACCGGGAAGCAGGATGTTCCAGTACATCCAGCGGAACATGACCTTGCCCCAGTGGTTGATCTCGGTCTCCTTCAGCAGCGAGAACGGCCCCACGCCCGGCAGCGGGTACTTGCCCGGCAGCGGCTCGGTCTCGTAGTTGAAGTCGATGAGCAGGCCCTTGCCGTGGCCGGTCTCGATGAAGCAGTTCGCGTGTCCGTCGAACGGCTCGGTCATCTTCAGGCCCTGGATGTGGTTCATGAAGTTCGCGGGGAACAGGTCCATCGCGAAGTGGGCGACCGATCCGGCCTTCGACGCAGGGATGTCGGAGGCGTCACCGACGGCGAAGATGTTGTCGTACTTCTTGCTCAGCAGCGTGAACTGGTCCACGGGCACGTAGTTCAAGTCGTCGCCGAGGTCGGAGCGGGCGATGTAGTCCGCGCCCATGTTGAGCGGGATCGTCACGAGCAGGTCGTAGGGGATCTCGCGCTCGTCGAAACTGACCAGTTTCTTGCCCTCGGCATCGATGGACTCGATCATGAAGTCCGGCTCGAGGTGCACGTTGCGGGTGTCGAGCATGTCGCCGAGGTACTTCGAGGCGACCGGCTTGGTGAACGCGCCCTCCAGTGGCGTCACGTAGGTGATGTCGACCTTGTCCCGGATGCCCTGCTCGGTGAAGAACGCGTCGGCGAGGAAGGTGAACTCCAGCGGTGCGACCGGGCACTTGATCGGCATCTCGGTCACGTGGACGACGAGCTTGCCGCCCTCCCAGGTGCGCAGTTTCTCGGCCAGTGCGGTGGCGCCGTTGTAGGTGTAGAACTCGTGGACCGAGCCGCCGAGGTCGTCGGCCATGCCCGGTGTCTCATCCGGACGGGGGGTGGTGCCGGTCGCGATGATCAGGTAGTCGTAGGGCAGTTCCTTGCCGTCGGTGAGCAGCACCTTGTTCTCATCGGGCACCACCTTGTCGATCTCAGCCTTCACCAGATCCACTCCGGAGGGGATGAAGCGCTTGGTCGGCTTGGTGACCTCGTCGGGGCGGTAGATGCCGAAGGGGATGAAGAGGTACCCGGGCTGGTAGTAGTGGGTGTCGCTCTGGTCGACGATGGTCACGTTCCATTCGTCGCGGGGCAGTTGCGGGCGCAACTTGTTGGCGGCCATGGTTCCGGCGGTTCCAGCGCCGAGGATCAAGAGCCTCTTCATCGTTTCTCCTCTTGGTGTGTGCCGGCGGGTGCCGACGCGGTTCGGGACAGAGTCGCTGCCACCCGGGGCAAGGCGTCCAGTACGCGACGCCGGTCCTCGGGGCTGAGTTCGTAGAGATCCGGCCGGTGTTGGCCGTTGGGGTTCACGCCTCCGGCCAGGACCATGCCGACGAGTTCTCGTCCGGAGCGCACGAAGGCGCGGGCACATTCGAAGCCGAGTTGGCCTTCGTGGAACGAAGGATCGAACGAGTGATCATCAGCCATACGGTGCCACTCGGCGATGCACGTTTGCAGAACCTCGGGATCGTCGCGGTGCTCCTGCATCCAGGGGCACGGATTGGCGATCGGGGTGATCGGGTGGCCCTCCATGTCGGTGACGACGACCATCACGCCGAGCAGATCGGCGGCGACGTCTGCGGCGGCGGTGGCGACCGTGGGATCCATGGGGGAGGTGTTGATGACCGGTGGCAGAGCCGTGACCAGGCCGTAGATCTCATCAGCCGGGAAGCGCCATTGCTTGCCCACGCGGATCGCCGGCAGTCGGCCGTCCTCAGCCATGCGGTACACGGTGGACCGGTCGATGTGCAGAATGTCCTGCACTTGTCGCGCACTAAGCAGACGCTGCATTCCTGGGGATTGCGTCTGCATTCTCTGCATGTAATGCATCATACGCGGCACATGCGACAGTTTGTGCAGCGGGGTGGGGCGGACGATTCGCATTTGCGAGGTTGTTGTCGCCTCCCGGGCCCGTTTGCCAGGTTGTTGTCGCTCAACAGGCCGAAATCCGGCAACAACCTCGCAAACGATCTTCAGTGATGGCAACAACCTCGCAAGCGGCGAGAAGAATGGGGTTCATGTACGCCGGAGTCGACGGGTGTCGCAAGGGGTGGGTGGCGCTCGTGCTGCCGCAGGAGACTCTCATCGAAGGGTTCACCGCGTTCGCGGCCCTGTCCGACCACTTGATCGCGCTCGGGGTGACCACGATCGGCGTGGACATGCCACTCGACCCGCCGGAGTACGGCGTACGCGCATGCGACCTCGCCGTGAAGAAAGCGCTGGGACCCAAGGGCTCCAGCCTGTTCATCATCCCCACCCGCGCTGCGCTGGCCTGCCCGACCCAGGCCGAGGCCTCCCGCGTGAACAAGGCGCACGGCGGCGCAGGGGTCTCCGCGCAGGCCTTCGCGTTGCGGCACAAGATCGCCGAGGTCGCGCAGGTGGGGATGGAGGGCATCATCGAGGTGCACCCTGAACTCACGTTCCACCTGCTCGGCAATCCGCAACACTCCAAGCGGACCTGGGCCGGCGTACGCGAACGCCTGACCATCCTGCAGGCTCAGGGCCTGGACCCGTGGTCCTGGCCCTCGACGGGATGGGCCGCCACCGACGACACCCTCGACGCGGCCGCCGCGGCGCTGAGCGCCCGCAGGTACGCATGCGGCGAGGCGGTGGCCCACCCGGAGGGTCCGGGGCCGTACATCTGGGCCTGACGTCGCCCTATGCTGCCAGGCATGGCCGCCGACCCCGTGAACCGTGCCCCGCGCCTATCGGGATGGCCCATGGCGATATTGGCGGCGGCCTTCTACACCCTTGGCATGGCGCTGGTGTGGCAGTTCGCCGAGCACGACTACAACGAGACCGCGCAGTTGCTGCGGGACGTCATATTGGCGCTGGCGGTGCTGGTGCTGCTCACGCTCGGGCTGGCGTGGTGGTCGCGCCTGACCATCCACCGCAGCAACCGTTTCGGCTGGTTCGGCCTGGTGGCACTGATCCCCGTACTGCTGATGCTGGTCACGTTCGGCTCGTCGGCGACCTCGGGTTTCGAGGACCAAGGGTTGATCGTGGTCGTCCTCATCGGCACCGCACTCGTGGGCATCGGTGAGGAGACGGCCTTCCGCGGCATCGTGCTGAACTCCCTGGCACGCACGATGTCCCTGCCCTGGGCCGTGGTGGTCTCATCGGTGCTCTTCGGTCTCATGCACGCGCCCAACGTGTTGCTGCAACCCGTCGGCGACACCGTGTCGCAGGTCATCGTGACGTCGCTGATCGGGTTGTTCCTCGGCTGGACCTACGTGCTGTCCGGCGGCAACCTCGCCCTTGTCGTGGTCATCCACTGGTTGTGGGACTTCGCGCTGATCGCCAGCGCCGAGGCCGTGACCCCGCAGGCGGGATTCGCCGGGCTCGCGACGGTGGCCGTGCTGGTGCTGGCGATGGTCGGTACGGCGTTCGGTTTCCACAAACTCCCAGGCAAGGGTTGGCAGTCCTGATGGAACTGACCGAAGGACGACTGGAGATCCGCACCGGGGTTGCGGGTGCGGCTTCCCGCGCGGGCCACCGGCTGACCCTGCGTGTCGAACGATGGTCCGCGACGGTCGAACTCGATGGCGCCGAACCGGTGGCGGTCCAGTTCCACGCCGACCTGACCAGCCTCAAGGTGCAGTCCGGATCCGGCGGTGTCACGCCGCTGACGCCGGTGGACAAGCAGGTGATCGCCCGCAATGCGGCCAAGACCCTCGAGGCGTCGTCGTACCCGCAGGTCGTCTTTCGGGGTGAGGTACAGCCCGGATACCTGGTCGCCGGCGAGCTGACCATCCACGGGGTCAGCAAACCGCTGCGGGCCGGGATCGATGTCGCCGACGGTCGGGCGCGTGCATCCATCCCCGTGCTGCAGTCGGACTTCGGGATCAAGCCCTACTCGCTGATGCTCGGACAGCTGAGGGTGGCCGACGAGGTGATCGTGGACCTCGACGTGGCGGTACCCGCCGACCTCATCTAGCCCGGCTGTATCGGCGGGAAGTCCCAGGCGCTGTCCAGGACGACCTGTTCCGGCCAGTAGAGCCGCATCAGCAAGCGATAACGCCCGGTGTCCGGGGCGCGCAGCCACGGTCCGGAGGCGGGGCGTCGCGGCGAGATCACGACCCGTTCGGCGCGGGTGTCCGCGGTGCCGGACACCGTCATGCCCTCGTCGGATCCCCGCAACAGGTTCCCGCGTTCGTCGTAGACGGTCACCGACCAGAAGCCCTTCACCGGCATGTCGGCCACGATGCCCAGCCACTTCAGGACCGTCTTCATTCAACCGCCCGCAGCACGACCAGACCGTTGAGCGTCCCCACGTACATGTCGCCGTTGTCGGCCAGGTAGCCGGCCGCGTAGTGGTTGTTGAACGGCGTCCCGGCGCCGGCACGGCGGGTCCACGCCACCTCCCCGGTGCGGGCATCGGCCGCCGTGAAGTACCAGGCGTCGGCCCCGAGTGCCGACCGAGGTTTGGTGTAAGTGATCACGAGCCCGCCCGCGGTGGTGGCCTTGGAGACCAGCGACGGGATGCGGATCGTGTCATTGGTCCACCGCACGGCGCAGTCGTCGACCTCGATGGCGGCCAGTCCCGGGGTGGTGGACCGCCCCGCAGAGGTGGACAGGACAGCGGGCTTGTACCCGTAGTTGTTCTCCACGATCAGGGCGCCGTCGACGGCGATCAAGGAGTTCTCGGTCGCCGAGCTGCCCGGTGTGAAGACCGGCGCCTTGCAGCGCTCGGCCCCGGACTCCCGCTCGAACACCACCACGTTCATCTGCGGGTCGGCGTTGTTGGTGATCGCGACGCCGTCGTCGAACAGAGTCGGGGTGGTGCCGGTGGCGCGACTGGTCTGTCCGGGCTTCTGTCGCGAGCCGGCGTCGTATTCGGTGCGCCAGACGATCTCCGGCGGCCCCGTCGGCCCGGCCTCCAGTCGGTAGAGCGCGGCGCCGGTGGCGACGTAGGCACCCTCCTCAGCCAGGGCGAACGAGTTCTCGATGTCCTCGCCGTCGAGGTTGATCGCCTCGGGGACCCCATCGCGGACCACTCCCACCGTGCCGAGTGCGCCCACGTACCAGTAGCGGTCCTGCCAGTCCGGCAGCACGGAGGTCACCTGCTCGCCCGGCTGCAGCGTGCCGGACACATCGATGCTCGCCGACTCGACGAGTCCTGGCGCGGCCTCGACGACGCGCAGCACGCCGCCGCGCGCAGGGAACACGATCCGGTCCTTGGCGTCCAGGATGAAGTAGCCACCGCCGGAGAAGTCCGTGAGGCTGGGGCGGCGTTCCCCCACCACTCGGGTGTCGAGCACGCGCAGAGATGCGGGATCTACCAGATACGCGACCACCCGGGTCAGCGTCGAGCACAGGGTCACAAGTTTCCCGCGGGAATTGAACGTGATCGTCGCGCAGTCCCCGCCGGTGAACAGCGACTCCACCGGCGTGTTCAGCGGATCGTCGGGGGCCGGGAGGTCATAGACGTCGGTGCCCCAGGTGTCGTTGTGGATGCTGTTGAACGGGTTGGGTGCCACCGCCGGGTTCTGCGGGATCACTTCCGCGGGCAAATCGGCGAAATCGGCCGGGCCGCCACTTCCGTCCGGGCTGAGCGCGGCGGTCGGATCGAAGGGTAGCGAACGGGACGTGGCATTGATCGCGCCGAGCAGGACCACGGCAGTCGCGAAGCCGGCCAGCCACCACCAGCGGCGGTGAGTCGTCGGCTGCGGGTGGGTGCGCACGATGAGCACGACGAGGGCGATGGTGGTCGCCACGGCGACGACGGCCAGGACCGGCGCGCTCGTGCTCATCGGTCGCAGGATCGGCACGCCGGCGAAGACTGCAACTGCCGGTTGCAGCAGAAGGGCCCCGATCCCGCGTGTGCGATGCGCCACCCCCCACGCGGCCAGCAGGAGCAGGAGCACCACCAGCGGTGCGCCCAGATACCCGAGGCCCTGAGCCATGACATCGGCGATCGGAACGTAGGCGATCACCTTGCCGAGCACGCCCGAGCCGACGAAGAGATTCGAGACCGCGAGTACGGGGTGGACCACGAGAATGGCCTCGACGACCAGCAGTCCGGCGATCACAAGGCGAAGGGCGCGGGGTTGCTCGGACACGGCGGTCAGGCTACCGGAAAGCCCCGCTGGTCACCCTGGGTTACCAAGGACTGACCCACCCGTCCTCCCTTCGTCGGAAAACCGTGCCAACGGCCCACAGACCGGGCAACCGACGACCACGCAGGGCTACCTTCGAGGCATGCGAAGCAAATGGATGGTCACCGCTGTCTCCCTGTTCGTCGCGCCCGCGCTGGTCGTCGCATCAGCCCCCGCCAACGCCGCCACCCCGAGCATCCGAAGCACCAAGGAGTACCAGGCGCTGAAGGTCTACGTCTCGGAGTTGGGTGCGAAGAAGAACCAGCAGCAGACGCCCGCCGAGATCAACAAGTACCGCAGCGAACTGTCGAAGAAGCGCGCCAAGGCTTCCACGAAGGTTCGCGTCCTCTACCAGGACCAGTTGAGCAAGGCCAAGGACCGCCGCGCCGTGCGCAAGGCCAAGGTCGTGAAGCTCAAGCAGCGCCGCAACGCCCAGATCGCGCAGTTGAAGAACGCGCGGCAGCAGCGGCTGAACGCGATCGCTGCCGACCGCCGCGCCGCGATCGCTCGCATCAACACCAACTACGCCAACCAGCAGGACAAACTGAACAAGCAGCTGAAGAAGGCCCGCAAGAAGTTGGCCAAGGCCACCAACCCGGTGGTACGCGCGAATCTGCGCGAGGAGATCAGCGCGATCCAGGACGAACTTGATTCCCTGGCTCAGGAGAAGCGCTCGGATCTGAACATCGCGAACAACAAGTACGACAACCAGGTGGAGAACGCCAAGGAGACGTACGCCCAGCGCATCGAGAACACCACTGAGGATTTCAACGACCAGATCGCCAATCTGCAGACCCGGTTGCGTGAGTTGTACCAGCGCAGCAAGGAGAGGGCCCAGCAGCGCCGTGCCGATGAGTTCGCCATCGTCAAGGCGAAGTACGACGAGGGGGTCGGCTACATCGATCAGATGCCGGTCAACGGTCAGTAGCCGAGCACGTCACGGCCCGCTGCTTCGGTGGCGGGCCGCGGCATGTGGCTCAGCGGTCGGCACTCCGGTGAGAGATCGGCATTCTGGTGAGCCTTATGCGGCCGTCTGGGACTAACGAAGATGCCGGGGACTAACCAAGATGCCGGGTCTTTGATCAGATGCCGCTCAACGGCCAGTTGCCGGACCTGGGCACGGCCCGCTGCTTCGGCAACGGTCAGAGCCCGGCCTTCCGGTTAGAGATCGGCATTCTGGTGAGAGATCGGCATTCTGGTGAGAGATCGGGCACTCCGGTTAGCCTTGTGCGGCCGTCTAGGACTAACGAAGATGCCTAGGACTAACGAAGATGCCTAGGACTAACCAAGATGCCGATCTCTAACGGGGATGCCGGGGCATCGGGCCTCAGCCGGCGGTCCGGAAGACCTCGAGCAGTTCCGGCGAGAACAGCACGAACGTGACCTCGAGGTCCGTCTCGCGCATGGTGCGCACCGCGATCCGGGCGGCCTGCTCCACCGGGTAGCCGAAGATCCCACAACTGATCGCGGGGAAGGCCACCGTGCGCAAGCCGTTGTCCGCGGCCACAGCGAGGGAACTCCGGTAAGCAGAGGCCAGCAACTCCGGCTCGCCCTGACCGCCGCCGTGCCACACCGGGCCGACGGTGTGGATGATGTAGCGCGCCGGGAGGTCGAAGCCTGGCGTGATCCGGGCCTGCCCGGTGGGGCATGGCGCCACCTCCCGGCAGGCGGCCGGCAGCTGCGGCCCGGCCGCCCGGTGGATCGCACCGTTGACGCCCGAACCGTCGGACAGTGACTCGTTCGCCGCGTTGACGATCGCGTCGCCGTCGAAGGTCGTGATATCGCCGAGGACGAAGTGCAGCACGGTTGCAACATAGCGCTGGCCGAGCCGTCGCCGCCCGCATACGGTCAGGACATGGATGTGATCGACCGCCCTGGCTGCGTGGCCGTGATCGGTGCCGGCCCTCACGGACTTTCCGCGCTGAAGGCGCTGCTGCAGGTGGGTATCCCCGCCGACGGTTTCGACCGCGCCGACGATCTCGGAGGCAACTGGAACTTCGGTGGACCCACCTCGCGGGTGTATGAGTCCACGCACCTCATCTCGAGCAAACCGTTCACCCAGTTCCCCGATTTCCCGATGCCGGACTCCTACCCCGATTACCCGAGCCACCGGCAGGTCAAGGCCTACTTCGATGCCTACGCCGCGCACTTCGGGCTGCGCGAGCGGATCACGTTCAACACCTCCGTGGTGCGGGTCGAGGCCGTGGATCAGCGCTGGGACGTGACGATCGAACGTGACGGCCGTCAGCAAACCCTGCGCTACGACGGGGTGGTGGTCGCCAACGGGCACAACTGGTTCCCGAAGATGCCCACGTATCCGGGCCTCGACGACTTCGGCGGCGAGATCCTGCACTCGGCGGACTACAAGGGCGCCGACCAGCTGCGTGACCGCCGGGTGCTGGTCGTGGGGGCCGGGAACACGGGCTGCGACATCGCGGTCGAGGCCGCGCAGAACGCCACGGCCACCTACCACTCCACGCGCCGCGGCTACTACTACAACCCGAAGTTCGTGTTCGGCAAGCCGTCCGACCAGATCGCCGACCAGTTGCTGGCGATGCGGATCCCGCTGCCACTGCGACGGGCGGCCTTCGGCGCCACGCTGCGCACCACGATGGGCAAGTTCGAGAAGTTCGGGCTGCAGAAGCCCGACCACGCGTTCTTCGAGACCCACCCGATCGTCAACCAGCAGTTGGTGTACTACGTCGGCCACGGCGACATCACCCCCAAGCCCGACGTGGACCACTTCGACGCCGACGGGGCCGTGTTCAGCGACGGCAGCCGCGCAGATGTGGATCTCGTCGTTTTCGCCACCGGGTACCTCGCGGTGTTCCCGTTCCTGACCGATCCGGACGCGCTCGACGCCGCCGGCGGACGTCCGCGCCTTGCGCTACAGATGGCCTCCCCGAAGTACCCGACGCTGTGGCTGTCCGGGTTGATCCAGCCGGACTCCGGGCAGTGGACCATCGCGCACTGGCAGGGGATGGCGATCGCGGCGTTCCTGCGTCTGCAGCGCGACGACCCGGCCGCCGCGGCGCGCCTCCATGGCCACATCAATGCTCACCGACAGCAGCGGTTCACCGGCGGCGCGCATTACAAGGAGTCCACGAGACACTTCTACGAGATCGCCCACCAGGACTACCTCCAGGCCCTGCAGGACTTCCTCGGGGAGGTGGCCGCGTGACTGTGGCGCCCAAAGTACTGCGCCGGGCCGAATGGGCCTGGCCGACGCAGCCGGTCCACCTCGAGGTGATCGCCCGGGATGTGGCCGATTCAGACTCCCCACCGCTGTTGTTCCTGCACGGGCTCGGACACGCCGCGTGGTGCTACGCCGAGCACTGGCAGGAGGCAGCTGCGGCGCGGGGGTACAGCTCGTACGCCCTGTCGTATCGAGGTCATGGCGGCTCCGGGGGGGCAGAACGACCTGCGCCGGGCCACCTTGCGCGACTACGTGCACGACGTCCTGCAGGTGATCACCACCCTGCCGCAGCCGCCGGTGGTCATCGCTCACTCGCTCGGCACCCTGGTGGCACAAAGGCTGCTGCAGCGATACCCGGCCCGGGCCGGGGTCTTGATGACTCCGATCCCCGCCGGCGGGATCCCGGGCACGGTCGTTCAGGGTATGCGGCGCAAGCCGGTCGATTTCACCAAAGCCGTGCTCGGAGCCACGCTGCGCTTCTCGGCCGACGACCTGTTCTCGGATCTGCCGCCGGAGGTCGCGCGCGGCTACGTCAGCCGGATCGGCCGGGAGTCTCCGTGGGCGCAGTACGCGATGTTGCGCCCGGAGCGACTCGGGCCGCTGTTGTGTCCGGTGCTCGTGGTGGGGGCCGAGGACGATCGACTTGTCGCCGCCGCGGATGTCGAACGCTGTGCGCGGGCGCTCGGAACGCAGCCCCTGTGGGTGCCGGGCGGGCACGATGTGATGCTCGACGGCTCCTGGCCGGACGTCCTGGACACGATCCTGGATTGGGTGGACGCCACGTGTCCGCCCGGCCCGCCGCTGAGCGGGGCACGGGAATTGCCGCCGCTGGAGGTCACGGTCGAATAACGCGGCAAAATCGTTGCATCCAGAACGGCGTTTCCGGAAGAACTCCTCTATGAACGTCATCCCACGCTCAAGGAGGAGCAATGAACATCAAGATCGCAGCGGCTGGTTTCGCCGTCGCATCGCTGGCCCTGGTGGGCTGCAGCAGCGGCGAGTCCACGTCCGAATCCACCCCGAGTCCGGCTGCCACCTCCGCAGAGGCGTCGCCGACGGCGGCGGCCGAGGCCGGGACCATCGTCGAGGTCGCCTCCGGCAACCCGGACTTCAGCACTCTGGTCGCCGCGGTGAGTGCCGCGGGGCTTGCCGAGACGCTCAGTGCGGAGGGCCCGTACACGGTCTTCGCGCCGACCAACGAGGCGTTCGAGGCGCTGCCAGCCGGGCTGCTCGACGAGTTGCTCAAGCCGGAGAACAAAGAGGTGCTGACCCAGATCCTGACTTACCACGTGGTGGCCGGCGAGGTGATGTCCACCGACATCGAGCCCGGCGACGTGCCCACGGTCGAGGGTGAGGACCTGACCGTCGCGGTCACCGACGGAACTGTGACCGTGAACGGCGCCACCGTTGAGGCTGCCGACGTTGAGGCCAGCAACGGCGTCATCCACGTGATCGACGAGGTGCTGGTGCCGCCGAACGTCGATGTCGCCGCACTGACCGGCTGACATCGCAGCCCAACGAGCCCCCGCGTCTCCCCCTGCGCGGGGGCTCGTTGCTGCCGTGGGGTTCCTCGGCGCGATTGTGACGTTGTTGTGGCGGCCCCGACCTGCTTTGTTGCGAAGGTGCGGGGTTCCGGGCGGGCAGACCCCGCACCTTCGTGACAAACGGGGGAGAGCGGTCCGCAACAACGTCACAAACGGCGGGTGGCCGCCACAAACGGCGGGTGGCCGCCACAAACGGCGTGAGGACCGCCACAAACGAAAACCCCCCGGGTTCAACCGGGGGGTTCGCGCATGAAGTCTCTACTTACGCGGAGCCTTCGAGTCCGGGACGAGCGCGGACTTACCCTTCACAGCCGCCTCAAGGTGTGCCTTGTAGATGCTGTTGTTGATGTTCAGCTGGTTGCTCGTTTTTTCACCCTTGTGTCCGTACATGCTCTCCTCACCTCCTCGAAGTTCGGTACGTGCTTTCACTATACGTGTATACGCATACCCGAGTACAGCCCGGGTGGTGTGATCCCGCTCACTTCACCCGGACGGCTGACTGCAGGGCTGCCGCGTCGAAGGGTCCGAAGCCCTGGCGGTCCTCCACGTAGTGCAGCATCGCCACTGAGAAGATCGCGCGCATGGCGCTGATCACGACCTGCGCCAAGATGATCACGATCACTCCGAGCGCGGAGATCGGAACGCCGAGTGCGGGGGTACCGGCAACTGCGATGAAGCCGCCGACCACGGCGAACAGGATCCCCGGCAAGACCGCGACCAGGGCGATCATGCCTCCGATCCGCACCCCGCCCGCGATCTGCATGCCCCACGTTGTGCGGATGACGCTCACGGACTCCTTGATCGCCTGGAGCGGGCCCTTGCCGCGCAGAATGATCAGGGGAAGCACGAAGAAGGTGATCACCGACCACGCCACGGCCAGCAGCGACGCGAGCACCAGACGCAGGATCGCCACCAGCGCGTTGCCGTTGCTGCCGTCCCCGCGCACGGCCGAGAGCAACCATCCAACGGCGGTCTGGATGCCGGCCCATCCGAGCAGCGCCGGCAGCCGCCCGAACGAAGCCGACAGTCCGGCTCCGAACGAGGAATCCCGGCCCTGCAACTCCTCGTCCGCGCACTTCACCAGTCCGCCCATGAAGATCTGCGTGATCAACGTCGCGAGGTATGCCGCGATGACCAGGATGATCACACCGATGACGATCGTGCCGGTGGACACCTCCTCGGTGGTCGCAGACTGCTCGACGGTGCTCCAGCCCAGGGCTGCGATGCCGGCCCCGCCGACCACGACGACAGCGATGACGGCCAGGATCGCGCTCACCACCGGGAACGCGAGCATGTAGGGGTTCTGCTTGATGACCCCCCACGCCTGTTTGGTCACCGCTCGGCTCTCCGACCAGCTTCGGGCCATGTCTGCTCCTTAGAAGTTAGAGTGTCAGGCTACGCCGATGGGTAGCCTTCGGAGGTGCTCGGCGCGCTGGTGTGGGCGGTCATCGGGCTCACGTGTGCGCTGCGGGTCGCGGTGATCTGGGACAGCTTCTTCTGGCAGGACGACTACATCCACATCTGGACCGCGTGGAACGCTCCAGCGACGGACTTGATCCTGCAGAACTGGAACGGCCACCGGGAGCCGGCGTCGTTCGCGGTGCAGTGGGCGCTGGCCCGACTCGCGCCGCAGGTCTGGTGGCCCGCCGCGGTGGTGCTCTCGCTGATCGCCGTGGCGACGACGGTCGGGTTCTGGCTCATGGTCAAGCGCTGGGCCGGTGTGACCCCCGCGAGCGCGGCCGCAGCGATCCTGTTCGCCGCCTGGCCGGCGACGATGATGCCGCAGTCCTGGCTGTCGGCCGGATTGGAGACGGTGCCGCTGGTGTTGCTGTTCGGGGCAGGGTGGTTGATGGCCGAACCCCGCCCATGGACGCCGTGGGTCGTCGGCGGGCTGGCGCTGGCCGCGTGGCTCTTCCACGAGCGGGCCGTGTACTTCCTGCCGTTCCTGCTGGCGGTCGCGCTGTTCTTCGGCGTGGTCCGGAAGAACCGGGTGTCGTGGTGGGTGCTTGCGGCGATCACCGCGGCTGCGTTGGCCTTGCGGCTTGTCGATGATCTGCCGGGGCGCACCGGCGGGGCGAGCGTGCCGGGTGCACTCTGGTCGGCCGGGCCCGGGTCGGTCCTGCGGTCGGTGCTCGGGTGGTTGCCCTACGACGCGCGCACCCCGGTCCCGGTCAGTGCCGGGCTGTGGGCCGTTGTGATTCTGGTCCTCTGGATGGTCGTGCTGTTGATCGGACTCTCGACAGCACCGCGGCAAACGGTGCTGGTCACGGCAGTGGTCGCGGCGTTCCTCGTGGTCGAGGTGTTGTCGTTCGTATGGTTGCGCGGGGGGTTCGCAGGGGGTGGTCTCGCCGCCGATCCCCGTTTCACCCTTGTGACGGGAACGGTTCTGCTGGTCGGATTCGCGTCGTTCGACATCCCGTGGCGGCCGGTCGTAGGGGTGGCGGTGGGTTTGGCGCTGGTCGGTGGTTGGAGCATGTGGCGCATGACCCTGCCGGAGGATCCGGGGCGGGCGTGGCTGGCATCGGCGCGGCAGGTGCGGGGGGATCTCGCGGCGACCCCGAGCCCGCCGGCGATGCTCGGGCACTTCTTCTTCACCACTGAACCGCCGGTCTACGAGTGGGGGACAACGCGCACCTTGCTGCAGGTCGGGCGGGAGCCGGCCCGGTTCCCGCACCGTTCGCGGGCGCCGTTGCAGGTCGACGTGGCCGGGGTTGTCGGGCCGCTGGAATTCACGCCGTTGATCGTCGCCAAGGGCCGTCAATGTGGGCTGGTGCAGGTGCCGGAGTTCGACGCCGGCGTGCGGGTTGTGCGGGTCGGCGCGCTCTACGTGTTCCCGCCACCAGGGCCGATCCCCCCGGTCGCCATTGACGGATGCGTGGATTCCGTGGAGGTGGGGATCCCCGGGCGGTGAGTGCGGGTGCTCAGGTCCTGGTCTGCACGAACCCCATCGAACCCTGTGTTGGGTGGGGCTCAGGTAGTTGGGTGGGGCTCAGCGCCCGACGAACCCCATCGGTCTGCACGAACCCCATCGGTCTGCACGAACCCCATCGGACGCGGCGCGGGCATCGAACGCCGGGGCGGATGGTGCGGGCGTGGGTGAGAGGGTGGACCCATGAAGGGTTGGATCGCCGCAGGGGCGGCTGTCGCAGCAAGTGCCTACGCGGTGCGCAAGGGTCTGCGCACGATGCCGGCGCCGTACCCCGAGATCCCCGGAGGCGAGGTGCCGAGAGCGCCACTGCCCACCGGCTTGCCCGAACCCGTCGCGCGCTATCTCGAGGTGGTGGTCGGGGACTCCCTGCCCGTCACGACGTCGGCGGTGATCACCGGGCGGATGACGATGCGGATCGCCGGACCGGCCTTGCCGGGGCGCTTCCGCTTCGGCCACGTCGTGGGTGAGGGCTACCGCCACTACATGCAGATCATGCCGTTCGGGCGCGCCTTCGCGGCCGGTCAGGAGTGGTACATCGACGGCCACGCTCGCCTCGACCTGCCGGTGGGCCTGGTCGAGAACGAGCCCCGGATCGACCGGGCGGCGAACCTGAGCATGTGGGGGGAGTACCTGTGGTTGCCCTCGGCGCTGGTGGATCCGCGTGCCAGGTGGGAGCCGATGGACGCGGTCAGCGCCCGACTCGTCGTGCCGCAGGCCGACGGGCCGGATTCGTTGGTCGCCTACTTCGACCCCGAGACCGGACTGCTCGATCGCTTTGAGGCCATGCGGTGGCGCGACGCCGGTGACCCCGAACCACTGCGCTGGGTCACCCGCAACCATGCCTGGACGCGCATCGAGGGGATCGGGGTGCCGGCCATTTCGTCGGTGCAGTGGGGGGACCACGACCAGCCCTGGCTCAAGCTGAGCCTGGACCACGTGGCGTGGAACGTCGACCCCGATCTACGCGGCAGCGGGGCCTGATCGCCGCCGCGATTGTGACGAAGGTGTCCGGCTTCGGCGCTGGATTGTGACGAAGGTGGGGGGTCAGGGGCCGGTGAACCCCACACCTTCGTGACAAACGCCGATCGGGCGGCAACAACTTCGTCACAAAGGCAGCAGGGGTGCGAGCCCTCAGCGGCCGTGACCGTGCATCACCGAGGTCACCCGCCGCACGATCTCGGTGGTGTTCGGGTGTCGCGCGAAGCTGGTCAGCGTCAACGGGATCGCGAAGCGCTCACGCACAGTCGACTTGGATCGCGCGAACTCGCGCAGACCGTCCGGACCGTGGATGCGGCCGAAGCCCGACTGTCCGACCCCACCCCACGGCAGCGCGGAGACGCCGGCGTACATGACCCACGAGTTCATGCTCACCATGCCCACCCGCAACCGCGACGCCACGCGCTCCATCGTTGCGCGGCTGCGGGTGAACACCGACGCCGCGAGGCCGAAGTCGGCGGCGTTGGCCCGGTCGACTGCCTCATCCATGTCGCGCACCGGATTGACCACCAACGTCGGGCCGAAGGTCTCCTCCATCACGGCCAGGGAGTCCTCCGGCACGTGGGCCAGCACGATCGGTTCGACCACACCCTCGCCGACGGATTCCGGCCCGCCGACGACTGCCTGGCCGCCGCGGGCGAGCGCGTCCCGGACGTGTTCGCGCACGACCTCGATCTGCGAGGGCATCGTCATCGGACCGTACGAGGAGTCGGGGCCGTGACCCGGGGTGAGCGCTCGAGCCTTCTCGGCCACCAGTGTCAGGAACTCGTCGTAGACCTCTTGGTGCACGTACACCCGCTCGACTCCGACGCAGGTCTGGCCGGCGTTGCTGAAGGCGCCGAAGGTCGCCGCGTCGGCGGCCTTGTCCAGGTCGGCGTCCCGGTCCACCAGGACCGCGTCCTTGCCGCCGCACTCGAGCAGCACCGGTGTCAGCGACGCCGCACAGGCGGCCATCACCTTCTTGCCCGTCGGGGTGGAGCCGGTGAACGAGATCTTGTCGACGCCGCTCTCGCACAGCGCCGCGCCGGTGGCGCCCTTGCCGGTCACCAGTTGCGCCACAGGCTGTTCCGGGACCACCTCGTGGATCGCGTCGATGAGCCACTGCCCGATCGCCGGGGTGTACTCCGAGGGTTTGAAGACCACTGTGTTGCCGGCGGCCAGGGCGTAGGCGATGGACCCGATCGGCGTGAACACCGGGTAGTTCCACGGGCCGATCACCCCGACGACGCCCAGCGGCTGGTACTCGACACGCGCATCGTGGTTGATCGTCAGTAATCCCGGCTTCACCCGGCGGCGGCGCAGAACCTTCTCGGCGTTGAGCGCCGCCCAGTTCACATGCTCGACGGACAGGATGATCTCGAGCAGCGCGTCGTCGGTGGGCTTGCCGTTCTCCGCGTGCACCAGCTCGGCGAGTTCCCGCGAACGGCGGGCGAGCAGGCCCTTGAACCGCAACAGGCGCCGTCGCCGCTCGTCGAAGCCCAGGTCGGCCCACCACAGGGAGGCGATGCGGGCACGATCGACCACCTCTCGCACCTCGTCGGCGTCCATCATCGGGTAGGTGCCGATGACCCGGCCGTCCGCCGGGGAGTGACTCTCGAAGGTTTCCGTGGTCGTCGTCATGGGCCAACGGTACCCGCCGCTGGCGTGTGCGTCAGGTGGTCGGCGCAGGGGGTGGCCCGGGTTCGACCGCGACCCGCTCCGCGGTGCGCGCTGACTCTTGCGCGGCCAACGAGAATGCCAGCAGGGCGCGCCCCTGGCCACCGGTGATCACCGGATCGGTGCCGTTCTCCAGCGCGTGCACGAAGTGGCGCCCGGACTTGATGAAGGACACCCCCCAGTCCGCATCCATGTCGTCCATATGGATCGTGCGCTGGGCCTTGTAGAGGATCACCGGCGCGAGGTCGCTCATCCGGCCGTGACCGCGGGTGACCCAGATGACCCCCTTGGTCCCGGTGATCTCGATGCGATCGTCCTGCCCGTAGTACTTCCCGTGCAGGGACAGTTCCGGAGAGAACGTCGCCTCGAACGAGCCCACCGCGCCGTCGGCGTACTGCCACGTCACGACGGACGGCGAGTCGAGCACCCCGTTGAAGCTGTTGCCGATGAAGGCGTGGACCGTCTGCGGGAAGCCATGCAGATACCAGGCCGATGCGAACTTGTGGTGGCCATCGTCGAAGACCTGCGGTCCGCCGCCGCTGCGGCTGGGGTCGAAACGCCATGCCATCGCCTCGGCGGGCACCTCCCAGCCCTCGGTGGAGTAGCCGGCCGCGGACTTCAGGCGGATGCTCAGCACATCGCCGATCTCACCGTTGTCGATGAGATCCCGGGCGCGCTGGATCGGCGGGTAAAACACGAAGTTCTCGAAGATCTTCAGCGTCACACCCGCGCCGGCGGCGGTCGCGATGACCCGGTCGGCCTCGTCGAGGTCCATGGCCATGGGCTTCTGCAGCGCGATGTGTTTGCCGGCCGCGGCTGCCTGTTCTGCGATCTGCTCGTGCAGATTGTGGGGCACCAGCACCTCGACCATGTCCACATCGCCCTGCGTGAGCAACTCCCCCGCCTCGGCGTACCGTGCGGTTTCAGCCACCCCCCAGGCATCACCCCGCATGGCGCGGATCGCCGGGTCGGGATCGGCGATCGCCACGATCTGCGCTTCGTCGAAGTGGTGGTAGGCCGCGGCGTGCAGATCCGAGATCCTGCCACAGCCGATGATGCCAACCCGGATCATGATTCCTCCCACAGATCGAGGTCCGCGCCCAGATGGGCCTGGTGGACGTGGTCGTGATGCAGTCGCCGCCAGCCCAGGTCCGGGCGTTGCGGCGGGGTCCATTCGGCGCGTCGGCGGTCCAGCTCACCGTCGTCCACAAGGAGATCCAAGCGGCCCGCGGGCACATCCAGCCGCACCCGGTCGCCGTCGGCCACGAGCGCCAACGGGCCACCGGCTGCCGCCTCCGGTGACACGTGCAGGACGACAGTGCCGTAGGCGGTGCCACTCATCCGGGCGTCGGAGATCCGCACCATGTCGGTGACCCCGGCAGCAGCCAGCCGGCGGGGGATCGGGAACGAGCCCGCCTCGGGCATCCCGGCGGCCACCGGCCCCGCATTGCGCATGAGCAGGATCGTGTCCGCGTCGATCGGCAGGTTCTCGTCTTCGATGCGTTCGGCGACGTCCTGCGGTGACTCGAAGACCACGACCTGCGCCTCGTGCTGGAGCAGGTCGGGGCTGGCCGCAGCGACCTTGATGACGGCCCCGTCGGGGGCCAGGGTTCCGCGCACCACGGCGAGCCCCCCGGCCGGTTTCACCGGATCGTCCAACGGACGGATCGTCGACGTGCCGGGAACCGGCGTGGCACCAGCGGCCAACCTGTCGGCCATGGTTCCGCCTTCGACCACCGGGGCGTCGGTGCGCAGGAACTCGGCCAGCACACCGAGCAGCGCCGGTACGCCGCCCGCCCGGTGCAGGTCCTCCAGGTACCCGGTGCCCGCCGGTTTGAGATCCGCGATGACGGGGACCTGTCTCGACACCGCCGCGAAGTCGTCCAGTGTCAACGCAACCCCTGCCCGCCGCGCGATCGCGAGCAGGTGCACGACGGCGTTGGTCGATCCGCCGATGGCGGACAAGACCACCAGCGCGTTGTGCAGGGAGTCCGGGTTCACAAGATCGCGCATCACCGGTCCGCGCTGTGCCAGGTCCACCGCCGCGCGTCCCGCAGCGACTCCCGCCCGCAGCCGGTCCCCGGTCGGTGCCGGTGCGGTGGCCGAGCCAGGCAGCGCCAGCCCCATCGCCTCCACCACGCATGCCATCGTCGACGCGGTACCCATGACCATGCAGGTGCCGGCGGTCGTGGCCAGTGCGGTGCCGACCTGTGCGATCTGCGCGTCGTCGAGGTCGCCGGCACGGTGGCGCGCCCACATCGAGCGGCAATCCGTGCACGCGCCGAGGCGTTGGCCCTGGAACGAGGAGGTGAGCATCGGTCCTGCCACCAGTGAGATCGCCGGCACGCCCGCGGACACCGCAGCCATGACCTGTGCCGGCACGGTCTTGTCACATCCACCCACCAGCACCGCGGCGTCCATCGGCTGGGCGCGTAGCAGCTCTTCGGTGACCATGGCGTCGAGGTTGCGGAACAGCATGGACGTGGGGTTGAGCAGGATCTCGGGCAACGACATGGTGCCGAACACCATCGGCAAGCCGCCGGCTTCGAGCACCCCGCGTTTCACCGCCTCGACCAGCTCGGGCATCTGCCGGTGACAGGTTGTGTAGTCGCTGGAGGTGTCCGCGATCCCGATCACCGGGCGGTCCAGATCCTCGCTGTCGAAGCCGGCGGAGGCCAGGAACGCGCGTCGCAGATACCGGCTGAAGCCCTCGTCACCGTACGAGGTCAACCCCTTGTCGAACCCGCGGCTCACGACGGCGGACCGGGCAGCAGGACGTTGACGTACTTGGCGTGGGTGTACGCCTCGACCCCTTCGGTGCCGCCCTCGCGGCCGAAGCCGGAGTACTTCACCCCGCCGAACGGCGCTTCGGCGGTGGCGATGGTGAGGTGGTTGACCCCCACCATCCCCGTCTCCAACGCCTCGGAGGCCCGGTAGGCGGTGTCGAGGTCCCGGGTGTACACGAAGCCGGCGAGGCCGAACGCGGTGGAGTTCGCGATGGCGATGGCCTCCTCGAACGTCGCGAACGCCGTGATCGGTGCGATGGGGCCGAACGGCTCCTCGGTCATGACGTCCATGTCCTGGGTGACGCCGGTGAGCACGGTGGGGGCGAAGAAGAACCCGGACTGGAACTCCTCCGGCCGCACACCGCCATGGGCGACCTGAGCACCCTTGCCCACCGCGTCCGCGACCATCGCTTCCACAGCATCCCGCCGTCGGGCGGACCCGAGCGGACCCATGTCGGTGCCGGGGTCGCTGCCGGGTCCCAGACGCAGTGCCCGGGTCTGTTCCACGAAAGCCGCGGTGAACTGCTCGACCACGGATTCGTGCACCAGGAACCGGCTGGCCGAGATGCAGACCTGGCCGGCGTTGCGGAACTTGCCCAGCGCCGCGGCTCGGGCGGCGGCGTCGATGTCCGCGTCGGGGAATACGAGCACGGGGGAGTGCCCGCCGAGTTCCATCGAGACGGACTTCAGGGTCTTGGCAGCGAGGGTGTTGACCGCGATCCCCACCGGCACCGATCCGGTCAGACTGACTTTGCGGATGATGGGCGAGGTGACCAACTGGTCGCTGAGCGTCGGCGGGTCGCCGGTGATCACATTGAGCACCCCGGCGGGGACCCCGGCGGCGTCTGCCGCTTCGGCGAACAGCAGGCTGCTCAACGGAGCCTCGATCGGTGGCACCAGCACCACCGAGCACCCTGCCGCCAGGGCCGGCGCGATCTTGCGGGCGGGCAGCAGGGACGGGAAGTTCCAGGGTGCGAACGCCGCGACCGGCCCGATGGGTTCGCGGCGCAAGCCCTGATCACCCAGGTCCTGCCGGCCGCGGAGGACCGCGCCCGCGATCTTGGCGTCATCAACATCGCGAACACTGCACCGCAGATCATCGCGCCGGTGCTCGCCGCGCCACTGGTCACACTGCTCGGGTATCCGGCGCTCTTCGGCGCCACCGCGGTGGTCATGGTGCTGTCGGGAATCCTCGTGCGGTTCATCCGCAGCGTGCCCTGAACCGGCCCTGACCCTACCCTGGGGACATGCCCCGCCTGCTCGTCTCGAACGGTGACAACGAGTTCGTCGGCAAGCTCATCGATTCGCTGAGCACCAAGCACGGGGTGGACGTGATCACCGAGCCGGCTGAGCAGACCCACGTGCTGGTCACCATGCCGACCGACGGCGAGGCGACCAGTCGCGCCAAGGTGCTCGTCGATTCGCTGGTCGATGAGCACATCCTGTTCATCGCCAACGAACTCGACCCGGAACACCACGAGGTGATGGATCACATCAAGGCCTCGGGTAACCCGTGGACGATCGTGCACCCGGTGTCGATGATGGATTTCTCCTTCGCCGCGTTGCCGCCGCAGATCCAGATGGCCGGGGTCGTGTTCGGGATCTCGGGCAATGCCCCTATCGGGTTCGTCGCCGCGTCCGACATCATGCGGGTGCTCGCCACGATCGTCGAGCAGGATGGACACGAGGGGCAGGAGTACGTCTGCAGCGGGCCGGAGGCCATCGACATGCCGACGGTGGTCTCGACGTTGTCCACCGCGATCGGCCGCAACGTCGACTACATCGACCTGACCGAGTCCGAGCTGAAGGCCCTGATGGTCCAGTACGGCCGGCAGGATCCGGACGTGATCGAGCGCCTGATCATGAGCCACCTGCGGGCGTGGCGCGATGGGCGCTCCGACGTGGTGACCACCACTGTCGAGGAGATCACCGGACGTGAACCCATGAGCGTGGCGCAGTGGTTCGCCGAGCATGCCGACGACTTCGCGAAGGGGCCGTCATTGGCACAGCGCGCGGCCAGCGCGTTGGTCAAGGCCCGCTACAAGGACCGGATCCTCGGGTCAGGCTGACGCGAGGCGTTGCTCGCCGGCCAATCGTGCGGGGGAGGCCACGAGTGCGACCCGCAGCACCCGCAGCGAGGCGTCGGCCAGCGCTCGATCCAGACCGGCCATGCGCGGGGTTGAGTCCAGCATCGTCAGTGCCCAGGGCGGCAGGCTGTCCCACGCCGCGCGAGCCAGCACGCGGTAGCCCGGCTTGAGGGTCAGCGGCAGGGGGGCGTCGAGGATGAAGCGCTGGGTGCGGCGGGTGTCGGCGTCCACCCGCAGTTCGGGACGGAAGTCATTGAACGCGTCGGTGAGCTGCGCGACCGTGGTGGGCGGTTCGGGAACGCCCATGGCCCGCGCGATCACCGCCATGTCCGCGACGTACGAGTCCGCATCGATGCGGCCGTCGCGGCCGAAGTCGAGGTAGGCACGCAGCATGGAGTTCGTGAGTGCGATGTGCACCCAGAGCAGGAGCCGCGGGTCCTGCGCGGAGTAGGTGCGCCCGTCGGGGGCAGTGCCTCGTACCCGTGAGTGCATGGACTGGATCGCGCGGATGGTCTGCTCAGCCAGCGACGCGGAGCCGTACGTCGTCGCGGCGATGAACGCCCCGGTGCGTTGCAGGCGGCCGAACGGATCCTCGCGGTAGCCGGAATGACGGTCCACACCCGCCAGCGCCAGGGGATGCAGCGCCTGCAGCAGCAGCGACCGGATCCCGCCTAGGAACGTGGCCACTGAGCCATGCACCGTCCAGATCGCGTCGCCTGGGGCGAACCAACCCGGTGCTCCGGGCGGCCGTGCGATCGCGCGCGCGACCTCACTAGCGCCGTCGGTACGCCCAGACAGGATCTCCCGCACCTGCCCCGCGATCGGGGTCAATGCCACTTCCACGCCCATGTGCCCACGGTCGCAGTGCGCGGGCAGACCCGCAATCGGGGGCGATCGGCGTACAGAACTGGTTGGCGCAGGCCTCGACACGCCGAGCCTCGTGCGCAGGGTCCGGCGTGTCGCGAGCTAAGAGGCCCTCCGCGAACCAGTTCCGTACGCGGGGTGGCACTACGGTCGTGCACATGGAGATCCTGCGCACCCCCGACGACCGCTTCGCAGACCTGCCCGACTTCGGTTGGGAGCCGAAGTACGTCGAGATCGACGGCATGCGGATGGCCTACCTCGACGAAGGCTCGGGGGAGACCGTGCTCTGCCTGCATGGCGAACCCACCTGGAGTTTCCTGTACCGCAAGATGATCCCCGTGTTCCTGGAAGCGGGCATGCGGGTGGTCGCACCGGACTGGTTCGGCTTCGGCCGCAGCGACAAACCCGCCGCCGATGCCGACTACACCTGGGACTTCCACCACTCGTCGATGCTTCGGTTCGTGGAGTCGCTGGGGTTGGAGGACGTGACCCTCGTCGTACAGGACTGGGGTGGGCTGCTCGGGCTGACTCTGCCTGTGAGCCACCCCGACCTGGTCAAGCGCCTGCTCATCATGAACACCGGCCTCGGAGTCGGAACCAAACCGACCGAGGGGTTCCTGGCCTGGCGCGACTATGTCGCCAACAACCCCGAGTTCAACGTCGGCGAGCTCATGTCGCGCGCCGAGCCGGGATTGACCCCTGCGGAGGTCGCGGCCTACCAGGCGCCGTTCCCGGACACCTCCTACATGGCCGGTCCGCGCCGGTTCCCGATGCTCGTGCCGATCACCGAGGACGCCGACGGGGTGGAAGTCTCCCGCGCCGCCGCGATGTGGTGGGCCACGGAATTCAGCGGCGAATCGTTCATGGCGATCGGTGTGAACGACCCCGTGCTCGGCGAGCCGGTGATGAACATGATGCACAAGATCATCAAGGGCTGCCCCGAGCCGATGCGGGTGGAGGCCGGGCACTTCGTGCAGGAGCACGGTGAGCCCATCGCGCGGGCGGCTCTGCAGGCCTGGGGGCTGCTGCCCTAGCGGTACTCGGGGTTCGGGTGGTCGGGGTTCGACAGGTCCCCCGCGCGAGTTGCCCGTTGGGCACCCAGTCCGGGGGGTGTGGGGGTTTGGGTGCCTGTGCGTCAACTGGGTTGTCGGTTGGGCACCCGGTCCGGGGGGTGTGGTGGTTTGGGTGCCTGTGCGTCAACTCAGGCGCGGAACATCGTCTCCACGCCCCGTACCGGGCGCCACAACCGAATCCGCAGCCGTTGCGGCGTCTCATCGGTCAGGCCTGTGTGCACCACGGAGGTCACGTCGATCCGGAACCGTCCCGGGCTGACCTCGACCGCCACACCCGAGAACTTCGCCTCGCCGGCCCAGACGTCGCCCACGGGGTCGCGGGTGGGGCTGTGGATGGCCACCCGTGGATCGCGGCGCAGGTCCAGGGCTTTGCGGGCATCCTCCGGGGTGCCGATGAACACCTGCCCGTCGGTCAGTTCGACCTCGGTTCCGCTGATCCGGGGCGCGCCGTCGGCCCGCAGGGTGGCCATCGTGCAGTGCTTGCCCACCTCGAAGGCCGCGCGGACGTCCGCGGCCAGTTCCGGGTCGTCCGCCTCCAACTCACTCAGCATCGAGGACGAGCTCCCGCAGTTCTTCGATCGACTCCAAGAAGAAGTCGAGGATCCGCTCGGGGTCGTCGGTGATGCCGGTGTCGGAGTGCACGGAGAAGTTGAGCTGGCCGTTGAGGCTGTAGATGCCGAACGACAGGTTCATGTTTCCGCTCAGCCCACCCATACCCCAACTGCCCAACACCTTTCCGCCGGCTACGTAAATCGGGTGGCGGGGGCCCGGGACGTTCGTGGTGACACCGATGGAGTGCTCTTGGGTGACTTTGTGCAGCAAGCGTTCGAGGTCCGGGGTCATCAACGACGACACCGAGATCAGCCCGAAGGACACGATCGGCATCTGCGAGTCCTTGAGTTCCTCGACCCTGCGGTGGATCTCCTGCAACTGCTCCACCGGGTCCTCGAGGCTCACGGGCAGCAGCACGGGGATCAGGCCGAATCGGTTACCCAACGTGCGCGGCAGATCGGCATCGGGACGGCGCAGGCTCACCGGAACGGCCGTGAAGAGGTCGTCGACCGTGAGCCCGTCCTTCTCCACGAGGTACTTGCGCAGGGCGTTGGTGAGGACGGCGAGCAGCACGTCGTTGATGGTGGTGCCGGTCGCGCGGCCGATGTCCTTGATGGGCTGCAGGTCGACCGGCTCGATCCAGTCGACCTTCTTCTCCCCGCTGACCTCGCCGTGCAGGATGGTCTTGCCGGGTCGTGGCGCCAGCAGGAACTCGACGGCGTTCTTGGACGCCTCAGTGGTGTCCTCGGCGACGCCGAGCACGTCGGTGCCGAATTCGATGAAACGCTTGGGGTGCAACGCGACGGCCAGCGTCTCCTGCACGAAGTCGATCGGGCTGCGCACGATGTCCACCACCGGCGCGGTGGCCCTGCCCACGATGTCGCGCTTGCGGCGACGGGGCTTGTCGATGGTGGTGGGGCGGTCCACCGTCTCGCTGTCGTCGCACAGGGACAGGACCAGGCGCACCAGCGCCCACCCGTCGGCGATGCTGTGCTGGATCCGGCTGTGGATCGCGGTGGTGTCGCCGTTGTAGCCCTGGAAGACGTACATCTTCCACAGGGGACGCTCGCGGTCGAGCAGTTGCGAGCGCTGCTCGGAGACGAGCGCGCGCAGCTCCTCCTTCGTGCCCGTTTCGAGTTGGAGTACCTCGATGTGGTTGCCGATGTCGAATTCCGGGTCGTTCTCCCAGTGCGGCAGGTACAGCGGGTTGCGCGAGGGCCGCAGCCGTTGGCTGAAGGTGGGGTACTTGTCGACGATGCGTTCCTGCACGATCGAGGTGAACAGGCCGGGGTCGATCTCACGGTCCAGCCACATCAGCGACGAAACGGTCTGGTTGTTCTTCTCCCACTCGCTGTACAGCCACGCCGCATCTGCTGGGGAAAGTCTGCGCTCTGCCACGGGCTCGACTCTAGGTCGACGCGGGTGCTGATGCGTGGTGAGATGTGCCATGGGCCGGACCCTGGCGCTGGTGGTGGCACACCCCGATGACGACGCGTACGGCGTGGCGGGCACGGTGGCGCTATACGCCGACGACCCCGACTTCCGCTACATCCTCATCCACGCCACCGACGGCGCTGCCGGGGAGATCCCGCCGGGCTTCCCGGCGACGCGGGAGACCCTTGGGGAGATCCGCCGCGAGGAGGACCGGCGGGCATGGGTCGCGCTCGGTCGGGTGCCGGATCGGCACGAATGGCTGGGGTTGGACGACGGGCAGGTGTCTGAGGCGCCCGGCCTCGAGGACCGCATCGCGCAGATCCTGGCCGAGGAGCGCCCCGACGTGGTCGGGACGTTCGGGCCGGATGGGATGACCGGGCATCCGGATCACATCGCGGTGGGTGCGGCCACGGATGCTGCGTTCCACCGGTTGCGAGGTGGGCCGGGGTTCCGGCGACTGCTGCACGGGGCGATGCCCGAGTCGGTCTTCCAGCGGTGGAACGCCTCACGGGTGCGTCGAGGGGAGAGGCCGTGGGACCCGAGCGCGGTGTACGACCTGCGCGGCGTACCGGACGAGCAGATCGCGATGAGTGTCGACGTGAGCCGTGTTGCGGACCGGATCATCGCGGGGCTGCGAGAGCATCGCAGCCAGGCCCACGTCATCGGCACGGCACCCGACGAGGTGTGGGCGACGTCGGTGAGCATGGAGCACTACGTGGTGGCGTGGCCGCTGGGGGAGACGGGACTGACAGACGTGTTCGAGGGGTTGTAGCAGCCGCGATTGTGACGAAGGTGTCGACCGCTCGGGCCCGTTTGTCACGAAGGTGCGGGGTTGCCGGGCGCCGTACCCCGCACCTTCGCAACATTCGGCGGTTGGGTGGTCGCAACGTCGTCACAAAGCGGTCGCGGCGTACGCTCGAACCCGTGGAGTTCACCGGCACCCAGGCGTATCTGACCAACCCCGCACTCGAAGCGGCCGTCCGCTGCTCGCTGGTGCTGGAGAAGCCGCTGCTCGTGCGCGGTGAGCCCGGCACCGGCAAGACCTTGCTGGCCGAAGCCGTGGCCGAGGCGCTCGGGATGCCGCTGATCACGTGGCACGTCAAGAGCACCACCCGCGCCCAGGAGGGGCTGTACCACTACGACACCGTGCAGCGGCTGTACGACTCCCGCTTCGGCGACCACGACGTGCGCGACATCCGTGAGTACATCCACATGGGCGCACTCGGCCAGGCGTTCCAGTCCCCGGAGCGGGTGGTCCTGCTCATCGATGAGATCGACAAGGCCGACATCGAGTTCCCCAACGACCTGCTCCACGAACTCGACCGGATGCGGTTCACCGTGATGGAGACCGGCGACGAGGTGGCTGCCGCGCACCGCCCGGTCGTCGTCATCACCAGCAACGCCGAGAAGGAACTGCCCGACGCCTTCCTGCGCCGATGCATCTTCCACTACATCGACTTCCCCGACCGCGAACTCATGGCCCGTATCGTCGAAGTGCACCACCCGGGTCTGGACCGTGACCTGATGAACCAGGCGTTGACCGCGTTCTTCGCGGTGCGCGGCATGGACCGGATCCGCAAACCACCGAGCACCAGCGAACTCGTCGACTGGATCGCGATGCTGCAGACCGCCGGGGAGACCGAGGTGGATCTCGGCGAGAACATGCCCTTCCTCGGAACGCTGCTCAAGAAGGAGCAGGACATCGAGGCCTTCCGCACCAGGTCCACGCGCAGGTACTGATGTTCTTCCAAGGCCTGCTCTACCGGCTGCGGGAACAGGATGTCTCCGTGGGTATCACGGAGGCGCTCGCGCTGGCTGCGGCGCTGAAGGCCGGCGCCCACGACGACACTGTGCGCGGGTTCTACTACGCCGCCCGCGCGACGATGATCCACCACGAAGGTCACCTCGATGCGTTCGACCGGGCCTTCCTCGCCGAGTACGGCAACCTCGACTGGGACACCTCGCTCACCGAGCAGCTGCGGGAGTGGCTCGACGAGCAGAACGTGCGCATGAGCGAGAGCAGCGAGGAGCCGCCGGATCTCGCGGAACTGCTCGAGATGTTCGAGCAGCGCAAGGCCGAGCAGACCGAACGCCACGACGGCGGGCCGTACTGGATCGGAACCGGCGGGAAGTCCCCGCTGGGCCAGGGTGGGGTGGCGGCGGCCGGTTTGAGCACCGGAAGTTCCGGCGGAGGCCGGGCGGCGGTCCGCATCGCCGACGCCCGCTCGTACCGGCCGTACCGCTCCGACGTGACGCTGGACATCCGGCAGATGGAGGTCGCGCTTCGGCGGCTGCGGGCCTTCGTCCGCGAGGGCGCCCAGGTCGAGCTCGACATCGAGGCGACCATCGACGAGACCGCCCGCAACGCCGGCGAGATCGAGGTGGTGACCCGCCCGCCGAGCAAGCCCAACACCCACGTGATCCTGATGATCGACGTGGGCGGGTCGATGTTCCCCTATACGACCCTGATGAGCCAACTGTTCAGCGCGACGAAGAAGGCAACGCACTTCAAGGAGTTGCGCACCTACTACTTCCACAACTGCGTGTACGGCAAGGTCTACGGGACCGAGCGCTTCACGGAGCCGACGTGGGTGCACGACCTGCTGCGCGAATGCGGGCCGCACTACAAGCTGATCATGGTCGGCGATGCGTTCATGGCGCCGTACGAGCTCGGGCAATCCGGGCCGTGGAGCGCGACCGATGCGAGCCGGGTTCCGGGCATCCAGTGGCTGCAGATCCTCGCCGATCACTTCCGGGATTCGTGCTGGCTCAACCCCGAACCGCTGAGTCGCTGGAACGGCTCGACGATCGAGGACATCGGGCGGGTGTTCGAGATGTTCCCGCTGACGACCGAAGGGCTGACCGAGGCTATGGCGCACCTGAACCGGGGGACGCCGCAGCGGCGCTGAACCATCCGTGAGCAGTTCGCAAATCCGGGAGCACTTGCGCGCCACCGAACGGCTCCCGGATTTGCGAACCGCTCACGGATTGCCGGCAGCCGCTCGCCGATGAGTACGGGCGCCAGTCCGGTGGGGTTCGTGCCGTTGGATGGGGTTCGTCGGGCGCTGAACCCCACGGTTAACGATGGTGAGCAACTTGGACAGCGCGGGCCCCTGAGTCGCTTCAGTCCCGTTACGGTCACGAATCCGTGATCACCTAGAGGCCTTGTGGCAGGTTTCCTGTTCGAGTCGCCCCCGAGTACCGGACCACTGAAGCGCTTCTGCGCCTACTCCAACGGGCGTACCCTTGGAAGTAGGAGGAACCCGCGTCGCGGGTCATCCGGCGCGGCTCCTCGCGTACGTGGGGGGAGGGGCCATGCCACGTCGAACCGCTCTCATCAGTGCTCTTCTGCTCGCTGTGCCGTTCACGCCGGTGGCGCCGGTGCAGGCGTTGTCGGGCGACATCGTGATCAGCCAGGTTTATGGAGGTGGCGGCAACGCCGGCGCCCCCTACACCCATGACTTCGTCGAGTTGTTCAATCGCGGTGCGACATCGGTGTCCTTGAGTGGGATGTCGGTGCAGTACGCCAGCGCGACAGGCACCGGGAACTTCGGGACGAACCCGGTCACGATCCTTGCTGGGAACCTCGCCCCCGGTCAGTACTACTTGGTGCAGTTGGCCGGTGGCTTCAGCGGCGTAGCGTTGCCGATACCCGATGCCACAGGTACGGCGAACATGAGCGCAACCGCCGGGAAGGCCGCACTCGTCAACTCCACCGCCGGCTTGCCTTGCAACGGTGGCTCGACTCCGTGCAGTCCGGAGCAGTTGGCGCTCATCAGGGATCTGGTCGGCTACGGCAGCGCGAACTTCTACGAGGGTTCGGCAGCGGCTCCCACCCTGTCGAACGACACCGCCGCGCTGCGGCTCAACGGCGGCTGCACCGAGACCGACAACAACAACTCCGACTTCTCGGCCGGGGCCCCCACGCCACGCAACACGGCCTCCCCGCTGAGCCCGTGCAGTGCCCCGGACGCCGCCCCCAGCGTGACGAGCACCGTCCCCGCCAACGCTGCCACTGACTTCCCGACGACGGCGAATCTCCTCGTCACGTTCAGCGAGCCGGTCGACGTGGGGCCGTCGTGGTTCACCCTGGACTGCTCAACAACCGGCAGCGTCGCTGCGACTGTGACTGGCGGCCCGACGACATTCACGCTCGACCCGGCCAGGACCCTGGCGATGGGCGAGTCGTGCACGCTGACGGTGTTGGCCTCCCAGGTCACCGACCAGGACGGCGACGACCCGCCTGACACCATGGCCACCGATCACGTCGTCGGGTTCAGTCCGCTGGACATGTGCATGGCTGACACCACGGCAATCCCCGTCATCCAGGGCAGCGGCCCGACTGCCGCGGTGACCGGCATGGTGGTCACCAAGGGGGTCGTCGTCGGCGACTTCGAGGGCAGTGCTGGGCTCGGCGGCTTCTACCTGCAGGACCCAGCCGGGGACGGCGACCCAGCAACTTCGGACGGCATCTTCGTCTACACCGGTAACTCGGATGTCGCCGACGTGGGTGAGCAGATCGTGGTCAAGGGCTACGCGCGGGAGCGCTATGGCCAGACGAGCATCAACGGTTGGGCCGACGACTCGGCCGAAGTCGCGGCCAGCGACGTGTGGGTGTGCGGGACGGACGTGTCGGTCACCCCGGAGGACGTGTCTCTGCCCTTCGCGAGCGCGGACGCACCGGAACGCTACGAGGGCATGAGCGTGCGCTTCCCGCAGGAGTTGGTCATCTCAGAGTTCTTCAACTACGACCGTTACGGCGAGATGGTGCTGGCGCTGCCGTTGCCGGGTGAGACGCGGCCGTTCACGGGAACGCAGATCGAGGACCCCGGACCGGCAGCTACTGCCCGCACTCTGGCGAACACATTGCGCCGGATCACGCTGGACGACGGGACCAACGCCGCGAATCCCACTTCCCTGCGTCACCCGTCCGGCACCCCCTTCTCATTGACCGATCGGTTCCGCGGTGGAGACACCGTGACCGATGTGCTGGGTGTCCTGGGGTACGACTTCGGGCTCTACCGTGTGCAGCCGACGGGACCGGCGGCCTATGCCGCGGTGAACCCACGTCCTGCACCGACCGTCGGGGGCTCGCTGCGGGTGGCAGCGGTGAATGCGTCCAACTACTTCCTCACCGACGGTGACCTGAACGTCTGCGGACCGTCGAAGGACATGGCGTGCCGCGGGTGGGACGAGCCGGGGGAGCTGACCCGTCAGCGTGACAAGTTGCTGGCGGCACTCGCGGCGCTCGACGCCGACGTCATCGGCCTCACCGAGATCGAGAACACCCCCGGCGTGGAGCCACTGGCAGATCTGGTCGCGGGCCTTCCCGGATACGCCTACATCGACACCGGTCTGATCGGCAGCGATGCGATCCGCTCGGGTCTGGTGTACCGCAACGCCGACGTGACGCCGGTCGGTGGCTTCCAGACCCTCGACGCCAGCGATGACGCCAGGTTCCTCGACACGCTCAACCGCCCCAGCCTGGCGCAGACGTTCCAGGTCATAGCCACCGGTGAGCGCATGACCGTGGTCGTGAACCACTTCAAGTCGAAGGGCTCGGCCTGCAGTGGAGATCCGGACGTCGGTGACGGCCAAGGTGACTGCAACATCACCCGCACCGATGCAGCGAAGGCTCTTGTGGACTGGGTGGCGACAGATCCGACCGGCAGCGGCGATCCGGACTTCCTCGTCATGGGCGACCTCAACGCCTACACGATGGAGGACCCCATCGACGCGGTGAAGGCCGGACCGGACGACACCCCCGGCACCGCCGACGACTACACGGACCTTCTCTCGGGCCCGTCCTACAGTTGCCTGTTCGACGGGCAGTTCGGTTCGTTGGACCACGTGCTTGCCAGTCCCGGTCTGCTGAAGCAGGTGGTCGACGCAGCCACCTGGCACATCAACGCCGATGAGCCGGATGTGCTCGACTACGAGACCAACTTCAAACCGCCCGAGCAGCAGGCGCTCTACTCGCCCGACGCCTACCGGTTCGGCGACCACGATCCGTTGTTGGTCGGCCTGACCCTGGCCACGGTCGTCGAGCCTCCGCCGGTGGAACCCCCGCCGGTCGAGCCCCCGCAGGTGCTTCCCAAGCAGGCCCAGACCGCACCGAAACCGCCCAAGCGGATCAAGAAGCGTGGGATCACGGTGCTGACGCCGAAGAACGCGAGGACCAACGCCGGCCAGTCCATCGCCACCAAGGTGACCGGGAAGGGCAAGGGCAAGGCGTTCAAGGTCATCCGTGGGAAGAAGGGGAAGGTGTCCGTGCGCACGTTCGGCAAGAAGGGCTGGCGCCTGGTGCTGACCCGCACGGCCGCGGGGGCCGGGACGTACGAGCCGTTCAAGCAGAAGGTGGTTTACGTGAACGGGAAGCGGCGCTGAGGGGACCGGTGCTTGCGGATGTGGTCACACCCGCGCGCCTGTTGGGTGGGGCTCGTGCAGGTAGATGGGGTTCGTCGGGCGCTGAACCATCCGTGAGCACTTCGGAAATCCGGGAGCACTTGCGCGCCACCGAACGGCTCCCGGATTTGCGAACTGCTCACGGATTGCCCTTGACCGGAGCCCACGCCGGGTACGGCAGCCCGGCCAGTCGGTTGATGACGAACCCCTGGCCGATCAGCAGAACCACCGCCACCATCAGGATCGCCAACTGCTCCGGCGTCCGCAGCAGCCCCAGGCTCACGATCAACGTCGTCGCCCCCGCGGGCGCGTGCGGGACCCCGAGCCAGATCATGAAAGCCAGGGTCAGGCACAGCGACATCGTGGCCGCCCCCACCCGGTCCCAGGTCACGTCCTCGAGGTCCGGCGGTGTGGTCGTCAGCCCGAACACCACCAGCGACGCGTACCCCGCGATGACACCGATCAGATGGCCGAAGAAGGCGCTGCGGGGCGCGGCCTGCACGTTCGTGGCTGCGAAAAACAATAGGAATGCCGTAGGCCCCAGCGACGGGAAGATGAACGGCTGCTTGGTGAGCATCGCGACGGCGGACAGTATCGCGATGGTGATGGCCGAGTTGATCAGAACATAGGTGCCGAGGACCGCGCGACTGTTGTGACGCCGCTGCAGTGACTGCAACCCGAAGCGGGTGCCCAAGCCGTGAACTGCCGCCGGAAGATCCCCGAAACCCGATGTGCTCATCAGTCCCTCCCGATGGTCTGCCGTACGTGCCACTGCACCATCACAGAGTGCTGCCGTTCAACTCGGCGCGACCCCAGCCCCACCGAACCCGTGGTGCGCCTCTCCCGCCGCAAGTACGGTGAACACATGAAGACCGCCTGTGTGATCGGGGCCGGGGCGGCGGGACTCGCCGCGGGCAAGGCCCTCGCCGACCGTGACATCGACTTCGACTGGTTCGAGAAGGGTTCCTACGTCGGGGGCCTGTGGCAGATCGACAACGACAACGGGGGTGCGGCCGCCTACCACTCGCTGCACCTGAACTCCAGCCGTCCGCGCACGCAGTACCCGAGCTACCCGATGCCCGAGGACTGGGCCGACTACCCGCCGTACTACCAGGTGGCCCAGTACTTCGAGGACTTCGCCGACCACTTCGGCCTGCGCGAGCGGATCACGTTCAACACTGCCGTCGAGAAGGTCGAGCCGGTGGGAGACCACTGGGAGGTCACCACCTCCGACGGTCAGACCCGCGAATACTCCAACGTGCTGGTCGCCAACGGTCACCACTCCAGCCCGAAGATCCCGCACTTCGCCGGCGAGTTTACCGGCGAGTCGTTCCACGCCCATGACTACCGCGATCTGTCGGTCTTCGCCGGCAAGCGCGTGCTGGTCATCGGGGTCGGCAACTCCGGGATGGACATCGCCTGTGACGCGGCGCGCAACGCCGAGGCGGTCTACCTGTCCACCCGCCACGGCGTGCACGTGATCCCGAAGTACGCCCTCGGTAAGCCCGTCGACCAGCTCAGCTCGCCGCTCATGGCCTACGTGCCGTTCCCGGTTGAACGGCTGGCCTACGAAGCCATCGTGCGCGTCGCGACCGGCCGCCCGCAGGATCGTGGTCTGCCCAAGCCCGACCACAAGCTGCTCGGCGCGCACCCGACGGTGTCGGCGGAGCTGTACGACCGCGTCGGCCACGGCGACGTCGTGATGAAGCCCGACATCGAGCGCTTCGAGGGCGACAAGGTGGAGTTCGTCGACGGCACCACCGAGGCGGTGGACATCGTCGTCTACGCCACGGGGTACAACGTCTCGCTGCCCTTCCTCGAGGGTGTCTACACCCCTGAGCACAACAAGATGCCGCTGTATCTGCGCGTCGTGCCGCCCGACCTGCCAGGGCTGTACTTCATGGGTTTCATCCAGACCGTCGGCTCGGGTATCCCGCTGACCGAATACCAAGCCGAATGGGTGGGTGACCTGATCACGGGCGCGCTGCCGATGCCGTCGCACGACGAGATGGCCAAGTGGATCGAACACGACCAGAAAGAGATGGCCAAGCGCTATGTGCGCTCCGAGCGCCACACCATGCAGGTCGACTACTGGCGCTACATCAAGACGATGAAAGAGGCCCGTGGCCAGGGCCGGTTGTCGAAGGTCCCGCTGCTGAGCAAAATCCCGGGCCTGCGGTGAAGGCGGTACTGGCCGACCTGTCCACGCCGCGCTACCTCTGGACCGCGGCGGCGGGCAAGGTCAAGAGTGACGCCGGTTGGGGTCCCGGTGGCCTGATGCGCCTGGCCGACGTGCGTGAACCGGCTCTGCCCAAGGCCGACGGTTGGGTGCGGATCAAGCCCGAACTCAGCGGGATCTGTGGCAGCGACGTGGGCTTGGCGCACGCGAAGTCGTCCTTCGTCATGTCCGCTTTCTACGCCGAGTCGAAGGCGATCCCCGGACACGAGCTCGTCGGCGTGGTCACCGACGGATCCCTCGAGGGACAGCGGGTCGTGCTGGACCCGATCATCTCGTGCGTGCACCGCGGATTCGAGCCGTGCCGCACGTGCCGGGAGGGCCGGCCCTACGCGTGCGAACGCTTCGACGAGGCCGGGATCACCGGATGCCACGCGCCCGGGCAGGGGTTCTCGGACGCCGTCGGTGGCGGCTGGGGGGAGAGCCTCGTCGCGCACGAATCGCAGTGCATCCCTATCGGAGATGTGCCATCGAAGCGGGCCGTGCTGGCCGAGCCCGCGTCCATCGGGCTGCACGCCGCCTTGCAATGGAAGCGCACCGGCGACCGGGTCGTGGTGATCGGCCCGGGGACGATCGGCCTGCTGGTGACGGCAGCCCTGCGGATGCTGCACCCGGATCTGGACATCGCGATGGTGAGCCCGGGCGAGTTCGGGTCGCAGCGCGCGCTGGAGGCCGGTGCCACGCGCATTCTGCCGACCGGTGCGGGTGCGGTGGAGGAGTTGGCGGCCAGCGACGGTGGCCGGGTAGTGCGGCCGCGCATGACCAAGGTGCCCATCCTCGAACAGGGGGTGGACGCGGTGTTCGACTGCGTCGGCTACCCGGACACGATCGACCTCGCCCTGCACATCCTGCGCCCCGGCGGCATGCTCGTGCTGGTGGGTGCGGCCGGCAAACAGAGCGTCGACTGGAGCCTTGTGTGGAGCCGTGAGTTGACCGTGCAGGGGACCATCAACTCCGGCCCGGAGCCGGCGTTGGGGGGTCGGCGCACGATGGAACAGGTCGCCGAGTGGCTGGCCGATCCCGCCTACCTCGTCGACGGGCTGGTGACCCACACCTACTCCCTCGATGAGTGGCAGCAGGGGCTGACCACGGCTTCGGCGGGGCCCAAGGACCAGGCGGTCAAGGTGACGCTGCGGCCGAATGCGGACCTGCCGCTGCTGTAGTAGGCGGGTCGGTGCGCCGCCCCGCGGGCAGATTGCGTATCCGGCCAGTCAGTGGTCGTCGGCGCAATGTGCCTGAGCGCGTGCGCCTGATGGTAAGTGCTCCGGCGGGCAGATTGCGTATCCGGCCACGTGGTGGTCGTCGGCGCAATTTGCCTGAGCGCGTGCGCCTGATGGTCAGTATTCCCGCGGGCAGATTGCGTATCCGGCCAGTCAGTGGTCGTCGGCGCAATCTGCCTCAGGCCGTGCGCTGCGGAAGGTGGAACTCCGGTTCGGGACGCCACACGTCCGGCAGCTTCAGCCGTGCCAGCGTCGACACCGGTTCCCCGGAGATCGCTGCCGCGGTCATCATGCCGCCGCCCAGCGTGCCGCCGATGCCGTGCAGGAAGCGGGTGTCCGCCCCGACCATCCACAATCCCGTGATCGGAGTCTTCGCCCCGGGGCGCTTGTGCAGCATCTGCGAAGGCGTTGCGGCCAGGCCGTAGGACGTCCCGCCGGTGGAACGAACGAACCGTTCGTGGGTGATCGGGGTCGCCGACTCGTGGAAGACCACCGCGTCCGAGATCCCCGGGATCGCACGTTCGGCGGCGCGCATCAGCGATTCGTGCATCTCGGCCTTGCGTCGCAGGTACTCCGGGTTGCGCCGGTAGGACTCCCCACCCACGGGCCCCGGTCCGTGTAAGCCCCAGAATCCGTGATCGGCCGGCGCCACCGTCATCACCTGGATGTTGGTCTGGCCGGGTCGGGCGAGTCGCGGGTTGGTCGGGTCCTTGAGGCTCGCCGAGGTGAGGTACGCGAACGACGTGCCGGTCATGCGGCCGGCGGCGGCATCGGAATACGCCGCATCGACATCGTCATCGGGGTAGACCCACCAGTTGGTGTTGGGTTTGCCCTCGGCCACCAGATCGCGGTCGAGGATGAGGTAGTCGATGTACAGCGGTGCGGACATGCCCATCCGGGCGGCCTTACGGCGCAGATCCGCCGGTAGTGACTCGGGGGGAAGCAGCTCCAGGAACGTGCGCTTCAGGTCCGCGTCCGACACCACGACCGGCGCGGAGATCTCATCCCCGAGCCCCCTTCGACGGTCGGCGGCGGGACGTCGCACGCGCACTCCGCGGACCTCGCCATCGGTCACCAGGATCTCCTCGACCTGGGTGCGCAGCAGGACCTCGCCGCCGTTGTCCCGCACGACCCGAGCCAGGGCGTCGGCGATGGGCTGACCGCCGCCCTGCGGGTACCAGGCGCCGTTGGCGTAGTGCAGGAACACCCCCGCGTGCACGAAGAACGAGGCGCGCGACGGGGGCAGGCCGTAGGTGCCGTTGATCCCCGCCAGCACGGCTCGCAGACGGGGCGAGGCGCCGATGCGATCCAGCACGTCGCCAAGAGTGGCGTTCATCAGCCGCAGCATCCGGTAGGCGGGCATCGCCAGGCCAGGCAGTTGCGCGAGACCCGGTCGACGCATGCCGGCGCGCATCATCGAACGCACGTCTTTGAGTAAGCCGACGTACTGCTCGATGGCGGCGCGTTCGGCGGGGAAGGCGGCGATCAGCGCGGCTTCGTAGTTGTTCAAGCCCGCGGGGACGCCGAACTCCTGGCCGTCGCCGAACAGCAGGGTGTCGTAGGCGCTGGCATCCATGGGCAGGTAGTCGGGCCGCACGCCGAGTGGGGCGAGCACCGACGGGATGGAGCCGCGCGGGCCGCAGTCGCCGAGATAGTGCAGGCCGACGTCGAACTCGTACTCCTCGCCGGTCGCGGGGTCGCGGTGGGTGAAGCAACTCATGTTGCCGCCGGGAACCGTGTGCCGGTCCACGAGGACGACCTTGCGGCCGACCGCGCTCAGGTAGGCGGCACAGGCGAGGCCCCCCGGCCCAGCGCCGATGACGATCACGTCAGTGTCCATACCTCGAGCCAATCACGCCGCCACGTTGAGTGCCGCTCGGTTACCGATTCCGGTGCCGCAAACCCGTAACCGCGCGACAGTCAACGGCGTTCAGGGGCGTAGCGCTCAGAGTGCTTGGTGCTCCTCCGCCCAGGCTTTGAGCACCTTCTTGCGTGCCCGCGCGGAGAGCCGGTCGATGTAGAGCATGCCCTCGAGGTGGTCGTACTCGTGCTGCAGGCAACGGGCCAGCAGCCCGTCCCCGGATGCCGCGATAGGCGCGCCGGTGTGGTCGAAGCCGGTGACCGTGGCGGTGTCAGGTCGGGCGAGCGGATGGAACTGATGGCGCACCGACAGGCACCCCTCCTCGTCGGAGTCGAGGTGGCGCTCGGCCGGTGGTACGAGCGTGGGGTTGATCATGACGCCGCGGTGGAAGACCTGGTCGGCGTCCGGGCAGTCGTAGACGAACACCCGCAGGCCCACGCCGATCTGGTTGGCGGCAAGGCCCACACCGTCCGCGGCGTACATGCTGGCGAACATGTCGGCGAGCAGTTGGTGCAGCTTCTCGTCGAACTCGGTGACCTCCGCGCAGCGGGTGGACAGCACGGGATCGCCCACTTGCACGATGGGGTGGACGGTGCCCTCGACGCCGAGGAAACCGGGTTCGCGTTCTGTCATGACGGAGTCCAGATTATCGGCAGGGACCGGGGGTGGGTGCCCTGGGCAGCTGCCTGCTGCGTTGGGGTGGGGTTCGTGCAGGTAGGTGGGCTCGTCGGGCGCTGAACCCCACCGGACGACCTGAACCCCATCGGTCTACCTGAGCCCCATCGGTCGTCGGGTCGCGTGGCCTCCCGCCTGCCGCGTTCTGTGGGGTTCGTGCAGGTAGGTGGGGTTCGTGCAGGTAGGTGGGGTTCGTCGGGCGCTGAGCCCCATCGGTCTACCTGAACCCCATCGGTCTACCTGAGCCCCACCGGACGCACGCCCGTTTCAGCCCACCGGTACCCACAGCAGTCGCAGGTCCGTGACCCGGACCCCGGTGCGTTTCAGCGCCACGGCGACCGGGACCACACCGGCGGCCTTGGCCTCCCACTCCGCGTTCAACGCATCGAGCTCCGCGGTGAGTTCTGCCTCGAGGTCGTTGATCTGCATCTGCACCTCGTCGACCTTGGCCGCGGCAGCGTCCGCGCGACCCTTCGCGCTTGAGGCTCGGCGGGCGGCGGCGCTGATCGACGACACAGACCTACGTCCTCCGAGGAACCCCCCGAGCACGGAGGTGGCCGAATCGAGCATGCTGCTGCCCATCGCCGAACTGGCCTGCTGCGCCTTGGTCTGGGCGCTGCCGAGGCGGGTGTGCAAGGTCCGCAACTTGCTCTCGTACTTCGTGCGCAACGGCGCCGCCTTCTTGTCCGCCTCCGCAGCCGCGGTCTGCCGGCAACGCGCTGCGAAGTCTTCCGGTGTCTCGCCGGGCCGCGCGAACAGCTTGAGGTCCGGGTTGCTCAACACCTCCCGCTGCTCGTGGGCGACCACGTGGTCGGTGAGGTCCTTGGACAACGTCGACCAGTAGGTCTTGTTCGCGATCTTGGCGGTGGGCAGCACGTAGCGGGCGTTGGCAGGCGCTTGGGTCAGCAGGTCACGGTCGTCGTAGTCCACGTCGATCGGCGAGAGCGTGAGGGTCTGCTCCGGAGCGGGGAACAGCACCGCCTCGTAGTCGTCGGAGATGGGATCGGCTTTGGGCATCTCGTACTTCACCACCACCCGGGCGATGACGGCTGCCTCAAGCCGGGGTCCGGTCGAAGCGGCAGGCACCGCGCCCACCTGGCCGGCCCACGGGGCCGCGGGGTCCATGTACGCCACCGGGATCCCCTCGGCCACCGTCGGCATCACCGGGGTCTCGTCGTCAGCGGGGGCGGGCTCGGGAACCTGGTCCGGGACCGCCGCGGGTGCTGGCGTGGCGGCCCCGTCGGGCACCGGCGCCTCGGGCTGGGTGGCGGTCGGCGGCGGCTCGGCGGGTGCCGATGCCATGACCTGCACGATCTGGTCGCGGGTCATCGGCCCGCGCAGGTAACTGCGCACCCACCGCGTTCCGAACTGCTCGACGTCGTTCCTTCCGGCCTTGCGGATGAGGAACTGCCGCTTGCCCAGGGCTGAGATGGCATCGGAGATGTCGGCGCCGGGTGGCATCCCGGCCAGTAGGCGGGCCTTGTCGTTCTCCGTGGTCAACCGCCCGATCATCCACGTGCCGGCGTTGCTGATCGCCTTGTAGTCGATGTCGACCGGGTTCTGGGTGCTGAGCACGACGCCGAGGCCGAACGCCCGTGCCTGCTTCATCAGCAGCATGATCGGCTTCTTCGTCGGGGGTGCTGCGGTGGGCGGCAGGTAACCCGCGACCTCGTCCATGTACAGCAGCGCGCGCAGGTCTGTGGTCCCGCTCTGCCGGCGCATCCAGGTGACGAGTTTGCTCAGAACCAGCGACGTGGCGCTCTGCCGGTCTTCGTCGGACAGGTGCGCCGTGGTGACGATCGCGCAGCGGGGGCGGCCATCGGCGGCCCACAGCATCGACTGGATGTCGATCGGCTGGCCGGTGATCCAGTTGGCGAAGGTCGGCGCCGCGAGCACGGCGTTGAGCTTCATCGCGAAGGCCTGCCGGTCCTTGGGTGGGAACAACTCATCGAGGTCGAAGACCCCGAGTTTGCGCATCGGGGGCTGGTTCACGCGAGCGAGCAGCGTGGGCAGGTCGATGTTCTCCCCGGCGGCCCAGGCGGTGGCGATGATGTTGCTCAGCAGGATGTGCTCGCGACTGCTCAACGGGTCCGCCGAGATTCCGACGACCGACAGCAGGCTCGTGACGTACCCGTCGATCTCGTCGGTGACGACCTCCTGGTCGTCGGTCTGCGGCGCCTGTAGCGAGCCGAGCACGTTGAGTGGGACGCCGGCGCTGCTACCGGGGGTGTAGATCGCGACCTCGAACTTGGCCTTGAACTCGGCCATTTGCGGTTCGGCGATCCCCCACGGCGCCAGGCCGTCCTTCCACATCGCCGCCTGTTGCGCGGCGAACTCCGGCACGCCGAGTTCCTTCGCCTGCGCCGGATCGACCCAGGGTTCGAACTCGGGACCGCTCAATCCGGGGAACACCAGCGCGAGGTTCGTGAGGTCGCCCTTGGGGTCGATGAGCAGGCATGGGACGCCGGCGTTGAGGCACTCCTCGATGAGGCCGATGCCGAGGCCGGTCTTACCGGAGCCGGTCATCCCCACGATGAAACCGTGGGTCACCAGGTCGTCGGTCGCCACACTGACATCGGCGTTGGATTCGGTTCGTCCCAGCAGAAGGTCGGCCACCCGACGAATCTACGACGCACGGCAGGAAGGTGACCCGCCGAACGGACGATCGCACCGCGTTGGGCGGACACGGCGATCTCCCCACGCCTAGGGTCGGAATCGAACCAAGCGGAAGGAACTGTGATGGGGAAGGGACTGACCGGGGGTCAGGTCATCGCGAAGATGCTCGCCGCCGAGGGCGTCGAGGACATGTTCGGGATCATCGACGGCACGTATTTCGGCCTCTACCGGGCGCTGGCCGACAACGGGATCGAACTGCACTCCCCGCGTCACGAGGCCGCCGCGATGCACATGGCCGGGGCGTATGCGCGGTTGACCGGCCGGCTCGGGGTCGCGATGGCATCCAACGGCCCGGGTGTGGCCAACGTGCTGCCGGGGGTGGCCGTCGAACAGGGCGAAGGCAACCGGATCCTGCTGATCACGTCCTCGCGACGCGTCCCGATCGCGTACCCCGACCGTGGCGGCACGTACCAGTACTTCGACCAGGTCGGGGTCACCGCGCCGATGACCAAGTTCTCGGTGCACGTGCCCTCGGCCGACCGCATCCCCGAACTCATGCGGCGGGCGCTGCGGGTGAGTTTCACCGGCCGTCCCGGTGTGGTCCACATCGACATCCCCGAGAACATCATCAACCAGCCGACCGGGCTTGAGGATTCCGCGATCCGTGCGCCGGAGAGTTACCGCCGCACGACACCGATCCAGGCCGATCCGGTGCTGGTGGCCAGGGCGGCCAAGATGCTCGTGGACTGCGAACAGCCGGTCATCCACGCCGGTTCCGGGGTCTACCACGCCGGCGCGGAGGAGGAGTTGGCGCGCCTTGCCGAACTGCTCGGCGCACCTGTCACGACATCCTGGGCCGCACGCGGCGCACTGCCCGAGGACCGGCTGGAGTCCATCCCGATGACGGCGCTGGCGTTGTGCGACGAGGCCCGCAACGAGGCCGATGTGGCCTTGATTGTCGGCTCCCGAGTGGGTGAGACCGACTGGTGGGGCAAGGCCCCGAACTGGGCGCCGCCCGGACAGCAGCACACGATCCAGATCGACAACGACGAGGACCGGCTCGGGGTGAACAAGCCCGTCGAGGTCGCGATCCTGGCCGACGCCAAGGAGGCGCTGCGAGCGCTTGCTGACGCTGTGGCGGAACTGGGAGCCCCGAAGAACATGCAGGCGCGCACCGAGAAACTGAAGGGTTGGCGCGAGCAGTGGGCCAAGGAGCGCGAGAAGCTCGACAAGCCGCTGTCCTCGCACAGTTCTCCGGTGCACCCGGCGCTCGTGCCGTCGGTCGCGCAGGCTGTGATGCCCGAGGACACCGTGTGGATCTTCGACGGTGGCAACACCGCGGTGTGGTCGAACTTCTACCACGACGCGAACATCGCCCGCTCCACGCTCTCGACGTTCAAGTTCGGCATGCTCGGTGCGGGAATGGGTCAGGCGCTCGGGGCTGCGGTCGCGGCTCCCGACCGTCGGGTTTGCGTGCTCATCGGCGACGGCGCGTTCGGCATGCACTCCAGCGAGATCGAGAGCGCGGTTCGCCTCAACCTGCCCATCGTTTTCGTCGTGCTGGTCGACGGGCAGTGGGGCATGGTCAAGATGAGCCAGCAGATCGCCGCACACCCGGTGGCCACGGTCGCACGCAAGATGCTGACCAACAAGTCGCTGCCCGACGACCAAGTCGTGTACGCGGACTTCGCGCCGTGCCGCTACGACCTCATGGCCGAGGCGTTCGGTGCCCACGGCGAGCACGTCACCGACAGTGCCGATCTACGAGGTGCGCTGGAGAAGGCACGCGACTGCGGCGGACCGGCCGTCGTCCAGGTCGACGTGAACAACGTCGAACACCTGTGGGCGCCCGCCCTGCAGTCCTTCAAGAAGATGCACCAAGAGCCCAAGGGCTGATCGGGCGTGGACACGGTCCTGGTCACCGGGGGTACCGGATACCTGGGGTCGAAGGTCGTCGAGCGTCTCGCGGACGAAGGGGTCGGCGTGGTCGCGCTCGACGTCCGCGATCCGCGCGAGCCCGTCCCCGGGGTCACCTATGTCACCGGTGACCTGCGCGATGCCGACCTCACGGGCCTGCTCACCGAACATGGTGTGGGCGCGGTCGTGCATCTGGCGGCGATCGTGGAGCCGCCGAAGGGGATGACTGAGGCCGAGCTCGAGGACATCGAGGTGGGCGGCACGCAACGTGTGGTCGACGCGTGTGTGGAGGCCGGTGTCGGTCACCTGACCGTCACCTCCTCGGGCGCCGCCTACGGGTACTACGCACGTAACGACGGACGGTCGTTGACCGAGGACGTGCCCGTTCCGGGCAGTCCCGAGTTCGCCTACTCCCGGCACAAGGCTGCCGTGGAAAGGCTGCTCGCGCGGGCCCGTCGCCTGCATCCCGGCCTCGGGCAGCTCGTCCTGCGGCCGGGCACGATCCTCGGGGCAGGCACGGACAACCAGATCACCGCTCTGTTCACCGGCAAGGTCGTGTTGACGTTCCGGGAGTCCGACGGGCCGTTCAACTTCGTGTGGGACGAGGATGTCGCGCAGATCATCGTCAGCGGCGTCATGCGCCGGCGCACCGGGATCTACAACGTCGCCGGCGACGGCATCATGACCATGCGCGACATCGCCACGGCCGAGGGCAGCCGCGTGGTGGCGATCCCGGCCGGATGGGTGCGCACCGCCCTCGGTGTGATGCACAGGATCGGCGTGGGCCGCTACGGCCCCGAACAGGTGGACTTCCTGCTGCACCGGCCGGTGCTGGACAACACCCGCCTGCACCGGGACTTCCCGGGGCTGCCGAGCAAGACGACGCGCGAGGTCTACGAGATCTTCCGGACCGGCCGTGGCTAGGGTCGCGGTGGTCACCGGTGCCGGTGGCGGCATCGGCCGGGTGCTGGTGGAGGCGTTGACCCGCGACCGCTACGAGGTGGTCGCGCTGGATCTGGCCCGGGCATGTCCCGACGGGGACGCCCGCTTCCGCGCGTGCGACATCACCGACGACGATGCCATCGCCGAGGCGCTGGCGGGCCTGGACCGCATCGACCTGCTCATCCACAGCGCCGGATTGTCGGCCATCGGTTCCTTCGAGGACCACGACATGGCCGTGCATCGCAAGGTCATGGACGTGACCCACTTCGGGGCGGTCGCTGTCACCCAGGCGGCTCTGCCCGCACTGCGCAGGGCGCACGGCCGGGTCGTCCTGATCGGGTCGGTCGCCGGGTTCGCTCCGGTCCTGGGCCGACCGCCCTACGTCGCGGCCAAACACGCCGTCACCGCATTGTTCACCGCGATCCGGCCCGAACTCGAGCAGCAGGGGATCTCGGTGACGATCGTGCACCCCACCTTCGTGGCCGGCGGCATGACGGAGACTGAACGCTCCGCCGGCACGCAGCGCAAGACCACCGGCGAGGAGATCACCTCCGAGGATGTCGCGGCGGCGCTGATCGACGGGGTCGCGCACGGCCGCGACCAGGTGCTGGTGGGCCGGACCGCCCGACTGGCGTGGACGGTCAGCCGACTGGCACCGTCGCTGTACACGAAGCTCATGATCCGCCGGATGCAGAACACCCAGGGAGGCCACTCATGAACCCCATCGATCTGATCGCGGCGAACGGGGATGTGGACGCCATCCGGATCTCGTTCGACGAGAACTCGATGGTGATCCTGCGGGCGGTCATCGCCCTGATCATGTTCGGGATCGCGCTGGGCACCACGATCGACGACTTCCGGCAGGCGATCCGGCGGCCGCTGGCCATCTCGATCGCGATCGCCGCCCAGTTCATCCTGCTGCCCGCCATCACGTTCGTCCTCACCCTGATCCTCGGGGTGCGCGGATCGGTGGCACTGGGCATGATCCTGGTCGCGTGTTGCCCGCCGGGCAACGTGTCCAACATCGTGACCCACCTGTCCGGTGGTGACGTGGCCCTGTCGGTCTCGATGACGGCGGTGGGCAACCTGCTGGCGATCTTCCTGATGCCGTTGAACTTCGCGCTGTGGGGCGGGCTGCACCCCACCGGTTCGGAGATCATGCGGGCCATCGACCTCGACGCGATCGACATGCTAAGCGAGGTGCTCCTGGTCATCGGCGTGCCGTTCGTCCTGGGCATCGGGGTGGCCCACCTGTTCCCCAAGTTCGCGGCCAAGGGGTCGAAGATCGTCGGCCCGGTGGCCTTCGCGGCACTCGGCGGTCTGATCCTCGTGTCCCTGCTGGGCAACTGGGCGCTGTTCGTGGCGTGGATCGGTGTGGTCGCCATCGCGGTGGCCATCCACGACGGCTTGGCGCTCAGTCTGGGCTACGGCATCGCGCGGGCGTTCAACCTGCCGGTTCCGCAGCGTAAGGCCATGACGTTCGAGGTCGGCGTACGCAACGCGGGACTCGGTCTGTTGCTCGTGTTCACGTTCTTCGACGGCCTCGGCGGTATGGCCCTGGTCGCAGCGTGGTGGGGGATCTGGGACATCATCGCCGCGCTGGCGGTGGCCAAGATCTGGCGGCGGCGCACCTTGTCGAGCGAACCGGCCCCGGCCCCCGCCTGACCTACTGCTCGCCGTTGGCGAGTTTCTCCACGTCCGCGGCGTCGACGTCGTGCCCGACCCACCCGGCCACGCGCTTCTCCACCTTCGCCTCGGCCTCAGTGCGCTTGGCCTCGGGTGCCGACTCGGCCGCGGCCCAGTCGCGCTGGACCTCGAAGTGCAGTTCCCGTTGGCGCAGGGACGCCTGCACCCGTGCCATCTGCTCGTCGGTGGCCTCGAGCCCGAACACGGTGCGCACGGCCTCGGGGGTTTCGCGCCGGTAGTCGTGCCCGCCCTCGTCGAAGACCCCCGGTGTCGGGGACAGCGCGTTCTGCATGTCGAGGAAGGTCGCGAAGAACGTCACGACCGGCTGCCAGGCGGTGCCGCGCGGGGCACCCGGCGGGCGGGTGTTGTCCGGGCCGAGCCAGTCCGGCTGGCGCCACAACAGCTGCGGGCCGAACTTGGGGATCGGGTCGTCGCCGTTGTTGAGAAGCAGGTACTTGACGCCGGCCCGCTGTTCGTCGGACAGGCCCCGCCAATCCCGGATGGCGCGGGGCAGGAACGCCGCGCCGGGTCCCACGGAGGGCGCCTGCGAGACGCTACGGCCACCCCACAGTTCGTCGCGCCACTTCGTCGCGTTGGGGGTGCCGATCCACACCGCCGCGTCCAGCGCGATACCGGCCGGACCGGTGATCCCCTCGCCGCGGAACATCTCCTGGCTCACCTGCGACCCGAGGCTCTCCCCGAAGAGCACGAACTTGGGTCGCTTGTCCGCTGGCCGCGCGAGCAGGCGCTCGATGATGCCGTTGACGACCATCTTGGTCTGGCGGGTACCCATGTGGACGCGGTTCAACGACAACGCCGATGGCAGTACCGAGTACTGGATGCAGGCCGATGCGCAGTCTCCGCGGGTCAGGTACTCGAGTGTCTCGCTGGCCACGTAGTTGACGTACCCGGATCCTGTGGCCGAGAAGATGGCGAACACCGAGCGGTCCAGGGCCCCGGTCCGGTCGATCTCCGCCAGCAGGAGTTCGGCGCGTTCCTGCTCGCTGCTCGCGCTCTGCAGCGACGCGTATACACGGATCGGCTGCGTGGCAGGCTCGCCCATGACCTCGGTGATCTGCGCCGGTGTCAGCACCTCGCGCAGCCAGCGGGAGGCCTCGCGGGTCTGCTTGTCCCAGCCGATCAACGACCCGGGACCGCCGGTGACCTCGGGGATGTCCGGGGCGGCGGTGTTGGAGTCGTCGGCCGCGCTGCCACCCACGGCGAGTTTGCGGTTGACCAGTGTCACGGCCCCCCATCCCGCGGCGGCCAGGGTGGCGAACGACGCGAAACGTCCCATGGTCCGGTGGTCGGCAGCATCGCCGCCGAGGATCGCGGCCGCCGCGCGCGACAGGCCCGCGCTCAGTTTGGACTCGCCGTGACCCGCGGCGATTAGCAGCGCGGTCGTGACGCCGGCGGCGGCGATGGCCTTCGGCGGGGAGACGTTGCGCGCGATGTCCTCGTGCGCCCGGCCGTCGGTGGCGTCGGCGGAACCGACCACGGAGTTGCGGATCGTGGCGTAACCCGCGCTGGCGACCAGCGCGGCGCTACCGGTGCTGACGACCGATTGGTGGCCTGGGACGTAGCGTCCGGCCGCGGCCACCAGACCAGCGGCACCCGCTGCCCCGTAGCCCAGCGCCGCCAGGCGAGCGACCGCGCGGCGTGGTGGTGCGTGTACATCGGCCGGTAGCGCTTTGTACGCCGCGGCACCCACCGCCACGGCCGCAGCGTCCACGGCGATGCTGGTGCCGAGCCCGGCCCGGCCGAAGCGCCGCGCGATGGCACGCAGGAAGGAGTGTGCGGACGTGCCCCACCCGTAGCCGGTGGCCGCCGCCACCCCGGTGAGGATCGCCTGGTCCTTCGTCGCCCGGGACAGCAGATTGGGCTGGAACGATCGTCCGGTCATGAACGCGCCGAGCAGGATGCCGGCCTGGGCGGAGAGATCGAGGTCGTCGGTCACATCAGTCACGCCGCACAGTCTGCCAGCGTTGAGGCGGTGATCAGTCCCCCATCGTGGATGAACCTCAGGGCAGTGTGCGCACGGTGATGCTCAGACCGGCCGACAGGTTGCCGGCCTCATCCTCGGTGGCGACGGTGTACGTGTATTCGGTGTTGGGACTCAGACCGTCCTCGCGCAACCCCTTGCCGTTGTCGTCCAGCACGAGGTTCCCGGTCTCCTTGCCGGTGCCGCCGCGCCGCGTCGCTTGCACCTGTAGGAAGTCCCCGTCGGGTGGGTTGGTCCACGCCAGTCGCACCGATGTCGCGGTGATCTCCACGGCGCGCAGGTCACTGACCGGGCCGGGCGGGGTGACGTCGGGGCCACGGTAACGGAACGTGACCGCCACAGCCCGTGCCTTGCGCACCCGCACCTTCTTCACGGCATCTGTGGGTTTGAGGTCGCCTTTCCGCTTGGCGGTGAGGGTGTACTTCCCGGGGCGCAACTTCCGCAACGTCCGGAGATCCTTGACGCGGATGACCTTGCGGTACGTGCCCGGTCCCCGGACCCGGACCTTCACGTTCTGTGCACCCACCACGGTGATCACCAGCGAGCGCCCCGCGGGATCCGCAGCGGCGACTGTGGCCGTCCCCGGCGCGGTCACCATCCCGACAACCATCAGAATGACCCCGATCGCCGCCGCGATCCGTCCCGTGGGGGCGTGGACGGTGCCATTGTGCAACAAGCGTCGTGAGTTTGCGATCTTCATCGGCACCCCCTTCCTTCATTATGCGCCGCCCCGAACACAATGGAGGCGTGCGCGTCCTGTACGTCTGTACGGCCAACATCTGCCGGTCCCCCTCGGCTGAGGCGTTGCTACAGGCGGCCGGTATCGCGCAGGTGCAGTCGGCCGGGGTGGCGGCCGTACACGGGGCCCCGTGCTGCTCGCTGGCACCGTTGCTGGCCGGGGTGGATCACCGCTCACAGCCGTTGACTGCGCCGTTGGTGCGCTCCGCCGACATCGTGCTCACCGCTGCTCGCGAGCATCAGTCGGCGGTCCTGGCTCTCGATCCCGACGCTCGCGCGAAGACCTTCACCATCCGGCAGGCGGGGCGTCTGGCCCAGTGGCTGCTCGACGAGGGGATCGTCGAGGCGGCCCGGATGCGCGCCACGGCGCCCGACGGCTGGGCGCAGCGTTTCGAGCCTGGGGACCCGCGTCAGTACGTGATGCCGCTACCGGCGCCGCCCGAGCGCGCGGCCTGGCTGGTCGCCGAACTCGATGCCGCGCGGGGCTTTGCGCCGGCACCTCCCACCGCGCCCCGTCGCCGTCGTCGGGACCCGGAACCGCCACATCCCGACGACGTGCCGGATCCGCACGCGGTGGGTGCGCAGTGGCATGAGCCCGCCGCCGAGCAGATCACGGCAGCGACGGCGCCGCTGATCGAGGTGCTGCGGCAGGTTGGTTAGAGTCCGGCCGATTGGTTAGAGTCCGGCCGTTTGGTTAGAGTCCGGGCACTTTGGTTAGAGTCCGACGGCCGTATACGACTAACCGGAATGCCGTATCTCTCACCAAGATGCCGATCTCTAACCGGAATGCCCCGCGGCCCGCCCGGATCCGCACTTCGGACATCCGGGGGACAGATGCACAAGTCGGCGGCCTCCGCTGCCGAAGATAACGGTGTGACAGTGATCCGTCCGGTGCTGGCCGCCTGTGTGGTGGCCGGGTCCGTGCTGGCCGCGCCCCCGGCGATGGCCGACGACCCCCCGCTTGCCCAGGGCGAGACGATCCGTGAGCGGGGATATGCCGCGATGGTCGTCGACGGGGACACGATCCGCTTCTCCCAGAGCCGCAACCGGCTCACTGACAACTACCAGGTGATCCGGTTGTTGGGCGTGCAGGTGCCCGAGAAGCTCTCCGGCACCTCGGGTTGTGAGGGTGTCGTCGCGCATGAGTTCCTGCGCGATGCCATCGAGGGCCGGCCGGTCGTGCTCGCCTCGGCCGGGGATTCCCGCTCCTCGATCCGCAACCGCCGCCTGCGCACGGTGTACGTCAAGCAGGACGACGGCAGTTGGGTGGACGCCTCGGCGCTCATGCTGTCGGCCGGACTCGGACAGTGGATGCCCAAGAAGTACGAGCCCGTGCACAACCTGGAGTACCGGCACTTGTTCGACGCCGCACGTGCCCGTGGCCAGAACATGTGGGACCCGGCCTTCTGCGGCGTGGGACCGGAGGCGAACCTGCGACTGGTGATCCAGCCCGATCCGGTCGGCGATGACACCAAGAACATCAACGACGAGTACGTGGCGATCGTCAACGACGGCCCGAACCGTGTGGACCTTTCCCGGTGGGTCATCCGCGACGGCAGCCTCGACTGGCTGCGGCTGCCCGCGGGTACGGCTGTCGACCCGGGCGGGGTGTTGACCGTGCGTTCGGGATCGGGCACCAACACCGCGACTAACGTGTACTGGGGGCGCCGCACGCCGGTGTGGGCGAACTTCACCACCGCTCGCGGCACCCGCACGAAATTCGGGTTCATCGGAGACGGCGCCTACCTGCTGGACACCCTCGGCAACGTGCGGGTCTCCAAGGTCTACCCGTGCCTGGACTGCGCGGACCCCGCACGCGGCGCCCTGCGGATCACCTCGGTCAAGTACGACCCCCCCGGTGACGAGCGCCGCAAGCCCAACAGCGAACTGATCCGCCTCAAGAACAAGGGCACCACCCCGCTGTCGCTGTTCGGGTACGAACTGCGGGCCGGTGGTTTCGGGTACGAGTTCGGCCCCTTCGACTCCTTGCAGCCCGGACAGCGGATCACGATCCGGCTGGGCGATGGACGGTCGACCACCGCCGTCCGCCACCTCGGCCTCGGGCGCGCCGCGCTCAAGAACTCCGGTGACCGCGTCCTGCTGCGCTCCTTCGACGGCGCGCACCTCGACTGCAAGGCCTGGGGCAAGGTCAAGTGCCTTGCGGGGTACTGATCTTCCTTGCGTCCTCTAACCGGAGAGACACTGGAGCCATGAACAAGCGCGCGGCGGTGGTGGGAATCGGTACGGCGGCGCTGGCGGCGATGGCGGTGGCGTCGGTGAGGGCGAGGATCAAGGCCATGCCGGTACCGGAGACCGGGACATTCGCCAACGGCATGGAGTTCGCCCGATGGGGAACCGGGGACAGAGCGGTGTTGTGGATCCCCGGCGGTCCGGGCAGCGATGTGCCGCACGGCACGTTCGGTGCTCTGTCCGGCAGCCAGTTCCGCCCGTTGCTGGACGCCGGCTACAGCGTGTGGCAGGTCACCCGGCGTCGCAACATGCCCGAGGGACACACGGTGCAGGACATGGCCGACGACTACGCGCAACTGATCGCGGACAGCTTCGGCGGCCGGGTGGACGTCGTGGTGGGGGTTTCCTACGGCGGGATGATCGTGCAGTACCTTGCCGCCGACCACCCCGAGCGTATGTGTAAGGCCGTCATCGCCCTGGCGGCCTCCCACGTGACGACCTGGGGTCATGATGTGGACCGGCGTTGGGCGCGGGCCCGGGCCGCTGGGCAGTGGCGCGAGGCCGGCGAGACCATGGCTGAGTACATCTATCCGGAGCCCGAACAGTGGCGCCGGCGCAAGGTGGTGGGCCCGGTGCTCGCGCAAGCGTTCAAGGGCGAGGAGGTGCCCGCGGGGGATCTGAAGGTCGAATCCGACGCGGAGGTCCTGTTCGATGCCGCTGCGGTGCTACCCCGGATCAGCGTGCCGACACTGGTGATCAGCGCACAGGAGGACCTGTTCTTCGACCCGCGGGTCGTGGCCGAAACCGTGGCCGCCATCCCCGGCGCGTCAGCCATCGAGTACGAGGGCATGGGCCACCTGAAGGCGGCGATGAGTTCGAGGCTCGTCCGCGACGTGCTCGAGTTCGCGCAGGCCTGAGTCAGGCCTCCCCCGTCACACCACGCCAGAACGCGACGTGGCCGGCGATCTGCGAGGCAGCCTCCTTCGGTTCGGGATAGAACCAGGCCGCATCCGTGTTGGTCTGCCCGTCGACAGTGACCGAGTAGTACGCGGCAGTGCCCTTCCATGGGCACACCGTCTGTGTGGCGCTGTCGGCGAAGTAGTCGCGGTTCAGCGAGTCCGGCGGGAAGTAGTGGTTGCCCTCCACCACGACTGTCTCGTCCGATTTTGCCAGCACCACACCGTTCCATACCGCGCGCATGAGTCTCCTTCCGGTCCATTCCATCCTGACCGGAATGCGGCGACCCGCAACCGCAGCGCTACTGGACGACGAGTGCTGCGCCGTTACGGGTTTGTGGCGGCGAGAACCGTAACCGCGCGGCACTCAACCGGAGTTGAGCGTCCCAGCCTCAGCCGCCTCGGCGATGTCGGCGAGATCCTGCTGCATGAGTTTGCGGGTACTGCCCTCGAAGATCTTGCCCATGACCGCCCCGAGGGTCTTGTTCAGCATCCCCTCCACCTCGGCGTCGAAGTGCATCGAGAGCACACACGCGTCCTCACCCGTGGGTTCGACCCGCAGGCTGGAGGTGTAGTGCGCCTTCCCGTGCTGGGCCTCGGTCGTGTAGGAGCGGCCGGGCTCGATCTCGGTGACGGTCATCTCCTCCGAGGCGGACTTGCCGAACATCGTCCGGGTCTCGCGCCACCGCGTCCCCACGACGAATCCCTCGTTGTCGTCGAGTCGCTGCACCGAGTCGATGCCGGTGATCACGGCCGGTGAGTTCTCGATGTCGGTGATGAGGGTCCAGACGGCATCCGCCGGTGCGGCGACGTCCTGACTGATGTCGATGGGTCCTGGCATGCCACCCAGCCTATGTGTGCGTCCGGGCCTGCAACAGGCCCTAGGGTGTGTGGTCATGGCCGCCGCGACCGATCCTGCCCGCAGCGAAGCGAACGCGCTGCGGCTGTCAGCGGGCGCAGGGCTGGCGCTGGCAGTCGTCGGCATCGTGTGGGGTCTGGCCGTCGCCTCCCAGATCATCTTGTTCGACGGCCTCTATGCGGTACTCGGATTCGTCCTGTCCTGGCTCGGCATCCGGGCGGCGGCGAAAGTCGAGGCCGGTCCCACCCAGCGCTACCCCTTCGGCCGCGAGGCGTTGGCGCCGCTGGTCGTGGGCGTGCAGGCACTGGTGCTGCTCGGCACGTTCGGTTACGCATGTATCGACGCTGTGCTCGTGATCCTGGACGGCGGAGGGCAGACCGCGGTGGGCGCCGCCTTCGCATACGCCTTGGTCACCCTGGTGGTCGTGCTCGTGCTGCGCGCTGTGCTGATGCGTCGCAGTGGCGGGTCTGATCTGGTGGCCGCGGAGGCAGCGCAATGGCACGCCGCCGCTCTGCTCGGAGTGGCGATGTTGATCGGCTTCGGACTCGCGGTGATCCTCGAACGCACCGCTTGGGCTTGGCTGGCGCCCTACGTCGACCCGGCGCTGGTGCTGGTGGCCGCTGTCCTCATCCTCCCGACCCCGGTGCGGATGCTGCGCCAGGCGTATCGCGAATTGCTGGAAGGGACGCCGACCGATGACGTGACCGCGCCGATCCACGAGGCGGTGACGCGCCTGCAAGCCGACGAGGGTCTGCCGGAGCCGCAACTGCGGATCGGCAAACTCGGCCGCAAGGTGTACGTCGAGATCGACGTGCTTGTGCCCGATGACGGCCAGTGGAGCGTCTCGGATGCCGATCGCATGCGGCGGCGGCTGATGGCCGAACTCGACCGTCCCGGCCAGGTGCTGTGGCTCAATGTCGAGCTCCACACCGACCCGGGCTGGGACCAGAGCCCGGCTGCGCGCTGACCTCGCCCAGTACCGGGGTTGCTTCCGTACGCAGTTACCGTGGTCCCTACGCACCCTGCCCGAGTGGAGATCATCTTGGCCACCGCCACTGAACCGCCCCCGACTGTTCAACAACCCAGCCCCCTGCCCAGGGTGTTCTCACTTCGGTTCAGCGGCGTGGGTATGTGGTTCGCCGGGCTGTTCTTCGCGTTCTCGCTGTTCCCTTCGCTGCTTCCGCGTGCCGGCTACGTGCAGGGTGTCGCGTCCGGCATCACGATCATGATCGGCTATCTGATCGGCGTCGGGATCCAGACGTTGTGGCGCTATCTGCAGATCCCCGCACTGCCCGCGAGGCCGGGCAAGTGGCTCAGGATCGGCGCGTACGCGTTCCTTGCGCTCACGGTCGTGTCAGCTATCTGGCAATACGTGGGCTGGCAGAACGAGGTCCGCAGCATCTTCGACAAGCCGGCCATCTCGCCCACCGCCTGGCCGGTCATCGTGCTGGTGACAGTCGTGGTGGCGGCATTGATCCTCATCATCGCCCGGTCCCTGCGCAAACTCGCCGTGTTCGGCACGCGGCTGCTCGGCCGCATCCTGCCGCCCCGGTTGGCCCAGTTGATCAGCGTCGGCGTGATCGCGGCTCTGCTGTGGTCGCTGGTCACCGGCGTGCTCGTCAATGCCTTCTTCGGCGGCGCGAACGCCGTTTTTTCGGTGCGCGACACGGCGACCACCGAAGGCACTGTCGAGACGACCTCGACGGTGCGTTCCGGTGGTCCGGACTCGCTGGTGAGCTGGGAGTCGTTGGGCCGCAAGGGTCGTGACTTCGTGGGCACCGGCCCGACCGTCGAGCAGATCAACGAGTTCACCGGCGGCGGTGCCAAAGAACCCATCCGCGCGTACGTCGGGCTGGACAGCGAGCCCACCCTGCAGGGCCGCGCCGACCTGCTGCTCGAGGAGTTGCAGCGCACCGGTGCCTTCGACCGCGAGGTCCTGGTCGTCGCCACCACCACTGGTACCGGCTTCCTCGACCCGATGGCCGTCGACCCGGTGGAGTACATGTGGAACGGCGACACCGCGATCGCCGGCGTGCAGTACTCGTTCCTGCCGAGTTGGATCTCGCTGCTGGCCGACCAGCAGGCGGTGAAGGAGACCTCGCGCACGGTGTTCAACACGGTGCACGACTACTGGTCGACGCTGCCGGAGGATGCGCGACCCGACCTGTACCTCTACGGACTGTCGCTGGGTTCGTACGGCGTGGAGAGCATCCTCACCTCGATCAGCCTGGTCAACGAACCGATCGACGGTGCGTTCATGTCCGGCCCGCCGTTCGTGAACCCCCTGCACGACGAGATCGAGGGTGACCGCGACCCGGGCAGCCCGGCGTGGCTCCCGGAGTACGAGGACGGCCGGACCGTTCAGTTCACGTCATCGGGATCGGAGATCGACGAGGTGCTCACCACGAACTGGGGGCCGACGCGGCTGGTGTACCTGCAGCACTCCTCGGACCCGGTGGTCTTCTTCAACCAGAACCTCGCCCTCGAGGAGCCGGAGTGGCTGCTGGATGGGCAGCGTGGCCCGGACATTCCAGAAGAGATGACTTGGGTTCCGATCGTGACGATGTGGCAGGTGGCGTTGGATCTTCCCGCCGCGGGCTCCGTGCCGATCGGGCATGGGCACATGTACTCCCCGCAGTCCAACGCCGAGGCCTGGGCGGCGATGACCCAGCCGCCCGGGTGGACCTCGGAGCAGACGAAGCAGCTGGTCACGGTGATGCAGGCGCAGGGCACCGCGCAGTAGCGAGGGCCGCGCGGTGGGTGGGTTCGTGCAGGGCGTGCCCCATCGGACGGTGCGGCCTGGTGACCAGCCTTCCGGGCGTTAGGTGGGGTTCGTGCAGGTAGGTGGGGTTCGTCGGGCGCTGAGCCCGGGCCTTGCCCCCGAGTCTTGGACACGTGGTGGGGTTCATGCCGCTGACGGGAGCGTAGCGGCGAGGGTGTCTTCGTAGGCGTTGGGGGTTTGGTAGCGGCACCAGGAGTGGCGTCGTGTGGTGTTGTATCGGACCAGCCACCGGAACACCTCGCGGCGGCAGGTGGCCTGGTCGGGCCAGGTGTGGGCGTCTTGTAGTACCTCGCGTTTGAGGGTCGCGTTGAACGCTTCGGCGAGGGCGTTGTCAGCGCTTGAGCCGACGGCCCCCATGGACTGGGTGACTGAGAGCAGGTCGCAGAGTTTCGCGTAGTCCTGGGATGTGTAGACCGCTCCGTGGTCGGAGTGGAAGATCGCCCCGGCGAGGCTGCCGCGGGTCGCCGCTGCGTGGTGCAACGCGTCTGCCACGAGGCTGGTGCGCATGTGATCGGCGATCGCCCAGCCGACCAGTCGGCGGCTGCAGCAGTCGATCACGGTGGCCAGGTACAGGTTGCTGCCATCGGCGATCGGCAAGTAGGTGATGTCACCGACGTAGCGCTGGTTGATCGCGGCGGCGGTGAAATCGCGGTTCAGCAGGTCGGGCACCTTCTGGTCGGCCGGCTGCGGCACGGTGGTCGTCACCTGCCGGCGCTTGCGGTACCCGGCGATCTTGTGGGCACGCATCACCCGGGCGACCCGCTTGTGGTTGATCGGCTGGCCTGCGGGTTCACCGTCGGTGGGGTCGTTGAGCTCGGCGGTGATCCGCGGGGCGCCCATGGTGCGGTCCTCGTCGTGGATGACCCGGATCTTCTCGGCCAACGCGGCGTCGGCGGCGGCCCTGGCCGCCCGGGTCGGCGCGGCGGCCTGCCACGCGTAGAACGACGACCGCTCAACCTCCACGATCTGGCAGAGCCGCTTCACCTCGAAGGCGTGCTGGTGGTCGGCGACGAACTGCAAGCGGCTCACCAGTTCGTCTCCTCGGCGAAATACTTCGCCGCCGAGCGCAGAATCTCCCGTTCGGTGGTCAGTTTGGTGGTTTCGGCCTCCAACTGGCGCACCCGGGCCTGCAGCCGGGCGATCTGCTGCTCGGGAGTCTCGGTGCGCTCGGCGCTCTCGGCCCCGAGTGCCACCTGCTGCCGGGGCTTCAACGGGCTCTTGGCCGCCCTGCCGTCCCTGCCGGTCTTCTTGCCGGTGCCGTACCGCTGAAGCCACTGGCGCAAGGTGTCCCGCTCGACCCCCAGATCCGCTGCGATACGCGCACCGTCGCACCCGGGGTGGACTCGTACAAATCGACAGCCTGCCGACGGAACTCCTCGGAATAGTTCTTACGGGCCATGGTTGTGATCTTCTCGCTTTCTCCCACAGATGCGGGATTCGGCGTGTCCAAGATCCGGGGTCAAGGCCCCCCCACCGGACTACACGAACCCCATCGGTCTACCTGAGCCCCATCCAACGCCGGGATGTGTCACCTGACTTCGACGTCGACGTCGGCGTCGAAGTCACCTCCCGCCGCGACCTCCCGCTCCCACCCCGGGTAGGCGGCACTGAGTTCGGCGATCATCTGCTCGAGTGGCACGTCGTCGTAGGACCCGCGATCCGCGATGTACTCCATGTGCCGGTGTCCGGCCTTGTCGAACGGGTGGTAGATGGAATCCGCGCGGCCGTCGAACTCCAGCGGCAGCATGTCGAACTTGTCGCACAATTCGATGTTGAACGCCGGGGTCGCCTTCAGCCACTGCCCGTCGAGGCGAATCTCGGTGAAGCCGTGCCACAGGAATATGTCGGTGCCCATCACCTCCCGCATACGTTGGGTCGACAAATGGTTGCGCACATCCGCGAACCCAAGGCGGGCCGGGATACCGCGGGCGCGGCAGACGGCGGTCAGCAGCGTGGCCTTGGTGACGCACCAGCCGTAGCCCTTCGCGAGCACGCTGCTCGCGCGCATCCCGGCGGGCGAGAGGTCGAGGCGGTAGGGGTCGTATCGGAACCCGTCGCGCACCGCGTAGAACAGGGCCACCGCCACCTCGCGGTCGTCGGTCCCCGCGGCCGCGTTCGCGAAATCAATGACCGCCGGGTGATCGCTATCGATGATGGGGGTCGGGCTCAGGGTCGGGTCGGTCACCCTCTGAGCATAAGGAGACGTGCGGCGCTCCCATCTTGAGTGCTGCGCGGTTACCGATTTCGAGTGCCGAAACCCGTAACCGTGCAGCAATCAAGTGCTGGCGGTGGCCAGGATATCCAAATCAACAGTAGAATGACTACAGAATTGGAGGAACTGGGAACTGTGACTCTGCTCGATGTCCGCACCCCGGCCGCCCGTGCTGAGATCGGCGAGTGGCCGGATCTCAGCGATGCCACCACGCGTGCCGTCCTCACCGCCGACGCAGTCAAGGCCCTGCCCCGGCTGCAGTCCCGCTGGAAGCTCACGGTCGACCAGATGTGCGGGCTGCTCGGGGCCCTGCCGGCCTCCACTTGGTACTCATGGCGCAAGAACCCGCCGGCGGACCTCGGGGAGGACCGCCTCACCCGCATCTCCCTGTTGCTCGGCATCTACACCGCGCTGCACGTCCTGCACCCCGGCGAGCTCGCCGACGAGTGGGTGCTGCTGCCCAACAACAACCCCGTCTTCAACGGCCACACCCCGGTGGACACGATGATGCGCGGCGGTATCCCGGCCATGCTCGCGGTGCGGGCGCTGCTCGACGGCAGGCGTGGCGGGTTGTGACCTGGCCGCGGATCGCCCCCGTCGCTTTCGACGACACCTCCCGCTTGATCCCTGGGCAGTACGCCTCGCAGCCCGAGCACGCCCTGGCGGACCTCACCGAAGACGAACCCGGACTCGAGAACCTGGTCCGGCTCGCAGGGGCCACCAACGCTCGGTTGCAGGCGCAGGAGGAGCGGCATCCGTCCGGCCTCTCCCGGGTGGACATGGTCTTCGGCGTCCCCTACTCGAAGATCATCAACGCCTCGTTCGCCTATACCGGACAAGGTGCGCGCTTCCACGCGGCGACCTCGGCGCGCGGAGCCTGGTACTGCGCGCTGGACCTGCGGACCGCGATCAAGGAGGTGGCGTTCCACCGCGTGCGGATGCTCGCCGAGATCGGCCGCGACGGCGAGGCCGACATCCCGTACCGGCAGTTCCTCGCCGACGTCCATGGCCAGGACTTCGCGTGGCTCGACGACCGCTCGAGGCGAACCCGGGCGTGCCTGGACCCGGACTCCTACGCGGCCGGCCAGCGGCTGCGGGACTCGCTGCCCGCGATCGGGGGGATCGTCTATCCGGCGGTCCGTGATCCGGGCGGCACGAATCTCGCCGTGCTCCAGCCGAGCCTGGTGGCCAACGTCCGCTACGGGGAGTTGTTCCACCTCACGATCGAAGACGGGCGGATTGTCAACTGACGATGCCGTTGGGTGGGGTTCGTGCTGTTGGGTGGAGCCCTCCCTCAGGGGCGCGTACCGACGTTGAGGATGTTGCCATCGGGGTCCTTGAACCACACGCCGCGCATCCCGTCGAAGGACGCGACCCCGCCCTCCCACGCGATGCCTTCCATCTCGAAGGTGTCGAAGGCGACCCCGGCGCCGCGCAGGGCGTCGATCTCCTGGTCGAACGTCTCCGGGCTCAACTCGAAGGACATCGACGTGGCCTGGTTGGTCCCCGCGAAGCTGGACTCGTACACGAAGAACGAGCCGTTGCCGGCGCGGTAGAACACGCCACCTCCGCTCTCCTCGCTGGGTTCGAACCCGAGGACTCCTTCGTAAAAGGCCCGGGACCGTTGCGGGTCGGCCGTGGCCAGGGTGGTGCTGGGTGTGTGATCGGACAACATCGGAACCTCCGACGCTAACCGGGCCGGGCGACCCGGCGCGCACTACGAAGGTAAGCCTCGCCTCGCTCCGGCGTCTACCCCGATTTGTGACCGTTTCTCGGCCGAATTTAATCCGATCGAGTGAGTCGGGATTAGGCCATCCGGCGTAGGCTGAAAGTAGGAGTCCAGACGACTCTGTGATCCCGTGGGGGGGTCGGAAATGAGCAGGAAACCACGGTGGCTGGCGGGGTTTGCGGCCATCATCATCGCAGTAGCAATGACACTTGTCGGCGGCGTACCCGCTAACGCCGGCAAAGAGCGCCCAGACAGTCTGGGCAAGGAGTTCTGGGTCGCGTTCCCGAGCAATTACAGCAGCATGACGCCTACCTTGTCCCTGTTCATCAGTTCGCCTGACGCGACGAATGGAACGGTGGCCATCCCGGGCTTGCCGTGGTCGGAGGACTTCTCCGTCACGACGGGTGCTGTCACGACCGTACAGATCCCAGCGGCCGCGCAACTGAGCCTGGGTGACAGTGGCGCTGTGGAGAACCGCGGCATCAAGGTAACGGCTGCTGACGAGGTCACCGTGTACGGACTGAACCGTATCCAGGCGACGACTGATGCGTACCTCGGCCTGCCGGTTGATGTGCTGGGGACCGAGCACTTGGTGCTGGGCTGGCCGGATCTGATGGGCCAGTTGCGTTCGGAGTTCGCGGTCCTGGCTTCTCAGGACGGCACGGATGTGACCTACGTACCGAATGCCAAGACGACGTCTGGCACGGACGTCGGTGTGGCGAAGACCGTCACCCTCAACGCCGGTGAAGCTCTGCCGGTGAGTTCGTTGAGCGGGGATCTGAGCGGCTCGGAAGTCACGTCGACCAAGCCTGTGGCGCTGTTCGGCGGGCACGAATGCACATTCATCCCTGATGAGAACACGTGGGCCTGCGACCACCTGGTCGAGCAGATCCCGCCCACGTCGACGTGGGGCAAGGAGTTCCTGACGGTTCCGCTGAAGACCCGTAAGGGCGGCGACACCTTCCGCATGCTCGCGTCTGAGGATGGCACCTCGGTGTCCGTCAACGGCGCGGTTGTGGCAACTCTGGACCGTGGGCAGGTCCACCAGCAACTCATCGACGGAAAGTCGACGGTCTCGGCCGACAAGCCGATCCTGGTGGCGCAGCACTCGAACGGTTCGGATTTCGACGGTGTTACATCGGACCCGTTCATGATGCTGGTCCCGCCGACCGAGCAGTTCCTGTCCGAGTACACGTTCGCCACTCCGGCGACGGGGTTCGCGCAGAACTTCGTGAACGTCGTCACCCCGACTGCGGCGATCGGTGGTCTGGTCCTCGACGGTGCGGCGGTTCCGCCTGGCGAGTTCAGCCAGATCGGCTCGACGGCCTTCTCGGGTGCGCAACTCGACCTGACGGCAGGCAGCCACTCGATGACGTCCAAGGAGCCGTTCGGGATCTACGTGTACGGGTTCGATTTCTACGACTCGTACGGGTACCCCGGCGGTGCGGCCTACGCGCCGATCAATGAGGTCACCGCGCTGACGATGACCCCGCCGACGCAGAAGGTCCTGGTCAACACCGAGGCCTGTGTCGACACCAAGGTCACCGACCAGTTCGGCGACCCGCTGGCGGGCATCCAACTCGCGATGACGGTCTCGGGTGTGAACCCGGGTACAGGTGACGGTCTCACTGAGGCGTCCGGCGTGGCGAAGTACTGCTACACCGGCACGCAGGTCGGCATCGACACGGTGAAGGCCACGTTCGGCGAGTTGTCGGCCTCGGCCACCATCGAGTGGACCGAGCCGGTGGTCAGCCCGACGCCGACGCCGACGGTCAAGCCGGCCAAGGCGAAAAAGCTGCCGATCAACGCCAAGAAGGTCCACGGTCAGCCCGCGGCACTGGGCGCCGATGGCAAGGTGATGCTCACCAAGAGCATCAAGACCAACAAACATGGCAAGTTGGCCGTCCGCGCCTTCTGCACACCGACCTCACCGTCGGCGGCAGGCGAGGTGCGCTTCTGCGACATCACGGTGTCGAAGAAGGGCAAGGTCACCGTGCGTTCCACTGGCTACGACTCGCTGAAGGTCGTGGTGAAGGCCAAGGCCACCCCGAAGAAGGGTCAGGAGGATCTCTGGTTGCCGAACAAGTGGCGTAAGGCCTGGAAGATCAAGGGCTGAAGCCACATCCGTGTGGGGCGTCGAGGGGGCGCCCCACACGCGTGTCTACGGGCGGCCGATGCCGCCGCGTACTCGGCGGCAGTTCCGGTCCCGAGATCCGCAACCCGCTGCCGCGTTGTCGTGTGGGCACCCAGTCGGGGCGGGTCAGCGGTTTGGGTGCCTATCGGGCAATTGAGTTGTCGTGTGGGCACCCAGTCGGGGCGGGTCAGCGGTTTGGGTGCCTAAACGACAACGCGGCAGGTCAGCTCTTGACCAGCCAGGTCGTGGTCTTGGCGTACGGCTGGTGCGTTGCAGTGGCCTTGGCCCGGAGGGTCAACGTGACCCGCAGCTTCTTGGCCCGGCCGGTCGTCCGGATCGTGACCTTGCCGGACTTGGTGGTCTTCACCGAGGCGTACTTCTTGGCGCTGTCGCCCGACCACGTCACCTGCGGTGTGAGTCGCTGGCCGGCGTTCGTGCGGACCGTCCTCTTGAGCAGCACCGTCTTGCCCTTGGCCTTGATGGCCTTTGGCAGTTTCACCTTCGCGGTCTGGGCCCGAGCCGGGGAAACCGCGGGTTGTTGCGGCAGGGTGATCGTCCCCGTCAGGTACCAGGACGCGCCCTTGAGCAGGTTGTAGTCGACGGCGCCGAGGCGCAGGCAGGTGGCGTTGATCTCAGGGATCAGCGGGTACGCGCTTGTGCTCACCACGGCGAAACGCCCGGTCGCCGGATCGACGTTCTGCCCCACCGCCTGCCCGCTGCGGTACTCGGTGCCTACCGAGGTCAGTTCGACGACACCGGTGAGGGTGCAGGTGCCTGAGGCGACACCCTCCGGAATCTGGACGCTCATCTCGTACTGCATCGCCAGCCGCAGCCTGCCGTTGTCGCCGACAGTGCCGGCGATGTCCTTCGGGGTCCAGGTGATGGTGCGCTCCCCGGTCACGCCCGGCCAGTTCTGGTCCGCAGCGGGGAAGGAGAGTAGGCCGCTGGAGGTCGTGCCGGACCAGGACGGCGAGGTGTAGATGTACGAGGGTGCGTCTTTGCCGACGAGGTTGATGAAGCTGCACCCCGGCACGAAGGTGTCGATCTGCGCCTGTTCGCACGGGTCGAGGGTCACGCTGATGGGTCCGTTGCCGATCTCTGCAGCAGCGGGGGAGGACACGGCCACCACGAGTCCGGCCGCGATCACCAGGGTGCGCATGCTGTGAGTCTAGGAGTGGGGTGCCACGGATCCGCCCGCACTTGAAACGACCTTGAAAATGCGCCACCCGATCAGGCGATGGAGCGACCCCCAATTGTGATCTTGGTCCCCGCCCTTCAGGCGTACCTTGGAAGGAGGGGAAGGGGTGGATCATGATGCGTTCATCGACCCTCCGACTGGCCGTCTCGGCAGCCGTGGTCCTCATCGTCGCAACGACTCCCATCGCACAGGCGGATTCGACCGTTTCCAGCACGGCCCTGTCGGGCAGTGTCGAGTACGTCGGGCATACGCTCACGTGGGCGGTGTCTGGCGCCTCAGCCGCGCCCGGGGACCTCGCGGGCTCCTACGACGGGGTGGTCCCCGCAGGCGGCACCGTCACGTTCAGCGGCTCCGCCTCCTTCCCCATGTGGCCGGGGGCGACCAACCTCTCGCAGGGTGCGTCGCTGACCGGCACCAGCGGGGTCTCGTTCTCCCAACGCGTCGGTCAAGGGACCTACACGCTGCCGTACAACTTGAGCACCGTGGCGCCCAAGGCTGACGACGGCGACAAGGCCGGCGACGTCATCGGCTCGCTCTCCGCCTCGGTCTACTCGCGCAACTGCAACGACAGCGACATATGCGGCGGGCCGGAGATCACCGTGTCGCTGGCCGTGGTCGCCACCAACTCAGACACCGAGCCGCCGGTGGTCGCCCTTGAGAAGCGCCCCGGGATCTACGCCAACTCCAAGCGCAAGGGCGCCGTCGACTATCCGCTCAAACTAACGTTCGCGCTCAGTGACAACTCCGGCAAGGCGCTCGGTGCCATGCGGCTGTACTCCGGCGGCACACCGGTGCGCACCGCCACGACGAAGGGGTTCGTGAAGAACGGTCGCCACACGCTCAAGATCACGAAGACCCCAAGCGGCTCCGGGCCGTTCTACTGGTGCGCCCAGGCCAAGGACAAGGCCGGCAACTACAGCGCGTTCAAGTGCAAGTGGCTGTCGATCGCAGTGCCGATTTCACGGGCAGGTGTCAACGGCTGCGGCACTGCGGGTTACGGTCCGACCCTGGAGTCGTTGCAGAACTACTTCGGGGACGTGCGCGAATACGGGTACGCCGAGGACCGCACCAAGGTGCGACTGCGTAACGCGTGCAACATCCACGACGCGGCGTACAACGGCATCACGATCTACGACGCCCTGGACAAGCGCTTTGTCGACTTCCGCAAGTGGAGCCGACTGAAGATCGACAAGAAGTTCCGCGAGGACATCCGCGGGTTGTGTCGCCGTGAGTTGAGTTCGCCCAAGCGCATGGCCCCCTACCTGCGCACGTGTCAGAACGGCGTGGGTCTTGCCGCGTTCCTGGTGGCCATCCCGCTCAAAGGCCTGTCCGCGGTCGAGGATGCCGGTGCGAACACTTACTTCGAGATGGTGCGTTCCTATGGTGGTGTGGGTTTCGACGCCGACGTCACGACGCCGGGCATCCAGCCGCAACGGCCGCCGACCACCGTGCCGCCGGGTGGTGCGCGCAACCCCGGTTGATGGATTCGCTCCGCCGGCGTTGGAGCGAGCCCGCCGGCTCCGCCGGTTTCCGCGCCGGCGTTGAGTGTTGCGCCGTGACGGGTTTGGAGTCCAGAAACCCGTAACCGCGCAGCAGTCAACGGGCCACGGACCGGCGGCGGCACCGGTACCGTGCGACCCTGAACCATGCGCACCTTCGCCGCCGAACTCTGGGTGTGGGATGCGCGCCGTTCCGACACGTGGACCTTCGTCACGGTGCCGCCGGCGGTGACCGCCGCCATCGAGGACGAGGCCGATGCGCTGGGACCCCGCGCCGGTTTCGGGTCGGTGAAGGTCGAGGTGCAGGTTGGTGCGATGACCTGGCGCACATCGGTCTTCCCCGACTCCGAGTCCGGGTGTTTCGTGCTGCCGATCAAGCGCGCCGTGCGCGAGGCCAATGGCGTCGGGCCCGGCGATGAGATCGAGGTGGGGCTCGAGGTCGTGTGACGGACCCTCGTACACTGCAACCCCCGCCACGACTCGAGGACCCATGACACACAGCCACACCGCTTACGCCCCGGAGGACGTTGACGACGCCCGCCGCGGTGAACCGTCGGTCAGCCTCGACGCGTGGGCCGCCTCACAGGGGCTGTCATTCCCCGGATCCGGGCTCGCGGGCCAGTTGGTCACGGTCCTTCCCCGGTTCCCGGAGTACCAGTTCAACGTCTGCCGCGGCGAGTTGGTGCCGGGCAGGCTCGGGCAGGTCGCGCACGAACTGCACGAGATCGAGGCTCATGAGGGTTCCATCCGGGCCGGTGGAGCGTTCTTCGGGACCAGGGTGACGACCCGGCGCGGTTTCAAGTCCCTGATCGGCTTCAGCGACGACCGCCCTGACGAACCCTTTGCCGCCAACGCCGCCTGGGCGCCGACCACCAAGGTCGTGCTGCGCGTTCCTGAGGCGGCGCTGATGCCCCAGGTGGTGATCCGCAACGCGCAGCGCATGCGCATCGACCATCCCGACCTCGCGCCCCACGGGATGTCCGGCTATCGCATGGCTGAGAGTGGATGGATCAGCCCAGAACTGCGGGAGTGGTTGGCGCTCGCCTGCGCGCCGCTGACGGCGATCTCCGCGTCCTATGTGTCGCTGACGCTTGATCACGGGTTGTTGGCCGTGGCACGTAACGGGTTCATCAGCGATACCGCCACGCTTGAGCACTTGGTGGCGGTCACCGCGACGATCGCCCAGAACCTGGCTTCCGGTGCTGAAGCGGCGCCCGACTTCGCCGCACCGCTGCCGCCGCCGGATCCGGCCACCTGGCCCGGCTTCCTCACCCCGCAGTCGCACGAGGTCGATGCGTTCGCGCGGTTGGCCGACGCGAACGGCATGGTGCAGGAGGATGCGGTCGCGCTCCACCGGTCTTTCCGGCTCCTGCCGTTCCCCGGGGTGGCGAAAGCGGTCTTGCGGGGCCCCATCCCCGGCACACGCGCGGACGGTCGAGTGGTCATCGCCGCCCAGGGCGGCCGGACGTCCGGCACCTACCGCACCGTCGTCCTGGCGCCTGCCGCGCCAGGTGCCACCACACCCGTCGGGGGCGTCCTCCACCAGCCCACGGACAGCTATGTCGAGGTTTCCGACGGCGTCGCTGCAGGGTGGCCACGGACCCGCACGCCGAACGGCTTCGACAGCGAGGCGTCGATCGGCCGGGCAGTAGCAGCACTGCGCGATCGGGGTCTGGCAGATCTCTGAATTCACAGGCTCAGGGCGGCCCGCAAACCGTCGTCGACGGCTGCCATCGTCGTCGTGCTGAACGCGCAGACATCCTCGCGCACCTCGTCGTCCCACAGTTCGTAGATGTCATCGCACACCGCCCGTCCGACCAGGCGGCATGTCCTGTGAGCAGAGCCGAAGGGCGTGGATCTTGGGAAGGAACCGGACTCGTGGTGCCTAAAGTCTCAACGCCGGATCGCGGCGCGCCGCCGAGGCGTGGGCACACACCGCAAGATTGACACCCCTCGGGGGTATAGCGTCGCGTCACCCGTAAGCGGTACATTTCCGGGCACGCCCGCTGTGGGCCTACCTGGGAGGTAGACGTGTTCTCAAGATCCAAATGGCTCGCAGGCTTGGCAGCCGCCGCGCTCACCGTGTCCTTGTCTCCGCTCATCGGGGTGTCGTCGGCCAGTGCTGCCGAGCGCCCCGACAGTTTGGGCAAGGAGTTCTGGCTGGCGTTCACCCAGAACTACAGCGGAACCCCCGAACTGTCGTTGTTCATCAGCGGCCCGACGGCCACCAGTGGCACGGTGGCGGTGCCGGGGCTGGGCTTCTCGCAGAACTTCAGTGTGACCCCGGGAGCCGTGACGACGGTCACCGTCCCCGCCGGCGCGCAATTGGGCGACGGCGCGACTGGCAACCCCCAGAACCGTGCCATACAGGTGAGCGCCAACGACGAGGTGAGCGTCTACGGGTTGAACCGGATCGAATTCACGACGGACGCGTTCCTTGGCCTGCCGGTCGACGTCCTGACCACTGAGTACGTCGTCCTCGCCTTCCCCTATCAGTTCTTGTCGTCGCAGTTCGCTGTTGTGGCCAGCGAGGACGGTACTGAGGTGACCTACACCCCGACCGCCGACACCACCTCCGGGGTTACCGCGGGGACCGCGACCACCAAGACGCTGAACAAGGGCGAGGCCCTGCCGGTCTCCTCGAATGCCGGCGACCTGAGCGGCTCCAAGATCACCTCCAGCAAGCCGGTAGCGGTGATGGCGGGTCAGCAGTGTGCTGACGTGCCGAACACGACCTACGGCGCCTGCGACTACTTGGTCGAACAGATCCCGGGCACCGGGACATGGGGCAAGTCGTTCCTGACCGTGCCGCTGAAGACGCGACTCAACGGCGACACGTTCCGGATCGTGGCCGCCGAGGACAACACCACGGTGGCGGTGAACGGCGCCGCGGTGGCTACCCTCAACGCGGGGCAGGTCCATCAGCAGATCATCGACGGGCAGTCCACGATCACCTCGGACAAGCCGGTCCTCGTTGCCCAGTACTCCAACGGCACGGACTGGGACAACGTCACATCCGACCCGTTCATGATGCTTACGTCGCCCACTGAGCAGTTCCTCAGTGACTACACGTTCACCACGCCGGCTACTGGGTTCAGCGCCAACTTCGTGAACGTCGTAGCCCCATCTTCGGCAGTCGGGGACGTGAAACTCGACGGCTCAGCGATCCCGGCCGGGCAGTTCACTGCGATCGGCTCCAGTGGATACTCCGGGGCGCAGGTGGACCTGACCCTGGGCAGTCACACGGTCACATCGTCCAAACCTGTCGGCATCTCGGTGTATGGGTTCGCCGACTACGACTCGTACGGCTACCCGGGCGGCGCAGCGTACGCGGCGATCAACGACGTGGCCGCGCTGACGCTCACTCCGGCCACGCAACAGGTCACGGTTAACAACCAGGCCTGCGTGACCGCCAATGTTGCGGACGTCGACGGCAACGGATTGCCGGGCATCGACGTGACACTCAAGGCGACCGGGGTCAACCCGCTCGACACCACGGGACTGACGGACTCCGCAGGCAACTACCAGTACTGCTACACCAGTGCCGCCACGGGAACCGACACCTTCACGGCGAGCTTCGCGGCGTTGTCCGCCAGCGCCACCGTGGAGTGGGTGACCACACCGACGCCGACGAAGCGGAAGAAGTTGCCGATCAATGTGAAGGGCGCGAAGAAGTCGCCGGTGTCGCTCGGCGCCGACGACAAGGTGGTTCTGACCAAGAGCATCGCAACCAACACCAAGGGCAAGATCAGCGTGCGAGCGTTCTGCCGGCCGGCCAAGTCGTCCGCTGCCGGTGAGGTTCGTTTCTGCGACATCACCGTCAGCAAGAAGGGCAAGGTCACCGTCCGATCCGCAGGGTACGACAACCTGAAGGTGACCGTGAAGGTCCGGGCGATCCCGAAGAAGGGCCAGAAGCAGAAGTGGAAGGCCAACAGCTGGAGCCGGACCTGGAAGGTTCGCGCCTGATTGTCGCGTGACTTGTGGGGATGGCCCGGTGCTTTCGCGGTCATCCCCACAGTCATGTCTACGCTGCGACCAACGAAGGCCCCCGCGGCCACCAGACCCGGCAACGGTGAAGGTCGGACAATTGCGGCCGATCAGGCTCCACGCCTGGCGGTGAGATCGAGGTGCCACTGGAGGTCGTGTGGCGGCCTCTTCATTATTGGGTTTCGACGGCGAAGGGGCGTGGCCAAGACCGCCGATGTCACACCCCCAGCGTGCCCCGGGCCAGTCGCTCGAACAGTCGGTGTGGCATGAACCTCTTCGCGAAAGTCCCGAGCCGTTCATCCGCGTTGCCCACCATCACGCGCCGCGGCGGCCGGCCGGACGTGAGAACCTGCTCGACCACCTTGGCAACAGCCTCGGCCGGAATCCCCTCCCGCTCGTCGCGTTCCATGACCCCGACCGCGCGGTCGTTGACTGCGGCGTAGACGTCCGACGGATCGCACCGGCGGCGGTTGTCTGTGAAGCCCGTCGCCGTGTTCCCGGGCTCGACGAGTGTGACCTCGATGCCGAACGGCGCGACCTCGTAGGCCAGCGCCTCCCCGAATCCTTCGAGCGCGTACTTCCCGGCCGAGTAGTACGCCTGGAAGGGCAGCCCGACCAAGCCACCGAGCGAACCGATCAGCGCGATCCGCCCGCCACCGGCCTGCCGCATGTGCGGCAGTACCTCGCGCACCACCCGCACGGTGCCCCAGAAGTTGGTCTCGATGTGGGCGCGCGCATCGGCCAGCGGGGTGGTCTCGACGGGTCCGGACAGCCCGAAGCCGGCAGCTGTGACCACCGCATCGATCCGTCCGTGCTGCTCTACCACGCTCGCCACTGCCACGCGCACCGACTCGTCGTCATCGACGTCCATGACCAGCGCGTCCCACGCCGCGCCGGACGTGCCCCGCCGACTCGCGCCGATCACCGTCCATCCACCGCCGGCCAGCCGGTCCGCGCATGCGCGGCCTATGCCAGAAGACGCGCCTGTGATCAGACAAACCTGTTGTTCCACGCGCGGCAGCCTAGCCGCAGGCGTGAGGCCGTGGTGGTGCGTGCGGAGGTAGGCACATCGGTCAGTCGCAGGCACGTTGGGCACGGTGGTGG
>JACJWU010000005.1 GCA_020636995.1 Actinomycetota bacterium | reverse complement strand
GCCGTGACAGGGCGGCGCGCTAACCAACTGCGCTACGGGGCCTTACTGGTACTGCGTGCCCCCAACGGGATTCGAACCCGCGCTGCCGCCTTGAAAGGGCGGAGTCCTAGGCCGCTAGACGATGGGGACCTTGGTCCTGCGACGTCTGCCGTCGAGGGCCATTTCATGGTACCCGAGAGGTGCAAGTCCGAAACAGCCCCCATCCCGCTATCCCGCGAACACAGGCGTGAGCACTCCGTAGATCCGTGAGCCGTTCTGCTGCGGCGAACCGCTACCGAATGTTCGAAGTGCTAACGGATGGGTCACGGGGTTCACCGCCGACACCGCGCCACAACCCCCACAACCCCCTACCGTGATCGGCATGCACGTCGATTTCACCCCGTCGGCCGGTCCGAGCCTGGGCGTTGAGGTGGAGTACGGGGTGGTCGACAAGGAAACCGGCCGGTACGTCGAGGTCGCCGACGAGATCCTCGGCATCATCGGCGCCGATCACCCCGACAACGAACACCCGAAGGCCAAACACGAGCTGTTCAACTCCAGCATCGAGGTCATCACCGGCGTGTGCCAGACCCCGGACGAGGCGGTGGCGGATCTGAAGGCCACGCTGCTGGAACTCAAGCCCCACCTCGACGCCCGCGGCCTCGCGATGGAATCGTCCGGCACCCACCCCTTCGCCGACTGGGACGCGATGCGGCTGAGCCCCGGCGAGCGCTACCAGCGCCTCATCGACGAGATCGGCTGGCCGGCGCGGCGCCTGGCGATCCACGGCGTGCACTTCCACGTCGGCGTGCGCAGCAAAGAGAAGGCCATCAAGTTCATCGACTCGCTGCTCGGCTTCCTGCCGCAGATGCTGGCGCTGTCCACCTCGAGTCCCTACTGGATGGGCGACGACACCGGCCTTGCGAGCATCCGCGCGAAGATCTTCGAGATCATGCCGACCTCCGGCCTGCCGCCGTGGATGGCCGACTGGGCCGCCTTCGAAGGGTTCATGACCGCGCTCATCAAGGCCGAGACCATCCGCAGCGTCAAGGAGGTGTGGTGGGACATCCGCCCGCACCCGACCTACGGCACCATCGAGTTCCGCATGTGCGACGGCATCCCGACATTGCGCGAGGTGCGCTCGATCGCAGCACTCGCCCAGGCGCTGGTGGTCTGGATGGACCGCCGGGTCGACGCCGGCGAGCCGTTGCCCGACATCCCGAGCTGGGTGGCGCGGGAGAACAAGTGGCGCGCCTGCCGCTTCGGCCTCGACGGCCGGGTGATGACCGACGTGACGGGGACGACCCAGCCGTTCAAGGAGAACATCGCCGGGATCGTGGACATGCTGCAACCGGTGGCACAAGATCTCGGGACACTCGACGCTCTGGACGGAGTGCGTGAGATTCTGGAGACAGGGTCGTCGGCCAACCGCCAACGCAAGGTCGTCGCCGACGGCGGATCGCTGAAGGATGTGGTCGCGTTGTTGCGCGAGGAATTGGCCGTGGAGTTGCAGCCGTGAGCCTGTCGGAGTTCCTGCAGATGCGCGGGGAGGAGCTCATCTCCTTCCGGCGGGATCTGCACGCCCACCCAGAGTTGTCGTCGCAGGAGACCCGCACCACCGCGGCCATCGTGCGCCGCCTGCAGGTCGCGGGGTTGGAACCCAAGGTGCTCAACTGCGGCACAGGCTTGGTCTGTGACGTCGGCACCGGCGACGGTCCGGTACTGGCCCTGCGAGCCGACATCGATGCGCTGGCGATGGACGATGAATCCCACGCCTCCTACCGCTCGCTGTCCGAGGGGGTGGCGCACGCCTGCGGCCACGATGTGCACACCGCGATCGTGCTGGGTGCCGGTCTGTTCTTCGCGCAAAACCCGCCTGCCGGACGGGTACGCCTGATCTTCGAGCCCGCGGAGGAGACCGTCCCGGGCGGGGCGGTGGACGTCATCGACGAGGGGCACCTCGACGACGTCGGCGTCATCTTCGGCCTGCACTGCGACCCGAAGAAGCAGGTCGGCACGATCGGTCTGCGCACCGGCCCGGTGTCGTCGGCCTCCGACCTCGTGCGGATCACCCTCGACGGCCCCGGTGGGCACACCGCACGTCCGGAGGCGACGGTCGATCTGATCGCGGTGACCAGCGAACTGGCGCTGCGCCTGCCGCAGGTACTGACCGAGCGCGTCGAGCGCGCGGACAAGGGTCCGATCCGGCTGGTCTGGGGCTCGTTCCTCTCCGGTGACGCCCCCAACGTGATCCCTGCGAAGGCGGTGCTGACGGGGACTCTGCGCACCCCGGATCGAGTGGTGTGGGAGGCCCTGCGGCGGCTGCTCACCGAGTCCGTGGAACTGATCCTCGGCGAGGCCGGCGTGCAATGGGACCTCGCCTACCGCCACGGTGTACCGCCGGTCGACAACCACGTCGAGCCGACCGCGCTGTGGGCCGACGCCATCGCCGATGAGTTGGGCCAGTCCGCGGTTGTGCCCACCGAGCAGTCCTGGGGCGGCGACAGTTTCGCCTGGTACACCGACCGCGTGCCGGGGTGCTACGGGCGACTCGGGGTGCACGACGGCAGCGGCGAGACCCTCGATCTGCACGCCTCGACCTTCGACGTCGACGAGCGGGCGATCGAGGTGGGAGTGCGGGCGATGGTCGCGGCGACCCGCCACTGGTTCGCCGCGCAGCGCTGACTACACGAACGTGTGGATCATCCGTAGGAAAGCGGCATTCGGCTGTGCCTGGGGCGCGAATCTCTGGATGGCGTGCAGCACTTCCAGCGCCGGGGCATCGGTGAGCCGGTTGCCGTAGATGGCCGCGATGAACGGCGTGCGGGAGCGGCCGTCGCTGCAGTGCAGGTAGACCCGGTGGCCGTCGGCGCGCAGGTTCATCACCGTGGCCACCGTCGTCTCCGCCACGTGTTCGAGGTTGGGGTTGTCTGCTGCGTCCGCGGAGTTGATCAGCCAGACGCGCACGTGGTCGTCCGGGGCGGGGGAGGGCAGCGGTTCCTGGGCCGTCCCCAAGGGGCACAGGGAGACCACCGCATCGATGTGGCCGGCCAGCGGACGCAGGCCGCGAACTCCCCCGAGCCACAGGCCCTCGTCGGCGGGGTGCACCATCGGCGGCAGGCTCAACGGACCCTTCGCGAACGTCTGCGGCCAGGGCCGACCCGTCACGGTTTCGTGGACCAACTGCAGCAGGTCCTTGTCCCGCAGGCCGGGCCATCCATGCACCCGCCGGCGCCACTCCAGTGGGATGGCCGAGACGCCCCACCGCGCGCCGAGCAGGCTGCCCGCGATCGCTGCGGCCGTCGGGGTGTCACCGCCGGCAGCGATCACCTGTCGAAGGGTCTGCTCGAGGTGGGAGGCGTCGCCCTGCTCGCCGTGCACGATCGCCGACCACACGTGCTGCACCGTCTGCGTGCCCCAGCCGTTACGGATGGCGAAGTCCTGCGGCATCCCCGACTCAGCCTGAACCAGCAGCTGCTCCCAGTGGGCCCGACTCGGGTCGGGGATGTGCCGCAGACCCGCCCGGATGTCGAACCGGCCGTTGAGGATCGCCTCCCTCTGCGCGAGGTTCCAGAGGATGCAGGCCTCCGCGGCCGTGGGGTTGCCGTGGGTCAGGTCGCTGTAGGTTCGTGCGGCCCGGGCCATCGCATCTGCGTCATGCATATACGCCACCGCGATGGGAGTGGTGCGCATCAGCGAGGCGTTTCCGGAAGCCGGCGCACCCGAGGCGTGCAGGACGGCCGCAGCGCGCCGCAAGGACTCCGCGCCGAGTTCCGGCTCGTACGCGGCCAAGACCTTCGCGATCACCGGTGCTGCGTCCTTGGCGCCCGCCGCCCAGCCGGCCCAGACGGCGGCGACCTCGTTCTGCGTGGCGGGATCCAGCAGGTCTTTGCCCTCGGCCGCGGCTTGCAGGATGGGGATGGCCATCGCGGTGTCGTCCGCCCACTCGCCCAGGGCGTACGGGCCGAGGCCGCCGGGCAGCATCCGGACTTCGAGCGGATGGGGTTTGGGCTGGAACGCGTAGCCGCTGCCGAGGGCGTTACCGACTGCCAGGCCGACCATCGCTCCGGTCGCCCGGTCCATCTGCGCTGGACTCAGCGCAGCCCTACTCTTCTCCATAGCCCCCGCTTTCCACCTCGATCTTCGCAGGCGGATGCGACAAAGGCGAGGTAGGGCTACTCCGGGTCTTCGCGACCGGCGAGGAACTGCTCGATCTGGTCCATCAACTCGTCACCACTGGGCAACTCGTTGGACCAGTTCGCCAGTTCCGCATCGTGCTGTTGCTCGAGGGCGGTGACCACTTCCTGGTTCTCGTCGCTGGCGGCGATGGACTCGTCGATCTCAGCGCGAACCTGGGCTGCGAGCCGGGGCAGGTCGCCATGGTCGATCGTCAACTCGGCGGCCTTGCTCAGCTCGTCCAGCACCGTGATCGCCCCGGTCGGGTACTCGGTGTTCACCAGGTAGTGGGGGATGTGAACCGCGAACCCCTGCGCCGGGATGCCGGCGCGGCCGGTCGCGAACTCCACCAGTGTGGTGAGGCTGGCGGGTACATCTATGCGGTCGACCGGACCGGGCCGTGCCTCGATCATCGTGGGATCCGTCGCATGCGGCGTGACCAGCAGGTCGCGGGTGTGCGGTGAGGGCCACGGGATCGCCTGCAGGCCGATGGTCTTGCTGACCTTGTAGTGCTCGGACAGTTCGATCACGCTTTGCACGATCTGCTGCCACCCGAGGTCCGGCTCGGGGCCGTGCATCATGAGGAACGGCTTGGAGCGCTCGTCCCAGAACAGATCCAGGCTCAGCTTCGGGATGTCGATGTCGCTGAAGTGGTCGCGGTCGAACGTCATCACCGGGCGACGGGCGCGGTAGTCGTAGATGTCGTCGATACCCAACTCCGCGACGGGCTGGTGCGGCAGGGTCGAAACCATGTGGGAGACGGCCTGCCGGATGCTGTGCCCGGCGTCCACGAACCCGGAGAAGGCGTGGACCATCGGCAGGTCCTTGGGGACCTCCGTCATGTGGATCGTCACGCGTGGGTGCATGTAGGGGTCAACCTCGGCCAGCGTCGGGGTATTCCGGATTCAGCCGCAGTCCGGTGTTCCCTGTCGCACGGTGCACGTGGCCAGCGTCTGTCCGTCCGGTTCGATGAACTCGACGTCCCATGCCCCCTGACTGGGGTTGGGGCGGGCCAGCCCGAAGGCGTGCTGCACCTGGATCCAGCGGTAGGTGTCGCGTGGGTAGGGCTTGAGCCCGGGGACGAGCCTTCCGCCGTTCGACGTACCGAGCGGTCCGTACTTCGGGGTGGCGTAGCCGGTGCGGGGGTCGAGTTGCGTGCCGCCACCACCGAGGACGAACTGCGGCGGTAGACCCTTCACCTGCACGACCTGACTGAGATGCAGATGCCCGGAGACCATCGCCGCGTACTTGTTCAACAGCCCGTAGGAGGCCGCGGCCTGGTCATCGGCGACCCAGTTCTGCCAGTGCGGTATCCCGCCGGGGTTGAACTTCTTCGTAGTGATCGCTGTCGGGGGTTGATGGGTAAGAAGCCACGGCTCCACCCCCGGGTCGTCGGCCAGTCGCGCGGCCGCCTCGTAGGAGGGCCGCAGGCTCTGGGAGAACGGTGAGATGCCGAAGTCGTAGCCGTTGGCGGAGTCGACGACAACCAGACGCAGGTTGCGCCCGGTGACCAGGCGGACGTCGACACTCCACGTGGGGTCGATGACCACCGGGGCGGTTGGCTGGCCTCCCTGCTCCTTCGGTGCGCATTGCCCAGCGGTGTCCGACCGCGGATCCAGATACAGGTAGTAGCCGTTGCCGCCCTTGGAGCAGACCTCGTGGTTGCCTCGCAGCGCCAGGATCGGTGCGGCGCCGAACATGGCGTGGGCGGGTTCGAAGAAGTCCGCGTTCCACCCCGCGGCCGAGTCCTCGAACGGCACGCCGGTCGGTGGGACCGGGCTCCCGCCGCACTTGGCCTCGTCACCCGGCGGGCATGCCGTCTCCCGGTAGAAGTAGTCGCCGACGTGCACGATCAGGTCGGGTTCTTCGGCGGCGATGCGCTGTGCGAGGCGGGCGAGGGGCCATGCGGCGGGGGAGTTGCAGTCTTGGACCGCGCCGCTGATGCGGCAGCCCGTGTCGCCGATCGCAGCGACCGTCTGCAGTTCTGCCGGCATTGCCGCTGGGATCCCGATGCCGGCGATGCTGGCGCTCGCGGCGCCGGCCGGGATGTTCGCCGAGCAGACCAGCACGTCGTCGAACGCCCCCTTCGTTGTGGCGCTGGCTGTGCGCTGATCCATCTTCACCGTGTCGTTGCCGACGTCGAGGTCCGGGCACGCGGTCGCCCTGGGCAGCACCGCGCGGGCCACCACGCCCGAGGGGGAGACCGACAGGGGTGCGACCAGCGAGTAGGCATAGACGTCCCCGGCCGGTGTGGTGCTCTGCGGCGCGGGCCGGTCCGGCGAACAGGCAGCCAGCGCAAACGTCGTTGCAGCGAGGGCGGCGGCGATGCGCATAGGGGTCAGGGTATTGGCCTGGAGTAGGAATCCCCCCTTCAGCGACGTACCCTTGCCCACATGCCACGCGGCACGCCGCCGACCCATTGGGTGGCCCCCGACCTGGGCTCCGTCGCCCGGGCGGTTCGCAGCGCCCAGGAGCGGTTCCTGTCCGGGGATCTCGGGGTCAACGGCGTGCGGTCGCTCGTGCTCGATTCGTGGCGCCGCAGCGTCAGTGAGGGTGTCGATCCGGAGGCCGACGCGCCGCCGCTGGTGTGGGCGCCGGATGAACTGGCCGCGGCGCGTGAACGGTCGCCGCTGCAGGGTGCGATGCCGATGATCCGTTCGCTGCTCACACAGCCTGTGGAGGCCAGTGGGCATGTGGTCGCCGTGGGTGATGCCGAGGGTCATCTGCTGTGGGTCGAAGGGGACCGGAAGCTGCGCACCCGGGCCGAGGACATGGGCTTCGTGGCCGGAGCGGAATGGTCCGAGGGCGCGGCGGGGACCAACGCACCCGGCACCGCCTTGACCCTGAACGCCCCCGTGCAGATCTTCGCCTCAGAGCACTTCCGGGGCACGGTGCAGCCCTGGAGTTGCACGGCTGTGCCGATCCACGATCCGCACAGTGGCCGGGTGCTCGGCGTGCTCGATGTGACAGGCGAGAGTCAGGTCGCCACCCCGCAGGCGCTGGCGATGGTGCGGGCCACGGCGATGGCGGTCGAGCAGTGGCTGGCGACCCAGCAGCCGGCGCAGGCGAGCGCGCAACTGCTGGTACTCGGCAGGCGGCGTGGGGTACTGCGGCGCGACGGCGGTGAGCAGCAACTGTCGACGCGGCATTCGGAGTTGATGGTGCTGCTGGCCGGGACCTCCGAGGGGCTGACCGGTGAGCGGCTGGCGGTGATGCTGCACGAGCATGACGTCCCCCTGGTCACCGTGCGCGCGGAGATGGCCCGGCTGCGCAAGATCCTCGGGGAGGGGGTGCTGCAGTCCCGGCCGTACCGCTTGACCGAACCGGTGGTCACAGACGCTCAGGAGGTCGTCGATGCCCTGGATCGCGGGGACACCCGGGCGGCGATGAGGTTGTACGCCGGGCCCCTGCTGCCGACCTCGCAGTCCCCGGAGATCGCCGAGATGCGTCTGGACCTGCGGGCGCGTGTGCGCCGCGCGGCCTTGGCCTCGAAGGACGCGGACGCCTTGATGCAGTTCGCGGTGGGCCAGGACGGCAAGGACGACGTCGAGGTGATCCAGGCGGCGCTGCTGGCCCTGCCGACCTCGTCGCCGAAGCGGATCGGACTGACCGCCCGCCTGGAGCGGCTGCACAAGATGCTCGCGGTGCCGCTGCCGAGGCTGCCGGGTACCGGCCGGGCACGCTGACAAAATCCAAACTGCCTCGTGGCTGAGTCGGCGACCCGCCGCGGGAGAGCACCCTCAAGCGGCGTGTCGCGCTTTCCAGTTTTGAAAATGACCGGTGGCCGGCTGTGACCCACCGCACAGCCATGTGACCCGGGTTACATTTTCGCAACGTAGTTGCAACCTCCTGAAACCTAGCGTTCGTGGCAGCCCGGAAAACCGGGAACCAGACCAGGAGGTTTCATCCATGACCGTTTACGCCCCGCCCGGAGCCGAAGGCAGCGTCGCGAGCTACGAGTCCCGCTACGACAACTGGATCGGTGGCAAGCGCGTCGCCCCGGTGAAGGGTCAGTACTTCGAGAACATCTCGCCGGTCAACGGCAAGCCGTTCTGTGAGATCGCCCGTAGCACCGCCGAGGACATCGAACTGGCCCTCGACGCCGCCCACGCCGCCGCGCGCGCCTGGGGCAAGACCTCGGTCACCGAGCGCGCCGACATCCTGCTCAAGATCGCGCAGCGCATGGAGGACAACCTCGAGGCGCTGGCCGTCATCGAGACGTGGGAGAACGGCAAGCCGGTACGAGAGACGCTGGCCGCCGACATCCCGCTGGCCATCGACCACTTCAAGTACTTCGCCGGCGTCCTGCGCGCCCAGGAGGGCACCCTCGGCGAGCTCGACGAGGACACCGTGGCGTACCACTTCCACGAGCCGCTCGGTGTGGTCGGACAGATCATTCCCTGGAACTTCCCGATCCTGATGGCCGTGTGGAAGCTCGCTCCCGCGCTGGCCGCCGGCAACTGCGTGGTGCTCAAGCCCGCCGAGCAGACCCCCGCGTCGATCATGTGGCTGATCGACCTCGTGGGCGACCTGCTGCCTGCCGGTGTGCTGAACATCGTCAACGGCTTCGGGATCGAGGCCGGCAAGCCGCTGGCCTCCAGCAACCGCATCCGCAAGATCGCGTTCACCGGTGAGACCACGACCGGCCGCCTGATCATGCAGTACGCGAGCGCCAACATCATCCCGGTGACCTTGGAGCTCGGCGGCAAGAGCCCGAACATCTTCTTCGACGACATCGCCCAGCACGACGACGAGTTCTACGACAAGGCGCTCGAGGGCTTCACGATGTTCGCGCTCAACCAGGGCGAGGTCTGCACCTGTCCGCCGCGCGCTGATCCAGGAGTCGATCTACGACAAGTTCCTCTCGGATGCGACCGAGCGCACCAAGAAGGTCCTGCAGGGCAACCCGCTGGACAGCGACACCATGATCGGTGCGCAGGCCAGCAACGACCAGCTCGAGAAGATCCTGTCCTACATCCAGATCGGTAAGGACGAGGGCGCCCGGCTGGTGTGCGGTGGTGAGCGTGCCGACCTCGGCGGCGACCTCAGCGAGGGGTACTACGTGACCCCGACCATCTTCGAGGGCAAGAACTCGATGCGGATCTTCCAGGAGGAGATCTTCGGCCCGGTCGTGTCGGTGACGTCCTTCACGGACTTCGAGGACGCGATGCACATCGCCAACGACACCCTCTACGGTCTCGGCGCCGGTGTGTGGAGCCGCAACATCAACACCGCTTACCGCGCGGGCCGCACCATCCAGGCCGGCCGTGTGTGGACCAACTGCTACCACGCCTACCCCGCGCACGCCGCGTTCGGCGGGTACAAGGGTTCCGGCATCGGACGTGAGACCCACGCCCAGATGCTCGAGCACTACCAGCAGACCAAGAACCTCCTGGTCAGCTACGCCCCGCAGAAGCTCGGCTTCTTCTAAATGCCGAGTCGCGTTGACGTCACGGAGGAGGCGGCGGACATGCTCCGCCGTCTCTTCCGGGACAACGGCCCGCTGATGTTCCATCAGTCGGGCGGGTGTTGTGACGGCAGCGCTCCCATGTGCTACCGGGCCGGCGAGTTCATCGTGTCGGAGGGTGCGGACGTTCTGTGGGGGGTGCTGGACATCGACGAGGTGGGTGAGATCCCCGTCTACATGTCGGCCCCGCAGTACGAGTACTGGAAGCACACCCACCTGACCATCGACCTGGTGGTCGGCCGCGGCGCCGGCTTCTCGCTGGAAACCCCGACCGGTCACCGGTTCCTGATCCGCTCCCGTCTGCTCACCGACGAGGAGTACGCGGCGCTCGAAGCCTGAGTGCCATCTGTCCCGGGGCGCCCACCCCCCCTCCCGAGGGCGCCCCGGGACATCGCGTGTCTCGCCCCGCGGATGCCCTGCGCCACAACAGCCGCGACAATGGGAGGGTCATGACTCCTCCCACCTCCACCGACGTCCTCGTCGTGGGCGCCGGCCCCGCGGGCTCCTCGGCTGCCGCGTGGGCAGCGCGGCATGGGTTCGACGTCCTTCTCGCCGATGCCGCCGTATTCCCCCGCGACAAGGCCTGCGGAGACGGCCTGACACCGCGCGCGATGGCCGAGCTGGACCGGCTTGGGCTGGTGCCCTGGCTCGATGGCAGGGTGCGGAACTGGGGCCTGCGGACACACGGCTTCGGCCAGACGCTCTACCTCCCCTGGCCGGACGGTGCGTTCCCCAAGTACGGCTCGGCCGTGCCGCGCACGGAGCTGGATGCCGCGATCCGGCAGGTGGCACTGGACTCCGGCGCGATCCCGCTCGAGGGCCACCGGGCCGTGGACGTCGTCCGCTCCGGCACCCGGGTCACCGACGTCGTCTTCATGGTGGATGGGCAGCGCCGGGAGGTCACATGCCGGCGGCTCATCGTCGCCGACGGCGCGCGATCCCAACTCAGCCGCATCCTCGGCCGCGAATGGCACAAGAACACCGCCTACGGGGTCGCCGCGCGCAGTTACATCAAGAGTGGCCGCAGCGACGATCCGTGGATCACCTCCCACCTGGAACTGCGGGACGGCGACGGCAAGATCCTTTCCGGCTACGGCTGGGTGTTCCCGCTCGGCAACGGTGAGGTCAACGTCGGCGTCGGCACGCTGGCCACCGATCGCCGACCGGCAGACGTGAACCTGCGCAATCTCACGACCGTGTATGCCGACCAGGTTCGCGACGAGTGGGATCTGAGCGGCGGCATCCGCGCGCAGAAGTCGGCCCTGCTGCCGATGGGTGGCGCGGTCAGCGGCGTGGCCGGGCCGAACTGGATGCTGGTCGGTGACGCGGCCGGGTGTGTGAACCCCCTCAACGGTGAGGGCATCGACTACGGGCTGGAGACCGGGCGGCTGGCGGCGCAGATGCTGGCGGCCGACGACTTCGAGGACGCGTGGCCGGCCGTGCTACGGGAGCACTACGGGTCCGCCTTCTCCATCGCCCGCCGACTGGCCGGGCTTTTGACCGTGCCGCACCTGCTCCCGACGCTGGGACCGGTGGGGATGCGGTCGGCGACGCTGATGAAGATCGCCTTCCGGGTGATGGCGAACCTGGTCACCGACGAGGACGTTGACACCACAGCGCGGGCCTGGCGTGCGGCGGGACGGGCGAGTAACTCCTGGGATGAGCGCCTGCCGTTCGGCTGAGGCGCCCTACCGCTGCCCGATGCAGGTCGGCCGTGCGGATAATGAACTATGAGTACGCCAGCCGCATTGCCCGAGCGTGACCGTCCTTGGATCATCCGCACCTACGCAGGCCACTCCAGCGCCAAAGCCTCCAACGAGCTCTACCGCTCGAACCTGGAGAAGGGGCAGACCGGGTTGAGCATCGCGTTCGACCTGCCCACGCAGTGCGGCTACGACTCCGACGACCCCATCGCGCGGCCCGAAGTGGGCAAGGTGGGCGTGCCGATCAACTCCCTCGACGACTTCCACGTGCTCTTCGACGGCATCCCGCTGGAGAAGATGAACACGTCGATGACCATCAACGGCACGGCCATGTGGCTGCTGGCGCTGTATGTGGCGCTGGCCCGCGAGCGTGGCGAGGACGAGTCCAAACTGCAGGGCACCACGCAGAACGACCTCATCAAGGAGTACCTCGCCCGCGGGACGTACATCTTCCCGCCTGAGGCCTCGATGCGGCTGATCGCGGAGATGTACGAGTACTGCCTGGAAGCGATCCCGAAGTGGAACGCCTCGAACATCTGCAGCTACCACCTGCAGGAGGCCGGCGCGACGCCGGTGCAGGAGCTCGCCTTCGCGCTGGCCAACGCCATCAGCCTGCTCGACCTGCTCAAGGAGCGCGGGCACTTCGACGACGAGCAGTTCGAGCGCGCCGTGGGCCGCATCTCCTTCTTCGTCAACGCCGGCATCCGGTTCGTCGAGGAGATGTGCAAGATGCGCGCGTTCGGGGAGCTGTGGGACTCCTACACCGCCGACCGGTTCGGGGTGACCGAGGAGAAGTACCGCCGCTTCCGCTACGGCGTGCAGGTCAACTCTTTGGGGCTGACGGAAGCGCAGCCGGAGAACAACGCCTGGCGGATCATCCTCGAGTCGCTCGGTGTGACCCTGAGCCGCAACGCCCGCTGCCGCGCGCTACAACTGCCCGCGTGGAACGAGGCGATGTCGCTGCCGAGGCCGTGGGACCAGCAGTGGAGCCTGCGCCTGCAGCAGATCCTCGCCTACGAGACCGACCTGCTGGAGTACCCGGATCTGTTCGACGGCTCGCCGGTCGTGCAGGCGAAGGTGCAGGAACTGATGGACGAGGCGACCGCCGAGATCGAGACGATCCTCGGCATGGGCGGGGTCATTCCCGCCATCGAGAGCGGCTACATGAAGACCGCGCTGGTGCGGTCCATGTCCGAGCGGATGAGCGCGATCAACTCCGGCGACCAGATCGTCGTGGGCTTGAACAAGTGGACCGAGGGCCTGCCCTCGCCGCTGACCGCAGGTGACGACGGTGGGATCTTCAAGGTCGACGACAAGGCGGCTGAGGCGATCATCGCCGGGCTCGAGCACACGCGCGCCAGTCGCGACACCGCGCGCGCCGAGGCGGCGATCGAGGCGCTGAAGGCTGCGGCCCGCGACGGATCCAGCCTGATGGAGCCCAGCATCGAGTGCGCGCTGGCCCGCGTCACCACCGGCGAGTGGGCAGGCGCCCTGCGCGAGGTCTTCGGCGAGTACCGCCCGGCCACCGGCATCGAGGGCCAGCAACTTGGACTGACCGGCGACCGGGTCGAGGTGCTGCGTGAACGGATCAACACCCTCGCCGAGCAGATGGGGCACCGGCCGCGCATCGTCGTCGGCAAGCCGGGTCTGGACGGGCACTCCAACGGCGCCGAGGTGATCGCGGTGTCGGCCCGGCACGTGGGCTTCGACGTCATCTACTCCGGGATCCGGCTGTCGCCCGATGAGATCGTGCAGTCCGCGGTCGAGGAAGGCGCCGATGTGATCGGGGCCTCGGTGCTGTCGGGTTCGCATATCGACCTCGCCAAGCAGATCCTCGAGGGCCTGCGCGAGCAGGACGCCGACGAGGACATCGCGGTCGTGGTCGGTGGCATCATCCCGCCGGCCGACGCCACCGAACTCGAGGCGATGGGGATCAAACGCGTATTCACCCCTGCGGACTACGAACTGATGGACATCATGGAGTCGATCGTCGAGATCCTCGAAGCGCGATGACGCTGGATGCCGCGCGTGCGCTGAACAAGCACGCGGTGTCCAAGTTGGTCTCGGTGTTCGAGGACACCCGGCCGCAAGCGGCGGGGCAGCGCGCGGAGATCCTCGATGCCCTCGGCCCGGCGCGGTCTACGGTGATCGGCATCACCGGCACGCCGGGCGCGGGCAAGAGCAGCCTGGTCGCGCGACTGGTGCCGGCCATGCTCGCCGAGTCGGACCTGTCGGTGGCGGTGCTCGCCGTCGACCCCGCCAGCCACGTCTCCGGCGGGGCCCTGCTCGGCGACCGCACCCGCACCCGCTTCGCGACCGGCGAGAAGCGGGCGTTCTTCCGCAGCCAGTCCAACGCCGCCGAACTTGGTGGGCTGGCCCCCACGACGTTCCAGGTCACGCGACTGCTGAAGCGACTGTTCGACGTGGTGATCGTGGAGACGGTCGGGATCGGGCAGAGCGAGCTGGACATCCGCTACCTCGCCGACCACGTGTATCTGGTGCTGCAGCCGCTCGGCGGCGACGAGATCCAGTTCCTCAAGGCCGGGATCATCGAGATTCCCGACTCTTTCATCCTCAACAAGTGCGACGACCCGGCGGCCAACCAGTCCTACTACCAGTTGCGCTCGTCGCTGTCACTGGCTCGACCGTTCGACGAGGAGGTGCCTCCCATCTACCGCACGTCGGCGCGCACGGGGGAGGGCGTGGACGAAGTTGCGACGGCGATGCTGGCGGTGCAGCCCCGCCACAGCGACGCAGAGCGCGAGGAGTACTTCTTCGGCCGGTGGGTCGAGGACGAGTGGGGCGCGACGGGGCGGCGGTACATGGCCGGCCGGGAGCTCCTGGCGGGCGGTTTCGACGCCGCGCAGGCGCAGTTCGGGCCCGGGATCGTGGAGTGGCTCGGGAAGGTTGAATGAGAACGACAACTGAATGGTCGTTTTCATTCAACCTTCCCGACGATCTGTGCCAGCTGCGACATGAAGACCTCCGGTTCGTAACGCAGGACCCACGTGAAGACACGTAGGAAGATGCGGTCGCCTTGCAGAACGACGTCGTTCTGCCGCTCGTGGTCGTCCCGCATGACTTCGATGTCGGCATGACCTGCGCCGTCGATCTCGACGACCACCCGTTCCGCGTCCCAGTAGCAGTCCAGGAAGCGGGTGCCCTGGGCGCTCTTGCGCCGCACCTGCCGATCGGGCGGCCTGATGCCGTACTCGCGACACAACTTCGCGAAGTCCAGTTCTCCCATGCTCATGGCGCCGCCTGTGAACTCGTCGACCGTCTCGCTGACCAGGTGACGGCGTGGCATGGTGGGCCGGTTCTTGAGCTCCCTGAGTAGGTCCGGGGGTTCGACCACCTTCTCCTTCAGAGCGGTGATGAGGACGAAGACCGCCTCGCGATCCGTCCGGCACCAGACCACAGCATCGAGGCACGCCTGCGCGGGCGGCGTCCTCGGCATGCCTCCCTTTGGGGACGTCAGCACCCGGGTGGTCCGGTGCAGGGTGATCCACTCGGGGCAACCGGGGTTGAGTTCGGCGGGCACTACGACGTCGAAGGGACGCGCGACATCGTGCTCCCACCCGGATCCGAAAAGCGCGGCCTGCCCAGCGAGTCGTCCGAGCGGCCCGGCATGCAGCGCCGCCGCCCAAATCAACTGCTCCTCGGTCGGCTCGGATGGCGCGGCGGCGTACACCCTGGGTGTCAGTTCACGCCAGTGGCCGAGCGCATGGGCTCGGCGTGCGGCACGGCCGTCATCGAGTTGCCACACCGCGATGACGTTGGACTGGGCGGTGAGCAGTTCGATGACGTTCGTGGATAGTCTCGGCGGCACCTGCCTCATCGTGGCGTAGATCAGCCGAGCGTGAATTCGGCCTGTGGACAGCCGAAGGTTGAATGAGAACGACAACCCAGTGGTCGATTCCATTCAACCTTCGTGGCGGAGGTGTCGGGCATCGTCTTGTCGGCCCGGTTCGGTTCAGTAGCGCTTCTTCACGACGACCTTGCCGCCCTTGAGTTTGCACAGGCCCGCCTTCTTCACCACGACCTTGCGCTTCTTCACTTTGCAGACCTTGGGGGTGAGGCTCTTGACCTTCTTGTATTTGCGGAGCTTCTTGGGCAGCGGTTTGGTGACGGTGCGCGCAACGGTCACCGGCACGGTCGCGACAACGTTGGCACTGTCCAGGACGGAACTGGGGGATGCCCACATGGCCGTCATGGCGGCCTCACCTTTGGTTGCACGGTCCACCACAACCGGGACCTCGATATCGAGTGCGTAACCGGGCAACAGGGGCTCGAGGTTGCTCACCACGAACTTGCAGTTCTCCACTCGAACCTTGGGGCATGCGATGGCCGTGGATGACTGCAATGGATCGAATTGGGTTCGGAAGCAGCGCAACGGCATCGCCTTGCTCGGCGAGTAGCGCAGCGGAAGCTGACCGGTGTCCTGATGGAGGGTCAGGACGACACCTTCGGCGTAGGTCTTGGGAGCGACCACACCCGTGTGGAGGTGCAGATAGAACGGAGTGCCGACGGTGGGTTTGCGCGCCACCCCGATGTGTTGGGTCGAGTAGGGGAACCTCTGGAACACCTGCCCCGACCAGTTGTACCAAATGAGGTAGGTGTTGCTGGCTTCCGCGCCATAGGTGAATCCGGGGATCTTGCCGTCTTCGGGATTGATCGGGCCTGGCACTGTGGCGGGCGCCAGCGTCAGCGCTGCGACTACAGCGAGTTCGGTATACATCGTCCCCACCTCCGAACGTTGCTGGCGGGGAACCCGACGGGTGCTCCCGCCATTTCGACTGTACGCCTGTCCTCAGTAGCGCTTCTTCACGACGACCTTGCCGCCCTTGAGTTTGCACAGGCCCGCCTTCTTCACCACGACCTTGCGCTTCTTCACTTTGCAGACCTTGGGGGTGAGGCTCTTGACCTTCTTGTATTTGCGGAGCTTCTTGGGCAGCGGTTTGGTGACGGGCTTGGACGCCGGAGGCGGATTTGGGTTGGCAACAACGGTGACCGGGACCGAAGCCACGACGTTCGCGGTGCTCAGCCGGACCTGCGGCGCTGCCCACATCGCGGTCATGGCGGCGTTGCCGCTGGTGGCCGCGTCCGTGACGACGGGGATCAGGACGCTGAACCCGAAGCCAGGCGAGATCGGCTCGAGCTTCGAGACCAGGATCTGGCCGGACTCGACCACGACGCTGTCGCGGCAGGGGGTCTCCGAAACCCTCATGACCGTGTCGAATTGCGTGTAGTAGCACTTGATCGGCATGTCGGCGCTCGGTGCGTACCGCAGTGGAAGACCGCCGGCGTCCTCGTCGATGGTGACCATCAGGTCGCCGACGGCGTCCGGGGACACGATGGATGAGTTGGCGTGCAGGTAGAACGGGACGCCAGCCATCGCCGATCCCGGGTAGCCGATGTGCTGCATCGAGAAGGTCCAGGTCCACGGGAAGGTCCCGAGCCAGCCCGGGTAGGTGTTGCTGGCCTCCTCGCCGTAGGTGAACCCGGCGATCTTTCCATCCTCAGGATTGACCGGGCCGGGCACTGTGGCCGGCGCAAGCGCAAGCGCGGCGATCACGGCGAATTCGGTGTACATCGTCCCCACCTCCGAACGTGGCCGGCGGGGGCACGCGACGGGTGCTCCCGTCAGTTCGAGTCTACGCCCGACGCGGTCCGGACAGACGGGTATCGTCACCCGTTTGCGGCCACCTCCAGGGCCTGCAAAGCACGCTCTACGTCGGAGTCGGTGGTCGCGTGGTTGCTCACCGCGATCCGCAGCACTTTGCGGCCCCGCCAGGTCGACCCGGTCATCCAGGCCGTGCCGTCGGCAAGCAGTCGTCGCTCCACCTCGGCCGTCTTGGCGTCGTCACCCCAGGCGGTGCAGACCTGGGTGAAGACGACGTCGTTGAGGACCTCCCCGCCCATCGCCCGCACCCCATCGGCGAAGGTCCGCGCGTGATGCACCATCCGGTCGACGAGCTCGGCCACGCCGTCGCGGCCCAGGTACTGCAGCGCCGCCCACAGGGGGAAGGCGCGGCCACGCTGGGAGAACTCGGGCCCGAGTTCCATCGGATCCGGCGCCCCTTTGCTGTGGATCAGGTACGGCGCGTGGATCCCCAGTGCCGCCCTGTGCGCTGTGCTGTTGGCGACGAACGCAAGCCCCGAGTCGTAGGGGACGTTGAGGGTCTTGTGGGCGTCGGTGGCCCAGGAGTCGGCGGCCTCGAAACCTGCGACCAGGTGGCGGGTCCGCGGGGAGGCGGCTGCCCACAGGCCGAAGGCGCCGTCGATGTGGACCCAGGCGTCGTGCTCGTGGGCCAGCGGGATCGCGGCGGCGAAGTCGTCGAACGCACCCGAGTGCACATTGCCGGCCTGCAGCGCGAGGATCGTCGGCTCGTCGGTCAGCGCGTCGGCCAGAGCATCAACGCGGATCCGCCCTTGATCGTCGGCGGGCACCGCTTCGGGTTCGCCGAGACCGAGGTATCGCAGGGCAAGGTCGACGGTGTCGTGGCGTTCCTCGCCGACCAGCACACGGACCCGTGGCGCGCCCTGCAACCCGCTGGCCTCGACGTCCCACCCGGCACGGGCGAGGACGGCGTGGCGACCGGCCGCGAGACCGGTGAAGTTCGCCATGAGACCGCCGGTGACGGTGCCCATCGTGGTGCCCTCGGGCAGCCCGAGGAGTCCGGTCAACCAACCTTCGACCGCCTCGCGGGCGGCACTGTGCGCGGGGGTCACCTCGCGAAGTCCGACGTTCTGGTCCCAGGCGCCCGTGAGCCAGTCTGCGGCGAGAGCCACAGGGTACGTGCCGCCGATGACGAAGCCGAAGAAGCGGGGTGAGCTCATCGCGGTCAGGCCGGGCTCGGCGTTGGCCACGAGGTCCTCGATCACCTGACGCGGATCGCGGCCGGTTGTCCCCAGCGGTTGCGCGAACGCGGCCAGCAGGTCGTCGGTGCCGGAGGCCGGTGGCACCGGTCGGTCCCCCACGCCATCGAGATAGTCCTTGGCGTGCCTGGCTGCGAGATCGAGGAGTGCATCGCGGTCGTCTGGTTCGGTCACGTCCCCACTGTTACACCTGGGATCCATGGGGTCGACAGGCCAGGGGACGGGTTCCCATGTTCGTGGTGACCTCCCCTACTTCATCAACTCGCGATACTGCTTCCTCGCGTGCAAGGCGTTCTCCACCACGGTCTCGTACTCCAGGTCGGCATCGGTCAGATACTGACCGGCCAAGTCTGCCTGCGCTGTCTGGATCGCCCCGTTCGCCGCGAACAACTTCTCGTGCCCCTTGTAGATGTCTTTGAAGCCCGCGCGCAAGTAGCGCATAGCAGCCTTGAAGATGTTCTTGCTCTTCGCGCTGGTCAGGCAGTCGCTGCGCGTGAAACTGCGTTCGAACTGCTTGGTTTGCGTGTTGTACTCGTCGCGCTGCTTCGTAACGACGGGCTGGTAGTCGGCGCGGTCACGCGCAGCGGCGGCCTCAATTCCGGGGATGAGGTCCCATGCCTCCGGGTCAGCCAGCGCCCACCGCAACTGGTCGTACATGACCTGCTCGGCCTTGCGGCGGCCTTCGAAATAGGAGGCGGCGTGGTGAAGGTTGTCAAGCCACAACTTGTCGTGGAATCCCGCCCGAAACTGCTTCCTGCACTTCTTCGTCAGCAGAGGTTCGGATTTGGCGGCCACGGCCCCGGGCGGATCACCCTGCGCGGCGACGGGAGCGGCGGTGCCCCCGAGCAGTCCCAAGACGAGCGCGGCAGCGGCAACGGTTGGCGTGATACGCATGATCAACCACCCCTGATCCCAGAGTACGCCCGGTCACTTGAGCGTGTCGCAGCCATGCGGAAGTCTGCCGTCGTCGCCCCGCGGGCCCCGGGACTATCCTCGAAGGGTGACTGAGAACCTTGATTTGGCATCGGATTACAGTCCCACCCGCGAGCAGTGGCTGGCGGCCGTCGACAAGGTCCTCAAAGGCAAGGACTTCGACAAGACACTGGTCACCACCACCCTCGACGGCCTGCGCATCGAGCCGCTCTACGACAGTTACCCGACAGCGCACGACGAGTCCGGCTTCCCCGGTTTCGATCCCCTGATCCGAGGGGCCCAGGCGGCACCGCGGGAGAACGGCCAGTGGGACATCCGCACCCGTACCGTCCATCCCGACGCAGCCATCGCCAACGCCCAGATCCTCGACGACCTGGCCAACGGTGCGACCAGTGTCGAGCTGCTGCTGGACCTCGGGGGCGGGGAGGGCGTGAGTGTCCGCACCCCCGGGGATCTTGCGCGTGTGCTCGACGGTGTCGTGCTCGATGCGGCGCCGGTGAGTCTGCGGGCCGGTGCGCACGCGGCAGTGGTCGCCGGCTGGTACCGCGATCTGCTCGCCGCGAAGGGAGTGCACGGCGCAGAGCCCGCGGGCAGTCTCGGCATCGACCCGGTCGGCACGCTGGCGACCACCGGCGAGGTCGCGATGGACGCGCAGATGATGGCGGCGATGGACGTCTCCAACACCCCGCGGCTGCGCACTTTCCTGGCCTCCGGTTCCCCCGCCTCCGGTGCGGGCGCGAGTGAGGCGCAGGAGATCGGCTACGTCCTCTCGGTCGCTCTGCTGTACCTGCGGGCGCTCATCGATGACGGCGTGGACCACCCCGGATCACGGATCACCCTGGAGGTGACCGCCGATGTCGACGTGTTCGCGACCGTTGCGAAACTGCGCGCCCTGCGGCACTGCTTGGCGACCGTCCTGGAGAACATGGGCCAGCCGATCGACAGCGTGCAGATCGTGGCGGTCTCAGCAGACCGCTGGCTGACCACAGTCGACCCCTGGGTCAACATCCTGCGCGGGACAGCCGCCACGCTCGGCGCGGTGGTGGGCGGCGCCGATTCCGTGACGCTGGCGCCCTTCGATTCCGCGGGTGGAGTGCCGGGCGATCTCGGGCGACGGCTCGCCCGCAACACGCAACTGCTGCTCCAGGACGAGTCGGGCATCGGCCGGGTGCTCGATCCCGCGGGCGGCAGTTGGTACATCGAGTCGTTCACCGATGAGCTGGCGGCCGCGGGCTGGAAGTTCTTCCAGCGCATCGAAGCCGCCGGCGGCCCGATCGAGGCCATCGACGAGATCGGTGCGGACATCGCGGTGGTGGCCCAGCGCCGCGACCAGCAGATCTCCACGCGCAAATATCCGATCACCGGGGTCAGCGAGTTCCCACTGCTCGACGAGCAGCGTCCCGAGCCGGGTGCCGAGCCTGCGCCCGACACCAGGCCACCCGTGCCCCTGACCGGGCACCTCCACACGGAGACCCCGTGGCCGCAGGACCGTCTGGCCGACCCCTACGAGGAACTGCGCGAGAACGCGGGGGACGCGACGGTATTCCTGGCCAACCTCGGCCCGATCGCGGCGCACACAGCCCGCGCCACGTTCGCCGCGAACCTGTTCGCCGCCGGTGGCGTCCGTGCGGTGTCCGACGAGGGGCACAGCGACGCCGACGCAGCAGCCGCCGCGTTCGCCGCATCCGGTGCCGACATCGCATGCATCTGCTCGTCCGACGATGTCTACGCCGACCTCGCCGCGGCCACCGCGGCGGCGCTGAAACAGGCCGGCGCGAAACGCGTGTACCTGGCAGGCAAGGGCGACTACGACGGGGTGGACGAGTACATCCATCTCGGCGTCGACGTCCTCGACGTTCTCACCCGGGCGGAGGCCACACGATGACCGACTTCACGCAGATCAACCTGCCGCCGCGCACGCCGCACCCCGACCGCGCAGCATGGGAGGAGGCCGTGGCGCAGGCGACCGGCTCGACACCCGACAAGCTGGCCTGGCAGACCCCCGAGGGCATCGATGTCGACCCGCTGTACAGCGCACAGGACATCGAGGGTCTCGACCACCTCGCGACGTATCCCGGCCTGCCGCCGTACCTGCGCGGGCCGTACCCCACGATGTACGTCAACCAGCCGTGGACCATCCGGCAGTACGCCGGTTTCTCCACCGCCGAGGACTCCAACGCCTTCTACCGCCGTAACCTCGCGCAAGGTCAGAAAGGTCTGAGCATCGCGTTCGACCTGGCCACCCACCGCGGCTACGACTCCGACCACCCGCGCGTGGTCGGCGACGTCGGCATGGCGGGCGTGGCGATCGATTCCATCCTGGACATGCGGGTGCTGTTCGACGGCATCCCGCTGGACAAGATGAGCGTGTCGATGACGATGAACGGCGCCGTGCTCCCGGTCATGGCCCTGTACATCGTGGCCGCCGAGGAACAGGGCGTACCGGCCGAGAAGCTCACGGGAACCATTCAGAACGACATCCTCAAGGAGTTCATGGTTCGCAACACCTACATCTATCCCCCCTCTCCCTCGATGCGGATCATCAGCGACATCTTCGGATACACCTCCGACAAGATGCCGAAGTTCAACTCCATCTCGATCTCCGGCTACCACATGCAGGAGGCCGGAGCGACCGCCGATCTGGAACTCGCGTACACGCTGGCCGACGGCGTCGAGTACATCCGCGCCGGCATCGAGGCCGGGCTCGATGTGGACAAGTTCGCGCCCCGCCTGTCGTTCTTCTGGGCCATCGGCATGAACTTCTACATGGAGATCGCGAAGTTGCGGGCGGCGCGGTTGCTGTGGAGCAAACTGGTCAAGACCTTCGACCCGCAGAACCCAAAGTCGCAGTCGCTGCGCACCCATTCGCAGACCTCCGGCTGGAGTCTCACGGCGCAGGACGTCTTCAACAACGTGGTGCGTACCTGCATCGAGGCGATGGCCGCGACGCAGGGCCACACGCAGAGCCTGCACACCAACGCCCTCGACGAGGCGCTGGCGCTGCCGACGGACTTCTCCGCGCGGATCGCGCGCAACACGCAGTTGTTCCTGCAGCAGGAGAGCGGCACGACCCGCGTCATCGACCCGTGGGGCGGGTCGTACTTCATCGAGCGGCTGACCCGGCAATTGGCCGAGCGGGCCTGGGAACACATCACCGAGGTCGAGGAACTCGGGGGCATGGCCAAGGCCATCGAGGCCGGGATCCCGAAGCTGCGCATCGAGGAGGCGGCGGCTCGCACCCAGGCGCGCATCGACTCCGGCCGGCAGGCCGTCATCGGCGTCAACAAGTTCCGCCCCGAAGCGCCTGAGGACATCGAGGTGCTCAAGGTCGACAACGCGGCCGTGCGCGAGGGTCAATTGGCGAAGTTGGCGAAGCTGAAGGCCGAGCGCGACCAGGGGGCGGTTGACCACGCGCTGGCCGAACTCGAGACCGCTGCGCGCGAGGGCACCGGCAACCTGCTGGATCTGTCGGTGAAGGCTGCGCGCGTGCACGCGACAGTGGGGGAGATCAGCCTGGCGCTGGAGAATGTGTACGGTCGGCACAAGGCCGATATCCGCTCGATCTCCGGGGTGTACCGACAGGAAATGGGTGACCACAACGCACAGGTCGACACCGTCGCGCGCAGCATCGAGATCTTCGAGCAGCGCGAGGGCCGGCGCCCACGCATCCTGATCGCCAAGATGGGTCAGGACGGACACGACCGCGGTCAGAAAGTCATCGCCTCGTCGTTCGCCGATCTCGGTTTCGTCGTCGACATCGGACCGCTGTTCCAGACGCCCGAAGAAGTCGCGCGGCAGGCGGTGGAGAACGACGTCGACATCGTCGGCGCGTCGTCGTTGGCAGCCGGGCACCTCACGCTGGTCCCGCAGCTCAAGCAGGCGCTGGCCGACTTGGGGCGTCCCGACATCCTCGTCGTGGTCGGCGGGGTGATCCCGCCGGGAGACTTCAACGCACTGCGCGAGGCCGGGGCTGCGGCGATCTTCCCGCCCGGAACCGTGATCGCCGAAGCCGCCGAGGGGCTGCTGGAGCAGTTGAATCCATGAGGCAGCCGCTGCCGGAGACGGCTGAGCTTGCCGACCTGGTCCGCGGTGGCGACACGATGTGGCTGGCGCGCGCGATCACCCTCGTGGAGAGCCGGCGACCGGATCACCGGGCGGCGGCAGCCGACCTGCTGACCGCATTGATGCCGTTCACCGGCGGCTCCGACCGGATCGGACTGACCGGGGTGCCGGGCGTCGGGAAGTCGACCTTCATAGACCAGTTCGGCAGCAACCTCACAGCGGACGGGCACAAGGTCGCGGTGCTCGCCGTGGACCCGAGCAGTTCCCGCACCGGCGGGGCGATCCTCGGCGACAAGACCCGGATGGAGCGGTTGTCCTCGGATCCGCATACGTTCATCCGGCCATCTCCGGCCAGTGGGTCGTTGGGTGGGGTCGCCAGGGCGACGCGTGAGGCGATCCTGCTGTGCGAGGCGGCAGGTTTCGATGTGGTCCTCGTTGAGACCGTCGGCGTCGGGCAGAGCGAGACCACGGTGTCCGAGATGGTCGACATCTTCGTGGTGCTGATGCTGGCCGGCGCAGGTGACGAGTTGCAGGGGATCAAGCGCGGCGTGCTGGAACTCGCCGATCTGATCGCGGTGAACAAGGCCGACGGCGACAACGTGAAGCGGGCGCGGCTGGCGGCCCTGGACTACCGGCGGGCCATCCACCTGATGACGCCCGCCTCGCCGAACTGGACGCCGCCGGTGCTGACCTGCTCGGCGTTGACCAATGCGGGGCTGCCGGAGATCTGGGAGCAGATCGTCACCCACCGTGACCGGCTGGCCGCCAGTGGCGAGCGGCAGGAGCGGCGGCAGCGGCAGCAGATCGGGTGGATGTGGTCGCTGATCGGTGACCGGCTGCTCGATGAGTTCCGGGACTCCCCGAAGGTGCGGGCGCGGCTCGAGCAGGTGGAAGCCTCGGTGCTCGCAGGGGAGTTGCCGCCGGCGGTGGCCGCGGACCAACTGTTGGCGACGTTCCTGGGCTGATTGACTGTTGCGCGGTTACGGGTTTCGCACCCTCGATTCGGTAACGGTGCAGCACTCAACGAGCGCGGGCGACCGCCGCGCACCCCGACGTACCCTCGAGGCGTGCGAAGGCTGGTGTTCCTGGTCGTGCTGCTGGCGCTGGTCGGCGCCACACCCGCCCACGCCTACAACGCCCCCGGTCCGCGCTGGCCCGGTGACACGATCCGCTACGCCGACACCCTGCCCAAGAACTGGAACTGGAGCATCGAGGCCGCCGTGCGGACCTGGAACCGCAGTGGCGCCGACATCCGCTTCCGCAAGGTGCCGCGCAGTCGTGCGCAGGTCGTGATCGGCTACGGCAACCTCGGCAGTGCTGCCGGACTTGCCACGATCGGTCGCCATTCCGGGGCCTCCGTGCGCGTGAACTCGCTGCTCTACCGGCCGTTGCGGGAACGCGACCGGGTGTTCGCGGCACAGGTGTTGGCCCACGAACTCGGTCATGTGCTGGGTCTGCACCATGTGCGGTCGGACAACTGCCGGCTGATGTCCACGCCGCCTCTCACCTATTGCCCGAAACCTCCGGAGCCCTGGCTCTACGACTGCCAGTGGCTGTCCAAGGACGACATCCGTGGGGTGGTGCACCTGTACGGCCGCAAGGATCGCAAGCCCGTGCGCCAGTACTGCCTGCGAGAGCCCCGGCCACCCGCTCCGGAGGACGTGGTGTTCGGCAGCCGGATCACATGGCGGCCAGTGCCCGTCCTGTCCGGAACGCGGGTCGTGATCACCACCTACGACGCCGCCCGCTGTGCCGGTGGGACGTCACCGGCGCTGTCGACCGCCGAAGTCCGTATGCAGCGGGGCCGGTGGACTGATCCGTCCCCAGGTGCCCACTGCTACGAGGTCCGGTCGGTCAACCGCTACGGCATGCCCAGCGCGAGCACCTGGGGGGTGGCGACGCCTGGTCAATCCTGACCGGCGCACTCGCTAAGTTGTTCGCGTGACCGTCACCTCGCAGACGCCGAAACGTAAGAAACCCCTGTGGCAACGGATCCTGTTCTGGTTGTTGCTGCTGGTGTTGATCCTCGTGATCGCGGCCACCGCAGTCGGGGTGTACCTGTGGACGAAGGTTCCGCAGGACAAACTCGACCCCATCACGCCCGGAGCTTTGTCCGTGACGACCGAGCCCACCGTCGTGGGCACCGGACCCTTCGAGGTGGAGGTCACCAACGACGCGGTGCGCATCAGCCAAGGCGGCAGGATCGCCTGGCAGACCCAGCCGGGCGTCGCCTTCGTGTCCGCGGGAACGGGCTCGGTGGACTTCACCGAACACCTCGGCTACTTCTGGGCCGACGTGGCGCGCACCGCGCAGTTCACGCAGCAGACGGTCGACGCCGTCGAGCAACGCGGTCCGCAGGTCCGCATCTCCGGGACCCTGAGTGGGGATCAGGGAAGCACCGACTACACGATGCGGTTGCTCGCGGTGCCCAAGTCGGCCTCGGTGCGGGCGTTGGAGATGCGCGTGCGGGTCGACGATGTGGACAGCGTCGTGCTCACCGCAGGAATCGCCAACGGGGAGAAGGTGTACGGCCTCGGGGAGCAGTACCGGCCCTTGGATCTCACCGGTTCGGTGACCCCGATCCTGCCGCGCGAGCAGGGCGTCGGTCGCGGGGAACAGCCGCTGACCTACTTGGCCGACGTGACGCAGAAGGCGGGCGGGAACCTCACCACCACGTACGCCGCGTGGCCGTCGTACGTGACCAGCGAGAACAAGGCGTTCACGTTCGCCGACACCGACAACAGCGGCGCATTCACCATCGCCGACCTGTCACGCACCGGACAGGCGAGTCTGGAGGCGTGGGCCCCGGTCATCTCCGCGGAGGTGTACGTCGCCGACAGCCCAGCCGGTGTTGTGGCGGCGCGGGAGGCGGGCAAGACGCGTCCGCCGCTGGCCGACTGGGTGCAGCGGGGCGCGGTGCTGGGACTGCAAGGAGGCACTGACAAGGTCCGCTCCGTGGTGAGCGAGATGCAGCAGGCAGGCACCAAGATCTCCGGGGTGTGGCTGCAGGACTGGACCGGCAAGCGGGTCACCAGTTTCGGTGATCGCCTGTGGTGGACGTGGCAGTTGGATCGGGAGCGTTATCCGGGATGGCGCAAACTCGTGCGCGACCTCAACGCGGACGGGATCGAGGTCCTGACCTACATCAACCCGTGGCTCGTCGATGCGACGCAGAAGGGTGACTCCTCGATCGAGAACCTCTTCGCCGAGGCCGTGGAGAAGGGCTACACCGTGCAGACGCAGTCCGGCCAGCCCTATCTCATGGACCAGAACGGGTTCGACGCCGTACTCGTCGACTTCACGAACCCGCAGGCCCGCGACTGGTACGCCGACGTCATCGCCGACGACGTCCTCGGGGCAGGCGCCGTGGGGTTCATGGCGGACTTCGGCGAGGCGTTGCCGTTCGACGCGAAGCTGTACGACGGCGACCCGCTCTACGTGCACAACCTCTACCCGAGACTGTGGGCCTCGGTGGTCCGCGAGGGCTGCGACCGTGCGGAGCAGCCGGAATGTCTGGCGTTCATGCGCTCGGCGTTCATCGGCTCTGAACAGGAAGTGCCGATGATGTGGGCCGGCGACCAGATGGTGAACTTCGCGGATCAGGACGGCATGGCCAGCGCGATCTACGGGATGCTCTCCGGCGGAGTGTCCGGTTCGCCGCTGTGGCACAGCGACATCGGCGGCTACACCAGCATCAACGCGGTGGTGAAGAACTACGTGCGGCCACCGGAGTTGAACACCCGCTGGGCCCAGATGCAGGCCTTCGGAGTCATGATGCGCACGCACGAAGGCAACCGCCCGGCGCAGAACGAGCAGGTCTACGACACGCCCGAGACCCGCGAAGCCTTCGCGCAGGCGTCGCGGATCTACGCCGCGCTCTACCCGTACCGGAAGACCGTGATCGACGAGGCGGTGAGCACCGGCGTGCCGGCGATGCGACCGACGTGGATGGTCTACCCCGGTGCGGAAGGGGATCCGCAGTTCTTCCTCGGGGCACACCTCTTGGTGGCACCGGTGCTGGCCGAAGGTGCGACCAGTGTGGAGGTGTCCTTCCCGCCGGGGCAGTGGGTGCATGCGCTCACCGGTGAGACCTTCGAGGGTGACCGGACCGTGGAGGTGGCCGCGCCGCTGGACACCCCGGCGGCCTTCGTGCGCGCCGACGATCCGGTGAGCGAGCAGATCCGGGCGGCGCTCAAGGGGCGGTGATCGGGCATCGGGTCCACAGATAGCCTGTCACCATGGTTCGCGCGGCAACCATCGACGACGTCCCCGCCATCGCCCGCCTGGCGGCCCGGACCTTCGCCATGGCGTGCCCGCCGACCACAGCCTCCGAGGCGATCACTGCCCACATCCGTGACGAGTTGAACGAGTCGCGCTTCGCTGAGCACTTCGCCGGCAGCGACTTCTTCGTGGTCGACGCCGACGACGGCGAGGTGTGCGGCTACGTGATGATCGCCTACGATCCGCCGCCCGTCGACAACGACTGGGCCAACCCGGCCGAACTGCGCCGGATCTATGTGGACGCCGACCGGCACAGTTCCGGCGTCGCGGCCGACCTCATGCGCACCAGCCTGGACTTCGCCGCGCAGCGGGGCCACGACTGGATCTGGCTGGGAACCAACGAGGCAAACGATCGGGCCATCCGCTTCTACCAGAAGTACGGCTTCCAGATCGTGGGCAAGCGCACCTTCTGCGTGGCCGGCTCGATCGAGTGCGATCACGTGCTGGCGCGCCCCGTACGGTAGGGCCATGACCGACTTCGATCTCGTGGTGTACGGCGCCACCGGTTTCACGGGCAGGCTCGTCGCCGAGTACCTGGCGGGCCTCGACGACCCGTACCGCATCGCGCTGGCCGGCAGGTCCCAGTGGAAGCTCGAATCCGTGCGCGACGACCTCGGGGTGGACTGGCCGGTCATCGTGGCCGACGCTGCCGACCCCAAGGCGTTGACGAAACTCGCGAAGTCCACGACCGCGGTGGTGACCACTGTGGGGCCCTACTGGAAGTACGGGCTGCCGCTGGTGGAGGCGTGCGCGAAGGCCGGCACCCACTACGCCGACCTGGCCGGCGAGGTGCTCTTCATGCGGGAGAGCATCGAGCGGTACGACGCCGTGGCGAAGAAGAGCGGCGCACGGATCGTGCATGCCAGCGGCTTCGACTCCATCCCGTCGGACCTCGGCGTCTACCTGCTCCACGAGGCCGCCGAGGGGCCCCTGGGCGAGACTGTGATGGCGGTGCGGTGGGCCAGCGGTGGCTTCAGCGGCGGCACGATCGCCAGTGGTATCGGGCAGATGGAGGCTGCGAAAGCCGACCCGGCCCTGCGGCGGGTGATGGAGGATCCCTACGCGCTGACGCCCGGCGAGTCCGGCCCCGACGAGGGCGATCAGCTGTGGGTGCATTACGAACCCGTCCTGGACTCGTGGACCGGCCCATTCGTGATGGCCGGTATCAATACCCGCGTGGTCCGGCGCTCGAACATGCTGCTCGGCTACGAATACGGTCGGGACTTCGCCTACAAGGAGGTCGTGGCGACCGGACCGGGACTCGGTGGACGTGCCCGCGCCACGGCGTTGGCCACCGCTTCCACCGGCGGTATGGCTGCGTTGTCGGTGGGACCGATCCGCAGGGTCGCGTCACGCTTCCTGCCCGAGCCCGGTGAAGGGCCGGGGCAGGAGTCGAGAGAGAAGGGCGGCTTCCGTATCGAGTTCCGCAGCACACTGCCGGACGGTCGCGTCTACGGAGCCGAGGTGATCGGCAAGGGCGATCCCGGTTACGCAGCGACGTCGCGCATGTTGTCCGAGGCCGGTCTGTGCCTGGCCACGACCGAGGGGCCGGGGGGTGTGCTCACCCCTGCCAGTGCGATGGGGGATGCCCTCGTGGATCGTTTGCGCGCCGCGGGGATGACCCTGCGCGCGTGGCAGGTGCGTTGATTCGACCCCCGCACAGGTCTAGCCTCGAAGTATGAGCAACGAGGATCAACTGCGGGCGGCGGCGGTCAAGCGACTCAAGGACAAGCGCAGCGCACTGAGCACGGTCGGAATCTTCATCATCGTCTCGATCCTGTTGACGGCGATCTGGGCGTTGTCCGGGGGAGGCTATTTCTGGCCGGCGTGGGCGATGTTCGGCATGGGGATCGCCGCCCTGTTCATCCTGTGGGGGACGTTCGGCCCGGGTAACCGCGGTCCGTCCGAGCAGGAGATCGCCGACGAGATGCGCAAGATGCGGGGTCAGTCGTAGGCGTTTCGGTCACGGGTCAGCCATAGGCCGGCGGCGATTCCGAGCGCGTCGGCCAGCAGGTCCCACACGTCTCCACCGCGCTGTGCCAGCCAGAAGTGCTGGATCGCCTCGCTGAGCAGGGCCTGGCCGAGCATGAGCAGCGCCACCAGCCACCGCGCCAGACCTGCGTGGACGCCGGCGTACGTCACCACCGCGAAGAGTGCGAAGTGAACGACCTTGTCCAGCGGCAGGCCTGTCTGTACCGACGGTGGCCGCGGCCAGTACAACGCCCACCACTGCACCAGCACACCGACGGCGAACGCGATCTGCCAGGGGTGTCTGCTGGTCACGCCGCTCAGCGTAGGTTAGGCGGTATGAACCACAGTGGAGGGCCCAAGGTCGTCGTCGAGCAGCGCGACCACGTGTTGCTCATCGGGATCAACCGCCCGGAGAAGCGCAATGCGTTCGACCTCGAGCTGATCGACCAGTTCGGTGCCGCGTACGAGAGTCTCGGGACCGATCCCGACCTGCGGGTCGGCGTCGTCCATGCCTTCGGCGACCATTTCAGTGCCGGGCTCGATCTGGCCGAGGTCGGGCCGAAGGTCGCCGAGATGGGACCGGCGGCGCTGGCCGGGGACTACCAGTTCGACCCGTTCGGCATGTGGGCGCCGCCGGTGCCCAAGCCTGTGGTCATGGCGGTGCAGGGGATCGCCTACACGCTCAGCATCGAACTCGCGCTGGCCAGCGACATCGTGATCGCAGCCGACGACGTGCGGTTCCGGCAACTGGAGATCGGCCGCGGGATCATCCCGTTCGGCGGCGCGACCCTGCGGGCGACCGCCCAGCTGGGCTGGGGGAATGCGATGCGCTTCCTGCTGACCGCGGACCAGTTCGGCGCGGATGAGGCCTACCGCATCGGGCTCGTGCAGGAGGTGGTCGCGCCGGGCGAGCAGTTCGACCGCGCCGTCGCCATCGCTGAGACGATCGCCGCGCAAGCGCCGCTGGGCGTCCAGGAGACCCTGGCCAACGCCCGGATCGCGCGGGACCGCGGGGAGGAGGCGGCCCGCGAGCACCTCAAGGAGGTGCTGCCCCGGATCCTGACCTCGCAGGACGCCGCCGAAGGCGTGCGCAGTTTCCTGGAGCGCCGGGAGGCACGGTTCACCGGGCAGTGATGAGTCATTTCCCAAACTGGACCGGGGGCCCAGTGGTTGCGCATGGGGGAGAGTGCCGCTGACCGCCGAGGCAGTGTGGAAAATGACTCACAGCCTCAGCGCAAGCGCCGCCGCCCCCAGTGGTCCGCCGCGTAACTGAGCGCTTCGTCGACGCCGAGTTGGCGCGTTGAGTTGCCGACGCGCACCCACATCTGGACCGGCTGCCCCTTCCCGGGGGTGAGGAACACGGGGCGCGTTGCGCCCAGCATGCGCAGGTGGCAGATGGGCGTGTCGTCCAGCAGAGGGAACGTCACTTCGACGTTCGCGCTGGCCGTGGACCCGAGGGTCTTGCTGAGGTGGTCGCGTAGCCACAGCTCGTAGCGGTCGAGGTCGGGCTGCTTCATGAACTTCAGATCGTCGTCGAGCCCTCGGGCCTGGCCGGCGTCGTCGACCCCGATCAGCAGGTCGCCGCCGCCGGAGTTCGCGAGCGCCGCCACGGTCTTCGAGACGACCATCTCGATCTTCTCGTCGCGCTGACCCGTGTGCAGGTTGCAGCGGGCCGTCGACTTGAACTCCACCCGGGCGCTCTCCCCGGCGGCGACCAGCTCAGCTGCGGTGGGCCGCGGCTGGCGGGTGAAGTAACCCACCAGCACCATCACGATCAGCGTGCCGAGGGCGGAGGACAGCAGCATCCCGAGCCAGTGTTCGCGGTAGTAGCCGCCGCGGATGAGTGAGATGGTCAGGGCGCCGATCGCCGAGCCCACGATGCCCGACAGAACGGCCTCCGACCACCCGAGCCGGACCCGGTTGCCCATGAGTTGGCGCATGGCCAACCCGAGGGCGGCCCCGAACACGAGGGCGAGCAGGAACGCGACACTGAGCGACATGGCAGATCCAAAGTATCGTGCAGCCATGGTCACCTCGCGTCGCGTCACCCTCGCCAGCCGCCCCCAGAACCAGGTCGCATTGTCCGACTTCGGATCCGACGAGGTGGAACTGCCGCCGCTGCAGGACGGCGAGTTCCTGATGAACGTCGAGTACCTCTCGATCGACCCCACGATCCGGGGATGGATGTCCTACGACACCTATCTGCCGAAGATCGGCATCGGTGATGTGATCCGCAGTGCCGGCGCCGGTGAGATCCTCGAGTCGCGCAACCCCTACTTCCCAGTCGGCATGCGCGTGTTCGGGATGCCCGGCTGGCAGGATCACGCCGTGCTCAACGGCGCCGTTCCCATCCCGGAAGGGGTGACCTACGAACAGGCGCTGAGCGTGTTCGGGGTGACGGGCCTCACGGCGTACGTCGGCCTCGAGGACATCGGCAAGCCGCAGCCCGGCGAGACGGTGGTCGTCTCCGGGGCTGCGGGCGGGGTCGGCTCGATCGCCGGTCAGATCGCGAAGATCAAGGGCGCTCGGGTGATCGGCCTGGCGGGTTCGGAGCAGAAGTGCCGCTGGGTGGTCGACGAACTCGGCTTCGACGACTGCATCGACTACCGCAGCGAGGACATCGGGAGGGGTTTGTCGCGGACCTGCCCGGACGGTATCGATGTCTACTTCGACAACGTGGGCGGTGAGACCCTCAACGAGGTGCTGGCCCGGATCAACGACCACGCGCGGATCATCCTGTGCGGGGCGATCTCGCAGTACGACTCCAGCGCGCCCCCGACCGGCCCCGCGAACCTCATCAACGCGATCCCACGGCGAGCACTGCTCAAGGGCTTCATCATCCTCGACCACATGGACCGCGCCGCTGAGGCGTCGCAGGCCATGGGCGCCTGGATGCAGGAGGGCCGGCTGGTCGCGAAGACCTACGTCCGCGAAGGATTGGAGTCGGCGCCTGCGGCGTTGCAGGATCTCTTCACCGGCGCCAACCTCGGGAAGACGCTGGTGCGGGTGTAGTCCTAGGCTGCAGCCATGGCCCAACCCCCCGATGAATACACCGCTGAAGCCAGCATCGACATCGCCGCACCGCCGGAGCGGGTCTACGACCTGATCGCGGATGTGGCCCGGGTCGGGGAGTTCTCGCCGGAGGCGACGGGTGCTCGTGGTGCCTCCCCGGCGCCGGTGGTGGGGGAGACGTTCTGGGGCTTCAACAGGCGCGGTCCGTGGCGGTGGTTCACCCGCTGCACGGTGCTGTCGGCCGACCGCGGTCAACGGTTCAGTTTCGATGTGGACTTTCCCCCGATGCCTGTGTCGCGGTGGACGTACCAGATCGAACCCACCGAGGCGGGCTGCCGCGTGACGGAAACCTGGAACGACCGGCGGGAGGGGCCGATCGCCGCGCCCATCAAGTGGGTCGGGGGCGTGATCATCCCCGGTCCGCGCGCGCCGCACAACCAGCGCAATATCGAGACCACGTTGCAGCGGCTGAAGGCCGCCGCCGAGAAACAGAGGTGACGCGATGGCCATGGCGAAGGATGTCCTCGATCAGTTGCGGGTCGATCCCGGCGAGACGTTCCGTATCTCCGACCACGATGCCAAGTGGCTGCCACCGGCCGCCCACGACGTGGACAAGGCCGAGCGCAAGCGCATCGCGGAGGTGATGCTGGCCGACAACAAGGTCGAACTCGCCGAGGCGCAGGAACTGCTGTACGCCGATGGCCACCACTCGGTCCTGATCGTGTTCCAGGCCATGGATGCTGCCGGCAAGGACGGCACCATCGGTCACGTCATGTCCGGGGTGAACCCGCAGGGCTGTGAGGTGACCTCCTTCAAGGTGCCGAGTGCCGAGGAGTACTCCCACAACTACCTGTGGCGATACTCCAAGGCGCTGCCCGCGCGGGGGATGATCGGCATCTTCAACCGCTCCTACTACGAAGAGGTGCTGGTGGTGAAGGTGCACCCGGCGATCCTCGACAAGGCGGACCTCCCGGCCGAGGACGTCCACAAGCACATCTGGAAACACCGGTACGAGGACATCAACAACTTCGAGCAGCACCTCGCCCGCAACGGCACCACGATCCTGAAGTTCTTCCTGAACGTGTCCAAGGACGAGCAGAAGAAGCGGTTCCTCGAGCGGCTCGACACCCCGGAGAAGAACTGGAAGTTCAGTTCGAACGACATCGTCGAGCGGGGGTATTGGGACGACTACATGGCGGCCTTCGAGGACGCGATCAACGCGACGAGCACGCCGTGGGCACCCTGGTACGTGATCCCCGCGGATCACAAGTGGGCGATGCGCGCGGCGGTGTCCGACATCATCACGACGACGATCAAGGACCTGCCGCTGGCGTACCCGCAGTTGCCCGAGGACGAGGTGGCGCGGCTGGCCGAGGCGAAGGCGAGCCTGCTCGCGGAGGAGTAGTGGGTGCGGCCGCGTGGCGGGTCGGGTCTAGCCGGCCGCGGGTCTTTGTGACGTTGTTGCGGCGCTGCCGGTCCCGATTGTTGCGAAGGTGCGGGGTGCGGGGGTGCGGAACCCCTCACCTTCGTCACAAAGGGGGTTCTGTCGCCAGCGCCTTCGTCACAAACGGCCGGCCCCGCACAGGGCCGTGCGGAACCTCAGTGCGGGCACAGACAGAACGGGTGCCCTGCTGGATCGGCGTAGACCCGGAACCCTTCCGCATCCACGGCTTTGAGCAACCGCCCGCCCCGCGCCAGCACCTCCCGTTCAGCGGTGTCGAGATCCTCGACCCACAGGTCCACGTGCATCTGCTGCGGTGACCCATCGGGCCAATCCGGCGGGGTGTGGTTGGGGGCGAGTTGGACTGCCAACCGGCGGCCGTCCGCGGTGCGGATGCTGTGCCAGTCCGCCTCCTTGACCACGGTCCCGTCGAGCAGTCCCGCCCAGAACGCGCTCTCGGTCTCGATGTCGGCGGCGTCGAAGACCGTGACCAGATCGGCGATCCTCACGTCACCAGCCTTTGAACGCCTCGGTGAGAACTCGACCCTTGTTGTCGCGCGGAGGCTCGAGGCCAAGAAGGCGCATCGCGGTCGGCGCGACGTCGACGTTCTCCGCCTGGCTGGGGTTGAGTGCGGTGTCGTCGAAGCGGGCACCTGGTTGACCGGCCAGCGTGCCGTTCTTCGCGATGCCCTTCCAGCCGCCGGTGATCGTGAACAGGTTGTCCGTGGTGTTGGGACCACCGTGCCCACCGGCCACGGGGTTCACGGGGTCGGTGAACGCCCCGCCGTCGGACTGCGTCACCACGAGGTCTCCGGTGCGGGGGCCGGCGAGGTGCCAGTCCGGGTGCACGGCATCCAGGGTGTTGGCGGCGTCCCCGTCCAGCGGATTCGGATCGCGGTACAGGGCCTCATCGATGCCGAACGAGGGGTCGGCGGACACTGCGGCCTGCCGCATCCGGCGGAGCTGATCGTTGCGGTCGGCAGCGTTGGGATCGGACAGGTAGACGAAATCCGTGCCCCCGTTCTGGACGATCAGGTAGCTGCTCGAGGGGATTCCCGCCGCGGTGAAGATCTCGGTCAGCGAGGTCTTTCTCTCGTTGGTGGCCATCGAGTGGTCGGACACCACGAACATCACGGTGCGCGACCACAGATCGAGCTTCTTCTGCTGCCTCACGAAGCGCTTGATCTGCTCGTCGGCGCGCACGATCGCCTTGCGGTACTTCTTGCCGGCTCCATAGGAGTGGCCGGTGACATCCACGGTGGGCAGGTTGACGACCGTCAGGTTCGCCTTCTTGCGCTTGCCCTTCTCCGTGGGCACCCCCTTGCGCACCGACTTCAGCACCGCGTCCATCGTGGCGTCGTCGTCGGCGTACCCGAAGGAGTTGAGCGGGACCTTGCGGCAGTAGGGCGCGGGCGACCCCGTACACGGTGTCCACAGGTAATCGGCCGCGTACTTCTTCTTCGAGCGCTTGGCGGCGAACAGGGTGGCCAGCTTGGGCTTGCCGAAGATGCCCGCGGAGGTCACCTTGTCGCGCACGCCAGCGGTCGACGTGCTCTGGAAGATGGTCTGCGCCTGGACGCAGGCGGGCGCCAAGCCGGTGGTCGAGGGACCCTGTGTGCGGCGCTCGAGCGGGCAACCCTCCGCTGTGGACGCACCGTTGCCGTACATCGCGAAGTCGTTGGCCGGGATCCCGGAGGTGTCCGCGTAGGCGCCGGTGATCATCGCAGTGTGGTTCGGGTTGGTCTCGGCGACCATGATCGCGCGGGATTCCGCGTAGTAGGTACCCCGCTTGTCGACCAGCTTCTTGATGAATGGCATGCGCCCCTTGTCGTACTGGTCGCCGTCCGCGCCGTCCATGACGAAGACGTAGACCAGGGGGCCCGTACTTGCGCGCACGGCCGCATTTGCGGACAGTTCCAGTGGCGTCGCGGCGGACGCGGGAGTGGCCAGCGCAACGGCGGCGGCGATGCTGGGCACGGTGGCGCGCAGGAGGGTTCTCACCCCGGCACCATAACAAGGGCGCGCGGTGTCGTCCGACCCTCATTCGGACGGGATCCGCGCCATGCGACGGCATCGGGGGTGCTCCCCGGTGGGGTGCCGGGTCGCGACATCGTCGGACCGTCTCCCTGGATCCGGTGTTCGGTGGGGTTCGTGCAGTCGGGTGGGGCTCAGCGCGCGCTGAACCCCATAGGTCTACCTGAACCTCATCGGTCTACCTGAACCCCATCGGTCTACCTGAACCCCATCGGTCTACCTGAACCCCATCGGTCTACCTGAACCCCATCGGTCTACCTGAACCCCATCGGACGCGCCAGGTCCAACCGCCCCGGTGCGCACCTGTTGTCGGTGCGACATCGGCTTCGCCGGAGCGGCAGGATGGACACATGAGTGATGACAGGAAGTTGGAGGCCGAGGAGGCCGAGGCGTCGCTGGACTCCGCGCTGGAGGCTGAGGCTGAGCACGACCTGGAGCGCGACGCGGCGCACAAGCAGGGCTTGATCGAGAAGGAGACTCGGGAGCACCGCCTCGACGAGGGCTGATGGTCCGCTAGTCCCCCGGGGGGATGTCTGCTAGCCGTACCGTGCGACTCGTCGCGTGGCGGGAATCCACAATGATCTGCACCCGGGTGCTCCCGGGCAGCGCCCGGCGCGTCTTCAGTTGCGTGGTGACTGTCGCCGACCGGTTGAAGGAGTACAGCGAATCCTCGTAGCCACCGGCGATGAACGCGTGGCCGCCTCCCAGATAGCGGCCCCGGGCCGTGCGATACCGCACCATCACCTTGGTCCCGATCGGGGTCTTGGCGGCGAACGACGGGTTCACCCCGATCGTGAGGCTGATCAGTCCGGGGCGGATTGGCGTGGGAGCATGCGCGAAGATCCGCTGTTGGCCCTTCACTTTGGCCGTGCCCTTCACGCCGGCCAAGACCGCGTCGAACAGCGGGATCCCGGTCAGATTGGCGCTCTGCATGACCCAGACCCGTAGGTCGTAGCCCCGCACGTAGGGCGGAACGAACACCAGCGCGTGGGTGCGATAGCGGGGGTTATCGAAGGTCTTGAGCCGGGAGCAGTTCTCGAGGGGAGCACTGAACGCGTCACGAACCACCGGGCAGGCGACGACGACGGTGATGTCAGCGGCATCAACGTACTTGCCGTTGGCCCAGCGGATCCACAAGGAGTGGCGTTGGCGCACCCAGCGCGGGGCGGACACCAGTGGGGCTTGGAACTTGCCCCGAGGCGCAACCGGCGGGGTGGGCAGCCACCCGGCGTCGAAGGCCTGACCGTCCGTGGTCGTCGCACCGAGCCTGACCCAACTCGAAGGCGGGATAGCTGGTGTCGACACCGCATCGCCGGGCAGTTGGTAGGAGCGGGTGGTTCCGGTGTTGCGGTTCACCACGGTCACGGTGAATCCGGAGAAGAGGTGTACCGACGGCGGGTTGAAACTGAACGCGAACTCGCCGCGATCGTTGGCGGCCAGGCGCAGTCTCGGGATGAAGGCGTCCACCGAGGTGACGGTGCCGGCGGGGTTGGCCACCGGGTCGACTGCCGCGGCCGCATCGAGGACGCCGCGACCGAACTCAGGATCGCGGCCGGCGATGCCCCGATCGGTCACCGAGGTGAAGAGTGCCTCGATGACCTGGTCGGCATTCCACTGCGGGTGTCCGGAGAACAGCAGCGCGGCCACCCCCGAGACGTGAGGTGAAGCGAACGAAGTGCCGTCCTGCCATTCGTACCCATGCATGCTGGGAGCGCTCGGGGTCGCGGGTCGTGCCGGGGTGCTGGACAGCACCCCCACGCCAGGGGCCGTGAGGTCGACGCGCCCGTTGTAGGTCGAGAAGTACCCGCGTTCCAGTGAGGGGCCGACTGCCCCCACCTCGACGGCCGCCGGACACAGGCCGGGCACAGATCGAGGGTTGCCCTCCTCGGCCGAGTTACCGGACGAGACAACGGTCACCACACCAGCCGCACGTGCCCGATCGATGGCCGCACAGATCCTACGGCTGGCCGCGAGGGTCCGGCGCTCGTCCTCAGAGCGGGGCATCGCCTGCCAGGGGAGTTCCAGTTCAGCGCCGCCGAGCGACACGTTGATCACGCGAGCCCCGTCGCGCACGGCGGTGTCCATGGCGGCGGTGAAGGCTTTGGCGAACTGGGACAGGGTCGTCGATTCGTCGAGCGCGGAGGCGAGATTGATCGGTAGCAGACGGGCGTTCGGTGCGACGCCCGTGATCCCTTCGCCGTTCGCATTGCCCGCCACCACCCCAGCCACATGTGTGCCATGGCCGACGGTGTCGATCTGCGGGACGAGACCGCCGCCTGCCGTCGCCGGCCGTAGGTGTCCCACGACCTTCCCGTTCTCGGTGCCGAGTTGCCAGACGTACCCCGGCGAGACCGTTTGGCCAGCGACGTCCGGATGTGTCATGTCCAGGCCGGTGTCGATGACCGCCACGGTCACGCCGGCTCCGGTGCTGGTCTGCCAGGCCAGGGGCGCGCGGATCGCTGTGAGCCCCCATTGATTCGCGGTCATGTCACTGTGTGACCACGCCAGGATCTCGGCAGCCAACCGGGGGTCCATCTTCGCAGGCGCCGCAGTGGAGCCCGGTGGTGCGGCCGCGAGGACCGATGCCATGGCCGCACCGAGCGCGCAGAGGCCTTTCAGATGTGATCGCGGAGCCCACATGTGTCACCCCCGGTGGTCCGGAGGGGCGCCTCCCCCGGGCCCGTGCTACCAGGGTAACTCCGAACCGCCGAGATTTGTTGATCTTGGTCCAGTCGGGATGGCCAGACTGTGAGGCAGGGCGCAGGGCGTGCTCACGCTCTTGCGTAGACTCGGGGCGCACGCCCCTATAGCTCAATTGGCAGAGCTGCGGACTTTTAATCCGTAGGTTGTAGGTTCGAGTCCTACTGGGGGCACCGAGCCCGAGGTCACTCCCCGACCACCCCGGCGTCGATCTCCTCTCCCAGCGATGTGGTCACGACCACGGGGATCCCGTTGGGTATCTCGCCTTTGAGGTCGTCCAGCAACTCGGACACCGGCGGGATCGACCCGGGTGTCTGCACGGTCACGAACACCGTGTCGGACACGAACTCGACGTCACTGACGCTGGCCCCGGGGGCCTGGGAGAGCCAGGCGTCAGCAGTGCTGTGGATGCGGTTCGTCCAGACGTTGATCAGGTAGGTGACGGTGGTATTGGCCACCAGCGGGACCGCCACCACGACCAGCAGGATCGAGATCGTCAGGTACGCCCGGCGGCGCGATGATGCGGCCGGCACGGCCGCATGCTCCTGCAGCTCCAGGGTTGTGTACACGAGCGTTCCGGCGAGCACCAGAGCCAGCAGGTTCGAGAGGAACAGCAACAGTGCTCCGGTGGCCAAGCCGAACGACCGCTGACCCGTACAGACCCCCACCACGGCCAGTGGTGGCACCAGCGAGATCGCGATCGCGACTCCGGGCAGGACCGCTGCGACGTCCTTGCGTGCAATGGCGACGGCCCCGGCGAAACCGGTGGCGACCGCAGCGGTGAGGTCGAGCAGCCCCGGTGATGTGCGGCCCGCGATCTGTGGGTTGCCGAGTAGGTCGTAGGAGGAGGGGAGAACCAGAGCGAAGACTGCGCCGATGCCGATCACCACCAGCGCGCCAAGGAGGACGAAGCGGCCCGCGCGGGTGAGACCTCCCGGTTCGCGTTTGGCCACGGCCAGGGCCATGCCCATGATCGGCGTGGAGAGGGGGGCGATGATCATCGCGCCGATGACCGTGGCTGTGGAGTCCGACAGAACGCCGGCCGAGGCGATGACGGCTGACAGTACGAGCATGACCCAGAAGGCGGACTTCTTCGATGTCGAGTCACCGGCCGTCAGGTCGAGATCCTCGGTCAGGTCCGCCAGCGATCGTCGCTGGGTGGCGGGGATCACCCGCTCAGAAAGCCCGCTCAGCATGCGGTCAGTATCGACCAGTCTCGCGGTACTGACGCGCACCCCGCGAGCGTGTCGCCTAGTGGACCAGGGATGCTGGTCGGTTTCCGGCCGGTCCGACCAGGTTGGTTAGATGTTCTGTCCAGGCACGTTGGTCACGCGGCTGCGGCTGGTGAGTGGTCGTCCGCCTGGTGGTGGTTGGAGATCCAGCCCATCGGTCAAGGCGACGTGGCGGGTTCTTCGGTGGAGTGGGCCCGTAGTGGATCAGGGTGCGCTGGAAGCGTTCGACGTTGCCGTTGGTTGGGCCGGTAGCGGGGTGGGTCGGGATCTGTCTGCGCATTCCGGTTAGAGATCGGCAGGTTGGTTAGTCGGCGGCCGGTTGGTTAGAGTCCCACGGCCGTATAGGGCTAACCGGAGTGCCGTTTCTCTAACCGGGATGCCGATCTCTAACGGGAGTGCCGATGACCATTCCGAGCCCGGGCCCAGCCGCTACCGCGACCAACCTCCCTGGACAGGACACCGACGGCCGTCTAGGACTGGCGGGAGTGCTAGCCACTGCCTAGCCCCGTCCGGCCAGCTTCCGCAGGACGAGGAAGCCGGTCGCCACGGAAATCGATGTCGCCATCACCGCGACCGCAGGTCCCCGCAGGGGGGTCTCCCCGACGAGTAGCGCCGATCCGGCCACCATGTCCGTCAGTTCGACGGCGGCGTTCTGGCCGGCGAGTTCACGCAGCCGGTCGGGGTCGTTGCGGGCGCCCCAGACCTGCAGGCCGAGCGCGACATTGCGGATGCCGAACAGGCGCGTGGTGTAGCGCAGGGCAGGATTGTTCAACTCCGCCGGCGCACCGAACGTGGTCAGCAGCGGACCCGGCGCCGCGATCGCCGCCGCACCCACGAGTATCCGTTCGACCGTCATCGCCGCAGCCATCTTCTCTGTTGTGTCCATACCCCGATCCTGCCGCGCCCCGCCGACGGCCGGGGGTCGTTCGTAGCATTGATCACGTGAACGTCGCGGTCGCTGTCGATGGGTCCGGAAACGTGGGTCATTCGTGGGGCAAGGCTGCCCGCGTGGCCGTGGCGCAGGTCGCGGACGGCAGGATCGCCGCGTGGGACGAATACGACGTGGGCTGGGACGTCGCCCACGATGCCGGCACCCATGGCGCCCACCATGCCCGGGTGGTGCGGTTCTTGAAGGAACACGCGGTCGAGGTCGTGCTCGCGTCGCACGTGGGTGACGGCATGGTGAGAATGCTGAACACGATGGGCGTCCGCCTCGACCTCGGCGTCACCGGCGAGGCGAAGCAGGCGGTCCTGCACGCGGTCACCTGAAGAGTCCGCCCACGTCCCGCAGCGCGTCCTCGTCGGCTCGGAACCACGCCCATTGACCACGCTGCTCACGTCGGATCAGCCCGGCGGTGGTGAGCACCTTCAAGTGGTGACTGACCGTCGGCTGGGACAGGCCCACCGGCTCGGTGAGGTCGCACGCACATGCCTCGCCGGCGGAGCGGATCAGGGTCAGCAACTGCAGGCGGGCCGGATCGGCCAGTGCCTTGAGGATGGTGGCCAGTTGTTCGGCCTGCTCGCGGTCCAGGGGCTCACCGAGTCCGGAGGCGCAGCAGGCGCGGATGTCAGTGACGGGCAACGGCTGCTTCATGGCACCTCCAGTATTGACAGACATCAATATATCCGCCTAGAGTTCATATCGACAATCATCAATACAAGGAGTCGACGATGTCACGCGTACAACTGGCCCTGAACGTGTCGGATCTGGAGGAGTCGGTGGCCTTCTACAGCCAGGTCTTCGGCGTCGAGCCGCACAAGCGCCGCCCCGGCTACGCGAACTTCGAGATCGCCGAGCCTCCCCTGAAGCTGGTCCTGTTCGAGGACGCCGAGCGAGGCGAGGGGACCGCCGGCGCGTTGAACCACCTGGGTGTCGAGGTGGGCAGCACCGCCGAGGTCCAGGGTGCGATCGACCGCCTGCAGAACGCGGGCCTGACCACCCGCGAAGAAGCCGCCACGGTCTGCTGTTACGCGCAGCAGGACAAGGTCTGGGTCAACGACCCCGACGGCGCGCCGTGGGAGGTCTACACCGTGACCGACGACGATCCGGAGTTCCTGCAGGTCCTCGACACGCAGTGCTGCACGTGAGCGCGACGCGGCCTCGTCACTGTGTGTGACCGGCGCCGCTCTCATCCGCGACTGAGCCCGGGGCACTGCGACCGTCCTGGTAACGGGAGTAACTGCGCCTCATCAACAGTCGGTGAGGAGTTGCCATGCCCGCAGATCTGGTGATCACAGCACAGACCGTCATCACGATGAACCCCGCCCAGCCGCGAGCGGAGGCGGTCGCGGTCGACACGGTGGCGGGCACGATTAGCGCCATCGGCTCGCTGGCGGACATGCGGGCCAGTGCGCCCGGGGCCACCGTCCAGGACCTCGGTGACACGGTGCTCATGCCCGGCTTCGTCGAAGCGCACAGCCATCCCCTGGCTCTCGGGGATCGGAACCCAGGCGCCCGCACACTGGATCGCGCCGTACGTCGGCTACGAGACCTGGCACGACGTCGAGGCGCTGTTCACTAAACTCGACGCGGAGACCCCCGCCGGCCAGGGTCTGATGTTCAACGGTCTCGATCGGCTGCTGCAGCAGGTGGCCGAGCCGACCAACACCGACCTCGATGTCTTCTTCCCCCATCGCCCCGTCTGTGTGCTCGACAACTCCGGGCACGAGTTGTACTTCAACAGCGCGATGATCGAGATGGTGGGATGGACGGACCACAAGCCCCCGCCCGATCCGGCCGGGGCGCGGTTCGGGCGCAACGCCGATGGCACATCCAACGGTCGGGCGTACGAAGTCGCTGCGACCTTCGCGGTGGTCGATGCGCTTATGGCCAAGGTCATCCCGCACCCACTGCTGTCGGCTGCGCAGTGGTATCAACTCATGGCGAAGAACGGCATCACGGCCACCTCGGACATGACCTACAGCACGGACATGCTCAAGGGGTACCTCGCACTGGCCTCGGGCAAGGACTGCCCGCTGCGCATCTCGCTGTACCACATGTCCATCGACGACGACGCCGGCGAGAAACTGGGAGTGCCGGTGCCGGACGCCATGTTGCGCAAGCAGGGGATCAAACTGTGGGCCGACGGCTCGCCGTGGGTCGGCACGATCGCCAACTCGTACCCCTACCTCGACACCGAGACGGTGCGCAATGCGGGGATACCGCTCGGGCCCGGCGGCGAGTCGATGATGAACTACACCCGCGCGCAACTCGACGAGATCCTGGCGAAGTACGCGCCCATGGGCTGGCAGATGGCCTTCCACGTCAATGGCGACGTGGGTCTGGACATCGTCCTCGACGCCTACGAGAAGGCGTTGATCGACAACCATCTGATGGGCACGGACCACAGATGGTTGTCGAGCATTGCGGCGGGTGCAGGGGGGACCAGTTCCGGCGCGCAGCCGAGATGGGCGTCGCGGTGTCGTTGGGGCCGTTCCAGTTCATCTACTGGGGCGACCTGCTCGACGGGCAGATGTTCCCGCCGGAGATCGGGGCGCAGTGGATGCGATGGGGGGACGCAGTACGGGCCGGTGCCCGAGTCAGCTTCCACAACGACGGGATGGTCAGTCCGCCGCTTCCGTCGCTCAACATCCAAGCCGCCATCACCCGTGCCACATCGTCGGGCGCCATCCACGGTCCGGAGCAGATCATCGGTCTCGACGATGCGCTGAAGTGCGAGACGATCGACGCGGCGTACACGCTGCATCGCGACCATGAGATCGGCTCGATCGAGGTCGGCAAGTTCGCCGATTTCGTCGAGTTGTCCAAAGACCCGTATCTTGCCGATCCCATGCGGCTGTCCAGCGAGGTCGAGGTCAAGGGCACGTGGGTCGGCGGACGCAGGATCGACCTCGACGCCTTCCTGGCCGAGGTGAAGGCGGTGGATCCCACCGAACATGCCCACTTGGCCAAGGCGCACAAGGGCTGCTGATGTCCGCCGCGACGCCGACACGGACGACGGACTCCGCGCGGGCCGCCTCCCGGCTGGCCGTGCCGTTGCTCGGGTTCCTGGCAGCACTGCAGGTGTCCGACCCGAACATCGCGAACACCGCGTTCCTCGGTGCCAAGCGAGGGTTGCAGATGTCCGTGGGGCAAGCGACTCTGGCACTCAGCATCTCGACGCTGGCGCTATCGGCGACGGTGATCTCGACCGGGCTGTTGGCCGACCGGCTGGGGCGACGCAAGGTGCTGGTGTCGGCACTGCTGCTCACTGTGATCGGCGATCTCGTGGTCGCGCTGGCTCCCGGGACGACGATCTTCCTGGTAGGACGTGCGGTTGCGGGGGTCGGCCTCGGCGCGGTTTTCGGAGCCTCGTTCGCGTACATCCGCGCGGTGGTACCGGCCACGGGTATCCCCGGCGCGATGGGTGTGTACGCCGCGACAACGGGGTTGGCGAGTCTGGTGCTCACTTTCGTCGGTGGGCCGCTGGCCACGCTCAACTGGCGCTTGGCGTTCGTCGTCATCCCCGCCATGTCGCTGCTCGCCATCCCGGCGCCCCTTGCGCTGCTGCCTGCGCAGAAGGCCAACAAGGCCGGCAAACAGGACCTCATCGGTCAGTTCCTGCTCGCGTTCGGTGTCATCGCCTTTCTCTACGGGATCAGTCAGATCTCCCGCAGTTTCTCGGGCCTCGGGGCGTTGGGCCCGCTGCTGGCCGGAGTGCTCCTCCTGGCCGGGTTCTTCGTCTACGAGGCGCGCAACAGCAACCGGTTCTTCCCGGTGTCGCTGTTCCGGGAGCCGCTGTTCGTCGCAGCGGTGTTCATCGGCATGGTCTACAACTTCGACAACGCCCTGGGCTTCCTGCAGTTGGCGAACCTCTGGCAGTACATCACCGAGCTGAACACGTTCGAGGTCTCGCTGTGGCAACTCCCGATGCTCCTGTCGGGCATCGTCGCGGCGCTGATCTTCGGCCGGCTCATGTCGCACGGGATGAGCAACCGGACCGCTGTCCTCGTCGGCGCGGTCAGCATGGCGATGGGGTTCGGCTATCTGGCGCTGTCCCACTCGTCGCGTACCATCTGGGGCTTCCTGTTCGGTGTGATCCTGCTCGGCGTGGGGATCATCGTGATGTCCCTGCCCTACGGGAACCTGATCATCGGACAGGCGCCGAAGCAGTACTTCGGCCCGGTCACGAGTTCCCGGACCACCATCGGGCAGTTCTTCTACTCGATCGGACTCGCGGTCGGCGCGATCATCGTCGACCGGATCACCGACGGCGGGACGGTCGCACGGTTGATCCGTGCGGGGGTGCCCCCGACCGAGACGGGCGCTGCGCTGGATGCCGTGACCGCGTACGCGTCTCGATCCACCGCGCCCACGACCAGCCTCGGAAAGGCCGCTCTCTCCGACGCGATCGTGAGTTACGGCAGTGGCTTCGCCCTCGCCATGGGGGTCGGCGCGGTCGTGAGCCTGGTCGGTGGGCTGGTGGCCGCGTGGCTTCTGCGCAAGGGCAATGACGCGCACGGGGTGGTGCGCGACGACCCCGTGCATACGGCGGCCTAGGCGCATCGCGGGCTCGGGACGCGGGCCTACGCTGGCCCCATGCTTGATCTGCAGCCGAGCGACCCTCCCGCGCAGTATGTCGGGGAGATCGCGTACACCGATGAAGGGGACGGTCCGCTGACTGTGGTGGCGGTGCCTGGACTGCCGGGCAGCGGCCGGGACTTCCGGTGGCTGGCGTCGGCTCTGGCGGGGCACTTCCGGGTGATCCGGATCGACCCACCCGGTTACGGGGCGTCAGGGCGTTCGGGGTGGGCGGGCATGACGACCGCGCAGAGGGCCGAGACCGTCACCGCGGTCATCAGGGCCCTGGGAGTCGGGCCGGTCGTGCTCATCGGACATTCGGCCGGTGGCGCCGTCGTCGCGCATCTGGCTGCCCGCGACCCCGGCGTGGTCTGCGCGTGTGTGATGGTGTCCGCCACGGGTCCCACCGCGCACTTGGCCCGGCGTCCGCTGCAACTGGCGGCGCAGATCCTGCGAGTGCCCGTGGCGCGGTCGCTGCTGGCCCCGGCGATCCGCCGGTTGTACTCGTTGCAGGGGTTCCCGCGGTACCTCACAGACGACGAGCGGGCCTACGCGCTGCTGGACGCGGCGGCCTTCGACTTCGCCGCACATCGGGCCAACCTGGAGGCCATGCGTGTTCCGACGATGGTGGTGTGGGCGCAGGACGACCCGGTGATCCCCGTGGCCACGTTCCAGGCCCTGGCCGATCTGGTGCCGTCGGGGCCTCGCCTGGAGTTCCCCGACGGGGGCCACAACGTCCAGAAGACCCACGCCCGGGCGATCGCCGACGCCGTCGTGGGGTTCGCCGGCTGACCATCCCCATCGGTCTACCTGAGCCCCATCTTTCGTCGGGTCGCGCGGCCTCCCGCCTGCGGCGTTGGGTGGGGCTCGTGCAGGTAGGTGGGGTTTGTGTAGAGGGGTGGGGTTCGTCGGGCGCTGAGCCCCATCGGTCTACCTGAGCCCCATCGGTCTACCTGAACCCCATCGGTCTACCTGAGCCCCATCGGTCTACCTGAGCCCCGTCGGTCTACCTGAGCCCCATCGGTCTACCTGAGCCCCATCAAACGCAGCGGTCCAGATCCACTCGCCGGATGCTCACCGAACCCCCCCTCAGGCCGGCGGGGTGCTGTGCGTGCTCTCCCGATTCGGGTCGTCCTTCGGCAGTCCGAAGCTCACGAGCAGGCCGAACAGGACGAACAGCGCTGCCACCCAGGCGGTGTCGCGTGCGGCCTCGGTGTACGAGGACTTGGCATCCTCCACCACGGCGGACATGCCGGGGATCTTCTCCAGGCCGACGATCGCCTGTCCGGCACTGGTCTTCACCTGGTCGTCTATCTGTACGCGCTGCTCCTGCGACAACCCGGCCTCCTTCGCCAGGTCGTCGGACAGGATCGCACCGAGTCCGCTGAAGAGCACGGCTCCCAGAATCGCGGCGCCGAGCGCCGAACCGACCTGCCGGAACGTGGACGTCATCGCCGAGGCCTGCCCGGACTTGATCGCGGGGACGTCGGAGAGCACGACGTTGGTGAGTTGCGCGGAGGCGAACCCGAGTCCGACGCCGTAGACGATCAGGGGGATCACGAGCCACCAGGGCGAACGGCTCACCGACAGGGTCAGCCCGATCGAGACGATGCCGACGATCTCCAGGGCCATTCCGAGCCGGACCACCTGCGTGGGACCCAGCAGTGCGGAGACCCTTCGAGCCGACCCGCCGGAGGCGAGCGTGCCCACGGCGAGGCTGGCCAGAATCACGCCGGTGGTGAGTGGGTCGGTGCCGTGGACCGACTGCATCCACAGCGGCAGCACGAACAGGATCCCGAACTCGCCGAGGCTGACCACGAGCGCCACCACGTTGCCGAACCCGTAGCGGCGGATGCCGAACAGCGACAGGTCGACCAGCGCGGCTCGCTGTGTGCGTGCCCGCCACCGCTCCCATAGGATCAGCGCGACGAGCAGCAGCACCCCGAGGCCCAACGCCACCGGAACCACTGAGATTCCGCCGGTGTCGAGGTGGACCGGGCCGAGTGTGAAGTCGGCGATCGCCGTCCACCAGCCGTAGTCCTGGCCTTCGATGAGGCCGTACACGATCAGGCCCAGACCGGTGGCGGACAGCAGGACGCCGACCGGGTCGAATCCCTGCACCCGTGGGCCCAGGTTCTCGGGAACGGTGCGCAGCACCATCACGGCGGCGACGACGCCGACCGGGATGTTGATCAGGAAGGCCCATCGCCACGAGAAGTCCTCGGCCAGCCACCCGCCGAGCAGGGGCCCGAGTCCGGCCGCCCCGCCGAACACCGCACCCCACATGCCGAAGGCGATCGCCCGCTGGCGGCCCTCGAAGAGCACGTTGATGACCGCGATCGACGACGGCAGCATCATCGACGCGCCGATGGCCTGCACGGCGCGGGCCGCGATCAGGAACTCCGGGGAGTGCGCCGATCCGCTGGCAAGGGAGCCAGCGAGGAAGACCACGATGCCGATCAGGAACAGCAGTCGGCGTCCGAACTTGTCGGCGAGCAGACCCACGGTGATGAGCAGGGAGGCGAACAGCAGCGAGTAGATCGAGTTCACCCACTGCGCGCCGGTCTGGGTCAGGCCGAGGTCGTCGACCATGTCCGGCAGCAGGACGTTGACGACGCTGCCGTCGATGATGATCATGCTCAGGCCGATGAGCAGGGACGTCAGAGCCCACCAGGGGTGAGCGACCTGGGGCTTGTCCACGGTGGTCTGCACGCGGCTCACGGTAGTGATCGCTCATGGTCCGTGGCGACTGCTGATACGGGCGATCGCGTTGCAGGGGCACTTGGTCACGGACCGTACACGGATCGCTGCGACCACGATCCTTGACGCTGCTTTACGTCGCTCTTAACGTCAACGCCCGATACGTTCGTCACACCCAGTCCCGACCGAGGAGCCACCATGAAGAAGTCACTGCTGGTCGTCACTGCAGGCATCGCCTTGGCTGTGCCTGCCGCAACCCCGGTGTTGGCATCGGACAACGAGGACGAGGCGAAGACCAAGGGGGTGTGCTCTGTATCGTCGCACTGGGAGTTGAAGGCCGAGGCTGACGACGACGGTGTCAAGGTCGAATTCGAGGTGGATTCGCACACCCCCGGTCAGAACTGGGACTACACGATCACTGGGCCTTCCGGCGAACTCGCCTCAGGAAGCGCGACGACCGACGACGAGGGCGAGTTCGACATCGAGGTTGTCACCAGCGGCTCGGTCACCGACCCGTTCACGGCCCTCGCCACCACGACCGACGAGACCTGCGACTCGACGGTAGGGATCGGTGAGACCGGCGATGATGGCGACGACCACGGCGATGACGACGGCGATGACGACGGCGATGACGAGAGTGCGGATGACGACAGCGACGAGGGGAAGTGCACTGCAACCTCCACCATCGTCCTGACCGTCGACAAGCGGGGGCAGACCCGTCGCGCGACGCTTGCTGTCAAGGGCGCCAAGAAGGGCCAGAAGTGGCAGTACAAGATCAAGCGCGGCAACAAGACCGTACGCAAGGGGTCGGCGAGGACCAAGGGCAAGCAGGCGGCCTTCACAGTCCACGCCAAGACCACCCGCAAGGGCGTCCTGACAGCTGACGCCGAGCGGTCGAACCACTCGGAGGAGTGCACGACCGACGACCAGTACGACGACTGAGGGTCCGGCCGGCGAGCGACGGCGGTTGCGAGGTTGTTGTCGCCCCCGACCACCGGTTGCGAGGTTGTTGCCCTCTGCGGGGCCGTCTCGGGTCAACAACCTCGCAATGGGCCGACCTTCGGGTCAACAACCTCGCAATCGGCCATTGACAGGGCGGCGCTACCTCGACTGGACAGCACTCCACCCCTGAGCGGTCCGCGACCACACCTCGTGGCCGTTGGCAGTGGTGAGCAGTGCGATCGGGGGAACCCGCGGGGAGGCTTCCCTTCCCGGAACCTGGCGACCGGCGCCTGAGCCGGGCGTGCCACACGGACCCGCGGGACGTGCCCCCAGCCGAGCGACAACACCTGCTCGGAACGCAGGACAGCCCGCTCAGGCAGGTGTATACCGGAGATATGGGTGGGTTTTCCGAACTCCCCGTCATCCGCAAGGATCCTGCGGATCTTTCCGTCACCCCGAATCTTGCCGACTACGCCGCGACGCGTGCTGATTTCACCTGGGAGACGGCCGAATCCTGGCTCGACGGGCTGCCGGATGGCGGGTTCAACATCGCCTACGAGGCGGTCGACCGGCATGTCACGGCCGGCCGTGGCGACCACGTGGCGCTGCGGTGCCTGGACAAGGCCGGCGCCGTCACCGATGTGACCTACGCGCACCTACAGACCGAGACGAACGCCTTCGCGAACGCCCTGCGCTCGCTGGGCATCTCCCCCGGGCAGCGGGTGTTCAGCCTGGTGGGCCGGGTGCCCGCGCTCTACACGGCGGTGCTCGGCACGTTGAAGGCGCGCAGTGTGTTCGCGCCGCTGTTCAGTGCCTTCGGGCCCGAGCCGGTCAAGCAGCGCGTGGTCATCGGCGGAGGCGTGGCGATCGTGACCACCACGGCCTTGTACCGCAAGAAGATCGCACCGGTTCGCGACGAGATGCCCACGCTGGCGCACGTGATCCTTCTCGACGACGGGCCTGCCGACGACATCCCCGGGGCGATCCGGTTCGAGGAACTGATGGCCGGGCAGTCGCGCGAATTCCCGATCGAGCCCACGGGCCGAGAAGAAATGGCACTGCTGCACTTCACCAGCGGGACCACCGGCACGCCGAAAGCCGCGGTCCATGTGCACGGTGCCGTCGTCGCACACTATGCGACAGGGCACTTCGCTCTCGATCTGCATCCTGACGACATCTACTGGTGCACCGCCGATCCGGGGTGGGTGACTGGGACGAGCTACGGGATCATCTCACCGCTGACCCACGGTTTGACCATGATCGTCGACGAGGGCGAGTTCGATGCCCGCCGCTGGTACCGCACGCTGGCCGAGCAGCGGGTCACTGTCTGGTACACCGCCCCCACCGCGATCCGCATGCTCATGCGCGCAGGACCGGACGTGGCGGCCGAGTACGACCTGTCCAGCGTGCGGTTCGTCGCCAGCGTCGGGGAGCCGCTCAACCCCGAGGCTGTGGTGTGGGGCCGGGAGGTGCTGGGCCTGACGATCCACGACAACTGGTGGCAGACCGAGACCGGCGGCATCATGATCGCCAACTACGCCAGTGCCGACGTGTTTCCGGGTTCGATGGGCCGGCCCATGCCGGGGATCATCGCGGGCATCCTGCAGCGGGGCGAGGAGGGGCGCGCCGCAGCAGGCCCGGATGGACACGTGGTGGAACTCGGACCGGGCGAGGTCGGGGAACTCGCGCTGCGGGTGGGATGGCCGTCGATGTTCCGCGGCTACCTGGATGCCGATGATCGCTACCGAAAGTGTTTCGTCGACGGCTGGTACCGCACCGGCGATCTGGCCCAGCGCGATGAGAACGGCTACTACTGGTTCGTCGGCCGCGCCGACGACGTCATCAAGACCGCCGGTCACCTGATCGGCCCGTTCGAGGTCGAGAGCGTGCTCATGGAGCATCCCGCGGTCGCGGAGGCCGGTGTGATCGGCGTGCCCGACCCGATGATGGGCGAACGGATCAAGGCGTTCGTCTCGCTCAAGCCCGGCACCACGACCGACCCCGCGGTGCTGCGCAAGGAGTTGACCGCGCATGCCCGCCGGCGGCTCGGACCGGCGGTGGCACCTCGCGAGATCGCCTTCTCGGAGAATCTGCCGAAGACCCGCTCGGGCAAGATCATGCGCAGGTTGTTGCGGGCCCGCGAACTCGGACTTCCCGAAGGGGACCTGTCGACGTTGGAGGGTGGGGACAAATGAACGAGCGCGAACTCCTGCGACAGATGCTGCGGGTGCGTCGCTTCGAGGAGCGGTGCGTGGAGTTGTACACCCAGACGAAGGTCCGAGGGTTCCTGCACGTGTACATCGGCGAGGAGGCCGTCGCGACCGGGGTCATGGCTGCGCTGAACGACGACGACTCGGTGGTGGCCACGTATCGCGAGCACGGCCATGCGCTGCTGCGGGGGATGAGTGCGCGCAGCGTCATGGCGGAGATGTACGGCAAGCTCACCGGTTGCAGCCGCGGTCGCGGCGGGTCGATGCACCTGTTCGACAAGGACTTGAACTTCTACGGCGGCAACGCGATCGTCGGCGGCGGGCTGCCGACGGCGGTCGGTCTGGCGCTGGCCGACAAGATGCAGAAACGCGACCGGGTCACCGTCTGCTTCTTCGGGGAGGGCGCGATGGCCGAGGGGGAGTTCCACGAGTCGATGAACCTCGCGGAGTTGTGGCAGTTGCCGGTGCTCTTCGTCTGTGAGAACAACCTGTATGCGATGGGTACCGCGCTGCGCCGCTCGGAGTCCGAGACGAATCTGCCGATGAAGGCCGCCTCCTACGAGATGCCGGCGTGGAGTGTGGATGGCATGGATGTGTTGGCCGTGGCCGACTCCGCGCGACGCGCGGTCGACGCCGTGCGCGGCGGCGGCGGACCGCACTTCCTCGAGGCACGGACCTACCGCTTCCGCGCCCATTCGATGTTCGACCCGGAGCGATACCGGGACAAGGCAGAGGTCGAGCAATGGCGCGAACGTGACCCGATCGATCTGCTGCTCGCGAAGCTGGAGGTCCCCGACGACGAACTTGCGGCCCTGGAAGAGGAGATCCGCGTCGAAGTGGAGGACGCGGTCGACTTCGCGGAGAACTCGCCCGACGAGGATGTCGCGGACCTGATGACGTTCGTCTACAGCCCGTCGAGCACCGTGGCAGGGAGGTTGTCATGACGACGATCTCGTACCGGGAAGCGGTGCGCGAGGGGATCCGCGCCGCACTTGCGCAGGATGACCGGGTCTTCATCATGGGCGAGGACATCGGTGAATACGGCGGCTGCTACGCCGTCACCATGGGCCTGCTCGAGGAGTTCGGGCCCGAGCGTGTGCGCGACACGCCACTGTCGGAATCGGCGTTCGTCGGCGCGGGGATCGGCGCCGCACTCGGTGGGATGTTGCCGATCGTCGAGATCATGACGGTCAACTTCAGCCTGCTCGCCCTCGACCAGATCGTGAACACGGCCGCGGCGCTGCAGCACATGTCCGGTGGGCAGTTCAACGTTCCCCTGGTCATCCGTATGACCACCGGCGCGGGACGCCAACTGGCTGCACAGCACTCGCACTCCTTCGACGGCTGGTACGCGCACATCCCCGGGATCCGGGTGGTCGCCCCGGCGACCGTGACCGATGCCCGGTGGATGATGCCCACCGCGCTGGCCGACCCGGATCCGGTGCTGATCTTCGAACATGGTGGGCTCTACAACGCCTCCGGCGACCTCGAGGACATCGGGCCGGTCGACCTCGATCATGCGGCCGTGCGCCGGGAGGGCGGGGACGTCACGTTGATCACCTACGGCGGGACGCTGCCCACGGCGATGTCCGCTGCGGACACGTTGGCGGCCGACGGGATCGAGGCGGAGGTCATCGACCTGCGCACTCTGCGTCCGCTGGATGACGCCACGTTCGTCGACTCCGTGCGCCGCACCCATCGTGCGGTGGTGGTGGACGAGGGGTGGCGCAGCGGCAGCATCTCTGCGGAGGTGTCGGCTCGGATCATGGAACAGGCCTTCTACGAACTCGACGCCCCGGTCGGTCGCGTCGCCGGCAAGGAGGTGCCGACGCCGTACGCCCGTCACATGGAGCAAGCCGCCATCCCCGGCGTCGACGACGTCGTGGCCGGGGTGCGCGCGGCGATGCGCGGGGAGTGAATGATGGGCGTGTTCGCGATGCCGTCGCTTGGCGCCGACATGGACGAGGGCACCCTCATCGAATGGCTGGTGAAACCCGGGGATCACGTGCGCAAAGGGCAAGTGGTCGCGGTGATCGACACGGCCAAGTCCGCGATCGACGTGGAGGTGTTCGAGAGCGGGACGGTGGCTGAACTGCTGGTGGAGCCGGGAACGCTGGTCCCGGTGGGCACGCCGCTGGCGCGGATCGAGGGTGAGGATGCCGAGTCCGGGCTCCCGCCGGAGCCTGCCCGGCCGTTGCCGCCGTTGACCCCGCCGATCCGCCATCTGCTGCATCAGTACGGTTTGGCCCCCGAAGAGGTCCACGGCACCGGCGACGGTGGGCGGATCACGCGCAAGGACGTGCTGGCCGCGGCTGGGGAGTCCAGTGCCGGAGGTGCCCGGACCGTCACCCACCACGCCCCCACCCTGCAACCGCGCCCCGTGCCCGCCAGTCGACCTCGGATCACCCCCCGGGCACGCCGATTGGCCCGTGAGCGGGGGGTCGACGTCGCGACCTTGGCTTCGGGCGATGCGGTGGTCACCGCTGCGGTCGTCGAGGCGATCCCGGCGAAGCCGGCGAAGAAGGATCGCACCGCGGCGATGCGCAAGGTGACTGCGGCGTTGATGGGGCGGGCAGCGCGGGAGATCCCGCACTACTACGTGGCCCAAACCGTCGATCTGACCGACACTCTCGACTGGTTGAAGCAGACCAATGCTGCCCGCAAACCGCGCGAGCGGATCCTGCCCGCCGCGCTGTTCCTGCGGGCCGCGGTCTTGGCGGCCCAGGCGGTGCCGGAGTTGAACGGCCACTGGGACGAGCAGTTCCAGTCTGCGGATGGGGTGGACCTCGGAGTGGCCGTCGCCACGCGCGCGGGCGGCCTCGTGACCCCCCGCATCGTCGGGGCGCAGGATCTGGATCTGTCGGCGTTGATGTCGCACCTGACGGATCTGGTGAAGCGGGCCAAGGCCGGGCGATTGCGCGGGACCGAACTGCAACCGGGCAGCATCACCGTGAGCAGCCTTGCCGACGGCGGGCCGGACGCCTTGTTCGGCGTCATCTACCCGCCGCAGGTGGCGCTGGTGGGCATCGGCGCGGTGGCGCAGCGGCCCTGGGTGCTGGCTGGCGAACTCGCGGTCCGCAGCACGGTGACGGTCACGCTTGCCGCCGATCACCGGGCCACCGATGGCCGTACGGGGGCGCGCTTCCTGGCCGCGATGGGCGAGGCATTGACACAACCGGAGGAACTATGAACGAGACCGAGGCCCGCGACGTCGTGACGACCGCGCTGTCGGACGTGGCGCCGGAGATCGACCTGGAGACCCTCGACCCGCAGATGAGCCTGCGCAACGGAGCCGATCTGGACTCGATGGACTTCCTCGCGTACGTCGCCGCGGTGTCGGAAACAGTGGGTCGGGACATCCCGGAGGACGACTACGACCGGATGGACACCGTCGCCGGCGCGGTGGCGTACCTGCTGGAGGGTTGACCTGTGGGCTCCCCGTCGTGGGGGGCGTGGTCCACCCCTGGACCCATCCGTGAGCGCTTCGAACATCCGGGAGCACTTCGCCGCTGCAGAACGGCTCACGGATCTGCGAAGTGCTAACGCCTGGGCGCGGGCGCGGTCGTGGGGGGCGGGTTGACCTGTGGGCTCCCCGTCGTGGGGGGTGGTCCGCCCCTGGACCCATCCGTGAGCACTTCGAACATCCGGGAGCACTTCGCCGCTGCAGAACGGCTCACGGATCTGCGAAGTGCTAACGCCTGGGCGCGGGCGTGGGCACCAGTCGTGGGGGCGGGCAACCGTCAGCCCGTGGCCACCACCGTCGCGATGGCGTAGTCGCCGTCATGTGAAATCGACACCTGCCACTGGCTCAGACCGGCGGCCTGTGCGCGATCGGCGGCACCCCCCAAGAGTCGCACCACGGGCCGCCCCGAATCCTCCCGCCCGACCTCGATGTCGGTGAGTGCGACCTCACCCACACCTGCGCCCAGGGCTTTCATCACCGCCTCCTTCGCGGCCCAGCGGCCTGCCAAGGATTCGGCCCTGCCTTCACAGATATGGAGTTCTCGCGCGGTGAAGGTCCGCGCCAGGAAGGCGGGCGAGGCGTGCTGCGAGAGCCGCGCGATCCGGACGATGTCCGAGCCGACGGCGATCATCATGCGGACAGCGCGGCGAACACCCGGTCGAGTTTGGCGCGCAGGTCGTCGGCCAGGAGTTCGAGGTCACCGGCCCCGGTGGCATCGACCAGCATCTGCGGATCGACCGTCTCCACCGTCACCCCGGCGTCCGTCTGCCGCAGTACGACGTTGCAGGGCACAAGAGTGGCGACCTGGGTGGTGACGCCCATGGCCTTGTGCGCGAACTGCGGGTTGCACGCCCCGAGAATCAGGATGGGCGGGTAGTCCTCGTCCAACTTGGCCTTCATGGTGGCTTGCATGTCGATCTCGGTGAGGACGCCGAAACCCTCGTCGGCCAGAGCGGCCCGGGTGGCGGCGACGGCGTCTTCGAAGGGGATGGACAGGGTGACGGATGGTCCGGAAGTCATGTACCCACGCTAGCGGCCCTGAGGTACCTTCGGCGCGTGTGGCGAGTGATGGCGGCGGCGGTCGTGCTGGCGGCCTGTGCCCCTTCGCCACAGGTGAGTGTGAGCTTGTATCAGACCCGCAGCGACACCCCAGTGAACAAGATCGAGATGCAGGTGCGCAACGACGGCACGGAGCCCGTCACAGTCCACCGCGCCGAACTGCGCTCCACCCGACTGGTGGACTCGGCGGTCTGGGAGGAGGTGGTCGAGATCCCGCCGGGCGCGGCGATGGACCTCAAGGTGGGGCTTCCGGCCGCACGGTGTGCCGCGTCCGTGGGCGAGACCGTCGAACTGCGGCTCGACGACCGCGAGGTGGTGCTCGACGCAGCGGACACGCTCGGGCAACTCGGTACCTATGTCGCGCAGGAGTGTTTCGCCCAAGACGTCGAGGCCACCGCGCTCATCGAGGTCGAGGATGTGACGTCCGAGGGGTTGCAGGTGCGGGTGTACCCGGGGGCTGCGGCGGTCGGCAGGCTGGACAGCACCATCCTCTTCGTGCCTGCCGATCGCGACGCCATCGCCGCCGCCCCGGGATCGGCCACCGACCTACGGCAAGTGGTCCTGCGGCCCAATCGTTGTGACGCGCACGCTCTTGGTGAGGACAAGCAGGGGACCTACTTCGACGTCGACGTCACCCTTCCTGACGGCCGGACCGGACGCTACAGCTTCGGTGTCGACCCGGAGCAGCGGGGGAAGTTGTACCGGCTATACGCCCGGAAGTGCGGGCTGTCGTGATCGAGCGCGAGTTCGAGGGTCCGCGGGATCTCGCTGCGATGCTCGGGGTCTTGAGCCGAGGTGGCGGGGATCCCACCTACCGTCGCGGAACCGACGGCGACCTCTGGCTGGTCGGCCTCGGGCCCACAGGTCCGGTCACGATGCGGCTGCGTCCGGGCCGGGCTGCGGTGTCGGGGCAGTTCTGGGGCGACGGTGCCCTGTGGGCTGCCGAACACTTGCCGGAGCTGCTCGGTGGTGACGACGACGCCAGCGGTTTCGTCCCGGTCCACCCGCTGATCGATCAGCAGTGGCGCCGCTACCGGCACACGGTGCGTGTGCCACGTGCGCTGATGACCTGGCAGATCGCCGTCGCCGCGGTGCTTGAGCAGCGGGTGACCGGCGTCGAGGCCAGGGGTGCCTGGCGGGCGCTGGTGTCGGAGCACGGAGTCCGTGCGCCGGGTCCGATTCCGGACCACATGCGGGTCCCGCCGGGTCCGGCCGAAGTGCTGCGGGTGCCGTCGTGGGATTGGCGCAGGTACGGCGTCGATCGCCAGCGCATCGCGACCATCCGCGAACTCGCGCGGTCGTCCCACCTGCTCACTCGTGCCGAGTCCCTTGAACCGGCCGAAGGAAGGGAACTGCTCACGGGCATCCCCGGGGTCGGGCCGTGGACGGCCGCCGAGATCAGCGCGCGTGCCTTCGGGGACGCCGATTCCGTGAGTGTGGGGGACTACCACCTGGCTCGCAACGTGACGTTCGCGCTGACCGCGCGGGTGGACGGCACCGACGAGGACATGCTGGAACTGCTCGCGCCGTACGCGGGGCATCGGCACCGGGCGGTACGCATGATCGAACTCGCCGGCGTTGCTCCGCCTCGTCGGGGTCCCCGCATGAGGCTGCCCGGACCAGGTCGGGTCAACTAGCCTGAGCGGATGCGCACACCACCGCCGGTCACCGGTTCCGAACGAGAGACGCTCGAGGCCTTCCTCGACTTCCATCGCGAGACCCTGCTCGAGAAATGCCTGGATCTCGGCGGCGAGCAGTTGGCCGCACGTTCCTGCCCTCCGTCGGTGTTGTCGCTGCAGGGGCTGCTGCGGCACATGGCGAAGGTCGAGCGCTGGTGGTTCCGCATGTACATGTGCGGCATGCCGCTGCCGCCTCTGAACACCTCCCGGGAGCACCCCGATCTGGACTTCGAGGACGTCGACCCGGCGCGTTGGGAGGAGGACATCGAGGTGTACCGCGGGGAGGTGGCCGCGGCCAGTGACGCGGTGGTCGCGTTCACCCTCGACGACCTCTCGCGCGGTGAGTTCGGCAACCCGGTCAGTCTGCGCTGGATCTACCTGCACATGATCGCCGAGTACGCCCGGCACAACGGCCACGCGGACCTCTTGCGCGAAGCTGTGGACGGTCGGACGGGGGTCTGATCACGGCGGTGCTGGCGCCGACGATGACGAGGTCGCGGTCCACATCGGGTGAGACGCCGGGCTGACGGCAGCGGTACGGGCTACCCTCGGGCCATGACCGTCCCTGGCTGGTACCCGGACCCCGGGGGCTCCGGCACCCGCTACTGGGACGGACAGGTCTGGACCGACCAGGTCAAAGCGCCGGGCAAGGGTGTGCCCGGCTGGCTGCTGGTGGTGTGGTTCGTGCTCATGGCCGTGGCTGCGTTTGCCGGATTCTGGTATGTGCTCCTGATGACGGCCTTCGGCTGCGACTCGGGCTGGGACGGCTGTGTGGGCGTGGGCGAGACCACCTGGCTGGCCTACATCGGTGTCTGCGCCGTGGGGCTGATCGGTGTGCTGGTCTGGTCGCTCGTCAGCAAATCCGCGGGGGTCCGGATCGTCGCGATGTTCCTCATGCCCGGCGTCGTCATCCTGGCCCTGGTCCTGGCCACAGCGCTCTATTTCGGTCTGGCCAGCTGGCTGGCCTGAACCGGTGTCGGGCGCCCGCCGGCAGTCTTTGTGACGAAGGTGCGCGCCCGGCCGGCCGGTTTGTGACGAAGGTGCGCGGTGGAACCGCCCGGCACCCAGCACCTTCGTGACAAACCCCCCGGGGGACCCCGCAACATCGTCACAAACGCCTGTGGCGGAGGGGCGCAGCCCCATGAACGCTCAGCCGGTGGGCACCGAGGTGGTGTCCGAGACGGGCAGACCCTGGAAGGACACGTTCAGGGCCCTCACCCCGGTCATCCAGCTCCAGTTGGTGGCCGAGGAGTTCGGGAAACTCGACGCCGGCCAGCCGGTCTGGGCTTTCGTCGGGTAGGGCCACTCGCTGCCGAAGTTCTGGCCGATGCTGCTGTTCGGCCCGGCGGTGATGTCCAGACCGGGCAAGGACACGGTGGGGGTGGCATTGCAGCCGAAGGTGACGGGGGTTGATCCCTCACCCGAGAGGGTGGCCATCGACTGCATGTCGGCGCTCGACAGGTAGCCCACGGCCGTGTTGCCCGAGCCTGCCGTCGCGGCTGCCGCGATCGAGATGTTCTGCTGGCCGGCGTTGGGTCCGAGCTGCGGGGTGACCAGGCCGTCCGGGCCGGGCTGCAAGGAGGCGCTGTTGTAGACCTGGTTGCCGTCGGCGTCCACCCCGAAGAAGGTGACGAGCCAGTCGGCATCCTGCGCGGTGTTGGTGGTGCTGTTGCCGGAGTTGTTCACCGGTGTCGTCGCAAGCGTCGTGCCGCTGATCTGCGTGGTCGAGGTGCCTTGGCCGAACGGCGTGAACAGCGACGCATTGGTCGGTGCCAGGCTGCACTGCAGGGTGTACTGACCGGTGTTAGGGTCCAGCGTCGCGGTCATCACAGGCGGCGCGCTGGGGTCGGCGTACATGCCGCTGTTGAACTCGGGGTTGGTCAGGTAGCTGAGCTGGATGTGCATCTGGCCGTACGGGTCGTACTGGCAGTACGTCTCGCACTTCGGGTACTTCTTGGTGCAGTTCCAGCTGTAGCCCTTGATGCATTGGGCTTGCCCGTACGGAGTCCCCGGGTTGGGGCCGAGGTACTGGAACAGGCCGCCCTGGAAGGTGGCGCTGCCGCCGGTGAACTCACCGGAGCCGGCGTTGTTGCTCACCATGGGAGCGGACTGCCCGCCGTTCCAGTAGTAGAGCGCGTTGGTCTGTGCGCCGAGTGTGGGCTGCAGCACGTTGACCAGGAAGTTGGTGTCGGGCACGGCGGTTGTGGCCCCCTGGTTGCCCGCGGCCGGGTTGCCGGCCCACGTGTTCGTGGGGGTCAGATTCGCCTGGGTGGCGTCGGTGACGCCGTTGGTCCCGATGCCGGTGACCACCGTGCTCAGCCCGAACAACTGGGGGAACGTGCTCACGTTGGTGCAACTGGACTTCGAGTCCAGGCCTTTGAGGAACGACAGCGTGAACTTCACGGTGGCGGCGGCGATCGCGCCGATGACACCTGCGGTGGAGTAGGTGCTTCCGGAGTACAGAGCGCCCAGCGCGTTCTGTCCCGCGGCGTTGGCCGAGTTCGTCAGGTCCGTCGACAGCGAGCCATTGCTCCCCGGCGAGTTCATGCCCTTGGTCGCACCGTTGAGCCCCGGCCAGGGTGACTGGAATGCGAGCTGCCCACCGCCGGAGTTGAAGTTGGGATCCCAGACGCCGGTGTACTGGACCATCACGGATTGTCCTGACTGCACCGTGGTCTGCACGGCTCCGGGACCTTGGTTGGGCGCATAGGTGGACAGGCCGGTCCACATGCACTGGATGTCGGGGTTGAAGTTGACCTGCTGCTGGAAGGGGGTGTTGTTGTCCAGGTACACGTTGTTGAAGAACGGTGAGTTGCCCTGGGTGGAGGCGAGGGTTGCCGACGCCGCGGTCGACGTCCTGGCATTCTGCCGTTTCGCGACGGTGAGCAAGCGCTTGCGCTGTTTGGCGGTGAACTTCGACAGCACCGGTGCCGGTGAGATCTGCTTGACATCGTAGGTGCTGGTCGTCGTGGTGACGTCCTTCCAGTGCTCCACGGACACGGCGATCGCTGTGCGCTGCTGGCGTTTGGTGCGCTTCGCGAGGTTCTTCGAGACCTTGGCCGGCAGCGTGAGTTGCAGGCGCAGCTTCCCGCGCTTCCTCACGGTGAACGAGGTGGTCTTGCGTGTGAGCAACTGCCTCTCGGGCATGACGGCTACCGCAGTCGGCGCGTACTTCTTCTTCGCGACTGCCACCCGCAACTTGGCGCGGTCCGTCTTGCGCTTGCCCTTCTTCGTGACCAGCGGGTCGACGTACACCGTGGCCTTGATGGCCATGCGACCGTTCTTCAACGTCGTCAGGTACGGCGGCTGTACCCACTGCGCGGCATTTCCCGTCTTGGTGATGGCGTTGCGTTGTGCGGGACTCGCAGTGGTCAGTGAGACCGGCCCGGTCGGAGGTGCTGCCACCGCCGTGGAGACCGTTCCCAGCACGAGGCCGAGAGCGATCGTGGATGTGACTGTTGTCCTGATCAGCACGACGGGCTCCTCGCTGGCGTGAGCGCTCAATGTACAACCTGACGTCGCGGTGGCGCGTCCGGTTCCGACCCGGTGCCAGAATCGTGATGTGTCCGAATCCCCCTGGTGGCAGTCGACCACCATCTATCAGGTCTATCCGAGGTCCTACCAGGACTCCAACGGCGATGGGATCGGCGACCTGCCGGGAATCATCGGCCGGCTCGACCACATCCAGGACCTCGGGATCGAAACGGTGTGGGTCTCCCCGTTCTTCGCCAGCCCGCAGTTGGACTTCGGCTACGACGTCACCGACTACGAGGCCGTGGCGCAGGAGTACGGCACCCTCGACGACGCCGTGCGCCTGATCGACGAGGTCCACGCCCGCGGGATGCGCGTCATGTTCGACCTCGTGCTGAACCACACCTCCGACCAGCACCCGTGGTTCCAACGCTCACGTTCGTCGCGGACCAACCCGAAGGCCGACTGGTACATCTGGGCCGACGGCCGGGGCAAGCACGGACGGCGGCCGCCGAACAACTGGAAATCGGCGATGGAGTTCACGTCGGCATGGCAGTACTCGCCGATCCGCAAGCAGTGGTACATGTGCTCGTTCCTGCCGTTCCAGCCCGACCTGAACTGGCGCAACCCCGAGGTCAAGGAGGCGATGTTCAACAGCGTGCGCTTCTGGTTGGACAAAGGGGTGGACGGCTTCCGCCTGGACATCTTCGGCCAGATCATGAAGGACGCGGCGCTGACGAACAACCCGGTGCGCCCGCGGGTGTACAACGGGTTCCCGCGCATGACCGAACGGGTCCACACCGAGAACACCGCCGACAACGTGCAGTTGGCCAAGGACCTTCGGGCGGTGTGTGATGAGTACCCCGGCGACCGGGTTCTGCTCGGCGAGGTGTTCGGCCCACCCTCGGTGCTGCGGTCGTTCCTCGGCGACGACGACGGTCTGCAACTCGTCTTCCTGTTCGACTTCCTGACCTACAAGTACGACGCGGAGTGGTTCGCCCGGACGATCGCCGAGTTCGATCGGAATTTCCCGGCTCCGCAGCAGCCCACCTACGTCTTGGAGAACCACGATCGTTCGCGCACGATCGACCGGGTGGGCGGGGATCCGGCCAAGGCACGGGTGCTGGCGGTGATCCTGCTGACCGTGCGCGGCGTGCCGACGATCTACATGGGCCAGGAGATCGGGATGAGCAACACCCCGCTGCGGTTCAAGGACGCGCTCGACCCGATCGCGTCGTCGGTGTTCCGCCGGGTGCCGCAGTTCGTCGCCGATCGGATGTCCGAACGCCTCAATCGTGACGAGATGCGCACGCCCATGCAGTGGGATTCCAGCGCCAACGCCGGCTTCAGCCCAGCCGGGGTACAGCCGTGGTTGCCGGTCAACCCCGACTACGTGCGGGTGAATGTGGCCGACGAGGCGGCCCAACCCGGATCGATCCTGAACCTGTACCGCCAACTGCTGCGGGTGCGCCGCGAGCACCAGTCGCTGCGCACCGGATCGCTGGCACTGCTGGGCGCGCTACCACCGGATGTCCTTGGGTACCGGCGCAACGACATCCTCGTGCTGGCGAACCTCGGCGAACAACCGGCTGTGGTTCGCTACACCGGGGAGGTCCTTGTGGAGACCGGACAGGTGGCGGTCGGGTCGGGGCGGACCACATTGTTCCCGGACAGTGCGGTGGTTCTGCGGACCGTCGTCCCGAGGATGGCCTGAGGACGCAGTCCCGCGCAGGCGTTAGCACTTCGGACATCGGGGAGCAGTCCGACGGCGACACAACGCTCCCGGATTTGCACAACGCTCCCGGATTCGCGGATGGGCAGGCACAGCGCACCGACCCGCCCTAGTCTGAAACCCGTGGACCGGCTCAGCATCCTCGACGACCTCTTCGTCGTCCTCGAACGCGACAACCTGCCCATGCACATCGGGTCTCTGTTGATCTTCGATGGCCCGGCGCCGGCGTATGAGGACCTGCTCGCCCACGTCTCCGGACGGCTGGACCGCTTGCCCCGCTACCGCCAGGTCATTCGCGAAGTGCCGTTCAACCTGGGCATCCCCACCTGGCAGGACGACGTGCACTTCAACCTCGAGTACCACGTACGCCACACCGCGCTCCCCGCGCCGGGTGATCGGGAGCAGCTGCGGGCGCTGGCCGGGCGGCAACTGTCACATCGCCTGGACATGCACCGGCCGCTGTGGGAGATGTGGCTGATCGAAGGACTCGCGGACGGGCAGTTCGCGATCCTCAACAAGGTCCACCACGCGATGGTCGATGGCCTGTCCGGGTCGGACATCATGGAGACCCTGCTCGACGAATCGCCCGACGTGGCCGAGCCGGTCCCGTCGGTGTGGGAACCCACTGCGCCGCCCTCGACGGCCCGTGTCCTCGCCGACGCGGTGGTCGACACGACCCGTGTCTCGCTGGGCCGGATGCGTCACCTGGCCGCTGATCTCGCAGACCCCCGCGATGCCGTCAACCGGGTCGGTGCCGCAGTCGTCGGAACCCTGCGGATCGGGGAGACGCTGGCCCACACCGAGGATCACCTGCTCGGCCAACCCGGACCGCACCGGCGCTGGGCATGGGCCAACGGCGACCTCGCGGCCGTGAAGCGGATCAAGACGCGTCTCGGCGGCACGGTGAACGACGTCATCCTGTCGGCGATCACCAACGGCTACCGGCAGTTCCTGCTCAATCGTCAGCCCGACCTGCCGGAGGACGCGTTCGTGCGCACCATGGTCCCGGTGTCGACGCGACCGGCGGGTGCGCCCAAGGGTGGCAACGAGGTCGCGGTGATGTTCGCGGACATGCCGGTCGGTGTCGGCGACCCGTTGGAGCGTTTCGGCATCATCGGTGAGCAGATGCGGGAGGCGAAACACTCCGGCACCGTCGAGGGTCTCGATTCCCTGATCGAGAACGCCGTCTTCCTACCGCCCCTGCTATATGCCGCGGGTGCCAAACTGGCGGCGCGCACACCGCAGCCGGCGGTCTCGACCATCACCACGAATGTCCCCGGCCCACAGCATCAGCTGTACATGCTGGGCAGGCCGATGCGACAGATGCTCGGCTACGTCCCGCTCGGGATGAACCAGTTGGTGACCGTGGCCATCGTGTCGTACAACGGCCAGATCTGCTGCGGGATCACGGCCGACTACGACCGCGTTCCCGATGTGGAGGTCCTGGCCGCGGGGATCGAGCAGGGGCTCGAGGAGTTGACCGGCCTCGCCGGGTGACTGTGCGGTAAACCTGGACAGTGGTCGAAATGGACGTCCCCGGTCCGCGATCGCCGCATCAGCGCCGGGCCGGAGATCCGATCCCAGTGACGCGCCTGCTGCCGCGGCCGGTGCACTACGTGATGGCCGGCGGGGGCTCGCACGGAGCTGTGCAATGGGGCGCCCTGCAGGCGCTCGCCCAGACCGACCTCGTTCCCGACGCGATCATCGGCACGTCGGCGGGTGCCTTGACCGGTTCGATCCTCGCCGAGGACTTCGCATCGGGGGTGCATCGCATCGCGTACGTCTGGGGGCAGATCAACATGAGCTTCCTGACCGGGGACCGATGGCTGACCCGTAGCCTCACGAACGTCCGCTCCGTGAGCCTGATGCCGAACACGACGCAGGAAGCGACACTTCGTTCGATCCTGCACACAAGTCGTATCGAGAGCCTGGAGATCCCGTTCGCGGCGGTCGCCACGGACCTCGCTGACGGCAGCCCGCACGTGTTCGACAGCGGTCTGCTCATCCCCGCGCTGCTGGCATCGTCGGCGATCCCTGGCGTGCTGCCCCCGGTCGAGATCGACGGCCGCCGGTACGTCGACGGACTGGCGTCCGCGAACCTGCCGGCGATACCTGCCCTGCATCAAGGCGCCGGCAGCATCGTGGTCCTCGACACGGGGTCCAGGGCCCCGGGCGAGGTCGGTACCACGCCGGCGAAGGTCATCGGTCGGGTCGGCGCGATCATGGCTGCCAGCCAGCGTCGCCGCCAACTGCGCGAAGCCGCGCGCAACGTTCCCGTGCTGCTGCTGCCGACCCCGGCCGATCTCGGTGGCACCCTCGACTTCGCCGGCACGATGCGTGCAGGTGCGTCGGGCTACGCCATGGCCAGGGCCTTCCTGACCGATCTCGTGCTGCATCGCCGGCGTCGCCTGCGGCCCGGGTTGTACGCCCGCCCCGACGATCACGGTCTCAGCGATGACCTGCGTCCGCTGCTGCGGGAGGTGGACCGATGAAGGGCTCCGTCACCGTGGTGACCACGTTCGGGCTGGCCCGGACTCCGGCGCAAGTGGGCATGCTCGAGGTCCTGGCCGAACGGGCAATCACGCCACGTGCCGCAGTGGGGTCGTCGCTGGGCGCGGTGAACGCGGCCGGGCTGGCCGCGGGATGCCATCCGGATCAACTGCGCGAGTTCTGGGGCTGGCTGCTCGCGGAAGTGATGGCGAGTCCGGTGCGGACTCTGGCCAAAGGCCTGTCCACGCGGCAGTCGCGCAAGCAGGTGGAACTGGTCCGCGAGCGACTCGCCGGGATGCTCCCGTCGAGGTTCGAGGAACTCGCCATCCCGTTGCGATTGGTGGCCACCGACCTCGAGACCGGCGACGAGGTCGTCCTGGACAGCGGGGATCTCGTCGAGGCGGTGATGGCGTCCTGCGCGCTGCCGGGTCTGTTCCCGCCGGTCCGGTACGGCGATGCCCACCTGATCGACGGTGGCCTGGTCGCGGGCATGCCACTGCGGGCGGTGCCGCCGGACAGCAAGACGGTGGTGGTGCTCGACACCGGGCATGCTGCCATGGCCGAGGAGGCACTGGTCGGCTACCGCTGGTGGGAGGTCGCGGCACTGTCGTACGCCCACCAGATCCGCGGGCAGGCGGCGAACGCGCTGATCCTGACGGCGACGAAACACCCGGTGGTGATGATCTCGACGGCGCATGGCCGACTGCTGGACGTCTCGGATCCGGCAGGCGCGGTGCGGGCCGGTCGAGAGGCGGCGGAGCAGCAGATCGCCGCGGTCCCCGCCCGCCTGCGCCGCGGCGTGTACAACCTTCCACGAGGGCTCGACGACTACGCGCCGCTGGCCGCATTGGGAGTGGGGCCTGCCTAGATTCTGTCGAACGGTGGTGACGCCATCACCCCATCAGCCCCGCGCAGCCCCTAGGCTGACCGGCGAGGAAAGGGGCCGCCGCATGACGGAATCCAAGGGCAGGCAGCAACGGCGCTTGGCGGGCAAGGAGGTCCGCAAGAAGGTTCCGCGGGAATCGCTCGGGATGTGGGCTCCGCCAGCAGATCGGCGCGATCCTGTGCAGATCCTCATCGACCAAGGCGATTCCCGGGTGGCCGATCTGATCCCGATCCGCTACGCCCGGATGTTGAGTTCGGAGTTCGCGTTCTACCGGGGCGCCGCGGCGGTGATGGCCAGCGATCTGTCCTACAGCCCGAACACGCATCTCACAGTGCAGTTGGCCGGCGACGCACATCTGTCGAACTTCGGCGGCTACGCGTCCCCGGACCGCACATTCGTCTTCGATGTCAACGACTTCGACGAGACACTGCCGGGGCCGTTCGAGTGGGACCTCAAGCGCCTGGTCGCGAGTTTCGCGGTGGCGGGCAGGTCCAACGGTTTCGACGAGCAGACCCGGGCAGGCATCATCGGCCGGGTGGTGCGCACCTATCGGGAGAGTGTGCAGACCTTCTCCCAGATGCCGCGCATGGACGTCTGGTACTCCAGGCTGACCGCCCAGGACATCATCGACAAGTGGAGCAGCAAGGTCGACAAGTCCTACCGCAAGGCGTTCGAGAAGCAGGTGGAGAAGGCCCAGACCAAGACGAGCCAGAAGGCTCTGCAGAAGTTGACCAGCACGGACGCCGACGGCACGATCCGCTTCCTGAGCAATCCTCCGTTCATGGAACCGTTCGACGAGGTCGTGGGTACTGAGGACCGCGACGCCTTCAAGTACGCCGCGCAGGCCGCGCTGGTCGAATACCGGCGGTCGTTGATCTCCGACCGGCGGGTGCTGTTCTCCGGGTACCGCGTCGTGGACCTCGCGCGCAAGGTGGTGGGGGTCGGCAGTGTCGGCACCCGCTGCTGGGTCATGCTGCTGATGGCCGACCACGACGAGAGTGACGTGCTCATGCTGCAACTCAAGGAGGCGCAGGCGTCGGTGCTCGAGCAGTACCTCGGGCGGTCCCGGGCCCACCAGCACGGACGCCGAGTGGTCGAGGGCCAGCGGGTGATGCAGGCGGCCTCCGACATCCTGCTGGGCTGGACCCAGGTCACGGTCAGGGACCAGCAGGTGGACTTCTACGTGCGCCAGATGTGGGACTGGAAGGAATCCGCCGACATCTCGACCATGGACGCGACGTCGTTGGAGATCTATGCCCACCTGTGCGGTTGGACTCTGGCCCGCGCACACAGCCGGTCCGGTGACCGGGTGGCCCTGGCCGGCTATCTGGGCACCAGCGACACGCTGGACCGGGTGCTCACCGACTTCGCCGAGGCGTACGCGGATCAGAACGTGAAGGACCACGCCGCATTGCAGGAGGCCGCTTCGGCGGGTCGCATCCAGGTGGCAGCCTCGGGCTGGTAAGAAAACAGGTGTCCTACGACGGGAGGCCACCCATGTCCGAGTCTGAGATCCCCGAAGACATCCGCGAGTACGCCGGTGCCATGAGCCGCATGTGGTGGCTGAGTCTGGTCACCGGAATCCTGTGGTTCTTCATCGCCATCGTGATCCTGCAGATGGACAGTGCGTCGGTCGCGACGGTCGGTGTGATCGTCGGCGCCATGTTCCTGTTCACGGGTGTCCAGCAGTTCGTCATCTCCACCGTGGTGGAGGGCTGGAAGTGGCTGTGGATCGTGTTCGGGGTGGTGTTCGTGCTCGCCGGTCTGTGGGCGCTGTTCAACCCCGGCGCCACGACCGCGGCACTGGCAGACTCGCTGGGCTTCCTGTTCCTGCTGGTCGCGATCTTCTGGGTGATCGAGGCGTTCGCCACCCGCGGCTCCAACGACCTCTGGTGGCTCGGGCTGATCGCCGGGATCATCATGTTCGTGCTGGCGTTCTGGGTGGCCGGGCAGTTCCTCTTCGAGCGGGTCTACATCCTGCTGGTGTTCGCAGGCATCTGGGCGCTTCTGCAGGGCGTGACCGACATCATCCGCGCCTTCCAGCTCAAGCGGTTGGGCAAACTCATCGCCTCCTGAGGTCGGGCGGCGCCCGCCCACCTGATGCGTGAGCGGTTCGGAAATTCGTGAGCACTTGGTCGGCGGTGGACCGCTAACGGATCTGCGAAGTGCTCCCGGATGCTGCGTGGGCGCCTTACCTGTGCGCCCAGGCGATCATGCCCTCGATGTTGAGTTTGAGCACCTCGCTGGCGGTGGCGTCGGCGCCCTTGGTCATCGCCATGTACTTCAGCGTTCCGACGTCGCTCTTCAGGGGTGCCGTGGACAGCGCGTAGCCCACGGCGTCCTCGGTGAGCAACCATGCGCCTAGGTTGTAGGCGGTGCGTGCCCCCTGCTTCTTGTTCAGCGCCTGTGTGCCCTCGTCGTCCTGGTCCCAGGCCACGACGCGGTAGCCGTCACGCTCGCCGAAGTCGGACAGGTGGATCTGCACCTGGATCCGGCCGATGAGCGGGAGGTTCATCCGCTGGACGTATGTGACGTCGGTGTCCGAGCGGCGTTCGACGATCTCGGTGGCCTCGACGTAGCGCACGTTGTCCGGATACCCCTCCACGTCGAGGATGTGGCCGACCATGGTCTCCACGTCGGTACCGGGGTGGGGCAGGATCCCGACCGTCTCCGAGGTGGGACGGCCCTCGAACCGCCAGGAGGTGTGTCGGAATCGGTCCGTGCCCAGGTCGGCGACGTGGGGCATGACCCGGTCGAGGAACTCGTCTGCTGCGCTCACGCTCCGCAGTGTGTCACACCCCACGCCACAACCTGGTTGAGGTCCTCGTCGCCCAGAACGGACAATCAGAGCATGGCCGTGTCCACCTCGTCAGCCTCGCTGCGCCTGTTCTGGGATGCGGCTTCGGCGACCCCTGTGCGCCGGATGGTGGCCATTCTGGGCCCGGTCTTCGCCGTCGGGGTCGGGCAGTTCCTCGGCCCATATGTCATCTCGGTACTGCTGAACCAGATCCAGGCCGGCGATGTCACGTGGGCGAGTAGTTGGCCATTGGTCGCCGGGTATCTGGTCAGCCAGATCCTGGGCACGGTCATCGGCTGGCGGGTCGTCCTGTGGGCGACGTGGACCATGGAGGTCCAGGGGATGGCGCTGCTGTTCCAGCGGGTTTTCGACCACCTGACCGAACAGAGCGTGGCCTTCCACTCGAATCGGTTCAGCGGTGCGCTGGTCTCGCAGACGAACAAACTGCTCGGCGCGTTCGAGGTCTTCTGGGACACGATCGTCTGGGCGATGATGCCGATCCTCACCGGCATCATCGTGGCCAGTGTCGTCCTGGCCTTCGTCGTGTGGCCGTACGCCATCTTCCTGTTCGTGATGTCGATGGTGTTCATCCTGTTGGTCTTCTTCGCGTCCCGGCGCATGCAGGACCTCACCGCTGCGGAGGCCAAGGCCGCGAACCGGATGACGGGTTTCCTGGCAGATGTGATGACCAACATCGCGGCGGTGAAGGCCCAGGGCTCGGAGCCGGATGAGAAGGAGACCGCGAGCGAGGTTGCGGAGATCCGCACCTCCCGCGACCTCGACGTGATGCGGTCGTTCCTGAAGTTCAGCGCGGGGTACGCATCTGTCATCACGGTGATCAACACCGGTGCGGTCGCGGCAGCCGTGCTCGCGGCCGAGGCCGGCGTGGTGAACATCGGCGCGATCTACCTCGCGGTGACCTACACCCTCACCGTCACCAGCCAGTTGTGGTCCATCAACGAGGTGATCCGCAACTACAACAAGGTGCTCGGCGATGCCCACGAGATGGTCGAGATCCTGCACCTTCCGGCTGGTGTGCGGGATCGCCACCACGCCGAACTCGTGGTCCGCGACGGCGGCATCCGCATGCTGGACGTCACGTTCGGTCACGACGGCCAGTACGAACACCCCCTGTTCGAGCACTTCGATCTGGACATCGCGCCCGGGGAGAAGGTCGGGCTGGTGGGACAGTCCGGTAGCGGCAAGACGACGCTGACGAGGTTGCTGTTGCGCTTCTCCGACCTCCAGGGCGGGCGCATCCTGATCGACGGCCAGGACATCGCCGAGGTCACCCAGCGCAGCCTGCGCCAGCAGATCAGCTACGTGCCCCAGGAGCCGTTGCTGTTCCACCGGTCACTACGCGAGAACATTGCCTACGGCCTGCCCGGAGCAACGGAGGACCAGGTGCGGCACGCCGCCGAGCGGGCCTACGCCCTCGACTTCATCGAATCGCTTCCCGACGGTTTCGACACGCTGGTGGGAGAACGCGGCGTCAAACTCTCGGGCGGCCAGCGGCAGCGCATCGCCATCGCCCGGGCGATCTTGAAGGACGCCCGGATCCTGGTCCTCGACGAGGCCACCAGCGCACTGGACAGTGAGAGTGAGGTCCACATCCAGCAGGCTCTGGCGCAGGCGATGGCCGGCAGGACCACGCTGGTGATCGCGCATCGGCTGTCCACGATCCAGGCGATGGACCGGATCCTCGTGATGGACGCCGGGAGGATCATCGAGCAGGGTAGCCACCGGGAACTGCTGGCCGCCGGTGGGACCTATGCCGCGCTCTGGGCGCATCAGTCGGGTGGATTCCTCGCGGGGGTATGAAGTCCGGGTCGGTGCCCCTCACCGGACACGCATCACGCACACTGGAGGGGTACCGCAAACCGCGGTTCACGAGGAGGCCGCGTGAAGCTGGTGCCGGGTGTGGTCGCCGCTGGCGGGTGTCTGCTCGTCGCGGTTCCCGCGAACGCCGAGCCGGTGTCGCTCGCTGAGGGCGTGGCCCAGATCGAGGCGGCCTGCGTGGCCTCCCGGGCCGCCTTCTTCGACGGTGGCGTGGTCGTCCTGCGGGAGAAGCCGAACGCAGACCCCGTGCAGGTCCAGCGGTTCGACCCTGTCGCCGGTCGGGTCTCGGACAGCGGCTGGCCCGCGATCGTCGTGCGCGGCAAGGGGACCTACGACCGCAGCGGTTTTGTGCTGGACGCCCGCCTGCGCAAGGCACAGGTCAGGCAAGCGGCCCGATACCTGGGCTTCACGCGCAGGCCATGGGTGTTGACCAAGGATCAGTTCGGGGTGGTATCAAGCGGCTCGTTCCGGCAGTACCTTCGCATCGATGTCCTGGCGCCGGACAGGTTCGTGGATCTCGACTCCACCACCGTCCCGGCCCAACCGCAGCGCTGCGCATCCCACCTGCTCGCCGCGGATGCCAAGGCCACGTTGGATCGCACCGTGGTCGAGGATGTGACCACCTGGAACATGACGTACCGGCTCGACGACGACGTGTTGCCGGTCAAGGTCACATCGAGTGTGACCATCCGCGACGGCTTGATCGTCGCGGGCACGGCGATCCTGCGCGGTCAGCGCGGAGCCGGGCTGGATCTGGACAACTATGCGACCTGGAAGTACGGCCGTCCGGACGTTGCGCTGCCGGTTCGTCGCGACGTGGTGCCCCAGAAGCGGTGGATCCGCGCCTCGGACGCTGCCGCCCTGGTCACCGACATCCGCTATCTGGCGGGCAGCCTGGAGGGACGTCGTACGCTGACGGGCCTGCGCAAGGTGGCGCGCGAGCGCGCCCGCTCGGCCAACCGTGGACACGAGGTCCCGATCAAAGTCCGCAACGTCACCGGCGGGGTCGAGTTGTACGGGCGAAACCCGTACACCGGCGAGGTCGTGAGGTTCGAGGTCGTTCTCGAGCCGGTGCCCACAGCCACCTCGCGGCGGGTTCGCTGACCGCTTGGTCACGGCGGGTTTGTGCGGAGTTGGCAAACACCTCTTCCCCTTGTCCGCCGACGGTGTCATGGTGGACGGGGAACCTGGGAGGAGGTGCCGTCATGAAGCTTGTCGACCCCATCAGCGACGAGGAGTTCGTCGGCTACCTCGCCGCCATGCTCGGTGACGACCCGTGGGGTGAGCCGGCGGCAGATCTGGCGCTGCTGGACGAGCACAGCGAGATGCCACACTCCTGAGTTGTGGAAATCCGCGGGGGGTGATCGCGGCCTGCTTATCGTGGCCTGGTGAGTGTGGTGACGAGGCCGCGGCGGCGGATCGGCGGGATGGAAATCCTCGCGGTGGCAGCGCTGGCGCTCGTACTGCTGCAGCCGTTCTTGGCCGGGCGCTTGACCAACCCAGCGGTGCAGGCCGGGGCGACCGTCTTCGTGTCGATCGTGATCCAGGCGCTGCCGTTCCTGGTTCTGGGCGTGGTCCTGTCGGCAGCCATCGCGGCCTTCGTGCCGGCGTCGTTCTGGCGTAAGGCGCTGCCGAAGCGACCCGGACTCGCCGTCCCGGTGGCAGGCTGTGCAGGGGCGGTTCTGCCGGGCTGCGAGTGTGCCTCGGTCCCGGTGTCGGGGTCGCTGATGTCCCGCGGCGTCGCGCCCGCCGCTGCACTGGCCTTTCTGCTGTCGGCTCCAGCGATCAACCCCATCGTGGTGATCTCCACGTTCGTGGCGTTTCCGGGCCAGCCGATGATGGCCGTTGCGCGCTTCGGCGCTTCCCTGGTGACCGCGGTGATCGTCGGCTGGATCTGGTTGCGGTGGGGGCGTGGCGAGTGGCTGCGGATTCCGACGAGTAGGCATGTCGAAGGGCAGTCCCGCTGGCAGACCTTCGCGGCGGCCGCCACCCACGACCTGCTCCACGCCGGTGGCTTCCTGGTCGTCGGCGGAATCGCGGCGGCGGTTCTGAACGTGGCGATCCCGCAGCAATGGCTGCAGACCCTGGCGGAACACCCCGCGCTGGCGATCGTGGGTCTGGCGCTGTTGGCCGTTTTACTGTCGATCTGCTCGGAGGCGGATGCATTCGTGGCGGCGAGCCTGACCCAGTTCTCCTTGACGGCCAGGCTGGCCTTCCTTGTGGTCGGTCCCATGGTCGACCTGAAGTTGATCTCCCTGCAGGCGGGCACATTCGGCAAGAGTTTCATGTACCGATTCGCCCCGACGACGTTCGTCATGGCGGTGCTGATGGCAACGGTGTTCGGGTGGTGGCTGTTGTGAGGCGTGATGTCCAAGGAGCGGTCCTGCTACTCCTGGGGATTCTGCTGCTCCGGCTGACCCTGGGCGGTTCGTACGTGTACTACGTCAAGGTCTCGATGAAGCCTTTCCTGCTGCTGACTGCTGTAGTCCTGTTGGCGCTGGCGGCCTGGAGCCTCTGGCAGGCGTGGCGCCAGTCCTCCGACCTCGTCGACGACCACGGTCACAACGGAGTCCCGCAGGTGGCGTGGCTGCTGGTGCTGCCCGTGCTGGTGGTCTTCCTGGTCTCCCCGCGGCCGCTCGGGGCCTACACCGCTGCTCGGCAACTCGCCACCGCGCCGGTCGTCGCAGAACCGGCGGAACTCCTGCCGCTGCCGGCCGGGGATCCGGTTGATCTGCCGATCGCCGACTACATCACCCGGGCCGTCTGGGGGCAGGGACAGACTCTCGAAGGCCGCGACGTCCGCTTGACCGGCTTCGTCACCCCGGACCCGGACGGCGGCTGGTGGGTGACCCGGCTCGGCCTGGCCTGTTGCGCGGCGGATGCGCTGTCTTTCCGGGCGCGAGTACTCGGTGCGGAGGCCTTGCCTGCGAACACCTGGGTCGAGGTCGACGGGCGTTGGGTGCGCGGCGACAGTGGTGATCCGGCGATCCCGCTGATCGAGGCCGAGGACGTCACACGCATCCCCGAGCCCGGCAACCCGTACGAATAACCCGTCATTCGGTGTTGAAGTGGCGCATGGCGTTGGCATAGAAGCGCTCGAAGACCCCGTCCACCGTCCGTAGGTCGGTGGGCTCAACGCCTTGGCTGACGATGCCGAGCCATTTCCCCATCGCCTGTTCGGCGGCGCCGGCGGCGCCCCGTCCAGCCGGCGTCAGTGATACCACGAGTTTGCGCCCGTCCCCCGGATCGGGCTCGACCGCCACCAGCCCTGCCCGCTGCAACGAGCGAAGCGACCGTGTGACGTGGGACTTGTCGACACCCGTGGCCCGGGCCAGGTCCGCGGGGCTGCGGTACCCGCCGTCGCGTAGTTCGAGCAACAGTGGCGCCGTGCCGCTGGTCACGCCCGTGCCTGCCAACTCCCGGTTCACGAAGCGTTCGCCCATGGTGACGACCAGAGCCACGCGGCGATTAACCGGCGGCATGCGCCGCCTGCATCTTCTTCATCCGGTCGATCCGTCCGCGGGTCTTGGTGGCGAAGAAGGCGACGATACCCAGTCCCACGACGACCGACAGGATCCAATCCATCGGGGTGAAGAAGCCCGCCGCCACGATCAGCGTCCAGGTGGCATAGGGAAGCAGGAGGAACGAGTTGGTGATCAGGCCGGGGTTGTAACTGGGCTTGGCGCCTTGGAACAGGACGGTGTGCATGATGTTGTTCACGATGAGTTCGAACCAGATCATCGAGAATCCCAGCCATGGTGCGACCGGTGCCAGCAGTGCGCCGAGGATGATCACGGGCCAGGCCAGAACGATGTTCACCTGGAACACGTACCCGTCGTCCAGCGGATAGTTCGGATCCGTGTGCGATCCGGCGAATGTCTTGAGGTTGAAGAACTCCTTGAAACTCATCGGCGCCAGCACGTACTCCTCGGCCTCGTGGAGCATGAGCAGTGGTAGGTGCAGCCACAGCAGCCACTGATACTCATCCATGCCCGGACGCAGCCAGATCAGGACGACGATCAAGGGTGGTGCGATCAGCAGAGTGGCGGATTGCCAGAGACGGTCGATCTTCGCGTAGTCCATCAGAATCCCCTCTCGGTCCGACAGGACAAGATCGTGGACTTGTCAACGATCATACCTCGGGCGACCCTTCAGTGGCGTCCCAGCCGGTCAGTGTGCCCGATGGATGCGGCGCAGTGGCGGTTCGCTCGTCGGCGGTTGGCGGCGCGGGGGAAGGTCTGCCAGCAGGGTCGCGGTGGCGGCCGCGACAGCGTCGATTGCCGCTGCGTACGAGGCTTGGGTGGCCGCGCTGGGCTTCCCGACCCCGCTCACCTTCCGCACGTACTGTTCAGCCGCGGCGCGGATCTCGGTCTCTGTGGCCGGCGGCTCGAGGCCGCGCAGGATCGTGATGTTGCGACACATGTGCTCCATCCTGAGCCTTGAGGCGTCCCCCGCCAAGAGTCCCGCCGACCCGGCGGGCGGCACGAGGTACGTTGGGGCCATGATTTTCAATCCCCACACCTACGACCCGTCGGCGTACGATCCCGAGACTCAGCGCCAGCTCAAGGCTCTGATCCAGTTCTTCGAGGACAAGGGTCTGGCGCAGATGAAGCAGGAGTTCCACGACCGCAGTTGGTACCAGGACTTCCTCGACTTCAACGCCAAGGAAGGGATCCTCGCGGCCTTCGGCACTCCAGCAAGCGTCGGGGGAGAAGGTGCCCGGTGGGACACCGCCCGGATCAACGACCTCAACGAGATCCTCGGCTTCTACTCGCTGTCCTACTGGTACGCCTGGCAGGTCACCGTCCTCGGCCTGGGCCCGGTGTGGATGAGCGAGAACGAGGAGGCCAAGCAGCTGGTCGGCAAGCTGTTGGAGTCCGGCGCGATCTTCGGTTTCGGTCTGTCCGAGCAGACGCATGGGGCCGACATCTACTCCACCGACATGATCCTCACCCCCACTGCGAACGGCTGGGTGGCCAACGGCCCGAAGTACTACATCGGCAACGGCAACGTCGCCGGCCGGCTGAGTGTGTTCGGCAAGTTCGCCGACACCGGGGAGTACGTGTTCTTCCTCGTCGACACCCAGGCCCCGGAGTACGAACTGCAGAAGAACGTGGTCGCCGACCAGATGTACGTCTCGGCGTTCGCGCTGCACGACTACCCCGTGACGCAAGCGGACATCCTGCACACCGGCAAAGCCGCGTGGGATGCGGCGCTGGCGACCGTCAACGTCGGCAAGGTGAACCTGGGCTGGGCGAGCATCGGCATCTGCGAGCACGCGTTCTATGAAGCGGTCACCCACGCCGACCACCGTGTCCTCTACGGCACGAAGGTCACGACCTTCCCGCACGTGCGCCGGATGTTCGCCGATGCCTACGCGCGCTTGCTGGCGATGAAGCTCTACTCGGCGCGCAGTGCCGATTACTTCCGCAGTGCGTCGGAGGACGACCGCCGCTTCCTGCTGTTCAACCCGATCACGAAGATGAAGGTCACCAGCGAGGGGGAGCGGGTGATCGACCTGCTGTGGGAGATCATCGCCGCCCGTGGGTTCGAGAAGGACACGTACTTCGAGCAGGCGGCCGGACACATCCGTGCGCTGCCCAAACTCGAGGGCACCGTCCACGTGAACCTGGCACTCGTGCTGAAGTTCCTGCCGCAGTACCTGATGGCCACCGGTGACTACCCCGAGGTGCCCGTGCGACAGGACGCCGCTGACGACGACTACCTGTTCCGGCAGGGTCCGGCCAAGGGTTTGGGCAAGATCACGTTCGCGCCCTGGCGCCCGGCTCTGGAGCAGTACCAGCACCTGCCCAACGTCGCGCTGTTCCTCGAGCAGGTGGATGCGTTCACGGCGCTGGTCATGTCCGCGCCGCCCAGTGAGGCACAGCAGAAGGACCTCGACTTCCTGCTCAACCTCGGACAGCTGTTCACCCAGGTCGTGTACGCGCAACTGGTCTGCGAGTCGGCGGGGATCGAGCGCCCCGGGACCGTCAGCGATATGAGCCTGAGCGACGCGCACATCGACCGGATCTTCGCGGTCTTCGTGCAGGACATGTCCGAGATGGCGTTGGCGTTGCACGGTCAGGCCTCGGCCACCGATGCGCAGCGATCCGGTGCCCTCGGACTGATCCGCGCGCCGAAGATCGATGCTGCGGCGGAGGACGCCTTCGTGAGCGAGGTGCTCGCGCTGTCCGACTCCTACGTCATGCCGGAGTAGGCGCGCGGCGTGCGGTGAATCCTCCGGCCGGGCCGGTGGCCGTCAGGCTGCCGTCGTCGATCGTGATGTCCAGCGGCTCGGCGAGGGCTCGCACCAGATGCTCTTCGGCGCTCATGTCCGGGCAGTACATCAATGTCATCGCCACCGGCCCGGCGACCAGGGTCGCGCCGTCGAATGTGTACGAGCCCATCGCGCGGTTGCATCCGGCGTAGAAGTGCAGCCGGCCCTCATCGAACGTGATCTCGGCAGTCTGCGGGTGGGTCCGGTCGGGCAGGAGTTCGGTGATCGTCCAGCTTCCCTGCAGGTCGTCGGTCATGCCCCATCTTTGTGCGCTCCTGTGGGGTGCGCCAAGCGCGGGTAGGCTGCGGATCATGAGGGCTGACGACAAGGTGCTGGCTGCGCTGGCGCAGTTGCGCACCGTGGATGAGGGCGAACTCCCGTCGCGGGCGGTCCTGTCCGAGGTCACCGACCACTTGATCAAGGCCCTGTTCCCGCATCGATTGGGGATGGCGGGCGGTGACGTGGGCGCGTTCGTCCGCAGAATGCTCGAGTCGGCCCTCGGGAGCCTCACCGGTGAGGTGGCCACTGAGTTGGCCTTCCAGCGCCGTTCGGGTCGCGCCGTCGTGGAGTGCGACGACCTCGTGGGACGGTTCGCCGAGAGTCTTCCGGAGATCCGCGCCCTGCTCGATTCCGATATCCAGATGGCCTACCGCGGTGACCCCGCCGCCCGCAGCATCCCCGAGGTGCTCGTGTGCTACCCGGGGATCCACGCGATGATGCACCACCGGATCGCCCACAGTCTGCACCTGCTCGGGGTGCCTTTCGTCGCCCGGGTGATCTCGGAACTCGGGCGCGCCGAGACCGGCATCGACATCCATCCGGCGGCGTCGATCGGCGGTGGGTGCTTCATCGACCACGGGACCGGCGTGGTGATCGGGGAGACGGCTATCCTCGGCGAGAACGTGCGGCTGTACCAGCACGTGACGCTGGGCGCCAAGAAACTCGATGGCGTGCCCAAGGGGATGCCCCGGCACCCGATCGTGGAGGACGACGTGACGATCTACTCGGGTGCCACGGTGCTTGGGCGCATCACCATCGGCGAGGGCTCGGTCATCGGTGGTGGAGTCTGGGTGACCAGCGATCTGCCGCCAGGCAGTTTCGTGACCCAGGCGCGGACCCAGGTGGAGGCGTTCACCGACGGCGGCGGGATCTGAGGTCCTCCTCGCCGCCAGGTCTGCCGAATCCTGGTTGGTCGGTCCCTATGCGGCCGTCGGGCTCGGCCTGTTCTGTCCCGCGCGGTTGGTCACGTGGCGCGGCGGGCTGTTTCGGTGGACTCGGCCCATTCGTGGGTCCGGTGGGCCGTTGGTCTGGGGGCTGTAGAGGCGATTTGTGCGTGGTCAGGATCTGTCTGGACAGTCCGGTTAGAGATCGGCATTTTGGTTAGAGATACGGCATTCCGGTTAGCCGTATACGGCCGTGGGACTCTAACCAACCTGCCCAGGGCTAACCAAGATGCCGATCTCTAACCGGAATGCCGGCACTTGGGTCGGAATGCCGGCACTTGGGTCGGAGTGCCGGGGCTTTGGGCGGAGTGGTGTGCCACAACTCGGAGTGCCGGGCTCTAACCGGGCCTACGCCAGGTCGGCGAACAGCGCGGTGCTCAAGTAGCGCTCACCGAAACTCGGGATGATCACGACGATCAACTTCCCGGCGTTCTCCGGCCGCTTGGCGACCTCGATGGCCGCCCACAACGCGGCGCCCGAGGAGATGCCGACCAGCAATCCTTCCTCGCGGGCGCTGCGCCGGGCCGTCGCCATCGCGTCTTCGGCGTCGACCTGCACGATCTCGTCGAACACGTGCGTGTCGAGGATCTCCGGGACGAAGCCGGCGCCGATCCCCTGGATGGGGTGTGGGCCCTTCGTGCCGCCGGACAGCACCGGCGATGCGGCAGGCTCCACCGCGATGATCTTCACATCCGGATTGCGCTCCTTGAGGACTTGGCCGACGCCGGTGATGGTGCCGCCGGTGCCGACCCCCGAGACGACGATGTCGACCTGCCCGTCGGTGTCGTTCCAGATCTCCTCGGCCGTCGTCGCCCGATGGATCGCGGGATTCGCGGGGTTCGCGAACTGCTGCGGCATGAGGTAGTTCGGGTTCTCCTTGGCCAACTGCTCGGCGCGGGCGATCGCCCCACCCATACCCTCCGGGCCCGGCGTGAGCACCAGGTCGGCGCCGAACGCGCGCAGCAGCATCCGCCGCTCGTTGCTCATCGTCTCCGGCATCGTCAGCACACACTTGATCCCCCGCGCTGCACAGACCATCGCCAGCGCGATACCTGTGTTGCCGCTGGTGGGTTCCACGATGACGGTGTCGGGGCCGATCAGACCGGCCTCTTGCGCAGCGTCGATCATGGCCACGCCGATGCGGTCCTTCACGCTGTTGGCGGGGTTGTAGAACTCGAGCTTGGCCGCGATGGTGGCGTCGGCCCCGTCACTGATGCGGTTGATCCGCACGAGGGGGGTGTTGCCGATCAGCGCGGTGACGTCATTGGCGATGTGCATGGTGCCTAGTGTGCCAGCCGCGGCGCAAAGGGCAATGGGGTCTTCAGTCGAGAAGCCCGTGGTGGGCCAGCAGCTTCTGTGCGACGTCGCGGCCGGCGTCCTGGAAGTCGCCTGCGACGACGAAGGAGTCTGGCGCCGTGACAAGGACCAGCCCCACACGTTCGGCCACAGGCGGCAGGAACTCCGCACGTATCTGTTGATCACCATCGTCGGTCAACACGACGTCGGTGCCCTCGGCGTATCTGTCGACGACCCATCGGTACCCGTGCGGCACCACGAGTTCCACCGTCGTGACCTGCCGCTGCTCTGCGAGCCGTGCGCCGATCCCCTCGGGCACGGTGAACGTCTCGTCGCTGAGCTCGACGTGTCGGATGCGATCGACGATGAACGTGCGGAGGTCGCCATCGGGGTACATCGCGTCGAGTTCCCACCCACGAGTCGTCTCCACGAGCCGTAGGGGATGCACGGTGGCGGTCACCACGCCCGGCTTCCAGGCCCGGGAGTAGTCCAGGGTCACCACCCGTCGGTCGCTGATGGCCTCGGAGATGAGGCGACCGACCTCACTCTCGGGACGACTGGGCAGTTCGCCCAGGATCCGCAGACGGATGATCTCCACGGCCGCCGCCAGGTCGGTGTCCTCCGGCTGCATCTGCGCGACGCGACTGGTGGTCTCGTACACCTCCAGCCACCGCTGCGGGGAGAGCAACTCCACGCCGAGTTCGGCGCTCGGTTTGTCACTGACGACCCGCACCACGTCGGCCTGCGCCGGGTCCTGCTCGCGTCCGTCGGCACTGACGAAGACGATGGTGTCCGGGCGTACCCCGAGGGTGTCGGCGGTGTAGAAGTCCAGGATCTCCTCGCGCAACCGCTTCTCCGGGACACCGACCTCGTCGGCGAGGTACTGGATGCTGAGCCCGCGGGGGTGGGCGTGCAGGAGGTTCAGCACCTTCGACAGTCGCACGAAGGACTCTGCTGCACGGGTCTGCTTGGGCGTCGTCACTGTACCTCCATGAGCATGCCGCGCAGTTCGTCGCGTAATTCCTCCGGGCCCACCAGGCGCACGCGAGACCCCAGTTCCACCACCCGAGCGAAGAAGATGAGCCGGTTCGTGACCCGCACGTGGACCTCGTCGCCGACGACCTCCCCGCCCACCATCGAGATCACGTCGTCGGCGTACCCCGGGCATTGCAGGATCGCCACCAACGGCGGGTCGACCTCCCATGTGATCGGGTCCAGACCGGGCCGGTCGTCGATGTCCTCGGCGGCCTTGGCCGACCCCGGTGCGCCGATCTCCAGGTTCTCCATGCGGACCACCGCGAAACTCTTGATCATCGTCGTCGTGTGCTCCACGCCGGTGACGACCAAATCGTGCCCCGACCACTCCCACGACAACGGATCGACTTCGCGGGCCTTGCCGTTGTAGTCGAAGTACATGACGCACCTCCGCCGCACCGCCTCGCGGACCCGGTCGAGGTCGACCGGCAACGCTCTGCGTTGCACCTCGACGGTCCCTGCCGCGCTGGCGGCTGCAAGGGCGGACTGCAGGGCGGTCCGCTGCGCGGGTGTGAACTCGACGCGCAACCGGACGTCGCCGGGTTTGATGACGTAGCGGGCCTCTTCCCCGAGGTCCGCGGCGTTGTCGATCTCCAGGCCGGCGCCCCGGAGATCATCGAGATCGCGCATGAGGGTGCGCTTGCCGCTCTCGGTGGACTCGTAGCCGAGACGGTCCCGCAGGTCATCGGTGCGGACGCCCACAGTGCCTGCAGCTGTGAGAATGAGCGCGAGTTCGAGGAGGCGGTTGTAGGCCTTGGCCTGGGTCATGAGTCCAAGGATGCCGCGACGGCGTCGATCCTGTGCGCCAACTCGATATCGAGTTGGGTGACTCCCCCGGCGGAATGGGTCGACAGGGAGAACGTCACCGTGCGCCAGCGGATGTCGATGTCGGGGTGGTGGTTGATCTCTTCGGCGATCTCGGCCACCTCGCCGACTGCTGCGATGGCGGTGGGAAAGTCCGCGAACTCCACCGCCCGGCGCAGCGACGCGGTGTCGCCGGCCCAGTCGGGGAGGTCCTGAAGCTGTCTGGCGATCTCGTCGCTGGTCAGTGTTCGGCTCACCCCTTGAGAGTGGCGCGGCGTGGCAGCGGGTGGCAAGTCCTTTCCGCGGTGCAGTCAGACCACAATGGCACCGTGGAGACCGCTCGCCTGCTGGCAATGTCCGTAGGGGTCGTGGAGTCGCTGCGTCCGACGCTCGTCCCCCGCACCACCAAGCACCAGGCCATGGTCACCGCCGCCTGTGCGGCCACCATGGGTCTGCTGGCCAGCCCAGTCGCGAAGCGGCAGGTGCCAGCCGCGCGATGGGTGGCGCCCCTCGGGGCCTCCGTGGCCGGAATGCGGGCCGCCCACCATGTGCGTGCACAGCGCCGCTCGTACCCGGATTGGGATCCGCGGCCGCAGAACCCGGCAGTTGCTGTTGCGGTCGGGGCGGCTGCGGGGTGGACGGTGGCACACGCACCAGGTGCGATCGCACGGTGGGGGCGAGCCGCCGGTGATGGGGTGGCAGCCCGGCGCGGTGGCTCGGCGGCGGGGTGGACCGCGGCGCTCGCCGGGTCGTCGGCGCTGGTCTTCGGGACCGCCGGGATGGTCGCCGCGAAGATGGCCTTGGAGGCGCTTCGCAGGGTGGGACTGCGGGCCGACCCCGCCCTGACCGACGCCCCAGACAATCCGTATGTGACGGGAGGTCCGGGCTCCGAGGTCGCCTACACCACGCTGGCCCGGGACGGCCGCCGGTTCGTGTCGTTCCGCACGCCTGCCGAACAGATCCGCACGGTGGACGGCCGCGCCATGGAGCCCTTGCGCGTGTACATCGGCCTGGAGAGTGCGAACACCGTCGAGCAGAGGGTCGACTTGGCGATGCGCGAACTCGAGCGGCTCGGGGCGTTCGAGCGGGCGAACCTGCTCGTCATGAGCCCGGCCGGCTCCGGCTACGCCGACTACGTCGCGGCCGAGGCGATCGAGTGTTTCACCCGCGGCGACTGCGCCAGCGTCGTGGTGCAGTACGGGGTTCTGCCGTCGATGCTGTCGCTGCGGCGCGTTTCGCTGGGCGCGCAGACGGTGCGGCTTCTGCTGGACCGGATCGACGAGCGGACCGTCGGCGGCGGCCCGCGGGTGCTCATGTACGGGGAGAGCCTCGGGGCGCGGGTCGCGCAGGAGGCGCTACAGATCGCCCCGCCGCGGGTCGACGCGAACGGCACGGTCGAGGGCGTGGCCGCCCTGGTCAGCGTGGGGACGCCGGGTGGGCCCTCGTTGCGCAACGACCTGCTGCACAGCCCCGACGTCGTGCACCTCGACCGGTGGCAGCAGATGAGCGGGGATGAACGCGCGCAACTGTGGTTCATCGACCACGACGCAGACCCTGTGACGCGATGGGACGGGGAACTGGCCTGGCGGTATCCGGCCTGGCTCCGCCGTCCCCGTGGGCGGAACATCCCCGACGACATGAACTGGCTTCCGGTGCTTACCTGGTGGCAGGTCATCTTCGATCTGGTGTTCGCCGCCCAGCAACAGTCGGGGGTGTTCCGTTCCATCGGCCACGACTACCGGGCCGATCTCGCGCCGATCCTGGCGGCCGTCGTAGGACGCGGCGCGGACGTCGACAAGGTCGCGGATCTGCTCGCCCGCCGGGAGGTCATGCGGGACGCGACCACAGCGGAGATCACCACAGGGTCGATCCCGCCGACCTGACGGGCTCAGTCCTGGGGTGGCATCGTCGGCTCGATGATCCCGAACACGTTGCCGTCGGGATCCTTTACGTAGGCCATGATCCCCACGCCGGGCATGTCGGTGACGGGCAGGGCTTGCGTGCCGCCGGCCGCCAGCGCGGCATCGAACGATCCCTGGCAGTGGGCCACGCCGACCACGAACACATTGCCGTTGATCGGTGCGTCGCCAGCAGGGGCCCGGCCTTGCCTCTGCGTGAGACCGCCGTTGATTCCCATCTCCTCCTCGCCGGTCGTGATGACCCAGTAGGGAACGTCTCCCCACCGTTCGAAGTGCCAATCGAACACCTCGGAGTAGAAATCGATCAGTCGTTGCGGATCGCTGGCGTGGATCTCGAAGTGCACGGGCCGTGGCATGTCTCGACCGTACCCACGCCTCCCCTTGTGGGTCCATCCCCGCTGCGACGACTGGGCTGCCGCTGTCTTGCAGCGGTTAGCACTATGAACGGCCGTTAGCGCTTTGGCGGCGGCAGAACCGCTCACCGCTGCCCGTAGTGCTAACCGCTGTGGGGTCGCCGCTGGCGGGAGCTAACCCCCGTGGGCGGATCCACCCGCGACGGTGGACGTTGACACCGGTACGCCGTTCTCGTCGATCGACCGGTAGACGGGATGATCGGTCAGATCCCGCCAGATCGGAACGATGCCGATCATCGTGACCGCGGCAAGCGCCATGGTGAAGGGGAGGAGCAACAGGTTGAGTGTCAGTGCCAGCCCCAGTTGACCAGCGGGGTCGGTGGCGGCACTCGCGGTTCCGAGGAACAGCGCCCCTACCGGAATGCTGACCACGGTGCTGATGACGTTGATGACCACTGATGCTGCCAGCGACCACAGCAGGTACCGGCCGAGGACAGCCCAGAACTTGCCCTTCGTCGCGCGCCATGACCAGCTCAGGGCGCGGCGGCCCACGACGGCCTGGGCGAGCGCGGGGATGAGTCGGCCGGTCAGCCAGAAGGAGACGGCGATGGCCCCGAAGAAGGCGAAGATGCCGAGCACAATGGCCAGCGCCGGGGAGACCTGCGCCGACAGTGCGATCACGACGGTGACTCCGATGATGGCGACGGTCGTGATCAGCATGATCAGCAGGTAGTACCCGAACAGCCTGAATCCCGCAACGAATCCGGAGCGCCACGCGGCGCCCCACGAGATGGGCGCAGCTGCGGCGGCATCCATCGCCAGCCGGTTCACGGCGCCGATCTGAACGGTGGTCGCCAGCAGGAGCAGGACCCCGGCCAGCACACCGATTACCGCCCAGCCGGCCGGCGGAAGGCTGTTGAACGCCTGCGAGAACGCATCGACGATGGCCTCACCCTGGGCGGTGGTGAAATCGCCCTCGGGGTTTGCCTCCAGCGCCCGGCCGACCTCGTCGAGGCCGCGCCGCAGGGCGCTGACATCGACCAACGCAACCGTGATCACCGCGAGGATGGCCGTGATCGCCCCCCAGATGATGATGGAGATCGCCAGGATCGGGAACCACGCGCGGCGAGTGATCCTGCCGATGTCGCCGAACATGCCGCTGAGTGGGCGCATGCCACTTGGGGTCAACGGGGTCTGCGCCGGCGGGGCATAGGCCCCGTAGCCGGGGTATTGCGCTTGCGGCTGCGGGGCAGCGGGCTGGTCCCATGACCCGCCCGGTTGCGGCCAGGCCGCCATCTGTGTGGGTGCGACCTCGGGCTGCACCTGCGTCGGCTCGCCGAGTTGGGTCGTGGGCTGCTCCGCGACGTTCGCGCTGGGTTCCGCCGCGGGCGTGGCGGCCTCGCCGAGCACCGTCGTCTCCTGACCCGCCGGGTTGGGCCGTGTGTACTCGGTCCACCCGACACCGCTCCACCAGCGCAAGCCGCCGCTGCCATCGGGGTTCGGGTACCAGCCGGCCTGGGGTGCATCGTTGGTCATGACTCCAGGCTAGTTGGCATCCTCCGGGGCATCGCGATTGCGACCTTGTTGCCGTGTGTCCGCCTCGCGAACGCGGCGAGGTGACCGGGCCCCGGGAATCCGTGAGCCGTTCTGTCCCGACAGGTTGGTCACGCGGCTGCGGCGGTGTTTGGTACCTCGCCACAGGGCCCGTCAGGATCTGTCGGGTCCGTCCGGTTAGAGATCGGCAGGTTGGTTAGTCGGCGGCTGGTTGGTTAGAGTCCCACGGCCGTACAGGGCTAACCGGAGTGCCGTGTCTCTAACCAGGATGCCGCTCTCTAACCAGGATGCCGCTCTCTAACGAAGATGCCGCTCTCTAACCGGAGTGCTGATAACCACCACCCGGCCTGCACCGGCCACCATGACCAGCCTGTCCGGACAGAACCGCCGGATCGCCGGCGGGCTCACCCATGCGCGGGACCGTCAGCCGCGGGCCTTGCGGCGAGCCGTCGCCCGTGCCCGTAGCGCGGCGTTCAATTCGACCTTGCGCAAGCGGACCGTGTGCGGGGTGACCTCCACACACTCGTCCTCGCGGCAGAACTCCAGGGCCTGCTCCAGCGACAGCACCCTCGCCGGGATCAAGCGCTCCAACTCCTCGCCGGTGGACGAGCGGACGTTGGTGAGTTTCTTCTCCTTCGTGGGGTTCACGTCCATGTCGTCGGCGCGGGCGTTCTCCCCGACGATCATGCCCTCATAGACATCCGCGCCGGGCTCGACGAACAGCGTGCCGCGCTCCTGCAGGTTGAAGCAGGCGTAGCTGGTGACGGCTCCCCGCCGGTCCGCGACCAGTGATCCCGTCGGTCGGGTGCGCAGATCGCCGTGCCACGGTTCGTAGCCCCCGAACACGTGGTGCATCAGGCCCGTGCCGCGGGTCTCGGTGAGGAACTCGGTGCGGAATCCGATGAGAGCGCGGGCAGGCACGGTGTACTCCATGCGGACCCAGCCGGTCCCGTGGTTGGTCATGTCGTCCATGCGCCCACGTCGCAGACCCATCAACTGAGAGATGACTCCGACGTAGTCCTCGGGAATGTCGATGGTCACGTTCTCCATCGGCTCGTGCAGCGTCCCGTCGATCTCCTTGGTGACGACCAGCGGCTTCCCCACGGTGAGCTCGAAGCCCTCGCGGCGCATCATCTCCACCAGCACCGCGAGCTGCAGTTCGCCACGACCCTGCACCTCCCACGCGTCCGGCCGGCCGGTGTCGGCCACCCGCAGGGAGACGTTGCCGATGAGTTCGGAGTCGAGCCGGTTCTTGATGAGCCGGGCCGTCATCTTGGACCCATCGGCGCCGGCGAGCGGCGAGGTGTTGGTTCCGATGGTCACCGAGATGCTCGGCTCATCGACCGTAATGACCGGCAGTGGCCGGGGATCGTCCACGTCGGTGAGCGTCTCGCCGATGGTGATCTCCGGGATGCCGGCCACCGCGATGATGTCGCCGGGACCTGCCTCGTCCACCGGCACCCGTTCGAGGGCGTCGGTCATCAGAAGTTCGCTGACCTTCACGGTGCTCTGGCTGCCGTCAGCCCGACACCACACCACCTGTTGGCCCTTGCGGATCGTCCCGGCATGGATCCGGCAGACCGCCAGGCGTCCGAGGTACGGCGAGGCATCGAGGTTCGTGACGTGGGCCTGCAGAGGGGCGTCGGGGTCGAAGGACGGCGGTGGCACCGTCTGGACGAGCGCCGCGAAGAGCGGCTCAAGGTCCGGGGAGTCCGGCATGGTCGCGTCCAGGGGCCGGTCGAGGCTGGCACGGCCCGCCTTCGCGCTCGCGTAGACCACCGGGAAGTCGATCTGTTCCTCTGTGGCGTCGAGGTCGAAGAACAGTTCGTACACCTCGTCGACCACCTCGGCGATGCGCGCGTCGGAACGGTCGACCTTGTTGACCACCAGGACGACCGGCAGGTGCTTGGCCAGTGCCTTGCGCAGCACGAACCGGGTCTGCGGCAGCGGTCCCTCAGATGCGTCCACGAGCAGCAGCACGCCGTCCACCATCTCGAGGCCACGCTCCACCTCGCCGCCGAAGTCCGCGTGCCCCGGGGTGTCGATGATGTTGATGGTCACGTCGCCATGGCGCACCGCGGTCTGCTTGGCGAGGATCGTGATCCCCTTCTCGCGTTCGAGATCCATCGAGTCCATGACCCGGTCGGCCACGTCCGCGTTCTCGCGGAACGCGCCGGACTGCCAGAGCATGGCATCGACCAGGGTCGTCTTGCCGTGGTCGACGTGGGCGATGATCGCCACGTTCCGCAGGTCGCTGCGCAGAGCCATGTGAGGTCCTTGGATTAGGGGATGTGCTCAATTGTCGCAGGTGGGTGGATAGGCGCGGATCGGGCGTACCGTGGTAATGGAGGGAGGGTGAGATGAAACGACTGGCGGGTGTGTTGGCGGTGACGGTTGCCGTGTCCGGCTTGGCGGTTCCTGCGCAGGCCGCGAAGAGCAAAGACATCTACATGGTCAGGAACGTCCAGCGTGTCGACGACTTCTACGTCGGCGAGTTCGTCGTGCTGAGCAAGGCACGCACCCAGGTGGTGGGCGCCACAGGGGCGTTCTCCAGCGAGTACTTCTGCTTCGCCGGAACAGTCTCCAACGGCCTGTTCGATGTCGCGACGTGGGACGAGTTCGGCAATCAGGACGGGACCTGGACACGTCAGTGGGTCAAGGGTCATCTCAAAGGCTGGCGGAAGGTGACCTGGAAGAAGTTCATGAAGTACTCCGAGGGGTTCAAACCCGGTCGGGCGATCAACTACTGCATCACACAGACCCAGTAGCGATCAGCGCGACAGGACCTGCGGCATCGCGATGCCGGTTCGCCACATCTGCAGGCACATCTGCGCCGATACGGGTCGCGAGAACAGATAGCCCTGGGCGATGTGCACGCCTTCGGTCAGAAGGATCCTGGCCTGGCGGGGTGTCTCCACGCCCTCGGCGATGACTTCGAGTTTCAAGGCCCGGGCCAGGGCGACGATCGTGCGCACGATCTCCAAGGACTCGTGGCTCTCCCCGAGGCCGCTGACGAACGCCCGGTCGATCTTCAACTGGTGGGTAGGGAGGTCGGCCAGACGCGACAACGACGAGAACCCGGTGCCGAAGTCATCGATCGCGATGTTGACGCCGACGGCGCGCACCCGGTCGAGTTCGCGCTGGGCGTCCTCGTCCATGGCCGCCGTCTCGGTCACCTCGACCAGCAGGCCCTCCGGCGGCAGGTGGCGTCTGCGTAGCGTCTCCTCGACGATCTGCGGGAAGTCCTCGGTCAGTTGCGCGGTGTCCACGTTCACGGCCACCACCGCCGGGCACTCCGTACGCCACTGCGCGACGGTCTCGCAGGACTTGTCGAGTACCCACGAACCGAGGCGGTTCATCAGGCCATGGTCGCGGGCAAGGGTGATGAACTGCATGGGTGGGACGATGCGTCCGGTCGCGTCTCGCCACCGGACGAGGGCCTCGGCGGCGACGAGTTGGCCGGTGCGCATGTCGACCTGCGGCTGGAACTCCAGGATGAAGTGTTCGTCGGGTCGCCGGAGAGCCACCCGCAGGGCCCGCGCCAACTGACGCTGGGCCGCCCCCCGGCTGGCCATGACCGGGTCGAAGCGGACCACCGAATCCGAGCCGAGTTCCTTGGCCGCCCGCACTGCGATGTCCGCGTTGGTCAGCAGAGTGTCGAGGTTGTTGCCGTCCTCCGGGAACACTGCGATACCGACCGAACTGGTCATCTGCACGTCGCGGTCGCCGATCGGGATCGGTTCGTTGATCAGTGTCTGGACCATGGTCGTCAGGCCTTCCAGGGATCCGCGGTCCATCGCGTGGCCGACCACGAATTCGTCACCTCCGAGCCGGGCGACAGTCGAGTCGGGGTCGCCGCCCAGCACGTTCAGACGCTGCCCGATCTGACGAAGGACGAGGTCACCGGTCGGATGGCCCCAGGTCGTGTTGATCTCCTTGAACCCGTCGAGGTCGATGAACAGTGCGGCCAGCGAGCGGTCCGGGTTGCGCGACGCCCATTCCTCGACCCAACTGCGAAGACCGTCGCGGTGTGGCAGGCCGGTCAGGGGGTCGCGTTCAGCGAGGAAGCGGAGGCGGTTGGTCGCGTGCTGCAGATCATCGGCCGTGCGCCGGATCAGTCGGGCGTCCAGCCACTTCCACACCGCGAGGCAGAGCAGCGCGGTGATGGCCAGACCCACCGCAAGGGCCGCCCAGGGTCGCCACGCGCCCTGTGCCGCGATCAGCGCATCGGTCGGGGTCCCGTACAGCACCATCGTGTGGCCCGGGCCGATCGGGATGCGGGCCTTAGCGGGCCATCGTCCGATCTCGTCGAGGCCGACCTCCGGGCCGTTCGTCCACACCACCGTTTCCTGGCCTTCGAATCTGTCGACCAGCGTCAGGTTCACATCCGCCGCGTCCACCTCCATCGCTGCGGCGGACATCCAGTCATCGACGCGTAGCACGCCCATCGCCATCCCGCGCCACAGAGTCCGCCTTTGCGCCACCGACGTCGGTCGCGCCTCGGCAGCGTAGACCGGCGCGTACACCAGAAGCGAGGGCTGTCCCTCCTGAACGATGTTCACCACCGGTCCGACCTGGGTTCGTCCGGTGTCCCGCGCCCGCTCGATGGTCCGTTGCGTCTGGGGCCGGGCCAGCGCATCGAGGCCGTACACGTTCTCGTTGCCCCGGCGGGGATAGGTGTAGAGGATCGGCGCGTACTGGCTGCGCGGACCGGCCACCTGTATGCCGTCGGCGCCGACTTCGGTGATCAGGCCGGAGTGCCCCTCGGTGGCCAGTTGCTGCTCCAGTGCTGCCCGTTCGGACTCCTGGATCATTGGCGCGAACTGGATCGCCTGCAGGTCGTCGCGGTCGGAGACCACCCGCTGGACGAAACCTCTGAACTCCTCCTCGGAGATGTTGTCGTCGACGGCGAACCAGCCGGTGACAGCGGACAAGGTGCCGTTGAGCCGGCCCAGAGAGTGTCCGGCACGCTCGGCGGACACAGTGACCGATTCGGCCGCGACGTCCTCTGCGCCCTGGTGCACGTAGTGCCGCAGCAACTGCATCAGCCCGATGGTCAGTGCGATCCCCAGGAAAGCGAGCAGCGCAACGGGAATGGCGTACTTCCATTCCGAGGGCGCGCTTCGCCCATCCTGGTCACTGACCACGGGCCAATACTTTCGCGACGCGGTGGGTAGTTGCGCGTTGAAGTCATTCGCGCACGCTGCGTGACGGGAGCGAGTGGAACATACTCTTGTCGGCAGGGAGGCGGTATGCGCAGAAGTCGACGGTGGTCCTCGGTGGCCCTCGTGATAGGCGCGTGCCTGTTCTTCGTGGCGAGCATCGCCGGTTTCCTCAACGCCAACATCGTCAACGGTCAGCGGTTCGCCCAGCACGTCAATTCGATGCGGCAGGATCCGGCACTCGCTGCGGCAATCGGTGCCGAACTCGCGGCGGCCGTGGTCGATGCCGATCCCGATCTGGTGGCGATCCAACCGGCCATCGAGGGCGGCGCAGCCACGCTGGTGGCGAGCTCGGCCTTCAACGGCATCTTCACCAGTGCCGTGGCGTCCTTCCACAGTGCGCTCACTGAGGCCGGTTCGGACTCGGCGGTCCTCACGATCGCGGACCTGGGATCCTCGGCGATCTCGCTGCTGGACGCCATCGCTCCGGACGTCGCCCAGAATGTGCCTGCGGACCTCGATGTCACCCTGGCTCAGATCGGTGGCCAGGAGGGTCCGGCTGCCGGAGTCATCGCGTGGTTCCAGGCCGTGACGGCGATGGCCTTGTTGTTGCCCGTGCTCGCGATCGCTGTGTGGGTCGTTGCGGTCATGATCGCTCCGGACCGGCGGATGGCGGTTCTGCGCGTGGGGTGGGCCCTGATCGCCGTTGCGGCCACACTCGGAGCCCTGTTGGCCATCGGCTGGGTCGCGAGCCGTCTTGTCGGGTTGGGACCGCTGCCCACCGCTGTCGTGGAATCAGCCGTCGACGTCTTCGGCCGTGCGTTGGCCGTGCGCGTGATCGTGACGGGCGTCGTGGGTGGCCTGATCGTGATCGCGGCCAGTGCGATGCTGCCCCAGGTCAAGGTCCATGAGCGGCTCACCGACATCGGTCGGCAGATCGTGCGTCGGCCGGTCAGTCAGGGCTGGGCGCTGGCACGGGGGCTGGCACTCATCGCGATAGGCGTGGCCTTCGTCGTCTTCCCCAGCGTTGCTGTGGCCGTCGTGGCCGTTCTGGTGGGGGTCGCTGTCTTCCTCATCGGGGTGTCCGAACTCGACCTGGTCGTCGAGCGCGCGCGGGACCATCAGGCAGCGGCGGAATCCGAGGGCGGGTGGCGGTGGGCCTGGGTCCTGCCGGTCGGCGCCGCGGTGATCGCGGTGGGACTGCTGGCAGTCGTGCTGGTGCCCACCGCGTTGCCGCAGGACGTGCCTGTGGCGGCGGTGGCCGACGACCCGGATGCGTGCAACGGATTCGCGCAGCTGTGTGATCGGCGTTTCGACGAGGTGGCGTTCCCCGCCAGCCACAACTCCATGTCGGCCGCCGATCAGGAGGGGTGGTATCTGGCCGAGCAACCCACAACGATGGTCAACTCGTTGGACGACGGGATCCGGGTGTTCCTCATCGACACCTGGTACGGACAGGCCACCGAGTCAGGGGTCGTCACTGCCGAGCGGTCACTCGCCCGGGCCCAGTCGGACTTCACCGATGGCCGTACCGCGGACTTGACGCCGGCGATGAAGCGGTCGATCAACCGTCTGCGCGGCGAGAAGACGCTGGGCCCGGAGCAGGTCTACATGTGCCACACGCTGTGCGAACTCGGCGGGACCGCGCTCGAGCCGCAGCTCGCAGGGGTGAAGTCATGGATGGATCAGCACCCGCGGGAAGTGGTGACGGTCTTCATCCAGGACGCCACGACCCCGGCGGACACGGCGGCGGTCTTCGAGCAGGCCGGACTGGCGGACATGGCGTACGTCCACGAACCCGGTACACCCTGGCCCACCCTGCGGGAGATGATCGACAGCGGCAAGCGGCTGCTGGTGCTCATGGAGAACGAGGGTGGGGGTTCGCAGTACCCCTACCTGCATCAGGGATTCGATCTCGTGCAGGACACGGGCTACACCTACGCGAGCGTCGACGACTTCGACTGCACGCTGAACCGGGGTTCGGCCGACTCCGACCTGTTCATGGTCAACCACTGGTTGAGCAGTTTCACCGCGCTGGTGTCGAACGCTCAGAAGGCGAACGCGGGTGAGGTGCTCGGTGAACGTGTGCGCGAGTGTGAGCAGGAGCGGGGGCGGATCCCCAACTTCGTGGCCGTCAACTGGTACGACCAGGGTGAGTTGCTGCAGGTGGTGAACGAACTCAACGGTGTCGGCTGACGGGTGGTTTCTGCGACGGCATTGAGCCGGTCCGTTGTCGGTCAGGATATTTCTGGGCATTCCGGTTAGAGATCGGCATTTTGGTTAGTCGGCGGCTGGTTGGTTAGAGTCCCACGGCCGTACAGGGCTAACCGGAGTGCCGTATCTCTAACCAACATGCCGATCTCTAACCGGAACGCACCAGGGCCCTTCACCCTTCCCGCAACGCCACCACCGCTTTGCCCGCGCGCCGCTCCCGGGTCTCGGGCTTCTTCGCCTCCCGCACGTGATCGGCCCATTCCCGCCGGTGGCTGTAGGACAACGCGTCGAAGGCCGCCTTGGCGCGAGGGTCCGCGTCCAGAGCCGCGGCGAGTTCTGCCGGCACGTCGATGGTGCGCGGTTGCGTGTCGAGGGCCATCACGATGTCGATCCGATCACCTGCCGCTATGCCAGCACCTGCGGCGTTGCCCTTGTTGAAACCCAGGCACAGCATTCCGCCCATCGGCGCGATCGTTGTTCGGAACGTGTGCCCGTTGACAGTCACGACCACGGGCACCCGCCGCTTGTGCGAGATGCGGGCGAGTACGTCGACCGGCACGTCCACGAAGGGTGCGGTCCCCTGCTCCTGCATCACCTCAGCACGGAATTCGACATCCACGCCTGCAACGCTATGCCAGACCTGCGGGGTGGCGATGCCCTAGCGTGAGGCACATGGATCTGTGGTGGAAGGACGCGGTGGTGTATCAGATCTATCCGCGGTCCTTCGCCGACTCCAACGGCGACGGCTACGGCGATCTTGGCGGCATCGAGTCCAAGCTCGACTACCTGGCCGAACTCGGCGTCGACGTGCTGTGGTTGTCGCCGATCTACCGATCCCCGCAGGACGACAACGGATACGACATCAGCGACTACCAGGACATCGATGCGATGTTCGGAACCCTCGAGGACTTCGATCGCCTGCTGGCCGGCGTCCATGCCCGCGGCATGAAACTGATCATGGACCTCGTGGTGAACCACACCTCCGACGAACACCCCTGGTTCATCGAGTCCCGGTCCAGCCGGGACAACCCGAAGCGGGACTGGTACTGGTGGCGCGACGGCACTGCGGACGGCCCGCCCAACAACTGGGGGTCGATCTTCTCCGGCAGTGCCTGGCAACTCGACGAGTCGACCGGTCAGTACTACCTTCACCTGTTCAGCCGCAAACAGCCGGATCTCAACTGGGAGAATTCCGAGGTCCGGCAAGCGGTCTACGCGATGATGAACTGGTGGTTGGACCGAGGGGTCGACGGCTTCCGGATGGACGTCATCAATCTGCTGTCCAAGACACCGGGACTGCCCGACGGGCGGATCCCTGCCGGCGGGTTGTTCGGTGATGGTGGGCCGTACTACCTCAACGGGCCACGGCTTCACGAGTTCCTGCAGGAGATGGACCGCGCGGTCTTCGCTGACCGGGAGGCGGAACTGCTGACCGTGGGGGAGACCCCGGGGGTTTCGGTGGAACTGGCCAGGGTGCTCACGGATCCGGCCAACCGGGAGCTCGACATGGTCTTCCAGTTCGAGCACATGGAACTCGACCATGGGACCACCAAGTGGGACCACCAACCCATGGACCTGGTGGACCTGAAGGCCAACCTCGCCAAGTGGCAGAACGGGCTCTCCGACGTCGGGTGGAACAGCCTGTACTGGAACAACCACGACCAGCCCCGGATCGTCTCCCGGTACGGAGACGACGAGGTGCACTGGTACGAATCGGCCACTCTGCTCGCAACCGTGCTGCATATGCACAAGGGGACCCCGTACATCTACCAGGGCGAAGAGCTCGGGATGACCAACTACCCCTTCTCGGGTATCGAGGACTACCGCGACGTCGAATCCCTGAACCACTACTACGAGGCGGTGGACCGGCAGCGGATCCCGCCGGAGAAGGTGCTGCCGGGATTGCGGATCGTCAGCCGGGACAACGCCCGCACGCCTGTGCAGTGGGACGACTCTCCCGGCGCCGGCTTCAGCAGCGGGGCCGCGTGGCTTCCCGTGAACCCCAACCACGTGACGATCAATGCTGCCGCTCAGGTCGCGGACCCCGATTCGGTCTTCCATTACTACCGCCGACTGATCGCGTTGCGACACGAGGATCCGGTGGTGTGCGAGGGTGAGTTCGAGTTGCTGCTGCCCACCGACCCGGTGGTCCACGCGTTCACGCGCACCCTCGGCGCCGAGCGACTGTTGGTGGTGGCGAACTTCTCCGGTGACGTCGCGCAATGTCCGATCGAACTCGACGGGGAGATCGTCATCGCGAACTACCGCGAACCGACCGGTCAAAGCCTGCGCCCATGGGAGGCGCGCGTCTATCGGCAGCGGATCGACTGATGGACGACGAGCCGGACTACCGGTACTCCCTGGCGAACGAACGCACGTATCTGGCGTGGGTCCGCACGGCGCTGGCGTTGATCGCCGGAGGCATCGCCATCCGGATCTTCGTGTCCGACGTCGGCGGCTCCCGCGTCCTGTCGGCGGCCGCAGTGGGCTTCACCGTACTTGGTGGCGTGTTGACGGTGACCTCGTTCCGGCACTGGCAGGACGTCCAGCAGGCGATGCGGGAGGGTCGGGTCCTGCCGACCCAACGGGGGCCCTTGATCCTCACAGTCGGGATGGTGTTCCTGGCTCTTGTCGTCACGATCGCGGTGTTCGTGTGAACTCCCAGACGGAGCGGACCAGGCTGGCCTGGCGCCGGACGATTCTGGCGCTGCTGGTGGTGGGGGGCATCGGGGCGGTCCATCTGGCAACCGCGGGGCTTGTGGAACTGGCGGTGCTCACCGGCCTGGTGACCGTCGCCGGATGCGTGGCGGCGATGCGACGACTCACGGTACTGCGTGTCGCGGGTACCCCCCTGCCGGCCTGGGAGCCGGCCGTGCTCACGGTCAGTTCGTGTCTGTTGGCGCTGAGTGTGATCTTCGCTGGTTGACTACCAGCAGTGCCAGCCAGAGCAGTGTGAGGTTCAGCCATGCTGATGACGGCAGGCCGACCGCGCCCAGGCCCCACCAGGTCGCGAACCCTGTGGCCGCGATGTTGAGGACCACCAGTCCGCCGAGGGTGCACGCCGGTCCCGGGCTGGACACCGCCAGTCGCAGTCGTCCGACCGCCTTCTCCGGATTCGCGGCCAGGCCGGCGAGCAGCCAGGCGCCCGGCACGACCAGGAGCACCACAGCGATGTGGACCAGCCACCAGACCGGAGTCAGCGGGGGTGCCGCGAAGCCCAGTGCGAGCGCGAGCCCAGCGGCGAGTCCGACCAACGGTATGTGCCACAGGTACATCCCCATGCCACGGGCGCCCAGGAGTGCGATGGGCACCCAGCGACGGTCATTGGCCAGGGCCCGCTGCAGGTGGGGCCACAGTCCCGCCACGATCAGGATCTGCCCCGCCCCGTAGACGGCCAGGACCGTGCTGGGCGGTGCGAGGTTGGACAGCCCGGGGATCCCGGACACCGAGATCAGTGAGTGTGAGTACGGACCGGCGAAGGCCAGCGCGACGGCGGCCGCGATCAGGGCGATGCCACCGGGAAGTGCCCAGCGCCGGGTGCGCAGGACCGGGAGGTGGTATCCGACCTGATGCAGCCACCCCCAGACCAGCAGCATGTTGATCCAGCCCCACCCGCTGAAGGATGTGGTCCGGATGGTGTCGACGGCCACGATGAGCGCCAGCCACACGGTCAAGGTGAGGACCGGCCGCGCCGTCCACCGTGAGGTGAACACTGCGGCCGCCGCCACCAACAGGTACACACCCGCGAACCACAGCAGTTGGGCGAGGAAGCGACCGGCCCCGACCACGGTCTCCGAGGCTCCGAAGGGCGCGAGCAGCGCGGTCCAGAACGTGGCGTAGACGACCACCGGAGCGAGCAGGCGTCGCCCGCGGGCACTCAGGTAGTCCCGGCGGCCGTGCCGTGCCAGGGAGGCAGCGTTGGACACCGCGCCGGCGGCGAAGAACAGCGGCAGGACCTGGAACACCCAGGTCAGCGGGATCAGCCAAGGTGCCCTCTCCAAGACGTTCACGGCGGTACCGTCGCCCGGGGTGTGCCAGGCCAGGCTGTGGCCCACGATGACAACCAGCAGGGCGACGGCCTTGATCGCGTCGAGGACCCGGTCGCGACCCACGGACGCGGCCACCACGCGCGCCCGGATCCCGGTGTCGGCCATGGCCCGACACTAGGCTCTCGGCGGCGATCATCCACAGATTTGCAGACGGTCTGGCAGTCACACGGCAACGCTGGCAGTGTGATCGTCATGAGCACCGGCATCCCCGCGGAGGCGTTCGAGTTCTACGACCACCTCGGCGCAGAGAACACCCGTGACTTCTGGAGTGCGCACAAGACCGAGTACGAGCAGTTCGTCCGGCAACCGCTGCAGGAACTGGCGGACGCGCTCGAACCCGACTTCGGTCCTGCCCACTTGTACCGGCCGTACCGCGACGTGCGGTTCAGCAAGGACAAGACGCCGTACAAGGACCATCAGGGATGCGTGTTCGAGGCCGAGAATGGTCTCGGGTGGTACATGCAGATCTCAGCCAAGGGGCTGATGGTGGCTGGAGGCTGGTACCAGTCCACACCGGCGCAGGTGAAGCGGTACCGCGAGCACCTGTTGGAGGCCGGGGCGGATGCGTTACGAGCGGCTTTGAAGCCGCTGCCCAGAGCCGGGTTCGAGGTGGGCGGTACAACCCTGAAGACCCGGCCTCGGGGTGTCGACGAGGACAACCCGGATGTTGACCTGCTGCGTCACCGGACGATGCACGTGACGAAGATGTGGGAGCCGGTGGCCTGGATGGGCACGAAGCGCGTGCGGACCAGCGTGCACGGGGCCTTCGAGAAGATGCGGCCGTTGATCGTCACGCTGGCGGACATCGTGGGACCGCCCGAATAATGGGGGAGTGCCCCGGACCGACCCGCTGACGCCACATCCCGATCGGCTGTCCCCGGATCATCCGCAATGGGTCGAGATCATGCGCCGCCATGACGCGGCGGTCGCTGCCGGCGAGCCCGGCTACCTCGACCCTTCATCGGGCTTGTTCGTGATGACTGCAGCAGTTCATCTGAAGCGGGGGCGGTGCTGCAACAGCGGCTGCCGTCACTGCCCGTACGTGGGAGGGACCTGATGGCGACGTCACAAGGGCTGATGCGGACCCTGGCAACGTGGTCGGCGGCCTCAGTCGTCGGTGGGGCGGTGGTGTGGGCTGCCGGACGTGATCCGCAGGTCCGCGCCTTCGGGCGCCAGACACTGGCATGGGGTGCGGTCGACGCAGCCATTGCGGGTTTCGGCGCGACGCGGCCCGACCCCGATCCCCGTCGCCTGCGGACGATCCTGCATCTCAACTGCGTGGCGGACGTCGGCTACCTCGGTCTCGCTGTGGCCGCTTGGCGCAGGGGGCGTACCGGCGACGGGGCAGCGATCGCGGTTCAAGGTGCATTCCTGCTGGCCCTGGACAGCCACTACGCGTACCACCTCGAGGTTCCGGCTCGGTGACCCGGCGGCCTCTGTCCCCCCGGCGGTTCTGAGCCCCATCGGTGGGCCCGCGCCCCTTGACATCTGCGCCCGACGGGAGTCCGCTAGAGGTATGGGGGCGCACGTGCACGCCAGCCCGTTGTTCGGCGAGATCGCCGAGACGACGTACTGGCACGTACTCGATGACGGCCGCGTCCAGTGCGACGTCTGCCCGCGGGCCTGCCGGCTGCACGAGGGTCAGCGAGGACTCTGTTTCGTGCGCGCCCGGGAGGGCGATCGGATCGTCTCCACGACGTACGGTCGCTCAAGTGGCTACTGCATCGACCCCATCGAGAAGAAGCCGTTGAATCACTTCTTGCCCGGGACACCGGTGCTCTCGTTCGGGACCGCAGGCTGCAACCTCACGTGCAAGTTCTGCCAGAACTGGGACATCTCCAAGTCCCGGGACATCGACACCTTGGCCGACAGTGCGTCGCCGCGAGCGATCGCCGATGCCGCCGTCAGGCTGGGATGCACCAGCGTTGCGTTCACCTACAACGACCCGGTGGTGTTCCTCGAGTACGCCGTTGACACCGCGATCGCCTGTCGCGACCAGGGGATCCGAACCGTCGGTGTGACTGCCGGTTACATCGAACCTGCGCCGCGAGCCGAACTCTTCGGCGCCATGGATGCGGTGAACATCGATCTCAAGGGCTTCACTCACGAGTACTACCGCAAGGTGTGCGGGGGCGACCTCGACGCGGTCCTGCAATCCATCGAATGGGCGGCGAACGAAAGTGACGTCTGGGTGGAGTTGACGACCTTGGTCGTGCCGGGGCACAACGACTCCGACGATGAGCTTCGCAGGATGTGCGATTGGGTCGTCGAGCACGTGGGCCCGGACGTTCCCATGCATTTCAGCGCCTTTCATCCGGACTGGAAGATGCTGGACGTGCCGCCCACGCCGCCTGACACCCTGCGCCGCGCGCGCGAGATCGCGATCGACGCCGGTGTCCGGTTCGCCTATACGGGCAACGTCCATGACACCGCCGGGGACACGACGTTCTGCCCCGGGTGTCATAAGCCCGTGATCGAGCGTGACTGGTACGACCTGCTTTCCTACGACCTCGACGCCACCGGCGCATGCTCCTTCTGCGGCACGCGGATCCCGGGTGTATTCGCGGCGACGCCGGGGACGTGGGGTAGGCGTCGGCTGCCGGTACAGATGGATGGCCGGCGCTAATTCCTGCCGCCCCACGACAATGGCGCGATCCGAAGTTGGATTCCGGTATCTCCCATCTTTGTGCGGAGATGCCTGTTGGGACGTTGCGGCTGCAGGAAGCGGCCGCGCCGCGGAAGGCTCTGATGAGCGGCTGACGGCGGCTAGCCTGGGTTCATGTACGTGCTCGAGGCAGCGCAGTACCAGCGCCTGACGGTCGCTGCCGCGGGTGGCCTACACGCTTCGGGACTGCGGCCCGGTGATCGCGTCGCGCTCGTGACGCCGGAACACCGGTTCCCCGCTGAGGAAGCCGCCTACTTGCAGGCCTGTGTCATCGCTGTCACTGCTGCCGCCCTGCGCACCGGGATCACCCCGGTGCCGATCAACCCGCTGCTCACCGGACCCGAACGTTCGCACATCGTGACCGACAGCGGTGCCACGGTGGTGATCAGCGAGTCGGCACACCTGCAGTCCCTTGTGACACACGCGGGCCCACCCCCGGAACTCGCGGATTGGCCGCTGGGCCGCCCTATGCACTACACCTCGGGAACCACCGGGCGCCCCAAGGGCGTCTTCACCCAGGGGATCGGCGAGGATCTCACCGCGGCGCTGTGGCGCGACGAGTTGGACCAGTGGGGCTTCACCAGCTCGGACGTGACCCTGGTGCACGGTCCGCTGTGCCACGCGGCGCCACTGCGGTACGCGATGCTGGTGCTGCACGCAGGCGGGACAGCGGTGCTACCGGGAGTCTTCGATGCGCCGGCGATCGCCGCGGCATTGCGTGATCACCGCCCGACCCACGCCTTCCTGGTGCCCAGCCATCTTCAACGGTTGTTCGGACTCGACTTGCCCCCGAGCCCTTACCGTCTGGTGACGCACGCCGGGGCCGCGATCCCGCCGCAGCTGAAACGGCGATTGCACGATTGGGCAGGGGTGGACAGCGTCTGGGAGTTCTACGGCTCGACCGAGGGGCAGTTCACGGTGTGCTCCGCAGCGGAATGGGAGCAACGCCCGGGTACGGTCGGACGCGCCCGCATCGGGCGCACCCTGGAGGTCCGGGACGGTGTCATCTGGTGCCACACGCCGGACTTCGCGCGGTTCGAGTACTGGAACGATCCGGTGAAGACTGCCGCCGCTTGGGACGGCGATGCCTTCTCGGTGGGCGACCTCGGCCGACTGGATGACGGGTATCTCTATCTGGAAGGCCGGCGCGAGGATCTGATCATCAGTGGCGGGGTCAATGTCTATCCCGCAGAGGTGGAGGCGGCCCTGGCCGAATGCCCCGGAGTGCAGGAGGTCGCCGCGTTCGGCCGCGAGGATGAGCACTGGGGACAGCGGGTCTGCGTCGTGTACAGCGGCTCTGCGACGCCGCAGGCGGTGGGGCAGTGGGCTCGGGAGCACCTCGCGGCATACAAGCGCCCGAAGGAGATCGACCACATGGATGCTCTTCCGCACAACGCCTCCGGAAAGGTCGAACGGCTGCAACTGGCGTTGGGGGTGGCGCGATGAGAGTCCGGCAACCCGCGGTGGCCGGCCGCTTCTACACCGGCGACTCGTATGAACTCGCCGAGGAGGTGGCCGGATATCTCGCTGCTGTGCCGCAAGGGGGCGCGCAGCCGCCGGGGATCATCGTGCCGCACGCCGGGCACATCTACTCCGGGCCGGTCGCGGCCCACGCCTACGCCACGCTGCGAAGTACCCCCCGGGTGGTCCTGGCGGGGCCGGCGCATTTCATCGCCGTCGACGGCATGGTCGCGCCCACGACACAGATGTGGCGCACCCCGCTCGGCGATGTCGAGATCGATCAGGAGGCGATCGCCGCGGCCGGGCTGCCGCAGGACGACTACCCGCACGCCCCCGAACACAGCCTTGAGGTACAACTGCCCTTCCTGCAGGTGCAACTGGAACCGGGGTGGCGGCTGGTGCCGCTGCTGGTGGGGAGGGCAGATCCGGAGATGGTGGCTGATGTACTGCAGGGTTTCCTCGCCGATCCGGACAGCACTGTGGTGTTGTCCACGGACCTCTCGCACTACCTGACCTACGAGCAGGCGCGGGCGCGCGACGCCGTCACGGCCGGGCAAATCGTCAGCCGGGCGTGGCGCGAGATCGATGATCATGACGCGTGCGGTGCCTACCCCCTGCGCGGGCTTCTACTGGCCGCGCAGCGCCTCGACATGCCGGTACGGCTACTGGACCTGCACAACTCCGGGGACACCGCCGGACCCCACGACCGTGTGGTGGGCTACGGCGCCTTCACGGTGGGGCTGTGATGTTCACCGCGACGCAGCACGACGAGATGCTGGACATCGCGATCGCAGCGATCCGAGGCTCGATCGCGGCCGGCCTCCCGGAGTATCTGCGCGAGCCGGGCTGCTCCTTCGTGACTCTGCGTCGACGAGGTGAGTTGTTGGGGTGCATCGGCGCGCTGCAGCCCTACCAGTCTCTCGGGCTCGACATCGCGGAGCATGCGCGCGCCGCTGCGTTCGAGGATCCTCGCTTCCCGCCGGTGCAGGATCTGCACGACGTCCACGTCGAGATATCGGTTCTCGGCCCGCTGACCGACTTCCCCGCAGAGTCCTACGACGATGTCGTGTCTCGGCTGCCGCGGGTCGGCGCGGTCGTTGCGGCGGATGGCAGACGTGGCACCTTTCTGCCCGCGGTGTGGGAGCAACTGCCCACGAGCGAACAGTTCGTGGCGGGACTCTGGCGCAAAGCGGGCCTGCGCCCGAGGCATTGGCCGGTGCAGATATGGACCTACGAGGTGGAGGAGTTCGGCCGGACCGTGTCGTAGGACACCCCGGTGAGTTGCTCAGAGAGGTCCCAGAGTTTCTTCGCGGTGGCGACATCCTTGGCTGCGGCGTTGGGGTCCACACGCTTCGGGGCGCCGCGCGACTCCATCAAACCATCCGGACCGAAGTACTCGCCCCCACGCACGTCAGGCATAGTGGCGGCGTACAACTGCGGTCGGGCGCCGGAACTCGCGGACTGTCCCATGACCGCATTCATCACGCGCGTGATCTGCTTGCCCACCGGATTGCGGGCGTACTTCGGCCCGGCGAACTGCAGGTTGGTCGCGGCGTAGCCCGGGTGTGCCGCCACACTGCGCAGCGTCCAGTCGGCTGCGTGTGCCCGGCGGTCCAACTCGGCCATGAACAGCAGGTTGGCCAGTTTGCTCTGGCCGTAGGCGGGCCAGGAGGAGTACTTGCGCCGCTCGTAGTTCAGGTCGTCGACGTCGACGGACCCCATGCGGTGGGCGCCGCTGGACACCGTCACCACCCGGGCATCACCCCCGTCGATCGGCATCCGGGGCAGCAATAGTCCGGTGAGGGCGAAGTGCCCGAGGTGGTTGGTTCCGATCTGGGTCTCGAACCCGTCCGCGGTCCGCCCCAGGGGCGGAGCCATGACGCCGGCGTTGTTCACGAGGACATCGAGTGACGCGACGGGAAGACTCTCCGCTGCCGCATGGACGCTCGCCAGATCGGAGAGGTCGAGTTCGAGTGCCAGCGTGTCCTGCGGGATCTGGCGCTGAGCAGCGCCGATCTTCTCTCGAGACCGGCCGGCGAGCACGACCTGCCCACCGGCTCCGGCGAGTGCCTTCGCGGTTTCGAACCCCAGGCCGGAGTTCGCGCCGGTGACAAGGAAGGTGCGTCCCGAGAGGTCGGGGATGTCGGTGATTTGCCAGCCCATGGCTTCCACGGTACGTGGCTGGGGGCAAACCGCACGCGGGCCGCCCGCGCCGCGATTGAGTGCTGGGTGCTCTGCCCAGGGAAGTTGGTCGCGTGGTTGTGGCTTTCGGGATGCTGGTGTGTTCTCGGTGCTGGTTGGAGATCCAGGGCCACCTTGGTCGAGGCGGCGCGGCGGTTGATGCCCCGCCACAAGGCGTTGGGCCGGTCCGCTGTCGGTAAGTGTCTGCGCCTTCCGGTTAGAGATCGGCATGTTGGTTAGTCGGCGGCAGGTTGGTTAGAGTCCCACGGCCGTATAGGGCTAACCGGAGTGCTGTTTCTCTAACCGGACGGCCGATCTCTAACCGGACGGCCGATCTCTAACCGGAATGTGCGATGACCATCCCGAGGCCGGCGGAGTACCGCATCGGGCCGCCGCGCCACGGTTGAGCGCTGGAGGCCCGCCGGTGTCGGATCGGTAGCGTCGCAACAATCAACGCGCGCGTGCCGTCGGCTTGTGGGTCAGCGCAGACGGCGGCAGACCGTGCGGGCGGCGCGGCGTCCGCTCACCAGAGCACCCTGGATCGACGGGGTGTCGCGGTGGTCACCGGCGACGACGATCCCGCCGAAGTCCTGCTCGCCGCGGGTCGTGAAGGGCGGAAGTGCGGCGGGCAGAGCGGCGGGAATCGGATAGTGCCCGACGAGTTCCCAGTGTCCGGTCGGTATGCCGTACATGTCAGCGAGGTGCCTTCGAACCTCAGTGACGTCCGTCTGCGCAACACCCACCGCCGTGGCCTGGACCAAATGCCGTCCGGCGGGGGCGTAGTCGGGGGCGGCATAACTCATGACCACGCTGTTCGTCACCGGACCCTGGCGCTCCGACGCCAGCACCAGCACGGGTTTCCCGCCGTACAGGTCGTCCTCTTCGATGCTGAAATACCAGGTGGTCAGGCCGCGCATCGTCGGCTCCGGCACCCCGGGCACCAGGCGTGCGGCGGTTGCGGGGTCCGTGGCCACGATCACGGCGTCGCAGTCGATGCCACCGGCGGCGGTCTCGATCCGGGTGGCGGTCACCGACTCCGCGCGTACGCCCCGGAAGATCCGGCTACGCAGGCCCTTCGCCAGTTGATCCGGGATCGCCTGCATGCCGGTTGCCGGCACCGCGGGCGTACCGCGGGCCAGTGATCGCAGGACCAGGTCAGCGAATCTGCGACTTGTGTCGAGATCGGGATCGGCGAGCACGCCTGAGAGGAAGGGTTGCAGCAGCAAGTGCAGTGGGCGGTTGCCGATGTGGGCCTGCGCGAACGCCTCCCGGGCGCTCATGTCTGGACGACTCTCCACCTCCCGCGGGTCCGTCACCGCACATCCGGTCAGGTAGCGGAGGGTCTGCAGAGTGCCGATGGGCCCGAGTGGAGTCCGCACGTTGCGCAGGCTGGAGCGGGTTGCGCGTCGGGGGTCGACCAGCCAACGCGGACCGTCCTGTGTACTCAGCACCGCACCTGGGAAGAAGGCCTTGAGGTCCAGCGCAGCGAGGTTGAGCAGGCGCGCGCCTTCGGGGTAGGCGGGGTTGTAGAGCTGGAAGCCCCGGTCGAGCCGGAAGCCGTCGACCTCGTCGGTCTGGATCCGGCCCCCCACGCGCTCGTCGGCCTCGATCACCAGAACCTCGAAACCGGCCTCCGCGACATGGTGCGCGGCAGCAAGCCCCGCGATGCCGGCGCCGACCACCACCACGTCCGCGGTGGCATGCGGTGCGCCCTTGGGCCAAGAACTCACAGCACCATCCTCCCCGCAACCGCCACAATGCGATTATGCGCACCCCTGGCCGCGACTGGATCCCGTTCGTGGGTCTCGAAACGGCCACGGTCTTCAGCGGTACCGCCAACGGCATCTCGATGATCGCATTCCCGTGGCTGGTGATCGAGTTGACCGGATCGGCCAGCGCCGCCGGCGGGCTGGGTGCGATCACCGCCGCACCGCTGCTGGTGTCCTTCCTGTTCGCCGGGGTCTTCGTGGATCGCATCGGGCGTCGGCGGGTCGCCGTCGTCTCCGACCTGCTGTCCATGACCTCGGTGGCGCTGGTACCGATCCTGAGCACGTGGTTCGACCTCGGATTCTGGGCGCTGGCCGGTCTGGCGGTCCTCGGGGCGGTGTTCGACCCGGCCGGGATCAGCGCGCGGGAGGCGATGCTGCCGGAGGCCGCCCGGGCCGCCGGGCTCCGGCTGGAGCGGGCCAACGGCATCCACGAGGCGGTCTGGGGTGCGGCGTATCTCATCGGGCCCGGCATCGGCGGCCTGGCGATCGGATTCCTCGGGGCGGCCGGGACGTTCTGGATCTCCAGCGTGATGTTCGCGCTCGGGGCCCTGGTGATGGTTCTGGTCCGCGTGCCCGGAGCAGGCCGCCCCGGCGATCACATGCGCGCCACCGGGGTCTGGGTGTCCACCGTCGAGGGCGTGCGGTTCGTCTGGCGGGACCGTGTGCTGCGTGCGGTCGCACTGGTCAGCATGGTGATCGTCGGCTTCTGGCTGCCGGTCGAGGGTGTGGTGTTGCCGGTGTACTTCGAGGGGCTCGGACAGCCCGGCCGGCTCGGTGTCACCGTCATGGCTCTGTCCCTCGGCGGAATCCTGGGTGCGCTGATCTACGGCGCGATCGGACATCGAGCGGGTCGGCGGGTGGCGTTCGTGTCGTCCATGACGGCCAGTGGCCTCGCGGTGCTGGGCATGGCTGCGCTGCCGGCCTACGGGATCCTCGTCGTGTTCGCCGTGCTCGCGGGCCTCTTCTACGGGCCGGTGGGACCGTTGGTGAACCTCATGATCCAGCAGCGCACGCCGGGTGACCTGCGCGGCCGGGTCGTGGGCCTGCTGACGTCGGCGGCCTATCTGGCAGGCCCGATCGGCTACCTGATCAGTGGGCCGATGGTCGAGTACCTCGGACTGCAGGAGGCGTTCCTGATCATGGCCGCCGGTGTTCTGGTTGTGGGGGTCTGGTCGTGGTTCCTGCCGTCACTGCGGCACATGGACGACACGGTCGGCCTTCCGGGCGAACAGGAAAGCGGCCAGGATCCCGGCGAACGCCCCCATGAGATGACCCAGCCAGGACACCCCGGCCTCGACGCCGAACGGCAGCGCCCCGATCAGGATCCCGCCGTAGAGGAAGAGGACGCCTAGGGCGATGACGACGTCGAGCCAGTGCCTCGTCAGCACGCCTGCGGTGATCAGGAATGTCAGGAATCCGAACACGACACCGCTGGCCCCGATCATCACCGTGTTGGCCGGCCCGAGCAGCCACACCCCCGCCCCACCGATGCCGATGATGGTCAGCGAGATCGCCCAGAACCGACTCGGGTAGCGCAGCGCGACGATCGACCCGAGAACGAGGAAGGGCACGGTGTTGGCCATGAGATGGGCGAAGTCCGCGTGCAGGAAGGGTGCGGCGACGATCCCGAACAAGCCATCGGACTCCCGGCTCTCGATGCCGTAGCCGTCGAGGTCACCCGGGACGACCGCGTCGAAGGCCTCGAGCAGCCACATGATGCCGACCATGATGAACACGCCCACCAGGGCGCGCATACTCGACCGGCCGGTCTGCGTGGAGGTCGTGCTCACGTCTCGAGTATCACCCGTGCTCGCGACGGCGACCAGTCATGTCCGCGCCGAGCAGATTGCGGATCCGGCCACGTGGTGGTCGCCGCTGCAATCTGCTGTCTCAGGACACCCGTGCGAGGAAGCCCGACCACCCGCGGGGGAACGGTAGATCCTCCCGGTACGCCGAGAGTGCGACAGCGTCGAAACCCGCCGATCGCAGTGCTGCGAGCACCTCCATCGGGTCGACGAGTTCGAGTTCGTGGGTCTCGGTCTGCTCGCCTGTGTCGTCCACGATGCGAATGGTGCGGGTCATGGTCCGGCGCTCCGGATCCGTGACTGTGGTGACCTCGAGCCGGTAGCCCTGCCCATGAGCCACCCTTGTGAGCGGCTCGGGGTCGGCGCGTAGGGGCCCGGCCACGTCGAGCAGGAGTACGCCACCGGCGGAAAGGGTCTGCCGGCAGGCCCGCAGCCACGCGTGCAGACCGGCAAGTCCTGCCCGCGGATCGCCCGCGTAGTTGATCACTTCGCCCACGGCCACGATGCCCCGCACCCCCTCGGCATCGGGCAGGTCGAAGGCGCTGCCGTGGAGCACCCGGATCCCCGGCCGTCGCTGCCTGGCGAGCGCCACCATGCTGGGGCTCAGGTCGACGCCCACGTACTCGTAGCCCGCCGGGGTCACGACGTCGGCCACATCCCCTGCGCCACACCCCAGGTCGATGATCACGCCGGAGCCTGGCCCGATTTCGGCCAGCAATCGCTGCGCGGCCGCGATGGCGTACTGGGTGTAGTCCTGTGCATGGATCCGCGCCAGGCGGGCCTCGTAGTACGTCATGCGTGGGCCGTCGCGATCACTGCGGCCCCGCCGGCGACCAGCGCGCCACCAGAAACCCGCGCCACCCGGCGGCGCGTCTGCGGCCGCATCATCACACCCCGGGCCCGGCCCGCGAGCCAGCCGTAGGCCAGCGCGTTGAGTCCACCGAGCACCACGAACGTCACGATGAGCAGGGCCGTCTGAGCCAGCCAGGGGGCAGCGGGGTCGATGAACTGGGGGACGAACGCCACGAAGAAGGCGATGCTCTTGGGGTTCGTCGCAGTCACGGCGAAACTCTCCCCGAACACCCGCTTGGGATCGACGTCGGCGGACTGTGTGACGACCCACTGCCCGCCCCGCGAGCGCCATGTCCGCACACCCAACCACACGAGGTACAGCCCACCGGCGACACGCAAGGCCAGGAACAACTGCGATGACGCGAGGAGGATCGCGCCGACGCCGAGCATCGCCGCGGTCATCGCCACGAGATCCCCGAGGACCACGCCGCCCACGGTCGCCCGCCGGACGGTGGCTCCATGGTTCAGCGACCGGGTGACGACCAGCAGGATCGTGGGGCCGGGGATCGCGAGCACCACCGCGGAGGTGACCACGAAGGCGAGGTAGCGCTCCATGCGTCGAGGGTACGCCGGTTGGTCTTCCGCCGGTGTTGTCGCTGGGGCACCCAAGCCCGGGGCGGTGTGGCTTTGGGTGTCTGACGGTCAACTGTGTTGTCGCTGGGGCACCCAAGCCCGGGGTGGTGTGGCTTTGGGTGTCTGACGGTCAACCGCGGCCAGCTGTTTCAGCCGGCTTGGGTTTCATTGAGACCGCGTTGGGTGGGGTTCAGGTAGTCCGGTGGGGTTCGTCGGGCGCTGAGCCCCATCGGACGGCACGAGCCCCATCGGACGGCACGAGCCCCACCGGACGGCACGAGCCCCATCGGACGGCACGAGCCCCACCCACTACTCGACGCTGGCGTCCAGCCGCACCGTGACCTCGTAGCGCCGTCCCGCCGGCATGCGGTAGGGGGGCAAGAGCGCGGCCACGCCGGGGGTGTCGCCGCCGACTCCCCGCTGCTGCCGGTCGATGTTGATCGTCGCGTCTGAAGTGTGCGCGAGTTCGTGGATGTGCTCCGCGGCGTCGAGAGCCTCCTGCGTGTACGGCCACGCCGTGAAGCCCAGCAGGTCCCCGGTCCCGTCCTGCGCACGCACTGTCGCCGTGTCACCGGCGACCTCCAGCCACCGAACCCGCGTGTGGTTGCCGTTCTCCTGCGGACGCATGTAGTCGTGATGCAGATCGGTCAGCGGCAAGTCATGCACGGCTGTCCATGCGCCATGATTGCGGTCGATGTAGTTCTCGTGAGGTCCCTTGCCCAGCCACCGGACCCGTTGCACACCGGGTAGTCGCATCGTGAAGCCGAGGCGCACCATCGTCTTGCGGGGCACCAGCTCGTGATGGGCGATGAATGAGCCGTCCGGCAGGACGTCGTACCAGAGCAGGGCCCGCGAGAACAGAGAACTGCGCAGTGCGAACAGCACCCGCACCCCGTCGCCGATACCGCCGGTGGTGAAGCGGTCGACGCGACTGCGGACGTCCCGCCACGACGTGTCGATCAGGAAGCGCTGCAGTCGCGGATCGAAGTTCCCGAAGCCCCTGTCGTTGTCGGTCAGCGCCCGCCAGTAGTTGCGCCGCAGTGGTCCACTGAGGATCTCCCGGCCGTCCACGTGCCAGGAGACCAGCGACCCGTCCTGCGGGTCGAACTCGAGACGGGTGGGGCCCGCGGTCACGACATCGCCGGCTACCGAGGGGCGCGTGCCGGTGGGCAGGGCGGATGTCGCAGGTCGGCCGAACCCGAACTCGTCGAAAGCCACCGTGGTTCCTGCCGGGCGGGCGGCGGTCGCTTCACGGGTGACGAACGAGAATCGCACCACCACGTCCCCGGACTGCGGCACGGCTGCTTCCGGTACCTGCAACTCAGTGCTGTTCCACGGCGCCAGCGCGACCGGTTCGAGGTCGGCGGTGGACACCACTTCGCCGTCCACCAACACCTCGACGATGGGCGTGAAGGCTCCGGCGTCGGTGAAACTGTGGCGATTCGTCAGCCGATAGCGCCCACTGCGTGCATCCACCGGTTCGACGACCAGGTTGCGGTAACCCCAGAACACCTCTTGTGCGCTGGGATGTTCACTCCGATCGGCGGCGAGGATGCCGTTGGCGCAGAAATAGCGGTGGGTCGGATGGTCGCCGAAGTCGCCGCCGTACAGCCACTTCCCGTCACGCCGGATGCTCTGGTCGATGTAGTCCCAGATGAAGCCGCCGGCCTGGTTCGGGTAGCGGTAGAACACGTCGATGTACTCGGCGAAGTTGCCCAGGCTGTTCTCCATCGCGTGGGCGTACTCGCACAGCAGGACCGGCCTTCCGGTCTGCATCTGCGGCGTCACGAGCTTGTCATCGGTGAGGAAACGGTCGGTGAGCAAGGCGGCCGGGGAGGGGTTCAGCCCCTCGTGCCGTCCGAGTGCGGCCATCTGCTCGGCGGTGGCGTACATCCGGGAGACCACATCGCTGATCGCCGGGTTGTGGTCGCCCTCGTAGTGGAACGGCCTGGAGTCGTCGATGGCGCGGGCGGCGGCCTTCATCATCACGAAGTTGCCCCCATCGGGACCGCCCTCTCCCGCCTCGTTGCCCAGCGACCACATGATGATGCTCGGGTGGTTGCGGTCGGCCAGGACCATGCGCTCCATGCGGTCCACCACGGCGGCCGTCCAGACCGGGTTGTCGCCGGGTACGTTCTTTCGGCGCACGCCGTGGGTCTCGAGGTCGCACTCGTCCATCACGTACAGCCCGAGTTCGTCGCACGTGTCGTAGAAGATCTGCGGGTTCGGGTAGTGGGAGGTGCGGATCGCATTGATGTTGAGTTGTTTGGCCTTCAACAGGTCCTCGCGGTAGCGGTACTCGGGCACCGCCCAGCCGTGGTCGGGATCGAAGTCGTGACGGTTGACGCCCTTGAGCATGATCCGAACGCCGTTGACCCGCAGTTGTTCGTCGACGATCTCGATGCTGCGGATCCCGGTGCGGGTGCTCTTCACGTGGCCAGGGATCCGTGCCGCCACCTCGTACAGGTGGGGAGTCTCGGCGGTCCAGGTCAGCGCGTCGGGCACAGCGATGCGATGGGTGACGGTGGGAGCGGCGGGCAGTTCCGCCACGGTCTCCCACTGCGTCGCCCCGGGGTGACGCAGCAGGAGTTCGAGTGGGCCGTGGGCGTGGGTGGTGCTCACCTCCACGACCAGCGCGCCGTCGGTGTAGGGCGCGGTCAACTCCGGTGTGACCGCGAGGTCCCAGATCGCCGAGAGCGGTTCGCTGTGCAGCCACACGGGCCGGAAGATGCCGCTGAACACCCACATGTCCTGGTTCTCCAGGTAGCTGCCGTCGGTGAAGCGGTAGACGACGCAGGTCAGGGTGTTCGTCCCGGGAGTCAGGTGGTCGGTGAGGTCGAACTCGGCGGGAAGGAAGGATCCCTGTGTGTAGCCGGCGAACGTGCCGTTCACGAACAGGGCCATGCCCGCCTTGACGCCTTCGAACATGATGAGCCGCCGCCGATCCTGCCAGCCCGCCGGGACCTCCACCGTGCGGGTGTGTAGACGCCGATCTCGTTGTACGCAGGGTCGATGTCAGGGATGCGTGAGGCTCGCTTGCCGATTCCCGGCGGATACGTGTTGGCCAGGTAGTAGGGGCGTCCGCAGCCCTGCAACTGCCAGACGCCGGGTACCTCGACCGGTGGCCCGTCCGCGCCGAGCCGGCCGAGTTCGACAGGGTCGAGATCCGCGGTGCCTGTGTGGTGTGAGAACGCCCATTGCCCGGCGAGGTCGATGCGGTCGGCGTTGCCGTCGAGAGTCGGGCGGCCGAGTGGCACGGAGCGGCCCGGTAGGCGATTGATCCCGAAGATGGCGGGGTCCTGCCAGGTGTCGGCGGTGAACTGCATGGGTCGATCCTCCCAGGCAGATTGCGTGCGCGGCCACCTACTGGTCGAATGCGCAATCTGCCTGTGGTGAACGCCCCGATCGGTGTGGACGAGGCCGGGTTAGGGTCGAGCCATGGCCGACGCTGTGGACTGGAACCTCGCCGCCGCGCTCGGCTCGCGGGTGGTGGGCGGCGGACCGAAGCTGTCGCCGGAGGAAGCCAGCCAGGTCGTCGCCGAGTTGTACTACCTCGCGGGCGAAGCGACCCCGCTGGTGCAGGAGACCACCGGCCTCGACGCCTACCTGGCCAGTGAGGTCAAGGTGGTGGACCGGAGCGAGTGGATCAGGTCCAACCTCGACAGTTTCCAGCGGATCAGCGAGCCGTTGACCGAACGTCTTGAGAACGCCGGGGCGTTCACACGCGAGATCGGCTCCCGCGCCACCGGCGCCCAACTCGGGCTGGTGCTCGGGTTCGTCGGCTCCCGCGTGCTCGGTCAGTTCGAGATCTTCACCGAGGACCACCCCCGGTTGCTGCTGGTGGCTCCGAACATGGTCGCGATCGAACGCCAACTCGACGTGGTGCCGCGTGACTTCCGGCTCTGGGTCTGTGTCCACGAGCAGACCCACCGGATCCAGTTCGCCTCCGCGCCGTGGCTGACCGGGTACCTGCTGGACAACATCCACGAGTACATGCGGCTGTCGGACATGAGTACGCAGGAACTGTTCGCGCGGCTGGCGGCAGCGGTGCGGGCGGTCCGGTCCGGTGACGAGCCGGACGGGATCATCGGCGCGTTCCACAGCGGAGAACAGAAGGTGGTCTTCGACCGGCTCACAGCGGTGATGTCGCTGCTGGAGGGCCACGCCGACGTCGTGATGGATGAGGTGGGCCCGAAAGCGATCCCGACCGTGCGCTACATCCGCGCGGCGTTCCAGCAACGCCGTGCGGCGGGGACCAACGGTTGGGAGGGTCTGCTGCGCCGTCTGCTAGGCATGGATCTCAAAGCCCGCCAGTACGCGCAAGGTGCGACATTCGTGCGTGCCGTCCTGGCCGACGGTGGCATGCGGCGCCTCAATGCCGTGTGGGAGTCCCCCGACCACTTGCCGACCCGAGCGGAGATCGAGGACCCGGCGCTGTGGCTGAAACGGTTGTGACTTCTCCGGAGAAGCCCGGGGACGGCACGCGCCGGCCGTCGCTGCTCGCGGTCCGCAAGGCTGTGGTGGACGGCCTCGACGATCTGCCGCCGGACGCGCTGGTGCTGGTGGCCTGTTCCGGGGGCGCCGACTCCTTGGCGCTTGCTGCTGGCGCCGCTGCCACAGGCAGGCCGGTGGGCGCAGTGATCATCGACCACGGGCTGCAGACAGGTTCGATGGACGTGGCGCGGCGGGCGGCTCAGTCGTGTGTGGAGTTGGGTCTGGCGCCGGTGATCGTGCGCAGCGTGACGGTCGGCGACGTCGGCGGGCCGGAGGCGGCCGCCCGGACCGCGCGGTACGAGGCGATGCGGCAGGTGGCGAAGGAAACCGGTGCGGTGGCGATCCTGTTGGGCCACACCCTCGATGACCAGGCTGAGACTGTGCTCTTGCGACTGGCGCGCGGGTCCGGGGCGCGCAGTCTGTCCGCCATGTCACCGGTCGCCGGCGACCTGCGGCGCCCACTGCTGGGCTTGCGGCGGACCACGGTCCGGCACGCATGCGTCGAGGTCGGCCTGTCGGCCCAGGACGACCCGCACAACAGCGACGACCGGTACGCCCGCGCCCGTCTGCGCCGGCACGCTCTGCCTGCGCTGGTCGATGACCTCGGCGACGGTGTGGTGCTCGGGCTGGCCCGTACCGCCGACCTGCTTCGGGAGGACAACGCGGCGCTCGACGAGTGGGCCGACCACGTCGCGGTCACAGACGGTGATCACGTGAGTGCGGAGGTGGCCGCCCTCACCGACCTTCCCGCGGCCGTGCAACTGCGGGTGATCCGGCGGATGGCGCTGCTGGCAGGCAGTCCCGGGGCGGCGGTGAGCCGGGAACATCTGCGTGGTGTCGCGGCTCTGATCACCGCGTGGCGAGGACAGGGGCCGCTGGATCTGCCGGGCGGGGTTCGCGCGACGCGGGAATCTGGCAGGCTAGTCCTGCATCGAGCGCTCAGGAGGCCAAGTGCGCGTTGAGGACGTGGATGGACAACTCGAGGGTGTGCTCATCTCCGGTGAGGAGTTGCGCGCCCGCCTGGTCCAGATGGCGCAGCAGGTCGACGCCGACTACGCCGACAAGGATCTGCTCATCGTGGGGGTGCTCAAAGGTGCCGTGATGGTTGTCGCGGACTTCGTGCGTGCCCTGTCCATTCCCGTGGAGATGGACTGGATGGCGGTGAGTTCCTACGGGTCGAGTACGAAGAGTTCCGGCGTGGTCCGGATCCTGAAGGACTTGGACACCGACCTCGGTGGTCGGCATGTGCTGATCGTGGAGGACATCCTGGACTCCGGCCTGACCCTCTCCTGGCTGCTGCGCAACTTGCGCTCGCGTGGCGCGGCGAGCGTCGAGGTGCTGACGCTGTTGCGCAAACCCGACGCGATGCGCACCGAGGTGGATGTCCGGTATCTCGGATTCGACATCCCGAACGAGTTCGTTGTCGGATACGGCTTGGACTATGCCGAGAAGTACCGCAACCTGGACTGCGTCGCCAAGCTCGCATCGTCGGTGTACGAGTGACCGGATGTCCCACTTCGCACGATGATCATGCCCCGTGAGCGACTGCCGTGCGGAGATTTCGGAGCGCCTTCATGATCATCTTTGAAAGTGGGACATGACAGTAGAGTTACGCCCTCAGCGCACGCAGTGGATACGGGAATGAGCGGACAGGTTTCGGCCGTTCTATCCTCAAGGTGATGAATATGAAGCGCTTGGCGCGTGGGCCGCTGTTGTGGATCCTGCTGGCAGTACTTCTCGTGCTGCTCGGCAGCAGTCTCGTGTCCGGCGTCGGAGGGGTAAAGGACGTCGACACGTGGCAGGCCGTCGACTACATCGAGCAGAACCAGGCCAAGCAGGCGACCCTGATCGACCGCGAGCAGCGCATCGAACTCACGCTGCAGGACGACACCAAGGTCCGCTCCGAGTACATCACCGGCCAGGGTCTGGAACTGCAGAACCAACTGCAGGCGAAGAAGGACGCCGGTCAGCTCCCGGACGGGTACACCGTCGAGGTCCCGCGGGACAACATCTTCGTCACGCTGCTGGTGTCTTTGCTGCCGGTGGTCCTGATCGTGCTGCTGCTGTTCTTCTTCATGAGCCAGATGCAGGGCGGTGGCTCGCGGATCATGAACTTCGGGAAGTCGAAGGCGAAGGTCATCACCAAGGACATGCCCCAGACCACGTTCGCCGACGTGGCGGGCGCCGATGAGGCCGTCGAGGAACTCGAGGAGATCAAGGAGTTCCTCGCCCAGCCGGCCAAGTTCCAGGCGGTGGGCGCGAAGATCCCCAAGGGTGTCCTGCTGTACGGCCCGCCCGGCACCGGCAAGACGCTGCTCGCCCGGGCGGTCGCCGGTGAGGCCGGAGTGCCCTTCTACTCGATCTCCGGGTCGGACTTCGTCGAGATGTTCGTCGGTGTGGGTGCGTCTCGTGTGCGCGACCTCTTCGAGCAGGCCAAGGCCAATGCCCCGGCCATCGTGTTCGTCGACGAGATCGACGCGGTGGGCCGCCATCGTGGCGCCGGGCTCGGCGGCGGGCATGACGAGCGCGAGCAGACGCTGAACCAGTTGCTGGTCGAGATGGACGGCTTCGACGTCTCCGGCGGGGTCATCCTGATCGCCGCCACCAACCGTCCCGACATCCTGGACCCGGCATTGCTGCGCCCGGGACGCTTCGACCGGCAGATCGCCGTCGAGCGCCCGGATCTGAAGGGTCGTGAGGAGATCCTCAAGGTGCACGTGAAGGGCAAGCCGATCGCCCCCGGGATCGACTTGCTCAACATCGCTCGTCGCACGCCTGGTTTCACCGGCGCGGACCTGGCCAACGTGCTCAATGAAGCCGCTCTGCTCACCGCTCGTACCAACGAGACGCTGATCACCCCGCAGGCCGTGGATGAGGCCATCGACCGCGTGGTGGCTGGTCCGCAGAAGCGCACGAGACTGATGAACGAGGCCGAGAAGCGGATCACCGCCTATCACGAAGGCGGTCACGCACTGGTGGCTGCTGCGCTGCCCAACAGCGATCCGGTGCACAAGATCACGATCCTGCCGCGCGGCCGGGCCCTCGGGTACACGATGGTGCTGCCCGACGAGGAGAAGTACTCGACCACGCGCAACGAGATGCTCGATCAACTCGCCTACATGCTCGGTGGCCGTGCAGCCGAGGAGATGGTCTTCCACGACCCGACCACCGGCGCCTCCAACGACATCGAGAAGGCGACCGCGGTGGCGCGCGCGATGGTGACCCAGTACGGCATGACCGAACGGCTCGGCGCCATCCGCTACGGCCAGGACAACAACGAGGTGTTCCTGGGCCGCGACATGGGTCATGTGCGCGACTACTCCGAGGAGATCGCCGCTGCCATCGACGAGGAGGTGCGGTCCCTGATCGAGCAGGCGCATCAGGAGGCGTACGAGATCCTCTTCGACAATCGCGACATCCTCGACCGGCTCGTCGTGGAACTGCTCGAGAAGGAGACCCTGGACAAGGATCAGGTGGCGGACATCTTCGAGAACCTTCGCCGTCGTGACGCCCGGCCCGCCTGGACCGGGTCGGCGCGCCGCCGCCCGCACGAACGGGGTCCGGTGGACTACCCGGCCGGTTCGAACGGCAACGGGTCCTCGGGTGCCAACATCCCGACCCCCGAGCCGCCGCTGTGACCCATATCGGCCAGAACGCGGATGTGGCCGCGCAGGAAGGCTGCCTCGTCCAGCCCTTTGCGTCGCAGCCAGGTCGTGACTTCCTGGTTGCACTTGCTGGCGTTGCACGACGGACAGGCGGGGACGACGTTGGTCAGGGTGTAGCGACCGCCGCGCGAAATGGGCAGGATGCAGTCGCGCTGCAGTCGATCTGAGCGTTCACCGCAATACGCGCACCCACCCCATGCCTGCAGCAGCGCGGTCCAGCCCACGTCGTCGAGGTCCGGGTCGACGCTGTCCATCCGGCGTTTGCGGCGTTTGGCCGCCCGTGCCCGTCGACTCCTGCCCGCCATGCGCCGAGCGTACTGGCACGACCACACGGTGCGAGGCGGTGTTGTCGCGTGGGCACCCAGTTGCCGGCCTGGGTTGGTTTGGGTGTCTGACGGGCAACTGTGTTGTCGTGTGGGCACCCAGTTGTGGGCGCGGGTGGGTTTGGGTGTCTGACGGGCAACCCGGCGGGCGCGTTGTGGCGGTGTGCATCAAACTGGATCAATGACCAATCCGATCAGCTTGCCTGACCGTGAGATCCCGCCGTTCGATCAGCCCCGGGCCGAGGCCGCCGTCCGGGAGTTGTTGTACGCCGTGGGTGAGGACCCTGAACGTGACGGGCTACTCGACACGCCCGCCCGCGTGGCGCGGATGTATGCCGAAGTCTTCGCCGGTATGCGGCAATCGCCCGACGAGGTGCTCACCACGACGTTCGACCTCGCGCACGACGAACTCGTGCTGGTCCGTGACATCGAACTGTGGAGCCATTGTGAGCACCACCTCGTGCCCTTCTTCGGCCGTGCCCACGTGGGGTACATCCCGGCCGACGATGGTCGCATCACCGGGCTGAGCAAACTTGCCCGGCTGGTGGATGTGTACGCCAAGCGACCCCAGGTGCAGGAACGGCTCACGACCCAGATCGCTGACGCGCTGCAGTCCATTCTGAAGCCCCGCGGGGTGATCGTGGTCATCGAGGCTGAGCATCTGTGTATGGCGATGCGCGGCACTCGCAAGCCCGGATCGACGACCACGACCAGTGCAGTGCGCGGTCAGTTGCGTGACTCGGCCACCCGCGCCGAAGCGATGGCGTTGATACTGGGTCGGTGACCATTGTCATGGGCGTGCTGAACGTCACGCCCGATTCGTTCAGCGACGGCGGACAGTACGGCGACGTTGCGGAGGCCGTGGCTGCGGGTATCGCGATGGCCGCAACGGGTGCGCAGTGGGTCGACGTCGGAGGGGAGTCCACCCGTCCGGGTGCCGCACGGGTCGGCTTGGAGACCGAACTCGAGCGAGTCGTGCCGGTGGTGTCCGCGCTGGCGCAGGCAGGCGTCCCGGTGAGCATCGACACCACCCGGGCGGCGGTTGCCCGGGCGTGTGTGGCCGCTGGCGCGCAGATGGTCAATGACGTGTCCGGCGGCCTGGCCGACGAGCAGATGCTGTCCACGGTCGCCGGACTCGAGGTCGACTACGTGGCGATGCACTGGCGGGCACACTCGGCCCACATGCAGGAGTTCACCATGTACACCGATGTGGTCGACGATGTCGCCAGGGCCTTGAGCCACCGGCTGGAAGCCTGCGAGCGGGCGGGGATCGATCCTGAGCGGGTCATCCTGGACCCGGGACTCGGCTTCGCCAAGCAGCCGCACCACAACTGGCAGTTGTTGCACGGCCTGCCGCGCCTGCTGGCCATCGGCCCGCGGGTCCTGGTCGGCGCCTCACGCAAGCGCTTCCTGGGGGAACTGCTGGACAAGCCGGAACCAGCGGACCGGGATGTCGCCACTGCCGCGGTCAGCGCGTTGGCCGCCGCGCAGGGGGTGTGGGGTGTACGCGTGCACGATGTGGTGGGCAGTCGCGACGCGGTGCGTGTCGCGCAGGCATGGCAGGAGGCTCGATGACCGACACGATCGCAGTGATGGGGATCCGCGCGCGGGGTCACCATGGAGTGCTCGATTTCGAGAAACAGACGGGTCAGACCTTCGTCATCGACGTGGAGATGGCCGTGGACACCTCGTGGGCCGGCAGGTCCGACGATCTGGCCGACACCGTCGACTACGGGGCCGTGGCGACCGAGGTGGCCGGGATCGTGTCCGGGCCGCCGTTCGCGCTGATCGAGGCGCTCGCGGAACGGATCGCACAGCGGGTCAAGGACTTCCCCGGGGTCGACGCTGTGACCATCACCGTGCACAAACCCTACGCACCAGTGACCGAGATCTTCGAGGACGTCATCGTGCGGATCACGCGATGAGAGTCGCGCTGTCGATCGGCGCGAATCTGGGGGACCGGGTCGAGGCCCTGCAATACGCCGTGGACGAGCTCGCGGCCCTCGGTGAGGTCGTCGCCGTCTCGGATGTCTACGAGACCGACCCCGTTGGTGGGCCGGAGCAGCCGGACTACCTCAACGCTGTGGTCGTGCTGGAGACCGAAGCGTCACCGGCGGATGTGCTGGCAACCGCACATGCCGCCGAGCAGGGCAAAGGTCGCACGCGGGAGGTCCGGTGGGGTGCACGCACACTCGACGTGGACGTGCTCGCCTACGGGCAGTTGGTCAGTGACGATCCGGAACTGACGCTGCCGCATCCACGGGCGACACAGCGGGGGTTCGTGATGATCCCCTGGGCACAGGTCGATCCGGGTTTCGAACTCCCCGACGGTCGCACCGTGGCCGACGTTGTGGTGGCGTCCGCGGGCGTTCGCCGAATCGGGCCCCTGCTGCGTACAGTGGAGCCGTGACCCCGACCAGTGCCAGGCTGCTGCTGACGTTGGGTGTGGTCAGCGCGGTGGCAGGGTGGGTGCTTGCCGACGTGATCGACCGGGCGGCCGGTCGCAGCGTGCCTGTCCCGTGGACCGCGCCGGCGACCTTGCTGATCCTCGCCGCGGCATTGGTGTTCTGGGCTGTGGGGATGCGCCGTCGTCTGCGCGAGAAGCGCGTGGACCCATTCGTCGCGGCCCGGACCGCGGCGCTGGCGATGGCCGCGTCCCGCACCGGCGCGATCGCGACCGGGGTCTACGCAGGGTTCCTGGTTTGGTTCGTGGGGCAGTGGTGGATCGAGGCCGCCCGCATACGGGGCTTCGCGTCGCTGGCCTCGGTCGTCGCCGGGCTGCTCGTCGTGGCGGCGGCCCTGTGGCTGGAGCGGATATGCCGCATCAAGGGTGATGGCGACGACGATGACGACGGCACCGACGAGGCGGACTCAGCGGCCGATTGGGTGCATCCCCGGGTCGGATAGAGTCTGGACATGGCCGAGGCTCTGGAAGATCTTCCGTACGAAGAACTGCGCCACAAGGCGTTCGAACTGGCGGAGAAGCGCCACGACATCGGGTTCTTCTACGACCTGCTCACCCACACCCCGTCGCTGGAGAACGTTTCGGACGAAGGGGGTTCTCTCGGGGACATCTCCGGGTCACTGGTCGGCCTGATCTCAGCGGCGAAAGAGGCGTTCGGCCACGAGAAGGTGGGCGATCTCGAGCCGCTGTTCGTGGCCCGCTATGCCACGTACATCCGCGAGCACGGCGGGGCGTAGACCCGACGCTTCGTGCGAGATTCGCGAGCGGTTCTCGCGCCTGCAAGATCCCACCGGCGTCCCGGTCAGGGCCGCGACGCCATCATCAGGCGGTCGATGTCGCCGACTCGCACGGCCTTGCCGCTCGGGGTGACGCGAGCCACCCCCGAATCCGCCTGCAGGGTTGCGGCGAGCAAGTCATACAGGCTGGCCGTGACCGGCACCTCGATCACGCCTGGAACCGGCTCGATGGTCTCGTCGCCGAGCGCGTCGTCGGGGATCGGGCTCACCCGCAGGCGTTTGATAGCCCGGTCCGAGCCCACGAAATCGGCCACGAAGTCACTGGTGGGGAAGCCGAGCACAGCGGCCGGACGGTCGAACTGTTCGAGGTAGCCGCCCTGCCTCATCACTGCGATGCGATCGCCGAGTTTCACCGCCTCGTCGATGTCGTGGGTCACGAGGACCACGGTCTTGCGTACCCGCTGGTGCAGCGCGAGGAACTCGTCCTGCAGTCGCTCGCGGGCGATCGGGTCCACGGCGCCGAACGGCTCGTCCATCAGCAGCACAGGTGGATCGGCCGCCAGCGCCCGTGCCACGCCGACACGCTGGCGTTGACCACCGGACAGTTGGTGAGGGTAGCGGTCGCCGAACGTGTCCGGATCGAGGTCGACGAGGCCGAGCATCTCGTCGACCCGGTCGGCGATGCGGGGTTCGTCCCAGCCCAGCAGTCGGCAAACGGTGGCGACGTTCTTGCGCACCGTGTAGTGCGGGAAGAGTCCGGCGTTCTGGATCACGTATCCGATCCTGCGTCGCAACTCCTGCACATCGAGTGCCGTGACGTCGTCACCGTTGACCTGGATCGTGCCGCTGGTCGGTTCGATCAGCCTGTTGATCATCCGCATCGTGGTGGTCTTGCCGCAACCGGACGGTCCCACGAGCGCACAGATGACCCCTTCGTCGATCTCGAGGGTCAGATCGTGAACCGCGACCGTGCCGTCCGGGTACTGCTTGGTCACGTCCTGCAGGCTGATCATGGGTGCGACCGTAGCGCAGGCACGGACGCGGTGGAAACCTGCCGGACTGAGTTGTCGGTTTGGCACCCAGTTGCGGCCGGGTGGGGGTTTGGGTGCCTGTTGGGCACGCCAGTTGTCGGTTTGGCACCCAGTTGCTGCCGGGTGGGGGTTTGGGTGCCTGTTGGGCACGCCAGTTGTCGGTTTGGCACCCAGTTGCGGCCGGGTGGGGTTTTGGGTGCCTGGTGGGCACGCCAGTTGTCTGTTGGGCACCCAGTTGCGGCCGGGTGGGGGTTTGGGTGCCTGGCGGGCAAGCGCCGCGCACCTGCTGGCCACCGGTCGTCCACCCGCGCTACCGTCGGCCCATGCTGTCGACACTGGCCGAAGCGAGCAACCCGTGGTTGTCCTGGAGTTACGTCCAGGACAACTGGGCGGAGTTGGTGGCGGCGGGCAAGGAGCACATCTTCCTCACCGTGGGTTCTGTGCTGCTCGCGATCGTGCTCGCGGTCCCGTTGGCCGTGCTCGTGCGCAAGGTGCCACGACTGTCCGGACCTGTGCTCGGATTGTCGGGGGTCCTGTACACGATCCCGTCGCTGGCCCTCATCTCCCTGCTGTGGCCGATCTTCGGGTTGAGCCCGTGGACGGTGATCATCGCGCTGGCCGTCTACGGCCTGCTGGTGGTGCTGCGAAACATCGTGGTCGGCCTCGATGACGTGCCCGCGGAGGTGCTCGACGCGGCCAACGGCATGGGACTGACCACCCGCCAGATCGCCACCCGGGTGTCCATTCCGCTGGCGATGCCGACCATCCTCGCGGGTATCCGCATCGCCACGGTGAGCACGGTGGGCATGGTGACCATCGGGGCGCTCGTGGGCTACGGCGGATTCGGGACCCTCATCCTGTCGGGCTTCCAGAACAACTTCTGGCACGCGCAGATCTTCACGGCCACTTTGTGCTGTGTACTGCTGGCTGTTGTCTTCGAGATCCTGCTGCTGCTTGTGCAGCGACTCACCGTGCCGTGGACGAGGAAGCAGGCCGGCTGATGGGAGTCATCGAGTGGTTCACGGACCCGGCAAACTGGACCGGGGAGAACGGTATCCCGGTGCGGACATGGCAGCAGATCGAGATCAGCCTGGCCGCGATGGCCCTCGCGCTGATCGTCGCCCTGCCGGTCGCACTGACGCTGGGACACCTGCGCAAGGGTGTGTTCCTAGCCACCAACATCGGCAACGTCGGCCGCGCCGTGCCCACTCTGGGTGTGCTGACGATCCTGGCGTCCATTCCGGAGATCGGGATCGGGAATCTGGCCGCCATCCTGGCGTTGGCACTGTTCGCCATCCCGCCCGTCCTCACGAACACGTACACCGGTCTGGCCGGCGTCGACGATGAGGTGCGCGACGCTGCCCGCGGGATGGGCATGAGCGGCATGGGCATCCTGGCCCGCGTTGAGGTGCCGTTGGCGGTGCCATTGATCGCCGCCGGCATCCGGACCGCCACCGTGCAGGTCGTGGCCACCGCATCCCTGGCGGCGCTGGTGGGCAGCGGCGGTCTCGGACGGTACGTGGTCGATGGCTTCGCCCTGCAGGACAACACGCTGATCATCGCCGGCGCCATCCTCACCGCTGCGCTGGCCGTTGTCGCGGAATTGGTGCTGGCCGGGGTTCAGCGCTGGGTCACCCCCAGGGGATTGCGGGAGCAGAGCCGGGCGCAGATCGAAGTGCAGGAGATCCCCGCCGCCACGCATTGATCTATGCGTACCGAACCAACAGGTGTGGTTGTATGGGGCGCATGAATCGTGTGTCCCGTTTCGCCCTGTTCGCTGCCGGCGCCGTGGTTCTTGCCGCATGTTCGTCGGGGGGCGGTGATACCGACAGCAGCGCCTCTCCGACCTCGGAAGGGGGCGCCCCGGTCACGATCGCAACCACGAACTTCTCGGAGACCAAGATCCTCGCCTCCATGTACCAGCAGGTGCTGCAGGCCAAGGGAGTGGACGCCTCCATCAAGGAGTTGACCACCCGCGAGGTCATCGTTCCCGCTCTGGAGAAGGGTGAGGTCCAGCTCACGCCGGAGTATCTGGGCAGCCTGACCGAATTCCTCAACAAAGAGGTCAATGGTCCGGACGCTGAGCAGGTGGCCAGCGGCGATGCCGACGCGACCTTCACCGCGGCCCAGGAACTGGCCGGTAAGCAGGGGCTGACGCTGCTCACGCCGTCGGCGGCGCAGGACCAGAACGCCTTCGCGGTGACGCAGGACTTCGCGACCCAGAACAACCTGCAGACCCTTACCCAACTCGGGGAGTACTCGCAGGGTTCCCCGATCACTCTTGGCGGACCGCCGGAGTGCCCGAAGCGACCGTTCTGCCAGCCGGGGCTGGAAGAGACCTACAACGTGAAGGTCGGATCGTTCGTGCCGCTGGACGCCGGCGGACCGTTGACCATCCAGGCCCTGAACCAGGGCAAGGTGAACGTCGGTCTGGTGTTCTCGTCGTCGGGGTCGGTCGCAGCGAACAACCTCGTCGTGCTCGAGGATGACAAGGGCCTGCAGACCGCCGAGAACATCCTTCCGGCGCTGAACAGCGAGGCCGTCACCGACACGATCACCGCCGCACTCGACCCGGTCTCAGCCGCGCTGACCACCGATGAACTCCAGCAGCTGAACGAGCAGGTGGAGATCGACCGGAAGAAGCCCGAGGCTGTGGCGAAGGACTGGTTGACGCAAGAGGGCCTGCTGTAGCAGCGGGACCACCCGGTGTCGCGTACAGAACTGGTTGAGTTCGACCCTGGCCCAACCAGTAACACGCGGTATCAGGTATCGCGGGGGCGGTTTTGCAGCGTGTCGCGTACAGAACTGGTTGAGCTCGACCCTGGCCCAACCAGTTCCGTACGCGCGGGTTACTTGTCCATGTCTCCGGCCACGAGCAGGAAACTCATCAAGGCGGCTGGCAGATCCTCGATCCGTGTCCCGGGCAGGCATGCGCCGAGGGCGGCGGCGTTGTTGAAGCTCGCTGTCCGCATCTTCAGCCGCCACGGGACGATGTCGCCGCGGGAGACCAGCCACCAGCCGTTGATGCCACTGGCGGTTTCGCTGGCGCCGTAGTAGTCGCCCTCCGGTACACGGATGGTGCGCGGCAGTCTGGTGTTGATGTCGCCGCCGGGCAGACCGGCCCGCGCCACGTACTCCTGGGACACGGCGATCTCCTCGGCCAGACAGCGCATCCGAGCCAAGGCATCGCCGTCGACCCCCACCACGTGCGGTAGGTGATCACGCAGGTCCCGGTCCCACCCGCTGGCGCGCGCGACGATCCCGCTGGTGGCGTAGGCGATCGCCTGATCGCGGGACAGGACCGCGACGCCGGCAAGACGATCCGCCACCTGTTCCACGTACCCGGTGGCGTCGACCTGCGGCAGGGTCGCAGGCCAGGTGTCGGGGATGTCGAAGGCGAGTCCCCCGATCCGCACGATCATCAGGTGCATCCGTGCTCCGGTGGCGCGGTCGAGGGCTGCGGTGATCTCGGCCCGCGCGTGTCGAAGTTCCGAGGCGTCGGTGCCGAGTGCGGCTGCGGTCTCCGCCAGCCAGTACAGATGGTGATTGATCCGGGAGACTTCGCTGATCACGGTGCGCAGAGCCTGAGCGCGTGGTGGCACCGGGATCCCCAGAGCGTCCTCCATGACCCGGGCGGCGCTGAGCTCGCCGTCGAAGCTGCTCAGCCAGTCATGCCGGTTGGCGAGGGACAGGATCTGCCGGTAGTCGCGAGATTCGAACAGTTTCTCCGCGCCTCGGTGCATCAGCCCGGTGACCACCTCGGCATCCTCGACGGCGCCATCGACGACAGTGCCCCGGATGCGCAACAACCCATGGCCCGCCGGATGCGACGCGGGCAGCGGGATGTCGAGGGTCTCCACGGTACGTAATGGTGTCAGAGCTCCGGGGTGCACACCGCGCTCGTCGGCCCGCTGCCGGTGCGCACGCGCCTAGACTGGTCCCATGGCCTCCAAAGTGGATGTTGCGTTCCGGCCGGAGGGTGATACCTGGAAACCGCTGTCGCCCAAACTCATCACCGCCCGCCGACTGGTGCTGGCGTTGTTCGCCGCCGCGTTCTTGGCGGGGGCGGTTGTGATGTACCTGGTCGGCGCTGTGTGGGCAGCCGCAGCGATCGCGGCCGCCGGGTTGCTCCTGCTAGTGGTCGGCTGGCCCTGGATCGGCCGCCGCGTGCGGTCGTGGGGCTACGCCGAGCGGGCCGACGATCTGGTCGTCGGCAGCGGGATCTGGTTCCGCCGACTTGTCGTCGTGCCCTACGGACGTCTGCAGTTGGTGGACGTGAAGGCGGGCCCGATCGACCGGGCGTTCGGTCTGACCTCGGTGCAGTTGCACACGGCGGCCGCGACCTCCGATGCCGCCATACCCGGTCTTGATCCGCAGGTCGCTGCAGATCTGCGCGACCGGCTCTCGACCCGCGGCGAGCAGCGTTCGGCCGGATTGTGAGCGACCTCGAATCCGCCACGCCCAAGCGCCGGGTCCACCCGGTGACCCCGGTGGTGCGGGTGTCGACCTACCTTCCCGCGCTGTTCATCGGTGTCCTCATCGCCGGTGGGCAGGCGTTGTTCAGCAGCCCCTTGGGAGTGTTCGGGGTGATCGGGGCGACGATGCTCATCGCAGTGATCGCGCTGGGCTACGAGTTGCTGGCCTACCGCCGGCTCGCCTATTGGTTCGACGCCGATGGCGACCTGCGCGTGCAGTCCGGTGTTCTCTTCCACCAGGAGCGGCGACTGCAGTTGTCCCGGTTGCAGACCGTGGACATCAACCGTCCGCTCGTCGCCAGAGTCTTCGGCTTCGCCGCGCTGCGGGTCGAGGTGGCCGGTGCCGGTGACTCCCGGGCCGACCTGCAGTACCTGACGGTCAGCGATGCGGACGCTCTTCGCAGCGAGATCCTCGCCCGTTCGGCCGGGTTGCGCCACGATGTCGGCGAGGCTCCGGAGGCGCCTCTGCTCGTCGTACCGACCCGGGACCTGCTGGTGTCGTTGCTGCTGCGGGCGGTGACGGTCTTCCTGGTACTGGGCACCGGGCTGTTGGTGGTCAGCAGCGTGCTGCTCAGCGGCTGGTCCGGTCTGCTGACGGTTCTGCTCGGTGGTGTGCCCCTCGCCATCGTCGTGACCGAGTTCAGTCAGCTGTACAAATTCACCGTCGCCCAGTCCGCCGACGGCATCAGGTTGCGTCATGGCCTGATCCAGACCCAGGCCCGGACCATCCCCCCGGGCCGTGTCTGTGCGGTGGAGTTCGTCGAGCCGTTGTTCTGGCGGCGCAAACACTGGGTTCGCCTCTACGTGACCGTGGCCGGTTTGGCCAAGAGCGACGACGAGGCCGGCACGGAGTCGGTCCTGCTGCCGGTGGCGCCGAGACCTGTGGCCGAAGACCTGTTCCGCCGGGTCATGCCCGGTGCGGATCCGGCTGCGGTGCCAACGATCCGGCCGGTGGACGCGGTGCGGCGCCGGGCGTGGATCCAGTGGCGGTTCCTGACCGCCGGGATGGATGCGCGGATAGCGGTACTGCGGCGTGGCCGGGTGACCCGCAGGATGCAGGTGGTCGATCACGCCCGCGTGCAGTCGGTACGCCTGCGGCAGGGCCCTTGGGAGCGCAGTCTCGGCCTGGCGACAGTCCACCTCGACCTTCCGCCCGGGCGGATCAACGCCTACTGGCCGCACTTCGGTCTGCAGCAGTGTCAGGACCTGCTGGCCGACGAGATCACCCGGATGAGTGCGGCGCGAGCCTCCGACAAGAGCACCCGGTGGATGCAGAACTGACGTGGTCGCAGGCGATGGCCCAAGTGCACCTGTCTTCGGGGGGTTTCTCACACACACAACGGGCCGAGGACCATTTCACGACGTCGATCGACGTCGGGCAGCACGTCGCGGTGTTGGTCCTGCAGCGGTGTCTGGCCGCTGCGCGACGACACGGTATCCGTGATCCGTGGATCGTGGATGTGGGCTCCGGCCGTGGTCGGCTGCTTGAGCAACTACTGGCGCTCGGCTTTCCGGGGGAGAGGTTGTTGGGGGTGGATGTCAGGCCGGCCCCCGACCTGCCGGTGCACTGGATACAGGGCGTGGCACCCGAGGCGGTCCCGCCCCTGCGCGGGCTGCTCTTCGCACACGAGTTCCTTGACGACATCCCGGTGGAGGTTGTCGAAGAGGGGCTGGTGCTCGGCCGCGATGGCCGGCCGCTGGGTCCGGCGGACCCCGCCGACCTGGCCTGGTTGCGGTCCTGGACGGGTACCGACTCGGGGGTGGTCGGGCGTCGGCGGGACGAGGTGTGGCGGGCGCTGGTCTCACGCGTGGAGGCTGGGGAGGCGATCGCCGTGGACTACCAGGGAGGTGGCCCGGTCGGACACTGGCGGGGGCGTCGGCTATCGGCGCTCGGCGGGATGGACGTGAGCGCCGGTGTGGACCTCCGCTCGTGCCGAGCTGCCACCGGCGGGCGGCTTCTGCCGCAGCACCGGGTTCTTGCTGAATCCGCGCCGCGAGATGTGCAGGAGAGCGCGGAGCTGGCGGTTTTGCGTGATCGTCGTGGGCTGGGCGGCTTCGGATGGCTGTTCGTGGATCGACCTGGGTAGGCGGCCCTCGGTGGCTCGAGTGACGCTCCGGTGAGTCCGCGGCACTCCGGTGAGAGATCGGCATCCCGGTGAGAGTCCGTGTACTCCGGTTAGTCCTGTACGGCCGTGGGACTCTACCCAACGTGCCTGGGACTAACCAACGTGCCTTGGCTTGCAGGACCCGCGGCGATGGCGAGGGGCGGTTCCGGTTAGAGATCGGCACTCCGGTGAGAGATCGGCATCCCGGTGAGAGATCGTGTACTCCGGTTAGTCCTGTACGGCCGTGGGACTCTAACCAACGTGCCTGGGACTAACCAACGTGCCGGACTCTAACCAACGTGCCGGACTCTAACCAACGTGCCTGCCCTCTGGTGGCCCGCAGCAGTCGGGTCGGGCCACGAACAGCCCGACGAGGCGCACCGCCGACGTCACCTCGATAGGCTCGCCTGCGTGAGTGTCCGACTGCGAACCGGGGTCATCGGCGTGGGTCGCGCCGGCGGTGCACTCGGTGCCGCGCTGGCGCGGGCCGGGCACCCGGTGATCGCGGCCCACGCGGTCAGCGAGACCTCGGTGGAGCGCGCCCGGAGCCTCCTGCCGGAGGCCGAGATCGTGGCGGTGGAACAGGTCGTGGAGCGGGCGGATCTCGTGCTTCTCGCGGTGCCGGACGACGCGCTGCCCGCGATGGCCAGGGAACTGCCGTTCCACCCTGGGCAATTCGTCGTGCACTGCTCGGGTCGCTACGGCGTGGGGGTACTCGGACCGGCACAGGCCCGTGGTGCCCTGCCGCTGGCACTGCATCCGGCGATGACCTTGACCGGGACCAGCCTGGACGTGGAGAGACTGGCCGGCGCGCCATTCGGCGTGACCGCTCCGGAGCCCCTGCGGATGGCCGCTGAAGCACTGGTCGTGGAGATGGGTGGGGAACCGATATGGATTCCCGAGGAGGCGCGCACGCTGTACCACGCGGCGCTGGCGCATTCGGCCAACCATCTGATCACCCTTGTCGCGTCGGGCGTGGAGCTCATGCAGGAGGCGGGCGTGGAGAACTCGTCGAGGCTGCTGGCCCCTCTGCTGCAGGCGAGCCTGGACAACGCCCTTCGCATGGGCTACCCGGCGCTGACCGGTCCCGTCGTGCGCGGCGATGCCGGTACGGTCGCCGCCCATGTCGAAGCCCTCGGGTTCGATCCTCAGGTGCAGGCCGCCTACATCGCACTTGCCAGGCTGACCGCGGACCGGGCTCTCGCGCAGGGGCTGCTTCGGCCGGCAGCCGCCGAGGGACTGCTCAACGCGCTCGGGGGCAGGCCATGAGGATCGTCCACACGCGCACCGACCTCGCGTCGGACTCCGGGGACGCCCGCCGGGGAGTCGTGATGACGATGGGTGCGCTGCACGAAGGACATGCTGATCTCATCCGCGCTGCCCGGGACCTCGACGATCACGTCACGGTGACCATCTTCGTCAACCCCATGCAGTTCGGGGCGGACGAGGACCTGGACAGGTATCCCCGGACGATGGACGCCGACCTCGATCTGTGTGAGCGGCTCGGGGTGAACACTGTCTACATGCCCACACCCGACGACGTGTACGTGCGGCCCTCGCTGGTGACGGTGGATCCGGGCGAACTCGGCACCGAGCTCGAGGGTGCCGCGCGGCCCACGCACTTCCGGGGCGTCCTGACCGTTGTGAACAAACTGCTGCATCTCACCAGGCCCGATCATGCGTTCTTCGGGGAGAAGGACTACCAGCAACTGACCCTGATCCGCTCGATGGTGATCGACCTCGACATCGGTGTCAAGGTCGTCGCCGTCCCCACATCCCGGGAGCCCGACGGACTGGCGCGGTCGAGTCGCAACGTCTACCTGACCCCCGAGCAGCGCGAGCAGGCATTGGCCATCCCTCGAGCGCTGAAGGCCGGGGCGGCAGAGCACCGACCGGCGGACATCGAAGCGGCGGCGGCCGCGCAACTGTCCGGACTGGACACCGACTACGTGGTCGTGCGTGACCCCGAACTCGGCCCGCCGCGCATGGGCCGCGGACGGCTGCTGGTGGCTGTTCGGGTGGGTGCCACGCGGCTGATCGACAACTGCGCCGTGGAGGTGACGGGCCTGTGATCCTCCCCGACTCGTTGGCTGCCGCCCCGCCCGGATGGTTCATCGACGCCGATGTGGTGGTCGTGGGTTCCGGCATCGCCGGCCTCACCACAGCCATCCGTGCCACCCGGGCGGGACGCAAAGTGGTAGTGGTCACGAAGGCAGAGGTGGACGAGGGTTCGACCCGATGGGCGCAGGGTGGGATCGCCGCAGCCCTCGGGACCGAGGACTCCCCGGACAAACACATGCAGGACACGCTGGTCGCCGGTGCTGGTCTGTGTGATCCGGCCGCGGTGCGAGTGCTCGTGGAATCCGGCCCGGCCGCGGTCCGCCGACTGATTCGTTGGGGAGCCGAGTTCGACCGCACACCCACCGGCGACATCGCACTGACCCGGGAAGGCGGTCATCTGACCGACCGCATCGCCCATGCCGGCGGGGACGCCACTGGCGCCGAGATCCTGCGCGCTCTGGTGGCCGAAGTCGGACAGCGGATCCAGGTCATCGAGCACGCGCTGGTGCTGGATCTTCTGCAGGACCAGACGGGAGCCACGCAGGGCGTCACGTTGCACGTGATGGGTGAGGGGCAGATCGACGGGGTCGGGGCGATCCTGGCCCCGGCGGTGGTGCTGGCCACCGGTGGGATCGGCCAGGTCTTCACCGCGTCGACGAACCCCAGTGTCGCGACCGGCGACGGCATCGGACTGGGAATGCGTGCGGGGGCCGTGGTGGCCGACATGGAGTTCGTGCAGTTCCACCCCACAGTGATGTACCTGGGACCCAGTGTCTCCGGACAGCAACCGCTGGTGTCCGAGGCGGTGCGCGGCGAGGGTGCGGTGCTGCTCGATGATCGCGGACAGCGATTCATGGTCGGGGTCCATCCACTGGAGGAGCTCGCCCCGCGCGACGTTGTCGCGAAGGCGATCATGCGTCAGATGCGAGCCAGTGGAACCGACCATGTGTGGCTGGACGGCCGGCGCATCGACTGGCCCAATCGCTTCCCGACCATCCTGGCCTCCTGCCTCGAACACGGCATCGACCCCACGGTCGACCTCATCCCCGTGGCCCCCGCCCAGCACTACCACTCCGGAGGCCTGCGCACCGATCTGTGGGGGCGCACGACCGTTCCCGGGCTCTACGCCTGTGGTGAGTGCTCCTGCACCGGCGTGCACGGCGCGAACCGCTTGGCGAGCAACTCGCTGCTGGAGGGCCTGGTGTTCGCCGATCGCATCGCTGATGTGCTCGCCAAGGAGTCCTTCACCCGCCGTGACCCGGTGGCCAAGCAGCGACCCTGGACCGCCGACCCGAGCGATCGGCGCCGCTTCCAAGGTGTCATGACCGAAGGCGCAGGGGTTCTGCGCAGCGCGGGCTCCCTGTCCGCGACGCTGGCCGCCTTGACCATCTTCGATGCGGGCACCCCCACGACAGGGTCCTGGGAGATGACGAATCTGCTGTTCGTCGGTGAGGCGCTGGCACGGGCTGCGCTGATCCGCGAGGAGACGCGTGGTTCGCACTGGCGGGAGGACTTCCCGGAGGCCAGCGACCGCTGGCTGGTGCGTCTGCAGACGCGCGTCGTGGACGGGGAGATGGTGACCGAGGAGGCGGCGTGTGAATGTTGATGCTCTCATCGAGACGGCTCTGGCCGAGGACCTTGCCGACGGCCCGGATGTGACGTCGACGGCCACCATCCCCGTGGACCATCGGTCCCAGTTGGATCTCGTGGCCCGCACGGACGGGGTGGTCGCCGGCTTGGAGGTCGCCGAGCGGGTCTTCGAGATCGTGGGACCGATCGAGGTCACGTTGCACGCCGCCGATGGTGACCGGGTGCGGCGTGGGGAGGTATTGCTCAGTGCGGTGGGTCCCACTCGGGCGCTGCTGACCGCCGAACGCACTGCCCTCAACCTGCTGACCCACCTCTCCGGGGTCGCCACCGCGACGGCTGCCTGGGTCGAGGTGCTCGGCCCCGACGGCCCCAGGGTGCGCGACACCCGCAAGACCCTGCCCGGGCTTCGGGCCCTGCAGAAGTACGCCGTGCGGTGCGGGGGTGGGGTCAACCACCGGATGTCACTGTCGGATGCGGCGCTGGTCAAGGACAACCACGTCGTGGCGGCCGGCGGTGTGACGCAGGCGTTCAACGCGGTGCGCAGCATGTACCCGGGGCTGCCGGTGGAGGTGGAGGTCGACTCGCTCGAGCAGCTCGCCGAGGTTCTGGAGGCGGGCGCGGACCTGGTGCTGCTGGACAACTTCACCCCCGATCAGATGCGCGAGGCGGTGGCGATCAACGCTGGACGCGCGCTTCTCGAGGCGTCTGGTGGACTGACCCTCGAGAACGCCGCGGATGTCGCCGACACCGGTGTCGACTACGTGGCGGTGGGGGCGTTGACACACTCGGTGAAGGCCTTGGACATCGGAGCCGACCTGCAGGAGGTGACCTGATGCTGCTCACGATCGACATCGGCAACACCAACACTGTGCTGGGGCTGTTCCAAGGCGAGCAGTTGCAGCGGGCCTTCCGGGTCAAGACCGATCCACGCGCGACCGCCGACGAGATGTTCATCCTGTTCCGCGCGTTGCTGCGCGGACACCCGGAGCCCGATGGGATCGCTCTGTGCTCGACGGTGCCCGCGGTGCTGCGGGAGATCCGGTGGATGATCGGCGAGTACTACCCCGACACTCCTACCGTGATCGTCGAGCCCGGCACGAAGACCGGAGTGCCGATCCTTACGGACAACCCGAAGGAGGTGGGCGCCGACCGGATCGTCAACACTTTGGCCGCACACACCTTGTACGGCGGACCGTGTGTGGTGGTCGATTTCGGGACCTCCACGAACCTCGACGTCGTGTCGGCCAAGGGTGAGTTCCTCGGAGGAGCCCTCGCCCCAGGGATAGAGATCTCGCTGGACGCATTGGCCGCCCGGGCTGCCGCCCTGCGCAAGGTCGAGCTGGTCGCGCCCCGATCGGTGATCGGGAAGAACACCGTCGAGGCGCTGCAGTCCGGGGCGCTGTACGGTTTCGCCGGCCAGGTGGACGGGCTGGTGGACCGCATCAACGAGGAACTGCCGCTGGGTGCGGTCATCGCCACCGGGGGGCTGGCCGAGGTGGTGCTGCCGGAGTCGCGGACGATCACCGCCCACGAGCCAGACCTGACCTTGATCGGGCTGCGGCTGGTGTTCGAGAAGAACGTGTAGAAGGTTGAACGAAATCGACAACTGAATTGACGTTTTCATTCAACCTTCGCCGCCGACCCCGCCGCGAGGCTGCTGATCCCACCCGCAAGACTGGTGCCATGCAGGTCAGGCCCGCCCGCACCCAGGATGTGCGGATCATCCGTGAGTTGGTCGACCAGTACGCACCCGACCGGCGCTTGCTCTCGAAAGCCACCGTGACCCTGTACGAGGATGTGACCGACTTCTTCGTTGCCGACGACCGGGGGGCGGTGGTGGGCTGCGGCGCACTGCATGTGATGTGGGAGGACCTCGCGGAGGTGCGCACGCTGGCTGTGCTACCACACCTCGTGCGCCGGGGGATCGGCTCTGCGGTGCTGGCGGCCCTTGTCGAGCGGGCGCGCGACCTGGGCGTCTCCCGGGTGTTCTGCCTCACGTTCGAGACGGAGTTCTTCGCGGCCTTCGGCTTCCAGCAGTTCGATGAGCGCGGGGTGGAAGCCCGGGTCTACGAGGAGTTGCTGCGATCCCCGGACGAAGGCGTCGCCGAATTCCTCGACCTCGAACGAGTGCGACCCAACACCCTGGGGAACACGCGGATGGTGCTGTTCCTGTAGCCCCGGTCTTGAATGCTGCGCGGTTACCGATTCCAGGGCAGGAAACACGTAACCGCGCATCAGTCAACGCGCGGGTGCCTCCGGTGCGGCCAGTTCGCGGCGCGCGGGTGCCTCCGGTGGCGGCGAACGGCGCCCGCTTCAGAGCAGGCGCAGTTCCCACGCCACCGGATCGTTGACGGAGAAGTAGTGCATCCCGTCACGGGTGCTCACCGCGAGCACCGGCTGTGCGGACTCGTGGTCGGGCAATGACTTGGTGACAGTGGCGCCGGTGATGTCCAGGCGTTCGATGGTGAGCACCCGCCCGGAGTTGGCGGCGAAGACCAACTGGCTCGGAGTCAGCCGAAGAACCCCGTAGCCACGATCCGGCCCGTAGGCGATCGCGGCGGACTCCTGCAGGTCTGCGGCGTCGAGGGCGGGCAAGGACGACGACGTGACCGACGGCGACTGTGCCCGGGAGATCCGCATGATCACGTAGACCGCGATCGCGGCCAGCACCAGGGCCAGGACGAGCCTCGTCACAACGTGAGCCTATTCCTGCGCTACTGGACGGGGAGGATGGTCTCGACCGCTGGCGCGCTCTCTTCCAGCAGGGACAGGAAGTAGCGGGCGATCTCATCGGGAGACAGTTCCGTCCCCTCCTTGATCACGCCCATGATCGTGATCATCGCGATCCGTAGGTCGGGCAGTTCTTTGGCCGCAGCCTGAACCATGTTGCGAAGCGCCGCCTTCGCCGACGCCAGCGCGCTGGCGGGCGGCCACGGTTCCAGGGCGAGCCCACCGCCTGTCACGAAGAACGCGGAGCCGTCATCCATCAGCGGCACGGCCGCCTGCAGCGCCGCCCATGCCCCCAGGCACCCGACCCGCCAGGAGGTCTCCACCGCGTCCAGGCCCACCTGACTCGGGGTGCCCTCGAGCAGCACCGATGCGTTGTAGTGCACGATGTCCGGGGCTCCCAGTTCGCCGGCGGCGCGGCGGACGACATCGGTGACCGCTGCGGGATCGCCGAGATCGGCTGCGAATCCCGCAGCGCCTGGCAACTGTGCGGCGAAATCCGCCGCGTCCTGCTCGCGCCTCGAGACGACCGCCACCCTGCGGCCGGTCAGCGAATATGCCCTGGCGAGTGCCATTCCCAGCCCGGGACCCACCCCCAGCACGATGGCGCTCATGCGAGGGTCTCCGTCACCAGTGCCCGGGCCGCGTCCTGCACCTGGCCCAGATGCTCTTGGCTGATCCAGCTCTCCGCGTAGATCTTGTACACGTCCTCCGTGCCGGAAGGTCGCGCCGCGAACCAGGCGCGGTCGGTTTCGACCTTCAGTCCACCGATGGGTGCACCGTTGCCGGGTGCTTCGGTCAGCACCTTCGTGATCGCATCGCCGGCCAACTCGGTGGCCGTCACCTGATCGGCGCTGAGGGCAGCCAGTTTCGCCTTCTGATCACGCGTGGCAGGCGCGTCGATCCTGGCGTAGTAGGCGGTGCCGAACTGCTCTGTCAGCGCGGCGTAGTGACGGCTGGGAGATTCGCCGGTCACGGCGATGATCTCGCTGGCCAGCAGCGCCAGCAGGATGCCGTCCTTGTCCGTGGTCCAGGTGGTGCCGTCCTTGCGCAGGAACGATGCACCCGCCGACTCCTCGCCGCCGAACACCACGTCGCCGCTGAGCAGGCCGGGCACGAACCACTTGAATCCGACCGGGACCTCCAGGACCTGTCGGCCGCGGGCCCGTACCACGCGGTCGATCATCGAGGAACTCACCAGCGTCTTGCCCACAGCAGCGTCCGGCGACCAGCCGGGGCGGTGGCTGAGCAAGTAGTCGATCGCCACCGACAGGTAATGGTTGGGGTTCATCAGGCCGGCGTCGGGGGTTACGATGCCATGGCGGTCGGAGTCCGCGTCGTTTCCTGTCGCGACCTGGTACTGATCCTTGGCCGCCACCAGCGAGGCCATGGCCGACGGGGAGGAGCAATCCATGCGGATCTTGCCGTCCCAGTCCAGCGTCATGAAGGCGAACTGCGGGTCGGTGCGGGGGTTGACGACTGTGAGGTCGAGACCGAACCGATCGGCGATCGCGCCCCAATAGGCGACGCTCGCGCCGCCAAGGGGGTCGGCACCGATTCGCACGCCGGCTGCCTTGATCGCCTCGATGTCGAGGATCGTCGGCAGGTCGTCGACGTAGTCGGAGATGAAGTCGAAGGTCTGCAGGGATGCGCGTGCCGTGGACAGGGGTACCCGCCGAACCCCCTGCAGCCCGGCGCGCAGCAAGGCGTTCGCACGGTCCTGAACCGACTTCGTGATCGCGGTGTCGGCCGGACCGCCGTCGGGGGGGTTGTACTTGAATCCGCCGTCGGACGGCGGATTGTGCGAGGGCGTGATCACGATCCCGTCGGCGTTGCGGCCTTCGCGGTTGAGCGTGAGGATCGCGTGGCTGATCGCCGGCGTGGGGACGAATCCGTCGGCGCTGTCGACCAGGACCTGGACGCCGTTGGCGACGAGCACCTCGAGCGCCGTTGCGTAGGCCGGCTCGGACAGGCCGTGGGTGTCGCGGCCGATGAGCAACGGTCCGTCGATGCCCTGTCCCGCGCGGTACTCGCAGATGGCCTGGGTGGTGGCGGCGATGTGATCGTCGTTGAAGCTGGTGCGCAAACTGGAGCCGCGGTGCCCGGAGGTCCCGAAGCTCACCTGCTGGGCAGGGTCGTCGGGATCGGGGTGTTCGGTGTAATACGCGGTGATCAGCCGGGAGACGTCGACGAGGTCGTCGGGCAGGGCGGGGGTGCCGGCGCGGGGATCGCTCATGATTCGCAGGGTAGTCGGCCGCACTGGTTGAATGAACTCGTGGATGCCGAAGGCTGGGACGAACGGTACGCGGACTCGGAGTTGGTGTGGAGTGGTGAACCCAATGTGTTCGTCGCCGCCCACCTGACCGGACGGACACCCGGAGCGGCACTCGACCTCGGTGCCGGGGAGGGCCGCAACGCGGTGTGGCTCGCGCTGCAGGGGTGGGACGTCACCGCAGTCGACTTCTCTGCTGTGGGGTTGGAGAAGGCTCGCCGGATGGCCTTCGACGCCGAGGTCGAGTTGGCGACAGTGGTCAGCGACGTGGAGACCTACACGCCGGTGACCCAGGTCGATCTGGTGCTGCTGTCCTACCTGCAGATCCCGGACGAACACCAGCGCCGCCTTCTGCGCCGTGTGCGCGAATGGCTGCAGCCGGGCGGCATCGTGCTTGTCGTGGCGCACGACAAATCGAACACCGTCGGAGGACCGCCCGATCCGGGGGTGTGCTACACGCTGGACCAGACCGTCCAGGCACTGGAGGGTCTGCGCGTCGAGGTCGCAGAGGTCGCTCAGCGACAAACCCCGGCCGGGGTCGCCCTGGACACGGTGGTGCTGGCAGTGCGGGACTGACGGCTGTCTGCGGAAACCCCGCTAGCCCGCTGCGCTCTCGACCACCTCGTGCCGCGGGAAGAACGCCGTGGCCACGCTCTGGATGACCGCGGCCGCAGGTAGGGCGAGGAAGGCGCCGAGCGCGCCGAACAGGGCACCGCCGGCAAGCAGGGCGATCAAGGCGCTGGCCGGGGACAGCGACATGGTCTTCGCAGAGACCCGGGGGCTGATCACATAGTCCTGGAAGGGGATCCAGGCGGCCAGTACGAGGATGAAGATCGCCGCATGTATCGGGTCCCGGGTCACCAGGATGATCAAGGGCAGCGCGGCGGCGACGTAGGTCCCGATCATCGGGAGGAACTGGGACACCAGTCCGTACCAGATCGCCAGGGCCAACGCGTACGGGCAATCGAGCAGCCACAGGGTCACGCCCACCACGGTGCCCGCGAGGAAGGACGTGAGGATCCGCGAGTACAGATAGCCCCCGGTCTTGTAGATGGCGATGTCCCACGCCTGACCCACCACGGATTGTGTGCCGGGGGACAGGAATGACAGCACGAACCGGCGGAACTTGTCCTGGTTGGCCAGCAGGAAGAACGTGAACAACAGCACCACGAAGAACTCGAAGAGACCACCGACCAGTGCGCTCGTGATGCTGACCGCGCCGCCGGCGATATCGGGGAGGTGACCCTGCAGGGCAGACAGGGCCTGCTGCATCTGCTGGCTGTTGGACGACAAGTCGATGTTCACGCCGAACGTGCTGGCGAAGTCCTTGATCGCGGTGAGCAGTGCCGGCGCGTCCTTGATGGCGGTTTCGATCTCACCGACGATCAGCGGGGTCATCGCGATCAGCAGGACGAGGATGCTCGCCACCAGCCCGAGCATCACCACTGCGGTGGCCAGGCCGCGCTTGAGTCCTTTGCCGACCAACCAGCCGACCGCCGGCGCCATGGCGAAGTAGAGGAACGCGGCGATGATGAACCACCACAGCAGGTACCAGACCCGGCCAAGCAACGTTGTCGTCAGCCACGCCAGCAGGATCAGCACGATGGCCACCGTGAACGCGTGTGCACTCCACGGCGAGAGCGGACGCTTGAACCATGCGCCCAAGGGCCCGCTGAGGGCGCCGGGCTCCAGGCTCGGCGGCGGCGTGTTGTCGGACTTGGCCATGAGACCTCCCGTCCCGGACGCTAGCGCCCGCAGCGGCCGGGTTCGGGGAGGCTGCGGGGCGTGTTCATTCGAACCGCAGGTCGAGATCGGTGTTGAGGAAGGCTGCGTACTGCTCGGCGGGCGCCGTCACGGCCTTGCGCTGGGCGGGTTTCAGCGGGTCGAATCCGGTGACCGTCACACGCACCGACTTCGCCATGACCTTGCGTTGCCAGGTCCCGATCACGCGGCCACGTTCGACCACCGTGGACTTGAACACTCCGTTCATGCCGGGGACCACGCGACGCAGGTGCTCGGGGCCAAGGAACAGCGAGCGGTCCTTGTAGCCGAGCATGAACTCGTCGAAACCCGGCAGCAGCAGCATCCGCGGCGGATCGGGCGCCTCGCTGGGAACTGTGATCAGATCCTGTCCGTCGAGCGTCAGCACGGTGAGGTCGGCGCCGGCCACAGCGCGTTTGGAGTCCGTGGCGGTCAACCCGGTCCAGCGTTGGAAGTCCGCCCGGGTCGCAGGGCCGTGACTCTGGAAGTACATGCGGGCCATCCGCGCCAGTGCATCCTCGCGGCTCAGTGTGCGGGGGTGAGGTGCCCACTCGTCCAGCAGCACGAAGGTCTGCTCGGTGCCCTCGTTGGGTCCGATGCAGGTCACGCCGATCTGGGCGGCGTACCAGAGCAGGTGGTAGGCCCGCTGGCCATCGGTGTCTATCCCGGCCTCCTGCAGGGCCGTGAGGCACTGCGCGCGGGTCAGGCGCCGGCCGCGCAGGGTCTCGCCGAGAATCTCGGCCCCACGGTCCACCGTCGCCTTGTCGAGCCCGAGGTAGTCCCAGCGTGCCTGCAGGCCATTGAGGGCGCGGCGTCCGGTGAGATCGAGCATCCAGTGGGCATTGGCCGTGTGGATGATGTGGATCGTCCCGCGCATGGGCCACGTCCGCAGTACCTCGCCGTGTGCCAGTGCGTCGTTCACCGCGTTTTCGCGGGCGTCTCGCATACGCACACCCAGCGACCACTTGCCGCTGCTGAGATCCTGAGCCTGCAGCGCCCCACACCAGTCGGCCACGTCCGCCGCGCTGCCCCCGGGGACGCTCAACCGGAGGTTGGCCATGCGGGCGGCAAGCACTTCACGAGCAGTCAGCCTCACGTGCCCATCATGCCCGCCGGCGGGAGCGCCAACCGTGTGAAGTGCACCCGCCGGTTGTCGCACGCTCCCGGCTGGTCCTGGGAATCCTGGTTAGACATCGGAATCCTGGTTAGACAAGAGCACCCCGGTTAGCCCTATACGGCCGTGGATGTCTAACGGGAGTGCTGGATGTCTAACGGGAGTGCCGTTGTCTAACGGGAGTGCCGTTGTCTAACGGGAGTGCCGTTGTCTAACGGGAGTGCCGTTGTCTAACGGGAGTGCCGTTGTCTAACGGGAGTGCTGGATGTCTAACGGGAGTGCCGATGTCTAACGCGAGTGCCGATGTCTAACCGGGTGCTTCCGTGTCTCAGCCCGCGAGGCCGTCGAGTGCCGCGGCCACCAGGGGCCCGAGGGTCGGGAGGTGGTAGCCACCCTCCTGAACGGCGACGACCGGGACGCCGAGCGCAGCCACTCGTCGGGCAGCGCTGCGGTAGCCCTCGGCAGTGACGCGCAGCGGGCTTTCGGGATCATCAGCCGCGGCATCCACACCGAGGGAGAGGACAACGGCGCCGGGTTCGAACCGCGCGACCGCTTCCAGTGCCGCCTCAAGCGCGCTCAGCCACCCGTGATCGCCGGTGCCCTCCGGAAGGGGGAGGTTGAGGTTCACGCCCTCGCCGGCGCCGCGTCCGGTCTCGTCGGCGAACCCGAGGTAGTGCGGGAACCACCCGGCACCCGGGTCGACGTGTACTGAGACCACCATGACGTCCGACCGCTCGTAGAAGATCGACTGCGTCCCGTTGGCGTGATGCGCGTCGATGTCCACCACCGCCACACGGTCATGATCCGCCGAGCGCAGCGCCTGGGCGGCGATCGCCGCATTGTTCAGGTAGCAGGAGCCCCCGAAGGCGTCCCGGGTGACGTGATGACCGGGCGGGCGGCAGGCGGCGTACGCCGAGGGTTCTCCTGCGCAGACCAGATCCACGGCGGTGAGGGCGGCGTCGGCCGCCGCGCGCGCTGCGCGGTAGGTGTCGGGGCCGACGAGCGTCATCGTGTCGTAGCAGAAACGCCCGGCACGAGCGTGCGCCGCCGTGGGAGTGCGCAGTGGGAGCCCCGCTAGCAAGCCTGGGGTCGGGAACAGGTACCCCACCACCCGGTCCTGCCCGGGATCGACCGGGAAGCCGGCGGCCACCCAGCCGTTGTAGGCGTCGGCCAGGTAGTCCAGCAACTCGGGGTCATGAACCGCCAGCAAGGGTGCGTCGCCGTGAGTGGTTGCCGGGACGAACCGGTGGCCGGCCTCGGCGAGCGCCACACGGATGGCCTCGAGCCGCTGGGGTACTTCGGTCCCGGGCGTGTGGACGCCAACCCACACCTCCCCACCCGGGACATGCAGAAGGCAATCGTCCGACCAGACCACGGGCACTGTCATGTGCGGCATGATGCCACCATGCCGCGTGCTTTCCTCGACCCACCCTTCGGCCGTTTCGCCACCGGCCCGACTGATTCTGTGCTCGACGTGCCGGGGGCGGGGCTGGGTCACGCGACGATCGTCCGTGACGACCCCGACCCGCCGGATGGCGGTGGGATCGCACGGACGGGAGTGACTGTCGTGGATCCGGGGGGCGATGTCTGGGCCAGCCCGGTGCCGGCGGGGATCGCAGTGCTCAACGGCGCTGGTGAGTTGACCGGCAGTCTGCAGATCCGGGAGTGGGGGGTGGTCGAAACCCCGGTGTTCCTCACAAGCACGATGCAGGTGGGCCGCGTGTACGACGCTGCCTGTCGGCTGCTCATGGCAGAGCAACCCGGGATCGCTGATTCGGTCGTGATTCCGGTTGTGGGTGAGTGCGACGACTCGTGGCTGAACGATCCACGGACCATGCACGTCACGGACGCCGATGTGGAACGGGCCTTGTCACAAGCTCGCGTGTCGGCCACCGAGGGTGCCGACAGGACCGCAATGAGCGGCTGCGTGGGTGCTGGGAGCGGCATGGTGTGCATGGGATGGAAGGGCGGGATCGGGACGTCATCGCGGGTGCTGCCCGACGGCACCACAGTCGGCGTTGTGCTGCTCACCAACTTCGGTGCGCCGCACCTACTGAGGATGCGGGGACGAGCGGTGGGGGAGGCGATCGAGCCGCCGGCCTGGTGGGCTACGCACCACCCTGAGCCGGCCGGCTCATGCGTCGGGGTGGTCGTCACCGATGCGCCCCTGGATCCGGCGACCGCCAGTCGGGTCGCGGCGCGGGTCGGTCTCGGGCTGGCTCGATGCGGGTCCGTCGCCCACCACGGCAGCGGTGAGATCTTCTGCTGCCTTGCCACTGGCCTGCGTGCGCCTCGTGGCGGGGCGCCGGAGCGAGTTGCCTTGCTCGGCTCCCGGCTCGACGATCTGTTCGAGGCCACCGTGGACGCCACCGAGTCCGCAGTGTGGGACAGCCTGTTGTCGGCGGCCACGACCACCGGGCGGCGCGGCCTCACAGTTCCTGCGCTGCCGCAGGATCAGTTGGCCGCCGCGCTCGAGCGGTCGTGAGCGGTGCGGTTGACGGCGCAGAACCTGTTGGCCGGCCGACGGATGGGGTTCGGGCCGCGCTCACGAGGCGCTAGCACTGTGGATCCGTTAGCGAAGTGGAGATCCGTTAGCACTTGAGCGCCGCCGAAACGCTAACCGCTGTCCATTCCGCTAACGGCTGGGCGCGGGCTGGGCCTGGGCTCGGGCCCGGGCTGGAGCCGCCGGTCACGCCCCGGTCAGCCAGCACGCGGCCTCGTGCCCGCCCGTTCCGGACAGCACGGGAAGCTCCTTTCCGCGGCAGTCCGTGGCCACCGCGTCCGCGGCACCGTCGCGCAGGGCGGGGCAGCGGGGATGGAAACGGCAGCCGGTCGGGATGGCCGTGGGATCAGGCGGCTCGCCGGTGAGAACAATCGGTTCGACGTGGTCGATCTCGGGCACCACCGAGAGCAGTGCGCGGGTGTAGGGGTGCTTCGGCGCCGAAAGCACCTCCTCGGTGGGTCCCTGCTCCACGATCCGACCGAGGTACATCACCGCGATCCTGTCGGCGATGTTCCACGCGACCCCGAGGTCGTGGGTGACGACCAACAGGGACAGCCCCAGCGATTCCCGCAGGGACAGCAGCAGCGCGAGGATCTCGCCGCGGACGGAGGCGTCGAGTGAACTCACGGGTTCGTCGGCGATGATCACCTGTGGCTGCAGGACCAGAGCGCCGGCGATCACGACACGCTGCCGCTGGCCACCGGACAGTTCGTGCGGGTAGCGCAGGAAGAAGCGCTCCGGCGGCCGAAGCCCGGCGCGCGCGAGGGCGTCCGCGACAGCGGCCCGCTCATCGCCGTCGAACCGGTGCACCCGCAGTCCCTCGGCGACCGCCTCGTACACGGACCGGCGCGGGTTGAGCGCGCCGGTGGGATCCTGCAGCACCAACTGCGCACTGCGCCGGTGCTTCTTCAGCGCGGCCGCGGAGTACTCCAGCGGGCGGCCGGACACGAGCACCTCCCCACCGGAGGGTCGCTCCAGCCCGAGCAGAGTCCGCGACAACGTCGTCTTGCCGCACCCGCTCTCGCCGACCAGGGCGACGATCTCGCCACGCCCGAGACTCAGGTCGACGCCGTCGACGGCACGGGCGGGTCGGCCACCACGCCCGCGGAACGTGACCTCGATCCCACGGGCTTCCAGGACGGACTCGGTCATGTGCCCACCTCCGGGGCGAACAGGCAGGACGACCAGCGGCGTTCGCCGGAGGGTCGCAACTCGACGTCCGTGGTCGCGCACACCTCGCGGGCCTGCGGGCAGCGCGGATGGAATGCGCACCCCGACGGTGCCTCTCCGGGGAACGGCGGGTCACCCGGCAGACCACTGGGGGCGTAGCGGAAGCGTAGATCCCCGATCCGCGGGTACGCCCCGCCCAGCGCCCGCGAGTAGGGGTGGTGGGCGTCGTCGAAGACCTGATCCGAGGGCCCCTGCTCGACGACCTGGCCGGCGTACATGACCGCCAGATCGTCGCACGCCGAGGCCAGCACCGACAGGTCATGGGAGATGAAGACCATGGCCAGACCGAGGTCCTGGACCCGGTCGGCGAGTACCCCGAGGACCTGCTGCTGGACCATCACGTCCAGAGCGGTGGTGGGCTCGTCGGCCACGATGAGTTTGGGTCCGCAGGCCAGCGCCATGGCGATCATCACGCGCTGCTTCTGCCCGCCGGACAACTGGTGGGGGTAGGACTGGGCCACCCGGGAGGGCAGGCCGACCTGTTCCAGCAGTTCCCCGACGCGCTTACGGGCGGTCGGTTCCGACACGGATTTCTCGTGAAGACGGATCGGTTCGGCGATCTGATGGCCGACCCGTTGCACCGGGTTCAGTGCGTGCATCGCGCCCTGGAACACCACGGAGGCGGTCGCCCAGCGGACGGCCCGCAGGCGCCCCCACTTCATCGTGAGCACGTCCTCGCCCTCGAGCAGGACACGGCCGGTCACGGTGGCGGACTTGGGCAGCAGTCGCAGCACCGTCGACGTGACGCTGGTCTTTCCCGAGCCCGACTCCCCGGCCAGCCCGAGGGAGCGCCCGGCGTCCACGCTCAACGACACCCCGCGGACCGCCGGTACGGCGCCCTCGGCGGACCGGTAGGTGACGCTGACGTCCTCCAACTCCAGAACGGCCATCTCACTGGCCTCCGAGACGCGGGTTGACGATCTGTTCGAGCGCGCGCCCGATCATGGTGAACGACAGAACCACCAGCACGACACACAGACCGGGCGGGCCGATGTACCACCACGCCCCGGCGGACACCGCGCCGTTGGAGAACGCCTGGTCCAAGGTGGCCCCCCATGAGGGTCGCAGCGGGTCGCCGAGTCCGAGGAAGGACAGGGTCGTCTCCGAGAGGATGGCGATGGCCACGGTCAGTGTGGTGTTTGCCAGCACGAGGGGGAACACGTTCGGCAGCACATGCCGGGTCATCTGATGCCAGTTGCCGCTGCCGAGCGCCCGGGACCGCTCCAGGTACGGTCGGCCTTCGACCGAGAGTGTCTGCGCCCGGATGAGTCGTGCGGTGCCCGCCCACGACGTCACGCCGATGACGACGATGATGGTCACGGTCGAACCGCCCCCGAGGACGGTCGCCAGAACGATCGCCAACGGCAGGAACGGGATTACCAGGACCCAGTCGGTGAGGCGCTGCAGAGCAGCACCGCCGAATCCGTGGTAGTGACCCGAAGCGATCCCCACGGACGTCCCGATGACCATGGAGATCAAGGTCGCGGCGATGCCGACCGTCAGCGACACCCGCGCCCCCCAGGCGAGCAGCGCCAACATGGAGCGGCCCGAGTCATCGGTGCCCAGCCAGAACTCCCCGGACGGAGGCGCCAGCAGTTCTCCGGTGGCCCGTGTGACGCTGATCGTCTCGGGTGGGAACAGTACTGGTGCCAGCAGCGCCGAGAGGGTGAAGAAGAGCAGGATCCCCAGCCCCGCCATCCCTGCCCGACGGGTGCGGAATTGACCCCAGCCGCGTGCGAGGGCCTCGCGTCGGCGGGCCCGCGCGATCGCCCGTCGACCCTGTGGCGCCCCGCCGGTCTGCTGGTCGCTGGCCATCACGACCTCACTCTCGGGTCGATGACGGCGTAGAGCAGATCGGCCACAAGATTGGCCAGCACGACGCCGATGGAGAAGAGCAGGAAGATGGCTTGCAGAAGCGCCACGTCGGGCCCACGCAGGGCCTCGTAGGACAGCAGACCCAATCCCGGCCACGAGAACACGGTCTCCACTGTGATCGCGCCGGAGACGGTGAACCCGAGGTTCAGGAAGATCAGCGTGATCGTGGGCAGCAGGGCGTTCGGCACGGCGTGGCGGCGACGCACGAACTTGTCGGACAGCCCTTTGGCCCGAGCCGTCGTGAGGTAGTCCTCGTCCATCTCGTCCACCAGCGACGAACGCATCACCAGTGCGTACTCCGCGAGATACACCAGCGTCAGGGTCGTGACCGGCAGCACCATGTGCCAGGCCACGTCCAGCCAGCCCGCAAGCGACGACGTATCGACGCCGGGCGTCGAGATCCCCCCGATCGGGAAGACGCCGGGCAGTCCCAGGACCCCGACGCCGAACACGATCAGCAGGATCATGCCGAGCCAGAACTCGGGCATCGAGTACAGGGTGAGGGTGACTCCGGTCGAGACCTTGTCGAAGGACTTGCCGCGCTTCCAGCCGGCCTTGATCCCGATCCACACGCCGATGATCGAGGCCAGCACGATGGCCGTGCCCACGAGCAGCAGGGTGGGCCAGATCCGCTCGGTGACCAACTCCCAGACAGGTCGGTTGAACTGGGCGGAATCGATCGTGCTCGAGAAGGGATTGCGCAAGTAGGTCAGGAACTGCTCGAGGATCGGGCGATCCAACTCTGCACGCAACTGGGCCAACTGTTCGGCCGGCACGTTGCGTCCCCGCGTGTACATCCCGATCGGGTCGCCGGGGAGCAGTCGGAACAGGAAGAAGTTGACCACCAGGACGAAGAAGAGAGTGCCCAACGCCGCCCCCGTCTTGCGCAGTGCGAAGGAAGCGCCCGGGGACAGGCCTTTGCCCCCCTTGTCCTTGCGCGGCAGCGGTGGAGGGCCGGGGACGGGGTCGTGACCGCCGCCCCCGGCAACATCCTGGATCAGCGACATGCTGCTACTCCACGTCGTCCTCGGAGCGGCCTCGGCGCCCGATCATCACGCCGCCGAGCACCAGACCCGCAGCGATCACGACACCCACCACGATCAGCGCCGGGTTGACGCCGCCTCCCGACGATGAGGTCGTGTCCGCGTTGTCCGCCGTCACCGGCTCGATGCTTTCGTACGACCAGGTGCCGTACTGGAACAACAACACACCGTCCGGCTCCGGCTGCGGGGTGAAGTTGGTCCAGCGGTCGGACCGGTAGGCGGTCGGGTTGTCGTAGTAGACCGTCACCACATACGCGTTGCTGTCGTACAGCTTCTGCTGCATCTGCTTGACGATCTCGGCGCGCTTGGCCTGATCGGTCTCCAGTTTCTGGTCCTCGTAGAGCTGGTCGTACTCGTCGTCGCAGTAGAACGAGTCGGACAGGCCGGCGTAGATGGTCCCGTCCTCCTCGGTCGAGCGCTGGTCGCAGGTGAACGTGGACAGTTGGTAGTCGGGGTCCGGCTCGACGACCCAGCCCCACTCGAACATGTCGAAGTCGCCGTTGCCCACCTTCTCGTACAGGGTGTCCTCGCTGACGATCTTGACGTTGACCTCGATGCCGATCTGGGCCAGCCAGTCCTTGACGTACTCGACCACCTTCTGCGACTCGCTGGACTCCTGGCGTCCCAGCAGCCGCAGCGACATGCGCTCACCGTCCGGTGAGACCCGCACGCCGTCCTCGCCCATCGTGTAACCCGCTGCCTCCAGGGTCGCGTTGGCCGCGTCCAGATCGAAGCCCACCGGGTTGGCCGGTTCGAGGTGCAGGTTGGTGTACAGCGGCGGGATGACCGTCGAGCCGGGCGTGGCGAACCCGCCGTACACCTTGTCGGCCAGGACCTGTCGGTCGATCGCCTGCGCGACCGCCAGGCGTACCTGCGGGTCGAGCACGATCTTGCTGCCGTCGCCGATCGGTGTGCCGTCGGTCAGGGCCGCACCCATGTTGAACGCGATCTGGTTGAACCCGGAGTACACGCTGGGCACCGTGGTGATGCCCTCCGCGCCCTCGAGAGAGTTGAAGACGTTGGCGGACAGGTCGTTGGCGTAGTCCACCTCGCCCTTGCGCAACGCTTCGGCGATGGCGTCGGTGTTCTTGTAGACCCGGAAGACGACCTCATCGGCGGCGGGCTTGCCGGCGTAGTAGTTGGGGTTGGCCGCGAATCGCAGGTACTCACCTTTCCGGCGTTCGATCAGCACGTAGGGACCGCCGCCCACGACGGCTTCGCCGTTCTCCGGCTCGTTCTTGTAGGACTTGACCTTCTTGCCGTCGATGTCCTTCCAGATGTGCTCCGGCAGGATGTAGACCGCCAACTGGTACATGATCGGCGAAGGCTTCTTCACGTACAGGACGAGCGTCGTGTCGTCCTCGGCCACGGCCTTGGTGATCGTGGAGGTGTAGCCGCCGTAGTTGGTCTGCTCGATGTCGCCGTTGATCACGCGGTTGAACGTGTAGGCCGCGTCGCGTGCCGTCAGCGGCTCACCGTCGCTCCACTTCAGGCCGGGCCTGATCTTGTACGTCCAGTAGGTCTTGTCCGCCGACTCCTCCCAGGACTCCGCGAGTCCCGGAACCGTGGAGAAGTCCGCCGCCGAGTACTCGGTGAGAGTGGGGTACATCATCTGGTACGCCTCGAAGGAGGCCGCCGCGATCCCCGTGAACGGGTTGGTGGAGTCGACGTCCTGGGTGATGCCGACGGTGAACACCGTCTTGTCGGCGGCGCTGGTGGCCGGGGACGGGGACTCCTCCGCACTGGCCGGCAGCAGCGGGAGCGCCACCAACACCGCGATCGCGCTGGTGAACGCCGCCCAGGCGTGCCAGCGTCTGCGTACCTTCATGTGTTTCCTCCATATCTGGCCACGAGTGCTAACGTCCGGCCATGCCGTCCCCGCCGCAACCATCGATCCATCCCACCACGGTCCCCTGGGGTGCTGGGACCCGACAAGACGACTACGGCTGGCTTGCCGGCGACGGCCCGGATGTTCTGCAGGTATTGACGGACGAACGCGCCTACTACGAGGCGAGGGTCCATCAGTTGGACCCGCTCACGAATGAACTGGCCACGCAAATGCGCGGCCTCCTCCCCGAAGCTGACGAGTCGGTCAGTTTCATCCGTCGAGGATACACGTACGTGAACCGGTTCCGGGCCGGCGCGGACCTCCCCGGTCTCGCCCGGCGGCCGCGGGGCTCGGATGGTCCGATCGAGGTGCTCGTCGACCTCGATGCCGTGGCGGCGCAGGAGGCCTCTTCCTACGCGGAGTTCGGCCTGACCGAACCTGGGCCTGATGACCGCATCCTGGCCTGGTCGGTCGACCTGACGGGCGGGGAGAAGTACTCGTTGCGGTTCCGCGACCTGACGACCGGTCAGGACCTGCCGGATCGGGTTCCCGACACGTACTACACGGGTGCTTGGGACGCGACCGGCACCCGGTTCCTCTATGTCGTGCCCGACCATGCCATGCGGCCGTGGCAAGTGCGTGAGCACATCCTGGGAACCCCTGCGGACAGCGACCGCCTCGTGCTGCAGGAGGACGACGAGTCCTTCGAAGTGACAGTGGGCGCGACGCGTTCCGGGGAGTGGATCGTCATCGAGTCCCGCAGTCGGGACACCAGTGAGAGTTGGCTGCTGCCGGCCGACGACACCACCGTCGCGCCGCGCTCCGTGGCCGGCCGCCGCCGCGGGATCGAGTACACGGTCGATCACGCCCCGTGGGGCGACCAGGACGAGTTGCTGATGGTCACCAACGACCAAGCCACGGAGTTCCGGGTGCTGGCGGGCGCGATCGACACCCTCGGCCCATGGCGGGAGGTGGTGACCCCGGACTCTGGCGTCCGGGTACTCGCCGCCGATGCATTCGCCGATCACGTGGTGCTCACGTTGCGTGCAGATGGTCTGCCGATGCTTCGGGTGGCCTCGCGCGACTGGTCGGTCTACTACGACATCCCCCCGGCGGACGAGGCCTCCACGGTCAGCCTGACGCGGGTCGACGAGTTCGACACCGGTGCGGTCACGATCTGCACTGAGAGCCGGACGGTGCCCGCGATCTGGTGGGATGTGGACCTCGCGACCGGCGATCGGGTCGAGGTCCACAGGACCCCTGCACCCGGGCTGGCCCCGGAGCGCTACGCCACCTCACGGGTGTGGGTCACCGCCAGGGATGGCGCCCGGGTTCCCGTAACTATCTGGCGGCGCAGCGACGTTGCGCTCGACGGCACCGCGCCCTGCGTGCTCTACGGCTACGGCGCCTACGAGTACGTCTTCGAGCCCGAGTTCGATGCCGCCCTCCCGCCGCTACTGGACCGCGGAGTGGTGTTCGCCCACGCACACGTGCGCGGTGGTGGTGAGATGGGCCGGGCCTGGTGGGAACAGGGAAGGTTGCTCCACAAGCGCACCACCTTCGACGATTTCGTCGATGTCGCCGACGCCCTGGCCCACGACGGTGCCCTCGGCCTCGTCGACGGGGGCCGCATCGCGAGTCGCGGGTTGTCCGCCGGAGGGCTCTTGCAGGGCGCGGTCTACTCTCAGCGGCCCGACCGTTGGCGCGCGGTGGTCGCCGAGGTTCCGTTCGTCGATGTCGTGACCGCGATGTCGGACCCCTCGATCCCGCTGACGGTCAACGAGTGGGACGAGTGGGGTGATCCGCGCGACCCCGCGTTCATGTCCTACATGGCCGGCTATTCGCCGTACGACAACCCGCCACCTGCGCAGGATCGACCGCCGCTGTTGGTGACCGGTGCCGTGCACGACCCCCGGGTGCTGGTGCGGGAGCCGGCGAAGTGGGTGTCCACGCTGCGAGCGTCGGATCCTGGCCGCGGGGCGGGCACGGACCCGGGGGATCCCACGTCGCCGGGGACAGTACTGTTCCGCGTCGAGACCTCTGAGGGTTCCCATTCCGGCCCCGCCGGGCGTTTCGGTCATCTGGACTACGAAGCAGAGGTGGCTGCGTGGCTGGTCAGTGCCCTCTTGTGACTCGGGCTACAGTCGTCAGGTGAACGAGTGCGTCTCGTATTCGACCGATGGACCTGTCGCTCTGGTCCACCTCGACCGCCCCGACCGCCTCAACGCGGTCGTGCCCGCACTGGTCGAGGGCATACTCGCCGGGTTCGAACAGGCCGGGGCTGATGGCGCGCGGACCGTCATCCTGGCCGGTCGCGGACGCGCGTTCTGTGCCGGTCACGACCTGAAGGAACCCGCACCCGCAGAGGACGAGGCCACTGCCAGGCAACGGCTCCAGCGGATACAGGACGTCACCCGCGCCATCCGGTCGTTCCCCGGCCCGGTCATCGCCGCCGTCCACGGCTACGCCCTGGGTGCCGGCGCTGAGTTCGCCCTGGGGTGTGACCTGGTCGTGGCGGGCCACGACGCCCGCTTCGGCTTCCCCGAGGTGGGTGTGGGCCTGAGCGTCACAGGCGGGATCTCCGCGCTGCTGCCAACCGTCGTGGGTTCGATGCGGGCGAAGGAACTGCTGTTCCTGGGCGGGCACCTGTCTGCCGAGGACGCTCACCGCCTCGGGCTGGTCAACCAGGTGGTCCCGGCCGGATCGCATGAGGACGCGGCACTGGAGGTGGCGCAGCAGCTCGTCGCCCAGCCCCCGGCGGCACTGGCGCTTGCCAAATCGCTGCTCGATCACAGCATCGACGAGTCGGCTGCGTTGGAGCGTGAGGTGGATGCGGCCATCGCGACGATGGCGACCGGCGAGGCGCAGGCGAGCGCTGCGGCATTCCGGGACAGGTCCGGTGGGTGAGCCGGAGGTCAGGGACCTCATCGCCGCAGTGGACCGCGCTGCGAGGTTGTGGCCGGATCGTGTGGCCTGGACGTTCGACCCGGGAGAGTCCCTGACGTTCGCGCAGGTGGCCGCCCGGTCGACCGGGCTGGCGGCCGCGCTGGCCGACACCGGGATCGCAGCCGGGGACCGGGTCGCCGTGATGATGACCAACAGGGCGGAGTTCCCGCTGACATGGATCGCGCTGGCACGCCTCGGTGCTGCCATGGTCCCCCTGAACCCGCACTACCGCGCAGACGACGCCGGTCACGTCCTCGAACACTGCCGGGCCGCTGCCGTCGTCACGACGACCGACCTCGTCGGCCATATTCGCGAAGCACTTGTGCGCGCCGATCTGGACGCGCCGGTGCTGTTGGTCGAGCACCTTCCAGGGGCTGGGCAGCCTCCGGGGGAGACACACGCGATGCCCGCCCATCGCGTCGCGGCCGAGGACACCGTGAACATCCAGTACACGTCCGGCACGACCGGACGCCCGAAGGGTTGTGTCCTGTCCCACCGGTACTGGATGGAACTCGGCGGGGGCCTCGTGGCGGAGTTCCCGCATCTGGGCGCGGACGACACCATGCTGACCGCGCAGGCCTTCTCCTACATCGACCCACAATGGAACGTGGTCGCCGCACTGCTGGCGGGGGCGCACCTGGTCGTCCTGGACGCCTTCCATCCCTCCACTTTCTGGTCGAAGGTGCGTGAGCATGAGGTCACGTACTTCTACTGCCTGGCCGCCATGCCCACCCTGATGCTGAAGATGCCGCCGGACCCGCTCGACCTTTCCCACCGGGTCCGAGCAGTGCAGTGCTCAGCCATCCCCGCCGCGCGCCACGAAGAACTGGAGCGCAGGTGGGGCGTCAAGTGGTACGAGGCCTTCGGGATGACTGAGACCGGGGCGGATCTGCGGGTCACCGACGCCGACCACGACGAACTCGTGGGCACTGGTTGCGTGGGCGGCGCAACGCGCGCCAAGGAGGCCAGGATCGTGGATGCCCAGGACCTGCCGGTCGCTCGCGGTGAGGTCGGCGAACTGGTGCTGCGCGGGCCGGGTCTGATGGACCGGTACGAGGCCGACCCGGAAGCCACCGCAGCGGCGTTCCGCGGGGGGTGGTTCCACACCGGTGACCTCGGCCGCATGGACGCCGCCGGGCGGGTCTACCTCGTCGGGCGGTTGAAGGACATGATCCGGCGGGCCGGCGAGAACGTGTCCGCGCGGGAGGTCGAGGACGTTCTGCTCACCCACGCCGCGGTGCGGCTGGCCGCGGTGGTGTCGGTTCCCGACGACCTGCGCGGTGAGGAGGTGAAGGCGTTCGTGGCCTTGGTCGGCGTCGATCGGCCGGACCAGGGAACCGTGGCCGAACTCGCCGAGCACTGTGAGCAACGACTGGCCCGGTTCAAGGTGCCGCGCTACTGGGAGGTCTGTGACGATCTGCCGGTCACGGCGTCCCACCGGGTGGCCAAGGCTCGTCTGGTGGCGGTTGCCGGACATACATGGGACCGAGTGGAAGGGGTGTGGCTGTGACCGTCTGTTTCACGTTCGACAGTCCGGTCTTCTTCGACGAGATGGACGCCTTGGGCGTGATGCACAACTCCCGTTTCGCGGTACACATCGAGCGTGCCCAGTCGGCCCTCTTCGAACACCTCGGCTACGGCTGGACCGCACTGTCCGAACGCCACGAGGACATCAACTACGTGGTTCGTGACATCAGCCTGGGGTTCACCGCGCCGGTGTCCTCGCCCGGTCTGATGCGGGTGGAAGTCTCCGCCGTGCGTCTGGGGCGGACCAGCGCGACATGGGGGTACCGTTGCGCCGTCGCCGGCCCCGACGGTGCCGAAGTGCAGGTGGCCGAGGGGACCCGAGTGGTCGTCAAGGTCGACGGGTCCGGCACGCCGGTCCCATGGACCGATTCGTTCCGGGCGCTGTTCGCGTGGCTGTCCGCCGGGGCGCAGGGGTCGCGGCCATGACCGGCCCTGTTGCCGACCTGCTGCTCACGGACGCGAACATCCTGACGATGGCGCCCGACGGCTCCGGCGTCGAACCCCGAGCGGCGGTCGTGGCTCTGCTCGGTGGCCGGATCCTGCACGTCGGAGCGGACGATGCGGGTCTGACCGCGCGGCGCACAGTGTCCCTCGCCGGCCGCTGCGTCGTGCCGGGTTTCCACGACGCCCACCAGCACATGGCCTGGTTCGGGGCCAGCCTCGACGAGATCGATCTGTCCACGCCGCCGGTGCGCAGCCTCGATGACCTCGCCGCCGCGGTGGCCGATGCCGTCGCGACCACACCCCCGGACCGGTGGATCGTCGGAAACGGCTACGACGAGAACAAGATAGGCGGTCATCCCGACCGCGACCTGCTCGAGCGGGTCGCACCGGGCCGCCGGGTTCTGCTCAGCCATACGTCCGGTCACATGGCTGTGGTGAGTACGGCGGTCCTGGCGCAGTTGGACCTGTCCGAACACGGTCGTGAGGTTCCCGGGGGAACGATCGTGGTGGACGAAGATGGACGCCCCACCGGTCTGTTGCAGGAGCAGGCGCAGAACCTGCTCACGCCGTTGCGGCGCCCGGTCGGCGTGGACGATGTGGCCGCGGCGGTCGCGCGGGCCAGTGACGTCTATGTCCGGCAGGGCATCACGAGCGTTGTCGAAGCAGGTGTCGGTGGGGGCTGGATCGGCCGTACGCCGGTTGAGGCGTTGGCTTATCAGCGTGCCCGCGATGATGGGCGCCTCGCCGTGCGCGTGGAGCTCATGGTTGCCTCCCCCGTGCTACACGCCGTGCGCACCGACGATGCCGACGACTTCGGGAAGGGGATCGACCTGGGTCTGCGCACCGGGTTCGGCGACGACCGGCTGCGTCTGGGGCCGGTGAAGGTGTTCTCCGACGGGTCGCTGATCGGCCACACCGCGGCGATGTGCAACGACTTCAGCGACACCCCAGGCGTGCGCGGGTATCTGCAGGATGACGCCGATGCGCTGGCCGACACGATCGTGTCGGCCCACCGGTCGGGCTGGCGCGTGGCCACGCACGCCATCGGGGACTCCGCGATAGACCTTGTGCTGGATGCGTACGAGCGGTGTATGCGCGATCACCCGCGGACCGGATGGGGCGGCCGTGCGGGCAATACCGCACCTCGGCACCGGATCGAGCACTTCGGTGTGGCGCGCCCCGATCAGGTGGAAAGGGCGGCCCGGCTCGGCGTCGTGCCGGTGCCACAAGGTCGTTTCGTCGGGGAGATCGGCGACGGCATGCGACGGGCGCTGGGCCCGCAGCGCTCCGAGTGGGCCTACCGGCACGCCTCGCTGCTGGCCGCCGGGATCGTGGTCCCGGGCAGCAGCGACCGGCCGGTCGTGGACGGCCGCCCGATGCTGGGTATCCACGACATCGTGAACCGGCGCACTGCCTCCGGGGAGATTCTCGGTGCGGCCGAGCGGGTGAGCGCGCACGAGGCGCTGCGGGCCTACACCTACGGCTCGGCCTACGCGTCCTATGAGGAGGCGTGGAAGGGGTGGATCGGCCCGGGGACGCTCGCGGATCTCGCGGTGTTGTCCGATGACCCTACGCGCGTGGACCCGGCGGCGTTGGCAGACATCGACGTGCTCGCGACCGTGGTCGGCGGCAAGGTCGTATGGGATGCCGGTCTCGGGATCGGGGACCAAGGATGACCCGGCGCCAGTTGGCCCTGTTCGCAGGGCTCGACGACGCCCACAAGGCAGCCGTGCGTCATGTGTACGAGTCCTCGTTCCCACTCGCGCTGCGGGCGCCGTGGGAGGAGATCACGGCTGGCCGCCCGGATGAACTGCTGCTGGTGCTCGAGGACGGGGAGAGCCCCGAGTTGCCGCCGGTGGGACTGGCCCTGGTGCGCCACCTCGGCACCACGTCGATGTCGTTCCTTCGGTACTTCGTAATTGATGCCGAGCGACGCGGCGGAGGACACGGATCGGCGCTGTGGTCGGCTCTGGTCGGCCACCTTCGTCAGTTCGAACGTTCGATGCTGCTGCTCGACGTGGAGGATCCTGACGGCCGTGCGGAGGATTCCCCCGAACGTCGCGACGACCTTCGCCGCATCGAGTTCTACCGTCGGCACGGCGTCCACATGCTCGCGGTCCGCGAGTACGCCCCACCGGACCACGGGCAGGACGGGGAGGAGCCGCGCCTGCTGCTGATGGGCGCCTCGTTGACCCACGAGAGCACAGACAGCCACAAACTCGGGCCCGCCCCGACCGGGTCCGCCCTGCGCGAGGCCGTCACGGCTGTCTACCGGGATCGCTACGGCCTCGAGGCGGACGACCCCGCCGTGCGGGCCACCCTGCGGGCGTCGGGACTGTAGGCGCGGCAACCCCCGGCGTATTGCACAGTGGTGCACGTGACCGACCTGCACGAATTGCTCGCGCAACCGGCACCCCTGGCTGCGCCCTATCTGCTGGGAGCGGTCATCAGCGATGGCGAGGTGGCTGTGCGCATCGTCGAGGTCGAGGCCTACGCCGGTCCCGACGACCCGGCCAGTCACGCGTACCGCGGCCCTGGCCGCAAGAACGCCGTCATGTTCGGCCCGCCCGGACATGCGTACGTGTACCTGAGTTACGGGGTGCACTGGTGTCTCAACGTTGTGTGTCACCCGCAGGGATCCGGCGGTGGGATCCTGCTGCGCGGCGGGGAAGTCGTCGACGGGGTGGAGGTCGCGCTCGCCCGACGTGGCGGAAACCCGGATCTGGCGCGCGGCCCTGGCAGGTTGGGCCAGGCTCTGGGCGTCACCATGGCCGACAGTGGCGGCGATCTGCGGACGGGGCGCCTGTGTCTCGAACCCGCTGCCAGGCCTGAACGTTTCGTGACCGGGCCGCGCGTTGGCGTCAGTCGTGCGGCCGACCGTCCATGGCGCTTCTGGATCGAGGGTGACCCGTATGTGAGCGCCTACCGCCGCAGCAGTCGGGCTAGCGCGCGGCCGCGATGAGTTCGTGGATGCTGGGATTGGTCATGGCGGTACCGTCGGGCAACACGACGGTCGGGACGACGTGGTTCCCACCGTTGACACTGCCCACGAAAGCGGCGGCCTCTGGGTCCATCTCGATGTTCACCTCGCGAAAGGCCAATCCGGAACGCTGCATCTGCGCTTTGAGCCGGCTGCAGTAACCGCACCAAGAAGTGGTGTACATCGTGATCATGCTCGGTCCTCCTGGTTCTCAGTGTCACCCGGAACCCGGAGGTCCGCCTCCGCAGGGGTGGACGACGCCCCGAATCGGTGTTGAGTGCTGCGCGGTTACGGGTTTGGGGGTGTGGGATCGGTAACCGTGCAGCAGTGAACTGTATGCATCGGCCGGCCCGGGATGGGTGTCCACTTTCCCGGTTTTGGTACTGGTGTTCGTCGTACGTACGTGCGAGAATAGGGGTAGTGGGAGTGGGGTGATCGGGTGGCGGTGTTCGAGGTGTCGCGGCAGGTGAAACGCCGTTGCGCGTTGGCCGCCGAACTTCCTCGTCAGCACCCGGTCGAGGTCGACCAGCTCCACAGGTCCATCGACGCACTTCCCGATCCCGAGACCATGCATGCGGAGTCCCGGGCGGGGGCGATGACTGCGGTCGCGGCGCTGCGGAACCGTCTGGATGCCTACCTCACCGAGTTGGCCGGCGCCGCCGATGAGCACGCGGATTCCCGGGTGTTGGGTGTGGGGACGACGGGGATGCTGGTCGCGGTGGCGACCGGCTCGAATCCGGCGGTCGGGTCGGCGACGGTGGCGCGGGGTAACGCTTTGCAGCACCTGCCGAAGGTGGCCGAGTCGTTCCGGGCCGGGAACATCTCCGGCGCGCACGTGGCGGTGATCACCGCCGAAGCCCCGAAGATCACCAACTTCCACGCGATCGAATCGCATGTGGTGACGATCGCCGAAACCGTCGAGCCGAACGAACTGCGCAGGATCCTGGGCGTGTTGGCTGATCAGTGCCGGCCCGACGCCCGCGACCACACCGCCGAGGACCTGCACGCCAAACGGTCGCTGTCGCTGTCGGAAACCGCCAACGGGATGTTCCGCCTCGACGGCTACCTGGACCCGGTCGCTGGTGCTGCGTTACGTGACGCCCTGGCCACCCTCATGAAACGCAGCACCCGGGAAGACACCAGGACCGCCAAACAGCGCCGGGCCGACGCCCTGTCGGATCTGACCACCGCCGGGCAGGCGAACAAGAACCCGTTGGGGGTGTCCCAGGTCTCGGTGCTGGTCGAGTTGGAGGATCTCAGTTCCGACGGGGCCGTGCTCGAGGACGAGTCGGCGCTGGGCACCCGGATGCTCGACCTGATCACCTGCACCGCGATCGTCTCGGTGATCCTGGGCACCCGGCGGGAGAACACCTTCGTGCCACTGGCCTTGGCCCGGGGTAGGCGCACCGCCGACCACAACCAGTGGCGGGCGTTGATCGTCAGAGACCGGGGCTGCATCCGCTGCGGGCGGGCCCCCCGGTTCTGCCAGGCCCACCACGTCCATCACTGGCGCCACGGCGGCTCAACCGACGTGTCAAATCTGGTGCTCTTGTGCTCGCGATGCCACCACGACCTGCACCACGGCCACTACACCGTCACCATGGACAACGGCATCCCCCGAATCACCCCCACCACCGACAGATCACCACCACTCACCGCCTGAACGGGGATGTCCGATCAGGAGCAGGAACTACTCGGCCCCGATAGGAAGTCCTCGCCGTTGAGTAGTACGTGGCCCGCTCTGTTCGGATTGACATCCACCACGAGGCTTTCGGGCTGCCCACCAGCACTGAGAACCAATCGTGGTGCCAGGTCCTGCGGGTTGGTGAAGTTCACGGTCATCTGCCAGGTGCCGGTCACATTCGTGGCGGGTGCGTCGATGAAGCGGAACGAGTTGTCAGAGCACAACGTCAGTTCACGCTGGATGAAGATGTCTCCGCCGCTGCCTTCGAGATGCGAAAGGAAGCGGCCGCCCCTTACGAGGCGGGCGATCTCGGCGTAGGCGTTGGAGATCGCTGATTGGTTGGTGGTGATGCTTGCCGGAGATCCGCCCGTGACCACCCAGCCTTGTGGCACGACCACGCCCCCACTGCTGGCTTCGCTTACGGGACGGGACCACTTCGTCGCCGCGGTTCTCCCCTTGATCGTCGCGACAGCCCGGACTGATAGACCCGCAGATTCCGCGTCGAGGGTGTGGGTACGGCCGCGGCCAATTCTTTCGGGGGAGGGGCAGAAGTTGCTGGTCACGGCGACTGGGCAGCGCTGCCACTTCACGCGCTTGGGTTTGGCCTTCGTGGACACAACTCTCACAGTGGAACCCACGGTGAGCTCGCCGGAGATCCGGACTTTTGCCTTCGCTGTAGCCGGAGACGTTCCAAGCCCAAGGGCGACGGCGGTAGTCGTGAGCACGATCAAGAAGCGGCGCATTGACGGACACTACAGCGCTTCTCCAGCCCGGACACATTATGCGACATTCGCCGGCCTTCAGGGTGCGACCACCGGTTCCTGGGAGGCGTCGATCCCCTCGACGGACAACGCCGCCTCCACTGGAACGGAACGCTTGATCACCGCGAGTCCGATGGGTCCGAGTTCGTGGTGCTGTGCCACGGAACCGACCGTGCCCACGATCCGATCCCCGGCAAGAACCTCGGCGCCGGGGTCGGGCAGGGCGCCGTCGAAATGCAGCAGCACGAGTCGGCGGGGTGGGCGGCCCATGTTGTGCAGCCGGGCCACCGTCTCCTGTCCGCGATAGCAGCCCTTGGCCAAGTGGACGGCTGGCCCGATCAGTCCGAGTTCGTGGGGCAGCGACTTGTGATCGGTGTCGGCGCCCACCTCGGGCACCCCGGCGGCGATGCGAAGGGCGCGTAGAGCCCACGTCCCGCATTCGGGGCCGGCCGGGCGTTCCCCTCGAGGGAAGACCACCTCAGCGCCGATCAGCAGGCCGGGTCGGGAGGGAACGTACTTGTCGGCAGTGCCGCCGCGGTCCTCGCCGGACTCCGTGGTGCCCACGCCCGCGTATTCGGCCGGCACGAGCCACGTCGGCAGGCCCGGGTATTGTTCCCGGCGCGGCACCCATACCACGTCGTGGGTGTCGCTCACATCCGTGACAAGAACGTCGGCCAGGAAGCGCATGCGGTCCAGATACATGTGCAGGGCATCGACGGTCGCGGCATCGACGATCAGCCATGTGGCATCGCCGGTATCGATGACATGCAGGTCGTATTCGACGTGACCGTTGGGGTCGAGGATGAGTGCCTGCGTCGAGACGCCGGACGCGATCCGGTGGGACGTCAATGAGTCGAGCCATGTGATGCGGTCGGCGCCCGTGAGCTTCAGGACCGCGCGGTCAGGCATCGCCACCCAGCCGTCGCCCGTGGCCAACAGCCTCTGCTCCGCGAATGGATCCCCGAAGTGTGTCATGCCTGGTGCAACATCGGGCGGGCCGGATTCATTCACGGCAGTCGGCGCACAGTCCGGGCAGTGCCATGTAGGCGAGATCCGCCCGGAATCCGTGGTCCCGATCGAGCGCGGCCAGGAGGCCGTCGGCCAGCCTCATGTCCGCGCTGGACTGCGCGCCGCAGCGCTGGCACACCAGGTGCAGATGGGGGGTGGGATCGACCGCGTGGTACACCGGCGGTCCGTGCCCGATGTGCGTGTGGCTGATCAAGCCGACCTCCACGAGCACGTCGAGCGCGCGGTACACCGTTGAGTGGTCCACGTCGGGAACCTCGGCGACGATCTGGTCCGGCGTGGCGTGGCGCAGTCGCTCGACCGTTTCCCACACCTCCCGCCGTTGGGGGGTGAGGCGATAGCCGTGTTCCCGAAGAAGGGATTCGAAACGCTGGCTCACACGCGCTTCAACTTGGCCGCCAGATGGTTGCCCAATGGTTCTCCGACAGCGGCCATGTCGAACGTCCATGCGAGATCGCCGTCGGGAGCCAGGCCATAGAGTCTTTGCCCGCCGAGATACTCCTTGGCGCTCGCCGTGCGCATCACCGAGTCCGTGGTCATTTCCAAGCTTGCGCGGGTGATCGTCGCATCGAGGATCTCGGAGACCGTCACCTTCCCGTGCCACACCTCGGTGTAGCCGGTGGGGTGCGCGAAGAGCGCCTCGAACTCGTTGTCGGGACGAGGACGGAAGTAGGCCGATTCCGTCGCACCCGGGCGCTGCCGATTCCCGTCGTCATCCAGGATCCAGGATCGGGAGTGCATCGCGATGAAGGGACGGCCATCGCAGGTGAACGACAACTCCTGGCCGAAACGGAAATCGTCGATCGTGGGGTATTGGCCGGTACCTACGCCGACCCACTGGCCGAGGAGCCAGGACAGCGGCAGTACCTCCTCGGGAAGGTCCACTACTCGCTCTTGAAGAGGCGGTAGACGACGTACACGGAGAACCACACGATGACCACGCTGACCAGCACGAGCAGAGATGTGAAGAAGATCTCGGTCATGGTGCCAGACTAGTCGGTGCCGGCAGGACCGTCTTTGCCAGTCGGGGTTCGGGGTGTCGGGAAGCGGTGCGTGGGGTTCGTGCGGCGCTGAACCCCACCGGTCTACCTGAACCCCATCGGTCGTCCTGGGCGCGGGGCCGGACCCAGCCGCCGTTGGGTGGGGTTCGTCGGTCCCTGAACCCCATCGGACGGCCTGCCGCGCCGTCAGTACACAACCGCCTGCGCGCCATCTGCGAGCAGCGCTTCCACCAGGCTTGCAGCGCCGGCGATGTCGGCCCCGGGGCGCAGGTGACCGGCGGTGACCCCACGCCTGGCAGCGCACTGGCTGCAGACATGTACCTCGGACACGCTGGACAGCGCCGTGTCGAGGTCGGGGGCGTACTCGAGGTCGTACGGGGGCTCCTTGCCGGGCACGGCGAACATCGTGGCCGGGCCGGACAACCACAGGGCGACCTGCGCGCCGGCCGCTGCGGCCGTCATCGCCACAGTCAACGCAGCCGCTACCTTCTCCGGGTCGTCGGTGGTCAGCTTCACCACCAGAGAGCGCACGTCAGACCCGCGAGTGCGTGTCGTCGGTCAGATCGAGGATCGAATCGCGGGCAGGTGCCGGGATTGCGGCGACGGGGATGAACTTGCGGATACGCAGGTAGATCTCGCACCCAAGGCAGAAGCCGAACAGTGCGTTCAGCGCCGCGGCGAAGAGCGCGAAACCGGCGAAGATGTACACGCCGAGGGTCCAAGCCAGCAGCATGCTGACGCTCGCGGCGAGTGCGAAGCCGAGCCCCACGGCCTGGGCGAACTGCGGTGGCAGCGGCTCCTCCATGTGGCTCGGCGCCTTGAGCCGAGGACGGACGAGTTTCTTGAACAGCCAGCCGTAGGGCTGGTGGCTGGGCCCGAGGATCGCGCCGAACGCGAAGACCAATGTCTGCAGACTCAACAGCGCGGTGGCGATGCCGCCGGGCGCTGTGAGGATGACCAGGGCCAGCACAATGACGGTGATGGCGGCGGAGAACCGGGTGCCGCGGGGATCTATCACTGGTACCTCTCGGGAAGTGGGGGGAGTATGGTGGAGAACCTGAATTGCACCTCAGGCATTCCCACGGAGATGATCACTGGTTCCAGAGTACGTGGCCGGTGGGGAATGTCGTGGTAGCGGGAGGTGTTGAGCCCAACATGTCGGGAATCATGATCCTGGCCGCCATCGCGGTCTTGCTGGGCGTTTTCGGTGTCTGGCGGCGTGCTGCTGACGGTCGGATGAGATCGAGTGCGCGCGCTGACACGTCGCGCCTGTCCGCCGCGCAGATCGGTGACCGTCTCGGGGAGCAGGCGACCCTGGTCCAGTTCACGTCGGCGTTCTGCGCCCCCTGCCGAGCAACCCGCCGCATCCTCGATGAGGTCGCGCAGATGGTGCCCGGCGTCAAACATGTGGATCTCGATGTCGAGCAGCACCTCGACCTTGCCCGTGAGTTGAACATCTCCCGCACGCCGACCGTCCTCGTGCTCGACGCGGGGGGCGCCATCGTGCGACGTGCCTCCGGCCAGCCGCGCAAGGCCGATGTCATCGCGGCCCTCGGCGAGGCGATGCCTGCCTGAGGTTCGTCCAGAACCCGACCGCCCGCGATGCCCCGCGCCCCTTCTGCAATATCGTGGGAGAGGTCCGGAGGTGGCCGATGAGCAGTGTTCTGCTGATGACCGATGCGGTCGAGCCCAGCGATCATGTGCTGCCCGCGCTCGGACTGCTCAGCCACCAGGTGCGGGTTCTGCCCGCCGAAGCCGCCGCCCTGATCGATGCGCCGGCCGGTGACCTGCTGCTGGTCGATGGCCGCCGGGATCTACCCGGTGCCCGCTCGTTGTGCCGGGTTCTTCGGGCTACGGGGTCCGACCTGCCCGTGATCCTCATCATCAGCGAGGGCGGACTGGCTGCGGTCTCGCCCGACTGGGGGGTGGACGACATACTGCTCGAGGCCGCCGGTCCTGGCGAGGTGGAAGCCCGCTTCCGGCTCGCGCTCGGGCGCCTCGCCGACGCCGAGCAGGCGGACGAGCCGGAGATCCGGCACGGGGAACTGCTCATCGATGAGGGCAGCTACACCGCGACCGTCCGTGGCCGCGTGCTCGACCTGACGTACAAGGAGTTCGAGCTGCTCAAGTACCTTTCGCAGCACCCCGGCCGGGTCTTCACCCGCCAGCAGTTGTTGCAGGAGGTCTGGGGTTACGACTACTTCGGTGGCACGCGTACAGTCGACGTCCACGTCCGTCGCCTGCGCGCCAAACTGGGCCCGGAGCACGAGGCCCTGATCGGTACCGTACGCAACGTCGGATACCGGCTGGTGCCGCCCCGCTCGGAGCGTGAGCCCGAGTTCAGCGAATGACGCCGGCCATCGAGTGGCTGGACGGCGTCCGCCCGCAGGACATCACGGCCATCGACGCGATGCTCGACCGCGTCAGCGCCGCGGACGGGGTCTCTTCGCTGAGCGAGCACACGTACCTGCATCTCCTCGCCGGCGGCAGCGGGGAGGATCGGCACGGCGTGGTCCGGGAGGACGGGCGGATCGTCGGCTATGCCTTCGTCTCGGCGGGCGAGGAACCCGTCGCGGAGTTCCTGGTCGACCCGGCCGCACGCGGTCGGGGCCTGGGGTCGCGCATGCTCGCCGAGATCCTTGAGGCCGGGGGATCCCGCGTGCGGATCTGGGCCCACGGCCAACTGCCAGCCGCGGAGTCCATCGCGACGCACGCCGGCATGCGTCCGGTGCGCAGACTGTGTCGCTACACCCGGTCCCTGACGGATATCCCGCAGGTGCGCATGCCGGAGGGGGTCAGCGTGAGACGTTTCGAGCCCGACGATGCTCCGGCATGGCTGGCACTGAACGCGGAGGCCTTCGTGGATCTACCGGACCAGGGCTCCTGGGCCGCCGCCGATCTGTCGGAGCGACTGGCCCAATCGTGGTTCGACCCGGAGGGTTTCCTGCTGGCCTTCGACGAGCACGGGCTCGTCGGATTCCACTGGACGAAGGTCCATGGTGGTGCCGCCCACGCACATGAGCGCACCGGCGAGGTCTACGTGCTGGCGGTGGCGCGTCGTGCCCGCGGAACCGGACTGGGCTCGGCACTCACGATGCAGGGCCTGCACTACCTGCGGGGTCTGGGGCTGCGGACGGTCATGCTGTACGTCGACCTGCGCAACGCCGGTGCCGTGGCGATGTACGAACGGCTCGGATTCGCGTGCGCCGACTGCGACGTGCAATTCGCGCTGCCGGCTCGGCAGGCGGAGCAGACCGATTAGCCGCGATTCGCGGCTTTCTGGCAACCTTGGGGCATGACCGCCGCCGCTTCCGAGTCCGCCAGTGTGGCCGACGATCTGCCCCAGCATCGATTCATCGACCGGGAGCTCAGTTGGCTGGCCTTCAATCAGCGCGTTCTCGAGTTGGCCGAAGACCCCGAGTTGCCGCTGCTCGAGCGCGCCAAGTTCCTGGCGATCTTCGCCTCGAACCTCGACGAGTTCTTCATGGTCCGGGTCGCCGGTCTCAAGCGCCGCATCGCGGCCGGCATCGCGGTCAAGGCGGCTTCCGGGTTGTTGCCGCGGGAAGTGCATGACGCGGTCCTGGTGCACTCGCACGACCTCATGCGCCGTCAGGCCACGTGCTGGAGCGATCACGTGCGGCCCGCGCTGGCGGCAGAGGGGATCAGCCTGGTCCGTTGGGGCGAGTTGTCCGACGACGAGCGCAAACGGCTCGCCGAACTCTTCCGGGAGAAGATCTACCCGGTCCTCACCCCACTGGCCGTCGATCCCGCGCACCCCTTCCCGTACATCTCAGGGCTCTCCCTGAACCTCGCCGTCGTGGTGCGCAATCCGGCGACCGGCACCGAATTGTTCGCCCGGGTGAAGGTCCCGCCGAGCCTCGACCGCTTCCTCGCCATCGGCGACTCGCGCTTCGTGCCGCTCGAGGACCTGATCGCCCAGCACCTCGACATGCTGTTCCCCGGGATGGACATTCTTGAGCACCATCTGTTCCGGGTCACCCGCAATGAGGACCTGGAGGTCGAAGAGGACGATGCCGAGAACCTTCTGAAGGCTCTCGAGCGGGAGTTGAGCCGGCGCCGGTTCGGTCCGCCCGTGCGGCTGGAGGTCGAGGACTCCATCGCGCCGCACGTGCTGGATCTGCTTGTCCGTGAACTCGGGATGGCCGAGAACGAGGTCTTCATGCTCCCCGGCCCGCTGGACCTTCGCGGGCTGTGGGCCTTCGTGGGGCTCAACCGTGAGGACCTCTCCGACCCGGCCTTCCTGCCCAAGACCAACCGCAACCTCGCGGAGAACAAGGAGAGCGCCAGCGCACCGAACGTGCTGGAGGCGATGCGGCGCGGCGACGTCCTGCTGCACCACCCGTACGACTCCTTCTCGACCAGTGTGCAGCGCTTCCTGGAACAGGCAGCGGCTGATCCGAAGGTCCTGGCGATCAAGCAGACGTTGTACCGCACCTCCGGTGACTCGCCGATCATCGATGCGCTGATCGACGCTGCCGAATCCGGCAAGCAGGTGCTGGCGCTCGTGGAGATCAAGGCCAGGTTCGACGAGAGCGCGAACATCAAATGGGCACGCAAGTTGGAGCGGGCCGGTGTGCATGTGGTCTACGGGCTGGTCGGGCTGAAGACCCACTGCAAGTTGTCGATGGTGGTGCGCGACGACGGCGACCGGCTGCGCCGCTACTGCCATCTCGGGACCGGCAACTACCACCCGAAGACAGCCCGGCTCTACGAGGACCTCGGGTTGCTCACGGTGGACGATCAGGTCGGGCAGGACGTCGCCAACCTGTTCAACCAGTTGTCCGGGTACTCGATGCACACCGAGTACAACCGCCTGCTCGTGGCACCGCACTCCATCCGCTCCGGCCTGGTGGAGCGCATCGAGCGGGAGGTGGCCAACCTCGACGCGGGCCGGCCCGCCCGGATCCGTTTCAAGTGCAACTCGATCGTCGACGAGGAGGTCATCGACGCGCTCTACCGTGCGGCGATGGCTGGGGTGCCGGTCGATGTCCTGGTGCGCGGTATCTGTGCGATCCGGCCGCAGGTCCCCGGCTTGAGCGAGAATCTGCGCGTGCGCAGCATCCTCGGCCGGTTCCTCGAGCACTCCCGGGCGTATGAGTTCCGCAACGGCGGCGAACCGGAGGTCTGGATCGGTTCTGCGGACCTGATGCACCGCAACCTCGACCGCCGCGTCGAGACCCTCGTGTCCCTTCAGTCGCGCGACCAGATCGCATACGTCGGCGAGATTCTCGACAAGGCGTTCGACGAGGGGACCGCTGCGTGGGATCTTGGACCTGACGGACAATGGGTACACAACGAGGCGTCGGACGACCAGCCCCTGGAGGACTTCCAGGCGTACATGATCCGGCGCAAGCATCTGCGTGGAGGCTGAGATGGATCAGGCGGGCGGCGACTTCGAGGATCCGACCCCACCTGACACCCGCGCCGCACAGTTGCCCGACGATCCCGAGGACGACATCTTCCCGCCGCCGGAGGACGCCGTGGAAGTGACCCCGCCCGTGGACGTGGTGACTATCGACCATGCCGAAGCCGGCCTCGAGCCTCCCCAGGTGTATGAGGTCGACGTGCCCGACGAACCGGTCACGGTGCTGGAAGTGGAGCGCAAACTGCGTGTACACGGGTTGTTCCGCCTTCCCGATCTCACACTGACCTCCGCGGGTGTCTCCCGGGCCAAACGACAGATCACGCGGACGATGACGGCGGTCTACCACGACACCGACGATCTGCGGCTGGCCCGCTGGGGGGTCACCCTGCGCCGGCGTGAGGGCGGCGACGACGAGGGCTGGCATCTCAAACTGCCGGTCGAGGGTCATGAAGGTGCCCGAGAAGAGGTGCGGCTGCCGCTCAGCGCAGGTGCCCCCGGTGACGTGCCGCGGGAGCTCGCCGAGTTGGTGACGGCCTTCACTCGCAACGCACCTCTGCGGGAGGTGGCGGCCTTGCGCACCGAGCGCACCCCCTACGTGCTGTACGGTCCCGACGGACAGGCCTTCGCGGAACTCGTCGACGACACCGTGTCGGTGCTCGACGGCGAGCACATCGCCGCGCGTTTCCGCGAACTCGAGGTGGAGGCATTGGTCCCGGGTGCGGCGTTGGCGCCGATCGTCGAGGCGCTCGAGGCGGTGGGTGCGGTGGCCGGGTCCACCCCGAAGGCGATGACTGCGCTTGGTCCGGTCACCCAGGAACCGCCGGATGTGCCGGAGCCGCAGATCGTGGCACCTGAGGACCCTGCGGGGGCTGCCGTCACGGCCCACATCCGCCGGCACACCCGCGCCTTCTTGATGCAGGACGTGCGGGTGCGTCGCGACCTGCCTGACAGCGTGCACCAGATGCGGGTGGCCGCACGCCGGCTGCGTAGCGGACTGAAGGCCTTCGAGCCCATGCTGGACGTCGAGTGGGCCGAGGCGTTGCGCACGGAGCTCGGGTGGATCGCCGGAGAGCTCGGTGTCAGCCGGGATACCGAGGTCCTGCAGGCCCGCATCGACTTGCATGCCGATGAGGTCGGTGAGGAGTTCTCCGGCCTGATCCGGGCCGTGGTGGACCCGGCACTGTCGAGCCAATGGCGCGATGCGCGCGACCACGCGTTGGCGGCCATGGTGTCCCAGCGCTACCGGGACTTCCTGGACCGGCTTGTGGACGGCGCCCGCAACCCTCGCCTCAACGAGGTGGCCGACGCCCCGTCCGAGGACGTGCTGCCGGGCCTGGTCGACAAGGCGTGGAAGAAGCTGAAGAAGGAAGTCGACCTCTTGCGCCTCGACGGGCCGTCGGACGACTGGCACGAGGCGCGTATCCGCGCCAAGAAGGCCAGGTACGCGGCCGAGGCGGTGGCCCCGGTGATGGGCGATCACGTCAAGCGCTTCGCGAAGGCCCTGTCGCAGGTGACCGAGGTGCTCGGTGACCACCAAGACGCCTGGGTCGCGCAGCAGACACTGAAGACATTGGCCGCCGGTGACGGGATCGACGGTCTGTCGGGTTTCAGCCTGGGGCTGCTGCACGAATTCGAATTCGAGCAGGAACTGTTCTGTCGCAACGATTTCGTGGAGATCTGGCCGGGTGTCCGCAAGGCCCACAAGAAGGCCCGGCTGCGCTGATGGCCAAGGCGAGCTCACCCATCCGGGCTGCGGGCGTCGTGCTACTGCGGGAGGAGTCCGGTCGGCCACTGGTGTGTGTGCTGCACCGGCCGCGGCAGAACGACTGGTCGCTGCCCAAGGGGAAGCTCGACCCGGGTGAGAACGAGATCATCGCTGCGCGCCGCGAGACGATCGAGGAGACCGGCAGCGACGTGGCGCTCGGTGTGCCGCTGACCACTCAGCAGTACAAGGTGGACAGCCGCCCCAAGACGGTGCACTACTGGGTCGGCTGGGAGCGACCCGGCGGGCCCGGTTTCGTCCCCAACCGCGAGATCGACGAACTGCGGTGGCTGCCGGTCGAACCGGCGATCGACATGCTCAGCTACCCCCGCGACGGTGATCTGGTGCGGGAGGCGCTCATACAGCCGGTGACGACACCCTTCATCCTCCTGCGCCACGCCGATGCCATGCGGCGCAGCGACTTCAAGGGCCCGGTCGACGCCGAGCGGCCGTTGACCGCCGACGGTGCGGCCCACGCGGCCCGGCTCGTGGATGTCCTGGCAGCCTTCGGCGTCCGGAAGGTGTACTCGTCGGACTCGTTGCGCTGCCTGGACACGGTCCGGCCCTTCGCGCACAAGATGCACGCCACGATCGCGCACGAACCCCTGCTCAGTGAGGAGGGGTTCGCCTCGTCGCCGACGGCTGCCCTGAAACGTGTCGACCAGATCCTCGGCGACGGCGCTCCGGCCGTGGTGTGCACCCACCGTCCCGTTCTGCCGACCCTTGTGGCGCACATCGCACAGCGCCTGGGACTCGAGTCGTCGCCGGACGCTGAACTCGCCCCCGGCGCCGCGGTCGTCTTCCACCGGGGGTCGGCCGCGGTGGAACACATCGACGCCTTCTGAACCGTGCGCGCCGTTGATTGTTGCGCGGTAACGGGTTTCGGGCCCTGAAATCCGTAACCGCGCAGCAATGAACGATCGCCATAGTGTGGAGCCCGCATCCTGCCACTTTTCATCACGGAACGCTCACGCTGCCGGGGCCTGGCGGTGAACTGTCGGTGACACCCGAGATCTTTCCCGTGCGCGTCGTTGTCTGTTCACCTTCGCGTCACCGCTGACTCAGTGTCGCGTCACGCGCGATCCCTAGCGTCACAAATGTCAGACATGACTACAGATAGGGAGAAAAGGGGTGAAGATCGCCCGTTCTACGAAGGTCGCTGCGTTCGCGGCGGCAGGTGCCCTGGCACTGGTCGGCTGCTCCAGCGACTCGGGCAGCAGTTCGGAGTCCCCGGCCGCTGGCGGCGGTCAGATCGGCGGCGCTGACTGCGCCACCGGCACCATCAAGGCCTCCGGCTCCAGTGCCCAGAAGAATGCGATGACCGAATGGATCAACGCGTACCAGACCGCCTGTGAGGGCGCGACGATCGAGTACTCGCCGTCGGGTTCGAGCGCTGGCCGCGCCGACTTCATCAACAACCAGGTCGCCTTCGCCGGGTCGGACTCGGCGATGGAGGGTGACGAACTTCAGCAGGCCGCGGCCCGCTGCGACGCCACCCCGCCGATCAACATCCCGATGGTGGGCGGCGCGATCGCTCTGACCTACAACCTCGAGGGCGTCGACAACCTCGTCCTCACCCCGGACGTGACCGCCAAGATCTTCAACAACGAGATCACGAACTGGAACGACCCGGCCCTGGCCGAGGTCAACCCGGAGGTCAGCCTGCCTGACGCTCCCATCGCCCAGTTCCACCGCTCCGACGGCTCGGGGACCACGGACAACTTCACCCAGTGGATGGCCGCGACCGCTCCCGACGCCTGGCCGTACGAGCCGGGTTCGGACTGGACGGCCAAGGGTGGCCAGGGCTCCAAGGGTTCTGACGGTGTTGCCGCATCGGTGAAGTCGACGCCCAACTCGATCGGCTACGTCGAACTGTCCTTCGTGGAGACCCAGGGTCTGAAGGCGGCCTCGGTGGACAACGGTGGGGGACCGGTCGCGCCGAACGCCGACACTGCGACCGCTGGTCTGGCCAGCGCAAAGGTGACTCCGAACCCTGACGCGGGTGAGGGCGACCTCACGATGGAGATCGACTACGCGGTGCAGGACTCGGCCGCCTACCCGGTGCTCCTGCTGACCTACGAGATCGTCTGCCAGTCGGGGAACGCCGCTGACACGCTGCCCCTGACGCAAAGCTTCCTCACCTACACGGCGTCGACCGAAGGTCAGTCGATGCTCTCCGGTATCGGCTACGTGCCGCTGCCCGGCGAGCTCGAGACCCAGGTCGCCGACGCTGTCAACTCGCTGTCCTGAGGAATCGACGCATAACGGATGAGTACTGACCTGAAGCCCCTGGACGCGCCTACCCCTCGCGTCCAGGGGTCTTCGGTCAGGATGGGTGACCGGGTCTTCACCAACCTCACTCGCCTGGCCGGCATCTTCGTTCTGGTCCTGATGGCCGCCATCGGGGCGTTCCTGGTCTGGAAGGCCATCCCGGCGTTCCGTGACAACACGGGGAACTTCTTCACGACCCAGGAGTGGTTCCCCGACGCGAGCCCGCCCTTCTTCGGTATCGCGGCGCTGGCCTTCGGCACTGCCATCTCGTCGGTCGTCGCGATGGTGATCGCGGTTCCGGTCGCCATTGGAACGGCGCTGTTCATCGGCTTCTACGCCTCGCGTCGCATCGCCACCTCGCTGGGATTCATCATCGACGTGCTCGCCGCGGTGCCGTCGATCATCTACGGCCTGTGGGGCCTACAGGTGTTGATGCTGCACATGGACGGCATCACGAAGTGGCTCAACGACTATCTGGGCTTCATACCGTTGTTCCGCAACGAGATCGGGATCTACACCAAGTCGATCTTCATCGCCTCTGTGGTCCTGGCGATCATGATCCTGCCCACCATCTCGGCGTTGTCGCGTGAGGTCTTCCTGCAGGTACCCCGCTCACATCGCGAAGCCAGCCTGGCCCTCGGTGCGACCCGGTGGGAGATGATCCGGATGGCGGTCATCCCGTTCGGTCGCCCGGGTGTCATCTCGGCGACGATGCTCGGTCTGGGCCGCGCCCTCGGTGAGACCATCGCCGTCGCGTTGATCCTCTCCGCGGCGTTCGAGATCAACTGGCACATCACCGAGCCGAGCGGCAACACCTTTGCCGCCAACATCGCCCTGAAGTGGAACGAGGCCGGCCCGATCGGCCTGTCCGCGCTGATCGCGAGCGGTCTGATCCTGTTCATCATCACGCTGGTGGTCAACATGATCGCCCGGGCGATCATCGCCAAGCACAAAGAGTTCTCAGGAGCCAACGGATGAGCGTCACTGACAGGGACGACGCGGAGGTCCTGGAGGGCCTGAGTTCCCAACTCGCGATGAAGACGCTGCCGCGGTTCGCGGCGGGCTACTCCGCACTGATCGCTGCGGCACTGACGGCTGTGATCGTGGCGCTCACCCCGGCACAGGGGATCGCCGGCTCGCTGGTGATCCTGTTCCTTCTGTACATGGTTGTGCAGACCGGCTGGAGTTTCGCCGTGGAGGGCCGCCGGTTCGCCGTGGACCGCCTGGCGACGACATTGGTCACGACGATGTTCATGATCGCGCTGGCGGCCCTGGTGTGGATCATCACCTCGGTCGTGATCCGGGGTCTCTCCTCGTTCTCGGTGGACTTCCTGACCAGCACGATGCGCAACGTCTCGCCGCTGCGCGAGGGTGGCGGTCTTCTCCACGCACTGGTCGGGACGCTGGAACAAGTCGGGATGGCGGCGCTCATCGCGGTGCCGATCTCGATCCTCGTCGCCATCTACCTGGTGGAGTACGGCCGCGGGAAACTCTCGACCTGGGTGACGTTCTTCGTGGACGTCATGACCGGTGTGCCGTCCATCGTCGCCGGTCTGTTCATCTACACGTTCTGGGTGCTGACCTTCGGGTTCGAGCGCTCCGGTTTCGCGGCGTCGTTGGCGTTGACGATCCTGATGATCCCGGTCATCGTGCGTTCGACCGAGGAGATGCTCAAGATCGTCCCGAACGATCTGCGGGAGGCGTCCTATGCGCTTGGGGTGCCGAAGTGGAAGACGATCCTGCGGATCGTGATCCCAACGGCCTTCGGCGGAATCGTCACCGGAATCATGCTGTCGATCGCTCGCGTCGCCGGTGAGACCGCGCCCCTGTTGCTCACCACGTTCCTGTCGCAGTCCATGAACGGGAACCTGATGGCCGGGCCGCAGGCGTCCATCCCGACCTTCGTGTGGGATCAGATCTCGTCGGGCACTCCGGCATCCATCGACCGGGCATGGGCAGGCGCACTTGTGCTGATCCTGGTTGTCGTCATCTTCTACGGACTCGCGCGGCTGGTGGCCAAGCTCACCGCGCCTGCGTCGGAATAGGAAAGGAAAGCAATGGCCAAGCGGATAGACATCGAGGATCTCGATATCTACTACGGCGACTTCAAGGCGGTCGAGGGGGTCAACCTCGCGATCGAGCCCAAGTCGGTCACGGCCTTCATCGGTCCGTCCGGATGCGGCAAGTCCACCGTGCTGCGCAGCATCAACCGCCTGCACGAGGTGATCCCCGGCGCCTACACCGAGGGCAAAGTCCTACTTGAGGGCGACGACATCTATGCCCCCGACGTGGATCCGGTGAACATCCGGGGCCTGATCGGCATGGTCTTCCAGCGGCCGAACCCCTTCCCCACGATGTCGATCTACGACAACGTGGTGGCGGGCCTGAAACTCGACAGGTCGAAGGCCAAGGGCAAGAGCCTCGACGACGTCGTGGAGAAGTCGCTGCGCGGTGCCAACCTGTGGGAAGAGGTGAAGGACCGGTTGGCGAAGCCGGGGGCCGGTCTGTCCGGTGGTCAGCAGCAGCGGTTGTGCATCGCCCGGGCGATCGCCGTGGAGCCGCAGGTCTTGCTCATGGATGAGCCGGCGTCTGCGCTGGACCCGATCTCCACTCTGGCGATCGAGGATCTGGTGCACGAGTTGAAGCGCAACTACACGATCGTGATCGTCACGCACAACATGCAGCAGGCGGCCCGGGTGTCCGACACCACCGCGTTCTTCAACCTCGCTGGGATCGGGCAGCCGGGCAAACTGGTGGAGTCCGGACCAACCGAGACGATCTTCACCTCGCCCAAGGAGCGGGCCACTGAGGACTACATCTCGGGTCGCTTCGGCTGATCGTTGTCGTCTGGGCACCCAGTCCGGTCCGACCCGCAGGTTGGGTGTCTGACGGTCAAGTCAGGTGTCGTCTGGGCACCCAGTCCGGTCCGACCCGCAGGTTGGGTGTCTGACGGTCAACTCAGGTGTCGTCTGGGCACCCGGTCCGGTCCGGCCCGCGGGTTGGGTGTCTGACGGTCAACGGCGGCGATTGTGACGAAGGTGCGGACCTTCTCATCTGGTTTGTCACGAAGTTGCTGGGTCGAGACCCGGCGCGGCCAGCACCTTCGTGACAAACCGGGGGGATGGGGTGGCAACTTCGTCACAATGGCGCAGGGGACCGCGTCTACGATCGAATCGTGATCACCCACGTCGTCATGATGAAGATGCACGATTCCGCCGATCGGCTCGAGGCCGCCACCCGTCTACGCGACATGGCGGGGAAGATCCCGGAATTGCTGTCGGTGGAGGTGCTGATCGACGACCTCGGCCGGCCTGGTGCGTTCGATCTCGTCCTGCGCTCGACGCACACCGATGAGGCCGGACTGCACGCCTACGTCGAGCATCCCGTCCACCAGGAACTGCTCGAGTGGTTGGGTCCTCGCCTCGCCGATCGCGCTGTGGTGGACGCGCGATGACCATCACCATCGTCGAGGTGGGTCCGCGCGACGGCCTGCAGAACGAGGCAGTTGTGGTGGACACCCACACCAAGGTCGAGTTCATCAACCGCTGCGTGGCCGCCGGCGTGCAGCGCATCGAGGCGGCGAGTTTCGTCAACCCCAAGCGGGTGCCGCAGATGGCCGACGGTGAGGCGGTGCTCGAGCGACTCACACCCGACGCGGCGTCGTACATCGGGCTGGTGCTCAACGAGCGGGGCTTCGACCGGGCTGTGAACACCCAGGTGGACGAGGTCAACCTGGTCGTGATGGTGACCGACACCTTCTCGCAGAAGAACCAGGGGATGACCACGCAGGAGGCCATGGCGGCAGTGGCTGCCATCGCTCCGCGCGCCAAGCAAGCCGGCCTGCCCGTGAGTGTCACGCTGTCCGCGTCGTTCGGCTGTCCCTACGAAGGCGAGGTGGCGGTTTCCCGGCTGGTGGATGTGGCCACGCAGGTCGCCGATGCGGGCATCGACGAACTCGCGATCGCCGACACGATCGGCGTGGCCGTGCCGCGTGATGTGCAGCGACGACTGTCCGCGGTGGCCGACGCGGTGGATGTCCCACTGCGCGTTCATGTGCACAACACCCGCAACACCGGTTACGCCAGCGCCTTGGCCGCCGCGGACGCCGGGGTGACGGTGCTCGACGCGTCCCTCGGCGGCATCGGTGGGTGCCCGTTCGCCCCCCGCGCCACGGGCAACATCGCCACCGAAGACCTCGTGTTCGCGCTGGAGCGCTCCGGCTACGACACCGGCCTGGACCTCGACGCGCTGTGTCTGGCCAGCGAGTGGCTCGGCGAGCGGTTGGGGCGGCCCACCCCAGGACTCGTGGCCAAGGCCGGGGGTTTCCCGCCAGCGTGACCGACCCGCGCCAGAGTGCGGCGGTGAATGACCGCGTCTACGTCCTGGAACTGGATGGGATGGAGCAGTCGGCGGTCGATCTGGACGATCCGACCCATCTGGTGTTCGACTACATGCGACGGATCGGCGATCTCATCGACGCCCTCCGGCCTTCACCACCGGCGTCCATCCGCGCCCTGCACGTCGGCGGCGCCGCGATGAGCCTCCCGCGCTATGTGGCAGCGACCCGGCCGGGGTCGGCGCAGATCGTGCTCGAGCCGGACGAGATCCTCATCGCGCAGGTCAGGGTCGAGGCACCCCTGCCGCGGCGCAGCGGCATCAAGGTCCGTGCCACCGATGGCGCCGCCGGCATCCGCCAGGTCCGGGACGCCAGCCAGGATCTTGTGGTCCTGGACGCTTTCGACAACGCACAAGTGCCCACGGAGCTCACCTCGGCCGCCTTCGTGGGCGAGGTGAGCAGGGTGCTTGTGCCCGGCGGGGCTTTCGTGGCCAACCTGGTCGACCGGGCGCCCTTCGCCCGGGTCCGTTCCCTGGTGGCCGCCGGCCGCAGCCTGGGCCGCGTGGTGGTGGGCGCCGAGCCGCCCACCGTGAAGGGACGCCGGCCGGGCAACATCGTGGTGGCCTGCGGCGGCGTGCCGCGCGCCGCCTTCGGGTCGCCGTCCCCGCTGGAGTACCGCATCTTCGAAGGGAAGGCCGTCCGCGACACCTTCGGCGCATGAGTGGTGCCTCGCGGAGGTCAGCGCTCGATCTTCGCGCCCTTGCCGATGACGACCACCCCGCCGGCACTCACGGTGAAGCGCTCCTTGTCCCGTTCGAGGTCCACCCCGATCTGGGCGCCGTCCGGGATCTCCACGTACTTGTCGATGACCGCGCGCCGCAGGACCGCGTTCTTGCCCACGCGGACCCCGGGCATCAGCACCGAGCCCTCGACGAAGGCGCCTTCGGCCACCCGCACGTCGAAGGACAGCACGGACTGCCGCACGTGGCCCCCCGAGATGATCGAACCGGCGCCGACCATCGACTCGTGGGCGTTGCCGCCGAGGGCGAACTTCGCCGGTGGCAGGGGTGGGAGGTAGGTCAGGATCGGCCACTTGCGGTTGTAGAGGTTGAAGACCGGGTGCACGCTCACGAGGTCCATGTGGGCGTCGTGGTAGGCGTCCAGACTCCCCACGTCGCGCCAGTAGCCGCGGTCGCGATCTGTGACGCCGGGGACCTCGTTGTCGGAGAAGTCATAGACGTGGGCCAAGCCCTGCGCGGTGAGCATCGGGATGATGTTCCCACCCATGTCGTGCACGGAACCCTCGTCGCCCGCGTCGATCTTCAGCGCTTCGACCAGCACGTCTGTGGTGAAGATGTAGTTGCCCATCGACACGTACGACTCGTTGGGGCTGTCGGGGATGCCGGGCGGATCCGCTGGCTTCTCATGGAACGCCGTGATCCGCTGGCCTGTGACATCGGTCTCGATCACGCCGAACGGTGACGCTTCGGCGCGGGGCATCCGGATCCCGGCCACGGTCACGCCGGCGCCGGAGTCCATGTGCTGGTCGAGCATCTGCCACGGGTCCATGCGGTAGATGTGGTCGGCGCCGAACACCGCGACGTAGTCGGGCCGTTCGTCGTACACGAGGTTCAGGGACTGGTAGATGGCATCGGCCGACCCCATGTACCAGCGCGGGCCGAGTCGCTGCTGGGCCGGGACCGGCGTCACGTAGTCACCCATCAGGTTCGACATCCGCCACGTGGTCGTGATGTGCCGGTCCAGGGAGTGGGACTTGTACTGCGTCAGCACACAGATGCGGGAGAAACCGCCGTTGACCAGGTTCGAGAGGACGAAGTCGATCATCCGGTAGGCGCCGCCGAAGGGGACGGCCGGTTTCGCCCGGTCCGCGGTCAGAGGCATCAACCTCTTACCTTCGCCGCCGGCCAGGACAATACCGAGAACGCTTGGACCTTCTCTCACATGCATCACGTTAGACAATCCCCATAGCCTTAGGCCGTGCGAACCGCGATTCTTACCAGGGAATGGCCCCCCTACATCTACGGCGGCGCAGGCGTTCATGTGGAGCACCTGGTCCCGGAACTGCGCAAGATCATCGACGTCGACGTCCATTGCTTCGGAAAACCCCGCTCCGACGCCGAGGCCCACCCGGTGCCGGACTACCTTCGTGATGCCAACGCGGCCCTACAGACCCTGGGTGTGGACCTCGGCATGGCCGAGACCGTCGCCGGCTGCGACGTCGCCCACTCCCACACCTGGTACGCCAATCTCGGGGGCCACCTGTCGGGCCTGCTGCACGACATCCCGCACGTGATCACGGCGCACTCGTTGGAGCCCCGCCGGCCGTGGAAGCGCGAGCAGCTCGGCGGCGGCTACGCCATCTCCTCCTGGGTGGAGAACACCGCGTACGCCAACGCCGACGCCATCATCGCCGTGAGTGCGGGTATGCGTGAGGATGTCCTCGACTGCTACCCGTTCGTGGACCCCGAAGTTGTGCACGTGGTGCACAACGGCATCGACACGCAGGCCTACCGCAAGGTGGGCGAGGTCGACGCGCTGGTGAACCACGGAGTGGATCCGGACCGGCCCTACGTGTTGTTCGTCGGGCGGATCACGCGGCAGAAGGGCATCGCACACCTGTTGAGGGCCGCCCAGCAGTTCGACGACTCCGTTCCGTTGGTGTTGTGCGCGGCCTCGCCGGACACCCCGGAACTCGGCGCGGAGGTGTCCGCGGCCATCGATGCCCTGCGCGAACAGCGCCCGGACGTGCATTGGCTCAATGGTCACCTCGATCGTTCGGATGTCCGGCAGTTGCTCAGCCACGCCTTGGTTTTCGCATGCCCGAGCGTGTACGAGCCGCTGGGGATCGTCAATCTCGAGGCCATGGGGTGTGAGGCGCCGGTGGTGGCAAGTGACGTGGGGGGTATCCCGGAGGTGGTCGTGGACGGCCAGACGGGCCTGCTCGTCCACTACGACGCCGATGACACCGTGCAGTTCGAGGCCGACTTCGCCACTGCCATCAACGAGGTCGTTGCGGACCCGTCGCGCGCACAGGCGATGGGCCGGGCCGGCCGCGAACGCGCCATCGAGGACTTCGGCTGGGACGCGATCGCCGCCAAGACCGTGGAGGTCTACCGCACCGCACAGGCGGTGCACGGGGGCTGAGTCTCAGCCGCGCAACCCCGGGAGGCTGAACCCGGACTGGATGATCAGGCACCAGGCCTCGTCCGGAGGCACCTGCGGGCTCGTGCGCACCGTGACCTCTGGGAGGTCCGCGAACTCCTGCCCGTGTTCCTCTGCGACCAGCACATATCGTCGCGCCGTCGGGGCCGATGCCGACCAGGACCTCGGGACCCGCTCGAAGTCGGGCTGCACGGGCAGTTGCACCTCGAGAGCAGCGCTCTGCACGTGCTCATGTGTCAGCGCTGAGGCGTCCCGGGCGGCGGTGGTCCGGCTGCGTTCAAACTCTTCGCTGTGCCGGGCGGCGATGACTTCCCGAAGGCGGTCCGCCGCGACGCTCTTCGCCGCTTCTGTCAGATCCGCTTGGCTCTGCGCGCGGGCCTTCGCCCCCCGCCAGCGACCGAAACCGGAGCGCTGCACCTGACGCAGGTGCTCAGCCACGATCGCGTCGAATTCCGGGGTCTGTCCGGACGGCGGCAGGTTCGCCAGGCCGTTCAGATCTCCGATCGCCGTGCGGAAGTTCTCGACGGACCGCAGGACGAGGTCGGCGGAGTCGCCGCCGATGCGATCGATCGCCTTGCCGAGGTTCTGGATCTCGGGTAGGTCGTCCAACTGTGAGCGGATCCCGGCTTCATCCACGGCGACGTCGGCAGGCGCGGTCAGCGGCACCACGTCGACCGCCAGGACCGACCAGCGCAGGCAGCGTTCGTTGTTGTCCGTGAGGTCGCTCAGCGGTGTCGTGGGGGTCTGGCTGCGCAGCACCCACCATGCGGCGGCGGTGGCCACGACGTCCTGGTCCGGGCCGATCCACAGGGCTCCGGCCAGGGTCTGCGGTGCGACGTGCTGGTCCCATTCGTCGATCGCGTCGCTGAGCTGACCGGTCACGATCACGTGACTGGTGCGGGAGGCGGGGATGCCGCTCACCAGCGCGATATCGGCCTCGCCGGAAGTGACCTCCGCGCCGAGTCGGCCGGCGAGCACCTCGGCCGAGGTGCTGTTCGCGGTGTCCGCGCAGATGCGCACGTTCGACATGGGCGCCAGATTATCGGCTGGCTCGGTGCCTGCGCCCGCGGTTCAGCGGCGACGGTGCGGCGAAGGATTGAGGCCGCCGAGTTGTGACAGTTCGCGCAGGAGGTCCGCCGGGTCGTCGAACTCGTCATCTGCCGCAGGGGTGGTCGCAGGCGGTGGCGGTACGGGGGCTGGAGCGGTCGTCGGCTCGTGGTGTTCTGCCGGTGGCCACGGGGCCGGACGCGCAGTGGCCGGCGGCAGGTGGGTCTCGGGTACCGCGACGAGTCCGGCCGCGAGCAGACCTTCGAGGATCGAGGCCGCCTCCAGCAGCGAGAACCCCGCCTGGTCCGCGATGGACCGCAGGCTGCGGTGGCCGTCGACGCGGCACAGGACGGCCCAATCCGTCGGCCGCAGGGCTGTGTCCCGCGCGCCGAGGCAGTCATCGCACAGGCTCGGCACACAGTCCGGGCCGCCGATGCGACGCACGACCCGCTGCCACTGGTTCACGCGGTCGGCGGCGGCGGACAGAACATCCTCGACGTGGGGTCCGGCTGGGGGCAGGCTGTCCTCGGCGGCAGGCGTGAACGTGCATTCCGCGTCACTCCACCTGAGCATCGATGCCACGTCGTCACACAACTGACCCCACGCCACGGCCTCGACATCCTGACGCTGCACCATGCCCATGCGGACCAGTACGTCGCCGAGTCGCATGTGGGGGTGCTGCTGCTGGGCGGCCAGTGCGGCGCCGAGGTGGGTCAGGCTCAACGCCCCGCCGCTGACCAGGCGCATGCCCAGCGCGGGGCGGGAGGCAGAGTGTTCAACGGTGCAGATCCGGCCGTCACGGAACAGGATGTGCCCGGTCGCGCCCGGACCGGCGATGCGCAGCGAACCCGTGGCCCGGTTGGCGGCCAGAGAGCGCAGTTCGACGGCGACATCCATACCGTCCTTTCGGCGTCCTGGACCCGCGAGTTGAGTCCGGCACCCCGGAGGCCGTAGAGATGGTGCCCATTGCCGGCGCGGGCGTACAGTGATCAGGTGTCTTTGGCCAAACCGCAGGGAAAGCGGGCACTCGACCGGATCCTCGATGAACGCTACGTGGCGGATCTGACCGAGATCCCCTTGTCGGATCTGCGGGAGCGCCGTGTGCGCGCCGACCACGAGGAGGCCTGGCTGTCCTACATTCGCCGGATGTTGCATGGCCGTATGGACATCCTCGAGGCCAACCGCGCGATGCGCCGGGAGGGCGGAGAATCCGGTGGCGGTCTGGACATCGACGCCCTGGTCGCCTCGCTGACGACCAAGATGGGCCCTGGTACCCAGGCCCCGGGGCCGGATGTGGTCGATTCACCCGGCGGTGGACGCCGCGCTGTGGAGCGGTTGATCGCCCGGGCCGGGCTCGAGGAGTACACCACGATGTCCGACGAGGAACTCGACGCCCGCATAGAGGAACTGCAGGAGACCGAGCGTGAGGTGTCCGCGGTCAGACAGCGTGTCCACGAGGTTCAGGGCATGCTGACCGCCGAGTTGGCCCGCAGGTACCGCGAAGGCGAGGCGACTGCCGAGGACGCGCTCAAAGGGACCCGGTGAGCCCAGCCCCGGTGCTCGTCGAGGTACGGCGGGCGGGGATGGTCGAGTCCGTGCACCGTGGCCACGTCGTGGTGGTCGATGCGTCCGGCGAGATCGTTGCGTCGCTCGGAGATCCCGACGAGGTCATATACCCACGGTCGGCGGTCAAGCCGCTACAGGCGGCGGCCATGCTGGAGGCGGGGCTGGACCTGCACGGTTCGGACGTCGCGCTGGCGGCGGCGTCCCACTCGGGAGAGTCGTTCCATGTGGCAGGGGTACGCGACGTCCTGGCCGGGTGCGGTCTGGGTGAAGGCGACCTGCTCTGCCCCCCGGACCTGCCCTACGGGGAGGAGGCCAGGATTGCGCACCTGGCCGCGGGTGGCGGGCCCGAACGTGTGCTGATGAACTGCTCGGGCAAGCATGCAGCGATGTTGCGCACCTGTGTGCGCAACCACTGGCCCCTGCAGTCCTACCTCGATCCGGAGCACCCGCTGCAGGCGCACATCCACGACCGTGTGTCGCAGTGGGCGGGCGTCGGCGCCGGCCCGACCAGCGTCGATGGCTGTGGCGCGCCACTGTGGGGGTTGCCGATCGCGGCGCTGGCCAGGGCGATGGTGGCCCTGCCGCGCGCGGAGTCCGGGCAGCAGGTCATGGCGGCGATGCGGCATTTCCCGGAGTACAGCGGTGGCACGACCCGGGACGTGACACACCTGATGCGGGGGGTTCCGGGATTGGTGGCCAAGGACGGCGCGGAGGCCGTGCAGGCCATGGTGGTGCAGGCTCCGGTCGGCACGTTCGGAATCGCGGTGAAGATCGTCGACGGCGGACAGCGTGCGCGGCCGATGGTGGCGGCATCGGTCCTATCCGCCCTCGGCATGCGGTCGCCGGTGATCACCGAGCACATGTCGACGGCTGTGCTCGGGGGAGGACGCCCGGTCGGGGAGATGGTGCCGGCCCCGGTGCTTGCTGACCTGGCTGTGTGATCTGCGCCGCATTAGGGCGCAGCGCTTGCTGAGTGCTTGCAATTGCAAGCACAACGTGTGCACCCTAGATGTATGGCTCGGATCGACATGGCGAGTGTGGGTGAATACATCCGCGAGCAGCGATCTGCGGCGCAGTTGTCCCTGCGACAGCTGTCCCAGGCTGCCGGGGTGTCCAACCCCTACCTCAGTCAGGTCGAACGGGGTCTTCGCAAACCCAGCGCCGAGATACTGGCGCAGATTGCGAAGGCACTTCAGATCTCCGCGGAGTCCCTGTACGTACGTGCGGGAATCCTCGAGCCTCGGCAAGGGGATCCGTCGGTGACGGCGGCTCTGGCCAGTGACCCGACGCTGACCGATCGACAGCGTCAGTCGCTCCTGGAGATCTACGCGGCGTTCCAATCCGAGAACGACGCACACCGCGGGCCGGACGGACAACGTCCGGCGGCCGAAACCCGGCGAACCGCACCTTCCCGAAAGGACAAGTAATGGCTACCACAGCCAAGACCACCGCGAAGAAGACGCCGGCCAAGAAGGCTCCGGCGAAGACCACCGCCAAGAAGGCTCCGGCGAAGAAGGCTCCGGCGAAGACGACCGCCAAGAAGGTCTCCACTGCTGCCAAGAAGGCTCCGGCGAAGGCCGCTGCCGCCGTGAAGCCGACCAAGGCCCAGACCCCGGTTGCCAAGGCGACCGAGGCCGTGAAGCCGGCCATCGAGCGCGCCACCGAGGCCGTGAAGCCGGCCGTCGAGCGTGCCACTGAGGCCAAGGACCAGTTCGTGGCGCTGCTGCCGTTCGAGCTGCCCAAGTTCGAGCTGCCGTTCGAGCTGCCCAAGATCGAGCTGCCCACCCTCTCCGAGGTGCAGGAGCGCGCCGAGCACATCGTCGTCGACCTGCGTGAGCGCTACGACGCCTCTTCGGCCGACCTGCGCAAGCAGTACGAGACCGCCGTCGAGAAGGTGCGCGCCACCATCGGCCGGTAACGACCTGCAGCGAAGGGCCCTCCGGGAACGGGGGGCCCTTTCGCGTGTACGAAACTGGTTGGCGCAGGGTCGCCCGCAACCAGTTTCGGACGGATTAATGCCCCAGAAGTGCCCAAAGCGGGCGGCAGAGCGTACGCAACTGGTTGGGTGATCCACGGTGCCAACCAGTTCCGTACGCCGAGTCAGCCCACCCGTCCCCACGGCACGGTGAACTCGCCCAGCCGCCATCGGGTCCTGCCGTCGCGGACACCCCAGTCGTCGCGCAGTGCGTCGGCCATGGCGATCCACCGCTGTCGGGCTCCCCACCGGGGTGCTGCGTCCCATGCGCGGTCCATGTCCGTGAGCAGCCTGTGGATCGGTTGTCCCGGGACGTTGCTGTGGATCAGGGCTTTGGGTAGTCGAGCGGCCACCTGGCTGGGCCGCTCCAGATCGGCCAGGCGGCACGAGACCGTGAGCCATTGTGGGCCGCTCTCGTCGATGCTGATGAGGGCGGCGAGTCGGCCCTGTTCGTCGCAGGTGCCGTCGATCAGCCAGCCGCCGGGCGCCAACCGTGACCGCATGCGGTCCCAGGCGCGCTCGACGTCATTGAGCGGGTACTGTCGCAAGACGTTCGCCGCGCGGATGAGCAACGGGCACCGGTCGGTCGGGATCTCGAAGCCCCCGTGGATCGCCGTGATGGTGCCCTGGGCCGCCTCCACGCGGGTGCGGTCGATCTCCACTCCGACCACCTCGACGTGCGGGTTGATCGCGGCGAGGCTGCCTCGCCACTGGACCGTGGTGGCCGGATGTGCGCCGAAACCGAGGTCCACGGCCAAGGGCACACGGGCACCTCGTACCTCGCGACCCGCCAGATGTGCGATCCAGCGATCGAAGCGGCGTAGCCGGTTCGGAGCCGTCGTGCCGCGGGTGACCTGACCGACTGCGCGGCTCATCGACTCCCGGTGATCTCGCGGACCTTCGGCCGCACGTCCACCAAGTAGAACATCGCGACGATGACACCGACGATGCCCAGGAAGTGCACGGCGCCGAAGACGAAGATCACCCCTGCGGCGATGGCCAGGAAGATCAGCCAGGCCGTCTTCGACTGCCGCTCGACGGCCGGGAAGGCTGCGGTCGGGCGGCGCACGGCGTCCACGAGGGCGAACAGGGTCATACCCAGGAAGAAGATGTTGGCGACCCAGGTCACGAACGCAATCACATCTCCAGGGTACGGTCTGATCGCCATCGGCGCCGATGCGCCACACCTGCGCGCTCGTGGGCGATCCAGCGTGCAACCATCCGCACAGCCAGCAGGACCTCCCCGATGACGGTGAATGCGCGGGCCGTCACGTCCACCTCCAGCACCGACGCGATGGCGTTGATGACGTACCCGGCGCCGGCCAGCACCACCAGTGTCCCGATGGGACTGGGAGCCACCCGGAGCCCTTCACGGGGACCCCAGGGCGATCAGGGAGGCGATTGTCGGGTTGGCGCTTCGGTCAGGTCGATGGTGCTCATCGGTCCTCCTGCGGGATCGAAACGACGACTTTGCCGCGCGCCCGGCCGGACGCGACGTGGTCCACGGCCAGGGGAGCCTCGGGAAGGTCGAAGGTCCGCTCGACGGCCGGGGACACCTCGCCGGTGCCGGTCATGTCCACCAGTCGCTGCAGGTCGTCACCGCTCTCGGTCGCGATCATCATGCGGAGGCGTTGCGACACGAAGGGCGACAACGCCGCGGCCCTGAGGTGCTGTCCGAACCCGCCGGTGACGGCACCGCCACCTTCGCCGCCGATCATCACTGCGGTCCCGTTGGGGGCGGTCATCTCGCGCAGGCGGGCGATCGACGGCCGGCCTGCGATGTTGATCACGACGTCGTAGCGGGTCGTGTCCCGTGCGAGATCGTCGCTGCGGTAGTCGAGCACCCGGTCGGCACCGAGGGACGTCACCAGGTCGGCCTTCGATGCGCTGCACACGCCGGTGACGTGCGCGCCCGCGGCTCGGGCCATCTGCACGGCGAACGATCCGACGCCGCCGGAGGCGCCCAGGATCAGGACCCGTTGACCCCTCTCGACCTTGGCGACGTCGTGAACGGCCTGCATGGCGGTCAGCCCCGACGTGGGTAGGGCGGCCGCCTTCTCGACACTGAGGCCATCGGGCCGATGGACGAGCTTGGACGGTTTCGCGATCGCATACTGCGCGAACGCGCTGGCCCCGATCCCGAGGACCTCGTCACCGACGCCGAAGCCGGTCACCTCGTCGCCGATGGCGACCACGACTCCCGCCAGATCCCGGCCGGGAGTCGCACGCCGTGGCCGACGCAATCCGGTACCGAGGCGCATGACGTACGGTTCGCCGACCATCAGGTGCCAGGTGCCGCGATCCACACCTGCCGCCGATACGGAGACCAGGACCTCGTCGGCTGCCATCCGGGGTACCGGGACGGTTGCGATCCGACTCACCCCGACCGTTCCGTACCCGTCCTGCACAATCGCCTGCATGGCCGCCGGAAGAACCATCCTCGTCTGACTCATCTGTCCACCTCCCGAACTGTACTTAGTACAACGTACTTAGTACAGTAACCAGGTACGCTGAAATCCGACAACCCCCGGGAGGAGGCGCCATGGCCAAGCGGTCCCCGCTGACCCGGGCACGGATCCTCGCCGCCGCGACGGCGGTCGCCGACGCCAAGGGGTTGTCCGCGCTGACCATGCGGGCGTTGGCCGACGATCTGGGTACCGCGCCGATGGCGGTGTATCACCACCTGGCCGGCAAGGAGGAGATCCTCGACGGACTGGTCGAGAAGATCTTCGAGGAGATCGACGATCCGGTCCCTGGCGGTCCCTGGCGCGAGGAGATCACTCGACGGTGTACATCGGCGCGGGCAGTCCTGCACGAACACCCGTGGGCCGTGAGTGTCATGGAGTCGCGGGTGAGTCCGGGGCCGAACAACCTGCGTCATCACGACGCGGTCATCGGAACCTTCCGGCGCGCCGGATTCTCCGTCACCTTGACCGCACATGCCTACGCCCTCATCGACAGCTACGTGTACGGGTTCGCGGTGCAGGAGGCGATGCTCCCGGTCGACGGGGGCGGTATCGGTGAGCTGGCGTCGGACATCATGGGCACCCTCCCAGCCGACGAGTACCCCCACTTCGCCGAACTAGTCGTGGAACACGTGGTGCGGCCGGGATACGACTTCGGCGATGAGTTCGACTTCGGACTCAACCTGGTCCTCGACGGGTTGGAGGCCGCCCTGGATCGGCAGGGCTTGAGCCCGGGCATGACAAAGGGCCGGGAGGTTTCCCACCCGGCCCCTTGAACTGAGGTCGTCGATCAGGACAACGGCACGACGGTGTCCGCCTGCGCGCCCTTCGGTCCCTGCACGATCGTGAACTCGACTCGCTGGCCTTCCTGAAGCGACTTGTAGCCATCGGTCTGGATGGCGCTCCAGTGGACGAAGACGTCGCCTTCCTGGTCGTCCAGGGAGAGGAAGCCGTAGCCCTTCTCGGCGTTGAACCACTTCACGGTTCCGCTGACACTGCTCATGTGTTGTGTTGTCCTTGCTGTGTTTCTGAATTCCGCTCGGCCGTCGGCCGTACGGGATCGCGATGCGATCGTTATCAAGTCTACGCAGATGTTGTCGGCGCGTGGGGCCCGACCCGCCAGAAGCCTCAGGTGACGACTGCGCGCACGAGGTCGACGTCGGGCTTGATCGTGGCGGTCGGAGTGGCGAACTCCATCACCGCATCGAGGGTCTTCAGGCCTTCGCCGGTGTTCAGGATGACCGTCTCGGCCTCCGGATCCAGCGCCCCCTCCTTGAGGAGATGGCGCAGCGTCGCGACCACCACTCCACCGGCGGTCTCCGCGAAGATCCCTTCGGTGCGCGCCAACAGGCGGATGCCATCCACCACGTCGTCGTCGGAGACCGCCGCGATGGAACCGCCGGTGCGCCGGACCACGTCGAGTGCGTAGGGGCCGTCGGCCGGGTTGCCGATCGCCAGGGACTTGGCGATGGTCGAGGGTTTGACCGGTTTCACCACGTCCCATCCGGCATCGAAGGCCTGGGCGACCGGCGAACACCCCGTGGCCTGGGCGCCGAAGACGCGGTATTCCGACTCCTCGATCAGCCCCAGCGCCGCCAGTTCCCGCCAGGCCTTGTCGATCTTCGTGAGCAGAGAGCCCGACGCGACCGGCGCGACCACCTGCGCCGGCGTGCGCCACCCGAGTTGCTCTGCGATCTCGAAGCCCATCGACTTCGATCCTTCGGCGTAGTAGGGGCGGATGTTGACGTTGACGAAGCCCCAGGACTGCGAGAAGTCCTCGCCGATGATCTCCGAGCACAGGCGGTTCACATCGTCGTAGTTGCCCTCGACGGCCAGCAGGATCCCGCCGTACGTGGCGGTGGTGATGGTCTTGCCGGCCTCGAGGTCGTGAGGGATGACGACCACCGAATCCTGGCCCCCGCGGGCAGCGGCTGCTGCGACGGCGTGCGCGAGGTTGCCTGTGGAGGCGCAGGCCAGCGTGGTGAGCCCCAGCGCGCGCGCGGCGGACTGGGCGACCGCGACGACGCGGTCCTTGAACGAGTGGGTGGGGTTGCCGGAGTCGTCCTTGACCCACAGGGTCCGCATCCCGAGTTCGGCGGCCAGGTTGTCGGCCTTGTGCAGCCGGGTCCAGCCCGGTGCCAGGTTCGGCTCGTCGGCCGCGGTCGGGCGCACCGGCAGCAGGTCCTTGTATCGCCACAGCGACGTGGGCCCGGCTTCGATGTCCGCGCGGGTGAGCGCGGGGAAGTCGTACGCGACCTCGAGCGGGCCGAAGCACTCCATGCAGGCGTACGCGGCGCCGAGGTCGTATGTGGCTGAACACTCCCGACAGGTGAGGCCCGTCGCGCTTCCGAGGTCGATCATGGGTGGTCCTTCCCATCTTCCCGTCTGGTACGGCCGGAGTTGGCACCTTCCCCGCACGAGTGCGGTCGGTTGCCGGGGCTTCGTCGGGCCGGTCCCTCTGCCCCTCTGGATGAGGTCACAGGAATTGTGACACGCTGGTCTGGACCGACCGACCCCTGGGGGGCACGTGACCGAGCACGTTCAGACATGGCTGGACGAGCGAGCATCCACCGCCGACGACTGGCGGCTGCCGGACCTGCTCGCGCGCAAGGACCAGAGCGTCGCTGTGGTCCTGCCGGCCCTCAACGAGGCCGCGACCGTGGGACAGATCGTGCAGACCATCCGCGACGAACTGCTCGGGACACTGGTGGACGAGTTGGTCGTTCTGGATTCGGGGTCGACCGACGACACCGCTGCGGTGGCGGCCGCCCACGGTGCCCGGGTGGTTGCCCTGGACAGCGTGTTCCCCGGCCTGCCCTCACTGCGCGGGAAAGGGGAGGCGATGTGGCGGGCGCTGGCCGCCACCGACGCCGACCTGGTCGTCTTCATCGACGCTGATCTGCGGTCGTTCACCGCCAGATATGTCACCGGTCTGCTCGGACCGCTGCTGACCGACCCGGACGTGCACCTGGTCAAGGCGGTGTACGAGCGACCTCTGGTGGACGGGGACTCGGTCGTGGCCGCCGGCGGTGGTCGTGTGACGGAACTGGTGGCCCGGCCGCTGCTCAACCTGTACTGGCCGGAACTCGCAGGCGTGATCCAGCCGCTGGCAGGGGAGTACGCCGCCCGCCGCACACTGCTGGAGCGGCTGCCGTTTCCGGTCGGCTACGGGGTGGAGTTCGCGATGCTCGTGGACACCGCCGAACTGTTGGGGGTCGATGCGATCGCCCAGGTCGATCTCGGGGTGCGGATCCACCGTCACCACGATGAACGCAAACTCGGTCTGATGGCCGCACAGATCCTGCAGACCGCGCTGCGGCGGCTCGACCCCCAGTTGCACGCATCGCGCGCGGCTGGACAGGCCGTGGCCCAGTTCGACCGTGTCGGCCATCACTTCGTGGGTACGTGGCACGCCGTGGTGGACGTCGAACGGCCACCGTTGTCCACAGCGCCGGTCGATCAGTGGGTCTGATGGACCTCGTCGTCCTGCTCAACACTGTGAACCTCACATCGGGGGCGGGCTTCCTGCTGGCCCGCGCCGCGGGATGCACGGTGCGTCGACGCGATCGATTCTGGGAGGCCACGGGCTACTCCTGGTCACAACCGCGGGCCGCGGCCTTCACCGTGGGCTGTGTCGTCCTCAGCAGACGGCCCGTGTCGGAGGTCGTGTGGCAGCACGAGCAGGCCCACGTCCGCCAGTATGCGGTGCTCGGTCCGGCATTCTGGCCGGCATACGCGCTCGCCGCCGGATGGTCCTGGCTGCGGACCGGCGACTGGTGGTCGCGCAATGCCTTCGAGCGGGGAGCGGGGCTGACGGCCGGTGGCTACGTCGAACGGCCCGTCAGGCGCTTCGGGAGGAGATCGCGCGGCGACGTGCCTGCCGCTGGCCCTGTAAGCGCCTGACGACCACGGGCTCCTCGGCCAGCGCTGCGGGATCGTCGAGCAGGCCGTTGAGCACCTGGTAGTAGCGGGTGGGGGACAGGTGGAACCGCTCCCGGATCGCCTCGTGCTTGGCGCCCTCGAAACGCCACCAGGTCTTCTCGAACTCAAGGATCGCGCGGTCACGATCCGACAGGGCGGACATCTACACCTCCGGTTCGGGCAGTGGCTCCTGTGGCCCCTGCGATTGAGTACTCGCGAACTTCTGAGCCACTGTCGCAGTGAGGACTGACAAGATCAGGAATCCGTTGACCATGAGTGACACAGCGATCACGCGGCCGGTCACCGTCACCGGGTACATGTCGCCGTACCCGACGGTGGAGATCGTCTCCGCGGCCCACCACAAGGAATCGCCGAAACTCACGATGGTGGCTCCGGGGGCGTTGCGTTCGGCGATGAGGACGGCCACCGACGACACGAGCACGACCAGGGTCGTCAGGTAGAGCAGGTACAGGCGCACCCGCTGGCCGAACTTGCCGCGGGTCTGGCGGGCGACCTCGTACGTGACGTGGAAGATCAGCAGGATCCGCAGCGGCGGGAATACCACGCCGACGGCCTGCAGGACGTGGGTGCGGATGAACTGCACCCGGTCGGGCGCCAGGATCAGCGAAACGACGTAGTCGGCCAGGAAGACCGCCCATGAGATCAGTGTCAGCGTGCGTCCCGTGATGTGGTGCCCCTCGGCGGTCGCGATGTGCGGGTCGAGGATGAGTACGAGACCGATGATGAACAGCAGTCCGGCGAGGAACAACGGGTAGCGGGCCAGGCGGCGGTACCTCTGGTAGGTCTGCTCGCTGGCCATGAGTCCAGCATGGAACGGGCCGTGACGTCCGCAGGGTTGCGACACGAGTCGGTCTTCGCGGGCCAGGCGGCGGCGGGACGTACCGCCCGGGGCCCGCTACGGGGTCCGTAGGCGGCAGAATCACCAGAGTGCACCAGCCGACCACGCGCCTGTCCGCGTGGCTGCCGTACTGGTGGGCATTGGCCCTGGTCTGGGGGTCGAGTTTCTTCCTGATCAAGATCGGCCTGCAGTCCTTCGCGCCGATGCAGATCACTTTCGGGCGGGTGTTGTTCGGGTTTCTGGCAGTCCTCGCGGTGATCGTGGTGCAGCGCCAGCGCCTGCCCCGATGGGGTGCTGTGTGGGGTCATGCCGCCTTCGTGGGGCTGATGACCAACGTCATCCCGTTCACCCTGTTCGCCTGGGCGGAGACTCGGGTCTCCAGCGTGCTCGCGGGGTTGTTCAACGCGGCCACGCCACTGTTCACGGCCCTGTTCGCGCTGTTGATCGTGCCGCATGAGCGGCTGACGCGGCAGCGGGTGCTGGGGCTGCTCATCGGCTTCGCCGGGGTCCTGATGGTGATGGGGGTGTGGCAGGGCCTCAGTGGCGACCTCGCGGGTTCCCTGGCCTGTCTGGGTGCGACCTTGTGCTACGGCGTGGGGGTGCCGTGGACCCGCCGTTTCCTCGCGGTGCGACCCGAGGGGGGCGCCCCGATCATGGGCGCCCAGTTGCTGTGCTCAACGGCGGTGATGGCGCTGCTGGTGGCGATCTGGACGCCTGTGCCGGACTCCGTGACGTGGCAGCCAGTCGTGGCGGTGGTCGTGCTGGGGGCTTTGGCCACCGGCCTTGCCTTCATCTGGATGTTCCGCGTGATCGCTCTCGCGGGGTCGGTGGTCAGCGCATCTGTCACGTATGCCACACCCCTGGTGTCGACCGCGTTGGGCATCGTCGTGCTGGGCGAGGCGATGAGCTGGAACCAGCCGGTGGGTGCGGTTGTCGTCCTGGCCGGAGCGGCGCTGGTGCAGGGGTTGATCGGGCGCCGCAGCACGTGACGGACGGTCGGTGGCACCCAGTCCGGCCGGACGCCCGGTTGGGTGCCTGATGGTCAACCCGGCTGTCGTGTGTGGCGCGAGTTGCGGGTGGTCGGGACCCCGCAGTTGTCGTGTGGGCACCCAGTCGTGGCGGACGCCCGGGTTGGGTGCCTCATGGTCAACCCAGTTGTCGTGTGGGCACCCAGTCGGGGGTGCCGGGGGGTTTGGGTGCCTCATGGTCAACCCAGTTGTCGTATCGGCACCCAGTCCGGGGTGACGGGGGGTTTGGGTGCCTAATGGTCAACGGGGCTCAGTGCACGCCGGCCATCATCCGCTTGAGACGCGGCACGAACAGGAAGGCGATGACCGCGGCACCGACGGCCATGAGGCCGAACGTGGTGAATACGCGCACGTAGTCGTTGCCGATGCGCGCGAGGATCTGGGCGCCGATCGTGTCGCCGACCGACACTGCGAGGAACCACAGCGCCAGCATCTGGCCCTCCATGCCGGGTGGCGCGAGCCGTGTTGAGGCACTCAGTCCGATCGGTGACAGAAGCAACTCCGCCCAGGTCTGGATCAGGTAGACCCCCACTAGCCACCAGACCGCGACCTGTGCGCCGGTTTCGGCATCGAGTGCGGGGATGATCATGACGAGGAAGCTGATGCCGATCCCCAGCAGTGCCCACGCGAACTTCAGCGGCGTCGACGGTGCCCGCTCTCCCAGTCGCGACCAGATCCCCGCGAAGATCGGCGCGAAGATGATGATGAAGATGGGGTTGATCGACTGCAGCCATGGCACCGGGATGGTGAAGTCCCCCATGGTCAGATCCGTGCTCTCCTCGGCGAACACCGACAGCGTGGAACCGGCCTGGTCGTAGATCATCCAGAAGATCGCGGCGCCGATGAACAATCCGAGGAACGCGTGCAGTCGGGACGTCTGCTCCTTGCTCATCCCGGGTGTCCGGAACATCCGCACGAAGTAGACGATCGGCACCAACAGGATGAATATCGCCAGGATGTCCACCATGTCGGAGATCTCGAAGCCGAAGAGCCAGGCGTCAATCAGGGCGAGCAGGATGATGGCCCCGACCGACCCACCCAGGATCGCGAAGACGTTGCGCTTCTCCCTCGGACTCGCCGGGTTGGGGGCGGTGAGCCCGATACCCGCGAGGGTCTTGCGGCCACCGAGGACGTACTGGATGACGCCGATCGTCATGCCGATGGCCGCGGCGCCGAACGCGTAGTGCCATCCGAAGTTGTCCATCAGAGCCCCGGTCACGATCGGTGCGACGAAGGCCCCGAGGTTGATGCCCATGTAGAAGACCGAGAAGCCGGCGTCCCGTTTGGCGTCGTGATCGTGGTACAACTCGCCGACCATCGCCGAGATGTTGGGCTTGAGCAGACCCGTCCCCAGAGCGATGAGCAGCAGACCCAGCCAGAACGTGAGTTCCATCGGGACGGCCATCGAGTAGTGCCCGCAGGCGATGACGATGCCGCCGACGAGGACCGCGCGCCGGAAACCCCACATGCGGTCGGCGATCCACCCACCCAACAGTGGGAACAGGTACACCAAAGCCACGTAGGTGCCGTAGATGGCCGATGCCGTGGCGGTGTCCAGACCCAAGCCGGGCCCGGGAGGCGTCGCACCGTTCGGAGGGGCCACCAGATACAGCACGAGCAAGGCGCGCATGCCGTAATACGAGAACCGCTCCCAGAACTCTGTGAAGAACAGCGTGGACAACCCCGCCGGGTGCCCGAAGAACGTCCGCTGGGTCGGTGCGGTCACCGTGGTCATGGTGAACGAGGCTACTGTGCCGATGGCCCGGTTGGCGCGACCTCACGGATCCACGTGCCCGCGTCTTCCCGGAATCCCATCTTCTTGAGGTAGTGCTCACCGGCTGAGGCCGGCGCCTGGATCTTCCGCACTCCGAGTCGCTCGAACATCCCGGAGTCCTGGTAGACGAACGTGCCGGGTGTGAAGTCCCGGAACCGCTCGGTGACGTAGTCCAGGCTGATATCGGCGGTGCCATCGCGGATGTCGGCGATCGTGACCACTCCCACCGCCTCGTCGCCGCGCATGACGAGCACGTTCGACCGGCTCGCCGCATCCGGATCGAAGTCGGGGAAATGCCGCTTGGCGTCCTTGCCGTGCACGCCGAGGAAGTGCCGCAGGAACGCATCGTCGTGGTGGACCTCGAGCAGGTCGTAGGCCGTGGACTCCGGTCGGCGTTCGCGGCTCAGGCGCACCAGCCAGTAGGCGTCGATGATGGCGATGATCAGGTTCATCGCGCCGAAGGGCCAGATCTCGAGCAGGAAGTTGTAGACCGTGGCGATGACCGCACCGACGAAGTTCATGATGCGGAATCGCCAGACCCGGGCCTGGGCCAGCGACAGCACGATAAGGCCGGAGCCGATCCAGCCGAAGATCTCAAGGATCACGCGTGTGGACATGCGGTGAGGCTAGTGGCTGGAGCGACGACTGTGCCGAACAACGGCGGCTGCGGTCAGCGGACGTAGTGCGCCGCGGGCAGCCCAGGGCTCGTGATGGTTCCAGACTCAGTGCCATCGGCCTGCTGCACCTTTACGCCGTTCGCGCCGAACCAGACCGCTGCCACGAGTCCCCGACGGGTGTCCGTCACCGTGTTGGCGCGCACGACCGTTCCGAAGCCACCAGTGACCGCGATCGCGGACGGCCCGACGATCCCGCAGCCGGTGGACCAGTATTCGGCGACGGTGAAAGCGTCGGAGATGGTGTTGCGGGCGATGCGGTCCGGGGCGAGTGTCGTCGGCGCGCAATGCAGCATCACAATGGCGTCGCGCCCGGACCCGGTGATCGTGTTGCCCGAGACCACGTTGGCGCCACCGGCCGACTGGCCGCGCTTGGCGCTCGCGTACACGACTGCGATCCCGGCCTCGGGCGAATCCGAGATCCGGTTGCCGGTGATGCGGATGTTCGCCGGGTTGGTGAGATCCCCGTAGGCGCTGTACCCGCGGTCGCTCTTGGCCGTCACGGCGCCGTGCCGGATGGTGTTGCCCGAGACCACGGAATCGGTGACCCCTTCCAGGAACATCGACCGCTCGGCGTCCGGGGTTCCGTTGAGGGTGTTGTCCTGGATGCGGATCCTGCGGGAGCGCAGGAGGTCGATCGCGGACCCGGTGCTCGACGCGGTGAAGGTGTTGTCGTCGATGAGCAGACGCGCCGACCGACCCCCGCCGATGTTGTCGTTGCGGCCACGCACGCCCGGGTCTGCGGTGAACGTGTTGCCCCTGACCGTCGCCCCGGAGATCTCATAGAGCCACACCTTGAAGTAGTTGATGTTGGTGAAGGTGACGTTCGTGATCGTCCACCGGTCACCGCTCTTGAGGCCGCCCCCGGTGTTCTCCGGCAGCGACTCGCCGGCCCGGAGTCCCCCGTCGATCGTGAGATCCTTGACGGTCACGTCCACTGCCTTGCCGCGGGGCCGGACCGCGAAGTCGTAGGCGAAATTAGCGATCTTCTTCGTGTTGATCCGCAGAATGGTCCGTCCCGACTTCGCGCCCTCGAGCGTCACACCCCGCGGTACTTCGAGGGGGCGGTTGAGCAGGTAGGTCCGGGCGCCCAGCGTCACGACATCGCCGGGCTCGGCGCGTGCCAATGCCCGTGCCGGATTGTCCGGCGGTGCAGCATGTGCAACCCCGAGGAGCCCTGGTACGCAGGCCCCGGCGAGGATCGTGGCACGCACACCCCGGCGCATGTTCTCAGTATCGGGCACCGATCGGGCGGTTCTGAGGCGATCGCGTCGATTCACTCGAAGTGGTGGCCCTGGACCCTGGGTCTCACGGGGGAGGCCGGCCATCCCATTGGTGGATGCCGAGGCTTCAGGCTTTGAGCCCCGTGTCCGGATTGAACGGACGACCGCTCGCTTACAAGGCGAGTGCTCTACCACTGAGCTAACGGGGCGATGGATCCACGATACCGAGCCCGGATCGGGCGCATCCGGCCGCCGTTCGGCGTGACGTTGCGCACATCCGTGTGGTCATCGATTGGCGGTCCGGGTGACACTGGAACCATGCCGTTCACTGTCAGCCACGCCGCTGCCGTCCTGCCCTTCGGCAGTCGGCTGTCCGCGTCGGCCCTGGTGATCGGCACCATGACCCCGGACCTGCCGCTGTTCGCGCCGTTCCTGCCCTATTCGGTGGGTGCGACGCACACGCTGTTCGCGACCTTCGTGGTCAATGTGCTCGTGGGTCTCGTGCTGTTCGTGCTGTGGCACGGCTTCTTCGCCCGACCTGCGGACTGGTTCGCCCCGTCCGGGATCCGCGCCCGACTCGCAGCCAACCAACAGCCGGGGCTGCGTCGCCGCCTGGCCACTCCCGACCAGGTGGCGGGCGTTGTCCTCTCGCTGTTCCTCGGCGGTGTGACGCACCAGGTTCTGGACTGGTTCACCCACGCCGGCACCGTCGTGACTGATCGCTTCGCCGTGTTCCATCTGACGGTGCTGGGGATGCCGTTCTACTTCTTCTTGCAGGTCGCGCTGTCCGTGGTCGGTCTGGTGGTGCTCGCGGCCTGGGCCGTGCGGTGGTATCTGGATGCGCCGGTGTATCCGCTGACCCGGCAGCCGTCACGGCTGGGCAAGATCGCGGCCCGGGCGACGGTGGTGGGGTCTGCTGCGCTGGCGGTGCTGGCGGCCGGTGCGCTGGTCGCCCGGACCGGACACTCGCCGGTCTTCGTGATCTCCGTGGCCCCCGTGGTGGCCCTTGCCCTGGCGAGCACGGTCATCGCAGTGATCTGGCACCTGGTGGCGGACGACCGCTGACGGCGCGCGACTCGTGGGGCAGGATCGCCCTATGAGTGCATTGGCGGTCTCAGCCGCCGACGAGGAGAAGTTGCGCGGTCTGCGGCGCATGAAGTTGGTGGCCGTTGGAGCGCTGATCGCGGCGGCCGTCATCTACGCGGTGGCGTTCGTGCTCGAGCGCGACGGCGTGGGGTGGGCCGGTTATGTACGCGCTGCCGCCGAGGCCGGCATGGTGGGTGCGCTGGCGGACTGGTTCGCCGTCACCGCGCTGTTCCGTCGTCCGCTGGGCCTGCCGATCCCGCACACCGCGATCATCCCCACCCGCAAGAACGCCATCGGTCGCAACCTCGGCGACTTCGTCGGCACCAACTTCCTTGCCGAGGACGTCGTGCGGCAACGCATCCGCGCGCTCGACGTGGGGCTGCGGGTGGGCCGTTGGATCAGTGACTACGACAACGCCCGCAGGGTCTCTGCGGAGATCGCGATCGGTATCCGGGCGGGCATCGGCCTACTCGACGACGAGCAGGTGCGCACCGCAGTGGGGGATTTCCTGCGCCGGCGGGCCGAGGAGTTCCCGATCGCAGAACCCGCCGGCAACCTGCTCGGCGAGGTCGTCGCCGACAAGGCACATGTCCCGCTGATCGACCTGATCGCGGGGTCGTTGCACGACTGGCTGATCGACAATCGCGGCCGGGTGGTCGGTGTTGTGGAGCAACAAGCCCCCGGTTGGTCGCCGAAGTGGGCCGACGACATGGTTGCCAACAAGGTGTACCGGGAGGCCGTGCGGTTCGCCCAGGATGTCCGTGACAACCCCCACCACCCGCTGCGCAAGTCCATCGACGAGGCGCTGATCAAACTGTCCAACGATCTGCGGTTCGACGCGGACATGCAGTTCCGTGCCGAGCAGGCGAAGTTGCGGGTTCTCGATCATCCCGAGGTGACGCGGACCTTGAACACGACCGGCACGGTGGCCAAGGAGATGCTGCTGCGCGCAGTCGATGATCCGACCTCCGACCTGCGGGTGCGCATCGTCGATTCGCTGGTGTCTATCGGGAACAGCTTGGTGGACAACGAGGAGACCCGGGCCCGGGTGAACACCTGGGTCGAGGACGCCGCTATCCACGTCGTCACGAACAACCGCGATGAGATCACCGCGCTCATCACTGAGACCGTCGACCGGTGGGATGCCGAGGAGACCTCCCGCAAGATCGAGATCCAGGTCGGCCGGGACCTGCAGTTCATCCGGCTCAACGGCACGCTGGTCGGTGCTCTCGCCGGTCTGGCGATCTACACGCTCAGTCACGTGATACTGGTGTGACCATGAGCACTCCCGTTGGTACGAAGGTCGTGATCGGTGCGTTCACGCTCAGCGGTGTGGTCCACCTTGTGCGGCCCCAGGTCTTCGAGCCGTTGATCCCGGAGAGGCTGGGTCAGCCACGGCCGTGGGTGGTGGGCAGCGGCGTGCTGGAGCTGGTGTGCGCGGCAGGGCTCGCGACGCGGCAACGGTGGGCACCTGCGCTGACGACCGCCACGCTGGCAGGCATCTGGGTGGGCAATCTGCAGATGGCTCTCGATGTGCTGCGCAGTCGGCGGCCGGCGTGGCAGAAGGCCGCGGTCTGGGCCCGGATGCCGTTGCAGGTGCCGATGATGAAGGCCGCGTGGACCTCGCCCACCAGCCATCCGTGAGCATCTCGGTGATTGGTGAGCCGTCCGGTGGCTCCGGGACGCTATCGGATCTCCGAAGTGCTCACGGATTCCGCTCGCCCCCCGGGTGATTGCGGACTCAGACCCCGAGTACGTCGGCGGCCTCCCGCGAACTGTCCCGCAGGAACTCCCGCGTGCGTTCGGCCTCGTCGACCTCCCCGATCGCCTGTGCGGCCAACGACAGTTCGTAGAGGCACTCGAGGAAGCCGCGGTTGGGCTCGTGTTCCCAGGGAATCGGGCCGTGGCCCTTCCACCCGTTGCGGCGCAAGGCGTCGAGTCCCCGGTGGTATCCCACGCGGGCGAACGCGTAGGACTCAAGGGTCTGGCCGTGCTCACGGGCCTGCCGGGCAACTGTGGCCCAGGCCAGGCTTGATGCCGGGTAGCGCGCGGCGACGACCCGCGGGTCGGTCCCAGCGGCCACCGCGGCAGCGGCGGGGTCATCGGGCAGCAGGGTCGCGGGTGGCTCCGGCAGCAGATTCATGGCTTCATTGTGCGCAGGTGGCACCGAACCCGCAGACCCCGGCACGCATCGGTGGCCCGTCCTGGCGCGCGCGAGGTCTGCGGGCTGGCGGTCAGAGGGTGATGGTCAGGGCGACGCGACCGTGCTCGGCCAGCGTGCCGTCGGGGACGACCGACACGTAGCCGCCCTTCTGCAGGACCTTCTCGATCAACTCGTCGACCGCGTCGTCGATGACCTCGGGGTGCTCCGCGTCGTCGCTCGGCTCCACGTACCTGCCGTCTGCCACCATCCGCACGGGCATGGCGAAGTGTTGCTCCACCACCAGCAGTTCCGGATCACCCGTGGCCGCCGCATGCCAGCACCCCAGCAGCCCGGTGACCGCCCGCCGTGCGCGCAGGCGGGCCTGCAGAGTGTCATGAGCCGCGGCACGCAGATCGGCGACGTGGTCGGCCATGACGCTGCGACCGATGTCCTCGAGTTCGGTCAGCGCCGGCCGGGAGTGGATACCTCGGGCCATGCCGGCGATCCTGCTGCCGTGCCTGGTCAGGCGGAGGAACTCCCCGAGCACACGCTCCCCGCCCACCAGGACGACGGGCAGGTTCTGTTCGGCGAGGTGTCGGCCGAGCCCGGCGTCGACCGCGCGCAGGAACATGCGCTGCCGTTCAAGATCGCGGCCCGCACGGACGCGGCCCTCTCGCAATGCGGGGAAGTCCGGTGACAGTTGCGGCTCGAGGTACTTCTGGTTGTAGCTGAACAGGTTCGCGGATCGATGGTCCATGTGCAGGAGCAGGAACTTGGGGTTGGACTGCACCGCGCGCACGAGATCGCGCGTGGCGAAGGTGGGATCGATCACGACGCGATCCTCGACACGTACTGGCAGGTGGAAGACCCGGATCGTTGCGTCGGCCACGAAGATTGCGATGGCGGCGTCGGCCGGCATCCGGAACGCCCGGTCCACAGCGGTCCTCAGTCGGGAGGCGAGGACGGCGGCCTGCCCCTGATCCGGCTCCAGTTCGAGGCGGCGGATGACATCGCGGGTGTGGGCCTGGATCCGCTGACGATCGGGTTCACCCAGGCGCTGACCCGGGGTGGTGTTGACGAGGACCGAGATGCACAGACCGCGCACCGCCATCAGGGCGGCGAGATCGTCCTGGTCGGGGCGCGACAGCATGGGCCGGGGGGCGGCTAAGAGGGAACTCACACGTGACTCCTGGTGGTATCCAGAGGTCTCTCCCGGCCCGTTGGGACCCCCTCCGACCGGGCGGCCGCTCGGCTGCCGTACTGACGATCGGAGGGTTGTGGGGTACTCCCCTCATGTGCCCCTATCGTTGCTGACCGCACGCCACATGTCAAGTGGAATTCCGGTAATTAACTACTGCAATTGTGGAGCCGGGTTCACATCCGTGAGCGCTTCGGTGATCCGTGAGCCGTTCAGTGCCCGCCAGAGTGCTCCCGGATCTGCGAAGTGCTCACGGATCACCCGCCGTCCCATGTGGAGCGACCCGTCTGCGCAGGCTCGATACGCTCACGGCATGTCCTCCCGAATCCTCTGGTCATCCGGAACCCTCGAGCACGAATCCCTGCCCGATGGGCAGGTGCGTGAGGGAAGCCCGACAACGGCGGTGTGGGAGGCGCCGGTCGCGGACCTCTCGTGTGGCCTGTGGGAGCACACCGTCGGCGTCTCCACCGATGTGGAATCGGCCGAGATCTTCGTGGTGCTGTCCGGGCGCGCGCGCATCGAGATCGAAGGCCAGGACCCGCTGGAAGTGGGCCCGGGAGACGTGGTCGAACTCGCCGCCGGCGCGCGCACCGTGTGGCACGTCAGCCAGACACTGCGCAAGTTCTGGGTGATGCCCTGATCAGGTTGCCCGCCCCGCGGCCCAGGATGCCCCGTTCGCGGCAAGCTCTGTCATCAATCGGGCGATCATGGCCCGCGCCCGTGGCACGAACGCCTCACTGTCGCCGCCCACGTGAGGTGTGATCAGCAAACCCGGTGCGCGCCACAACGGGTCTGTGGACGGCAGAGGCTCGGGATCGGTCACATCGAGTGCCGCCCGGATGCGCCCGGAATCCAGGTGTGTCAGCAGCGCGCGATGATCGACCAGACCCCCGCGCCCCACGTTGATCAGCAGGGCGCCATCACGCAGACGTGCCAAGCGCTCTGCCCCCATGAACGGCCCGTCCGGGGTCAACGGGAGCGCCAGGATGACGATGTCGAATTGCGGCAGGAGGGCGTCCAGTTCCGCCACCGGCCGGCAGCCGCGACCGGTCCGTGAGAAGGCGGTCACTTCCACATCGAACGGCGCCAGCCGGGCAGCAATGGCCCTGCCGACCCCGCCCCAGCCCACGATCGCCACTCGGGAATCGGCGAGCGCGGGCCGGCGTCGGTGCCGCCATCGTCCGTCGGGCATGTCTCTGGCCGCGACATCCAGGCCCCGCTGCGAAGCGATGGCCAAGCCGACCGCCAGTTCCGCCGTACTCGCGTCGTGGACGCCGACTGCGCGTAGGACCGGGACGCGCGGCGGAACATGGGGCCGGATGCCGTCCACGCCTGCCATCAGTGCCTGCACCACCGCAAGCCGGGGCATGCGAGCGACGAACCGGAGGTCCTCGGCCACCGGCATGTAGGCGGGGACGAAGACGGTCACCTCGGCGAGCACGTCGGCGGAGGGTTCTGGTGCACCGTGATCCCACCAGTGGTAGGCGATCCCGTCGATAACGGGCGGCTCCAGCCACGCGGGCATCAGGACGACCTCGGGCATGCCCCAGTCGTACCACGCGCTAGTGCGCCAAGACCCGTTCCCGGACGTCCTCGGCGCGCAGGGCCCGGCGGCGCTGGGCCTCGTAGACCGCCGCGACCAGCCAGAGTTGTCCGATGATGATCCACGTGCGTTGCGCGAGCCCCGCAGGCCACACGAGCATCCCGCCGAACCCCAGCGCGAACAGGACCGCGGCCACCAGCCCTGGGATCCCCACGAGGTTGTGGTGGCCGCGGGTGATCGACACGATTCCCAGGACGATCATGGCGAGCATCGTGACCACTGCGTAGACGACCACGGCGTTGTTGTGGATGGCTTCGGCAGGTGTGTCATCGACCGTGTAGGTGCAGAACCGCGCCCGTGGTGGGCAGGGAACCCGGAACAGGGCGACCGCGATGAGGGCGAGCCCAGCCATGCCCAGCAGTACTGCGACCAGTCTGTTGACACGCCAGAAGACTCCAGCAGCCACCCATTGCGCCAGCGCCGTCGCGAGGATGGCCACCGTGGTCAACCAGATCAGTCGGCTGCCGTCGGACGCCAAGAGGCTGACGTGATACCGGTAGTGCTGGTAGCCGGGGTTGGCCAGACCGGTCACGAAGATCATGGCCCAGAAGCCTGCGAAGAGCGCGACCACCGTCTTCATGTCCTCAGTCTCGCCTCTGGCGCGGTCTGTTGGCGAGGGGTTTCGGCGCGGATTCTTACCCTGCTCACACCTTCTTCATAGTTGAAACGCAGATCGACTGCCGACCATGCAGGCATGCAGACTTCATCAGATGACCCTCGACACAGCGGATCCCGCTGGGAGCCGGACCCCGCGGAGCAGACCACGGACGTGCTCGGCCCGCCGGCCGAGGCGCAGTCGAAAGTGCCACCGCCCACGTCCCCCCGCCGTGGGCTGTCCACCACAGCCGCGGTGCTCATCGCCGTGGTGATCGGCGGGATCGGTGGTGCGGTCGTGGGCTTCGCCGTGGCCGCCGACCGCGAGCCGCAGCCGGTGTCGGGTGTGGTCACCGAGCAGGGGCAGGCCCCGGGTCAACTCGGGCGCGGCCAGGGGCAGGGCCAGGTTCCTGGCGAGAATGAGCAGTTCGGCGTTCCCGGGCGAGGTCACCACGGGTACGGGGAGCATGAGGGCGACGACCGATGACCACGTTGTCCGAGAGAACAGGTCCGGTGGCGGCCAGCGGGGCCCTGGACACCGCCCGGTTCGATGCCCGGGTGCGCACCGCCGCGGTCGCCGCCCTGTGGGCGAGTTTGGCGTTCGTCTCGTATCTGTGGATAAGGGACGGCGGTGTCCAGGATCTGACGTCCTGGGAGACGGGCTTGAACTCGCTGGGGCGCATCACCGGTCTGGTGGCCTCCGATCTGCTACTGGTGCAGGTCCTTCTGATCGCACGGATCCCGCTGCTCGAGCAGGCCTTCGGACAGGACCGGATCTTGCGGCAGCACCGCATCATCGGCTTCACATCCTTCTCTTTGATGCTCGCGCACATCCTGCTGAACACGTGGGGCTACGCGGGTGGGGCGCTGTCGGCCATTCCGGGAACCTTCTGGGACCTGACCACGACCTATCCGGGGATGCTGCTCGCCGTCGCCGGCACCGCGTGCTTGGTGATGGTCGTCGTGACCAGTTACAAGGCGGCGCGACGCAGGCTTCGCTACGAGTCCTGGCATCTGCTTCACCTGTACGCCTACCTGGGTGCGGGTCTGGCCCTGCCGCATCAACTGTGGACGGGGCAACAGTTCCTGGAGTCCACTGCCGCGACCGTCTTCTGGTGGACGTTCTGGGCGCTGGCAGCCCTCGCTGTGGTGGTGTACCGGATCGCGCTCCCGCTATGGCGGACCTACCGGCACGAGCTGCGGGTCACGTCGGTCGTGGCCGAGGGCGACGGTGTGACGTCGGTCTACATCACCGGGCGCGGCATGCATCGCCTGAAGGCAGATGCGGGGCAGTTCTTCATCTGGCGGTTCCTGGGCCGCGAGGGGTGGACCCGCGGAAACCCCTATTCGCTGTCGGCGGCCCCGGACGGGCGCAGCCTGCGGATCTCGGTGAAGGCGCTCGGTGACAACAGTGCCAGGACCCCGCAGATCAAGCGGGGCAGTGCGGTGCAGGTGGAAGGACCGTACGGGCGGTTGTCGCAGAGAGCACGCACACGCGACAAGGTCGCGTTCATCGGTGCCGGTGTGGGTATCGCGCCACTGCGCGCACTTGCCGAGGGTCTGGAGTACGACCACGGCGACGCCGCCCTGCTCTACCGCTTCACCACGAGTCCGATATTCCAGCGCGAGTTCGCGGTGCTGGCCGAAGAACGCGGACTGTCCGTGCACTACCTCGGTGGTTCGCGTCGTTCGCCGGACTCCTGGTTGGGTGCCAGCGCCGGCAGCCTCACCGACGTCGAGGCGCTGCGGCACCTGCTGCCGGACCTCGCCGAACGCGATGTGTTCGTCTGCGGGCCGCAGGCCTGGACCGACGCCGTTCGGGACTGCGCACTTGCTGCCGGCCTGCCCGGCCAGCAGTTCCACGTCGAATGCTTCGGATGGTGATCATGAAACGCATCGTCTTCGCGCTGATGACCACCCTGACCGTGGTCGTCCTCCTGTTCGGCTACAACACGTCCACCATGGGTGCCATGACCGGCGGTGACACCGTCATCGCCTCCGGCGGGGACACCGCCACAAGTCCTGAGTCCCAGACCGTGACCGGGCCGGCCGTCAACACCGAGTGGGGTCCGGTCCAGGTGCAGGTCAGCGTCACCGGCTCCGAGATCACCGACGTGCAGGTCTTGCAGTACCCGAACAACAACCCCAAGGACCAGCAGATCAACGGCTATGCGCTGCCGATCCTCGTGGACGAGACCATTCAGGCCCAAAGCTCCGACATCGCGATCGTCAGCGGGGCGACGGTGACCAGCAACGGCTACATCTCGTCGCTGCAGGCGGCCCTGGATGAGGCGGGGCTATGAAAGTCCATCGCCGTGTCGAGCACGTGATGGGAATGCCCATCAGTCTCGCGCTGCGCGGACGCCACCAGGACGACGCTCGCGCGCAGGACGCCTGGTCGGCTGTCATGGAGGATTTGCGCTGGGTGGACCGGGTATTCAGCACCTACCGTGAGGATTCCTTCGTCCGTCGGCTGGACCGCGGCGAGGTGACGTTGGCGCAGTGCCCTGGTGAGGTTGCCGACGTCCTGGAGTTGGGGAGGGTCGCCGAGATCGCTTCGGGCGGCGCTTTCAGCATCTGGCGTCCGGGACTGGATCCGTCCGGAGTTGTCAAGGGATGGGCCGTCGAGCGGGCTGCGGAACACCTGCGGCGCTTGCCCGACACGGATTTCTGTCTGTCGGCGGGCGGGGACATGGTGTGTCGCGCGCTCACCGGCCCCGCGTGGCAGGTCGGCGTGGAGAACCCGTTCGATCCGAAGCGGCTGATCGCCAGGGTGCCGGTCAGCGACGGTGCCGTGGCGACCAGTGGGACCGCGCACCGCGGATCGCACCTCGTCGATGCGCGCGACGGACGCGTGCCCGAAGGTGTGGCCAGCGTGACCGTCATCGGCCCGTCCCTCACATGGGCCGACATCGACGCGACTTCGGCATATGCACTCGGGGAACGCGCGGCGGCCTGGTTGAGCACGCGGGTCGGGCGCATGGCGCTGGTGGTCTGGGCGGATGGGAACATCACGCGGGTGCAGGGGCCGAGCCGGGCGATCGGGGCGACCCGGCTCGCGGGATGACTGTGCCTGGTCGGTCCTAGACCTTGGTCCAGGTGACCAACTTCAGCAGTTCCTCGGGAGCGTCTGCCAGCTTCTTCCGACGCCGACCGAGCATCACCCGGACCCCGTCCTTGCGAGTACGATAGGCGGTCCACACGTCGGGGCCGTCGTCATTGCGGGGATCGACCAGCTTGACCGTCGTCACCCCGGGTCCGTACACCACAACATGGTCGGACTGCTTGATCCGTGCACGTGGACCGACGTTCGCGAACCCTCCGATCCGAGCGTCCCCGGAAATCACAGCGTCCCCGAACACGCAGGCGTTGTCGGTGATCTCCGCGGAGCCCTTGATAAGGGCGTTCTCGTAGACCCATGCGTTGCCGCTGACGACGGCCCGCTCGCGCACCTCCGCTTGTCCAGCCACGCGCCCGCGGTCCTTGATGCAGGCGCGACCTGCCACCCGGCCTCGACCGGATACCCGTCCGTGGTCCAGGACACGTGCCTGCTCGCCCACCTCGGCGTCGCCGGTGACCCGGGCGTCAGGTCCCACCAGCGGCGACCTCGAAGCCTTCGCGCGCTTGCCCATCCGTGCTCCCTTCGAGCGGTACGGCGGTGACGCCGTGTTCACCCATTCTTGCCGGAGAACGCTGTTGTCGTGCGGCTGTGGGGGTCGCGGACCCAGCCGACCGCGCGCACAGTCAGGCCGGGAACCGCGTCGCGGGCACCGCGGCGGCCGGGCATCCCAGGTGCAGCGTGTCGCGCGGGGTGGTGAAGCGGGGCGCCCGTTTCTGCACGCCACCGGGATCGGGCGCGTGTCCCGCCGCGCGCCGTTGGGTGGGGTTCGGGTAGTCCGGTGGGGTTCAGCGGCCGCCGAGCCCCACCTTCCTGCACGAGCCCCACCCACTGATCGGGCGCGTGTCCACGAGATGAGCGCCCTGATTCTGGGAACCGCGCGAGCCCGAACCCGCAGTGTCCCCGAGGGGCCTCCCGCGCCCGAATCCTCGGTTGGGTGACTGTGGGTTCCACGGGCACGCCTGCAGAACCCACAGTGCCCCCGAGGTGATTCGAACACCCGACACGCGGTTTAGGAAACCGCTGCTCTATCCCCTGAGCTACGGGGGCGGGGATGCTTCCGAGTCTACGGATGGCCTGCGTCAATGGTGGGAGCGCGTGGGGCAGATTGCGTGGACGGACAGTTATTGGCTCTATACGCAATCTGCTTCACAGGGGCCGGGCGCGGTCCCTCAACTCTCGGCTCCGTCGGCGGCTTCAGGATCCTCCACGAGGTGCGGCCGACTCGCCCAGAACTTCCGCGGCCGCGGACCGCTGGCCAGCGCCTTCACCCAGGCCCTGCCGTCGTACTTGGCGGGCTTGGTGTCCAGGATGAAGTCGATCAGGGCCGACGCGAAGTGCTCGGGGTCGTCCTCGTGCGGGAAGTGCCCCGCGTGGGGGATGACCTCGAGCTGTGAACCCGGGAGGACCGAGTGGGCGGCGTAGGCGTGCTTGACGGGGATGACCGTGTCCTGCTCGCCCCACACCACCAGGCAGGGCAACGACTCCGCCAGGTATGCGCGGTCGAGCATGGTGATGACCTGCCCGCGCCAGTCGACCGCCGCGCGCAGGACGTGGTGGAAGGCCCGACGGCGATCGGGACGGCCGAGGGCCTCGTACACGTCGGCCAAGCCGCCGAAATCGATGGTCCCGGGTAGACCGAGGCTGTGGAGCCGGCGCATCGCGGCCGCAGCCGGCACGCGCACGGGCGGTGTGGTCACGGCCTTCAGTGCGGTGCTGCCTCCGGGCATGGTGATGGCGCGCAGCAGAGGGTTCACGCTGCGGCCCAAGCCCCCGGAACCCACCAGGACGATCCGTTGGGTGCTGCGAGGGAACTGATAGGCGAACTGCATCGCGATCCCACCACCGAGGCTGTGCCCGACGATCGTTGCCGAGGAGATTCCGTTGAGAGCCAGCAGATCGCGTACCCCGTTGGCGTAGCCGCCCACGCTGTAATCGGCGCGCGGGGCATCGGAGAGCCCGTGTCCCAGCAAGTCTGGCGCGATGACGGTGAAGTGACGGCTCAGCGGCCGCAGGACGGGTAGCCAGGTGCGGTGGTCGCACCCGATGCCATGGATGAGCACCAGGGCGGGTCCCCGTCCGACCTTGACGAACGCGCGGCGATGCCCGTGGATGGTGAGCACCTGTACCTCCGGCACGGCGGACAACGGCATCGGGCTTCTCCCTTCGGGCACGTCCACTATGCCGCCCGATGGCCGCGCATGGTGGGCAAAGTCACCAATCGGTGATTGCGACATGTGACGTAGGACACGCTTGTGTGAGGCGCGCATAGGGGATGATGGGGGAAGCCACTGCACCCGAAGTGGCCGAAGAACTTGGAGGTCCCATGGCCCACTACAAACTCCCGATGCTCGAGGAGACCGGTTACGCCGTGCTCGACAGCTACGGCGACCCGATCGACCCGCAGGAATGGATGTCGCTGGAGTACGTCGACTGGAAGTCCGGCGGTGACACCCGGTTCGCCCCGCTGGCCAGCGCATACGGCGAGATCGAGTGCAACGGGTTCTGGCACTTCGACCCGCCGAAGGCCGACAAGGACGGCGTCTGGATCGACAGTCAGGTGGAGAAGGCCCCCACGCTGGTGAAGCGCGCGATGGAGTCCGGCGCCAACGTCGGCCGTTGCCGCATCATCGAACTGCAGCCGAACACCTACTCCGACGCGCTGTACAACTCCCACCAGGACGACAACAACCGCCTCAACCCCGATGGGGAAGGCTGGGTCGTGCGCTGCTTCATGAACCTCACCGACGACCAGGACACCTACATGATCCTGCGTGAGGACATCAATGACCCGAGCAGCGAGGTGCGCATCAAGCTGCCCGCCGGCGCCCAGCTGGTCGTGGACTCCGAGCGCCTGTGGCACTCCGTCTGGCACGGTGGCGACGAGCCCCGCTACTGCCTCATCACGTCCTTCGAGTCCGGCCCGGAACTCGAGAAGTGGATGTGGGAGAACAACCCGCGCTTCGACGTCAACGACCTTGAGATCGACGACGAGGAGCAGAAGAAGGGCGAGCTCGAGGCGCATGAGCGTCGCGACGCCCGTACCGCCTACTACGGCTACGACCCGACAGCGGTCAAGTCCGAGGCCTGATCCCCGGATCTGCGCGAAACCCCCGGCCAGTGGTCGGGGGTTTCGTCATGGGCGCGTCTGCGTGGGTTTCAGGTCCGGGACCAGATTCACCATCGCTCGAGCCATCGACCGCTGCCGGGCGGACGAGATGCGGGACGGCAACTCCACGGTGACCGCCCAGCCCTTGTAGGTGCCGTTGAACCAGCCGGTCATGGTTCCGGCGCATTTGGTGACACAACTGATCCGGCGGACAGGCAGGTTCAGGTCGCGGCTCAGTCGCCGCACCCACTTGCGGGTCTTCTTGACCTTTCCCCGGTCGATCAGATTCGCACGTTGGTGGTAGCTGACGATGGCATCCGGGCGGATCTGTTCGACACCGGTCATGAAGGCCTTGGTCTCGGGCTCGCTGGCGGGTTGCGGGCCCGAGTAGTACAACGAACCCGGGTTGCCGGGCAGCCACCCCTGCGGGAAGTTCCGGTTGAGATCCACCCGCTTGGCATTGCGGCGGGTCCGTAGTTTCGCGCCGTCGGGGTTCATGGTGCGGATGGTCCAGATCGCGGTGCCCTTGCGGGGGGTCAATTTCCGCAGCTTGTCCACCACGTACCGCCCGTACGGCTCATCGCCGTGCATCTGTCCGAGCACGAGCAGAACCCGCTCGGCATCCGGCTCGCCGAGCCGCGTGGCAACGATCGGCCTGCCCTTGCGGGACTGGCCGAACACCAGGCGTTTCGGGAGCCCGACGGGCGTGGGCTCGGTCGGGGTCGGGGTCGGAGTGGGCGTGGGCTCGGTGGGTACCGGCGTGGGTGCGGTCTCACTTGGCGCAGGCAGCGGTTCGTCGGCCCACGCGGCGGCGCCGGAGCCGCACAGGACCCCGGTCACACTGAGCACAATTACGGCGCGACGCACCATTCGAGGTTAACCCGCGCCGGTTCCGACGTAACCTGGGTAGGTGGCCAGAAAGCTGAATCTTGAGATCGATCTCGACCCGTCCATCACTGTGGACGAGGCCGGGGGGCACGGATCGACCGACGCGGATCTGTTGGCTGAACGACCCCCGCACCACGAACGCGAGCAGTAGGTCGCAGGCGGGGACTCGCGTTTTCGTAGCACTCGGGGTCGAGTGTCACGAAGTGGCCCGGCGCTTCAGGCGGGCAGTGAGACAGCACCCCCGGCCGCGCTCGGCGCTGTTGGATCGGCGCCCTCTCCTGTGTGCTCGCGGGCGAGGTAGTCCTCGAGCAGCATGAGGTTGTCCCCACAGCGCTGAGCGACCTGCAGAAGTGTGGACATGCTCGCCACCTCTTCGATCTGCTCCTTCAGGAACCAGTGGGTGAACTGTTCGGCGAGATAGTCACCGTCTTCTCGCGCGGCACCCATGATCCGCTCGAACTGCCGGGTGACGATCTGCTCCTGGTCGACCGAGAAGGCGAGGACGGCGGGCACGGTCTCGGGGACCGGCGCGAGCTCGGGCACCGCTGGAACCGTCACGTCGATACCGCGGTCCATCAGGTACTGCACGATCATCATCGCGTGGTTGCGCTCTTCGAGGGCCTGCCGGTAGAAGTGCTGTGCCATCCGCGGCAGCGCTTGCTGATCGAACCACACGGCGAAGGCCGTGTACTGCTGTGAGGCGGTGAACTCGTGCTGGATCTGGCTGACGAGCAACTCGTTGGTGGCGGACACCCGCTCAGCCTACGCCTGGGCCAGAACGAGTGCGATCGAGCCGGCGGCAGCCGCGGCCACGATGGTGGGGGCTGCGGTCGACGGCACCGCGACGACCGTTCCCGCCTCCTGATCGACCGTCAGCACCGGTGCCGCATCGGCGAGGACGCGGGCGGTCCCTGACCCGGCTCCGACCACGTTGACCCGGTCGCCGGGGCGCACCAGACCAGATTCGGCCAAGGGGTCGGCGGGAAGCGCCACTGCCACAGCGTCAGGTCCGGTCGCCGCCAGCAGTGAGCTGCCCACGACACGTTCGGTCGTCAACGGTTCCCCCGCCCTGATCGCGCAGGCGGCCCGACGACCGACGATCGGCCCGGGATCTGCGGCCACAGGCTGCGGACGGGAGTCCTCCGGCCATGCGACCACTTCGACGTCGTCGGGCTCGACCATGTCCCCTGCGGCCAGATCGGCGCGGGCCACGAGGGTCGGGACGGTGACACTGGGACCGTGCTCGCGGCTCCACATCAGCACGCCGCCGAGTGCGATCAAGCCCACGGCCACGGGTCGGCGTAGGCGCTGCCAACGGCGGTTCAATGACCACGAGTCGATGACCATGGACCGAGGCTAGGTCGACCCGGTCACATGATCACCGCGTCGTCCACAGGCTAGGTGGCTGTGGACGACCCTCCCGACGGCTTGGTCGTCGGTGTGGTCTTCGTGGACGAACCGTCCTTCGTGCCGCCGGAGTCGCCGGACGAGGTGGCCTCGGACTTCCTGGTGCCAGCCGCGGACGCCGTTTTGGAGGTGGAGCGGGAATCGGTGCGGTAGAAGCCCGAACCCTTGAAGGTCACGCCTACGTTGCCGATGACCCGTTGGACCTGGCCGCCGCAGTCCGGGCACACCTCGAGCGGGTCGTCGTGGAAGCCCTGAACCTCTTCGAAGCGGTGACCGCAGTCGCGGCACTTGTACATGTAGGTGGGCATGTATACCTTCCGGGGGTGTTCTCTGAGGAGAATCTTCGCAAAGTCGCTTCGCGCGGCGAGTACGTGGGGCGGGTTCGGCCGGTCGCGTCAGATAGCGTGCCAACCAATTGACCGGCGAGCAGGGAGTCCCGCGTGATCGTCACGGCATCGAACCTCCACAAGACGTATGGCAGTACGGTGGCCGTCGATGATCTGAGTTTCCAGGTCGTTCCCGGGCAGGTGACCGGGTTCCTGGGGCCCAACGGGTCCGGGAAGTCGACGTCGCTGCGGCTGATGCTCGGCCTTGACCATGGCGGTGGGCAGACCCTCTGGGACGGCAAGCCACTGCCGCTGCACCCACACGCACCACTGGTCGTCGGCGCCCATCTGGACGCGAAGTTCTTCCATCCCAACCGCACCGCCAGGGCGCACCTGCGGATGATGGCCGCGGCGAGTCGCACCAGTGCCACGCGCGTCGACGAGGTGATCTCGCTGATGGGGTTGGAGTCGGTGGCGAAGAAGCGGCCGAAGGGATTCTCGCTCGGCATGGGACAGCGTCTGGGTCTGGCCACCGCGATCCTGGCCGAACCGCAGGTGTTGCTGCTCGACGAGCCTGCGAACGGGCTCGATCCGCAGTCGATCCACTGGCTGCGCGACTACCTGAAGTACTACGCCTCCCAGGGCCGGACCGTCCTGGTGTCCAGCCACCTGCTCAGCGAGATGGAGATCATGGCCGACCACGTCGTCGTGATCGCCAAAGGTCGCCTGCTGGCAGACGAGTCGATATCCGACTTCGTGAACCGGTCGACCACCAACGACGTCCTGGTGCGCTCCCCGCAGATCCGGGCGCTCGTGACTGCACTCGCCGGAGAGATCCCCGGCGTGCAACCGCGTCCCGAACCACCCGACGGGTTGTCCGTGTCCGGCCTGTCGACCGACCAGATCGGGGACATCGCCTTCCGTCACGGCGTGCCGCTGCACGAACTCACGAAGCGCACCGCCAGCCTCGAGCAGGCCTTCCTCGAGATGACGCAGGCCGCCCAGGAGTACGAGATGGGTAGGGCGGGCTGATGGAACTGCTCACTTTCGAATGGCGCCGGGCCCGCAGCATCCGGACGACCTGGATCACATCTGGGTTCGTCGTGCTCGGTGCGCTCTTCTTCGCGTTCCTCGGGACGGCGGCGGCCGTGGATGAGAACGGTCAATCTCTTGCGCTGCCCACTACGGACCTCATCAAGGCCTCTCTGGTCGACAATCCGATCGTGATGGTGCTGATCGCGAGCCTGGGGGCCATGGCCTTCGGGCATGAGTACCGGTACGGGACGATCCGGCTGACACTCACCGCCTTCCCCCGGCGGACGACTGTGTTCTTCGCCAAGTTGGTCATGACTCTGCTCATCGCGCTGGCTGTGGCAGCGGTCGCGACAGCCATCACGTATGCCTTCCTACTGGCCACCGGCGCCAACGAGCCCGGCGGACTGACCTGGCCACGATTGGTCTTCCAGCTTGTCGTTTTCGCCGTCACCTTCGCTGTGCTGGCCTTCTCGTTGACGGTCATCACGCGCAACCACCCGCTGGGGATCATCGGCCCGCTGCTGCTCTTCCTCTTCGAACTGACGATTGGCGGTCTGCTGGCCGAACGGCTGGAGTGGCTGCCCAAGGCGCTCCCGCTGACCGCGATGCAGACCTGGTTCGGCGGTGACGCCGGCGTACGCCCCATCGCCGTGTGGGCGGCATGGATGGTCGGCCTGCTCGCGATCGGGTTCGTACTGCTGCGCCGTCGGGATGCCTGAGCACTTGGCCGACTAGTCTCGGTCGTATGTCGAGGAATCGTGTGACCAAGGCGGTGATTCCCGCCGCGGGGCTGGGTACCCGCTTCCTACCCGCCACCAAGGCGACCCCGAAAGAGATGCTGCCGGTCGTCGACAGGCCGGCGATCCAGTACGTGGTCGAGGAGGCCGTGGACGCCGGTCTTGACGATGTGCTCATCATCACCGGGCGGAACAAGACCACGTTGGAGGACCACTTCGACCGCGCACCGGTCCTGGAGCGGACCCTGTCGACCAAGCAGGACCACGACCGGCTCGCTGCTGTGATGCAGGTCGCGGAGCTGGCGCAGGTGCACTACACCCGGCAGGGGGAGCCCCGCGGACTCGGGCACGCGGTGCTGTGCGCCGACATGCACGTCGGAGACGAACCGTTCGCAGTGCTGTTGGGCGACGATCTGATCGATACCCGCAACTATGTGCTGTCGCAGATGCTGAAGGTCCGTGAGGAACTCGGTGGCAGTGTGCTGTGTCTGATGGAGGTGCACGAGTCGCAGATCCACCTGTACGGATGTGCCGCGGTCACCCCGATCCCCGGACTCGATGCGGTCAAGGTCACCGACCTGGTGGAGAAGCCGGACACCGAGAGTGCGCCGTCCAACCTCGCGGTGATCGGACGCTACGTTCTGGACCCCGCGGTATTCGACGTGCTGCGCAACACGGCGCCCGGACGCGGTGACGAGATCCAATTGACCGACGCGCTGAAGACCTTGGCAGGGATGGACCCGGCGCAGGGCGGCGGTGTGCACGGCGTGGTGTTCAAGGGTCGCCGGTACGACACCGGTGACAAACAGTCCTACCTGCAGGCGACGGTTCGGCTGGCCAGCGCCAGGGCCGATCTGGGGCCGGAGTTCCGCACGTGGTTGCGTGAGTTCGTGGGTTCCAAGGAGTTCGCGGAGGACTGATGCGCAGCCTCGCCGAGCATCTGCAGGTGGTCATGGGCCGTGTTCGGCCCCTGGAGCCGCTGGCACTGCCGTTGCTCGATGCCAATGGCTGTGTGTTGGCCGCTGATATCGAGGCTCACAGCGATGTGCCGGCCTTCCATGCCAGCGCGGTGGTCGGATATGCGGCTCGGGCCGCGGACATCGCCATGGCCTCGCCGAGAGCGGTGTTGCCGCTGCGGGAACTGCCGGCCGGCTCCGCGCTGGCACCGGGTTGCGTCGTCCCCGTCGGGGAGGGAACCCCGTTGCCCTACGGCAGCGACTGCGTGATCCCGGCCGAGTACACCGACCGCGGTGCCCCGATCGTGCGGGTCGGCCGGTCCGTGACGCGCGCAGCCAACGTGACCCTGGCGGGCAGCCAGGTGCGCAAGGGCACCACACTGCTCACCGTCGGTCAGGTGCTGGGATCTCGCGAGATCGCACTGCTGGCGGCGTTGGGGATCGGCAAGGTGCCCGCATACCCGCGCCCGCGGATCGCTGTGATCACGACCGGCACCGAATTGATCGACACCGGTCGCATCCGGCCCATGCCGGTCGGGCCGCTGAGCAAGCCGGACATCAACGGTGTGTCGCTGGCCTGCGCAGTCGTGGAGGCGGGTGCGTTGTCCTACCGAGTGGGCCCGGTTGCCGATGATCCGGTACGGCTGCGCAAGATCCTCGACGATCAACTGGGCCGGGCGGACATGGTCGTCACCACCGGGGGGATCGGCACCGAGCCCGAGGACGTGCTTCGACCCGTGCTGGCGACCATGGGGACCGTAGACTTCGCATTCGTGGCGATGGAACCGGGCCGGGTGCAGGGCACGGGTTCGCTCGGAGCGTCCAACGTGCCGCTCATCGCACTGCCCGGCGAGCCGACCGCGGCATTCGTGGGCTTCGAGTTGTTCGTTCGGCCGGTTGTACGACGGCTCATGGGGCACTCGGAGGTCTTCGCGCCGAGGGTGTCGGCGGAACTCACCGAGGGTGTCACCGGCAAACCGGACGTCACGGCGGTCGTGCCGGTGGCGGTTGCCGAGGGTCGAGCGACGCCGGTGGGTGACGGAATGCGGTCGCTCGTGCGTGCCAACGGGTTGGCCGTCGTCGCCCCGCCACGCACGGACGTGGCGGCCGGTGAGCAGGTGACGGTGATGATGCTGGAGCACGCCTGATGGGCATGTGGCCGGCCACCGTCCAGCGGGGAGCGGTCTGTCTGCGGCCCTTGGGCTATCGCGACCGGCAAGCGTGGCAGGCCGTTCGTGCCCGCAACATGGACTGGGTGCGACCGTGGGACGCCACCATGCCGCCGGGGGCCAACGACGCCGCGACCACGTTCCGGGGCATGGTGCGGTCGCTGCGGATGGCGGCCCGGGCCGGGACCACCATGCCGTTCGCTCTCGACGTGGACGGCAGGTTCCGCGGGCAGGTGACGGTCGGTGGTATCCACTTGGGATCGCTACGGGGTGGGCACATCGGCTACTGGATCGATCGCGAGGTGGCCGGGCGCGGGATCATGCCCATGGCCGTGGCGATGGCCACGGACTACTGCTTCCGGGCCGGGCTGCACCGCATCGAGATCAACATCCGCCCGGAGAACCGCCCCAGCATCCGGGTCGTGGAGAAGGTGGGTTTCCGCTACGAGGGGCTGCGGGAACGGTATCTGCACATCGATGGCGACTGGCGTGACCACGTGTCGTACGCCCTGACCGTCGAGGAGGTCGACGAGCCGCTCGCGGACCGCTTCGCCCGGTTGTACGGAGAACCACTGAGCGCACACGGGGGAACACGCCGCGTAAATCCGGGCCCCGAGGATGGCCGGACCGTAGGCTAAAGCCCGTGCTCACAGGCCTTCTCTACGCTGCAGTCATCGCAATGTGGGCGGTTGTTCTCCTTCCCCGGTGGCTCGGGACGTCCGACAAGTACCGTGACTCCCGCTCCGCACAGCGCTTCCGTCGATCCCTGCAATCGGTCTCTGCCCGCCGTCATCGGTCGCACGACGTGACGGCCATGCCGGACGGCCGGGCAGGACGCGTGGACACTGCGCCCGCTGATGCAGCCATCGATCGACACCTCGACCTCGGCATCGACCCCTTCGTCGGCAGTGCCGAGGACGGTCACCGGCGGCGCGCCCGCCAGCAGGATGCCCGCAAGCAGGCATCGGCGGCTGCCGCGATCCGTCGCCGCCGTATCGTGACCGGGCTGGTTGCGGTGACGGGGTTGCTGGTGGTGGGTGCTGTCGTCGGGGTCACCTCCGTGGCCTGGGCCGCGATCTCCACCGTGGCTCTGGGTGGATATCTGTACCTGCTGCGGGGGCAATCACGAAGCCGCGCCCGTGTTCAGGAGGCACAGCGTCGTGAGCGGGCCGGCCGTGCCGCCCCCGCTACCACCGTCAGGTCCACCTGGGATCCGGTGCCCGCCCACGAGCCGTCGTACATGCGGGCTCCGCGTGCCACGGCGGTGCCGCGAGAGATCGACGTGGATGAGAACGGGCCGTGGACAGCCGAGCGGATGCTCGAGCAGGCTGCTGCGCTGCGGGCCGAGGGGGACGTGGATGCAGACCTCGGCCTCGACGAATACGCATACCCGCAGGAGTACCAGACCGCCCGGGCGGTCAACGAGTAGCCAATTGCTACCCTGAATGCACGCGGGGCTGTAGCGCAGTCCGGTAGCGCACCTCGTTCGCATCGAGGGGGTCAGGGGTTCGAATCCCCTCAGCTCCACCCACGCGGTTCCTGCTCACCTTCGGGTGGGCGGGGACCGCGTTTCTGTGTCTGGGTGTGAGGAGGAGCGCACCGACGCCGGTCCCCGCCGCGTGCCTGCACCAGCGCTCGGGGGACCCCATCCTCGGCATTTCGGTTAGAGATCGGCATCTTGGTTAGTCGGCGGCAGGTTGGTTAGAGTCCCACGGCCGTATACGACTAACCGGAGTGCCGTATCTCTAACCAGGATGCCGATCTCTAACCAAGATGCCGATCTCTAACCGGGCTGACCAGGGGCCGCCCGCCCTACACCCAGGTCGGCAGCCACATCCGCAATTGCCAGGCCCGGTAGGAGATGATCTCCCCCGTCCAGATCGGGTAGAACCACCAGGTGGCAGCCAGTGCGAGGAACAGGAACGTCACCACCACGACCGCGCCGTTCCCGCGCCGCTCGCGGGTCGCGCTGGGGCTGCCGAGGATCCCACCCAGGGACATCGTCAAGGCCATGACCATGAACGGCAGGAAGACCACGGAGTAGAACGCGAACACCGTGCGCTCCTGGAACAACAGCCACGGTGCCCAACCGGCGAGGAACCCGCACAGCACCGCGCCGGCGCGCCAGTCCCGCACCGCAGCCCACCGCCATGCCTGGTGGAACATCGCCAGCACCGCAGCCCACCAGATGACCGGATTGCCCAGCGCGATCACCTCCTGCGAGCAGGCCTCGGCGTCGCATTGCAGCCCCTCGGACTCGTAGAAGAAGCTCGTTGGCCGGGCCAGGACCGGCCAACCCCACGCATTGGCTTGGTACGAGTGCTCCGTGGTCAATCCGGTGTGGAACTTGTAGGCCTCCGCGTGGTAGTGCGCCAGCGAGCGCAGCGCGGCCTCGGCGCCGGTGTAGCCGCCGTTGTCAGCCGCCCAGGTGCGGTAGTAACCGTTGCTGGTGAACCACCCGTACCACGTGGCCAGGTAGGTGAGGAAGGCGATCGGAAGGATCACGAGCGCGGCGGGCAGTGCGTCACGCAACAGCGTGCGCAGGAAAGCATCGGCTTCCCCGCGCTGCCGCCGCATCCCGAGATCCCAGAAGACCGTCAACAGGCCGAATGCGACCACGAACCACAGGCCGCTCCACTTCACCCCGCATGCCAGGCCCAGCGCGACCGCGGCAGCCCACCGCCATGGGCGCAGGCTGCGCTCCGGCCACATGCGGCGGGTGCGATCCCGGTCGAGCACCAGGGCGCCGAAGGCCGCGAGCACGAGGAAGGCCAGCACGCCGTCCAACAGCGCGGTCCGGCTCAAGACGATGGCCATACCGTCGATGGCCAACAGGAATCCGGCGATCGTGCCCAACAGGTTCGAGCCGGTCATCCGGCGCACGATGCGCGCGAGCATGACCACGGACAGGATCCCCAGGATTGCCACGGCGATCCGCCAGCCGAACGGATCCGGTCCGAACACCTTCTCGCCGGCAGCGATCACCCACTTGCCGAACGGGGGGTGCACCACATAGGCCGGCGAGTCCTTGAAGATCACCTCCGCCGATTCGAGGTCGCTTCCCGGGGGCAGCGCCAGCAGCGTCTCGTTCGCGCTCTTCTTGGCATCCATCTCATGCCCGAAGAGCAACAGCGCCAATCCGTCCTTGGCGTAGTAGGTCTCGTCGAACACCAGGGCGTGTGGTCGCCCGAGGCCAGGCAGGCGCAACAATGCGGCGATCACGCCCATCAGCACCGGCCCGACCCAGCCGCGCCAGCCTCCCGCGAGGCCGCCGGACGGGACCGGCGCGGTCTGCGTGGGCTCGGCCGCGGTTGTTAGGCTCACGCGGGCCAGCATAAGGAGGCACAGTGTCGGCAAGCGACGGCATCCTGCTCGTAGCGGCCACTCCGCTCGGGAACCCCGCCGACGCGTCGTCGCGCCTGCGAGACGCTCTGGCGAGCGCGGACGTGGTCGCCGCCGAGGACACCCGCAAAGCCCGTAGGCTCGCCGCGGACCTCGGCGTGCGCATCAGCGGCAAGGTGATCTCCCACTACGACGCCGTGGAATCCGAGCGTGCCGGGGTTCTCGCCGGGCACGTGGCTGACGGCCGCACCGTGCTCGTCGTGACGGACGCCGGGATGCCGTCGGTCAGCGACCCGGGCCTGGCCGCGGTTCGCGCGTGCATCGCGGCGGATCTGCCGGTCACCTGCTTGCCCGGCCCGAGTGCGGTCACCACGGCGCTTGTGCTCAGCGGGTTGCCGTCGGACCGGTTCGTCTTCGAAGGCTTCCTACCCCGCCGCGACGGTCAGCGCCGGCAGCGATTGCGCGCGCTTGCCGATGAACCGCGCACCATCGTGCTGTTCGAGAGTCCCCGCCGCCTGCAGTCCTGCCTGGCGGACATGGTCGAGATCTTCGGGGCAGACCGCCCCGTAGCGGTATGCCGGGAGTTGACGAAGACCTACGAGGAGGTGCTGCGCGGGTCCGTGGGTGAACTTGTGGAGCGAGTGGACGCAATCCTCGGTGAGGTCACAGTCGTTGTCGGGGGCGCGCCGGAGGTCGCGGCGGAGCCGGCGGATCTGGTGGCCGACGTCGAGGCCCTGGTCGCTGCCGGAGCGCGGCGCAGTGAGGCGATCGCCCAGGTCGCGGGCGCGGCCGGGGTGTCGCGCAGGGAGTTGTACGCGCTGGTGGTCAAGCCGGGCGACGGGACCTGAGCGCCCACAACAGCCCATTGACCGGCGTGTGGGGCTCACAATGGGCGGATGCCGGAACTGATCATCGAGGTTCTGCCCTACGCAGCGGGTGTATTCGCCTCACCTCTGCCTGTGATCATCGCCATCGTGATGCTCTTCACGCCAACCCCTCGCCCGACGTCCTTCACGTATGTCGCCACATGGGTCACCGGGCTGACCGTGGTGACCGTCGTCCTCTCCCTTCTCGCGGGTCGTCTGGAAGGGGCGCAAGGCGGTGGTGGATGGGCGGCCTGGGTGCGGATCGGCCTGGGTGTTGTCGTCGTGGCCATCGCTGCGCGCACCTGGCTCGGCAGGCGCGAACAGTCCACGCCACCGTGGTTGTCCGCGCTCATGGATGCGGGTCCCCGCGAGGCCGTGCGCTACGGGGTGCTCATGTCCGCGGCCAATCCGAAGGAGTTGTTGATGGCCCTGGCCGCTGCGCTCGCGATCGGGGCCAGCGACGCCGGGACGTCCGCCAGCGCCGTTGCCATCGCCGTCTTCGTGCTGGTCGGCGCCGCGAGCGTCATCTCACCGCTGGTGGTCTTCGTCGTCGGTGGGGACGCCACCCTCGCAAGGCTTGAGAAGGCGCGCGACTGGTTGCAAACCAACAGCGTGGCAGTGGCGTCGGGCGTTCTGGCGGCGATCGGCGTGCTGCTGGTTGTGGGTGGGCTGACCAAGCTGTGACGCGCCGCGAAGTGGGCAGACCCAGCACTCGTACTCGGTCGTGGGTCCCGCCAAGATCCGTGAGCGGTCCTGAGATCCGGGAGCGTTGTGGCCGCTCGAAACCGCTCCCGGATCTCCGCACTGCTCACGGATTCCGCCTGCTCCTAGACTGGTGCGGAGTCCATCCGGGAGAATCCACATGACCAAGGCGTTCTACGTCACGACGCCCATCTACTACGTCAACGACGCGCCTCACATCGGCCACGCCTACACGACCGTTGCCGGCGACGTCCTGACCCGTTGGCGTCGGCAGCGCCAGGAGTCGGTGTTCTACCTGACGGGCACCGACGAACACGGCACGAAGGTCGAGCGCACCGCCCGGGAGAACGGCGTCGAACCCCAGGTGTGGTGCGACCGACTCGTCGAGGAGGCCTGGAAGCCGGTTCTGCAGACCATCGACGCCGCCAACGACGACTTCCTGCGCACCACCAGCGAGCGACACCGTCTGGGCGTGCAGAAGTTCTGGCAGACGCTGCAGGACAACGGGCATGTGTACGAGGCGGACTTCGAGGGTCCGTACTGCGTCGGATGTGAGGAGTTCAAGCGTCCCGGTGATCTGGTCGACGGCAAGTGCCCGATCCACGACCGGCCCGTCGAGATGCTTCACGAGACCAACTACTTCTTCCGTCTCGCGCAGTTCTCCGACGCTCTGCTCGAGCACTACGAACGCCACCCGCAGGCCGTCGAGCCACGCAGCGCGTACAACGAGGTCGTGTCGTTCATCAAGGGCGGTCTTGAGGACATCTCCATGTCGAGGTCCAGTGTCGGTTGGGGGATCCCGCTGCCGTGGGACGACAAGCAGGTCGTCTACGTGTGGTTCGACGCGCTGCTGAACTACATCACCGCGATCGGATACGGAACCGACGCCCCGGAGTTCGACCAGATCTGGCCGGCAGACGTGCAACTCGTGGGCAAGGACATCTTGCGGTTCCATGCCGTCTACTGGCCCGCGATGCTGATGGCCGCCGGGCTGCCCCTGCCCGAGAAGGTCTTCGCGCACGGCTGGCTGCTGGTGGGTGGCGAGAAGATGAGCAAGAGCAAACTCACGGGCATCTCGCCGGACCAGATCGTCGACGACTTCGGGTCCGACGCTTTCCGCTATTACTTCCTGCGTGCCATCCAGTTCGGCCAGGACGGCTCGTTCTCCTGGGAGGACATGGCCGCCCGGTACACCGCAGAACTCGCGAACGGATTGGGCAATCTCGCTTCCCGGGCCACGGCGATGGTCGTGCGCTACCGCGGTGGTGTGCTGCCCGGACCTGGTGACTACGCCAATGCGGATCTGGCACTGCAGGAACTGTTGGCAGCCTGCGCTGAACGGGCGGACGCGGCGATGCTCCAACTGGACTTCAGTACCGGGATCCTCGCGATCAAGGATTTCGTGGATGCCGTGAACGTCTATGTGACCGAGCAGGAGCCGTGGGTGCTCGCCAAGGACCCGGCGTCGGCCGAACGCCTGGACACCGTCCTCTACACGATCTGCGAGTCGCTGCGGGCGATCGCGGTTCTGTACCACCCGGTCATGCCGAAATCGACCGCCAAGATCTGGGAGAGCCTCGGACAGCAGGCGGAGTTGGCGGAGCAGCCCGTTCAGGATGTGGGCCGCTGGGGACAGTTGCGCTCCGGATCGCATGTGGTCAAGGGGGAGTCGCTGTTCCCCCGGTTGGAGACACCGTGACGTTGCCCGCAGGGTTCCCTCCGTTACCGGAACCCCTGCCGGCACCCGTGATCGACAGTCACTGCCACCTCGACATCGGTGCCGACGGACGCGACGGCGAACCCGGCCTGGACGTTGACACAGCGCTTGCGGCGGCCGAGGCGGTGGGTATCGACGGCGTCATCCAGGTGGGCGTCGACGTCGCCAGTTCACGCGTGGCCGTGCGTCTGGCACACGACTGGCCGCAGGTCGCCGCTGCCGTGGCGCTGCACCCCAACGAGGCGCCCCGCATCGCGGCCGACCAGGGCATGCCGGCGCTGGAACGGGCATGGGCGCAGATCGCCGATCTGGCCGGAGATGCGCGCGTCGTGGCGATCGGTGAAACCGGCATGGACTTCTTCCGCACCGATGAGGCGGGTCGTGCCGCCCAGGAGGAGTCCTTCCGGCGGCATATCCGCCTGGCCAAGGACCTGGGCAAGGCGCTGGTGATCCACGATCGGGATGCCCACGCCGACATCCTGCGGATCATGGACGATGAGGGCTCGCCCCGGCGGGTGGTGATGCACTGTTTCAGCGGGGATTCGGACTTCGCCCGCGAGGTCACCGAGCGTGGTTGGTACTGCTCCTTCGCCGGGGTGGTGACCTTCAAGAACGCCGTCGAGTTGCGGGAGGCGCTGCACGTCGTTCCCCGGGACAGGCTCCTCGTTGAGACCGATGCGCCGTTCCTGGCGCCGGTGCCCTACCGGGGCAAGCCCAACGCCTCGTATCTGATCCCGCTCACGCTTCGCCTCATGGCCGAGTACCTCGGGGAGGACGTGGTGACTGTGTGTGACAGTGTCCGGGCGAACACGATCGAGGCGTTCGGCGCCTTCTGATGACATTGCTCGGTCCGGCTCAGATCCGGGAACTGGCACGCGAGCTCGACCTGCAGCCCACGAAACGACTCGGTCAGAACTTCGTCATCGACCCGAACACCGTGCGCCGGATCGCGGCGCTGGCACAGGTCGGCCCGGACGACGTGGTGTTGGAGGTGGGTCCGGGCCTGGGCTCGCTGACCCTGGCACTGCTCGAGACGGGCGCAGGGGTCGAGGCGGTGGAGATCGACGCCCGACTGGCAGGTCTGCTCCCCAGCACGGTCGCCAGATTCGCCCCCGAGGTCGCCGATCGCCTGACCGTGCGTTGCGAGGACGCCGTGCACATGCGTCCGGATGCCGCAGCGACGGTCTTCGTGGCGAATCTTCCCTACAACACCGGGGTGCCGATAGTGCTCAATGTCCTCGAGCACTTCCCGACGATCGGCAGCGGGATCGTGATGGTGCAGGCGGAGGTCGCCCAGCGACTGACCGCGGCGCCCGGGTCGCGGCAGTACGGCGTGCCGACGGTGAAAACCGCCTGGTGGGCGCAGACGAGGGCGGTGGGCAAGGTGGGCAGTGAGGTGTTCTGGCCGGCGCCCAACGTGCAGTCCGGCCTCGTCGGGTTCCAGCGTCATCCTCAGCCCGACCCGGTGGCCCGCGAGGCGACGTTCGCGGCTGTGGATGCGGCCTTCGCCCAGCGGCGGAAGATGCTGCGTAGCGCCTTGCGCGGGTGGGCGGCGCCGCTGGATCCGGTGGCGGTGTGTGCTGCGGCGGGCGTGGACCCGACCGCTCGCGGAGAATCACTGACCGTCGCGGACTTCCGCGCGCTCGCCGACGCGAAGTCACGGCTGGCCTCCCCCTAGCCTGGAGGGGTGTCGCTTCCCAGTGCTGTCTGTGTGGAGGCCCCGGCCAAGATCAATCTCTACTTGGGTGTTGGGCCGTTGCGCGATGACGGCTACCACGAGCTGGCGACCGTGTTCCAGGCGCTGGATCTCGCAGACGGGATGACCGTGCTGCCGAAGGCCTCCGGGGTTTCGCTGGAGATGGACCGCGACGGTGAGCAGGTGCCGGGGCGGGCTTCGGACAACCTCGCGGTGAAAGCGGCCAGGGCGCTGAAGAAGCGCTACAAGGTCAAGCACGGCGTTGAGATCGTGATCAGTAAGGAGATCCCCGTGGCAGGGGGTATGGCCGGTGGTTCGGCCGATGCCGCTGGTGCGTTGGTGGGCTGCAACGCGTTGTGGGGACTTGGATGCAGCAACGCCGAACTGGCTGAGATCGCGGCCCAGTTGGGGTCCGACGTGCCGTTCAGCCTTCACGGTGGCACAGCGCTCGGTGCGTCCCGCGGAGAGGTCTTGACCCCCGTTCTGGCCACCGGTGAGTTCACGTGGGTTGTCGCCACCTCCTTCACCAGCCTGTCGACTCCCGAGGTGTACGCCAAGTTCGACTCGATGCACGCGGGACGCGCGGTGCCCGCACCGAAGGTGCCGCCCGCGTTGCTGGCAGCCTTGCGCAAGGGCGATCAGAGTGCCCTCGGCATGAACCTGCACAACGACCTGCAGCCCGCGGCGATCGCGCTGCGTCCCGAACTGGATCTTCTGCTGGAGGCAGGCCGCGACTACGGGGCCCTGGGGGCGATGGTCAGTGGTAGCGGGCCGACGTGTGTGTTCCTCGCGCGCGACGACGAACACGGCCTGGAACTGGCGGTGGGTCTGTCGACCACGGGTCTGTGCCGCAGTGCCCGGATCGCGCGTGGCCCGGTGCCGGGGGCACGGACCACGACGATCATCCCGTAGGTCTTCCCGGGGCGTACGCTGGAAGTGCACACTCGATGGCCGGCGACCCTTGGCCTGAGTGGGTCGCCACCGGTGCGCCGATCGAGTCGGTGCCGGGAGGGATCATGCTTGGCCGTACCGCAATCCTCTGCTCCTGCATGGCACTGCTGCCATGTGCGCAGGCGGCCGCGGACCCGCCACCTTACTCCCCGGTCACGATCACTGTGACGCCCACCAAACTGGCCTCTGTCGACGATGTGTCATACACCGGCCGCTATGTGGTGGGCGGCGCCCCCAAGGCACGGCTACAGTTGCGGGACATCCGCACGGGCAAGCGGCTCGTGCGCCTGCCGAAGTCGGCCACTGCCGCATCACTGAGCCAGAACGGCCGCTACCTCACCTACGCCATGCCGGTGGGGGACTGGGCTCGGCGGAAGATCCTCCTCTATGACCGCAAGCGCGATCGGACCACCAACATCACACGCCGTTCCGGCGGCAAGATCCTCAAGCCCTCGTGGAAGGGCACATGCACTCCGGCCACGTGCGGGGAGGGCCAGAAGCTCACGGATGAGCCACAACTGCGCGGTGGCCAGATCTCGGGTGACGGTCGGTACGTCGTGTTCAGCGCGAATTTCCGCAAGCCGGCCGTCATCGACGTGTACGTGAAGAACCTCAAGACGGGAAAACTCCAGATCTTCAAAGGCGTCGGCCAACTACTGAACTCCGAGGGTGTCACCGAGTACGTGCAGGCGCCTTCCATCTCCGGCGACGGCTCCGTCATCCTCATCCCAGGGCGTCTCGATTCCGACAAGAACGAATGCACGTGGGGACCCGGGCGTGCCCTGTTCGATCGCAGCCGTGTCGTGGACATCGACGGGGTCGGCAACACGATCACCCGCGACGGACGGATCATCAGCATCAGTGGCGGCCCCACGGGCTCGTCGTACCGGACGCCGGATGACGTCGTTTGGTACGACGTCGGCACGGGGGTCAGCACCCCGGCGGACCCGGTGGGGATGCGCATGAGTCGTGTCAGCGCCTCCACCGACGGCAGGTACGTGTTCTGGCGGCTGCAGCCTGCCGATCCCCTGCAACTGCGTGACCGGTTGCTGGGGGTCAGTTACGACCTCGAGGCGGCTCTCGCGGGTGCCGGGTACGTTCCGGATCGGTACGTCGGGTACCAGGGCGGCTACCTATGGGGCTCCCTCAGCAGCGACGCCGGCATTAGCGGTGACGGACGCACGATCTTCCTCATTACTCAGTTCGAAGGGATCGTCAAGGTGACCTGGACGCCGTGAGGCCCGCCGCGGAGAAACGCCGTTGCGAGGCACGCGCTAACCTCAAGACATTCCCCGTTGGTGTAATCGGCAACACTACTGGTTTTGGTCCAGTCGTTCTAGGTTCGAGTCCTGGGCGGGGAGCTGTTGAGCCGGAGCCGGCGCGACCTACAGATCCACCGCGAAGTACTGCGTCTCCAGGAACTCGTGGATGCCGGCGAAACCGCCCTCGCGGCCCAGGCCGGACTCCTTCATGCCGCCGAACGGCGCGGCGGGATCCGAGGCGATGCCGCGGTTGATCGCCACCATCCCCGACTCCATCTGGCGGGCGACCTTCACGCCGGTGCCGGGATCTGCCGCGTAGACGTACGAGATGAGGCCGAACTCGGTGTCGTTGGCCATGCGCACTGCCTCCTCGGTGTTCGCCACCGAGACGATCGGCGCCACCGGCCCGAAGATCTCGTTGCGGGTCAGAGTCGAACCGTGCTCGACGCCGCGTGCGACGGTCGGGGCCACGAAGGCGCCGGTTGCCGGTGCCTGCTGGGCCGGTGTCACATCCACACCCTCGCCGGCGGCCTCGTCGAGCAGGGCCAGGATCTTGTCGCGTTCGATGTCGGAGACCATCGCTCCGAGTTCGGTGGTCGGCTCCACGCCCGGTCCCATGCGTAGCCCGGCGAACGCCTCCTGCAAGCCAGCCGAGAACGGCTCGACCAGCGACTCGTGCACGTAGAAGCGGTTCGCCGCGGTGCAGGCGGAGCCGCCGTTGCGCATCTTGGCGATCATCGCGCCCGCGACTGCCGAGTCGATGTCGGCACCCTCCAACACCAGGAACGGGGCATTCCCACCGAGCTCCATGCTCGACGGAAGGACGCGTTCGGCGGTCTGCTTGAGCAGGGACTTGCCGACCCAGGTCGATCCGGTGAAGGACAGCGTGGCGACGCGCGGATCGCCCAGTATCGCCGAGGACACCTCACCGGCATGACTGGTGGTGACCACGTTCACCACGCCGGCCGGCGCTCCCGCACGCTGCATCACGTCGCCGATCCACAGCGCGGTCAGCGGGGTCTCGCGGGGTGGCTTGAGGATGCACGTGCAACCGGCGGCCAGGGCCGGGGCGATTTTGCGGGTCGCCATCGCGGCGGGGAAGTTCCAGGGGGTGATCATGTAGGCCACGCCCATCGGGCGGTGGTCGGTGATGATCGTCTTGTCCCGTGCGGGGGCGTAGCGGAAGCCACCCTCAATGCGCGCGGCCTCTTCGGAGAACCACCGGAAGAACTCGGCGGCGTAGATGGTCTCACCCATCGCGTCCCGCCAGGCCTTCCCGTTCTCCAGTGCGATCAGCCGGGCGCACGTGTCCGCCTCGGCGGTCATGATCTCGAAGGCCTTGCGCAGGACCTCAGCGCGCTGGCGTGGTGGTGTCACCGACCACTCGGCGAAGGCGTCGTGTGCGGCCGTCACGGCGTCGAGCCCGTCGGCCACCGAGGCGTCGGCGACCTCGGCCAGGACGCTGTAGTCGGACGGGTCGTGCACTTCGAAACGGTCCGGGCCGCTCTGCCATTCGCCGGCGATGAGTAGTCCGGTGGGGGTTGCGATGTCCGTCATGTTCCACCTCGGTTGCGCTGGGATTCGAACGTATCGCGAACGGCTGCGCCGCGGCAGGCTGTGGGAGAAGCGTGGTCGGTCGTGCCGGGCCGACCCGGTGGACAGTGGGCGCACTTCACGGCTCGATGCCACTCGTCGCGGTACTAGAGTCGAGCCGTGGACCATCCAGTAGCCATTGTTCTGGCGGCGGGTCTGGGCACCCGCATGAAATCGGCCAAGGCCAAGGTTCTGCACGAGGTCGCGGGGGAACCGCTGCTCGGGCATGTGTTGCGGGCCCTGCGTGAAGCCGGCGTCGACGATGTCGTCGTGGTCGTCGGGCACCAGCGGGAGACCGTCGCCGAGTACCTCCACAGCGTGGCGCCGACGGCACGCACCGCGGTGCAACCGGAGATGCGTGGCACCGGTGACGCTGTCAATCACGCCCTGCCGCACCTTGCGACGGAAGCGTCCACCGTGATGGTCCTGGCCGGCGATACGCCCCTGCTGACCGGCGCCACTCTCCGCGACCTTCTGGACCGGCATGCGGTGTCGCGGGCAGCTGCCACGGTGCTGACGGCCCGACTGGAAGACCCGACCGGCTACGGCCGGATCGTGCGCGATGATGTGGGGGTTCGCCGCATCGTCGAGCACAAGGACGCCAGCGAGGCCGAACGTGCGATCGACGAGATCAACAGCGGGTTGTATCTGTTCGATGCCGATGCTCTGCGCGACGGACTCCAGCACCTGACCAGTCACAACGCTCAGGGCGAGGAGTACCTCACCGACGTGATCGGTTGGCTGGTGGACAAGGGTGATCCAGTTGCTGCCCACATCACGGAGGACCCCGACGAGATCCATGGCATCAACGACCGGGTCCAACTCGCCGCCGCCGGTGCGGTACTCCGGCAGCGGGTTGCTGAACGCTGGATGCGTGCCGGTGTCACGATCGAGGATCCCGACACCACCTGGATCGAGGCCGATGTCGAGATCGAACCGGACGCGGTGATCCGGCGCAACACCCATCTGTCGGGTGCCACCAGGGTTGCTTCGGAGGCGGTCATCGGACCCGACTCGACTCTGATCGATGCCGAGGTCGGCAAGGGTGCCACGGTCCTGAAGTCGCACGTGCTCGCCGCGCAGATAGGTCCGGGAGCGACCGTCGGGCCGTTCACCTATCTGCGTCCCGGCACCCGATTGCACGCGAAGGCCAAGGCCGGGGCGTTCGTGGAGATCAAGAACGCGCAACTCGGCGAAGCGGCGAAGGTCCCGCACCTGTCGTACGTGGGGGATGCGCTCATCGGTGAGGGCAGCAACATCGGTGCCGCGACGGTCTTCGTCAACTACGACGGGGTGGCCAAGCATCGCACCATCGTGGGTCGGCATGTGCGGATCGGTTCGGACAGCATGCTGGTCGCGCCGGTGACGGTCGGTGACGGCGCCTACACGGCGGCCGGGTCGGTGATCACCCAGGATGTTCCTCCCGGAGAGCTTGCGCTCGGACGTGCCCGGCAGCGGAATCTCCCGGGCTGGGTGGCCGCGAAGCGTCCCGGGTCGGCATCGGCGCAGGCAGCCGCCGACGCGATGGAGCGGGATTCAGCCGCCGAATCCTGACCTTCCGGGCCTGCCCCGAGGATGTGGGGGCTAGGCTGAGCACCATCGTGTTGGCGGCGCCCGAGGGGTTCTACGACGTGTCTGAACTGGTCACACCGTCCCAGAAGAAACTGATGCTGTTCTCGGGGCGTTCCCACCCCGAGTTGGCCGAGGAGATCGCTCAGGAACTCGGGTGTGAGGTCTCGCCGACCAAGCTCTACGACTTCGCGAACGGTGAGATCTTCGTGCGGTTCGAGGAGAGCGTGCGCGGCAGTGATGCTTTCGTCCTGCAGGCCCACGCCGAACCGCTCAACAAGTCGATCATGGAGCAACTGATCATGGTCGACGCGTTGAAGCGCGCCTCCGCCAAGCGCATCACCGTGATCACCCCGTTCTACGGCTACGCCCGGCAGGACAAGAAGCACAACGGCCGCGAACCCATCACGGCCCGGTTGATGGCCAACTTGTTCGCCACCGCCGGTGCCGACCGCTTGATGGCCGTCGACCTGCACACCTCGCAGATCCAGGGTTTCTTCGACGGACCGGTGGACCATCTCTTCGCGCTGCCGATCCTGTCGGACTACGTGGGCAAGAACGTCGACCGGGAGCGCCTCACGATCGTCTCGCCGGACGCCGGCCGGGTGCGGGTCGCCGAGCGGTGGACCGATGTCCTCGGATCGCCGCTGGCCATCATCCACAAGCGCCGCGACCCGAACGTGCCGAACCAGGTGTCGGTGTTGGAGGTCGTCGGTGACGTGCAGGATCGGGTCTGCGTGATCGTGGACGACATGATCGACACCGGCGGCACCATCACGAAGGCGGCCGAGACCCTCTTCGACGAGGGCGCCGCGGAAGTGGTCGTCACCGCCACCCACGGTGTGCTCAGCGATCCGGCGACCGAGCGGCTCAAGAACTCCCGCATCTCGGAGGTGATCGTCACCGACACCCTGCCGATCCCCACCGAGCACCGTTTCGACAAGCTCACCGTGCTCCCCATCGCTCCGCTGATCGCGCGCGCCATCACCGAGGTGTTCAAGGACGGGTCGGTCACGAGTCTCTTCCGCGACTGAGCGTTCTGCGTTCGCACCTGGTGGGAGGTTCGCGGCCAGGTGAGAGGTTCCGGCCCCGGCAACCTCTCACCAACCCGTCCGCTGGTCCGGTGAACCGCCCCGGCTACACTGGTCAGGACGCCCGGCGAGGGTGGCCCTTCTGTGGGCCCCGTGATCGACAGGCCCTCCTGGTTGTCGCACGTAACACGACCAGGAGATGACATGGCAGAGGTCCGACTGACCGCACAAGCACGCACCGACTTCGGCAAGGGCGCGGCACGCCGCCTGCGCCGCGATGGCCAGGTGCCGGCCGTCCTCTACGGCGACGGGGAAGCCCCCCGCCACGTGAGCCTCGACGACCACGACCTGACCCAGGCCCTCAAGCAGCCGAAGGTCATCCTCGAGATCGATTTCGACAACGACGTGGTCCCCACCGCCCCGCGCGACGTGCAGCGCGATGCCGTCAAGGGCTTCCTCAAGCACATCGACCTCGTCGCGCTCGACCGTGCTGCGCTCAAGGCGCGCCAGATCGAGGCCGAGGCGGTCGCCCGCGCCGAAGAGGTCGCGGCGGAGAAGGAACTCGACCCGATCGCCCTGTCCGAGATCGTCAGCGAGATGCTCCATGAGGGAGCCGACGCGGACACTGTCGTCGACGCCGCCGTGGAGCGCCTCGAGGCGGAGATGAAGGCTCAGGCTGAGGCCGCGGCTGCTGCTGCCGCCGCCGAGGACGCCGCGGCCGCCGAGGCCGCCGACGGTGAGGGTGGCGAAGAGGCCGCCGAGGCCGAGTCCTCCGAGGAGTGACGGCCACCTGGGTCGTCGTGGGTCTGGGCAACCCCGGACCACAGTACGAACGCACCCGGCACAATGTCGGCTTCCTGGTCGTCGAGGAGATGGCCAGGCGGTTCGGCGTGCAGTTCGCCCGTCACCGCCGTGCGCACGCCGATGCCGCCGAGGCGCACGCCTTCGTCGGCACCCCCGACCACTGCCGGGTGGTGCTGGTCAAGTCCCGCGGCTACATGAACGAGAGCGGCGGTCCGGTGAAAGCCGTCCTCGACTTCATCAAGAGCGAGGACCTGATCGTCGTGCACGACGAACTCGACATCCCGCTCGGCGCGCTTCGCATCAAGCATGGCGGTGGCGACAACGGCCACAACGGGCTGCGCAGCTTGCGCAAGTCGCTCGGGCACGGGGAGTTCTTCCGGGTGCGCTGCGGCGTGGGTCGCCCGCCGGGTCGGCAGGACCCGGCCGACTATCTCCTGTCCGACTTCCGCGCGGCCGAGCGTGCCGAGGTGGGCGTGATGGTGCAGGAAGCCGCCGATGCCACTGAGTACCTGATGCGAAACGGCCTTGAGGCCACCCAGTCCACCTTCAACCGATAGGGGTTCGAGATGACACTGTCCGATGACGCCGCCCTTGCCAAGGAACTCTCTCTGGCCGCCGGGCGGCTCCTGCTCGATGTGCGCGCGGACTTCGGGCCGGTGGATCCGCAGGACAAGGTGCGCCGCAAGGAACTGAAGGACGCCGGCGATGCCGCATCGCAGGATTTTCTGGCTGAGCAACTGCTGCGCGCCCGGCCTGAGGATGCCGTGCTGTCCGAAGAGGCGAAGGACTCCCATGAGCGTGACGGGGCGAACCGGGTGTGGATCATCGACCCGCTGGACGGTACCAGTGAGTTCAGCCAGGGCCGCAGCGACTGGGCGGTTCAGATCTCGCTGTGGGAGCGGGGGGCACCGGGCAGCGGTTTCACTGCCGCGGCGTTCAGTCTTCCCGCGCAGGAGGCCGTCTACGTCACGGGTGCTCCCGTTGTTGCCCATGTCGAGCCCCTGGCGCAGCGGCCGTTGCGCGTCGTCGTGTCCCGTTCGCGCCCGCCGGAGAACTTCGTGGCGCGGATGGACGAGATCGCCGCGCGACTGGCCGCCGACGGGGTCACGGATCACGGCGTGGAGTTCGTGTACGTCGGCTCGGCAGGCGCGAAGGTCGGGGAGATCCTGGCCGGCCGCGTCGATGCGTACGTCAACGAGGGCGGCTTCTGGGAGTGGGACGCCGCCGCGCCGTTGGCCGTTGCTGTCGATCACGGCATGCTGGGGTGCCACCTCGATGGCCGGACCATCACGTTCAACAAGCGTCCGCCGTGGGTGGACGACATCGTGATCGCCCGGCCGGAGGTCTTCGACTACGTGCGCAGTTGACGCAGGCCCCCGGTTCGCGGAGCCGACGCAGGCCCCGGATCCGCGGAGCTCAAGCTGGCCCCCGGGGTGCGCGGAGCTGAGGCTGGCCCCGGTTCGCGATTGTGACGATGTTGTCCGGCCCGGTGCTCGATTGTCACGTTGTTGTTGGGTTCGCTGGCCGAGAACCGCGCAACAACGTCACAATCTGCCCTGAGCCGGCGCAACAACGTCACAATCCGGGCGGGAGTTCGGGCCTGGGACAGGCGACGCCCCGCAGAACCCGTCCACCGCCACCCGTAGATTTGACCTGTGATCCTCACCGACGTCGTCGCCGCTGTCGGTGGTCTTCCAGAGGTCGCGCAGTGGCGCGGTGACCTGCCCGCCGGTGGGGGGACCCTGGGTGTCACCCCAGGCGTCGAACCGTTCGTTCTCGCAGGGCTGCGTACTCCCGTCGTGGCCGTCACGGCGACGGGCAGACAGGCAGAGGAACTGCGGGATGCGCTGCACGATCTCGCCCGCACCGCAGAGGTGTTCCCCGCTTGGGAGACTCTTCCCCACGAGAGACTCAGTCCCTCCGCCGACACCGTCGGCAGACGTATGGCGGTGATCGCCGGGATCGGGTCCGGAGACCTCCCCGACGTGTTGCTCGTGCCGATCCGCGCACTCATGCAGCCGTTCGCCGCGGACCTCGCCGACGAGCGGCCACTGGTCCTGTCGCCCGGCGATGAGCCGGGTTTCGACACGGTGATCGAATCGCTGGTCAGGGCTGGATACGAGCGGGTCCCCATGGTGGAGCGGCGGGGGCAGTTCGCCGTGCGCGGGGGCCTGCTCGACGTATTCGTTCCCACCGACGAGCACCCGACCCGGGTCGAGTTCTTCGGCGACGAGGTCGAGCAACTGCGCAGTTTCGCGGTCTCGGATCAGCGGACGATCGCGGTGCGCGAGGTGCCGCTGCAGGTGCCGGTGTGTCGGGAACTGCTGCTGACCCCGCAGACACGCGAACGTGCGCGGGCGTTGCAGGACAGGTACCCGCACATCGCCGACGTGCTCGCCGACCTCGCCGCCGGCACCCCCGTGGAGGGGATGGAGTCGCTGGCACCGGTGCTGGCTGAGCGGATGATCACACTGCTGGACCTCCTGCCCTCCGGTGTGCCACTGATCAACGTCGGCCCGGAGCGCATCCAGTCCCGTGCCGCGGACCTGGTCCGCACCTCCGAGGAGTTCCTGCAGGCCGGTTGGCACAATGCCGCGGCGGGAAACACCGTGCCGCTGGATCTGAGCCAGGCCGCGTATCGCAGCCCGGAGCAACTGGCCGACCAGGCCGCCACGCGCGCGATCCCGGTCAGCCACATCAGCACGTTGGGCTCGGTGGCGACCGGCCTGAAACCCGCACCGGCCTACCGCGGGGACGTGGCAGCGCTCGCCGTCGACGCCAAGGCCGCGGTGGCCGGCGGCATCCCGGTGGTGATCGCCATGGGGGCCAGTGGTCCTGCCCAACGACTCGCCGAGCAGCTCGGGACGCTCGATGTCGCGTCGAGACTCGTCGGGGACTCCCCGATGACCCCCACGGTCCACATCGTCAAGGCCCGGCTCACCCATGGCTTCACGACGGATGCCTTGGCCCTGATCACGGAACGGGATCTCACCGGAACCGTCAGCAGCGCGGTCACCAAGATGCCCGCGAAGCGCCGGAAGGCGCTCGATCCCCTGACGCTCACGCCTGGTGACTTCGTCGTCCACAACCAGCATGGCGTCGGCCGCTACGTCGAGATGACCCAGCGCACAGTGGGCGGCTCGGTGAGGGAGTACCTCGTCCTGGAGTACGCCCCCGGCAAGCGCGGCCAGCCTCCTGATCGGCTGTACGTCCCCACCGACCAACTCGACCAGGTCACCCGCTATGTGGGCGGTGAGGCTCCTGCAGTCCACCGGCTCGGCGGTGCGGACTGGCAGAAGGCGAAGAGCAAGGCGAAACGCGCTATGCGCGAGATCGCCGCGCAGTTGGTGAAGCTCTATGCCGCGCGCCAGGCCACGCGCGGCCACGAGTTCGGTCCGGACACCCCGTGGCAGAGCGAACTGGAGGACGCGTTCCCCTATCAGGAGACGCCGGATCAACTCGTCACCATCGACGAGGTGAAGGCCGACATGATGAAGCCCGTTCCGATGGACCGTCTGATCTGCGGGGATGTGGGCTTCGGCAAGACCGAGATAGCAGTTCGGGCCGCGTTCAAAGCGGTGCAGGACGGTATGCAGGTCGCGGTGTTGGTGCCCACCACGCTGCTGGTGAAGCAGCACCACAAGACGTTCAGCGACCGATTCGCGTCCTTCCCCATCCGGGTGGAGGCGCTGTCCCGTTTCCAGTCGGATGCCGATGCCGAGCGGATCCTCGCCGGATTGGCCGATGGGACCGTCGACGTGGTGATCGCCACGCATCGCCTGCTCAGCCCCAAGACCCGGATCCCGAAGCTGGGCCTGCTCATCGTCGACGAGGAGCAGCGCTTCGGGGTGGAACACAAGGAGCACATCAAGGCCCTTCGCACCACGGTTGACGTCCTCAGCATGTCCGCCACCCCGATTCCGCGGACACTGGAGATGGCGGTGACCGGGATCCGGGAGATCTCCACGATCCAGACCCCGCCGGAGGACCGGCTGCCGGTGCTGACCTTCGTGGGACCCTACGACACGAAGCAGATCGCGGCGGCCATCCGCCGTGAGTTGCTGCGCGACGGCCAGGTCTTCTTCATCCACAACCGCGTGGAGTCGATCGGTCGGGCGACCGCACGGCTCGGTGAGCTCGTGCCGGAGGCGAGGATCGCGTACGCACACGGCCAGATGCCGGAATCATCCCTCGAACAGACGGTGGTCGACTTCTGGGAGGGGTGCATCGACGTGCTCGTGTGCACCACGATCGTCGAGTCGGGGATGGACATCCCCAACGCGAACACCTTGATCGTGGATCGTGCCGATGCCTTCGGGCTGTCGCAACTGCACCAGTTGCGCGGGCGGGTGGGCCGCGGGCGGGAGCGTGCCTACGCATACTTCTTGTATCCCCCGGAGAAGCCGCTCACGCCGACCGCACACGACCGACTGGAAACGATCGCGGCACACACCGATCTCGGCTCCGGCATGGCCGTGGCCATGAAGGACCTGGAGATCCGGGGAGCCGGCAACCTGCTGGGCGGGGAGCAGTCCGGGCACATCGCCAACATCGGCTTCGACCTGTACGTGCGGATGGTGGGGGAGGCGCTTGCTGCGGTGCGCGGTGAACGCGAGGAGGAGGTGCCGGAGGTCCGCATCGAACTTCCTGTCAACGCGCATCTGCCGCATGACTACGTGCCGGACGAACGGCTGCGGCTCATGGCCTACACAACTCTGGCCGAGGCGGTCAGCGACGATGCCGTGGATGAGTTCGTCGCGGAGATGACCGACCGGTACGGTCCGCTGCCCGAGCCCGTGAAGGTCCTCGTCGAGGTCGCGAGGCTGCGTTTGCTGGCCAGGACCGCGGCTGTGACCGACATCGTGATGACCGGCAAGAACGTACGCATCGCGCCAGTCCGGTTGCCCGAGAGCCGGACGCTGCGGCTGAGCAGGCTGTATCCGGGAAGTCTGTACAAGGCGGCCTCGGGGACGATGCTCGTGCCGCGCCCGACCGCTGGCGGGTTCGGTTCGCCGCCCTTGATCGACCACGACTTGTTGCAGTGGTGCCGCGAGGTGCTGGAGTCGGTGATCCTCGCGACGTGATGGTCGGTGCCCGCCTCGGTCTTCGCGGTGATTGTTGCGCGGTTACGGGATGTCGACCTGTGAACCCGTAACCGTGCAGCATTCAGCGGCGACCGGTCGGCCGGCGCTCACCCGACCGGGCAGGCGACAACGCGGACCGGACGGCCGGCGCGGAGCCCCGCACCGCGCAGCGGTCAGCCCGGACGCGTAATCTGAGGGCGATGAGAGGAGAGCCGATGAAGCGCTGGATCCCACTGGTCGCAGCCGCCGGTCTCGCGCTGGCCGCCTGTGGTCAGACCCTTGCCGGTTCGGCCGCGGTGGTGGGCGAGCAGCGACTCACCGATTCGGACCTGGCGCAGACCACCTCGCAGCTGACCGAACAACTCGGCATCCCGGAGAGCCCGCAGGTGTCGCAGGCCGTGCTGTCACGCTGGATCGTGGCCGAGCTGGTCTACGAGATGGCCGCTCGCAAGGGTGTCACCGTCACGAAGGGCGATGTCGACGACGCCGTCGCCTCGGAGGTCGAGCGTGCCGGTGGCCAGGAGGCGCTGGAGCAGGCGGCCCTGCAGGCCGGGGTGCTGCCCGACGCGATTCCGGAGGTCGTGCGGACGACCCTGCTCGTGGAGGCGCTGAGCAAGGGCACCATCACCGGTGACGACCCGAGTGGTCAGACCGGGCTGTTGACACAGATCCAGCAACTCAGCGACGAGGTCGCCCCGCAGGTCAGCCCCCGGTTCGGCACCTGGGATCCGGCGCAATTGTCCGTCGGCGCACTGCCCGACGACCTGTCCAGCCCGGCCGGAGCCGAAGAGGCGCTGGTGGGGCTGCCACCCCAGCCGTGAGCCGCGGGCAACGACTGCTGGAACTCGTGGCCGTCATGGACCGGCTGCGATCGCCCGGAGGCTGTCCGTGGGACGCGGAGCAGACCCACGCGAGCCTTGTGCAGTACCTGGTCGAGGAGACCTACGAGACCATCGAGGCCATCGACGCCGACGATCGGGACGGGATGGTCGAAGAACTCGGGGACCTGCTGCTCCAGGTGGTCTTCCACGCCCGCATCGGCGAGGAGTCCGATCAGCCCTTCGACATAGACGACGTCGCCGGAGGTATCGCCGAGAAACTCGTCGCGCGTCATCCGCACGTGTTCGGTGACGAGACCGCGCACACGGCGGGCGACGTCGAGGCGGCGTGGTTCGAGCGCAAGCGGCGCGAGAAGGGGCGCACCTCGGTCACCGATGGCGTGCCGATGGCGATGCCCGCGCTACCGCTGATCGAGAAGTTGCTGCATCGCGCTGAGAAGGGCGGCGTGGATGTGCCGCCCGTGGATCCGCAGGTCGAGCAGTTGCTCGATCATCACGATCCGGGTGAGTTGATCCTGGAGATCGTCGCGGCGGCCCGGGCGCGGGGGATCGACGCAGACGCCGCAGCGCGCCGTGCCGCGGTGGCACTGCGGGAGGATCTGATCGACCGCGAGCGCTAGTCCGGCCACTGCCGGGTCGTTGGTGAGCCGATAGGCTCGGGCTAGCCGACCTGAGGAGGAACAGTGGCCGAGATCGTCGCAGTCATCGCCCGGGAGATCCTGGATTCGCGAGGGAACCCCACCGTCGAGGTCGAAGTGGCCCTCGAGGACGGGTCGCTGGGTCGCGCGGCGGTCCCGAGCGGCGCGAGCACAGGCGCCTTCGAGGCCTCCGAGCGCCGCGATGGCGGGGATCGCTACCTCGGCAAGGGTGTGCTGGAGGCGGTGGCCGCGGTGGAGGACCGCATCGCCGGCGAGGTCGAGGGCATCGAGGCCAGCGAGCAACGCCTGATCGACCAGATCATGATCGACCTCGACGCCACGCCGAACAAGAGCGAACTGGGCGCCAACGCCATCCTCGGTGTGTCGCTGGCGGTCGCCCGGGCAGCTGCCGAGTCCGCCGATCTGCCCTTGTTCCGCTACATCGGTGGGCCGTCGGCGCATGTGTTGCCGGTGCCGATGATGAACATCCTCAACGGTGGTGCGCACGCCGACACCGGCGTCGACATCCAGGAGTTCATGATCGCCCCGATCGGCGCGGAGGACTTCAGCACCGCGTTGCGGATGGGTGCGGAGGTGTACCACTCGTTGAAGTCGGTGCTGAAGAAGCGCGGCCTCGCCACCGGGCTCGGTGACGAGGGCGGTTTCGCCCCGGACCTGCCCAACAACCGGGAGGCGCTGGACCTCATCGGTGAGGCCGTCGAGGCCGCCGGTCTGGCACTTGGCAGCGACATCGCACTGGCTCTCGACGTGGCCTCCACGGAGTTCTTCGCCGATGGTGCCTACACCTTCGAAGGCGCCTCGAAGTCCAGTGACGAGATGGCCGCCTACTATGCCTCCCTGCTCGACGACTACCCGCTGGTTTCGATCGAGGACCCGCTGGCCGAGGACGACTGGCAAGGGTGGGTCGATCTGACCGCTGCGGTCGGCGATCGGGTGCAACTGGTCGGCGACGACCTCTTCGTGACCAACCCGGTGCGTCTGGCCGACGGCATCGAGAAGGAGGCGGCGAACGCCCTTCTGGTGAAGGTCAACCAGATCGGCTCGCTGACCGAGACCCTCGACGCCGTGGCACTGGCACACCGCTCCGGCTACGCATGCATGATGAGCCACCGTTCCGGGGAGACCGAGGACACCACGATCGCCGACCTCGCCGTCGCCACCGACTGTGGGCAGATCAAGACCGGCGCCCCGGCGCGGTCCGAGCGTGTCGCCAAGTACAACCAACTGCTGCGCATCGAGGAGGAGCTCGACGATGCGGCGGTGTACAGCGGCCGGAAGGCGTTCCCCCGCTTCCAGGGCTGAACGCTTGAGAACTTGAAGGAAAACGACAACTGAGTTGTCGTTCTCGTTCAAGCTTCCGACACGATGGACCCATGAAGCCCGTCCACGATGTGCCCACCATCCGCGCGGCCGAAGAGGCGCTGATGGCGCAGATGCCCGAGGGTGCGCTGATGCAGCGCGCCGCGACCGGCTTGGCCACACGCACGGCCCTGCTGATGCGGCAGACCTTCGGCAGGATCACTGGACTACGGCTCGCGGTTGTGGCCGGATCCGGCAACAACGGCGGGGACGCTTTGTTCGCCGCCTCGCAGTTGGCGCGCCGAGGGGTGAGCGTCGACATCCTGCCGACCTCGGACACCTTGCACGAGCAGGGCCTGCGCGCCGCCGTCGGACAGGGCGCACGCATCCGCGAGCCCCGGCGGTGCGACGTGGTGCTCGATGCTGTGGTGGGCATCGGCGGCACCGGCCCGTTGCGTCCTGCTGCCGCAGCGATCCGGGATGTGGTCGATGCCGAACTGACCATCGCAGTCGATCTCCCGAGCGGCCTCCAGCCGGACTCCGGCGATGTTCCGGGTGAGGTGTGGCGAGCCGATCACACGGTGACCTTCGGCACGCTCAAGCCGGGCGTGGTACTGCGGCCGGACATCTGCGGGCAGGTCCATCTCGTGGACATCGGGCTCGACGCGACACTGCCGCCGTCCGCTGTGCACGTGGTCGAGCGCTCCGACGCTGCCGGCTACTTCCCGCGACCGGGGTTCGAGGACAACAAGTACACGCGGGGGGTGGTGAGCATCGCGGCGGGCTCGCAGAAGTACCCGGGTGCCGGGCAACTGTGCACCGCTGGAGCCCGGCACGCCGATGTCGGCATGGTGCGCTCCCCAGTGGGCGGGTTCCCCGATGTCGTCGCAGCCGATGGTCGCACTGATGCTTACGTGGTCGGTCCGGGCCTGGCCGACGAATCCCGCCTGGATGAGGCCGTATCTGTGGCGCTGGCCTCCGGGCGGCCGGCGGTCCTCGACGCTGAGGCGCTGGTCAAGGTGGCCCCCGGCGCGGTTGTCATCACCCCCCATGAGGGTGAGTTCGCGCGGCTCGGGTACACCCCTGGGGCCGACCGGATCGCGGCGGTCCGACAGGCGGCGGCAGACCGTCAGGTCGTGGTGCTGCTGAAGGGTGCCGTGACCGTTGTGGCGGCGCCTGGCGGGGAGGTGTTCATCAACACCCACAGCAGCCCGAATCTGGCCGCGGCCGGCAGCGGAGACATCCTCTCCGGGCTGATGGGCGGCATGCTGGCGCGGCACTTCGTCGGCCGGACGCCGGAGGTGGTCGACATGGCGCGATTGGCTGCCTGCGCCGCCCTCGTTCACGGGCAGGCCGGGGAACTGGCGTCGTTCCCCGCGACCAGCCTGGACATCGCCGATCAGGTGGCGGCCGCGGTCGCTTGGGCCGCCTCGGGGTGAGGTATTGGGGCCTCAAGGTGAGCTCTACCTGTATCGGTGAGCGTTGCGGAGATCCGGGAGCCCTTTGGCGGCGCGCAACAGCTAACGGATCTGGCGAACGCTAACGGATGGCCGGACAGTGCGTAGGGCCGGCGGTGCCCGAGATCGCGCCCGCGAGCGGCAACAACGCTGCCAACCTCCCGATTACCATGGGGGAGTGTCCCGCGCCGAGGCCCGTATCGATCTTGAGGCGTTCGCGCACAACCTCACCGTTCTGCGCGCTGCCGCTCCGCGCAGCCAGCAGATGGCCGTGGTGAAGGCCGATGCCTATGGGCACGGTCTGCTTCCGATGGCCAGGGCCGCGCGGGAAGCGGGCGCCGAATGGCTGGGGGCGGCGCTGTTCAGCGAGGCTCTGGAACTGCGGGCGGAGGGCGACAGCGGACCCTTGCTCGCGTGGCTCGCGGCACCGGAAGACCCCTGGGGCGAGGTGCTCGAGGCCGGTATCGACGTCGGGGTCTCGACGCCCGACCACCTGGAACGCGTCGCTGCGACCGGGCAACGGGCGCGCCTGCACCTGAAGCTCGACACCGGTCTCGGGCGGGCGGGGTGCCCCCCGTCGAACTGGGAGTCCTTCGTGTCGCGCGCCAAGGCGCTGCAGCACGCGGGTCGGGCCGAGATCGTTGGCATCTGGTCGCACTTCACCGTTGCCGACGACCCGCGCAATCCACTCAACACCGTGCAGATCGAGCGCTTCCACGCCGGCGTGGAGCAGGCAGCCGCTCTCGGCGTGCAGCCCGAGCACCTGCATCTCGCCAATTCGGCGGCCACCCTGAGCCTGCCCGACGCACACTTCACCCTCGTGCGACCCGGTATCGCGATGTACGGAGTGAGTCCCGGCGTTGCGATGGGCACCCCACAGGAACTCGGCCTGCGCCCGGTCATGACCCTGATAGGCCGGTTCACCACGGTCAAGCGTCTACCGGCCGGATCCGGCCTGTCCTACGGGCATCAGTACACGCTGCCGGCCGATGCGACTGTCGGCGTTGTCCCGTTGGGGTATGCCGACGGCATCCCGCGCAACGCGACCAACGTGGGGCCCGTGTTCGCCGCTGGTCGACGCCGCGTGATCGCGGGTCGTGTCTGCATGGACCAGTTCATGCTCGACCTCGGCGACGACCCGGCACTCGAAGGCGACGAGGTGGTCCTCTTCGGCAGTGGTGATGAGGAGGTTCCGTTGGCTGAGGACTGGGCGCAGGCGACCGGCACCATCGGCTATGAGATCGTCACGCGTCTCGGGCCGCGGGTACCCCGCGTGTACGTGGGGGAAGACCGGTGAAGGGCGGTCTCATCGCACTGGCGGCGGGGCTCGTAGCCGGTATCGCGGCCGAACAGCTCGCGGTGCGTCAACCGTGGCGGCCGGACCCCTACAAGGACGAGCCGTTCGGTTCGGTGCGGGGGGAGCCGCACTGGTTGCGTGCCGACGACGGCACGGAACTGTACGTCGAGGTCCACCCTTGCGACGACCCCGACGCGCCCACCATCGTTCTGGCTCACGGCTACTGCCTCAACCAGGACAGTTGGCATTTCCAGCGCAAGGCGCTGCAGGGGCAGGCTCGGCTGGTGTTGTGGGATCAGCGCGGCCATGGCCGCAGCGAGCGAGGGCCCATCGAGAACAGCACGGTCGAGCAACTGGGCCGGGACCTGCTGTGGGTCATCGACGGGTTCACGAAAGGCCCGGTGCACCTCGTAGGCCACTCGATGGGCGGCATGACGGTCATGTCCTTCGGTGCGCTGTTCCCCGACGAGTTCGACGCGCGGGTGGCGGGCATCGGACTGGTGGCCACGAGTGCCGGGCACTTGTCGGCGGAGTTCCTCGGACTGCCCTCGAACGTGGCGCACAGAGCGAGCACCGCCGCCTCCGGCGTCAAACCGAACAAGGTCCTGATGGGTTCGCTGATGCAGCAGTTGCGCATGACCGACCTCAACTTCATGCTCACCAAGCGCGCCAGTTTCGGCCCCGGCGCCCCCAACTCGCTCAACGCCTTCACGTTGGCGATGCTCAACGCAACGCCGATGGAGACGATCGTGGACTTCCTGCCCTCGCTGCTGGCACACGACCTGCACGACGCGTTGAAGGTGATGGACGACGTGCCCGGCTACATCGTGTGCGGTGAGGACGACGTGATGACGCCCGTCTCCCACACCCGCAGACTCATGGACCTGCTTCCCGACGCGCAGGGTGTGATCCTCCCCGACACCGGTCACATGATCCAACTCGAGGCCCACGACGAGGTGACAGATGGCATCCGGCGACTCGCCTTCGGCCACCGTGGTGCGTGAGGTCGAGTCGGCCGAGGCGATGGTCGAACTCGGTCGGCTGCTCGGGATGCGCCTGCGAGCAGGTGACGTCGTGCTGTTGTCCGGTGACCTCGGCGCCGGGAAGACGACGCTGATGCGCGGGGTCGGTGAAGGACTTGGAGTCCGCGGTCCGGTGACCAGTCCCACCTTCGTCATCGCGCGCCGGCATCCGTCGGTGGTCGACGGTCCGGATCTGATCCACGCGGACGCCTATCGTCTCGGCAGCGCCGGTGAATTCGAGGACCTCGATCTGGACGACGACACCGCCGTGGTGTGCGTCGAGTGGGGCCGGGATCGCGCGGAGAGCCTCGGGCAGCGGCGCATCGAGATCGATATCGAGCACACACCTTCCGGCCGTTCGGTCACGATCACGGGCGTCCGACGTGAGGTTCCGTTGTGAGTGTTCTGGCGATGGACACCTCGACGGCTCACTGCACCGTGGCGTTCGGCCTGCGTCGCGCCGGTGTGGTTGCTCCGACCGGGCACGCCGAGCACCTGGCGGCGCTGATCCGGGAGGTGGTTTCGAGCATGAGCGATGTCGAGCGGATCGTCGTCGGTGTGGGCCCCGGTCCCTACACGGGGCTGCGGGTGGGGGTGGTGACGGCGGCGACGATGGCGCAGGCGCTCGGGATCCCGGTGGCGGGCGTGTGCTCCCTGGACGGTCTCGGGCGACGACTGGGCGACGGGGTCGTGGTCACGGACGCGAGGCGTCGGGAGGTGTTCGCCGCTCGGTACCGTGGTGGGCGCAGACTGGGCGACCCCTTGGTGCTGCCTCCAGCGCAGGTCGCGGACAAGTGGCCCGGTGTGCACGTGGTCGGCCCAGCGGTGCAGCGCTACCCGGATCTTGGTGAGTTCGCCCAACTGGAAGCCGCCGATCTGGTGGACGTCACGGCCGATCTCCCGGTGCACCCCTGGTACCTGCGAGAACCCGACGCGACGCCGGCGTCATGATGATCCGACCGATGAAGTGGTGGGACCTCGACGAGGTCCTGGCCATCGAGCAGCAGGTCTTCGGTCCCACGGCGTGGCCGCCGGAGTCCTACTGGGGAGAACTGGCGCGCCCCGATCGGTACTACGTCGTTGCCGACGCCGGCGAAGTCATCGGCTACGCCGGACTCTGGCTGGTCCCGCCGGACGCGGATGTCCAGACGATCGCGGTGGCTCCTGACGCACAGGGCGGCGGGCTCGGCAGGCAGCTGCTCGACCATCTCGTCGCTGTGGCCCGCGAACGGGGTTGCCGGCGTCTGCAGTTGGAGGTGCGGGCCGACAATGACGCCGCGATCGCCTTGTACACGAAGGCCGGATTCGGTCTCGTCCGGCGCCGGGATCGGTACTACCCGGACTTCTCCGATGCTCTTGTGATGGGGTCGGAGCTGTGAGCCCATTGGTGCTGGGGATCGAATCCTCGTGCGACGAGACCGGCGTCGGCATCGTTTCGGGGACGACGCTTCTCGCCGATGCGGTGGCCAGCAGCGTTCCCGAGCAGGTCCGCTTCGGCGGAGTGGTGCCCGAGATCGCCAGCCGCGCCCATGTCGATGCGATGGTCCCCACCCTGCAACGTGCATGTGAGACCGCCGGGGTGTCGTTGCGGGACGTCGATGCGATCGCGGTCACCGCCGGACCGGGGCTGGTCGGGGCGTTGGTGGTGGGGGTGGCCGCCGCCAAGTCCTTGGCGCTGGCGCTGGACAAGCCGCTGTACGGCGTGAACCATCTGTCGGCACACGTCGCGGTCGACCAGTTGCAGCACGGGCCGTTGCCCGATGGGTGTGTGGCGCTGCTCGCTTCCGGCGGCCATTCCTCGATCCTGCGGGTGACCGACGTGACCGCCGACGTGGAACCGCTCGGTGCGACCATCGACGATGCCGCGGGCGAAGCGTTCGACAAGGTGGCGCGAATGCTGGGTCTGGGATTCCCCGGGGGTCCTGCGATCGATCTCGCGGCGCGTGACGGTGACCCCGGTGCGATCACCTTCCCACGGGGCCTCACCGGCCCACGGGACGCGCCATTCGACTATTCCTTCTCGGGGTTGAAGACCGCGGTGAAGCGGTGGCTCGCGGCCAATCCGCACGCGCCGGTCGCCGACGTCGCCGCGTCGTTCCAGGAGGCGGTCGCAGATGTGCTCTCCTCGAAGGCCGTGGCGGCCTGTCGGGAGACCGGCATGGACACTCTCATCCTCGGGGGTGGGGTGGCGGCCAATTCGCGTCTGCGCGCGCTCACGCAGCAGCGCTGTGATGCGGCGGGGATCCGACTGCGGGTTCCGCGCCCCGCGTTGTGCACCGACAACGGCGCGATGGTCGCCGCGCTCGGGGCCGAGATGGTGGCGCGTGGCCGTCCGCCGTCGGGATGGCTGCTGGGCGCTGACTCATCGCTGCCGGTCGTGGAGCCCCTTGTGCCCTGACGTTGGGGAGGGGTGGCGCTGCGGGGGTGCTACCGCCGGGCGAGAATGGTGAAGTGAGTTTCGTCTACAACCTCCTTGTCATCCTTCACTTCCTCGGTCTTGCCTCCTTGATCGGCGGATTCCTCGTCCAGATGCGGACATCACCGCGGGTGGTCAACGCCGCGATGCTGCACGGCGCTCTGACGCAGTTGGTGACCGGAGTCCTGCTGGTCGGCCTGCGCTACCCGCTGCACAACGCCGACCCGGACGAGTGGGCTCTGCCCGACAACGCCAAGATCGGCGTGAAGTTCGTCATCCTGCTGGTGATCCTGGGGCTCATCCTGGCCAACCGGAAGAAGGAGTCGATCTCCAACGCCGTGTGGGGTGCCATCGGCGGCTTGGCCATCGTGAATGTCGTGATCGCCGTTCTTTGGTAGTCACATCTCCTCGTGCGCGTCGGGGTCGCCGCCGAACAGACGGCCATCCGGCTCGCCGAGGTCTGTGATCGCGGCGACCTCCCCGTCGGTCAACTCGAAGCCGAACACATCGAGGTTCTCGCGCTGCCGCTGCGGGTTCGAAGACTTGGGTATCGGCAGGGAGCCGATCTGGATGTGCCAGCGCAGGATCACCTGTCCGGCAGTGACACCGAGCCGCTGTGCGGGGCCGACTACCGCGGGTTCGTCGAGGGGCGCCCGAGCCTTGCCCATCGGGCTCCATGCCTCAGTGATGATGCCCAGTTCACCGTCGACGGCTCGCATGTGCTCCTGTGGGAATCGCGGGTGCAGTTCGATCTGGTTGACCGCCGGCACCACCCCGGTCGCGTCGATGATCCGCTGCAAGTGTCCTTGCGAGAAGTTGGAGACACCGATGGATCGGACCAGTCCGCGTTCCCGCACGTCGATCAGCGCCTGCCAGGCCTCGAGGTACTTGCCCACACGCGGATTGGGCCAGTGGATCAGGTGCAGATCCAGATAGTCCAGTTGCATGCGTGCCAGCGAGTCCTCGACCGAGCGCACGGCGTCGTCGTAGGTGTGGTGTCGTCCGGGGAGTTTCGAGGTGATCTGCACCTCTTCGCGGGCTAGACCGGATCGTCGCACCGCCTCTGCGACCTCGGCCTCATTGCGGTAGTTGACGGCTGTGTCGAGCAGGCGGTATCCGGCCTCCAGCGCACTGCCGACCGCCGTCACCGCCTCGCCGCCCTTCAGCGGGTAGGTGCCGAATCCGATGGCCGGCAGGGAGTGGCCGTCGTTGAGGGTTATACGCGCCGTCATGGCCTCACTGTGTCACGACTTCCCCCACGGACCGATCCGTGAGCGGTTCAGAGATCCGTTAGCGTGACGGAGTCGGTGGAGTGCTCCCGGATTTGTGAAGTGCTCACGGATATCCGCAGGGCCAATCCAGTGTCCGCCGTCTCGCCCCAGCCGTCACTCACCTCAGCCGTTGGGAACCGTGGCTTTGCAGCCCGACTTCAACGAGTTCTTGAACGCACCGTTGAGGAACTTGTCCATGCGGGAACCCCGGTACCGAGCCTTGCCGTTGTCGGCGATCTGCGCGTATGTGGAGATATGGGTCGCCGGCGACTTGTTCGTCTTCGCGAACACGTCAAGCTGGATGCTGGCGCTCGAGCATGCCGGTGTCAGCGAGTCGTACAACTGACGTGCCAGGCAATCCGCGCCACTGGGCAGACTGGTGCCTGAATTCATGCACCACACGACGTTGTCCGCCATCCCCTCCGCGATGAGTACGTCGGCGTAGGAGCCGTTCGCGCGACGCGGGATCTTGTTGAACGGGTTCTGGCCGTTGGGGCCTGGCTGGTTGTAGGCCAGCCAGGTGCACCAACTGTTGAAGTCCGGGTCCGCTGCCGGGTCCAGGCAGGTGGCGTCGATCTTGCCGACCCAATCACCGTCCGGGCCGGGCCCTCCCCACATCGGCTGATTGAAGAAGGCGTGGAACTCGGGCTGGTTGTACGGGTTGGTCAGTAGCGCCAGGCTCGCGTTGAGGCACCCCCCGGCGATGCCTTGGGCGACCTCTTGGCCGTTGCCATCGGCGGGTCCGGTCAGGACCTCGTCGAGCTGCGGTGCAGGCACGCTGTTCGGGTAGCCGGGGAACTTCGCTCCCGCTTGCAGGGTCCCGGAGCCCGGGTACTTCTCCCACGAGGTGACGACCAGTGAGAAGAGCAGGGCGCCCATGTTTCCGACCGGGTTGCCGTTCACGACGGCCGCGGGTTCGTGCATCTCGAGGTCACCGAGGTGACGGCCGATCAGGTCGGGAGGCGTGGCGCTCGTTGCGACGAACGAACTTGCGGGCACGACGGCGGCTGTGCCCACCGGCTTGAAACTGGGGTCCTTCTTGAGCTTCGTGGCGGTGAAATAGTCCTTCGCGAGTTGAGCCGCCCAGAAGGCCGCATGGCCACCCTGCGAGATCCCCCACGTCGCGACTTTCCAGGACTTCGGGTCCTTGCCCTTCTTCTCGAGGGCCTTCTCCAGTTGGGCGCCCGCGCGCACGCTGTCGAGGACCGCGGCGCCGGCCGGGACCCCCAGGACGTAGTTCTGCTGTGCCGAGGCAGGCTGGCCCAGGCCGGAGTAGTAGTCGGTGCCGGTCACCATCCGGCCTTGGTCTATCAAGCCCTGCAGGATGCCGAACTTCTGCTTGCCCTTCACGGCGGACTTGCCCTGACCGTAGGAGATCGCCCCCAGGGACGTCAGCCAACTGTCCGGGTTGTTGGACGGTTGACAGGACTGGTGCATGCCGATGGTGCCGTGTGCGTAGGCGACGACCTCGTTGCTGCGGTTCTTCGGCTTCTTGGGTATGAGGACCAGACCGCAGGACGCCTGGACGTTCTTCTCGTCGACCCCGGCGGTGGTGTAGAGCACGCGGAACATGCGCGCGCCCTGCAGCAGTGCGGGGTTGACCGAGAGTTCCTTGTGCTTCAGCAACTGTCCCGGCTTCTTGCCCTTCAGGCTGGGAAGTTTGTTGCACGGGGCCTTCCCCTTGTTGATCTTGGCGCCACCGGCGAGCACCGAAACTGGCGCGGCGGATGCGGCCTCCCCGGCGGACGCGGGTGGCGTGGCGGTGATCAGCAGTCCGGCGACCGTGAAACCCGCCAGGACAGCTCGAAGAGCAGTCATGGCACGCCACGGTAGCCCCGCGAGGACCGGGGTTGCACCCGTTACGCCGAATGACCGACCCAGGCTACGCTGCGTCGCGGATCGCCGATCCTGGCTGCCACCACAATCGCCCGCTGCCCATGCCTGACGCCGGTGCGTGGGAGGGTGTCGAAGCCGCGTGCCCACAGGGTGGCCGAGTCGATGCCCAGCCGACGACAGGACGCCGCGATGCCCTTGATGCTGGTCTGCTCGACGACCCTCATGCTCCTGCCCACCCATTGCGGTGGGTGATCGTCGCAGGTGATGAATGCCAATCGCGGATCCAGGAGTCTGCCGCCCACGAGGTGGGCGACGTTGCCGACCAAGCCGCTGCGGACGATGGCCGGATCCGGATCCACGATGTAGGCGCCCGCCTCGCCGATCCCGGCAGACTCCGGCGATCCTGCCACTTCGTGCCACCCGTCGTTCTGGAACACGCTCGCGCGCCGAGGGACGGCCGCCAGGGGCGGGAACCAGGCGGTGGCGTCCACCAGGGAGCGGCCGATCGACGAACAGTGCCACTCGATGTTCTCAGGCAGGTCCCGGTGTCCGGGCCGGATGCGCGCCACGACCGGCCGATCATGGGCTTGCCCGAGGACCCAACTCCAGGGCGGGCTCCACCGCTGAGGGTCGTGGACCCGGATCGGTCGGCCCTGCGCGTCGCGGTGTTGCAGTCGCCGAGCGGGATCCACGTAGAGGGCCGCATCCGCAGGCAACTCGGCCGTGGTGGCGTCGCCGTGTCGTACGTCCACCACCTCTGGGAGATTCGCCCGCGCAACCGCCGCAGTGACCGGATCCACCTCGTACGCGATGACGTGCAACCCTGCCTTTGCGAAGGCCCACGAGTCCACGCCGATCCCGCACCCGGCGTCGACGATGGTCCGGACGCCGGACTCGGCGAGACGCTGGGCCCGCCTGGCCGCGACGGCTGGTGGAGTGGCCTGCTGGATCCCGTCGATCGTCACCAGCGTCAGCGGGAAGTCGGCTGGTCGGTGTTGTGCCTGCGTCAATGCCTCGGCGACCCGCTGGGCGCTCAGATCCGGGACGACCTCGCGTGCCCGCAGCGGATCGACACCTCTGAGGGCGGCGATCACCGCTCGGCCTTCGTCGCTGATCAGCCAGTCGACATCCATGTCACTCACTCGGGGCGTCCGGGCGCTGTTCGTCACTTCGGCATGGTCAGGCGCGCGACGGTGGCGCAACTCGCGGTGGATGGCTCTGCCGGGCCTCGTGTGTCGGCGGTCAGTGCGTACGTGGGAAGGGCTCGACGCATGCGCACAGCGTAGTCACGCGCAGTGACGTAGTCCTTGGTCGATTGCGAGGTTGGTGTCGCCTCACCGGCCGGGGACGACACCATCCTCGCAATGTGGCGCAGGCGTTGGACGACGTCTGTCAGGCCGGGGCGGAATAGCCGGCCGGACTGCGCCGTTGGGTCCTGTCGTGAGAATCGCGGAGCAACTCGAACGGTACGCACAGCTTGGATTCGACCTGAGGTCGTGCGACGTCGGGGCGCTGGAGGGTCCGCGCGATGCGGTCCTCGTCGCGCCACATGCGGTGGTGCCTGTGCAGGATCTGATCGTGCGGCTGCGCCTCGCGGACGGTGTCAAGACCGGCATCCTCGACCGAAACTTCGAGGATCCGGATCGCTATCGTCCGGTCGACCCCGCCGTGCCGACCGATCGGCCGTACCTGGTCCACGGCTTCGAACGAGGGGTCGAGTACCTCAATGTCCGGCCCCGGGACGCTGTGCCGCAGATTGTGGCCCGGCGTCGCCTTCCGATGACCATCGAGGAGGGCCTGGCGGTGTTCGCGCAGTTCCCGTCGGTTCTGCGTCGCAACGAGTGCTTCTCCCTGGCCGGATCCACCCGCGGTGACAAACGCGTGCCGGCCCTGTGGATCAGTGGTGGAGCGCCGAAACTGGGATGGTGCTTCGCAGGCGCGCCGCACACGTGGCTGGGTACCTCGTCGGTGGCGGGAAGGATCGTCGATTAGCACTCTCTTGACGACAGTGCTAATCGCGGTTAGTGTCTGACTTAGCACTCACCCGCTGTGAGTGCTAATGGTCGGAAGTGGAGTCTGGGACCGCGACGCTCGGACGCCGACGAACGACTGCGCAGTACCACTGTCCGTTTCAATCCCAAATAAGGGGAGGTAGACCGTGTCGGTCGCCATCAAGCCGCTCGAGGACCGGATCCTCGTGCAGCCGCTGGACGCAGAGCAGACCACGGCCTCTGGCCTGGTCATCCCGGACACGGCCAAGGAGAAGCCGCAGGAGGGCAAGGTCCTCGCGGTGGGTCCGGGTCGGTTCGACGAGGACGGCGAGAAGCGCATCCCGCTGGACATCAGCGTGGGTGACGTCGTCGTGTACTCGAAGTACGGCGGCACCGAGATCAAGTACCAGGGTGAGGACTACCTGATCCTGTCGGCACGCGACGTGCTGGCAGTGGTCGAGAAGTAGTCGTTCCCATAACTCGCTCAGGCCCCTGGGACGCCCCGCATCCCGGGGATGTCCCGGGGGCTTGAGCACTTACGAAGGAAGAACATGCCCAAGATTGTGGAATTCGACGCCGAGGCGCGCAAGGCCCTCGAGCGCGGGGTGAACACCCTGGCCGACGCCGTGCGGGTGACCCTGGGGCCCAAGGGCCGCAACGTGGTCCTCGACAAGTCCTGGGGCGCCCCGACCATCACCAACGACGGGGTGACGATCGCCCGTGAGATCGAGGTGACCGACCCGTACGAGAACCTCGGCGTGCAACTGGTCAAAGAGGTTGCCACCAAGACCAACGACGTGGCCGGTGATGGCACCACCACTGCGACCGTGCTGGCTCAGGCCATGGTCGCCGAGGGTGTCCGCCTCGTGGTCGCCGGCGCCTCCCCGATGGGGGTCAAGCGTGGCATCGACGGCGCGGTCGCCCAGGTCGCCGAGTACCTCTCGGCGGCAGCCCGGCCGGTCGAGGGTGCGGCAGAGACCGCGCAGGTTGCGACGATCTCCGCGCAGGACGCCGAGATCGGGGCCCTGATCGCCGATGCCTTCGAGAAGGTCGGCAAGGATGGCGTCATCACCGTCGAGGAGGCCACCACGATGGCGCTGGCCCTCGACTTCACGGAGGGTATGCAGTTCGACAAGGGCTACATCTCGCCGTACTTCGTCACCGACACCGACCGCATGGAGGCCGTGCTCGACGACCCGCTGATCCTGCTTGTGCAGGGGAAGGTCTCTGCGCTGCAGGAGCTCCTGCCGCTGCTCGAGAAGGTCATCCAGACCGGCAAGCCGCTGGTGATCGTCGCCGAGGACGTCGACGGCGAGGCCCTCTCGGCCCTGGTCGTCAACAAGATCCGCGGTACCTTCAACTCCGCCGCGGTGAAGGCTCCGGCCTTCGGCGAGCGCCGCAAGGCGATGCTCGAGGACATGGCGATCCTGACCGGTGGTCAGGTCGTGACCGCGGATCTGGGCATGAAGCTCGATCAGGTCGACCTCGATGTGCTCGGGACAGCCCACCGCGTGGTCATCACGAAGGATGAGACGACCATCGTGGACGGCAAGGGTGACACCGCTGCCATCGCTGGACGGATCGAGCAGATCAAGAGTGAGATCGAGGCCTCGGATTCGGACTGGGACCGCGAGAAGCTCAAGGAGCGGCTGGCGAAGCTCGTCGGCGGTGTCTGTGTGATCGAGGTCGGTGCGCACACCGAGGTCGAACTCAAGGAGAAGAAGCACCGCGTCGAGGATGCCGTCGCAGCCACCCGCGCGGCGGTGGACGAGGGGATCATCGCCGGTGGTGGTTCCGTGCTGGTTCACGCGGCCGCCCAGTTGGACCCTTCCGCTGTGGCAGACCCAGATGAGGCAGCCGGTGTCCGGATCGTGAAGAAGGCGCTGCGGGCGCCGCTGTCGTGGATCGCTGCGAATGCTGGGGAATCCGGCGACGTCGTGGTCGCCAAGGTCGCCGAGCTTCCGGATGGGCACGGCTACAACGCTGCGACGGACACCTACGGCGACCTGATCGCCGACGGTGTCCTCGACCCGGTCAAGGTCACCCGCTCGGCGGTTCAGCACGCCGGATCGATCGCCGCCATGCTGCTGACCACCGAGGCGCTGGTGGTCGACAAGCCCGAGGAGGAGGAAGAGGGTCACGACCACGGTCACGGCCACTCCCACCACCACGGTCACACGCACTGAGCATTCAGCGACGCAAACCCCCGGGCATGACGTCCGGGGGTTTGTGCGTGTGTGGGCGGCGTTCCGGTTGGTCGCCGTGCAGTTGGTCAGATGGTCTGTCCAGACCGGATGGTCACGGTTTCGGCGTGGTGGCGCGGGCCGACACAACCTCACAAGGAGACACTCCTGCACCAGGTTGACCGAGGCGCCGGCGGTTCCACGACCACGGTGCGGCGTCGGGTGAGCGGGTACCGGCACGTCCCTGGTAGCGGGCGCGTTACGCCGGCCATGGGCTGGCCATCGCCCATCCTGGTGAGACATCGGCATCTTGGTGAGAGATACGGCACTCCGGTTAGTCCTATACGGCCGTGGGACTCTAACCAACCTGCCGCCGACTAACCAAGATGCCGATCTCTAGCCGGAGCGCGCAGACAGATCTTGACGGGTGCCGCTACCGGGCGAACGCCTTGTGGCGCGGTAGCAAACCACCGCCGCGCCGTCTTGAACAGATGGGCCTGGATCTCCAGGCATCCCTGAAGCCCGCAGCCGCTAGCCCTACTGCGCTGCCGGGGCACTCGGCGCCGCCGAACAAGTGAAGGCCCCGGGTTCTGCACCCGGGGCCTTCGGTAGGTCGTCCACCAGGGGAGGGGCTGGTCGGCGACCGGGAGGGGGTCTATGCGATCTGGAGTTTCCGCTGTTGGTACAGGGCAGCCAGTTCGTCCTCGCTGAGTCCACCCCAGATGCCGTAGGGCTCGCGCACTGCGAGCGCGTGGTCCAGACACGCCTGGCGTACGGGGCACTCGGCGCAGACGGCCTTGGCGCGATTGGTGCGGATCACCCGGGCTGCCCCACGTTCGCCCTCCGGATGGAAGAACACGGCGGAATCCTCACCGCGGCAGGCCGCCTCCATCTGCCAGTCCCAGTGGTCGGTGTTGGTCCCCGGAAGCCGGGAGAGCTCTGCCATGGTGGACTCCTTTGCCCTGTTGAGTACGAAACTAATATCGTTTCAAAAACGTGTCAACCCCCAATTCGCCGTGGGCGAAAACGTGCGGGGTGATCGAATCCACGTCAGACTCGTCGAGTGGTTGACGAGATGACGCTGTCCGCGGGTGCAGTCGCCAGGCAGTTGGGTATCTCGCCGGCGACACTTCGCACCTGGGCGCACCGCTACGGTTTGGAGCCCTCCGCCCGTAGCGAGGGGTCGCACCGCCGCTACACACCCGAGGACGTCGATCGTCTTGTCGCCATGCAACGACTGATGCGTGCGGGCGTCCCGGTCTCCGACGCCGCGGCCCAGGTCCTGGCTGCGCCGTTGTCCCGCGCGCCCGAGGTGAACGCGCCGGATCCGTCGGAGGCGATGCCGTGTTCTGTCCGCACCCTGTGGGAAGCGGCGCAGGCTTTGGACGGGCAACGCTGTGCGCACCTGGTGGCCGACAGCGTGCAGGCGGTCGGCGTGCTGCCCTCCTGGGACAACCTCATCGTGCCCACGCTGCAGCGCGCGGGCGACCAGTGGGAACAGCGCCAGGCCGGCATCGATGTCGAACACGTGCTGTCGGATGCGGTGACCGCTGGACTGTTCCTGGACGCGACAGTCAAGCGGGAAGGCGTGCTGCTGGCAGCCACGGCTACTGAGGACCATGTCCTGCCGCTGTATGCATTGCGGGCGGCCCTGGCCGAGCAGGGCATCGGTGCCGAACTCCTGACGGCTCGCACCCCGGCGGCCGCCCTCGCACAAGCGGCCCGGCGGTTGCGCCCGGCGGTGATCATCCTGTGGGCCCAACTGCCGGACAACGCGGACGTCCACGGGTTCGACGGGCTTCCCGGCATCCGGCCGAAGCCCGCATTGGCGCTGGCGGGTCCGGGATGGCCGGATTCGACCGAGTTCACTCACCTGAGTGGATTGCGGGAAGCTCTGAACTTCGTGCGAGCCCACGTCTGAGTCATACGCTGGACTTGTGGCGCAAGAACCGGGACTCGAGCGGGCGGAATGGCTCGTGTTCCATGGGGCGGTCGACGAGGCCCTGCCGTTGCTCGGGGACGTGGGCCGAACGGGCCGACCGGCCCTGTACGCGCGCTGGCTGCGGGGGGTGGCACTCGGTGCGTGTGGGCGCTACGGCGAGGCGCTGGAGGGTTTGGAGCCCATCACCGCGGACGCTCCCGAGTACTCGATGGCCCGATGCCTGCGCGGGAGTCTGTTACGCCAGATCGGATGCCACGATCTGGCGCTCATCGCCGATCGCGAGGCGATGGCCAGCGCGGCCACTCCCGGTGCGGCGATCGAGGCGATGACCGGTTTGGCGGCCGACGCGGTGGGACTCGAGGATGTCCCGGCCGCCACGCAGTCCCTGTCCCAAGCGCGCGACCTGCTCGATCGCGTGGCCTCCGACCCGCACACGGTGGCGGTCTGGTGGCGTCACCATGTGCGGTTGGCGTGGGTGGAGTGTGAGGTGGCCCTGCTGGAATCGCGGTACTCGGACGCGGTCGCGCATGCCACCCTCGCCCTCGATGCCGCGGAGGGTGCCACCGCACCCCGGCATGTGGCCAAGAGTCTGCTGTTCCTCGCTGTGTCCGAGATCCAGCTCGGGCAGCCGGAATCGGCGATCCCGCGGCTGCGCCGCTGCCTCATGCTGAGCACGTCGATGGGCTTTCTCGCAGTCGCATGGCCGGCACACGCGGTCCTTGCGGCCCTGCTGAAGGCCACCGACCCGCGAGCCGCGCATGATCACTTCGTCCAGGCCAGCGCCATCGCGGACACGGTGCGCGACGGCTTGTACGGCGAGCTTGCGACGCGATGGGACGCCCGCGCAGACATCGCAGCCCTGCACAAGGAGGCCTCGTAGCGCTCATTCAAGCCCCCGGAGTTTTCAGCCGATAGGGGGACATGAGTGCGAACTCGGGAGGTGTCCGGTGACTTCGGTCTTGATCGTCGACGACGCTCCCGCCGTGCGCGACAGTCTGCGGAGATTGGTGAGCAGTCTGCCTGAGGTGGACGGTGTGAGCCTGGCCAGCAGTGGTGATGAAGCACTGGCGCGCTGCCTCACCGAGCGACCGGATCTGGTGCTGCTCGACGTGCGCATGCCGGGCATGAACGGCTTGGAGTGCGCGCGTCGCCTCCTGCACTCCGACCCGTCGGTGCGGATCGTCATGTTGACCGCGGGCGACGACCCGCAAGCGGTTGCGACAGCTGTGGCGAATGGCGCCGCCGGTTACATCACCAAGGACGCCACCCGCCTCGAGATGGGTCTGGCGATTCATCACGTCGGCGGCAACGGCCGTCGTCCCGCCGAACAGACCCCGCAGTTCAAGTTGTCCGAACGCGAGACGCAGGTCCTCGACGGCATGTCCCGTGGGCTTTCCAACGGTGAGATAGGCCGCGAGTTGTACCTGTCCGAGGACACGATCAAGACCCATGCACGCCGCTTGTTCCGCAAACTGCGCGCGGCCGATCGGGCACAGGCGGTCGCGGTCGGGCTTCGTGCGGGACTCATCAACTGATCCGGACGTCAGCGCGTAATCTTGGTGCATGGAGCACCCCGCCGATCCCTTCGCCCCCGTCGGACTGACCTTCGACGACGTTCTGCTGGTCCCCGCAGCCTCCGACGTCGTTCCGTCCGAGGTGTCCACCGCGACTGCGCTCACACGTTCTCTGCAACTGCGGGTACCGCTGGTCAGCAGCGCCATGGATACCGTGACCGAGGCCCGCATGGCCATCGCGATGGCCCGTATCGGAGGGGTGGGGGTGTTGCACCGGAACATGTCGATCGAGGATCAGGCGTTGCAGGTCGACATGGTCAAACGCTCCGAGGCCGGCATGGTGAGCAATCCGGTCACCTGCCGTCCCGAGGACACCCTGGCCGAGGTGGATGCCATGTGTCGGCGTTATCGCATCTCGGGGCTGCCGGTCGTGGACGAGGACGGCCACCTGCTGGGAATCGTCACGAACCGGGACATGCGGTTCGAAGAGGACCGCACGGTCGCGGTTTCCCAGATCATGACCCCCGCCCCCCTGGTCACCGGCCACCTCGGGATCGACCCGGAGCAGGCACTCGGGCTGTTGCGGCAGCACAAGATCGAGAAACTGCCCTTGGTCGACGAGGACAATCGGGTGCGCGGGCTCATCACCGTCAAGGACTTCTTGAAGTCCGAAGCCTTCCCGGACGCGACCAAGGACGCCGCCGGTCGCCTCGTCGTGGGCGCTGCAGTGGGGGTCGGCGAGGACTCGTACAAACGCGCCATGACGCTGGTGGACGCGGGCGTCGACTTCGTCGTCGTGGACACCGCGCACGGTCACAGTCGCGGTGTCCTGGAGATGGTGGCCAGGATCAAGAAAGAGACCACGATCGACGTGGTCGGAGGCAACATCGCCACCGGGGAAGCGGCCCTGGCCCTGGCTGAAGCCGGCGCCGATGCGGTCAAGGTAGGAGTGGGCCCGGGCAGCATCTGCACCACCCGCGTCGTGGCCGGGGTCGGCGTACCGCAGGTCACGGCCATCCACGAGGTCTCGCAGGCTGTGCGGTCGCTCGGGTTGCCCGTCATCGCCGACGGCGGTCTGCAATACAGCGGTGACATCGCAAAGGCCATGGTCGCCGGGGCGGACACCGTGATGCTGGGGTCGCTGCTCGCCGGTTGTGAGGAATCACCCGGGGATGTGGTGTTCGTCAGCGGCAAGCAGTTCAAGCAGTACCGGGGTATGGGCTCGCTGGGTGCGATGCAGAGTCGTGGGGAGGCCAAGTCCTACTCGAAGGACCGGTACTTCCAGGACGACGTCCTCTCCGACGACAAACTCGTGCCCGAGGGCATCGAGGGTCAGGTGCCATATCGGGGGAAGCTGTCCGTGGTCGCCCATCAGCTCATCGGCGGGCTGCGTGCCGCCATGGGCTACAGCGGGGCGAACTCGATCCCTGAACTGCACCAGAAGGGCCGTTTCGTGCGAATCACGGCGGCCGGGCTCAAGGAGAGCCACCCCCACGACATCCAGATGACCGTCGAGGCACCGAACTACCACCGACGCTGAGGTTCCGGCTCGGTGCCGCGACGACCTGGCTTGTATCGGCCGAGCGTCGCGAGGTCGACTCCGGGTCCGGCGATCCAGTGCCTTCGTGACACTCGCGGGGGCAGGGCCGTGTCTTCGTGCCACTCGTGGGGGTTCCTGCCGGCAGGCGGCTAGGCTGTGCTCTCGTGAGTGACATCGTGATCGGGCTGTCCAAGTCGGCCAGGGCCGGGTATTCCTTCGACGACGTCGCGGTGGCCCCGCACCGCCGCACGCGAGACCCGGAAGCCGTCGATCTGAGTTGGAACATCGACGCCTACTCCTTCGACATGCCGATCGTGGCCGCACCGATGGACTCCATCGTGTCGCCAGGGACCGCGATCGCCATGGGGCAGGCCGGCGGACTGGCGGTGCTGAATCTCGAGGGCCTGTGGACGCGCTATGAGGACCCCAGCGATGCCTTCGCGCAGATCCGGGCCGCCGACCCCGCGGATGCGGTACCCGTGCTCCAAAGGCTCTACGCGCAGCCGATCCAGCCGGAGTTGATCGCGGCTCGGGTCCAGCAGATGCGGGACGCGGGGATCACGGTCGCCGGCTCCCTGTCGCCACAGAAGACCCACGACCTTTTCCGCGATGTGATCAGCGCTGGAGTGGACGTGTTCGTCATCCGCGGTACCACGGTCAGTGCCGAACACGTGAGTGCCGAACTCGAACCCCTCAACCTGAAACAGTTCATCTACGAGCTCGACGTGCCGGTCCTGGTCGGCGGGGTCGCCACGTACCAGTCCGCGCTACACCTGATGCGTGCCGGTGCCGCCGGAGTCCTCGTCGGCTTCGGCGGCGGGGCCAGTCACACCACTGCGGACGTCTTGGGTGTGCGCGTGCCGATGGCCACCGCCGTGGCCGACGTCGCCGCCGCGCGCCGTGACTACCTCGATGAGTCCGGCGGACGGTACGTCCACGTCATCGCCGACGGTGCCATGGGTCGCAGTGGGGACATCGTCAAGGCCATCGCCTGCGGGGCCGATGCTGCGATGGTCGGATCTCCGTTGGCCCGCGCCGAGGAGGCTCCCGGCTCCGGACGGCACTGGGGGATGGAGGCCACGCACGCATCGCTACCGCGGGGTGAGGTTGTGGAGTTCCCGACGCTGGGCACATGGCAGGAGGTCCTCTTCGGCCCGTCCCATGTCAGCGACGGAACCATGAATCTGACCGGTGCCCTACGGCGCTCGATCGCACTGTGCGGATACACGGATCTGAAGAGTTTCCAGCGTGTGGAGATGGTCCGCAGCCACTGACGCGATCAGCGCTTGGCGTACCCGCCGAGGGCGGCCGTCTTCTTGCGCCAGTAGTTGCCGTAGACGAAGACACGGTCGCGCACCTTGAGCCGCTTCCACAGCCAGTCCTGGTGCTTCGGCCATGTGCGTACGCAGCCGTGGGACTGTGGCTTGGTCTTGACGGGCTTGCGCACGCCGTGGAAGGCGATGCCGCGGTCGAAGTAGATCGGACGGTACAGACCGGGCCGACCGTCGGGTTCTGGGAACAGTGTGCTGGCCTGCCAGCCGTTGTATCGCCAGTAGACGCGCTTGAAGCCGCGGCGGGTCTCGTGGTAGCCGTTGTCCTTGCCCGTGCTCACCGGCAGAACCCGCACGACGTATCCGGCGTTGTTGGTGACGTAGGCCGTTTGGCAGGTCAGGCTTACCAGGGCCTTGACTCCGAGCAGTTTGCGGGGGAGAAGGGGGAGTTCGCTCGAGTCGGAGATCCTCGACATCAGAGCAGCGCCGGCCGGGCTCCGTGTGGCAGACAGGCCGTTCAGGTCCCGGTAGGCGCACAGGGCTCGACGGGTGGACGCGTTGATGTTGCCATCGACTTTGCCCGTCGGCAGGCCGAGAGCGTCGAGTTGCTGCTCCATCTGCAGTTCCGGTGAGACGGTGATGGGCGCGGTCGTGGTGGGTATGGGCGTGGGCACCGCGGGCGGTTCGGGGGTCGTCGGTGACTCGCTGACTGTTGGCGACTCGGAGGCGGAGGGTGATTCGCTGGCCGACGGTGATTCGCTGACCGAGCTCGAGATCTCCGCTGCTGGCTGGCCGTCGGCGGCCACGGGGGCGCTGACCAGCGCGAAGGCGACAGGTGTCACCAGCGCGGCAGCAGTGATCCATGTGGCGGCGGGAAGCATCAAACCACGATAGCGTGCCGCGGCCGATGGCCTCCGGCCAGCGCCAGCCACCGTCCGATTACCGTGCGCGACGGGGTGGCGGGCGCGGATCCTTCGTGCCGGTGGGTGGGGTTCGTGCTGGTGGGTGGGGTTCGTGCTGGTGGGTGGGGTTCGTCGGGCGCTGAGCCCCATCGGTCTACCTGAGCCCCATCCTTTGGCCGGGTCGCGTGATCGCCCCACCGCCGCAGAGGGTGGGCACCTGAACCCCAGATCCGCCGTCCCACCTTCGGCTTTCCCGGGTCGGATCCCCCTCGACAGGTTTACGCTGACCCCATGACCATCGCGCCGGACAAACCGGCTGGCCTTGTTGCAGGGATAGACACAAAAAGCCTGGTCGCGCAGGTAGTCGCCTCTCCGCGGGCCGAGACGCTGACATCGATATCCCCGTTCACTCTCGAGCCCATCGGGGAGATCCCGATCAGCACCGCCGAAGACGTCGAGATGGCCTTCGAAACCGTGCGGCGGGCGCAGAAGCGGTGGGCGCAGTGGACCCCGAAGGAGCGAGCCCGGGTGATCCTGCGGTTCCACGACATCATGCTGGAGAACCGCAGCGCATCTCTCGATCTCATCCAGTTGGAAACGGGCAAAGCGCGCTCGGACGCCTCAGAGGAGTTTCTGGACGTCCTCCTGACATCACGGCACTACGCGCGCGTGGCACCGGCGAAGCTCAAGGCCGTCAAGCACCGGGGGGTGCTGCCACTGCTCACCGTGGTGTCCGAGATCAGGCATGCCAAGGGGGTCGTAGGGGTCATCTCGCCGTGGAACTACCCGCTGACCCTGGCTGTCTCCGATGCGATCCCGGCGCTGCTGGCCGGCAACGGGATCGTCCTCAAGCCCGACTCCCAAACGGCGTTCACCGCGCTGTGGGCGGTGCGCCTGCTGCGGGAGGCGGGCATCCCCGAGGGTCTGGTCCAGGTGGTCGTGGGCCCGGGCTCGAAACTCGGGCCGATGATCGTCGACAACTCCGACTATCTGATGTTCACCGGTTCCACCGCGGTCGGTCGTGAGTTAGCCGAACGGTGCGGACGCAACCTCATCGGGTGCTCGATGGAACTCGGTGGGAAGAACGCCATGCTGGTACTGGCCGACGCGGACGTGGAGCGCGCCAGCGAGATCGCGGTTCGGGCGTGTTTCAGCAACGCCGGGCAGTTGTGCATATCCATGGAGCGGATGTACATCAACGAGAAGATCTACGACGCCTTCGTAGAGAGGTTCGTCGCCCGGGTGAAGGCCATGACACTCAAGGCTGGCGTCGGGTGGGGGTCGGACATGGGCTCGCTGATCAGCCAGAAGCAGTTCGACACCGTGCAGGGTCACGTCGATGACGCGGTCGCCAAAGGTGCGAAAGTCCTTGCCGGCGGTCGGGCCCGCCCAGACGTCGGACCGCTCTACTACGAGCCGACCGTGCTGGAGGACGTGACCCGCGAGATGCGCGCGTGCATCCAGGAGACGTTCGGCCCGGTGGTCAGCCTGTACAAGGTGCAGAACGACGAGGAGGCCATCGATCGGGCCAACGACACCGAGTACGGGCTGAACGCCGCAGTGCTGACCCGCGACACCAAGCACGGCCGCAAGGTCGCCGCCAGGCTGCGTGCGGGCACGGTGAACATCAACGAGGGCTACGCGTCCGCCTGGGGTACGACGTCGGCGCCGATGGGTGGCATGGGAGCCTCTGGCATCGGCCGTCGCCACGGCACCGAGGGATTGTTGAAGTACACCGAGTCGCAGACCGTGGCCGTCCAGCGCCTGGTACGGATTGCGCCGCAGTTCGGAATGGATGACGAGCAGTGGGGCCACTTCATGGCGCTGTCGCTCGCCGCGATGAAGAAGATGGGGATGTCCTGATGGAACAGTTCGACTACGACGTGGCGATCATCGGTTCCGGCTTCGGCGGTTCCGTGTCCGCCCTGCGGCTCACCGAGAAGGGCTACAAGGTCCTCGTCATCGAGGCAGGCCGACGGTTCGAGGACGGGGATTTCCCGAAGACCTCGTGGCGGACCAACCGCTTCCTGTGGGCTCCTGCCATCGGGTGCTACGGCATCCAGCGCATCCACCTGCTGCCGGACGCGATCATCCTGGCCGGCGCCGGTGTCGGTGGCGGCTCCCTGGTCTACGCGAACACGCTGTACGTTCCGCCGGAGCCGTTCTTCAAGGACAAGCAGTGGGCGCACATCACCGACTGGCAGTCCGAACTGCTGCCGTTCTACGACCAGGCCCAACGCATGCTGGGGGTGGTTGAGAACCCGACCATGACGCCGGCCGACATCGAACTCAAGGCTGTCGCCGAAGAGATGGGGGTGGGGGACACATTCCGAAAGACTCCTGTGGGTGTGTACTTCGGCGACGGCGCCGGGGTCACCAAGGAGGATCCGTACTTCGGTGGTCGGGGACCGGCCCGGACCGGCTGCACCGAGTGTGGGGAGTGCATGACCGGCTGTCGTCACAACGCGAAGAACACCCTGGTCAAGAACTACCTGTATCTCGCCGAGTCCGCTGGCGCGGAGATCCAGCCGATGACGACCGTGACCGGCCTCGAGCAGTTCGGCGAGGGATACGCGATCGACGTCAAGCGCACGGACGCGCGCAGCAAGGGCCGGCGCCGCATCTACGCCAAGCAGGTCATCATGGCCGCCGGCGCCTACAACACCCAGCGACTGCTGCACGCCATGAAGGACACCGGCCGTCTTCCCAAGCTGTCTCCGGCGCTGGGCAAACTCTCGCGATCCAACTCCGAGTCGCTGCTCGGTGCGATCACCGACGACCGCAGCCGGGACTACACGCAGGGTGTGGCCATCACGTCCAGTTTCTTCCCCGAGCCGCACACTCATATCGAGCCCTGTCGGTACGGCAAGGGGTCCAACGTCATGGGCGCGCTTGCCACGGTCCTCACCGACGAGATCGACGGGGAACCGCGGTGGAAGACCTGGGTGAAGGCCCTGATCTCGCACCGGTCGGAAGCACTGCGCTTCATCGACCTGCGGGGCTGGTCCGAGCGCAGCATCATCCTGCTGGTGATGCAGTCGGTGGACAACTCGCTGACCGTCAGTGGCAAGCGCGGGCGGTTCGGCCGCTGGCGGCTGACCTCCAAGCAGGGTGAGGGTGAACCGAACCCCACCTGGATCCCCGCCGGCAACGAAGCCGCGCGGCTGCTGAGCAAGCGCATCGACGGCCTGCCCGGCGGCAACCTCGGTGATCTGATCAGCGCGCCGATGACCGCACACTTCGTCGGTGGTTGCGCGATCAGTGACTCGCCCGACAACGGTGTGATCGACCCCTACCACCGCGTGTTCGGGTACCCCGGTATGCATGTGGTGGACGGTGCCGCGATCTCGGCGAACCTGGGTGTGAACCCGTCCCTGAGCATCACCGCCCAGGCCGAGCGCGCCATGGCGATGTGGCCGAACAAGGGTGAGACCGATGTCCGGCCCACGATGGGGCAGCCCTACCAGCGGATCGCGCCAGTGGCGCCGAAAGAGCCGGTCGTGCCGGACTCGGCGCCCGGAGCGCTGCGGTTGCCGATCGTCGAGGTGCGCTGACGCCAACCCTCGCCCGGTGAGGTCGCGACAACTCTCAGCAGGGCGAGGCGCACGCGTCTCAGCGCCGGTCCCAGGCCCCGGGGCTGGCGAGTAGGTCGTCCATGAGCGGGGACGTGTGCCCCGCGACCACATCGGCCAGCGTCGTGTTCTCCAGGACTGACCGCATGGCGGCTCGGGTCGCCACCCACACCGTGCGCAAGTGCTGGGCCGGGCCGGTGTAGGCCACCGCTTCCGGGGCATCATTGCGCACCGCTCCCAGCGGGCCGTCCAACACCCGAATGATGTCGGCGACGGTGATCTGGTCCGCGGGCACGCTCAGGCGATATCCGCCGTCGGCGCCGCGTCGGCTGTCCACGAGCCCAGCCGCGCGCAGTTTGCCGAGGATTCTCTCGAGGTAGTGGAACGGGATCTCCTGTCGTGTTGCCAGAGTCTGCGTCGTCTCCCTGCGATCGGGATCGGCTGCCTGGACGGCCGCCAACTCGGTCATCGCCCGCACCGCGTAGTCCACCTGCGCCGAGATCTGCATGCTGGCATTGTCCTTCGTCCGGGTTGGGCGCTGCGCGTCGCCGGGCCACTGGCAGCGTCCGCCTGCACTACCGTGTGCCCATGCCGCAGCAGTCCTGGATCCCCCGTTGGTTGGGTGTGCTCGGTTCGCCCATCGAGGGACGGGTCATCATCGGACCCAACTGGTTCGCGTCCGTGATGGGAACCGCCATCGTGGCGTCGGCCGGGGCGACACTGCCGATCCCAGTGCCCGGCATCATCACCACCGCAGCCTGGGCGCTCGCGGTTCTCCTGCTTGTCGCGCTGCTGGTCTTCATGCCCTGGAACTGGGCGCGGCATCCCGAGAATCTGCGGAACCTGGCCGACGACCCGATCGCGATCCAGTTCTTCGGCGCACCTCCGATGGCGCTGCTGGCCGTGGCCGGGGCGACGATCCTGGTCGGCCAGCAGTACCTCGGGCAGGGCGTCGCGGTGGGCGCGGCGTGGGTTCTGTGGCTGATCGGCACTGCTCTCGGGCTGCTCACCGCGGTCGCCGTACCGTTCCGGCTCTTCACCGCGCTCGAGGTCCGTCACGATGGTGCTTTCGGAGGGTGGCTGATGCCCGTGGTCCCACCCATGGTGTCCGCGGCGGTGGGTGCCCTGCTGGTGCCGCACACCCCTGCCGGCGAACCGCGCCAGACCATGCTGTTCGTCTGTTACGCACTGTTCGGGATGAGTCTCATGGCCTCCGTGGTGATCATCACGTTGATCTGGAGCCGGCTGGCGCACTTCGGGACCTCAGGTTCGGCCAGGGTGCCGACCCTGTGGATGGTGCTCGGCCCGGTGGGTCAGTCGATCACCGCGGCCGGCGCGCTGGGGACGGCAGCCCTGGGTGCGTTGCCCCCGCCTCTGTCAACCGCGCTGGACGCCTTCGCGGTGGTGTTCGGGGTCCCGATGTGGGGGTTCATGCTCCTGTGGCTGCCGCTGGCCACCGCACTGACCCTGCGCGCACACAGGCGCAACATGGGCTTCGCGCTGACCTGGTGGTCCTTCACGTTCCCCGTCGGAACCTGCGTCATGGGAACCAGTCAACTGGCCGCGCACACCGACCTGACGATGTTCACCGGCGTGGCCGTCGCGCTGTACACCCTGCTACTGGTGGCGTGGGTGACTGTCGCGATCCGGACCTACCGGCAATCGGTTTCAGGGGGACTACTCACGCCACCACCGGTCAGCCCACATGCGGTGGCGCAGAAGGGCTGAGGGCGCCGCCTAGACTTGGCGCATGGCGAATCTGCCCCGTCCTGTTCTCGTCGTCGATTTCGGCGCGCAATACGCGCAACTCATCGCACGGCGCGTCCGCGAGGCGCACCTGTACTCCGAGGTTGTCCCGCACACCTGGAGTGCTGAACAGATCCTTGCCAAGCGGCCCTTGGCGATCATCCTGTCCGGCGGTCCGTCGAGCGTTTATGTCGATGACGCGCCTGCTTTCGACGAGGAGTTGCTGCAGGCGGACGTGCCGGTGTTCGGGATCTGCTACGGGTTCCAGGTAATGGCCGCCGGGCTCGGCGGGCGGGTCGACAAGACCGGACTTCGCGAGTACGGACGTACGTCGTTGGCGGCCACGGAGTCGGTGCTCTTCGCAGGCCAGCCAGGGCAGCAGTCGGTGTGGATGTCCCACGGCGATGCAGTCGTCGAGGCGCCCGCGGACTGCGACGTCGTGGCGACCACCGATGCCACCCCGGTCGCGGCGTTCGTGCACCGCACCCGACCACTGGCCGGCGTGCAGTTCCACCCGGAGGTCGCGCACACCGACCACGGGCAGGCGATCCTGCAGCGCTTCCTGTACGACATCGCCGGTCTGACCGCTAACTGGTCCACGGAGGGTGTCATCGACGCCCAGATCGCTGGTGTCTCGGCGCAAGTCGGTGACGGCCGCGCGATCTGTGGCCTGTCCGGAGGTGTCGACTCCGCGGTGGCCGCGGCGCTGGTCCAGCGCGCGATCGGTGATCGGCTCACCTGTGTGTTCGTCGACCACGGACTGCTACGGCAGGGCGAGGTCGAGCAGGTGGAGCGGGACTTCGTGGCTGCCACGGGGGCGCGTCTGGTGGTCGTGGACGCCCGGCAAAGGTTCCTCGACGCGCTGGCCGGAGTCAGCGACCCCGAGGAGAAGCGCAAGATCATCGGCCGGGAGTTCATTCGCGTGTTCGAGGTGGCTGCCGCTGAGGTCGTCGCCGAGGGTGGCGATGACGTGCGCTTCCTCGTGCAGGGCACCCTCTACCCCGACGTCGTGGAGTCCGGCGGCGGGACCGGCACGGCCAACATCAAGAGTCACCACAACGTCGGTGGACTGCCCGAAGACCTCGAGTTCGAACTCGTCGAGCCGCTGCGTGACCTGTTCAAGGACGAGGTGAGGGCGGTCGGAACCGCCCTCGGGCTGCCCGAGGACATGGTGTGGCGGCATCCCTTCCCAGGGCCGGGCCTGGCCATCCGGATCGTGGGGGAGGTCACCGAGGAGAATCTGGAGACCCTGCGCCGCGCCGACGCCATCGCACGCGCCGAGCTCAGCGCCGCGGGGCTGGATCGGTCGGTCTGGCAGTTCCCAGTGGTCCTGCTCGCCGGTGTGCGCAGTGTCGGGGTGCAGGGCGACGGGCGTACCTACGGGCATCCGGTGGTGCTGCGGCCGGTGAGCAGCGAGGATGCCATGACCGCGGATTGGTCGCGACTGCCGCACGAGGTGATCGCCACGATCTCGACGCGCATCACCAACGAGGTGGCTGCGGTGAACCGGGTGGTGCTGGATGTGACCAGCAAGCCGCCGGGCACCATCGAGTGGGAGTGAGATCAGCGCCACGGGACAGAACTGGTTGGGCGCACGGAGCGTCAACCAGTAACACGCGGTTCGGGGTCGCAATTGTGGCCGAATCACGGTGTGTCGCGTACTGAATTGGTTGAGGCCCCCGGTGCGCCAACCAGTTCCGTACGTGGGGACCTGAGATCTGACCGTTATGTCCTAGATATGAGGTTTTCGGCCCACCTCGCCGTGACCGTTTCGTGACCGACACCCCGGCCGACATGCCCGACTGCCCCGAAAGCCCCTGGCAAGGTGCCTCGGGTGCGACGCATTCTTCCCCTGCTGTCGGCGCTCGCGGTGGCCGTTGCCGCCGTCGTGACTCCGGCAGTCGCCGCGAAACAGACGACCGCTGTGCTTCCGCCCGAACGACCGTATCCGGCCGTTCTCGATGCGCCCATCGAGTACGAGGGCATGACAACCTGCGACCCGGTGGCCCGACCGGGCGCGATGATGCTGCGACAACTGCTGCTGGATACCTATGGCAAGGCGGTCATCGGCATCACACGGGCCTGCGACCAGGACTCGATCTCCGAGCACAAGGAGGGCCGCGCGGTCGACTGGATGGTCGACTTCCGCAACCCCGCGGAGAAGGCCGAAGCCCAGGCGTTCGTGGACTGGGTGACCGCACCCGGCCCTGACGGCACGCCCGCGGCGAACGCCCGGCGGCTCGGCATCATGTACATCGGGTGGGGCGACGAGATGTGGCGCGCCTACGACCCCGATCGGGGATGGACCGAACTCAAGGGCTGCTATTCCCTGCAGGGATCGGGCAGTGACACCTTCTGCCATCGCGACCACGTGCACTTCTCCATGACCTGGGACGGCGCGGCCGGGCGGACCTCCTACTGGGACGGCACGCCGGTGCTGGACACCGCGTGCAAGGTCGCCCGCCCCGGCGGTCGCGCGCGGGCACTGAAGGCCTCAGCCGCCTTCGTACCGGTGAAACCGGTGCGAGTGTTCGACTCCCGCAAGAAGGGCGAGAACGGGTGCTACCTGCAGCAGCGTCGCTGGTCCGGCGATGACCGCAGCACACCGGTGAAGGTGGTGGGCAAGAAACGGCTGCCGAAGACCGGTGTCCAAGCCGTAGCTGTACGCGTGACCGCCTACGCCTCGAATGCGCCGGGCTGGCTGTCCGGCTCCGGTGCACCGGGCGCCAACGGCCCCCGTGTCGTCTCGCTGGGGATGGACGGCACAAGTGCTGCCACAGCCATCGTGCCGGTGTCCGACACCGGGCGTATCTGGCTGGCCACGGTGGCAGGTCACGCTCGGGTCGCCGTGGACGTCCTGGGGTACTTCACACGCGCCAGCGCCGCCGCGACAACAGCCAAGACGGGCACCTGGCAACCCGCCGCCAGCAGCGTGGTCGCGACTACTGAACTGCCCGCGGCGGGTGCCGCCGAGGTCGCACTGCCCGGCGCCCCGAAGGGCCTGACCGGTGCTGTGCTGACCCTTAACACCACCGGCACCTCGGCGGGTCATGTGCGTGTGACGCCACCCGGTTCCAAGACCAGGGCGGACGCACTCGACGTGGTGAACGGAACGCGTTCGGCCACCGTGTTCGCTGCGAGTTCCGATGGCCGGGTCACCCTGACCAACACGGCGCAGACGCCCACCTCGGTGAACGTCGTGCTCAGCGGATGGATCACCACTGCACAGCAGGGCGGTGGCAGGTTGCGACCGGCATCGGTGGACCTCGGCACGGTCAAGGCGGGCAAGCAGCAGACCCTGACCGGCAAGGTGCCGGCCAAGGCGCAGGCTGTTGTGCTCTCCGTGACCACCAAAGGCCGTAAGAAGGCCGGAGGCGTGACCATTTGGGGTGCCGGCCAGCGCCCGGCGGCACGCACCGTGGATGTGCGGTCCAAGCGTTCGTCGACCGACCTCGTGGTCGTGGCGATCGGTGATGACCGCGCTGTGAAGGTGGCCGGGGACGTCCCCAAGGGCCGTGTGTCGTTGCGGATGGTGGGGGTCATCAAGGCGTCGTGACCCCCACTTAGACTCGGGGACAGTGGACGACCTTCTTACCGATCTCAACCCCCAGCAGGCCGACGCCGTCACCCATCGCGGCAGCCCGATCCTTGTCGTGGCCGGCGCCGGTTCGGGGAAGACCCGCGTGCTCACTCGCCGGATCGCGCATCTGCTAGCCACGGGCCAGGCCGTGCCCTCCGAGATCCTGGCCATCACCTTCACGAACAAGGCCGCGGCCGAAATGAAGGAGCGGGTGACGGCGTTGGTCGGCCCGGTGGGTCAGCGGATGTGGGTGTCCACCTTCCACAGTGCCTGCGTGCGGATCCTGCGCCGCCAGGGCCACCATCTCGGTTATCCGAGTTCCTTCTCCATCTACGACACCGACGACAGCCGACGGCTGCTGACGGCCATCGGCAAGGATCTCGATCTCGATCCCCGCAAGTACCGCCCGCGTGGCCTGCAGCACCAGATCTCGGGTTTGAAGAACGAACTGGTCGATCACGAGGCCTTCTCGGCGACGGTCGAGACCGAGTCGCAGCAGGTACTGGCTGACGTGTACCGGATGTACAACGACCGTCTGCAGCGCGCCGGCGCGATGGACTTCGATGATCTGATCGGCAACACCGTGGCCGTGCTCACGTTGTTCGACGAGGTTGCCGCCTACTACCACCGGCTCTTCGGCCACGTGTTGATCGATGAGTACCAGGACACCAACCGGGCCCAATACGAGCTGGTGCGCCGACTCGTCGGCGACGGTGCCGAGGGGCTGGATCCGGCGGAGCTGTGTGTCGTGGGTGACTCCGATCAGTCGATCTATGCCTTCCGGGGCGCCGATGTGCGCAACATCGAGGAGTTCGAGAAGGACTTCCCAGGTGCCGAAGTCGTGCTGCTCGAGCAGAACTACCGGTCCACCCAGACGATCCTGTCGGCGGCCAACGCGCTGATCGCGCACAACACCGGCCGGCGCGACAAGCGGCTCTGGACCGACGCCGGCGACGGCGAGCTCATCGTCGGGTATGTGGCCGACGACGATCGCGATGAAGCCGCCTTCGTCGTCAATGAGATCCGCTCGTTGACCTCCGACGGCCTCGACGCCGGCGAGATCGCGGTCTTCTACCGCACCCACGCGCAGTCGCGGCCGCTGGAGGAGGTTCTGCTGCGCTCGGGTCTGCGCTATCGGATCGTGGGCAACGTGCGGTTCTACGAGCGCAAAGAGGTCCGTGACGCACTGGCTTACCTGCGGGTGGTGGCCAACCCTGGGGATGACGTCGCCCTGCAGCGGATCCTCAACGTCCCGAAGCGCGGGCTCGGGGATCGGACCGTCGAGCAGGTCGCGGCTTTCGCCGCACGCGAGCAGCTCAGTTTCGAAGCGGCGTTGCGCCGGGCGCCGGAGACGGGGATCGGCCCCCGGGCGGAGACCCGGATCGGTGGCTTCCTCGCTCTGGTGGACGAACTGCGCGTGCTGCTGGACTCCGGTGCAGACCCGGAGGAGATGGTGGAGGCGGTATTGGACCAATCCGGCCTGGTCGCCGAACTGCAGGCCTCGAACGACCCGCAGGACGAGTCCCGGCTGGAGAACCTTGCGGAGTTGGCGTCGGTGGCACGCGAGTTCCTCAACGACAACGCGGATGGCACGTTGGCGGACTTCCTGGAGCGGGTGGCGCTGGTGGCCGAGGCCGACGATCTCCCGGAGCACGACGGCGGGTTGGTCACGCTGATGACGCTGCACACCGCGAAGGGTCTGGAGTTCGATGCCGTCTTCCTCACCGGGCTGGAGGAATCGGTGTTCCCGCATGCGCGATCTCTGGACGACCCCGTGGAATTGCAGGAGGAGCGGCGCCTGGCGTACGTGGGCGTGACGCGGGCCCGCAAGCGCCTGTACCTGAGTCGGGCGGCGATGCGCCTACAGTTCGGGACGCCACAGGGCAACCCACCGAGTCGATTCCTCGATGAGTTGCCCGCGGACCTGATCGACTGGCGGCGCACCGGGCGCGACCTGTCCCGAAGGCCCAGCGCAGGTGGCAGGGGGGCGGCACCGGCGCTGGCCCAGGCAGCCGGCAGCGTACGCAGGGCCGCTGGCCCGATCGTGGCGCTTGCAGCCGGCGACAACGTTTTACATCCCAAGTTCGGTCTGGGCACGGTGGTGTCCACCGCTGGTGCGGACGACAAGGCAGAAGCGCACATCGACTTCGGCAGCGAAGGCGTGAAGCGTTTGCTGCTCAGGTATGCGCCGGTCGAGAAGTTGTAGGTTGAGGGCAGAGCGAAAGGGTGGCCCATGACCGACAACGAGGACATCAAGGCCAAGATGCGTGAGGCGCTGGATCGCAAGAAGTCCCACGATCCAGGTGTGGAGCATGAGGACCACCACAAGGGCGGCGGACCGAAGAACCAGGGGCCCGGGGACGGCGGCAGTGGTGGTCCGGGCTTTCGTCGCAAGACCGGCTGACGCCGCATCGGTGGGCCGGGCACCGTGACTGCGCACACACCCGAGTGGGTGAGGTCACGCCCGTTATGAGTCTTTTGCCCGATTAATCCCGATTAGGTCAGGCCTGCACCGAGCAGAACCTGACCATGAAGAAGACGCTCATCCCCGTCCTGGGTGCCGGAGTTGCCGCAGGGCTTTTGATCCCCGCTGTTGCGACCCCCGCCCACGCCGATTCCGATCGACAGTCCGTGGCCAGTGCCGCGACCTTCACCAAGCTCCCGACCCGCAACTACAAACTGTCCGCCAAGTTCGGTCAGCGCGGTCGCCTGTGGTCCTCTGGCCGGCACACCGGCCTGGACTTCTCCGCCCCGCGCGGCACCCGGGTGAACGCCGTGGCGGACGGCAAGGTCGTGTTCTCCGGCTGGGCCGGTGCCTACGGCAAGGCCGTGATCATCAAGCACAAGAACGGCAAGCGCAGCCTGTACGGCCACATGTCCAAGACCCTGGTCCGGAAGGGCAAGAAGGTCACAGCTGGTCAGAAGATCGGCAAGGTCGGCAGCACCGGCAACTCCACCGGTCCCCACCTGCATTTCGAGGTCCGTTCGAAGAACGGCAAGAAACTCGACCCCCGCCCGCATCTGCGTGGCGAGTGACGAAAGGCATAGCAGTGAAGACACGCATCGGAGACCTCATCCAGGGCGGCAGTGTTGCCGTAGTGGTGGGTGGACTGGTGGTCGGCGCAGTGTCCACCAGTCAGGGTGCGACCCTCGCGACCGGTGAGCCGGCCGACGCACCTGTGGCCCAGGAACCCGTGAACCCGCCCACGTTGGAGCCGGATGTCATGGCAGAGGCGGCACAGAAGGCCAAACAGATCGAGGTGCAGCGGGCCAAGCGCGCCCGCGAGCGCGCGCAACGGTCCAGCGGCGACATGTTCACCCCCACCCGCAACTACCGCAACACCGCGGTCTTCGGACAGGCCGGAGGCAGCTGGTCGTCCGGGCATCACACCGGTCTCGACTTCGCCACCGCCACCGGGACCCCGGTCTTCTCCGCTCTCGCCGGAAAGGTCGTCGAGGCGGGCTGGGGTGGCGCCTACGGCAACCACATCATCGTGCGCCACGACAACGGTGTGGAGACTCTCTACGCCCATCTCAACAGCATCGCGGTCGCGAAGGGGGAGAAGGTCCTGCGCGGCCAGCGCATCGGCGCGGTGGGCAGTACCGGCAATTCCAGCGGTCCGCACCTGCACTTCGAGGTGATCAAGAACGACGTCCAGCGTGATCCTGCGGCGTTCCTCTGAGTTGGGCCTCCGGCTTCCCGGGTAGTCATGGGCACGTTGCTGGTACCTCGCCCGCACAGCCTGGGACCGGTAGCGGAGCCCGTCAGGATCTGTTGGCGCATTCCGGTTAGAGATCGGCATCTTGGTTAGTCGGCGGCAGGTTGGTTAGAGTCCCACGGCCGTGTAGGGCTAACCGGAGTGTCGTATCTCTAACCGAACTGCCGATCTCTAACCGGACCGCCGATCTCTAACCGGACCGCCGATCTCTAACCGAACTGCCGATCTCTAACCGGACCGCCAATCCCTCACGGGATGTGGGATGACCACCGCAGGACCTGCCGGACCGGTCCGGCCATGTCATTGCCGTCGCGACGCGCCCAGGACCTGCCGGCACCCGCTCGCCCAGCGTCGCACCGTGGTCGTGGGCTCACCAGTCCGAGCCAGCCGGCGAAGTACTCGACGTGATGCCGAGCCAGACGTGCCCAACCTGTGTGGACAGATAGGTCAGAGTCCGACGGCCGCGTGGGCCCGACGGTTCAGTCACCCAGGCTGCTGGCCGTGCGCCGACGCAAGGGCGTCGCCGAAACCGGTTCGCTGATCCGCCCGGTGCTGCTGCCGATCGAGGTCGTTCCGCGCACCAGAGTCGATCCGTCGGGATCAAGTTCGGCGAGGGTCGTGCAGATCTCGTGCACGACACGGCCGTCGACAGGGAAGGACATGTGTCCCACGCCGCGAACGAACACGTTGCGCGCATTGAGATCCGGGTGAACGATCCGGGCGTTGCGCTTGGGGATGATCATCTGATCCAGATCGGACCAGATTGCGACCATCCGGGTCTTACAGCCTGCCGCCGGTGCGTCGAGTTCCTTGACGATCGGGCTGTCTGGCCGCATCTGCTTCACGACCGAATGCGGCACAAGGTAGGCCGGCATGGTCCCGGCGTGCGGCGAGCCGAGAGTCACCAGTGTGTGGACGCGCTTGTCGCCGCCGAGGCACTGCACGTAGTAGCGGGCCACGACCCCGCCCATCGAATGTCCGATCACATGGACACGTTCGTAGCCGGTCTCGCGCCGGACCTTCTCCACCAGCGACTTCAATCGGCGTGCCACCCGCGGAATGTCGTCCGACAGTGGCGAGTAGTTCAATGTGATGACCCGGCCGAAGCCGCGACGATTGAGGGCCCTACGCAGGAATGCGAAGACCGTGTGGTTGTCGATGATCCCGTGGATCAGGATGATCGGCGTTCCTGCCGCCTCCACGTCCCCGATGATCAGGCCGCGCTGTACCGGCGGAAGCCCTTCGAGGGTGTGCCGCTCCTCGGCATGGCGGTACTTGTCCTCCACCAGCCCGAACGGGTACATCGCCACATGTGTCGCGAGGAATGCGGCCTCCACGGCCACACCGCGCATGCCGAGTGGGTTGAGGATGGATTTCTTGGCCGACGTCGTGGTGTTCCGGGCCTTCTGGAGGCTGCGCCGCAGGGCGTTCTCCTCCTCAGGGGGACACTCGGGCATAAGGGGAACGTAGCCCACGATCGGCGGTTTTGTACCACGGACACCGCGGAAAACCGGAACCTTTCGGGTGACTATGGGGAACGCCTGAAGCAGAGGTCGTGGTTCCGCGCCCCTCGCCGTCGGTTGACCCCGGGTTCGGCGCGCACGACGCAGCGACCCCGTTCGCCGGTACAACCGCGACCCCCCGCCGCCAACGGCATCCACGTAGACTCGCAAGCGTGGCAGAGCCGATTCGCGTCCTGATCGCCAAAGCCGGCCTCGACGGGCACGACCGGGGAGCGAAAGTGATCGCTCGCGCGTTGCGCGACGGCGGGATCGAGGTCATCTACACGGGCCTGCACCAGACCCCGGACATGATCGTGAGTGCGGCTGTCCAAGAGGATGTCCAGGCGATCGGTTTGTCGATCCTCTCCGGCGCTCACATGACCCTGTTCGGCGCCGTGCTCGACCTGCTGCGCGAACGCGGCATCGACGACATTGTCGTCTTCGGTGGTGGGATCATCCCGGAGGAGGACATGGCGCCGTTGGCCGAGATGGGCGTGGCCAAGGTCTTCACGCCGGGCACCGCGACTGACGACGTCGTCGCCTGGGTCCGGGCCAACGTCGGCACGACACCGGTCTCCTGACCCGCCTGTCGGCGCGTCCACCCCTACGCAGTAGCGTCGCAGTCAAGCACGGTTTCGATCGATGAGGTGGTGCAGTGGATCTTTACGAGTACCAGGCCAAGGAACTGTTCGCCAAGCACGGCGTGCCCACGCAGTCCGGTGAGGTCGTCACCGACGCCGAAGCCGCTGGCGCCGCCGCCGATCGCATCGGGTGCCCGGTGGTCGTGAAGGCCCAGGTCAAGACCGGTGGCCGTGGGAAGGCGGGCGGCGTGAAGCTCGCCGACAGCCCCGCGGACGCCGAGCAGAAGGCCGGCGCCATCCTCGGGCTCGACATCAAGGGCCACATCGTCAACAAGGTCCTCATCACCGGTGCGGCGGACATCGCTGAGGAGTACTACGTCTCCTTCCTGCTCGACCGCGCCAACCGCAACTTCCTGGCGATGGCCAGCGTCGAGGGCGGGATGGACATCGAGGAAGTGGCGGCGACCAAGCCGGAGGCGCTGGCCAAAATCGCCATCGAACCGATCGCCGGGGTCGACCCCGCGAAGGCCGCTGAGATCGTGGCCGCCGCGAAGTTCCCGGCCGACGTCGCCGACCAGGTCGCCAACGTGCTCGTGAAGCTGTGGGACGTCTTCGTCAAGGAGGACGCCACGCTGGTCGAGGTGAACCCGCTGGTGAAGACGCCGGAAGGCGAGGTCCTCGCGCTCGACGGGAAGGTGACTCTCGACGACAACGCCGACTTCCGGCACCCGGACCACGAGGAACTCGTGGACATCGCGGCCACGGATCCGCTGGAGGTCAAGGCCAAGGAGAAGGGCCTCAACTACGTCAAGCTCTCCGGTGAGGTCGGAATCATCGGCAACGGTGCCGGACTCGTCATGAGCACCTTGGACGTCGTCGCGTACGCCGGCGAGCAGTTCGGCGGGGTGAAGCCCGCGAACTTCCTCGACATCGGCGGTGGAGCGTCGGCCCAGGTGATGGCCGACGGCTTGGAGATCATCCTCGGCGACCCTGAGGTCAAGAGCGTCTTCGTCAACGTCTTCGGCGGTATCACCGCCTGTGATGCGGTGGCCAACGGCATCGTGCAGGCCATGGAGATGCTCGCCGAGCGTGGTGACGTCGTCGACAAGCCCATCGTGTGCCGCCTCGATGGCAACAACGCGGCGGAGGGCCGGCGCATCCTCGATGAAGCCGAGCACGACGTGATCGAACTTGTGGACACGATGGACGAGGCCGCGGCCCGCGTCGCCGAGCTGGCTGCGCGCTGAGGGAGGACGAACAGACATGGCGATCTACTTGGACGAGAACTCCCGCATCCTGGTGCAGGGCATCACCGGCTCCGAGGGTGGCAAGCACACCCGCCGCATGGTGGCCGGCGGCTCGAACATCGTCGCCGGCGTGACGCCGGGCAAGGGCGGACAGACCGTCGACGCCGACGGCACCGCGATCCCGGTGTTCAACTCGGTGCAGGAGGCGGTGGACGCCACCGGAGCCAATGTGTCGGTGGTCTTCGTCCCGCCGAAGTTCACGAAGGGTGCCGTGGTGGAGGTCGTGGACGCACAGGTGCCGCTCGCGGTGGTCATCACCGAGGGTGTGCCTGTTCACGACACCGCTAGCTTCTTCACCTACGCCCAGAACGCGGGAACCACGCGCGTCATCGGGCCGAACTGCCCCGGCCTGATCAGCCCCGGGAAGTCCAACGCGGGCATCATTCCGGCGGACATCACCAAGCCCGGCAAGATCGGCTTGGTCTCCAAGTCGGGCACGCTGACCTACCAGATGATGTTCGAGTGCCGCGACATCGGCTTCACCACCTGCGTCGGCATCGGCGGCGACCCGGTGATCGGCACCACCCACATCGACTGCCTCGCGGCGTTCGAAGAGGACCCGGACACCGAGGTCATCATCATGATCGGTGAGATCGGTGGCGACGCGGAGGAGCGCGCGGCGGCGTTCATCAAGGAGAACGTGACGAAGCCCGTCGTCGGGTATGTCGCCGGCTTCACCGCCCCGGAGGGCAAGACCATGGGTCACGCCGGTGCGATCGTGTCGGGCTCCTCGGGAACCGCGGCGGCCAAGGCGGAAGCGCTCGAGGCAGCGGGTGTACGGGTCGGGAAGACCCCGGCCCAAGCCGCCCGCCTTGTGCACGAGATCGTCGCCGGGCTGTAGCGCACTGCCGCGGCCCACGAGAGGGTGTCGTCGACGTGTGCGGGTCCAACGGCGTGGATCCGCACAGCCACGTGTGAACCTCTCACCACCTGCCGATCCCAGCCGCCACGAATCGGCGTGTATGTCCCCGGCAGACGCCGAATCGATGCGAACCTAGTGCAGTGAGTCGCGCATCGCAGGGCCCCGCCAACCGGGGCAGGACCACCCGATCGCGGCCCCTCAATCGGTCTGCTGGGGGTCGGGAGGCTGATCGGATCAAAGCCACCCGTGCCGGCTGGGCGTCCCCCACCAGCGCGGTCACGACGTTCTGGCGTTCCGGGCCGTTGCCTGCGCCCGTCGCGGGGGTCGCCGCCGGGCTGTGGGCCGCTCTCACGGGTCTGGTCATCACAATCGTGCTCACGTTGCTCGTGTGGATCTTCGCTGCTGGTGAGTCGGCCGCTGACACCGCGATGCGCGTCGGATCCGACATCTGGCTGGTGGCGCACGGGACGCCGTTCGCGGTCGGGGTCGGCGTCTGGTCATTGCTGCCCTGGGCGTGGATCGTCTTCCCCGGCGTCACGGTGTGGGCGGCCGGGCGATGGGTGGCGCATCGGGCAGCCATCGCCCATCCCCGAACGCTGCTCGTCGCGGCCGGTTCGCTGGCGGGGACCTATGCGGTGATCGGCCTGCTCGCGGCTCTGTACGGGACGATGGCCGGCGCTGCGGCGATGCCCGTGCGTGCGGTCCTGCACACCGGCGGCGTCGCCTTCGCGGTGAGTGCGGCGGCCATCGTTTGGCGCGCCAATCTGGCCCCGGACGCACTGGCCAAGGTATGGCGGCTGGCGCGGCCGGCTGTGGGCGCGTTGGCCGTCCTGGCGGCCGGGGCCGCCCTGCTGCTCAGCGCCGCCCTGATCGTCGGCCATTCCGCGGTCGCCGCTTCGATACAGGTGATCGAGCCGGGACTCATGGGTGGTGCGGCGCTGTTCATCGGCTGGCTGGGGTATCTCCCGGCAACTCTGATGTGGGTCCTCTCCTTCGCCACGGGCGCCGGCGTGGAGGTGGCCGGAGTGATCGTGACGCCAACGGCCCCGGTGAGCGACCCCATCGAACTGTTCGGGCTCAACCTTCTGCCCACCACGACGCAGCCGTGGTGGCTGGCGGGACTTGTGGTGCCGTTGGCGGCCGGCGTGACACTTGCTCGCCTGGCCGGCCCCGCGCGCTCGCTGCGCGAATGGCTCCTGCCGCGCGCTGCCGCCGTGGCGCTGGTGCTCATCGCCGTGGATCTGTGGTGGGCGATCAGCGTCGGCCGGCTCGGGGAGGGCCGGCTCGCCGCGGTCGGTCCGCCCCCGTTGGTGATCGCGATCCTGTGTGGCGCGGTCGTCGGTGGTGTCGTCCTGGAGTGCCTCGGGTCGTGGGCATGGCGCCGGTGGCGCGGTCGTCACGTGATCGACCTGACCGATGATGTCGCCGACACCGCAGAGGATGTCTCCGCCTGACGCCCTGGTCAGTCGGGCCACGGCGTACAGAAGTGGTTGCGGGACACTCTGGCCCAACCAGTTGGGTACGCGACACGCCGGGTGCGGGGGGTCGGCGGGGGATGCCAGCGCGTGTTACCGGTCGGGAAGTCCTCGACGATGGCGTGGGCCAACCAGTTGTGTACGGCGGGCAGGGGAGCCTCGCTGCGGGCAGTCGCCGCCGACGTTCGGCCGCACTCTAGGATCGAAAGCGTGCCTCGCATCGCGGTTCTGATCTCCGGTACCGGCACCCTGCTGCAGTCCCTCATCGACGATCCCCACCGCGGGTACGAGATCGCGGTGGTGGCGGCGGACCGTCCCGCATCCGGCCTGCAGCGCGCGACCGCCGCGGGGATCCCGACGCTGGTCGCGAGTCCGGCTGATTACCCCGACCGCGCTGCCTGGAGCACGGCACTGGCCGATCTGCTTGCGGAGTTCGAGCCGGACTGGGTGGTGTCCGCGGGGTTCATGCGGATCCTGGAGGCGGTCTTCCTCGATCGTTTCCCGCAGCGGGTCGTCAACAGCCATCCGGCGTTGCTCCCGGCCTTCCCCGGGGCACACGCGGTCGCCGACGCCTTGGCCTACGGCGTGAAGGTGACCGGTTGCACGGTGCATCTGGTGGACAGCGGTGTGGACACCGGACCGATCGTCGCCCAGCGCAGTGTGCCGGTGGCGCGGGACGACGACGAGGATTCGCTGCACGAGCGGATCAAGCAGGTGGAGTGGCAGTTGTTGCCCGAGGTGGTCAACCACCTGGTGGCCCACGGCTGCACGGTGAACGGACGGAAGGTGGAGTTATGACGATGCGCCGGGCCCTGATCTCGGTCTACGACAAGACGGGCGTGGAAGACCTTGCAACTGCGTTGCACAACGCAGGTGTGGAGATCGTCTCCACCGGCTCGACGGCCGCGACCATCGCTGCCGCCGGGATCCCCGTGACCCAGGTGGCCGAGGTGACCGGCTTCCCCGAGATCCTCGACGGCCGGGTCAAGACGCTGCACCCGCGCATCCACGGCGGAATCCTCGCCGATCGCCGCAAGCCGGAGCATCAGCGCACGCTCGACGAGCACGACATCGTCGGGGTGGACCTGGTCGTGGCGAACCTCTACCCGTTCACGCAGACGGTGGCAAGCGGCGCCGGGCTCGACGAGTGCATCGAGCAGATCGACATCGGAGGTCCCGCGATGGTGCGCGCGGCGGCCAAGAACCACGCCAACACCGCGGTGGTGGTCAGCCCGAAGGACTACCCGCAGGTCGTCGCGGTGGTCGAGGCCGGCGGTGGCTTCAGCGAGCAGCAGCGCCGCGAACTCGCGGTCAAGGCCTTCCGGCACACCGCGGACTACGACGTTGCGGTCGCGTCGTGGCTGGGTTCCGTTGCAGCCGACGACACCTTCCCCGGCTGGGTCGCCGCGACCTGGCAGCGCGCGGAGGTGCTGCGCTACGGGGAGAACCCGCATCAGGGCGCGGCGCTGTACATCAATGAGCACGCCACCGGACTCGCGCACGCCGAGCAGTTGCACGGAAAGCAGATGTCCTACAACAACTACGTAGACGGCGATGCCGCCTATCGCACGGCTTGGGATTTCGAGCAACCCGCAGCCGCGATCATCAAGCATGCCAACCCTTGCGGGATCGCCGTGGGTGACGATGCGCTTGCGGCGTACCGGGCCGCTTTCGACACCGATCCGGTGTCGGCCTTCGGCGGCGTGGTAGCCCTCAACCGGACGGTCACCAAGGACGTCGCGCAGGCCATGGCCGAGATCTTCCTGGAGGTCGTGATCGCCCCGGCGTTCGACCCCGATGCACTCGAGGTGCTCACCACGAAGCAGAACATCCGCCTGCTGGTCGCACCGCAGAGGCACGCGGCGGCCGAGGTCCGTTTCATCTCCGGCGGCATGCTCATGCAGAATCCGGACCGCATCGACGATCCCGGCGACGATCCCGCGAACTGGACGCTGGCCAGCGGGGACCCCGTGGATGAGCAGACCCTGCGCGACCTGGCCTTCGCCTGGCGGGCCTGCCGCGCCGTGAAGAGCAACGCGATCCTGCTGGCCAAGGACGAGGCCGCGGTGGGTATCGGCATGGGTCAGGTGAACCGTGTGGACTCCGCCAGGCTCGCGGTGGCACGCGCGGGGGAGGAGCGCGCCGCCGGGGCGGTGGCGGCCTCCGACGCCTTCTTCCCCTTCCCCGATGGCCTCGAGGTCCTCCTGGAGGCAGGCGTGCGTGCGGTTGTGCAGCCCGGGGGTTCGGTCCGCGATGATGAAGTGATCGCTGCCGCGCGCGCCGCCGGGGCCACGATGTACTTCACCGGGGTGCGGCACTTCTTCCACTGAGCGGTGACGGGTGGAGCTCCAGAGCAGGCAGATTGCGTATCCGACCGGCCGGTGGTCAGGCGTGCGATCTGCTGCCGGGCTACCCGGAGGCGCGCTCGAGGTGTAGCCGGGCGGATTGCGTTTCCGACCGGCTGGTGGTCAGGCGTGCGATCTGCTGCCGGGCTATCCGGCGACGCGCTCGAGGTGTAACCGGGCGGATTGCGTTTCCGACCGGCTGGTGGTCAGGCGTGCAATCTGCTGCCCGGCTACCCGGAGGCGTGCTCGAGGTGTAGCCGGGCGGATTGCGTATCCGACCGTCCAGTGGTCAGGCATGCGATCTGCTTGCCGGTCGTCACAGTGTCGATGGGAGAATCAGCGGCATGACAGCCACCATCCTCGACGGCAAGCAGACTGCGGCCACCATTCGTGCCGAACTGGCCGAGCGGGTGGCCGACCTCAAGGCCCGAGGGGTCACCCCGGGACTGGGCACGGTCCTGGTCGGCGACGACCCGGGCAGCCACGCCTACGTGGCGGGCAAGCACCGCGACTGCGCCGAGATCGGGATCAACTCGATCCGAGTGGATCTTCCTTCGACGGCTACCCAGCAGGAGGTGGAGGCTGCCCTGCACAATCTGAACGAGGACCCCGCGTGCACGGGCTACATCGTTCAGTTGCCGCTACCCGCGGGTCTCGATCAGGGTGCCGCGTTGGCTGCTATCGATCCGGCGAAGGACGCCGACGGCCTGCATCCGATGAGCCTGGGGCGTTTGGTGCTCAACGAACCTGCCCCCTTGCCCTGCACCCCGCGCGGCATCGTCGAGCTCTTGCGCAGGTACGAGGTGCCCATCGCCGGTCGGCACGTGGTGGTGATCGGACGCGGGGTGACGGTCGGGCGGCCCCTGGGGCTGCTGCTCACACGCAAGTCGGAGAACGCCACTGTCACCCTCTGTCACACCGGAACGCCCGACTTCGGCGTGTACACCCGGGATGCGGACATCGTGGTTGTTGCCGCCGGCGTTCCTGGCCTTCTGACAGCCGACATGGTCAAGCCGGGCGCTGCGGTACTCGATGTCGGGATCACGCGTACAGATATGGGCCTGGTCGGAGATGTGGCACCAGATGTAGTGCAGACGGCCGGTTTTGTGGCGCCCATGCCGGGGGGTGTGGGACCGATGACCCGGGCGATGCTGCTCGTCAACGTCGTGGAGATGGCCGAAAGTAGGACGCGTTAACGGCCACGTGGTCGGCAGTTCTCCGCGGTGAGGGGCTACCGTTACCCCTATGAGTGCGGCCCCCGGTGACGAATACTTCGTCGCTGACTCCGCGGCTCTGCTGGGAGCCGCCGAGTTGCCGGTGCCCGCCGCGGCCGTGGAGGCCAAGGCTCCACCGGCACAATGGCCCTTCCTGCTCGTCGCTCTGGTGGGCCTCGGCGCGCTTGTGCTGATCGCTGCGGGCTCTCTGTTGCAGGGTCTGGCCGGTCTGGTCGTCGCGACCGGTCTGGCGGCACTGTTGCGGCTCGTGCTGCCCACGCGGACTGCTGGATGGCTGGCATCGCGTTCCCGGGGCCTGGACGTGGCGGGTTTCGCAGCCCTCGCCCTCGCCCTCGGCGGCGTCACGCTTCTACTGCTGCCCTGACGACGTATCCGGTCACTGTGGGCAGTGACATCCGGGTCAGTGGTGTTCGCTAGCCTTGACCACGGGCCAGATTCGGAATTCGAAAGGTGCGTCATGCCTGGAAAAGTCACGGTTGTCGGAGCAGGTTTCTACGGGTCGACCACGGCCATGCGATTGGCCGAGTACGACATCTTCGACGAAGTCGTCCTGACCGACATCGTGGAGGGCAAGGCTGAGGGCCTCGCCCTGGACATGAACCAGTCCCGTCCCGTCGAGGGCTTCGAGACGAAGGTCGTCGGCCAGACGACCGGGCTCGACGGGTCCGGCTACGAGGCGATCGCCGGATCCGACATCGTCGTGATCACCGCTGGCCTGCCACGCAAGCCCGGCATGAGCCGCATGGACCTCATCGAGACCAACGCGAAGATCGTCCGGCAGGTGGCGGAGAACGTCGCCAAGCACGCACCGAACGCCGTGGTCATCGTGGTCTCCAACCCGCTGGACGAGATGACCGCCCTGACCCAGATCGCCACCGGCTTCCCGCACAACCGTGTGATCGGGCAGGCCGGCATGCTCGACACCGCCCGCTTCTCGCACTTCGTCGCCGAGCGGCTCGGCAAGCCGATCGCCAGCGTGCAGACCCTGACCCTGGGCAGCCACGGCGACACCATGGTGCCGGTCCCGTCGCGCTGCACGGTCGACGGCCAGCCCCTGGCCGACCTGATGCCGTCGGCGGAGATCGAGGAACTCGTGGTGCGCACCCGCAACGGCGGTGCCGAGGTGGTCGCGCTACTCAAGACCGGGTCTGCGTACTACGCCCCGTCCGCCGCGGCCGCCCGTATGGCCAAGGCCGTGGCCGAGGACAGCGGCGACGTCATGCCGGTGTGTGCCTGGGTCGACGGTGAGTACGGCATCGAGGGGGTCTACCTCGGTGTCGAGGCCGAGATCGGCCGGGAGGGTGTGCGCAAGGTCGTCGAGACCGACCTCACCGAGTCGGAGCTCGAAGGCCTCAAGGAGGCCGCTGAGGCCGTCCGCGCCAAGCAAGCCGATGTGCAGGACCTGTGATGACCAAGATCAAGGTTGAGAACCCCGTCGTCGAACTCGACGGCGACGAGATGACCCGGATCATCTGGGACTTCATCAAGCAGCAGTTGATCCTTCCGTACCTCGATGTGGACCTGAAGTACTACGACCTGGGCATCGAGAGCCGCGACGCCACCGACGACCAGATCACGATCGACTCCGCGGAGGCGATCAAGAAGTATGGCGTGGGCGTGAAGTGCGCGACGATCACCCCGGACGAGGCCCGCGTCGAGGAGTTCGGGCTGAAGAAGATGTGGCGGTCGCCCAACGGGACGATCCGCAACATCCTCGGCGGTGTGATCTTCCGCGAGCCGATCATCATCAGCAACATCCCGCGGCTGGTTCCCGGCTGGACCAAGCCCATCGTGGTCGGTCGTCACGCGTTCGGCGACCAGTACCGCGCCACGGACTTCAAGGTCCCCGGGCCCGGCACGCTGACGCTGACGTACACGCCGGCCGACGGCTCCGAGCCGATGGAGTTCGATGTCTACGACTTCCCGGGCGGCGGCGTCGCGATGGGTATGTACAACCTCGACGACTCGATCCGCGACTTCGCGCGGGCGTCGATGCGGTACGGCCTGAGCCGCAACTACCCGGTGTACCTGTCGACGAAGAACACGATCCTGAAGGCCTACGACGGGCAGTTCAAGGACCTCTTCGCAGAGGTGTACGAAGCCGAGTTCAAGGACGAGTTCGAGGCAGCCGGGCTGACCTACGAGCACCGGCTGATCGATGACATGGTGGCCGCCGCCATGAAGTGGGAGGGCGGCTACGTCTGGGCCTGCAAGAACTACGACGGTGACGTACAGTCCGACACCGTGGCGCAGGGCTTCGGTTCGCTGGGCCTGATGACCTCGGTGCTCATGACCCCGGACGGCAAGACCGTCGAGGCGGAGGCCGCGCACGGCACGGTGACCCGGCACTACCGGCAGCACCAGCAGGGCAACCCGACGTCGACCAACCCGGTCGCCAGCATCTTCGCGTGGACGCGGGGTCTGGCCCACCGCGGCAAGCTCGACGGAACGCCGGAGGTCACGAACTTCGCGGAGACCCTCGAGCGTGTGTGCATCGAGACCGTCGAGAGCGGAAAGATGACCAAGGACCTCGCGCTGCTCGTCGGTCCGGACCAGCCGTACCAGACCACGCAGGAGTTCCTGGCCTCGATCGACGAGAACCTCCAGGCTGCAATGGCGTGAGGCTGGTCAGCGCCAACGTCAACGGGATCCGGGCGGCCGTGCGTCGTGGCGGTCTGGCGTGGCTGTTGGACCAGGAGGCGGACGTCATCTGCCTGCAGGAGGTCCGTGCGACCGACGATCAGTTGGCTGCGGCGCTGGGGGATGCCTTCCAGGATTGGCACCTGGCCCACCGGCCGTCCGCTGTGCGCCCCGGACACGCCGGTGTGGCAATCCTGTCCCGCCAGCCGTTGGCGGTGACCGAGGAACTCGGCGAGGCCGATGAACAGGGTCGGTGGCTCGCCGTGCGGATCGGGGACCTCGATGTGGCCTCGGTGTACGTGCACACCGGCGAAGCCGACACCCCGGCCCAGGACGACAAGCACCGGTTCCTGGCGGCCATGGGCAAGTGGATGGAACAGCATCCGCGCGCGCTGGTATGTGGCGACTTGAACGTCGCCCACCGCGAGGCGGACATCAAGAACTGGAAGGGCAACCGCGGCAAGGCGGGGTTTCTGGAGTCGGAGCGCGCCTACTTGGACCATTGGTACGACGAACTCGGCTGGGTGGATCTGGGAAAAGACGCCGGGTACACCTGGTGGTCCTGGCGCGGAAAGGCCTTCGACAACGACGCGGGCTGGCGCATCGACTGCGTGCTGGCATCGCCGCATGCCCCCGCGTCCACCGGGTTCAGCGTCGGCCGGGCCCCGAGCTATGCACAGCGCTGGAGTGACCACGCACCGGTCGTGGTGGACTTCGAGCCGCGATAGGACGCCGGGGGCGGATCCGCCTTCCCCGACGTCGCGCTCGAAGCCGCAGTCGCCGAGCACGCCGATCAGCACTGGCAAGAAGAGACGTGTAGCGGAAAGCGCGGCTGGCTGCCGCAGGGTTGCGTGCGGCTCTCCCCCCCCCCCCGGAGGGTTCAGCCAGCAAGACCCAGAAAGACCATCAGGGCCCTTTCGACATCGACCATCTGGGTCGGTGTCGACCGGCCGGCTCTGGCGCCGAGTTGGCTGCGACGGATGGTGGTGATCTTGTCGACCATCGCGAAGCTGTCGTGCTCGATGCCCGACAGATCGTTGGCCGCGATGGGGATCCGGGTGAGCGGGGCGTCGACCTGTTGCGTGGTGAGTGGGATAACCACAACTGAGTCGGTGCCGGCGAACCGGTCGTCCTGGATGATCAGAACGGGTCGTCGCTTAGATGCGTACACACCGCCGGTGGCTGTCCAGAGTTCCCCTCGATTCACTCCTCGGTGTCCAGTCGGACGGAAATGGCGTCGACGAAGGCTTGGTCGTCTCCGGCGCGGTCTGCTGCCGCCAGTAGTGCGGACTCTCGGGCAGCCTCCGCGGCGAAAGCAACAGTGCGGACGTCCGGAACCCAGATCTGGACCGGGCGGTAGCCGCGCGCACGCATCCGGCGCCGGTACTCCGACACGCGCTGCTGAACAGTCATGGTCCCATCGTTGCATGTAACGCGGACGCCGGGAAGTGCCTTGGGTTCCGGCTGTGGAGATGGAGTTGACTCCGCCGGCGATGGGGCTGGCGGAGTGATTTGCCCTCCGCGTCACCGGTTCTGACCCCGCTTCTAGCTGTCGTAACGCCAGTCTCACGGGTCTGCTGGTTTCACCCGTCGCTATCGGACAACGACGTGACGCCCGCCGCCCAGTCCTGAGCGGCGGAACGCTCTGGCACCCGACCTGCGTACCCTGGAACGTGTGAATGAGTTGCTGGTCAACATCGGCGTTGTCCTGCTGTTCACTCTGATCGGCGGGTTCTTCGCCGCTTCCGAGATCGCTCTGGTGTCCCTGCGCGAGTCGCAGGTCGACCACCTGGCGGCGACCCAGGGCAGCCGGGGGCGGCGTCTGAAGAGCCTGGTGGCCGATCCCAACCGGTTCTTGGCTGCGGTGCAGGTGGGGGTGACGTTGGCCGGGTTCCTGTCCGCCGGTTTCGGTGCCTCGCGCATCGCGCCCGACGTGGCTCCTTGGCTGGAGCGCATCGGCCTGCCCAAGGGTGTGGCGGACACAGTCGCTTTCGTCGGCGTGACTGTGATCATCGCCTACCTGTCCCTGGTCTTCGGGGAGTTGGTTCCGAAGCGCTTGGGGTTGCAGCGCGCGGAGGCGGTCTCCTTGTCGGTGGCGGCACCCGTGGACCTGCTGGCCCGGATCTCCCGCCCGTTCATCTGGTTCTTGTCCCTCTCGACGAACGCCGTGGTGCGGCTCATCGGCTTGGACCCGGAAGCCGCCAAAGAAGGCATCTCCGGCGAGGAGTTGCGGGGCATCGTCGCCGCGCAGGACTCCTTGAGCACTGAAGAGCGGGAACTCATCGACGATGTCATCACCGCCGGGGGCAGAGAACTGGCCGAGGTGATGGTGCCGCGCACAGAGGTGGAGTTCCTCGACAACTCGCTGCCCATTCACAAGGCGGTGTCCAAGATCCGGGACATGCCGCATTCGAGGTACCCGGTGGTGCAGGACTCCGCGGACGACGTGATCGGCTTCGTCCATGTCCGCGAGTTGTTGGACCCCACCCTCGCCCGGCGTTCCCTGCGCGTGGATCAGATCGTGCGCCCGGTGCTGCGGTTCCCCGACAGCAAGGCGATCCTGGCGGCCATGCAGGAGATGCGGGACAGCGGCAATCACTTGGCGATCGTCGTGGACGAGTACGGCGGTACCGCCGGGATCGTGACGCTGGAGGATCTCGTGGAGGAACTCGTCGGGGACATCCGCGATGAGTTCGATGTACGTGAGCCGGAGCGGGTACGGCTCACCGGCGAGACGGAGGTCGACGGCCTGCTCAGCCTGGACGACCTGCACGAGGAAACGGGCATGGAACTGCCGGAAGGCCCCTACGAGACGGTGGCGGGGTTCATGATGGCCGAACTCGGGCGACTGCCCGTCTCCGGGGACATCGTCGAGGTGGACGGCAACCGCCTCACAGTCGCTGAGATGGACGGTCGGCGGATCGCCCGGGTGCACGTGAGCATGGCGCAGCAGATCCCTGTCTCCGAAGGCGATGGGCCTGAACCGCAATAGGTCCGGAAGCCTCGCGCGGATCACCTGAGCTGTTCGGCGCAGTTCCACCGCGATGCCGGACTGCGGATCCCCGGCCAACCCTCCCGAGCACGGGCGCGGGGTCAGCCGCCACAATGAACTCATGTCCCGCCCCCGCATTCTGTCCGGCATCCAGCCGACCTCGGAGAGTTTCCACATAGGCAACTACTTCGGAGCGCTGCGGCACTGGGTGGCGTTGCAGGACGACAATGACGCCTTCTACTGCGTCGTCGACCTGCACGCGATCACTGTGCCGGTGGACCCGGTGCTGCAGCGCGAGCGGACCCGGGTCTCGTACGCACAACTCGTGGCCGCCGGCATCGACCCCGACCGCTCCACGCTGTTCGTGCAGAGCGACGTGCCGCAGCACAGCCAGCTCGGCTGGGTCATGATGTGCCTGACGGGCTACGGCGAGGCCTCCCGCATGACGCAGTTCAAGGACAAGACCGCCCGGGAGGGTGCCGGTAGCGCGTCGGTCGGACTGTTCACCTACCCGTGCCTGCAGGCCGCCGACATCCTGCTGTACCAGGCGGCCGCTGTACCGGTAGGCGAGGACCAGCGCCAGCACCTCGAACTCACGCGCGACCTCGCGGAACGGTTCAACAGTCGCTACGGACAGACCTTCGTCGTGCCGGAGCCGTACATCGTCAAGGACACCGCCAAGATCCTCGACCTGCAGGACCCGACCTCGAAGATGAGCAAGTCGGTGCCGGGCGGGTGTGTCTTCATGCTCGACTCGACCAAGCAGATCGCCAAGAAGATCAAGTCCGCAGTCACCGATTCCGAGACCGAGGTCCGCTTCGACCCGCAGAACAAGCCGGGCGTCTCCAACCTCATCAGCATCCTGGCGGCCGCTACCGACCGCACCGTCGACGAAGTCGAGAAGGAGTACCGCGGCGGTATGTACGGGCCACTCAAGGTCGCCGCGGCGGAGGCTGTGGTCGCCGTGGCCGAGCCGTTCGCCCGCCGCACGCAGGAGTTGCTCGACGACCCGGCCGAACTCGACCGGCTGATGCAGGCCGGTGCCGAGCGCGCGCGGGAGGCGGCACAGCCGACATTGGACGCGGTCTACAGCGCGATGGGTCTGCGGGCGAGTACGGCATGACCGCGACGATCGGGGTGGCGATCGCCATCCCGCGACCTTTCGCCGACGAACTCGAGGGCTGGCGGGAGCGGTTCGGGGACCCAGCCGCACATCAGATCCAGGCCCATGTGACCCTGCTGCCCCCCACAACGGTCGCCGATGTCGATGCGGTGTCCGATCATCTGCGGGCGGTGGCGCAGCGTCACGCCGCGTTTCCGGTGCTCCTGCAGGGAACCGGGACGTTCCGGCCGTTGTCGCCGGTCGTATACGTCAGGGTGGCTGTCGGCGCGGAGAACATCGTGACCCTGGAATCCGACGTGCGGTCAGGCCCGTTGCAGCGCAGCCTGCGGTTCGACTACCACCCTCACGTCACCGTCGCCCATGATCTCCCGGAGGCGACACTTGTGGTCGCGCAGCGCACACTGGCCGACTACGAGGCGGCCTTCACCGCCGACGCGATCACCCTGTACGAGAAGGGGTCCGACGGAGTGTGGGGTCCACTTCACGACTACGAGTTGACCGCTCCCGCATAGCTGCCTCGTACTGTGCACGGCGGCGTTTCTGCCGGCGCACGGCCCGGATCCGCAGCAGGACCACGGCGACCGCCAGGAACAGCAGGATCCACATCAGGGCCTTGAAGAGGCCGATCAGGAGGGTGGCGAAGAAGCCGCGCTGCGGCTCCACCTCGGGTGCCGGCTCGGCGGCCACGAACGCCGACTGCGGGAAACCGCCGACCATCAGGTCCGCCGAGATCCCAGTGCCGGTCGTCGCGCCGGCCGGAGATTCGTTGCCCGCCACCTGCGCGTACTGACCGGCCTGTTCCACGGCTGCCGCAGCGGCGGTGAGCACCTCCTCGCTGGACGGCGGCTCAGGAAGGTTCGCTGCGACCTGCTGCACCGCGGCGATCGCCTGCTCGGCGACGAGTTGGGCCTGCTGCTGTGCCTGCGGGTCGGGGGGCAGCGGGGCGACGTCGGTGGGGTCACCGGCGGAATCGGCGGGCTCGGGCGTGATCTGCGGGCTTGCCGGTATCTCCGGCAACCGGCCGATGGGCTGCAGCTGTCCGATGTTCTGGAACGACCAGTCCAGAACCTGGCGGGCGGTGGCAGTGGTTCCGCCGCCGATGCCCATGAGCGCCACCACGATCCGGCGGCCGTCCCGCTCCGCACCCGCGACGTAGGTACGGCCTGCGCTGCTGGTGAACCCGCTCTTACCCCCGAGGAAGCCCGGGTAGTCGCTGTTGAGGATGTTGTCGTTGTTGAAGATCGTGAAGGTGTTCTGCGCCTTCGTGGGATCCTTCGGCGGCTGGGCGGGGAACTCGAACTGCCGGGCCGTCATGATCTCCTGCAAGCGCGGGTCCTGGATCGCCACACGGTAGATCTGCGCCATGTCGGCCGCTGTGCTGACCTGCCCCGGCTTGTCCAGACCGTTCGGCGACTTCGCGACAGTACTTGTGGCGCCGATACGGGCGGCCTCGGCGTTCATGGCGTCCAGAGTGCGCTGGTAGCCGTAGGCATCGGCCAGAGCCACGGCCGCATCGTTGCCGCTGCGCATCATCATCCCGTGGAACAGCTGGGAAACCGTGTAGGTGCTGCCGGCCAGCACGCCCACGTGCATACCCTCGGTCAGGGTCTCTTCGGCGATCGCCTCGTAGCTGCTCTCGTACTGCAGGCGGGGCAGCAGGGTCAGGGCGGTGAGGGTCTTGAGCGTCGAGGCCATCGGGCGTTGCTCGTCGATGTTCTGACCGGCCAGAACATCCCCGGACTCGGCATCCACCACCACCCAGGTCTTGGTGGCGAAGTCGGGGATCTGCACGCCTTCGGCTGCTGAGGGCGTCGCTGACGGGGTGGCCGGGCTCTCCTGCGCGGCCACCGGCGTGGCCGTGAGCAGGAGGGCGGCTGTTGTGGCAATCAAGATTCGCATTACGGTTCAGCGTAAGTGTGATTCCGCGCTTTGGCGGCCACGCCACGCGCACGTCGTGCCGTGTCGGCCGATCCCCGACGCGACCGCGTGATCCGGGGAATAGGCTGGGGTCAGGAGAGGCGGTGGGACGCAATGAATCGCGATGATCTGGGGACCCTGATCGCAGCCACAAGCGCGGACATCGAGGCGATGCCGTGGGAGGACGTGGCGGAGGTGCCGGGTGTGCATAGGAAGACACTGTGGCAGTCCGGCGACGTGACGCTGGGTCTGATGAAGGTCGATGAAGGGCGCGTGAACCCCGAACACGTGCACCACGCCGCGCACCACCACATCCTGGTGCTGGAGGGTGAGTGCACCATGGTCGGCAAGCAGGTCGGCCCGGGCTCCTACGTCTACATCCCCCCGACGGTCCCGCATGCGGTGACAGACGTCGGCCCGGGAGGGTGCGTGTTCTTCTACACCTACCGTCCGCTCGAGCGACTGCACCATGATTCGCCGCTGGACAGCGAGCACGGCGGGGTGGTCTGAGGCGTCGCCTGGCCGCCTTTGTGACGTTGTGTTGACCCCTGACGGCCGATTGTGACGTTGTTTGGGGTTTCGCCGGCCTGGAACCGGACACCTTCGTCACAAAGGTCCCGTCGGAGGGCGCACCTTCGTCACAAAGGGGGTGCCGGGTCTCGGTGCTGCGGGTCCACGTGGTCGCTGCCGTCGCCGGCCGCCTTTGTGACGTTGTTGTTGACCCCTGACGGTCGATTGTGACGTTGTTGGGGGGTTCGTCGGCCTGGAACCGGACACCTTCGTCACAAAGGTCCCGACGGAGGGCGCACCTTCGTCACAATGGGGGTTGCCGGGCCGCAGCAGCCCCTAGTCCCGCCGGAACATCAGCGCGCGTTTGACCTCTTGGATGGCCTTCGTCACCTCGATGCCGCGCGGGCATGCGTCGGTGCAGTTGAACGTGGTGCGGCATCGCCACACGCCCTCTTTGGAGTTCAGGATGTCCAGGCGCACATCGGTCCCGGCGTCGCGGGAGTCGAAGATGAACCGGTGCGCCCCCACGATGGCCTGCGGACCGAAGTACTGGCCGTCGGACCAGAACACCGGGCAGGACGTCGTGCAGCAGGCACACAGGATGCACTTGGTGGTGTCATCGAACACCGCCCGGTCCTCGATGGTCTGCAGGCGCTCCTTGGTGGGTTCGTGGCCCTCGGAGATGAGGAAGGGCATCACATCGCGGTAGGCCTGGAAGAACGGCTCCATGTCGACCACGAGGTCCTTCTCCAGCGGAAGACCCTTGATCGCCTCGACGATGACCGGCTTCTTGATGTTCAAGTCCTTGATCAGGGTCTTGCACGCCAACCGGTTGCGGCCGTTGATCCGCATCGCGTCCGACCCGCAGATGCCGTGGGCGCACGACCGGCGGAACGTCAAAGTGCCGTCGATCTCGTCCTTGATCTTCTGCAGCACGGTGAGCACCCGGTCGGTCGGCAGCGCCTCGACCGTGTACTCCTCGTAGTGCGGCTCCTCGTCGGTCTCCGGGATGAACCGGGCGATCTTGAAGGTGACCTGCAAGCGGGTGATCTGCTCGGGGACGGTGGCGGTCATCAGTACTTACGCTCCATCGGCTGGTAACGGGTGACGACGACCGGCTTGTAGTCGAGGCGGACGCTGGCGTCGCCACCCTCGCCGACATGCCGGTAGGCCATGGTGTGGCGCATGAAGTTCACGTCGTCGCGGGCCTGGTAGTCCTCCCGGGCGTGCCCGCCGCGGGACTCCTTGCGTTCCAACGCGCCCACCACGAGGATCTCGGCGAGGTCGAGCAGGAAGCCGAGTTCGATCGCCTCGAGCAGTTCGGTGTTGTACCGCTGGCCCTTGTCGTGGATGGCCACGTTGCGGAACCTGCGCTGCAGTTCCTGGACGTCGGACAGCGCCTGCTTCAGCGTGGCCTCTGTCCGGTAGACCTGGGCGTTCATGTCCATGGTCTCCTGCATGGCCTTGCGGATCTCACCCACGCGCTCCCCACCGGTCGAATCCCGCAGCCCGGAGACCAGTTCCTCGACGAAGACCTGCGAGTTCTCCGGCAGGTCGGGCAGTTCGGCGGTCACGGCGTATTCGGCTGCGGCGATGCCTGCCCGCCGGCCGAACACGTTGATGTCCAGCAGCGAGTTGGTCCCGAGGCGGTTGGCGCCGTGGACACTGACACACGCGCACTCACCGGCCGCGTACAGCCCGGGCACGACGGTGTCGTTGTCGCGCAGCACCTCGGTCTCGATGTTGGTGGGGATGCCGCCCATCGCGTAGTGCGCGGTCGGGAACACCGGCACCAGTTCGGAGATCGGGTCCACACCCAGATACGTGCGGGCGAACTCGGTGATGTCGGGGAGTTTGCTCTCGATCTGCTCGGCGGGCAGGTGCGTCAGGTCGAGGTAGACATAGTCACCCTCGGGCCCCGCACCGCGGCCCTCGCGCACCTCCTGCACCATCGCCCGGGCCACCATGTCGCGCGGTGCCAGGTCCTTGATCGTGGGGGCGTACCGCTCCATGAACCGCTCGCCGTCCTTGTTGCGCAGGATGCCGCCCTCACCGCGCGCTCCTTCTGTGAGAAGCACGCCGAGTCCGGCCAGGCCGGTCGGGTGGAACTGGTAGAACTCCATGTCCTCCAGGGGCAGGCCCTTGCGCCAGATGATGCCCATGCCGTCGCCGGTGAGGGTGTGCGCGTTGGAGGTGGTCTTGAAGACCTTGCCGAAGCCGCCGGTGGCGAACACCACGGACTTGGCCCGGAAGATGTGGATCTCGCCGGTGGCCAACTCGTACGCGACCACGCCGGCCGTGCGCTGTCCGTCCTCGGAGAGCACGAGGTCCAGCACGTAGTACTCGTTGAAGAACTCCACGCCCTGCTTGATGCAGTTCTGGTAGAGCGTCTGCAGGATCATGTGACCCGTGCGGTCGGCTGCGTAGCAGGCCCGGCGCACGGCGGCCTCACCGTGGTTGCGGGTGTGCCCGCCGAACCGGCGCTGGTCGATGCGCCCCTCCGGCGTGCGGTTGAAGGGCAGGCCCATCTTCTCGAGGTCGATGACGGCGTCGATCGCCTCCTTGCACATGATCTCGGCGGCGTCCTGGTCGACCAGGTAGTCGCCGCCCTTGATCGTGTCGAAGGTGTGCCATTCCCAGTTGTCCTCTTCGACGTTGGCCAGCGCGGCGCACATGCCGCCCTGGGCCGCCCCGGTGTGCGAGCGCGTGGGGTAGAGCTTGGTCAGCACGGCGGTGCGGGCGCGAGTGCTCGACTCGAGGGCGGCGCGCATCCCGGCGCCCCCGGCTCCCACGATGACGACGTCGTAGCGGTGGATTTGCATCTTCTACCTCAGCTGATGTTGGGGTCGAATGTGAAGATCACGAGCGTGCCCAGTGCGATCGTGAAGACGGTGGCGACCGCGAGCGCGGCCTTCAGCCAGAACCGCGTCTGGTCGCGCTCGGAGTAGTCGTTGATGATCGTGCGCAGACCGTTGGCGCCGTGCAGCATCGCCAGCCACAACTGCAGGAGGTCCCACACCTGCCAGAACGGGCTGCTCCAGCGCCCCGCCACGAAGGCGAAGTTGATCCGCTGCACGCCTCCGTCGAGGATGTTCATGATCAACAGATGCCCGAGTACCAGGAACACCAACACGATCCCCGAGACGCGCATGAAGATCCAGGACCACATCTCGTAGTTCGTGCGTCCGCCGCTGCGGGCGGTCTTCGGTGCGTTCAGTGCCGGCGCGCTCATGAGGTGCTCCCGAACAACGACTCGACGGTGTGGATCAGCATGAAGTAGGCGCCGGGGATCATCAGGACCAGCCAGATCGCCATGATCGCCCACGTCATCTGCTTCTGCAGGCGGGGGCCCCTGGACCAGAAGTCGACCAGGATGATCCGGATGCCGTTGAGTGCGTGGAACAGCACGGCGCCGACCAGTCCGACCTCCATGAGGTTCACGATCGGGGTCTTGTAGGTGGCGATGACCTCGTCGTAGGCGTTGGGCGAGACACGGACCAGAGCGGTGTCGAGGACATGCACGAGGAGGAAGAAGAAGACCGCCACACCGGTGATGCGGTGGGCGACCCAGGTCCACATACCTTCGTGCCCGCGGTACAGCGTGCCGACGGAAGCCTTGGGCACAGTTACCTCCTTGGGCGTGAGTACGACTTCATGCTAGTGGGAGCGGGGTTGTCCGGCTGTCCCGACGTCGGGTTGAGCCCGGAATGTGCGGTTGTGCGCGCGACGGTCGTCGCCCCGGCCCGTTTGTGACGAAGGTGCTGCCCGGACGGATCGGTTTGTGGCGAAGGTGCTGGGTGGACGGGCGGTGAACCGCGCACCTTCGTCACATCCGGGCTTTGGGCGCCGGCAACTTCGTCACAATGACGACGACCAGGGCTGTCCTTGGCGCGCCGGCGAGCGCGGTGCGAGCCGCGTAACGATACGGCGAGTTGACAGACATGGAATGTAAACCTGGCGTAAGGTCCAATGGCGAATCACCCTTAATGGAGGAGATATGAAGAAACTCCGCTTTGCGGCCGTGGGAGCGGTTGCAGCGTTGACCCTGGCGGCCTGCGGTAGCGCCCCCGACGACGGCGGCAGCAGCGCATCCCCGGCAGCGTCCGGCAGCAGCGACTTCCTCGCGTGCATGGTGTCCGACGCCGGAGGTATCGACGACCGTTCGTTCAACGCCTCTGCCTACAAGGGCGTGCAGGACGCGGTCGCTGAGTTCGGTATCCAGGAGAAGTTCCTGGAGTCCAAGAGCCAGACCGACTACGCACCCAACATCAATGCGCTCGTGAACGACGACTGCGGCATCATCGTCACGGTCGGCTTCCTCATGGAGGACGCGACCAAGGAGGGTGCGCAGCAGAACCCCGATGAGAAGTTCGCGATCGTGGACGCGGCGAGCGACCCCGAGATCGACAACATGAAGGGTCTGCTGTTCAACACGGCGCAGTCCTCGTTCATGGCCGGTTACCTGGCCGCAGGCATGAGCCAGACCGGGAAGGTGGCGACCTTCGGTGGTCTCGCGATCCCGTCGGTCACCGCGTTCATGGATGGCTACTGGGAAGGTGTCCAGTACTACAACGAGCAGAACGGCGCGAACGTCGAGGTTCTCGGCTGGGACCAGAACAAGCCTGACGCAGGTTCGATGGCCGGTGGCTTCGAGGACCAGGCCAAGGGCCAGCAGCTGGCGAAGAACTTCATCCAGCAGGGTGCGGACATCATCTTCCCGGTCGCCGGGCCGGTGGGTCTCGGTGCCGCGAAGGAAGCCCAGTCGACCGGTAAGGCCGACATCATCTGGGTCGACAGCGACGGCTACGAGTCCGCTCCGCAGTACAAGGACGTGTTCCTGACCTCTGTGCTCAAGAAGATCGACATCGCGGTGAAGGACACCATCGGCCAGGCGGTCAACGGTGAGTTCACCAGCGAGGAGTACGTGGGCACCCTCGAGAACGACGGAACCGGGCTCGCTCCGTTCCACGACTTCGAGGACCAGGTTCCGCAGGAGTTGAAGGACCAGCTCGAGACGATCCGGCAGGGGATCATCGACGGCACCATCGAGGTGACCTCGCCCAACCAGCCGAAGTCCAGCTGAACCAGGTGGGGGGTCCGGGTAGCCGGGCCCCCCACTTTTCATTGACCACCGGAGGAGGGCGACGGCGTGAAACTCGAGTTGCGGAACATCACCAAGAAGTTCGGCGACTTCGCGGCCAACGAGGACATCTCGCTGATCGTGAATCCCGGCGAGATCGTTGCTCTGCTCGGGGAGAACGGCGCCGGCAAGTCGACTCTCATGAACGTCGTCTACGGCCTGCTCCAACCGACCTCGGGTGAGATCTTCGTCAACGACGTGCAAGAGGATTTCGAGGGTCCGGGTGATGCCATGACCGCCGGGATCGGCATGGTGCACCAGCACTTCATGCTCGTCCCCCCGTTCACGGTGGCCGAGAACGTGATGCTCGGTCACGAGCACACCAAGGGCGCGTTCCTGGACCTCGATGCTGCCCGCTCCGAGGTGCGCCGGGTCTCTGAGGCGTACAACCTGCAGGTCGATCCGGACGCGCTCGTCGAGGATCTGCCGGTCGGTGTCCAGCAACGTGTGGAGATCATCAAGGCCCTCGTCCGCGACGCCGGCGTGCTGATCCTCGACGAGCCGACCGCCGTGCTGACGCCGCAGGAGACCGACGAGTTGCTCGGGATCATGCGCGACCTCAAGGCAAAAGGCACGAGCATCGTCTTCATCTCCCACAAACTGCGCGAGGTCCAGGCCGCAGCCGATCGGATCGTCGTGATCCGTCGGGGGCGGGTCGTGGGGGAGGCCTCACCGGAGGCGACCAAGGCAGAACTCGCCGGAATGATGGTCGGCCGGGAGGTCAGCCTCACGGTCGAGAAACCACCCGGGAATCCCGGCGAGCCCGTGCTTCAGGTCAGTGACCTCTCGGCTGCGGACCTCGAAGGTCGCCCGATCCTGCGGGACTTGAACTTCGAGGTGCGGGCCGGGGAGATCCTCGGCGTCGCCGGAGTGCAGGGCAACGGACAGACCGAACTGGCCGAGGTGCTCACCGGTCTGTACGAGGGGGAGGTCACCGGTTCCATCACCATGGACGGCAAGGAACTGACGGGGCGCACGCCCCGCGAGATCCTCGACGGCGGGCTCGGCTACGTCCCCGAGGACCGCGAGCACGATGGCCTCATCAGTTCCTTCACCGTCACCGAGAACCTCGTCCTCGACCAGTTCGGCAACGCCCCCTACTCGTCCGGGGGTGTCCTGAAGAGTGCGGTGATCGACAAGCGTGCCGATGAGCTCATCGAGGAGTTCGACGTCCGGACCCAGGGGGCCGCCGCTCCGGTGTCTTCGCTGTCGGGTGGCAACAAACAGAAAGTCGTGATGGCCCGCGAGATGTCGCGGGAGTTGCGGGTGCTCGTGGCCTCGCAGCCCACTCGCGGTGTGGACGTCGGCTCGATCGAGTTCCTGCACAAGCGCATCGTGTCCGAACGCGAACGGGGCGCGGCCGTCCTCATCATCAGCAGCGAACTCGACGAGATCTACGCATTGAGTGATCGGATCGCGGTGATGTACCGCGGCGCCATCATCGGTGTGGTCGGACCGGACACGTCCCGTGACGAGATGGGCCTTCTCATGGCAGGAGTGACCAATGACTGACGCCACCACCGTCACGCAGGAGCAGAAGCCGCCCAGCCGGGTGCGCACGGCTCTGAGCGGCACGGCCGGCATCACCTTCCTGTCGATCGTCATGGCGTTGATCATCGGCGCCTTCTTCATCGCTTTCTCCGACCCGGCGGTGCAGGACGCCAGCAGCTATTTCTTCGCCAAACCCTTCGACACTCTCTCGGCGGCGTGGACGTCGGTGGTCGAGGCCTACAAGGCGCTGCTCACCGGCATGCTGTTCAACCCGGACGCCAGCAGCCTCGTGGATGCACTGAAGCCGCTGAGCGAGACGATCACGATGGCCACCCCCCTGATCCTGGGCGGTCTGTCGGTGGCGCTGGCCTTCCGGGCGGGACTGTTCAACATCGGCGCCGAGGGACAGATCATCCTCGGCTCGATCTTCGCCGCGTACATCGGCTTCCAGTTCAGCCTCCCGTGGTTCATCCACCTTCCGCTGGCCGTCCTCGGGGCGTTCATCGGGGGGGCGATCTGGGGTGGCATCGCCGGGTTCCTCAAGGCCAAGACCGGTGCGCATGAGGTCATCACGACGATCATGCTGAACTGGATCGCCATCTACCTGGTCGCATGGCTGCTCACGAAGCCGGCGTTCCTGCGGGAGGGCAGGCAGGACCCGATCAGCCCGCCGGTGGCGGACAGTGCGGAGTACCCGTCCATCGTCGACCAGTGGCGGGTGCACGCAGGCATCATCGTCGCGATCCTGGCCGCTGCTGCGGTGGCCTGGCTGCTGGACAAGTCCACCCTCGGCTTCCAGTTCCGAGCTGTCGGTGCCAATGCGAACGCCGCCCGGACCGCGGGGATGAACGTGTCGCGCATGTACCTGCTGGTCATGCTCATCGCCGGTGGCCTGGCGGGTCTGGCCGGCAGTGCGCAGGTCCTCGGAACCGAGAAGTCCCTGACCGGCGGCATCTCGGCCGGGATCGGGTTCGACGCCATCACCGTCGCGTTGCTGGGCCGCGCCAACCCGTGGGGTGTGGTGGCGGCCGGTCTGCTCTTCGGTGGCCTGCGGGCCGGTGGACTGAACATGCAGACGGCCACCGGTACCCCCATCGACATCGTCCTGGTGATCCAGGCATTGATCGTGCTGTTCATCGCCGCACCACCACTTGTCAGATCGGTGTTCCGACTGCCTGAGACAGGCGGTGCCGGATTCATGCAGACCGCGAAGGGATGGAACGGATGAGCGTCGCCGAAGCCCCCGCCCCCGAGGCGCTGCCCGAGGTCCACATCGTCCCACCCACGCCACGGCTGGTGAAGGTCCTGATCGGCCTGGGCATCTTCGCGGTGGTCGTGTTCGGGTTCTTCACGCCGTCGGGGGAGGACGTGACCTTCCAACTCGCGCTTGGCGAGGAGGCCTTGGCGCTGCCGGACCTGACCCTGCCCGCGAAGATCAGCGCGATCGCCTTCAGCGCCATCGCTCTGCTGGCGGCCGTCGGTGGGCTGTTCGCAGCGCGCAAGGAGAGGGCGCTGTGGCCCTACTCCACGGTGTTCGGCATCTTCTTCGTGCTGGGCTTCCTGTCGTGGGCCGTCGCCGGAAGCACGATCAACCTGGTCGGTCTGCTGCAGGGATCGTTGCTGCTGGCCGTACCTCTGGTCTTCGGTGCGATGTCGGGCATCCTGTGCGAGCGGGCAGGCGTGATCAACATCGCCATCGAGGGCCAGTTGCTGACCGGTGCCTTCATGGCCGCAGTGGTGGCGTCGCTGACGCAGAACGCCTATCTAGGTCTGATCGCCGCACCCCTGGGTGGGCTGTTCATCGGTCTGCTGCTGGCAGTCTTCGCCATCAAGTACTGGGTGGACCAGGTCATCCTCGGCGTGGTGCTGAACGTGCTGGCCGTCGGTCTGACGTCGTTCTTCTACGGACGGCTGCTGGCGCCGAACCAGGAGACCTGGAACTCTCCGCCCACCTTCTCCCCGATCGCGATCCCTGTGCTCAGCGACATCCCCATCGTCGGGCCGATCCTGTTCAACCAGAACATCGTCGTCTACCTGATGTACATCATCGTGATCGTCATCAACGTCGCCCTGTTCCGGACCAAGTGGGGGCTGCGGGTCCGTGCGGTCGGCGAGCACCCGCAGGCCGCCGACACGGTCGGGATCAAGGTCAACTCGGTGCGCTTCCGCAACGTCCTGCTCGGCGGACTGGTCGCTGGTCTCGGCGGTGCCTTCTTCACCGTCGCGTCGGTCGGTGCATTCGGCAAGGAGATGACTGCGGGCAAGGGGTTCATCGCATTGGCCGCGGTCATTTTCGGCCGCTGGAAGCCGATGGGTGCGCTGGCCGCCGCGCTGTTCTTCGGCTTCGCCGACAACCTGCAGAGTGTCCTGAGCATCATCGGCACCCCGATCCCGAGTGAGTTCATGCTGATGACGCCGTACCTCGCGACGTTGTTGGCGGTGGCGGGGCTGGTCGGCAAGGTCCGGGCGCCGGCCGCGGACGGCATCCCGTACAAGAAGTCATGACCGACTGGGAGGCCCTGCGCGCAACCGCCCGGGATGCCATGACGCACTGCTACGTGCCGTACTCGAAGTTCCCGGTGGGAGCCGCGGCGCTCGTGGACGACGGACGAATCGTCGCCGGGTGCAACGTCGAGAACGCATCGTACGGTTTGACGTTGTGCGCCGAATGCACGCTGGTGGGTGACTTGCGGATGACCGGCGGGGGTCGCCTCGTCGCCTTCTCCTGCTGTGACGGCGAGGGCAACCTGCTCATGCCGTGTGGACGCTGCCGGCAGTTGCTCTTCGAGTTCGGCGGGCCAGAACTTCTGATCGACCACCCGGACGGCGTGAAGACCTTGGACGATCTGCTGCCCAGTGCCTTCGGGCCTGCTGACCTCGACCGGGACGTCTGACAGGATCAGGGGTATGCACCTCGAGGAGATCCGCTCGCTGCCCAAGGTCCTTCTGCACGACCATCTCGATGGCGGACTGCGCCCGCAGACGGTCATCGATCTCGCCCAGGAATACGGCTACGATCGGCTGCCGACCACTGATGCCGGGCAGTTGGGCCAGTGGTTCGTCGATGCCGCGGACAGCGGTTCGCTCGTGCGCTACCTGGAAACATTCGAGCACACGGTCAGCGTCTGCCAGACCGAGGACGCGCTGCGCCGGGTCGCTGCCGAGTGTGCGCAGGATCTTGCTGCCGACGGGGTGGTCTACGCCGAGGTCCGCTTCGCGCCGGAACTGTTCACCGCGGGCGGTCTGACCATGGGACAGGCCGTGGAGGCCGTCCTGGACGGATTCGACACCGAGGACGACATCGTGGTCAACGCGCTGCTGTGTGCGATGCGGCAGGCCGACCGCGGTGACGAGGTGGCGGACCTGGTCGTGGCGTTCCGCGACGAGGGCGTGGTCGGTATGGACATCGCCGGACCCGAGGACGGGTTCCCCGCGTCGCTGTTCGCCGAACCGTTCGCCAAACTGCGCGCACAGATGTGCCGTTACACCATCCACGCGGGGGAGGCCGCCGGGGTGGACAGCATCGCAGACGCGTTGGCCGTGTGTGCCGCCGAACGCCTCGGACACGGTGTCCGGATCGCTGAGGACATCCGTGTGTCCGGCGATGAGGCAACGCTGGGCCCGGTGGCCAGTTATGTGCTCGACCGGCAGATCGCACTGGAGGTCTGCCCGTCGTCGAACCTGCAGACCGGTATCGCCGACACCATCGCCGATCACCCCGTCACCCTGCTCAACGACCTGGGCTTCGCGGTCACGATCAACACGGACAACCGGCTGATGAGCGGGACGACGCTGAGTAGGGAGATGCACCTGCTCACAGAGCAGGCCGACTGGGACATCGAGGACCTGTACCTGGCGACCCGGGCCGCCGTGGACGCCTCGTTCCAGTCGTTCGATGAGAAGTCCGAACTCATCGTCGATCTCATCGACCCGGCCTGGAGTCGCTACCTGGGCTAGCTCCGGGCGGGTCGCCCGCCGCCGGCGTGGCCGACGTAGGCTCAAGTATGCGAAACCGATCGGTGCTCATCGGTCTGATGCTGTTCGCCGTCGGTGTGGCCGTCGCGTTGCTGGTGCTGTCCCGTCTGGTCTATGACGGGGCGCCTGTGATCCCTGTGCTGTGGTTCCTCGCCATGCTCAGCGGGGTGGGATTCGCGGTTCTGCTGGCGTGGTTGTGGATGCAGTCGCGCAGGCGCAGGCGTGCCGTCAGCGCGTCGCTGGCAGACCTTCGTTCATCGAACCGGACCTGAAGCCCTGCGGGTCGATCCACGCTTGCGGGAATCCGGCCGCCACGACCGCGGCGACCACAGCGTCCCGCCAGGGCCCCGGGCGTGTGGCCAGGTCGTTGTCGACCTCGATCCTGGCCTGCAGCCCGAGGTCGCGCACACGCACGTTGTGGCTGGAGACGCCGCAGTCGTCCAAGGTCTGTCGCAGGGCCACCTCGGCAGCCTCAACCCGGGCGAGGCGTTGTGGCGAGATCTCGATGCCGTACGCCACCCGACTGGACAAGCAGGCGGCCTGCGGCTTGTTCCAGACCGGGAGCCCCCACTCCCGCGCGGTCTGGCGGATCTGTTGTTTCGACAGCCCTGCGTCGGCCAGTGGCGTGACGGCTCCCCGTTCGTCGGCCGCCCGGATCCCCGGCCGGAAACCCGCCACCAGATCGTCGGCGTTCGTCCCGGTGGCCACCCGGGAGCCCGGGGGCAACCCGTCGAGATGGCCGCTGATCACGTCCAGCAGTTCGGCCTTGCAGAAGTAGCAGCGCGATGTCGAGTTCTCGCGGTAGCCCGCGCGCTGCATCTCATCGGTGGTCGCTTCGATGTGCCGGGCGCCCACAAGTGCGGTGAACTCCCTGGCATATGTCCGCTCCGCGTCGGGCAACGACGGGCTCAGCGCGGTCACGGCGAGCACCCGGTCGGTGCCGAGGGCGCGCATGGCAGCGGCGAGCAGGAAGGCCGAATCCACCCCCGCCGAGAAGGCGATCAGCAGTCCCGGGTAGCGCGTGAGTTCGGCTCGCAGGCGCACCAGGGGGTCCGCGTTCGCGCCTTCGGGTGCCATGTACGTAACGTAGTGCGGATGGCTTCTTCTGCGCTGCCCCGCTCCCTGGCCGACGATCTGCGTTCCCGCAGCGCCGGTCAGATCGTGCGCCTGCTGCGGTTGCGGCCGGATCTGCTCCAGCCGTGGCCGGCCGACCTGGGTCAACTGGCCCGGCGGGCCTCCGATGACGCCAGTGTGCTGGAGGCGATGCAATCGCTGACAACTCCCGAACTGCGGGTGCTCGCCGTGTTCGCCTGCCTGCACGAGGCCGGCCTTGACCAACTCGCGCAGGCACTTCCCGACGACACCGACCTCGAGCGGACTGTGGGGTCGTTGTGGGCACGGGCGCTGCTGTGGGGCGGCCCGGACACCTACCGCATCGCGCGGGCAGCCCAACAATCCTTCGGTCCCTACCCGTGCGGGTTGGTCGCACAGTCCCACACCGCCGCCGATGCACAGGCTGTGCGTGATGCGGCAGACCTCGTCGCGGCCGATCAACTGCGGGACTGGGTGTGGCACAACCCGGTGTCGACACAGCCGCACCCTTTGCTGATCCAGCGCGGTGAGCAGTACGTGCTGTCCCGTGAGGCCTCCCTTGTGCTGCGCGAGGGGGCCTATCTGCCGCCGGTGCAGGCGCCAGCGTCCGCAGAACCGGCCGAACCCGCCCGCGGGCACTCGCTGTGGGCCGTGCTGGCGGGTGTTCGGTACCTGCTCACCGACCTGACCCGCCAGGACCTGCCCAGCCATGCCGTGCGGGGGGTTTCTCGGCGGGGCGCTGCGGACCGCGCCGAGCAGATGAAGGTGCCGGTCGACGATCTGCTGGTCTGGCTGGAGCTCGCGGCGGCTGCCGGACTCGTGGGACTGCACGAGGGCTCCTGCCGTCCGACGCCGGCGGCGCGGGCATGGCTGGCGGGCGACGCGGAGCAGATGTGGACGGCCCTGATGACGGCATGGCTGCGCAGCGATCGGTTGCTGGGGGACTGCCTCCCGGAGATGCTGGGAAGTCTGACCAGCACGGTCCAGCCGCGTACGGCGCTTCATCGGCTGCACATCCTGTCGGTGTGGCCGCCTGCGGGACGGCTCGATGTCGACCAGTTGCGTGAGCTCGTGGCATGGGAACGGCCACGCATGCACGAAGCGGTTGAACAGGTGCCGGGGGTCTACCGGGAACTGCTCGCCCTGGGGCTCATCGAGGCAGGCACCCCAACGGCAGCCATGGCCGAGCTTCCCGAGGCGGTGCGCGCGGCTGCCCGGTGTCTGCCGGAGGCGCAGGCTGACGGTTTGATCGTGCAGCCCGACGGCACCGTCATCGCCCCGCTCGGGATCGACAACCCCACCTGGCAATTGCTGCAGTCGATCGCGCACGTCGAGTCCTGGGGGCCCGTGGTGATGCATCGGATCGATCCGGCTCGGCTGCGGTCGACGGTCGGCGGCCGTGATCCCCACGAGGTCCTCGGTGCATTGACGAGTGCGTCCAAGACGCCTATTCCGCAGTCCCTGGAGTATGCCGTGCACGATGCCAGCCGGTCCTCGGGTGTGCGCGTCTATCCGGCCACCGTGGTCGAGGGTGGTGCTGCCGAGGCGGAGCAGCTCGTCCGACTTGGTCTCACCCAGGTGTCGGACCGGGTCTTCACCAGTGCCCAGCGCCCGGACGAGGTGGTCCGACTGCTGCAGACAGCGGGCGTGGCGACCACCGAAGGGCCGGAGCAGGTGTTCGCCACTGCGCTGGAGCGAGCGGTGTCAGAAGCCGCTCCGGATGATGCGGCCGTGGCGCGGCTGGTCGAGCACCTGCTCGACGCGCAGCCGGTGCCCGATGCTGTGCCACCGGAACTGCATCCGGCGGATCCGCAGACCGTCGCCGACGTCTGCCGCCAGGCGATCGCGGAGGATCGGCGGGTGTGGGTGCGGTACGCGCAGGATGATGGCGTGCGCACCGAACTCGTGGAACCCATCGATCTTCGGGTGGGCAGGCTCAGCGGGTGGAGTCTGAACGCCGCGCGCATGATCACCGTCCCGCTGGCCCGGATCGCGGCGGTTGGTGGTGACGATGACTGACGGCCCGCTCATCGTCCAGAGCGACCATACGTTGCTGCTGGAGATAGACCACCCGCAGGCGCAGGAGTGCCGGCGCGAGATCGCGGTCTTCGCGGAGTTGGAGCGGTCACCCGAACACGTGCACACCTATCGGCTGACCAAACTCGGGCTGTGGAACGCGCGCGCCGCGGGACACGACGCGGAGGCCATCGTCGACACCCTGGTGCGCTTCTCCCGGTTCCCGGTGAGCCCGGCCCTCCTTCTGGACGTCACCGACACTGTGAGCAGGTACGGGCGGCTGACACTGCACAACCACCCTGCTCATGGGTTGGTCCTGGTCAGCCATGACCGGGCGGTTCTCACGGAGGTGCAGCGGCACAAGAAGACCGCCGGGATGCTCGGAGCGCAGATCGACGACGACACGGTCGTCGTCCACCCCAGTGAACGCGGCCGGCTCAAGCAGGCCCTGCTCGCCATCGGCTGGCCCGCCGACGATCTCGCCGGGTACGTCGACGGTGAACACCATCCGGTCGCCCTCGAGCAGGACGGGTGGGAGTTGCGCGAGTACCAGCAGCAGGCGGCCGAGAACGTCTTCCACGGAGGGTCTGGCGTGGTCGTGCTGCCGTGTGGCGCCGGCAAGACGATCGTGGGTGCGGCGGCGATGGCGTTGGCACAAGCCACCACGCTCATCCTCGTCACGAACACCGTGGCGGCCCGGCAGTGGCGTGATGAACTCATCGCCCGCACGTCGCTGACCGCCGACGAGATCGGCGAATACAGCGGTGAGGTCAAAGAGATCCGGCCGGTCACGATCGCCACGTACCAGATCCTGACCTCGAAGCGGAAGGGCGTGTACGCCCACTTGGAGCTGTTCGATGCCCGCAACTGGGGGCTGATCATCTACGACGAGGTCCACCTGCTGCCAGCACCGGTGTTCCGGTTCACCGCTGATATCCAGAGCCGGCGGCGAGTGGGACTGACCGCAACGCTGGTGCGTGAGGACGGCCGGGAGTCCGACGTCTTCTCACTGATCGGGCCCAAGCGATTCGACGCCCCGTGGCGCGATATCGAGGCGCAGGGGTATATCGCGCCCGCGGACTGCTGTGAGATCCGGGTGACCCTGCCGGAGTCCGAGCGAATGGCGTACGCGCTGTCCGAGCCCGAGGATCGCTATCGGTTGGCGGCGGCATCCCCGGTGAAGACCGATGTGGTGCGCCGTCTGCTGGCACAGCATGCCGACGATCCGGTGCTCGTGATCGGTCAGTACCTCGACCAACTCGAGGAGCTCGCAGCCGACCTCGATGCGCCACTGATCACCGGGAAGACGCCGACCCGCGAACGACAGCGGCTGTTCGAGGCGTTCCGGGCCGGGGAGCTTCGGGTTCTGGTGGTCAGCAAGGTGGCGAACTTCTCGATCGACCTGCCCCAGGCTCGGGTGGCGATCCAGGTGTCGGGGACCTTCGGGTCGCGCCAGGAGGAGGCTCAGCGCCTCGGCCGGGTTCTGCGGCCGAAGACCGACGGTGCCACCGCACACTTCTACACCGTCGTCACCCGGGACACCGTGGATGCGGACTTCGCCGCGCACCGGCAGCGGTTCCTCGCAGAACAGGGCTACGCCTACCGCATCATGGACGCCGCCGACCTGTAGGCCGGACCGAGGTCGGATCGGTATCCGTGAGCACCTCGGTGATTGGTGAGCGCCATGGATGCCCCGCGGGGCTAACGGATCACCGAACTGCTCACGGCTGCCCGTCTCCACCGCGAACGCCGGGACCCTGATCTGCCCCGGTGACCGTCCGGCCGAATTGGGGGTGGACATCGCGTTCATCCTGTGGGCAGAATGGGCACACGCAAAGGTCACGATTTGATTACGACGGCAGGAGGTGGTCCGAATGGTGATACAGAAGACGGTTGGAGTCCCAGCACCGAGGGTGGTCTCCTCCCCCGATCGCGAAGGGGTCAATGAGACTGCGGATCGTCTGGTGCTCGAGGTTGTGAGTGCTGTCGATGATGGCTACACGGGGGTCCCTGAATGCCAGCGCCTGATCGCCTGGCTCACCGCTGAGTTCCTGCCCTTCACCACATCCCGATTCAGCGACGAGCCGGCCGCGCTTGTGGAGTTGCGCGGAGTCCTCGACGAGATGCACGGATCCAACGGTGAGATGGCCGCACGGCTGTCCCTGCAGGCGAGGTCTCTGATCTTCCGCCTCTTGTAAGCACACTTCCCGTCGCCTCCCTCGGGAAGTCACTAGGAGGACCCCGGCTCCGCCAGAGCCGGGGTCCTCCTCACGTGTGGGGCGCGCATCGTCATCCCAGGAGGCCCGCCGCGAGATCGGCGAACCATCGACCGGAGTCACGCACGGTGCGCTGTTGTGTCATGAAGTCCACGTGCACGAGACCGAACCGTTGGGAGGTGCCCTCGGCCCACTCGAAGTTGTCCATCAGGGACCAGCAGAAGTAGCCCCTGATATCGACGCCCTCGGCCATGGCGTGTGCCACCGATCGAACGTGGGCATCGAGGTAGTCGATGCGGAACCGGTCGTGCATGTCCGGCCAGGACGTGCCGTTCTCCAAGACATAGATGGGTGGCAGGGCGCGCGTGTAGTCCGCTCGTAGCCGCAACAGTAGGTCGGTCAAGCTCTCCGGTACGACCGGCCAGCCGAACGCCGAACGGGGAAGGTCCTTCGGCGGCGGGGCGATTTCGAAGCCCAGCGGGTTGTCCGGTGCGCCCGCAGTGACCCACTGCGGGTTGTAGTAGTTGACGCCCAGGAAATCCATCCGGGTGCCGATGATCTGCGCGTCCCCCTCCCGCACCACCTGCAGCGCGGTGGGACCGTAGGTCGCCTCGACGTCGGCCGGGTTGCGTCCGAGCAGTACCGGGTCGAGGTACTGCCGGTTGAAGAGGAGATCCATGCGGTCGGCGGCCAGGATGTCCTCGCGCGACGAGGGATCCAACGCCAGGATGGGCGCCAGATTGTTGGTCAACCCGGCCGGCTTGTCGGCCGTTTCGTGGATCGCGCGCACCGCCAGGCCGTGGCCGAGGAGTTGGTGGTGGATCACCCAGTACGCGCGCTCCAGGTCGGTTGCTCCGGGTGCATGGACTCCGAGGACGTGGCCCAGCGACGTGTGGATGCCGGGTTCGTTGAGGGTCACGAACGCGCTGACCCGATCCCCGATCCGTTCGGCGACGACCCGGGCGTACTCGGCGAACGCCTCAGCGGTGCTGCGCTCGTACCACCCCCCGGCATCCTGCAGGACCTGTGGCAGATCCCAGTGGTACAGGGTCGGGAAGGCGGCGATGCCCCGGGCCAGCAATCCGTCGACGAGGCGGTCGTAGAAGTCGAGGCCGCGCGATTCCACGTGGCCCGTGCCCTCGGGCAGGATGCGGGGCCATGACAGCGAGAAGCGATAGGCGTTGCATCCCAGTTGCGGCAGGAGGTCCAGATCGTCGGACCACCGGTTGTAGTGGTCGCAGGCGACGTCGCCGGTCTCCCCCGTGGCGATCGTTCCGGGGCGGTGGGAGAACGTGTCCCAGATCGATGCACCCTTGCCGTCGGCGTGCGGGGAGCCCTCGATCTGGTACGAGGACGTCGCGGTGCCCCATGCGAAACCGGCGGGGAAGTGCGGCATGCGATCGGTCATGCAGGCCATTGTGCCGCGATCTCGTACCGATCACGCCGACTCGACGGCCACCGCCTCCCGTTCGGTCTTCGCCCAGGTGGCATTCCCGCGCACCTGTTTCCACACTCCGATGGCCACCACGGGCCACATGAGCCAGGTGTAGAGCAGGTACGGAATCGCTTCGCGTAGCGCCAGGAGGATGCCCGCGGGTCCGTGACCGCGGCCGACCACCATGACCGCCAGGAACGTGGGTCCTACTGACAGCTGGATGAAGAAGATGAGCAGCAGAGGCGAACCCCACGGCAGGTATGGGACCCCGAAGAAGAAGGTCAGGACGAGTGCGGCCGCGAGCGCCAGCCCCACCACGATCTGCAGGATGGGCAGGATCAGGGAGATCACGGTGTCCAGGCGCCGCACGCCGTATAGGTCGGGGGAGTGCACACGGCCCAGGTCGCGCAGGACCTGCAGGTTGCCCTGGAACCATCGGCCCCGCTGCCGGTAGAGGCGCTTCATGTCGTTCAGGCCCTGCTGGGCCACGTGGGTGTCCGGGTCGTGCTCGCCGCGCCAGCCGGCGGCCAGGCAGCGCAGACCCAGTTCCTGGTCCTCGGTGAGGTAGTGCGACCAGGGCCCTTCATCGCTGGCGACACTGCGCAGGGCGGACATCCGGTTGAACTGGCCGTTGCCCCCCAGGAATGCGGTGCCCCAGTACGAGCGGCCGACTTGGAAGAGCCCCCCGAAGATGGTGAACTCAAGGCCCTGCATGTGGGTCAGCCAGGAGGTCTGGTTGTAGATGTGAACATGCACTTGCACGCCGCCCACAGCAGGGTCGCGGAAGTGCCGGGACACGAATGCGGGAGCGTCGGCGCTCAGCCGCCCGTCGGCGTCGACTATGCCGAAGATCACCCGGTCGGTATCGAATCCGGCGTAACCGGGCTTCGCGAGGATCTCCCGCCGGACGAAGTCGAAGGCAGCGTTCAGTGCTGCCGCCTTTCCGGTGCGGGCGTTGGGCGGGACCCGGGTCAGCACCTCCAGATCGTCCCCGCCGATGCGCTGCAGAACCTCGCCGGTGTCATCGTCGGAGCCGTCGTTGATCACCACGATGACCTTGTGGGTGGCCGCGACCGCGCGTAGCCGAGCCACGCTGTCAGCGATCGTCACGCCCTCATTGAGCGCGGGCACCATGAACACCCACAGGTAGTCCGACTCCGTGCCCGCGGGTTCGTCGCTCAGCCGCTTCAGGTAGCGATTGCCTGCGATGAACAGCACGATCGTCCAGGAGTAGCCGATCAGGATGGCCACGAACGACACGTAGTAGATGACGAAGCGGATCCAGTCGAGCACACCCATGTCATGCCCGCTTCGGTCGTCGGCGCAGCCACACGATCAGGGCTGCGAGCAACACCACGGTGATCACTGCGGCAGCGATCAGTTGGGGTGTCTGTTTGTCGGGGGTGGTGTCGCGCGTTTCGAACGGTTCGGGCTGGTCTGAGGCCGCGGACATCACGTAGGCCTGCCCGGCCAGAGACGCCCAGCCGGTCTCTTGGGCCAGCGGCCACGCGGCGAGTTCACGCGACTCAGCGGTGGGTTGCGCGGACAGGGTGATCAGGTCGACGCTGCCGCTCTGGAAGGCCTGCAATGCCGCGTAATCGGTGCCCTGGCCGGCCGGGAAGTCTTCGCCGTCCTGCTCGTCGGGCAGTGGTGCGCCGAGACTGTCCGCGTCCTGAGCGGACACCCCGACCGCCAGGCCACCGCGGTCGGCCACTGTGTCGCGATCGACGAGTTCGACGGTGTACTGCAGCGGACTGGGCGCGGTCGCCGCTGCGAGGATGGCCGCCGCGTTGATCACGGTGGCCGGGTCGGGGTCGGCCAACCAGACCGGGATGCTCGCGCCGAAACTCTGCGGGAAACGTTGGAAGCCGGGTGGCTCGGAAACGCCGAAGGATGGGGTCAACGTGCTCGAGCGCACATCGATCTCCACTGTGCCCGGCAGCGGTGGGTTGCTGCAGTCGCCGCCAGCGGGCTGGTACTGCAGTTCCAGTGTCATGTAGTTGGTGGCGAGCAGGTCGGCGGCTTCCACGGTGAAGTCCATGAGCACCCGAGAGTCCTGGGTGAGAGCCTGCGATGAGACCAGATCGTCGTTCCAGCGCACATTCACCCGACCCTGCTGGCCCGGGAGCACGGGACTGGCGGTGCCCCGCAACTCGACGATGAGCTGGGAGACCGGCCGCCCGTAGAGCGCCTGTGGGACGGGAACGGTCTGGGTGACCGTGCCGACGCCGCTGACTGTGAGTGATTCGATGCCCGCGGATTGCAGGTCGGACTCCCCGGGCAGCGGTTGGTAGTCCGCACCGCCGTGCACGTCGGTGACAGTGGGCTTGTTCAACAGAGTCAGATTGGGGTCGGCCAGCGCGATGGCGGCATCACTGAGATCCTGCTCGGCACCTGTGATCAGGAGCCTGCCGTCGAGCACGCTCAGCGTGTTTCCGGGGCCGTCCGTCTGGTCCACCACCACAACCCGGGAGTCGGGCGCCGACGCCGGTGGGTCCGCCGTCACCGTCAGACCGACCGCGGTGGTCGGCGGGTACGCATGGCGGAGTGCGAGCACCGCATCAAGTCCGCTGGCCTGTTCGGCGGGGGTGGGGTTCGCGGGCACCACCACGGTGAAGCCACCGGACGCCGGGGAGAGGAAGTCGGCGATCGTCCGGGGGGTGGGAGCGGCGGCATCAAGTCGCAGGACGGGATCCTGTAGCGAGGCCACCGCCTGGTCGTCGCGCAGGCAGTCGCTGTCCGGTTCCAGGGCGGCCCGCAGTCCCACGGGGACGGCGTCTGCCACGACGTCATCGGCTCGCACGTCCACTGTGAAGCGGCCGCCCTCGATGGCCGGGACCCGGGCTGCGGTGCGGCCGTTGAGTGTGACCACGATGTCGCCGGGTGTGCTGTACGAGGACGTGATCCTCCCGCTCAATCGGGTCGGGGTGGTGCCGATCGGCACCGGAACGAGCACCTCCGCGCTGCCGTACCCGCCTTGGATGGACAGTGAGTAGGGGAACGGCGCACTGTCCGCCTGCGCCGTCGACGTGGTGCCGAGGCTGGCTAGGAGGGCCCCGAGAAGGAGGACCGATCTACCCCGCATACCCGCAATTCTGGCAGGCGGAGGCGGTCACACGCGGGCTCAGAGGTCGGTCACCGAGGTCCGACTGAACGTGACAACCGCGTCCTCGCAATAGAAGCCGACGCTGCCGGTGGTGTAGGGGCGTTCGGTGTCTGTGAAGGTTGCCACCGTGGTCCCGTTGATCTTCACGGTCAGTTTGCGCCCCACTGCCTGTAGCACCGCTGTCTGTCCGGATCCCACCTTCGCGCGCGGGGTACTGCCGGTGGCGAGGAAGCGCTGGCCGCCGGGGTAGGCCGGGTCGCGTTTGCCCAACTCCCAACCGTTGGTCTTCAACGCGACGTAGTAGAAGTGCTCCGGGTCTTGGTATCGGGTCACGACCCACCCCGACTCCCACGGGTTGGGTGCGGAGTTCTCGCGCAGTTGCTGGTCCAAGGTGACCTTCGTACGGATCCGCACGTCATCGTGCGAGGCCTGGCTCACCACGAGAGCGGCGTGTGTCTCTTCCGGGCTCGAGGCGACGGCCGGCGCCAGGGTGATCTTCGTCGACGATCCGCTCCCCGTGGCGGTGACGGCACCGTAGCCCGCGAAGACCACGGTCCACGCCCCCCACGACTCGCTGTCGGTCAGCACGGCGGCCCTCGCTGTTGCGGGGGACATGAGCATCAGCACGCCCAGCACGAACGGCAGCGCACGACGGCCGGCAGATGTGATCACGACAGAAGTATCGACTGTCCGGAGGCCGATCTTGAGTACCTTGCGTGCGTGGCGTCAAGGCTCCTGAAGGTCTGCCGATATAGAGATCATGAGCGAATCAGTTGCGTCTGCCCTGCCCGAAGGCGTGCCGCAGGGGGGCGATGTCGGCCACAGAGTGCGGTGTCTGGTGGTCATGGGCACCAGGCCGGAGGCCATCAAGATGCTGCCTGTCGTGCAGGCGCTGAAGGCGTCGGAGTTGCTCTGCCCCTTCGTGGTGAACACCGGCCAGCACGCCGATCTGGTGCTGCCGATCCTGCACGCAGCCGGGATAGAACCGGACGTGGACCTCCAGATCGGTCGTGAGCGCAACACGATCAACGGTCTCGTCCGAGATTGTGTGGGAGCCTTCGACGATCTGCTCACCGACTTGCGCGGCGGTCCGGAGCGCCGCAACCGGCCCCGGCTGTTCGGCGCGGCCGAGCATCCGGGCAGTCCGTATCCGGCGCTCACCCTGGTGCACGGTGACACCACCTCCGCCATGGCCGCGGCCATGGCCTCGATCGGGTGCAAGTTGCCCGTCGTGCACGTCGAGGCTGGGCTGCGGACCAGGGATATCCTCTCGCCGTTCCCCGAGGAGCTGAACCGACAATTGATCTCGCGAATGGCCGCGTTCCACTTGGCGCCCACCCCCGCCAACCAGGCCAACCTGATCCGGGAGGGCGTGGATCCGCAGAGGGTCTTCGTGACCGGGAACACCGGCATCGATGCTCTGCATTGGGCCGCGGGACTGCACGCCGCCTGGCCGGATGATCGGCTCGCCGCCTTGGACGATCCGGCCGTACCGGTGCTCGTGGTGACCGCACACCGCCGAGAGAATCTCGGAGAGCCGATCCGGCGGATCGCGACCGCGGTCGGGCAGATCGCGCGGCAGCGCCCGGATGTCGTGGTGGTGTGGCCCGTACATCCCAACCCTGTCGTCCGCAAGGACGTGTACGCGATCCTGGGCGCCGTGCCCAACGTGATCCTGACCCACCCGATCGACTACATCCCGTTCGCGCGGCTGCTGGAGCGGGCCACACTGGTGATCAGCGACTCCGGCGGCGTGCAGGAAGAAGCTCCGAGTGTCGGGACGCCGGTGCTCGTCGCGCGCGAGGAGTCCGAACGGCCAGAGGGCGTGGAGGCTGGTGCGCTTGTCCTGGTGGGAAGTGACACCGAGCGAATCCGTGACATTGCGTTGACGCTGCTGGCGGACCCAGCCGCACGCGCTCAGATGACCTCGGTGGTTAACCCCTTCGGCGACGGCCACGCGGCTGAACGGGTGTGCACCGCTCTGGAGCACCTGGTGTTCGATACCCCGGCGCCCGAGCGGTACGGTGCCGCGTTCAGTCGATCCCGGGTGCTGGAGGCCTCTGGGTACGACCCCCGCGAGATCGCGATCACGTCACGCAAGATCGCCGCGGCGCATCCAGACCTGCCACAGGGTTCCGGAGCCAGCCGGAAGTTGGCGGCACTACGGCGCTGATCCCGGCTGCTTGCGCCGCTGCCCGGCCGCGCGGCGGTGCTGCCCCTCCGCCGTGTGTGACGTTGTTGTTGTGCGCCTGAACCCCTTTGTGACGAAGGTGCTGGGTCTGCCGCCGGGGAACCCCGCACCTTCATCACAAAGCGCGGCGCAGACCCGACAACAACGTCACAAACGCGACGAGGGGCCGACCCCACACTGGAGTCGGCCCCTCGCGGTAGTGCTGTCGGACTAGAAGTCCATTCCACCCATGTCTCCGGCGCCCGGTGCGACCGGAGCCGCCTTCTCGGGCTTGTCGGCGACGACTGCCTCAGTGGTGAGGAACAGCGCGGCGATCGACGCGGCGTTCTGCAGCGCCGAGCGGGTCACCTTGGCCGGGTCGATGATCCCGGCGTCGATGAGGTCCACGTACTCGCCGGTCGCGGCATTCAAGCCGTAGCCGGGGTCGAGGTGGCGCACCTTCTCGGCCACGACACCACCCTCGAGGCCCGCGTTCACAGCGATCTGCTTCAGCGGCGCCTCCACGGCGACCTTCACGATGTTCGCGCCCACAGCGGCCTCACCCTCGAGGTCCAGCTTCTCGAACGCAGCCTCGGAGGCCTGCAGCAGAGCCACGCCACCACCGGCGACGATGCCCTCCTCGACGGCAGCCTTGGCGTTGCGCACGGCGTCCTCGATGCGGTGCTTGCGCTCCTTGAGCTCGACCTCGGTCGCGGCACCGGCCTTGATGACCGCAACACCGCCGGCCAGCTTGGCCAGGCGCTCCTGCAGCTTCTCGCGGTCGTAGTCGCTGTCCGAGTTCTCGATCTCGGCACGGATCTGGTTGACCCGGCCGGCGATCTGGTCGGGGTCACCGGCACCCTCGACGATGGTCGTCTCGTCCTTGGTGACGACCACCTTGCGGGCGCGGCCCAGCAGCTCGATCCCGACGCTCTCCAGCTTCAGGCCGACCTCCTCGGAGATCACCTGGCCGCCGGTGAGGATCGCGATGTCCTGCAGCATGGCCTTGCGGCGGTCACCGAAGCCGGGGGCCTTCACGGCCACGGACTTGAAGGTGCCACGGATCTTGTTCACGACGATGGTCGCGAGGGCCTCACCCTCGAGGTCCTCGGCGATGATCGCCAGCGGCTTGCCGGACTGCATGACCTTCTCAAGGATGGGCAGCAGGTCCTTGACCGCGGAGATCTTGGAGTTCGCGATGAGGATGTAGGGGTCCTCGAGCACGGCCTCCATGCGCTCCGGGTCGGTCACGAAGTAGGGGGAGATGTACCCCTTGTCGAAGCGCATGCCCTCGGTGAGCTCGAGCTCGAGGCCGAAGGTCTGGCTCTCCTCGACGGTGATGACACCTTCCTTGCCGACCTTGTCCATGGCCTCGGCGATGATCTCGCCGATCTGCGGGTCAGCGGCGGAGATGGACGCGGTGGCCGCGATCTGCTCCTTGGTCTCGACCTCCTTGGCCATGCCCAGCAACTGCTCGCTGATGGCCTCGACGGCCTGCTCGATGCCCTTCTTCAGAGCCATCGGGTTCGACCCGGCGGCCACGTTGCGCAGACCCTCGCGCACGAGCGCCTGGGCGAGCACGGTCGCCGTCGTGGTGCCGTCGCCGGCCACGTCGTCGGTCTTCTTCGCGACCTCCTTGACCAGCTCGGCGCCGATCTTCTCGTAGGGGTCCTCGAGTTCGATCTCCTTGGCGATGGACACACCGTCGTTGGTGATGGTGGGGGCGCCCCACTTCTTCTCCAGGACGACGTTGCGGCCCTTCGGTCCGAGGGTCACGCGAACTGCATCGGCGAGGGTGTTCATACCGCGCTCGAGCGCGCGACGTGCTTCCTCGTCGAAAGCGATGATTTTCGCCATCGGTTGACTTTCCTCCCGTAAATGGGGTGGTCATGGGGGCGGGGTGCCCGCGACGGACGGCCGATTGCCGAGCGGTCACGTCCCGCACGGCCAGAGCGGCCTCACCCTTATCCCAGTTAGCACTCTCCCGCTGAGAGTGCTAGAGCCATTGTTAGCACTCTAGTGCCGAGAGTGCAAGTGTCGGTTGGGCCGGATCCCACTGATGAGTCGCGCGGGACTGCTGCCGATCTTGGCTAGATTCCTGCCAGGGCGAGCAGGGGCGAGGGAGATGGCCGACAAACTTGTGGCGGTCGAGCGCACACGCCAGGCGATCGACGCGATCAACGGCGGTGACGTCCAAGGTGGACGTGCGCTACTCGCCGAAGCTCTGTCGATCGATCCCGAGTACGAGTTGGCCTGGTTATGGTTCGCGGCCATCGCCGAATCCGACGCTGAGAAGAAGTTCTGCCTGGAGTCTGCTCGCAAAGTCAATCCCTTGCAGGAGGCGAACGCCGCGCTCGGGCCGCTGCGGGGAGTGAAACCTGAGCCTCCCGAGGAACTTCGAGCGATCGTCGATCCCGACCCGCCGGACTTCGTGCAGGATTACGTCCCCGAATTGGTGCGGCAGCGCCGTCGGCGTCATGCCCGATGGGCGGCGTTCACAGTCGCCGTTGTGGCCCTGGTACTGGGGAGCCTATGGCTCGCCTCACGCGGCGATCGGACGCCTGTGTACATAGCCGTGGTGGTGTCCGAGCCAAAGGATTCCCCCGTGGTACGCGACACCTCCCGCGACATCATCGACACGGTCGAGTGGGCGGTGGAGGAGTGGAACGCGTCCGGGCGGCAGGGGAGCCATCCGCTGGCCGTTGAGTACTTCTACGACAACGACAACCCAGCGACGGCGGTGAAGGTGGCCGAGACGATCGCGACCGATGATCGGTTCGTAGCCGTGATCGGACACCAGATCAGCGCCACCTCCGAAGCGGCCGGACCTGTCTATCAGCGTGCAGGAATCCCCGTGATCACATCCACGGCAACGGCTGACGCGGTCACTGTGGGTAACCCTTGGTACTTCCGCACAGTTTTCGACAACTCGGGCCAGGGGGAAGGGATCGCCGCATATGTGACCACAGTCCTCGGCTACAAGGAGTCGATCGTGGTGGCCAGTGATGACAGTTACGGGCAGAGTCTGCGTCAGGGGTACGAGGCGGCGATCGAGTCATCCGGCAACCGGCTCCAGCAGAGCATCACGATTCCGGCCGACAGGGAGAAACTCGGCAGTCTCATCAGCGACATCGCCCGACAAGTCTCCAAGGTGCCTGACCCAGGTCCGATCGTCCTCTTGGTCGATAACGAGCACATCTCCGCCCTCGGGCCCGCACTCGAGGCCGAAGGCGTGGACCCGTTGCTGGTGGGCGCCGACGGACTGGCGACCACGGACTTCTTCGAGCCCTTGGCGCGGGGTGCTGCTCGCACGGTCAACCGGTCTCTTGCTGCCTCGCCTCTCACCCGCGGGGCGCTCACCGGCGAGGCGGTCCGGTTCGTACACGACTTCGCCGAATACTACGGGTACCAGCCCAGTTGGGTGGCGCCGCTGACCTACGACGCCGTCAACGCCCTGGCTGAATCCATGTCCCAGGGCCAACTCACCTACAAGTCCATCGCCGAGGATCGCAAGCGGATCCAGCAACGACTCAACCAGGCCCGCAGCCCGCAGCGTGCCCTGCCCGGACTGACGGGCGGCATCTACTTCGACGGGGACAACTCGGCTGAACGTCCTGTGGGAATGGAGAGCGGCAGGATCGCGCCCAATGGTGAACTCACACTCGAGTCCGCCCCCACACAGTTGGCCCCGTACTCGCCGAGTGCGGGATCGAAGCCCTCGGAGGAGATCGCAGCAGGCACCGCGGTGCGTTTCCAGGGCAAGGTGTACACACTGCAGCAGATCGTCGCGGTCGGGCTGAACTACAACCAAGTCGATGAACTCGATGTGGCGGCGCAGACGTACTTCGCGGACTTCTTCATCTGGTTCAAGTACAGCGGAGAACGCAACGATCCGACCGATGTGACATTCCCCAACGCCGTGGACCGGACGCTCGGGCTCGGCGATCCGCAGCGGCTCCAGACCGTCGGTGGACAGACCTATGCGCTCTACCGGGTGACGGGAGAGTTCAAGGGCCAGTTCACCTTCCGGCAATTCCCTTTCGATCAGCAGACCCTGCCTATCACCGTCCAGCACCGCACGTTGCCCGCAGCCAGGCTAAGTTACTTCCCGGATGACGATCTCCTGGTGCAGTCGCAGGCGCAGCGACTGGAAAGCGGCGTGGATGCCGGTTCGACGATAGATGCCATTCCGAACTGGCAGGCGACCTACGTCAACTTCTTCCCAACCAGTGTTGGCAACACGTCGGCGCTTGGTGACCCGTACTTCATTGCTGGCACATCGGGGGTCACGTACTCACAGTTCGCCGCGACCGTGGAGATCCAGCGCGACGTGCCATCGTTCCTCGTGAAGAACCTCCTGCCGTTGTTCTTGCTGACAGTCGTCGTCTACATCGGCCTGTGGCTTCCGTTCAAAGACCACACGGCGCGGGTGTCACTGGCTGTCACGGGTATTCTCACGGGCGCCGTGATGCTCAACACCGTCACCAGTTCATTGCCCTCGGTGGAGTACACAGTCGCGATCGAGTGGGCCTATTACGTATTCATCGCTCTGGCCGCCAGCACAGTGGTGGTCACTTTGGTCGGCCGGCACTGGCAGGACGAGCGTCGATTGGCTGCGGTACGGGCACTGAATCGATTCGCTCGGGTGTACTACCCGGTCGTGGTCGGGCTCGTCGGACTGGTCTACTGGTGGAGTTTCGGCGGGGGCTGATGGGTCCGGTCCGGGGGTCACCGGATGCCCGTGAGTCATTTCCCTAAGTGGAAGTCCCGACGCGCCAGAGACGTACCGCTGGTGGCGGCGTGTCGGCCCCCGCCCCGGGGGGTAGTTCTGAAATTGACCGGGTCAGCGTGAGTGGGTCAGTCCTCGAAGGACTCCAGGTCGTGCAGGACGTCCTCGGAGAACTCCTCCTCCTCGCCGCCGTCCTCCTCGTAGTGCATCGCGGATTCTTCCGCGGACAGGTCAGTGGTGTCGTGGGTGTCCCACGCGATCTCCTCGGAGGTGCGGTCGTTGCCGTCCTCGTCGTCCTGTGAGACCAAATGGCCGATCCGGTGGTCCTCGCCGTTGCGGATCTCGGTGAACTCCGGCCCGTCGGTCCCCAACTCCCTGCTCAACTCGCCCCACAGTTGCGCAACGACCTCATCGCCGGGACGATCTCCGAACTCCCTGCTCATGATGGCTCCTAGGCTCCGACCACTACCTCCAGACTAGCCCTCACTGCTTACCTTGGTTGGCTACTGCGGCAGCTGCGCTCGCGGCGGCCTCCGGATCCAGATACGTGCCGGGCCCGAGGATCCGCATGTCGTCGTCGAGTTCGTAAACCAGCGGGATGCCGGTGGGGATGTTCAAGCCCGCGATGTCCTCGTCGGAGATGCCCTCGAGGTGCTTGACGAGGGCGCGCAGGGAGTTGCCGTGGGCGCCGACCAGCACCGTGCCGTGGGTCGACAGATCCGGCACGATCTCGTCGTACCAGTAGGGGAGCATGCGCTTCACCACGTCCTGCAGGCATTCGGTGAGCGGGCGGATCTCCGGCGGAAGGCTGGCGTACCGGGCGTCGTCGAACTGCGAGTACTCGTCCTGCGGGTCGATGGGCGGCGGCGGGGTGTCGTAGGAGCGGCGCCAGAGCATGAACTGCTCCTCGCCGAACGCCTCGAGTGTCTGCTTCTTGTTCTTGCCCTGCAACGCTCCGTAGTGGCGCTCGTTGAGTCGCCAGGACCGCCGCACCGGGATCCAATGGCGGTCACAGCGCTCGAGGGCGAGATTGGTGGTGCGGATCGCGCGGCGCAGTACCGAGGTATGTACGACCTCGGGCAGGACACCGGAGGCGGCGAGCAGTTCGCCGGCTTTCCCTGCCTCGCTCACGCCCTTCTCCGTGAGGTCGACGTCGACCCATCCGGTGAAGAGGTTGAGTGCGTTCCATTCGCTCTCGCCGTGGCGCAGCAGGATCAGTGTGCTCATGGCTCCAAAGGTAGCGAGCGGGATGTCCGGGATGCGGTCGGGGCGTTCAGTCCTGGGGACGCAGGTGCTCGAACGCGGCCAGGTTGGCAGTCGATTCACCGCGGGACAACCGCCAGCGCCACTCCTTCTCGATGGACGAGCGGAACCCGAGCGCGAGGATCGTGTTGAACGACCCGTCGGCCTCATCGAGAACCGCACCGACCACCTGGTCGAGCACCGCGTCGGTGACGGCGGCGATCGGTATCCGGCCCACCAGATAGATGTCGCCGAGCTGGTCGATCGCGTACGCGACAGCGAACAGCCGTCGGTTGCGCTCGAGCAACCACGCATGCACGGCGGCACTGTTCTCGTCCGGGTGACGGGCCACGAAAGCGTTCACGGACAGCGAGTGATCGCCGACGACCAGTGAGCAGGTCGTACGCAGCTTGTGCTCGCCGGGCAGCACGACGGTGCAGGTGTTGCCGACGACCTCGTAGTCCAGCCCGGACCGTTCGCACCAGGTGACGAGTGCTGGGATCATGCGTACCGCCGCAGGATCGTGGGACGTTCGTCGATCGCGGCGTTGTAGGCGCTCTGGGTCGCCTCCGCTGTGCGAGCCCAACTGAACTGCTCGGCATGACGGCGGGCGGCGACCGACATCGATTCACGACGTCCCGGCTCCACGATCACCGATTCGAGAGCAGATGCGAAGTCGCGCGGATCATGGCCGGCCACCAGCACCCCGCCGTCGCCCACCGCGGTGGTCAGGCCACCGACTCGGCTTGCGACGACTGGGGTTCCGCAGGCCTGTGCTTCCACCGCGACCAGGCCGAACGACTCCGAGTAACTGGGTACGACCACCACGTCGGCCGCCCGGTAGAGGTCGGGCAGAGCCTCGCGCGGAATGGGGTCCATGAGGCTCACGACGTCCTGCAGGCCGAGATCGGCGATGAGCTTGGGGAGTTCGTCCGCGCGTTCGATCCCGGACCCGGAGGGCCCACCATTGATGACCACTTTGAGTCGGGGGCGCCAGCCGGGATGGCGGGCGACGAGGTCGGCAGCGGCTGCGACGAGCACGTCGGGGGCTTTCAGTGGCTGCAGGCGGCCCACGAACAGCAGGACGATGTCGTCGGGCCGCAGCCCGTAGCGTGCACGGGCGGCAGTCGTCGACCCGGGCTGGAAGGTCCGCAGGTCCACCCCGGGCAGTGCGACGGTGATGCGTTCGGGGTCGGCCTCGTACAAGGTGATGAGATCGTCGGCCTCGGTCTCGGTGTTCGCGATGAGGCGATCCGCCGCCGCCACGACCTGCTCCTCCCCGAGTACCCGCTCGAAGGGTTCGGGCTGGTCGCCGGTGGCCAGCGTGAGGTTCTTCACCTTCGCCATGGTGTGCATGCTGTGCACCAAGGGGATCTGCCAGCGCTCGGCTGCGACCCATCCGACCTGGCCCGACAGCCAGTAGTGGGAGTGGACGAGGTCGAAGTATCCCTCCGGGCGGTGGGCCTCGGAGTGCAGGACGGAGGCGGTGAAGGCGCACATCTGTGCGGGTAGTTGCTCCTTGCGCAGACCTTCGTACGGACCGGCCGTCACATGGTGAACGGTCACGCCGTCCACCACAGGCACGACAGGCGGAAGGTCGCCGCTTGTGGCACGGGTGAAGATCTCGACCTCGGTGCCGCGGGTGGCGAGCTCTTTGGCGACCTCGAGAACGTACACGTTCATGCCGCCGGCGTCACCGCTACCAGGCGTCGCCAGTGGGGATGTGTGCATCGAGATCATCGCCACCCGGCGCGCACCACGCATGCACCTAGTGTCCCCGATCCCTCGACGCTGCGCCGCTGCAGGCGTGCCGCTGTGGGCGAACGTCCTACGACGCCTGCAGGATCGGCACCGGCACGTCCTCGTCGGAAGCCCGCGGAACGGGTACCACGACCGACGTCCAGGTCGCCTTGAGTGCGCTTCGGCCGGATTCGTCCCTCGTCATGCTCCAGGTCATCACGACCATGTCGCACCTCCTGTCTCAACTGAACAGAAGTGTACCCCAAAGTGAACGAAGAGTTAACGAGGGTTGACCGGGCCGTTCACCTGGCGTGGGACGACCGGCTCGGTGCTGGCACCCGTGGCCACGTGCACCACGCGGTCCCCGATGGTCACCGCGTGGTCGGCGAAACGCTCGAAGTAGCGGCTCAGCAGGGTGATGTCGACTGCAGCCTGTACGCCGTACTCCCAGGCCGGCGACAGCACGATGATGAACAGTTCCCGATGCAGGCGGTCCATCTCGCGATCCATGTCGCGCAGGGACCGTGCCGTGGTCAGATCCTGCCGGGCCAGTGCCACAGCGGTATTGGCGACCATCTGGGACGCGACCGTTCCCATGTCGACGATGATCCCCCGCAGTTCGGTCGGCACCACGGCCATGGGGTAGCGCATGCGCGCCGTCTTGGCGATGTGCATCACCAGGTCGCCCATCCGTTCGAGTGCCGACGCATTGTGCAGGGCGGCCAGCAGGAAGCGGAGGTCCTGCGCGACGGGTTGCTGCTGAGCGAGTAGTCGGTAGACGCTCTCCTCCACCTCGTGGGCCCGGTTGTCGAGGTCGGCGTCGTCGGTGATGACCGACTCGGCGAGGTGCAGGTCCGTCTCGAGCAGGGCCTTCGTGGCGGCGTGCATGGCTGTGCGCACGTGCCTGGCCATGGCGAGAACCTGATCGTCGATGGTGGCCAGACGAGCGTTGAACGCGGTCCGCATGCTGAAACGGTACGTAGGCAGCGCAACGTCAGGAATCACCCAACGCATACAGAAGGTGAACAGCAGTCGACGGTCCGGCAGGATCGGGGCCCTGTGCCGTCCCGCAGCGATGGTTCGTTCCGTACCCTCGAGGTGTGACCGTGTGGTGGGCCCTGATCGCGGCCGTGGTCGGTGTGGGCGTCGGCTTGCTCGTCGCGCGCCGACGGGCCGGTTCCGCGGTGCCCGATGGACAGGTCCTCGAGCCGGACCCGGAACCGCACGCCGAACTCGAGCGGGTGCTCTCAGCGCTGCCGGCCGCATCGATCGTCGTTGATGCCTCCGGGACCCCTGTCCGGGTCAGCAAGCAGGCGCTGGCTCTCACACTGGTCCAGAACGGCAGGATCGCCATTCCCGACATCACCGCGATGGTCGCCGACGTCCGCCGCGATGGGGTGATCCGCGAGCAGGAGATGACGGTGCTTCGTCCGCCGCTGGGCAAGGGCCTGATCACTCTGCGATTGCGCGTGGCTCCGCTGGGACCCGACACGGTCCTGGTGCTGGCCGAGGACCTCACCGAATCCGCGCGTGTGGATGCCGTGCGCCGGGACTTCGTCGCGAACGTCAGCCATGAGTTGAAGACCCCGATCGGCGCGCTGAGCCTGCTCGCGGAGGCCATTCTGAGTTCCTCCGAGGAACCGGAGGCGGTCCGTCACTTCGCCGGCAGGATGGAGGCCGAGGCCGGCCGGCTGAGTGCCCTCGTGGGGGACCTGATCGACCTGAGTCGCCTCCAGGGCGAAGACCCGCTCAAAGACGCCGAACCCGTGTCCGTGGACGCGGTGATCGCCGAGGCGGTCGACACCGCCCGCCTGATGGCTCAGACTGCGCAGATCGAGGTGGTCGTGGGAGGTGCCGAGGGTCTGCAAGTGCTCGGCGTGGAGGCACATCTGGTGACCGCGCTGCGCAACCTCCTGACCAACGCCATCAGCTACAGCCCGCGGGGCACGCGTGTCGCCGTCGCCAGTCGGCTGACCAACGGAGTCATCGAGATCAGCGTCACAGACCAAGGCATGGGCATCCCCGACAGCGAGTTGCACCGGGTGTTCGAGCGGTTCTACCGCGTGGACCAGGCCCGCTCCCGCGTCACCGGCGGTACCGGGCTCGGTCTGGCGATCGTCAAACATGTCGCGGAGAACCACGGTGGCGAGGTGGGCGTGTGGAGTGTGCTCGGGGAGGGCAGTACGTTCACGCTGCGCCTTCCCCCCTACACACCCGTGGAGCACATACCCTTGTCATCGGCTGTCGTCGAGGAGGAGAGCAGCGCATGAGCCGGATTCTGGTGGTGGAGGACGAACAGTCGTTCAGCGACGCGTTGTCCTTCATGCTCCGCAAAGAGGGATTCGATGTTGCAGTGGCCGATGACGGGCAGGTCGCCGTGGAGTCGTTCGAGCGCGACGGGGCCGACCTGGTGCTGCTCGACATCATGCTGCCCGGCATGTCCGGGACGGAGGTGTGCCGCCGTATCCGGACGACGTCCCAGGTCCCGATCATCATGGTGACCGCGAAGGACTCGGAGATCGACAAGGTCGTCGGTCTCGAACTCGGTGCCGACGACTACGTCACCAAGCCGTTCTCCTCGCGCGAACTGGTCGCCCGGATCCGCGCCGTCCTGCGTCGCCGGGCTCCGGAACCGGCCGGCAGCACGGATGCCTCGTTGCGTGCCGGGAACATCGAGATGGATGTCGAGCGTCACGTCGTCACCGTGGACGGGGAAGCGGTGAAACTGCCGCTCAAGGAGTTCGAACTGCTAGAGGTCCTGATGCGCAACGCCGGCCGGGTGCTCACCCGCGGTCAACTCATCGACCGGGTGTGGGGGTCGGACTACGTGGGTGACACCAAGACCCTCGACGTGCACGTCAAGAGACTGCGCTCGAAGATCGAACCGGAACCAGCGGAGCCGACCGTGCTGGTGACGGTCCGCGGCCTCGGCTACAAGCTCGAGGCCTGATCACTCGCCGGCGTCCTCGGCCTTCTTCTTCTTGGCCTTGGCGACCTTCTCCGTCGTGGTGGTGTCCTCAGTCGCTGCCTCTTCGGCCTTGTCCACGAACTTCTGCAGTTTCAACTGGTCTCGCACGGACACCACGACGCCTTCGTACTGCCGGTTGGTGTTGGGCACCACCATCACGTCGCCGGTGACTGTGCCGGCGCGCTCGAATGTGAACGTGGTCGGAACGAAGGTGGAGGGGAACGCCTGCAGGTCGAAGACGTTGATGAAGTTGGGGCTCCAGTAGCCGGTGCGTACGGATCCAGCGGTCGGGATCTCGATGGCGCCCCCGGTGATCCCGGTTGCGGCCGGCGGTTGCACCTCTACTTTGACCAGCCGATCGGGCACGTCGCCGTTGGCGATGAACGTTGCCACCAGCGTCGCCTCTTTCGGGTTCAGCGAGTTGCGCACCCACGTCGCGCCGCGCACCTCCACGTCGCCCGTGGACAGGTTGCTGCCGTTGCCCACGGCCTGATTCGCCTGCACCGAGGTCTGAGCATCGAACCCCTGCCAGCATCCGGCGAGGGTCGGAACCAGAATGGCGGCGGCCGCAACGGCAGCGGCACGACGGCGGGTCTTCGACACGGTCATTTCCTCCTGGACGGACGGCGCTGAGCGCACTCTATCGGGGCGACACATACCGATCAAAGGCGAGGCGCCGGTGCGCCGTGATCCACGACCGGGTGACCCGGCGTGCGCTGATCGCCGACGCGATGAGCGGTCGACGCCCGGACTCGACGCCGACTGCGATGCAGGCGGCCTTTACGGTCCGCTTACGGCCCCATCACGGCGTGTTACGATGGAGGCCACGGAAAGGGGCACCTCCACTTATGGCATTTTCCGTCGGCGACACGGTTGTCTACCCACATCACGGCGCGGCGCGCATCGAATCCATCGAGCAGCGCGTCATCAAAGGTGAAGAACGCGAGTACCTCGTTCTACGCATCGACCAAGGCGACCTCGTCGTCCGCGTCCCGTCCGACAACGTCGACCTTGTCGGCGTGCGCGACGTGGTCAACGCCGACGGCCTCGAGCGGGTGTTCTCCGTTCTTCGCCAGCCCTACACCGAGGAGCCGACCAACTGGTCGCGCCGGTACAAGGCCAACGTCGAGAAGCTCGCCTCCGGTGACGTGATCAAGGTCGCTGAGGTGGTGCGCGACCTCTGGCGCCGTGATCAGGACCGCGGTTTGTCGGCGGGTGAGAAGCGGATGCTCGCGCGTGCCCGTCAGATCCTGGTGAGTGAACTCGCACTCGCGGAGAAGACCAACGAGGACAAGGCGGAGATCATCCTCGATGAGGTCCTCGCCTCGTAGTCCGGCGGCAGTCCGTCGGGGCTATCGACTGGTTTGAACCGCAGCCTGGACTGCGGCTTCCAGCGTCTTGTGAGCGACCCGCTAGCGCGATCGGCGATCGCTCTGTTCTGGCCGGGTGTGCCCAGGGGTGACTAGTCTGCCACTGTGCCCAAACTCTCGAGGGTTCCCGATATCGGGGCGGAGGTCCTGCGGCTGCTGCTCGTGGTCTTCGGTGCTGCCGTCGGTTTCGAGATCGGCTCGCGGGTTCAGCAGGACGACCCCAGCCTGCTGCTCGGCGTCTTCGACGCCATGACCGTCGGCGTCATCGTCGGTGCCGGCCTGGGTTTCTCGCTCGGCGGTGTGATCGCCCGCCGGATCATGCGCGGCATCTCCCGCAGTGAAGATCGACTGTCGGCGTTGCCTCCCGACCAGGTCGTCGCCGGATTCGTCGGTGCCCTGATCGGGATGGCGGGGGTGTCCCTGGTCGCCTGGCCGCTGTTCCTGATCGGTCCCGGCGCGGTCGTCGCCCCGCTGTTCGCGTTCCTCGTCGTGATCGGCGGCATCGCCGGTTTCCGGGTGGCCCGCACGCGCGGGTCATCGCTGCCAGGAGACTTCGCAGAGCGTGCCGGGTTGAATGGTCCAGGTCCGGGCTGGGGCCCCAAGGTGCTGGACACCTCGGTGGCGATCGATGGCCGGATCCTGCAGGTGGCGCGCAGTGGATTCCTCACCGGATCCTTGTTGGTGCCGCAGGCCGTCGTCGACGAGTTGCAGGGCCTGGCGGACAGCGCTGAGGAGGGCAGGCGTGGGCGTGGTCGCCGAGGTCTGGACGTACTTCAGCAACTGAAGGCGACCCTGCCGCTGGAGATCATCGCGGACGATCCGGTGGGTGTCAGCGAAGTCGATGCCAAACTCGTGCAGATCTGCTTGCGGCGCAAGGTGTCCCTGCTCACCCTCGACCAGCACCTCGCCGACGCCGCCGCGCTGGCGGGGGTCAACGTGCTCAACCTGCATGCCCTGGCCAAAGCCATGGCCGCGCCCGTGGCTTCCGGCGAGGTCGTGGAGGTCCATCTCGCGCGGCCCGGCAAGGAGACAGGTCAGGCTGTGGGTCACCTCGCTGACGGCACCATGGTCATAGTGCAGCGCGCCGATCACCTGATCGGCGACACGGTCGGTGTGCAGGTCACATCCGTGACGACCACGAGTCACGGCCGACTGGTGTTCGCGCGGTTGGCCACGCCGTGACCGGCCTCATCCTGGTCGCGGCCGGCAGTGGCACCAGGTTGGCCGCCGGGGTGCCCAAGGCACTCGTCGAGGTGTCCGGGCGCAGTCTGCTTCAGCACTGCCTGGATACCGTCGGCGGCGTGGCTCGGATACGCGAGATCGTGGTCGTGGTTCCTGCGTCTGAAGTTGCTGCTGTTCGCGCGAGCCTGTCCGATGCCTCCGTGGTGGTGGTGGCGGGCGGCGCGACCCGGGACGAGTCGGTGAGGGCAGGCCTGACGCAACTGGTCGATGCTGATGATGTCCTCGTCCACGATGCGGCCCGGCCCTTCGTTCCGGCGGACGTGTTCAACCGGGTGTTGGACGCACTTGTGGATGCGCAGGCCGTCATCCCGGCGATACCCGTCGTCGACACCATCAAGCGCGTGCGCGATGGCGTGGTCGTCGACACCCCGGCACGCGACGAGTTGGTGGCGGTGCAGACGCCGCAGGGTTTCCGGACCGGTATCCTCCGGGCCGCTCATGCGAACGAGGATCCCGACATCACCGACGATGCGATGCGCGTGGAGCGGGCGGGTATCCCGGTTCGGGTGGTCGCCGGCTCGCAGCGGGGATTCAAGATCACGACTCCGTTCGACCTCGCCGTGGCAGCCACGATGATCGAGGATCGTTGACATGGTGATGATCGGCGTCGGAAGTGACGTACACGCATTCGATCCACAGGCACCCTGCTGGGTGGCCGGACTGCACTGGCCGGACGAGCCTGGGCTGGCCGGGCACTCCGATGGGGACGTTGTGGCACACGCGAGCGCCGATGCCCTTCTCAACGCTGCTGGCCTCGGGGACCTCGGCGGTCTGATCGGCACCGATCGTCCGCAGTGGCGCGATGCCGCCGGGATGGTGATTCTGCGCGCGGTCGCCGAGCACGTGAGGAACAACGGACTGGAACCGGTGAACATCGGGGTACAGCTGATCGGCACCCGTCCCCGGATCGGCGCACGCCGCGGCGAGGCCCAAGCAGCGCTGACCGCAGCCGCCGGCTGTCCGGTACATCTGTCCGCCACGACGACCGACGGGCTGGGATTCACGGGTCGCGGCGAGGGGCTGGCGGCGATCGCCACTGCTCTCGTGCAGCCAATCGCTACCCTTGAGCGGTGACCCTGCGCTTCTACGACACTGCGACTCGCGGCGTACGTGACTTCACGCCCCTGGCCGACGGCGAGGTGTCCATCTACTACTGCGGAGCGAC
>JACJWU010000004.1 GCA_020636995.1 Actinomycetota bacterium | reverse complement strand
GTGGTGGTTGACGGAGCGAACGGCGCCGCGAGTCTGGTCGGTCCTTTGACCTACCGCGAGGCCGGGGCGGACGTCATCGAGATCCACTGCCGGCCAGACGGGTACAACATCAACGCGGGCTGCGGCTCCACGCACATCGAGGATCTGCAGCGCGCAGTGCGCGAGCATGGTGCGGACCTCGGTATCGCGCATGACGGCGATGCCGACAGGTGTCTGGCGGTGGACGCCGACGGCAACCTCGTCGACGGCGATCAACTGATGGCGATCATCGCACTGTCCCTGCGGGACCAGTCGCGCCTGGTCAAGGACACCGTGGTCGCCACAGTGATGGCGAACCTGGGATTCAAGCAGGCGATGCAGCGCGAGGGGATCCAGGTCGTGGAGACCGCGGTGGGTGACCGGTACGTGCTGGAGGCGATGCTCGAATCGGGGTACATCCTCGGCGGCGAGCAGAGTGGTCACGTGGTCATGACCGACCACGCCACAACCGGTGACGGAATCCTCACCGCCCTGCAGGTGATGAGCCGGGTCGCGGCGACCGGTAAGTCCCTGGCCGAACTCGCGGCAGTGATGGACCGGCTGCCGCAGGTGCTGGTGAACGTCGCCGGGGTCGACAAGAACGCTCTCGATTCCAACGATGTGGTGGCGCAGGCCGTTTCCGAGGCCGAGTCGCGCCTCGGCGATTCCGGTCGGGTGCTGCTGCGCAAATCCGGGACCGAGCCGCTGGTCCGGGTGATGGTGGAAGCCCCGGACGAGGCGACAGCCGAGGCGGTCGCGGCCGGACTCGCGGACGTCGTCCGCGCACAGCTGTCGCTCTGAGTCCACCGGCCACGGATGGGCCGCCGCGGTCTGACCAGACTGCCGACCGCACCGAAGTGCCCCACAGGACCGACCGGAACCAACCGGTTGACGCGAAGGCCGTTGTGACCTAATGTACAACCAAATGGTTGTATATGAACTTTCCGATGCCGAGGTGGATCGCATATTCCACGCTCTGGCCGATGCCACGCGCCGAGACATCGTACGTCGCACGGTCGTGGGGGAAGCCTCGGTGTCGGACCTGGCCGCGGATTACGAGATGTCGTTCGCCGCGGTACAGAAACACGTCGCTGTCCTCGAATCCGCAGGACTGGTGACCAAACGCGCGGAGGGTCGGCAACGACTGGTCCGCGCGAATCCGGCGACCATCCGTCGCGCTCGGAGCCTGCTCGCCGTATACGAGCAACTCTGGCGGGCACGGGTGGATCGTCTCGACGACCTGTTCGCTGAAGAACGCACTGAAGACCGCGCCGAAGACCGAGAGAACCCTGGAGACTGACATGCCCGTGACCTCTGTGACCACCGACCCCGAGTCGTTGACCATGACCTTGGTGGCGGAGTTCCCCGTCACCGTTGAGCGACTGTGGAGCGCCTTCACCGAGCCCGACCAACTCGAGCGGTTCTGGGGGCCCCCCGGATGGCCGGCGCGCTTCACCCGCCACGACTTCGCTGTGGGTGGTACGGCGAACTACCACATGACCTCGCCGCGCGGGGAGCGCTCCGGGGGTCGCTGGGAGTTCCTGGCGATCGACCCGCCGCGCTCGTTCGAGGTCATCGACGCCTTCGCGCTCGACGACGGGTCGGTGAACCCCGACCTCCCTTCCATGCGCATGACCTTCGAGTTCCTCGAGAGCCCGGTGGGCGCCGAGCTCCGGAACACCACCTACTTCACGTCTCTGGAAGGTCTGCAACAGGTCGTGGAGATGGGCGCCGTCGAAGGCGCGACCATGGCCTTCAACCAACTCGACCGGGTCCTGCAGGGGCTGCGGGAGTTCGCCGCCGGCAAGGGCACCCAGATGGATGTGCTCAGCGACACCCATGTGCGGTTCACCCGCCTGCTCGAGGCGCCCCGGGAGGTGGTGTGGAAGGCGTACACGACCCCCGACCTCGTACAGCGCTGGCTGCTCGGCCCGGACGGCTGGAGTATGCCCGTCTGCGAGATCGACCTGCGCGAAGGGGGCGACTATCGGTACGGATGGGAGCCCGAGGAGGGGGTCGATGGCGCACCGTTCGGCTTCCATGGCACAACGCTGCACGTCGACCCGGATGTCTTCCGCTGGGTCGTCACCGAGCAGATGACGGGGATGGATCACCCACCGACAGTCAACGACCTGCAGTTGGTGGAGGAGGACGGGGCAACACTGCTCAGCATCCTCGTGGAGTATCCGGACAAGGCCACGCGGGACATGGTGCTGGCCACCGGCATGGTCGACGGGATGGAGCGCAGCTTCGAGCGACTCGAGCAGATCCTGGGCTGACGCCGACCACAAGACCGAATCAAGATCCGTTCAGTGTCGGCGCAGGGTCGCACCTGCGCCGACGCGGGCGAGTAGCGTTGAGTGCATGTGCGGAATCGTGGGGTACGTCGGGGGCCAGGACGCGACACATGTGGTCGTGGAGGGTCTACGTCGACTGGAATACCGCGGATATGACTCCGCGGGTGTGGCGGTGGTGACACCGGAAGGGGTGCGGTCCCGCAAGCGGGCCGGCAAACTCGCCAACCTGGAGAAGGCGCTGGCAGAGTCCCCCTTGCCGGACACCACGGTAGGGATCGGCCACACCCGCTGGGCGACCCACGGCGCCCCCAACGACATCAACGCGCATCCGCACCTCAGTGAGGACGGCTCCCTGGCGGTGATCCACAACGGGATCATCGAGAACTTCGCCGAACTGCGGTCTGTGCTGCAGGCCGACGGGGTGCAGTTCCTCAGCGAGACCGACACCGAGGTCGCGGCCCACCTGCTGGCCAAGATGGTCGCGCAGTCCGCCTCGCTCACTGAGGCGATGCAGCGGACATGCCAGCAGCTGCGCGGCGCCTTCACCCTGGTGGCCGCATCCGCGGACGATCCGGACACCCTGGTCGGGGCCCGGCGGAACTCTCCGCTCGTGGTCGGCATCGGCGAGGGTGAGACGTTCCTTGCCTCCGACGTCTCGGCATTCATCGCGCACACCCGCCTGGCCATGGAGTTGGGGCAGGACCAGGTCATCACGATCACCCGTGAGGGTGTGTCCGTCACCGACTTCGACGGGGCCCCTGCGGAGGGAGTCGAGTACGAGGTCACCTGGGATGCCAGTGCCGCGGAGAAGGGGGGATACGACCTGTTCATGCTCAAGGAGATCGCCGAGCAGCCGAAGGCCGTGGCCGACACCCTGCTGGGCCGTATCACCGAGGACAACCAACTCGTCCTGGACGGCTTGACGATCTCCGACACCGAGCTGCGCGAGATCGACAAGATCGTGGTGGCCGCGTGCGGAACGGCGTATCACGCCGGACTGGTGGCCAAGTACGCCATCGAGCACTGGACCCGCATCCCCGTCGAGGTCGAACTGGCCAGCGAGTTCCGTTACCGGGATCCGATTCTGGACCGGCAGACGCTCGTTGTGGCCATCTCGCAGTCCGGTGAGACGATGGACACTCTGATGGCCGTGCGGCATGCGCGCGAGCAGGGATCGCGGGTGCTGAGCATCTGCAACACACAGGGCTCCACGATCCCGCGGGAGTCCGACGCCGCGCTCTACACCTACGCCGGACCGGAGATCGCGGTCGCGTCCACCAAGGCGTTCCTCACCCAACTGGTCGCGACCCAGTTGCTGGGCATGTATCTCGGGCAGGTCCGCGGGAACCTGTTCGGGGACGAGATCCGGTCGCTGGTCTCGGACCTGGCGAGCATGCCCAACAAGATCGACCTCGTGCTGGACACGATGGACCCGGTCCGCGAACTCGCGCGCGGGCTCAAGGATGCGAATTCGGTGCTGTTCCTGGGGCGACACGTCGGGTACCCGGTCGCACTCGAGGGCGCGCTGAAACTCAAGGAGCTCGCCTACATGCACGCCGAGGGATTCCCGGCCGGCGAGTTGAAGCACGGACCCATCGCCTTGATCGAGGACGGCCTGCCGGTCATCTCGGTCATGCCCTCTGCCGGGGGTCGTTCGGTGCTGTACGAGAAGATGATCTCCAACCTGCAGGAGATCCGGGCGCGCGGCGCGTACACCATCGTCATCGCCGAAGAGGGCGATGAGGGCGTGGAACCGTACGCGGACGAGATCATCTACGTCCCGGCCGTGCCCACCTTGATGCAGCCGATGGTCACCACTGTGCCGTTGCAGGTGTTCGCCTGCGAACTGGCCACGGCCAAGGGGCACGACGTCGATCAGCCCCGCAACCTGGCCAAGTCGGTCACCGTGGAATAGGCGCCGACGTTGTCGGATGGGGTCCTTGGCAGGCTGAGCCCCATCCGACCGCTTGGACCCCACCGTCGGGGACGTGCCTGAGCGGCCGGCGCCCCGTTTGCGACGTTGTTGTGGGCCCTTCTCGCTGATTGCGACGTTGTTGTCGGGTTTCCGGGCTGTGGAAAGGCCAACAACGTCACAGTGGCGTCGGGAGAGCTGCAACAACGTCACAAAGGGCGAGAAGGGTCCCTCTAACACACTTGACCTTGACGTAACGTCAACCCTTACGGTCGACGTGTGTACAGCATCCAGGAGGTCGTGTCGGTCACCGGCGTCACCAGCCGGACGCTGCGCCATTACGACACCATCGGTCTGCTGCCCGCCCGCCGGGGTGCCAACGGCTATCGGACCTATGGGCAGGCGGACCTCGTGCGGCTGCAACGGATCCTGCTGCTGCGTGACCTCGGGTTCGGTCTGCCCGAGATCGCCCGGGTGCTCGCGGGGCAGACCGACGATGCGACGGCCCTGCGTGACCACCTGCGTTCCCTGCAGTCCCAGCAGGAGCGGATCAGCCAGCAGATGCGCAGCGTTGAGCGCACCCTCGAGGCCATTCAGAAGGAGGAAGTGATGAGCACCGACGACATGTTCGATGGATTCGACCACACGCAGTACAAGCAGGAGGTTGAGCAGCGGTGGGGGACTGCGGCGTACGCCGACTCGGATCGCTGGTGGCGTGGGCTCAGCGACTCGGACAAGCAGGGTTTCCTGGTCGAATCCCGAGCCATCGCCGCTGCATGGCAGCATCTGCGGGACGCCGGTGTGGTCGCCGACGACCCGCGCGCCCAGGAGGTTGCGGCACGTCACGTCCGGTGGATCCAGCAGGGATGGGCGGGCCGGCAGCCGAGCGCCGAGGCCATCAGCGGCATCGCGCAGATGTATGTGACCGACCAGCGCTTCGCCGCCAACTACGGGGGGACCGAAGGTGCGCAGTACGTGCGCGACGCCCTGGTGCTGTTCGCCCGTTCGATGTGAGGCGCGGACACGCCGGATACGCTGGCAATGCACGCAGGTCGGATCGGAGTGGGTGAGTCTAGAACCGTGGAACGGACAAGCACGATCCGTGCTGCCCAGCGCCCGGGGCTGACGACCGGACGGCTGACGGTGGTCGTGATCATCGCCGCGGCGCTGTTGCTGACGCTGGCGCTGCCCCTGCGCGAGTTCCTCAACCAGCGTTCCATGATCGCCGAGCTCGAGACCACCACCGCCGCCCAGCGCGAACGGGTGGAGGCGCTGCAGGCCGAAGCCGACAAGTGGGCCGATGACGCCTACGTTGTGGGGCAGGCCCGCGAGCGGTTCCACCTGCAGTACCCCGGGGAGACCGGCTACGTCGTCACCGACCCACCGCAGACCGATCCGCAGGCCCAGCCGTTGGCCACGGACATCGAGGATGACTCGGCGTGGTACGAACGGGCTCTGCGCACCGTTCAGCGCTCACAGCAGCAGCCCGACGAATCCGTCGTGGTCGTTCGCCCGGATGCCCCCCGCTGACGAGGTGCTGACTGCCGACGCCAGGGCTGTCAGTGCGCAGTTGGGCCGACCCGCCCGGGACCTTATCGCGGTCGCCTCGCGCTGCCCATGCGGTCTGCCGGACGTGGTCTGCACCGCGCCCCGGCTCGCGGATGGAACGCCTTTCCCCACGTTCTACTACGTCACATGCCCGCGGCTGAACTCGGCGATCTCGACGCTGGAGTCCGAAGGGTTGATGGCGCTGATGCAGCAACGCCTGGCCCACGAGCCGGATACCGCCACCGCCTACCGCGCGGCCCATGAGGCATATCTGCAGGCCCGCGCGGGGTATGGCACCGTCCCGGAGATCGACGGTATCTCGGCAGGGGGGATGCCCGACCGTGTCAAGTGCCTGCATGTGCTGGTCGGGCAGTCGCTGGCCATGGGGCCGGGCGTGAACCCCTTCGGCGACGAGGCGTTGGCCGAACTGCGTCGGCGCGGTGTGCTCGATCGGCGCCACAGGTGTGTGGAGGTGTCATGAGGGTTGCGGCCATCGATTGCGGGACCAACTCGATCCGACTGCTCATCGCCGACGTCGAGGGCTCGCACCTGACAGACATCGTGCGGGTCATGAAGGTGGTCCGCCTCGGGGAGGGTGTGGACGTCGCCGGTTCGCTGTCCCCAGCTGCCATCGAGCGGACCTGGCAGGCCGTCGAGGACTATGCCGAGCACATCCGCGACACGGGCGCGGTTGCGGTGCGAATGGTGGCGACGTCGGCGTCACGGGATGCCGACAACGCAGACACGTTCATCGACGGCGTGGTGGCACGCCTCGGGGTGGTGCCCGAGGTCATCTCCGGGCACGAGGAGGCGGCACTGAGCTTCGCGGGCGCGGCCTCCGTGCTGGACACCGAGGGCACGGTGGCAGTCGTGGACATCGGCGGCGGATCCACGGAGTTCGTGGTGGGGGAGGTCGCAGTGGGTGCCAGCATCAGTGAGAACGTGGGCTGCGTGCGGATGACCGAGCGGCACCTGCGTTCCGACCCTCCCACGCCCGAGGAGATCGCCGCAGCCACCGCCGACATCGACGCGGCGGTCCTGCATGCGAAGGCCGCGACCGCGTTCGACACCGCCGACCGCATCGTGGGTCTCGCGGGTTCGGTCACGACCGTGGCGGCGTTGGCGATGGGTCTGCCCGAGTACGACTCCGCGGTCATCCACGGCTCGCGGATCTCCGCCGACCAGGTGCATGCGGTGACTGCGGCCATGCTGTCGGCCACCCGCGCGCAGCGAGCCGCGGAGCCCGTCATGCATCCCGGGCGGGTGGATGTGATCGGCGGGGGAGCCCTGGTGCTGGACCGGATCCTCACTCTCGGCGGGTTCGACGAAGTGATCGTCAGTGAGCACGACATCCTCGACGGGATCGCGCTGGGTCTCGCGCGGCGGGCACAGTAGGGTTCTGAGCCATGGCGCTCATGGCAATCACCGTCCTCGGTCACGACCGTCCAGGGATCATCGCTGATGTGACGGCGACGTTGGCGCAGCGTGACGCCAACGTGGAGGACTCCTCGATGACTCTTCTGCGCGGTCACTTCGCGTGGACGTTGATCGTGGGCACGGACGCGTCGGTCGATCAGGTCGCAGCCGACCTGGCCTTCCTCGCGTCCGATGATCTGGTTGTCAGCGTCCTGCCCGTGACCGATGAGCAGCAGGAGCCGGACGGCCCCGGCTCGTCGTTCGTCATCAGCGTGCATGGCGCCGACCGGGTCGGGATCGTGGCGGCGATCACCGGGGCGATCGCGTCCTACGGTGGCAACGTCACGGACCTGCAGACGCGTCTGGGCGGTGGACTGTACGTCGTTGTCGCCGAGGTGGACTTCGCAGAACCCATGGACGCCGAGGTCCTCACCACGAGGCTTCGCGCGGTCGGGCAGACGGTGGGCGTGGATGTCGCCGTCCAGCCCGCCGACCAGGATGTGTTGTGACCCCACTGCAGGTCGAATTGCCCGACGGGGTGGTGCGAGAGGTCGTCACCGCGCCGGCTGCGGTGCTGTCCGAGCCCTGCCTGCCGGTCGACCCCGCAGATCCTGACGTCGTGCGACTCGCCGCGGACCTACTGGCCACGATGGACGTCTCGCCCGGCTGCGTGGGTCTGGCGGCCAACCAGGTGGGCGTCCCGTGGCGGGTGTTCTGCCTCGATGTCAGCGCACATCCCAAGACCCGCACCTGCCACGGGCGGTTCGTGATGGTGAATCCGCAGATCCTGCAGGCCAGCCGCAACGAGAAGGCTCGGGAAGGGTGCATGTCGGTGCCCGATTTCACTGGTGACGTCAAGCGCGCGAGCAGGCTGGTGGTGACCGGACAACTACCCGGCACCGGGGAGCACGTGACACTGACCACTGACGCGTTCGAGGCCCGGGCGGTGCAGCACGAGGTCGATCACCTCGACGGACTGCTGTTCATCGACCGGGTGGTCTCCGCCGCCGCGATCCACAAGCGCAAGGTCTACCTGGACTAGGCTGATCTTCGCTGCCCGGGTGGCGGAACTGGCAGACGCACTCGGCTTAAACCCGAGGGTCGAAAGACGTGCGGGTTCAAATCCCGCCCCGGGCACGCGGATCCGCAATGGCCGTTGCGCAGTCCAATCCGCGTGAACACGTACGCTGAGGTGATGCGTGGTGCACGTCTGCTCGCGGCCGCGGTGGTCATCGGGACCGCCGGGGCAGGACTGTCGGCGCTGCCCGTCCAGGCGGCCGACCCCACCGTGGTCGGGTTCGTCATCACGCGGGAGGACGGAACCAGCGCCCGGGAGGCCGAATCCCTGGTCGCCGATGTCGTGGGGGACGTCACGGGGCGTGCCGCTGTCGCGCCGGGGGTGACGGCGGTGAGCGTGCCCGACCTGAGCCGGACCCGGGCCAGCCGTGCTGCGGACGTTCTTGAGGATCTTGACGGGATCGCACAGGTCGACCTCGACACCCGGGTGTCCGTTGCGACCGACGACACCTACTTCGACGACCAGTGGTCGCTCGGCGACGTGATGGCCGTTCCGGCGTGGAACCTGGCCACGGGCGCCGGCGAGGTCATCGCCGTGATCGACACCGGGATCACCGCCCACGAGGATCTGGTGGGCCGGGTCTTGCCCGGTGCGGACCTGATCGACAACGCCGTGGTGGCCAATGACGGCGACGGCCGCGACTCCGACCCCCTCGACGAGGGGGATTGGGTGGATGCCGCCGACCTCGTGAACCACCCGGCGGAGTTCGAGGGGTGCGGTGTGACCGCGTCGTCCTGGCACGGCACACACGTCGCGGGACTTGCAGCAGCCGTGCCGAACAACGCCAAAGGGATCGCCGGCATCGCCCCTGACGCGCGGATCCTGCCGGTGCGGGCGCTGGGCAAGTGCGGGGGCACGATGTCGGATGTCGCGGCAGCCATCACCTGGGCCTCCGGTGGTGAGGTGCCCGGTATGCCGGCCAACCCCAACCCGGCCGATGTCATCAACCTCTCGTTGTCGTCCTCAGTGACCTGCCAGCCGTTCGTCCAATCGGCCATCGACGATGCGATCGGCCGCGGCACGACTGTGGTGGCGGCCGCCGGCAACAGGTCCACGAGCATCGCCAACGCCACTCCGGCCGGCTGCTACGACCTGATCGCGGTCGGGGCGGTCTCGCGCTCGGGCAGTCGGGCGGGCTATTCGAACTACGGGGTGGCGGGCCGGGACCTGCCGATCTTCGCGCCGGGCGGAACCGCCGAGACACTCGCCGACGGTCTGGTGTCGACCGTCGACACCGGCGACACGGTTCCCGCGGGTGACACCTACGCCCCCTACTACGGCACCAGCATGGCCGCACCGCTGGTCTCCGGGGCGGTGGCGATGCTGCGGCAAGCCCGCCCCATGTCCCCGGCGGCTGTCGCTGAACATCTGCGCGACACCGCGGACCCCTTCCCGGCCGGCAGCAACTGCACCGGCAGTTGTGGAGCGGGGATCCTGGATGTCGAGCGGGCTGTGGCCACCGCGCCACGCACCCCCGGTCCGGTCAGCGCGGTCACAGCGACATCGGCCGATGCCGCCGCGGTGGTGGCATGGGAACCGGCCGCCGACCCCGGCTCGGGGCCGGTCAGCAGCTACGCGGTGGAGTACCGTCAGGTCGGGGGTGACTGGATCACCACGCCGGATCTGTGGGGCAGCACGTTGCGCCAGAAGGTCCTGTCCGGGTTGGCCAACGGAGTGACCTACGAGGCCCGTGTGGCCGCGAGGACCGTCTTCGGGCAGGGGCCCTGGGTCACATCACCGCCGGTCACCCCGCTGGGATTGCCGGGCGCCACCCGGATCCGGTCGGTGTCCTACCCCTCCAAGACCTCGGTCCGGCTTGATCTGCAGCTGCCGGCCGAGAACCTCGGGGGTCTGCAGTACCGCGTGACGCGCGCCGGGAGGCAGCCCGCGAAATGGCAGGACTCGGCTGTCACCACCCGGTTGCGCGTGAAGCGATTGGCGCGTGGTGTCCGGCACACCGTCGAGGTGCGAGTGCTCAACGATCGTGGCGCTGGGTCGGCTGCGACCCGACAGGTGGCCACGCCGGTGAAGCCCGGCCCCGTGAAGTCCCTGCGTGTGAGGCGCTCGGCGTCGAAGGTCAAACTCTCCTGGCGGGCCCCCACCCGCACGGGTATGGCCCTGCGGTACCGCGTGCGCGTCGGCGCGGGCACGTGGCGTACGACACGGGAACCCTCCGCGGTCCTGCGCCGGGTGCCTGCGGGGCCTGCACGGTTCTTCGTGCGAACCAGGAATGAGGCAGGCCTGGGACCTGTTAGATCTATCGTGAAACGCAAATGATGATTTATGTGCCCGTGGCGGTGATGGCGGGTGTCGCCGGTTGCCCGTACCCTTGTGCCAAGGAGGAATGATGCAATCCAAGAACCCGATTTTCCGGGACATCGAGAAGCAGCCCGGCTTCGCCTACAACGAGGGCGTCAACGCCTATCAGCAGGCGGCTGCAGGCACTGCCACACTCGACCAGCAGACGCAGCCGACCGTGGGTGCCCCCACCGCCGGACGGCCCATGACGATCGACGACGTGATCATGAAGACCGGTCTGGCCTTCGTGGCGCTGCTCGTCGGAGCCGGCATCGGGTGGGTGCTGACACCCTCGATGCCGTGGCTGCCTTTCGTGGCGATGATCGTGGGGCTCGTGATCTTCTTCGTGGGGGCGTTCCGCAAACTCCCGAAGGCGGGCACGGTCCTGTCCTATTCGCTGGTCGAAGGTGTGTTCCTCGGCGGCATCAGCATGTTCTACCAGGACTTCGTGGCCGCCTCCGGCAGCGATGCGAACATCATCACGCAGGCGGTCATCGGCACCTTCGTGGCCTTCGGGGTGATGCTGCTGCTCTACCGGACCCGGATCATCAAGGTCAATGGCACGTTCATGAAGATCATGATGGTGGCACTGGTGTCCTATCTGGTGATCGCCTTCATCAGTTTCATCGCCGCCCTGTTCGGCGTCGGCGGCGGCTGGGGCTTCTACGGGGTCGGTGGACTGGGCCTGCTGCTGTGTGTGGCGGGTGTCGCGCTGGCGGCCTTCTCGCTCAACCTGGACTTCGCGGCCATCGAGCAAGGCATCAACGAGGGTCTGCCGGAGGCTTATTCGTGGCGTATGGTGTTCGGCCTGGTTGTCACACTGGTCTGGCTGTACCTGGAGATCCTGCGCTTCCTGGCCATCCTCAACAGCAATAATTAGTCCATGGGTGTCGTCGCTCTCGGTCCAGGGGTCTACCGGATCCCGACCGCGGGCGACTACATCAACTCCTTCGCGTTCGTCGAGGATGACAGCTCGGTCACGCTGGTGGACACCGGGACCCGCTTCGCCACCAAACGCATCGTCAAAGGGCTTGCGACGTTCGGCAAGCACCCGCGCGACGTGCAGCGGATCATCCTCACGCATGCGCACGCCGACCATGCCGGCTCTGCCGCCCGCCTGCTGCCACACACCCGCGCTGAGGGTGCCGACGTGCACGTCGACGATGCGGAGTACATCCGGGCCGGTACGCCCGCGCCGTATTCCTCCGGCCTGCTGCAGATGATGGATCGCCTGCCTGGAATGGGGTTCACCGCCTGCCCGGTGGTGCGCACGATCCACGACGGGGAGGTCCTCGACGTTGCTGGCGGCATGCTGGTGAGGCACACCCCGGGTCATACCCCCGGGCACGTGAGTCTGCTGCACCAGGTGACCGGGGTGCTCATCACCGGCGACTCCATCTTCAACATGGCCGGACGCATGACGTGGCCGTTCGCGTCCGCCTGCACCGATTTCCCGTTGACCCAGCAGACCGCGGCGGTGTTGGCGGACGAGGATTACCGGGTGGCCGCGTTCACCCACGGTCCGCACATCGACACCGGGGCGCGCGAGGCCGTGCGCGGGTTCCTGCGCCGGGAGGGCGTGGTGCGGTGAGCCGTGCGGAGCACGCCAAACGCCTCGCGATGACCGCTGCGTACGGTGGCGGTGGCGCGCTCGGTCTGGGTGCGGCGGCCTTCGGGGTGGCGTTCGCCCAGGGCCGGCACGCACGCCGCGAGATCGGGGTCCGCCGACAGGCCGCGCCCTACGCGGATGGTCTGTACGGTGCGCGCAAGCAGGGCACATCGCAACGTCTCGCGATGCTCGGGGACTCGCTGGCGGCGGGGCTCGGGGCGGGGGAGGCCCGGAACACGCCGGCGGCGATGATCGCACAGGGCGTGAGCAACGTGCTCGACCGTCCAGTGCGCCTGATGAACGCGGCCACCGTGGGCGCCCGCAGCGCTGATCTGCTCGGCCAGGTGGACCGGGCCCTGCACATGCGCCCCCACCTCGCCGTCATCATCATCGGCGCCAACGACATCACCCATGTCGGCCGTCCGCAGCAGGCGGTCGGCCACCTCGAGCAGGCGGTCCGCCGTCTGCGGTCAGTGGGTTGTGAGGTCGTGGTCGGTACCTGTCCGGACGTGGGTTCCGTGCGCCCGATCCCGCAGCCGTTGCGGTGGGTGGCACGCCGGCTGAGCCGGCAGCTCGCCGCGGCGCAGATGATCGCCTGCGTTCGCGAAGGGGCGCATGTCGTCTCCTTCGCCGACGAACTCGGGGAGGAGTTCTCCGCAGATCCGGATCTGTTCGCGGAGGACCGATTCCATCCGGGCCCGGAAGGGTACGAGCGGGTCACCCAGGTCCTGTTCCCGGCGGTCCTGGCCGCGTTGGACTCCACTCGTCCTGGCGATGAGACCTCAGCGGCCGTCGTGGAACTGGCTGAAGCTGCGGCGGATGCCGCCCAGGAGGCGGGGACCCACCTCACGGCTGGTGGCCGTGGGCCGCGGGGGCCCTGGGCGCTCATGCGCAGGGTGCGGCGGCAGCCGGTGCCGGAGGTGGACGAGGAGCAGGTGGGGGCGTGACCTACGAGCGCGAGTTGGAGAGGACCTGCGATCGGTTGCGGCAGTTGCCCCCGGCGCGTTTGCGAGCCGAGGAGCAGAACTATCGCCGGGTGCTGCACGACATGGCTGGCCGGCCGGTGCCGGAGATCGCCCCGCAGGCGTGGGGCGATCAGCTCTACGTCGTCGGTCTCGAGGTTCCTGAGGGCCGCCAGGAACGGCTGCGCGACGAGTTGGTGGCGCTGCGCAGGGCCTTCGACCTACTGCCATGAGGCTGACGACCCCGGACATGCTGATGGGGCCGTCCGGCGTCGTAGGACGGCCCCATCGTGGGAGGAGGAAGTGTGGTCAGTCGGTCGGGCCGCGCTGCGCGAACAGCCACAGAGGTGCCGCGAGTAGCCCGAGTGTGAAAGCGAACGTGACGAAGACGTCGGACACGGCACGCTCACCGCTGACGGTCAGCAGCGCCGCGGAACCAACAGCGAGCAACGAGAACATCAGGGCGATCCGCCAGGCCCACGGGTTGAGTCGCCGGGACTGCGTGGGCAACACCTGGGGACGCTCGCGCAACGGGGTGTCGAGGAGCTGGCCGTTCTGCATGTCACGATCCTGGTCGGAGAACCTCAGGAACACCTCAAGCCCTGCTCAGGGGATGAGCAGGGCTTGAGGTGGTTCGGGGGGTGATCAGCTCAGAGTGGTGTTCTCGAAGAAGACCGAGGAGGAGGCGTTCCAGGAGCGGAACCCGACCTCGGTGCCGTTCGGCTCCGCGAAGTTCGCCGAGCAGCCGGAGCTCTTCATCGCGTCCTTGAGGCTCGGCACGTCGAACATCTTGATGCCGTCGATCGAGGCGTACAGGGTGTCACCCTTGTTGACCACCACGACCTTGTGCTTGTCCTCGACCTTGAGTCCCTCCGGCCACTTGACCTTGGCGACCGGGTTGCCGCACTCGCGGCCCGAGTCCCAGACCCGCAGCAGCAGGGCCTTGCCGAAGCCGGGGTTGACGTTGGCGTAGCCGGGGTCGTACTGGAAGGAGTAACCGGACACCGAGGCGCCCTTCTCAAGGGATGCGCGGGTCCAGATGCCGTATCCCCAGCCGGAGCGAAGGGTGGCTTCGGTGGTGAACACCGCATCCTGGGAGTCGCGCTTGGTCGTGGACATCACCCGGGACTCGTTGCCGTACTTCATGTCCACGAAGTTGCCCTGGATGTCGGCCCTACCGTAGACGAGCTTCCAGTTGGCGGCGGGGATGATGCCGGTGTCGCAGCGGTTGATCACCTGCCGGCCGAACTCCTTGGACTCCTTGTCCGCGTTGGTGCCGGTGACCGTCACGGTGTACACGCCGCACGGGACCTGCGTGAACTCGGCCTGACCCGCTCGGTTCGAGACCGTGTGGGTGTCGCTGAAACCCTTGGTGGCAACCGTGGGCTTGATGGACAGGACCATGTTCGGGTACTTGCTGCTGGAACCCACCGGGCCGGTGAAGTCGACGGTCACCGTGCCGTTGTTCTCCGCGATCTTGACCGCCGGGTCGAGTTCCGCGACGCCAGCGGGGATGTCCTTCATCAAGGTGGCCACCTTGGACCAGTTGCCGCGCTCGTTGCCGATGGCGCGGACCTGGAAGGTCCAGCTGCGCTTGGGGTCGAGTTCGAGTCGGGCGGAAGTCTGGTCGGCCGGAACCTTCTGCCAGTTGGAGTCCTTGACACCGATGGCGCGGTAGACGATTTCGTAGTCGCTGACGTTGCCGTAGCCGCGCCACTTCGGTGCGGACCACTTCAGCAGCGCGATCGCCGAAGCAGCGGACTCCCGGGTCACGGTGAACGCCGTCGGCTCCGCCGGCTTCTCGTTGCGCAGCAGGCTCGTGCTGGTGACGCAGGAGCCGAAGTCGTTGCTCGCGGTCACCTTGGCGGCGTACGCACGCTTGGGATTCAAGTCGTTGAAGCTGACCTTCGTGCCGTCGGTCGTCTGCTCGTCGACGACCTTGCCGCTGGCCAGTTCCTTCAGCTTCACCTGGTAGGTCGGGGATCCGGCGCCCGGGAAGCGGGGAGCGTTCCAGAAGACCACTCCGCTGGTGCCGTCGGTCGTCCGGTCCACGTCCATCCCACTGACGCCGCCAGGTGCCAGGGGTGCCACGCGGTAGGCGTTCGTCGAGGCGGTGTTGCCATCGGCATCCACAGCGGCCACGCGCACCTGCCAGCGGGTGCACTCCCCTGGGGCGGCGACCACAAGCTTGGTGGTGTTGGCGTCCACGACCTGGGAGAGGTCCTTCGAGCCGTTGAACACCGTCACCGTGTAGTGGTCGATGTTGGGCACGCCCTTCCATCCGATGGCCAGTTCGGTCAGCGAGGCGCCGGTGCGCTCAACCTTGAGCATGCCGGGAGCCTTGGGCCCGACTGCCGAAGCGGACAGTGCGGGCAGCAGGGACAGGGACGCGGTGGAGACTGCCAGCGCGGAGGCGATCGCGGTGCGACGCATGGTGTTGTTCTTCACGCGACCCAGAGTGCCCGCCGCTGTTCAAGGGACCCTCAAGATCGGTTCGGGGTAGAGGCAGGATTCCGGGACGGGGATGGGTTGGGGCCGGCGGGCAGGTGCCGCAGGGCAGGCGCCGCAGGGCAGATTGCGTTCCCGGCCGCCTACTGGTCGGATCTGCAATTTGCCGCGTCGGGGGGTTGTGGGTTGGGGTTGGTGCCGGCGGGCAGATTGCGTTCCCGGCCGCCTACTGGTCGGATCTGCAATTTGCAGTGTCGGGGGGTCGGGGCTTGCCGTGTCGGGGGTTGGGGCCCGCTGCGTGGGGGGGCCGGCGGACAGCGGGTCGCGCGGGCTCAATGACAGTCGGCTGAACCCGAGTCGACCACTCCGGCACCCACCGCGAAGAACTGCCAGGAGTAGGACGTCGGATCCAGCGTGAGTTGCAGCACGCCGTGGTGGTCGGCATCGAAGAACTCACTGGGCACGGGTTTGGCCTTGGCGCGCCAGGCCGCGTCTCCCACCTCGGGGTCGTAGGTGACCTGCCCGCCCGTTCCCACCACGAACTGGCTGACCCCGACCGGCAGTTGCTTGCCGCTGCCGTCAAGCGGACCGAACCGTTCGTAGTCGGCCTCGTGGGCGGACAGCAGGATGTCCACGTCGTTGACCAGGAGCGTCTCGTAGAACGCCCCCATCCGGGCATCCGATCCGGCGATTCCGTTCGACCAGCGCGGATGGTGCCAGACCGCCATCGTGCACTTGCTGTCGTTGGCGGCGAGGTTCTCCTGCAGCCACTTGTGCTGCGGGGATCCCGCCCCACAACCACCCGTGACCACGGTGCAGTTCGAGTTCAGGAAGACCACGTGCCACTGGCCCAACTCCACCGACCAATAGCCCTGGTCCGGCCCCGAGCGCTCGCCGAAGTAGGTGTGGAAGGTGTTCGCCTCGTGGACCTTGTACTCCTGGTTGCCGATCGCGGGGAAAGTGATGTCGCGCAAGCGGCCCCAGGAGGGGTCGTAGACGGTCTCGTACCCCTCGGTGGTCGGGATCTCGTACTGGTAGTCGCCCAGGCCGATGAAAGCATAGGGTTTGAGACCCACGGCGATGTCCGAGACCGCCTTCGCCTGGCACTCCAGGGCCGTGCCGGTTCCCGGGTCCTTGGGGTCGCAGCCCATGTCGCCGGCGGCCACGATGCTCACGCTCTGCGGCTGATCGTCCGCGCAGGCGCGCAACAACAACAGGATCGCGATGGCGATGAGCACCATCGTGATCACCGTGGCAAGGATCCGCCGACGCTTGGATGACCCGGGGGGTGGCAGATGGCTGATGGGTGGGCCCTGTGGGGGTCCCGCGTAGGGGGCGCTCATGGGTTGCTCCGGCGCAGTCTTCGGCGGCGCCACCACGCCCCGGTCAGCATGGCGAGGAACGCTGCCCCGAGCGCCACGGGCAGCAGGTACAGGCCAAGGCGTGACGTGCTTGCGGGCAGGTAGCGCGCGGCGGCATCCACGGGTTGACCTTCCACTCGCCAGGAGGCCATCCAGCCTTGAGCCGCAGACGACTTGCCGAAGCCGCTCAGGCTCCATCCCGGGGCGTTGGTCTCGGTCAGCGCGACCAGCGCCGCACCCGGACCGGCGGTGATGTCGGTGCGGGTGGGGTTGATCCGCTTCGACTCCACCGGGATGAACCGTTCGTCCATGACGTCGGGGGTGCCACCGTAGGGCTGGCGCACGAGCACCACCGAACTCGGGGAGGCCACCGGGTTGAGTCGCACGGAGCGGTACTCGACCCGCGATTGTTCGGTGCCCTCGAGTGTGCGCAGACCATAGAGGTACACGCGCGTCTCGACCGCTTTGGCATCCGGTCCGACCAGGGTGGCGAAGGGGGTCCAGTCGTCCCACTCGGCGATCACCGGCAGTCGCTGGCACCGGTCGGGTCCGCGCAGGTAGAGGCAGAACTTCGGATTCCGGTCGTTGATCGGGCGGGACTCCAGCGAGAACCGGTAGAGGGAGGATTGGCCCATGTCCGGAACGGTCGCACCGAGACACGCCATGTGGTCACGGGCGCCGAGAGTGATCGTGGGGTCGCGCAGGTCTCCTGAGTAGCTGGCCATCAGGCCCGCCTCCTGCTGTGTGCGATCGTCGTAGCGGAAGCAGTCCTGAAGGGGCTCGAACTCCGACAGCGACGAACCGGAGAGGCCACCTGTCACGGACAAGGTGTGCTTCCCGCCCTCGACGTCGATCTCCCGCTGCGGGATCTCGGGCGGCCAGATCTCGGTCTCGAGCACCGGATCCAGGGCCTCTATCGAGATGCTCCGGTAGTCCGTGACCGTCTTCCCCAGGAGCCGCTCGCCGACGTCGGCATGCAGAACCAGGATCAGTTTGTCGGCGTCCGGTTCCACGGTGACGATCTGCTCGTACGGGTGCCAGCCGGCGTTGATCGTGGGTCGGGGCGCCAACGTGCAGCCGTCCGTTCCGACCTGCCACAGGCAGATCTGTGGACGCTTGCCCTCGACCATCCGGTACTCCAGGCGTACCCGGTACGTCCGCCCCGGAACGGCGTCCCGGATCTCGATGCGCGTACACGCAGCGTGATCCACCGCGCTCAGGCGGATCGCGGGCCCGGCGTCCGTCTGTACGGTCTCCTTGCGTAGTTTCAGTTCCTCGGCGGGCCGCGGTTCGTAGTTGTTGCAGTCGTAGACCTCCGAAGGCGGAGCGGGGTCAGCCGGTTGCTTGCTCGGCGCGAACGCGGTCAGAGGTGCGGCTGAGCCGACCGGCACCGAAGAGCGTGCGACGGGCATCCCCGGTGCCCTGGGCAACGCCTCCCGGCCCCATTGATCCAGGGACACCGCCCTGCTGCCCACCTTGACGGCGACGATGTCAGTGCGCTTGACGGGCACGCGCAACGGCGGTCGCTCGGACACCACCTCGCCGTCGAGACGCACCTTCGTCGGGTCTGTGAAGACCAGGCGCCCAGCCTGCTCGTCCAGCGACGGAGTGAGTACGGCCGCGGCCCGGGCCCGCTGCGCAACGACGAACCGGCCGGGAAGCAACTCCACGGTGGTCTCCGGGTTCCCTTCATCCACGGCGGGAACCGGCCATTGCACGGTGTCGTCGGTCACCTGCGGTGTGTCATCGACCACCGGGTACAAGGGCGCTTTGGTGCTCGACTTCAGCGCCATCGCGGCGCTGTCCGTGCCGATGGAGCCGATCACGGCGGCCCCCGCGTCGGGGCGCGCGCCGACGGTCACGATGTTGGAATACGCGCGCGCGAGTTCGCCGCTTTCGGGGGGCGCCTTCCAGAGGTCGAGCTCACCCTCGGCGGCCAGGGTCATCCCCTCGGTGCGTTTCAGTGCCTTCGTGAGCACGTCGTCGTCGGCGATGCTGCGGCCGGGCATGTCCCGGATGAGATCGTGACGGACGATGATCTTGTCGATGCCACTGGCATCGAGCAGGCGGGGGACTGCCGTCAGATCACCGGACAGCAAGGCGGTCTGGATGCCCGTGATGTCGGCCTTGTAGCCGGGCACGTCGCCGAAGTAGCCGTCCGGCTTGGGCTGCACCACCCCGCGTTTGATGAGCAGGTTGGCGATGCTGTCGACGCCGAAGAAGCCCCACTGCGTCGGCATCTGGTAGTAGTCGTCGAGGGGTAGCACGAGGACCTTGCCCGGGCTGGGGTCGGCGTTGATGGTCGCGGCCATGCTGCGCCAGTACTCGGGGACGCGGACGTGTGCCGATGGCTGCATGGGTCGTGCGTCGGGGATCACGCCGCCGGTCGCGACCGGGTAGGGGTAGGCGATCGCCAGTAGAGTGCCCGCAGTCGCAGCCACGAATGCCAGGGTCGACGGATGCGGCAGGAACTTCGGCCAGCGGGCGGGGGTATGGTCGCGCTGTCGCCAGCGGTGGTACACCCCCTCGGCGAGGATGGCGAGTTGGATGGCGAAGAAGGTCACGAGCAACTGCCCGAGTTTGCTCATGGGCTCCCGGAACAACCAGAAGCCCGGCATCTTCAGGTACAGCATCAGATTGACGTCGGACAGCGGCTCCATGAGTCCCTTGGCCAGGAAGACGAACACGCCCGACAAGCCGAGCAACACCATGGATGCGCGCCGGCGGATGGGCAGTGCGGCCAGGGGGGCGGCGAACACCAGCGCCGGGATCAGATAGCGGATCCAGATCCACGTCGGTCGGTCCAGGGCATCGGTGAAGGGCAGGTACTGCGGCAGGTACCAGGCCCAGTTGGCGGTCAGGGTCAGGATGTTGGGGATCTGGTTGTTGATCTGCGCCCAGGTCCAGTTGGTGGGATCGGTGAATGTGGCGTTCGACTCGGCTCCACCGCCGCCGGTGTAGGCCTGTAGGAAGGGCAATATCCACCACAGGTTCAGGACCACCACCCAGGGCGCCGCCAGCACGTCCCACTTGAGCAGTCGCACCAGGCCACGCCAGCCGTACAGCATGCCGGCCAGGACAGGGGCGAAGAGGACCGTCCACGCGGCCGCCACCACGAACATCGGGGGATTGAAGGCGAGGAAGGCGATCGGGATGAACGCGAAGCCCGCCAGGGGCGCCGGCATCGTCCGGCCCTGCGCCACCCGCAGCGCCATGCCGGTGAGCAGCGCGAGCGTGCCCACGGAGATGATGTTGAGCGGGTTGGGGATACGGGTGAGGAAGAAGCCGTTCATCACCGCGAAGCTCCCTGCCACGACGATGCCCCACTCGCTGCGCACGATGGCCCCTGCCGCATAGGCCACACCGAACGCCACCAGTCCGTAGATGATGCTGTAGAACAGCCACTGCGCGACCGTCTCGTCGAAGCCGAAGACGCCGCTCAGCCAGATCAGCAAGAACTCGGGGGCGCGTCCGATCGTGTGCGCGGCCGAACCGGCACCGGTCACCTGGTAGTTCCACGACCAGAGGACTCCGGGCTCCCAGCCTTGCCGTATCAGGGGTCCCATGTCGCCGGTGGCGATGAAGGTCCCGGCCCGGAACCATCTGCTGACGATGAAGGTGGAGACGGCCAGCACGATCAGGTACGCCCTGCCCGGGTGGTAGCCGGTCGGCCACAGTCGGGAAAGCAGGTCGCGCGGCGGTTGCGGTGCTGTGTCCGCCACCGGACGCACCGCCGTCGTCGTGGCCACGGAATCCAGATTCACCTGTCCACCTCAAGAACAGCGCAATGGCGGATCAGGTTTCATCCGCTGATCACGCAGCGCACCGGCCTCCTGTTCTACTCTGCTGATTATGATGACCGCTGAGCGGGCCGGTTTCCAGCGGGCTGCCATCATCGTGGCGCTGGGCGAGGCGCTCGGCGAGCGCCGATGGGCCTGGCAGGGTGCCTCGCAGGCAGTCGAGCAGTGGGCTGCGGCCAACGATGCCAAGGACCTCGACATCTGGTGTGCGGACGAGGATGCTGCGGCTGTACGCCTTGCCGTCGCCCAGGTCCTACCTGCGGCATGTATCGAGCACGCCGACGATCCACGTCGATTACGGCACACCGGTTGGGCGGTCGAATCCGACGGCGGACTCGCGGTCGTGGATGTCACGTTCGGTGATCTCCGGGTGGGCCCCGTCCTGCTTCTGGGACAGCAGGACATCGAGGTCGAGGCGCATCGGTTCGTGGGTGCTGCCGCCGCAGCCGATCTGTTCGTCCGCCCGTTGCTGCGTGGCCGGATCGTCGACGACAACCGTCTGGGGGAGGCCCGGGAGGCCTGGCGCCTGGCCGGTGTGGAACAGCGTGCGGCAGCCACGCGCACATGGAGTTCGTCCCTGGCCGCGATCTCCGAGGAGATCTGTACCGTGCTCGACGGTGGTGACCCGTCGGCGGACCTCGTCCGGCGCGCACGCGCCATCCTGCTGCGCCAGACCCTCGCGCCGCGCAATCTTGGCGCGACGTGGCGCCAGCGACGGTCCATCGTGCCGGTGGGCAGGCGCAAGGGGCCGCTCGGACACCGGACCACCGGTGTGGTGGTCGCCACGGTTGGCACCGACGGCTCGGGCAAGTCGACGGTGGCCGACGATGCCAGTGCGCGCCTGGAGGCGCTGGGGATGCCCACCCGCACGGCCTACTTCGGCATGGCACGGGGGAATCTGCCGGGCGTCGGGCTGGCGCGCAAGGTCTTGGGGATCGCCGCGCCGGGAGGTGAGGACCACTCCGGTGACGTGGCCCCGGACGATGCCGCCGAGGAGGATCCGGCCGACAAGCCGTTGGACCACCGTTCCCTGCGGCGGTTGGCAGCCTGGTTCTATGCGGTCGAATACGGCTGGCGTTACCTGTCCACGGTGGCCGGTCCCAAACGCCGTGGAGAGGTCGTCATCTGCGACCGGTACGTCTACGACCTGCGTGACTCCCCGTGGCCGGGATCGCGCGCCTCGGTCTTCGCCGAGTGGCTGGTGCCTGCTCCGGACGTGATGGTTCTCCCCGACGCACCCGTTGAAATGATCCATGCCCGCAAGCCGGAGCGGCCGTTCGCCGAGCAGCGTGCCCAGCAGGAGAAGTTCCGAGCGCTGTTGGCCGAGCATCCGGGCCGTTCGGCGAACCTCATCGTGGACACCTCCGGCGCCACTGCCGATGCGGTGGGTCCGCTCGTGCGAGCCATCATCAGCGCTGCTCATCTGGATCCGAACCACACGCCATGAACGCCGGTTCGCGGCGGGACACGCTCCTTGCCGCAGTGCTGGGCCTGGTCGTGGGGATGGCCGTGGTGGCGCCGTGGGTGCGCGACGGGTATCTTCTTCTCCTGGACTGGGTCAGTGGCCCCAGTCAGACCCTTACCCCGGGTGTGTACGGGCTGTCCGGGTCGGCGCTGGACGCGATGCCGTTCAGGATCGTCACCCAGGTCAGTCGCGCGCTCGTCGGTTCGGCCGCCACGGCGTGGCTGATCATCCTGGCGTACTTCCCGCTGGCGGCCGCCGGTGCTGCGGTGGTGGCCGGTGGTTCTGCATGGCGGCGGTTCGCAGCTGCGCTGTTCATGGTCTGCAATCCCGTTGTCGTCGACCGGATCCGCGTGGGACACGTGGCGTTCCTGCTGGGGATCGCCATGTTGCCGTGGCTGTTCTCGGCGCTGCTCGAGGCGCGTCGGCGCAACAAGTGGTTCGCCGTGCGTCCGGCGCTGTGGTACGCGTTGGCGATCTCGGTGAGCCCGCATGCCGCATGGTTGGGGGTGGTGCTGATCGCAGCGGTCGCACTGCTTCCGAGGACCTCCGTGCGCGATCTGGTCCGTTCGGCGCAGGTCGTTCTCGCGGCGGGGCTCGTTTACGGGTATGCGCTCGTCCTGTGGTTGACGAACACCCCAGCCTTGAATGTCACCGACGCGGACCTGCAGGCCTACGCCACGAGATCCGGTCCTGGAGGTGCGCTCGCCACGGTCGCCACGCTCCACGGCTTCTGGAGAACCGCGCCGGAGGACACTGTGCGGGAGTGGCTGGGGCCGGTGCTGGGCGTGGTCGTCCTGCTGCTGCTGGCGGCGTCGGTGATCCTGGGGTTCGGCCGCCTGCTACAGGTGGAGGTGGACCGGGCCGCGCCGCTTCTGGCTGTCACGGTGGTCGGGCTGTTATTCGCAGCCGGCGTGGATGGTCCTGTGGGGGTTGTGTACCGGGCGGCGTTCGACCGACTGCCGCTGTTCGAGGCGATGAGAGAGCAGCAGAAGTGGATCGGCCTGGCGCTGCTCGGTTATGCGGTGGCGTTCGCTGTTGCCGCGGAGTGGGTGGCATTGCGTGTTCGCAGGCGGTCCTGGTTGTTCGCTGTCCCGGTCGTGTGTGTGCCGCTGTTGATCGCGCCGACGCTTGTATGGGGGCTGGGTGGCACGGTGAGGACCAGTCAGTACCCCCTCGGGTGGTACGCGGCGAACCTCGCCATGGGGCGGGGAACAGGCCAGGCGCTCTTCCTGCCGTGGCACGCCTACCAGCCGTTCGGTTTCTCCGGGGACCGGACCATCGCGACGCCGGCCAACGCGTTCTTCCATCGCACTGTGATCACCTCCGATGCAGTTGAACTGCCCGGTTTGCGCAGCGACTCCACGTCGTTGCGCACCGCCTACGTCGACCGGCTCGTGGCCGATGCCGGCGCCGGTGCCTTCGGTCGTTTGGTCGCCCCGCTCGGGGTCGAATACATCGTGCTCGCCAAGACCTCGGAGCTGGCCGACTACGTGTGGATCGACGATCAGCCCGACCTGCGGAAGGTCCTCGACACCAGTTCCATGTCGGTCTATCAGGTCGTGCCGCGCGGAACCGGCCGGGTCGTCGACGCATGGGCGACCACCTACGAACAGTTGGTGGCGTCCGCGGCGGCAGGTGGCGTGGGCTCGGAGGCCGTGCTGAACGGCACTGGCAGCGACGCCCCACCGGTCAGCGACCTCAGCGGCGGACTCACTCGCCTGAGCCCCACCCGGTGGCGGGTCGAGGCGGGCCCGGCGGGGTGGGTCGTGCTTCCCGAGGAGTACAGCGACGGTTGGCAGGTGGGCGGCCGATCAGGCGTGCCGACCCTGGCCGGAACCATCGCCCTCGAGGCGGGCGCGGAGTCGTTCGACATCGACTACGCGCCGTGGCGGTACCTGATGCCTGCGACCCTGATGTCGATGGGCGTTCTGGTGGTGCTTGTGGCGGGTGGTCTGGTGGAACACCGGCAGGCGCTCACCGCGCGGTTGCGTCCTGCAAGGACCCCGGGTCAGGAAGCTGGCTCATGATCGACATGCCGGCGTCGGCCCCCGGTTCGCGCGGACCGGTCGGCGCAGGTGAGGCCGCCGACGCGTGACTGCGCCGCCGGGCCAGCGCGGCGATGGCGATCAACGCCACGGGGGCGGCGATCAACCAGGGGACGAGTCCCATCAGGTCGATGCCGTGTGCCAATGGCGGTACGGATCCCACCAAGGTGCGGGTCGCGCCGGAGGGCGAACGGCCGATCGCCACGACGGTCGTGCCGGGGGCGGCTGCGTCGGTGGCCGGGAAGTCCGCGACGACCGTGCCGGTCCCATCCGCGCGGACCGCTACCGGGTCCTCGCTGCCGAACTGGATGTCCACCTCCGACAGGCCGCGGAACCCGATCCCGTCGATGCGCAGGGTGGCGCTGTCCCCGGACATCGCCAGTCGCTCGGGGTCGGTCAACTCGGCTTCACCGCTTCCGCCGGACGGGACCGGTGGCGGCCCCGCGGCCATCGCTTTGCTCTTCGGTTCGTTCCAGGAGACGTTGAGGGAGTCCGCGTCCCCGCCGTACCCCGGGCCCTGTTCGGCATGCGCGACCGCGGGCGCACCAAGGGTGAGTGCGATCACCAGACCGGCAACAAGGCGTTTCATGGTTCTACTGTGGGCTCGCAGGAGCGGTCCTGGCCAGAGCCCGGACGTGACGTGGACTGAACCCGGAGGGCTCCTTGAGGAGTGCTTGAGAATGGATGGTCAGCGTAGGCCCGTGAGCAGTTCCGCGCCGACGGCGCAATCCGCCGGCGCGTCGTCCGGCAGCGCCATCCGTTCCTCGCGCCTCTCGCGGCTCGCCGCCCCGTTGTTCGTCGCGGTCATCGTCCAGAGCGTCGCGAACCTGCTGTTCCATGCCGTGGTCGGCCGGGCTCTCACGCCCGAGGAGTACGGGGCGTTGGGGACGGTTCTGGCAGGCATGACGCTGGTGGCGGTACCACTGTCGGCGCTGCAGACCGCCAGCGCGCGGGCGACCGCGACGTCCGGACTGACCGCATCGACAGCGCGCCGACTCGTTGTACGCACCACGATCTACAGTGCGCCGGTCGTGGTGCTCGTCCTTGCCCTCTCAGCCCCCATCGCAGCGTTCCTCCATCTCGATTCCACCTGGGACGCCGCCATCCTTGCTCCCACACTGTGGGTGGCGGCGCTGATCGCGGTCGTGCGGGGGCTGTTGCTCGGCGTGGGACGCACGGGCGTGGTTGCGGGCAGTTACATCCTGTCGACCGTTCTGCGTATCGGGCCGGGCCTGCTGCTGGCCGCGGTGGCAGGTGTCACAGGAGCTCTGCTGGGAACGCTGCTCGGCGAGCTCGGCGCCTTGGTGCTCGTAGCGGTCGCTGCCCTGAGATCGCCTTCCGGGGACGCCGCGCACCTGTCGGGCGGCGACTACCTGCGTACCGGTGCCGTCGTCACCGGACTGTTCCTGTTCACCACCGTCGACCTGTTCCTCGCCCGGCACTTCCTGCCCGGCGTGGCGTCCGGCGCCTATGTCGCGGCGGCCACGATCGGGAAGACGGTCCTGGCGCTGCCGGCCGCGGCCATCTCCATCGCCTACCCCAGGCTGGTGGCGGGCTGGGCCGACGGCAAGCCCCGTCCTGCCATCAAGTCGTCGCTGCTGGTGGTCGGTGTGCCGGCAGTGCTCGCGGCGGCCGTGGTGGCGGTGCTGCCCGGACTGGTACTCGCCGTGCTGTACGGATCGGGGACCTTCCCCGGGGCGGAGCCGGTCACGAGCGTCCTGGCGATCGTCGCGGGTCTCAGCGCGTTCGTGAGCGTGTTGGTCCACGCCGGCATGGCCCGCAATCGATGGACCATGTGGTTGCCGTGGTTCGGTGCGCTCCTCGAGATCGTCGTGATCTCCACCTGGCACTCGACGGGGACTGCCGTTGCCGCGGGTTCTGCGGCCGCCGGGGCGCTCGTTCTGGTACTGCTCGTCGTCTTCGAACTGCCCGCATGGCGAAGCGGGAATCCTCGCTGACCCCGGGTTGTGGCTGGCTTGAACGATCCTTGATCCGGCTGCGGGACCGTGGGGTATGGCCCACCTCGCCCCGCAGTTCCCGCTACTTGTGCAGTACTCCTGGACCGTCGGTTCGCGCATCCTTCGTCTGCTGCTTCCGGCACTCCTGATCGTCGGGATGTCGATGGTGACGAGCCGCCGCAGGCCGCAGGCGCCCGCCAGCGCCGTCAACAACCTCGACCGGCGGGCAGGGGTCGCCCTCCCGGCCCGCCGCGAGCCCTTCGGTGTCCCGATCCTGCAGGCGGCCTGACATGCGAATCCTGATCCTCACCTGGCGCGACCTCCACCACCCGTTGGCCGGTGGTGCGGAGGTCTACACCGAGCAGGTGGCGAAACGGTGGGCGGCCAAAGGCCACCGGATCACGTTGTTCGCCGCTGCTGTCGCCGACCGCCCTGTCGTCGAGAAGGTCGACGGGTACACCGTGGTCCGCGGCGGAAACCGTTTCACCGTCTACCGCAAGGCAAGGATCTGGTGGAAGCGGGTCGGCAGGTATCAGGGTTTCGATCTGGTCATCGACATGATCAACACCGTGCCGTTCCAGGCCCACAAGTGGATCGAGGGTGTGCCGACGGTGGGGTTCATCCACCAGACGTGTGAGGAGATCTGGGCGTACAACACCCCCTGGCCGGCGAGCCTGCTGGGCCGCTACTACCTCGAGCCGAGATGGCTGAAGGCATACCGGGGACGGCCCGTCCTGGCGGTGTCGCAGTCGACGAAGGATTCGATCGCCCGGTTCGGGGTCACGGACGTGACGGTGGTTCCGGAGGGGTTCGACCCGCCGGCGGTGATTCCGGATGTTCCGAAGGCGGATCGGCCGACGTTGGTGTGGTGTGCGCGGCATGTGCCGTACAAGCGGCCGATCGACGCGATCGAGGCGTTCACGATCGCCCGGGAGCAGGTTCCGGATCTGCAGTTGTGGATGCTCGGCGGTGGTCCGGACCTCGAGAAGACCAAGGCTGCGGCCGTCGACGGGGTGACGGTGTTCGGCCGGGTCAGTGAGCAGGAGAAGGTCGAGCGGATGGCCGCCGCTCATGTGCATGTGGCGACCAGCGTGCGCGAGGGGTGGGGTCTGGTGGTCAGTGAGGCCGCGGCGGTCGGGACCCCGACGATCAGTTACGACGTGCCGGGGTTGCGGGACTCGACCCGGGCGGCCAACGGGGTGGTGGTCCCGGCGACCCCGATGGCCCTGGGGGACTGGATCCCGACGATGCTGCGCACGTGGCAGCAGGAGCCGATGGAACCGCTGGCCTACGGTGGTGCGCACTCGTGGGACTTCGTGGCCGACCAGGTGTTCACCGAGGCCACGAAGGTGCTCAAGCCCGGGCTGCGATTGGTGTCCGATGCGGCGTAGCGTCGATGCGCTCTGGCGGGTGCCGTTGGTCATCGCGGTGGTCGCGATGCTGGTCGCGGCGGTCGAGGCCGCGCTCAACTACAAACCCGTGGCCGATGTGATCGTCACCGGCGGGTTCGCGATCGGGGTGCTCGCCGTGCCCTTGTGGCTGCTCACCACCTTCCGGAAAGAGGCATGAGAGTGCGCCTCGTCAGCTCAGCGTGGTGTTCTCGAAGAACACAGACGACGAGGCGTTCCAGGACCGGAATCCGACCTCAGTGCCACTTGGGTCAGCGAAGTTCGCCGCACAACCGGACGACTTCATCGCGGCCTTGAGGCTCGGGACGTCGAACATCTTGATGCCGTCGATCGAGGCGTACAGGGTGTCGGCCTCGTTCACCACGACGACGCGATGCGTGGCCCCGACCTGCAGTCCGTCCGGCCACTTGACCTTGGCGACCGGGTTGCCGCACTCGCGGCCGGAGTCCCAGACCCGCAGCAGCAGGGCCTTGCCGAAGCCGGGGTTGACGTTGGCGTAGCCGGGGTCGTACTGGAACGAGTAGCCCGAGACGCTGCTACCCCCTGACAGTGATGCCTGTGTCCAGATGCCGTAGCCCCAGCCTGAGCGCAGGGTCGCTTCAGTGGTGAACACCGCGTCCTTCGAGGAGCGCTTGGTGGTCGACATGACCCGGGATTCGTTGCCGTATCGCATGTCGACGTAGTTGCCGGTGATATCGGCCCTGCCGAACACCAGTTTCCACATGTTCGCCGGGATGGCCCCGGTGTCGCATCGGTTGATGACCTGCCGGCCGAACTCCTTGGACTCGCGATCCGGGCTCATGCCGGTCACGGTGACGGTGTACACGCCGCAGGGGACCTGTGTGAACTCGGCCCGGCCGGCGGTGTTCGACACGGTGTGCGTGTCGCGGAAGCCCTTGCTGGCAACGGTGGGCTTGATGCTCAGCAGCATGGTCGGGTACTTCGAACTCGAGCCGACCGGCCCGGCGAAGTCGACCGTGACCGTGCCGTTGGTCTCCGCGATCGTCACCGCGGGGTCGAGTTCCGGCTTGCCGGGTGCCAGGTCTCGATTGAGGACCGCCGGCTTCGACCATCCGCCGCGCTCATCCCCGACCGCCCGGACCTGGAACGTCCAGTTCCGGTTCGGGTCCAACTCCAATTTCGCGTGGTCCTGATCTGCGGGAACCTTGTCGAACTGCGCCTTCTCCCCGGATGCCCGATAGGCGACCTCGAACGCGTCGACGTTGCCGTAGCCGCGCCATCGGGGAGCCTTCCACCGCAGCATGACGATCGCGGAGGCTGCCGACTCGCGCACCACGAACAGTCCGGTGGGTTCTGCGGGCTTCTCGTTGCGCAGCAGACTGGTGCTGGTGACGCACTGCCCGTAGTCATTGCGGGCGGTGACCTTGACGGCGTAGGCGCGCTTGGGATCCAGGCCGCCGAAGCTCACCTTCGTGTTCCCGGTCTTGTCCTCGGAGATGATCTTGCCGGTGTTCAACTGCTTGAGCTGGACCGTGTAGGAGGGGGCAGCAGCTCCCGGGTTGCGGGGGGCGGACCAGAAGGCGACCCCGTCGGTTCCGTCCTTGCTGCGGTCGACGTCCAGATTCGTGACACTGCCGGGGGCCAGTGGCGCGACCCGGTACGGTCCGGTTGTTGCCGTGTTCCCCTCGGCATCGACGGCGGCCACCCGGACCTGGTAGCGCGTGCACGCCCCAGGTGCCGCGACCGTCAGGTTGGTGGAAAGTGCGCCCACGACCGTCGACACGTCCTTCTGGCCGTCGAAGACGGTAACCGTGTAGTGGTCCACTGCCTCGACCGCCCGCCACGAGATGCTCAGCGTCGTCAACCCCGCCCCTGTGCGCTCGACTTTGAGCATGCCGGGTGCCTTCGGCCCGATCGCCGCCGTGGCGGGTAGCGCGGGCGCCAGGGCCAACGCCGTCGTGGATATGGCAACCGCGGTTGCCAGCGATTTCGTGTATAGCAACCTTGCATTCACGTGCTCAGTATGTGAACGCCGCTGCGCCTCAGGCGCGAAATAGGGCGGGGAACGAGTCCCGAATCCGGCGGCCGAGAGTGCGACCGGCCGTCGACGCCAACGGTGAACTCCGTGATGGGCAGTCGGCATCGAAGCGCTCCGGCCGGCCGACGCGTCTGTGCGCTCCCCGTCACGTGGGGAAATCGGTGACCGAGCGTAGTGCCCGCTCTCGGAGGACCCGTCACGACACCGAGTGGGCTGCGCGGCCGAGGTGGGTTCGCGGGGTCGTCGCGGACCCCCGTTCCCGGTCCGGGGCCCAGGCCACCCGCATCGGCGATGGTGACTGTCTGTGACGGCCCGATTCGCCTACAGCAGGACCGGAGGTCCTTGTGGGGGGACGGTCGGCGGTGCCCCGGCGTACCACATGGGTGGGGCCTGTCCGCGTGGCGCCGACAGTCCCATGATCGGCTGACTCGTCGGTGCCGGCATCGGAAGGCCCGCGACCGGAGGTCCTGCGGGTGCCGGGGCCAACAGCGGCGCATCCACCTCGGGTCGTCTGCGGGGTCGATGCCGCAGGAGGGCCGAACCCGCGATCAGTACCACCGGTGCGACGATGGCCCAGGTCACCAGGCCCATGAGATTCGTGCCATGGGGCAGTGGCGGGACCGAACCCACCAACGTCCGAGTGGCCCCGGACGGGGACCGCCCGATGGCCACCACCGTGGTTCCCGGGTCGGCACTCTGCGTGCCTGGGAAACTGGCGACCACCGTTCCTGTCTGGTCCGCACGCACCGCGACGGGGTCCTCGCTGCCGAACTGGATCTCGATCTCGGAAAGACCCCGGAAGCCGATCCCATCGACCTCCAACGTGGCAGCATCGCCCACCAGTGACATCCGGTCAGGGTCGCGCGGAGCGTCGCCGTCGTTCTCGTCGGAGGGAACAGGAGGAGGTGCAGCCAGCGCCTTGTCCTTGTTCTCCTTCCACGTGACCTCCAGGGAGTCGGCATCACCGCCGTAGCCGGGACCCTGGTCGGCATGCGCGACGGCTGGCGCACCCAGTGTCATCACCAGCACGAACGCGGCGACCAGAGCCTTCATGCTTCTACTGTGGGCCCGTTCCCGCGGCCTCGTCCACACCAGCGCCACGAGCGGTCCTGGTCCTTGTGAATGGCCGGGGTGCCGGATCGACCTCTTTCGGCGGGCGAGGGCGGATGCACGCTGCTGACGGGACCGGTGCCCGGCTCTCACGGCGAGTCTCAGGGGCCGTCCGGCGGCTATCTTGGAGCAGTGGCCACGCATGGTGTTCGAGACACATTTCGTGTGTGCGCTGACGTGGACTCCGCGCAGAGGTTTCAGCATCCGGCGGCCGAGCACCGACAACGATGGGTGAGGCCCATCGAACCCGGGGGAGGCCGGTCTCGGGCCAGCGGTAGTGCGGGCGGTAAGGGCCACGTCTCCGGCGAGTTGATGGGGTAGGCGGCGAGATGCGGATATTGATTCTGACGTGGCGTGATCTTCAGCATCCGTTGGCGGGTGGTGCGGAGGTCTACACCGAGCAGGTGGCGAAGCGGTGGGCTGCGAAGGGCCATCAGGTGACTTTGTTCGCTGCGGCGGTGGAGGACCGGCCGGTCGTGGAGGACGTGGATGGCTACACGGTGGTGCGCGGTGGGAGCCGCTACACGGTGTATCGCAGGGCGCGTGTGTGGTGGCAGCAGGTGGGGCAGTATCAGGGGTTCGATCTGGTGATCGACATGATCAACACCGTGGCGTTCCAGGCGCATGACTGGATCGAGGGTGTGCCGACGGTGGGGTTCATCCACCAGACGTGTGAGGAGATCTGGGCGCATAACGCGCCGTGGCCGGCGAGCCTGCTGGGGCGTCATTACCTGGAGCCGAAGTGGTTGCGTTCGTACCAGGGGCGGCGGGTGTTGGCGGTGTCGCAGTCGACGAAGGATTCGATCGCCCGGTTCGGGGTCACGGATGTGACGGTGGTTCCGGAGGGTTTCGATCCGCCGGCGGTGATCCCGGATGTTCCGAAGGCGGACCGGCCGACGTTGGTGTGGTGTGCCAGGCACGTTCCGTACAAGCGGCCGATCGATGCGATCGAGGCGTTCACGATCGCCCGGGAGCAGGTTCCGGATCTGCAGTTGTGGATGCTCGGTGGTGGTCCGGACCTGGAGAAGACGAAGGCTGCGGCCGTGGACGGGGTGACGGTCTTCGGCCGGGTCAGTGAGCAGGAGAAGGTCGAGCGGATGGCTGCGGCGCACGTGCATGTCGCGACGAGCGTGCGTGAGGGCTGGGGTCTGGTGGTCAGTGAGGCCGCGGCGGTCGGGACCCCGACGATCAGTTACGACGTGCCGGGGTTGCGGGACTCGACGCGTGCGGCCAACGGGGTGGTGGTCCCGGCGACTCCCATGGCGTTGGCGCACTGGATCCCGACGATGCTTCGCACGTGGCAGCAGGAGCCGATGGAACCGCTGGCCTACGGTGGTGCGCACTCCTGGGACTTCGTGGCCGATCAGGTCTTCGCCGAGGCCACGAAGGGTCTGGGGCCGCAGGTGACGGGGGCCGGCGATGCGGCGTAAGAGCGGGGTGCTCTGGCGGGTGCCGTTGGTCATCGCGGTGGTCGCGATGCTGGTCGCGGCGGTCGCGGCCGTACTCGGCTACAAACCCGTCGCCGATGTGATCGTCACGGGCGGGTTCGCGATCGGGGTGCTCGCCGTGCCTTTGTGGCTACTCACCACCATCTTCCGGAAAGAGGCATGACAATGCGCGTAAGTCTGATCGTTCCCACCCGCAACTCCGCCCGTACCTTGGCGGCTTGCCTGGAGTCGTGCCGGAATCAGACCCACAAGGACGTGGAGGTCGTCGTGGTGGACAACAGTTCCACGGACGGCACGGTCGAGATCGCACACGAACTCGCGGACCTGGTGCTGGACCAGAAGCCCGAACGCAGCGCGCAGCGCAACCGCGGCGCGGCTGAGAGTTCCGGCGACATCGTGGTCTTCATAGACTCCGACATGGTCCTCGAGCCCACCGTCGTGGCGGACTTCCTTGAGGTCTTCGAGCGTCGACCGGAAGTCGGCGCCGTGATCATTCCAGAGCGCTCGTTCGGTGAAGGCTTCTTCGCGTCATGCCGCGTACTCGAGAAGAGCCTGTACGTCGGTGACTCCGATGTCGAGGCGCCGCGGGCGTTCCGGCGTGAGGTTTTCGAGGCCACCGGTGGGTGGGATGAGACACTCACGGCCGCCGAGGACTGGGACCTCGCCGACCGGACGAAGGCGCTCGGCACCGTGGTGGACCGGATCGATTCGCTCATCTGGCACGACGAGGGCAGGATCCAACTGCGGGTGACGTACAGCAAGAAGCAGTACTACGGCCGCTGGGTCGCCGAGTACCTCAGCCGGCACCCGGAGGGGCGCGCGCACCTCGCACGCTCCGGCGTGCTGTCCCACGCCGGCACACTCGCGCGGCATCCGGTCAAGACCTCGGGTCTGGTGGTACTGAAGTCGGTGGAGGCCGCGGGGCTGCTTCGAGGCATGCGCAAGGCCTCGTGATGCGCATCGTCCATGTCATCGCCGAGTTCTCGGCGCATGAGGCCATGGGACGGACCGTCAGCGAGATCGCCCGTCGGGTGCCGGGGGAGCACTATGTCATCACGACGACCGCGCACGACGGACAGGATGCCTTCGCCGGCGTGGTCGAACTCGGCGGTGCGGTCGAGACGTTCCCGATCGGCCGCCGAGACGCACTCAACAGCGCGTTGGCCGATCTCCGGCCGGACCTGGTGCACATCCACGGCGGAGCCCTGGCCCCGTTGCTCGTCGCCCGCACGGCGATCCCCTGGTACCCGAACCTGTTGACGATGTACGCCTGGCCGGTGCTTCCGTCTATGCGCCGACTGCGCTCCGGCGGGATTCGCGCGGCGATGCAGTCCAACGTCCTACGTCCGCGCGTGCTGGCGTCATCGGTGCTGCCGACGTGGCTGCTGAAACGTTCACTGCGACGCAGCGGGACCCGCGAGGTGCTCACGCCGGACCCACGGGTCGAACGCAAACTCGGTGCGATCCGGGTCGGTTCCGGAGGTCCGCAGGACTCGCGGCGGGCCACCTACACCGATGAGGCGCCGGTCGTCCTGTTCGCCGGCCGGGCGGAGTCGGTGCGGGGGATCGACACGCTCCTGGCATGCTTCCCGGATGTGGTCCGGGAGGTGCCTGATGCCCGTCTGCGACTGTTGCTCATTCCGCGTCCCGAACTCGACGCACTGCTCGAAACCGCCCGGGCTGCTGGGCTCGGAGACCACCTCGACGTCGTGACCGAGCCGGTCAAGGACCTGCTCGGCGAGATGGCCGCTGCCCAGGTCGGCACGTGGCCCTTCAAGTACGACTACACGACCTCCCCGCCGGCGATGGCCGCGGCCGAGGCGCTGTCGGTCGGGCTGCCCACGGTGGGCACCGAGGTGTCCTGTGTCGAGGCGGTCATCGAGGACGGGGTCAACGGTGACCTCGTGCCGCCGGCCGACCCGAAGGCTCTGGCACGGGCGCTTGTCCGGCTGTTGCGGGACCGTGGGGTATGGGATCGGTACGCGATCGCCGGTCCGGAGTCCGTGGCCCGCAACCTGAGTTGGGAGGGCATGGGCCAGCGAGTGGCCGCTGCATACGCCGACGTGCTGGGCCGCGAGGTGGATAGCGGTCACGAGGCGGTGTGAGTGCGCGCGGTCAACGCATCAGGTGGTTGGCGGCGGCAATGATCAGTTGATCGAGTTCACCTCGATCGCGGTGATCCACCGCTGCGCGACGAAGACCTGGTTGGCTCCCGTCTTGAGGCACGAAAGGCTCACCGTGCCCGGGCTGTTGAGAGTCACGGTGCTGTGCTGTGAGAGCGCGATGGCCTGAGCGTTGGTCGTGATGTTCTGCGCGGCATCGTCGGCGAGGGAGCAGATGATGGCGGTGTTGGCCCCGCCGATCACATTGGCGCGACTCATCACGACGTACTTGCCGGCCGGCAGGTCCAGGCTCGCTACGTCGGTGAAGGAGCCGCTGAGCACGAACGATGTCGCAACTACCGGCGTGGTGAACGCGCGGACCTCTGCTGCACTTCCGGCAGGACCCGCCGGGCCCTGCGGGCCCTGTGGGAGTTGTCCAGACTTGAAGTCCTTCGCGAGGAGGCTGCGGTTCTTGACCTTCTTCGACGTCACGGCGTTCTTCTTCAGTTGCTTGGCGCCCACTGAGTTCTTCGGGATTTGCAGGGCGGCGTAGCTCGCACCGCTGGTCGCGATGAAAAGAGCCAGCAGCGAGATGATCAGCGACGGAGTGATGTGTTTGCGCATGGCTGGACACTACGCGTCCCGTAGTCGTGCCTGGTGTTCGCGCGCGCCGCCGCGGTCAGGCGGCGGTGGTCCTATGTCGTCGGCTGGGGATGGCAATGCGTCGCCCGGGGATCCGAGGATCATCGGCGAACTCAGCCCTGCCGAGGTGGACCATCCTGTGGTGGTACGGACAAAGGAGAACCAGATTCGACACGTCAGTGGACCCGCCGTCCCGCCAGTCGATGACGTGGTGGGCATGGCATCTGCTCGGCTTGCGGGTGCAGCCACGGCAGACGCAACGACCGTCGCGAATGCGTAGGGCCGCGCGCTGGGCGGGGGTGGCGAAACGGGTGAGCATCCCGACCGCCAGGGGTTTCCAGCCGATGCCGCTGCGGTCAGCGACGACCAACTGGATGCGGCTCTGGCACACGGCCATGGCGAAGTTCGTCAGCCCGACGGGCATGCCGGTGTCGTCCCACTGTGCGCCGGTGCCGTCGAGGTGTTCGGCGTCGGCAACGATCGACAGGGTCGAGATCCCGCTGGTCTGGCCGTCGGTGGCGGCGTCGGCGATCTCGGCGATGGCATCCGCTCGACGCTGCTTGGCGGTGCGCAGATCTGTCGGGTCGGTGCAGCCGGCGAACTGCTCCAGCGCTGCGGCCAAGCGGGCCCCGATCTCGTGGGGGACATGCCCGTCGATGGCCCACCAGCCGTCCTTGGTCTGCGAGACATCCAGGTAGCGCCGTTCGCGCTCCTTCTCGATGTCGTGGTCGAAGTGTTCGGGCTCCAGCAACTCGGCCATCCGGTCAACGGCGGCACGCACCATGGTCGGCGACCCCACCTCGGCCACCTCGAGCAACACCGGTTCGGCCTCCTCGAGCACGTCCGAGGGCAGTTTGCGCGCCGCACGGGTGATGGCCGTGGCGTGCGCAGTGCTGATCTGGCCGTCGGCCAGCGCCTGCTGGGTCTGTTCGAAGGTGGAGTGCAGCGCCCGGGCGGTGTGCACCATCGCCTGGCCCTGTCCGGGGGACAGCCGCAGCCCGTCGGTGAGCATCGTCCCGGTGGTCGCGTACCCGGCCAGATGGTGGCCACCGTCGGCATCACAGGTTCTCACCATGCCCAGCATCACCGACTGCAGGCGTTGGATCTGCGCATGCAACACCGCGATATCGGCGACCGTGTCCACCAACGCCGCATCCCGCGGATCCACCTTCTGAAGCTCGTCCACCGCAGCCGTCAAACCATCGAGCACGCCGGAACCCCCACCTGCGACACTCCCGATTTCGAACATGTGTCCATTGTAGATCCGGGGTCCGACACGCAACCTGCACCGAGCAGATCTGTGGACAACCGGGTGAGTGCGGCGGTGTTGGCGATCAGGAAGTTGAGCAGACGCCGCCCCCGTCGGATCCCCTCCCACAGATCCGGATCACCAGATCCGATCAGGCGAGCACAACGCGGTCCCTGCCGCCGGCCTTCGCTGCGTAGAGAGCCTGATCGGCCACGGCGATGAGCGCAGTCGGATCCTCGGCGGAAGTGGCGGGGAAACTGCAACCGCCGAGGCTCACTGTCACCCTCACGACGTTTCCCTGCGCGCTCTCCTCGATGTCGCCGACGATCCGGCGAATCCGCTCTGCCACCTCCTGCACGTCGTCTCGTCCAGCACCGGGGAGCACGACGAGGAACTCCTCGCCGCCGTAACGCAGGAGCACATCTCCTTGCCGCACCGCACTGCGCGCGCAATCCGCGACCGCTCGCAGCACCCGGTCACCCGTCAGGTGTCCGTAACTGTCGTTGATCGACTTGAAATGATCGAGGTCGAACATGAGCACCCCGACGGGGTCTCCCGTGCGCTGCGCCCGGCCGAACTCCTCTTGGAGTCGCTGCATCCCGAAGCGCCGGTTGTACAGACCGGTCAACTGGTCGAGAGCCGCCACCCGCTGGAGATCCTCGTGGTTGAGGGCGTTGTTGATGGCGACCGCCATGCCGATCGCCGCGGCGCGCAACACCGCGTCGGCTTCCGCGCTCGGCAGGTGGTTGAAGCCCACGATCAGCACGCCCAGCGTGACGACGCCGAACCGGACCGGAAGCAGTCTCACGTCCCGCGGTACCACGCTCAGTAGTCCGGCGTCCACCACCACATCCTCCGGGAGCTGCAATTCCCGCGCCTCGCCACTCTGGAGGACCTGCAGGACTGCGGGGTTCTCGGCGAGCCGATCGGCGTTCGTGATTCCGATCGAGCCCGCAACTGCGGCCGTTCCTTTGTGTGCCACTACGAGGGCAGCGGCGTCGCAGCCGGCCTGGCGGACCAGTTCCGCGAGCGCCGCGTCGGTGAGCGGAGCGAGATCCAGGTGGGCGGACAGTTGTTCGGACACCGCTGTGATGCCCTCGGACACCCGATGGCTAGCCGCCAATCCGGTGACGAGCCGGTTGAAAGAGACCGCCACCTCCCCCAGCTCGTCCTCGGAGTCGACCGCAACCATGCAGGCCTGAGGATCACACCGGCTCCAATCGCCGCTGAAGGACGCCTCGACCAGCGCTCGCTCCACCTGTCGCATCCCGCTGGCGAGCACCCTCAGGCGTACACCGATCACGGCGCGCGCAAGTGTCCAGTTCACCGCTGCCACCAGGAGGCCCGCGGCCAGGCACATGGCCAGGAAGCCCGGCTGAAGCGCTATCTCGGACGGCACCCCGAAGGCCAGCGCCGCGAGTGGGAAGGCAAGTCCCACGAGCAACCCGAAGCACGCCATCCAGATCGCAAGGTCGCGCATCACCCGGTCGGTCAACCGCGGGAGTATCTGTCGATAGCCTGGACGTTCAGCGCGCTTCGGATCGAGTCCGGACATGTGCAGACCGTACCGATCTTCGAGCCGGTGTCGCCCATCCACCGGGACCGTTGCGTCCCTCGAACCATGGGGGCCGATGTGCGAGCCGTTGGCTGACCGGGTCGCTGACTCAAGAGGCCCCTCTCCTCGTGCGGCCAGGGCCTGGGAACTCACCTCTTCTCAGGAGGGGTCATCGGACCGCGGCGTGCCGCAGCGCGTTGAAGGTGATGTTGCGACCGTGAGCCCGATCACTGTGGGTTGCGCCTGCGCAGCCGCACCACTCGGTAGATGATTCCGACTGCGAAGACGGCCAGACCCCCCGTCACGGCCTGCCACGGCAGTGTGGTGACCAGGACGACACATCCGGTGATCCCGACCAGCTGCAACCATTTCGGATAGCGGCGGTGCTGGTCGTCCTGAGTGATGGCCGCCGCGTTGGCGATGAGGTAGTAGAGCAGCACGCCGAACGATGAGAAGCCGATCGCAGTGCGCAGGTCTGTCAGCAGGACCAGGATGCTGACGACCACCGCGAGGGTGACCTCTGCGTGGTGGGGCACGTGGAAGCGGGGATGGACGCCTGCCAGCCACTGCGGCAGATCGTTGTGGCGAGCCATCGCCAGACCAGTCCTCCCCACCCCCGCTATCAGGGCGAGTAGCGCGCCCAGACTCGCCGCGGCGGCACCGATCCGTACGGGCAATGCCGCCCAATCCCCTCCGGACTGTGTCACGGCCTGTGCCAGGGGCGCCGGTGTCGAGGCCAAGCCTGTGGGCCCGATGGCCAGCATCGTGGACACGGCCACCACGGCGTAGATGAGAATGGCCAGGAGCAGTGCCGCGAGGATCGCCCGGGGGATGGTGCGCTGCGGATCGCGCACCTCCTCGCCCATCGTCGCGATGCGGGCGTAACCCGCGAAGGCGAAGAACAGCAGCCCCGCCGACTGCAGGATGCCGTACCACCCGCCGGTCCACCAGTCCCACGAGCTCGGTGGCGAGCTGGCTTCTCCGGCCAGACTGGCGATCACGACCAGCGCCAGTGACGCCAGAACGAGGGTCACGATGATCCTTGTCAGCCCGGCTGTGCGCGTGATCCCGCGGTAGTTGACTGCCGCGAGCGCGAGTACCGCCGTGACCGCGACCGGCTTCTCCCAGACTTGTGGGGCGGCATACGCTGCGAAGGTCAACGCCATAGCCGCGCAACTCGCGGTCTTGCCCACGACGAAACCCCAGCCGGCGAGGAAGCCCCACCACGGCCCGAGTCGCTCGCGGCCGTATATGTAGGTCCCGCCTGACGTCGGGTACTGCGCCGCCAGTTGGGCTGAGGCCGTCGCATTGCTGAACGCGACGATGCCGGCGATCACCAATCCGATGAGGAGTCCCGCGCCGGCGGCCGCCGCGGCCGGGGATAACGCTGCGAAGACCCCCGCCCCCACCATCGAGCCGAGGCCGATGATGATCGCGTCACCGGTGCCCAGTCTGCGCACAAGGTGCGGGCTACTCATGGTCGGGGAGTACCTCCGTCGCCAACTCGGCCACCATCCGTCGGCCATGTGCCAGTTCCGCCCGGCCCGCGTCGGTGATCTCGTACACCCGCCGCACCCTGCCGTCCACCAGGATCTGGCCGGAGGTCAGCAGTCCCTCGTCCTGCATGCGATGCAAGGTCGGATACAGGGTCCCGGGAGAGATCGCATACCCGTGGCGGGCCAATTCGGCCGCCATCCAGGCACCGTGCACGCCGCCCTCGCTGGCGTGGTGCAGGACATGCAGCCGCACGGCTCCTCGCAAGAACTCACGCACGCAGTGATGATAACGAAAAGCGATATCGTGGAACGATTCGTGGCTGGTCTGTCCTGGCGACTCGCCGGTGTCACCCCACGTGGCGTGGGAGTCGGATGGTGAAGGTGGTGCCGGCGCCCACGCCGCCGCTCGACGCCGTCACATCCCCGCCTTGGTCCTGTACGAGAGCCCGCGCGATCGTCAGCCCCAGGCCACTTCCCGCCGACTCCGCCCGCCGGGCTTCATCCAATCGTTGGAAGCGCTGGAAGATGCGTTCCAGGTCATCGGCTGCCAGTCCCTGTCCCGTGTCCGAGAGTGTGATCTCGATCTGGTCCGCGCGGACCGTGCATCCCAGGGTCACGCGGCCTCCGGCCGGGGTGTGGCGAAGCGCGTTGTCGAGCAGATTGCCCAGTACCTGCTGCATGCGGTCGGGATCAACACGCACTGTCTCCACGGAACGTCGACAGGTGTTGCGAAGGTCGACGCCCTTGTCCAGGTAGCGCGGCTCGAACAGCGTGCACGCCTCTTCTGCGAGTTCGGCGACCGCCACGACTTGCAGGTGCAGATCCAGGGCGTGCTCCTGGGCCAGCGCGGCCAGGCGCACGTCACTGGCAAGTCGCCGCAACCGGTGGACCTCGGCGCGCATCACTTCGAAGGTGGCGGGTGACGGCGGTACCATGCCGTCCTCCAGGCCATCGATGTGCGCCTCAAGGGTGGCCAGCGGCGTGCGGATCTCGTGTGAGAGGTCCGACAGTAGTTGGGTGCGGGCGTCGTCAGTGGTGGCCAGGCTCTCAGCCATGTTCTGGAAGGCGTGGGAGAGCGTTGTCAGTTCAGCCCCCAGGCCCGTCTCGGGCACCGCCACGTCATAGTTCCCGTGGGCCACAGACTCCGCAGCGGCGGACAGGGCCGTGATGGGCCGGCTGACCCGGCGGGCCAGGAACCAGGAGAGCGCAGTGGCTGCGATGACTGCGACCGCGGCAGCGGCGAGCAGTGCAAGTCCGACCGAAGTCTCGAACGCCTCTCGTGCGTGTGCCTGCACCACGGCGGAGTCCTCCCCGGTCATCTCCAGATGATGCAGAAACAGGTTCGGTGCGATCAGCGCGACGGTGATCAACAGCGTCAGGAACGTGATGCCGATGACCAGCAGCTGGGCAGTGAACAGCCGGCCGGCCAGACCCACCGGGCGCTTCATGTGACCATCCCGTACCCGATGCCACGCACCGTCCGGATGTAGGTGGGGGAACCCGCGTCGTCCTCCAGCTTCTTGCGCAGATGCCCGACGTGCACGTCCACGATGTGCTCGTCGCCGTACCAGTCCGCGCCCCAAACCGCATCGATCAGTTGGCGCCGGCTGAACGCGCGCCGAGGCGCCGCCGTGAGTGCGTCCAGCAGGTCGAACTCGGTGCGGGTGAGGTCGACCTCGGATTCGTCGAGCCATGCCTTGCGGGCATCTGCGTCCAGCCGCAGGTGCCCGAAGGTCCTGACCTGGCTGGCGGGCCCGTCGCCAAGGCCCCTGGGCCGACGCAGCATCGCGCGGATACGTGCTGTCAGTTCCCGGGGGGAGAACGGCTTCACCAGATAGTCGTCTGCCCCGACCGAGAGTCCGATCACCTTGTCGATCTCATCGTCCCGGGCGGTCAGCATGATCACATAGCAGTCGCTGAAGCCGCGGATCCGCCGACAGACCTCAAGTCCGTCGAACCCGGGCAGCATGATGTCCAGCGCGACAAGGTCGGGCAGCAGGTTGCGGGCCATCTCGACCGCCTCGGGGCCCGTCCCGGCGACATCGACGGCGAAACCCTCTTTGCGCAAGTAGGCCGCGACGACGGCGGCGAGTTCAGGCTCGTCCTCCACCACCAGTACCTGAAGTTGTGCCAGCACCCGTCCTCCTCAGCCCTTGCGGGCATCACTGCGTTTCGCGGCTGACGTCATTCTTCAGGATGCCGCGCGCCTCGAGGTACTCCTGTTGCGTGATGTCACCATTGGCGAACCGTCGCCGCAGTGCGTCCAGTGGGGTCTCGGCGACACCGCTGGAGATGCCCCTCCGATCGCGGGTTATCGCGATCACCGCCCAGATGGCAGCTGCCAGCAGAAGCGGCCAGACGAGCATGACGATCAGCATCCAACTGTTCCACCCGTAGGAGTTGTAGTAGCCCATCATGGAGATCTCCTCCTTCCTTGGACCCAGCGTCGAAGGTCCGGGTGTCGTGTCACCTGTGCCAACGATGAAGTTTCCATGAAGACGCGATCTTCACGGAAAGTTCATGGAACCTGAGCGGCACCTCCAGAGACCCCTGGGAGTCTCGAGGCATGGCTGATGGTCTCCTTTCGCGACGACGGTTCTTGGCCGCCGCGCTCGGTGCTGGCGCAACCACCGCTCTCGCGGCATGCGGGTCGTCGCGGATCACCGCATCCTCGCAACGTTCCCCGCTGACCGGTCCCGTGTCACAGGAGATCACGCTCACGGCCAGGCAGACCCAGGTCGACATGGCGGGTAGGGCCGTCACCGCATGGGCCTACGGGCCGCAGGTTGCCGCAGGTGGGATCCGGGCGACTGCCGGGGACCGGGTGCGCATCACCCTCCGCAATGATCTGCCCGAGGAGACCAGCGTGCACTGGCACGGGCTCGCCGTGCCCAACGCGATGGACGGGGTGCCCGGGGTGACGTCGCCGGCGGTGGCGCCGGGCGGGACCTTCTCGTACGACTTCGTGGTGCCCGACCCCGGCACGCACTGGTTCCACCCGCACACCGGACTGCAACTCGATACCGGCCTCTACGCGCCGTTCATCGTGGACGACCCGCGCGAGCGGGGTGGATACGACCACGAGTGGGTTCTGATGCTCGACGACTGGACACAAGGAGTCGGCCCGGACCCACAGCAGATATTCGACGATCTGGTCGCCGCCGGGGAACAGCAGGGGTCCGGGCACATGGGCGGCATGCACATGGGCGGCATGGGCATGGATGGCGGAGACGTCGCCTACTCGATGTTCGTGATCAACGGTCGGCCTCCTGGCGACCCCGACTCGCTGCGGGTGAAAGCCGGTGATCGTGTGCGGATGCGGATCATCAATGCCGCGGCCGACACCATCTTCACCTTCGCGGTGGGTGGCCACCGGATGACGGTGACGCATAGTGATGGATATCAGGTGAAGCCCGTTCGGGCGGATTCGCTGCGGATATCGATGGGCGAGCGCTATGACGTCCTGGTCGACGTGGGAGAGGGAGTCTTCCCCGTGGTGGCGGAGCCGTTGGGCAAGGTGGGCGAGGCGCTGGCGCTGTTGCGAACCGTCGACGGACCCGCCCCCGGTCAGCGGCGTCCCGAGGGTCTCTCGGCCTATCCGGTAGGCATCGAGGCACTGCAGTCGGACCCTGCGGTAGAACTGCCCGCCGCCGCGCCCGACGTGACCTATGACCTGGTTCTGTCCGGGTCGATGGCGCCGTATGTCTGGATGTTCAACGGGGTCACCCACGACCGCGCACGCCCACTGATGGTGTCCGAGGGTCAGAAGGTGCGGCTGCGACTGTCGAACATGTCGATGATGAGTCACCCCGTTCATCTGCACGGTCATACGTTCCAGGTCGGTCCGGCGGGGGGCGGCGGGGCACGCAAGGACACGCTTCTGCTGGCGCCCATGGCGCGTGCCGACGTCGATCTTGTGGCCGACAACCCGGGTGCCTGGATGCTGCACTGCCACAACGCCTACCACGCGGAGGCGGGAATGATGACCCGCTTGGACTACTCAACATGAACAGGAGAAAGTTGTGAAGCACCGACCGCTCGTCGTGATGTCCGTGGCTCTCCTCGGCCTCGGTATCCTCGCCGGCTGCTCCAGTGGCGAATCCGGATCGTCCGTCGCGACGACCGCTTCGCGCAGCGCTGCATCCGCCACCGACGTGGCCTTTGCGCAGTCGATGATCCCCCACCACGAGCAGGCAGTGGAGATGGCGGACATGGCCCTGACCGCCGATTCGAGCGCTTCGGAAGACGTTCAACGACTTGCCGAGCAGATCCAGGCGGCCCAGGGCCCCGAGATCCAGCAGATGACCGGGTGGCTGGAGTCCTGGGGGACGCCGACCACGATGCCTGGGGCCACTGATGCCGATGGGATGCAGGGCATGGACCACAGCGGCCATGACATGGGTGGCGTCATGGTTGCCGGGATGATGACCGCCGAGCAGATGCAGCAGTTGGAGCAGGCCAGCGGCGAGCAATTCGACGACATGTGGCTGACCATGATGATCGCCCACCACCAGGGCGCAATCGCCATGGCGCAACAGGCCCAGGCCTCCAGCAACCCGGAGGTCGCGGCCTTGGCGGACGCCATCGTTACCGCGCAGCGGGAGGAGATCCAGGTGATGCAGGAGCTGCTCACGGAGGATTCGCCGTGAGACTTCTCGTGGTTCTGGTGACCGCATCCCTGCTGATCGCCGGGTGCTCCACGGCCGATGCGCCGCGACCGTCCACAGAGGCTTCGAGCGCATCACCGAGGGTCGAACCGGTCGCACCTGTTCCGGCGCCTGGGATCGAACACGTCCACAATCTCGCCCTGCTTCCGGATTCGACACTCTTGGTGGGAACGCATGAGGGTCTCTGGCGCCAGGACAGCGCGGGCGCAGAACTTGACCGGATCGGTGAGCCCTTCGACGTGATGGGGTTCTTCGCGTCGTCGAAGTGGTTGGCATCCGGGCATCCTGCCCCTGGGTCATCGAGCCCGCCGGATCTCGGACTCTTGCGCTCCAACGACGAGGGGCGTACATGGCGCAGCGTGTCCTTGGGTGGAACTGCGGATTTCCATCGCCTCGTCGGCGCCGGCCCGGTCGTACTGGGGGCGAACTCCGGTGACGGTCTGCTCTGGCGCTCGGAGGATCACGGAAAGACATGGCAGACACTCGGTCCGGCTCCCTTCGATATCGCGATGGACCCGAACAGTGCCAAGCGGGTGATCGGCACCACCTCCCAGGGTCCGATCGGCAGTGATGACGGTGGGCGGTCCTGGCAGCGTCTGGGCGACAAGAAGATCGCGCTGGTCAACTGGACCCAGGACCGGTTGTACGGCGTCGCGACGAACGGAACGATCCATGGGTCCGACGATGCTGGCATGACGTGGACCGAACTGGGTACTGGAGTGGGAGTGCCGGAGGCCTTCGCCGCCCAAGGTGATGTCCTGGCGGTGCTCAGTGAAGGCACGGTCTGGGTCAGTGAGGATCGTGGTGAAAGCTTCACCGCGCGCGTGACCGGGATCCCCGTGCACTGAGGCGAGGAGGCGATCATGGAGCACGCCGGAACAGCAGCGGGATTCCGATGTCCCATGCATCCCGAGGTGGTGTCCGATCATCGCGGTCAGTGTCAGGTGTGTGGGATGGACCTGGTCGATTCGCAGGCACGCGAGGACGTCCACGTGGCGCCCGAGCCCGCCGCATCCGGCCCGTCCGGGGTGCTCTACACCTGCCCGATGCATCCTGAGATAGTCAGGGATCGTCCGGGCCGCTGTCCGATCTGCGGCATGCATCTCGAGCCCATGACACCGCAGGTCGATGATGATTCCGACCTGCAGGAGTACCGGAACATGCGGCGCCGATTCTGGGTGTCCGTGCCGTTGTCACTGGCAGTGTTGTCGCTGGCCATGCTCGGCTTCCCGCCGTTGCCGATGCAGGTCATGCCGTGGGCGGAGTTGGTGCTGGCCAGCCCGGTCGTGCTCTGGGCGGCCAGCCCGTTCTTCGTGTGGGCGGTCGCCTCCGTGCGGCACCGCAGCCCCAACATGTGGACCCTCATCGGCCTCGGAGTCGCGTGCGCCTATGGGTTCTCCGTCGTGGCGGTCATCGCACCGGGGCTGTTTCCCGCAGCGCTGAAGCAGGACGGTGAGATTCCCCTCTACTTCGAGGCAGCGGCGATCATCTGCACCCTCACCTTGCTCGGTCAGGTTCTTGAACTTAGAGCCCGCGCCAGTACCGGTGACGCCATCAAGGGGTTGCTGCAACTGGCTCCTGCCACGGCGCGGCGGATAGCGGACGACGGCTCCGAGGAGGACGTGGATCTGGCGGTGATCGGTGTCGGTGACCGGGTTCGGGTGCGTCCCGGCGAGAAGGTGCCGGTGGACGGGGTTGTCGAGTCCGGTCGATCGGCGATCGACGAATCCATGCTGACCGGGGAACCGGTGCCGGCGGAGAAGGCACCCGGCGACAACGTCATCGGCGGTACGCAGAACACCACTGGAAGTCTCATCGTCCGTGCATCCCAGGTGGGGGCCGACACCGTCTTGGCGCGGGTGGTGGAGATGGTCGCCTCGGCGCAGCGGTCCAAGGCGCCCATGCAGCGTCTCGCCGACCGGGTCGCGGGCGCCTTCGTCCTTGCCGTGATCGGCATCGCGATGGTCACCTTCGTGGTGTGGGGTCTGGTCGGGCCGGAACCGAGTTGGGCGTACGCGATCGTCGCCGCGGTGTCGGTGCTGATCATCGCCTGTCCGTGTGCGCTGGGTCTGGCGACGCCCATGTCGGTCATGGTGGGCAGCGGTCTGGGTGCCCGCCACGGGGTTCTGTTCAAGGATGCCGCGGCTATGGAGAAACTGCGCGAGGTTGACACTCTGATCGTCGACAAGACGGGGACGTTGACGATCGGCCGTCCTGTCGTCAACCGTGTGATCGCGGCGGAGGGCTTCACATCCGACGACGTGCTCGCGGCCGCTGCGAGCGCCAACCGGGGTAGCGAGCATCCGCTGGCCAGAGCGATCGCCGATGCGGCGGCGGACATCACCCTGGTGGATCCGCGCGAGTTCGAAGCGCGACCCGGACTGGGGGTGCTCGCGACGGTCGAGGGCAGGTCCGTGGTGGTCGGGAACCTCGCGTTGATGCACGATCAGGGCATCGAGGTGTCCGACGTGACCGACGAGTCATCGCTGCGTGGTCAGACACCCGTATGGGTCGCGATCGACGGGCGGGCAGCGGGCCTCGTCGCCCTACAGGACGAGATCAAGGACAGCACCCCCACCGCCGTTGAGCAGTTGCACCGCGAGGGCCTTCGAATCGTGATGGCGACCGGTGACGCCGTGGAGCCCGCGCAGAGGGTGGCGCAGGAGTTGGGCATCGACGAGTTCCGGGCGGGGGTCAAGCCTGATGACAAGCTTGCGCTGGTGGAGGAACTGCAACAGCAGGGCGGTCTTGTGGCGATGGCCGGTGACGGCATCAACGATGCACCCGCGCTGGCGCAGGCGGATATCGGCATCGCGATGGGCACAGGAAGTGACATCGCGATCGACTCCGCCGAGGTCACATTGGTCAAGGGCGACCTTCGAGGGATCAGTGCGGCGCTCGGTGTGTCGAGGGCAACGGTGCGCAACATGAAGCAGAACCTCGGGTTCGCGTTCCTCTACAACTCACTGGGAATCCCGATCGCTGCCGGCGTGCTGTATCCCTTCACTGGGATTCTGCTGTCACCGATGATCGCGGCGGCAGCGATGAGCCTGTCCAGTGTGTCCGTCATCGCCAACGCGCTGCGGTTGCGCGGCGCGCGTGTATGACCTGAGCGTCGACGAGTTGCGTAGCGACTCGGATCGCGGCCGTACCGCTACCCGTGGGGGACGGTGTGTTCGCAGGCAGTGGCCGGACAGCCTGATAGGTCGTACTATCGACATGTGAGTAGCGAAGCGGAGGAGCGTTTGCGAGGCGAACTCAGGAGAGCCGCACGTCGTAGTGCTCAATTGCACCAGGAGTCGCGGTCGGTGCTGGTGCAGGCGGTGCGCAAAGGGTCCGCGGCGGGGTTGAGTCAGCGACAGATCGCCGAATGTGTCGGCAGAAGTCAGCCGGAGGTCGCACGGCTACTGCGGTTCCAGCCAGTCTCGGCAAGGGGTCGAGCAGTGGCCCGGAAGCGTCAGGAGATTCTGCGGATCGCCCGAGAGGCAGGATTCGATCGCATACGAATCTTCGGGAGCGTGGCGCGAGGCGACGACGGGCCGGACTCCGACGTCGACCTGCTGGTGACACCTCCCGCAGGCGCTTCGCTGCTGGATCTCGCGCGGCTCGAGCGCAGCCTGTCCGACATCTTGGGGGAGCGAGTCGAGGTTGTCCCGGACTCCGGACTGCGCTCCAGTCTTCATGACGATGCCCTGGCCGAGGCGATTGCGCTGTGAGTCGCAGCGACCGGGAACTCCTGGCACTGACGACATGCGTTCCGACGCGTTCGGCGAGGACTGGCCGCTGATCTGTGCTACTAGGAACCGGATCGCTGATGGCTATGCGTTCATCGATCGAGCCATGATCGCGGCCACGATCGACAGGGACCTGCCAGGCTTCGAGTCCACGATCCGGCGACTGCACGACGAGCAGCCATAGCGACTCGAATCAGACGGGCAGCGCCACCCCGGTGTTCGCGTGGCACCGGTAGCCGTGGGGAACCTTGTGCAGATACTGCTGGTGGTAGTCCTCCGCGTAGTAGAAGGGATGCTCGGCAGCCGGGGCGATCTCGGTCGTGATGTCGCCGAGGCCTTTGGTCGTGAGCACCTCCTGGTACGCGTCGCGGGTCTTCTCGGCCATGGCCCGCTGCTCATCGGTCGTCCAGAAGATCGCTGACCGGTACTGCGTGCCGACGTCATTGCCCTGCCGGTACCCCTGCGTCGGGTCGTGGTGCTCCCAGAAAACACGCAGGATGTCGAGGGTCGACGTCGCGGCGGTGTCGTATGCGACCAGTGCGGTCTCGGTGTGCCCCGTGCGCCCAGTGCAGACCTCCTCGTACGTGGGGTACGCGGAGAAGCCGCCCTGGTAGCCGACTGCGGTCGACACCACTCCCGGGGTCTTCCAGAAGTACTCCTCGGCTCCCCAGAAACACCCCATGGCCAGGTAGATGACCTCCACCCCGTCCTGCCACGGCGCATGCAGCGGTGACCCGAGCACCACGTGCAGGTCCGGCACCGTGAAGGGGTAGTCCGGGCGATCGGGCATGGCGTTCTCCGGGCTCACCATCGAACGCTTGCTGCTGAAGAAGTCACGCAGGTCCATGGCTCCAGTCTCGCCCAGTTCTGGAGAGTGCGAAAGCGGCTGCGATAGTGGCACGCGTGAAGTCATGGGTGCCGCGGATCGGCGGGCTGCCGCGGGAAGTCACCGTGCTGGCCGCGATCGCCTTCTGCGTGGCCCTCGGCTTCGGGATCGTGATCCCTGCGATCCCGTTGTTTGCGCGCACCTTCGGCGTCTCCGCGTTCGCGGCCAGCGCGGTGATCAGTGTGTTCGCATTCATGCGGCTGGTCAGCAGTCCGGCGGCAGGCTGGATGGTCAACCGCCTCGGCGAGCGCAACGTGATGTCGGCGGGGCTCGCGATCGTCGGCTTGTCGAGCCTCGCGGCAGGTTTTGCCACCGACTACGTGCAGTTGCTTCTCCTGCGCGGGATCGGCGGTACCGGCTCGGCGATGTTCACGATCTCGGCGACGGCGCTCCTGCTGCGGGTCACCCCCACCGAGTACCGGGGGCGGGCATCGGGTGCGTTCCAGGCCGGGTTCCTGATCGGCGGTGTCGCCGGCCCGGCGGTCGGTGGTCTGGTGATCGGGTTGTCGATCCGGGCGCCGTTCTTCGTCTACGCAGGGACGCTGCTGGCCGCGTTCCTGGTCGCGGTCACGCTGCTGCCGAGGCTTGAGCAGGTGGAGACGCCGGAGACACCCGCGGACGCGGAGCCGATCAGGTTCCTGCCCACCCTGAAGCTGCCGGCGTACCAGGCCGCACTCGGGGCCAACTTCGCCAACGGTTTCGTGTTCTTCGGGCTGCGCTCGTCCTTGGTCCCGCTGTTCGTGGTCGAGGGTCTGCGGGAGGGGCCCGGACTGGCAGGGGTGGGATTCGTCGTGGCGGCGGGACTGCAGGCTGCGCTGCTCGTGGTCGGTGGACGCACCGCTGACCACCGCGGTCGCAAGCCGGCTTTGACGATCGGCCTCGCCGTGGGCCTGGTCTCGCTGGTCGTGTTGGCGCTCTCGCCGAATGCTGGTTGGTTCCTGGTCGCCATGGCTGTGGCAGGTGTCTCGGGGGCGTTCCTCGGGCCGTCGCCGACCGCGATCGTCGGTGACGTCGCGAGGGGACACCACGGCGGTTCGGTCGTGGCGGGATTCCAGATGATGTCGGATGTCGGGTCGATCATCGGTCCGATGGTGGCGGGGCTGTTGCTCGACGCCGCAGGCTTCCCGATCGCATTCAGCGCCGGAGCCGTGGTCACCGGACTCGCGCTGGTGCTTGCGCTGCGGATGCCCGAGACGCTGGACAAGGGGGCTGCCGGTGCCACCGCCTGAGGCGAGCCTGGTGTTCCTGCCCGGCTTCATGTCCAGCGCGAAGTCCTACACCGCGCTGCTGGCACCACTGGTCGATGCGGGAGTCGCGGTTGAGGTCCCGCAGTTGTACCCGCGGGGGCTCGGTGCGTTGCGGGGCAAGCATTCGGTGCGCCAGGAGGCGGCCGACGCTGCAACGTTGGTGCGGGAGCTGTCCGGACCGGTGTTCCTGGCCGGGCACTCCCGAGGTGGGCAGGCGGCGTGGCTCGCGGCCGGTGAGCTTCCCGGGCTCTCTGGGCTCTTCCTGCTCGACCCGGTGGATGGACAGGGTCGCAAGCCACAACGGGATCTCTCGACGCGGGTGTCGAGCGCGTATCAGGGTCCGGTGTGGATCGCCGCCGCCGGCGTCTCCGGCCCCTGCGCGCCGGTGGGTGCCAATCATGAGCAGTTCGCCCGCGCGACACCCCAGTCGGTGCACATCGTGGTCGAGGATCTCGGGCACGCGGACATGTTGCAGGGCCGTGCGCGAACGCTGGGGCGCCGATTGTGTGGGGGTGGCACAGACCCCGATGCCGCGCGGGGAGTGTGCACCGGCTTGTTGGCGGACTTCATGGCCGGTGACGTGCCGGATGTGGGCGAGCACCCGGGGTTTCGCCGGGTGCGGTGACCGATCGCTCCGAAGTCGGCGCCCATAACACGTGTTCCGGTCCGGGTCCTTCCGGCGGCGATCACCCCGTACGCTGCTACGGGTGAAGCGATGGTGGATCCCCTCGGTCGTCTACGGTGTGGTCGCGTTGCTCATCGGGCTGGGGGTGGCCTCGGCCACCAACGGCCTGCTCGCGTTGTCGATCGACGACAAGGAACTGCCGACGCAGGCTGTGATTCCCACGTCGAAGCAGGTGCTGGGTGCGCAAGCCCCGGACATTGCCACCATCGCGATGCCGCAGGGCTACGAGTCGGACCCGCTGTTGAGCATGGCGGTCACGCGGTTCCGGGACGTCCTCGCAGCGTCCGGAGAACGTTCGAGAATCGTGACCGGATCCGCGGACTTCGTCGTGCGCGACGAAGACCTTCCGGCGCAGGGTTTCCAGATGTGGGTCGGCGGCGTCAACGGGGCGGGCCGACAGGGTATGGCCAACGGCCTATTGGCGGCGTCCGATGTAGTGGCAGCCGGCGAGGAACTCCCGGCGAGTCCCGGCGCGCCGGTCGTCCCGCAACTGGAGTACCGCTTCGCCGACTACGGTGCCGTCGGGGTCGAACCCGATCCGCAGGCCTGGGCGGCGCAGGACGACTACTCCCACAACTCCAGGCAGTTCGCCGACGTCGTCCTGTCCGACGAGCCGTGGGTCGATCCGGAGGGGCTGGCGCGCGTCACTGCCGAGTGGCAGGACTACATAGATCACATCCGTGCCTACGGCTACAACGGCGTCATCGTCAGCGGCTTCCTTGAGTACGTCAACTTCGACAGGGTGGGCAACGGCAACGAGATCTACCCGGAGGACAGCCCCCACCGTGCGCGGCACGAGGCCATGGTCGAGCAGTTCGGGAATATGTGGCAGTACGCCGATGAGATGGGGATGCGGGTCGTCTTCAAAACGGACATGTTGGCCAACACCGGTCCCCTTGACGACTACGTCCAGCGTGAGCTCGGCGGCTTCGATGTGGATGACCCGAGGCTGTGGGAGGTGTACCAGGCCGGGCTCGAGGAGTTCTTCGAGAACATGCCGTTCGTCGACGGGCTGATGATCCGCATCGGGGAGGCGGGGACCGTCTACAACAGCCCGGGGTGGGACTACTTCTCGACGCTCGCGGTCACGACCGTCGACTCCGTGCGGACGATGCTGACGAAGTTCACGGCCACCGCCGGCGAGTATGGCAAGACGATCTACTTCCGGACCTGGTCGGTGGGTGTGGGGGAGGTCGGCGACATGCACACCAACCCCGCGTCCTACGACACGGTGCTCGACGGGATTCCGGCGGACAATCTCGTGGTCGTCACCAAGTTCACGATGGGGGACTTCTATTCCTGGCTGCCCCTGAACCCCACCCTCGAGCAGGGTGAGCATCCGCGGATCGTGGAGTTCCAGTCCCGCCGCGAGTTCGAAGCGTTCAGTTCCTTCCCCAACTACCTGTCCGCCGATCATCAACAGGCGCTACAGGACTTCGAGAAGAAGAACCCGAACATCGTGGGCGTCTGGGTCTGGACACAGGACGGTGGGCCGTGGCGCGCCGGGCCGATGTCTCTCTACTTGAAGACCGGCTTCTGGCAGCTCTACGACCTCGATGTCTACGCGACCGGCCAGCTCGCATGGAACGCCGACGCCGACCTTGCGGAGGTCAACCGCAGCTGGATCACGCAGAACATCACGGACGACCCGGCTACCGCGCGGACCATCGAGGCGATCTTCGCGCAGTCCCGGCAGGTGGCCAAGCAGGGTCTCTACATCCCGCCGTACGCCGACAAGCGGGTGTTGGCTCTGGGCCTCGAACCCCCGCCCATGATGTGGATCTTCGAGTGGGACATCGTTAGCGGTGACACGGCGGCGCTTAGTGTGATTCACAACGCGTCACGCGGCCGCATCGACGAGGCGATCACGGGCGCGCAGGACGCGCAGGCGGCCGCCGAGAAGATGCTGGCGGAGGCGCAAAACACGGATCCGCGGGCGTGGAAGGATCCCGCCCTTCGCGACCGCCTGATCCACTCGCTGGAGTACGAGGTGGACCTGTTCGCCACACTCGCGGCGCACCGTGCGGCCTTCCTGTCCTACTACGACTGGATCGACACCGGGGATCCCGCAGCGTGGGACGCCTGGGAGGCGAACAAGGCCGCCTACGACTCCGCGGTCGCTGAACACGCGGCGACGTACGCACAGGATCTGGACACACCTGCGTACTCGTTCTTCGCTGCGGAGGCGGGCTTCGCGCACGCCGAGCGCACGCGGTCCTCGCAGGCGGTCACGCTGGTCGTCGTCGTCGGCGTCCTCGGGCTGCTGGGCTGGGGACTGGTCGGCCGGGGTCGTGGCGGGGCAGTCGGTGTGGCCGCTCGCGGCCTGTGGATCGGCGCGACCCGGCCCTGGCGCCTCGTCGATGAACCAACGCAATCGCGCGGTGCTCGGGTGCTGGTGTGGGTGCTGCCCGCCGCGCTTCTCCTGCTCAGCCGTGGCTCGTTCTCTGGATGGCTGTCCTGGACCTACCTGCTGGCGACGCTGGGTTCGATCGGGTTGTTCGTGGGGACGGCCAGGGTGCTGATCCGCGGGCGTGATCCCTTCGCGCTGTACGCCGCTGCCGGCGCGGCCCTCTTGTGGAAGACCCTCCTGCTCAGCCTGGTGGTGGTCATGCGCGGGCCGCTGTCGTACTGGTACCGGTTCTGGACCGACGAGCAGTTCCGCAACATCTACGTGCCGCTGAGTTTCGCCCTGTTCCTGTGGCTGTTCTGGGTCACCTACGTTGTGATGCGCACGGCGTACGGGTGCGGACGGCTGCGTGCGACGGGCCGGGTGTTGGTCGCGGTTTCGGTCCCCATGCTCTTCCTGGGCGCGCTGATGCAGTGGTCCGGGCTGGAGAGTGCGCTGACTGCGTTCAACGATCAGATGGCGTTGCTCCCGCTGGGGTTGTCCCGGATCCTGGGCATCACGGTGCACCTGGGCATCCCGACCGAGATCCCCTTGTACCTGCTGGTGGTGGCGGCAGTGCTGGCCGGGATCGGGCTGTTGATGGGGGCGGCTCGGCGTACACAGACCCCCGCCGCGCGGTTGTGACGTTGTTGCGGGTCCCAAACCCCCGAGTGTCGCGTTGTTGTTGGGTTGCACGGTCCAGAACCCCGCAACAACGTCACACTCGCGGTGCGGGGACCAGCAACAACGTCACACTCGCGGTGCCGGCCGGGAATCGGGGTTATGGGCGGTAACAGCGCCGCGCCCGCGGTGCGGGGAGCAGCAACAACGTCACACTCGCGCTGCCGGGACCAGCAACAACGTCACGAACGCGGTGCCGGCGGGGTTACGGGCGGTAGTAGCGCCGCAACCGTCAGGCTCGACGGCGCGCCCACAGGTACGCGGCGACCAGACCCGCGGTGACGACCAGGCTCACCATCCCCGGTACGACCATCGCCGCCCGTGCCCCGAAGTCGTCGGCCAGCAGGCCGATCAAGGGCGCCCCGGCCGGCGTTGTGCCGAAGAACACCGCCATGTAGAGCGCCATGACGCGGCTTCGGTGCTCGGTGTCGGAGTGCGTCTGCAGATAGGAGTTGGCGGCGGTCATCATCGTCAGGGCGGCTGCGCCGCAGGCCACGAGTGCTGCCGCGAAAGTGGGCACCGACGGCATGACCCCGGCGGTGATCACCGTGCCGCCCGCGGCCACCGCGGCCAGGGCGACCAGCTTCAGGTCCGTGCGACCGCGACGCGCCGCCACGAGCGCCGCCGCCAGCGACCCCACGGCCATCAGGGAGGCGAGTACGCCGTAACTGCGAGCGTCCGCGCCGAACTGGTCGGTGACCATCAGGGCGATCGTGATCGGGAAGTTGAACACCAGCATCGCGACCGCTCCCGCTGTGCCGATGACGAACCAGAGGTCCGGCCGGCCCCGCACATAGCGCAAGCCGTCGCGCAGACCACCGGTTCGCCGGGCTCCCTCCCGCCTGGTGAGACGGATGCGGGTCAGGGCGGCGTACATCGCGGCGAACGTCGCCGCGTTCACGAGGAACACCCAGCCGGGCCCCCAGGCCGCGATCATCAGGCCGGCGACCGCGGGACCCACCAGGCGGGCGGCGTTGAAGTTGGCACTGTTCAATGCGACCGCGTTGACCACCTGATCCGCGGGCACGAGGTCGGAAACGATCGACTGCCGAGCGGGGCCGTCGAGTGCTGTGACGATCCCGAGGATGGCGGCGAACAGGAGGACCAGCGCTCCTGAGGCATGTCCGGACAGCGTCAGCAGGCCCAGTGCGAGCGCCTGCAGCCCCATGCCGATCTGTGTCCATTGCAGCAGTCGGCGTCGGTCGTAGCGGTCGGCCAGGACGCCGGCCCACGGGGCGAGGAACAGCATCGGCGCGAACTGAGCAGCCACAACGAAGCCCAGCATGCGGGCGTCGCCGGTGATCTGCAGCACCAGCCAGGACTGTGCGATGCGGTGCATCCAGGTCCCGACGTTCGACGCCAGGGCGCCGGAGGCGTACCGCCGATAGTTCGGTATCCGCAGCGCCGAGAAGGTCCGGGCTAGCCCAGTGCGAGCCGGTTCAGGATCGGCATGGCGGCTTGCAGTGTCGCGCGCTCGTCCTCCGTCAGTTCCTGCAGTCTGTGAGACAGCCAGTTGTCCCGGCGTTCCCTGTCCCTGGTCACCAGCTGCTCGCCGTCGCCGGTGGCCGCGTACAGAACCTGGCGGCCGTCCTCGGGATGTCTGGTCTTTGTGACCATGCCCGCCGCTTGCAGACTGTTCAGGATCCGGGTCATCGACGGCGGTTGCACCCGCTCGGCGCCAGCCAGGTCGCCGGGACACATCGGCCCCTCGCGCATCAGTGTCGCGAGGACCGCCAGTTGGCTCGGTGTCAAAGTGTCGCTCGCACGTTCGGTGCGCAGCCGGCGTGCCAGGCGCATGACCGCGATCCGAAGGTCCGAGGCGTTGCTGGGCACAGGTGTCCTCCGGAGGGCGAAGTTCATTAGCAATACTCATTACTTTTGCTAACTATATCAGGACCCAGGCTATTCCCCCGCGGTCATTAGGCCGAACGGGTGAACCGCGGCCCCCGCCAGGTCGGCGGGTTGCCGATGTCTCAAGTGGAGGCAGGCAGATGATTGGGCGTTGGGCGGCGACGACGGCGGCGATGGCCCTGCTGGTCGCCCCTGGGGCACCGGCCTTCAGTGACGACGGTGCGGCCGCAGTCGTCGGGGACCTGGGACCGCGCGAGGCCGGGCGGATCGTGTCCGTCATCGACGGCCCGGGCGGTCCGGCCATCGAGGTCGAAGCGGTTGTGGGTCGCGCCGATGCCATCGATGAGGTCGCCGAGGAGTTGGCCGACCCCGATGTCCTCAGCGTGGAGTTGGATTCCCGGGTGCATGTCAGTGAGATCTCCGAACCGTATCTGGCCGACCAATGGGGTGTCGGGGCCGTGCGGGCCAATGCGGCCTGGTCGGTCACCCGCGGCGGGGGTGTCACGGTGGCGGTGCTCGACACCGGTGTCGACGCCTACCACGAGGATCTCGCCGGACAGGTCGTGGCAGGCATCGACCTGACGGGTTGGAAGGCGCAGGCCGGCGGGGATGTCGATCCCCACGGCCACGGAACGCATGTGGCCGGGATCATCGCCGCGGCCGACAACGGCGTTGGCGGGCTGGGGGTGGCGCCGGAGGCGAAGATCATGTCGGTGCGGGTGCTGGACGAAGACGGCGCCGGCTACGCGTCCGACGTGGCGGAAGGCATCATCTACGCCGTCGATCATGGCGCGCTCGTGGTCAATCTGAGCCTCGGCGGGCCGACTGCCAGCGCTGCGCAGGAGGCGGCGATCGAGTACGCGGTCCAGAAGGGTGTGACAGTTGTGGCCGCGGCCGGGAACAGCGGCGTCGGGGCGCCGCCGGAGTACCCAGCCGCCTTTCCGGATGTGGTCGCAGTGGCCGCCACTACCCCTGACAACGCCGTGGCATCGTTCTCGACCCGTGGGTCGTACGTCGACGTGGCGGCACCGGGGACCATGATCCTGTCGACCGTGCCCGGCGACGACTACGCATTCGAGTCCGGTACCTCGATGTCCACTCCCTTCGCCTCCGGGGTGGCGGCGCTGGCTCGTTCAGTCGATGTCAGCCGCGCGATCGATGTCCTGGGTCTGTTGACCGCGACGGCGATCGACATCGACGCCGCCGGAGTGGACCCCGCGTCCGGATCCGGACTGATCTGCGCCGCGTGTGCCCTGGGTGTGAACCCGCCGGCTCCGGGGCCGCAGACCTCCGAACCCCCTGCCAGCGCGTCGGCCGCGGTGTCGTGGGGTGTCGTGCGGGTGCGCGCCGATCGTGGTGAGCGTCTCGTATTGCGCGCGCTGCGCAGCTTCTCGCAGTGCTCGTGGTCGGTGCGCAAGCCCAAGTCCGCATGGCGGGACCTTCCCAAGCACAAGTGCAAACTCGCGGTCGCGAAGGTGCGCAAGGCGATGACCGGCACGAAATACCGCGTGGATGCCGTGGCCGATGGCGTGCCGGTGTACATGGTTGCCCGCCTGCGCGTGCGCAGTCGCTGAGGGTTCGTGTACCGGCGCGGTGTCGCCCGCCCGACCCCGGATCGGTCAGAATGCAGGGGTGGGGTTGGTTGGAGAGGGACTCGCGGTCGCCACGGCGCCCGGTCCGGCAGACATGACGGCGCTCGCGCGCAAGGCCGTGCGGCAGGCACTGACCCAGATGGGTTCGACGCCGAACCTCGTCTTCGTGTTCGTCGCTGCGACCGATGCTGAGGACGCCGAGCAGGCATTGCTCGCTGCACACTCCCAGCTCCCGTCGGCCACCGTCCTGGGCACCTCGGCCGCCGGTGTGATCGCGTCGGGCAGGGGGACCGATGAAGGCACGGCGGTTGCGGTCTGGGCCGCTCGGATCCCCGGGCTGCGAGCGCGGTCCTTCCACCTCGAAGTGATGGCCGCGCCCGACGGCCACCAGATCGTGGGGCTGCCGGGGCGACGCCGCGACGACATCATCGCCTTGTTGTTCACCGACCCCTGGTCCTTCCCCGCCACGGACTTCGCCGCCCATGCCCGGGTCCTGCTCAACGACCTGCCCGTGGTCGGTGCGGTGGCCTCGGGGCCGGCGCCGGCGCGGGCCACCCGCTTCCTGCTCGACGGCCGGATTCACAGTCGAGGTGCGATCGGAGTGATGCTCGGCGGGCACCTCGAGGTCACCACACTGACCAGTCCCGCGTGCCGCCCGGTGGGACCGGTGCTCACAGTGACCGATGCGGAAGGGTTCCTGCTCAAGTCGCTGGCGGGCAGTCCGGCAGCGCTGCGCGCCCAGGAGATCGTCGCATCCCTCGACGAACCGGAGCGGGCTCTGGCCCTGTCGGGCCTGCAACTCGGCGTTGCGGTGGATTCCGACGACCCGCGGATGGGGGATTTCGTGATCCACGAGTTCCAGGCGGCTGAGGGGGAGCGTGGGGCACTACAGATGATCGCGCAGGTCCCGGTTGGCGCAACGGTGCAGTTCCATGTGCGCGACGAGGAGGCCGCGGACGAGGACCTCAACGTCACCCTTGAGGGAGTGGCTGCCCGCATGGGTTCGCGACTCGAAGGCGCTCTCATGTTCGCTTCCACAGCGCGCGGTCGGTTCATGTTCGGCACCCGTGACCACGACGCCGCCGTTGCACACGGCCGTTTGGCGGTGCCCGTGACGGGGTTCTTCGCCGAAGCGGAGATGGCCCCGCTGGGAGGGGAGATCTGCCTGAACTACCAAACCGCCACGGTGGTGGCCATCGGTGCCGGCCCCCGAGCGGTCGTCGGTCATCACGTGGCGGTCCGGCCGCAGCAGGTCACGGGACTCGACCCGATGACGCGTGAGGTGCACAAGATGCTTGCCGAGTTGGCCCATCCGCCCGACGAGGGCGAACTGTGATCGATGCCGAGGCACTGGCAGCCGCTGAGGCCAGGTTGGCGCCGGTCGTCTTTCGGACGCCGGCGGTCCCCGCGAGGTGGCTCAGCGAACGTGTCGGCGGACCGGTCTATCTGAAGTGCGAGAATCTTCAGCGCACCGGCTCGTTCAAATTCCGCGGCGCCTACAACCGCATCGCGGGGTTGTCGGCGCAGCAGCGCGCTCAGGGCGTGGTGGCCGCCAGCGCCGGCAACCATGCGCAGGGTGTCGCTCTGGCTTCCTCATTGCTGGGTGTCCATGCAACGGTCTTCATGCCCGAGGGTGCGACCTTGCCCAAGATCGAGGCCACGATCGCGTACGGCGCGGATGTGCGTTTCAGCGGCGCGACCGTCGATGAGGCGCTGGTCGCCGCAACCGATTTCGCCGCTGCCACGGGTGCGGAGTTGATCCACCCGTTCGATCACGCCGACGTGATCGCCGGGCAGGCCACGGTCGGTCTTGAGATCGCGCAGCAGCATCCGGATGCCCGCACTGTGGTCGTGTGCACCGGTGGGGGAGGGCTTCTGGCCGGGGTCCGACTCGGGGTGGCTGCCACCGTGCCCGGGGTGCGGGTCGTCGGAGTGCAGGCGGTGCAGGCTGCCTCCTACCCGCCGTCGTTGCGCGCCGGGCACCCGCTGCCCCTGCTGCAGATGAACACCATGGCAGACGGGATCGCCGTGGCCAGGCCGGGAGACCTTCCCTTCTCGATCATCGCGCAGGCCGGCATCGAGGTACTGACCGTGGATGACGAGCAGATCGCGCGGGCGGTCGTCATGTGCCTGGAGCGCAGCAAGTTGCTTGTCGAGCCATCCGGTGCGGCAGGGATCGCGGCGGTGCTCGCCGATCCCGCCGCGTTCGGGCCCCCGGTGGTGATCACGTTGTCCGGCGGCAACGTGGACCCGTTGCTCCTGCTGCGCATCGTGCAGCGCGGACTGGTGGCGGCGGGCCGCTACGTGGTCATCGCGGCCCGCATCCCGGACCGTCCGGGGGCCCTCGAGCACCTGCTGGCCAGGATCGCCTCGATGAAGGGCAACGTCGTCACGGTGTCGCACAACCGCACCGACCCCCGGTTGCACGTCGACGAGTGTGCGGTGGTGCTGGAGGTCGAGGTCAAGGGCGTGGAGCATGCCGACGAACTCGCTGGTGCTCTGCGGGCTGATGGCTTGTCCGTGACGGTGGGGTAAAGGCCCGGCCGGTTTCGGTCGCCGGCCATCTCACGGCTCGGCGTGCTGTCCAGGGAGGTTGGTCATGGGGCTGAGGCTGGTGAGTGGTCGTCCGCCTGGTGGTGGTTGGAGATCCAGCCCATCGGTCAAGGCGGCGTGGCGGGTTCTTCGGTGGAGTGGGCCGGTCGTGGATCAGGGTGCGCTGGAAGCGTTCGACGTTGCCGTTGGTTGGGCCGGTAGCGGGGCACGTCAGGATCTGTCCCCACATTCCGGTTAGAGATCGGTATGTTGGTTAGTCGGCGGCCGGTTGGTTAGAGTCCCACGGCCGTATGGGGCTAACCGGAGTGGTGTTTCTCTAACCGGGATGCCGATCTCTAACCGGGATGCCGATCTCTAACCGGGATGCCGATCTCTAACCGGGATGCCGATCTCTAACCGGGATGCCGAAGACCACCGCCCGGCCGGAACCGGGCACCGGGCTAGGCCTGCTGTCTGGACAGAACGGTCAGAGATCGGGCTTCTAACCGGAGTGGCGGACGCCGGCATCCCGCACTGGACATACCCATACCCGTATGGGGTATATTGATCGGGTGCGAAAGCTTCTCATCATCCTGATCGGTCTTGTGGCCTTCACCGTGGCCGGATGCTCTTCCAGCGGCACGGCGACCTCAGTCGGCCCCACGGAGTTCGAGCAACTGACCCAGCAACCCGGGGTCGTCGTCCTCGACGTGCGCACCCCCGGCGAGTTCGCCTCGGGCCACCTGCCGAACGCGGTGAACCTCGACGTCGAGTCGCCCACCTTCGCCACGGGGCTTTCGCAGTTGGACCCGGATGCCACCTACGCGGTGTACTGCCGCAGCGGCAACCGCTCCAAGGTCGCCCTCGAGCAGATGAACGACGCCGGGATCACCAAGGCCCAGGACCTCGACGGTGGCATCGTCGGGTGGCAGGCCGAGGGGCTCCCAGTAGTCCAGTAGGGACCGTCCGCTCAGTCGTGGACCTCGACGACCTTCACCGCCATGGACCGGCCGTTCGGCAGTTCGTAGGAGACCTCGGCCCCGGCGTGCTGACCAAGTAGCGCCTTGCCCAACGGCGAGTCCGGGGAACAGATCTCGAGGTCCGTGTGGGCCTTCTCCTCACGGGAGGCGACCAGCATGGTCTCGTGGTCCCCGCCCGGGAACTCGATGGTGACCGTCGAGCCGTGGCTCACCGCGCCCTCCGCGGTGTCCTCCGGCCGTCCGACCTGCGCGTGCTCCAGAAGGTGCTTGAGTTCCCGGATGCGGGCCTCGTTGCGGCCCTGGTCCTCCTTGGCCGCGTGGTAGCCGCCGTTCTCCTTGAGATCACCCTCCTCCCGCGCGATCTCGATAGCCTTGCTGATCTTCGGCCGCGTCACCTCGGTGCGTTCGGTGAGTTCCTCCTTCAGCCGGTCATAGGCCTCTTGTGTCAGCCAGTGGACCTTCTGCTCGCTCACGCCATGTCTCCTCATCGATGCGGCGGCCCCCAAGTACCCCGCAGGGACCGGAGGGCCGTTTGCACCAATTGTGCCCGCAACTGCGCCGAATGCGCACGCGGATTCGGCGTCGGCCGTGCGCTGCGTATCGTGGTCGGGTGGACAACGGCCTGCGATTGATGCACGTGCACGCACATCCCGACGACGAGGCGAGCAAGGGTGCGGCGAGCACCGCCAAGTACGTCGAGGAGGGTGTGCGGGTCAAGGTCGTCACCTGCACAGGGGGCGAGCGAGGTGATGTGCTCAACCCCACGCTGTCGGTGGATCCGCAGCGGTTGGCCGATCTGCGGCGCGAGGAGATGGCGCGTGCGGTCGAGATCCTGGGGGTGGAGCACGCCTGGCTCGGCTTCGAGGATTCCGGATTCCCCGAGGGTGACCCGCCGCCCCCGCTTCCTGCGGGATGTTTCGCAGCGATCGATCTCGAGGAGGCCACGGCCCCGCTGATCGAACAGATCCTCGAGTTCCGTCCGCATGTCGTGACGACCTATGACGAGAACGGCGGGTATCCCCACCCGGATCACATCCGGTGTCACGAGGTGACGATGGCGGCGGTCGCGCAGGCGGCGCCACTGTGGCAGGTGAGCAAGGTGTACTACCACCAGACCTTCCACAAGCAGAAGTTGCTGGCACTGCACGAGGCCGCGGTCTCCCGCGGCTACGAGTCGCCGTACGCGCAGAGGATCGACGATGTCCTCAAGCGCCCGGATGACGGACACCGGGTCACGACGCGGGTGCCCTGCGCGGACTACTTCGACGTCCGGGATGCGGCGTTGAAGGCCCATGCGACCCAGATCGATCCGTCGGGACACTGGTTCGCTCTGCCCGCGGAGGTCGCCCGGGAGGTCTGGCCCACGGAGGACTTCGAATTGGCCGTGAGTGTGCTGCCCTACGAAGGGCCCGAGGACGATCTGTTCGCCGGCCTGCGGTGAGGACCGCCGCCAACCTGGTCCGAGCGACTCCGTCGATCGGGCGTAGACTCGATGCGTGCTTATGACACCGTTGGCGGAGGGCGAACTGCCCGACCCGAACACGGTCGGCCCCGGAATGGGTGCGCTGGTCGTCTTCATCTTCCTGCTGGTGGCCGGCTTCTTCCTCATGCGTTCGATGCGCAAGCAGTTGAAGCGCGTGGATTTCCCCGACGACAAGCCCCAAGACACCGAGAAGCCCGCTTCGAACTGATGGCCCGTTTCATCCTGCAGCCCCGGTGGATCCCCTGGCACATCCTGTGCCTGGTTGTGACGTTGATCTTCCTGCGGATGGCGGGCTGGCAGTGGGACGTCGCGCACCGCCAACCGGATCTCGACTGGCAGAACGCCGCCTACGCCGTTCAATGGTTCGTGTTCATAGGTTTCGTGTGGTGGTTCTGGTACAAGGTCATGTCAGATCAGCGCACGGTCGAGGCCCAACGCGCCGAAGAGGAAGAGATGGTGGACTGATGTCCGGTGCACTGACGCGGTACCGCGTCATGGCCTACGTGGTCGGGGTTCTGCTGCTCCTGCTGGTCTTCGTGCACATCCCGTTGCGGATCGTCTGGGACATCCATACGCCGGTGGCGGTCTTGCACGGCTGGATGTTCATGATCTATCTGATCACAGTCCTGGATCTCGCGCTGCGCTGCAAATGGAACGTCTTTCCTCGCACAGTGCTGGTGATGCTGGCCGGAACGATCCCGTTCTTCTCGTTCTACGCCGAGCACAAAGCTACAGGGTGGGCCAAGGAGCACATGGCGGCTCATCCTGAGAAGGCCACTGTGTCCAGCGGCGAATCGGCACCTGCGGACAACTAGCATCAGGGCATGATCTCCGGTATCGCGGCCCTGCCGAGCAGGCGCCGGACGATCGGCCTCATGGTCCGTCAGGATCTGAAGTTCCTCTATCGCCGCTACCGGCTCGGCTTCATCTGGACCCTCGGTGAGCCGTTCCTGCTCGCGGTGCTCATGTGGGCGGTGTTCTCGTTCATCTTCGCCGGGGGGCGCGGAATCGGTCTGCAGCCGTTCATCGTCTTCCTGATCACCGGCATCTACCCGTTCACCTGGTTGTCGCAGACCATCCGCCGCAGCCCGCGATCCTTCCGGAGGTTCGGCGACGTCCTTCAGAGCAGCCCCCTGCCGCCCGCTACCTGGCCGCTGCGCATCGTTCTGGTCGGGATGTTCGAGTTCATCCTCTCCATCCCGATCATCCTGGCGTTCATCATCTTCGGCGGGGCGAGCCTGACGTGGGGGACCGTTCTGTTCCCCGTGGCGATGCTGTTGCAGTTCCTGCTGTGCCTCGGGTTCGCGCTGTTCGAGGCGGGGCTGGCGTTGCGATGGCCAGACATCGAGGTGTTCTCATCCATCCTCACGCGTGCCTTCTTCTGGGGCAGTCCGATCCTGTGGTCGCAGAAGAACTTCCCAGAATGGATGAAGCCGTGGTTGTACATCAACCCGTTCCACGGCGTGCTCGACTTCTATCGCGCATCCGTGTGGCCCGAAGTGCTGCAACCTTGGCCCAACTACGCGCTGTCGTTCGGGGTCATCCTCATCATTCTGGCGGCCGGGCTCTGGATGGTGCATGGCGCCGGGCTGAATCTACGGCGGAGGGTCTGACGTGCTGGCAGGACTCACCGACGCCGGCGTGCAGGGCATCCGGCTGACGAAGAAGAAGCAGGTCATCAAGGGAGTGCCGCGGGTGACCTCCACGCATGAGCGCGAGGCGTACTGGGTCTTCCAGGGCCTGACTGCTCACGTCGATGCCGGGCAGGCGCTGGTGCTGGTCAGCCGTGATCCGGTACGGCCCAATGCTGTGCTGCGGGTACTTGCGGGGATGCTGCCACTGGACACCGGTGCCGCGAGTCTGCCGGACGCGTCGCTGCTGCTGAGCAGTCCGCAGCCACGCTGGGTCCGTGAGCTGAGCGTCGAGCAGACAATCCGCCTGCTGGCCGGGATCTACGGCTTCAGCGACGCCGAGGTGGAGGACCTGGTGCAGCCGGTGGCCAGGACCGCCGAGGTCGAGGGTCTCCTGCATCGTCCCTTGGACGATTACGGCAAACCCGTGCGGGATCAGATCGCCTTCGCCATCGCAATGCATGCACCTGTGCCGGTCCTCCTCTTCGACCACACCGCGACCATGGGCGGCGGCGAGTTCCGCGCCGCATGCCTCGACCGTCTTGTGGAGTTGCGCGACTCCGGCAAGGCGCTGGTGATCGCGACGGACAAGCCGAAGGTCGCGTTGCAGGTGGGGACCTCGGCGGTGATCGTCAGAGGCAAGCGCGCAGACCAGGTGTCGGTGGTGGACGCTGCCGAGTTCCTCCTGCGCGACAAGGGCAAGGGGCACAAGAAGCGGCGCAGCAGACAAGAGGATGACGAGGATGAGGGCGGCCTCGACTTCTAGGTGACATTAGGGTCACAAGCCGCTCCGACGGGCTTGCCCGCGGGGTACCCTGCGGGCAAGGAGGTGGCCAATGGGCCTGCGCGATATGGCGTACTCGCTCTACGAGCGGCGACTGCTCGCGGGCCTCGACTCCGATCGCATCCCCCGCCATGTCGGTGTGATCCTCGACGGCAACCGGCGCTGGGCCTCTTTGCAGGGCACGTCGGCTTCGACGGGCCACCGTGCGGGTGCGGAGAAGATCGCCGAGTTCCTGCGCTGGTGTGACGAGGTCGATGTCGAGGTGGTCACCTTGTGGCTCCTGTCGACCGACAACCTTGCGCGGCCTCAGGAGGAACTGCATCAACTGCTCGGAATCATCACCGACACCGTCGAGGCGCTGGCCGCGACCGGGGCGTGGCGCATCCACCCCGTGGGCGCCCTCGATCTGTTGCCCGTTGAGACGACCACCGTTCTGAAGGAGGCGGATTCCGCTACTCGGGACATCGACGGCATGACCGTGAACGTGGCGATCGGTTACGGCGGACGTCGTGAGGTCGTGGATGCGGTGCGGTCGTTGCTCGCCGAGCACGCCGAGCGTGGTACCACGCTGGACGATCTGGCGTCCGTGTTGGAACCGGAGCACATCGCCGAGCACTTGTACACCCGAGGACAGCCGGACCCGGATCTGGTGATCCGCACGTCGGGGGAGCAGAGACTGTCCGGATTCCTGCTGTGGCAGAGCGCCCATTCGGAGTTCTACTTCTGCGAGGCCTACTGGCCCGACTTCCGGCGGGTGGATTTCCTGCGGGCCATGCGCGCCTATGCCGACCGGCAGCGCCGGTTCGGCAACTGAGGCGACCCCGTTCACGCGCGCGGTGCGTACGGAACTGGTTGAGGGGCCCACAGCCGCAACCACTTCCGTACGCGACACGCCGTGAATCCGGTGGATTCAGCCCCGCATGCCGCGTGTTACTGGGTGGGGGTTCACCTCTGCGCGCAGTCGCCAACCAGTTCTGTACGCTCGGCGGGCAGTAGTCAACCCGGATGCCGGGCACCTCCCTCCGGGCGGCACCCTCGCGGCCGCCGCCCGGACCCAACCGTTCAGGTAAACGTTGCGGGTCGTCGGCGTGGCGTTACCCGTGTGCGCTGTTGGCGCCCCTAGTGTCGGCGCATACCGGACCTGTGCCGGGTTCGGTGGAAACGGAGGCCGAGCGTGCCCTTTGACTACCCATTCCGTACCTACGTCATCGACACCAGCGTTCTTCTCTCGGACCCACACGCGATCCTGCGGTTCGATGAGCATGAAGTGGTGATTCCGGCGATCGTGATCACGGAACTGGAGGGCAAACGCACGCACCCCGAGCTCGGGTACTTCGCGCGTACCGCCCTTCGCCTGCTCGACGACCTGCGTGTCGAGGCCGGCCGGCTCGATGAACCGGTGCCGCTGGACAGCGGTGGAACGCTGCGGGTGGAACTCAACCACGCCGACCCGTCGATCTTGCCGAGCGGTTTCCAGATCGGCGACAACGACACCCGCATCCTCGCGGTCGCCCGGAACCTGGCGGCCGAGGGCCATCACGTGGTGGTGGTCTCCAAGGACCTCCCGCTGCGGGTCAAGGCCTCGGCGGTGGGCCTCATCGCGGAGGAGTACCGCGCCGAGTTGGCGTCGGCCAGCGAATGGAGCGGCATCGAGGAGGTCGACGTCAGTACTCCTTGGATCGACGACCTGTACCGCTTGGAGGTCTGCGATCTGGACGAGGCGCGCGACCTGCCGTGTCACACAGGACTGATCCTGACCAGCGACACGGGGTCGGCCCTGGGCAGGGTCACCGAAGGCAAGCAGGTGCGCCTGGTGCGCGGGGATCGGGAGGCGTTCGGGTTGCACGGCCGCAGTGCCGAGCAGCGCATCGCCCTCGACCTGTTGCTCGACCCCAGCATCGGCATCGTGTCGCTGGGCGGCCGGGCAGGCACGGGCAAGAGCGCCCTGGCGTTGACCGCGGGTCTCGAGGCCGTCCTCGAACGCCGCCAGCACCGGAAGGTGGTGGTCTTCCGCCCGCTGTATGCGGTGGGTGGACAGGAACTCGGGTACCTCCCCGGCACCGAACACGAGAAGATGGGTCCCTGGGCACAGGCGGTCCACGACACCCTGCAGGCGGTGACCACCCAGGAGGTTGTCGACGAGATCGTCGACCGGGACATGCTGGAGGTCCTGCCTCTCACCCACATCCGCGGCCGGTCGCTGCACGACGCCTTCGTCATCGTGGATGAGGCCCAGTCCTTGGAACGCAACGTCCTGCTCACGGTGCTCAGTCGCGTAGGCCGCGACTCCCGGGTGGTCCTGACCCACGACGTGGCGCAGCGTGACAACCTGCGCGTCGGCCGGCACGACGGTGTCGTCGCTGTGGTTGAGAGGCTCAAAGGGCATCCGCTCTTCGCCCACGTCACGCTCACCCGGTCGGAACGCTCACCGATCGCAGCGTTGGTCACCGACCTGCTCGAGGACTTCCCGCACTGACCGATCGGCGCGCCTGTGAGCCGTCTCACGCTTGCCGTGCCGGCCATGCGGGCATGTATCTCCAGAGTCCCTCTGGAGGTCACGCATGCCAGCACGTCCCATCCGCGTCGGAATCGGCGTCCTCGCTGTCGCGGTGCCGGCCACGGTGCTGCTCTTCGCCACGCAGAGTGCCGCACCGGCCGTGGAGTCCATCGGGGTCGCTGCCTCAGTGAAGCTGAGCGCCCCGGCCCAGAAGAGCACGTCGACCGCTTTGCCCGGCCCCAAGGTGTGGCGCGCAGCCGCGGACCACGCCGACCGTCATCAGCGCGCGACTCGCAGTGCATCCCCCTACGAGTTCGGCACTGTGGCGTACAACAAGTGGTTCGCGCGGGCGTACATGCAGCAGAAGTACGGATGGGGTGCCGACCAGTTCTCGGCGCTGGAACAACTGTGGCAGCGTGAGTCCGGCTGGAGCCAGCACGCGCACAACAGTTCGTCAGGGGCGCACGGCATCCCGCAGGCGCTGCCCGGCTCGAAGATGGGCTCGCACGGAGCCGACTGGGCCACCAACCCCGAGACGCAGATCAAGTGGGGCCTGTCCTACATCGACGCCGTGTACGGAAGCCCGGCAGGGGCGCTCGCCTCGTCGCATTCCCGCGGCTGGTACTGACGAACTGTCGGATACGCCCGAATTGCCCCCACGAACAGTGATGTATGTCACGCCGGGACTGCTGCACATGATCCGTGGTGTCAGGAAGGTGGGTAGTGAGAAGTGCCCGTGTGGGGTGCGGAACCGCGCTGATGCCGTCTGGGAGCGGTCTAGCGGGCCCGCCATCACCACCAGTAGCGTCCCAGCGGCATGCTTCCGGCGGATCGAGCCGGGCTGCGGTGACGCCGACCACGGGTCCGTGAGCGCACCTCGATCCGGAGCGCCTGAGCAGTGGGTTGATATGACCGCACGTCGCCTCGCCATCGCCTTCACCTCCGCCGCCCTGCTGGCCGCACCGGTGGCTGCACAGGCAGACAGCCGGGACCTGCCCCGGCCCAGTCGCTCGGAAGCACCTGCGCGCTTCGGGACCATCGCCTACTCGCAGTGGTATGCCAAGCAGGCATCGGCCATCCGCTACGGCTGGGGACCGCGACAGTTCCGAGCACTCAAGCAGTTGTGGTACCGGGAATCGAGTTGGAACCACAAGGCCGTGAACCCGTCGTCCGGCGCGTGGGGGATCCCGCAGTCCCTGCCGGCGCGCAAGATGCGCACACACGGCAAGGACTACCGGACCAATCCTGAGACCCAGATCGACTGGGGCCTGGATTACATCAAGGAGCGCTACGGATCGCCCGTGAAGGCCTGGGCGTTCTGGAAGCGGCACCACTGGTACTGAGCCGATCCCCGGTGTGACCCGGCTCACGATTCGCCTGCCCTGACCGAGGGCATCACTGAGGTGCGAGAGAAACCGACCCTCAGGAGATATCCGCATGATTTCGCACAAGACCCGCGCCACCGCCGCTGCGCTCAGCATGCCGCTGATGCTCGGCCTGGCCGCCGCGCCGGCACTGGCGACCGAGACCGTTCCCAACACGACTGACACCACGGCGAGTTCGACCGTCACGGCCAAGGGCAAGGAGAAGCGCTCCGCCCGGGCCAAGGCCCCGTCGCGCAGCCGGGCGCCGTACAAGTTCGGCACCAAGAAGTACAACCAGTGGTACGCCAAGCAGTACATGCAGTACAAGTACGGCTGGGGCAAGAAGCAGCGTCGCAGCCTGGTGAACCTGTGGAACCGCGAGTCCGGCTGGAGCCAGCACGCGCACAACAGTTCGTCCGGCGCCCATGGCATCCCGCAGGCGCTGCCCGGCGGCAAGATGGCCAGCCACGGCAAGAACTGGCGCTCGAACCCCGAGACGCAGATCAAGTGGGGCCTGTCCTACATCAAGGGCCGTTACGGCACCCCCAACGGCGCCTGGAGAGCTTTCCAGAGCAAGGGCTGGTACTGATCCAACCCCACCAGCAAGCCCCCGCATGTTTGGGATGCGGGGGCTTTGGTGTGTCTGGTGGCCGTCCATACGGGTTCTTGTGGCGTTTGTGACGTTGTTGCGACCTCCCCGAGGCGGTTTGTGACGAAGGTGCTCGGTCTGCGCGCTCGAACCCAGCACCTTCATCACAAACGGGGTCCCCGGGGTCGCAACAACGTCACAATCGGGTGCGGGCCGGGGCGCCGCCCTCACGTCACAATCGGGTGCGGGCCGGGGCGCCGCCCTCACGCCACAATCGGGTGCGGCCGGGGCGCCGCCCTCAGTCCGCAGGCGGACCCACCGGTATCCGGGTGGCGATGGGGCGCATGGTCTCGGCGAAGAAATCGTTGCCCTTGTCGTCGACCACCACGAAGGCCGGGAAGTTCTCGACCTCGATGCGCCACACGGCCTCCATGCCGTGCTCGGGGAAGTCGAGCACCTCGACCTTGCGGATACAGTCCTGCGCCAAGCGCGCCGCGGGTCCACCGATCGAACCGAGGTAGAAGCCACCGTTGTCCTGGCAGGCCTTCGTGACCTGCTTCGACCTGTTGCCCTTGGCCAGCATGATCATCGACCCGCCGGCCTTCTGGAACTGATCGACGTAGGAGTCCATGCGCCCCGCGGTCGTGGGTCCGAACGACCCCGACGCGTAGCCTTCGGGGGTCTTGGCCGGTCCGGCGTAGTAGACAGGGTGGTCCTTCATGTACTGCGGCATCGGGTGGCCCTTGTCCAGCAGGTCCTTGATCCGTGCGTGGGCGATGTCGCGCGCCACGACCAGCGTGCCCGTGAGGCTCACCCGGGTCTTCACCGGGAGACGGTGCAGGTCGTTGAGGACCTCCGGCATCGGGCGGTTCAGGTCTATGGACACCACGTCGTCGTCGAGGTGCTCATCGGTCACCTCGGGTAGGAAGTGCGCGGGATCTCGTTCCAGTTCCTCGAGGAACGCGCCCTCCGGTGTGATCTTTGCCAGGGCCTGCCGGTCGGCCGAACAACTCACTGCGATCGCGATGGGAGCGCTGGCGCCGTGCCGGGGAAGGCGGATCACCCGCACGTCGTGGCAGAAGTACTTGCCGCCGAACTGAGCGCCGATCCCGAACTCGCGGGTCTGTTCGAGGACCGCCTGTTCCATCTCCACGTCGCGGTAGCCGTTGCCGTCGGGGCCACCGTGGGTGGGCAGGGTGTCGTAGTACCGCGCTGAGGCGTACTTGGCCGTCTTCAGCGCGAACTCGGCGCTCGTGCCCCCGACGACGATGCCGAGGTGGTAGGGCGGACACGCCGCGGTTCCCAGCGCACGCAACGACGAGTCGAGGAACGTCCGGAACGTCTCCGGATTGAGGACGGCCTTGGTCTCCTGGAACAGGTAGGACTTGTTCGCGCTGCCGCCGCCCTTGGCCATGTAGAACAACTCGTACTGCAATTCGTGACCGGGCTTGCTGTCCGCGGCGATCTCTATCTGCGCAGGCAGATTCGTCCCGGTGTTGATCTCTTCCCACATGTTCAGCGGGCTCATCTGCGAGTAGCGCAGGTTCAACTGTTGGTAGGCGTCGTACACGCCCTGTGACAGTGCCACCTCGTCGGGACCTTCGGTGAGCACTCGCTGCCCACGCTTGCCGGAGATGATCGCGGTGCCTGTGTCCTGGCACATCGGCAGCACGCCGCCGGCGGCGATGTTGGCGTTGCGCAGCAGATCGAGCGCCACGAAGCGGTCGTTGGCCGACGCCTCCGGATCGTCGAGGATGTTCCGCAGTTGCTGCAGATGCCCCGGCCGCAACAGGTGCTGGATGTCGCGCATCGCCTCGAAAGTCACCGTCCGCAGCGTCTCCGGCGAGACTTGGAGGAACTGCCGACCCCCGAGGTCGACCACCTCGATCCCGTCGGTGGTGATCAATCGGTAGGGGGTCTCGTCCTCGCCCTTGGGGAGCATGTCGACGTATCGGAAGTCCGGCATGGACCCAGCCTAGGACGTGTCCACAGGCGTGCCCAGACAACGGGTTGGCGGGCTTGTGCGTGCGACACTTGAGGTGTGCGCAGGTGGGGTTCGGCAGTGGTTTCCGCGGTACTCGCGGCGGCAGTGGCGTTCGCCGTCGCAGGACCGGCACATGCCGACAAGAAGTCCCGCCAGAAGGCGCCGACCAAGATCGTGTACTTGACCTTCGACGACGGTCCGAACCCCAGCAACGATCCGCGATTGCTGAAGGTACTGGCCCGCGAACACGTGCCGGCGACCTTCTTCGTGCTCGGCAGCCTCGTCGCTGCCGATCGTCAGCGGGCCACCGAATTGTGGCTGGCCGGGCACGCACTCGGTAACCACACCTGGGCCCATCCGGATCTGACCTTCCTGTCTCCGCAGGCCATCCACCACCAGTTCGCGGCGACCCAACGGGTCATCGGTCCTGGGGCAGGTGCTTGTATGCGGCCCCCCTACGGTGCTACGAACTCCACGGTGGTCGGCGTTGCCGGAGGGCTCGGGCTCAAGCAGATCCTGTGGACGGTGGACCCGCAGGACTTCTCGCATCAGGACGCCACATACCTGACAAACCACATCTCGAGCCGGGTGCACCACAAGGCGATCGTTCTTCTGCACGACGGTGGCGGACCTCGCGGTGCGACCACATCTGCGGTCAAACGCCTGATCCCCCTGCTGCGCGCCCGCGGGTACGAGTTCCGCACCGTGCCCGCGTGCCGCGTGCCGCTGAAGGGTGCGGTCACCGACGCTGCGAAACCCAAGCAGCGCAAGCCTCCCGAGCCCCCGGAGCCCGTGCCGACTCCCACGGCACCTGCTGGAATGGCTCTATGAGTTCGGAGCGCACGAAACGCGGTCTGCGGGATCTGGTCCTTAGCCTGGCCGTGGTCGGTCTGTTCGTGGCCTTCCTCTTCGTGGTGGTCTGGCGGCCTTCCCCGGACCCCGTCCGCACAGTGGATCCAGCCCCGGTGCTGCTGTCGGCCAGGGAGCAAGCGGGCTACCCGGTGTATGCGCCCACAGGGCTCACCGGGAACTGGCGTGCGACCTCAGCGAGGTTCGAAGCCGATGGTGATGCCACGGTGTGGTTCTTGGGTTACGTGACCCCTGACGACCAGTACATCGCCGTGGCCCAGACCGACGGTGACGCACAGAATTTCATCGAGGAACAGACGCTTGATGGTTCCCCGGACGGCGAGATGACCGTGGACGGTCAGGTCTGGCAGCGGTACACCACCACCGACCAGCGTTCGTTGGTGCGCTCATCCGACGGCTCCACCGTCGTCGTGACCGGGTCCGTGTCGTACGAGCAGTTGGCAGACTTCGCGGGTCGTTTGTCGGCATGACCACGCCCACGATGGAGCAGCCGTGGCCCTTACGGGTCATGCTCAAGCACTTCCAGGACTGGGTGGGACGTCTGGGTCAGGCGTGGGTGGCGGGTGAGATCTCGAAGATCCGCTCAGCCGGCAGCCAGACGTTCTTCACGCTGCGTGATGAACAGGGCGACCTGAGCGCCGATGTGATGGTGCATCCCCGCAAGTTCGCGGATCTCCCCCGGGCACCGGCCGAGGGCGACCGGGTGATCCTGCTGGTCAGCGTCCAGGTCACGAAACAGACCAGGATCCTGCTGCGCGCCTCGGAGATCCATCTCGCCGGGGTGGGAGATCTGCTGGCCGAGATCGAGCGCCGCCGGCAACTGCTCGCGCAGGAGGGTCTGTTCGCTCCGCATCGCAAGCGCCGCCGTCCACTCATCCCGCGGGCGGTGGGTGTGGTGACCGGCCGTGACAGTGATGCGCTCAAGGACGTCCGGCGGATCGCGACCGCCCGGTTCCCCTCGGTGCGCTTGGAGGTTCGGGAGGTCGCGGTGCAGGGTCGTTCGGCCGTCACCCAGGTCAAAACGGCACTGGCGGAGCTCGAGGCCCATCCCGATGTCGATGTCATCATCGTCACCCGCGGCGGTGGATCACTGGAGGATCTGCTGCCCTTTTCCGACGAGGGCCTGATCCGGGCAGTCGCTGCGATGCTCACGCCGGTGATCAGCGCCATCGGGCACGAGGCGGACCGCCCGATCCTGGATGACATCGCCGACGCCCGGGCCGCGACGCCGACCCACGCAGCCACCCTGGCTGTGCCGGATGTGGCAGAGGTGGTCGCCGATCTGGCCGGACTGCGGGCACGCATGCGAGCGCTGATGGCGGCCAGGGTCGGGCACGAGCGGCGACTGCTCGACTCCTGGCGGCTGCGCAAGGTGCTGCAGGACCCAGCCGCGATCCTCAGGGATCGCAAGGACGAGCTCATGCGCAGCAGGTCGAGGCTCGTGCCGGCGATGGACCGCCACCTGGCGCGCTGCCGCGTCGACGTCGGCAGTCTGGATCTGCAGCTCCGGGCGCTGTCCCCGCAGGCCACCCTGGACAGGGGTTACGCACTGGTGATGTCGCCGGACGGCGCATTGGTGCGAGAGTCCCCGCCGCCGGGGTCACAGGTACACATTCGGGTTCAGGGCGGACAGTTCGATGCCACCGTTGATGACGTGGAGGGAGCAACAGATGGCTGAGGAGCAGGGGCTGGGGGAGACGTTGACGTTCGAGGCCGCCCGCGAGGAGCTCGAGTTGATCGTTCGGCGACTCGAGGACGGCAGCGTGACCCTTCAGGAGTCCGTGGAACTCTGGGAGCGGGGGGAGAAGTTGGCCGCCCATTGCGACGTGCTGCTCGGGCAGGTCGAGAGTCGCATCGAGGCGGCAAAGGCGCAGGTCGAGGAACCCACGTAGCATTGAGGAGTGGGTAAGGTCCTTCTGGCAGCACCTCGCGGCTACTGCGCCGGGGTGGAACGTGCGGTCGTCACCGTGGAGAAAGCGCTCGAGTTGTACGGGCCGCCGATCTACGTGCGCAAGCAGATCGTGCACAACGTGCATGTGGTCGCCGACCTCGAGAAGAGGGGCGCGATCTTCGTCGACGAGACCGACGAGGTGCCGAACGGCTCCCGACTGGTGTTCAGCGCACATGGTGTGGCGCCGAGCGTCCACGACGAAGCGCAACGACTCAACCTGCTCACCATCGACGCCACCTGCCCGCTTGTGACCAAGGTGCACAACGAGGCCAAGCGGTTCGCGGACTCCGGCTACCAGATCCTGCTGATCGGTCACGAGGGGCACGAGGAGGTCGAAGGTACTGCTGGCGAGGCCCCGGATGCGATCACCGTCGTGGACTCCCCGGAGGCCGTCGACGGCCTCGAGATCGACCCTGATCGCCCGGTGGCGTGGCTGTCGCAGACGACACTGTCAGTGGACGAGACCATGCAGACCGTCGAGCGTTTGCGCACGAGGCTGCCGATGCTCATCGACCCGCCCAGCGATGACATCTGCTACGCGACCCAGAATCGACAGGCAGCGGTGAAGGAGATCGCCCCCAACTGTGATGTGGTCATCGTGGTGGGATCGGAGAACTCGAGCAACTCCGTACGCCTGGCGGAGGTGGCCCAGGAGGCAGGTGCGCGCAGCTACCGCATCGACGACGCGGGGCAATTGCTGCCGGAGTGGCTCGACGGGGCGCAATCGGTCGGTGTGACCTCCGGCGCCAGCGTGCCCGAGTCGCTGGTCGAGCAACTGCTCGACGCGCTCGAGGATCTCGGCTTCGACGAGATCGAACTGGTGAAGACGGTGGATGAGAGTCTCAGCTTCGCGTTGCCGCCGGAACTGCGCCGCGACCTGAAGGCGGCATCCGTCTCCTGATCAGCGGTGCAGGATCCAGCGCCGCACGATCACGATCAGCGCAGCGGCACCGGTGCCGGCGAAGATCCACGGGGCGTTGACGGCGAGTCCTGCCGCCACCATGGCGGCTTCGCGCAACAGCAGGTTGTCGGATGCGCCGTTCAGCAGGTCCGGCTGGCCGGAGATCGCGATCGCCGTGAAGTAGGCCAGAGGCGGAGTGATGATCGTCGTCGAGAGGTCGCGGTAACCAACTGTTGCTGCAGCGACCACCGAGACGACGACGAAGACGGCGCCGGTGATGTAGGTGATGCTGCCGTTGAACGCGGTGTCCGCCAACGCTGTGAGGATCGTGACCGTGAAGACCAACAGCACCATCAGCCCGACGCCGAGGCCCCTGCTGTCCTCTTCGACGGAGTGTTGGTCGAGGCTCACATCGGCCACGGTAGCCGCAGTTGCCGCGGGCTCGGGCGAAAGGTCGACCGACACCCCGGGGTCGGCCGTGACGGTCGGCTCCTTCGTGTTCACGACCCCACGGTAACCCGCAGTTCACCGTGGGGCGTGCAGCGCTACCCGGTGTCACGGATCGCGTCGCCACGTTCGTCGATCTGGACCGTCCGCGGTCTGACATCGATCTCGGTGATCGACACCACGTCAGCATCCGGGTCCGTCATCTGCGCCAGCCTGCGCGCCGAGGGCAGGACCCGGCTGTCCAGCGAGCCGACGAACTGGTTGTACTGCCCGACCGAGTCGGCCAGCGACTTGCCGAGGCGCTCCAGGTGACCCGCCATCGTCGACAAACGCTCGTGCACCTGCTTGCCTGCGGCCAGGACGTCGCGGGCCTGGTCGGCCATGGCCGCCTGCTGCCATGCCCAGGACACGCTGCGCAGAGTCGCCATCAACGTCGTCGGTGTGGCGAGCACGATCTTGCGGTCGAAGGCGGTGTGGAGAAGATCGGGACGCTCCCGCAGCGCCACGCCGAGCATGTGCTCGGCCGGCAGGAACAGGATGACGAACTCCGGCGTGCCGACGGCCTTCCAGTACTTCTTGCTCGACAGTCGCGTGATGTGGTCGGTGACAGCAGCCGCATGGCGTGCTGCGATCGCCTGTTCGTCGAGATCCGGATCGAGGAACGCATCGAGGGATACCTTGGCGTCCACCACGACCTGCCGCCCCTCGGACAGGCTGATCACCATGTCCGGGCGCAACTGTCCGGCCTCCTCGGTCACGGTGTGCTGTTCCACGAAGTGGACATGCTCGAGCATCCCCGCAGCCTCCACCAGTCGGCGCAACTGCATCTCACCCCAGGTGCCCTGGTTGTGCGTGCGGGAGAGGGCCTGTGTGATCCGTTGGGCCTGCGCGGTGACGTCCTTGGTGGCGTCGCCCACCTGTTGGCCCACCGTGACGAGCCGTTCGGACAGACCGGCGATGGCCGCCACCCGGGAACGCTCGGCGGAGTCCACCTGCTGGGTCAGGTCGGCCATCGCCTGTCGCAGGGGCTGGAGGGTCGCATCGATCGAGCCCCGGGCTTGTGCCTGCTCCGCGAGCGCGGCGCAGCGGCCCTCGAGTTCGGCGATCCGCGGGCGGGCCGAGGCGGCTCCGAGCCGGTATGCCACGAAGGCGCCGACGGCCAGGACGAGAGCCGCGAAGACCAGCCAGACCGGTGTGATGGTGACCATGTCCCCACGGTGCCCGATGGGTACGACATCTTTCGGGGATCTCTACACTTCTTGGGTGTCCCTGACAATCGGAATCGTCGGCCTGCCCAACGTCGGCAAGTCCACTCTCTTCAACGCCCTCACGAAGGCCGGCGCGCTCGCCGCGAACTATCCCTTCGCCACGATCGAGCCCAACGTCGGCATGGTCGGCGTGCCCGACCCGCGCCTGCAGAAGCTCGCCGACCTCTACGGGTCCGCGAAGTTGTTGCCCGCCACGGTGCAGTTCGTGGACATCGCCGGGATCGTGCGCGGCGCCAGCGAGGGTCAGGGTCTGGGCAACAAGTTCCTGTCCCACATCCGCGAGTCCGACGCGATCTGCCAGGTGTTGAGAGCGTTCCACGACCCGGATGTGGTGCACGTGGAGGGCAGGGTCTCGCCGGCCGAGGACATGGAGACCATCAACACCGAACTGATCCTGGCTGACCTGCAGACGTTGGACAAAGCCCTGCCGCGGCTGGAGAAGGAGGCACGTCTGCACAAGGACCGTGCAGCCGTGGTCGATGCCGCCCAGCAGGCCAAGGAGATCCTCGACTCCGGGCGCACGCTGTTCTCCGCCGGTATCGACCCCGAGCCGCTGCGCGAGTTGTTCCTGCTGACCAACAAGCCCTTCCTCTACGTGATCAACTGCGACGAGGAGGAACTGTCGGACGAGGCGTTCCGCGCGGAGATGACCGAGCTCGTGGCTCCGGCGGAGGCCGTTTTCCTCGATGCGCAGGTGGAGGCCGAACTGTCGGAACTCCCCGAGGACGAGGCGCTGGACCTGCTGCAGTCCATCGGCCAGCAGGAGTCCGGGATCCAGGCGCTGGCCCGGGTCGGTTTCGAGACCTTGGGTCTGCAGACATATCTGACCGCGGGGCCCAAGGAAGCGCGGGCATGGACGATCCACAGGGGGGACACCGCGCCGGAGGCCGCAGGGGTGATCCACACCGACTTCCAGAAGGGGTTCATCAAGGCGGAGGTGATCTCGTTCGACGAACTCATGGCGGCGGGTTCCATGCAGGATGCGAAGGCACACGGCAAGGTGCGGATCGAAGGCAAGGACTACGTGATGCAGGACGGTGACGTGGTCGAGTTCCGCTTCAACGTGTAGGGGGAAGATCCGCTAGGGCGATGCTGACTCGTCCATCTCCGCAAGCACGTCCCGTGCGTCGCTGCTACCCCCGGCCGCCAATCGCGCCAATTCAGCGCGGTTGCCGAGTTCCCCAGCAAGCTGCACGAGTTCATCAAGTGCGTCTTTGCTGCCAGAGTCCGCAAGGCGCCGCAACTCCCGAATATCCGCGCGGTTGGCCGCCTCCTCGACCAACTGGTCGAGGGCGTCGCGTTCGCCTCGTTCTGCTCTCTCACGCAGGGCAAGGTAGTCCTCATCGTCCATTGGCGGTGCCTTCCGGGAAACTCGTGCCAAGCCTATGTCGGACCACGGGGACGTGGTCGAGTTCAGGTTGCAGCCTCCAGCGGGAAGCGAGTAGCCGCGCCCTGCGCACATGGGTTCGGGCCAGGTTCGGGTGACCTTGTTCGAATGTGTGAGGTGGTCGAGGAAGCGGGGCCCAGCGGTCTTTGTCGCGAAGTTGGGCGCCTGCGCGGCCGGTTTGTTACGAAGGTGCGCGGTGGAACCGCCCGGCAGCCCGCACCTTCGTGACAAACCGCCCCGCGGATCCCGCAACGTCGTCACAAAGACCCCGTGGTGGACTGAGGGATCCGGGCCGGGGCCGCCGACGGGGACGGGGTCGAGTTCCGCTGGGTCGTTTTCCGCGAGATGTGTCCTACGTGCGGTTCCGGCTCGCCCGTTGCACCAGGCGAGCCCGGACGGCCCTCGGAGCGCTCTTGAGCAGTGCCCGAGCCTGCCAGGTGGGCCGCCCCGTTTCCACAACCTGGGCCTCTAGCTGGGCGATCTGTTCCCGCAGACCGTGGTTCTGCGTGTTCAGGGCGTCGAGGTCATCCCCGAGAGTCCGGATGTGCTCGCGCAATGCATCTACCTCGTGACGCAGTGCGCGTTCGTCCTCGCGATGTTGCTCGCGGGACCGGTCAGACGACTCGTGAAGGCGTTCCCTCAGTTCCGGCCAACCGGGGAACGGCATACGGAGGTGATCCGCTGCTTCGCCGTCGAGAGCCAGATCCACAGCGGCAGCAGCGTCCTCACCGTCGACCGCTTGCATGAATACGCACGGCTCGGCCCTGTAGCGGGTCACGTAGTCGTCGTGGCTCTGTTCCGTCCACCCGTCGTCGGGAACCCGTCGATCGACCGGAGCACCGCCCTTGACGGCCACGCCGATCCCGAAGTCGGTGCCCAGGGTGAACCAGTTCAGCCCGTTCGCGACACAGAGGTCCCGGAAGGCGGCGAAGGTCGTCCCGCACCAGTTGCCGGGCTCGAACGTGGGACTTGTGTACTCGGGTGGCGGCAGGCAGTCATGCACGAGGAGCACCCCTGCCGGTCTCAGCATTGTGAGAGCCAACGCGATGCATTCGAAGGACGAACCGTAGGCGTGGAAGGGGTCGATCATCGCGACGTCGAAGACCCCGGTGAAGTGGGACCGCTCGACCTCCTCGCGGATGTCCTCAAGGCGCAACCAGCCCGGCTGACCTTCGGCTGCGTACTGCAGGACCAGGGCCGCGTCTGCTCGAGCCACGTCGATCGTCCCCAGCGCGGGATTGCCCGTTGTGGGCGAGGAGATGATCGCCAACCTTCGGAAGCGAGGGTCACTCAGCAGGTGGTTCGTCATGGTGCCCAGCCCGACAGGCGTCACGGCGCCACCGTACAACAGCGCTGAACGCAACAGGTGCGTCGGTCGAGGACCGCCAACAGGGCAGGTGCCTGTCGTTGGACTCGGGAGCTTCGTGCTGCTGCCTTGGCCGGCGTTTGTCGCGAAGGTGGGCGCCTGCCCGGCGGGTTTGTCACGAAGGTGAGCGGTGGAACGGCCCGGCAGTCAGCAACTTCGTGACAAAGTGCCCGCCGGCCCCCGCAACTTCGTCACAAAGCCCCGGTCAGCCCAAGGCGACTCCAGGGATACACAATCAGGGACGGAAGGAGGCGCTCATGCTGGCAGCCATCGTCGGGTTCGCGGTCGTCGCGGGCCTGCTCACACTGCTGCCCGGCATCGACACCGCTCTGGTGTTGCGCGCCTCGGTGCTGCGTGGACCTCGGGCGGCCTACGCCACGGTGGCGGGGATCTGTGCGGGCCTGCTGGTGTGGGGGGTCGCCGCAGCAGTCGGTGTCACCGCCATCCTCGCCGCTTCGCAGGTCGCCTACGACGTCGTGCGCTGGGCCGGTGCCCTGTACCTGATCGGGCTGGGGGCCAAGCTGGTGTGGGAGTCGCGCCGCGCGGGCGCGATGCCGTCGGTGCAGATCGGGGCCGAGTCCGCAGCCGTCTCCTTCCGGCGCGGGCTGCTGACGAACCTGCTGAACCCCAAGATCGGCGTGTTCTACATGGCGGTGCTGCCGCAGTTCATCCCCGCGGACACCAGCGCGTTGACCGCCGGCGTGGTCCTGGCCCTGGTCCATGTCGCACAGACTCTGATCTGGTGCAGTGTGCTGATCTGGGGGACACGGTTGATGAAGCCGTGGCTGGAGCGGCAAGGTGTGCGGACCTGGCTGGACCGGATCACTGGCGGGGTACTGGTCGGGTTCGGGATCAAGGTGGCGTTGAGCAGGTGAGTCCGGCGGTGTGAGCGGGGCGGTTAGACTCCGGCGTCATGGCCCGTCTGGCGACCTATGGAACATTGCGACCCGGTCACCCCAATCATCACCACGTCGCAGCCATCGAGGGCGCATGGATCCCCGGCACCGTGCGAGGTCACCTGACCGAAGGTGGTTGGGGTTCAGCGCTCGGCTATCCGGCCATCGTGCTGGACGACGCTGGTCCGCGGGTGGCTGTCGACGTCCTGGACAGCCCTTGGCTGGACTCCCACTGGTCACGGCTCGATGACTTCGAAGGGTCTGCCTACGAACGGGTCCGTGCCGATGTGACGACCACCCAGGGTGTCCTCGATGCCTGGATCTACGTTCTGGCCTCGGAATCCGGTCCGAAACGGGTGTAGGTTCGGCGGTACCCGCAGCATTTCGAGGAGTCCCCATGAAGAAGACCCTGGCACTTGTCGCCGGATCCCTGCTCGCGCTCGCAGCGTGCGGCGGGACCGCCACGGTGAGTTCTGACGATGTCGCACAACAGATCAGCGATCAACTGGCCGCGCAGGTCGGCACCGCGCCGGACTCCGTGACGTGCCCGGGCGATTTGGCAGCGGAGGTGGGGACCACCATGACGTGTGAACTGACCGCCGATGGCCAGAGCCTGCCCGTCACCGTGACGGTGACGTCGGTGGAGGGTTCGACGGTGAACTTCGACATCCAGGTCGCCGACAGCTGAACCTCAGCGCACTCGTACCTTGACGTCCTTGGCGGGCAGGCTCTGTGAGCGGCCCGGGCGCTTCGGAGCGGGCGGTGGCCCCTCCTTGGTGTCGATCCATTCCGAACTCGACGGCTTCAGCTTCTTGGTGGCGGTGACGCCCACCATCCAGGAGCGTTCGGGGACGTAGCCGTCGAGGATGTCCTTGCGCACCTTGACGGTCAGCGAGAACTCGCCCTTCTTGTCCGAGCGGAACTTGCGACGCAGGTCGCTCACGTCCTCGCCGCGGCCCCGCAGCCAGCCGGCGCCATTGCGCAAGGGCACCCACTTCGCGCCCTTCTGCCGCTCCATCACGCCTGTGATGCGGGTCTTCGCGTCGCTGGACACCACCGCCGAGACGTTGCGCACCCGGGTCTTGGTGCGCGGCTCGTCGTAGGAGATCGGCACGATGGATGCCCGGGTGAACGCGTCGCCGCCCATCCGGGCGCCGTCGAAGCGCGCGACGGTGATGTCCACATTCTTCGCGTCTGCCATCGGGATCGACGCAGACCCGCCCTGCACCCACTGGGTGGGTGCCAGGAGCGGATCACCGAAGTCGAAGGTGACCGCGTACCACGACCCGGGGCTCGCGGTCCACGTCGCGATCGCGCTGCCGTTCTCGACCCGGCTGGTCAGGCCGCTGGGCCGGTCGCCTCCCCGCTGCCGCGAGCGCACATCCACCCCGAGGTCCGGGAAGTCTGTGATGACTCCATCGGCGCCGATCGCGGCGGCCTTGCGGTAGGCGTCACGACTGCCCTGAAGGGTCCACACATGCACTCCGAGGTCCGCGGCGTGCGCCTGCTGCACCAGTCCGCGGCGTGCGCGTGTGGTGGGCACGCCGAGCACATCGGCGAACTGCCGGAAGCCGGGGAAGTACCCCACGTCATCCGGACTCACACTGCGGGTCAGGAACACCGTGCGGTTGCCCGCCCACTGCTTGACGCGCACCAGATCGTTGGGGTTGTCGGACTGCACCCAGAACGAGGAACCGCGGCCCGCGAGGCCCTTTGCGAGGAGGGTGTTGATCAGAGTTCCCGTGATGTCCAGAGCGTTGGGCCGATTGGGCTGCGGGGCCGCGAAGTACTCGGACTCCTTGATCTCGATGTAGAGCGATTCGGCTCGGCTCTGGGCCAGCCAGATCAGATCGTCCAGTCTCAACAGCCCCTGCCCGTTGGGCTTGGTGAGCGTGCTCAGTTCGGCCCAGGTGAACTCGTCGACCCACCAGCCCTCGTACGTGACGCCGTTGAAGACCCGCGGCTGTTTGCGCCAGGGGAACTTGCCGGCGACATCGGTCACCCTGCTCAGGTCGATGTCGTGGCACACCACGAGCACGCCGTCGCGGCTCATGACCAAGTCTCCTTCGAGCAGGTCCGCTCCGACGTTGGAGGCCATTTCGTAGGCGGCGGCACTGCTCTCCGTCGTGTATGCGGAGGCGCCCCGGTGGGCGATCACGAGCATCCCGGAGGCGGGCCTGCCCTCCAGCCCGTAGGTGACTGTGGTTCCGGCCGCCAGGGCAGCAAGCACCGCCACCCCCGCGGTCGTGCGCCTACGCACCATGCCACCTCCTCGCGCACCACTGTGCCACGTCGAATCCGACGTCCGGCGTAGCGGCGTCGTTCCATATTCACCCGGAAGTGGATCCTGCTTAACCTCTGGGCGCAGGTCGCTCGATAACGATTAGGTGACCCTTGACCGCAAAGTGTGGACAGACGTTGGCACAATGGTGGGGAAAATCCGTTGTCCCCAATGCCACAGATCGGCGAAATCCGCAAGCCTGTGACGGCGGGGGAACCCGGATTCTTCACGGAATCCGAACACAATGTGCCTGACAGATGTGGGCACTCATAGAAGGGATAGTCCATGCGTGGACTCAGGAAGACCGCCCCGGTGGTGATCGGGGCCAGCGTGATCGCGCTGACCCTCGCCGCCTGTGGCGGGTCGTCGGACAGTGGCTCCGGCGGGAGTGGGGGCAGCGACAGCTACGTGACCGTCAACGGTTCCGAGCCGCAGAGCCCGCTGATCCCGGCGCAGACCCAAGAGACCGGCGGCGGCAACGTCATCGACAGCATGTTCACCGGCCTTGTCACCTACAACCAGGAGACTGCAGCCCCGGAGAACGCGGTGGCGACCGCCATCGAATCCACCGACCAGCAGAACTGGACGATCACGATCCGCGACGACTGGACGTTCCAGGACGGCACCCCGGTGACCGCCTCGAGCTTCGTGGACGCGTGGAACTGGGCCGCCTACGGTCCGAACGCCGCGCTGAACTCCTACTTCTTCGAGCCCATCGAGGGCTTCGCTGAGGTCCAGGGTGAGTTCGACGAGGAGGGCAACCCCGTCGGCAAGCCCAAGGCCAAGGAAATGACCGGCCTCAAGGTCGTCAGCGACACCGAGTTCACGGTGAAGCTGAGCCGGCCCAACTCGCAGTTCCCGGTCATGGTCGGTTACTCCGGCTTCGCGCCGATGCCCGAGGTCTTCTTCGAGGACCCCGAGGCGTTCGGCAAGAACCCTGTGGGTAACGGCCCGTTCCAGTTCGAGAGCTGGGACCCGAAGGTCTCGATCAAGCTGAAGGCGTGGCCGGACTACCCGGGCGCGCAGAAGCCGAGCATCGCCGGCGTCGACTTCAAGATCTACCAGGACCTCGACGCGGCATGGGCCGACCTGCAGGCCGGCAACCTCGACGTGCTCGACACCATCCCGGACTCCGGTCTGGCCGGCGGTCAGTACAAGAGCGTTCTCGGTGACCGGGTCGTGGAGCAGCCTGCGGGCATCATCCAGACGATCAGCTTCCCGATCTACGACAAGAAGTTCGAAAACGTCGAGCTTCGCAAGGCCATCTCGATGGCCATCGACCGCCAGACGATCATCAACAACGTGTTCAACGGCACGCGTGAGGTCGCCACTGGTTGGGTGTCCCCGGTCGTCAACGGCTACAAGGCCGGCGTTTGCGGTGAGTACTGCAACTTCGACGCCGCCAAGGCCAAGGAGATGTTCGATGCGGCCGGTGGCTTCGACGGCAAGCTCACCCTGGCGTACAACGCCGACGGTGGTCACAAGGGCTGGGTCGACGCGACGTGCGTCAGCATCAGCAACGCGCTGGGTGTGGAGTGCGTCGGCAAGCCGACCGCGGACTTCGCCACCTTCCGCACGGAGGTCGTGAACAAGGAGATGACCGGCATGTTCCGTACCGGTTGGCAGATGGACTACCCGTCCATCGAGAACTTCCTGGTTCCGCTCTACAAGACCGGTGCGTCCGCCAACGACGGTGACTGGTCGAACAAGAAGTTCGACGACCTCATGGACGAGGCGTCGGCCAAGGCGGGCCAGGAGGGCATCGACCTGTTCCAGCAGGGCGAGGCCGTCCTCGCTGAGGACATGCCCGTCATCCCGATGTGGTACGGCGCGGTCGTGGCCGGTTACTCCGACACGGTGTCGAACGTGCAGTTCACGCCGTTCTCGCGGGTCAACCTGCTGACGATCGAGAAGAGCTAGTCAGCAACACCAGCACTGCGCCCCCATCGCCGGACCCGGTGGTGGGGGCGCAGTCGTGTCCCCACGGGCGCTTTGTCCGTTCTTGCGCGCCACGTGCGCGAAATCGGGGGGTTGGCTGGGCATTCACTCCATCGCGTGAGTAGTGTTTGATCGTCATTGATCCAGATAGGAGGGGGTGCGTGTGGGCCGTTACACGATCCGACGCCTCCTGCAGATGATCCCGGTCCTGATCGGAACCACCTTCATCATCTACGCGATGGTCTGGGCGCTGCCGGGGGATCCGTTCTCGGGGAAGTGTGGACAGCGCCCTTGTCCGCCGGCCTACGTGGCGGAGATGACGGCGAAGTTCAACCTCAACGACCCGCTGCCGGTGCAGTACTTCAAGTACCTGGTGAATCTCCTTCAGGGCAATTTCGGAGAGAGTTTCTCCGGCCGGCCGGTATGGGACGAGATCATGCAGGCGTTCCCCGTCACCTTCCGGTTGGCTCTCATCGCCATCATCTTCGAGATCGTGATCGGCATCAGCGCGGGCATCCTCGCAGCCCTCAACCGCGGGGGATTCTGGGACAACCTGGTGCTGATCAGCACCCTGATCGTCATCTCGATCCCGGTCTTCGTGATCGGCTTCCTGGCACAGTTCACGTTCGGCATCAAACTGGGGTGGTTCCCGCCCACAGTCGGTCCGAACGCGACAGTCTATGAGTTGTTGTTACCCGCGTTGGTCCTGGCGTCCTTGTCGCTGGCCTACGTGGCCCGTCTCATGCGCGGGAACCTCACCGAGAACCTCCGCGCCGACTACGTGCGAACGGCGACCTCGAAGGGGCTGTCCCGGCAGCGTGTCATCGGCAGGCACGCGGTGCGCAACTCCCTGATCCCGGTCGTCACCTTCATCGGTGCGGACTTCGGTGCATTGCTCGGTGGCGCGATCGTCACCGAGGGCATCTTCAACATCCGGGGGATCGGCGGGCTGCTGTACCTGTCGATCCGCACCCGGGAAGGGGCCACTGTGGTCGGCGTGGTGACCGTTCTGGTCCTCGTCTTCCTGCTTGTGAACCTCATCGTCGACATCTTGTACGGCGCGATCGACCCGAGGATCCGGTATGAGTGACCCGAACGCATCGATGGCGGCGGCAGCGCCGGAGACCGTCGAGAAGGAGACCTACCTGGGATCGGACCTGCCCCCGGCCCCCGGTGATAAGGAGAAGAGTCGCTCCCTCTGGAGTGACGCCTGGCGGGAACTGAAGAGCAACAAGGTGTTCATCATTTCGTTGGTCCTCATCGTCGTGTTCCTCATCATGACGTTCTTCCCGCAGGTGTTCACCTTCGGCAAGGACCCCATGGCCTGTGACTTGACGAAGTCCCGTCAGGCCCCGTCCTCGGAGGCGTGGTTCGGATACGACAACAACGGCTGCGACGTCTACACGCGGACCATCTACGGCGCGAAGGCGTCGATCCTCGTGGGTGTGTTCGCGACTCTCTTCACGATGCTGCTCGGAGGGTTCATCGGGGTGATCGCTGGCTTCTTCGGGGGGTGGGTGGACTCGATCCTGTCCCGACTGACAGACATCTTCTTCGCGATCCCGCTGCTGCTCGGTGGCATTCTCGTGCTGACGTCGTTCCCCGCCAGCGACAGCACCAACTTGTACAGCGAGGTCGCGAAGGTCGTGCTCGCCCTGGGGATCCTGGGCTGGACCTCCATGACGAGGATCATGCGATCATCGGTGATCCAGGTGCGCAACGCCGACTTCGTGGTGGCCGCACGGGCGCTGGGCGCCAAGAACAGCCGGATCATCAACAAGCACGTCGTGCCCAACTCGCTGGCACCCCTGATCGTGCTGGCGACGATCTCCCTCGGTGGGTATATCGGGGCGGAGGCGACGCTGTCGTTCCTTGGTCTCGGCCTGCAGCCGCCGGTCATCTCCTGGGGAACGATGATCAACGACGCCCAGCCGTACATCCGCGTCGCGCCGTTCATGCTCTTCTTCCCGGCGTTCTTCCTGTCGATCGCGGTGTTGAGTTTCATCATGCTCGGCGATGCCGTGCGTGAAGCCCTGGACCCGAAGCTGCGGTGAGGACATGAGCGAACACCTGCTGGAAGTGGACGACCTGTACGTCGAGTTCCGCACGCGCGATGGGGTCGCGAAGGCGATCAACGGCGTCAGTTACACCCTTGACGCGGGCGAGACACTGGCTGTGCTGGGGGAGAGCGGCTCGGGCAAGTCCGTCACAGCACAGACCATCATGGGCATCCTCGACATGCCGCCCGGCTTCATCACCGGTGGTGAGATCCGGTACAAGGGCAGCGACCTGCTGCAACTGCCCGAGAAGGAACGGCAGAAGATCCGTGGCGCCGAGATCGCCATGATCTTCCAGGATTCGCTCTCGGCGTTGAACCCGGTATTCACCGTCGGCGACCAGATTGCGGAGATGTTCCAGGTGCACCGCGGCATGTCCAAGAAGGAGGGCATGAAGCGTGCGGTGGACCTGATGGAGCAGGTGCGGATTCCCGCGGCCAAGGAGCGGGTGAAGGACTACCCGCACCAGTTCTCCGGCGGCATGCGCCAGCGCATCATGATCGCGATGGCGATCAGTCTGGATCCGGCGGTGCTCATCGCCGACGAGCCGACCACTGCCCTGGATGTGACCGTCCAGGCCCAGATCATGGAGTTGTTGCAGGACTTGCAGCGCGAGCGCAACATGGGGATGATCCTGATCACCCACGACCTCGGGGTTGTGGCGGGAGTGGCCGACAAGATCGCCGTGATGTATGCAGGCCGGATCGTCGAGGACGCCGACGTGTTGACCCTCTACGGGGAGCCGGCCCACCCGTACACCGAGGGTCTGCTCGCCTCGATGCCGCGCGTCGACACCAAGGGCGAGGAACTCTACGCGATCAAGGGCTTGCCGCCGTCGCTGCTCGCCCTGCCGCCGGGGTGCAACTTCAACCCCCGCTGCCCGTACAAGCAGGAGATCTGCTTGCGCGAGGTCCCGCCGCGCCAGGAGGTCGCACCCGGACACGGATCCGCCTGCCACTTCTGGGAGGAGGTGTACCGTGCCCGAACCGATTCTGCGAGTTGAGAACGTCGTCAAGCACTACCCGCTGACCCGCGGCATCATCTTCAAGAAGGAGATCGGCCAGGTACGGGCCGTCGACGGGGTGTCATTCGACTTGATGCCCGGCGAGACCCTTGGCATCGTCGGTGAGTCCGGATGCGGCAAGAGCACACTGGCCCGGCTGGTGATGAAACTGGAGGATCCCACCTCGGGGCAGATCTGGTTCGAGGGTGAGGACATGGCCCACCTCGGGCCCAAGGCGATGCGGGCCAAGCGCCGCGACATCCAGATCGTGCTGCAGGACCCGTACACGTCGCTCAACCCGCGCATGACGGTCGGGGACATCGTGGGGGAGCCGTTCGACATCCATCCCTCGGTCCTGCCCAAAGGCGACCGCAAGCGCGCTGTGCAGGATCTTCTCGAGGTCGTGGGTCTCAACCCGGAGCACATCAACCGCTACCCGCACCAGTTCTCCGGTGGCCAGCGCCAACGCATCGGGATCGCCCGTGGACTGGCGCTCAAGCCCAAGATCATCGTCTGTGACGAGCCGGTATCGGCTCTGGACGTCTCCGTGCAGGCCCAGGTGATCAACCTGTTCGAGAGCCTGCAGAACGAGTTCAACCTCACGTACATCTTCATCGCCCACGACCTGTCCGTGGTCCGGCACATCTCCGACCGGGTGGGTGTCATGTACCTGGGCAAGATCGTGGAGGTCGGCGACGAGGCGTCGATCTACGAACACCCCTCACACCCCTACACGCAGGCGCTGCTCTCGGCCGTACCGGTGCCCGACCCGGTGGGCCGCGACGAGCGCAAACGCATCGTGTTGCAAGGCGACGTGCCGTCGCCGGCGAACCCGCCGTCGGGGTGCCGTTTCCGCACGCGGTGCTGGAAGGTCCAGGACATCTGCGCCGAGCAGGAGCCGCCGTTGGTGCAGATCGGGACCGCGGGTGGTCAGTACGCGGCGTGCCACTTCCCACAGGAACGCGACATCCTCGACAACGACGTGCCGACCGCCGCGCTGGATCTTTCTGAGATGCCGCAGGAGTAACCCTCGATTGGTTGATTCTTGGGTATGACGAGTTATACTTATCATACCTGGGGATGGGAGTCGGACATGAAGCTTCTAGGGATGGCCACCGTCGGAACGAAAGGCCAGATTGTGATCCCGGTTGAGGCCCGGAAAGAACTCGGTCTCGCGGAAGGGGACAAGGTGGTCCTCTTGCGGGGCCGAACGAAGAAGACGTTGATCCTGCTCACCCACCCCGAGATGGATCGACTCATCGCCAAGCTGGGGATCTCCGAGGATCCCGCTTGAGCGGGTCACGTCAGCCACGAAGGTTGAATCAGAACGACAACTAGGTGGTCGGTTTCATTCAACCTTCCGTGAGGTGCCGGCGGAAGAAGTCGACCTGCATGAGTAGCAGGTTCTCGGCTACCTCCGCCTGGGGGGTCATGTGGGTCACGCCCGACAGCGGCAGCACCTCGTGGGGCCGACCGGCGGCCAGCAACGCCGACGACAGTTGCAGCGTGTGGGCCGCGAAGACGTTGTCGTCGGCGAGTCCGTGGATCAACAGCAACGGTCGCTGGAGATCGCCGGCCAGGGGGATCAGCGAGCAGTGGTCGTACGGCCCGGCATCGACGCCGGGGTCGCCGAGGTACCGCTCGGTGTAGGCCGTGTCGTAGAGGCGCCATTCGGTGACCGGTGCACCCGCGATCGCCGCATGGAAGACATCCGGGCGCCGTAGTACCGCCAGCGCTGCCAGATAGCCGCCATAGGACCAGCCGAGGATCCCGACCCGGGTCGGGTCGACCTGTTCCGGGAAGGCCTGCACGACGCGCTCGAGTGCCACCACCTGGTCCTCCAGTGCGGCGTCCCGCAGGTTGCCCGCGATGCACTGCTCCCATGCCGGAGACTGTCCGGGCGTCCCACGGCCGTCGGCGATCACGACACAGAACCCCTGATCGGCCAGCCACTGTGCGCCCGCGTAGGCGTTGCGTGCGGCGAGCACGCGTTGTGCGTGCGGGCCGCCGTAGGGGTTCATCAGAATCGGCACTGGGCCTTCGGGCTGCTCGCTGGGCATGAGCACGACGGTTTGCACATCGTCGAGTCCGGCCGGCACCGGCATGGGCCGCGCATCGACCAACGGTGTCTCAGCCAGAGTCGGGACGGTCTCGAGGGGCATGAAGTCCCGGTCCCGGATGGTCACCACCGTTCCGTACCGGTCCCACGTCGCTTCGCTGCTGACGATCAGGTCCCCGTCGACGGTGGCTGTCGTGTAGCGATCAGGCTCGGACAACCAGCGGAAACCATTGGCGTCGATGCATCCGATCCTGCTCTCGGCGGGGGAGCTGCACGCGGCGACGAAGTGCACTCCATCGATCTCGCCGAGATAGGTGCGCAGGTGAACGTCTGCTGGTGTCACGGCCTCGCCGGCAATCGTCAGGCGCCGGCGTGCGTCATCGGTCCACGCGACGAGTTCGCCACTGCGTCGGGGCAGTCCTGGAACCAGATCCAGCCAGGGCTCCTGCACGAGCTCGCCGAGGGGCTCACCTGTCCGGTCCACCATGGTCAATCGGGTCTGTGCGCGGTCCATCAGCCCGATGACGTCCCCACGCACGGTTGCGAGGTACTCCGCAGCGGGTAATGCCACCCGTTCGCCCTCACCGTCGAGACCGAATCGCCACAACTCCACTGCGGCGTTCGCGGCGCCGGCATGGGGGTAGCGCTGCCGGGCGGGTTCGCGGTCCGGATGGGCGGGATCGCTGCGGTGCCACACGGGCACCGGTGACTCGTCGGTGCGTTGCACCAACAGGCCTGTCGAGTCCGGTAGCCACCAGTAGCCGCGGCTGCGTCCGAGTTCCTCAGCCGCGATGAAGTCGCACACCGCCCACGTCGCCCCGTCGTCGCCGGCCACCAGGATCCGGTGATCCGTGCCGTCCCAGTCGCAGATGTTCAGTGCGCCGCCCGACACCCAGCTGATCCACCGGCCATCGGGGCTGATCCGCGGATCGTAGGCGGCCCGCGCGGGCTCGAGTGGGCGGGCGCCTGCCTGGGTGTCCCAGAGCAGCAGTCCGCCTCCCGCACCGGCCACCACCCGGTCGTTGCGCACGTCGTAGGCGGTGATACCTGTGGCGCTCTCTCGCAGGCGCTCTCGCATCGCCAGTTCCGCTGCTGTCGGTTCACCGGTGCCCACGAGCAGTTCCCGCGTCGAACCTGTCCGGCGATCCCACCGGAAGAGCCGCAACGCCGCATCGCGACTGCCCGACGAGCGCAGGAAGTAGACCGCCGACTCCGTGACCCGGAACGTGCGGGGCTGGCCGTGGCGGAATTGTCCGGTCAGCGCTGCCTGGCGTGGATAGGTCTCCATGCCGCCAAGCGTAGGGCGGCCGAGCGGGCATGACCCTTGACTGCTGCACGGTTACCGATCCCCGACCCCGAAACCGGTAACCACGCAACACTCAACATCGGCGGACGCGAGCAGCGACCCGCGGCAACAGTGCGTGGACGCAGCACCTGGGACAGCGGCCGCGTGACCGTGCCACGATCAGGTCCTAGGCTTGAGCAATGGCTGATCGACGACTCCTGATCGTGCACGCCCACCCGGATGACGAGACCATCACAACAGGCGCGCTCATGGCGGGCTACGTCCGCGATGGCGTCCAGGTCACTCTCGTGACCTGTACCCTCGGGGAAGAGGGCGAGATCCTGCTCGAGGACGCTCAGCATCTTGCCGCAGATCAGGAGGACCGCCTCGGGGAACATCGGTACGAGGAACTGGCCGCTTCGATGAGGGTGTTGGGTGTCACCGACTGGCGTCTGCTGGGTGCGCCGCACAAGTACCGCGACAGCGGGATGATGGGAACCGATTCCAACAACCGCGACGACTGCTTCTGGCGCGCCGATCTGCTGGAGGCAGCCTCCGACCTCGTGGCCGTGATCCGCGAGGTCCGGCCGCAGGTGGCGGTCACCTACGACGACTTCGGCGGATACGGACACCCGGACCACATCCAAGCCCACCGAGTGCTCATGTACGCCGTGTCACTGGCGGCTGTCCCGTCCTTCCGGCTCGATCTCGGTGAACCGTGGAAGGTGAGCAAGGTCTACTGGACGGCGCTGCCGAAGGGGATGCTGCGCGACGGTATCCGCGCACTGCGGGAAGCCGGCGAGGACACCGGATTCGCGGCGATGGATCCGGACAACCTTCCGATCGGCACCGAGGACGAACTCGTCACGACGTCAGTGGACTTCTCGGATCTGCTGGACACGAAGATGGAGGCGCTGGCGCAGCACGCCTCGCAGGTGCAGACCGACGGAGGATTCTTCGCACTCAGCAACAACCTGGGCACCAAGGCCATGGGCGTGGAGCACTTCCGGATCGCCGCCGGCCAACTCGCCGGACCGTTCGATGAACAGGGCCGCGAATGCGATCTGTTCAACGGTGTCACTCGTTCGGAGTAGCCCGAACGGGTGGATCCATCGGTCATAGGTACCCGTACGGCGGGAATAGGCGCACGCTGCGTAGTGGGGACGATCTGAGAGGAGGCCCCGATGGAACCATCCGACCAGATACTGAGCGAGGTCGCCGGTGGTCGGTTGCGTGCTGCGGACGCCGACGTCGGCCGATCCCGGGAGCGCAACCGCCAGCGGCGACTGCTGACGATCGCCCTGATGCTCGCAGTGCCCGCCTTGTGGTTGTGGTTCCGCATCCTCACCGGCCGTGCCGTGGACTTCACGGCTCTGTCCCTTCCTGCCATCGACCCCTTCCTGCTCATCGTGGGGATCTTCTTCCTCGTGCTGATCGGCACGCTTCTCGGCACGACGATCGTGGCTGGGCGCTCTCCACATGTCACCTACCGGCCGGATCAGATCGGGATCGACTTCGACGACGTCCGTGGCATCGATGCGGTGAAGGGTGAAGTCGTACGGTCGCTCAACCTGTTCCTGGCCCACCGCAGTTTCGCGGAGCAGATGGGCGGAACGTCCCGGCGCGGGCTGTTGTTCGAAGGGACCCCGGGTACGGGCAAGACGTACGTCGCGAAGGCGATGGCGGCAGAGGCGGATGTCCCGTTCCTCTTCGTCAGCGCGACCTCGTTCCAGTCCATGTACTACGGGGCCACGGCACGCAAGATCCGCTCGTATTTCCGGGCCTTGCGCAAGACCGCCCGCCGGGAAGGCGGGGCGATCGGCTTCATGGAAGAGATCGATGCGATCGCCACCGCGCGTGGTGGGCTCAACCAGAGCACCGCGTCGCAGGTGGCTGCCTGCGGTGGCATGCAGGGCCTGCCTGCAGCCGCCGATGGGCCGATCAGCAACGCCTCCATGGTCAGCGAGGGCACCGGTGGTGTGGTCAACGAACTGCTCGTCCAGATGCAGTCCTTCGATGAACCGAGCGGTTGGCAGGCGTTCGTCGGCCGAATCGTCGACAACCTGAATCTGCTATTGCCGGCGCATCGGCAGATCAGGCGTCCGCGACCGCATCCCACCAACGTGATGCTCATCGCGGCCACCAACCGGGCATCGGCCCTCGACCCCGCACTGCTGCGGCCGGGGCGCTTCGACCGGATCCTGACCTTCGAACCGCCGGGGAAGAAGGGTCGGCGCGAGATCATCGACCTGATGCTCGACAAGCGTGCGCATGAGCCGGAACTCGATGACGACCACGTGCGCGACCAACTCGCGGCACTGACCACCGGGTACACGCCGGCACGGCTGGAGAACCTCTTCGACGAGGCGCTGGTGGAGGCCCTGCGGCGTGGCTCGCGGGCAATGAACCTGCGCGACGTGCACGCCGCCAGGCTCGTTGCCGACGTCGGGCTGGGGCAGCCGGTCGCCTACACCGATCACGAGGCGCGGCTGATCGCAACGCACGAAGCGGGGCATGCGGTGGTCGCCCACGTCGTGGCCCCGCAGCGCCGCCTCGAGGTGCTGACCATCATCAAACGCAAGGACGCCCTCGGCCTGCTCGCCCACAACGACACGGAGGACGTGTTCACGCGTAGCCGCAGCGAGTTGCTCGCCCTGATCCAGATCGCCTTCGGCGGCATGGTGGCCGAGGAGCTGTTCTTCGGGGAGACCTCGACCGGTCCGAGTTCGGACCTGAACTATGCGACCACGGTCGCCGCGCAGATGGTTGGGGCGGCAGGAATGGTGGGGTCCCTGATCAACCTGTCCGCAGTCTCGGGGGGTGCCATGTCCGACACCAACCTCGTGGGCCGGGTGATCGCGGACGGACCGAGCAGAGAGGCTGTTGAACGGTTGCTTGCCGACCAGAAGCTCGTGGCCCGCCGGGTCCTGGAGCAGCACCGGCACCTGCTGGGAGATCTTCGTGACGCCCTCTTGGATCGTCACGAACTGGTGGGCACTGAGATCCTCGAGATCCTGCAGCAGGATGTCGTGGACGTGAGGGTCGCCGAGCACGGACAGGCGAGGCGGACCGGGCAGCACTAGCGTTGCCTGGGTGAGGGATGCGTTCAAGGGGCTGATGGCCCGTGTGGCCAGCGGGGTCGTGGTGGTGACGGCCCGCGTCGGCGACGAGGATCACGCCATGACCGCGAACTCGTTCACCTCGGTGTCCCTGGACCCGCAGCTTGTCCTGTTCTGTGTGCAGCAGGACTCCCGTTTCCATGATGCGATCCACGCCGCGCCGCGATGGGTGGTCAATCTGTTGTCCGCGCAGCAGGCGCCGGCGGCACGCTGGTTCGCCGAACGCGGCCGGCCGCTTGCCGGGCAGATGAGTCTGGTGGAGTTCGAGCGCGATGACGACGGGATCGCCGTGCTGACAGGTTCCATCGGGCACCTCGGGTGCACCACCGAGGAGATCCATCCGGCCGGAGACCATTCCATCGTGGTCGGCCGGGTGCAACGGATCGTCTACGAGAACCTCACCGCCCCTCCGCTGGTCTACCTCGACCACCGCTTGGGGTAGTTCCGAAGGCCGTAGGTCCGGTACGGGTGCGTCCCCCACGGGATCTGGCTATAGCCTTGTGCCATCGGGTGCGAGCCCGGCGTCGAGAAAGGGACCGGTCGTGACGTACGTCATCGCGTTGCCATGTGTGGACCTCAAGGACAAAGCGTGTATCGATGAGTGTCCGGTGGACTGCATCTACGAAGGCGAACGGATGTTGTACATCCACCCGGACGAGTGTGTCGACTGCGGCGCCTGCGAACCGGTATGTCCTGTCGAGGCGATCTACTACGAGGACGACGTGCCCGAGGAGTGGAGCGAGTACACGCAGGCCAACGTGGACTTCTTCAACAACATCGGCTCGCCCGGTGGCGCCACCAAACTCGGCAAGATCGATCACGATGTGGACTTCATCGCCGCGCTGCCCCCGCAGCAGCACGACGAGTAGAGGTGCAACTGCCTGACTTCCCCTGGGATCGCCTGGCGGGAGCGAAAGCGCGTGCGGCCGCTGTGCCGGGCGGAATCGTCGATCTCTCGGTGGGAACTCCCGTGGACCCGACGCCCGAAATCGTTCAGCGAGCCCTGTGTGAGGCGGCGAATGCCCCCGGATATCCCACGGTGCACGGCACGCCCGCCGTCCGGCAGGCGGCCGTTGACTGGATGCAGCGCTCACTGGACGTGACCGTCTCGCCCGACGACATCCTCCCGCTGATCGGCACCAAGGAGTTCGTCGCCTGGTTGCCCACGCTGCTGGGGCTGGGGCCCTCCGATGTCGTCGCCTCACCGGAAATCGCGTATCCGACGTACGAAGTGGGGGCCCTGATCGCCGGGTGCCGGACCGCTCCGGTGGGCGCCGAGGCGGCGCTGACCTGGCTGAACTCGCCTGCGAATCCCACCGGCCGGGTCATGAGCGTCGATGAGCTTCGCGAGGTGGTGGCTTTCGGTCGGCGCACCGGCTCGCTGGTGGTCAGTGACGAGTGCTACATCGAGAAGGGCTGGGACGTCGAACCGGTTTCGATCCTGCATCCGTCGGTCAGCGACGGTGACCACACCGGACTGCTGGCACTGCACTCGTTGTCCAAGCGCTCGAACCTCGCCGGCTATCGGTTCGGCTTCGTCGCCGGGGATCCGGCCGTGGTCGCACGATTGCTCGAGGTGCGCAAGCATGCGGGGATGATGGTGCCGCTTCCGGTCCAGGCGGCAGCGGTTGCCGCGTGGTCCGACGATGAGCATGTCCGGGTGCAGCGCGAGCGCTACACCCGCCGACGTGGAGTCCTTCGATCGGCGTTGTCCGCGGCAGGGTTCCGGATCGACCATTCGCAGGCGGGACTCTACCTGTGGGCCACCCGCGGTGAGCCGTGCTGGGACACGGTCAACGCCCTGGCGGACCGGGGGATCCTGGTGGCCCCGGGTGATTTCTACGGGCCGGGGGGCAACCAGCACGTCAGAGTGGCGCTGACCGCCTCAGATGCTGCGGTGGAACTGGCGGCCCAGCGTCTCGCGTGAAGGCGTGTCCGGCTCCGTGGTGAGCCGTCGTCACGTCCGATGGCCGAATCCGGTACGGCGGATCAGGCTGCCGGCGGATCGTCTCTCAACCCGGGCACCCACGCCGCGCGCAACCCTACTAGCGTGATAGGCGTGAGCGAATACGTCCTGAACGGGCCCGACATCAGTATGGAGATGCCGGTCGTACCCGCCACTGACGGCGAGTCCGGCATCGACTCCTCGAAACTGCTGGCCACGACCGGCCACGTGGCGCTCGACGGCGGTTTCGTCAACACCGCCGCGTGCACCTCGGCGATCACCTATATCGACGGCAACCGCGGGATCCTCCGGTACCGCGGTTATCCGATCGAGCAACTGGCCAGTCAGTCCACGTATCTCGAGACGTCGTACCTGCTCATCTACGGCGAGCTGCCCACAGCGGACCAACTCGCGGAGTTCGACCGTCGGCTGCGCATGCACACGATCCTGCATGAGGATCTGCGCCGGTTCTTCGACGGTTTCCCGCGCGATGCCCACCCGATGCCGGTGCTCTCCAGCGCCGTGAGTGCGCTGTCCACCTTCTACCAGGACAGTCTCGACCCGTTCGACGACGATGAAGTCGAGATCTCGACCTACCGGCTGTTGGCGAAGCTGCCGACGATCGCTGCCTACGCCTACCGCAAGTCGCTGGGGCAGCCGCTGCTCTATCCGGACAACTCCCTGAACCTGGTCGAGGGCTTCCTACGCATGACGTTCGGGTGGCCCGCGGAGCCGTACGTCACCGACCCGGTCATCACACGTGCGATGGATCTGCTGCTGCTTCTGCATGCAGATCATGAGCAGAACTGCTCCACGTCGACCGTCCGGCTCGTCGGCTCATCGCATGCCAACCTCTTCGCGTCCGTGTCGGCCGGAGTCAACGCACTGTTCGGTCCCCTGCACGGCGGGGCCAATCAGGCAGTGCTCGAGATGCTTGAGCAGATTCGCGACTCCGATGGATCCGTCGACGACTTCATCGTGCGGGTGAAAAACCGTGAGCCCGGCGTCAAACTGATGGGTTTCGGGCATCGTGTGTACAAGAACTACGACCCGCGGGCGGCCATCGTGCGCAAGACCGCCGCGGAGGTCTTCGAGCAGCTCAACGTCAGCGATCCGCTGTTCGACATCGCGCTGCGCCTCGAGGAGGTTGCGCTGGCCGATGACTTCTTCGTCTCTCGCAAGCTCTACCCGAACGTCGACTTCTACACGGGGCTGATCTACCGGGCCATGGGCTTCCCGACGAAGATGTTCACCGTTCTGTTCGCCCTGGGCCGGCTTCCCGGTTGGATCGCGCAGTGGCGCGAGATGATCAACGACCCGGCCACGAAGATCGGTAGGCCGCGGCAGGTGTATGTCGGGTCGCCGGAGCGGGAGTATCTGCCCATGGAGAAGCGCTGATGGCGGTCGACTTCGCCATGAACGGAATGCTGCACCGCGCCTTTCTGCGGGAACTGGACCGGGTGCAGGAACGAGTGGAGGCCGGTGATCCCGCGGGTGCGCGCAGGCACTACGCGTTGTTCTCGCAACTGCTGCACCAGCATCACGAAGGCGAGGACACCTACCTGTTCCCGTTGGTGGTGCAGCGGTCCACCGATGAGCAGGAGACAGCCACGATCGCCGCGTTGGAGGCCGAGCACGAGCAGTTGCAGGCCGCCCTGGCCGCCTGCGATGACGATTTCGCAGGCTCAGGACCTTTGCCCGAGGGCACCGTTGCGGACTTGACAGCCCTGCGCATGGTCCTGGCCGCTCATTGCGCCCATGAGGAGGCGGACGGCGAGCCGCTGCTGGCGAAGTACATCTCCAAGGCGGACATGAAGGAATTCAACGACTTCAACCGGCAGGGTGACCTGTCGATGCTGGTGTTCCCGTGGATCGCCGATGGTGGTTCCGCGGCCGACCAGAAGGTGTATGACGTGCTCCCTGGTCCTGTGCGCTTGTTCCTCAAACCCGTGATGCAGCGCAAGTACCGCGCGTACTTCCGCTGACTCGAGGGTGCTCGTCAGCCCGGCCGACGTGGGTTCGTCGGGCGGTGAACCCCATCGGTTTACCTGAACCCCATCGGACGGCGTGTTGGGTGGCGTTCGTGCAGCGCGGTGGGGTTCGTCGGGCGCTGAACCCCATCGGTCTACCTGAACCCCATCTTTCGTCGGGCCCGTGATCTGACCCCGGCCGTTTGGCGGTTCGTCGGTGCACTAGTTCTTGTGCAACTCCGCGTTCAGTTCGCCCCAGGACCCTGAGCGCCGAACCGCTTCCAGCGCCCCGCTCACCGAGTTGCGCCGGAACAGCCAGCCGGGCTGACCGGACAGCTCCCGCGCCTTGATGACCTCGCCGTCGGGCAGGGTGAGCTTCGAGCCCGCTGTGACGTAGCAGCCGGCTTCGACGATGCAACCGTCACCGAGCGATATCCCGACGCCGGCGTTCGCGCCGATCAGACACCCTTGTCCGATGGAGATCACTTCGCTGCCGCCCCCGGACAGCGTGCCCATGATCGACGCGCCGCCACCCACGTCCGAGCCGTCGCCCACGACGACGCCGGCGGAGATCCGGCCCTCGACCATAGAGGCGCCCAGCGTGCCTGCGTTGAAGTTGCAGAATCCCTCCTGCATGACAGTCGTCCCGTCGGCCAGATGGGCGCCGAGCCGCACCCGATCCGCGTCGGCGATCCGCACTCCCGCGGGAACCACGTAGTCGACCATCCGTGGGAACTTGTCCACGCTGAGCACTGTGATGTGGGAACTGCGCGCGCGGGCGCGGATGCGCGCCGCATCCAATTCCTCGAGGGCGACAGGTCCCGCAGTCGTCCAGGCCACGTTCGGCAACAGCCCGAACACGCCCTCCAGATTGATGGTCCGCGGTTGCACAAGGCGGTGTGACAGAAGGTGCAGTCGCAGGTACACGTCTGCAGTGTCGGCCGGGGGTTGCGAAAGATCGGGGATCACGGTGACCACCGTCTCGACGCGCACCCCACGCACCTGATCGCGGTCGATGGCCCCGGCGACATCCGGGGCGTCTATCGGTTGCGCGGTGAGACTCGGTCGGGGATACCAGACGTCCAGTACGGTGTCGCCGGACATCGAGGCCAGACCGATCCCGCTGGCAGCAGACGTGATGAACATGGACATAGCCTGCCACTACCACCGAGCGGGTCCGGCCAGTGGCGCGCAGATCCGGCCTCAGCGTCAAGAGCCGCCAGATGCGGCGGATCCCGGCGAGCACGACGAGTTGTACTGTGGAGCGATGCTTGACATCTCGGCGGACATCGTCAATCTGACGGCGGCTCTCGTGGACATCCCCAGCGAGTCCCGCCAGGAGCAGCGCATCGCTGACGCGGTGGAGAGCGCCTTGCGCCAACTCGATCATGTGCAGGTCACGCGGTTCGAGAACTCGGTCGTCGCGCGCACCGAACTCGGTCGGGACGAGCGCGTCGTGATCGCCGGTCACCTCGACACCGTGCCCGCTGCGGACAACCTTCCCCACCGCATCGACGGGGACAGACTCTACGGCCTGGGATCCAACGACATGAAGGGCGGCGTTGCCGTCGGACTGCGGTGTGCCCACGAGATCCGTGAGCCGCGCCGCGACGTGACATACGTCTTCTACGAGTGCGAGGAGATCGACGACGAGGCGAACGGTCTGCGCAGACTCGTCGAGGCACACCCGGATCTACTGTCCGCGGACTTCGCGGTCCTGATGGAGCCGAGCGACGCGGGTGTCGAGGCGGGCTGTCAGGGCACGCTTCGTGCCCACATCAGGACCTCGGGGGAACGGGCCCATTCGGCGCGTTCCTGGCTCGGCCGCAATGCGATCCACGCGGCCGGCGACATCCTGCACCGCCTCGAGCAATACGCCCCCCGCACCCCGACCATCGACGGGCTGACCTACCGCGAGGGGATGAACGCTGTGGGTATCGAAGGCGGGGTGGCGACCAACGTGATCCCCGACGCCTGCGTTGTGACCGTCAACTACCGCTATGCCCCCGATCGCAGCCCGGAGGAAGCAGAGGCGTACATGCGCGAGTTCTTCGACGGGTATCCGTTGGAGATCGTCGACAACGCGCAGGGGGCGCTGCCGGGCTTGTCCCATCCGGCGGCGCAGGCGTTTCTGGAGGCCACCGGGTCGGTGCCCCGGCCGAAGTTCGGCTGGACTGACGTGTCCCGCTTCTCGGCTCTCGGCGTGCCGGCGGTGAACTTCGGGCCCGGTGATCCCGCGCTGGCCCACACCCGCGGCGAGTACGTCCCCATCGAGCACCTCCACCGGTGCGAGCAACAGATGCTGGAGTGGTTGCGATGAAGAAGGCCCTGCTCGCTCTCGGCGCCGGGGGTCTGTGTGGTGCGGTCGCGGTGGCCGGTGTACAGCCGGTGATCGGCGCCAAGCCCAAGCCTAAAGCCAGGTCTTGGGCCCATCAGGGCCTCAAGGACATCCGAGGCGTGGACGTGTCCCGCTGGCAGCACATCGGCCCAGGTGTGCTCGACTTCCGCAAACTGCAGAAACGTGGTGTGCGTTTCGTCGTGATCAAGTCCGGCGACACGTCCGGTTCGGCGCACGCGGAGGCCGGCTACTGGTACTCCCGTGACAAGGCAGCGGCGCGCAAGGCCGGCCTGCTGGTCGGGGCCTACTACTACGCCGTCCCGACCAGCAAGAAGCGTCGGGTGGTGGCCGACGCGAAGGCCCAGGCTCGCAAGGCAGCGGCGAGAGTGGGTGGTCGGCTTCCCGCCGGGCACCTGCCGCTGGCGCTGGATCTCGAGACCGAGGCGACCCGTCTGGGCCGCGGTGACCTCACTCGCTGGGTGCTGACTTGGCTGCGCGTCGTGGAGAAGCGGACCGGCCGCACACCCTGGTTCTACTCCTACACCCGCTACATGGAACGCCGCCTTGTGGCCCATGAGCGGTTGCATTCCTATCCGCTGTGGCACGCGAACTGGGGTCTGTTCCTGAAGGACCGCCCGATGCAGATCCGTGGCTGGCCCGCCGATCACGCACGGATCTGGCAGTTCACCGACTCCGGACGGTTGCCCGGCTCCGGCTCCCGGACCCTGGATCTGAACGTCTACCGGGGCACTGGCGAGCAGTTGCTGGCGGAAGCCGGTCTCGGGCCCGAGGCGGCGCAACGGTATGACCTGCCGCTCGGGCGTCCGGGCGAGAAGCCGACCCCCTCGGCGAGCCCGAGTGCCTCGCCCAGCGAGACCGAGGCATCGCCACAGCCCTCGTCGAGCTGAGGTTCCGACACCGGTCACGGCGACGTCGGCGGCTGTTCACCGATCCGCCCGTACCGTTGCCCCATGAACAATGCATCGGAGAACTGGTACTCGCCGCCGCGCCCACAGCGCCACAAAGGGCCGGTCGTGCTGCGTGGACGGCAGGCACGCGGATCAACCACGGACCAGAGGTTGCTCGACAGTCGGGCGTCCGGGGACTGGGTACACACCGACCCGTGGCGGGTGCTTCGGATCCAGGCCGAGTTCGTGGAAGGATTCGGCGCCATGGCCAACGTGGGGCCGGCCATCTCAGTGTTCGGAAGTGCGCGCACATCGCGCGACCACGCCGAGTACTCCGCAGCCGAGGAGGTCGGACGACTCCTGGTGGGTGCCGGCTACGCCGTGATCACCGGCGGTGGTCCGGGGATCATGGAGGCGGCCAACAAGGGCGCGTTCGAGGCCGGTGGAACCAGCATCGGGCTGGGGATCGAGTTGCCGTTCGAGCAGGGGATCAACGACTGGGTGGAGATAGGAGTGAACTTCCGCTACTTCTTCGCCCGCAAGACCTGCTTCGTGAAGTACAGCCGTGGCTTCGTGGTGTTCCCCGGCGGGTTCGGCACCCTCGACGAGTTGTTCGAGGCCCTGACCCTGGTGCAGACCAAGAAGGTCACCCGGTTCCCCATAGTGCTGGTCGGCACGGCCTATTGGTCCGGTCTGGTGGACTGGATCCGCATGACGCTGGCCAGCGAGGAGAAGATCGGGCCGGACGACCACGGACTGCTGCACGTGACCGATGACCCCGACGACGTGATCCGTGCGATCCAGCGGGTCGATCAGGGAGTCTGAGCGGGCGATTCGGCCAGGCCAAGCCGGCCAGCGCCTGTGGCTGCGGTCGGGCCCACCGACATACGGCCAGCGGCAAGACGGCCGCCGCTACGCCAAGCCTCGCCGGTTCACCGCTGGTTGCCTGGTTCCCTCGATGGCTTGGACCATGTGCAGCACGTCGAAGGTCTGCTCGACCTCGTGTACCCGGTACACGCGGGCCCCGAGCCAGGCGGACACTGCCGTGGTCGCCAGCGTCCCGACCAATCGCTGGCCCACGGGCCTGTCCAGCGTCTCCCCGACGAAGTCCTTGTTGCTCAGTGACACCAGCACCGGCCATCCGGTGCTCACCATCTCCGGCAGCCGACGGGTGCATTCCAGTGAATGCCGGGTGTTCTTCCCGAAGTCGTGGCCGGGGTCGATCAGAATGCTCGAGCGAGGCACCCCGACTTCGGCGGCACGTTCGGCCTGAGCGATGACGCTGGTGAGGACTGCGGCCATCACGTCCGGGTACTGCACCCGGTGCGGACGGGTCCGCGGTGCCAGACCACCGGTGTGCGTGCACACCAGGCCCACGCCATGGGCCGCAGCAACCTCGGCGAGGTGCGGGTCATGCCCACCCCAGGCATCGTTGAGCAGTGTCGCCCCCTCGGCGCACACGGCCTCACCGACATCTGCCCGCCACGTGTCCACAGAGATGACCACCTCGGGGTGCCTGGCCGCCACCTCTGCGACGAACGAGACCACGCGGCGCTTCTCCTCGTCGGCGTCCACGACCTGTCCGGGCCCTGCTTTCACTCCGCCGATGTCCACGATCTGCGCGCCCTCGGCCACAACCTGGTCGACGCGGTCCAGGGCGGCGTCGTGGGCGTACGTGGCGCCCCTGTCGTAGAAGGAGTCGGGGGTGCGGTTGATGATGGCCATCACGAGCATCTCGTCGTCATCGAACCGGCGGGGTCCGAATGTCAGCACTGGTGCTCCTCCCTGGCAATGCCAGACTGTCACCTAACACGACGAGGTGCGAGAGGAGACCCACCATGCTGTGGCTTTTCATGCTGTTGGCGCTGGTGCTGATCGTGGCTTTCGCTCTGGTCCTGGCCGGCCGGTTGCCAGTGGTCCCGCAGCCGACCCGCGAACGATATGTAGCTGTCCTGCCCGACCAGCCCAGTGCCGCCGACGTGGACCAACTGCGATTGCCCGTGGCGTTCCGCGGCTACCGCATGGACGACGTGGACGCGGCGCTCGCGGTACTGCGCAACCGCATCGCCGTGCTGGAGGCGGCCTCGGTGAGTGGATCGGTCCCGTCGGCGTTCGAACCCCCGCTCGCCGAGGACGACTGAGCGCACTTCGCTGCCGCCTCGCTGTGGATGCCGCAGCCGATCCTGAGACGGTCTATCGCCGCGATGACCGACCGGGACCGGCAGCACGAGTGGATGCTCGGCACGATGTGCAGGCTCAGGCCCGCGGCCCGTTCGGATTCTGGAACAACCCCGAGTGGTGAAGGTGGATCACACAGGCGCCCTCGTGCGTGGGCTCGGTGTGTTCCGGGTGGGCCGTCGGCTGCGGGAAGTCGCTTCCTGTGGCGCAAAGACGTGTAAGCACCTTGGGACGAATCGGTGAGGTGGGCTGATATCTGGTCAGGCCGCTCATGTCCGCAGGAGTGGCTTTATCCCTGCTGCGGTTCGCACGGTTCGCCGGGCAGCCCTGAAGTTTCCGGCTACGCCCGAAGAAAACGACACGTTGCCGATAGACTGTCGGCAGCGTGGAAGGTGAGAGCGTGTGCGCACGCTAGTCACGCGCCCAAGGCAGTTACGTGAGCGACGGAAGGGGACCGATATGGCGGCCATGAAGCCGCGGACGGGCGATGGCCCGATGGAGGTCACCAAAGAGGGACGCGGCTACGTCATGCGGGTTCCTCTCGAGGGTGGTGGCCGACTCGTGGTGGAGATCTCCCGCGAGGAGGCTGAAGAACTCGGCGGTCTTCTGCAGAGCATCGAGTAGCAGTACACGCGCCTGGCGGGTTCCGTTTCGACGGGGCCCGCTTCGGTGTCTCCGGCGCCCGGTTAGGTTGATCGTGTGCATTTCGTGCAGGACTCCGGAACGCCTGACGGTCTGATCAGGCTGGTTGGTGTTGACGATGTGGTGCTTCCAAAGGCGCTGATGCCGAAGCCGGGAGACGTCGTGCTCACCGGTGACGGCCCTGATCACTGGAGTCTTATCTCGACCACGCCACAGGACTGGACCGCATTCGGCGCCGAAGTCGTCCGCAAGGTGCCGGAGGGTTCGGTGGTGGGCTTCGCATCCGTTCCGTCGGCGCGGCATCTGCGGGACTTCGTGGTGGGCTGGCGGCTGGGTGGCTACCGATTCCCCACCCGGGACGCCGGCCCGCAACTGTTGCTTCCTCCGCAGGTTGATGTCGGCGAGGCCGTGCTGCGCGCACAGGCCACTTGCGCCGCGCGTGACCTCGTCAACACCCCGTCGAACACGAAGAATCCCCAGTGGCTGGTTGGCCAGGCGCGGACGGTCGCACGCGACACCGGCTCATCGATAGAGGTGCTGGGGGTGCCGCAACTGCGCGCCGGGGGGTTCGGCGGTGTGCTGGCGGTGGGATCCGGGTCCGCGACGCCGCCGAGGGTCGTGATCCTGAGGAGGCAGGCCAGCGGCCCCCGAGTCGTCCTCGTGGGCAAGGGGATCACCTTCGATTCCGGCGGTCTCTCGTTGAAGCCGCGCGAGTCCATGATGCTCATGAAATCCGATATGGCCGGGGTCGCTGCGGTGTTGTCCTCGCTGCGACTGGCACCGGAGGGGCTGGATGTCACAGTCCTGCTCGGCCTGGCCGAGAACGCCATCGGCGGCGGGTCCTATCGGCCCGGGGACGTCATCACGCATGTGGGTGGGATGACCACGGAGGTCCGCAACACCGACGCCGAGGGCAGGCTGGTTCTCGCCGATCTGCTGGCCTTCGCCCGGGCTGAAATGGCGCCGGACGTGATCGTCGACGTAGCCACCCTCACCGGCGCCGCCACGCTGGCGCTGTCTCGCGAGATGGGCGCGATTCTCAGCCCCCGGCCACGGCTGGTGCGGGCCCTGCAGGCGGCCGGCGAGGACGTGGGTGAGCATCTGTGGCCCCTGCCGCTCGTGGAGTCCTACCGCACGTCGTTGCGCTCGGACATCGCCGACCAGTGCCACATTCCGACCGTCGACGGTGTCGGGGCCGGCGCCATCACCGCGGCGCTGTTCCTGCAGGCCTTCGTCGGTGATGTCCCGTGGGCGCACCTGGATATCGCCGGACCGGCGCGGGCGACGTCCGCGAGTGGGGTGCGCACTGTCGGCGGGACCGGGTTCGGGGCGGCGTTGCTCGGGCGCTGGATGGCAGCCGGGGCCCGCTTCTAGTCGGCGGCCCGGTACCCGGCCAGTGGACGGTTCGTGCGAAGGCATGGCAGGGTCGGTTGGGATCTGTCTGCACATTCTGGTTAGAGATCGGCAGGTTGGTTAGTCGGCGGCAGGTTGGTTAGAGTCCCACGGCCGTATAGGGCTAACCGGAGTGCCGTGTCTCTAACCAGGATGCCGATCTCTAACGAACATGCCGATCTCTAACCGGAGTGCGACACGCACCGCCCGGCGCGCACCGGGCCGAAGCCGCCGCTCACGCGACCACCCTGTCTGGAGACAACAGTTGGTGTACGCGGCCGCACAGGACCTAAGGGGATTCCGTTCTATCGCCGAGCTCCAACGGTGGCGGCTAGTCCTGCGGACGGAGGACCGCCACCAGGACACCATCGGCCAGTGGCAGCAACGTGGTCAGCCACTTCTCGTCGTTCTGCATGACCTCGGTGAATGCGCGGACTGCGAGTTGGTCCGGTTCCCGACGCGCGGGGTCTGCAGCGTCGGCCACGTCGAGGAACACAGCGATCCCGCCGGGCCGCAGCAGTCGCGCCGACTGCTCGGCGAAGGCCATGTGGTCAGCTGGCCGACCCGCCGAGAGGAAGAGGTCGTAGTGGCCGTCGGTGAGTCGGCTCAGTACGTCATGTGGATCCGCGGCGATGAGGCGGGTGCGGGCGTGCCCGATCTCAGCAGCGGAGAAGGCCTCTTTGGCCACTCGCAATCGCTCCGGGTCCGGCTCCACCGATGTCAGCACACCTTCGGACGCCATCCCCTCGAACAGCGCGAGGCCGGTCGTACCGCCGTGTGACCCGACCTCGACCGCTGCGTGGGCATCGGTTAGTGCTGCGCACAGGGACAGCAGTCGCAGCACACTGGCATTGACGGTGCTCGGTGCCTGCTCCCCGGTGAGGATGGCGGTGTTCCAGTTCTCGCAGAAGGCCAGCAGATCCTTCGGTGGCACGGCGGAGGAGGGGGTCGCATCCATGGGTTCGACAGTACCGTTCGCCGCCGCTGATGTGGCGCCCGCCATCGGAATATGGGGCGTTCCCTGGGGCATTACACCCTGTTGACAGAACCCGAACGGCCACCCGCTTTCGGCAGCGCGGCCCGGACCGCATCCTGAGACCAGGATCGGACAGCCGTGAGGGAGAGGGTTACCGTGAGTTCAGTCGTGGACCATGAGGAGTCGAAGATGTCGCATGATGGTGTGCCGCCGGGCGACCCGGGTGCCCCGCAGGAGGCTGTGGAGCCTACTCCCGCGTCCGAATCCGCCGACGCCTCGCCGACTCCCGATCCCACCGCGTGGCCGGCGCCGGACCAGAGCACCCAGGTGCTGGACCCGGACGCGCAGCAGACGGCCGCCTACCCCTACCCGCAGCAGGGTGACGCCTACCCGCAGCAGGGTGACGCCTACCCGCAGCAGGGTGACGCCTACCCGCAGCAGGGTGACGCCTACCCGCAGCAGGGCGGCTACTACGCACAGGCGCAGCAGACCGCCGCGTACCCCCAGGGCTACGACTACGGCCAGTCCTCCGAGCAGGCGCACGCGACGGGGCAGTGGCCCACGCCAGGCGCCGACGGGTACCTCCCGCCGCCGCCCGGGGTGACCCCGACCACCGCCCAACCGGCTCCCAAGTCCGGCGGGGTGGGCAAGTTCATCGCGATCGCAGCGCTCACGGGTTTGCTGGCGGGCGTGGGGGGCGGGGCCCTGGGATACCAGCTGGCACAGGACTCCGGCACGACCACCTCCGTCACGGCGAACTCTCCGAGCAATCCGGAGGCCCTGTCGCCACGCGCCGACGGGTCCATCGCCACGATCGCTGAGAAGGTCCTCCCCAGCGTGGTGTCGTTGGAGGTCAGCGGGTCGGGTCAGGCCGGGTCGGGTTCCGGGTTCATCGTGTCCCAGGACGGCTACATCCTGACGAACAACCACGTCATCGAGGCTGCCGCGGACAGTGGGTCCATCGACGTCGTCCTGCAGGACGGCACCCGGGCCACCGGTGAGCTGATCGGGCGAAACGCCGACTACGACCTCGCGGTGGTGAAGATCGACAAGACCGGCCTCACACCGCTCGCAGTGGGCGATTCGGCCAGCGTGAAGGTCGGGGACCAGGTGATCGCCATCGGCTCGCCGCTGGGTCTCGAGGGCACCGTGACCAGCGGGATCGTGAGTTCTCTGGACCGGCCGGTCACCGCCGGCGGATCGGGCAGTGGTGAGACGTCCTTCATCAACGCCATCCAGACCGACGCCCCGATCAACCCCGGGAACTCCGGGGGTCCGTTGGTGAACGCCGAGGGGCAGGTGATCGGCGTCAACTCGGCGATCGCGTCGTTGAACACCGGGGCCGACGGCCAGGCCGGCAGTATCGGCCTCGGGTTCGCGATCCCGATCAACACCGCCAATCGCATCTCGCAGGAGATCATCCAGACCGGGACCTCGGCCACGCCGATCATCGGCGCGGAGATCGATTTCGGTTATTCGGGTCAGGGCGCGCGCGTGCAAGCTGTGACCGCGGGCGGCCCCGCCGCCGGTGCCGGTCTCAAGGCGGACGACGTCATCGTCGCCGTGAACGGGGAGCGCGTGGACGATGCGGTAAGCCTGATCACCGACATCCGCAAGTTCGCCCCCGGCGACAAGATCACGCTGACTCTGGAAAGCGGCCAGGAGATCACCGTCACGCTGGGCAAGCGCTGACGTACCCTGGTTGAGTGTTCGACATCGGCTTGGGCGAGTTGGTCGTCCTCGGGCTGCTCGCCCTGCTCGTGTTCGGTCCCGATCGGTTGCCGGGTGCCGCGGCGAGCGCGGGGCGGTTCGTGTCGCGCACCCGCGAGACCCTGGCGCAGGCCAGATCGCAGATCTCGGAGAGCGCGGAACTCGACTCCGTGGGGCAGGACCTCAAGTCGCTTGCCGACCTGCATCCCAAGCGGATGCTGTCGTCACTCGCGGAGCCGGTCGATCCTGGTCAGGCCACACCGAAGCAGGCCCCTAAGCCCGCCTCTCCGATCGACCCGAACGCGACCTAACGGCCGACGGGGGAGATGCCAAGGTTCAACCCCGCAAGCCCTCGTGGCTTGGCGGTGAGGATCTCGGCGATGGCTGAGATGGCCCGGGAGGCAGGTGCCTGCGGATCGTCGACCACCAACGGGCGGCCGTGATCGCCACCCTCCCGCAGGCGCACGTCGAACGGGATCTTGCCCAACAGCGGCACGTCCGATTTCAGCGCGGCGCTGAGCTGTTTGGCCACGATCTCCCCGCCCCCCGCGCCGAACAGATCCATGGGCTCACCGCAGTGCGGGCATGGGAAGGCGCTCATGTTCTCCACCACACCCATGACCCGCTGGTTGGTGTACTCGCTGAGCATCCCCGCGCGCACCGCGACCTCCGCGGCTGCCACCTGTGGGGTGGTGACGACCAGGATCTCTGCGCGGGGGAGTAGTTGGGCGACGGAGATCGCGACATCACCGGTTCCGGGCGGCAGGTCGAGAAGCAGCCAGTCGAGGTCTCCCCAGAACACGTCGGTGAGGAACTGGTTCAGTGCACGGTGCAGCATGGGGCCGCGGAATGCCACCGCTTGGCTGCTTCCCCCGGACTTGAAGGGAAGAACCGAGATGGTCGACACGCCGTAGGCCGCAGGCGGCATCAGCATGCCCTCGACCACCGTGGGTGGGTGGGTGACACCGAGCATGCGTGGGATGGAGTGTCCGTAGATGTCGGCGTCGATCAGGCCGACCCGCAGACCCGAGGCCGCGAGTTGCACCGCCAAGTTCGCCGTGACCGAACTCTTGCCCACCCCACCCTTGCCCGATGCCACGGCGATGATCTTGGTCAGCGATCCGGGCCGGTCGAAGGGGTTCTCCTTCTGGGGGCCCTGCAACATCTCCCGCAGGCCCTTGCGCTGCTCCTCGCTCATGACGTCGAACGCCAGGTCCACGGCGGTCACGCCGGGGACCGCGGTCACTGCGGCCTGCACCCGATCGGCGATCGTGTTCTGCATCGGGCAGGCGGCGATGGTGAGGAAAACCTCGACGTGTGCGGTGCCGTCGGGGTCGACGGTGATGGACTTGACCATGCCGAGGTCGGTGATCGGCTTGTGGATCTCCGGGTCCTCAACGGTGGCCAGGGCAGCAGTGATGGCCTCAACAGTGGGCATGCGTCAATGGTACGTGCCGCCGCTGGAGGCGCTGGCCGACGATCAGTGGTCGTCGGCTTCCAGGTCTTCCAGCAGGGCCCGCAACTCCCGCCGCAGGTAGTCGCGGGTGACGACCTCGCCGAGCCCGATCCGCAGGGAAGCGATCTCGCGGGCGAGGTACTCGGTGTCCGCGATGAGCCGTTCGGTGCGTTCCCGGTCCTCCTTGATCTGGACCCGGTCGCGGTCGTCCTGCCGGTTCTGGGCAAGCAGGATCAGGGGCGCCGCATACGACGCCTGCAGGCTCAGCAGAAGGGTCAAGAAGATGAAGGGGTAGGGGTCGGCGGGATCGGTGCCGACGATGTTGTAGAGCACCCACGCCAGGATCAGGATGCTCATCCACGCGATGAAGCGCCAGGAGCCGAGGAAGCGCGCCACTCCTTCGGAGACCTTGCCGAACGTCTCCGGGTTGTACGAGGGACGGATCGACGGCCGACCGCGGGCCGGCTGTTCCAGGCTGCTCGGGTCAGTCATCGTCGGACCCCGTGGCCTCGCGCCAGTTGTCACCCAACAAGTGGTCGAGCAGGTCGTCGACGGTCACCGCTCCCAGTAGGTGGTTCTCGGCGTCGACGATCGGCACGGCCACCAGGTTGTAGGCCGCGAAATAGCGGGTGACGGCGGCCAGCGCCGTCTCGGGCGGGAGCGGTGCGAGGTCCTTGTCGATGACCCGGGACACCAGATCGCTGGGGGGTTCGCGCAGCAGTCGCTGCCAGTGCACGACACCGAGGAACTTGCCGGTCGGGGTCTGCATGGGGGCCCGGACGACGTACACCTGGGATGCCAGGGCGGGCGACAGGTCCGGATTGCGGATCTGCGCGAGGGCCTCCGCAACGGTGGCATCGGCTCCGACGATCACCGGGTCGGGGCTCATCATGCCGCCGGCGGACCACTCGTCGTACATGAGCAATCGGCGAAGGTCCTCGGCATCCTCCGGTTCGACCAGGGACAGCAGTTCCCCGGCCTGCTCGGGCGTCAGGTCGCTCAGCAGGTCGACGGCGTCGTCGGGGTCCATCTCCTCCAGTACGTCGGCGGCCCGCTCGGCTTCCAGTGCGCTGACGATCTGCACGGCGTCGTGCTCCGGCAACTCCTCCAGCACATCGGCCAGTCGCTCGTCGTCGAGGGCGCGGGCGATCTCCAGGCGGCGCTTCTCCGGCAGGTCGTGCAGGATGCTGGCGACGTCGGCGGGTCGCATGTCCTCCAGGGAGGCCAGCATCGACTCGGTGGCCTGGTCGGCCTCTTCGACGCCCAATCCACCCAGGTCACTCCACGGCACCACCCGGGTCTGCCCACGACGGCCGATCCCGCGCCCGGACCGTACGTAAGCCTGGGTGATCTCCCAGTCCCGGCTGCTGTTCTGCTGCATCGCGAGGTCGAGGATCTTGACACTGTCCCCGGTCGCGCGGATCTGCACGGTCCGGTCGAAAAGCTCCGCGACTGCCAACGTCTCGGCCGGACGGAGTTTGAAGCGGCGCAGGTCCAGGACGCCGGTGGTCACGATCTGCCCGACATCGATCTTGGTCACCCGGGTGATGGGTATGAAGATGCGCCGTCGGGCTCCCACCTCGACGACCAGGCCGACCACCCGCGGGGACTGCGTCCCGTGGCGCAGGATGACCACGATGTCACGGACCTTGCCCAGCTGCTCGCCGTTGGGGTCGAAGACGGCGGATCCTCGCAGTCGTGCGATGAAGGCGCGCGTCACGGTCACGTCCGCAGGCTATCGCGGCCGAAGCCGTGGGTCCCGGGCATTCCCCGTCCGCGAGCGGTAGCGTGTCAGCCGTATTGACACCCATCCCGGAGGCGGTCGGCGCCATGCGCGTGGCAACAGCAGTAGCAGGTGTGCTGGTTCTGGCAGCCGTGGGCGGCTGTTCTTCGTCGGACTCCAACGGGGGGTCGGCCTCGCCGGAGGCATCCGTCACCGAGTCCGCGTCGCCGGCGGAGTCGGGCACACCCGCCGGGAAGCCCAACGGTGTGCAGGAACTCGGACCCAAACGCATCCTCGCCCAGGCCACGAAGGCCGCGATGAGCGCTCGCAGTGTCCGCATCGTCGGCGAGAGCCCGAGTGCCTCGCTGGATCTGGTCGTGACCAAGGACGCCAGCGACGGAACGCGCACTGCAGGTGACACCACGTTGAAGACCCGGGTGGTGGACGGGGTCATCTACATCAAGGCCGACGAGGCGTACTGGACCGAGGCATTCAACAAGAAGAAGGCCAAGAAGATCGGTGACAAGTGGGTGGCCGGGGAGTTGAGCAATCCGAAGCTCGAGTCCTTCAAACAGACCAGCACGATGAAGCCCTTGCTCAGGCAGTTCCTGCGCCTGGACGAGACGGCCCAGGTCGGCGAGGTCGGCGTGGCTCAGGGGCAGCCTGCGGTTCCGCTCACGGCATCGATCGGGACGCTGTGGGTGGCCACCACCGGCAAGCCCTACCCGCTGCAACTCAACAGTTCCCCGGATCAACCCGAGGTCAGTGAAGTGGCCTTCACCGACTGGAACAAGAAGGTGGTCATCAAAGCGCCGCCGAAGAAGCAGACCATCAGTCTGGCGGACTTGGCCTGAGCGGGTCGGTCTCCGGCCGCGACGGGTTCCTGCTGGTCGTCGCCGTCCTGTGCGTGAGTGCCTCGGCGCCGCTGATCGCGGCGTGTGGCGCTCCGTCGCTGGCCATCGCCACGTATCGCTGTCTGCTGGCAAGCGGTTTGACCATCGGATGGATGCTGCTGACGTCCCGACGGGTCCGGGTGCCCGCCGGGATCCCGGCGGCGATGGGACCCGGGCTCGCCCTGGCGGCCCACTTCGGCGCGTGGATCCCGAGTCTGCGGCTGACCAGCGTCGCGCTGTCGACGGCGATGATCTCCACGCAGCCGGTGTGGTCGGCGCTGCTCGCGCGTTTCACGGGGGTGCGTCCGGCCAAGGCGGTCTGGTGGGGGATCGCGGTCAGCGTGGTGGGTGTCCTGGTGCTCACCGGATTCGGCGGCTCGGTCAGCGGATCGTCCTGGATCGGGATGGGCCTGGCACTGCTCGGAGCGCTGCTGGCCGCGGTCTACGTCGCATTCGGAGAGCGACTGCGGAAAGCCACCGACCTCGCCTCGTACACCACGGTGGTCTACGGGGTGGCCGGATTGGCGCTGCTGGTCGTCTCGGCGCTGGGGTCGGTGGCGCTGGGCGGATACGTCTGGCGGGATTGGCTCCTGATCCTTGCGATCACTTTGGTCGCGCAGATCGGCGGGCACTCGGCGATGAACGCCGTCGTGCATCGCACCTCTGCCACGGTGGTGAGCACCGCCATCCTGTTCGAGGCCCCCGGCGCCACGATCCTCGCGGCGATCTTCCTGGGGCAATCTGTGGGGCTGTCCCTGGTCCTCGGTCTGGTCGTGATGCTGATCGGATTGGTGATCGTGGTGCGGGGGACCTCTCCCCGGATGCCGGAATCGGGGGTGTGAAACGGACTGGCCAGGACCGGTGGCTATCGTCGAAGTATGACTGAAACCCTGCGTAGCCGCCGTTCCAACCTGGCCGTCCCGGGCAGCAGCCCGAAGATGCTGGAGAAGGCCAAGGGCCTGCCGGCCGACCAGGTGTTCATGGACATCGAAGACGCTGTCGCACCGATCGCCAAGCCCGATGCCCGCAAGAACATCGTCGCGGCGCTCAACGAGGGTGGTTACGGCGACAAGGTGCGTGTGGTCCGGGTCAACGACTGGACCACGCACTGGACCTACGCGGACGTGATCGAGGTCGTCGAGGGTGCCGGCCAGAACCTCGACTGCATCATGCTGCCGAAGGTGCAGACGCCCGAGCAGATCGTCGCGCTGGACCTGCTGCTCACCCAGATCGAGAAGGCCAACGGCTTCGAGGTCGGCCGCATCGGCATCGAGGCGCAGATTGAGAACGCGCTGGGCCTGATCAATGTGGACAAGATCGCCACCGCCAGCCCCCGCGTCGAGACCATCATCTTCGGCCCGGCGGACTTCATGGCCAGCATCAACATGAAGTCGCTGGTCGTCGGCGAGCAGCCTCCCGGCTACGACGTGGGCGATGCCTACCACCACATCCTGATGAGCATCCTGATGGCTGCGCGTGCCCACGACAAGCAGGCCATCGACGGCCCGTACCTGCAGATCAAGGACATCGAGGGGTACAAGCGCGTGGCCGGTCGCAGCGCGGCGCTCGGCTTCGACGGCAAGTGGGTGCTGCACCCGGGTCAGGTCGAGGCGGCCAACGAGGTGTTCAGCCCCCGGCAGGAGGACTACGACCACGCCGAGTTGATCCTGGACGCCTACGAGTACTACACCTCCGCCGAGGGTGGCGCCAAGGGTGCGGTCATGCTCGGCGACGAGATGATCGACGAGGCGTCGCGAAAGATGGCCCTGGTGATCTCCGCAAAGGGTCGCGCCGCGGGCATGCAGCGCACCAAGACCTTCGAGCCGCCGGAGGGCTGAGCCGCACGGCTGTCGTCCACGCCGCGGGACGTTTGTGGTCTGCGGGTAGTGGGTACTCCCGGGGTGACGTTCTCCCGGGATGGCAGGTTGCGACAACGTCACAATCGCGTTGCGATCGGCCTGCCCCCTGCGGACACGTCCGCACATCGGATGGAAACTGAGGATCCGACGGTCGGCTGCCGACGTCATATCCCGAGGCATGTGACGATGTGCCAAACGAAGGGTTTGGAATGCGGTTTGTGATGAAGTCCCTGGCAGTTGCCGGGGCGGCGATGATGCTGGCCACCGGGACCGCGGCGGCTGCGCCGCCGGAGTTGCCGAAGCCCGGCAAACAGAAGGCGACGTCGAAGAAGGTGCCCGCCGCACTGTTCGGCATGCACGACCACAGCCTGAGCACCACCCCGCCCACCCCGGAGGACCGGTTCGGCGGGATCCGGATCTGGGACAACGGCGTGCGGTGGGACCAGGTGAACACCGCCGAGGGTGTGTACGAGTGGGACGTGCTGGACCAGGTGGTGGCGAACGCCCGGGCCACCGGTGCACAGGACGTCATGTACGTGTTGGGCTACACACCCGCCTGGGCGGCATCCAACCTCAAACCGCCGTGCACGCCGGGTAACTACACGAACTGTGAGTACTTCCCCGGGGGAAGCAGTTCCGCGCCGAGCAACATCGAGTACTGGAAGACCTGGGTGCGGGAGGTGGCCACCCGGTACAAGGGTCAGATCACGCAGTACCAGATGTGGAACGAAGCCAACCTCACCGCGATGTTCAGCAGTTCCGGAGACAGCGCCGTCGAGATGGCCAAACTCACGGTCGCTGCCCAGCAAGTCATCCGCGAGGTCGATCCCAGCGCGAAGGTGATCACGGCGTCGAGCACGATCGTGCAGACCAAGGGCTTCGTCAAGGACGGCTGGCTCAAGCGCTACCTGAAAGCGCTGAAGTCCCGGGGCGGCAAGCCCGACGGGATCGGCGTGCACCTGTATCCCTGGCTGAAGAAGGGTCCGGGCAACGGTGATCTGGCCGACCGCGCCAAGGGCCTGGACTACGCCAAGCAGGTCATCGCGGCGACCGGCTACAAGAAACTGCCGATCCTGGACACCGAGATGAACTACGGCAACCAGCGCAACAACGGCTGGCCGAAGAAGAAGTACTCGCAGAGCAAGGGTTCGGCGTACTTGGCTCAGACTTACCTGGAGTCGTTGCACAACGGCGTCATCCAGGTCGACTGGTACGGATGGGACGACTACGGCCTCGGGATCTGGACGACATCGCCCTCGGGCACCGTGCTCGAGCCGGGCGTGACCTACCGCAGCCTGCTGGCGAACCTCGCCGGCCAGAACAACAAGGGCTGCACGGTCACCAAGTCCGTGACTGTGTGCCTGACCCGCAAGGGTGCCACCCGCAACTACTGGGTCTACCGGCCGGGGAACAAGAAGGTGACGTACACCGTCCCGAAGTCCTTCAAGGTCAGCAAGGTCTGTGACATGACGGACTCCTGCCAGCGGATCCGCAAGGGCAAGGTCAAGGTCGGCCTGGCACCGGTGCGCCTGACCAACGCGTAGGGCCGGGGCGGCGTCGGGTGACGTGCGACGCCACCATCACTTGACTGTAGGGGTCACTACAGATATTTTGTAGCGACAACTACGCAAGGTTGCGACGGTGTTCTGACACAGACCGCAGGTGGGGCACCATGCGCCTGGATGTGTGAGGAAGACCCATGTCATCGCTGTCCCCGGAAACTGCGTCCGACCTTTTCCGCAAGCCACCCGACCGGTATCTCGACGTCGGCGACGCGGCCGTCGCCTACCGCCGCGTCGGTCAGGGTCCAGACGTCGTCTTCAGCCATGGCTGGCCGGCGAGTGGCGCGACCTTCCGGCGGATGTTGCCGTATCTCGCCGACCACGTCACCTGCCACGTGGTCGATCTTCCGGGCGCAGGCGACTCCCGGTTCGACCGATCGACGTCCATCAGCATCCTGGACCACGCGGAGTCGCTGCGCCGCGCGGTGGACGAGCTCGGCCTCACTCGGTTCGGGGTGGTGGGCCACGACAGCGGCGGCATGATCGCCCGTTTCGCGTTCGCCGATGATCCCCGCGTTCAGGGCTGGGGTCTGATCGCCACTGAGCAGCCTCCCAAGGCGCACTGGCGCTTCTCCTCGTTCCTCGCGGTCCGGGTCGTTCCGCGTTTCGAAGAGATGCTCGCCCGTGTGGTCACCCGCCCCCGGCTTCGCAAGAACAAGTTCATCCTTGGTGACGCCTTCGCCGACAAGGGCTTGCTGGACGGTGAGTTCGAGGAGTTCTTCCTCGCGCCCCTGCGCGACGACGCCGATCGGCGGTGGGCCGCGGGCGAGTTCGGCCGCAACTTCGATCTCGGACTGTTCGCCGAGCTCACCTCCCGCCACCGCCAGATCCGCGTGCCGGTGCAGCTGGTGTGGGGGGCTCAGGATCCGTTCTTCCCCGTGCAGAGGGCACGCGCCATGATGTCCGAATTCTCGCGCCCAGTCGACCTTGAGGTCATCGACGGCGCGAAACTGTTCGTTCACGAGGAGTTCCCGGAGCGTGCCGCGCAGGCGACCCTGAAGGCAGTGCTGGGCTGAGGCGTACAGAACTGGTTGGGCGCCGGAATGCGCCAACCACTTCTGCACGCGACACACCGTGTCCAGTGCCACTCGGTGCATCCGAAGGGCGTGTTGCTGGGTGGGACGGCACGCCCGCCAACCAGTTCCGTACGCAGAGGCGTCCGACCTCCTGCTGTCCGTCGGGGGGACCGGTGGGATACTGCCCGAAGAGACACTCTGGAGGCATGAGATGGGTCGTTTGGCGCAGACCGACGGATTGAACGACGTCCAGCAGGAGATCCTTTCGGCGGTTCACGAGTTCGTCGAGAACGAGATCATCCCGCAAGCCCAGCACCTCGAGCACAATGACGAGTACCCCACGGAGATCGTCGAGGGCATGAAGGAGATGGGCATCTTCGGGCTGATGATCCCCGAGGAGTACGGCGGCCTCGGCGAGTCCCTGCTGACCTACGCCCTGTGCGTCGAGGAGATCGCCCGCGGCTGGATGAGCGTCTCCGGCATCATCAACACCCACTTCATCGTCGCGTACATGATCATGCAGCACGGTACGGACGCACAGAAGAAGGACTTCCTGCCCCGCATGGCGACCGGTGACCTGCGCGGCTCGTTCTCGATGTCCGAGCCCGGCTGCGGCTCCGACGTCGCGGCGATCCAGTCCAAGGCGGTCCGCGACGGCGACGGATATGTTCTCAACGGCCAGAAGATGTGGCTGACCAACGGTGGTAGCTCGACGCTGAGTGCCGTCCTTGTGCGCACCGATGCCGAGGCCGACGAGGGTGCCAGCGTCTACAAGAAGATGAGCACCTTCCTCATTGAGAAGCCCGCCGGCTTCGGCGAGGTGCTTCCGGGTCTGACCATCCCCGGCAAGATCGACAAGATGGGCTACAAGGGTGTTGACACCACCGAACTGGTGATGAGCGACTTCCACCTGCCGGCCGAGGCTCTACTCGGCGGCGAGCCCGGCAAGGGCTTCTACCAGATGATGGACGGCGTCGAGGTCGGTCGTGTGAACGTGGCCGCCCGGGCCTGCGGGCTGGCCAACCGTGCATTCGAACTCGGCGTCGACTACGCCCAGCAGCGGGTGACGTTCGGTAAGCCGATCGCCGAGCACCAGGCCGTCGCGTTCCGTCTCGCGGAGATGGCGACCAAGGTCGAGGCGGCCCATCTCATGATGGTGCGTGCGGCCCGGACCAAGGACTCGGGTGCCCGCAACGACCTCGAGGCCGGAATGGCCAAATACCTCGCCAGCGAGTACTGCAAAGAGGTCGTGGAGGACTCCTTCCGGATCCACGGCGGGTACGGGTACTCCAAGGAGTACGAGATCGAGCGACTGTACCGCGAGGCCCCGATGCTGATGATCGGCGAGGGCACGGCGGACATCCAGCGGATGATCATCGCGCGGCGGCTTCTGGAGGAGTACAAACTGCGCGGCTGATCCACGCCGGACGGCAACCGATACCCTCGGGGTATGTCCAACGCAGACCCCTTCAAGCAGTTGGAGAATCGCCCCGTTCTGGCGCGTTACGCCACGTACGCCGAGGCGCAGTTCGCCGTCGACAAACTGAGCGACGCCAAGTTTCCCGTGCAGAACGTCGCGATCGTGGGCGTTGATCTGCGGCTCGTCGAAGCGGTCGTCGGGCGGCTGTCGTGGGGCCGGGCAGCGCTGAGCGGGTTGGCCATGGGCGCCTGGCTCGGCCTGCTACTGGGGCTGTTCGTGTCGTTGTTCGCCGGTGGTGACGGGAGCACGTTCTCGCTGATCATGCTGGGTCTGCTCTACGGTGCGGCGGGCGGGATCGTGTTCGGCCTGGTCTCCTACGCCTTCACCGGCGGCAAGCGCGACTTCCTGTCCCGCAGCCAGATCACGGCGGAGCACTACGACCTGCACTGCGATGCCGCCGTGCTCGGGCAGGCACGCGCCGTCTTGGGTATCTCGGCGTTCGACACCCAGCAGTCGCCCGACGACCCCGAAGCCACCTAGTGGACTGGCGGCTCTTCGGGTCGGTCTTCGTCACCTTGATCGTGATCATGGATCCGCCGGGGATCGTCCCGATCTTCCTGGGGCTGACCCATCGTCGAGGTGCCGCGGCGATGCGCCGGCTGGCCCTGCAAGCCACGCTCACCGCGCTCGGGGTGATCGTGGGTTTCGCGCTGTTCGGGCAGGCGATCCTCGACTACCTGCACGTGTCGTTGCCGGCGCTGCAGGCCAGCGGCGGGCTGTTGCTGCTGCTCGTGGCACTTGAACTGCTGATGGGGAAGACGGGCACCATCAGCGCGGAGAACGAGGACGTGAACGTCGCACTGGTACCGCTGGGAACCCCACTCATCGCCGGTCCCGGGGCGATCGTGGCCGTGATGCTGTTCATGCAGCAGTCCGACGTCCCTGGACAGTACGCGGCGGTCGCGCTCGGCGTGCTGGCGGTGCACCTCGTGCTGTATCTGGCGATGCGGTACAGCACCATCATCGCCCGCGTGCTCGGCACCTCCGGCATCACGGTCCTGACCCGCATCTCGGGCATGCTGCTGGCGGCCATCGCCGCTCAACTCATCGGCAACGCCGTCTTCGGGTTCATCGACGCCTACGGCAGCTGATCGTCAGCAGGGCAACTCGGCCCACACCTCTTTGCCGTCCGGGCCGACGTCGTGACCCCAGTCCGCCGCGAGGCGCTCGACAAGGGCCAGGCCCCGTCCCCCTACCTGCAGGCCACGGTCGGTGGCCACCTGCGGCACCTCCGGACTGCCGTCCATGACGCTGATCCGGACGCGATGGGGCAGCGCCGCCACGCGCAGTTCGACCACACCGCCGCCGTGCTCGATGGCGTTGGTCACGAGTTCACTGGTGATGATCTCGGCATCATCCACGATGCTCGACAGGCCCCAGGCCCACAGCTGATCGCTCACGGTCTTGCGCGCACGTCGGATCGCCGCCGGAGTCGGCTCGAGCGGAGTGACGATACGCATGCCCGGGGCATACCCACTACGCGGGTTTCTTACACCTCTGTCGGCATCGGATCGGATGCAGGCCGCCGCCAGCAACGCTGCCGTCGCCGCCGGCGCCTCGACCGCCGGGGAGTGCGCGGCCCCCGGGATCAGAGCCAACCGTGCCCGCCACTGCTGCGCGAGATCCACCTGGGTCTGCCACGACCACGAGTCCGGATCGTCGATGCCGAAGGCGACCAGCAGCTGCCCATTGGCCTCGGACAGGTCCTGGGCGTGCCCGGCCAGCAGGACCCGGGCCATCTGCGCCATGCTCGCCGGATCCGTGCGAAGGAATCTCTGGTGCAGGAACTCGAGGATGTCGGTAGGCGGTTGCGGAAGTCCGTTGGCCTGGTCCGCGGCCACCTTCGCCTGCCAGATCCGTTCCATCGAGTAGTGCTCGAGGGCGGTCACCAGGAGGCGCAGCCGGTCCTGCTGGGACTGGTGTATCGGACCGGAGCCGGAGTTGAGGAACGTCACCGACTCCCACGGATATCCCGCGGCCGCCCGTCCTGCGATCAGCCCGCCGAGGGAATGCCCGACCAGATGGACGGGCTGCTCGAGGCCCGCGGCCATGCTGCACAAGTCCTGCGCCCACCCCTGCAGGCCGTAGTCGGCGGCCCAGGGTGATTCGTACTGGCCGCGGTGATCGAGGGCGACCACCGACCATCCCACCGATGTGAGATCTTCGAAGATCTCCAGGAAGTCCTCTTTGCTGCCGGTGAAGCCGGGCGCCAGCAGAATCGTCCCCAACCCGGTGCCCCGGGACCGGAGTGTGGCCAGTCCGGTGTGGGGATCGTCGACATGTTGGACCCCGGGAGGGAGGGTTGTCGACCGCGGCGTGCTCACTGGGGCACAATAGATCACACGGGGTTCTTGAGGTTCAGGGGTAGGGGCGTGGATTCACGGATCGTGGCGGTGGCCAACCAGAAGGGTGGCGTCGCCAAGACGACGACGGTTGCCTCGACGGGGGCGGCACTGGCGGAGGCAGGGCGGAAGGTCCTGCTCATCGACCTGGACCCGCAGGCCTGCCTGACATTCGCGATGGGCATCGATCCGGATCAGGTGCAGTTCACGGTGCACGATGTGTTGTTGGGCCGGCTGGGCCCGCGCATGGCGATCATCCCCACGCCGGAGGGCCCCGACCTCCTGCCCGCCTCCATCGAGTTGTCAGGCGCGGAGATGCAGTTGGCGAACCGCACCGGTCGCGAATACGTGCTGCGGGAGGCGCTGGCAGAAGTCGCGCCGGACTACGACATGGTGCTCATCGACTGCTCGCCCTCGTTGGGGGTGCTCACGATCAACGCCCTGACGGCGGCGACCGAGCTGCTCATCCCGATGCAGGCCGAGACGTTGTCGCATCGTGGGGTGGCGCAGTTGCTCGAGACGATCGACGATGTCCGCCGCTACACTAACCGTTCTCTGCAGATCATGGGCGTGCTGCCGACCATGTTCGACGCCCGCACGCGACTCGCGCGCGAAGTGCTCAAGGACATCGAGGAGCAGTACGACTTGCCGGTCCTCACGCCGGTGTCGCGCTCGGTCCGCTTCGCGGAGGCCCCGGGTACTGGGCGCTCGATCCTGTCCACTGCGCGCCGGTCCAGGGGCGCCCAGGCCTACCGGGAACTCGCGGCAGCTCTGATGGAGGCATCGTGAGTGAGCGGCCGGCGGCCCTGCGCCGCGTTCCGACCCCTACGGACAAGCCCCGGCGGCGCACGGACCCACAGGGCAAGCGTGCGTTGTTCAGCGACGAGATCATGCCGCCGTCCCTGGGCAGTGTGGCCCTTCATTGCGAGCGGTGTGATTCCCGCTCGGTGGTGTCGATGGTGCAAGCCGCACGGTTGGCCATGCCGTCGATGTACCTGCCCAGTCCAGGACGGGTCGATCGGGTCTGGATGAAGTGCCCGGCCTGCTCTTCACGCAGCTGGGTGCGGTTGCGCATCAAGGCCTGAGACCGGTCCGGCCCCACGCCGCTCGGGATCGGTGAGCACTTCGGAGATCGGTGAGCGGTTTGAGTGCTGCCGCCGTGCTCACCAATCTCCAGATTGCTCACGGATTCGCCCAGGGTCCTCGCGTGAACCTCTGGGCGCAGCGGGGTCAGGACTCCGGGGAGGACGGGCTCTTGCGGGTCCGGCGGCGCCTGCGCTGGGACTTCTTCTCAGAACTCCCCGACGAGTCGCCGCCGTCTGATGAGCGCCGAGGTTTGTCGTTGCCCGCTGACCCGCCCGAACGACGGTTCCGGTTGCGGTCGCCGCCGGAACGCTCGCGGCGTTCGGGGCGGTCCTCGCGCGGTGCTGCGGGCTTCAGCCGGGCCGGTGCGTCCTTGGGGATGCCGAGCCCGGTGAACACGTGCTCCGAGGTGGAGTAGGTCTCGATCGGGTCGGCGAACGGCAGCCCGAGGGCCTTGTCGATCATCTTCCAGCGGTGCAGGTCGTCCCAGTCGACCAGCGTGACCGCGACCCCCTCGGAACCGGCCCGACCGGTGCGGCCGATGCGGTGCAAGTAGGTCTTCTCGTCGTCCGGGCAGGTGTAGTTGATGACGTGCGTCACGTTCTCCACGTCGATGCCGCGTGCCGCCACGTCGGTGGCGACAAGGACGTCGATGGTGCCGTCCCGGAACTGTTGCAGCGCCTTCTCCCGAGCGGCCTGCCCGAGGTCGCCGTGGACGGCCCCGGCCTGGAACCCGCGGTCCGCGAGCTCGTCGGTCAGTTTCTGCGCGGCGCGTTTGGTCTTGCAGAAGATCATGGTCCGGCCGCGGCCGTTCGCCTGCAGGATCTTGCTGATGAGGTCGGGCTTGTCCATCGAGTGAGCCCGCCACACGTGCTGCTCGATGGCATCCACTGTGGCGGTGTCATCGCCGGGATCGGTGGCCCGGATGTGCGTCGGCTGCGTCATGTAGCGACGGGCGAGGTTCAGGATCTGGCCCGGCATGGTCGCCGAGAACAGCATGGTCTGCCGGGTCGCCGGGACCTTGGAGACCAGCTTCTCGACGTCGGGCAGGAAGCCCATGTCGAGCATCTCGTCGGCCTCATCGAGGACCAGGGACTTCACCTGGGACAGGTTGAGGATCTTTTGGTTGTTGAGGTCGATGAGCCGTCCGGGCGTGCCGACGACGACGTCGACGCCCTTCTTGAGTTGCTCGATCTGCGGCTCGTAGGCCTTGCCGCCGTAGATGGCCAGGACCCGGGCGCCGGCGTTCTTGCCCGCCTCCTCGATGTCCTCGGCGACCTGCATGCACAGTTCACGGGTGGGGACGATGACCAGCGCCTGCGGGGCGGTGCCACCCGGCTCGAGGCGTTCGAGCAGCGGGATGCCGAAGGCCAGCGTCTTGCCGGTGCCGGTCTTGGCCTGCCCGATCACGTCGTGGCCGTCGAGGGCCAGTGGCAGGCTCAATTGCTGGATACGGAAGGGGTGCGTGATGCCCTTCTCGGCGAGGGAGGCCACGGTTTCCGGGCGCACTCCCAATTCTTCGAAACTTGGATCGTTCAGGATTCACTCCAGGTGTGTTCGACTCAAGTGTCCCATGCGCCCTCGTCACACCGTCGACCGGACGCGGGGCAGTAGCCTTGGCGAGTGGAGACTGCACGCGAAGAAGCGACGATCGACCTGCTCGCGGTACTCGCCTACGGTGAGCTGCAGGCGTTCGAACGGTTGTCGATGGACGCGGTGCTGTCCCCGGACCTCGCCGGACGGGAGGCCGTCACCGAGATGGCCATCGGCGAGTACGGGCATTACAAGATCCTGGTGGAGGGGCTGCGTGCGCGTGGTGCCGACCCCATGCCCGCGATGCGCCCGTTCGTCGCACCCATCGAGAACTTCCACAAGTCGACCGCACCTGCCGACTACCCCGAAGCACTGGTCAAGATCTACGTGGGCGACGGTATCGCTGCCGACTTCTACCGCGAGGTGGCGCAGTTCCTGGACCAGGAATCCAAGGCGCTGGTCGATGAGGTCTGTGCGGATCTGGGGCATTCGGCTTTCGTGGTCCCGACAGTGCGGAACATGATCTCGCAGGACCGGACGCTGGCCAGCCGGCTGTCGCTGTGGGGGCGGCGGCTGGTCGGCGAGGCCTTGTCGCAGTCCCAGCGGGTCGCGGCCGAGCGGGAAGCCATGGGGGAGTTGTTGGTCGGCAGCACCGACCTGGCGGAGCTGGGGAGGATGTTCGCCCGGCTCACCGATGCCCACACCGCACGGATGCGGGAACTGGGCCTGAACGCCTAGTTGTTCTGTCCAGGCACGTTGGTCATGGGGCTGCGGCTGGTGAGTGGTCGTCCGCCTGGTGGTGGTTGGAGATCCAGCCCATCGGTCAATGCTGGCTGGCGGGTTCTTCGGTGGAGTGGGCCCGTCGTGGATAAGGGTGCGCTGGAAGCGTTCGACGTTGCCGTTGGTTGGGCCGGTAGCGGGGGCACGTCAGGATCTGTCTGGGCATTCCGGTTAGAGATCGGCATGTTGGTTAGTCGGCGGCAGGTTGGTGAGAGTCCCACGGCCGTATAGGGCTAACCGGAGTGGTGTTTCTCTAACCGGGATGCCGATCTCTAACGAGAATGCCGTTTCTCTAACCGGACCCGCCCCTCGCCATCGCCGCGGGGCACGTGAGGATCTGCCTGCGCATTCCGGTTAGAGATCGGCAGGTTGGTTAGTCGGCGGCAGGTTGGTTAGAGTCCCACGGCCGTATAGGGCTAACCGGAGTGGTGTTTCTCTAACCGGAATGCCGATCTCTAACCGGAATGCCGATCTCTAACCGGGATGCCGATCTCTAACGGGAATACCACCGCCCGGCCGGAACCGGGCGCGGCCGCTACCGTGACCAACCTGTCTGGGCCTGAACGCCTAATCGCCGGCCCCGAAACCGACGTGGCGGGCTTCCGGCGGGCCGATCTCGATGTAGCTGAAGGTCGACACGGGCACGAGGACCTGTCGGCCCCGCACGTCCGTGAGGTCGATGACGCCGTTGTCGGCCACCGCTTTCTCGACCATCGCCTTGATCTCGTCAGCGGTGTGCGCAACCTCGAGGCTGATCTCCCGGGGCGAGTACTGCACGCCGATCTTCACTTCGATGGGGTTCTTCGCTGCTGCTGCCTTGGCCACGGATGACAGCCTACGACAGGGCGGGGACCGCGTCCCGCAGTGTTCGCGCTGGGCAGAGGGGGCGGTTGCTCAGTGGGTCTTCGGGAATCCGGACACGCCACGCCAGGCCAGGACCGACATGATCTGGGAGGCCTGGTCGCGGGGGATCCGGCCCTGCTGACGCAGCCAGAACCGAGCGGCTGTCTGTGCCATCCCCGTGAGCCCCGTGGCCACCAGCATCGCCTGGTCCTCGGGCAGACCGGTGTCGGCGCTGATCACCTCGCTGATGGCCAGTGCGCAGCGTTGGTCGGTGCCTTCGACGATCGAGCCCACGGCAGGTTCGTTGGTGAGGTCGCTCTCGAAGATCAGGCGGAAGGCCGCGGATTTGTCGTCGACGAAGGCGAAGTACGCCTCGATGGCGGCACGCACCCGGTGGTGGTTGTCGTCGGTGCTGTCGAGAGCCTGCTGCACGCGGTCGACCAGGTCCTGGCTCGACTGCTCCAGCAACGCCAGATACAGGTCGAGTTTGCTGGGGAAGTGCTGGTAGAGAACCGGCTTGCTCACACCGGCCCGGTCGGCGATCTCGTCCATTGCGGCCGCGTGATAGCCGCGACCGACGAACACCTCCTGCGCGGAGGCGAGCAACTGCTCGCGACGTGCCTTGCGAGGCAGTCGCACACCGCGGCGGGCAGGTTCGACAACGGACATGGACACCTATGTTACTCGCCAGTAGCATTCGTTTCTCGCGCGCCCTGTCGTGCGCGCCCCTCACTGTACCTCCGGGGTACGGTGATCCGGTGTCAGTCAGAGAACGCGTCCCCGGCGCCGTCGAGGAAATCGCTGGAGTCGACCTGTTCGTGCGCGAGGCCGGAACCGGCGCCCCCGCGCTGTTCGTCCACGGACTGGGGGGCAACTCGACCAACTGGACAGACCTCATGTGGATGCTGTCGGACCGGCTGCACTGCCTGGCCCCGGACCTGCCGGGGTTCGGTCGCAGCGGTCCGGTCGCGTCCGGTGACTACAGCCCGCAGGCGCAGTCCGGTGTGCTCGCGGACCTGATCGAGCGCCGGTTCGCCGAACCGGTCCATCTGTTCGGGAACTCCATGGGTGGGGCCATCGCCGTACAACTCGCGGCGCGCCATCCGGACCTGATCCGGTCCGTGACGCTGGTATCGCCCGCCCTGCCCGACCTGATCCCCATGCGGACCAGCATCCAGTTGCCGATCATCGCTCTGCCCGGCGTCGGGGAGAAGATCGCGACGAGGATTGCGAAGCTCCCCGTGGAGCAACGGGTGCAGGCCACCTTGAACCTGGTCTACGCCGACCCGTCCTGTGTGCCGCCGCAGCGGGTGGCTGAAGCACAAGAGGACGTTCGAGTGCTCGCTCAGAAGCCGTGGGTTGGTGAGGCGTTCCAGTCGGCGCTGCGAGGCATCCTCGCCACCTACTTCGATCGAGGCCCGGAGGCGCCCTGGCGGCTCGCGGAACGGATCAAGGTCCCGGTCCTGCTCATCTACGGTCAACAGGACAAACTGGTCAACCAACGCGCCGCCAAGCGGGCGTCGCGGCACTTCCTGCACTGCCGGGTGATGGTCCTGCCGCACTCCGGCCACGTCTCACAGATGGAACACCCGGAGATGGTCGAGCGCGCGTGGCGCCATCTGATCGAGCCGTACGCGTGAGGACTCAGCCGAGGAACTGGTAGCTGGTGGCGAGCATCCCGAGGTACATGAACGGGATGGCGATGATCCCGCCCACGGTTGCCACCCGTGGCCGCCGACGGGCGCCACGAACGAGTTCGTAGGTCGCGATACACAGGCCGAGTTCGGGCAGCAGGACGTAGACGGCCACGCCGAGCACCATGCTCACCCCGAGCGGTTCCCACAAAGGGATGGTGGGGGCCATCCACTCCGCGGCGGTGAACAGCGCGAGACCGCTGACGGCCACGGCTGCGAACGCGGCGGCCACACCTCGGGAGGCCTCGACCGCGCGCCCGATCATCATCAGGGGAAGCAGGGCGATCGTCCACATGCCCGCCATGAAAAGCGGCATCGTGCCGATGTAGGGGGCACCTGTGTTCGGGAACGTGATACTGCCCAGGACCGCTGAGAGGAACCAGTCCGGCAGCACCATCAGCACGCTCATCGGGGCCCGAACCGCCCAGGTGATCCACAGCGCATCGTCGTGCGTGCGCCGGGCCACGATCGGCACGGCGATGTTGTAGATGACGACCAAGCCGAGGACTTCGAGGCCGGTCTGCATCAGCGGCAGTGCCAGGACCCCGACCGCCAGCACGGCGAATGCGCCGTGCAGCGGCAGCCAGCGGGACGTCACTGCGGGTGCGTCGACCACCTGCGCCATGCGGGCAGTCTGACACGCGAGAACGGGCCCCGCATCGGCACCGCGGGACACCCTCGTGACGGGAACAATTCACCCCCATGGCACGGTTGTCGGAAGAAACCCGACAAGGAGTCGCCGTGAAGCTTGCGCCGCTGGTCGAACCGGCCGCCGAACTGACCGTGGACGAGGTCCGTCGCTACAGCCGTCACATCATCATCCCCGAGATCGGGATGGTGGGTCAGAAGCGCCTGAAGAACGCGCGCGTGCTGTGCGTGGGGGCCGGCGGACTGGGTTCCCCGGCGCTGATGTACCTGGCCGCCGCCGGGGTCGGCACGTTGGGGATCGTCGAGTTCGACGTGGTCGACGAGTCCAACCTGCAGCGGCAGATCATCCATGGTCAGAGCGACATCGGCCGGCCCAAGGCCGAGTCCGCCCGTGACGCCGTCCACGAGATCAACCCGCATGTCAACGTTGTGGTGCACAACGAGCGGCTGGACAACAGCAACGTGTTGCAGATCTTCGCCCAGTACGACCTGATCGTGGACGGCACCGACAACTTCGCGACGCGCTATATGGTCAACGACGCCTGTGTGCTGCTCGACAAGCCATACGTGTGGGGCTCGATCTTCCGGTTCGAGGGCCAGGCGTCGGTGTTCTGGGAGTCCCACGGCCCGCAGTACCGCGACCTCTATCCGGAGCCGCCCCCGCCGGGCATGGTCCCGTCCTGCGCCGAGGGTGGTGTGCTCGGCGTGTTGTGCGCATCGATCGGTTCGATCATGGGCACGGAGGCCGTCAAACTGATCACCGGCGTGGGCGATTCGCTGCTCGGCCGGCTCATGGTCTACGACGCCCTGGACATGAACTACCGGACCGTGAAGATCCGCAAGCACCCGGAGACCATCGAGGTCGTCGAACTCATCGACTACGACTACTTCTGCGGGACCGTCTCCGACGAGGCCGCCGAGGCCGCCAAGGACTCGACCATCAGCGTGAAGGACCTACAACTGATGCTCGAGCAGCGCGATCGCGGCGAGCGGGACTTCGTCCTGATCGATGTGCGCGAACCCAATGAGTGGGACATTGTCAGCATCCCCGGTGCGACGTTGATCCCCAAGGGGGAGTTCCTCTCCGGCGAAGCGCTGGCCGACCTTCCGCAGGACAGGCAGGTGGTCCTGCACTGCAAGGTCGGCGGGCGCTCCGCGGAGGTGCTCGCCCTGGTGAAGGCGGCGGGCTTCGCAGATGCCGTGCACGTGGGTGGCGGCGTCGTGGCCTGGGTCAACCAGATCGAGCCGGACAAGCCCAACTACTGATCCCCTACAGCAGGTCGTTCTTCTGCAGGGAGTTGAAGGCGAACCATCCAGGAATGGTGGGCAGCCAGAACGTCATCAGCCGGAACAGCAGCACTGACGACACCGCGATCCCTCCGGGTATCCCTGCTGCGGTCAGACCGGCGGACAGTGCCGCCTCCACCGCGCCCAGCCCGCCGGGGGTGGGCGCGGCCTGGCCGATCGTCGCACCGGCCAGATACACCACAGCGATCGCCGCCAGCGGTGCCGAACCCCCGAACGCCCAGACGCTGGCGATGAGGCATGCGATGTAGCCGATGTTCAGCAGGATGATGCCCGCCACCCCCAGGCCGAGTTTGCGCGGCTGCTGGACAAGTGTGAGCAGACGCGGGCCCACCTGCTGGAAGATCGGCCGGATGCGGCGGGTGATCCATATCCGGGTCCACGGCAGCAGGAGAAGGAACACCGCGGCGGCCAGGCCGCCGATCAGCACGAAGACGGCCCACGACGGTGGTGAGAACTCGCTCTCCTGCCGGGTCCCGGCGATGATGCCGAATCCCAGCAGCATCAGCAGATGCACCACGAACGCCATCACCTGGGAGACGCCGACGCTGGCTGCCCCGAGAGCCGGGTGGACACCGGCCCGCTGCAGGTAGCGCAGGTTCACGGCCACCGCACCGAGCGTGGGCGGGGAGATCAGGGTCGCGAAGGACGCCGCCAGTTGTGCCTGGAACGTCCGCACAAAACGCAGGCGTTCTGGAACGAAGCCCTCCAATGCCATGGCCGCGGCGATGTAGGTCAGGCCCGAGAGCACAAGCGCGACCAGCGCCCAGCCCCAATTCGCGTCGGTCAACAGGGTCGCCAGGTTCACCTGGGCCAACTGCGTCAGCAGGATGTACCCGGCAACGGTGCCGGCGACGACGGTGAGCAGCATGCGGGGGCGCAGCCGCTCGAGTTCGACCTGCTCGGGGTTGGGGTTGGGCGACATCTCGAGCAGCAGATCCCGCAGTTGCACAAGCAGGTCCTTGCGCTTGCGGATCGCCCGTCGGGTGTCGGCGGACAGGGCGATCGGCTGCAGGACTCCGAGGGCCTTGGCCAGTCGCAGCGGTCCCAGCACGCGTTGTCCGGATGCCACGGCCCGATCCGGGTCGGTGAGCATCGACAGCGTGCACAACAGTTCCGCCAGATCCACGCGTTGTGCGACGTCGCTGGCCGCTACGGCACCTTCCTCCGGATGCAGCAGCCACACCTTGCCGTGGTCGTCGCGCAGCAGATGGCTGGCGGTCAGTGAGCGGTGTGTGATCCCACGGTCGTGCAGGGAGCGCACCGCGCGCCAGGCGTTGTCGAGATCGGTTTCGCTGAGGTCCGAGCCGATCTGCTCGAACGTGCGGCCATCGATGCGGGGGAAGGCGAGAAGTGCGGCGTCCTCGTCGACCTGGACCGCGGCGAGCAGTTCCGGCGTGGGGGCACCGGCGGCCTGACTCGCGTAGGCCTGCAGGGCGGTGCGCTCCAGTCTGCGGCGCATGCTCAGGCGGGAGGGGGCGCTGTCGTCACGCACCCGCAGGGTCCGCCACACGTTCGCGGCCACGCCGGCGCCCTCGAGATCGCGGTCGAGCACGAGGACGTTGAGTGTGGCCCCGGCACGGGTGGTGGCGACGTACCTGCGACCGGCGCTGAACTCCCGCTGGGCGCGCAGGACGGTGACTGGGTGGCCGACCTCCTCCAGGGCTGTGGCCACGGCCAGACCGCTCGGGCGTGTCGTCGGAGTGCCCAGGATGTACCGCATCGCCAAGCCGACCGCCCATCCCAACAAGATGGACAGGGCCAATGCGGTGGCCGTGATTCCGCCGGTGACGATGTTCGCCAGCACGATCGCTGCGACCACCACGATCGAGATCGGGCCGAACCGCGGGCGCTCGATGAGTCGTGCGATCGTCACGAAGGCCACCAGACCCGCGAGGATCGCGTTGAGTGGCGGCAGTTGCCCGGGCGTCTCCTGGCCGGTGAGGGTCAGCAGCAGGCGCGGGTTGGGGTAGCGCGTGATGATCCAGGCGATCGCGGAGGTCAGGATGACCGCCACCACCAGGCCCGCGAGCGCTTCGGCGAGCATCCGGCCGCGCCTGCGGATCATCAGGTCGAACGCCGCGGCGATGGGCAGCGCCAACACCCCGAGCAGTCCGATGACGTTGGCGGCCACCACGATGATCGACGGGATGCGGTCGGAGGCCTTCGTGAGGTCGCTTTCGAGTCCGGCGGCCGCAGCCGACGCGAAGTAGGAGATCGCCAGGATGATCGCGGCGAGCGCGAAGGCGGACAGCAGGCGCAAGAGGTCGATGGGCCGGCGCAAACGGCGGGGGATGACGTCGGCCTCGATCACCACGGTCTCGAGGTCCGATTCCCGGGCGGGGGGCGGCAGTTGGCTCGCCTTCGGGGGTGTTCGTGCGCCCCCGCCGTCGGCAGGTGCCGACTCCGGAAGCGGGGACCCCGGCGTGTCGTTGCGGGCGCCGTCGTGTTCGGCCCCGGGGGGCGGCGGCGCGAAGGCAGTGGTGGGTTCGGAGGGGGTTTCGGGCAGCAGCGGTCCACCGAGGCGCATGGTGGGCCGGTCGGCCTCACCCGCCGCCTCGGTGCCCGGGTCCGTGGACGCAGGCGATCGGGACTCGCCGTTGGTCACCCTTGCATGGTGTCAGATGTCGGCCCGTGCGGCGGGTGTGCGTCACGGCATCCGGTTGTCACAGGTGTGTGATGTGCTGGTGGCATGGCCCAGGGGATCCGTCTCGACTGGCCGCAACCGCAGACCTCGGCGTTCGTGCCGGACGCAGCCCAGCGGGCGGTCATCGACCACCGACACGGTCATTTGCGGGTGCTCGCGGGGCCGGGGACGGGCAAGACCAGTGTCATCGTGGCTGCCGTGCAGGAGCGGATCCGGCGCGGCCAACCAGTGGGCTCGATGCTGGTCCTCACCTACGGCAGGCTGGCCGCGCGCGAGCTCCGCGACCGCTTGACGTCCGGCGACGGGCCGGTGCCGGTGGCCGCTACCTTCCACGCCCTGGCCTACCGCATCGTGCAGCAGCAGGACCCGACGATCCGGCTCATGGGTGCCCCCGAACAGGAAACGGTCTTGCGCGAGATCCTGCGGACGTCATCCCACATTCCCGATGTGCTCGAGCAGGCTCGGCACAGTCGGGGCTTGACCGAGGAGATGCGGGCGTTCATCAGTGACGCGCAGTCCGAGGGCACCCCGCCGGACCGCATCGTCGCCGAGGATCCGCTGCGGATCGGTGCGGCCGGGGTCTACGGCGAGTACTTGGACATCCTCGGCCTGTCCGGCACGGTCGACTATGCGGAGTTGATCAATCGTGCGACGGACCTGCTGCGGCGGGATCCACCCCGCACCGTCCGGGCTCTGCAGACCATCTTCGTCGACGAGTACCAGGACACCGATCCGGCGCAGGTGGCGCTCCTGCAGCAACTGGCCGCGCACGGGGCCCAGGTCGTCGCCGTCGGGGATCCCGATCAGTCGATCTACGGTTTCCGGGGCGCCGACGCCCACGGCATCCTGCGCTTCGATCAGACGTTCCCCCTGCCGTCCTGCACCACGATCGCGCTGGACAGTACGCGCAGGTTCGGCGCGGACATCGCCGATGTGGCGCGCCGGGTGGTCCCGCGCAACGCGTTGGCCGGGATCCCGGTCGAGGCTGTCACCGCGCACCGGGCCCCAGAGGCCCTCGGGGACACCGATGGCGCGGTCGCCGTGCGCCTGTACGAATCCGATGCCGCGCAGGCCGATCATCTGGCCGACCTTCTGCGCCGGGTGCATGCCGGGTCCTCGGAGGTGTTCCCCGGACTGCGGCTGGACTGGTCCGAGATGGCGATCCTCGTGCGCTCCGGACGACGCGATCTGCCTGCTCTGCAGCGTGCGCTGGGGGCTGCCGGGATTCCGGTGGAGATCGCCCGGGACGACACGCCGCTGGCGATGATCCCCGCCGTGCGCCCACTGCTGGACGTGCTCAGGTGCGCCGCGGATGTTGACGGCGGCCTGACTCCGGAGCGCGCGGTCGCGCTGCTCGGCTCGCCGCTCGGCGGTCTGGACGCCCGGGGGGTCGGTCGACTGGGTCGCGTGCTGCGTCGGCGAGCAGCCGACCAGGCGGCAGCCGTGGTGTCGTCACACGAACTCATCGCGCGCAGCCTGCGGGACCCGGAACTGGTGGCGGGGATGGATGCCGACCTCGCGGAGCCGGTGGTCGCGATCGCGCAGATCCTGGACCGTGCCCAGCTGGCGGTCGCCGACCACATGCCCACTGCCCGCATCCTCGATCTGGTCTGGCGATCGACGGACTGGCCACGGCGTCTGCGACGCGAGGCGCTCGGCGGCGGGCGCCGCGCCCGGGAGGCCGACCAGGCGCTCGACGCCATCATCGAGTTGTTCGATCAGGCCGAGCAGATGGACCGCGCGTTCGAATCGGTGCGCCCGGTGACGGACTTCCTCGCACAACTCGACCAGCAGGTGATCCCCGCTGCGCCGGATCTTCAGAAGGGGTGGCAGCGCCAGGCCGTTCGGTTGGTGACCGCTCATCGTTCCAAGGGCAGTCAGTGGCCGTTGGTGGTCGTGGCGGGTGTGCAGGAAGGGCTCTGGCCGGATCTGCGTGCCCGTGGACGGCTGCTCGTCGGCGCCCCGGACATGGGCTGGCGCGATCAGCAGAGCCTGGAGGAGCGCCGGCTCTTCTTCGTCGCATGCACCAGGGCAAGCCGTGCCCTGCTGATCACGGCAGTCGACAGCAGCGCCGATGACGGACCGGCGCCGTCGCCGTTCGTCGCGCTGGCCGCCGGCGGTCGGGACGTGGTCACCGTCACCGGGCGGCCGCGACGGCCACTGACCCCGACCGGTGTGGTGGCGGGGCTGCGCCAGATTCTGGATGCCCCCGACACCTCACCCGCGATGCGGGTTGCGGTGTGGAGCAGGTTGCAGGATCTCGCGCAGGTCACCGATGGGCGGGGTACCGCGATCTTTCCGTGGGCTGATCCGCAGCGCTGGTGGGGGTACCGGGAATGGACGCACAACCCGCTGCCCTGGTTCGACCCGGAGCAGCCGCTGCCGGTGTCCGCGTCGGGTGTGGAGACTTACGTGCAGTGTCCGCGGCGCTGGTTCCTGGAGAAGCGGGTGCGTGCCTCCGGGAGCGCGACGACCAGTTTGGCGTTCGGCAATCTGCTGCACCTGTGTGCCCAAGCCATCGCGTCCGGGGATCTGCCACCCGACGCTGAGGCCGTCGGCCAGGCGCTGGACAGTGTCTGGCACGCAGTCGGATACGAGCCCGGGTGGCAGGCCGCGTATGAGCGGGACCAGGCGCTGCAAGCCACGCAACGGCTGCTGACCTGGATGGCCGGGTTGTCCGGTGACTTCGTCGGGGCCGAGATGGAGTTCGATGCGGAGGTTGGCCTGCCCTCGGGCGAGGCCCTGCGTGTGCGTGGGAAGGCCGACCGGGTGGATCGGGTCGACGACCAGATCGTCATCACCGACTTCAAGACCGGCAAGACCACACCGACCAGGGCGGAGGTCGCCGAGCACGTGCAACTCGGGCTGTACCGGTGGGTGGCGGAACTCGGCGCCCTCGGACAGCGGGGAAGCGCTGTCGCGCAACTTCTGTACGTGCGTCAAGACCCGCCGCGGACGCAGGCCGATCCCGGCGCACGGTTGATGCGTCAGGACGACGTGGACCTGTCCTGGCTCGTCGAGATCCTGGAGGGCGCGGTGGCCGGACTACGCGCGGAGGTGGCAGTCGCCCGGCCCGGTGCCGGATGTCGCACGTGTGCGGTGGCCGACTCGTGCCCGGCGGACCCGCGTGGGGCGCAGGTGAGGCCATGACCCGCGAACACCTCGCTCAGGTTCTGGGATTCGCGCCCAGTGACGAGCAGTGGGAGGCCATCTCCGCGCCGATTGCCGGGCCGTTGCTGGTGCTGGCCGGTGCTGGATCGGGCAAGACCACGGTCATGGCTGCGCGGGTGGTCTGGCTCGTGGGCTCGGGCGCCGTCGCAGCCGACCAGGTGCTCGGGCTGACCTTCACGAACAAGGCCGCGGGTGAGCTCGGCAGCCGCATCCGGGCGCTGCTCGGCGCGATCCGGGAGCCCGGTGGTGACATCGAGGCCGAACCCACGATCCAGACGTACCACGCGTTCGCGATCGATCTGCTGTCGCAGTGGGGGCTGCTGATCGGCGCCGAGCCCTCGTCCACTCTGCTCACGCCCACCGACCTCGCGGTGCGCACCTACCGAACGGTCGCGCGCAGTCAGGTCGGCTGCGAGGCGCTCGGGACCCCGGTCGTGAAGACCGTCAGTGACCGGGTGGCGGCACTTGACGAGGAGTTGTCCGAGCACCTGGTCACCACCGAGGAACTGCGGGCTCATGACCGGCGCCTGATCGAGGCCTTGGCCGACGAGCCGTCGGCGGCTGCCAGGGATGCCCGGCAGGCCGCGCAGCGGCGTTTGATCGCCTCCGAGGTCGTCGAAGAGGTACGCACCGATCGCGCCGACGACGCCGTGGTGAGTTTCGCCGATCTCATGCGCTACGCAGTCGCCGCCAGCGCTGTGCCGCACGTCCGGGAGAGTCTGCGTGAGCGGTACGCGGTCGTCCTCGTCGACGAATACCAGGACACGTCGGTGGCGCAGCGACTGATGCTGCAGAACCTCTTCGGCGAGGGCCACCCGCTCACCGCGGTCGGCGACCCGCTGCAGGCCATCTACGGGTGGCGGGGCGCCTCGGTGGCCAACATCGACGGTTTCCCGGCCCACTTCGCCACTGCGGCCGGACCGGCGGCCATCACGAGCCTGAGCACCAACCGTCGCTCGGGCACACACATCCTCGACGTGGCGAACGCCGTCGCCGCCCCCGTCCGCGCGCAGCACCCCGATGTGCGGATCCTGCGACCCGGAGGCGACGAGCCCGGTGAGGTGGTGGCTGCTCTGCACGACACGTGGCACGACGAGATCGGATGGTTGATCGACCGGGTGCGTGATCGGTTGGCCATCGGTACGCGCGCCGATGAGATCGCCGTCCTGTGCCGCACGAACGACTACGTCCAGCAGGTGTCTCAGGCCCTGCGTGACGCCGGGATCCCGGCTGCCGCAGCCTCCCTCGGATCGGTCCTGCACATCCCCGAAGTCGTCGAGGTGCTCAGTGTCCTGCGGGTGCTCGAGATGGCCGACAACCCCGCCCTGGTCCGCTTGCTGACCGGTCCACAGGTGCGTATCGGCCCGAACGATCTCGCGGCACTTGGTCGTCGGGCGCAGGAACTCGTCCAGGGCCAGGATCCGGCCGGCGAGGATTTCCACGCGCAACTCAGGGGTGCCGTGACCGACGTCGACCCGGTCGATGTCGTCAGTCTGCTGGAGGCCGTCTACGACCCCGGTCCGCAGATCAGTGACCAGGCACGGGTCCGGCTGCGCGAGTTCACGCAGTCCCTCGACGCGATGCGCCCGGCGCTGGTCGCCGGGGTGGAGGAGGCCGCACACCGGATCGTGGAGATGACCGGGCTTGGTGTGGAGGTCAGGCTGGGATCGGCGGCCACGAGCCGCATCGACGGGCTGTCGGCGCTGTTCGATGTGATCGACGGCTACCGGGCGGCTCACGACGACCCGTCCGTGGCCGCCTTCTTGCGCTGGTTGGACTTCGCGGTCAGCCTGGATGAGACTCCGGACAGCGATTTCCCGGCCCGCGGCGAGGCCGTCCGGGTGATGACGGTGCACCGGGCCAAGGGCCTGGAATGGGATTGTGTCTTCGTGCCCGCCCTGAGCCAGCGGGTCTTCCCGTCCTCGCAGGGGAGGTCGGTGTGGACCAAGCACTACGGGGTGTTGCCGTACCCGCTGCGCGGAGACCGGGACCGGTTGCCGGTGCTTCCCGGGTGGTCGCCGGCCGGAGCTTCGTTCGCGACAGGCTTCAAGAAGGCCGACGACGCCCTGCGGCAGAACTGCCGCCAGGCCGACGCCTGGGAGGAGAATCGTCTGGCCTACGTGGCGCTCACCCGTGCCCGTAGTGCGCTCTACGTCTCGGGTCACCATTGGGACGCCGACGCGAAGCTGCGGGGGCCCAGCGAGTATTTGACGGCGATCAGTGAGGTGCCGGGTGTCGTGTGCCGGCCGTGGCTCGTCGAGCCGTCCCAGACGCCGTCAGTGCGCCCACCCGGTGACGTCGAATGGCCCATCCTCGACGAGGTCTACGCACATGTGGTGGCTCCGCAGGCTGATGGCACGGCCCTGACTCTGGCCGAGTCGGATCTGCTCGATCGGCTTGATCGGGACATCGCAGCGGTCACCGAACGGGAGTATCAGCAGTCCCTGCCGGTGCGGGCCGTCGCCCTGCCGACCGTTCTCAGCGCCTCCTTGCTCATGCGGGCCAGCGCGGATCCGCAAGGGTTGGCGCGCGATCTGGCACGGCCGATGCCGCGCATCACCGGGGAGGCAGCGGCCCGCGGGACGGCGTTCCACGAGTGGGTGGCCGCCTCGCACGAGCAGTTGGCCCTCATCCCCGACTGGGACCTGGCACCCGACGCCGACCGGACCTCGGATGCCGAGCTCGCAGACCTCATCGAGGGGTACCGCCGGACGCCTTACGCCCATCTGGTCCCTGCTGCGGTGGAGACCGAGATCTCGGTCCACGTGGCGGGGCTGGTGGTACGAGGGGTGATCGACGCGGTCTTCCAGCATCCAGACGGCACGTGGGAAGTGGTGGACTGGAAGACCAACCGCGAGCACAGTGCTGACCCGCTGCAGTTGTCGCTCTACCGGCTCGGCTGGGCCCAGCAGGTCGGTGTGGATCCCGAGGAGGTGCTCGTGGCGTTCGTCTATGTGCGTGACGCGGACGTGGTAAGACCACCGGTGCTGTCCGCCGACGAGCTGGCCGCCGCCCTCACAGCGAGAACGCCGCAGTGACTGCGCAGTGATCCGACACCGGCAGCGGATGTACCGCTGTGGAGTGTGGACGGATGCCGTCGGACAAGATGTGGTCGAACTGGATCCGTGGCTTGAACACCGGGTAGGTCGGTCCCATCTGCGCCCCGTGCCAGCCGGTGATCCGGCCCGGTAGCCGACCGGGGATGTTGAAGTCGCCGGTCAGGATCAAAGGCCGCGGCAGGTGCGCAAGCCAGTCCCGGACCTGTCGCAGTTGCCGGATGTTGAACACCGGGACGAACGACAGGTGCACGGTGGCGACCGTGATCGGGGTGGGCAGATCGAGCACGGCGGCTACCACCGCCCGCGGCTCATCCGGAACCCGCAGCATCCGCGGTCGGGGATTGCCCGGCACCAGCAGGGGCATCGTCATGCGCGAGGCGGGCATGACCAGGTGGTGCCACTGCCGCACCGGGTGCCGGCTGATCAACCCCACGCCGTACAGCGGTTGCGGGTACTCCCGCCGGGCGGCCGCGTCGATCTCGGACGGGGTGCTGGGGCGGAAGTCGGCATGGGGTCCCGGTGTCCCCACCACAGTCGGGACGAAGCGCCAGTCGGCGGCGCCGAGCGCTTCTGCGGCCAGAGCGGTCTGGTCGGCCATCCCGCTGCGCGGCTGGGCCGCATCGACTTCCTGCAGTCCGAGGACGTCGACGTCGAGTTGTTCAACGCTGTCCCGGAAGGCAGCGGTGTCCCGCTCCTGTGCCCCGCCGAGCACGCGCATTCCGTGCAGGATGTTGTAACTGCCCACGCGCAGGCTCGCCATGCGGCTACCGGGCCTGTTCGCCGGCTTCCTCGGTGGGCACTTTGCGTGCCCCGACCTTGCTGCGCATCCACTCGCGCGCGGGCTCCTCGACCAGTCGCCACATCAGGTAGGCCAAGCCGACGGTCGACACGATCAAGAAGATCGTGCTGAGCAGGTACAGCGGCCCGCCGTCGATCCCGATGACCTGCATGCCGGCGCGCCACAGGCCGTACCAGACGATGTGGATCAGGTACAGCGAGTACGAGATGAAGCCGCCCAGCACCAACGTGTGGGTGCTCAGGAACCGCGACGGTGCGCCGTTGCTCAAGGCGAGCGCGCCGATCCACAGGACCAGCAACGGGATGATCACGACGTAGCCGCGGGGGGCCTCGTCGGGCAGGCCTTCCCACTGCAGTCCGGGGATGTTGCCCATGATGACCGCGATCCCGAGGATGAGCAGTGGGACCATCCACGCCAGCACCTGCGACACCCGTTTGGCCTCGGGGTTGTCCTGCCAGCGCCGGACAGCCAGGTACGTGAAACTGCCGGCCGTGAACTCGGTGGCGATGCGGATCGTGCTAGCCCAGCCTTGGACCAGGAACGGGTCGTCGTCACGCACGATGCCGATGTACAGCAGGGGTGTCAGGCACAGGAAGGCGATGCCGGCCAGGGCCAGGGGGGACAGGCGGTCCTTCGCACGCCATAGGACCAGGACCAGCAGCGGGAAGAACAGGTACGCCAGCCATTCCATGGACAGCGACCAGGCAGGGAAGTTCCAGCCGCGCGAGGGATCCGGGCCCCACTCCTGGATCATCAGTACCTGCTTGAGATACGACGGCACGGTCATCCAGTCCCGCCGCCCCTCACCGGTGACGATCCCCTGTGCGAGGGCGGCCAGGCCCGCGACGTTGAGCATCACGAAGTAGACCGGGTAGACGCGGGCCAGTCGCAGCCACCAGAAGTTCAGGCTGCCCGACCACGTGGCCTTCGGGCCCAGGCGGGTGAGGTAGGTGTGGGTCAGGATGAAGCCGGACAGGGCGAAGAAGAGGTCGACGCCGACCGAGCCGAGGCGCAGGAACTCATGCAGGATCGGCACCAGCACGCCGCTGGCGGCCAGGGCGGGCTGGAAGTGGTACAGCATGACCCACGCAGCGGCGACGAAGCGCACGCCCGTGAGTTGTTTGATGAAATCGCCCATGCCCGCCAATCCTGACACAGGCGTTACGGTTGCCTGGTGTGGCCCACCGCTGAACCCGATGTTTTCGTTCGCGATGAGACTCTGCGGACCGATCCGCAACAGGTGCGTGAGTTGTGGGAGGCGCCCGATCGCCGGGTGGTGGCCGTCTACAAGGGGCACGTCGATGTGCGCGCCGACGTGGACTGCGATCCAGAGGACCTCATCCTGCTGGGCACGATCGACGGTGTGGGCTGGTTCGCGGCACGCACACGCACGGACGCCACCGTGGACCTTCGCGCCGTGGCCGACTCGCTGGATCCGGTCGAGCGGGCCGCAGCCCTGACCGCGGTCGCGCTCGACAACTGGCACGCGACTCACGAGTGCTGTCCGCGCTGCGGCGGCCCGACCCACATGGTGCGGGCAGGGTGGGTCCGCCGGTGCCGTGAGGACGGTTCGGAACACTTCCCGCGTACCGATCCCGCCGTCATCACTTTGGTGGTCGATGACGATGACCGGGCGCTGCTGGGCCGTCGCAGCGTCTGGCCGCCGGGCTGGTACTCGACGCTGGCCGGGTTCGTCGAGCCGGGGGAGACGTTCGAACAGGCCGTGGTGCGCGAGGTGTTCGAAGAGGCCGGTGTGCGGGTGCCGGTGGATCAGGTCCAGTACCGGGCGACCCAGCCCTGGCCCTTCCCGAGTTCGATCATGATCGCGTTCACGGCCAGGACATGGGCCCAGCCATCCCGTCCCGACGGTGAGGAGATCGCCGAGACCGCCTGGTTGAGCCGGCCGGAGTTCGCCGCGGCGGCCCAGCGTGGCGACCTGCGGATCCCGCCCCGGATCTCCGTGGCCCACCACCTGATCGCGGACTGGTTCGGCGAACCGATTCCGCAGACGTGGAGTCGGTGATCCATCCACACCGCGGCTGCGGCTGTCGTACCGGGATGTGAGGATCGACAGGTGCAGCCCGACGAGATCCTCGCCCCACTCGACCACGACCAGCGTGCGGTCGCGCAGGCGGTCACCGGTCCGGTCGTCGTCCTCGCCGGGGCCGGTACCGGCAAGACGCGGGCATTGACCCACCGCGTCGCCTACGGGGTGGCCACCGGGACGATGGATCCCCGGCGCGTGCTGGTGGTGACGTTCACGACCCGTGCGGCTGGAGAGTTCGGCCGGCGGCTGCACAGTATGGGCGTGGACGACGTGCGGGTGCGGACCGTTCACTCGGAGGCCCTGCGGCAACTGCAGTGGATGTGGCCCCGGGCCGTGGGCGGCCAGATGCCACGGATCCAGTCGTCGAAGATCCCCCTGGTCGCCACGGCGCTCACGAATCGCGGCATCCGGCTCGACGACGCGGGGCGGCGCGATGTCACCGGCGAGATCGAGCGCGCGAAGGCGGTCGGACTGGCTCCCGAGCAGGTCGATGCGGATGGTGTCATCGGCGAACAACTCGCCGATGTCTACCAGGAGTACGAGGATGTCAAGGCTGCTGCCGGAGTGGTGGACTTCGAGGACATCCTGCTGCTCAATGCCGGGCTCATCCGGGAGAACCCGACCATCGCCGAACAGGTCCGTCAGTGGTGCCGGTGGATCACGGTCGACGAGTACCAGGATGTATCGCCGCTGCAACAACAGGTGATCGAGGGGTGGCTGGGCGAGCGTGACGACCTGTGCGTCGTGGGTGATCCGTCTCAGACCATCTACAGTTTCGCCGGGGCGCGAAGCGACTTCCTGCTGAGGTTCACCGACCGCTGGCCGACGGCCAGCTCACTGCAGTTGACCCACTCCTATCGGTGCGCCCGCAGCATCATCGACCTGGCCAACAGCGTCCTGGCACAGGGCGAAGCGCGTGGCCGCCTGCGCCTGGCTTCCGAGCGGGATGTCGCCGGCGAGGTCCGCACGACCGTGTACGACACCGAGTACGACGAGGCAGTTGGGGTGGCTGAACGCATCGGGACCCTGCTGAAGTCGGTGCCCGCATCCGAGATCGCGGTCCTGGTACGCATCAACTCGATGACGGCTCGCTTCGAGCGGGAACTGCAGGCCGCGGGCATCCCCTACACGGTGCGGGGGACGGCCCGGTTCATGCAGCGACCCGAGGTCAAACGGGCGGTGTCATTGCTCCGTGTGGCGTCCAAGCAGCCCGGACAGGGCACTGTCGCCGAACAGGCTGCGGCTGCCTTGGAGCCCGTGGGGTACACCCCCCGCCCCCCGCTCGGGCAGGCCCAACGCGAGGAGTGGGAGTCCTTGGCGGCCCTGGTTGCGCTGGCGGCGAATCACACTTCCGTCGCCGAACTCGTGACAGACCTCGACGAGCGTGCCGCCAACGACGATGCCCCGGTGGCGGACGCGGTCACGCTGGCCTCGCTGCACTCGGCCAAGGGTCTGGAGTGGAACGCCGTGTTCATGCCCGGGCTCTACGAGGGTGGCCTGCCCTTGCGGTACCAGGGCGAGTTCGTCGACCTCGAGGAGGAACGCCGGCTGTTCTACGTGGGTGTCACGCGGGCCCGGGATCTCGTCGAGATCTCCTACGCGCGGACTGGTTCCCGGCGGGAGACCCGCGAGCCCTCCCGGTTCCTACCGGCGGGCCAGCAGCGCAAGGCCAAGGCCGCGAAGCCCGCTGCCGCCAAGACGCGGGGATGTCACGTGTGCGGAAAGCGACTCAGCACTCCCACCGAGCGGGCTCTGGGAACCTGCCGGGGGTGTCCGACGGATGTCTCCATGGCGCTGGTCGATGAGTTGCGCGCATGGCGCACAGCGGTTGTCGAACACCGGCGGCGGGAGTCGGGGAAGTCGCTGCCGGCCTTCCTGGTCGCCACCGATGCCGTGCTGATCGCGATCGCGCGTGAGCAGCCCCGGGATCTGGCGGCGCTAGGTCGCATCAAGGGCATTCAGCGGGCACTGGTCGCCGAACGGGGTGCCGAGCTGCTGGCGATCGTCGCGGGAAAGCCCGTTGCCGGATCCGGCGGCAGCGCGTAGGGTGACGGCTAGCACCGTCTGAGGGAAGGAGTCGCACGATGATCATCACGTTCACTGTCGTGGCGGCCTTCCCTGCTGCCGATTGTGCGGTGCGTCCCGGGTAGTCCAGGTCGACAGACCTCAGGCCGCGGCGCAACACCGCGGCCTTTTTCGTGTGTCCCAAACGGAGGTGAGAAATGACTGGTGAGATCCCCTGTGTGGCCGGAACGGCTGACATGTGGTTCTCCGACGTGCCCGCGGACGTGGATCGTGCGCGTGGGTTGTGCCTGGGTTGTCCGGTGCGCCGGGAGTGCCTCGTGGGGGCCCTGGAGCGCGGTGAGACCTGCGGGGTATGGGGCGGCGAGTTGTTCCTGGCCGGCCTCCCGGTACCCGCACCGAAGCGCAACGGGCGTCCCCCGAAGAACGCAGCCGTGCTCGAGGCGCAGCTGCACCAGCAGATGACCATGCGCATCGACGCGGTCCTGCAGTCGGCCTGACGGTGGGCGGATTGCGCAGTCGACCAGTAGGTGGTCCGCTGCGCAATCCGCTCCGCTCAGGCCGGATCCGGCACAAACCCGGGCACCCACTGCTCGACCTCCGCCCGGGTGGCCACCTCTGCGTCCAGTTGGCACAGCACGCCTATGCAGCCGAGCCACACCCGGTGGATCAGCAGGTAGTTCGGGGGCAGGTTCAACTTGAAGCCGATCGTGAACTCCTCGCTGCGCGGGTCGCGCAGGCGCATGAACTGCCCACGCAGCCAGTCGCGGGTGTAGTGGAACGTCTCGTGGCGCGCAGGCTCCACCAGTGGGGTCAGGTAGTCCAGCAGGGCCTGGGCGTCCAGCGCGATGTGCGGCTTGACGAAGCCCTCCTCCCGAAGCCCGTCCAGCACGCCATCGGCGTCATTGTGCATCGCGATGCGCAGGAGGTGCCCCATGGCGGTGGGAAGACCGTCGGGCAGGTGGGCGACCGCTCCGAAGTCGAGCACCGCGAGTTTGCCGTCCGGGGTGTACCGGTAGTTCCCGGGGTGGGGGTCGGCGTGCAGCAGTCCCGCGCGGGCGGGCCCGGAGAGGATGAAGCGCTGGTACAGCGTGGCGCAGCGATCCCTCTGCGGTTGCGTGCCGTCGGCGATGATGTGTGACAGACCCACGCCGTCGACCCACTCGCTGACCAGGACCAGGGGAGCCGCGGCGAGGATGTGCGGCACCACGAAATCAGGGTCACCCTCGAATGCTGCGGCGAAGGCCCGCTGCGACTGTGACTCCTTCAGGTAGTCCAGTTCTTCCGCCACCCGCTCCCGCAGTTCGTCGACCAGTGGCTTGATATCCATCCCTGGCACCATGCCGCCGAACATGCGGGCCATCCGGGCAACCTGATTCAGGTCGCTCATCAGGGCCTTCCCCGCCCCCGGGTACTGGATCTTGACGGCCACCGGGCGCCCGTCGCGGTAGACGGCCCTATGGACCTGGCCGATGGACGCAGCGGCAGCGGGGTCGTCATCGAACTCGGTGAACCGATCGCGCCAGTCCGGGCCGAGTTGGTCGGCGAGCACGGAATGGACCGTCTCGGCCGGCATCGGGGGTGCCGCGTCCTGCAGCCGGGTGAGCGTGGCGCGATAGGGTCCGGCAACCTCCTCCGGCAGCGCCGCCTCGAACACGCTCAGCGCCTGCCCGAACTTCATCGCGCCGCCTTTGAGTTCTCCGAGAACACGGAACATCTGCTCGGCGGTGCGCATCTGGATCTCGTTGGTGACCACCTCGGCGGGTTTGCCTCCGATGCGTTTGCCGAGACCGAGCGCCGTGCGTCCCGCGTACCCGATCGGCAGGCTGGCCATCCGAGCGGTGCGTGCCACCGCGCGCTTGGGGATCGCCTGCCTGTCCTCACCCATGGCTCGATTCTGCCCCGGATGGCAGATGCCCACCACCGCCCGCCTACCACACTGTGCTTGTGGACGGTGTCAACGATCCACAGGCGATCGTTGGCAGCATCGGGGCATGAAACCGAAGGTGATCGGCAACCCGGTCGTGGCATGGCGTGACGACACGAGCCTGCAGGTGGGCTGGGGAACGCACAGCCTGGTCGTCGAGGACGCGACGCCGGGGCTGGTGAAGTGGATCGGGATGATCAACGGTGGCCGCGAACGCGACTCTCTGCTGGTGGCGGCGGGCCGCTGCGGCGTCCCCGCGGAACAGGCTGCCCGCGTGCTGGCCGGGTTGGGTGCCGCGGGCCTACTGGCACCCCCGGATCAGCCGGTGCGGGTGGCACTGGCGCCGTGCGGGCTGCTGGAGGATCCGCTGCGGGTGGCGCTGCGAGCCGCGGGCGTAGAGGTCGTCGAGGGCGCTGACGTGCTGGTGTATCCACAGGGGCAGGTCCCATCCCTGCTGGCAGCGCCGACCGGGATCCGGAGGCTGGTGCCGCTGTGGTTCGCGGGGCGGGCGGTTCATGTGGGTCCGGTGCTCGATGACGAATGCGGTCCCTGTCCGCGGTGTGTCGATCTCACGTGGCTGGACGCGGACCCGGCGTGGCCCCGGATCGTCTCGCAAGCCGTGGGCGTCGCGGTGTGGCAGGAACCGTCACAACTCACCCTGGCAGCTGGAGTCATCGCCCACATCGCCGACGCTCAGCAGACGATCGGTCTGGAGATGATCTTCGATCCCGATCGCCCGGGGCCGTCTTGGCGGGTCTGGCAGGCGCATCCGCGCTGCGTCTGCTGCGCGGTGGGGGATCCGGTACCGGTCATGAGCCGGACATGACGAACGGCGGACCCGGGCATCCGCCGGATCCGCCGTTCGTCGCGAAGTCAGCTGCTCTTGCCGAGGATCCGGGTCACCGTGGTGCCACACTCCGGGCACTTGCCCTTGGCGATGCGGCGCCCGTTGGTCTCGTGCACCTCGCCGTTCAGCGGACGCTTGGTCTTGCACTTGACGCAGTAGCCTTCGCCTTCGTACGTCTCAGCCATGTTCCACTCCCTCTCGCCCCGGGTCTGCGTGGGGCTGTGCGGTTCTGTTGGCCGAAATGCTACGTGCTTATGGTGCGTTCATGACACTCGCCCCACCGGTTTCGGACCTGACCGCCCAGCACGATCACCTGTATGTGCGGTGGCACGAGCCCGGGATCGCCGAGGTGGTGCTGGCCAATCCGGCGCAGCGCAACGCGATGTCGGGGCCGATGACGGCCGCGTGGTCGACCGTCATGACGGCTCTGAGTGAGGTCACCGAGCTGCGGGCCGTGCTCGTACGGGGGGAGGGACCGGCGTTCTGTGCCGGCGGAGATCTGGGGTGGCTCGCCGACGGTGGATCGGAGTCGGTGGACACGTTGAGCCGCCGCATGGACCGGTTCTACGGCCACTGGTTGAGCATCACCGAGTTGAGTGTGCCCACTGTGGCGTTCATCGAGGGCCCGGCGATCGGGGCAGGAGCGGCCATCGCGCTGGCCTGTGACATCCGGTGGGTGGGGGAGCGGGCACGGTTCTCAGTGCCGTTCACGCGACTGGGCCTTCACGCGGGGATGGGTACGACCTTCCTGCTCACCCAGGCCGTCGGCGCGGCGATGGCGCGCGACCTGCTGCTGAGCAGTCGCAGCCTCGATGCCGACGGCATGCTGGCGGCGGGGGTGGCCACGCGCCAGGTGACCGCAGAGCAGGTGCTCGGCGAGGTCGCCGCGATCGCCGCCAACGCGCCGTTGGCGATGCGGCTGACGAAGCGGGGGCTGTCTCCTGCCCCGCCGGCATCCCTGGCAGAGGCGTTGCGCTGGGAGGGCGTGGTCCAGCCGGTCACGATGACTACGCAGGACGTGCAGGAGGGGCTGCGGGCTGCCCGGGAGCGCCGGGACCCTGTGTTCGAAGGCCGTTGAGGTCGGTGGCCGAGAAGGCGGGACGTTCCGGTTAGACATCGGCATGTTGGTTAGTCGAAGCCCGGTTGGTTAGTCGTACACGGCCGTCTGGGACAAACCAACTGCACTGCGACTAACGCAGTGCACTGGGACTAACGCAGTGCACTGGGACTAACGCAACTGCGCTGGGAGGGCGTGGTCCAGTCGGTCACGACGACGCCGAAGGACGTGCAGGAGGGGCTGCGGGCTGCCCGGGAGCGCCGGGGACCTGTGTTCGAAGGCCGTTGAGGTCGGTGGCCGGGGGCTGGGGCGTTCCGGTTAGACATCGGCATGTTGGTTAGTCGTAGCCCGGTTGGTTAGTCGTACACGGCCGTCTGGGACTAACCAACTGCACTGCGACTAACGGACTGCACTGCGACTAACGGACTGCACTGCGACTAACCAACTGCACTGCGACTAACGGACTGCACGGGACCGGCCGCGAACTCCCGTGTCACGCATAGAGCGAGGCCCCCGGGTGGTCCGCTTCCCGCCTTCCCCTGCGGTCCGCTTCCCTCTCGGGGGCCTCGTTCACGACCGACGTTAGGGCGCCTCAGACGAGGGCGTCCAGATGAATCCGGCCGCCGGTTTCCACCGTTGTGGACAGATCTGTGGATGACCGGGGGACGGCCTGTCGATCGAGGTGTGGGCACCTGGGGACAACCGGTGCTGAAGCCTTGATCGTGTCGCCTGGACGCGCCGACTGATCAGGGGTTTCAGTTATGCACGGGGTGTTGACAGAACTTCTTTCAGTTTTCGAGGTCCCCGGTTGCCTCGAGCCACGACGTGGGATCGGCCAGGTCGTCGGCGGTGGGGATGAGATCCGGGTGGCGCCAGACACCGTCGCGGCCCTCGATGCCCCGCTGCTCACGCAACTGGGTCCACAGGGCGGTTGCCTCGCGCAATGCCCGTGGCCGCAGTTCCAGGCCGATCAGGGTGGCGAACGTCTTCTCCGCCGGGCCGCCGGACGCCCGCCGGCGGCGCATGGTCTCCGCGAGCCGATCCGCGGACGGCATCCGGCCGTCGATGGCTGCGATGACCACGTCCTGCACCCATCCCTCGATCAGCGCGAGCAAGGTCTCCAGGCGGGACAGCGCCTGCTTCTGCTCCTCGGTCTGCGCGGGCTCGAAGACACCGGAGGACATGACGTCCTGAATCGCCTGGGGGTCGTTGGGGTCGATCCCCTGCAGCGACTCCTGGATCTTGCCGGTGTCCACGGAGATGCCGGAGGCGTACACCCGCACGGCGGTCTCCACGGCCGTACGCAGCCACGGCACATGTGCGTAGAGGCGCTGGTGGGCGGCCTCGCGCAGCGCCAGGTAGAGGTACAGGTCGGCCAGTTCCACATCCAGGTCGGCTCCGAAGGCCTTCACGTTCTCGCTCACCAGCGCCGGTCGCCCGTCGCCGGTCAACGGGATCGTGACGTCGGCGGCCCCCAGCACGTCGTCGGCCAGGGTTGCCAGGCCGTTCCCGACCTGTGCGCCGAACATGGCCGCGCCCATCCGCTTGGCCATGTTCATCAGCGGCCCGGCCAGGGTGTTGAGGTCGGGCATGCCCTCAGGCATGTTCTCCGGAAGCCCAGGGATGCCGAGGTCCTGCAGGTTCACCTGCCCCATGTCGGGCATGGCGGTCAGCGTCTGCTGAACACCCTCGGCGATGGGTTCGATGATCTGCTGCCATGCCGGCCAGGTGTGCTCCAGCCATTCGCTGCGGCTCCACACGCCAGGCGTCGCGGTACCCGCCGGAAACGTGGTCGCAGGGTCGAGCCAGACCTGGGCCAGGTCGAACGCCTCCCCTATGCGGCGCACGTCGTTGTCGTTGACCGACGGGTCGCCCTTCTGGCTGATCGTCTGCCTGGCCAGGTTCTTGGCCAGCTCCCAGTCGACCGGACCGGCCACCGCGTTCTGGCCGCTCTGCAGCATCGCACCGAGTTGCTGCAGCATCGCACCGAGTTGCGACATGTCGAAGCCGCCCGGGTTCTTGGGATCATCGGGGTTGGGGGAGAACCCGAAAGGAAGATCGCCGCTCATCACATCCGCCTGTTCAATCGCTGGGCTTCTAGGCTACGACGGTCGGGGTTCACCGCCCCGGCGCGCGGTTACGCCCTGGGTGGAACAGGGTCCGGGCATGCGTACCCTGAGCACATGTCCGTGCTGCTGTGGTGGCTTCCGGCGGTGGTGATCGTCGCCATCGCCTGGTGGCGGATGCGGCCGTCCCGGCGACCGGTGCGCGACAAGGACCTGCGGGCCCTGCAGCGGGTTCTGCGGGGTGATCGGTGAGGCACTGGTTCGACACCCCTCGCAAGAAGGTGATCGCTCTCGCGTTGGTCTGCTGGCTGGTGGTGCTCGCCGCAATGGAGTTCATCGCCGTGCCGTATGTGCGGTTGTCGCCCGGGCCCATGTTCGACGTGCTTGGGGAGGCCGACGGCAAGCCGGTGATCGCGATCGAGGGGGCGACGGTGTACCCGACCAATGGCTTGCTCGAGATGACCACTGTGTCCGAGCGGGGCGGGCCGTTCGGGGATCTGACGTTGTTCGAGGCCTTCACCGGATGGCTGGACCCCGATGTCTCCGTGGTCCCCTCGGAGATCCTCTACCCGCCCGACACCTCCGGCGATGAGGCGCAGCGGGCCGGTGCCGACCAGTTCAGCGACTCCCAGGAGAAGGCGCGGATCGCCGCGCTTCGGGAGGTCGGAGAACCCGTAGCCACCAAACCGTGGGTGATCGAGGTGCTCCCGGACTCCCCGGCCACCGACCTGCTCGAGCACGGCGACGTCATTCTCGCCGTCGATGGCAAGGGTGTGTCCGGGCCAAAACAGATGGCCGGGATCATCCGTAGGGCCGGGCCCGGAGCCCGGATCCCGATCGACCTGCGCCGAGACGGTGAAGACCGCTCGGTCTCAGTGGTCACCGTGGGCAATCCCGAGGATCCGTCGAAGGGGTATCTCGGACTGACTCTCGGAGTGATCGCAGACTCCCCGGTCACCGTGGACTTCAACCTCGACGACGTGGGCGGCCCGAGCGCAGGGCTGGTCTTCGCGCTCGGCATCGTGGACAAACTCACCCCCGAGCAGTTGCTCGACGATCGCTTCGTCGCGGGTACCGGAACCATGGATTATGACGGCCGGGTCGGCCGGATCGGCGGGATCGTGCAGAAGATGGCCGCGGCCGAGCAGAACGGCGCGACTCTCTTCCTGGCGCCGAAGGACAACTGCGACGAGGTCGTGTCCGGTGCACCTGACGGCTTGCAGGTCGTGCCGGTGGAGACGTTGGCGCAGGCACGCGACGTACTCGAAGGGACGATCGCGCCGCCGACGTGCCCGCTGTGAGGCTCAGTCCTGCAGGGTGTCCCACAGGGCCCGCTCGAGACGTGGTGCAAGATTGGCGGCGATCGCCACTTGGGCAGCGTCGTCGTGCTGCCGGTAGCGAACAGCCGTGGCCACTTCCTGGGTGCGCAGCGCACCGACGGTCAGCCGCACATCGTGATCGGGTTCCAGGATCCGCTGCACGCTCAAGGCGGCCCCCGAAACGTCAGCCGGCCAGCTGATCCGGGCGAGATCGCGCAGGACGTCCTCGCCGGTGCTCTCCCAGGGTTGCTCGACCACGGAGTAGCCGGGCCCTTCGGTCACGAGTGCGAACAGTCGTGGCGGCTGGTTCCAGCCGTCGGTGGCCACGTGACGATCCAGATCTCGAAGGACGCTTTCCAGGTCCGGTGTCGGGTGCATGTGTCCATAGTCTCGTAGGGTTGAGGCGTGACGTTCGAGACCGCCACGAAGCCCGCACCCAGTCGAGGCCCGCGAGGGCGCGTACTGGCGATCACGATCGCGGTCCTTGCGGCCCTGCTCGTGCTCTTCCTGATCTTCACCTCCATCTACACGGACCTGTTGTGGTTCCGGTCGGTGAACTTCACCAGTGTGTTCACCACAGTGGTCGGGGTTCGCACGCTGCTGTTCGTGGGCTTCGGGCTCACGATGGCGTTGATCCTGGCGTTGGCCATGGTCGTTTCCTACCGGACCCGTCCGGATTACGATCCGCGTCTGTCCGCGAGCATGGAGGGCTACCGGCAGAGCATCGAACCCATCCGCAAGTGGCTGGTCGTGGGCACGGCGGGTTTCCTCGGCGTCCTGTCCGGTCTGTCCGCAACCGCGGCGTGGACCCAGTGGATGCTGTTCCGGAACGGGGGGTCCTTCGGGATCCAGGATCCGCAGTTCGGCCTCGATGTCGGCTTCTTCGTCTTCAAGCTGCCCTTCCTGCGCTATCTGACCGGCTTCGGGTTCATGGCGTTGTTCCTGTCGCTGCTGCTGGTGGTCGCGGTGCATTACCTGTACGGCGGCATCCGCGTGCAGAACGGTCTGCAGGCCACCGAGGCTGCGCAGGTCCAGATCTCACTCATCCTGGGCCTCATCTGCCTGTTGAAGGCGGTGGCCTACTGGCTGGACCGCTACGCGCTGTCTCTGAAGGACGAGGACTTCGTCGAAGGCTTCACCGGGCTGAAGTACCGGGACGTGGAGGCGGTTCTTCCGGCCAAGACGATCCTGACCTTCATCGCCCTCGTGTGCGCCGCGCTGTTCTTCCTCAACATCTTCCGCAGGACCTGGACGCTGCCGCTGGTCGGTCTCGGGCTGCTGGCTGTCAGCGCGTTGGTGATCGGTGGGATCTATCCCGCCATCGTCCAGCAGTTCCAGGTGCGGCCCAACGAGCCGGGCAAGGAGGCGCCCTACATAAGCCGCAACATCCAGGCCACCCGCGACGCCTACAACCTGTCCAACGTGCAGAACGATGAGTACTCGGCGGCAGGCGAACCTGACTCCGACTCGCTGGCCGCTGACAAGGGGACGCTGGACAACATCCGGATCCTGGATCCGGCCATCGTGTCGCCGACGTTCCGACAACTGCAGCAGATCCGTACCTTCTATTCCTTCCCCGACACCCTCGACGTGGACCGCTACCAACTCCCGCAGGGCCGCCGCGGCGCCATCGTCAGCACCCGGGAGGTCGATCTGTCGGCCGTGCCCCCGGCACAGCGCAACTGGGCCAACGACACGCTGGTCTACACGCACGGCTACGGGCTCGTGGCGGCCTACGACAACACAGCGAACCCCGAGGGTGAGCCGGACTTCTTCGCCGAAGACATCCCGCCGGTCGGTGAACTCGAGATCGATCAGCCGCGCGTCTACTTCGGCGAGAAGTCGCCGACGTATTCGATCGTGGGCGGCCCCGGCGGCCCCCGGGAACTCGACTTCCCCGACGACACCAGCCCGACGGGGCAGCGCACCAACACGTACACCGGGATCGGCGGGGTGTCGGTGGGGTCGCCACTGAACCGCATGATGTACGCCGCGAAGTTCTCCGAGCCGAACATCCTCCTGTCCAGTCTCATCGGCCCGGACTCGAAGATCCTGTACGACCGGGATCCGCTCACCCGCGTCCGCAGCGTCGCACCGTGGCTGCGCGTTGACGCCGATCCCTACCCCGCGGTCGTCGAGGGTCGGATCGTCTGGCTGGTGGACGGCTACACCACCACCGACTCCTACCCCAACTCGGCGCGGCTGCGCTGGGCGGATGCGACCAGCGACTCCCTGACCGTGCGCCGCAACGTCAGCGTCGAGCAGGACTACGTGAACTACGTGCGCAACAGTGTCAAGGCCGTCGTGGACGCCCATGACGGCACAGTCACCCTGTACGCCTGGGACGCCTCCGACCCGATCCTGCAGGCCTGGCAGAAGTCCTTCCCCGACACGTTGAAGCCCGCCGCCGAGATGCCGTCGGAGTTGCAGGCTCATGTGCGCTACCCGGAGGACATCTTCAAGGCACAGCGACTGGTGTACAGCCGTTACCACGTCACCGACCCGTCGTCGTTCTACTCCGGTCAGGACTTCTGGTACATCCCCACCGATCCGACCGAGCAGGCAGCGGGCAAGCCGCAGCCGCCGTACTACCTGACGTTGCGGATGCCGGATCAGGTGAGCCCCGAGTTCCAGCTGACCACGACCTTCTCCCCGGTGCGACGGCAGACCCTTGCGGCGTTCATGACCGCGAGTTCGGAGCCCGGTCCGGGTTACGGGAGGTTGCGCGTGTTGCAGTTACCACGCAACAGCGTGATCCCGGGGCCGCTGCAGGTCCAGAACACGTTCGAGTCGAACCCAGAAGTCGCCTCCCAGTTGTCGCTGCTTCGCCGCGGCGGGTCCGAAGTCGAACTCGGGAACCTCTTGTCTCTGCCGGTCGCGGGCGGGTTCCTCTATGTGGAGCCCGTCTACGTGCGGGCCAGTCAGGACGGTTACCCGCTGCTGCAGCGTGTCCTGGTCTCCTTCGGTCAGGAGGTGGCGTTCGAACGTAACCTCAGCGACGCGCTTGCCAAGGTTCTGGGTGCCTCGGTCGCCGACGACCAGACGCAGGACAAGGACAAGGACAAGCAGACAACGGCCGAGCAACGATTGACCAGGGCGCTCGCCGATGCCGACGCTGCGCTCAAGGCGGCCGAGGAGGCATTGCAGGAGGGCGATTTCGCCGCGTACGGCGAGGCGCAGAACGATCTGGAGGACGCCATCGACCGCGCGATCGAGGCGCAGCGGCAGATCGCGCGCACCACGGAGGAGGTCGAGCCGCTGCCGGAGGAGAGCCCGTCGCCAGAGGCGTCGGCCTCCCCGGAGGCCCCGCTGGACGCCGGAACCCCAGCGCCGGAGGCGGTCCCAGCCCCCGAGGTCTCGGTCGCACCGGCTGCGTAAGGGTCGTCCCGTCTGCGATGTCGCCGTGCCGGGAATAGTTGTATTGTCAACTATGTTGCACCTGACGTAAGGAGGCCCCAGATGCCAGCGATCACTGTCGACGACGTCACCGTCCTGCCCCGTGTGGGCGCCGCGAACGCGGCCCCGCGTGAGGTCATGTCCATCTCCACGGCCCCGCGTGGATTCGAGGGGGAGGGCTTCCCCGTGCGCCGCGCCTTCGCGGGTGTGCCCCTGGAACTGCTCGACCCGTTCATCCACATGGATCAGATGGGTGAGGTGGATTACGCAGCTGGGGAGCCCAAGGGCACTGCGTGGCATCCGCACCGCGGCTTCGAGACCGTCACCTACATCATCGACGGCACATTCGAGCACGCCGATTCCCACGGTGGCGGTGGTTTGATCACCAACGGTGACACCCAGTGGATGACGGCCGGTTCGGGCCTGCTGCACATCGAGCGTCCGCCGGAGGACCTCGTCGCGTCGGGTGGGCTGTTCCACGGGATCCAGCTGTGGGTCAACCTCCCGCGCACCCAGAAACTCGCGACACCGCGGTATCAGGATCTGCGGGCGGGACAGGTGGGTCTGGCCACAACAGCCGACGCCGGCGCGTTGATCCGCGTGATCGCCGGTGAGATCGGTGGGATCAGCGGCCCTGGGATCACTACCACCCCGATCTCCTTGGCCCACGTCTCGGTGTCCAAGGGGGCGCAGGTGCGGATCCCTTGGCGGCCGGACTTCAACGCGCTGCTGTACGTGCTCGCCGGTCGCGGTGACGTGAATGGCACACCGATCACCGAGGGGCAGCTCGCGGTCTTCGGCCCGGGTGACGAGTTGCGGTTCGGAGCGGACCCGAGCCAGGACTCCCGCACCCACCAGATGGAGGTCCTGCTGCTCGGCGGGGCTCCGATCCGGGAACCCCTCGCGTGGATGGGTCCGTTCGTGATGAACACCAAGGCTGAGGTCATTCAGGCCTTCGAGGACTACCAAGCCGGCCGGCTGGGAACGATTCCCGCGCACGAAGGCCTAGGCGGCCACAGCTGAGACGCGCAGCGACCCGCCCCGATCGCTGGTGAGGCCCCGACCGGGCTGGCGAACGGGCGTGGGCTCGCCCGCCACGTCGGATCACCGGCCGTCGCACATCTGTGGTTGGAGATCGGCAGTCCGGTTAGAGATCGGCATCCTGGTTAGAGAGGCGGCACTCCGGTTAGCCCTATACGGCCGTGGGACTCTAACCAACCTGCCGCCGACTAACCAACCTGCCGATCTCTAACCGGAGACGTCCTCTGGTGGCCCGCCGGCCCGCGGCGATGGCGAGGTGCGGTTGTGGTTGGAGATCGGCAGTCCGGTTAGAGATCGGCATCCTGGTTAGAGATGCGGCACTCCGGTTAGCCCTATACGGCCGTGGGACTCTAACCAACCTGCCGCCGACTAACCAACCTGCCGATCTCTAACCGGAATGTTCAGACAGATCCTGCCCCGGGCCCAGACCACCACCGAGTACTTCCACCACCCTGATCCAGGAACGGGCCCACGCGTGCACACACAGCACTGGGCGGCCGACGCCGCAACCACAACCGCGTGACCAACCTGGACGAACAGTGAGAGTTCGGGTCCCTCGTTTGGCCGTCGGACTCCAACCGTGGAACTGGCCCGGTCGGGCTACTGCGTGCTCAACCGCTCCAGGCGTTCGGCCTCGCGCTTGGCCCATCCCACAAGTCGGCCGGCATGCTTCTCGAGGTACGACGGGAACAACCTCTGCAGCCACCAGGCCAGCCGCGCTCGCCGGGGGGTGACAATGAGCGTCTTGTTGGCCGCGATGCCGTCGAGCAGATCCGCGACCAGGTCCTCCACCGGATAGATCTCCCCAGCGGCCTTCGTGAGCAGGTCCCGGGCGGACACACCCTCGTGTGGGGCGAGGTCCGCAGGCCCCCTGCTGTCCAGGATGGCGGTCTCGGTCGGTCCCGGGCACAACGCGGTCACACGAATGCCGTGCAGTGCCGCCTCCGGCCGCAGACTCGCGGACAACCCCACGACAGCGTGTTTGGTCATTGCGTAGGGCGCCAGCATCGGGCTGGGCACCAGACCTGCCAGCGACGCGGTGTTCACGATGTGCCCATCGCCCTGTCGCATCATGTGGGGGTAGGCGGCACGGATGCCATTGACCACGCCCATGATGTTGATGTCGACGATCCGCTGCCAGTGCTCGGCAGTCAGGTCTTCGATCGGGCCGCCGACACCGATTCCGGCATTGTTGAAGATGAGGTCGATGCGTCCGTGATCGGTGACGACGCGCTGCACGAGTGCCGCGAACGCCGCCCCATCCCGCACGTCGAGGGCCGCGGACTCCGCCGTGCCGCCTGAGGCCACGATCCGTGTGGCGATGTCGTCTGCGGCCTCGACATCGATGTCGGCGAGGATGACGGTGTCCCCACGGCGGGCCATCTGGATGCCGGTCTCGGCGCCGATCCCGGATCCGCCACCTGTGATGAGTGCGATTGCCATGGGACCAACCTACGACGGGTCGTACGCTGCGCGGTATGGACTCCGTGGACGTCAACAGGCGAAATTGGGACGAACGCGCCGGCCTGCACGCGCAGTCGCAGGAGTACGGCCTGCAGCGGTTCCGAGACGACCCCACACACCTCAGCGACGTGGTGCGCTTCGACGTTCCCAGACTCGGCGACATCCGTGGGCTGCAGGCCGTGCATCTGCAATGCCACATCGGCACCGACACGGTGTCACTGGCTCGCCTCGGCGCGCGTGTGACAGGGCTGGACTTCTCCGCTGAGTCGCTGGCCGTGGCGCGGCAATTGGCCGCGGACTCCGGGGCCGACGTCGACTTCGTGCAAGCCGAGGTCTACGACGCGCCCGCTGTTCTGGGCACCGGCCGGTTCGATGTCGTGTTCACGGGTATCGGTGCCTTGTGCTGGTTGCCCGATGTGGACCGCTGGGCGAACGTGGTTTCCTCGCTGCTGGCGCCGGGTGGCCGCCTGTTCATTCGGGAAGGCCATCCCGTCTTGTGGGCGCTGGACTATGAGGAACCGGACAGGTTGGTGCTGGACTACCCCTACTTCGAGGTCCCGGAGCCGCTCGTCGAGAGTGAGGAGCAGACCTATGTCGACACGGCCGAGCCTTTGCAGAACTCGACGACCCACAGTTGGAACCACGGCCTCGGCGAGATCGTTACCGCGGTCCTGGGCAACGGCATGCGGCTGACGCAATTGGTGGAGCACGACAGTGTTCCGTGGAATCCGTTACCCACACAGATGACCAAGCGCGGCGACGAATGGGTACTGGCCGAACGCCCCGAGCGGATTCCGCTCACCTACACCTTGCAGGCGGTCAAACAGTAGCCAGCCCGAACTCGTCCCGGCGATCGACCGGCACCAGAGCAGCCCACCGCGGATGCTTGACGATGTACCCGCGGACGTAGGGGCACTTCGGAAGCACGAACTCGCCGTGCGCCGCGATGTCTTCAAGTGCGGCTTCCACCAGTCGCGCCGCAAGCCCCTGCCCGCTGTACTCCTGCGCGACGACCGTGTGCGTGATCTTGAGCACGTCACCGGTCCTGATGTATTCCAGTTCCCCGATCCGCTCGCCGTCGAGCAGCAGCTCGTACTCACTGGCGGCAGGGTTGCGCACGATCTCGACATCCATGAGGACATCCTGCCCTGATCGGGGGTGCGGATACCCGACCGTGAGGTGACTCACACGACCGGCGTGCCCCGGTGAGCGGTTTCACAGCCCGACGCGTCCCCGGGACACAGTCGGTTCCACCGAGGGTTCACTCTCGATCGGCGCGCGGGTGCGCCGTGCCCAGGCCCCGTATGCCTTTGACAGAGGGGAGGCGCTGACACCGTGGGCGAAGACGCTGATGAGCACGGTGAACGCGATCACCCCCGCGACGGAGCCCATCACGGGGGAATCCGCACCCAACTCTTCGTACGAGAGCAGCCCGAATACGATCGTCGCCAGTCCGCGCGGGCCGAACCAGCCGAGGAAGGTCACGGTCGGCCACTTGAAACCCGTGCCCAGTAGTGCCAGGAAGACCGGCACGATCCGCAACACGGTCAGGCCCAGAACACCGACAACGACCATCTGCCACGTCGGTCCGGCGTCGATGACGGCCAGCAGTATGCCTCCGGCGAAGAACCAGACCAGGAAGCCCAGTAGGTCCGAGGCGATCTCCAGAAGCTCGGAAGTCTCTGGACGCTGGATCAAAGTCGTGCTGGCCGCGCCGAAGACCAGCCCGCCGACGAATGCCGCGATGAAGGCGTTGGCTCCGATGATCTCGGCGAGACCGAACAGGAAGACGGGCAGGACCAGAATGACCACGGCGCGTCCACGCCCGCCGCTGAGGTGGTGGATGCGACTGCGATCCAGCAGCCAGGCGGCTGTCAATCCGACGACGACTGCGCACAGCAGTGCCAGTCCCACCGGTACCAGCCCGACCTTCAGGAACGAGGGCTCCGCCACATCCTCTTCGGCTGCGAGCGCTGCCAACGCCAGCAGGACGATGGGCGTGGCCAGCCCATCGTTGAGTCCGCTCTCCACGTTCAACGCCCGCCGCACCCGGGTGGGGACCACCGGGTTCAGCACTGTCGGAGCCCCGAGGCCGGCGTCGGTGGGCGTGATGGCCGCGGCCACCAGCCAGGCCCCTGCCACGCCGATCGTCGGCAACAGGGCTCGTGTGGCGAAGAAGGTCGCGATCAGTGCCAGCGGGAATCCGATCAGCAGCAGGCGCAGGGCGATGCCCGGGTCGTGGCGTAGAGCGGCCAGGCGGACGGTCGACGCGTCGTGGAACAGGATCAGCACCAGCGTGATCTCGGCGATCAGGTGCACAGCGGCGGTCTCGACGCTGATATCTGCGACCGAGAACACCGCGGCACCGGCGATGACGCTGAGCATCGGTGCCGTGACGTTGGCCAGGGTCAGCCGTCGGGCGATCAGCGAGTAGGCGAGCACCAACCCGGCCATCACAACGATCACGGTCATCTCCACGACCGGCAGTCTAGGCTCGCAGCCCACCACGGCGCCCTTCCGTCGCGCGCGCAGACTACGTTGTTCCATGTGCGTCTGGTGATCGCGGTCGTCCTCGGGCTCGGCCTGCTGTCCGGTTGCGGCACGAAGTCGTTCTCGGACTCCTACGCAGTAACGGTGGATTCGCCGCAGCGGGTGAGCATCTTCGACTCGATGATGGGTGAGAGCGCCGAATGGGCCGAGAAGACGATGGGCCCTGCCGCCCCGGGTGCGCCCTACACGACGCAGGTCAGCAACCTCACGACCAAGATGATTTTCGACAACTCGCTGGCACCTTCCATCCGCGTCGGCCTGTACCTGCCGGCGGTGACGCAGGAGGGCTACTACGCCATCGGAATGAACTCGGTGGTCGCGGGATCGCAGACCTACGAAGCGCCGTTCATTCCCTGGTTCTCCGAGACGCCGGTCGATCCGCGACCGCCGTTGCCGATCGCCATGGAGATCAGCGAAGGCCCCAACGGGTGGGTGATCAACATGACTCCGGAGCCGCAGGGATGAGATTGACCGGCCGTATCGTCTTCGCGATCCGGGCTGCCGCCGAACTGGTGGGACGGGACGAGTACGTACCGCTCGATGTGATCGCCGAAGAGCAGGACTTGCCCCGGGACTATGTGCGGTCGGCGATGTCGGACCTGCGTCGTGCCGGCATCGTCAGCACCCGCCGCGGTCGGGTCGGTGGCTACCGACTCGCCCGCCCGGCTGACGAGATCACACTCGCCGACATCATCCGTGCGGTCGACGGTCCCCTGACCGTGGTGCAGGGGGAGAGGCCGGACAACCTCGAGTACGCGGGCGCGGCTGCCGGACTCGAGGATGTCTGGCTCGCCGTGCGCCGGGCCGAACGCCGCATCCTCGAATCCGTGACCTTGCAGCACCTGTCAACCGGGAAGTTGCCGCGGGAAGTCCGGCGCTAACGGGTGGCGCGCAGCGCTGCGGCAGGGCAGGTCGCCTGTGCCAGCCGCGCCGCCGAGTGCAGTTCCTCGGGTACGTTGTGCGTCTTCATGAGGGGATAACCCGACTCGTCGCGTTCGATGATCTCGCCGAGCGCTGCCGCGCAGACGCCATGGCCCTGACAGCGCCGCCAATCGATCTGGATGCTCATAGCCATCCTCCCTTCGTGCAGCGGCCTTGTGCATGAGCTGCGAGCTCCTCGGCCAGTAGCGCCTGACCGGAACGCAGAGCGGTGATGGTGGCTGTGGGGTGGGCGCACAGTCCGCGACCCCGCACCCGGTCCTCGACCGCGCGGCCGGTGTGCAGATCTTGCCGGGCGGCCTCGAGTCCGAGGATGCATGGACCGCACTGCTTTGCCCCCTCACCCACGAGGTGGTCGGTGATGGCGGTCAGTACGTTCACCGGACACGGGTCGTGGGGAATCGCCACGAACGCCCCCGCGCCCCAGTGCGCGCCGCGGGCCTTCAGGTCACTGCGGTTTGTGGGCATGTGCAGGGTGAGCGTGTCCGCCGGCAACCACGTGCCGTGCCAGCCGCCGGTGATGACGGCGGCCAGGTCGGTGTCGGCACCGGCCATGGCCAGCACCTCGCCCAACGGCGTCGCCGGGTCGACCTCCAGCACACCGGGGTCGGTGACTGCGCCGGACACGGTCAGCAGACTGCTTGACGCCCGATGTCCGCGGATGGCCACGGCCACCCGTGCGAAAGTCTCCACGTTGCTGAGCAGCACTGACTGCGAGCGCAGGCCGGTGCGCATCGTGGGGGGCTTACTCATCGGAGCCGGGAGAGCCGGACCTCCCTGCAGGGAGGAGATGACCGCGGAGGCCTCCCCGGCGATGAAGGTGTCGTCGCCGGGGTTGACGGTGATCCGCACGCCCTTGTCGTGACGCTCGTCGATGGCAGCGGCGACAGCCGCGATCACGTGGCTGCGAGACGCGGGGATCCGGACGATCACCTGTCGGCTGCCGAGCGCACGCGCCGACGCCACTGCGCCGTCGAGGACGAGGTGTGGGACATGGAGCAGAAGGACGGTGTCCTTGCCGCTCGCGGACTCACCCTCGGACCCGTTGACGATCACGGGCGCCTTTGTCCGGGCCACCGAGGCGAGTTTGCGCGCGGTGGGGAACCCGGCTCCGCCGGCGCCGACCACGCCGGCCCATTCGGCCGCGCCGGACAGGCGGTCGAGGTCGGGCGCGGGCAGCAGGCCCCACATCTGTTGGTGGCGGCCGAGGTCGATCCGGGTGCCCGGGGCGACACCTGCCAGCAGGAGGGTTCCGGGCGCGAGCAGGCGGTGGGGGAGCGGCGCGGCCGGAAGGCCCGCCACCGCGATGCCGGGGAGCAGACTGCCTGTGCGGATGTCCAGTGTCATCGTGCGTACTCCAGTTCCTTGGTGCGGACTGCGGGGACGGGGCGGGGTGCCGGCCGCATGCGCCGCAGGACGAACGCCGCTGCGACGAGCGCCGCGGAGGCGGCCGCGATGCCGACCATCAGTGGTGTGCCGGCGTCGGTTCCGGCCGTCAAGGTGTGCACCCATACGAGGGCCCACACGGGGTAGGCGAGGATGTGTGCCCGTTTCCACAGGCCGGGTGCCTGTTGCCGTAGCGCCGACGTCGCCACCATGACCAGCATCAGGTCGAAGGCGATCGTGCCGACCGCGATCCACAACGGCTCCCATGAGGAGGCACCGGGCACGATCGCAGCCATGGCGGGCACGGAGACCCAGCTGTCGGCGATCGCGAAGATGATGTGTGCGATCACGAGCACCGTTCCGCCGACGGCGGCGGTCATGTGCATGCTCACCGACGTCAGTCGGGAGGTGGGGCGGTGAATCGCTGGTCCGGCCACGCCGAGGGCGACCGACACCGTGAGGAAGGCCAGCGCCACCAGCCCCGTGATCCGGATGAACTCCCAGGTCATGCTGCAACCTCCGATGGCCAACGGCCGGTCGATGTGATGTGTGTGCGGGATACCAGACGGGCGTCCAGGCCTTGGCGGTCGAGCCAGGTCGGCGCGTCGTCGGCGAGGATGACTGCAGCGGTGGCGGCGGCGTTCGCCTGTGCGGCCGTTGCCGCGACGACCGACACGCTGTGCCATGGGGTCACCGCGGGTGCGCCCGTCCTTGGGTCGATGATGTGGTGACCGCCCTCCCAATGGCGATGACCGATCCCGCTGGTCGCGATCGCGGCATCGGTGAGGTCCGCAGGGCTGGCCGTCACGCCGGGCAGCTCGGGGTCGGACCACACGGTCCACGGCTGCGAGGCCATCACGCGGATGTCGCCGCCCATGTTGGCCATGACGTCGTGGCCGGCGCGTCTCACGGTCGTCGCGAGTCGGTCCGCCAGCCAGCCCTTCGCCACGGACCCGAGGTCGAGGGCGGTGCCCGCCGGGATCAGGACCTGGGCGCCGCTGGGGCCGGGACGGATCCCCACCTGCCGCCACGCGCCTCGGTGGCGCCGTGGGTCGGTCTGCGTGTTCTGCCGTGCCCAATGGTCGTAGCCGGCGGCCTTGATCGCCTGGCCGAGGGTCGGGTCCACCAGCCCACCGGTGGCGCGGGCTGCGTCCAGGCAGGCCGTCAACACGGTGACGAACCGCCACGACACGTCCACCCATTCGCCGGCACCGCGATTCACCGCGCTGAGTTCCGAGTCCTCACGGAAACGGCTGGCCAGGGCGTCCAGACGCGCGACCTCTGTGGTGAGGAGTCGGTGCAGGTTGTGCTGAAGTCCCGGCCGGTCGTTGTCGCGCACTGATAGCGACAGGTGGGTGCGCCAGGTGTCCATCGAGACGGTGATCATGACGACTTCGAGGTGTTCTGCTTGGACTGGCCGCCATTGTTGCCCTGGAAACTGGTCGTGGGGGGCGCAGGCGTGATCTGTCCGCCCTCGTCGTCGTCATGGTCGTCGTCGTCGTCCTGGGGTTCCTGGTAGACAGTCGTCCGATCGTCCTGCGGGGCCGGGAGCGTTTCATCGGCGGTGACCTGTGTGGTCGCCTGCTCGTCGTCGGCCATGACAGTGTCGACCGCGAGAACGGCGGATGCACCGCCGATTCCAGCCAATAGGGCGGCACTCGCGGTCGCGGCGATGATGCGTGGCGTTTTGCTCATGCTTCCACGATGAGGCCCGGACCACTCAAGGGGTCATGGTCCGCGACGTCAAGAGATCGCGGGGCGCGGCTTGACGCTCGCTTAACGCGAGTCACCGTGTAGGTCGCCAGCCGTTAGCAGAGCGGACAGAGGTTAGCGGTCGTGCGCCGCCGAAACGCTAACCTCTGTCCGCTCTGCTAACGCCTGGGCGCAGAGACGGTTCGGTCGCGTGCTCGATCGCGGGCACTGCGCCACGCCAATGAAATGCAGATCACATTCCATTCCGCGAAGATTCGTGTAAAACTGCATTTAGTAAGTTCAGTAATTGACTTTATGCGTATTGGAGTCGAGCGATGCCACTCATCATCGTGTTCGCCCTCGTCGGCGGAGCCGCACAGTTCGTCGACGGCTCACTGGGGATGGGTTTCGGTGTGACGTCGGCCACCCTGCTGACCCTGCTCGGCTACTCCGCAGTGGCGGCCTCCGCCGGCACTCACGCCGCCAAGATGGGCACGACTTTCGTATCCGGCCTGGCGCACTGGCGTGAGGGCAACGTCGACTGGCGGGTGTTCACCGCGATCGCAGTTCCCGGGTCGGTGGGTGCCTTCTTGGGTGCCGTGATCCTCACCAACGTGAGCCTCGACGGGGCCCGGTTGTGGATGGCGCTCATCCTGCTGGTGCTCGGCATCTCGATCATCATGCGCTTCGCCTTCGGCAAGACGCTCATCCCGCAGATCAACGCCCGGACCAGGCATCTGTGGCCGGTCGGGCTGTTCGGCGGCTTCGTCGACGCCACCGGTGGCGGGGGCTGGGGTCCGGTAGCCACACCGTCCCTGATGACTTTGACCAAGCACGAGCCGAGAAAGGTCATCGGCACCGTCAACGCGGCCGAGTTCACCGTGGCCGTGTGCGCTTCGATGGGCTTCCTGGTCGGCGCCAAGGAGTCCCAGGTGCCGTGGGGGGCGGTCGCAGGTCTGATCGTCGGGGGTCTGATCGTGGCGCCCTTCGCGGCGCGTTTCGCCGGTCGCGCCCCGGTTCACAGTCTCGGCACGCTGGTGGGCGGCATGGTCATCATCAGCAACCTGGCGGTCATCTTCAAGCTCGCCGGGATGCCCGGTCTGATCGGCGGGGTCATCTGCGCGGTCGTCGCGGCCGTGACGATGGGTTTGGCCTGGCGGGTGCACCGGATGGATGTGAAGCCGGGCGAGCAGCCCAAGGCGAAGGTGCTGGTCGACGCCTAACCGCTCAGTGCCGCACGCAGGTCGGCGATCTCCAGCTTCTGCATCTGCAGCATCACCTTGGCGACCTCGCCACCTCGGGCGGGGTCGCTGAGCCATTCCTGCAGCGAGTCGGGGACGACCTGCCAGGTGACGCCGAAGCGGTCCGTCACCCAGCCACACATGCTCGGTGTGCCGCCGTCGCACAGGGCGTCCCACAGCCGGTCGATCTCGGCCTGCGTCGAGCAGGTGACCATCAAAGAGAAGGCCTCGGTGAGTGCACGCTGGGTGCCCGCATTGAAGAGGTGGATCGTCTGTCCGGACATCCGAACGGTGGCCGACGACATGTCATCGCCAACGTTGGGTCCGGAGACGATCTGGCCGTCATCGAAGAGTCCGGCGTAGAAGTTCGCGGCCTCGTCGACGGGGTGTTGGATCCACAGGAACGGGGTGACGGTCTGCATCTGCCTATTCAAGCGGGTGGTACGTCCTCGTCAAGCACCCCGCGGACCACCTGTGTGCCGCATGGCTACCATGCCGCCATGCCCACCTACGAGTTCCGGTGCCGTGTGTGTGACCAGACCTTCACCAAGGATCGGCCGATGGCGCAGTCGAGCGACCCGGCGGCGTGCCCGCAGGGACACGAGGACACTGTGCGGTTGCTCACGACTGCCGGGGCGGTGAGCTCCCTTGGCTCGGGTCAAGCGGGCGGCTGTTGTGGCGGTGGCTGCTGCGGGGGCTGAAGGACTTCCGGCCCCGCGCGGAGTGGGGTTCGTCGGGCGCTGAGCCCCATCGGTCTACCTGAGCCCCATCGAACGGCGTGTTGGGTGGGGCTCGTGCAGTCCGGTGGGGTTCGTCGGGCGCTGAACCCCATCGATCTACCTGAGCCCCATCGATCTACCTGAACCCCATCGAACGGCGTGTTGGGTGGGGCTCGTGAAGTCCGGTGGGGTTCGTGCAGGCGAGTGGGGTTCGTCGGGCGCTGAACCCATCGATCTACCTGAGCCCCATCGCGCGGATCCGCCCGCGAACATGCACAAACTGCGTGTCGGTGCTTGACAAGAGCGGTTTTGTCGTACCCACATCGCACGATGTCCTCAGATGGTGCGGAGCCACGACAGTCGAGTTCCAGCCCATCGCCCAGGGGAACCTTGGGGGCTCGGGTCGGACTCGCGGGGGTGGCTCGACCCGGGCCATCGGTCGGCGTGCGGGGTGGGCGGGGGCCGCGCACGCCGGCCTTCTTCTAGTTCTGGTTCAGCGCGATCAACTGCGGCGCGGTGTCACTCACCTCGTAGAAGTCCACGATCGAGATGTTGACCGGCAATCCCTGTGCTTTCCAGGCCGTCATCTCCTGCACCGCCGAGGGGTTGCGCAGCGCTGCGAGGTCCAGTAGCGAGCAGTTCTGGGTCCGGCTGCCACCCAGACATTGGATCTGTGAACTCAAGCCCATGGACAACTGCAACTGATCGACGAAGAACCCGCACTGGTTGCCGCCCGACACAGCGCACGGGGCGGCGCCGGCCAGAGCGTCCTTGCGTGCGGCCAGGTAGCCCGCGTTCGCAGTGGCTGACACCGCCGGGTCCTCGGTGTTGGGCCACGGCGAATACAGGTAACTCTCCCTCGCCCGGTAGCAGGAGTTCTTCGGCAACTCGCCCTTGGCGTACATCACCAGGACGTTGCGGTTCGCGTCCCACGCCTGCCGGAAGGTGGCCTGGACCGGGTCCGGGATCTTCGAACTCGTCCATGCCCGCGAGCACACGCTGGTGCCACCCACCTTGTAGGTGCGAAGGATCTTGTCGATCGCGGACGTGTAGTACTTGTCGATCTTCTTCTTGCCGGTCAGGTCGATGTGCTGGAAGTCCAGGATGATCTGCTCGCGCGGGTGCGCCTTGGCGAAGTTCACGATCTGTTTCAGGCCTGTGGTGAAGCGCAGTGACGTGAACGTGTGCTGCAGCACGATCGGTACCTTCGCGGCGGCCTTGTTGGTGAGTTTCTTACCCGCCTTCTTCTTGCTGACCACCTTGTTCTCCGGGACGCCCAAGCGCATGTCCAGGTATCGGATCCCGCCGTTGAGTTGTCCCGTGAAGTTCTGGGCCTGCGCCTTGGAGAGCTTGCCGGCGCCACACGGGTTGCCTTTGCCCGCTGCGGCCATCGCCGGGTTGGCCCCCGCTATCGCCGTGACCTTGCACTTGCCTTCAGTGTCGATCTTGAAGGCCCCGGAGTCGTGCGTGCCTGGGATGACGACCTGGGTCAGCCGGGTGTCGGGCTTGTCGGCGTAGAGCGTACCCATCCAGTCCGGGGTCGGCGGGGTGACGGCCAGCGCCGCGGCAGCGAGAAGAAGCATGAGGCCAAGGTAGCCGCGTTGAGCCGTCCGTGGGGAGAGTCGTGCCACGTGAATGAACTACGTTGGATTCCATGATCGACCTGATGGCAACTATGGCCGTCATGGCAGCGCAGCCCGACCCGATCGCCTCCTACACACTCGTCGCGCCGACGTCCGTGGCGGACTCCAGGCTGGTGGCCCGTACGGTCCTGCCCGCGGGGGCGTCCTGCCCGGAGGTGATCGTCATGCGCCGCACCTCGAAGGGGATCGTCAAGAAGTCCTACTCGATGAAGGCCCGCAAGCCGGCTGCGAGCGCCCGGATCGCGTTCAACACGGTGCGCGTCTGCAGTCACAACATCCCGACCAACGCCGTGCGGGCGACGATCGCCGGACGCCGCGTCCCGAGTTCCATGCCGCAGAAGGTGAACCGGATGGCCATGCTGGCAGACACCGGATGCCGGATCAAAGGCACGAGTGTCCAGGACTGCAACTCGCCGGACGCGTGGCCCCTGAAGCGGATCGCCCGGCAGATCGCGAAGAGCGATCCGGACATCATCCTCAACCCGGGCGATTTCTACTACCGGGAGAGCGCGTGTCCGGCGGCGGATCAGGCGTTGTGTGGTGGCACGCCGCCGCCGGTGCCTGGTATGCCGTTCGCCGACAGTGCGGACGGCTGGCTCGTGGACGTCATCCGGCCGCTTCGGCCGATGTTCCGCAGCGCGCCCATGGCCCTGCTCCGTGGCAACCATGAGACGTGTGACCGAGGCGGCAACGGGTTCTTCCTCTTCTTCGATCCGCGACCCGACACCGCTGGGTTGTGCGGGCCTGTGAACGGTGTGGCCCCGGAACCGGCGACGACGCCCACGTGGTCTTTCACCGTCAAGGTCGCGAAGGGTCGGACCCTGCGCGTGGCGATGGTTGACTCCGCTTACGGCACCGACGGCACGGTGGATTCCTGGGCGGCGGTCCAGCGTCCGACATACGTGGCCGCCCGGAAGCAGACGCGGGCAAAGAAGGGCCGCCAGTCATGGCTGATGACCCACCGACCGGTCTTCAGTCACGTCACGTGGCAGTTCTCGCCGGCGCCACCGACCGAGTGGACGACATGGGGCTCCCTGGACCAGACCGCGGCCTCCTACGGACTTCTCGACACGTACCAGATGGTCCTGTCCAGCCACTTGCACCTGGTGCAGGCCGTGCAGATTCCAGGACAGCCGGGCAGTCTGGTGCTCGGCAACGGCGGCACCTACCTCGATCCGACGACGGGGTATGAACTACCCCGGTTCGGGCCGTTGGCCAACGCGTCGGGACAACGGGTCGACCCGGCAGTGGCGCCATACCCCAACGCGTCGATGGACTGGACCAGCGTGCAGTTCGGCTATGCGGTCGCCAAGCCGGCGGGCAAGACCGGTTGGAAGATCGCACACCGCACCCCGGAAGGTGCGCGGTTCGCGGCGTGGGCAAGACCACGATCGAGTGCTCGTGATGGTCGACTACGGTTTGCCGACGGAGCGGAACGGGCTGCTGCAGCAGGCCCGCGTGGAGTTGTTGTCGTGGCCACTTGACTCCTCCGAGGTCGACCTGCTCACCAGGAGCATCGACCTGGCAGTGGAACTCACACACAGTCAGATCGGCTACGTGCATTACGTGAACCCCGACCAGGACTCGATCGAGTTGTGCACGTGGTCGACGAGCACCGCCGACTACTGCACGGCCCAGTACGACCGGCACTACCCGATCAGTCAGGCCGGTATCTGGGCGGACAGCGCTCGGTTGCGTGTGCCTCAGGTGCACAACGACTACTCGTCCGTGCCGGCCAAGCGCGGCCTCCCCGCCGGCCACGCGCCGGTTCTGCGGCATCTGGGGGTTCCGGTGCTGCAGGCCGAGGCGGTGTGTCTGCTGCTGGGCGTCGGCAACTCCGAGTCGCCGTACTCACAGTCGGATGTGCAGATCGCCCAGACGATCGCGGATACGACGTGGGAGGTGGTCAAGAGGCTTCGTCAGCATGCCGATGTCAGGGCTCGCCTGGATCTGCTGCAGGAACGTCAGCATGTGGTGGGTTTGACCACCTGGGAGTGGGACCCGTTCATCAACCGGGTCACGTGGGACTCTTCGGCGAACTCGGTGGTCCCGGGGTTCCCACCGCACGCGGACTCCTGGGATCCGGTGCGATCGATTCTGGACGGCCCGGACTCCCGACGCCTCGATGCAGTGCTCCGAGGTCCGCAGGACGGCGCTATCGCACTCGAGCTGACCGGTCACAGCGAGGACGGTGAGGTTCAGCTCCTGTTGCAGGGGTACTGGGTGGACCGCTGGCAGGGGCGCGACCGTCTTCTGCGCGGAACCCTTCTGGACGTCACTCTCGTCTCGGCGTTCGAACAGGCACACGAGGCAGCCACCCATGATGTCCTGACCGGCCTGCCCAACCGCGCCTGGCTCGTCGACGAGCTCGATCGCCGGATGGGCAGTGCTCGGCATCGGGCGGGTGACTCCTTCGCCGTGCATTTCATCGACTTCGACGGTTTCAAGGCTGTGAATGACACCTACGGCCACATGGTCGGCGACGAGGTTCTGCGGGCGTGCGCCCAGCGCCTGCAGAGTGTCAGTCGCCGTCAGGAGAGTGTGGCCAGATTCGGCGGCGACGAGTTCGTCATGATCCAGGACGGGCCGGTCACGCCGCAATCCGCGAGAGCGCTGGCAGAGCGGATACGGTCGAGCGTGGCGGGTGACGTGGTGATGCCAGACGGGCGGCAGATTCCTGTGGGGATGAGCATCGGCGTGGCGATCTGCACTGCCGCGGACCTGAGCGTCTCGGACCTGCTGAGACAGGCGGACATCGCGTTGTACGAGGCGAAGCGCGATGCCGGTGGGGTGACGGTCACGGGGTGGAGTTGAGCCTGGCCCGGGGCACAGGGGCGTCTGGCGCGAGATCGCCGATCGGTGAGAGATCGGCAGGTTGGTTAGAGATCGGCATTCTGGTTAGTCGGCGGCAGGTTCGTTAGAGTCCCACGGCCGTACAGGGCTAACCGGAGTGCCGTGTCTCTAACCAAGATGCCCAGGGCTAACCGGAGTGCCGTGTCTCTAACCAAGATGCCCAGGGCCAACCGGAGTGCCCTGTCTCTAACCAAGATGCCGTTCTCTCACCGAAGTGCGTAGAGCGACCATGTCGGACCGCAGCGGTATCCTCTGAGACAGGTCAAGAGTGAGTGGCGACAAGCCCCGGCTAGCTGCTCCGGCAACCGCGCCACCGGCACGGTGCCCCGGGTGACGACCGGCTCGTCGGCGCGGTGTCGGCGGGAAGCACGGTGCACACCGGGGGTGCCGCCATGGGCGAGTTGTCGGTCCGGGACATTCACTATCCAGCGCTTGATGTCACGTCGCGCACGCCGCGAGAGCCGGTGCACGGCGCCCTGTCGCCGCTTGCCCACGATTGGCGGCCCTTCCCTCGCACCCGCCGGGAGGTGATCGCGGGTTTCCGGACGCAGGAACTGCGGATGCTGCTCGCGGGACATCGCGTCGTCTTCACCGCCTCGGCGAACCGTGACCCCTTCCCGTTCGAGCACCCTGTGCTCCTGCTCAGCACGAGTGTCCATGACCATGCCAGGAAGAACCCCGGCGTGCCGCACCTTGCCGCCACTGCGCTGTCGGCCGACCGGCAATGGTTGGACCGGGTGTGTGTGGTCCGCGACGACACGGCCGGCTGGGAAGCCGCCGCCGGCTTGGGCGGCCGGTTCCTCGTGCGGTGGTCGGATGCCGGCGTGGAATTGGTCGATCTCAGCGACGGCTCGGTCGTCGACACGTGGGGGATGCAGGGCCGCACGATCCAGCATCGGTGCTGCCCGCTGATTCCAGACGCCCAGCCAGGTGACCAGTGCAAAATGCATGGTGGCCCGTGGGTCTCGCTGTCGATCGTGGCGGCGATGCACTGGAACAACCGACGCCGCCTGTACCTGTCGGAACTGGGATGCGATGAAGCATGCGAGCACCGGCCGCGCGGCCGCGCCGGATCCGTGCCGACCCGGTACGACACGTGGCTTTCGGAGGACGAGTTCTCCCAGCCCGAGATGCACAACGACGGGCACTGTCTGCTGTGTCTGCGAGTCGGTGGCGAGCACGAGCGTTCCGTGGCGTTCCACGAGCCGGTGCGGGGTGCGACGGTGGTGCGGGACCGCCACGGCTTCCGGCGGCTTCAGCGCCTCGAAGATCACCTGGTGTTGACCCGTGGAGAGATCGTCGAGGTGGGCGGTGAGGATGTCGCTGCGGCGTTGTCCCGGATGATTGTAGATCCGACCGGCGGTAGCGAGCAGGTCCTCGACTGGGAGCAGGTGCCTGCCGCCTGGCCGGCGATGGATTGCGACCTCGACCACCGGTTCCGTGGGCTCGAGTTCATCCATCGTTGGGCGGCCGTCGGCCGGGTCCGGGTGACCGGGGTCCGGCTCGGTGACTCGGTGCGGCCCGTGGCGTTCGACCTGCGCGGCCCGGGAATGCTGATGCCCCGCGTGCTCGCACGGTTCGGTGCCTGTCAGATCGGCCTGGTCGATGGGTGGTTGATGTGGCAGGTCCAGATGCTGCACGGCGGATCGGCTCACGCCGGGCCACGCGAAGGCTCTGACGTCGAGGCTGTGGCCGCGTGGCTGCAGAAGGAGCGGTTGGCCCATCTTGCGGCGATGTTCGTGGAGCCCCTGGACCCGGAAGGGGCGCTGACGATGCTGGAACGGCAGCGGTACTACGACCGCCTCATCGGTGTGCTCGGAGATGCCCGACTCGGGGTCGAGGCTGACGGACTTCACCGAGAGCTGCGCGGGTCGGACGAGTACCGCAGGGCGCAGGCCGCTCTGGCCGATCCGCGTTCTGACGAGGCTTTCTGGAAGGACATGGCCTCGCATGGTGCACGCTTCGGACTGCGCGAGGTCTGGCGCCCCCGCCCCGTCTAGAGCCCCGTGTCGTGGATCGCCGCCTCGATGCCGCGCCAGATGGTCGGGTAGGCGTAGATCATGTTCTTCAGCGTGGCGATCGGTACTGCACCGCGTACCGCCACCGCCAGACCGGACAGCACCTCGCCGCCGGTGGGGCCGACGCTGGTCGCGCCGACGAGCACACCGCGATCGGCGTCGGCAATGACCTTGATGATGCCCTCGTTGCCGACCTTGTGGATCCATCCCCGCGATGTGCTCGGCACCGACGTGCTCCCGGTGACGACGCGCAGACCTGCATCGCGGGCCTGTTGTTCGGTCATCCCGACCGAGCCGACTTCCGGGTCGGTGAAGGTCACGTGCGGAACCGCTGAGTAGTCGGCGCCGGGTCCGGGCTCGCCGAGGATGGCGCGTTCACAGATCCCGGCCTGGTACATCGCCATGTGTGTGAAGGCTCCCTTGCCGGCGATGTCGCCCACCGCGTAGACACCGGGAACGACCCGCATGTGGTCGTCCACGGGGAGGAAGCCCCGCTGCAGTTCGACGCCGAGCACGTCGGCGCCGAGCGCGGGTGCGTTGGAGCTGCGACCGGTGGCAACGAGCAGTTGTCGGCCTCGCACCACCGTGTCCCCGACCGTCACCGCGAATCCGGACCCGTCGTGGGCGACGTTCGAGGCGAACCGGCCCGTGTGGATCTCGATGCCCTCGGCGGTGAGGACATCGGCCACGATCTGACTGGCCTCCGGTTCTTCGGGTGGCAGGATCCGATCTGCGCCCTCGATGATGGTCACGCGACTGCCGAAGCGCGCGAAGGACTGAGCAAGTTCGGCGCCGATCGCGCCGCCACCCATCACGATGAGGGACTCAGGCACGTCGGTGGCGGCGATCGCCTGCCGGTTGGTCCAGAACGGGGTGTCCGCGAGGCCCGGGACCGGCGGGACGGCGGCGTGGGTTCCGGCGGCTATCACGAGCGCCTTCGAGGCCGTGTAGACGTCCTCGCCCACCGCCACGCGGTCCTTGCCGAGCAGATGTGCCTCACCTCGGACGAAGCGTCCGCCCTTGTCGGTGAACCGGTCCACAGCGACCTGATCGTTCCAGTCGTCGGTCGCCTCTGCGCGGATGCGTCGTGCGACGATCCCGAAGTCCGGGTGCACGTGGCTGGTACCCGCCAAGCCGGGGATGCGCCGACCCTCTTGCAGAGCCCCCGCCGCGCGGATCATCATCTTGCTCGGCACACACCCCCAGTAGGGGCATTCGCCACCGACGAGTTCGGACTCGATCCCCACGACGTCGAGGCCCGCCTGGGCGAGGTTGCCCGCAACGTCCTCGCCGCCCGGGCCCATGCCGATGACGATCACCTCTGCGCTGTAGTCGGTCATCACCCCACTGTGGCACGCGTGCCACGAAAGCTGCCGGTGGCGAGTCGGCCTTGATCAATCCTTGCGGCGGGTTCGTGAGCCGTCCTCGGCACGCCAACCCTCACCTGAAGAAGATCCCCGGCCTCGTCACCCGCACAGTGACCTCGTCCCCGGCCTTGACACTCTGCCGGCCAAGGACACGGATCAGAAGTTCCTGCTCCCCGGCACGAGCGGCCACCACAGTGTCGTGTCCGTGGTAGTTGACGGTCGAGACGGCGGCCCGCGTGAGAACGGGGCCGTCGCCGGTGATCTGTAGGTCCTCCGGCCGGAACACCAGGACCCCCGACTCGCCGGCGCGCGTGGGGTTGTGGGCGGGGAGGTCGCCGAAATCGCTGGTCGCTGTGTTGGAGCCGGTCCCTCGGGCCTGCACGATCACCGTGTCGCCGACGAACCGGGCGATGTCCAGTGATGCCGGCGTCAAGTACACATCGGCGGGAGGTGCCTGTTGGGCGATCGTGGCGTCCATCATGACCGCGACCTGGTCGGCCACCGCGAAGGCCTCCTCCTGGTCGTGGGTCACCAGGATGGCGGTCGCACCGGTCGCGCGGATCGCTGCGAAAACATCCTGGCGAACGTCGTCGCGCAGGCCGGCATCGAGGGCGGAGAACGGCTCGTCGAGGAGGACCACGTGCGGGGATGGGGCGAGTGCCCGGGCCACGGCGACCCGCTGCTGCATGCCTCCGGACAGTTCGTGGGGTCGCATGTTCGCAGTGCCCGGCAACCCCACCAGGTCGAGCAGGTGCTCGATGCGGCCGGAGGTGTCGCGGCCCCGCAGGCCATAACTCACGTTGGCACCGACGGTGAGGTGCGGGAAGAGCGAACCCTCCTGCGGAACCAGGCCGATGCCGCGTCGCTCGGGAGGCACCCAGACACCATCGCCGAAGACCACGGCCGACCCGATGGTGATGCTTCCGGCCTCGGGGCGCAGCAGACCGGCGATGCAGCGCAGCAGCGTGCTCTTGCCGGAGCCGCTACTGCCCAGGATCGCCGTCACGGTGGAGGTCTGGACGTGAAGATCCAGATCCCTGAGCACCGGGACGTCTGCGAAGCGCATCGTGAGACCGCCGACCTCGATGCTGCTCATGAGCGCCTGCCCGTCAGGCGGGCCAGAAGGAATGCGGGGATCGCGGCAAGGACCACCAGGCCGAACGCGTACGGCGCGGCCTGGCTGAATGATCCGACGGTCGTGAAAGTCCACATCTCAGTAGCCAGTGTCTCGAATCCTGTTGGACGCAGCATCAGGGTGGCCGGGAGTTCCTTCATGGCGGTGACCAGCACCAACAGTGCCCCGGCGAGGATGCCTGGAGCGGACAGCCGGGCGGTGACGCGCCACCAGGTGGTGGTCGGTCGGTCGCCCAGGGTGCGGGCCACGTCTTCGAGGTTGCGCGATACCTGTGCCGTTGCTGAGCGGATCGACCCGATCGCGTTGGACAGGAACAGCACCGCGTAGGCGAAGCCCAGCATCGCGAGGGTCTGATAGAGCGCGGGGGCGATCGACAGGCCAAGGTAGACCAGCGACAGGCCGACCACGACGCCGGGCAGTGCGTGGGAGATGAATGCGGCCGATTCGATGGACTTCGTCACCCGGTCGCTGTGCCGGGCGGCCAGGACACCGATGGGCAGTGCCAGCGCCAGCGCGACGATAGCCCCGATTCCGGCTGCCTGCACCGTGTTGCCGGTGGCTGCCAGCCACGCACCCGGGTCTGCCTCGAAACGCTGCGACTGGAGCATCAGCCGCACGAGCATCACCCCGGGGAACGCCACAGCCAGTCCGAACAGGGCGATGACGCCCGCCAGTGCCGGCCAGCGCCAGGGTCCCAAAGGGATGCGTTGTGCGCGCCGTGCCGCCCCCGCCCCGACCCGCCACTGCTGGTGGCGACTGCGCATGGCGCGCTCGAGCAGCACGAAGACCAGCGCCAGCGCGACCAGCACCAAGGACAGCACCGCCGCACTGGTCCGGTCGAACGCTGCCCGGTACGAGGTGTAGATGACCCGGGTGAAGGTGTCGAAGCGCAACAGGGACACGGCCCCGAAGTCGCTGAGGGTGTACAGCGCGGTCAGCAGCCCTCCGGCTGCGGCGGCCGGCCACAGCAGCGGGGCGGTTGTACGGCGGAAGGAGCGCAGCGGTCCGTCGCCGAGCGTGCGGGCCACCTCGTCGAACGCGGGATCCACCTGGGACAGCACGGCCGCGACCGGCAGCACGACGTACGGAAGGCTGACCAGACTCAGGACCATCCATGCTGGGAAGAACCCGCGGATTCCGGGGAACGCGGCGAGCCAGGTGTAGGCCGCGACGTATGACGGGACGGCCAGGGGCAGTGCGGCGACGACCAACCAGAGGCGCCCACCCGGAAGGGCCGTGCGCGTCAGTAGCCAGGCGAGCGGGACCCCGACCGCGATGCACGTGCCGGCTACCGCAGTGGCCAGGCCGAGGCTGGCCACGGACAACTGCAGTGTGCGGGGCCGGGCCAGGATCTCCCACACGGTCTCCCACCCGGCCGAACCCGTTCGCACGACCAGGTAGACCAGGGGTGTGACCGCCACCAGGGCGGCCAGTGCCGCCACGATGTGCAGTGGGGTCAGGCGAGCGCGCACAGTGGTGGTCAGAGCAGTCCGACCTGCAGCAGCAGATCCTGGGTCCCACGCAGGTCGGCCAGCTGGTCGAGGGTGAGGTCAGGACCGTCGATCTGTGACAGGGGCGGCAGGTCATCGCGCGCGGCGACGCCCTTCACCAGTGGGTATTCGGCGGTCACATCGGCGAAATACTGTTGCGCCTCGTCGCTGAGCAGGAATTCCACGAACTGCTCGGACCCCGGGTTGTCGGCGCCGGTGGGCAGTATCGCGACCCCCGCGACGTTCACGAGGTTGCCCGGGTCTCCTGCTTCGAAGGCGGCGTTGCGGACCTTCAGGTTCTCCGCGCCGATCTCGGCGGCCTTCTCGTACCAGTAGTAGTGGTTGGCCAGGCCCACCTCGATGGCCCCTGCGTTCACTGCATCGAGGATGGCGAGGTTGTTCTCGAAAGTCTGCACATCGTTGGCGATGAGGCCCTCGAGCCATTGCTTCGTGCGCTCCTCGCCGACGGTCACCCGCATCGCGGTGACGAACGCCTGGAACGAAGCGTTCGTCGGGGCGATCCCGACCTGACCCTCCCACTTCGGGTCGGTGAGTTCGAACACCGTCTTCGGGACCTCGTCGGCGGGCACGAGCTCGGTGTTGTACACGATCACCCGGGCCCGACCGCTCGTGCCGACCCATTGGTCGTCGGCGCTTCGGAACTTCGCAGGTACCTTGTCCACCACGGCTGTGGGAAGGGCCGTCGTCAGGCCCTCGTCCTGCACGACCTGCAGTGCTCCGGCGTCCTGGGCGAAGAACACGTCGGCGGGGGAGTTCTCGCCTTCCTCGAGCAGTTGTGCCGCGAGCTCGGCGGTGTCGCCGTAGCGGACCTCGGTCTGCACGCCGGTGGCGGTTTCGAACTGCTCGATGAGCGGTCCGACCAGCTCTTCGCTGCGCCCGGAGTAGACCACGAACTCCGCAGCCTCCTGTGTGGGATCCGCGCCGTCGCCGCTGCTGCAGGCCGACAGGCCCAGCACTGCCACCGCCGCCAGAGCGATGGCCCCGCCCGCCTTGATCATTGACACTCCTTCTACGATTTAGGTAAGCCTAACTTAACAGGAGAGGGGTTCGGCAGGATGCAGGTGATGGCCGTTGCGGCGCCACGATTCGCGACCGACCTCGCCGTCCACGCCGATCGCCCAGCTCTTCTGGGTGCCGACGCACTCACGTACGCGGAACTCGAACAGCGGGTCGCCGCGCGGGTCGAACAACTCGTCGGTCCCCGGCGGGTGCACGTGCTGGTCGCGCGGAACACTCCGGCCTTCATCGTCGAGTACCTGGCGTGTTTGCGGCTCGGCCACGTGGTGGCGCTCACCACGCAGTGTCGCGCCGGCGATGCCAGGACCACCTACGCCGACGTCACCGATCTGCACCCGGACCTCGCCGTCCTGCTGTCGACCTCCGGATCGACCGGGAACCCCAAGGCCGTGCGACTGTCGCACAGGAATCTCGAAGCGAACGCCGACTCGATCGTGCAGGCGCTCGGACTGTCCGCGCGGGATCGGGTTCTCACGTCGCTACCGGGCGCCTATAGTTACGGGCTGTCGGTCATCAACAGCACGCTCGCCGTTGGTGGCGCCTTGGTCCTGACGTCGGACTCCATCACAGACCAGTCGTTCTGGGAGACGGCGCGCGCACACGCCGCCACGGTGCTGCCCGGGGTGCCATACACGTTCGAGATGCTCGACCGGCTCGGTGATGAGGTGCTGGCAGGGGTCACGAGCCTGCGGCTACTGACCTGCGCCGGGGGTCGTTTGCCCGCCGCCGCGGTTCGTCGCTGGGCCAGTGCCGGAGAGCGTCAACGCTGGGGGCTGGCGGTGATGTACGGCCAGACCGAGGCCACGGCGCGCATGGCGGTGCTGCCGCCGTCGCAGGCGGCGCGGTACCCGGATTCGGCCGGCCTGCCGGTGCCGGGTGGACGATTCGAGATCCGCGGCGCCGATGCCGACGGTGTCGGTGAGATCGTCTATTCGGGCCCGAACGTGATGATGGGCTACGCGACGGTCCGCGAGGATCTGGCGCGGGGTGCCGAGGTCGAAGAGCTCGTCACCGGGGACAGGGGCCGGTTGGTGGACGGCCGCCTGTACGTCACAGGTCGCAGTGCTCGCTTCGCGAAGGTGCGCGGTCTGCGCATCGATCTCAACGATGTGGAGCGTGCGCTTGAGCCACTCACGGCGGTGTGCGTCGAGGTGAACGGGGAACTCGGCGTCGTGGCCGATGCCCCGGTCGACACCGTGCGGGCACGCGTCATGCAGGCGACGGGACTGGGGTGTGCGGCGGTGCGGGTGATCGAGGCTCCGGTTCCCCGTTTGGGTAACGGCAAAGTCGATCGCGGCGCCGCCGTAGGCATGTTCGACATGGCCGGCGAATCGGAGCTGGCAGGGAGCAGGCAGGACCAGCTGCTCGCCGCATACAGCCGACTGCTGGGTGTGACAGCCCGCCCGGCAGACAGCTTCCGGGGCCTCGGCGGGGACTCGATGAGCTACGTCGCAGTGTCGATCGAGGTGGAACGGATCCTCGGTTTCGTGCCTGACCGGTGGCACGAACAGCCCATCGAGGCCCTGGTCGGCCTGCGTTCGGGTGGGCGAGGTGCGGAGACCTCGATCGTGCTGCGTGCCGTCGCGATCCTGCTGGTCCTGGGATCGCATGCGGCGGTCATCGACATCCGTGGCGGGGCGCACCTGCTCATGGCACTGGTCGGCTACAACTTCGCGCGGTTCCAGGTGGGCAGGTCGTCGCCGGCGGTGTGGGCGTCGATCGGATGGATGCTCTTCCCGGCGGTGATCTGGGTAGGGCTGGCCGTGACCTGGACCTGGCAACCGTACTCGCCGTCCGCGCTGGGTCTCACCTGGATCACTCAGCCCGTGACCGACGGCCCGGACTGGCGGTACTGGTTCATCGGGGCCCTGCTGTGGATCCTGCCCATGGCCGTCCTCATCCTGCGCATGGAGTGGGTCGCGCAGTGGCGCGCGCGGTGGCCGTTCGGCTGGGCGGCCGGTGCCACAGCCGCGACGTTCGCACTCGCGGTGTGGCTGGTCCCCGATGCGAGGCCCTCGTCCTTGTTCTCCCCGTGGGCCGTGCTCTGGGTGTTCTTCCTGGGCTGGGCCGTATGGGAGGCGCGCAGCGGGCGGCAACGGATGTTCGTGTCGGCGATGTCGCTCGCGCTGGTGGCGGTCACGTTCTCCGAATCGCGGCTGGGGGTGATCGCCGCGGGCCTGCTGTTGCTCATCTGGGTGCCGCGGCTGCGACTGCCCCGCCCGGTCGTCGTCGCGGTGGCGGCAGTGGCACAGGCGTCGTTGTTCATCTACCTCGTGCACTGGCAGGTGCTCGATGTCGCGCGGAACTGGTACGCGGTGGGACTCGCGCTGCTCACCGGCCTGGCTCTGACGTGGCTGTGGGCGCGGATGGTTCCCGCCGTGCGGCGCATGCGTGTTCAGGTGCCCTCCGAGCGTCCCGGTTTCGCCACCTTCTGATCGCCCGTCCCGTTCTCGGGCGAACATGTCAGACCCTGCGGCTACAACTGTCTCCAGGGGAAGTGAGGACCATGTCTGAGGCGGGGATTGTCCGGCAGGTGCGGGTCGCACCTGACCGGTCCGAAAAGGTCATCGAGGGGGCAGGGTCGCCGAGGTTTCGGCGCGGCCCGTTCCTGGATCGGATCGCGGGGTTCATGGACGGCCTGCGTGGACTGCCCGATGTGCAGACGCCGACGGCGACCGCGCGACTGGCTCGGATCGAGCGCTGGGCCGGTGTGCAGGGTGCACGGATGGCCTCGCACTACGGGCCACTGGAGTCGGAGCTGCAAGGGTTGCGTGAGCGGCTCGCTGTGACGCGCGCGCTGCAGGTCCGACGCCTTGATGAGAGGCGTCGCGTGCTGGCGGATCTGCTCGCCGCCGGACCGGAGGTCGGTCCGTGCCTGGGTGAGTCGGCGCTTCCAGACCGACTCGTCACGGTCCGTCGCCGGCGGGAGTTCGAACTGGCTTCGCAGACGCTTCGGTCGACCATCGCCTCGGCTGAGGACGACCTTGCCCTGACCGAGCAGTTCGCCGCCGCGTGCGCCACTGCCCTTGAGGCATTGCACGAACAGTGGAAGGCGGACGGCGAGCGGGTCGCGGCGCTGGCGGGTCGGCGGCGCGCCAAGTACCTGGCGGGCGTCACCTGGACTCATCCCGATCGAGCGGCGGTGGCTGCTGTGTTCGCGCCGCCCGCCGACAGGCACGGCTACGAACAACTGCATCTGGTCACCACGGAGGAGTCAGCATGACCACGCAATTGAGCCACCCGACGGTGGCAGTGAGTTTCTCCAGCCCCGAGGACGTACAGCCGTCCTGGCGGGACCACCGGCTGGACAAGGTCCTGCTGCTGGGGGTGGCGATCGGGGACGCGGTGTCGTTCTGGATCGCATTGCAGGCGTTCAATGCGTCAGCCACCGGATGGCAGATGTTGATCTTCGTGGGTGCCATGACCTCGGCGGCCGTGATGACAATGCACAAGGCCGGGGGCTACGCGCGGGCGTTCAAGGCCCGGCAGGCCGCCCACGGACGCCTGCTGGTGTGGATGCTGGTGGCGGTGTGGCTGTTCCTGGGGGCTGCCGCTTTCGTGGTCCGGGTGAATTCCACAGACGGGTCGAGTAGCGCTGACCTGTTCGGTACGGCACCAGTCGAGCAGTCCTCGCACAACCTGATCATGGCGGTCCTGATGCTGGCGCTGTTCCTGGCCGGGGGAGTGGCCGCCTATGCCATCGGCTTCACGGCGTACAACCCGCGCCGCACTGCGGTCATGCGCCTGCAGCGTCGGCTGCGCAGGGTGGAACGACGCTATCGGTGGCTGGAGTTCTGGCTGTTGCGTCGGCGTCGCCGTCTGGATAGCCGCCTGTCTCGCATCGAGCAGCAACGCGGCCGGGTCGAGCAGGAGCTCGAGCGCGATGAGCGGGTGCTGGCCGCGCAGGTCCAGGAGTTGCAGCAGATCGCGCGGTTGCGCATGTCGGAGCAGCTGAGCATGCCGAGTCGCACAAGTGGGGTCTTCGCGCCCAAGGGGGAGAGATGATGAGGAACAAACCTGATGCGGCACCGAGTCGTGCCGCCGTGTTCGCCCACCGTGGACGGACGGACGTCGAGGCGGAGATCGTTCGCCTGTTGTCCGCGGACGCGCTGGACGAGGGCAATGGCGAAGTGTTCGATGCGCTGATCGAATCGCGGGCGGCGCAGGAGCGCGCAGTGCTCAGTGCAGCCGCGCGCGCGGAACTCGTCGGGTATCAGGTGCAGGCCGACCGGGTATCGGCGGACATCGCAGCCATCGACCGGCGACTCGTCGCGGCCCGAGAGCGGGCCGATGCGTTGAAGGCGGATCTGGCACATGCGCGGGCCAGTCTGCGGGGACGGCCATGAGGAATCGTCTGATCGCCGCTGCTGCCGTCCTGGCTCTTGCGGCATGTGGTTCCCCGGAGCCGGCTGCAGATGACAGTCTGCCCGGAGGATGTGATGTGGTCGGTCCGGTCGTTGTCGCGACCGGCGGGCGGGCGAACATGCCCGCACCCACGGTTGAGCCGATCGTCCGCTACCTGCGGTCCGCCGCCGCGAGTGGCAGCGAGGTGACGGTGGTCGACACGGGTGGCGCGCCACAGACCCACGGTTCCGTGTCGTTCCGGGCCACCGCGGCCAACGAGGTGGCGGCCAACGAGCAGGTGAAGGCTGCGGCGCAGCAACTCAGCTCCGGAATCGCGGCGACCGTGGCGTCCGCAGAGGGCGCGGCGCCACTCGAGGCGCTTGACGTGGCGGCCCGCCACATCCATTCGGCCTCGGACGCGGGGACCATCGTGCTGATGGACTCGGGCCTGCAGACGCAGGGCATCCTCGACTACACCCAGAAGGGCATGCTTGGCGCCGAACCGACCGAGCTGGTCGACGGAGTCCAGCGGTCCGGCCAGTTGCCGGACCTGACCGGTGTCCGTGTCTTCGTCATCGGGCTCGGTGACACCGCCGCGCCACAGGAACCGCTCGACACCGCTTCGCGTCGGGCCCTGGTCGAGCAGTGGACGGCGCTGCTCTCGGCCGCCGGTGCGTCGTGTGTCGGAGTGGATCCGCAGCCACTGACAGGTGCCTCCCCGACGGTCGTACCGATGGTTCCGACAGTGTCCGTTCCGGATGTTGCCCCGCTGGTGCTGTCGGCCAAGGTCGTGCTGACCGCCGACACCGTGGCATTCATGTCCGACACCGCACAATTGCGCGACCCGGAACTCGCGAAGAGGAAGCTCGCCTCGGTCGCAGCGGCGCTCGTCGAGTCGGGTCAGAGCGTGCTGCTCACGGGCACGACCGCCACGGACGGCACCGAAACGGGACGCCTGCGGCTGTCGCGGCTGCGGGCGGAGGCGGTGAAGGTGACGCTGATGGAACTCGGTGTGCCCGCCGACCGGATCAGCACCGAAGGTGTCGGCATCCACCACCCGGAACATGTGGACGACCTCGACGCCGAGGGCCGCCTCATTCCGGCCAGGGCGGCGCGCAACCGGACGGTCATCCTCACGGTGGAGCCCTGATGTCCAGGTACCGAACTGCCAGAGAGATCGTGGCCGCGGAAGGTGTCTGGGACGTCGCCCGGGGCGCGTACGAGGTGCGCGATGAGAACGGTGAATCCACCTTCTACTACTGGAGCCCGCGGTCCTTCCTGACCATGGTCCTGGTGCGGTCCCCGTTCGTGCTGATCGGTGTCTTGATCGCGTGGGTGATCGCCATCCAGTTCGTTGGCTGGTCCGAACCGCACCCCAACGAGAAGTGGGAACAGCTCGAGGCGGCGATCGGGGATCGGTACAACGCGGAGGTCTGGCCGTTGCCCGACGACTGGGACGGGTCCCAGGACTACGAGGTCGAGGCGGTGCAGGACTACCGCGCAACCGGCGAGTATTGGCAGGACCCACTGCACTTCTGGGACTGCATCCTGCACCCGGGGGAGCATGCGCAGTTCCTCCGGCTGCGGTGTCCTGACCCTGTGACCGGCGTTCTGGTCGAGTTGCCCGAAGGAGGCGCGCGGGTCGAGGACGGTCCGGTCTACCGCCTCAAGGTCGAGCGCGACGGCCGACCGGTGACCTTGGAAGAACTCGTCGGCGTGCCGATCGACGACCCGTTGTGGGACCTTTACATGTCGCAGGAGTCGCAATGAGGACTGAACATGACGCATACCGCGCGGCACATCCGAAGGTGGGTCGAGCGTTCATCATCTCGATGCTGCTCGGGTTCGGGCTACTCATGTGGGCGCTGTGGGACCAGAGTCACGACTACTACCGTCGATGGCCCACCGAGCAGGTGCAACTCGCGATCGCATACTGGATCGCGCTGGGGATCTCCTGGTTCTACGAGATGAGCCAGTACGACAGTCACCTGCCGGAACTGCGCACATTCGACGCCTCGAAGCTGCCGGTTTTGGATCGTAGCCGTCGATTGCCGCCGATCGGGCCGAGGATGGGAATGGACGACATCGATCGCAGACGGGAGGTGGTGCTGGTGGCGTATGGCGCCTTTCTGTCCGACATCGTGCAGATCGCGAACATGCCGCTGCTGGCCGACCCGCGGTGCGAGGTGACCGATCGATTCACAGAGGCGCTGGTGGTGGCTGAGGATGCCCGGGCGGCTGCGACGCGTGACGTGTCCCGGTTGCCCGCGTATCGCGACGCGGTGGGTGCGCTCGAGAAGGCCTGGCGTGACGCCACGTCGTTCGCGCGCCGCAAGGGGTACGCCACGCTGGCGCCGGAGGACCAGAGCGCAGTGCGACGGGCCCAGCGACTACTGGAGATCGCCCTGGATGAGAACGCCTACGCTCCGGAACGGCGCGAGGCCATGCGCAAGGCCGTGGACCTCTTGAGGTCGGTGGTGGATGTTCCGGCGCAGGCTGTCACAGCCATCGGCCACAGGGTCGGCCGAGCACAGATACCGGACGGAGGATGATGGGCCGGCGTTCGAGCCCGGGAGCGGGCGTGCTCGTCCTCGGGGCGGCTGGAGCGGTGGTGTTCGCCCTGTTCGGTGGCTGCAGCGAATCTCCCCGTGAGGTCCGGCCGCCCACGTCGGCGGAGACGACCAGCGATACCCCGAAGGTCCAACAGCCGGCCGAACCGGCGTCGCCCACCGACGCCGCGTTCCCCTTCGCCGATGTCGCAGCGGCCAAGGAGGCCGTCGTCAACCTTCCCGCGAAGGGCCGCGCGCCGCTGACCGACTACAACCGCGAGGCCTTCGGGGTGCCGTGGTCGGACACCAACGACAACGGATGCGACACCCGCAACGACATCCTTCGCCGTGACCTGATGGACACCCGGGTGGCGGACTGCATGGTCATGTCCGGGGTGTTGAGGGATCCCTACAGCGGTGACCGGATCTCGTTCGTGCGCGGTCCCGTCACAAGCCTGGACGTACAGATCGACCATGTGGTCCCGCTCGCGAACGCGTGGCAGACCGGTGCGTCGTACTGGACCCCGGCCAAACGGGAGCGGTTCGCCAACGACCGCCGGAACCTGCTGGCGGTCCGTGGGGATCTGAACCTGCAGAAGAGCGACGGGGATGCCGCCACCTGGCTACCGCCACGCAAGGCCTTCCGCTGCGAGTATGTGGCGATCCAGGTGCTCACCAAGCAGCGCTACGGGTTGTGGGTCACGCCGGCGGAGAAGGTCGCCATGCAACGGATCCTGGACAGGTGTTGATCACAGGTAGAGGCCGGGAGGGTCCTCGTCCACTGGGATCTGCTGTTGGATGATCGTCGGGTCGAAGCGCGGCTTGCCGCCGAACTTCTCCACCATCTGCGGTCCGAAGTCAGTGGTCGTGACGGCCAGGAACGTGAGGGCGCGGGACAGCGTGTAGCCGTTGAGATCATGGGCGAAGAGGTCGTTCTCCAGCAGGATCTGACCGCCGGTGTGGAACCCTCGCACGAATACCAGGATGCGATTGAGTTCGTTGAGGAACTCCCCGAGTTCCGGGGTGTAGTCGACCTCGGAGACGACGCTGAACGTCTGGACGATCAGTTCTTCGCCCGCCCGGATCACCCGCGCGTAGCACTGACTGCCGCGGTAGGTCACCGGCAGATCGCCGTCGGAGTCCCAATCGGGACGCGGGCTGTCGGTCAGATTCGCGATCAGATCCCGCAAGTACGACTGCACCATCTCCGCGTTCATGTGGCTGCCTCCCTGGGGTCAGTATCGCTCAGGTGCAGGGTTCACCACTGCTGGCAGATCGGGCATCGCGAACAGTCCGGGCAGCACTCATCGCCCCAGAACACGGCAGCTTCGGCGTTGAACCCGCCGTTGAACGGTTGTCCCCACCATCCATCGCCGGAGCCCATGGCCTGCCCTGTGGCCAAGCCGCTCATCTGGCACTGCGGACTGCAGTCGGGGCAACATGGCGCAGCGGTCATGCCGACAGTGTGGGCTCGGGGTACGACATGTGGTGTTGGCGAACGTCGAGGCTGACCAGGTACCAGCGTCCGCGGCGGCGGTGGAACAGCGCGGAGTTCTCATAGAGCGTGATCAGAATCCGGTCGAGACTGATGCCGGGGATGCGGCGGCGCACCAGGAGCAGGATGTCGTCGGGGCACAGGGCATCGGTGCCCAGCAACTCGATGATGGTGTCGACGAGTTCGACGGACGGAGCGGTCGGTGAGAAGTCGCGCATGGTCATCTCCTCGTGGTCTGCCCATTGCATCGACAGATCCGGGCCGGTGCTTGAGGCGGAGGTTTGTCAGACCCTTCTGAGATTCTGGGAGCCACGAGCAAGGGGGAACGGATGCTTCTTCACATGAGCACGGCACAGAGGGATCGGGCTGTCGGCGCCATGGTCGGGCTGGCTGTCGGCGACGCACTCGGTGCCGGCTACGAGTTCGCCTCGCCGGTGCCACCTCACGAGGTGGCCATGATCGGGGGCGGGATCGGTGATTTCGCCCCCGGGGAGTGGACCGACGACACGTCGATGGCCATCCCGATTCTGCAGGCTGTGGCGGCGGGCCTCGACCTGGATGATGTCGCCACGCAGGACCGGGTGGTGGGTGCCTGGATCCACTGGACCGATGACGCCAAGGATGTGGGCGTCACCACCCGCGCGTCTCTGCGCGGCGCTGCCGGTCGGTCCGCCGATGCTGTGCGTGATCACGCCCGTTCCCGCTTCGAGGCCGGGGTGCCCGGCGCCGGGAACGGCACACTCATGCGCACCACACCGATCGTCTTCGCCCACCTGTCGGATCCTGATGGCCTCACGCACACCGCGCGTCTGTACAGCGACCTGACCCACGGCGACCCGGAGGCAGCGGATGCGTGTGTGCTGTGGAACCACGCACAGCGCCACGCGATCCTTCACGCCGAGTTCGATCTCGCGATCGGCGTGGACCAACTGCCGGCCGAACGTCGCGATCTCTGGTTGCAGCGGATCCACGCTGCGGAGGCCGGGCAGCCCGGTGACTTCACACGCAACGGCTGGGTCGTGGAGGCGCTGCAGTGCGCGTGGTCGGCGATCGTCTCCACCCCCTTGACAGGGCCCGAGCACTTCGAGTCGGCCATACGCGCGGCAGTGGCTGCGGGGTGGGACACCGACACGGTGGCAGCCATCGCGGGCAGTCTGTTGGGGGCTCGGTGGGGCGTGTCGGCCATCCCACTGGACTGGCGGCGCAGGGTGCACGGGTGGCCGGACCTGACGGGCCAAGACCTCGTCCGCCTCACGAGTGCCGCCGTCACGGGTGAGGAATGGCCCACGCGGCTCTACGACACGCTGCGGGCGGAGGGTCCACCGGTGGCACTTGCTGCGGATCCCGGTGTCTGGATAGGTGATGTCTTCGGGCTCGAGGACCTGCCGGAGCAGGTGACGGCCGTCGTGTCGTTGTGCCGGCTCGGTTCCCAACAGTTGCCGGACCACATCGACACCCACGTCGAGGTCTGGCTGATCGACAGTCCCGCGCAAGAGGAGAACCCGCACCTGGAGTTCGTAACCCGCGACACGGTGGATCTGATCCGTCGTCTGCGGGACGAGGGAGAGACCGTCTACGTCCACTGTGTGCAGGCGCATTCCCGCACGCCGTTCATCGCTGCCCTGTACACCGCAACCGTCACGGGTCTGCCCGGCCCGACGGCGCTGGAGCAGGTCTGCGCGCAGTTGCCCTCAGCGAGTCCGAATCGCGCCTTCCGCGCCCATCTGGATGCCGTGTAGATCCGACGGAGCAACCTCCACCGGATCGTGACCGGGCCGCCACGCGTTCTTGATCTTGGTGGCTTTCGGGGGGCCTGCCATCGGCGTAGCGTGAGTAGTGGACACCGGGAGGGGGTGTGCCATGAAGGTTCAATCAAAGCGCGCTATCGGAATGGCGGTCGTCGCCGCTGTGGCACTCGGAGGTGTAGCGGCTCCGGTATCACCGGCATCGTCGAAGACCATCAAGGTCTGTGTGAAGAAGAAGACCGGCGAGATGCGCATGATGAAGAAGTGCAAGAAGGGCTGGAAGAAGGTCAAGTGGAACAGCGTCGGCCCGATCGGACCGATCGGTCCGGCAGGTCCGCAACTGAAGGTGGTCGACAAGAACGGTGTGGTTCTCGGGGACTTCTTGGGGATGAGCTGCGCAGGGCTGCTGCCGTACATCACGGTCGGATTCCAGGGCGGCAACTACACGTACATGCCTGATGGCCGGCTCATACCGAGTACGTCGCCGCGGTTCATCGACGCCACGTGTGCCGGGAAGGGATACGTGGCTGTGGCCGCTACGGATACCCCCATGTACCTGAACACGGTGGGTGGCCCGGGGCGACTGGTGTACCGCGCGACCGTTCCGGTCTGGCAGACGGCAAAGGCCTACAAACTCACGTCGACGTTGCGCGCCCACAACGCAGTCACATGGCAGCTGGACGGTGCGGGCACGTGTGCCGTCACCGCGGTCTACAACGGCACCCTGATCGAGCTCGAAGAGGTTCCGGCGCCCCCGGACGGGGCGGGACCGCTGACCGTCAAGTGAGCGTGTGAAGAATCTCTCCGCGCGACCGCCCGGATTGACTAGTCGCGGGCTGTACGGGGAGGCTTGAGGCACGCCGCCACGCCACCCCGGGAGCCACTATGGCCAAATCCGACGAGGAACTCCGCGCGAAGATCCTCGATGCCGCTGCGAGTCTGTTCGCCGAGTACGGCTTCAGCGGCACGAAGGTGAACATGATCGCAAGGGCTGCTGGGGTGAGCAGTGCGACGGTGCGTCGGCTCACCGGTGGGCGCGCGGAACTCTTCGAGGCGGTGATGGCCGACCGTGTGAGTTCGTCTGCCGCCGAGCGGGTCGCATCCGCAGTGGAGGACCCTGGAGACGCACCACCGATCGCGGTGATCCTGGCAGCGGCCCAAGAAGTCTTCGCAAGCCCCGCCGCGAGTTGGGACGTCCTCGAGCTCGAGGCTCTCACCCGGGCACACATCGATGAGCGGCTGCGCGAGATCGAGACCCAGCGCATCGGCCGCCGGTGGGACAACGCGGTGAGTCTGGTGTCCCAGGTCCGCGCCAATGGCGGACTCGACGCCGGGGTGTCGGACCGCGCGATCGTGCAACTCGCGATCGCGATGTCGGCGGGTCTGGCGCTGCTGGATCCGGTGCTGGAGAGCAAGCCCACCATGGCTGAGTGGATCGGGCTGATCGCTCGGGTGGGCCAGGCGATCTCACCCGACGACATGATCCTCGAACCGAACTACGAAGCGCGGGAACCGTGGCGGCTGCGACTGGAGATCACCGATCAGCCTGGTTCACTGGCACGGTTGGTGCGATCGCTGGCCTCGTTGCACGTGTACATCGTGGCCGTGCAGATCGTCGGTCACGGTGAGGAGTTCCGGACCGTCGACATCGCGCTCACGGCGCCGGCGTCGGTGGGCGCAGATGTGATCCTCGCTGCTGCGCTGTCCGCCGGTCGGCATGCCTACGTCGGCGAGGGATCCCCGGATGACGCCCTCGACCTGCCGACCCGTGTCCTCGACGGTGCGACGGCAATGGTCAACACCCCCGAGATCGCCCCGCTTGCCGCTGCCGAGCTTGTCGAGGCAGACGCGGTCGAGGTGGCATCGGCGGTGGAGGGCGAGGACGACAGCCCCGACGTGATGCGCCTGCAGTGGACACCGGAGCGACACGTCATCCTGCAGCGTTCGTGGGCGCCGTTCGAGCGTGCCGAGCGCACCCGCGCCTCGGCCCTGCTGCGCCTGTCCTCCGCGATCGCCACCGCGACCGGCAACGAGGACTCGGCCGGTTGGGTCGAACCGATCAAAGGCGGCACGGTGTGGATCCGCATGGCCCGGCCAGAGGATGCCGACGCCGTGGCCGCCATGCACGACCGCAGTTCCGAGAAGAGCCGCCACCAGCGCTACTTCTCCATCACCGACTGGCATGGCACGAAGCTGTACAGGCTGGCGGGTGGGCATCGCGGAGCCACCCTGGTGGTGATGAGTGAGGACGGGAAGATCGTCGGCCTCGGCAACGTCTTCCCCGACCCGTCGGAGGGCAGCCACGCCGCGGAGATCGCGATGATCGTCGAGGACGCGTACCAGGGCCGGGGCGTCGGCACGAAGTTGATCCAAGCGCTGCTGCACATGGCCTCGCGCCTTGAGTTCACCGAGATTGTGGCGACGGTGCTGGCTGAGAACACGGGGATGCTGCACTTGCTGCGGAGCACCGGTCTGGAGTGGACGTCGGACATTCACGACGGCATCACGTATATGAAGGCGGAGTTGCCACCCCGCATGGACTTCGTTGAGGCGGACACCGGACCGATCCACCTGACGGGGTCGGGGGCCGCGAAGAAGCGGCCAGCACGTAAGGCGCCGGCGGCGCGGAAGACGCCTGCCAGGAAAGCGCCTGCCAAGAAGGTCCCTGCGAAGAAGGCGACCGCGAAGAAGGCGCCCGCGAAGAAGGCGGTGGGCAAGAAGACGCCAGCCAAGAAGAGCGCTCCGGGCGGCTAGGCGAACGTCCTCAGCGGGCGACTCCATGGCACGGCAGGACAGACTTCTGTCATGCCCCGCAACGTCCCGGTTGAGCCGGACTACTCCGGCCCCGGCGCGGGCGCGGAACGACGGGTCTGGCAGGCGCTGCAAGCCCTTCCCGAGGACGCGGTGGTGATCAGTCAATACCGGGTTCTCGACGATCGGGGGGTCCTGCGCGAAGCCGACTTCGTGGTGCTCATCCCCGGCGTCGGGGTGGGGGTCGTGGAGGTGAAGGGTGGGCTTGTCTGGACGATCGACGGTGAGTGGATCTCCAGGGACGGCCGGGGTGTCGACCACTCGATCAAGGACCCGATGTGGCAGGCGCAGAAGGCCGGTTTCACGATCCGCAGTTTCGTCGTCGGGCAGGCAGTGCGGTGGCCGGCCTGGGTTCCCGTGGTCGTCCTGCCGGACACCACGCTGCCACGTGGATTCGCCCCGGCGGACTCCGATCGCAAGGACTGGATCGATGGGCTGGATGATCTGGCCGCCCGGCTCAGTGCGGCGATCTACACCGGGGACAGTCCCAACATCGACAAACTCACTGCGGTTCTCGAAACGCGATTGCCCAAGCCGCCTGCCCACGCGGTGGCGGAACTGGCCACTGATCGTGCCGACCTCATCACTCGGGACCAGTACGCCATCCTTCGCGCGGTCCGCACCAATGACCGGATCCTCGTCACCGGTGGCCCCGGTACCGGCAAGACCTGGCTCGCGCTGGAACACGCCCGCCAGGAGACGTTGCGCGGGGCGAGAGTCGCGGTGCTGTGCTACAACCGCGGGCTGGCGGTGCACCTGCAACGGCGCGCCCTGGCGTGGCCCGAGGACCAGCGACCCGCATTGATCGGCACGTTGCATGAGGTCGCCGTGGACTGGACCGGGACCGAGGTGCCCGCCGATGCGGACTCGGAGTTCTGGGACGCCCTCCCGGCGAAGCTCCAGGCGGCTGCGGGCGGGGTCGAGGACCGTTTCGATCTCGTCATCGTGGACGAGGCCCAGGACTTCCGTGAGGAATGGTGGCCGGCCGTGTTGTCGCTGCTGGAGGACCCAGAGGCCGGACCCCTTGTGGCATTCGGGGATGAGGACCAGGAGTTGTACGGCCGTGGGGTGTGGGGCCTGCCGGCCTTCGAGGTCACCCTTGAGGAGAACATCCGGAACACCGTACAGATCGCCGAAGTGCTCCAGCAGGTCACCGGCGAGGACCAGAAGTGCCGCGGTGCCACTGGGCCTGAGCCGATGTTCTTGCCGTGCGCAGAGGACGCGGTCCTGGACGTCGCGGATCAGGCCGTGCAGGCGCTACTGCGGGATGGGCAGTACCGCCCCGGAGACATAGCCGTTCTGACCACGCACCGACGTCACCCGGAGCACTCGCGGCGACTGGTGGAGTTGGGCCCGCTGGGTTTCGCGGACTCGCTGGTCGGAACCGACGAGGTCGCCTACTGCACTGTGAAGGGCTTCAAGGGCCTGGAGCGGCCCGCGGTCGTGCTCGCGGTCAACGGGTTCCACGAAGAGGCGGAGCGGGAGAACCTGCTGCGGGTTGGGGTGTCCCGGGCGTGCCACCAGTTGGTGGTGGTGGGGATGGGGGAGGGGGAGTAGGACGGGATGGGGCCTGGAGAGGAAGACGTTGTCGGCCGTCTGACGTCGCTCAAGCAGTACAACCAGCAGGGCAATCGCGCTCCGCACAAACCACTGTTGCTGTTGATGGCCATCGGAGAACTGCTTGGTACCGGCTCCAGCGAATTGGCGTTCTCAGAGGTGGAGGATCGGCTCGGGAGACTGATCAAGGAGTACGTTCCCACGTCGAGCTCGGTGAGGCAGACCGCCGCATATCCGTTCTGGCGGCTGCAGAACGATCAGATCTGGGTCTTGGACCGGGAGGTGTCGTCGGACAGTCCGCGGCAACTTGAGGGTGCGACCGGCAGGCTCACGTCGTCGATTGAGCGAGTGTTGCTCGACAACCCTGAAACGCTCCAGACCGTTGTGGCAAGCACTCTTGCACAGCAGTTCTCACCGACTCTGCACGATGACATCCTGGCTGCAGTCGGCCTCGATTCCCTTGAGTATGCGTCAGGCACAAAGCGAACCGCGGGTGGCGCAAAAAGGAGTGCCGAGTGGCGGCGTCGCATCCTTCAGGATTGGCAGGAGGCGTGTGCCTTCTGCGGATTCGACGCATCGTTGGGAGGCGCGCCCGTCGGTATCGAGGCTGCCCACGTCAGGTGGGTCAATCTTGACGGCCCGAATCACCTGGACAATGGGCTGGCGCTCTGCTCGCTCCACCACAAGTTGTTCGATAGGGGCGTCTTGGGGCTCAGCACTGAGCACGAGGTCCATGTCTCCCGCCACTACAAGGCGTCGAGTGCCCGAGGTCAAGCCGTGTACGACTTGGTCGGCGTGCGTCTGAATCCCAGGCCGGGGACGGCGCTGCCCGCCCCGAAGCACATCGAATGGCACTGCCAGCAGGTGTTCCATGGCCCGGCCGTCGCCTGACCGCCCCCGCTCACTCTCCGACTGCCTCCGCCCGCCCCGCCGTTGACCCCGGGCCGTGGTGCGTGCCGCTCCTCGTCTCGAACCCCTCCGCCACGACGCCGAGCTCCGGTACCCACGCGATCGCCCGCTCCACATCCGCCCACGTCAGACCCGTACGCAGGTCCGTCCGCAGGAGCCGGAAATTCGCCGGGTCGAAGCCTTCCTGCGTGAGGTAGGCGTGGTCGTAGTGTCCGTGCGCATCGTCGATCCAGACCCACTGCGTCGCGCGGTCCGCCTCCATCGCCAGGATCGGGCTCTTCGCGTACAGCACCCGGTCGATCGCTGCCGGCGGGTAGCCCTGGTCGAGCATCACCTGCTCGCCGATGTGCCAGGACGTGAACAGGTAGGGGGTGTCCGGCAGGCCGACCTGGGGTCCCATGAGAAGCGGGGCCCGTTCGTTCCACAGCGTGAACCAGACGATGTCGAAGTGCTCCCGCAAGGCCGTCACCATCGCCGGGAGTTCCGTGTGCAGATGGATCGTGAAACCGTCCATCATGCGTACCGAGTAGCCGGGCGGTGCAATCTCCCGCGGTATCGCGTTGAGGACCCCGTCGATGTCGAGGTAGAGCGTCGGTTTCGTCATGTGCTCTCCTCCCCGCTGGCGTCGACGTCCCACTGGCCGCCCTGCTCACGACTCTTGTAGCCCCGTGATTTCTTGACGCCGTCGGCGCGTAGGCGCTTACTCGTGTAACGCATCCCGCGCTGCTCCAATTCCTCCAAGGACCGGCGCAGGAACCCGATCTCCTTGTCGATCTCGGGGCTCGGCGCTGCTGCCTCCAGCTTTGCGATGCTGTGCGCGATGTGGGTGCGTGCGGACTCCTCGTCCCCGCGTCGCATGGCCTCCTCGCTGTGGCGCTTGCCGACCTGGGTCTCGAGCAGCACTCGCTCCTCGACGACCTCGGGATTCGGCACGCGGCCCTTGGCGATGTCCTGCGGTACGACGTTCACCGAGATGGGCAGGGTCACGGTGTGCGTCACGAGGTCGGGCGTGCTCACGTAGGTCAGCACGAGTTCCGCGATCTGCGCCAGACCGAGCGCCGCCATGGCCGGCACCCCGAACGTCACCAGCAGTTTGCGTTCCTCGCCGGAGTAGAAGTCGCCGAGTTCGAGCAGGATCCCCTCGGCCACGGCCTGGTTCGGCATGTCGTTGACCACCTGGATCGTCGTGACGTCCGTTGACGGCTTGATGAGGACGCTGCCGGCCTGCACAGATTTGGTCAGCAGGCCGTCGACCTCACCAGCCACAGCGGCCGCTGCTTGGTCGGCCTCCAGTGCGAACGTGTGGTTGCCGTTCCCGCCGATGGCCATTTCGGCGAGTATCAGCTCGTCGTAGCCGTCGCCGATTCCGATGGTCGACGTGCTGATCCGCTTGCTGGCTGCGTTGGCGGCCATCTGCTTGAACGCGACCGGGTCGACGATGCCGGCGTTGGCATGCCCGTCGGACAGGACCAGTAGCGTCGTCCCGCCGTCGGCGTGCGCGCGACCCGCCTCCTGCAGTCCGCGCAGGTAGCCCGACGACAGGTCGGTGGAACCGCCCGATCCCAGGTGGGTGACCGCGAGTTTGGCGCTCTGGCGGCCGATGTCGCCGAGGCGCTGGGCGGGAATCACGACATGTGCCTGGTGGTCGAACGCCACAAGTCCGAACCAGTCCCGTCCATCCAGGCGGTCCAGCAGGGCGATCAGCGCACGCTTGCCGGCCTCCAGGCGGCGGCCGTGCATCGACCCGCTGCGGTCCAGGACGACGATCACGGCCTGCGCGGGTCGCTCATTGTTCCCCTCGAGGTGCGGCGCCGTCATGTCCAGCATGACGGTGACTGAGTCGTCCTGTTCCAACGCGACGACGTCCATCTCGAGAACAGCGTTGACGTGCATGGTTTCCCCCTTCTGCGCCGGGCGTTCCGACAACCTTTCCACTGTGCGACAGGGGTGTGACATCCGGTTGTCCACAGATTTCTGCGGGGTCTGGATGTTGTCGCACCCTCGTACTAGCGTTCTAAGTGGGAGGTGGCGGATGGGTCCTACGGCCGGGGTGGTGCAGCAGGTGGATGTGTTGGCGTCGGCTGACCCGTCGTCGTGGGATTTGGCCGATCTGGAGTCGGGTCTGGGCGAGCTGGCGGTGGCGGCGAACAGGCTGTTCGCCGTGCAAATGCGGGTTCTGGCGGCGTTCGATGCCCGGGGTGCTGGTCAGATCGCGGGTTTCCGGTCGACTGCCGATTGGCTGGCGAAGACCACCGGTATCCCGGCGGGTCGGGCGGGGTGGCTGGTGCACACGGCGCGGGCGTTGTGCGACGAACTGCCGGCCACGGCGGTCGCGCTGGCCGAGGGCCGGATCGGAGAGGGGCACGTGCGGGTGATCCGGCATGCCCAGCGCCGCCTCGGGGAGCGGTTCGCGGCGGTGGAGGCGATCGTGGCGGGGTTCGCGGCCGGACACTCCGACCGGGAGACTCGGGTCTTGGTGGAGAGGTTGGTGCAGCAGTACGCCCCGGCCGATCACGACGATGAGGCAGAGGTGGACCGCGAGCGCCGCCGGGTGCATCTGTCCGACTCCATCGACGGGTGGTGGCATCTGGACGGGTTGTTGGATCCGGCCACCGGGGCTGCGTTGAAGGCGGCACTGGATGTGTTCGCCGAGGCGACCGGCCCTGATGACACCAGGTCGCCGGCCCAGCGGCGCTGCGACGCGTTGGGGGAGATCGCCGACCGGTCGTGTGACCAGAGCGATCGCCCGACCGGGGTCGGTCATGTGACGGTGACGGTGACGCCGGAGCAGATCGTGACCGGGCAGGGTGTGGAGTGGCCGAACGGGCTGTTGGCCTCTTCCACGGACGTGGCGGTGCACGGGTGCAGCGCTGCGGTGAGTCTTGTTGAGGGGATCCGGGTCGATGATGTGCACTGGCAGCCGCTGGCGGTGGGGTTCGCGCAGCGGTTCGCGAGCACGGCGCAGCGAGTGGCGCTGGCGGTCCGCGACGGTGCCGGGTGTGTGCATACGGGCTGCACAGTGCCCGCTTGGCGGTGTGTGGCCCACCACCGGCGATCCTGGGCCGACGGCGGTCCCACTGACGTGGACAACATGGTGTTGATCTGCCGGTACCATCACCGCCGGGTCCATCACGGACGCCTGGACCTGACCCAGCGTGACAACGGCACCTGGACCACCGTCGCACCCCACCTGTTCCCGGACACCGGATAGATGTCGTACCCCGGTGTGACCATCGGGACATGAGCGAATGGTTGGAACTGGATCCGCAGGACTACGAGGTTGCCGTCGAGGTCTGGGGGATCATCACGGGCGGGCGTCCGCAATTCGTGCTGACCCGCCGGGAGTCGGAGTGGGACTTCTGCGCCGTGCTGCACCTCGACACTGACGGTGTCGGCGGCCTCGAGCACATCGACAGCTACCCGACGTTGGCCGCGGCGCAGACGGCGGCCGAGCCCACAGTGCGGGAGTTCTTGTCCAACTCCCGGTGATCACGGCCAGTCCGGGAGTAGCCTGGGAACAGCGCCGTCGGAGGTGCACATGGCAGGGGTTTCGGTACTCGACCTGGCAGGTCTGGGCGCCCTGTTGGACGCCCTGCACTCCCGGGGATACACCGTCCTGGGTCCCACAGTGCGCGATGGTGTCATCACCACCGGCGAAGTTCACACCCTCGAGGATCTGCCACGAGGTGTCGGCGATGAGCAGGACGCGGGGCACTACCGACTCCGGGAGCGCGGCGACGACGCCATCTTCGGGTTCGCCGCCCCGATGCAGTCCGCGAAGCAGGTGTTCTTCCCTGCCGATGAGCTGATCTGGCGGGGGCGCCGCACCCCCGATGGTGCGTTCGACGTGGGCCACGCACAGTCCGACCCGGCGCCCGTGGCGCTGTTCGGCGTGCGTTCGTGCGATCTCGCGGCCGTGGGTGTGCATGACGCCGTGCTGGACCGCCGTGAGTTCGTCGACACCCGCTACCAGGCGCGACGGGACGGGACCTTCGTGGTCGCCGCATCCTGTGCCGAGCCGGCCGGGACCTGCTTCTGCGTCTCCATGGACACCGGACCGAAGCCCACCGGTGGGTACGACATCGCGCTGACCGAGATCCTCGATGGCGAGCACCGTTTCCTCGCCGAGGCCGGCACACCGGCAGGTGAGGAGGTTCTGGCCGAAGTGCCCGCCCAGCCTGCCGACTATGACGACGTGGCGGCCGCAGACGAGGTCATCGACCAAGCGCGCTCGCGGATGGGTCGGACCATGCGGACCGACGGCTTGCGGGACCTGCTCTACGCCAGTGCCCAGAGCCCGCACTGGGAGGACGTTGCCAATCGCTGCCTGGCATGCACCAACTGCACGATGGTGTGCCCGACGTGCTTCTGCACCTCGGTCGAGGATGTCAGCGACCTGACCGGCGACATCGATGAACGCCACCGCGTCTGGGACTCGTGCTTCTCGCAGGAGTACTCGCGCCTGCACACCAACTTCGTCCGGTCGACGACCGCGGCGCGGTACCGCCAATGGGCCACGCACAAACTCGCGTCCTGGCAGGACCAGTTCGGGATGTCGGGCTGCGTCGGCTGCGGACGGTGCATCGCGTGGTGTCCGGCCGGGATCGACATCACCGCGGAGGTCGCCGTGCTGCGAGGGACCGCGCTGCGCGAGGCCAAGGGGTAGGAGGAGTCATGCGGACCATCGAGGAACTGTTGAACGACAGCCCGTTCTACCACGGCCTGCCGACCGAGGTCCTCGCCCACGTTGCGGGGTGTGCCCAGACCGCGCGGTTCGAACCCGGCGAGGTGATGTTCCGCGCGGGGCAGCCGGCCAACACGTTCTTCCTGGTCCGTCACGGACGGGTGTCCATCGAGTTGCACAACCCTTCCCGCGGCACGATCACCCTGGACACCGTCCACGACGGTGAGATCGTCGGCTGGTCGTGGCTGGTCCCTCCCTACCTGTGGACGTTCGACGCCCGTGCCGCCGAGGCCACCAGCGCGGTGGCTTTCGACGGTGCCTGCCTGCGCGGCAAATGCGACGCCGATCCAGGACTGGGCTACGCGTTGATGCAGCGCGTCGCCCAGGTCATGTACGAGCGGCTGCAGTCCGCGCGGGTCCAGATGCTGGACATGTACGGGGCACCCACATGACCGCCGTCGAGCCCCACGCCCCGGCCGCCGACCCGATGCTGCCGCGGCCGTTCCGGGTCGTCGCTCACCACCTCGACACCGACGACACGGTGACGCTGTCCCTGGAACCGATGGCTGGTGACCCGCTGGAGTTCGCGTCGGGCCAGTTCACGATGCTGCACGCGTTCGGGGTGGGGGAGGTACCGATCTCGATCAGCGGTGACCCCACCTGGCCAGGTCCGCTTGTCCACACGATCCGCGACGTCGGCAACGTCACCCACGCGCTCGTTGGTGCCGGGGTCGGAGCGGTGGTGGGTGTGCGGGGTCCCTACGGCCGGGGCTGGGATGTGGCCGACGGGATCGGGGGCGACGTGCTGCTCGCCGCTGGCGGCATCGGTCTGGCTCCGCTGCGACCGGTGTTGTGGGAGATCGCCGACCGGCGTACGGACTTCGACCGCGTGGTGCTGCTGTACGGCGCCCGGTCCCCGTCGGAGGTGCTGTTCGGCCCCGACCTCGAGCGCTGGGCGCAGGAGTGCGGCATCGAGGTCGAAGTGACGGTCGACTACGCCCCACCGACCTGGCAGGGCAGGGTCGGCCCGGTCACGAAACTGATCAGCCGGGCGGGGTTCGATCCGCACCGGACGCTGGCTCTGGTGTGCGGCCCGGAGATCATGATGACCCTGAGCACGCAGGCTCTGCTGGGACGCGGTGTGGCGCCAGACCGCGTCCGGCTGTCCATGGAACGCAACATGAAGTGCGGTGTCGGCCTGTGCGGACACTGCCAGTTGCGCGACCTGTTCATCTGCGTGGACGGCCCTGTGCTGCCCTACACGGAATTGGTCGATCTGCTCGATGTGTGGGAGTTGTGATGTCGACGTCCGCGCCCTCGTTGGCGGTGTGGAAGTTCGCCTCGTGCGACGGGTGTCAACTGAGCCTGCTCAACTGCGAGAAGGAGTTGCTCGCAGTGGCCGACGCGGTGCAGATCGCCTACTTCCCGGAGGCCACGCGAGGCTACATCGAAGGCCCGTACGACATCAGCCTCGTGGAGGGTTCGATCACGACCGGTGAGGATGCTCGCCGGATCCAGGAGGTCAGAGCGGTCTCCAAACGCGTGATCACGATCGGCGCATGTGCGACAAGTGGTGGCATCCAGGCTCTGCGCAACTCCGCCGACGTGCGTGACTTCACCGAAGCGGTCTATGCGCACCCCGAGTACATCAGCACGCTCGAACGTTCCACACCGATCTCCGCGCACATCACCGTGGACTTCCAGTTACGCGGATGTCCCATCGACCGCGCCCAACTGCTCGAGGTCGTTGCCGCGTTCGTGCAGGGCCGACAACCGCGCATCCCGACATACAGCGTGTGCGTCGAGTGCAAGCGGCGTGGACTGACCTGCGTGGCCGTCGCCAAGGGCATGGCGTGCCTGGGTCCGGTCACGCAGGCGGGATGCGGTGCGTTGTGCCCGTCCTTCGACCGCGGGTGCTACGGCTGTTTCGGCCCGCAGGACTCGGCGAACACGTCGTCGCTGGCAGACCGACTGGCCTCGGCCGGGATGACGTCACGCGACATCCAGCGGCTGTTCAGCACCTACAACGTCGGATCCCAGGCTTTCGGGGCGCAGGCGCAGCGCGAGCAGGGAGGGGCACGATGACCCGGCGCACACTGGCGGTGAACGCCCTTGCCCGCGTCGAGGGCGAGGGCGGAATGTTCGTCCAAGTGCGTGATGGCCAGGTGGAGGCGGTGACCCTGGACATCTTCGAGCCGCCGCGCTTCTTCGAAGCGCTGCTGCGCGGGCGCGACTTCTCCGAGGCGCCCGACATCACCGCCCGCATCTGCGGTATCTGCCCGGTGGCCTACCAGATGAGCGCATGCCTGGCGATCGAGGACGCATTCGGGATCGAGGTACCCGACGAGATCCGCCTGATGCGCAGGTTGCTGTACTGCGGGGAGTGGATCGAAAGCCACGCCCTGCACATCTTCTTCCTGCACGCACCCGACTTCCTCGGCTTCGACAGCGGCATCGACATGGCGCGCGAGCATCGCGAAGTGGTGGAGGCGGCGCTGCGGATCAAGGCCGCGGGCAACGACCTGATGAGCGTGGTGGGTGGGCGCTCGGTGCATCCGGTCAACGTGAAGGTCGGTGGGTTCCACCGCCTGCCGACCGTTGCCGAACTCCAGGCGATCCGGCCGCGGCTGGCTGCAGCCCTGGAGGACGTGCTCGCCGCCGTGCCGCTGTTGGCCGGTTTCGAGTTCCCGGACTTCGATCAGCCCTATCTGTACCTGGCGCTCGGCGCCGGGCAGGACTATCCCCTGGAGGCGGGCAGGCTCACCACCAGTACCGGATCGGACATGCCGGTGGCCGAGTTCGGTGAGCATGTCGTCGAGGAGCATGTCGAGCATTCGAATGCACTGCATGCCCGCTACGACGGTGACCCGTACGTGGTCGGGCCGCTCGCGCGCTACAGCCTGCACTACGACGCGCTGTCGCCCATGGCCAAGCAGGTTGCCGCGGCGGCGGGTCTGTCGCAGAAGTGCCGCAACCCGTTCCGGTCGATCCTGGTGCGTGCCGTGGAGCTGGCCTATGCGCTCGAGGAGGCCGTGCGCGTCATCGACGACTGGCAGGGCGCCGCGGCCCCGGCGATCGAGGTTCCCGTGCGGGCCGGTGTGGGACACGGCGCGACCGAGGCCCCCCGGGGCTTGCTCTACCACCGTTATCGGATCGCCGAGGACGGTTCCATCGGTGAGGCCACGATCGTCCCACCGACGTCGCAGAACCAGTTGGCCGTCGAAGGTGACCTCCGTGCGTTCGTTCAGGAACGCTTGGAGATGCCGGACGAGCAGCTGTCCTACCAGTGCGAGACAGCGATCCGGAACTACGACCCGTGCATCTCGTGTGCCACACACTTCCTCGATCTGCGGGTGGAACGGCGGTGACCTCGCTGGTGGTCGGGATCGGTGCCCCGACCCGCGGCGACGATGCTGTGGGCATCGAGGTGGCCAAAGCCGTGAACGGAATGGGGTTGGCAGGCGTCGACGTGGTCGAGAGCGCCGAGCCGATCCAGTTGGTCGACCTGATCGGGGATCATCCCTGCGTGGTGATCGTGGACGGCATGCTCAGCGGTGCGATGCCGGGGGAGGTCGCGGTCTTCGACGGCCTGCCTGCGCCCGATTTCGGCCCCAGCAGTACCCACAGTCTCGGCGTCGGCCAGGCTCTGGAGCTGGCACGCGTCCTGGGTCGGCTGCCGCGTGATCTCTTCCTCGTCGGGGTCGAGGTCGGACGCACCGGGATGGGCGCCGGTCTCACCGCAGCGGTGCAGGCGGCGATCCCACATGCCGCTGGTGAGGTGCGGCGACTGGTGAGCGAATGAGCCTCAGGTCGGTGCCCGCACCGCTCGCCATGTGAGCGCGAGCAGGGCCGCCATGGTGATTGTGAGGCCCGCCGGGACAACAGTGCCGATACCGATCAGCAGCAGCGCGGCGAGCGCCACGACCGGCTCGGCGGTCGCGGTGCCCACCCCAGCGCGCCGGCGCATGAGCCACAAGCCGCCGAGGAACTGGAACAGGCCGAGCCCCACAGCGAAGGCCGCGTATCCGGGCAGGGGTTCCTGCCAGCCGTAGTCGGCGGACTTCAGCGCCGACTTCATGGCCAGAGCGATCAGGATCAGCCCGGCCACCAGCAGGAAATGCATCACCGAGTAGACGTCCCGTGCGGTCCTCACTTGATCGGCCCCGGTGCGCTGTTCGAGGGCCCCTTCTAGCGACGCCGAGGCGCCATCGAAGTACGCCACCCAGATCACACAGGCCAGTGCCACACCGAGCACGGCCGTGATCAACAACGCCGCCCCGATCGGCAACCCGGCCGCACCCACTCCGATGGCCACGATGCTCTCCCCGAGCGCGATGATCACGATCAGCCCGTGGCGTTCGGCGAAGTGTCCCGGTGCCAGCCGCCACCCCTCCCCACGGGCGAAGAACGGGCCGATGACGTCGATCGTGACCGCTACGGCGACCAGCGCCAACTGCCATGTGCCTCCCAGGTAGGCGCCACCGATGAGCAGCACCGCGGCGATCACCACGGTGCGGGAGAACCTGAGCACCGCGCCGATGATGCCCGGATCCTCTCTTCCCGCGAGGTAGAACAGGGCGAGCTGCATCATCCGCACGATCACGTACGCGGACGCGGCGATCATGGCGACCGACGCGCCCCGGCCTTCGCTGAAGAAGTCCGGCATCAGCAGGGCCAGCACCATGATCGCGGCCATCGCCACGAACATCGACGTCTGGACCAATCCCCTGTCGACGCGCACGGATGTGCCCAGCCAGCTGTACGCGACCCATGCCCACCACAGCAATGCGGCCAGCAGCAGTCCCCGCGCGAATCCCAGCGTGGAATGGTCGTACGCCAGGTAGGCGGTGACCTGGCTTATCCCGTAGACGAAAACGAGGTCGAAGAACAGTTCGAGGGTGGTGACCTTGTGTGCCGCTGAGTCGCGGATGAGTCGGGTCTGGCTCACGGCAGCATCCGGAAGGCCAGGTGCCGCCCGCGGCCTTGCTGCAGAGCAAGCGTGAACCACAGCCGGGTCAGTCCGTCCAGCACGTCCGCGGCGTCGGGTCCATCTCCTACCCACACGGGTCGCAGCCCCACGGCTTCGATCAGCGCCTCGACGCTCTGCTGGTGGCTCGGCGGGCCGCTGTAGAACAGGTCTGCGGGTGTGCCGTCGAACCGCGGCTCCCGGAAGTTCTCCACGCCAAGGGTGTTGAAGGCCCGGTAGTAGGGGATGCTTCCCGCCTGCACGGCGTGATGCAGCACCGTCGCTCCGACGTTGTTGCTGGCATCGATGAGGGGAACTTCGGCCAGCGTTGTGGCGTGGTCGGCGAGGAAATCGCCCATCGCCGAGCCCGGAATCGCTGTCACCACGAGCTCCGCCGAGGAGAGGGCCTCGTCGAGCCGGAGCACTGGTATCCCGTCGACATCTGACTGTGGTGAACGGCTGGCCATGGTGACCGGAATCCCCGCCCGCCTCCAGATCCCCGCCAGGGTACTGCCGATGTGTCCGGTGCCAACGACTGTGATGGTCATGTCATGCTCCGACTACTTTGGACTCAAAGTAATTCCTAGCATACGGTGACTGATGTGCATGACGACTCGATCGCCAGGGTGATGGCCGAATGGGCGGACATCCGGCCGGACCTCGATGTGGGTCCGATCGGGGTGTTGGCACGGATGGCCCGGATCCGGGCGATCGTCGAAGCCGAACAGGCGAGAGTTTTCGCCGCAGGCGGCATCACGGCTGCCGACTTTCCGGTCCTGGTGACTCTGTCCAGGCGTGGCCGGACCACGCATACGCAGTTGGCGGACGACCTCGGGCTCACAGCGGGAACGGTCACGGTCCGAGTGGATCGTCTGCAAACCCGCGGACTCGTGGCTCGGGAGGTCGATGCCGCCGATGCTCGGGTGCGGTGGGTGTCACTGACGCAGGCAGGCCAGGAGCTTGTCGACGACCTCATCCCGCGCCACCTCGCCGTGGAGCAGGAACTGCTGTCCGGACTGAAACCGCGGCAGCGCGAGCGACTCGCCGCAGAGTTGTCGGTGCTGCTTGCGGACCTCGAGGCGCGCTACGGATAGCGGCGTTCAACCGGGACCACTTTCATGCCGATTGTTTTCGCATGGGGGTTTCCCAGTGGTTCGCCGACCGCCGACCTGACGCCGTGTCCCACGGCATCCTCGGACGGGTGCTCTACACGGCGGTGGTGATGTTCTTGGGCGTCGAGATCTTCGCGATCACGTCCTTCTGGGGAGTGCTCGTGGGCGTGGTCATCACCGTGTTCGCAGCCGTGTTCGCAGGGATCCCGTTCCTCGTCAAGGTCTGGGCCCCCTCCGCCGCGGCGACCAAGCGCGAGATCGCCGAACGGCAGCGCATCGATCCGGAGCCTGCGCCCCGCGAGTGCAAGACGCCCAAACGTTGGTAGAGCTCAGGGTCGGCTCAGCGACCGTAGTACGGCTCGGCCCAGCCCAGGTACGGTCCCCAGCGGTCCAGCGTGCGCCAAGGCACCATCTTCACGCGGCCACCGGGCATGTTGGTCACGACCAGTCCCCGCCCGACGTAGGTGGCCACGTGACCGGCCGGGTTGCTGGTGCGCCAGAAGAGTTGGGCGCCGATAGGAGCCATGCGATTGTTGTGGCCGAATCCCGCGCGGCGGGCCCGGTACCACTGACGCAATGCGGTCGACGTGCGCCCGGAACGAATCCCATAGGCGTCGTCGGCCAGGCGCAGGCACCCGTTGTGGTAGCCGGCCCGACCCTGCCGCGCCCAGTTCATCAGGCGGAAGACCGCGGTGGTGGGGCTGTACCGGACACCCCGTGTCCGCATGCTCACGCCCGCGCGCGAGGTGCGCTTGGCGATCCGCTTGGGGGCCGGGGGCTCGGTCGGCAACGGGTCCGTCGCCAGGGGGGTGGTGGCCTCGGCAGGCACGATCTGTGCTGCAGGGGTTTCTGCCGGCACCGGCTCGGCGGGGGGCTCGGTGGGGGCCGGGTCGACCGGGTCGATCGGGGTGACCGGCGGGTCGGTGGGGATCGGCTCCTCGGCCATGGCCGGTCCGGCCATCACGATCGGCACGACGACGGCGGCACTCAACACCTTGTGGCGGAACTTCACGAATCTACTCCATTGATGGCTCTTGCACGAACGGGCTGGCGGGCCCGATGGATTTCGGGAGGTGTGTGGTTCGCACGGGGGCGCCATCAACGATGGGGAGGTTGCCTCCAACTCACGCGGATCCGGTCAACGCCGTGGGGCGGACCGGACGATCCTCCGTGGTCTGTGTTGCGTAAGAGACTCCAATGCGGTTCACAGCAGGTTGTCGTGAGCCACAGTAAGCACGATTTTTCGCAAGTCATGCCGGAAGCAGGCCGATTGTGGGAATGCTCACAGTCGGCTCAGGGAAATGTCCGGTTTTCCGCACGTCGCTTGTGGATAACTCGGCCCAGAGACAGCGCATTCCGGTCAGGGTAGGCTCCCCGCAGGTCAACGAAAGGCCCCGTCGATGCCTGATGAAGAGTTGCTGCGCGCATATGAACCGGTGATCCGGTACAACCGCGGCGAGTTGTTCTACCCGTGTTCGGTGGAGGACTTCGTCGAGGTCAGTGCGCTGTACCGCCGCACAGACGATGAGCCCGAAGAACTGGCCGCGCGCGGCACCCTGACGCTGGACCGGCTGGCCGAACTCGGTCGGGTGCATGTCGGGGACATCATCTACCTGCAGCAGGTCGACGGCCCACTCAACCGCAAGCAGTACAAGGCCTGGCGCAAGCGGCCGGACCGGGTCAAGTTCAAGGCCTCGAGCCGGTTCGCAGCGGTCGGTTTGCTGTCCCGGTTCGTGGATGCGATCATGCGCTTCACCCTCCTGCTGCGTGGGCGGGTGCCCGGTGGATACGCCGCCGCCGTGCACGAGACCTACATGAGCACGCCGACCAAAGATGACTGCTACTACTACGGTCATGTCTCCCGGGACGGCGGATACGTGGTCCTGCAGTACTGGTACTTCTACGCGATGAACGACTGGCGGTCGAACTTCGGCGGTGTCAACGATCACGAGTCGGACTGGGAGCAGGTGACCATCTTCCTCACTGACGATGAGGAGCAGAAACCCGTCTGGGTGGCCTTCTCCTCGCACGATGAGGTCGGCGACGACCTGCGCCGACGGTGGGACGACCCGGACATCGAGTTCGTGGACGGAACTCATCCAGTTGTCTACGCAGGCGCGGGTTCGCACTCCGGGGCGTACCTGAAAGGTGAGTACCTGATCACCGCCGGCGTGCCACTGCCCGAGTGGCTGGACACGGTGCGGCGGGCATTCCTGCGCATCCTGCCGTGGCACGAGGACGACGACTCCGGCGCCATCGGTATTCCCTACATCGACTACAAGCGTGGCGACGGAGTATCGGTAGGGCCTGGGCAGGACAAGCCCTGGCATCCGGTGGTGGTCAGTGACGACACGCCCTGGGTGCGGGACTACCGCGGACTCTGGGGTTTGGACACCCACGACGTCTTCGGAGGGGAGCGGGCGCCCGCGGGTGTGCGCTACGAGCGCAAGGGCACCGTGCGCCAGTCGTGGGGACAGCCGGTCGCCTGGGCCGGGCTGGACAAGGAAGCCCCGACCGATGCGTGGGCGCGCGGGGACCTCGAGGCCGCTCGCAAATACCTCACGCAGAAGCTCGCCGACACCGACCTCGAACTCGCCGAAGCCCGGGAGGCCTTGCGCGCTGCCCGTGCCGCCGAGCGTGCCCAGGGCATCTCGCCGCAGGACCCGACCCCGCGGGCGGAGGAACTCGCGGAGGAGGTCGAGGAGATCCGTCGCAGGCAGATGGTCGTGCGTCAGCAACTCGAGGGTGTCGCGCTGGGCCTGGATCCCCGGCCACTGCCGGTGGAGCCGGTCCATTCACATCTTCGGCATCGAGCGGAACCCATGACCCAGGACGACAATGTCCGCGGCCGCTTGCTGCGTGTGTGGTCGGCGGCGTCCGCATCTATCCTGCTCGCCGCGCTGGGCATCCTGCTGCTGTTCGACACCACGGGGCTGCTCTGGCCGATCATCTGGATCGCATTCGCCATGCTCGTGATCGAGGCCATCCTGCGTCGCCGGCTCGCGAGCCTGATGATGGCGCTGCTCATCGCGGGACTCATCTGGTTGGGGCTGTGGGCGGCGTGGTCGCTGTTCACCGGGAATCTGCGGATGGGCTTCGGCATCGCATTGTTGCTGGCCGCGGTGTGGATGGCGGTGCAGACCGCCCGCGAGGGCATCCGCTCGCGGTGAGTTCGCTCGAAGAAGGCAGGGCGTTCTTCGAGGGCGATGCGTTGGGCCTCGCGGTGCTCGAGGTGGCTGGGGTGTGGGTCCGCGCGGCGATGATCTTGGCCGTGAGACAGTCAGGTCATGCACATCATCGGCGGCGGCATCGGTGGCTTGTCCCTGGCGCTTGCGTTGCACAGGGTGGGGGTGCCGGCGCGGGTATACGAGCAGGCGCCGACCCTCGAGCCGGTGGGTGCTGGGATCGGCCTGTGGCCGGGCGCGCTACAGGGCCTGCGAACGCTCGGGGTCGCGCAATGGTTCTGGGATCTGCCGGTGTGCCCGTTCCGCTGGGCGGAGACCGCCACGCCGGACGGCCGGACGATCACCGGCTTCGATGTCTCCGGGATCACGGGCGGGCAGGGATACGTCGTGCGCCGGGCGGATCTGCATAGAGCGCTGTACGAGCAGTTGCCCGATGGGGCTGTCGTCACCGGAAAGCAACTGGTCGGCCTGGCGCACGATCCCGACGGCGTGGATCTGTCGTTCGCTGATGGCAGCACCGAGCGGGCGGACACCGTGGTCGGAGCGGATGGCCTTCGCTCCGTGGTCCGCACTGCACTGGTCGGTGCGCACGATCCGCGATACAGCGGGGAGACCGCCTACCGGGGGATCGCTGCCGTCGCGGTCGAGGACCTGGGGATGATGCGCGAGACGCAGGGCATCGGTTGGCGAGGTGCGGTTCACCCGCTCGACGCCGAGCATGTGTACTGGTGGGCCGCGCGTCGGGTGCCGGCCGGCCAGATGCAGGATCCGCACACCCGCAAACAGACCGTGCTGGGTGGGGTGGAAGGTTGGGTGGGCGGTCTGCCGGAGGCGGTAACGGCAACCCCGGCAGAGGCCATTCTGCACAACGACCTGTACGACCGGGACCCATTGGCGACCTGGACCGTGGGGCGGGTGAGCCTGTTGGGCGATGCAGCCCATCCGACCACTCCCAACCTGGGGCTAGGCGGCTGTATGGCGATCGAGGATGCCGTGGTGCTCGGGCGGGCCTGGGCGCAAACAGGGGCGTACGGGCCCGCGTTCGCCCAGTACGAATTCGAACGCCACGCCCGCACCGCCCGGGTCGTCAGGATGTCGCGCCTGATGGGGCGCACGGGGTCGCTGACGAACCCGGTCGCGGTGAAGGTGTGGCGTTCTCTGAATGCAGTGACGCCGGCCCGGGTGGCCGCGTCCATGCTGGCACGCGAGGTGTCGTACACCCCGGGGCCGCTGGACTAGTCGTTACTCGGCGAGCATCTTGTAGATCTTCTTGCGCGCCTCGGCGAGCACCTCGACCGCGGCGTCGATCTGGGCCGGATCGTCGAGTTGGCTGACCTGCCAGACGGCGGCGCCGAGCTGGCGGCCCTCTGCCCACAACTTCATGGCCTCGTCGGGCGTCTCATCGCCGCGGGCCCAGGGCTCGCCCCACTCCTCGCGTTGCTGCTCCACCAGGGTCTTGCCGGCCGGGGTCAGCGAGAAGGTGCGCTTGCCCTCCTCCTGCGACGGCTGCACGAGGCCTTCCTTGGTGAGCCGCTTCAGCACCGGGTAGATGGACCCGGGGGAGGGCCGCCAGCGACCTTCGCTGCGGTCGGCGAGTTCGGTGATGATCTCGTAGCCGTGTCGCGGCTGCTCGTCGAGCAGCAGCAGGATCGCGAGGCGGACGTCACCGCGGTCACGGCGCGCTCGCGGCGGCGGACCCCAGGGCCCGCCCTGTCCCCACGGTCCGTTGTGGTGGTGCCGGCCACGGCGTTTGGCGGGTCGGCCGGCGGTCATCATTGCCCATCCGGGCATCGGGTGTGCGTAACTCATGTGAATCTCCTTCGTTCGTACGCGTTGCACTCACGATATATCGCGAAAGCACGTACGTCAACACCCATCGGAATGCGGCACGATGAAGGGCATGCGTCGCCTTGTGTGGATCCCGATACTGCTGGTCCTGAGCGGCTGTGCCCTGAACGACATCGAGTACGACCCGCCCATCACACCCGAGCAGTGGTGCGAGCAGCGGCCATGCGTCGATGTGGGTGACGTGGTCCTCAACGAGCCCCTCGGGACCTTTCTCGTGTTCTCCCTGGCGCTGTTGTGGATCGCAGTCGGGGTGGGCTTCCTGGTGACCCGGCGGGGTCAGGTGTCCCGGGGGTGGTTGGGCACTGCGCTGATCCTCGGCGGCCTCGGTGCGGCGCAGGCCGGCGTGAGCTACCAGGCGTTCAGCTACGAGTTGAAGTGCGCGGGCAAGCAGTTCTGCACGTACACCAACGCCCTTGAGGTGGGCTACAGCATCACGCAGGCCTGGAGCGTCAGCGCCATGCTCGTGGCGGTCGCATACGCCTGCACCCAGGCCCGCCGGGGTGTGATCATCTACGCCTTGGCCAACGCTGTGGTCTACTCGATCGTCGCGGTCGTCGGCGTGCTGCTGCCCAGCACCTTGCTGCTGTCGTTCGAGGTCCTGATGCTCTTCGCCCTGCCCGGGATCATCCTTGTGATCGTGCTCGCAGCACGCAGCAAGCAACCAGCCTCGCGCCCGATCCTGATCGCCGCGGTGTTACTGGTCGTCGTCAACGTCGCCTACTTCGCCTACTACGCGGCCGGTATCACCGAGACGCTCTGGGACGGTGGCGACGGCTTCTACTTCTCCGCGAACGACGTCCTGCACGTGGGCATGATCGCGTGGCTGATCTACGTGGTCGTCGCGGTGGGACCCCGGCTACGGGATCTCAGCCCTCGATGATCCGGCCGGCGCCGGCGAACCGGGCCCGGTAGTAGCCCATGTTGATGCTGTCGACGCGCACGCCGCTGCGCGGGTTCGTGGCGTGGATCATCTTGCCCTTGCCGATGTACATCGACACGTGCTGCGAGCCGCCGCGGCCGTAGAACAGCAGGTCGCCGGGCTTGAGGTGCTTGCGGCCCACGCGGCGGGCCTTGTTCATCTGGGCGCCGGAGTAGTGCGGCAGGCTCTTGCCGGTCGCGGTCTTGTACACCCACATGGTGAAGCCGGAGCAGTCGAAGGCGTTGGGTCCGGAGGCGCCGCCGACATAGCGGTCGCCCTTCTGGTTCAGTGCTACGCGGACCAGCGAGGCGCGGGCGCGGTTGGCGCGCTCACGCGCGGCCTTGCGGCGGTCCTTGGCCGCCTGCGCGCGCTTCTTGGCAGGACTGACAGTGGTCTGCGCGGGGGCGGGTGCCGGGGTCGGGGCGGCCTGCACGGGAAGTGCGGACGCGGCAACAGCGCCACCGGCGACGGCGATCATGGCAATACGAGCAGGCGTGAACGCCATGCGTGACTCAACTCCTTCTCTGCCGCCTACCGGGTTAGCTGACGGGCTCGAGGGTGAGAAGGTCCTCTACCGACTCTCGTCGGATTCGCCCCAGTTACCTGGGTCCCCGGCGCGCTCGTGCGCTTCGGCGGGTTGTCTCGTCCACAGGCCTACCCGCGGATTCGGTTGTCGAAACAACGTTCTTACGACGGTAACTGCTGTCCGACGGGTCGGTGGCAGCGGGTTGCGTGATGTGGATCACAGCGGCGCATCGTCCACAGATGCAGCGCCGGTGGTGGTGGGGCGGACCCACGGCGAAGGAGGCTGTGTGGATGCGCGCCGAGCTCCTCCACCTTCTCGAGGTGGGCAGTGGTCTCGTGACCCGCGAACAGTTGCGCGCGGCCGGGGTGGATCGGCGCGGGATTTGGCGGGCCATCAAGCGCGGTGAACTCATCTGCGTACATCCGAAGGTCCTCGCCCTTCCAGGCTCCACGTTCGACGTGTGGGGTCGATACAGGGCGGCGCTTCTGCAGATGGGGCCAGATGCGGCGCTCACTCATGTGTCGGCTCTGCACGCGTGGGGTCTCTACGAGGAGAGTCCGATCACGCACGTCAGTGTGCCGAGGGCGGGAGTGGTCGGCTACTCAAGTGTCCGGGTCCACTGTCGAGGGGCTCAAGAGATTCACACGGTGGCGGGATTCCCGGTGCAGACTCCCGCAGACGCGTTGGCCCTAGCAGCCGCCGACCTGGACCTCGACGAACTGCGGTTCCCGGCGATGGAGGCCAATCGGCGCGGACTGCTCACACCTCGGAACCTGGAGGACGCGTCGCGATGGGACCGCGTCCGCACACCGATGCTGCTACTCGCGGAGGAGGCTGCCGCGGGCGCGGAGTCGGGAGGAGAAGCCAAGTTCTGGCGACTGATCAAGGAGTCACCGCTACCGACGCCCGTCCTGCAGCAGGAGGTCATGACGGCACACGGGCTCAAGCGACTGGACGGCTACTGGCCAGACCTTGGCCTCGGCGTGGAGATCGACGGGCGGGAGTTCCACAACACGGCGGACGCGTTTGTCAGCGACCGGGTCAAGCAGAACGCCGTGCATGGACTCGGGTTGGTGTTGATGCGCTACGCCGTGAGTCAGGTGATGAACGAGGAGCAGTACGTTCTCACGGAAACGGAGACGATCATCGTCGCTCGCCGGGCGGTTCTCTGTGGGTACGTGAGTCATTTCCCAAAGTAGAGCGCCGTTGTGCGGGCATCCATGGGGGAACAGTGCCGCGACGGGTCAGGCAGTTTGGAAAATGACTCACCCCTCCTGGAAGGGTGCCGGATCGCCTGCGCCTATGCGCTGGATCACCGGCTCACCCTCGGCGAGGTCCACCACCGTGGTCGGTTCGGTGCCCGCCGCACCGTCGATCACGGCGTCGACGACGTGATCGAGGCGTTCCTTGACCTCCCAGCCGTCGGACATGGCGTGATCCTCCCCGGGCATCAGCAGTGTGCTCGACAGCAGCGGTTCGCCGAGCGTCTCGACGAGTGCCAGCGCCACCGGATTGGGGGAGATACGCACACCGACCGTGCGCTTCTTCGGGTTCATGAAACGGCGCGGAACCTCACGTGTGGCCGGAAGGATGAAGGTGTAACTGCCCGGTGTGTGGGCTTTGATGAGACGGAAGACCTTGTTGCTCACGAACACGAACTGGCTCATCTGGGCGAAGTCGTGGCACATCAGGGTGAAGTCGTGGCGGTCGTCGAGGTGCCGGATCTGCCGGATGCGTTCCACTCCCGCCACGTTGCCCAAACGGCAGCCGAGCGCGTAGCCCGAGTCGGTCGGGTAGGCGATGAGCGCGTCCTGCTGCACCATCTGAACGACCTGGTTGATCAGCCGCGGCTGTGGAGTCACCGGATGGACATCGAAGAAGCGGGCCATGCCGCCACGCTACGCGCCGGGAAGTGCTGCTGCCAACGAGTCCGTCGCTAGGCTCGCGAGCGTGATCCAGATGCGGCGAGCGGATGTGCTCGCCCTCGTGGTCGCCCTCGTGGGGGTCGGGATCTACGTGGCCGTGGCGCGAGTCGCCTACTTGCGCGGCGACGACTGGATCCTGTTGTCCATCGTCACGAGTCCCGATTTCGGGCCGGCGGATCTGTTCCTGCCCTACGGCAGTCACGTGATGCCCTTCGGGTTGTTCACGTTCTGGGCGGCGGTGGCGCTGTTCGGGCCGGCCCCATGGTGGCCGCTGGTGGCCGTGGGGATCGCTCTGGTTGCGGTCGCCCTGTTCTTCACGTGGGCCAGCATCCGGTTGTTGGTCGGGCCGGACGACCGTGCGGTGGCAGGTTTCGCGGTGGCCGCCTGGGGACCTGCTGGACTCGCGGCCGTCATGTGGCCATCGCCGCTGGTCTATCAAGCGCCCCTGTGGGCGTGTACGGCGGCGGCGCTGTACGCCTTCCTGCGCGGGCGGCTGCGCGCAGGGCGCTGGGGGTACTGGGTGCTGTTGTGCCTGGTTCTGGGCCTGTTGGCCGTTGAGACCACCCTGCTGATCGTGCCGCTGCTGTTCCTGGTGGCGGCAGCCTGGTTCGAACGGGGTGGTCCGGTCGTCTCGGTGACACGCGCGTGGCGCAGTGCACGTTCGTTCTGGCTCGCTGCCGGGGCGCTGGTGGCGGTGTACGCCGCCGTCTACTTCACGGTCTCGAGCTACGCCGAAACCCTTCCCGGGCAGCGGGCCGGTGCGGATCTGATCGTCGAGGGGTCGCTGCTGGCGGTGGGCAAGGTGGGTCCGGCCCTGCTGCTGGCCGGACCCTGGTCCTGGACGCCGGCGATGGCCCCGACGATGAACGCCTCTGTGCCGATCGCGGTGGTCATGTTTGCAGTCGCGGCGTTGGTGGTCCACCGCGGCCGCCGCGCGGGCTGGCGCGCGTGGATCCCGATGGTCGGTCTGCTGCTGCTGACGGTGGTCGTGCTGTCCGCGGCCCGGCTCGCCGTGTTCGGGAGTTCGGCCCTGCTCAACCCGTACTACTACGTGGAGGGCCTCACCGTTCTCGCCGTGACCCTGGCAGTCGCGTTCCTGCCGAGCAGGCTGCCGATCGACGGCGACCGGGCAGGCGTCTCAGCGCCCCTCTTCGTGGCCGCGGGGTCGTTGCTGCTGGTCAGCGCACTTGCCGCGGCCAGCACGTATGCGCAGGCCGTGCCCTCGGCGCCAGGCCGGGCCTATCTGGAAGCGGCACGTCAATCGCTGCAGCAGCCGACCTTGAACACGGATGCCCCGCGTGCTGCGTTCGGGGTCTTCGTCTACAGCCCGCCATTCGACTCCGCGGCCCACACGCTGGCGCTGGCCGGGGTGGACGGGGAGTGGGTCGACGCGAGTGTGGATCCGTACATGCTCGATTCCCGGGGGCGGCGGGTGCCGGCGGGCGTCGAGGGTCTGGTCTTCGATCACCCCGGTGGATGCCTGCCGCTCGATACGTCGGTCGAGTTGGCAATGCCGGAGGGCCGGGAGCCCAACCGGCCCACGTACCGGATGCACTACGTGGCGACCCGGGACACGCGTGCACGCGTGCAGATCGGCGACAGGACCTGGACCTTGGCCTTGGACTTGCCGGCCGGTGACCGCCGGGTCTTCTTCCCGGAAACCGCCGTGCCCGACAGCCTCACCGTCAGCGCCCCTGACGCCTGCCTGCTCGGGCTGGTGGTCGGGCAGGCGGCTCCGCGGGCCTAGCCGTCCTTGGACCTGCGGTGCAGCCGCCGCATGATGAACACGGCGATCGAGGCGCCGATGAGTGCGTAGATGATGTTGTTCGCGGTGTCGATGTGAGCCTCGATCAGGTGGTACTGCGTGCCCAACAGCCAGCCGGAGCCCACCAGCAGGACGTTCCAGATCGCCGATCCGAGAGTGGTCAGCAGCACGAACCGCCCCACGGGCATTGCCGCAGCACCGGCCGGCAGCGACACAAGGCTGCGCACCCCGGGGATGAGCCGTCCGATGATGACCGCCTTGTCGCCGTGCCTGCTGAACCATTCGTCGGCACGGTCGACGTCATCAGCATCGATCAGGGGCACGGCGAGCATCACCTTACGTGTGCGCTCCTCACCGAACGCTCGGCCCGCGCCGTAGAGGATGAGCGCGCCGATGACCGATCCGACGGTGGCCCAGAACATGGTCAGCGGTCCTGACAGATCGCCGAAGTAGACCAGCGCCCCGGCCGCGGGGAGAACCACCTCGCTCGGGATCGGTGGCACCAGCGACTCCAGCAGGATCAGCGCACCCACTCCGATCTCGCCGAGCTGGTCAATGGTCCGCAGGACGAAGCCGATGAGTCCGGAGTCGGCGTCGGGCGGATTCACAGACAGGAAGCGCACTTCGTGATTCTTGCACTCGGTGGCACAGTGGGGGGATGCAGCGAACATTCCAGCAGGTCGATGTCTTCTCCGATGCCCTGCTCGGGAATCCCGTGGCCGTGGTTCTCGACGGCGAAGGACTCACCGATGAGCAGATGCAGGCCTTCGCGCGGTGGACGAATCTCTCGGAGACGACCTTCGTCCTCCCGCCGACGGATGCGCTGGCCGACTACCGTGTCCGCATCTTCACGCCGGGTGAGGAGCTGCCGTTCGCCGGTCACCCGACGCTGGGGACGGTGCACGCGTGGACCGCGGGCTCGGACGTGACCGACGTCATCCAGGAGTGTGACGCTGGGCTGATCCGCACGCGACGCACCGACGACGGCTGGGCGTTCGCAGCCCCGCCGCTCGTGCGCAGCGGACCGGTTGCCGCCGAGGACCTCGCCGCGATCTGCGACATCCTCGGGGTGGCGGAGGTGGCCGACGCGCAGTGGGTCGACAACGGTCCCGGATGGGTCGCGGTCCTGCTGGACAGCGTGGCGGAGTTGATGGCGCTGCGTCCCGGACCGCTGCGTGGCTACGACATCGGGGCGGTGGCTCTGCATCCGGGCGGAGATCCCGCCGACCTCGAGGTGCGGGCGTTCTTCGACGTCGCCGGCGCGACCGTGGAGGATCCCGTCACGGGTAGCCTCAACGCCTCACTGGCGCCGTGGCTCACCAGCACCGGGCGCCTGCGCTACCCCTACACCGCGCGGCAGGGCACGGCGATCGGCCGCGACGGCAGGATCCGGCTGTCCTACGCAGACGACGAGGTCTGGGTCGCCGGCGCCACGGTCAGCCGCGTGGAAGGCACCGTCCTGCTCTGAGCGTCAGCCGACGGAGTCGTCGTACAGTCCGCCTTCATCCGGGTACTGCGTCGGGTAGTCCGAGGGGTAGTCGCCGTTGGGCCCGTCGGTGTACGGCTCTTCGGTGTAGGGCTCCTCTGTGTACGGTTCCTCCGTGTAGGGCTCTTCGGTGTAGGGCTCCTCTGTGTACGGCTGGTCGCTGTCCGCGAAGTCCGCGTCCTCGATGTACGTGCCGCCACCTTTGGTGACGTAGTAGGTGCTCTGCCGGAATCCGCCCTCCCAGTACTCCTCCACGTACACCGCGACGAACGTGTCGCCTTCGTACGCACCGGTGATCCGGTAGTCAACCAAGGCACCCCATCCTGGCGCCAGATTCGCGGCCCCGCCGAACCGGCCGATGAAGCCGTCTGTGCAGTAGGAGTCCGCGGCTCCGTAGTCTCCGGCCGACACGGCATTGAGGAATCCGGTCACATCCTCGACCTGCCGGCTGGTGCCACTGGTGGTGCTGTCACCCGGAGTCGTGCCACCGGGGCTGGTGCCACCTGGTGTCCCGTCCGCCCCTCCGGCGGTTCCCGCAGGTCGCGTGAACTTGTCGCCAGTGCGGATGTCGACCACCACGAAGATGTCGATGAACGTGGTGTTCTGGGTGATGACCGTGATCGACTGGGGGTTCCACCACGTCCACGTGGGTCCGGTGTAGGTCGCCTGTGGAACCTGCGTCGGGGGTTGGGTCAGCGGATTGCCGCAGTAGCAGCGGACGACCGGCAGGCCACGGCGTCCGACCAGCACGGCGGTGCCGGCCTGCAGCACCGAGAGGAATGACGTCGCCTGTCCGTTCGCGTAGCCATGGTTCATGACCAGGGTGTCGCTGCGCAGCACCAGCGGCGTCAGCTTCATCACGTACGTCGGGATCTGCTCGTACTGGATCCCAAGGACGCCTGCCCAGGCCCGCCCTTTCTCGGGGTTGGCCATGAGGAATGAGACCAACTGTTTGCGGTTGCAGCTGCCGATGTCCCGCGTGCCGCCGTAGAGGCCTCGTTCGCCTCCCGGCACGGTCACAGACTGCTTGGGCGTCTTCGGTGTGATCTCTTCGTCCGTGCCCACCGGGTCCGTGAATGAATCCTGTGTGCCGTTTATCGGAACGGTGGTGATCGAACTCGTGGTATCCCCTGTCGGGTTCTCGTCGAGTCGCGAGCGGATCAACCAGAACCCGCCGGCGGTCAGCAGCAGCGCCATGACGACGACGGCGGCGATCGCGCCGATGATCACACCCGCGTGGCTCTTGTGCTGGACCGGTGGCGGCGACTGGTCGGGTACCCACTCCTGCCCGTCCCATCGCAGCCATTGCTGCCCGTCCCAATGCATGTTCGGATCGGACATGATGCCCCACCTTCCCCCCGGAGGCGGTGCCACATCGCCACACATCGCGGTGCGGCACGCGGTCGGGCGGTCCGGCGTACGGGCCGCTCGGCCGACGCGTCTCGGGCCTCGTACTCATTCCGATTCTACGCCTCCGAAGCCCTTTCGGAGGTCACACGAAGCGGTGATCAAGTCGTGATCAGCGCGGTGTTCCGGCGTGGGGAGGTGCGGGCGTAGCCTGGATGTATGGGGTCTGGGGGTGTTGTTCAACGTGCCGCCGAACGGTCGCAGTGGCCGCGGCTGGCCGATGGCCGGTATCCGGGGTTCCCCTACGTGATGCTCACCGTGCTCCTGCTCGTCAGTAGTGCCTGCGGCGCGGTGTTCAGTCTTCTGCCCGCCGACCGCCTCGCGTACGTGTACGAGATCACTGCGACTGTCTTCTTCCTGATCCTGGCGGTCGCTGTCTGGTTCGTGGGCCCACGGATTCCCCGCGGGTGGGGGATCGATGTCGGACTGATCCTGGCCGGCATCGTGCTGGTCGGATCGGTGACCGTCGCCATGAGCCCCCAGGCGCAGGTGCTCGTGGGGCTCGCGATGACGCTGTTCGTGGTGTGTGCCGCGTACTTCCTGCCGCTGGTTCGCTTCTTCGGCCTGGTGGGCGTGCTGCTGACCGGATATGGCGTGGCGCTGGCGGTCAACCCTCTGCTGAACCCGGTCTACTTCATCATCATCGCGATGTTCAACCTTGCCGTCACGGGGGTCGTGGGCATCCTGGTCACCCAGCTCAAGGAGCAGGCCGTGACCGATGGACTCACCGGAGTGCTCAACCGGCGCGGGCTGCTCGTCATGAGCGACTACGTTCGGGCAGACCTTGCGCGAGGGCACATCGCATCGGTGGCGCTGATCGACATCGACGCGTTCAAGCAGTACAACGACGAACACGGGCATCTCGCCGGTGACGAGGTTCTCAAGGAGGTCGCCGACGGGCTCAAGGCCGGGTTGCGGGGTGGCGACGTCATCGCCCGCTTCGGTGGCGACGAGTTCGTGATCCTGCTGCGGGGCGTGGAGCCCATCGAGGCGGAGGCCGCCCTGTTGCGGGTGGCCGAGTCCATTCCGCGAGTACGCTGCAGTTTCGGCGTGGCCGGGTGGCAGCAGGACCAGACGTTCGACGATGTGCTTGCGGAGGCCGACCGCCGCTTGTACGCGGCCAAGCACGCGCGGTGACGGTTCGTCCCGAACTGTCAGCCGTTCAGAACAGCCGCTTTGAAACGGGCGAGTTCCTCGTCGGTGATCACCCCGGCGGCCCACAGATCCCGTAATGCAGCGAGTCGCTGCGAGGTGGTTGCGACCTGCGTTGTCGCGACCGGTGGCTGGGTCGTGTCCCGCTGCACTGCCGCCCACAGGTTCGCGGCCCGGTACTGCGCCGCCCACCGTCCGTACTGCCGCCGGGCCACGGCGTTGATGATCGCCTGCTGCTGGGTGCCCGAACCGGGTTCCCCGGGTGTACCGGTCGTGATCATGGGTCTGAACTCTCAGAGGCGGCCCACCCTGCTCGACCTAGGCGCTCGCTTCCGCCTTGACCTTCTCCGCTTGTGCGTGGGGCATTGCCTGGTACCCCAGCGGCCTGCGGCTGAAGTGGCCGGTGCCGTGCGACATCGACCGCAGGTCGACGACGTATCGAGTGAGTTCGATCTCCGGCACCTCGGCGGTGACGATCGAGAAACCGGCGCCTGCGGAGTCGGTGCCGGTCAGCCGTCCGCGACGGATCGACAGGTCGGTCATGACAGCGCCCACGTAGTCGTCGGGAACCGTGACGGTGATCTCCGCGACCGGCTCCAGCAGGTCGACGCGGGCCTTGGCGGCGGCGTCCTTCAGCGCCAGTGAACCGGCGGTCTGGAAGGCCATGTCGGAGGAGTCGACGCTGTGTGCCTTTCCGCCGATCAGGGTCACGCGGATATCGGTGACCGGGTAGCCCGCGGCGACACCCTTGGCCATCTGTGCGCGCACCCCCTTCTCGACCGACGGGATGTACTGGCGCGGCACCGCCCCGCCGACGACCTTGTCGACGAATTCGAAACCCGCGCCTTGCGGCAGCGGTTCGATCTCGATGTCGCACACGCCGTACTGCCCATGGCCACCGCTCTGTTTCACGTTGCGGCCGTGGCCCTCGGCCTTCGCGCCGAACGTCTCACGCAAAGACACCTTGAGCGGGACCGTGTCGACCTGGACCCCGTACGTGTTCGACAGGCGGTCGAGTACCACGTCCAGGTGCGCCTCACCGAGGCACCACAGGACCTGCTGGTTGGTGTCCTCCTTCGTCTCCAGCACGAGGCTGGGATCCTCTGCCAGCAGCCTGGACAGGGCTTTGGCGAGCTTGTCCTCGTCGGACTTGGTCTTGGCCTCGATCGCGATCGGCAGCAGTGGCTGAGGCACGTGCCACGGCTCCAGAAGCATCGGGGAGTCGACGTCGGAGAGGGTGTCCCCGGTCTCGGCGCGGCTGAGTTTTGCCACCGCGCAGATGTCGCCGGCACCGCAGGTCGGTACCGACCGCTGGGTCTTGCCCAAGGGCGAAGACAGCGCACCCACACGCTCGTCCACGTCGTGGTCCTCGTGTGTGCTGCCGGCAGCGAAGTGCCCCGAGACGTGTACGGGCAGTTCAGGCCGCAGCGTGCCACTGAACACGCGGACCAGGGAGAGCTTGCCGACGTACGGTTCAGAGGTGGTCTTGATGACCTCGGCGAGGAGTGGGCCGTCCGGGTCGCAGGTGAGGGCGTCCACGGGTTTGCCCTCAGGAGTGGTCGCCTCGACGTCTTTGTGCTCCAGCGGTGACGGGAAGCCCTTGGCGACCAGCTCGAGCACCTCGAGCATGCCCAATCCGGTGACCGGGTTGATCGGGATCAGCGGGTAGAACTCGCCGCGCACGACCGCCTTCTCCATGTCCTCGATCACGGTGTCGATGCCGACGTTCTCCCCGCCGACCCAGGCCTCGAGCAGTTCCTCGTCCTCGCTCTCGGTGACGATGGTCTCGATGAGGGTTCCGCGCGGATCCTGCAGTGCGGCCGTCTGCTGGTCGTCCGCGGGGTTCTTCACGCGCTCGCCGGATGAGTAGTCGGCGACCTCCTGGGACAGCAGTCCGATCAGGCCGGTGACGGTGTGTCCGTCGCCGTCGTAGGCCGGCAAGTAGAGCGGGAGCACACCGTCGCCGAGCGCGTCCTGCAGTTCTGCCACGGAGTCCTCGAAGGAGGCTCGCTGGTGGTCGAGTTTGGTCAGGATCACCGCGCGTGCCATTCCGACCTCTGCGCATTCCCGCCAGAGGGTCCGGGTGGCCGCCGTCAGGCTCTCGGCGGCGGAGACCACGAACAGAGCAGCGTCGGCCGCGCGCAGTCCGGCGCGCAGGTCGCCCACGAAGTCGGCGTAGCCGGGGGTGTCGATGAAGTTGATCTTCAGCCCGTCGAACGCCGTAGGTGCCAGCGCCAGGTTGATGGAGCGCTGCTGGCGCGCCTCGACCGGGTCGTAGTCCGTGACGGTGCCACCGTCCTCCACCCGGCCGGGCCGGGACAGGGCGCCGGTGGCGAACAATGCCGCCTCGACAAGAGTGGTCTTACCCGAGCCGGAGTCGCCGACCAGGACGACGTTGCGGATCTCGTTGGGGCCTGCTTGTGGGACGGATGCCACCGGAACCTCGCATTCTCGTGCCGACGGCCGACTACCGCCGGACTGCTCAATCCTATTCCCGACCCACCGGCCGCCGAGGAGGCGGTGGGAAACTGGTCAGGTGACGGCAACCCTGCGGCCCGCCCGCTTCGACGAACGGGACGCGCAGGCGTACGCCACGTATCTCAACGCCGCCGCTGATGGTTTCTTCGCCGAACTCTTCGGAGCCCAGTGGCGCCGGATCATCGCGCAGGTCGCGTTGGTCCCGGGACACGATCTGTCGCTGGACAACGTGGTGATGGCTGAGGTGGACGGCCGCACCGTGGGCTCGTGCGCAGGCGGTGAGGATGCTGAGATTCCGCTGGGATTGCTGGTGCGTGCGTCGGGGTGGCGCGCGATCCGGGCGGCCGCGGTGTGGATCGCCGGCTTCCCGACCACGTCCTGGCTCAGCAAGCGCGAGCCGGGGGACTGGAATCTGCAATCCGTCGCCGTGGCGCCGGACGCCCGTGGCGCGGGGGTCGGGGCTGCGCTGTTCGCCGACGCGTTGGGGCGCGCACGTGCGGCTGGTGCCCGCCGGATGGTGCTGGATGTCCGAGTCGGCAACGACGGCGCGAAGCGTCTCTACGAGCGCCTCGGGATGCGGGTCATGGGCACTTCACCGGCGCTGACGTTGCCCGGCGTCCATCGGGTCCACCGGATGGGGATCGACCTCACGTAGGTTGCACGACCACCGCGGAACCGTAGGCCAGGATCTCCGTGAGACCTTGGTCGCCGCCGCCCACGTCGGAGGAGTCGAAGCGCACACCAATGATGGCGTTGGCGCCCAGGGACTGTGCGTGGGCGATGAGGCGCTCGAGGGCGTCGCGGCGGGCCTGGTCCACGACGTCGGTGTACTGCGGCACTTCGCCGGCTTTGAGCGATCGGAAACTTCCGGTGAACCCCTTGGCGAATCCCACGGATCGCACGAGGACTCCCCACGTGAGTCCGAGATGCTTCGTGATCGTGTAGCCCGGGATCTCGAAGGCAGTGGTGCAGGGGATGGCTTCCTGGATGGGCTGGTCCGCGTTGGTGCTCATGGGCGGAATCTAGCGCTCGATCCCACCCCGTGTCGTGACAGCGGATTGCGTTCTGGACCACCTACTGGTCGTGCGCGCAATCTGCCTACTTCAATCTGCCTACTTCACGCGTACGACGTACTTGGACCGGTGTTTCTTCTCGTTCCCGCTGCGCACAGCGCTGGCGACGACCTTGCACTTGCCGTCCTTCTTGTAGGTCACGAGATCGCCCTCGTGGATCCCACAGATCTTCGGCGTCAAACTGGTCCATCCCACAGCGTTCTGCTGCTTGGTGCGGTGGGGCAGGTCGACCGCGACCTTGTTCTTGGCCTTGGTCGGCACCTTGCCCTTGAGCACCTGGGTCACAGTCGCCTTCGCGACCGTCGGAGCGTCCACCCATGCCGGCTGGGTCCCGCACCACTGGCCGAAGGCCGAGCACATCGCACCCGTGACGGTCTTGGCCAATTGGGCATGCCCGGCCTTGCTCGGGTGGATCCACGTGTCGTTGGCGAACACCCAGGGATCCTTGTCAGGTGCTTGATGCTGTTGCCAGGCGCCTTGGTCCGGTACGGCCATCTGGAGGTTGCCGGCGGATATCCCGGGCTGGGTCTTCGCCCACTGCTGCACCGAACCGACGGCGGCGGCGATCTTCGCGTTCATCGCGTTCTGAGCGGCGATGGCCTGCTCCCACTGCGACGTCTTCCCCTTCACCGGGCAACTGCTGCACTCGGAGACCTTCTGGACCTGCGAGGGGCAGGGGTTGCCGGCTGCCGGGCCCTTGTCGACGTTGCCTTCCGGCTGCCAGTTGCCGAAGGACCACGGGCAGGTCGTGTAGTACTGCATGACCAGCACCTTGTTCTGGTTCTTCAACAGTGTCTTGTAGACGTTCTCCAGGTGCTGCGTCTGCTGGTTGGCCGCCCATTGCTGATCGGCGCAGTCGACGACATGCGACGGCGGGTATGCCCACCATCCGGTCCACCCGAGCCACTGCGTTGAGTCCGCACACGCGCCGTTGCTCACAGGAACGAGCGCGAGTTTGATCTGCAGGAAGCTCGACAGGATCGGGTTGGCGCCCAGGGTCATCACGACGTTGGTGTTCTTGATGCTGTTGAGCTGGAAGTTGAACGGACCGCCGGTGTCCCACTGCGCGGGCGTGGACCCGGTCACAGCCCAGTTCTCCACCGGGGCGGCCTTGGTGGGGTCCTGGCTCGCGGCGATCTGGTAGGAGTAGGCCACGTTCGGGGAGTTCGCGCCTGCCTTCCACGGCCCTGCGCTCCACGGCGCCCCGTTGTAGTTGTTGTTGCTGCACTGGTCGATCGGCGTGGTCGTGCCGGACGGGCTGCAGTCGGACAGGCTGTTGTCGCCGAAATACCAGGAACTCGGGTAGGGGTTGTTCACGGTCCCGGAGATGTTCTTGGCGTTCTCCTTCTGGCCGAAGTAGCCGAAGCCGGCCGTCACGGAGTCGCCGATGAAGACCACTGAGGGCGGAGGATCGTCGGCCGCGGCCGGGGAGACGAATCCGACGGCGGCGAACACGGCCGCCACCAGCACCCCGATGTATCTGCGCAATCCCATGACGAGGCCTCCCAGTGCTCGATGGGCCATGAGCCTAGCGGGGTGGCGTGGCGATGCGCAGCCCTATGAAGGGATGAGATGTGCGCATGGACCCCTCTCGACCATCAGGGCGCGCACGGGCCAGTATGGGCGTGTGAGCGGATTGACACTCGGCGTGCTGGGCACATCGAGCAAGGAGAACGAGCACCGGTTGCCCATCCACCCCCATCACATCGAGCGCATCGACGCGGACCTGCGGGCCCGGATCACGCTGGAGGAGGGGTACGGGGTGCGATTCGGGGTGCCCGACACCCACCTGGCCGGGTTGGTGCGGGAGATCCGCACCCGGGACGAGGTGATCGCCGGCGCAGACGTCGTTCTCCTGCCCAAGCCGACGTTGCCCGATCTCGAGGAGTTGCGAGATCGCCAGGTTCTTTGGGGGTGGCCGCACGCGGTCCAGGATCCTGAGTTGACGCAGATCGCGATCGACAAACACCTGACCCTGATCGCCTGGGAACAGATGAACCACTGGACCCCGGCCGGCGACTTCATGGTCCACGTGTTCCATCTCAACAACGAGATGGCCGGCTACTGCTCGGTGCTGCACGCGATGTCTCTGATCGGGTCCACCGGGCACTACGGCCGTCATCTGCGGGCAGCCGTTCTCGGGTTCGGCAACACCGCGCGTGGTGCGATCACCGCATTGCACGGCCTCGGTGTGCATGACGTCACGGCGCTCACCATGCGGGATGTGACCGCTGTCGCCTCGCCGATTCCGGCGGTGGTCATGGACCACATGCACCGCGTGGATGACGGGATCGCTGTGCAGACCGAGGACGGCGAGATCCCGGTCGCGCAGTTCCTCGCCGGTTTCGACATCGTGGTGAACTGCGTCATGCAGGACACCGACAACCCGATGATGTTCGTGCGCGACGACCAGTTGCCGCTGTTCCCGATGGGGCATCTGATCGTGGACGTCTCCTGTGACCGGGGTATGGGTTTCGAGTTCGCGCGCCCGACGTCGTTCGAGAATCCGATGTTCGTCGTGGGCCAAGGCGTGCAGTACTACGGCGTGGACCACAGCCCGAGCTACCTGTGGAACTCAGCCACGTGGGGGATCAGCGAGGCACTCTTGCCTTTCCTGCGCCCGGTCATGGATGGTCCGCAGGCCTGGGAGGACGACCCGAGCATTCGCCTCGCGATCGAGATCCAGGACGGTGTCGTGCGCAACCCCAAGATCCTGTCGTTCCAGGGCCGGGCCGGAGAGCACCCGCATCATCGGGGCTAGTCCGGGATCGCCCGCGTGAGATGTTCCGGAGTCACAACGCCTGACCGCGTGCTAGTCGGGCGGCGCCACTGCCGCCATGCACTGGTGCACCACAACGCCCACACCACCAGCACCGGCTGGAACAGCAGGCGCACGCCGCGGGCGAAGTCGGAGTCGAGGCCGAAGGCGTCGGTTCCGGTGACGAACTGCGAGATGTTGCCGGGGAAGATCACGATGAAGAACCCGGCGAGCAGCCAGCCCACGAGGGCCCGCCGCTCACGGGCCAGGACCAGCGCCGCGGCGAACCCGAGTTCGATCACCCCGGACACCGCGATCACGGCTTCCGGGTACGGCATCCACGGTGGTACCTGTGCCCGGAACGTGTCGGCCGCGGCGAAGTGCCCGATGCCGGCGACGGCGAGGAAGCCTGCGAGCAGCCAGCGTCCAATGTCCCTCAACAGACCTCGAACTCCCAGATGGACGACCCGGTTGCCGCCGGGCGGCCGCCCCCATGCCCGGCCGCGAACTCCTGCGACTCCCGCCACGCCTGGTAGGACTCCACGCTGTCCCAACGGGTGTACACCAGGTACTGGTCGGTGCCGCTGATCGGCCGCAGCAATTCGAAGTGCTCGAAACCGGGGGCCTGATCGACGGAGCCGACCCGGGCGGCGAAGCGTTGTTCGAGGGTTTCTGCTTGGTCGACCGGGACGGTCAGGACGTTCACGACGACGTATGACATGCGACCAATCTACGGACCGGTCAGTCCGCCTGCAGGAACTCCCTGATGGTCCGCACGTGGTATTCGGGATCGTCCATCCACGGCAGGTGTCCGCTGCCTTCGCGGGTGATGATGCGACTGTCGGGGATGGTGTCCGACCAGGACTGCAGCAGATCGGCCGGGGCGAAGGGTTCGCTGTCCCCGACCAGCCACAGCGTCCGCGCCTTGACGTCGGACAGGCGGGTCGGGTCGAGCAACCACCCCGGCCGGAATCCCCGCCAGCTCGACCCGGACTGGATCAGTGCGACCTCGTTGCGCATGGTGTCGGTGTCGTTCATCATCGACAGCCCCCACTCCAGACCGGGTCCGGTGGGCCACCCCGAATCGACAAGACGCTTGTGTCCGATCTGGCGGAAAGTGCGTCGTGTGGTGCCCCGGGTTGACTTCTGCCGGGCGATGAAGCGACCCAGTGGTCCGAAGCCGAGCATGCGCATGTTCATGGGTGCGTGCATGCCGTCGACGGCAGGTGCCCCCTCGAGGACGAGTCGGTCGACCTGCTCGGGGCGTGAGCTGGCCAGTGCCAGCGCGCATGCACCGCCGAAAGAACTGGCCACCAGGTGCGCGTGCCCGTCGGTGTTCTGGTCGACCACGGCCGACACCATGCGGCCCATCAGATCCCAGAGTTCCTCCGGGGTGCTCCAGTTGGTCGGAGGCAGGGGATCGCTGAGCCCGCAGCCGGGGCGGTCGATCACGTGCACGCGGAACGAGTCCGACAGAGGTCCGGCCACAGAGGTCCAGGTCGAGCCGGCGTTGGGGCCGCCGTGGACGAAGACCACCGGGTCACCGCTACCACTGGACAAGGTCCGTATCCGTACACCGTCGAAATCGACCCAACTCTCCTCGGGTGCCCATCCGACCTCGGCCCAGAGTGCCTGCTCCGCCGCGCGGTACTTCTGCATCGATTGCGCATCCATGATTTCTCCTTTCAGGTGGTGTCGGAATCCAGCCAAGCCAGTACCAAGCGCACGGTTTCGTCGACCGCTTCCTGCTCGTCGAGTCCGCGCTGCAGCAGGCTCGCGCGGAAGCCCGGGTCGATGAGTGCGGAGGCGATCTGCAGGGCCCGCGGGTGCGCGGCGTGCTCGCCGAGAGCCACGCTCAGTGCCTTGCCGTAGGTCTCGTAGTACCAGAGCTCCCACGTGCGCAGAGCGGGGTGCTCTCGGCTCTTCGTCCACATGTGGAACTCCGCGTCCGTGCCGGCGTAGACCCGGAAGAGTTCCTCGGTCAGCGTCCGGATCCGCTCGGACAGCGGGGCAGAGTCGTCGATGGACTCGGCCGTGGGCAGTGCCATGCGTTCGGCGCTGTCCGCGATGACTGCATCGGCGAGTTCTTCCGGGGTAGGGAAGTGGTACAGGACCGTGCCCGATGCCACGTCGGCGCGGCGGGCGACGGCCTGCATGGAGGTGCCGTCGATCCCGTGGATCGCATACTCGGCCAGGGCCGCCCGCAGGATCCGGCCGCGCGTTTGCTCGACCGACTGTGCCCGTTGGGTCATGCGGTAGGGCCGAGGGCTCATGGATGTCTCCTTTTAATTGCTTGACTGTAACAATCAAATAGGTAGACTCGCAACATCCCGTAGGAGGTCAGATCATGCCGAACCCTCACGACGAACTGAACGCGATCATCCACGACGCACTGCGTCGAGACCTCGACCGGCTCCAGATGGTGGCCGAACAGCCCCAACCTCCCCAGCGGCGGACTGCTGTCCGTGAGCACGGCACCTGGATCCTCGACGTCCTGCACCACCATCACGTGGGCGAGGACGAGGGGGTCTGGCCGCGAGTTCTGGCCAAGCGGCCGGATCTGCAGCCACTCGTCGACGAGATGGAGACCGAGCATGCCGCCCTGGCGTCGGCATCGGACACCTTACGGTCGACGCTGTTCGACTACGGCGAGGGCCGGTCCGACGAGTCGGTGCTGAAGCAGGCCGTCGAGCAGATGCGAGCCGCGACCTTGCCGCACCTCGATCACGAGGAGCAAGAGCTCATGCCGATCGTGCTACGGACCTTGGACGAGGCGGACTGGAAGTACCTCGAGAAGAACCACTTCCGCAAGGGCATGGCGTTCACCGACCAGAGCCTCACGGCCATGTGGTGGCTTGACGGGCTCGATGAGAGCCGGGTCTGGGCGGTGCGAGGAACGATCCCGGCGCCCGTACTGTGGTTCATGCAGCGCCGTTACGGACCCCGCTACCGCTCGGCGTGTCAGGGTGCTTGGGGGACGGCGGCCTGAGACGTATGGGTCCTCGAGGTTGACCAGGACACCGACCTGGGAGATGCCCAGGGGATTGGTGGTGGCCCCGGGAACGTGGACACATATCCCGGACCGGCCGATGCATACAGTTGACTGCTGCACGGTTACCGATCCCGGAACCCGAAACCCGCAACCGCGCAACAATCAACGGGGGGAAGCAGTACCAAACCGAAGAAGGTGGCCACCCATCCCGGACCGGCCGATGCATACAGTTCACTGCTGCACGGTTACCGATCCCAGAACCCGAAACCCGCAACCGCGCAACAATCAACGGGGGGAGGAGGCGGCGGCAGGCCAGGCGATTAACCCGCCCCCTCAGTCCGCACCTCGCGCAACTCCGGTTGTTTGGCCACCCGGCCGTCCCCGCTGGATACGCCGCGCAGTCGACGCAGCACCCATGGCGCGAGGTGGCTGCCGGCCCACTGCACGTCGGCCACCAGATCCCGTACCGTGCCACGGGCCTTGACCGAAGGCAGCGGTTCGCGCCATCGCACCTCTGACGGCATCCCGAGTGACTCAAGTACTGCGGCGGCGACCCGCTTGTGGCCCTCGGCGTTCAGGTGCAGGCGGTCAGCGTTCCACAGGCGCCGATCGTCGAAGGCGTCGGCAGTGGCGATGTCCACCACCAGGGCGCCACGTGATGCAGCGACTTCACGGACGTTGTCGTTGAACGCCTCAAGTCGTTCGGCGATCGCGTCGGCCAAACGGCCACTGCCGCCAGCGCGGGTGAGGCACGTGAAAAGCACCACCTGTCGGTCGGCGGTGCAGATCTCGCCGACCGACTCGTCGTAGCGGCGGAACAGGTCAGGCAGGTCGGTGCCCCTGCGCAGCACGTCGTTGCCACCGGCGTGGAAGGTCAGGATGTCGGGCCGCAACGCCACGGCGTCCGGTACTTGCTCCTCGACGACCTGGTCCAGGAGCTTCCCGCGCACTGCGAGATTGGCGTACTCCACCGGCTCGACTCCGGCCATGGCAGCGGCCACCCGATCGGACCACCCGCGGTATTCGCCGTCGGGACGCAGTTCGTCCGCCACGCCTTCCGTGAAGGAATCTCCGACACACACCAGCCTCATGCGATCGTCACGCCCCCGTCGACAACGATCACCTGGCCGGTGATGTAGCCGGCGGCCGGGCTGGCGAGGAACACGACCGCCGCGGCCAGCTCGGACAGTTCACCCATGCGGCCGAGCAGGATGCGATGGTGAAGCGACTCGACGTAACCCGGGAGGTACTCGTCGGTCATCTCGGTGGGGAAGAAGCCCGGGGCGATGGCATTGACCCGGATCCCCTTGCGGGCGGCCCACTGCTGGGCCAGATCGCGGGTCAGCCCGAGTAGCCCGGACTTGCTTGCTGCATACGCCGCTTGCGGGAGGCCCGCGGTCGTGAGCGCGAGCACGCTGCTGATGTTGATCACGCTGCTACCCGGTTGCATCACCCGGCCGCAGGCCTGCGCCATCCAGTAGGAGCCGTTGAGGTTGATGTCGATGACCTCGCGGAACTGCTCAGGGCTCTCTTTCGTGGCCGGTACTGCGGTGCCGATCCCCGCATTGTTCACCAGGACGTCCACCCGACCGAAGCGTTCCATCGCCGCGTCGACCATAGCCGCGCAATCTTCAGGGTCCGACACGTCGGTGGCCACTGCAAGGGCCTGTCGCCCCGTGGTTTCGATCCTCGACACCGTCTCCGCCAACCGATCCACACGGCGGGCACCCACCACCACATCGCATCCGGCTTCGGCCAAGGCGACGGCGATCGCCACCCCGAGTCCCGACGAGGCGCCGGTGACCAGTGCCACCCGATCGTCGAGATGGAAACTGTCGAGCACGCTCATGATGTTCTCCCCACTATGCGTAGAGCCAGGTCGGTGTAGAAGGCTACGATGCGTCGAGCCGGCCAGGAGGCCTCGACGCGATGCCAGCGGGCGATGTCTATGCCGAGCGAGAGGATCGCCATCGCGGCCATCTTCGGATCGGGCGTGTCGAACGACCCGTCTGCCACGCCCCGGACGACCACCGACTGCACCTTGTGGCGGATGGCTCGTCGCAAGGCGTCGATCTCGCGCCGGTGTTCGTCGGTGAGGGATACCAGTTCGTAGTTGATGACCCTGGCGATCGCGTGTTCTTCGACATGGAAAGTGACGTAGGCGCGCACGGCTGTTCGCAGTTGCTCGGCGGGCTCGGTGTGCTCGGAGATCGCCCTCGTCACCAGTGCGAGCGTCTGCTGGTGACCCTCAAGTGCGATCAGGTAGAGCAGTTCCTCCTTGGACTGGTGGTGAACGTAGACCGCTGCCGGGCTCATGCCCGCTGTGGCGGCGATGTCGCGAGTGGTCGTGGCGTGAAAGCCGCGCGACGCGAACGCCTCACCGGCGGCGCTCAGAAGGCGTTCGCGGGTATCGACACCCCGGGCCCTCGCCTGGCTGACCTCCTGCACGCGAGCACAGTACCATCATGAGTAAGCGCTTGCTTAGATGAGGAGATGCGATGAACAGGACGATCTTCGGCGAGGACCACGAGGCGTTCCGCCTCTCCGCCAGGACGTGGGTTGACCGGGAGATCCGTCCGCGCATGGAGGAGTTCATCGAGGCCAAGGCCTTTCCTCGTGATATCTGGATCAGCGCCGGTAGGCAGGGTTTCCTCGGTCTGGAGATTCCAGAGGAGTTCGGCGGCTCCGACGCGCAGGACTACCGTTTCAACGCCGTGCTGAGTGAGGAACTGTCCTCGGTGTCCGCCGCGCTGTCCTCATGCCTGGGCATCCACGCCGACATCGTGGCGCCGTACCTGGCGGATCTGTGCACCGACGAGCAGAAGGAGCGCTGGCTGCCTCGGTTCTGCAGCGGCGAACTCGTGACCGCCATTGGAATGACCGAGCCGAGCGGCGGGTCGGACCTCGCGGCACTGCTCACGACAGCGGTGCAGGACGGCGACGACTGGGTCATCAACGGGTCCAAGACGTTCATCACCAACGGCTACTCGGCGGACCTCGTGGTGGTGGCCGCGCGTACCACCCCGGGCTCCGGCGCCAAGGGCATCACGCTCTTCGGCGTCGAGACCGGCATGCCGGGCTTCACCCGTGGGCGCAAGCTCGACAAGGTCGGCCAGACCGAGAGCGACACCGCGGAGTTGTTCTTCGACAACGTGCGCGTGCCCGCGGCGAACATGATCGGTGAACTCAACATGGGCTTCATCCACATGATGCAGCGGCTTCCGCAAGAACGGCTCGGTGCAGCCGTTTCGAACATCGCGCACGCATGGTCGGTCTTCGAGGAGACCCTGGACTACATCAAGGAACGCAAGGCGTTCGGACAGCCGGTGGGCAGTTTCCAGCACAACAAGTTCCTCGCCGCCGAGCTGCAGACGAAGCTGGAGGTCTCGCGCGCCTACGTGGATCAGTGCGTGATGGCGTTCAACGCCGGTGAACTGACGGCGGTCGACGCGGCGAAGGCGAAGTGGTGGTCCGCAGAGGTGCAGAACGACGTCATCGATGCCTGCGTTCAGCTCTACGGCGGGTACGGGTACATGAACGAGTATCGGGTGGCGCGTGCGTGGCGGGATGCGCGTGTGACGAAGATCTGGGCGGGCAGCAACGAGATCATGAAGGAACTGATCGGCCGCGATCTGGGGCTGTGATCCCGAGGGCCTCTGGCGCGTGTGATTGACTCTGGCTCACCGGATCAAGGAGAGTCATGCGCGGATTGCGGGTGTTGGGTGTGGGAATGCTGGCTGCCGGCCTGCTCTTCCCGACGGCGGCAGCGGGCGCCGAGAGCAAGCCGGAGGCGATCGACCGGATCGTGCGGGAGGCGAAGCGGGATGAACACCTACGCGCTGTCATCGTCCGGGTCACCCGGGGCGACAAGGTGGTCACCACCCGCGCCTACGGGACATCGCTGGACGGTATCCGGGCGACCAAGCGCATGCGGTTCCGCAACGGTGCCGTGGCCTTCGCGTACGTGAGCACCCTGCTGCTGAAGTACGTGGACCAGGGCAAGGTGTCCCTCGACGACACCATCGACGAGTGGCTGCCGGACTTGCCGAACGCCGACCGCGTGACGTTGAAGATGCTCGCCAACCAGACGACCGGGTACCCGGACTATGAGCGGGATCCCGCATTTGAGCTCGCCTTCGAGAAGGACCCCTTCCACGAGTGGACGTACAAGGAACGCCTGAAGATCGCGTTCTCCAAGCCGGTCCTTTTCGAGCCCGGGACGAACTGGAGCTACTCGCACACCAACTTCATGCTCCTCGGCCGGATCCTCGCGAAGGTCGGGCGGGCACCTCTGGCGACTCTGCTCAAGCGCGAGGTTCTGACGCCTCTGGGTCTGAAGGCAACGGTCGCAAACCAGACAAGTGAGATCCCCGCCCCGGTTCTGCACGCCTTTTCCTCGGAGCGCCGCGGTTACCTCGACCTGCCGGCCACGACGCAGTTCTATGAGGAGTCCACACACTGGAGCATGGCCTGGGGCACGCCGGTCGGGGCGACACAGACCACCGACATCTTCGATCTCGCGCGCAGTGCCCGGCTAATCGGTACCGGGAAGTTGCTGTCGAAGAAGAGCTACCGGGCGATGACGAAGTCCCGGTTGATCGGTTTCGGCCAGCGCGAGGACAACTGCACGCCGTCGTGCTTCACACAGTCGGTGGGCTACAACTACGGTCTCGGTATCGTCCGGTCCGGCGAGTGGATGCTCCAGAACCCGTTGCTCGGCGGCTACGCGGCGACCATGGCCTACCTGCCGAAGAAGGATGTGGCCATCGCGGTCGCGGTCACCTTCGATCAGAAGGCGTTCGACGCCGACGGCAACTACCCCAACGCCAGCGACGGCATCTTCCGCGAGATCGGGGCCCTCATGGCGCCGAAGGACGCGCCGCCGGTGCGGCGCTAGCCACATCCGTGAGCCGTTCGCAAATCCGTGAGCCGTTGCGCGCATCCGAAGTGCTACCGGATCTGCGAAGTGCTCACGGATTCGACGAGCCACGCTACGTGAACAGGAACATGTACCCGCGCTGGTAGACGTAGAAGAACGGCACCCCGCCCTGGTACAGCACAGTGAAGAAGACGGTCAGTAGCCCAGCGCCGAATGCGGCAGCGATGCGCCAGGTCACCGGTGACCCGACTTCCCGTCCGCGATGCCGCGACCACCAGCGCCATGCCATCTCAGCGACGGCTGCAGCCGCGCATTGCCCGGCGACGGTGGCCATCGCGATCGGGTTGATCCCGTAGTAGGCCGCCTGTCCGACGGGGAAGTAGGACAGCGCGTCGAGCGCCGCGGTGATCCCGTAGGAGACCGGACCGGACAGGATCGCCAGAGCGAGCACTGGGCGCGAGGCGCCGCGGGATCGCAGCAGGCCCCACACCAGGATCACGGAGGCGAACATCCCGAACGCGCGCAGTAGGACCCCGGCGTTCAGCAGCGGGGCGTATGCCGCGCCAAGCAGTTCGTAGCGTCCGGCGAAGGTCTGCACGAAGACGGATGTCACCACGACGATGGCGGCGGGCACGAGCGCCAGAGCGAGCGCGCGGGGATCCCTCACACGACACCGCCGGCCGCGACGCGTTCCCGTAGGGCTTGCAGTCTGGCAGCCATGTCCGCGGCCACTTCCGGATTCTCCCCGGCCACGTCGTCCTGCGTCCGCGGATCGGCCACGATGTCGAACAGTTGCGGTGCCCGGCCACGGTCGTACTCGACGTACAGCCACCGATCGTCGCGCACCGCCTGCATGCCCGGGACGTGGTACGGGTAGTCGGGGAAGTACTCGTACAGGAACTCCTCGCGGATTGCGTCGCCGCCGGTGAGAACGTCGGCTACCGACCGTCCCTGCGCCGCCGGCAGCCCCTGCACGCCCGCCCACTCCAGCAAGGTGGGTGCGACGTCAGCGTTGAGGATCATCGCGTCGGTCGTGTCCGGCTCGATTCCCGGCCCGGCCGCGACGAACGGCACGCGGGTGTTCTCCTCATAGGCCCACCGCTTGCCGGTCAGCACGTGTTCGCCCCACGAGTAGCCGTTGTCGCTGGTGTAGACGAAGTAGGTGTCCGCCAGATCGACCGCGTCGAGCAACCTCCCCACCTGGTCGTCGAGGCCGAGCAGCGTCTCGTTGTACCTGCGATAGAGGTTGTGCACGTTGCCCAGCGTTCCCTCCCAGATGTTCTCGTCCATCAGTGACAAGAAGGCGAAGGACTCCGGTGGCAGGTTCGAGAGGTCGGCGTCAGCCAGTGCCCCGCGGAAGCGCTCGGGTGGGATGAAACGGTGGTGAACGGCCTTGTGTGCCAGCCACAGGGCGTAGGGCTTGCCGGGCGGGCGGCTGTCGATCCACTCCAGCGCCAGGTCAGTCAGATCGTCGGTGATGTAGGTGCCAGGCCGTTGCGTCATCTCACCGTTGATCAGCAGAGGGCAGTCCACGTACTGCCCCTGACCCTCCTCGGCGGTGAACGTGATGAACGTGTCGACGCCGCGCAGATCCGGGAGCTGGCCGGGCATGTGCCACTTGCCGATGAAGGCGCAGTCGTACCCGGCCGCCATCAAGGGCTCGAAAAATGTCTGCGTGTTCGGGTTCCAGGCCGTGAGGTTGTTCTGAACGCCATGCTGGCTGGCGTATTGCCCGGAGAGGAAGGTCCCCCGCGAAGGGCTGCACAGCGCGGTGGTCACGAAGGCGTTGTTCGCGACCATCCCCTGTTCTGCCAGCCGGTCGAGGTTCGGCGTGCTGAGAAACGCCGGGTGATCCGGGTGGTAGCCCACATGGTCCCAGCGATGGTCGTCGCTGACGATGACCACGAGGTTGGGATGGTCGCCGTCGCCGTTCTCGGTGACCGGGACCGCCACCGGCCGGCCGCCGGTCTGTTCCGAACACGCCGCCACCCCGACGGCGCCGACGGTGGCTGCCAGTCCGGCCAGGAACGCGCGCCGCGACGGTTGGGCCGGCGGCCCTGCGATCGGCATCAGCCCTCCAACTTCGGAAGTGACTCGACCGCCGCCCGAATCCCGTCCGGGATCGGTACTGGGCGCCGGGTGTCGGCATCGACATAGACGTGCACGAAGCGGGCGAGCGCGCGCAGTTTCGGGTCGCCGGCGCGGAAGACCCCCAGTTGGTAGGTGATGCTCGAGGTCCCTATCCGAGTGGTTGCCAGGCCGACCTCGATGGTGGCCGGAAAGCCGATCTCCGCGTAGTAGTCGCACCCCGTGCTGGCCACGATTCCGATGGCCGCGAGTTCGCGGATGTCCGCGCCGGTCCTCTCGATGAGCCAGCCGTTGACGGCGGTGTCGATGTACTCGAAATACGTGGCGTTGTTCATATGGCCGTAATGGTCGTTGTCGTTCCATCGGGTGGTCATCGTGTACACGATCGGGAAGTCCTCGCGGGTGGGCTTCACAGTGACTCCTCGAAAATGCCTGCCAGGTCGTCGTCGGACAGATCCAGTGGGGCCAGCGCCAGCAGGCGCTGCTGCGCTCGGGTGCCGGCCACCAGATCCGGGATGTCGGCGGGCGCGTAGCCGACCTCCCGCAGGCCGCTCGGCATCCCGACCTCGGTCATGATCCGACGAAGGACCCCCGGCAGAGCTTCGGGGCCGGTTTCACGTGCACCCAGCAGTGTGGCCGCCCACTCGTGCCGTTCGGGGGAGGCCGGGTACGTGGTCCGCAGGGCCGCCGGTGCGGTCAGTGCCACGGCCATCCCGTGCGGGATCAAGGGTTCGTCCTGTGGGTAGTCCGGTGGTCGGTAATCGCGCACCCGTCCGGCGATCGGGTACGCGTTGGCATGCGGCACGTGCACGCCGGCGTTGCCGAAGCCCATCCCGGCCAGCGTCGCCGCGAGAGCCATCTTGGCGCGCGCGTCCGGGGCGTCATCACGCACGGCGCGGATGAACGCTTCCGCCATCAATGCCAGCGCACGTTCGGCCCACATGTCGGAGATGGGATTCGCGCCGCAGTAGGGAACGCGTTGCTCGGCGGTCTTCGCCTCGAAGCCGGTGTAGGGCCGTGCCGTGTAGCTCTCCAAGGCGTGGCACAGGATGTCCAGCCCTGCACAGGCCGTGACCATCGGCGGTTGGGTCATGGTCAGGTCCGGATCCACCACCGCCAGCGTCGGGCGAAGAGCAGCGTGGCTGATGCCCGTCTTCACGTGGCGGTCGAGCACGTCGAGCACGCAGATAGTGGTGCTCTCCGAGCCGGTCCCGGTTGTGGTCGGCACCGCGATCAGCGGCCTGAGCGGCTCGGTGGGGGTCCGGCCGTCGCCGATCGGTGCGTTGACGTAGTCGAGCAGGTCACCCGGGTTGGTGAACATGAGGTTCGCCGCCTTCGCGGTGTCGATGCTGGACCCGCCCCCGACCGCGATGAACGCGTCCCAGCGACCGGTCCGCCGCACGTAGTCCGCGATCTGTCGCAGGCTCTCGTCGGTCGGCTCCACATGGGAGTCGTCCCAGACGACGACCTGGCAGGCCAAGGTGTCGATCACGCGCTGCACGGCGCCGGTCGCCGCCACCCCCCGATCGGTGACGATGAGCACCCGCCGCGCGTCACGCAGGTGGAACGCGATGTCGCGGATCGCCCCCGGTCCGTAGACCAGGGACGGTGCGGCGTAGGTGAACACGGGCTCTGGCCGCTGGGGTGGTTCGAGGGGTTCGGGCATCGCGTTCCATGGTAGGCGGCACAGGCCCAGCCATTGTGGCGAAGTTGCGATGCCTGGGGGCCCGTTTGTCACGAAGGTGCGGGTCGGCACCGGCGTGCACCCAGCATCTTCGTCCCAAACCGGCTGGGCGCCCCCGCACCATCGTCACAAAGACGAGGGGGTCTACTTCTTGAGCTTTACCACATCACTGGTGTCGGCGAGGTAGCCACGGGCTTCCTTGCTCTTCGCCTTGTACTTCCCCTCGTCGAGGTCAACGGTCATCGTGTGATCCGAGCCCTCGGTCTCATAGACCTTGGTCTTGTCCTTCTTGGTTTTGATCGTCTTCCAGTCGCCCTTCTTCTTGACCTTGATGACGAACTCCCACTGCTTCTTCTTGCCGAGATCGGGCTTGATGGTGACCTTGAGTTTGCTGTCGCTCTTGACGGCTTTGGCCTTGACCTTGGTCGTCTCCGGTTCGGGCTCCGGAGTCGGGGTTGGGGACGGGGCGGGTGGGGCCGTGGGTGTCACGATGTTGCTGGCCGCACTGGCGGGCCCAGTACCGATCGCGTTGCTGGCCGTGACCGTGACGGTGTACGCCGTGCCGTTGCTCAACCCTGTGATCGTGCACGAGGTGCCAACCGACGTACACGATTGACCACCCGGAGACGACATTGCCGTGTAGCCGGTGATCGGCGAACCACCGTCGTCAGCGGGCGGGTTCCACGAAGCGGCGGCCACTGCGTCGCCGGCTGTCGCAGTGACGCCGGTCGGAACCCCGGGCACCGTACGCAGCACGCCGGTCGAGGCGCGGATGAGGGTGTCGGTGCTGTCTGCGCCAGCCCACGTGGTGAGGAGTCGGCGTCCGCTGGCGGACATGGTCACCAGGGGTTCGCTGGCATCGAACGCGGTGTCCGACAAGGCCTCCGGTCCGCTCCACGTCGCACCACGGTCCGCGCTCGTCACGACTTCCATGCGGCTCGGGTTGGAGTCGATGATCCGGTACCACGCGATGGCCGCGGTCGTTCCGTCGCCGGAGACGGCGACGTCGGGGTCGTCAGCGGCCAACTCCTCGGCGGAGTGGGTGGCGGTCGCCGACCATGCTGCCCCGGCATTCGTACTGGATCGCGACTGGACCCGGTATCCCGGAGAGGCCTCGATCTGCCAGGCCACCGTCATGGCCTGGCCGTCTGCGGAACCGTCGATGGCCACGGTGTTCGCCTCGAGCCCGGCCGCGGACATCGTTTCGGGTGCGGTCCAGGAAACCCCGGAGTCAGCGGAGAAGCTTGCTTGCACCCGCGAGTCGGACCCCCCGTACTGAATCCACGCGACGGCCACGCGGGAGCCGTCGTCGGACAGGACGATCTGCGGCTGACCTGCGTTCTCGCCCGCATCTGAGAGCGTCTCGGGGGAGTTCCAGGTCAACCCGCCGTCCGAACTGGTCCGGGTGAGGATCCGGCTGTTCGATCCGTCGTACTTCTCGTATGCGGCGACGACCGTGGAGCCGTCCGTCGACATCGCCAGCACGGCATCGCCGAAGTCCGTATCCAGGTCGGTGGGTGCGGACCAGGTGTCCCCGCCGTCGGCGCTCACCGAGGTCCTGGGGACGTCGGCGCTCCCATCGACCTCACCCCACACAGCCACCAGGCGGGTCCCGTCGGCCGACCCCGCGATGTGGGGGTTGCGGGATGCGGAGATGGGGCCCGCGATCGTCGTGGCCGACCATGTGGCGCCACCGTCCTCGCTGGATGCCGTCCGCACGTAGTCCCCGGTCGGCGGTGGTGGGGGCGCCGGGACGGAGACGTACCAGATAGCAGTGGCTCGCTGACCGTTCGCTGACACAGTCACATCCGTGAACTCCGCGTTCGCACCAGCGGCGGACAGCGCAGCAGGTGTCGCCCACGTCGAGCCGCCATCAGAGGTGTGGGTCGACCACACCTGGTACTTCGAGTCGCCTTGATACTGAGCCCACACGGCCACGGCATCAGCTCCATCCGCGGACGCCGCGAGCGCGCCGTTCTGCGGGCCTGCCCCGGTCACTGGAGTGCTCGAGATGGCTTGGGCCGCGGACCAGTCGACGGTCCACACGGTTGCTGCCGCGGCGCTGCTCACCAGCAGAGCGGCGGCGGGGACGGCGGCGAAGGCCAGGCGGCGGGGCTTCATGGGGCGACAGGCTAGCCAAGATCCACTTCGGCCGGAATCCCTCTAACGGTTCCTCCCCAGCCGCTCGTGGCTGGTCACCCAGTCCCCGGCGAGGACGGCGCTGGCCAACGAGACCTCGCCGGCGAGAACCACCGCCGCGCAGATCTCTGCGAAAGCCTTCGCCCGCCCGGGCCCGGCGCACCCGAGCAACTCCAGGCACTCCCGCTGGGTCGGAAGTCCCGTCCCACCTCCGACGGTGGCCACGATGAGCGCAGGCAGGGTGATCGACCAGTAGTAGTCCCCGTCCTCGGTGAGTTGCGAGTAGGTGATGGCGGTATGGGACTCGGCGACGTTCGCCGCGTCCTGGCCGGTAGCGATGAACAGCGCGGCGAGCCCGTTCGCCGCATGCGCGCCGTAGTTCGCGCTGCCTGCGAGGATCCCTCCGGCCTGGCTGACCTGCCGCATGCGGAACAACTGCATCGGCGTGACCCCCATCCGCTCCTCGAGCAGGCCTGCCGGAATCGTAGCCTCGGCCACGACCCGCTTGCCGCGTGTCCGCAGGACGTTGAGCTGTGAGTGCTTCTTGTCCGTGTCGATGGCTCCGGACAGCACGTAGCGCGGGTGCTGCGGGTGGTTGGCGGCGATCCACTCGCACGCCGCCCACGTCGCCCGGCCCACCATGTTCTGGCCCGCGGCGTCGCCGGTCGTGTAGTCGAAGCGCAGGTACAACAGCGGCCCGACGTGATACTGCTCGACCTCGATGAGCTTGCCGATGCTGGTGGTGGATTCGGCAGCCGCGCGGATCTCGTTGTGGTGCGCCCGGATCCACGCCGCAAGATCCCGCGACTGCCGGGCGTCGTCGAGGATGAACACCGGTGCCCGCTGCATGCGGTCGTCCACCACCGTGGTCGTCACCCCGCCGGCCTCGGACAGCAGCCGCATCCCGCGGTTGTAGCTGGCGACCAGCGTGCCCTCGGTCGTGGCCAGCGGCACGTAGTACTCCCCGTCGGCGTACTCCCCGTTCACCCGCAGCGGCCCGGCCAGCCCGATCGGAACCTGGGCGACACCGATGAAGTTCTCGATGTTGCCCGGCAACACCTCCGGGTCGAATGAGTACGAACCGACATGGGTCAGATCGGTGCCGGTGAAGTCGCGGCGTGCCGACGCCTGGTCGCGGGTGTAGTCGTTGTCGGGGTCCCGGGGGACCGGGCGCCGGTTGCTCATGGGCTCGAGGGTATGCCCCGCGCGCCGGGACCGTCAGCCGTTCCCGATGCCCCATGCTGGACGGGTGAACAATCCGGAGGCCACCGCGCAGGCGCTCGAACTGCTGCGAAACGGCGCGGCTTTCCAGTGGTACGTCATCCCGATGCTGGCGCTGGTCATGTACATCTACGGCAACGAGTACGCGAACCGGAACTGGAAGGGCATCGCCGCGGGGCTGGCGCTATACAGCGTGCACTGGTTCGCCGAGATCGTGAACGCGCTGGTCCAGCACTTCACGGATCACGCGTTGTGGACCGTGCCCACAGGAACCTCGTTCCTGCTTCTGGTCGGGGTCGGTGTCGAACTGAGCCTGATGTTCTCGGTGGCGGGTCTGGTCGCCAGCAAGTTCCTGCCCGCCGACCCCGGGATGAAGATCCTCGGCATCCCGAACCGGTGGGCGTTCGCGATCGGTTGGGCGGCGTTCTTCGCCATCTTCGAGATCTTCCTCGCGATGACGCCCGCTTTCGTGTGGGTCTATCCCTGGTGGGGGCCGCTACCGGTGTTCGTGTTCGTCTACATCCCGTTCTTCCTCGCGGCCTTCCTCGCCTACGACTGGCCGCCGAAGCGCCAGGTCCGGCTGATCGGGTCACTGTTCGCGATCGACGCGCTGATGCTGGTGGTGTTCGCGGGTGTACTCGGCTGGATCTAGGCCGGTTGGGCCCGGCGCCGGCACTCTGGTGAGAGATCGGCAGGTTGGTTAGTCGGCGGCAGGTTGGTTAGAGTCCCACGGCCGTATAGGGCTAACCGGAGTGCCGTATCTCTAACCAAGATGCCGATCTCTCACCGGAGTGCAGTTTCTCTAACCGGGATGCCGATCTCTCACCGGAGTGCCGTTTCTCTCACCGGAGGGCCTGCGGCTAGGGCGTGTCTCCATAACTTGAGCGTGAGGGTGGCGCCCTCTGCGCGACCCCGAGGGCAACGAGCTCTGCGTCGTCTGACGCGGCGGCTCACATCGTCGGGCGGGCCTGGGCGAAGCGCCAGCGGCGCCCCTCGCAGTCCGTGGCGTCGAAGAACGGCAGCCCCCACGGGCTCCCCAGCGTCCCAGCAGCGGCCTCGCCGGCCCGCTCGCGCACCCTCCGGTGGACCGCCTCGACGTCGTCGACGTACACCCAGGGCAGGTCGCGGTCGCCGCCCCTGCGGGCACTCTCGCCGTCGGGCAGCGGTTCGATGACCACCGACGCCCCGCCGGCGCGCAGCTCGAGCCACGGGTGCCCGTAGTCGGTGTGCGGCAACGGGTCCTCACCCCGCGGCAACGAATCGGGGGTGTCGAAGCCGAACACGTCGGCCAGCCAGCGGGCCGCGGCGGCCGGCCGCTCGTAGCGCACCGTGAGGCCGAGCCGCGCGATGTCGCGCACCGACCGCGGGGCCTCGTCACGCTGACGGACCCACGGCCCGAACCACTTCGGCACGACCCGCGCCCAGACCGTCCCCCCGGCGTCGCGCCCGCCGACCGGAACCGTGGCCACGACGCGCACCCGGGTGCCCTCGCCGACGGGCTCGAAGGTCACCTCCGTGGCGACGTCGTCGAGCGAGCTCTCCAGCGCCAGCCGGCGGCCCGGCTCCCAGGCCGTGACCCGCGCCAGCTCGAGGACATCGTCACCCGCCTCGTCGTACACCTCGAGCAGCCGGCCGCCGACCTCCGGCTCGCAGCGCATCGCCCGCATCCGTCCTCCGGAGAAGTGGTTGATCGGGCCCCGGACCCACCAGAGGTCCAGCTCGTCGGTGAACACCGAGAAGGCCACCCCCGGGGGCACCGGAACCTCCACCTCCGAGCTCGTCGTCATCGCCTCGTCACGTCCGGTGCCGGCCATCGTCCGCCCCGTCCTCTCGTCGGTCCTCCACGTGCCGCGCGAACGCGGCGAGCTGCTCGTCCCACCCGGCCTGCACCTGGTCCAGCCACGCCCGGACCGCGACGACCGACTCGCCGCGGAGGCGGAAGACCCGCACCCGGGCGTCGTCGGCTCGGCGCTCGTCGGTGACGACGCCGGCCCGCAACAGGGTCCGAAGGTGCTTGCTCATCGTCGGGGCGGACACCCCGGCGACGTCGGCGAGCTCACCGGCCGGGCGCGGCCCGCGGCCCAGCTCGTCGACGACGGCGAGGCGGACCGGGTCGGCGAGCGCGCGCAGCAGTTCGGCCAGCACCGCCTCGTCGTCACCCATGGCAGCAACCATTGCCGATATTGGCAACTATGTCAAGCGCCTCTGACGCCGCGTCCCCGCGAACGTGTGTGACCTCCTCCGCCCTAGGGCGTGTCTCCTAACGCGTCGAGCCAGATCAGGACGGCGCGTAGGAGAGCTCCGGCTCGGTAGGTCAGGGCGAGCTTGTCGTAGCGGGTGGCCAGGGCCCGCCACTGCTTGAAGGTGTTGAAGCTGCGTTCGACGACGTTGCGGTTCTTGTACCGCTGCGTGTCGAACGCGGGAGGTCGCCCGCCCTTGGCGCCGCGGCGTGTGCGGTTCGCCTTCTGGTCTTGGGGTTCGGCGATGACGGCGGTGATGCCCCGCCGGCGGAGCAGGGCACGGTGGCCGCGGCTGGAGTAGGCCTTGTCACCCAGGACCGCGTCGGGGGTGGTGCGGGGACGCCCGCGGCCGCGGCGGTGCACACGCAGCGCGTCCAGCAGGTGCGGGAACATCCGCGAGTCGCTGCCCTGCCCCGGGCCGAGCAGCACCACCAGCGGCCGGCCGTTCCCGTCGCACAGCTGGTGGATCTTGGTCGACAAGCCTCCACGGGAGCGGCCGACGGCGTGGTCAGGCGGCTCCTCGCCCAGATTCTTGTAGTTCGGTAGGTCCCCCTGTGACCTGCTGCGCTCGGGGCAGGTTCGTGCCGTGCTGATGCGCACGGGTGACGGTGGAGTCCACGCTGACCTGCCAGTCGATCAGCCCGGCAGCATCCGCGTCGGCCAGCAACTCGCCCAAGACCCGGTCCCAGGTGCCGTCCCCAGCCAGGCGCCGGTGCCGCTTCCACACCGTCTGCCACGGACCGAACTCCGCCGGCAGGTCACGCCAGGCGATCCCGGTGCGGTACCGGTAGATGATCCCCTCGACCACCTGCCGGTGATCACGAAAAGGCTTGCCCTGCTTGCCATCCGAAGACGGCATCAGCGGCGAGATCAGTTCCCACTGCGCGTCGGTCAACACCCGGGTTCGAGACATGGGCCCAACAATCACCGACGACCACGCTCAACTTATGGAGACACGCCCTAGTGCTCACACGCTCGAGGCCGGTTCGCCGAGCAGTCGACGGACGCCCAGCCGCGACAGCAGCAGCACGAGGATCAGGCCGGTGACCGACCAGAAGCCGCCCAGGCTCACGTAGTCCCCGAAGACCAGAGCCACGAGTTCGAGCACGACGAACTTGCTACTCACGAGCAGCAGCCACAGCAGCAGGCCGGCACCGACCTTGCCGACGGGGGTCTCGGCGGACTTGAAGCGACCCTTGACCCGGTTCTTGACCCGGACCACGACCTCGAGCACCACCTTGAGGAGCACGGCGGTGAGCAGCGACAGAGTGAACGTCTCCGAGATCACGGTGGGCACGTATTCGATGGCCAGGTTCAGAACCACGACGTAGACGAAGACGTCGACGATGTCGGCGGCGGGGATCCGCTTCATGACTCGGCAGTCGCAGTCAGCGCCGCATCGCTCCACAGCGCGGCACTGGCATGACCCAGGAGGAGTTTCTTCGCGAACGCGGGCGCGAACCAGGGTGCGGTCGGGGAGGGGCCCAGCGCTTGGTCCAGCGCGACGGCGCCGAGTGTGGTGGCGATGCCCAACCACCGACGGTGCGTGGGGTAGCGGCGGATCACCGACGTGGCAGCCAGCATGTACCCGTACGTGACGCCCGCCCAGACCACCGATCGGGTCCGTGTTCGCAGACCGCGGTCGTAGCCGGCGAGCACGAACGGATGCACATGCACCGCTGCGAAGGCGAGGTGCTGGGCCGTGCCCTGTCCGGGGCGTTCGTACCAGCGCGCACACGACCGGGTGTTGTTCGCCCATGCGCCGCCCCAGATGTCCATGGCGAGCAGCGACAACCCGATGGTGGCAACGCTGCCCCGAGGGCGGCCCGCATCGAGTCGGGGCGCGAGGACGGCGCCGGCCGCCGCGCTGCTCAACGTCCCGGCGTTCTCGACCGCGGCCGCCTCCGGGCCGACGAACTCGCCCCACGACCTTCGCAGCCATCCCACCTCTGCAGTATGACGGCAGGAGGTCCGGGCGCAGTGCGCACTGCTCACGGGGGCGCCGTGGATACGCAGCGTGATCGCCGGGTACCGGCCTGAATCGGCGACCAGTGCGTGCTTGGCTGGACTCATGCGCTGGGTGTGGAGTGCGGTCGTTGTCGTCGCGGTCTCACTGGCCGGGATGCCGGTGGCACAGGCGGACCGGGCGTTGCCCTCAAGCCCGGTGAGACCCGCGGCGGCCGGCTCGCTGGGATCCCAGCGATTCGAGGTGTCTGCCGGCAACGCGGCCGTGGACATCGGTGCGCAACACAAGGCCGAGTTCACCAGCGAGGTCACGCTGCCGCGGCGAGCCGCAGGAAGACGTCCGCTGGTCGTGTTCCTGCACGGTGCCCATGCGGCCTGCTATCGCGGGCGTAAGGAGGCGGGCTACGACTGGCCCTGCCCGAAGCGGATGCGCTCGCTGCCCAGCTACCAGGGCTACCGCTATCTCGCAGACCTGCTGGCCACGCAAGGGTTCGCGTCGTTGTCGGTGTCTGGTGGGTCGGTCGGCGCGGTGACGTGGAAATGCCCCGCTTCGTGGGGAGACTGGGAGTTCTCGAAGCTTCCAGATCCACACGAAGAAGGGCATCTCGTAGATGCAACTGTCTCACAGCCCAGCGCGTGTTTCGGCGTCGTTCGATGAACCGAATCTGGTCGTGTCGGCCGGGCTGGTCCCGGCGTTGCGCCTGGCCCACAGGGTGGGCCTGCCCGCTCTTGCTGAGCGGCATGTGACGGCCGGGGCCAACCCAGGGGCCAAGGTGATGAGCCTGGTGGCCGGGATGGCTGCCGGAGCGGACAGCATCGACGACCTCGACCTGTTGCGCCGCGCCGGGGCGGCACGGCTGTTCGACGGGGTGCGGGCACCGTCGACGTTGGGCACGTTCCTGCGCGGGTTCACCTTCGGGCATGTCCGGCAGTTGGACGCGGTCGCCGCACGTACCCTGACCGGACTCGCGCAGGCCGCGCCGCTGCTGCCCGGCATCGAGCAGACCTGCCTGATCGATATCGATGACACCGTCAAGGGGGTCTACGGCCCCGGTAAACAGGGCGCGGAGTTCGGCTACACGAAGATCCGCGGGTTGAACGCCCAACTGGCCACCATCTCCACGGCCGATGCCGCTCCGGTGATCGCGGCCACAAGGCTACGCCGCGGCGCGGCGCCGTCGGCGCACGGCGCGGTGCGGATGATCCGGGATGCGATCACCACCGCCCGCCGCTGCGGAGCCGGCGACAACATTCTGGTCCGGGCGGACTCCGCGTACTGCTCCTCGGCGATCCTGCAGGCGGTGTCCAAGGCCGGTGCCCGGTTCTCCGTCGGGATGCCCCTGAACTCGCGCGTGCGTGCGGCGATCGCCACCATTGACGACGCGTCGTGGGTGCGTATCGAGTATCCGTGGGCGATCCCGGACCCCGACACCGGTGAACTGATCTCGGCGGCGGAGATCGCCGAGATACCGTTCACCGCGTCCGCCTCGAAAGCGAAGACCAAACATGTCAGCGCGCGGCTGATCGTGCGCCGGATCCCGGAACGCAACGCCACGAAACTGCAGGACCCGCTGTTCTGCGCCTGGCGGTACCACGCCCTGTTCACCAACAGCCCCGACCCGCTGGTGGCCGCGGAGTCGACCCACCGCGGCCACGCGATCATCGAGCAAGTCATCGCCGACCTCAAGGGTTCCGCGCTGGCCCACCTGCCGTCGGGCACGTTCTGCGCGAACGCCGCCTGGCTGGTCTGCGCCGCGATCGCGTTCAACCTCACCCGCACCCTCGGCGTCCTGGCCGGCGGCAGCCTGGTCAAGGCGACCACCGCCACCATCCGGACCCGGATCATCAACCTGCCCGCACGCCTGGCACGCTCCGCCCGGCGACTACACCTGCGACTGCCCCGCGACTGGACCTGGGAAGCGCACTGGCAACGGCTCTGGACAGCCGTGATGACCACCTGACCCCAGCCCACCACCCGATCCCACGACGCGAGGACCTCCAGGAGAAGCCGGACAGACCGGCCGGGCAAACACGCCCACCGCCAGGACCACCACCACACCGGCGATCACCACACCGCGACCGCCGCCATCACCTCACAGCGGTGGATCGAGGCTAAACGTGTGAGTGGCGTGAATCTACTGCAGCGCGCCGGGCTGATGCGGGCTCATCGCGCTCGCACATAAATGGCCTTCTGGCTCGACCCTTCGATGGCGCGCTCCTCTATCGCGAACAGATCGGTGCGGCCGCGCACGAGATCCGACAACTTCCGGAAGCCGTACAGACGGGAGTCGAAGTCGGGCTGCAGTTTGACCAGGTACCGACCGAATGTCCCCAGTTCCGCCCAGCCCTCGTCGTCGGCCGACTGCTCGAGCGCCCGCAGGACGAACTTCTTGGGGAACTTCGGGTCGTGTTCGGCCGTCTTGCGCGGCTGCCGTTTGGGTGCTCCGGACTCGGCGGTCGCCTCCCGCAGGACCTCGACGAAGACGAACCGATGACAGGCGTTGCGGAACGCTTCCGGTGTCTTGCGCTCGCCGAAGCCATAGACCATCAGCCCCGCCTCCCGCAGTCTGGTCGCCAGGCCGGTGAAATCGCTGTCGCTGGTCACCAGACAGAAGCCGTCGAAGGTGTCGGTGTACAGCAGGTCCATGGCGTCGATGATCAGCGTGCTGTCGGTGGCGTTCTTCCCGGTGGAGTAGGCGAACTGCTGCACTGGCTTGATGGCGTTGCGCTGGAGCACCTTCTTCCAGGCCGCACTGGTGGGTGCGGTGAAGTCGCCGTAGATGCGGCGGACCACGGCGTCGCCGTACCGGGCGACCTCCTCCAGCAGGGCCTCGATGACCGAGGCCTGTGCGTTGTCCGCATCGATAAGGACGGCCAGGCGCAACTGGCCCTCCGGACGGGTGGGGGATTCGCTCTTGCTCACGGGGTCCACACTGTCACTGCCGGGCCGGTGTTGGGCACCTGTCTCAGTTGCGGATCCGCGCAGTCAGCCCGATGTAGCCATCGAGGCTGTCCACCGGTGTGGTGCTGAAGTCCATGCTCTCCCCGTTGGCCAGAAGCAGTCGTACCCGTGAGGGTTTCAGTCGCGCAGTGGTGGGCATGCGGAGTTCGTAGACAGAGGTGCCCGGCTCGACGCGGAACTCGATCCCGGACTGCTCGCCGAAGGCGGTCCGCAGCGGCTTGTCACGGTTACCCGCCGTGACCCGGCCGCCATGCCGGCGGATCCAGGCTGCGGGCACATCCGCCACGCGGATCTTCGCGCTCTGCACGATCACCCCGTAGACGAGTTCCACGGACGGAGGTTGCGACAACTGCAACGACCACGCCAGCGTGTCGCCGGGGCGTGCGGTGATGGTGCGTGGACCGGCAGGACTGACCACCGGAAGTTCCGACGAGGAGAACACCACGAGTCCTCCGGCGTACTGCTCGACGACGACCTCGGAAACCGGCCGCACGATGAGTCCGCGGGTGCGGGTGCCACCCAGGTATCCGGGGCCGGTCGGTGCCGACAACTCGAAGGTGACGAAGTCCTGACCCGCCGGCAGAGTGATCACCCTGCCGCGGCCGGACAGGTCGGGCATCCCCAGCGATTCGGCGTTGGTGGGCGGCAGCATGTGCGGCTGCTGTACCCACAGCCGGATGGGTCCGGCCACGAGGTCCCGCTGAGCCACACGGATGGCCACCGAGGCTCGCTGTGTGCCGTTCTGGGATGCGGCGGCAGTGCTCGCCCAATCCACTCGCACCTGCGGCTGGGGCGCCGCAGCCGGATCCGGGTAGGTGCCGGGTCGGTAGGCCGAGGCGTCCCAGAGCCACCCCTGTTGCTGCCGACCCAGCGGTTCCACGCGCAGCCGTGCGATATCGCGCAGGCCCCGGGTGCGGAAGACCACGGGCTGCGCCCACAGGACCCGGTTCGGGATCTGCGCCAGCCGGACCGATCCAAGGCGCGCTGAGCGACCACGGGAGTCCCACGCCCGGACCTTCAGCCGACCGCTGCGTCCCGGTTCGGCGATCCAGCGAAGCAGCAAACGTGCCGACGCCGTTCGCAACGGCGTGTCGAAGCGCACGCGGACGGGCCCGCGCACGTGCATCGCTTCAGGGGAGGGCGCAGCCCTGGTGAACTGCGGGTACGTCCAGTTCGGGGTGATCGCTTTGCCGCGAAAGCCCCGCAGGCACGGCTTGGATGTGGCTGTGACCGTCCTGCACACTGCGCCGCGACCGTGTACTCGCGAGATCTGGGCAGCGCCTGCCAGTCGTTGCACGGGTCCACCCAGGCCGGCCCACCATGTCCGCGTCCCCGATGGCAGATCCGGTCCTTCGATGAGTTCTGCGGGGGAACCGGCGAAGGCGTCGATGGCCGCCAGGAGATAGGCGGTGGCCACTTTGCGCTGGATGCTGGCGGGCAGTTGCCGGTTCGGGCACCGGGAGTCGTTGCCACCGTTCCAGCGGTCCGAGGACCACACCGTGTTGAAGGCGTTGTGCGTAGCGTGGGCGATCAGCACCGATGAGCGCATGGCGCGGTCGCGTACGGACCCCACCGCGCCGTCGACGAACAACTGGCCCTGCAGATCGGACACATCGTCGTCGCACGTCCCCAGCAAGGTCACCGACGGTATCCCCGGCGCGGGGTTCATGCCGTCCATGGTGGGTGCCAGGTTGAACATCCCCCGCGCCTGCCATCCGATCGCGGTGCGGGCGGCAGCGTTGACTCCTTCACCACCGCGGGAGTGTCCGACGAGCAGGACGCTGGACAGGTCAGCCCGCGGCAGAACGCCGGGGATGGGGGAGGTGGCGCCGTTCGTCCACCTGATCCAGTCGGCCATGTAGGAGGTGATGAGCTGGCCGCGAGCAGATGCGCCGTAGTCGGGGTAGTTGGCGGTCAGGGCGTTCACGGCATTCGGGTCGACGGACATGGTGATCCAGCCACGGGAGGCCAGTTCGCGTTGCAGGTATCGATAGCCGCGCCAATTGGGGATGGTCTGTCCTGGGCAGGGGAAGAGGATCCCTGTGATGTCCCCGCCATCAGATGACGGGTAGGTGCAGTTGGCGTGCATCCCGGCGAGGAAGACAGCCACGGGGCTGCCCGGTGCTGGATCCTGCGGTGCGACGACCAGCGCGGTACGCGGGATGGGCTGTGGCACGTTGTCCAACGCGGCATCGGACAACGTGATGGTTCGCTCGACGAGTGCACCGCCGGTCTGGGCGGAGGCCGGTGCGGTCAGCGGGGAGATCAGAGCCACCGCCAGCGTGATCGCCGACAGCACCCGGATGGCTGCTCCTCCCACGAGATCATCGTGGCGCTTGCGTGCCGACGATAGCCTTGCCAGCGCCCCGGTTCTCCCGGACGACTACTCGTAGTGCATGTAGAAGGCAGTCAATCGTTCGCGGATGAGTTCTTCCATGAGACCGTCATCGGCCGCGCGCAGCACCCAGGGCCGTAGATACGCGACCAGCAACTCGACCGTGACCCCGGCTTCGGCCAGGATCTCGCCGACCGGACGTGCGGCGTTGGCGTCGAGGACGTAGTGGGCCGCCGCCCGGAATGTCGGCGTGTCCAACAGGTGCGCGAAGGCGTCCTGTCCGATGGCGACGATCTCGGCGAGCGTTTCCTGGGGCACGAGTTCGGCGATTTCGTTCAGGGCGGTGTCCGCGTTGCGGGTGTAGAGGTCGTCGGCGATCGCATCCACGTCGACATCCTCTGCCACGGACTCCAGGTACTGGCGGCTCTCCCGCAGCGTCTCTTGGAGGTTCGCGCTGACGAACGACGTGAGTTGCTTCTCGATGCCTTTGCTCAGTTTCGGTGCGGCGGTGTCGAAGGCGTTCTGTCCCATGCGCATCAACGACGAGGCCCCGGGCACCCGGGCGATCGGGCTCTCGGTGATCACGTAGTTGCGGATCCCCTGGAACAACACGTGGGAGATCAGATCCGCGTACACCTCGCTGGTGGTGATCTGGTCCAGGATCGCACCCTGCACGTCGTTCATCCCGGCGACGGTCGTGACGAGACGGTCGAAGTCCTCGCGGCGCACCAACTCACCCAGCGGGGTCCCGTCCTCGCAGGCCGCGGCGTGGGCAGCGAGCACCGTGGTGGTGACGTCGGGCGCGAGCAGTGTCTCGAGCAGCACGTCGAGGTCGCCCTCGCTGAACACGCTGCCGAGCGACACCCCGTCCAGCCACTCGAACACCGTGGCGAGTTGTGCGGACAACGTGTCGGTCAACGAGGTCGTCCATGCTTCGACTTCGAACGCGACATGGGCCTCGAGCATCTCCTCATCCATGAGGTGAGTCTGGCACGGCGGGCGTCGAAGAGCCGGTTCTCGCCGCGTGGATCAGGTCTCGTCGGCCTGCCAGGTCCGGATCTGGTCGACCCCGGCGAGCTCCCGCAGTCGCCCGAGAAGGCGCGCGTACTCCGCGGTCAACGCGGGTATCCGCACCTGTGGCATCAGCACCTCATCGAGTGTGCTGTAGTACTCCAATGTGCCTGTCTTTCCACCGTTGAACTTCTCGAAAGCGGGTTCAGAATCGAACTCGAGGTCCTCCACGATGTCGTAGAGGTTCGCGATCTTGTCGCAGGCCTCGACCAGCGTGGCATCAGGGTGGCCACCTTCGCGCAAGCCGGCGATGTAGTCGAGTTTGCGCTGCTTCCACGGCCCTTTCTCCCCGTCATCGCCGGGAACCGCGTCGCTGCACGCCAGCACGATGTCTGCCACACGGTCCCCGAACAACTCCCGGATCTGGTCGGCCCTCTCCTGCCCGCCGGCGTCCTCCACAGCGTCGTGCAGGACACCGGCGATGATCTGGTCCTCGCTGCCTCCGTAGTGCGCAACCATGCCCGCGACGATCAGGATGTGGGAGAGGTAGGGCTCGTCCGGCTTGCCTTTGCGCGACTGCGTCGCGTGGGCCTCGGCCGCGAACCGCAGCGCGTCGCTCACACGCGGAGAGTAGAGACGACTCAAGGGCCACCCCCCGTCGTCACGTACTCCAGGATCGCGTCGCGATCCATCCCGGCGAGCCCGCAGCGTTGCAGAGTCCGCCGGTCGTCGCCGAAGTCCGTGCCCAACAGTGCCTGCGTGAGGTGGATCACCGACTCCATGAGCACCGGTGCCACACCGGCCTGACGGCCGAGTTGGGAGTAGATCGTCAGGCCCACCGGCACATCCTCGGTGAGGTAGCGGGAGTCGATCTGCGTCGGGCCCTTGATGCCGTTGAGGGCTGCCACGCCGCGGATCACGGACCAGAAGGTGTCGCCGCTCGGGCCGTACCCCATGACCGGGTAGGTGTCCTTGAGGCTCAACAACTCGATCCCGAACGCCTCCCCGATGGCCAGTCGTTCAGCGTCGATGGCCTCGATCGCCTGGCAGACGTGTGGGGTCATGCCCTCCTCGTAGTAGTAGAACTCGCCGTGGCTGTACTCGATACGACTGGCCGACAGGAGCACTCCGAGGCAGTGCAGTGTCGGGTTCGGGTTGCTCAACCCCGCGGCCAGGACGTTGGGCATGATGTCGATGCCCGGGTAGAGGTCGTCGAGGACGGGTGCGACCCGCTCGCTACGATCCGCCGGGAAGGTGCCGGCCGAAACGATGCGACGCCGGCCGAAGACCGTGACCTCGGTGGGGCCGGTGATGCGGGTGGCGTACGGCAGCGCCGCGATCTCCGAGACGGTGACGCTCGTCGGCAGCAGTCGCGCCACCTCCAGTGATCCCAGCGAACCCGGCATCAGGACCACGTTGGCGTCGCCGGGCAGTACTGGGGCCAGCAGGTGGGCGAAGGTGCGCTGGTGGTTCGTCGGTACGACGATGAACACCGCCTCCGCCCCGGCGACGGCCGATCTGAGGTCGGTTTCGACGCGTACGGGCGCCGTGCCGACGATCTGGCCGACAGCGGTGATGTGTCCGGTGCGCGCGATGTCCTGCAGTCCCGCTGCGAACTCGGGCACCTCGTACAACGTCACGTCGTGACCGCCGAGGGCGAACTCGACCGCGGCCGTACGTCCGCCGTTGCCGCCACCGAGGACTGCCACCCTGCGCTTCGTCATGAGGTCAGACTAGGCGTTGATCGGCGTGCACACGGGTTCGGCGAGTATCGGCCAGCCACCGGTCGACGGACTAGCGAGCGACCTTGATCACGCCGCTGCGGTACGCCTGCTGACCGCGTTGCGCGGGCAGGTGCATCCGGTACGTGCCGGCCGTCACGTTGACGGTCACGATGTCCTTCACGCCCTTCGTGCGGACGGTCCGCACCTTCGTCCACGCACCGGCTTGCTTGCGCTTCACCACGACCTTGTAGTTGGCCTTCTTGCGGTTGGGGTTGACGTTCACCTTCACCTTCGAACGGTTCGAGACCGTCTTCGCCGTGATGGCTGCCAGGGTCAGCGGGTAGGTGCCCCAGGTCTGGCCGGCCTTGGCGTCCGGGTAGCTGAATTCGTCGTACGGCCACAGGCCCCACTGAACACATGCCGGGTTCTCGATGTAACTGAGTCCTTTGAGTTTGAACTGCAGCCCGCACCCGGTTTGCGACGGTGGCACCTTGATGGTGACCGTGCCTAGGGCCGGGGCCGCGTTGGCGGCCGTCGGCTTGGGCAGAAGTGGCGAGCCCCCGGTCTCGTAGAACTCCGCCTTGCTGGGGTCGAACGATCCGGTGCTCCAGTCGACCTTCGGGAACACGTACCAACTCGGCACCTTGCCCACGGGGGCCTTGGCCTGGTGGGTCGCCTGCCGATCCGCGCAGTTCGGCGTCTGCGGTGTGCCCGCGAACCGGTCGGCGGTGAACTCCAGCAACGCACCTGCCGCCACTTGGGCCTTGGCGTCACCGCCGGCGGAGACGTCATTGGCGAACGGGAAGTTCAGCACGTTGAGGTGATTGGCAGCCTGGGCTGCACTGGGTGCCGTCGCATCGGCGGGGTTCGCTACGCCGGTGGCGACCGGCGTCCAGAATGCGCGCATGTTCGCCCCAGCCTCGCAGAAGCTCTCCTGCATCGCGGCGTTCACCTGGGAGATGACGATGTCGTCGGCGGTGCCGGAGATGAGCGTCAGCGGCAGATCCTTGGGATACGAGTTTGGTTGGCCCGGGGTCATGGTGGGAGTCACGGCGCCGAGAATCCGTCCCCACCTCAGGTACGCGGCCTGATACTGCGGATCGGTCGGATCCTGCATGAAGGGGATGCCGGGCTGCCCCGGCGGGTGGAACTGCTTCGTGAAGATCAGTGCCTGCGTCGTGCACAGACTCGTCAGGTACGCGTAGTTCCACATCGCCGCCGTCGTGAGGATGTTGTTCTGCAGTGCGAACTGGGGCATGTAGCCGATGTAGGTCTGGATGACCTCCGGGCCCAGGACCCAGTTCGCCTGGGTGTCCCACTGCGAGTTGACGATCTGGTTGATGTCCGTGGCCGGTGCGATGGCCGTCACGCCCTTGAGTCGCAGGCCTGTGGCCGGCTCGAGCGTCTTGGCCTCTATCCCGGCCCACATGGCGGCGTGTCCGCCCTGGCTGTGGCCCATCGCCACGAAGTCCTTGCCCGCGCTCACGCCGGGCCAGCCCACTGCGGCGTTCGCCGGTGTCCTCAGCGCCTTCACGGCGGAGAAGATGTCACGGGCCTCCTGCGGCCCGATGACGTAGGTCTTCAGGTCGCCGGTCGGACCGTTGACAGCGATACCGAGGTAGTCCGGCATCACCACGACATACCCCTTGGCGAGCATCTGGTCGCAGCGGGCCGTTGCCCGTTGATCGTCCTGTTGGCGCGAACCACGCGGTCGTGGGGATACGCAGCGTGATCGCCGAGTAGCCTGCTGATCCCAATGGTGTTCGCAAAGGACGTTCGATGGTTGCTTCCTCCCACACCCGCGCAGCGAACCAGGAGGTCCATTCCGCACTTCCCTTCGCCGACCAGACCGACTTCGAGAACGCGCGCCGGGGTTTCATCGCCGACTCGCCGAACCGGGTGATCACGAATCCCGACGGCAGCGCCTCGTTCGATCTCGACGCCTATGGGTTCGTGCGCGACAACCCCGCACCCGACACGGTGAATCCGAGTCTGTGGCGCCAGTCCCAGTTGCTTGCGATCACCGGACTGTTCGAAGTGGCCGACGGGATCTACCAGGTCCGCAACTTCGACCTCGCCGTGATGACGTTCATCCGCGGCCGCACGGGCTGGATCGTGGTGGATCCGCTGGTCACGGCGGCTCCGGCGGCGGAGGCCTTGCGCTTGGTCAGGGAGCACGTGGTTGACCTACCGGTCGTGGCGGTGCTGTCCACTCACTCCCGCGCAGACCACTTCGGTGGCATTGAAGGGGTGGCGGACCGCGCGGATGTGCAGTCCGGCCGGGTCCGCTACATCGTGCCAGTCGGCTTCGTTGAGGAGTCGGTCTCGGAGAACGTTCTGGCCGGCAACGTCATGGCGCGGCGTGCGTCCTACATGTACGGGAACGCGGTGCCCGCAGGTCCGGCCGGATCGGTGGGTGCCGGGCTCGGGCCGTCCACCAGTACCGGTTCGATGGCGCTGTTCCCTCCGACGGACATCGTCGATCGCACAGGCCAGGAGTTGGACATCGACGGAGTGCGGTTCGTGTTCCAGTACACGCCCGGCGCGGAGGCCCCGGCCGAGTACTGCTTCTTCCTGCCCGACCACAAGGCGTTGTGCATGGCGGAGATCGCCTCGCACAACCTGCACAACGTCTACACGCTGCGCGGTGCCAAGGTCCGCGATGCGCTGGCGTGGTCCAAGCACATCCACGAGGCGCTGATGCTTTTCGGGGATGACACCGAGGTGCTGTTCGCGTCCCACCACTGGCCCACGTGGGGCAATGCCGCGGTACGTGAGGAACTGGTGGGCCAGCGTGACCTGTACCGGTTCATCCACGACCAGACGTTGCGCCTTGCCAACCAGGGCTACGGTCCGGCGGAGATCGCTGAGATGCTGACACTGCCCGAGGGGATCGCCGGACGGTTCGCCAACCGTGGCTACTACGGCAGCGTGAACCACAACATCAAGGCCGTGTACAACTACTACCTGGGCTGGTTCGACGGGAATCCCGCGAACCTGCATCCGCTGCCGCCGGTCGAAGCCGGCACGAAGTTCGTGGAGTACGCCGGGGGAGCGGATGCGCTCCTGGAACGGGCGCGCGCGGACTTCGAAGCAGGCGAGTACCGATGGGTGGCCGAGGCGGTCAACCACCTGGTCTTCGCGGACCCTGCGAACGAGCAGGCCAGGACCTTGCTCGCCGAGACCTACGAGCAACTCGCCTACCAGGCGGAGTCGGGTCCATGGCGCAACTTCTACCTGGCCGGTGCGACGGAACTGCGCCACGGTGTGCGGGCTGTGGCGACCCCGACCGCAGCCCAGGCGGGCATGGTCTCCTCGATCACGCCCGATCTCTTCCTCGATGCATTGGCAGTGCGCCTGAACGGGCCGAAGGCCGCGGGCGTCGCCGGCCGGATCCACCTGTTCGTCGGGGACGAGGCGCACACGCTGGAACTGAGCAACGGCGCCCTGCACAACAACCACGGGGCGACCGGACGCGCCGACGCCACGATCCGGATGTCCCGCTCGGCGCTGGACACGATCCTCGTGGGCGGGGCGATCCCGGAGCTCGTGGCCGCCGGGGAGATCACAGCGCAGGGTGACCCGGCGCCGCTGCAGGCGTTGTTGGGGAACCTGGACGATTTCGAGTTCTGGTTCCCGATCGTGACGCCCTAGGTCAGTCCTGCCCGCGCGGCCAAACCCACCCGCAGGGCACCGGCGGCCTCGAGCAGCGCGCCCTTGCCCGCCTGCCCGACGCCAGTGGCGTTGATGATCCCGTGGATCAGGCCGCTGTGGCGGCGCAGCGTGGTGGGTACGCCAGCAGCCTTGAGTCGCCGTGCGTACGCCTCACCCTCGTCGCGCAGCGGGTCGAACCCGGCGACGGCGACATAGGCGGGTGGCAGGCCCGTGAGGTCCTCGGCAAGCAGTGGCGACACCCGCGGGTCCTCGGCCTCGCCGGGGTCGGTCAAGTAGTGCTCTTTGTACCAGTCCATCTGCGCCTCGGTGAGGAAGAAACCCGTCGGGAAGAGGCGGTACGAGTCGTGTTTGGTGGACAGGTCGGTCACCGGGAAGAACAGCAGCTGGAAGGCGGGCGCAGGGCCGGGTTCGGCTGTCGTGATCTGCGAAACGACGGCCGCGAGGTTGCCGCCGGCACTCTCCCCGCCCACCCCGATGGCGTTCGGGTCCACCCCCAGCGACTCCGCCTCGCCGACCGCCCACCGGAAGGCCGCGACCGCGTCCTCGACCGGGGCGGGGAAGGGGTTCTCGGGAGCCAGTCGGTAGTCGACCGAGAGGATCGCGAGGCCGGCGTTCACCGCCAGGAACCGGCATGCCGAGTCCGAGACCTCGAGGTCGCCGAGCACCCAGCCGCCACCGTGGAAGTAGACGAGCAGTGCGCATGGATCGTCGATTCCGGCCGGCCGGTACAGGCGAGCAGGCAAGGTGCCAGCAGGACCGGGGATGGTGAGGTCGCGCACTTCTGCCACGGGCAGCGCGTCGCCGAACACCCAGGCTTCAGCCGTGAGTTCGGTGCGGCCCTCGGCCACCGGCTTGGTCTCGAATGTCTCGCCGGCCGTGAGGTTCAGCAGGCGCAGGGCCATTTGGACCTCGGTGTTCAACTGCTGACCGTCGATGCGGATGGGTTTGCCACCGATGGCACGCTGCATCCCCGTGGGCAGGGCGCCGAGGATGTGCAGGACGCGGCGGGCGATGCGTTCTTGGGCCGGGCGTGTGGTGTTCATCGGTTCCGACCCTAGCGTTCGGGTGTGAAGGCCAGCACCGAAAGAAGCCCGATCGCTATCACCGGCCCCATCGTGAAGGTGCCGACGAGTAGAGCCTGCTCGAGCCCGGGATCGGTCCATGCCATTTCGATGAGACCACCGGCCAGAGTCAGGTACAGGAATCCGTAGATCAGGACCGGGACCGCGGCCAGCGACCGGGTGGTGATCCGTGCCGGTTGTGGGAACAGCAGCGAAAAGAGCCCCACGATCGTGGCCGGGACCAGGACCCAACCCACGAAGTTCTCCACCGGGATGCCCGCGCTGCCGCGCCACACCTGTAGGTCGGGAAGGTACGGACCGCCGTCCACCCACCACCACCAGGCCTGTGTGCCCAGCACGTCCTCCCACACGCCGGACACCGAAAGGGGATCGGCCATGAGGTCCCACGCGGCCGTCACCAGCCCGGTCGCCAGGCCGACGAGCAGGGCGTAGGCGATCCGAAAACCCCATCCCCGCGCCCCGTCGCTGCGGTTGGCGAGCCAATCCACGATGGCGAACGCCGAGTAGACGACGGTGCCCCAGGCGAAGACGATGATGATCGGAACGCCCCCGAGTCGGGGTCCTAGGGCGTCGGTGTAGTGGTAACTGCCGAAGATCAGCCCGTAGTTGTCACCCAGGTACTCGGCTGTGAACGCGAGGACCGCGGTGAGGCCGAAGAACACGATCGCCGGCCGAGCTCCCCGCACCAGCACTGCGTGTGCCACGCACACCAGGTAGAGGGCCACGCTGCCCAATCCGGCCAGCCGCATCTGCAATGCCGCGTTCTCGGTGAGGAACGTGAACGCGAAGACCGCGATGGTGAAGGCCCAGAACGCCAGGACGATGAGCGCCAACGCTCGGGCGACGCGCACGCTTGTCACGTGGCTCACGCTAGCGAGGGGTACCAGGGTGGTCGACGTCGGGTACCCTGGTGCCATGGCGATGACGATCAAGAACGAACGGGTGCTGGACAAGATCCGTGATCTCGCTCAGACGCTGGAGACCGATCAGGTCAGTGCCGTCGAGCAAGCCGTCGACGCTATGTCCAAGGCAGCGGCTCAGTCGGTTCTGGAGCAACGGCTGGACGAGGTCCTCGAGCTCGCATCGGTGGTGCGGCGGGGATTACCGCGGGACTGGGACGCCGAGGACCTGTACGACGACGCCGGGCTCCCGCGGTGATCATCGACACCTCGGTGCTCGTGGCCATCCTGAAAGGGGAGCAGGGGGCAGAGAACCTCGCGCGCACGATCCTCAACGACCACGCACGAATGTCGGCCGGCAGTCTGGTGGAGTTGATGTGTGTGCTCGCGCGGTCGCGGGAGCCGTCAACACCGCGCAGGGCCGAGCAACTCCTGGAGGTCTTGTCGATCGAGGTGATGCCGGTGTCCATCGACCAGGCCCGCTTGGCTGGAGCGGCGTACCGGACCTACGGTCGTGGGACAGGTCATGCCGCCGGTCTCAACTACGGTGACACCTTCTCGTACGCCCTTGCGATCGATCTGAACGAGCCGCTTCTGTTCGTGGGGACGGACTTCGCCGCCACCGATGTCCGGGTGGCTCAGGTCCGGGTGTCGTAGGGATCGCGATCTCAGGCCGGCTGGTGCCACGGCAGCGTCAACGAACTCACGGTCGCGTCGAGTTCGGCCGCGCGGCGTGCGTCGTCCCACCCCAGTTCCTGGCCGGCGACCCTGGCGACCGCGTCTAGGATCTCGTCACTGGGCAGACCGAGGGTGCCGAGACCTGTCCTGCGCATGAGGATGTCGGACAGTGTGCGGGCGGACTCGTGGCGGGCGGCCACCACGACCTGTGCCAGCAGTTCCCCGTCGGCGTCCAGTGGAGTCGCCAACTCCGGTGTCGAGCGGGCCAGATCCAGGACCGCATCGTGTTCGGTGCCGTGGTGACGCGCCACATGGCGCACAGTCTCGGCTGAGAAGTCGGGGTTGCGGCTGCGGCTCGCGGCGACGTAATGCTCGATCGGGCCGGTGGAGCATCCGTGCAGCCAGGTCTTCGATGTCCGGCTTCGGCCCATGGCGCGCCCCAGTTTCGGTGCCGCGATCTCCACGACCTGGTGGGCGAAGGCCCGGCTGGTGGTGTACTTGCCACCGGTGGCCGTGATCAGGCCGTGGATCCCGCCGTGATCGCTCTTCGCGTGATCGACCACCTCCGCGGCGCGAGACGCGTTGTAGGTGTCCCCGCCGGCGTCCTCAGTCAGTGGGCGCAGGCCCCCGTAGGCGTGCAGCACATCGTCGAGTCCGATCTCCACGGGTAGCAGCCCGGCGGAGTTGATGGCGGCGATGAACTCCTCGACGCTTTCCTGTGTCACGCGCCAGTCGGAGACCGCGCCGCGGTAGGCCTTCTCGGTCGGGCCGATCATGCTGTGCCCGCGCCATGGTGCGCAGCTGAAGTGGCCGTGGGGTGTCACGTGCAGAGTCATGACGTCGGTCAACTGGCGGGTGATGAGGTAGATGCCCTCTGACCGCACGGTGGGTGGCTGACCGGCCGATCCGGCCGTGACCGGTGATTCGGTGAGGGTGTCGTAGGCCCAGGGCCCGGTGGCGTTGACGACGACCCGTGCGCGCACGACGTGCGAGGCGCCGAACCGATCGCGCACCCTCGCTCCCGTCACCTGGCGCCCTTCCATCAGCAACTCCTCCGCGCGGGTGTGGTTCGAGACCAACGCACCGGCGGCGGCGGCGGAGCGTACGAATGCGAGGGTCAGCCGTTCCGGGCTGATCATCAGGCAGTCGTAGTAGAGCGCCTCGTCGGTGGGCAAGCGGCGATGGCGGGGTATGCGCTTGTTCCGGTCGTCCACGCGGTTGCGATCGAAGGAGAGCACGTCGTAGGCGGTGAGTCCGAGCCGGACCACCAGGTCGGAGTCGGGAAGCACGATGGGGTACACGTCGATGAGGTTGGGGGCGATGTCGCTGAGGATGCGACGCTCCTTGAGGGATTCGCGGACCAGTCCGATCTCGAGCTGTTTGAGGTAGCGAAGGCCGCCGTGGATCAGTTTGCCCGTGGCCGCCGAGGTCGCCGCGCCGAAGTCGTCGGCCTCCACGAGGGCTACCCGCAGACCTCGGCTCGCGGCTTCGTACGCCACGGCCGCGCCGGTGATGCCACCGCCGATGACGAGCATGTCCACGACGGTCTCATCGCCGGCGGTCTCGACGAACCGATCGATGGTGAAGATGGTCATGGTGTCACCGCCAGAATCTCGCGCACCTCTGCCTGCATGCGGTCGCGCTCACTGTCGATGTCCAGAGTGCTCATCCGCAGTACCAGGACGGGCAGGCGCCAGGCGTCGATCGCGGCATCCGACAGGCCGGTCAGGTCCTTGTACTGGGTGAGGTGCGTCGACAGCACGACACCTCGGATCCGCTGCACCAGGATGCGCTTGAGCAGCGGTGTCCCGGGCCACAGCTCGGCGTCACGGATCAGCAGGACGGTCATCGCCACGTCGGCCGCGGGGTCGCCACGCAGGGTCGTCTGCCAGTCGAGGATCGTGTACGCGTCACCGGCGATGAACACGTTCTCGGTGTGGAAGTCGAGGTGCAACATCCGGTCGCCAGGGGGCAGGCCGCCGATCAGCGCAGCCGCCTTCGCCTTCTGGGCCTGGTCGAGGAATGCCATCGGTGCGGTGTCGAGGGCGGCGATGGTCGCTTCCCGGATCTCGGTGAACTCGGCGGTGGGGGACTCGTGCACGAGCACGTGGGTCGTGGCCAGAGCCCTGGCCCCGGACCGGATCTTCAAAGGGTTGCGTTCGGCCTGCTTGGTGAGCGAGTCGCCGCGAACGCGATCGAGCAGCAGTCCCGGGCGGCCATCCACCTCGACCCGGCCGTGGCCGGCGATGGTCGGTACGCCCAGACGCAGGGCCTCGTCGATCGACTGCTGCTCGAGGTCCGCGGACTCGCTCGGATAGTCGGGCTCGAACAGCTTGAGGACCCAGTCGTTCTCGGGCCAGGTGAAGATCTCTGCACTACGACCGGTGGCGAAGGGCTCGCCGAGCTCTGCACGGTTCATGACTGGGCCTTCCTCGGGGCGCCGTACCCGGACGCGATCGCCGCCTGGATGACGGCCATCTGTTGCTGCTCGGAGAGAGCGCGGGGTGTCCCGATCACGCTGGCGCGCCAGAACAGCTCGGCCACCCACTCCAGCAGCAGGGCGTTCTCGGTCGCCTTGGCCAGATCCGCACCGAGTGCGACCGTTCCGTGGTTGGCCAGGATCGCGGCCTGCTTGCCCTCGAGGGCGGCACGGACCGCCGTGGCAAGTTCCGGGGTTCCGAAGACCTCGAAAGGTGCCACGCGGATCACTCCGCCGAGGAGCAGTTGCTGGTAGTGCACACACGGCACCTCGTCGACGACCAAAGAGACCGCGGTGGCGATCGGGGAGTGGGTGTGGACCACGGCACCGCCGCGCTCCCGTAGGGCATCGAGGTGCAGTTCGAGTTCGGAGGTGGGGGCGAGGTCGCCGGCCAGGAGCTGCCCGCCGAGGTCCACCACGCTCACGTGCTCGGCCTGCGCTGTGGCCAGGTCGACGCCGGTGGCGGTGATGGCGACCTCCGGTCCGGTCGGACCGTCGAACACGGTGCTCACGTTGCCCGCGGTGCCGATGAGCAGTCCGTGGTCGGCCAGGAGCCGGCTGGTGTCCGCCACTGCGGTTCGTGCGTGCTGTCTGGGGTTCACGCTGCTAGTATTGCTCATAACAAAACCAAACTCAAGTTTGATTGGGGAAGAGTGGTGGAATCGGTCGACCAGGTCTTGCGCAGGGTCCCGACCCAGGCGCGTTCACGCGCGAAGGTGGAGCGCGCGTTGAGTGCCGCAGAATCACTGCTCGAGCGGGAGGGTGCGGATTCGATCACTTTGCCGCGGGTCGCGCAAGAGGCAGGGGTGTCGGTGGGGGCCCTGTACCAGTACCTGCCGGATCGTGACGCCATCGTCGAGGCTCTGTCGGCGACGTACTACGCGCGCCTCGAGGAGCTCATGGATCAGTTGGTGGCGCAGTTGTCGCAGACTCGGCCCGACGATCCGGTCGGCGCTGTGATCGGGGCGATGGCTGAGCTGTACCGCGACGCCTCGGGTACGCGCGCGTTGCGGGCGATGCTCATGGGTGCCAGCCAGACGGCGCAGGCGCGCGAGCACAAGCAGCGGATGGTGGCCAAGACCCACGACCTGCTGGTGGCCTACGGGATCGTCGCTGCGGATGCCCCGGACACCGTTGCGCGGACGCTGTTCTTCGCCGCCGACGGGATCATGCACGAGGCGTTCGCGGACGGTGGCAACGCTGCGCTGGTCGTCGAACTCGAAGCGATGCTGCGGGCATATCTGGACGGCCTAGGAACCTGACGGCACATAGTCGCAGGTGCGGCTCTGCCTGGGCATGGTCAGCCTCAGCACGAATCTGTCGATCGGTGCGTTCACGCACTTCGACGTCGTGGCTCCCCAGATCACGTGTTGGGTGCTTCGGTAGCGGATCATCGGACGGTCGAACGCCTTCTGCATGCGCTTGGCCCAGGCCATTGGCGTGGAGCCATCGTTCGTGGCGTTGGCCAGCAGCACCGGAACCTCCGCCAGTCTCGCGCGTTGCTTGGCGGTCGTCACCAGGGGCACCGGATCGGGGGTCAGTCTGTTCAGCCCCGAGCAGCCCATGGCGTACATGAGCGTCAGGCTGCCGCCGGTGATCGGCCCACGCTTGGCGTTCGCCGCCGCGAGGTCCGCCTGCTGCTTGGCGGTGAGCCGCTGCGAGTAGTCCAGGCAGTTCACAATCGAGAATGCTCCACCTTCGTTGCTGTTCTGCCGGCGCTTGAGGCGCTCGAGCCACGCTTGGGCGATGAGAGCGTCCTCGCCGCTGGTGCGAGCGTCGTGAACCATGGCGGCGTTGTGCTCCAGCGCATACCAGGAATCGGGGAACGCGACGACGTCGCCGACGAGATTGATCCAGTCCCAGCGGGTAAAGGTCGTGCCGTGTGGAAGGGGGATCGGATCAGCCGTGAGCGAGGCGGCAGGCCGCACCGCAGTCCGGTAGACATCTCGGTCATGTTTCCTCAGGAACGCCAGCGCCCGATCCTGGCTCAGGCCGCCGATGCGGGGCAGGGTCTGGTATCCCGTGGTCGGGTCGATGTTGCCGTCCAGAACCATGGCGCGCACGCGCTTCGGATACGCCAGCGCATAGACGTATCCGATCCGTGTTCCGTAGCTGGTGCCCCAGAACGTGAGTTTGCGATCGCCGAGTGCTGCCCGGATCTGCTCGAGGTCCTTGACCACGTTGTTCGTGCTCATGAATCCCGCGACCTCGGAGTAATCCCGCAGGCAGGCCCTGTTCGCTTCGGCCAGAATGTCCGAGGACTTGTCCTGCGCTCGGCGCCATCGCGGTAGTGGATCCAATGCCGGGAGCACTGGCCAGGGCAGGTCGCACTCGTCGAGTGCGGGGATCGAGTCGCCGACTCCGCGCGGGTCGAAAGCGACGAAGTCGAAACGCTTGCGCACCGCCGGCGACAACCGATTGACGAACGAGTCGACCATCGCGGTGCTCGAGCCGCCAGGACCGCCGGCGTCCCAGACCAGCGAGCCGATCTTCTCGCTGGGCGAACCGGTGGCGGGGATACGGGCCAGCGCCACCTTGATGGTCGGACCGTCGGGCTCGTCGTAGCGCCGAGGGACCGTCAGCCAGGCGCACTGCTTGGTGGGTGCTGCTCCTGACGGATTGCTGGCTACACCTACTGACGGACACGGCGCCCAGGTCAGGTCCGCAGCGGACGTGTCGGAGGCCATGGCCGGCGCAGTCGGCGCCGAGGTTGCCAATGCTGAGATCAGCAGCACGGCGATACGACGATGCATGGCGCCTCCCTGCGCATTCTCACGGTATCGGCATTGTCGGGGGTCGAGGCGTCGGAACTGAGATCTCGACGGAGTTCCGGGGCGCCTGCTCGACGACTACGCTCGTTCGTGTGAGTAGACGCGTCGCCTTGGCCCTTGGGGTGATTGCGGCGCTGCTGACTCCCACCCAGGCCGCAGTCGCTGCGGACCTTCCCGGCTGGGGTCTGGACCGCATCGACCAACCATCGCTACCGCTCGACGGCTCCTACAGCCCGCCCGCAGACGGTTCCGGGGTGACCATCTACCTGGTGGACACGGGTTTGGACGTGGAGAACACCGAATTCGACAGCCGCGCCTCGCTGGGCATCGATCTGACCGGCACCGGGGTCACGGATTGTGCAGACGAGCAGGGTGTGGGTCACGGGACGTTCGTGGCGGGCATCGCCGGCGGCGCGACCACCGGCGTGGCGCCCAAGGCCACGCTGGTCGAGGTGCAGGCACTCGGGTGCACCGAGGGTGGCACGACGATGACCGTCGCCGAGCAGCGACGGGCCGTGGTGAAGGCGGCGCGGTGGATCCGGCTGAACGCGGTGAGTCCGGCGGTGGTGAACATGTCGCTGACCTTCCCGGGTTCGGCCCGAGTAGACCGGGCCGTGGAGCGGCTCGTCGCCAGTGGCGTGCCGGTGGTTGCTGCCGCCGGGAACCAAGGAGCGAACGCGTGCCGCAAGTCCCCGGCTCGCGTGCCGTCGGTCATCACGGTGGGTGCCAGCACACAGCGGGATCGGCCGTGGTCGGGATCGAACCGTGGTCGCTGTGTGGACCTGTGGGCCCCGGGCAAGGGCATCACTTCTGTGGCCTTCGACGGGGGTGTCTTCCGGTACCTGGGTGTCGGGGCGACCTCGTGGGCGACGCCGTTCGTCGCGGGGGCCGCGGCGCTGTACCTGCAGACCCACCCGGATGCCGACGCCGCGGAGGTGCATCGGGAGTTGCGGCGTTCCGCGACCAGGGGTGCTCTTGAGGGTCTTCCGGCTGGCTCGCCGAACCGTCTACTGTTCGTGTCATGAGCCGCGTCTTCACCATGCCTGTGGCGTCCGTCTATCCCCATTACGTGAACAAGGTGGAGAAGAAGGGGCGCACCCAGGCCGAGCTCGACGAGGTCATCGAGTGGCTCACCGGCTACGACGATGCGCAGTTGCAGGCGCGCCTGGCCGACGGCACGACGTTCGAGGAGTTCTTCGCCGGCGCGAGGCTCAACCCCAACTCTTCGCTGATCACAGGGGTTGTCTGCGGTGTTCGGGTCGAAGACGTCGAGGATCCGCTCATGCAGAAGATCCGCTACCTCGACAAGCTGGTCGACGAGTTGGCCAAGGGCAAACCGATGGCGAAGGTGCTGCGTACGCAGTGATTCACCGGATCTGGTGGATCCGCGCGTCTTCACCCCATGTGCGGTCGGCGGTGATGGCCACGTCGTCCAGGCGGTGGGCCAGCGCCAGGCAGAGCCGTTCGCCCAGCGAGAGCCCCTCGCCTTTGCGCCACCGGCGCGCCGCCCATTCCGCATCGTCAGCGTCGACCGGCCCGAGGGTGATTCCGTAGGACAGCAGCAAAGCCCGGCTCAGGTCCCAGTCGCCGCCAGCGGCCAGCACTTTCTGGGCGACCTCGCTCCAGTTCGCAGTGCTGCACATGCCGCCACGCTCAAGGGCCGACTCGACGGTGTCCGCGCCGTCTTCCGCGCCCAGGTAGGCGAGCAGGGCCGAGGCGTCGAACACTGTCACGCGACGTCCTCCGTCGAGGATGCTGCACGTCGATCCGCGAGCAGTCGTCCGACCAGGTCCTTGCCCTCGAGTCCTTCGCGAACCAGGTCGCGCAACTGCTCCCGGGTGAGCAGGAGCAAGCCATGTGCTGTTTCCACGAAGACGACGGGACGACCCTCGTGGAGGCCGGCCCGCTCACGGAGTTCGGCGGGCACTACGAGCCGACCCCGATCGCCCATCGAGGCTGAGTATGTCCCACTCATGACCAGAACGTACCACTTTAGAATGTCCTGTGGGACAGATGCGGTCCTGGGCGTACAATTGGAGCATTGGAGGTGGGCTTCCGATGTCGACCCGGGTCGTGGATGCGAAGTGTCCGCTGCGTGGCGATCAGCCCTGCACCCTGTGTCATCCGGACGCCAAGAAGGGCCCCCAGGACTGCCCCACCGTGGCTCTTGTGATGGCTGACGAGAGCCTGCGCGAAGCCCTTGCCGAATGGCGCGCGGACCGTCGCTGACGGCGCTCGCGGCTCAAGGTGAGTAGACCGCATCCCCGGTGCCGAGGTCGGCTATCCGGCGCGAAGACTCACGTCGTGGGGTGCAGCGCACCCGCGAGCGTGACTCCCCAGGCGTGTGCCCGTTCCAGTTCGCCGGGTTCCAGAGGGCCCTTCATGTCGACGACCGTGAAGTGCTCCGCGGGGGTGAGGGTGGTGCCGCCGAGTTTCGTCAGCCGCTTCTCGATCGTGGACGAGGCATGGTCCATTGCGACGACAGGTTTGGGGGAGGAGCCGCGCGTGTCCCAGGCGGCAGTGCGGACCCCTGTCGGGAGATGGGCCTTCCGTAGCCACTCCCGGACGCCGGGCCCTTGACTGACCAGTGGGCCGTCCGCGGCGTCCGCAGTTGTCTGGCGCGTCGCCGGACGTGGGATGCTCCACGCGTGGTTGGGTGCGCCGACCACGACCAGCGACACGTCCTCGTCGAGTCGCCCAGGCGCTTCGCCGACTTCGACGGCCTCGGCCACGACGCCCCCCTCGGTCAGTCCCGCCGTGATGGCCTGCGCCACCTCCTGGTTGTCCCCGAACATCGACTCGTAGATCACCATTGCCCGCACCCTCCCAACGCTACGGCGATGCGGCGAGGGCATGCGCGGGATCGTCCAGGCTGCATCGGGATCCGACTGATGCACCCCGAAGTTCCTTCCCTGTCCACGGTCGGCTCATTCGTGGCGCGGGCGTGCGGGGGCGGGCAGGCGCCGCCGACGGTATCCGGTGCTCGTGACGTGACCGTGGCCTCGCAGTGTGGTGCTGCGATGCGCCCCCGCCGCGGGTTAGGCGGCGGTGGTGGTATGTCGTCGGGTGGGGATGGCGATGTGTCGGCCGGGGGTGTCGGGGTCGTCGATGAACATGGCGCGGCCGAGGTGGATCATGCGGTGGTGGTAGGCGCATAGCAGCACCATGTTGGACAGGTCGGTGTTCCCGCCGTCGCGCCAGTCGGTGATGTGGTGGGCGTGGCAGCGGCGGGCGGGTCGGGCGCAGCCGCGGTAGATGCAGCCGTGGTCGCGGCGGTGTAGGGCGGCGCGTTGGGCGGGGGTGGCGTAGCGGTTGAGCCGGCCCACGGCCAGTGGGCTCCACCCGATCCCGGTGCGTTTGGACACGACCAGGGTGAGCCGGGTCTGGCAGATCGCGAGGTCGTAGGTGGATAGGCCGACGGGCATGCCGGTGTCGTCGAAGGTGGCGCCGACCCCGTCGAGGTGCTCGGCGTCGGTGGTGATGGTGACCGCGGTGACCCCGGCGGTGGTCCCGTCCAGGGATGCGTCGGCGATCTCGGCGATGGCGTCGGCGCGCCGTTGCCCGGCGGTGCGGGTATCGGCCGGGTCGGCCGGGGCGGCGAACTCCTCCAGGGCGGCCGTGAGGCGTTGCCCGACCTCGGGGGGCAGGTGCCCGTCGACGGCCCACCAGCCGTCCAAAGTTTGGGACACGTTCAGGTACCGGCGGGCCCGAAGGTCCTGATCCTCTTGGTCGTGGTGTTCGGGTTCGAGCAGTTCGGCCATCCGGTCCACCGCGGCGCGGACCATCGCCGCCGAGCCGGCCGCGGCCACGGCCAGCAGGATCGGTTCGGCCTCGGCCAGCCGGTCAGCGGGCAGCTTGGCCTTCGCCCGGGTGATCGCCACCGCGTGCGGGTAGCTGATCCGGCCGTTTTCGAGGGCTTCGGCGGTGGCCGGGAAGTCGGACTCCAGCAGCCTCGCGGTCTTGGCCATCGACTGGCCCTGCCCCGGTGCCAGGCGTAGCCCGTCGGTGAGCATCGCCCCGGTCGTGGCGTGCCCGGCCAGATGATGCCCACCGTCGGCGTCACACGCGCGGATCATGGCCATCTTGGCCGCGGCCAGGCGCTGTTCCTGGGTGTGCAGCACGGCGATGTCGGCCACCAGATCGGCCAGCGGCACATCCCGGTGGTTCGACGCGACCAGCCCGTCCACCGCCGCGGTCAAGGGGGCGAGCGCACCGGACCCACCCCCGACCACACCACCCATCTCGAACATACGTCCACACTACGCCCGAGGTACGACACGAAACCGACAGCGACAACATCTGTGGACAACCCCGGCGGGAAGAAGTCATGTACCGCATACCGTGGGGGCTGTGGGCGGTGACGACGAGGTCGACAAGCGGTTCGAAGCGCTCGTAGCAGGTGCGGACTTGGCTCGCCTGCGCGCCCTGACCGCCGACTGGGCGCCGTCATTCAGTTCACGTGCGCCCCGTCCGGACCTTAGACGACCGCGACTGTCGGAACCGTACGTGTACCGGATCCGAGTCGATCTGGAGGGCTCTGACCCGTTGATCTGGCGGACGCTCGAGGTGACCTCAGACATGACCCTGGACATGCTGCATTCGCTGCTGCAAGGGGCGTTCGGTTGGTCCGACAGACACCTGTACAGGTTCGCCCTCGGGGGAGGGCCGTTCGATTCCGGCAGCCAGTTGTTCCTGTGCCCCGTCGATGCGCAGGAAGGTGAGGATGCGGGGATCCCAGCCGAATTGGTGCGCCTCGACGAGACCCTGCAGGAAGCCGGGGACGTCTTGCGCTATGTCTATGACTACGGAGATTCCTGGGAACTCACTGTGCGTGTCGAGCAGGTGCGGGAGGTGACCGAGGAGGCAATGTGGGCGGTGTGCGTCGCCGGGGAGCGGGCGGCACCTCCGGAGGACTTCGGGGGAATCGCGCGTCAGGCCGATCTTGTCGAGGTCTTCGAGGACCCCTCCCACTTCGATCTCGACGCGATCAACAGGCAGCTGATCGATCCCTTTCTGCTACTGCGCAAGAGTGGTGCTCACCCTGCGCTTCGTGAGGTGCTCGGTCGACTGTGGATGACTGACATCGGCGACGCCGTCATCGGCGATGCGCTGGCGCTGCTGGGACCCGGCCCCCGGTTCGATCCTGACGACTTCCAGATCGCGCTCGCGCCTACCGAGTGGTTTCTGAACCGCGCTTATCCCGATGGCATCGAGTTGACGAAGTCCGGTTATCTGCGACCTCCGGATGTGGAGCAGGTCGCCGCCCTGGCACCCGTGAGCAAGGGCTGGCGGCGCCCGAGCAACAGGGAATCGGACACCCAGCCGTTGCTGAGTTTCCGGGTGGCGCTTCAGAAGGTCGGCTTGCTGCGCAAGCGCGGCGGCAAGCTGCTGCTGACCAAGGCAGGGCAGGTCGGCCGGGTCGAGCCGGACGAACTCTGGGGCCACCTGGCGTCACGGCTCATCCCGGAGAAGCCGGGCTTCGAGCGCGAAGCCGCCGTTGTCGCGCTGCTGTACGTCGCGTTGTCGCCGGGGAGGCAACTGCCCAGAGACCGGATCGGGAGGGTCATCAAGGCGCTCGGGTGGCGGGTTGAAGGTGGTGGTGAGGCCAGCTTCCACGACGTGCGCTGGGGATCGTGGGCGTTGGACATCCTGCTGAACGTGGGGGACCGTGAGCCCTGGACAGTCAGCCCGGTGGCCAGTGCCCTGGCTCGGGAAGCGTTGTTCTGGGAGGGGTAGCCGCCGCGGTGCATTCGGTCCTTCGCGATGGCCCCGCCCGATGTGGACTGCAACGCTGTTGAGCCCGTTCCTATTGCGGGACAAAGAGGGAAGTGGCAACTGCCAGTACCTGCACGTGTCCCACGCGGACCGGGCAGATTCACCTCGAGACGGTCGTCTCCACCTTGGAGCTCCGCGTTCGTCTGGCCCCTAGGTCGAGGCGCGGTGCCTGCGAAGGGGTACGAAGGACGCGGGGCTGGCCGCGCAGTGATGGCCCCGCGACGACCCGCATGGGCAGGGCGGACCTGGCCGCCTCACCTCCCTCGCATGCAGAGGGTGAGATTCGGCCCCCTGGTGACCTGAGTCGGCCGATTGTGGCCTCGGAGCCACGCAGGCTGGTTGTACGAGCAGGACCACGCAAGAGCCCCGCTCGGATCTCAGAACGACCCCGTCGTCGGCGAGCGCCGGCGACCTTGCTCCAAGGAAAGGAACACCCATCCATGAGTTCGTCAATCCAAAGGCGCACGGTGCTACCGGCACTGGCCGCACTTGTCGCCGCTGGCCTGGGCGGCGGGGCCGCCTCTGCCGCCAGCACGCCGAACCCCCCGGACGTCGGCTGCTTCTGGGCGCCGTACACCAACGTCACGCCGGCCACCCCTGAGGGCAACGTCGGGTTCCCCGCGACGGGCTCCAACGTGACCTACTTCCTCAACAAGTTCACCCTGCCCGCGGGTTCGCACCTGGTGGTGCGTGGAAGCCGTTGCTGCGCCATGTTCAGCCACCGCCCTCCCGGGCGACCCAGCGCCCGTTTTCGACAGCCGGCGCGATCCATCGTCCGATGGCACCGTATCCAGCAACGCATCCCGAGACGGTGTTGAGGCAGTGGCGGGGGCGGGAGCCGTCGGGTCGCTGGCGCGACCCTCCTCCCAAACCCCGCCCGTGCGCTCGATAAACGGAAGGACCCGGTCCCAAGGGACCGGGTCCTTCCGTTTAGTGGCGGGGGCGGGATTTGAACCCGCGACCTCTGGGTTATGAGCCCAGCGAGCTACCGAACTGCTCCACCCCGCGTCGGTTCCTCAACTATAGCAATGCCGTCACGGCCGCGGAACCTGCCGTCGGTGTGACGTGAGTCATGGCGTGATCGGCTCATCGAAGTAGGTGTCCGGATACGGCTCGTCGTTCAGTGTGTAGTGCCACCACTCCTCTGGCAGGTTCGTGAACCCCGCCGCGGTCATGGCCTCGACCAGAATCCGGCGGTTGGCCTTCTCTTCCTTGGTGATCTGCGTGGTTTCGGTTGCAGACTTCGGGTCGAAGCAGTCGAAGCCGGTACCCATGTCCACGGAGGTGTCGGCGAAACGTTGGCCCGCAGGGAGGGCGCAATCGACCAAGGGATCGCCGACGGACCACTCCGGGCTGATTCCGGCGCCCTCCGGGACGATGGTCAGATCCACGGTGGAACCGCGACTGTGGCCGCTCTTCTCAAGGATGTATCCCTCGGGGAACAGGACGTCCTTCTCCAGGCGGGGGTAGAACTCCTCGCGAGTGACGTCGTCGTCGGGATCCTGCGCCCACGTGACGAAGTCGTCCACCGCCCGCTGGGGCCGGTAACAGTCGTAGACCTTCAACGTGTAGCCCTGTGCAGCGACCTGAGCCTGCGCCTTTGCGACTGCCTCGGCCGCCGGTGCGCTCAGCCAGCACTCAGCGGCGTCATAGCCGGCGACTGGCCGACCCAGGAAGTTGTGCTCCCCGTGGTACCGCATCTCCTGCAGCACATCGGGCGCGACATCCGACAGACGCACGAAGCCCTCGGGTGGACCGTCAGCGGTCTGCGTCGGCGAGCAGGCGGTGACGACCAGAATCGCAGCGACGAGTGCGACGCTCCTCATGGCTTGATTGTGACCGATCAGTTCCGAGGGAGGCCCGCCACGAACCCGGCCAGTAGTTCCCGCCCCTGCGGCCAGTCCCCGAGACCGGAGTCCGCGTTGATGTGACCGAGCGCCCCGGCGATCACGCACTCCGCCCTCAGGTCCGCGGCGAAGCCTCGCACGTACTCCTCGGTGGCGTGGTGATCATTCAGACTCCCCACCACCAGCGACGGGAACGGCAGCGGCTCCCGTGGGAACTTCGCGAACTCCTCGGCCGCCTCCGGAAACGCCTCCGCGGCTGGATCCACCGGCGCGACGAGCATCGCCCCGGACACCGACGACTTCGACCCCGACGCCCAGATCGGAACCAACAGACACGCCAGGCTGTGGGCCACCAGGATCGGTGGCTCGGGTGCCGCGGCCACTGCTGCCTCGAGTGCGGCCACCCAGTCGCCCCGGGTGGGCACGTCCCAGTCCGTCGGCGCGAACCGCATGAACGTGGGGTCCTGCTCCCACCGGGTCTGCCAATGGGTCGGCCCCGAGTTGTAGATCCCCGGCAGGACTATGAAGGACGTCACGTCGGCATTGTCCACCACCGCTCGTACCCTGGAGTCAGAAGAGAGGAGCCACCTATGGCTATCAAGCAGGAGCACATCAAGGGCCGCGCGAAGATCGCCGCCGGCGCCGTCACCGGTAACAAGGAGCTCGAGAACGAGGGTCGTCTCGACCGGCTCGCGGGCGATGCGAAGGTGCAGATCGACAAGGCCGCCGGCAAGGCCAAGGAACTGCTCGGATCAGGCACATCGCAGGCGGCCGGTTGGGTCGACCAGGCGAAGTCCGGCGTCGAAGGCCTCATCGACAAGATCAAGAGGTAGTCACAGCAGTCTCGTGAGTCAATTTCCTATCTACCTCGGGGGTTCGCGGAGAGTCCATGGGGGAGTGGCCCCTGTGGGGGCGAGGTGGATAGGGAATTGACTCATCCGCCGGCGGGGAACGGTCCTACTGGCAGGATCGAGGCGTGGAACTGACCGCGCCCGGGCCCAGCGGGCTCGACATGCTGCGCGGTGCACCGTCGATGATCCGGGATCCGCTCGGATTCCTCGGGACGCAGTGGCGGCGGCACGGCGACGTCGTGCAGTTCCCGATCCCGAACCCACCCACCTATCTGGTCAACCACCCGGACGCGGTGGACCGAGTGCTTCGCGCCAACCACAAGAACTACGGCAAAGACACGCTGCAGTACCGGCGGCTGTCGTTGCTGACGGGGTTCGGGCTGCTCACCGCGGACACCGACCTGTGGCGCACACAGCGGCCAGTCGTCCAGCCGGCCTTCGGGGCGGACCTGGTGCCGATGGTCGAGAAGGCCACCCACGCGGCGTGTGCCCGCATCGAGTGGCCTGAGGGCGTGCGCGACGTCGACGCCGACATCCTGCGGATCACCCTCGAAGTCGTGGGGGAGGTGCTGTTCGGGGCGGACCTCACCGGGGACGCCGCGGATCTGGCCGAGGCCACGCTGTCCGGTCTCGAGGTCGTCGTCAAGAAGTCCAGCCCGCTGAGCGCGCCGATGTGGATGCCGACGCCCAACAACCGGCAACTCGCGACGGCCAAGGCGCGGCTGGACCGGGCCGTGCGGGAACTCACTGCCACTCCTGCACCCGAGGGCACGCTGCTGCGCCTGCTGCAGGACGGCGCGGACCCGCGAACCGTTCGCGATCAGGTCGTCACGTTCCTGGTGGCCGGCCACGAGACGGTGGCGAGTGGCCTGGCGTGGAGCCTGTACCTGCTGGCCCAGCACCCGACCGACGCCAGCAGTGCGGAGGTGTTCGACGAGGCTTTACGGCTCTACCCACCCGCGTGGCTCATCACCCGGCAGGCCCTCGGGCCTGATGAGTTCGGTGGGATAGGCGTGCCAGAAGGTGCTCTGATCATCACCTCGCCCTACTGGCTGCACCGGCATCCCGCCACCTGGGACGACCCGGAGGAGTTCCAACCCGGTCGCTCCCTACCGCGCACCGGATACGTGCCGTTCGGTGCTGGGCCGCGGCTGTGCATCGGACGAGGGATGTCGCTGGTCGAGGCGCCGATCATCCTCGACCACCTGCGGCAGCGGTACCGCTTCGAGGTGGTGCGGGAGGTGCGGATGAAGCCGGAGGTGACCATCCGGCCGGTGGGTGGCATGCCGCTGCGCGTCAGTCGCCTTTGACGACCACCCGGTCTCGGCCCGACTGCTTCGCCTCGTACAAGGCCCCGTCGGCGCGCGCCAACACGGATGCGGCGTCTTCGTCGGCCCCGGCGACGACCGCTCCGATGCTGACGGTCACCTGCACCGGTACGTCGTCGACGATGATCACCTCCGACAACTCCCGGCGGATCTTCTCGGCCAGATGGGCGACCTGCTCGTCGTTGTGTACCCCTACGAGAACGACCACGAACTCGTCGCCGCCGACCCGGGCGATGGGATCATCTCTGCGCACAGCAGCGCGCAGTCGCGTGCCCACAGTCACCAGTACCTGATCCCCGGCTGCATGGCCGAAGCGGTCGTTGATCGGTTTGAGGCCGTCGAGGTCGAGCGCCAGGAGCCCGGTGCGGGTTCCCGTGCGGGGGATCTGTCCGAGCACCCGCCCCAACTCCTCGGACAGGCCCCGTCGGTTGCCGAGCAGTGTCAGGGGATCGTGGGTTGCCGCGTGGTGAAGTGCTGCCGCCGCCTCCCGCGCCTCGGTCACGTCGATGAACTGGGCGACGAACGAGACAACCTGGCCCGCCTCGGACCGTAGAGCCGCCAGAGAGGTCTCGCTTCGCACCGTCGAGCCGTCGGCGTGCACCAGGCGGATCTCCTCAATGCCTGACAGTCGTTCGCTGTCGGTCAGGTGTCGCTGCAGCGCCTGCACGACCGGCCAGTCGTCGACGTGGACGATGTCTTGCAGCCCGTGCCGTTGCAGCCAGACCGTCGGGTGGCCGACCATTCCGGCCAGCGAGTTGTTGACCTGCGCGAAACTCCCGTCGAGTTCCACCACCGCCATCCCGCCGGGGACAGAGGCCATCGCCAGGCGAAACTGTTCCTCGCTGCGGGTAAGGGCCTCCACAGCGCGCACCTCAGCGTCGATGTTGCGCATCCCGACGATGATGCTGGCCAGACCTCCGTCGGCATCGCTGATCCGGGTGGCCATCGCCGAGAACCAGCGGTATTCGCCGTCGGCGCAGCGCGCCCGGATCCTGAGTCGTCCGGGGGTGTCCGGCTCCAGCGAGTGCGCGAAGTCGTGCAGTGCCTGCAAGTCGGCCGGGTGCGTCCACACCTTCGGGTCCCGTCCGATCAGGTCCCGTGGGAGGTACCCGAGCGTGGTCACGCTTCCCGACGACGCCCACGTGATCCTGTCGTCCTGGTCGAGTCGGAACACCACGTCGGCGGCGTTCTCGGCGATCTGCCGAAACTCGGTCTCCCGCTGGGCGACCAGGCGCCGCGTGGCCATCTCGTCGGTGAGGTCGCGCCACGTGGCGACCCGGCCGGTCACTTCCCCGTCGTCCCCGACGATGGGGTTTGCGGAGAGTGCGAACCACTTGTAGGTGCCATCGGCCACCCGTATGCGTAGTTCGGCCCCTGCGGACTCGGCCTTGTGCAGGGATGCGTGGATTGCGCTGGCTGTTTCCAGATCGTTCGGATGGATGAACTCCAGCAGCGTCCGCCCGATGAGTCCGTCCGGCTGCCAACCCGTGACCGAGGCGAGTGATTTCGATGCCCACAGGATGACCCCGGCGTTGTCGCCTCGCACGACCACTTCCGACAAGGCGTCGGTGAGTGCGCGGTAGTGCTGTTCGGAAGCAGCCAGCTGATCCTGTAGTTGCGTCTCTTCGGTCATGTCGATGATCTGAACCAGGAGTTGGTCGACCTCGCCGGCATCGTTGCGGATGGCACTGACGGTGAGATGCCCGACGATCCGCGAGCCGTTGGGCAAGAAGTAGTGCCGGATGCCCCGCGTGGATTCGACCCGGCCTGCCAGCAGATCATCCAAACTCTCGAGATCGCCGGGGATCTCCGCGGGATCGGCCAGTTCCTGCCAGGTGAGGGAGACCAGTTCGTCGCGCGTTCGCCCCAGGAACCCGCACAGTGCAGCATTCGGCTCGGTGATTCGGCCCTCGGGGGTGATCAGGCACATGCCCATCGCCGAGTCCCGCATCGCGGACCGGAAACGGCGCTCACTGGCGGCCAATGCGACCTGGGCGTCGTGGCGTGCCTGGATGTCCCGCAGGACCCCGACGCCGGCGATGGCGCCCGCGGCGTCATGGGTCACGCTGGCACTGGCCTCCACCCATCGGAACCCGCCGCCCTTGGTCCGCAGCCGCAGTTCGGCTGTCGTCGGACGGCCGGCACCCGCCTCCTCCCGGACGCGCTGCGCCCGGTCGATGTCATCGGGATGGATGAAGTCCAGTCGGTACATGCCGAGCATTTCCTGCGGCTGCCAGCCGAGCAGCCGGCTGACGTTCGGGGTGATCCACACCAAACGGCCGTTCTCGTCGAACTGGTAGAGCACGTCGTGACTGGTGTCCACGAGCAGGTTGAATCGCGCCAGTGACTGCCGCAGTTCCTTCTCCGCCAACACTTCGGCATGTACGTCGCGAAGGGAGGCGATCTCGTACTCGAGCTCGCCGGTGTCCGACCACACGAGCACGATGCTGGCGTCCATCCAGAGGTACGACCCGTCCGCGCGAAAGACGCGGGCGCGGTTGCGCACATCGACCGCCTTGGTGTCGATGGCACGCTGGAACAGTTCCATTGCCGCGGGGACGTCGTCGGGGTGAATGATGAAGTCCGACGATCCCACGAGGTCCGCGGGATCGTGGCCGAGGGCCGTCGTGATGGACGGCGACGCCCACAGGATGACCGACTCGGGATCGTAGATCAGCACGACGTCGGAGGTGTTGTGTGCGAGCACGCGGTAGAGCAGTTCCATGTCACCGCGCTCGGACAGTTCCCGGATCACGGCCACCATGTACGCGACCTGTCCGTCCGGCTCGTACTCCGCGCGCACGTTCATCTCGGCCCTGGTCGTGGTGCCGTCCGCCCTGCGTAGTTCGAACTGGCGGTTCATGTGGCGTCCGTGGTTGGCGGCGAGCGCCTGGAAGTCCGCCTCGAGTCGGGTGAGTGTCTCGTCGGCGCTCATGCGGAAGCGGGTACCCACGACGTCCGCGGGCCGATAGCCGAAGATGTGCTCGAGCGACGGGGAGGCCCATTCCAGCACGCCCTGCCTGCCATATCGCAGGACGACATCGGGGATGCTGCGCAGGATCGCTTCCTGCAGGCCCAGCATCCCGTCATTCTGGCGGTTCCCAGTGGCGGGCATCGTTGTCGAGAGTAGCCCGTGTGCTCTTGCCACGGTGACCGTAGGTCACGCGTCGTCACCCTGTGTGAGGGTCATCGGGTTCGCGGACTCGCGCGCTGCCGGACGCCCCGGCGTGGCACGATGAGCGGGTGCGGCCCGAGGATGAGATCCCCCATGGACTTCGGGTCGCGGCCGCGTTCGGCTGGCGACTGCTCGTTCTGGTCGCTGTGGCCTGGATTGCGCTGCAGATCCTGGTGGCGGTCGAGTTCGTGGCAGTCGCCTTGTTCGTGGCGATGATCATCGCGGCGCTGGTGGGTCCCCTGGTGAATGTCCTGCACAACGTGATGCCCCGCGGGCTGGCCGTAGCCCTGGGCCTGGTCACGGTCGTGGCCCTCATCATCGGTGTCTTCGTCTTCATCGGGACGCAGGTGGCCGGGCAGGCGCAGGGTCTGGCCATCCAGTTCCGGCAGGGCATCGATGAGATCCTGCGCTGGCTCGAGAACGGTCCGCTGCACCTGACATCGGAGGCCGTGACCGACTTCGTCAATGGGATCCGCAACTGGATCACCGAGCACCAGAGCGACCTCGCCACCACCGCCATCGGTGCCTCCGGAACCATCGCGGAGTTCTTCACCGGCTTCGCGCTGGCCGTTTTCGCGTCCGTGTTCTTCCTACTCGGCGGCCGTGAGATCTGGTCGTGGCTGGTCGGGCTGCTGCCACAGCGCCAACGCGGGCGCATTGACGGCGTCGGCCAGGTGGCTTGGGGCACGTTCGCCGGCTACACCCGCGGGATCGTCGTCGTGGCGTTCGTCAACGCCGTTCTTGTGCTCATCGGGTTGCTGGTCTTGCGGGTGCCGCTGGCCTTCCCCTTGGCGCTGCTGGTGTTCCTTTTCTCCTTCATCCCCCTGATCGGCGCGCCCATCGCGACGGCCATCGCGGCGGTGGTCGCGCTGGCGGCAAGGGGTCCGCTGATCGCGCTCGCCGTGATCGTGCTCATCGTGCTGATCGGGCAGTTCGAGGGGCACGTCCTGCAGCCGCTGGTGATGAGCAAGGCGGTCAATCTGCATCCGCTCGCCGTCGGTGTCGCGGTGGCCTGCGGGACCGTGCTCGCAGGGATCGTCGGCGCGGTCATCGCGGTGCCGGTGGTGGCCGTTCTCTACTCGAGCATCCGGTTCTGGGTGAACACCGGCTCGCGGTCGGGTTTCAGCCCTCCGCCGAGTGATCCGACCGGTACCGGCGCCGCACTGCCGTGAGGTCGCCGCGGTCCCTGCTGATCATCGTGGCCTGGATCCCGGCTGCGCTGTTCCTGGACACCTGGGTGCCAGCCGGTGGGCAGTGGTTGTTGGGTGTGTTGACGACCGGGCTGCTCGTGTGGCTGACCGGCCTGCAGCCGGTCGTGGTGCGCTGGCAGGTGGGGATCGTGGTGGTGTTCGCGACTGTCATCGAGTTGGTCTTCAGCGGCTGGTTGGGTGTCTACGAGTACCGCCTCGGGGCGGTGCCGGCGTATGTTCCTGCCGGACACGGTCTGGTCTACCTGGCAGCGCTGGACTTCGGGCAATGGGGGTGGGCGCAACGTCACACGCGCTGGATCGTGAGAGCCACTGTGGTCGTGGTGATCGCGGTGGCCCTGTACGCGCTGGCCGGCACCAGGCAGGATGCCCTCGGGGCGTTCTGGGCACTGTGCTTGCTCGGGTTCCTGCGCTGGGGGAGGGCGCCGCTGCTGTTCGTCGGTGCCTTCTGGGTGGTGTCCTGGTTGGAGGTCCTCGGCACACGGTGGGGCGTCTGGACGTGGCAGGAGTACGACACGATCCTCGGGTGGGTGCCGATGGGCAACCCGCCGTCCGTGGCGGCCGGGGGGTACGGGTGGTTCGACCTGGTGGCCGTCGCGTGCGCGGGCTGGCTCGCGGGCAGGCTTCAGCCGTGGATGAGCCGAGGCAGGACCACGTCGTGGAGTAGTCCGTTGGTGGTCAGCGCAGACGTTCCGGACAGAACCGGCTCGCCCGACCAGCCCGTCATCCTGCCCCCGGCTTCACGAACGACCGGAACCAGCGCGGCCATGTCCCAGAGGTTCAGCTCGGGTTCGGGGGCGATGTCGACGCAGCCCTCCGCGACCATCACATGCGACCAGAAGTCCCCGTAGGCGCGGGCGCGCCACACGGCATCGACGAGACCCAGGAAGGACTGTCGCTCCCATCCCTCGTCGTCGGAGAAGGACAGGGACGCGTCCGCGAGGTCCGCGACGCCGCTGACCTGGTTCCGGATGGGCGCAGAACCGTTCTCGGTGCGCCAGGAGCCTTCGCCCGGTGCCGCCCACCAGCGTCTGCCCAGTGCCGGTGCCGACACCACCCCCACCTGGGCTTCGCCATCGACGGTCAATGCGATCAGCGTGGCCCACACCGGGACGCGGCGCACGAAGTTCTTCGTGCCGTCGATGGGGTCGATCACCCACGCCCGGCCGGCCCCCATCTGTCCGCCGTACTCCTCGCCGAGCAGTGCGTCGTCGGGGCGGTCGTGCGCGAGGCGCTCCCGTAGCCGCTGCTCCACCGAACGGTCGGCATCGGAGACCGGTGTCATGTCCGGTTTTGTCGTCACGTGCAGGTCGGAGCTGCCATAGCGGGACATGCTCACCTCGTCGGCGAGGTCGGCGAGTTCGAGGGCGAGGTCGAGGTCGGTCACAGTGGCCCAGCGTAGTAGTGCGGCGCGCCAGCCCCGGTGTTGCTCCCGAGGGCCTTTGTTCGGTAGCCTAACGAACGGACCGGCGGTGAAGCCTGGTGCCGCGGGGGAGCACCACCTGGCACGTCACCGCCGGTCCCCTGTCGTGGCACCCTTGGGGCGTGGATTTCCTACCTCCTGACATCAACGGTCTGCCCCTGCATCCGCTCGTCGTACACGCCGCGGTCGTCCTGATCCCGTTGACGGGTCTGCTGGCACTGGTGATGGTGCTGATACCCCGCTTCAGCTACCGGTTCGGCCCGCTGATCCTCGTGCTGGGGTGGCTGGCGGCCGGCAGCGCGTGGCTCGGCAAGGAGACCGGCGAGGTGCTGCGCAGGGAGGTCGAGGAGGTGAGTTCGGCACACGTCGAAGCCGGGGACCTTCTGCCGGTCTTCGCAGGTGTGCAGGCCGTGTTGGTGACGCTGCTGTGGCTGGCCGACCGACGTGGTGGTCGAGGAGTGCTCGGCGTCCTCGTGGCGCTGTTCACGCTGCTCGCGGTGGCGGCGGCCGCCTACTGGACGTACCGCACCGGGGAGTCGGGCGCGCAGAGCGTGTGGGGGTAGGCCCCCGGTGTCCAGGGGTTTGGGGGTAGGCCCCCGGTGCCCAGAGCGTGTGTGGGGGTAGGCCCCCGGTGCCCAGAGCGTGTGTGGGGGTAGGCCCCCGGTGCCCAGAGCGTGTGTGGGGGTAGGCCCCCGGTGCCCAGAGCGTGTGGGGGTAGGCCCCCGGCCTGTGTGACGAAGGTGCGACGTCCGAAGCCCTCGTTGTGACGTTGTTGCTGGCTTCCGGGGTCGTCGACCGCGCACCTTCGTGACAATCGGGGTTCAGCGGTGGCACCTTCGTCACAAACGCCGGGGACTCACACCGGCTGATCCCGCATCGATGCCAGTAGGCGGCGCAAGGACGCCAGCCGGGCTGGGTCGATGCCCTGCTGCGCGACGTAGTCGTCGAGCGCGCAGTCCGCTTCGTCGTGGGTGCAACTGCGGGGACATTCGGCAGTGCCTGGTTCAAGGTCGGGGAAGGCATGAATGACCCGCTCGACGTCGACGTGTGCGAGCCCGAACGAGCGCACCCCGGGAGTATCTATCAGCAAGCCGCCGTGGAACGCGAACCCGTAGGCCGACGTCGAGGTGTGGCGGCCGCGCCCGGTGACTTCGTTCACCCTGCCCACCGCACGATCGGCAGCGGGGACAAGGGCGTTCACGAGGGTCGATTTGCCGACTCCCGAGTGGCCGATGAGGACAGTGGTCCTGTCGGCCAGCAGGTCGACCAGCGGTCCGTCGAACACGAGTGTCCGATCGGGCAGGCGACGCGTCGTGATCACCGGGAAGCCGAGACCGGGGTATCGGGCAAGGACGGCGTCCGCGGATGCGAGGTCGGACTTGGTGAGGATCAGCAGGGGTTCGATCCCGGCGTCGAATGCGGCCACGAGGCAGCGGTCGATGAAACCGTAACTGGGCTCGGGGTCGGCCAGCGAGGACACGATCGCAAGCTGGTCGGCGTTGGCGACGATCACGCGTTCGGTGGGGTCGGTGTCATCCGCGGTCCGTCGCAGTTCGGTGTGGCGCTGCTCCCGGGACACGATCCGTACCAGCGTGTCGGCATTGTCGGGAAGTGGCCCGTCGATCCCCACCCGGTCACCGACCACCAGTCCCTTGCGTCCGAGGTGACGGGCGCGCACAGCCAGTACTTCGTTGTCACCGGCCAGACATGTGAAACGACCACGGTCCACCGCGATCACAGTTGCCGGTATGGCCTTGGTGACATCGGGACGGACCTTGCTGCGTGGCCGGGTGCCGCGGGTCGGGCGCACACGGACGTCGTCCTCGTCCCAGTCGCGGTGCTGCCGGCTCACGCGAGCATCGTCTCCCAGCGTGTGACGAAGTCCGGCATCGTCTTGGCGGTGGTCTGCGGGTCGGCGATGCGCAGACCCGGGATGCGCAGTGCCAGCACCGCCGCCATGGTCGCCATCCTGTGATCGGCGTAGGTCTGGAACGTCGCATCCGTCTGGGTCACTCGGCCCGCGGGATCGATGTGCAGGCCGTCCTCGCGCTCGTCGACCACGACCCCGATCCGGCGCAACTCGGTGGCGATCGCGGATAGTCGGTCGGTCTCATGGCCGCGCAGATGGCCGATCCCCGCGAGGTCGCTCGGGCTGTCCGCGAACGCCGCGATCGCCGCGATGGTCGGGGTGAGTTCACCGACCGCACGCAGGTTCACGCGGAATCCGGGATAGGACTCGGGACCGGTGACGGTCAGGCCGTCGGCCAAGGACACCTCACCCCCGCGGTCGGCCAGGAAGGTGCGCCAGTGGTCCCCGGCCTGGGTCGTTGCGTGCGGCCAGTGCGGAATGTGCACTGTCGATCCGGTCACGAGCGCCGCGGCCAGGAACGGCCCGGCGTTGGACAGGTCCGGTTCGATGAGCCAGTCGTGTGGAGGTACTGGAGACGGGTCGACGGTCCACTCGTCGCCCTCGCCGAACACGGAGACCCCGACTTCGGCGAGCATGGCCACCGTCATTTCGATGTGCGGCATCGAGGGCAGCGGGGGCCCGACATGACGCAACTGCACGCCGCGCTGCATAGCCGCCGCGGTCAGCAGCAGGCCGCTGACGAACTGGCTGGAGGCCGAGGCGTCGATCGTGACTGCACCACCGCGCAGCACCCCGACGCCGTGAACTGTGAAAGGCAAGGTGTCACCATCGATGTCCGCACCGAGAGTGCGCAGGGCAGCCAGCATCGGAGCGAGTGGGCGGGCCGAGGCCTCGACGTCGCCGGTGAACCGGACCTCCCCGGCGGCCGTTGCCGCAACCGGGGGCAGGAAGCGCATCACCGTGCCGGCCAGCCCACAATCGACCTCGGCCGGTCCGCGCAGACCGCCGCCGCGCACAACCAGGGTGGTCCCGTCCTCGGCGATGTCGACGCCCATGGCCCGCAGGCCCGCGATCATCAGGGCGGTGTCGCGCGCACGTAGCCATCCGGTCAAGGTGCTTCGCCCCGTGGCCAATGCGGAGAGCACGAGCGCGCGGTTGGTCATGGACTTGGATCCGGGGATCGACACCGAGGCGCTGAACGGCCCTGTGCACTGCGGCGCCGCCCAGGTGTTCTCCACGAGATCAGCCTAGTGGCGGGGCGGCACGGGTCCCGCCCGGCACAGAATGGATCATGTCCTTCGAGCGGGTCGGGTCCAACGACCTGACGATCCTCGCGACCGATCACGGCCAGGTGCCGATGAACATCGGTGCGGTCCTCGTCTTCGAGTCGGGCCGCGACGGCAAGCAGATGCTGGCGACGCTCGCCGAGCGGATCGCCGGCGTCCGCCGATTCCGGCAGCGACTCGAGCGGTTCGGTCCGCTGTCGGGTCCACCCGTGTGGGTGGACGATCCCGCGTTCGACCCCGCCCGGCACGTCGCCGCTCACGACCTCGGTGGTGCTGACGTTCTGCTCGACCGTGCGGCGCAGGCGGTGTGCCATCGTCTGCCGCGAGACCGGCCCCTGTGGGCGATGCACCTGTTCGAGGGCTTGCCCGGGGGCGGGTTCGCCGTGGTGATCGTGCTGCACCATGTCGTCGCCGACGGCATGGGTGGTCTGGCGGTACTGGGAGTGCTGGCCGACGGCGTGCCGGTGCCCGAGCGGACGATGTCACCGCCCCCCACACGGCGCGAGGTCGTGAAGGATGCCGCCCGACGTTGGCGAGCAGCCGTAGCGTCCGTGGGGCGAATGGCTCGGATGATGCTCAATGGCATGCGTGAGATGGGCGTCGGCGCACATCGACCGGTGCGGGTGGAACCGACCTCGATCCTGCGACCCACAACAGGTCGTCGGCATGTACGGGCGGTCAACGTGCAGTTGGACGTGGTCCTTGATGCCGCCCATCGTCTTGGGGTGACTGTGAACGACCTCATCGTGACTGCCGTGGCCGGGACGCTGTTCGACGTCATGGGTGGGCGCGGCGAGTCTCCTGCGCGGGTGGTGGTCTCGGTCCCGGTCTCGGCGCGGACCTCCGGTGGGGATCTTGGCAACGAAGTGGGCGCCGTCCCCGTGGTCGTGCCCAGGGCCGTGCCGCCGCCGGAGCGCCTCGCACGGGTGGCGGCACAGACCAGCCGTGCCAAGTCGCAGCGGCGGGGTAGTTCGGCGGCGGTCCTCGGCGTGGTGTTCCGCTCGCTCGCAGCCCTGCGGATGGCGCAGTTCTTCGTCAACCGACAACGGCTCGTTCACACCTTCGAGACGAACTTGCGGGGCCCGGCGCTGCAGTTGCAGATGGATGGCACACCCTTGAGCCAGATCCTGCCGATCGCCGTCAACCCGGGGAACGTGGGCGTGAGTTTCGACGTCCTCTCCTACGCCGGTCGGCTCACCGTCACCGTGGTCGCGGACCCGGTGGTGGTCCCGGAGGTCGACCGGGTGGTCCAGAGTCTCGGTTCGCACCTCAGGGAACTGACGGCGTGATGGGATAGGGCCATGTGTGGCAGGTATGCAGCGAGCAAGGACGTCGCGGCACTCGTGGAGCAGTTCGAGGTGGCCCGGCCTCCCGACGAAACCCTGCCCCCCGACTACAACGTGGCGCCGAGCAAGCAGGTGTACATGGTCGTCGACCGGGAGACCGACGATGTGGTGCAACGGCAGTTGCGCACCGCGAAGTGGGGTTTGGTGCCGTCATGGGCGAAGGACCCGAAGATCGGCAACCGCATGATCAATGCCCGCATCGAGACAGCGGCCGAGAAGCCCTCGTTCCGCCGTGCCTGGGCCAAGCGCCGGTGCTTGTTGCCAGCCGACGGGTACTACGAGTGGTACGCCGGGGAGGGGCCCAAGCAGCCGTTCTTCATCCACCGGACCGACGGTGAATCGCTGGCCATGGCCGGGCTCTTCGAGTTCTGGAAGGACGGTGAGGACTGGCTTGTGACCTGCTGCGTGCTCACCACGTCGGCACCGGACGAACTGGGCAGGATCCACGATCGGATGCCGGTGCTCGTGCCGCCGCAGAACTGGCGGGCGTGGTTGGACCCGCAGCATCCGCCGGCGATCGACATGACGGTCCCGGCGATGTCGACGGGACTGGAGGCGTACCCGGTGAGCACTGAGGTCAACAGCGTCAAACACAACGGTGCGCACCTGCTCGACCCGCTGCCGGCGTCATGATCGAGACCAGCAAGGGGCTCGCTCGTTTCCTGGAGTTCCCGGCGAAGCGGCCACGGGCGACCTTGGTCCTCGGGCACGGGGCCGGGGGAGGTGGACTCGCGCCGGATCTGGCGGCGATCGCCGAGCACTTGCCCTCGCACGGGGTGAGTGTCCTGCTGCACGAACAGCCGTGGAAGGTCGCGGGCAAGAAGGTGGCGGCCGCCCCTGCGGTGCTGGACGAGGCGTGGGTCGAGTCGCTGGCAACGCTGAGCCCGCGCGGACGGCTGATCGTCGGCGGGCGCTCCGCCGGGGCACGGGTGGCCTGCCGTACGGCCGAGCGGGTCGGCGCCGATGCGGTGGTCGCGCTGGCGTTCCCGTTGCATCCCCCGGGCAGGCCGGATCGCAGTCGCGCCGACGAGCTGGCCGTCGAGGTGCCGCTACGGATCGTCCAGGGAGAGCGCGATCCCTTCGGGCGGCCCGACGAGTTCCCCGGTGGACTGGATCTGGTGGCTGTGTCCGGGGACCACTCGCTGCGGCAGGGCCTGGACGAAGTGGTTGCGGCGGTGGTGGCCTTCTGCCGGTGAGCGGGAATGTACACGTCCGACGGGGCGTTGCCCCCACAGAACGACAACCGGAGGTGTGGATGCTCCTGCTCGACGACCCGACCCTCGAGGGCGTGGGCGCACTAGGCTCGCGAGTGATGGTGGATCCGGAGGACGAACTCGCGACGCGTTTCGAGGCGGAGGTCATACCTCTGCTCGACACGCTGTATGCCGGTGCCCTGCGCATGGCGCGCAACCCCGACGATGCCAGCGATCTGGTCCAGGAGACAGTTGAGCGGGCCTTCAAGGGCTTCAAGTCGTTCACCCCCGGGACCAACCTGCGGGCATGGCTGTTCCGGATCATGACCAACGCCTACATCAACTCCTACCGCAAGAAGCAGCGCCAGCCGCAACAGTCGTCAGCAGATGACGTGGAGGACTGGCAGATGCACAAGGCCGCGTCGCACACGTCCGCCGGATTGCGCTCAGCGGAAGCCGAGGCGCTGGACCGTCTGCCGGATTCGGATGTGACACGGGCCCTGAGTTCGATCGGCGAGGACTACCGGCTGGCGGTGTACTACGCCGACGTCGAGGGATTCGCATACAAGGAGATCGCCGAGATCATGGGCACGCCGGTCGGAACCGTGATGTCGCGTCTGCACCGTGGGCGCAAGCAACTGCGCGAACTGCTAGAGGATTACGCCACCGAGCGGGGTCTGGTACCCAGCCAGGGGGAGGGATCATGAACACCGGAGGTTGTGCCGACCCGCACGGGTGTGAGGACACCGACCAGCACCTGTACGAGTACCAGCACCATGAACTGACCCCGGATCTGCACCGCCGCATCGAGGAACACCTGGCGACGTGTGCTCACTGCCGCGAGCTCTACGCCGAAGAAGAAGTGATCCGGCAGCGGGTGAAGGAATGTGCCTGTGAGCGTGCCCCCGAGCAACTGCGTGCCCAGGTGTTCGCATTCATCGCGACGTTCCGCACCACCCGCGGTTAGGCCGCGCGCGGCGCGCAGCCTTCGGGAATCCGTGAGCAGTCTGGAGATCCGGGAGCACTCCGCCGCAGCAGAACGGCTCACCGATCTGCGAACCGCTCACCGATTCCCCCGGTCGGACGTCAGGCGTTGGGGCGGCGGCCGTGGTTGGCGCCGTGGCGCTTGCGGTCCCGGCGTTTGCGTGCACGCTTGCTCATGGGCTGCTCCTTCACGTGTTGAGTCGGCGGTTGAGGGCGCTGAGCACTGACCGTGCCAGTGCATCTTCGACGTCACCTCGTACCAGTGCCGATCCTACGAGCACCTGGTAGGCCTGCGACTCATCGGGGAACTCCACGACGGTGACGGCGATCCGGCGCCCGGGGATCGCGACGACCTGAGTGCTCTCCACATCGACCGTCTCGGGGAGCAGGGGCCGCAGGGCATCGAGGGTCGCCAGGGCGATGGCCCGTTCGCGGTCGCCGTCGTCACGTACCGCCTGACCGTGCAGGTGTGCACCGCGCAGCGTCAGTGAGGCGGAGGCCAGAACGCTGGCACCCGAACGTCGCACCGAGATCGAGGTCAGGGCCGGTCGCGGGGTTCCTGGAACCAGTGCTTCATCAGCGGGGTCCCCGGCGCCGAGGAAGGAGGCGAGGCGCTCGTCGGTCACGTGGGTCACCTTAGCGTGCGGGTGGTACTCAACAGATGAGGCTCAACTACCGGCGATGTCGTGACGAAGTAGAGATCGTGGAGCGTCAAGGCACTCTGGCCATCGAACCGTATCTGCGCGCCCTTGTGGACAGCAGCGGGTCCGACCTGCATCTGAAAGCCGGCGTTGTGCCGCGCATACGCGTGGACGGGACTCTGCATCCCTTGCGTGGTGGACCGCTGAGTCCGGCAGACACCGAGCACATGCTCTCGCAGATCATCCGGCGGGACCTGGTCACGGAGTTCGACGAGACCGGGGAAGCCGACTTCGCCCTCATGATCGACGGGGTGGGCCGCTTCCGGGTGAACGCGTTCCGGCAAAGGGGCGATGTCGGGCTGGTCCTGCGACGTGTGTCGATCGGCGCGATCCCACTGCAGGACCTCGGGTTGCCCGATGCCGTACAGGCACTGTCATTGCAGCCACGTGGGCTGATCCTGGTGACCGGCCCGACCGGCTCGGGCAAGACCACAACCCTGGCGGGGATGGTGGATGAGATCAACAAGCACCGTGACGTGCATGTGGTGACCATCGAGGACCCGATCGAGATCATTCACCACGACAAGCGGGCTCTGATCAACCAGCGCGAGGTGCGCATCGACACCGCGGACTTCAAGGTGGCGATGCGCGCGGCCATGCGGCAGGACCCCGACGTGATCCAGATCGGCGAGATGCGTGACCCGGAGACGGTGCACGCGGCCCTGAGTGCAGCTGAAACCGGTCACCTGGTGTTGTCGACCCTGCACACCGTGGATGCGCAGGAGACCATCAGCCGCATCATCGACTTCTTCCCCCCGCACGAACATCAGCAGATCAGGCTGTCGCTGGCCGGTGCGTTGCGCGGGATCCTGTGTCAGCGATTGGTGCCCAGGGCTGATGGTCGGGGACGGTGTGTCGCCATGGAGGTCTGCATCAACACCGGCCGGGTCTCCGATGCCATCGTCGACAAATCGAAGACGGGAACCATCACGTCGCTGATCGCGGAGGGTGGCTTCTATGGGATGCAGACGTTCGACCAGCATCTCGTGGCCCTGTATCGGGACCGTGTGATCACGCTGGACGAGGCGATGTCCGCGTCGAGCAGCCCGCACGACCTGGAGGTGGAGTTGCGCCGGCTGGGGCTCGTGGCGAGTTGATCCAGTCCGCGGGAAGTAGTTGAGTCCAGAGAGGTTGGTCACGCGGCTGCGGCGGGGCCCGGTGCCGACCGGCGGCCGGCACTCCGGTTAGAGATCGGCATCCTGGTTAGAGATACGGCACTCCGGTTAGCCCTATACGGCCGTGGGACTCTAACCAACCTGCCGCCGACTAACCAACATGCCGATCTCTAACCGGAGCTGACCGACAACGAGCCCCGCTACCGGCCCAGACGCTTCCAGCGCACCCTGATCCACGAATGGGCGCACGCCGCTGGCCCATCCACCGAAACCGCCCCGACACGATGGATCTCCAACGGGCACGGAGCACACACAGAACTAGACGGCCGACCACCCATCAACCGCAGCCCCGAGAGCCGCGGCCGCCGAGGTCTGGCCGGGGTGCTCAGCCTTCGATGACCCCATGGCGTGAGCACTTCGCCTGCCACCCTGTCGGAGTGATCTGCACGATCATCCGGCGGCCGCATTCGGTGCAGAAGCGTGGCGGCTCCAGGGGTTCCTCACAGTGGTGGTCTGACTTGCCGCAGACGGCGCAGTATGGCACGCGAACAGGCTAGCCCGAGTCGTAATCTGACCTGCATGGAGATCTCGCTCGGACAAACGGCAACGGTGGTTCGACAGGTGGCCGACACCGATACCGCACAGGCGGTCGGCAGTGGTGACCTGGCAGTGCTGGCAACACCGATCCTGCTGGCATGGCTCGAGGCGGCCACTGTGGAGGTCTGTGGTGCGGATGACACACAGACCACGGTCGGCACCCGGGTCGCCATCGATCACCTGCGACCCAGTGCTGTCGGCGCGCAGATCAGTTGCACCGCGACGGTTGCGGAGATCGATGACCGCATGGTGACCTTCAAGGTCGACGCCCGCCAGCGGCACAACGATCAGGACGTCCTCATCGGCCGTGGCGTGATCACCCGGGCCGTGGTGTCCCGTGAGCGTTTCCTGGCCAAACTCGACCGGCGTGCTACAGACCGGTTGTTGCGCGAGGGTACGCGACCTCCGGGTCAGTGAGCACGTTCACCAGGTAGGGCACGCCCGCGGCGAACGCCCGGTCCATGGCGGGTCCGATCTGCTCCGGGTCGCTGACCGTCTCGCCAGCACCACCGAGGGCTGCGACGACCTGGTCGTACTGCAGGCCGGGCTGCAGGTCGGCGGCCACGTCGTACTGGTGCAGCAGGCGCATCGGGTGCTTCTCGAGTCCCCACGCGCTGTTGTTGCCCACGACCATCACGACGGGTAGCTGTTGCCGGACCAGCGTGTCGACGTCCATGAGGCTGAAGCCGGCCGCACCGTCGCCCATCAGAAGAACCGTCTGCGACGAGGGTTTGGCGATTGCTGAGGCCATGGCGTATCCGAGTCCGGTCCCCAGACACCCGTACGGGCCGGGATCGAGCCAGTGACCGGGCTGCTTCGGCTCGACGAACTTGCCCGCGAAGCTCACGAAGTCCCCGCCATCGCCGATCACCACGCTGTCGTCGGCCAGACGCCTGTTCAACTCCCCATAGATCCGCGCCGGGTGGATCGGGTCGACGGTGCTGCTCAGCACATCGGCATCAGCGGCCACCGCCGCAGTGGCCTGTTCCTGCAGGCCGCTGAGCCAGTCGTCGCGCTGTCGGTGGGTGGGGTGCCTCTCCCAGGACGCGGTGATCGCGTCGAGCGCCAGTCCGATCTCGCCGCCCACCGCCGCTGCGGGATGTGCGTGCTGCGAGATCTGGTCCGGGTGGTCCACGACATGGGCGACCTCGGCGGGTGCCTCGCTCGGACCGAACTTCCCGTATCCGAGCCGGAAGTCCAGCGGAGTGCCCACCACAACTACGAGGTCGGCGTTCTTCAGGGCATGTGAGCGGGCACGGGTCACCAACAGCGGGTGCCCGGAGGGGATCACACCACGACCCATGCCGTTGGGGATCACGGGCAGCCGCAGGGTCTCGGCAAGGCGCACTGCCGCGTCCTCCGCGTGGTCGTTCCAGACGTCCGAGCCCAGGATCAGGACCGGGCGTTCTGCTGCGGCGAGCATCCCGGCGATCCGCTCGATCGCCTCCGGATCCGGGGTGCGGTCGGGCTGCGGTGGTCGTACCGGGTCGGCGGCGTCGATCGGCGCGTAGAAGATGTCCATCGGCACGTCGAGGAAGGCCGGTCCGCGATGCGCACTCGTGGCGGCTTCGAAAGCGGCGGCCGTCATGGCGCCGATCTGAGCGGGATCGTGTGCGGTATCGGCGTACTTGGTGACCGACTGCACGATCGGGACGTGGTCCATCTCCTGTAGGGCGCCGGAACCCCAGCGGAAGTCCGGCGATCGCCCGCCCATCACCACCACCGGTACAGCGTTGAACCAGGCGCTGGCCAGCCCGCTGACGGCGTTGGTCACTCCGGGCCCGGCGGTGACCGCGGCGAACCCCGGTGTCCGGGTGAGCTTCGCTGTGGCCTCGGCGGCGAACACCGCGGTCGCCTCATGGCGTACGTCGACCAGGCGGATCGGCCCGCCGCGCTCGGCGGCTCGCCGGTCGCCGGCGGCATCAACCGCGGCCTTGCCACCCACCGCGGCATCGAACAGCGGGAAGATGTGCGCGCCTGACAGAGTGAACAGCGTCTCCACCCCGTACGCCTGGGCCGCCGCTACCGCATGCCAGCCGCCGTGGCCGCTGGTCATCAGAACAACCCGACGAAGACGCCCCAGACGAGGCCCACGATCAAGAGAATCGCAACGATGGCCACGACCGGGCCCTTGGTGTTCATCATGATGGCTTCCTCACAGGGTGTCGGACAGTGCCTTGATCGGCATGTTCAGTTCGGTCAGAAGGTCGATGTCGGAGTCCACAGCGCGACCGAGCGTGGTCAAGTAGTTGCCGACGATGACGGCGTTGATGCCGCCCAACAGGCCGTCGCGTGTCCCCGGGTCGCCGAGGGTCAACTCGCGACCGCCCGCGTACCGCAGGATGGTTCGTGGCAGCGCCAACCGGAAGGCCCCGATCGTGCGCAGCGCATCGGCCGCGGACATGACCTCCTTGTCCTCGAACGGTGTGCCCGGTCGGGGGTTGAGGAAGTTCAGCGGCACCTCGTGCGGATCCAGGGCCGCGAGTTGTGCGGCGAACTCGGCCCGCTGCTCGACGGTCTCGCCCATGCCGACGATCCCGCCGCAGCACACCTCCATGCCGGAGTCCGCGATCATCCGCAGCGTGTCCCAGCGCTCGTCCCACGTGTGGGTCGTCACGACATGCGGGAAGTAGGAGCGAGCGGTCTCAAGATTGTGGTTGTAGCGGTGGATCCCCATCGCCTTGAGATCCTCGACCTGCGCCTGGGTGAGGATGCCCAGGCTCGCCGCCACGTTGATGTCGACTGCGGCGCGGATCGCCTCCACCGCCTCTCGCATCTGCTTCATGAGCCGCTCGTCCGGCCCACGGACGGCAGCGACGATGCAGAATTCGGTGGCGCCGGTGGCAGCGGTCTGCTTGGCCGCGTCAACCAGGCCGGGGATGTCGAGCCAGGCGGCGCGGACAGGGGAGGGGAACAGGCCCGATTGCGAGCAGAAGTGGCAGTCCTCGGGGCAGCCGCCGGTCTTCAGCGAGACGATGCCCTCGACCTCGACTTCGGGTCCGCACCACCGCATCCGCACACGGTGAGCCAGATCCAACAGATCCGGAATGCGGTCGTCCGGAAGGAGCAGGATCTCCAGGATCTCGGACTCATTGAGGCCCTGTCCGGTCTCGAGCACCCGCTCGGCACGCGCCAGGATGTCCTGATCGACTGTCACAGCAACTCCTCCACTCGTGCCACAAACCTATCCGCATCGAACTCGCCCCCGAATCGCGGGGACAGACCCGCGCGGGCGACCGTTTCAAAGGAGCGCGGCTGCAGGAATGCCATGCCGTCCGGGAGAACCCCGGCCAAAGGGGCAAGCAGTCGCAGGTCATGCAGGTTCATCAGGTTCGCCAGGTCGGGCCGCTCCGGCCAGGCCCCGACGACCAGCCCTGCACACTCGATGCCGCGGCGCTGCATCGCCTCCAGCGTCAGGGCGGTGTGGTTCAACGTGCCGAGCGCCGGCGAGGTCACCAGGACCGCAGGGGCCTGCGCTTCGACCAGGAGGTCAGCGAATGTGAGCACAGGGTCGTCGCTGAAGCGCACCAGCAGTCCGCCGGCGCCCTCCATAAGGACCAGGTCGGCATCCGCCTCCTCGATGCCCTCCAAGACCTCTGCGGGGCTCAGCGTCGGAATGCCGCTGCGCCGAGCGGCAGCGGCGGGGGCCAGAGGGTCCGGGTAGCGCACCAACTCCATCGTCTCCACGTGCGGGACGAGGCGCTTGACCTCGTCCACGTCGCCGGCAGCGTCGAGCGGAAGGCCGGTCTGGGCGGGTTTGAGGACGGTGACCACGTCGGGGCACAGCGCCGCAACGGCTGCGGTGACGATGGTCTTGCCGACACCGGTGGAGGTGCCGGTCACCCCGAGGACACTCATGTCGCCTCCCTCGCAGCGCGTAGGGCCTTCTCGACCAGGTTCATGTCGTCGGCGCCGAGGTTCGCGTGTCCCGTCATCCGCAGGCGGGCGACACCGTCGGGTACCGACGGGGGCCGGAAGCACCCCACGTCGACGCCGGCATCTGCGCATATCCGCTGCGCCCGGACAGCCGCGTCCGGCGCACCCACCGGGATGGATGCCACGGCGGCGTCGTGGGGGTTCACCTGCCATCCGGCGTGACCGGCCACCTCTGCCAGCGCTTCCGTTGCTGCACGTGCACGACCGGGGAGGTGGGGATGAGACAGGACCATGCTCGTCGCGGCCAGTGCACTGCCCGCCGCTGCGGGCGCGAGGCCGGTGTCGAAGATGAAACTGCGTGCGGTGTTGACCAGGTGCTCGATGACCGTCTCGCCGGCGGCCACGCCGCCGCCCTGCGAGCCGAGTGCCTTCGAGAGCGTGAACGTGCGCACGAGCCGATCGCTGAGCATGCCGGCTGCGGCGCAGGCGCCCTCGCCGCTGTCTCCGAGGACGCCGACGCTATGCGCCTCGTCCACGATCAGGACCGCATCGTGGGCGTCTGCGACCTCCGCGAGGTCAGCCAGCGGGGCGAGGTCACCATCGACACTGAACAGTGCGTCGGTGACGATCACGGCGCGCCGGTCCCGGTTGGCGGCCAGGGCATCCCGGACCGCGGCGACATCCTTGTTGGGGTACACGGTGGACGTCGCCCGGGACAGTCGGCAGGCGTCGATGATCGAGGCGTGGTTGAAGGCATCTGACAGCAGCAGAGTGTCCTCGTCGGTGAGCGCCGTGATCGCCGCGAGGTTGGCCAAGTAGCCTGAGGAGAAGACCAGTGTGCGTTCCGCACGCAACAGGACCGACAGGGCCGACTCCAACTCGGCGTGCAGGACCGTGTGACCACTGACCAGCCGCGAGCCGGTCGCTCCGGCACCCCAGGTGCGCAGCGCCTGCACTCCTGCCTCCACCACCTCGGGATGGGTGGCCAGGCCCAGGTAGTCGTTGGACGCGATGTCCACACCGGTCCATTCGGGAGTACGTGCGCGCAGCGTGCGGTGCAGTCCCTGCGACCGGCGCAGTTCCGCGCGCTGTGACAACCAACTCACGCGTACACCGAGTCCATGCCGTGACGGATGGCGGCGACCAGTTGCTGTAGGTCCGGCTCCGTGATCCCCAGCGGCGGCATGAGGATGACCACGTCGCCGAGTGGGCGGGTGATCACGCCGTGTTCGCGGGCCGCGGTGCAGATCCGGAAGCCCGTGCGTTCGCCGTTCGGCACGACCTCGATGCCGGTCATGGTCCCTATGCGTCGGATCTCCAGGACGCGACCGTCGGCCTCCAGAGGTTTGAGGAGGTCGCCGAGGGTGCGACCGATCCACGCGGCGTGGGCGACAGTGTCCCGTTCGTCCATCAGTTCCAGATTCGCCAGCGCGGCGGCAGCGCACAGCGGGTTCGCGGTGTAGGAATGGCCGTGGAAGAAGGTGCGGCTGGCGTCACCGAGGAAACTCTCGTAGATCTCGTCGGTGGTCAGGACGGCCGACAGCGGCAGCACACCGCCGGTCAGGCCCTTGCCACAGGTCAACAGATCGGGTGCGATGTCCGCGTGGTCCACGGCCCACATCGCACCGGTACGACCGATCCCCGTGGCCACTTCGTCGGTCAGCAGGTAGGCGCCGAACTCCGTGCTGAGTTCCCGGACCCCGCGCAGGAACGAGACGTCGTGGGTGAGCATTCCGGCCGCGGCCTGCACCAGCGGCTCCACCACGATCGCGCAGACCGTCTCGCCCACCTCGTCGAGCAGGGCGCGCAGTTCTGCAAGCACCTCCGCCGCCCGGTCGGCGGGAGCCTGGCCCGGGCGACGCAATCCGGGGGACGAGACCATGCGGGTGTCGAGCAGGATCGGCTTGTAGGTGTGGTGGAAGACGTCGATGCCGCCGACGGACACCGCGCCGAGGGTGTCGCCGTGGTAACCCTGCGCGACATGCACGTACAGAGGTCGCTGCTGGCCCTGCTGCATCTTCGCCTGGTACGCCATCTTGATCCCGGCTTCGACCGCGGACGAGCCGTCCCCCGCGAAGAACACCCGGGTCAGTGGTTGCGGACTGCGGGTCACGAGGGCTTCGGCGAGCCGGACGCCGGGCTCGTGGGTGAAGCCGAGGAAGGTGGAGTGGTCCAGCGTGGCCGCCTGGCGAGCGATCGCGTCATTGATGCGGGGCTCGTTGTGACCGTGGACGGTCACCCACAGCGACGAGAAGCCGTCGATGTAGTCCTTGCCCGTGTCGTCGTAGAGACGCACGCCGTCCGCGCGGCTGATCACCAGCGGATCGTCCTCGGGCCACCACGCATGCTGGGTGAATGGGTGCCAGACGTGGCGCCGATCGGCGGCCAGGAGGGCATCGGTCACACCCATAGTGTGCCTTGCGGTCGGTGGCCGGTCACTGACCGGTCGTTGGCCGGTGGACATCCGTCACAGCGGCACGCGCAACTACAGTCGGAGCCATGGTGGACCTCGACCGGCTGGCCAGGGAGCGAACGGACCTCACGAGTGCCCAGATCGCCCACCTGCATCTGCTGACGGCCGACTGGACGCTGCTTTCGGATCTCTCGTTCTCCGATCTCGTGCTGTGGTTGCCGACCTGGAACGACGCGGGGTTCGTCGCCGCCGCGCAGGTCCGGCCCAGCACCGGCCCCACCGTCTACCCGGAGGACATCGTCGGCCTGTTCGCCGCCAAAGGCCGCCTGCGGGAGATAGAGCGCGCCTTCCACTCCCAACGTGTTGTACGCAACCGGATGGACGAGGGCTCGCTGTTGCCGGTGGGAACCGAAGCGATCCCGGTGCACAACGGGCAGCGCGTCGTCGCGGTGATCGCCCGCCGCAGTGGCCTGTCCCCGCGGGAGGCCGGTGAACTCGAGCGCACCTACCGGGAGATCGCGGATGTGCTCTGCCAGATGATCGCTGAGGGGCAGTTTCCGCATGAAGGTATGCAAGACTCCTCCACGCCCCCGCGGGTGGGCGACGGACTGCTACTGCTCAACGCCCAGGGTGTGGTCACCTATGCCTCACCGAACGCCCGCAGTGCCTTCCGGCGGATGGGGGTCATGTCCGATCTGACCGGTCGGCTGCTGGAGCACGAGGTCCGGCGACTGGCGGCCCGATCCGGGCCCGTGGATGAGTCGGTCGGGGTGATCTGTGCCGGTCGGGGTGCGGGCAGCGTCGACGTCGAGGTCGGTGAGGTCACGGTGTCGTTGCGATCGATTCCGTTGGTGTCCGCGCGGATTCGCACCGGTGCGGTGCTGCTTGTGCGCGATGTCACTGATCTGCGAATGGGTGAGCGGGCACTGTTGACCAAGGACAACACGATCCGGGAGATCCACCACCGGGTGAAGAACAACCTGCAGACGGTTGCGGCCCTCTTGCGCATGCAGAGCAGGCGCTTGGAGGACCCGTCGGCCCGTGCAGCCCTCGAGGAATCGGTCCGGCGGGTCAGCGCGATCGCTCTGGTGCACGAGACGCTGTCGCAGACCGATGTCGATGCGGTGGAGTTCGACGCAGTCGCCGATCGGCTGGTGGCCATGGTTGCTGATCTCGGCGACGACGTGAGTGTCGTGCGCGAGGGGCAGATCGGGACCTTGCCCGGATCGGTCGCGAGTTCGCTCGCCTTGGTAGTGGCCGAGTTGCTGCAGAACGCCTATGAGCACGGCCTGCAGGAACTCGGTGGGCAGATCACCCTGTCCGCGGAGCGGCGGGGTCGCCGCCTGCGGGTCGGCGTCGTCGACGACGGTGCCGGACTGCCGGCAGGATTCGCTCCCGAGACCCATGCCCGGCTGGGCCTGCAGATAGTCCAGACCCTTGTTCGCGACGATCTCAAGGGCTCGCTCAGCTGGGAGCCGGGTGTCCACGGCCGGGGCACCACGGCGCGGGTGGACCTGGTCATCCCCGGGCGGTGACCGGTGGGCAGTGGGGGCCGGCCGGCGACGCGCGGTTCGTCGGCGGTTTCCGGTGAGAGATCGGCACGTTGGTTAGTCGTTCTGTCCAGGGAGGTTGGTCACGCTGTTGTGGTCGCGGTGACGCGGCTGATGGGTGGTCGACTGGCCGTGCTCTGGGTTACGCGTGGGCCGTTCGTGGGTCAGGGTGCGGCGGACGGCTATGGACCCGAAGCAGGGCCCGTCAGGGTCTGTCTGGACAGTCCGGTTAGAGATCGGCATCTTGGTTAGTCGGCGGCAGGTTGGTTAGAGTCCCACGGCCGTGTATGACTAACCGGAGTGCTGTGTCTCTAACCGGGATGCCGATCTCTAACCGGGATGCCGATCTCTAACCGGGATGCCGATGACCACCACCCGGCCAGCTCCCGTGACCAACCTGTCTGGACAGAACAGTTAGTCGTGGGGACGTTGGTTAGTCCTGTACGGCCGGGTAGGACTAACCGGAGTGCCGTTTCTCTAACGGGAGTGCCGAGGACTAACGGGAGTGCCTACGGACATGCGAAGACCGGCCGACGCGATGCCGGCCGGTCTTCGTAAGAGTTCGTCAGTGCTGGTAGCCGAGGGCAAGTCCGGTACGCGCACTGCGACGGCGCAGTTGCCGGCGCTCGGCCTCGGACATGCCGCCCCAGATGCCGGCCTCCTGGCCGGACTCGAGTGCCCAGCTCAGGCAGTCGGTCGTGACGTCGCACGCGCGGCAGACGGACTTGGCGTCCTCGATCTGCATCAACGCAGGACCTGTGTCCCCGAGCGGGAAGAACAGTTCCGGATCCTCGTCACGGCAGGCAGCCTCCGCGCGCCAGTCCATGCGTTACCTCCTAGTCTGATGGCCGTTCCCCCCTGGAAAGCCATGTACGGGCCCCGTATCAGACACCGTGACCCGCAGGAACGGGGGGTGGTGCTTGATGGCGGTGTGCTGTGGCGTATCTTGCGCTCCAGCGATTTCAGATTCACACAACGTGAACCAATGCACAAGCCTTGTGGCGCATAAGTCTGCTCACGCCGGTGTGTTCTGCGTCACATTGGGCCCTTGAGGGCCCGAAATCGGCGGCTCAGAGGGCGTTTTCAGCCCGAAATGTCACGATCAGGGCACATACACACGCAGGGCGCGCGGCACGGACCGCAATGTGATGTCGGTGACCTCGCCCACCACCTCGCCGTCGACCTGCATGGGGGTGGGCCGGGTCGCTGTGATCCGGAACTCCTGCATGTCGTGCCAGGCGATGATCGCCTTGGGCGAACCCCGGTCCCTGCTGAAGACCATCCGGGTGCCCAGGCGAAGTGCGGCCGGCACTCTCAGCGATTTCGTTCCCCACAGGTCCAGTCCGGCGTCGAAGGAGGCCTTCGGGGAGGGATTGATGGGATGCGCTCCGAAGTAGGTCCACGGCGAGGTGTTCTGGACGATGACGAGGAACACCCCTTCGACCGGCTCCGCGCCGGGGGCGTGCAGGATCAGCGCAGGTTCCTTGCGATCGGTGCCACCGAAGAACTGCCTAAGCGTCGTGGCCAGGTAGCGGGTGGGGGAGGCGCTCTTGCCGTCAGCGCGCGCCTGCTCCATCTTCGTCATGATCTCGGCGTCGATGCCGATGCCGGCGGTGAATGTGAAGTACGTGTCCTCGAATCGTCCGAGGTTGATCGTGCGGGTCTTGCCCTCCCGCATCGCACGTAGGAGCAGACCTGTGGATTCCACGGCGTCCTGGGGAAAGCCGAGGGCCCGCGCGAAGACGTTCGCGCTGCCGCCGGGCACGGTCCCGAGAACCGGCAGCTCCGGACCGGGCCCCTGTTCGAGCATGCCGTTGACCACCTCGTGGATCGTGCCGTCGCCACCGAGGGTCAGGATGCAGTCCATCCCCTCGGCGCGTGCTTGCAGGCCGAGTTCGCGGGCATGACCGCGGTGTGTCGTCGTCACCACCTCGAGGTGGAACTTGTCGGCCAGAGCGCTGATCAGGACATCACGCGTCACGTCGGTGGTGGTGGTCGCTTTGGGGTTGACCACGAGAAGGCCTCGCACCGCCCCACCGTAGCGAGCGGTAGATTCGCCACGTGGAACAGGGACTGACGCCGGCCCGGCAGGCTGCTCTGATCGCTGGCGCGGAGGCCGTGGCGATCGTGATCTTCGCGATCGCTCTCGGGGTCGCCTCCTTCGACACACAGGGCACGAACACCGGGGCCGCGCCGGTCGCAGAAGTGATCATCTACCTGCTGTTCGCCGCGGGGATGGGCCTGATCGCGCGGGGGTTGTGGCGCCGCAGCCGACTGGCGCGCACGCCGATGGTGCTGGCGCAGGTCTTCGGTCTGGTGTCGGCATGGTTGTTCTGGGAAGGTGACGGTGCCGCCGTGGTCGCCGGTGTGGTCATCGCGGTCGTCTGCGTGATCGGCATCGTGCTGACACTACGGCCCGCCACCGGCGCCGATCTGCTGGACTGAACGCCGGGGGTCCGGGATGTGCTCGGAGCGTGGGGCTGGCCCGGCCCGGGGCAGATTGCGTAGGGGTCCACTAGGTGGTCGGTTCTGCAATCTGCTGGCGCGGGGTGCAACGCCGGCGCACGCTGGTTGGGGGCAGATTGCGTAGTGGTCCACTGGGCGGTCGGTTCTGCAATCTGCTGGCGCGTGGTGTAGCGCCGGCGCACGCTGGTTGAGGGCAGATTGCGTAGCGGTCCACTAGGTGGTCGGTTCTGCAATCTGCTGGCGCGGGGTGCAACGCCGGCGCACGCTGGTTGGGGGCAGATTGCGTAGTGGTCCATTAGGTGGTCGGTTCTGCAATCTGCTGGACTGAACGCCGGTGGTCCGGGGGTGCTCGGAGCGTGGGGCTGGCCCGGGGTGCAATGCCGGCGCACGCTAGTTGGGGGCAGATTGCGTAGTGGTCCAGTAGGTGGTCGGTTCTGCAATCTGCTGGCGCGGGGGCTTACGCGTCCACACCCATCGCCCCGCGCAGAGTGCCCAGGGCCTTCACCAGCAGGCGCGAGACATGCATCTGGGAGACGCCGACCTCAGCTGCGATCTCCGACTGTGTCTTGTTGTGGAAGAAGCGCAGCAGCACGATCTGGCGTTCCCGTGGTGGCAGAGCATCCAGCAGCGGACGAAGCGTTTCCCGGTACTCCACGTTCTCCAGTGCCGCGTCGTCGCTGCCAAGAGTGTCGACGAGGGCCGGGGATTCCCCGTCGGAATCACCGGCGGAGCCATCCAGCGACAGGGTGCTGTAGGACTGGGCCGCTTCCAGCCCCTCGAGGACCTCCTCCTCCGTCACCTCGAGGCGTGCGGCGAGTTCCTTGACTGTGGGGGATCGGCCGAGGTCCTGCGACAGCTCCGCGGTCGCGCGTGTGATCGCGAGGCGCAGTTCCTGCAGCCGTCGCGGTACCCGTACCGACCAGCCCTTGTCCCGGAAGTGGCGCTTGATCTCGCCGAGCACGGTCGGCGTGGCGTAAGTGGAGAACTCGACACCCCGCTGCGGGTCGAACCGGTCCACGGCCTTGATAAGTCCGATCGTTCCGACCTGTACGAGATCGTCGTGCGGTTCCCCGCGGTCACGGAACCGGCGCGCCAGGTGGTGGACGAGCGGCAGGTGCATCGTCACCAGTTCATCGCGGATGGGACCGCGGGCGTCATCGTCGGGGGGCAGGGCCGCCAGGCGGGCAAGCAATTCGTGCTCTCGTTCGCGGTCGGCCTCGCTCCAGCCGCCACGGCGCGCTGGGGGAGTGGTCACGAGGCCACCGATTCGATCCCATGGGCCCGCAGTCTGATACCGAGCAGGCTGTCGTCGGTCACCTCGGTCTCGACACTGTCCACCAGTGCCGTCAGAACCGTCCAGGCGAAGGTGTTGGTGCCGATCGGTGATCCCGTGGCGCTCGGAGAGAGCAGATCCACCTCCACGGTGTGTCCGAGCGTTCGAAAGGTCACCGTGAGGTCGGCACCTTCGGGAGCCGCGGCGATCGCAAGTGCACATGCCTCGTCCACGGCCAGTCGGAAGTCGTCCAGAGCGTCCACTGTGAAGTCGGCCTGGGAGCACACCGCAGACGCAGCGGTACGCACCAAAGACACGTACGAGCTCTCAGCGGGAACAGTGAGGACGACCTCAGAGGACTGCATAGCCGCGAGGGTAACCCCAATCAGGCGCCATTGCGCTGCGGGACCCTCACGGGCTCGGCGTCGTCGTTGCAGGTGTCGAGTAGAGAGGGGTCGGTTCCGGGATGTTCTTGCGGGTCAGGATCCGGGGGTCGGTGATGGCCCCCTCGGTGATGCCCCAGTCGTCCAGGATCTGCTGGTACGTCCCGTCCTCCATCAGGCTCTTCAGGGCGTCCTGCATGAGTTCGGCGAACTGCTTGCGCTCAGCCGCGATGGCGATGCCGAACGGCGACACGTCGAACGGTTTGCCGTTGGTGACCAGTTGTCCATTGGACTCGCGGACCGCGGATTCGATGACCGGCGAGTCCGCGAGGGTGCCGTACGCCTTACCGTCCAGAACCGCCTGCGTCGCCGGGGCCTGCGACTGGAAGGAGAGGATCCTGATCGGGTCCTTCTTGTTCTCCACGCAGTTGGCCGAGCGTTCCACCAGTTGCGAGTACTGGATGCTGCCGTCCAGCACTGTGATCTTGCGGCCGCACAGATTGCGGGGGCCGAAGCGCTTCTTCGCCGGTGGCCGTACTGCCAGTTGTGAGCCCGAGCGGTAGTACGTCAGCATCGTGGCGTTCTGCAGGTCGTTGTCGTCGACGGCGAGCGCCGAGATCGCCGTTTCGAATCGCCCGGCCGCGACCCCCGGTACGAGAAGGGCGTAGGCATCCTCGATGAACTGGGCTTCAAGGCCCAGACGGTCGGCGATCGCCCGCATCAGATCGAGGTCGGCGCCGATCGCCTGTCCGCGATCGAGGTACTCCATGGGTGGGAAGTTGGGGTCGATGCCGACGGTGAGCAAGCCGTCCGCGCGGATCTTCTCCGGGACCTTGGCGGCCAGACCACTGACCGGGCCGGCGTTGCTGGGGCTGGCCACCGGTTGCGCAGTGGTGTTCTGACATCCGGACAGCAGACCGCCGGCAACCGCAGCCACACAGGCAACGGCCACTGATGCACGTACGCGCAGACTCATTCCGGATCCCTCTCGGACAACTGCCCCCATTGTGCGGCAAGCCACTGTGGAAAGATGACACCGCATGCCCGACACCAAGGATGATTCGTGGATCTAGAGAACGACCCTGCATTTCCGCTCCACCGGCGAGGCAAGATCGAGATACGCCCGACTGTGCGTATCCGCGACGGCGCCGGCCTGGCTCTGGCCTACACGCCCGGCGTAGCCCGGGTGTCCGAGGCCATCGCGCAGCGCAAGGATCTGGCCTACGACTACACGTGGAAGTCGAACACCGTGCTTGTGGTTTCCGACGGTACGGCCGTTCTCGGCCTCGGTGACATCGGGCCGGAGGCTGCCCTGCCGGTCATGGAGGGCAAAGCGCTGCTGTTCAAGGAGTTTGGCGGCGTGGATGCGGTGCCGATCTGCCTGGACACCACGGACACCGAAGAGATCATCGAGACGATCGTGCGGATCGCTCCGGCGTTCGGTGGGGTGAACCTCGAGGACATCTCCGCCCCCCGCTGCTTCGAGATCGAGGACGGTCTTCAGGAGCGTTTGGACATCCCGATCTTCCACGACGATCAGCACGGCACCGCCATCGTCGTGATCGCGGCGCTGGAGTCGGCGGCCCGGCTGACGGGACGGGAGTTGAACGGCCTGCGGGTCGTCGTGTCCGGTGCCGGTGCGGCGGGCGTGGCGGTCACGAACATGCTTCTGGCCGCCGGCGTCAAGGATGTGTGCGTGGCGGACTCGCAAGGACTGTTGTGCGCAGACCGGCAGACTCTCACGGGAGTGAAGGCGGACCTGGTTGCGCGCACCAACCCGCGTGGGGTGTGTGGGTCGATCGAGGCGGGGCTCGAGGGCGCCGATGTCTTCATCGGGGTCTCCGCCGGGCAGGTCCCGGAGTCGGCGATCGCGGGTATGGCCGACGACGCGATCATCTTCGCCCTGGCCAACCCCACACCGGAGGTCGACCCCGCCGTGGCCGGCAAGTATGCAGCGGTTGTGGCGACGGGCCGCAGTGACTTCCCGAACCAGATCAACAACGTGCTCGCGTTCCCCGGGGTGTTCCGCGGCGCGCTGGATGTGCGGGCCACCAGGATCACGACCGGGATGCAGATGGCCGCGGCCGATGCGCTGTCCGAACTCGTGGGCGACGCGGTGGCCGCGGACTACATCGTGCCGTCGGTCTTCGACCGCAAGGTCGCCCCGTACGTCGCCGACGCGGTGGCCGCCGCTGCGCGTCAGGAGGGTGTCGCCCGGCTGTGAGCCGGGTCAGCCGACAGGCACCTCGGGCAGCGTCGCGAGGCCCACTGCCAGCCGTTCCTCGGTGACCTCCTCGTCGGCCATCCGGCCGTTGAGGTAGTCGTCGTACGCGGCGAGGTCGAAGTGGCCGTGTCCGCACAGTGCGGTGAGGATTACGGTCTCCTCACCGGTCTCCCTGGCCTGCTTGGCCTGTCGGATCGCCAGGGCCAGGGCGTGCGTGGGCTCTGGCGCCGGGACGATGCCTTCGGTGCGGGCGAACTGTACAGCGGCCGAGAAGCACTCGGTCTGCGGCACCGCCTCGGCGCTCATCAGGCCCTGCTCGTAGACGTGGCTGATGAGCGGCGCCATTCCGTGGTAGCGCAGACCGCCGGCGTGGATCGGGTCCGGCACGAAGTCGTGGCCGAGGGTGTGCATCTTCATCAGCGGTGTCATGCCGGCGGTGTCACCGAAGTCGTAGGCGTAGACGCCGCGGGTCAGTGAGGGGCAGCTCGCGGGCTCTGCCGCGATGATCTCCGGCGCGATCTTCCCGGCGAGCTTCTCGCGCAGGAACGGGAAGGACAGGCCGGCGAAGTTCGATCCACCACCGGTGCAGCCGACGATGTGGGTCGGAGAGTCACCGGCCATCTCCATCTGCAGCAGAGCCTCCTCGCCGATCACAGTCTGGTGCAGCAGCACGTGGTTCAGCACCGACCCGAGGGCGTAGCGCACCTGCGGGTTCTGGGCGGCCACCTCGACAGCCTCGGAGATCGCAATGCCCAGCGAGCCGGACTGGTTGGCCGGGTCGGCCCCGAGCATGCGGCCCGCCTCGGTCAGATCCGATGGGGAGCGGTGCACCGCTGCGCCGAAGGCCTCGATCATGAGGCGGCGGTACGGCTTGGAATCGTACGAGGCGCCCACCTGCCACACCTCACACTCCAGCCCGTACAGGGCACATGCGAAGGCCAGGGCCGTGCCCCACTGGCCGGCGCCGGTCTCGGTGGTGAGTTTGGTGACGCCTTCCGCAGCGTTGTAGTAGGCCTGCGGGACCGCGGTGTTCGGCTTGTGCGAACCGGCCGGCGAGACGCCTTCGTACTTGTAGTAGATCCGCGCCGGTGTGTCCAGGGCCTGCTCGAGGCGGTGCGCCCGGAACAGCGGGGTCGGCCGCCATTGCCGATAGACGTCGAGCACACCACCGGGGATCTCCACGTAGCGCTCGCTGGTGACCTCTTGCTCGATGAGGGCCATCGGGAACAGCGGCGCGAGGTCTTCGGGACCGACCGGTTCCATCGTGCCCGGGTGCAGTGGCGGCGGCGGTGGGACGGGCAGGTCCGGGATGATGTTGTACCACGTCGTGGGAATCTGGTCCTCGGTGAGCAGGTACTTGTGCTGGCGGATCGTGTCGTCCATGTCCGGTGCCCTTTCTCGCGTCATCTGAACGCTACCCACGCCGGTGTGACGCGGATCACGTGGGTCCGCCGTGCCCGCCCGCCCGCCCATCGGCATCCGGGAGCGGTTGGGAGATCCGTTAGCTGTTCCGCGCCGCAGAACTGCTCCCGGATGTGCGAAGTGCTCACGGATCGGCGGCACAGCGGTTCGAGGGTGCGCGTCCCCGACTCTCCACCCGCGGGCTGCGCCGGACTCAGACGCCCCGGACCGCCGTGACGAACGTGTCCACATCGGCGGCTGTGGTGTCCCACGAGCACATCAGGCGCACCTCGTCGGGTCCCTCCCAGGGGTAGAAGTGGAACTGCTCCTGCAGGGACTCCGGGTCGGGCATCGTGGCGAACACCGCGTTCACCTCGACCGGTTGCGTGATGTGGACCCCCGCCTCCGTGAGCCCCTCGGCCAGTCGGCGGGCCATCGCGTTGGCGTTCTCGGCATTGCGTCGCCACAAGTCGTCGGTCAGCATCGCGAGGAACTGCGCCGCGAGGTACCGGTGCTTGCTCATCAGCTGCGTCGTCGCCTTGCGTGCCCATTTCGCCTGTCGGGCGAGTTCGGGCGTGCGGAACACGACGGCCTCTGCGCCCATCAGGCCGTTCTTCGTGCCACCCACGCTCACCACGTCGGCGTCGAACATCTCCGCGACATCGCCGAGGCCGCAGCCGAGTGCCACAGCGGCATTGGCCAGCCGTGCGCCGTCCACGTGGATCGCCATCCCGAGCCGTCGGGCCTCGGCCGCGAGACGGCCGGCGTGCTCCGCGGTGTAGACGGTGCCGTACTCGCTGGACTGGGTGATGGACAGGACCGTGGGCTGCACCGCATGCTCGTCGCCGAGCCGCGCACACGTGGCGGCCAGCTGGTCGGCCTGAAGCCGGCCATCTGGGGTCGGTAGGGCCACGAGTTTCGACCCCAGGATGCGCTCGGGCGCCCCACCCTCGTCCACGTTGATGTGCGCCACCTGGCTGCAGACCACGGCGTCCCACGGTCGCGCCAGACACGACTGGAGGGCGATCAGGTTGGCGCCGGTGCCGTTCGCCACGAGGATCGGCACGCTGTCCGCGCCGAACACGTCACGCAACGCGTCCTCTGCCCGTCGGGTCCAGGGGTCATCGCCGTAAGCGCCGGTGTGTCCGGTGTTCGCTGCCTCGATTGCCGCCAGCACCTCGGGGTGTACGCCACTGTGGTTGTCGCTTCCGAAAGAGATCACATGTTCTATCGTGACGGCCATGCTCGCCGCCTATGCCACCGGCTTCGACTCCGACGATCCCTTGCGCGTGCTGGAGGTGGGGCAGCGCCCCGATCCACAGCCCGAAGACGACTGGGTGACCATCGAGGTGAGGGCTGCCTCGTTGAACCACCACGACCTCTGGAGCCTGCGGGGGGTCGGGTTGGCGGAGTCGGCTCTGCCCATGATCCTGGGCTGTGACGCCGCCGGGATCGATCCGGACGGCCGGGCGGTCATCGTGCACTCGGTCATCGGCTCGCCCACTGCGGGAGGCGGTGATGAGACGTTCGATCCCCACCGCTCGCTGCTCAGCGAGAAGCACCAGGGAACACTTGCGGAGAAAGTCGCGGTGCCGCGGTCGAACGTTCTGGCCAAACCCGCCGCGTTGTCCTTCGAGCAGGCCGCATGCCTGCCGACCGCGTGGTTGACCGCGTATCGGATGTTGTTCACGCGCGGGCAGTTGCAGCCCGGTGAGACCGTGCTGGTCCAAGGTGCCGGCGGGGGAGTGGCAAGTGCCGCGATCATGCTCGCCCGGCATGCCGGCGCCCGCGTCTGGGCGACCACCCGGGGTAAGGGGGAGTTCGCACTGGAGATGGGCGCTCATGCCGTTTTCGACAGTGGCCAGCGCCTGCCCCACAGGGTCGACATGGTCATCGAGACGGTCGGCAAGGCCACGTGGTCGCATTCCATCCGTAGCCTGCGCCCGGGCGGGCGACTGGTGGTCAGTGGTGCGACCACCGGAGATCAGCCACCCGCTGATCTCGCCCACGTGTATTTCCGTCAATTGAGTGTGATCGGTTCGACGATGGGGACCGCGGCGGAACTGCGGCGGCTCATCGACATGTGTGAGGCGACCGGCCTGCGCCCACCCATCGACGAGGTCTTCCCTCTGGCCGAAGCCCACCAGGCGTTCGCGCGCCTCGCTGCAGGTGACGTACGCGGGAAACTGGTCCTGTCAGTCGGTGGCTGAGGTGCGCAGGATCTCGGAAAGCGGTGCCGGTCGATGGGCGAGGAAGCCCTGGTAGTGATCACAACCGGCTTTCTTGAGCCAGGTGTGTTGCTCGGTGGTCTCGACACCTTCGGCCACAGCTGCGAGACCGAGGTCGTGGGCCAGGGCGATCAGTGCGCGCACCAGGGCCTCGGCGGTGGGGTCGGTGCCCACACCGGCCGTGAAGCTGCGATCCACCTTGACGGCATCGACAGGCAGCGACCGGAGATGGTCCAACGAGGAGAATCCGGTCCCGAAGTCGTCGAGGGCGATCCTGGCCCCCGATTCGTGAATACCGGCCAGTTGGTCCATCAGTCGTCGGTTGTCGGTGAACGTCGCGGTCTCCGTGACCTCCACCACGAGGTCGGCGGGAGTGATTCCGGCTGCGTCGGCGGACTTCACAAGGCGGGCGGCGACGTCGAGGTCCAGGAACTGCTGTGCGGAGATGTTCACCCCCACCAGTAGCCCCCGCTCGGGATAGGTGTCCCGCAGCACCCTCGTGGCCTGTGCGGCGGTCTCCAGCGTCCACGCCGCAAGGGGTCCGGCGATGGTGGGTCCTTCCAGAAGCGGTCCGAAAGTCGTCGGCGTGAGCAGGGGGATGCCCGGGCGCGGCCACCGCACGAGTGCCTCGAAGCCAGCGATCGACTCGTCTGCCATGGTGCGAATCTGCTGGTAGTGGAACTCGAGGTTCCCGTTGGTCAGCGCATCGACGAAGTCATGGCGCATCAGGAGCAGGGACGTCGTGCGGTCGCGAAGATCGGGTCGATAATGACGGACCTTGTTCCGCCCTTGGGCTTTGGATTCCAGTCTGGCGGCGTCGGCACGGGCGACCAACTCCGAAGCGATCTCAGCGGCCGTTTCGTCGCCGCGTGGCAGGAGCGCCGCCACTCCCACACTGAGGGACAGGATCAGCCGGTGTCCATCGACCTCGAAGGGCTCGGAGACTGCCTCCCGGAGAGCCTCGGCCGTATCGAGCAGTGGGACGTCGCCCCACATGCTGTCGGCGAACACGGCGAACTGGTCGCCGCCGAGCCGGACCACGACGAGCGAGGGCGGGCAGTTGCGCTGAAGCCGATCGGCGACGACTCCTAGTGCCCTGTCGCCGGATGCCGCGCCGAGTGCCTCGTTCACCGCCGCGAAGCCGTCAATGTCGCAGACGATGAGGCCGAGGTCGCCGCTGGCAGGTGGGCGGTCTGCCAAGGTCGCCGCCACGTGCTGCTCCAACCATGCACGGTTGCCCAGACCAGTCAGTGAGTCGTGCGTCCTGCTGTGCGCCAATTCCTCCTTCAGGATGTGCCGCTCCGTCACCTCGCGGTGGGAAACCACAGCAGCGCGGCCATCTCCGAGTTGTCGGACCTCCATCTGGTACCAATGCGGGCCATCGGGACGGTCGCACCGGTACTCGGTGCTGCCGGAGGTCTGGCGTCCGCCGAGCACGGCCTCCAGGAGATCGAGTGCGGATCCTGCCGTGTGGTCACCGGCCGCCACAGCGCGTCGTATCGGGCCCACGTAGTCCGACCCCACACGGATCATGTCCATGGGCGCGTCGGTGGCCAGCGCCACATCGAGCCACTCGCGGTTCGCCGCGATGATGGTGCCCGCGTGGTCGAGGATGACGGTCATCGTTTCGGCGGCATTCAAGACGTCGGACAGCATGTTCTCGGCCAAGCTCACCCGGCTGCGGGCCTTCACGATCTCGGTGGTGTCACGATTCACGGCAACCGCTCCCACCGGGCGTCCGCGGCCATCGCACACTGTCGTGACCGATGCGAACACCGAGACGGTCCTGCCGGCTTTCGATTGCTGGGTGACGAAACCCTCCCATCGGTTCGTCCGCACGAGCTGTTCCCAGGCCTTGTCCTTACTCATGTCCGGATCGTCGTAGTGCGTGTAGTACAGGGTCGCCAGAGGGTTGCCGATGGCGTCTTCGGCCGGGATGCCATAGAGGCGTTCGGCAGCCGGGTTCCAGCGCAGCACCTTGAAGTCCGTGTCGACGGCGATGACGGCTTCGGGCAGCGCGCTCGCGAGGTCTCGATCGAAGAGTTCGTGGTCGCTGAGAACGCCGGCGATGATCAGGGGTGTGCAGCGAGCCGTCATCGCCAGCAGAACGTCGGACTCGTGCTCGGTGAAGTCCGGCAGGTGCCCGGTCCTGAAGAAGATGCACACCCCCGGTTCCCGGCCCGGCATCGTGAGTGGGGCGAAGACGACGCTGGTCGGCGCTGACCGCTTGCTTGCGGCCCCCGCTGGAATCAGTCCGGCCAACCTGTCGATCTCAGGTTGTTGCAGTATCCCTCGCCTCTCGGCTTCCAAGAGTCCGAGTACTGCGTCGTGCATGCTTTCGGGCACCGTGCTCTCAGTCGTCGGCCCCGTGACGACGGGCACGAGGCGACCGACGGCCAGCGAGGGGACCCAGACCGAGACACCGTCGGCGTAGCCCGCTGTGACAGCGTCCTGCAGGGCCGCGACGGTTTCGACAACGTCCAGCCTGCCGTCACCCAGCCGGGTGAGGACATCCAGGATGAGTCGCGCGGCCTCGGCCATGTGAGCCCTTCGGTCACGACCATCATGAACGCAATGTCGTGAAAGATCCTGTTGATGGGCGAATCGGGCCCGGGCAGGTAGGGGCCGCGTCTACTCCTCGTCGTCGCGGGCCAACCAGGTCGCCAGGCGCTCGATGACGTTCTCATCCTGGGGGTGCAGGTCGACGTAGACCCGCAACTGGTCGGCCAGCCATTCGATGTCGAAGTGCTCGCCCTCGCGGCGCCGTGCCAGCTCCTCTATGCCGCGGTCGCTGTCGTACATCAGTTTCCGATGGCGTCCGCGACGATCTGCGCCTGCTCGGCCTCGTGCGCCTTGTGCGACCCGGTGGCCGGGGACGCCGACGGGGGCCGGGAGACGCAGGCCAGCGGGCGGCCCTCGAGTTCGGGGGGCAGGTTGATCGAGATGTACTGCCATGCGCCCTGGTTGAACGGCTCCTCCTGGACCCACACGAGTTCGGCGTCGGCGGGATACTCCGACAGCGCCGCCTTGATCTCGTCGGCAGGCAGGGGGTAGAGCCGCTCGAGGCGCACGATCGCAACGTCCTCGCGACCGGCCTTCTGGCGGCCGGCGAAGAGGTCCCATGTGACCTTGCCGGAGCACAGCAGGACTCTGCGAACGCCGGCCGGGTCGATGGTCCGGTCGGAGATCACGGGTTGGTAGAAACCGCTGGTAAAGTCCTCGGCTTTGGAGGTGGCCGCCTTCAGGCGCAACATCGACTTCGGCGTGAAGACGATCAGCGGCTTGTGGTGCGGCGCTTTCGCCTGCCAGCGCAAGAGGTGGAAGTAGCTGGCCGGCGTGCTGGGCATCGCCACGGTCATGTTGTTCTGCGCGGACAGTTGCAGATACCGCTCGACGCGCGCCGAGGAGTGGTCGGGTCCTTGGCCCTCGTACCCGTGCGGCAGCAGCAGCACGATGCCGGAGGTCTGGCCCCACTTCTGCTCTCCGCTGGAGATGAACTCGTCGGTGATCGTCTGCGCGCCGTTGGCGAAGTCGCCGAACTGCGCCTCCCACAGCACCAGCGTCTCGGGGTTCTCCACCGAATAGCCGTACTCGAAGCCCAACGCCGCGAACTCGCTGAGCATCGAGTCGTAGATGTAGTAGCGGCCCTGATCGCTGGAGAGGTGATGCAGCGGAACGTAGCGCTCCTCGGTGATGCGGTCCACCACCACGGCATGCCGCTGGCCGAACGTCCCTCGGCCGCTGTCCTGGCCGCTCAGGCGGATGTCGCGGCCTTCCAGCAGCAGCGATCCGAACGCGATCGTCTCGCCCATCGCCCAGTCGATGGTGCCGTCCTCCACCATCTGGGCGCGGCGCTGCAGTTGTGGCTTCAGCCGGTTGTGGACGGTGATCCGCTCCGGTAGCGCGATCTGGGTGTCGACCACCCGCTTGAGCGTCTCGTCGCTGATCGCCGTCTCGACATGAGCCGGGAACTCGACGACGACGACCGCCTTGGTCTCCTCAGGATGGGACATGGCTTCCCGCGTTTCGGAGAAGACCCGCTCGAGCTGGGCCTGGTAGTCCTGAAGGGCCTGTTCGGCGTCCTCCTGCGACAGGTCGCCACGCTCGATCAGCGATGACGTGTACAGCTTGCGCACCGAGCGCTTCTGGTCGATGAGCTGGTACATCTTCGGGTTGGTCAGAGACGGGTCGTCGGCTTCGTTGTGCCCCCGGCGGCGGTAGCAGACGAGGTCGATGACCACGTCCTTCTTGAACGCCTGCCGGAAGTCGAAGGCCATCCGTGCCACGCGTACGCAGGCCTCCGGGTCGTCGCCGTTGACGTGGAAGATCGGTGCCTGCACGGTCCGGGCGACGTCGGTGGCGTACACGGAACTGCGGCTGCTCTCCGGTGCAGTGGTGAAGCCCACCTGGTTGTTGACGATGATGTGCAGCGTGCCGCCGGTCCGATAGCCGCGAAGTTGCGACAGGTTGAGGGTCTCGGCGACCACACCTTGCCCGGCGAACGCAGCATCACCATGCATCAGGACCGGTAGGACGGGGAAGTCCTCACCCCGGTCCAGTTGGTCCTGCTTGGCGCGCACGATGCCCTCGAGGACGGGGTTCACGGCCTCGAGATGACTGGGGTTGGCGGCCAGCGAGACGGTGATCTCCTCGCCGGACTCGGCCTCGTAGAGGCCCTCGCTGCCCAAGTGGTACTTGACGTCACCGGAGCCCATCACGGAGTCCACGGTGCCGCCTTCGAACTCGCGGAAGATCTGGGCGTACCGCTTGCCGGCGATGTTCGCCAGGACGTTCAGGCGACCCCGGTGGGGCATACCCACGGCCACCTCGTCGAGGTCGGCCTGTGCGGAAGCCTCAAGGATCTCGTCCAGCACGGCGATGGTGGACTCGGCGCCCTCGAGGGAGAACCGCTTCTGGCCCACGTACTTGGTCTGTAGGAAGGTCTCGAATGCTTCGGCCGCATTGAGACGCCTGAGGATCTGCATCTGCTCGTCACGCGAAGGGGGAGCATACGGTCGCTCGACGTGCTGCTGGATCCAGAATCGCTGTTCCGGGTCCTGGATGTGCATGTACTCCACGCCGATGGTCCGGCAGTAGGAGTCGCGCAGGATGCCCAGGATGGTGCGCAGTTGCATGAACGGCTCGCCGCCGAAACCGCCGGTCGCGTACTCGCGGTCGAGGTCCCACAGTGTGAGGCCGTGACTTGATACGTCGAGGTCGGGGTGTGAGCGCTGCTTGTACTCCAGGGGATCGATGTCGGCCATCAAATGGCCGCGCACGCGGTAGGCGTGGATCAGCTCCTGGACACGGGCGGTCTTCGAGATCTCGTCGTCGTGCCGCAGCGCGATGTCATGGGCCCAGCGGATGGGCTCGTACGGGATGCGAAGCGAGCGGAAGACGTTGACGTAGAAGTCCTCCTCGCCGAGCAGCAACTGGTGGATCCGGCGCAGGAACTCGCCGCTCTGCGCACCTTGGATGATGCGGTGGTCGTAGGTCGAGGTCAGCGTCAGGATCTTGCTGATCCCCTGCCGGATGATGTTCTCTTCCGCGGCTCCCTGGAACTCCGCCGGGTACTCCATCGCGCCCACACCGACGATGACGCCCTGCCCGGGCATCAGCCGGGGCACCGAGTGCACCGTGCCGATCGTGCCGGGGTTCGTCAGGCTGGCGGTGGTTCCGGCGAAGTCATCCACGCCGAGTTTGCCGGTGCGCGCGCGATGGATGAGGTCCTCGTAGGAGCGGCGGAAGGCCGCGAAGTCCATCTCCTGCGCATCCTTGATGCTCGGCACCAGCAGTTGGCGGGTGCCGTCGCTCTTCTCCATGTCGATCGCGATCCCGAGACCGATGCTCTCGTGCTGCACGACGGCGGGTTTGCCGTCGACCTCGGCGTAGGAGACGTTCATGCTGGGCATGGTCTTCATGGCTTGCACCATGGCGAAGCCGATGAGGTGGGTGAAACTGATCTTGCCCTGGCGCTTGCGGCGCAGGTGGTTGTTGATGACGACGCGGTTGTCGATGAGCAGTTTCGCGGGCACGGCACGCACACTGGTCGCCGTCGGGACGCCGAGGCTGGCCTCCATGTTGGTGACGACCCGTGCCGCCGGTCCGCGCAGGACAGTGGCCTCGGCGGCCTCGACCTGCGGCGCCGCCGGTTTGGCCACCGGGGCCGGTTCGGCTTTGCCCTTCGTCTGTGCGATCTTGGCTTTCAGCGCCGCGGCGCGGGCCGGGTCGGACGGTACGTAGTCGGCGAAGAAGTCCCACCAGGCGGGGTCGACGGAATGCCGATCCTGCAGGTACTGCTCGTAGAGTTCGTCGACGAGCCATTCATTCGCGCCGAATGCACTGTTTGCGTCAGTGGTCACGTGAGCCCCTGGGGTCGATTCGCATGCCGTCCCCAAGACTAGTCAGCACCGTCGCCACACGCATCGGTCGCCCGGTGGTGCTTGGTTGCGGTTCGGCGTCAGTTTGGGTGCCGGGGGTGAGTCCTGGGCGTCCCCTCGCCGACAGCCAACTGTTCTGTCCAGGCAGGTGGGTCACGGTAGCGACTGGGCCCGGTGCAGGCCGGGCGGTGCTCCGGTTAGAGAACGGCATCTTGGTTAGAGACACGGCACTCCGGTTAGCCCTGTACGGCCGTGGGACTCTAACCAACCTGCCGCCGACTAACCAATATGCCGATCTCTCACCGATCTGCCCAGACCTGACCGACGGACCCTGCGCCAACCCCCTGTGGCGGGTCGCGTGACGAATCTCCCTGGACAGAACAGCTAGCCGGCCGTCAGCGTCCGTGAGATCACCAGCAGCTGGATCTCCGAGGCGCCCTCGACGACTCGCAGCATCCGAAGGTGGCGAAGGACCCGCTCGATGGGTCCGGACTTCATCAGACCCATGCCCCCGAAGACCTGAAGGCAGCGATCAGCCACCGTGTAGGCCTGTTCGGTGGTGTAGTACTTCACGATCGAGGCGTCGAGCATCGGGTTCTGGCCCTCGTCGACGGCCCACGCCAGGTGGTAGACCAGCCAGCGCATCGCCTCAATGTCCACCTTGCTCTGGGCAAGCGGGAAACTCGCGCCTTGGAAGGCCGCGAGCGGTTTGCCGAAGGCCGTCCGCGTCTGGACGTGGGTCGTCGCAGCGTCCAGACAGAATTCCGCGAGCCCGAGGGCCTGCGCACCGATGTAGGCGCGGCCGGCATTGAGGAACTCCATGGCCGCGAAGAACCCCAGCCCGACCTCGCCGATGACGTGATCATCGGGCACCCAAGTGTCCTCGAAGAACAGTTCACCCGGGTGGGTGTCCGAGATGTTCCACTGTGTGGGTCCGCGCCGGAACTGCTCGGCAGGCACCAAGAAGGCCGTGATCCCGCCGGCGGCGCGCTTCTCCGGGTCGGTCACGGCGAACACCACTGTGAAGTCGGCCTCCGAGGCGTTGGTGATGTAGTGCTTGTGGCCGTTGATCCGCCAGCCGTCGCCGTCCTTGACCGCGCGGGTCCGGATCGCCTGGGCGTCGGAGCCCGCCTCCGGTTCGGTGAGTGCGAAGCAGGCGGTCTTGGTGCCGGTGACCACCGGACGTACCCATTGCTCCAGCAGATGGTCGGGGAGTTTCAGCAGCAGTGAACTGGGGCCCGCGGGGTTCGGGGGTGAGATCGCGGTCATGGCCAGGCGCGAACCGCTGCGTGCCGCATCCTCCACCAGTGCGGTCATGCCCAACGTGCTCAGGCCCTGACCGCCGACCTTCTCCGGCATATGGGCCGCGAAGAAGCCGGCATCGACGGACAGTGCCCGGACCCGCGCCATGGCGTCCTGCAGCACGGCCTTGTCCGGGTAAGGCGTGTCCCACTGCGGTGCGATCTCGTCCTCGATCGGCAGGATCTCTCGCTTGAGGAAGTCGGCGAATGCCGCGCGCAGGGCGATGATCTCCTCGGGAAAGGTGAAGTCCATGAGCGCATCGTCGCACGCGTGATGCCGTTGGACGAGATGCCTGGCCCAGGTGTCCGCGCGATCGGCAGGTTCAGCCTGATGCGAGTTGCAGATCCCGTTGCTCGACCGCGGCGCGGACCCGGCGCAGGACGACCTCCATCGCCGCATCGGTGCTGTGCAACGTGCCGGTGACGGCATGGGCTCCCGCTTCGCGAGCAGCCGCCGCGATCCGCTGGGACATGACCCCGGGCGCGATGAGGAAAGGAGACACGCAGATGTCCTGGAAGCCGGATCGGCGCAGGTCGGCCACAGCATCGGCGACACGTGGACCCGGTCCGGAGGCGAATGCCACGGCTGAGGCGCCCCAGCCGTGGGTGCGCCATTCCAGCGCCAGAGCGGCATGACGGCTGCGGGCGGCGGCATAGCTCGAACCGGCTGAGGCCAGTACGACGGCGGTGTCGGCGCTGGGGCGGTGTCCGGCTGCCTTGAGGACCGCGTCCAGTCCTTTGAGCAGGTAGGGATCGGCACCCATCGGCGTCGACACGGTGATGCGGGCGTTGGGGTACGCCCGCTGTGCTGCGGCCGCGAAGGCGGGCACGTCCTGGGTGGCGTGGTAGGCAGTCGTCAGCAACATCGGGACGACCACCAGGTCGTGGATGTTCTTGGAGGCGAGGTAATTGATCGCACCGTCGAGTCGGGGCCGGTCGAGATCCAGCGTCGCCTGCGCCACCAGGGCGCCCAGCCGATGGCCCACACGACGTGCCAGGAGATCGCTGGCCAGCCTCGCGCGGGGGTCGGCGCTGCCATGCGAAAGCAGCACAACGCCGTAACTCGCGGGCGGCGGCGGCAGCGAGATGGTGTCGCGGGCCGCTCTACTCATAGGAACTCCTCGGGTTACACCGTTGCATCGGCAGGATCGATCACTTTCCGAAGGGCACCCTAGCGCCCATACCCGGATCCGTCCTGTCAAGTGGTGTTGCGGCGAACGGGTGAGTTCACACGTGCAGCCCGCACTCCGTCTTGCCGCTGCCCGACCACCGGCCTGCTCTGGGGTCCTCGCCGGGCGCGGTGGCGCGCGTGCACGGCGCGCACCCGATGGACGCGTAGCCGGACTGGCGCAGCGGATTCAGGAGAACCGCATGGTCCCGCGCGTAGTGTTGGGTCTGTTCATCGGTCCACAAGGCCAACGGGTTCACCTTGACCATCGCGCGTTTGTGGTCGACCCCGATGATCTCGATGTCGCTTCGGGTCGGCGCATCCACACGTCGCATGCCGGTGATCCACGCCTGTCGCCCGGCCAGCGTCCGCTCCAGCGGTTCGACCTTGCGAAGCCTGCAGCACAGATCCGGGTCCCTACGGTGGAGTTCGGGGCCGTACTGCGCGTCTTGCTCGGCCACGGTCTGCACCGGGGTGACAGTCAGCAGTCGAAGCGGTTGCGTGGCTGCGTAGGCATCGGCAGTGCCCACGGTCTCCGGGAAGTGGTAGCCGGTGTCGATGAACGCGACCTGTAGTCCGGGTGCGGCCCGGGCCGCCAGGTGGACCAGGGCTTCATCACCCATGCTCGACATCAGCACGAGCGAGGCGAACGTTCGGTGTGCCCACTGCACCGACAGTCGCGCCAGTTCGATGTGGTCGGCGCCGTTCGCTGTCGCCTCCGCGATCAACGCAGCGCCCCGCGCAGCGGCTGCCGCGGGGTCGCTTGCCAGGTCGGGGATGTGCGGTTCGAGTGGCAGATCGATGCTCATGATTACTCCTTGACGATGCGGACGGTGAACGTGCGTGTACACGCCCGACATCGCCAGGTGCCGTGGCCCACCTCGGGCCACAGGTCCTCATCGCCGCAATACGGGCAGTAGTGCACGACGTTCATCGCAGCGAGTCCTCGTTGGTGCGCTGCACCCAATCGGCGAAACTCTCGGTGTCCAGCCGCTCGTCACTGAAGTTCTGGAGCACGCGGTGGACGTAGTCGGGCATCTCGGCTGCGGTCACCTTCAAGGCCCGCAGTTTGCGGCCGAACCCCGCGTCCGGGCCGAGCCGGCCCCCGAGGTGCACCTGGAAACCCTCGACCATCTCGCCGTCGGCATCCGGGACCAGCGATCCCTTGAAGCCGATGTCCGCGATCTGGAAGCGGGCGCAGGAGTTGGGGCAGCCGTTGACGTGGATGCTCAGTTCGGTGCCGTCGAGCTTCTCGCCGAACTGCGTCTCCAACGTATCGACGAGGGCGGCGGTCCGAGCCTTCGTCTCCACGATGGCCAGCTTGCAGAACTCGATCCCTGTGCACGCCATCGCGCCGCGACGGAACTCACTGGGACGAACCTGCAGGCCCAGCGCCTCGAGGCCGTCCGCCAGCGGTTCCGGCTCGGCGACGTCGAGGATGACCAGCTTCTGCTGGGCGGTCAGGCGCAGCCGGGACGAACCGTGCCGCGCCATGAGGTCGGCGATCCCCGTGAGCACGGTCCCCGACACCCTGCCCACCGTGGGGGCGGCGCCGACGTAGAAGCGCCCATCGGTCTGCGCGGCGATGCCCACGTGGTCGCGGCGTCCGGTGGGTGCACCCGGTGGTGGGCCGTCGATCAGCGGCCGGCCGAGGTACTCCTGCTCGAGGACCTCCCGGAACTTCTGCGGGCCCCAGTCGGCCATCAGGAACTTCAGTCGCGCACGGTTGCGCAGACGCCGGTAACCGTAGTCGCGGTAGATCCTGATGATGCCTTCCCACACGTCGGGGACGTCGTCCAGCGGGACCCACGCGCCGAGTCGCTGCGCGACCATCGGATTGGTCGACAGGCCACCACCCACCCAGACGTCGAATCCGGGGCCATGTTCCGGGTGAACCACTCCGACGAACGACATGCAGTTGATCTCGTGTGCCACGTCCTGACGCGGCGAGCCGGACACTGCGCTCTTGAACTTCCGGGGGAGGTTCGAGTACTCGGGATCGCCCACGTAGCGGCGGACGATCTCCTCGATGGCCGGCGTGCCGTCGATGATCTCGTCCTGCGCGATCCCTGCCACCGGCGAACCGAGGACCACACGCGGGGTGTCCCCACACGCCTCGGTGGTGGACAGGCCCACGGCCTCGAGGCGTCGCCAGATCTCCGGCATGTCCTCGATGCGGATCCAGTGCAGTTGGATGTTCTGGCGATCGGTGATGTCGGCGGTGTCCCGCCCGAAGCTCGTCGAGATGTCGGCGATGGCCCGCAACTGATCCAGGCTGAGCATGCCGCCGTCGCTGCGGATGCGGAGCATGAAGTACTCGTCGTCGAGTTCCTCGGGGGGCAGGCTCGCGGTGCGGCCACCGTCGATGCCGGGTCGGCGTTGGGTGTACAGGCCCCACCAGCGCATCCGGCCGCGCAGGTCCTCAGCGGGAATGGAGGAGAAGCCTTCCTTGGCGTAGATCTGCTCGATCCGTGCGCGCACGTTCAAACCGTCGTCCTCGGCTTTGAACTGCTCGTTGGGGTTCAGTGGGTCGCGTTGGCCCAGCGCCCATTGCCCGGTCTGCTTGCTGCGGGTGGGTCTTTCGTGCATCGGTTCTCCAAGTGAGAGGAGACCGGAGTCAGGGTGCCCGGAACCTGTCGCGGCGCCGGGGATGCCCAGGCGCCGATCGTCCGCGGGGTGCGAAGGATGGAAGCGGCTAGGCGCAACAACACGAACACGCACACATCAACCGCACGGAGCGGGAGGGCGCGTTCGACATGGGGGTAATCATGCACGACCCCCCGCGAGGGCACAAGACCGGGGTCGTCGGTGGTGCTCTTGGCACGTGCGGTCGGTAGCCCACCATCCGTTAGCACTTCGGGGATCCGTGAGCACTTGCGATGCGCTGGAACGCTCCCGGATGTGCGGAGTGCTCCCGGATGCGGGCAGGCGGGACGGCCGATGTTCCGCATAGTGACCGCCGTTGCACATTTGCCCGCTAGGCGCGCAATCGCAGCGTCCGAATAGGTAGGTTCCAGACACCACCTAGCTAGGGAGGCACCATGGCGCACGGACCCCTTCCAGGAGCAGGAGACACCGGCCCGGTGGTGGAGGAGAAGTACCACACCGGACGCGTCCTGCGGATGGCGATCGTGGCCGCCCTCGGCGGCTTCCTCTTCGGCTTCGACTCGGCGGTCGTGAACGGTACCGTGGATGCCCTCAAGGCCAAGTTCAGCATCGGCGATGCCATCGGCTTCGTGGTGGCTATCGCCCTGCTCGGGTCGGCGGTGGGTGCATGGTTCGCCGGATCCTTGGCCAACAAATACGGCCGCCGCAGGGTCATGATCATCGCGGCCGCCCTGTTCCTGATCGCCGCAGTCGGTCAGGCGTTCCCGTTCAGTGTCGTCGACCTCATGTTCTGGCGTTTCGTGGGTGGCGCGGGCATCGGTATCGCGTCGGTGATCGCGCCCATGTACATCGCGGAGATCGCGCCGGCACAATTGCGCGGCCGACTCGGATCCTTGCAGCAACTCGCCATCGTCCTGGGCATCTTCACGACCGCCGTGACCAACTACTTCATTCTCAACGCCGCGAGTGCCGGTAAGCCCGAGACCAACGCGAACAACACCTGGATCTTCGGCCTCGAGGCCTGGCAGTGGATGTTCCTGGTCATGCTGGTGCCGGCGGTGATCTACGGCACGTTGGCCATGACCATTCCGGAGTCCCCGCGGTATCTCGTCGCGATCGGCAAGGATGAAGAAGCCGCCGATGTCCTGTCGAACGTGCTCGACGGCGATCAGCACGCGAAGGTCGAGGAGATCAAGGCGTCCTTGGCCGGCGATCACAAACCCCGATTCAGCGACCTCAAGGGCGCGGTGCTCGGCCTGAAGCCCATCGTGTGGATCGGCATCGGGCTCAGTGTGTTCCAGCAGTTCGTCGGAATCAACGTGATCTTCTACTACTCGAACAGCATCTGGGCCTCCGTCGGATTCGACGAGTCGCAAGCGTTCCTGATCACGTTGATCACCAACACCACCAACGTGGTCGTGACGCTGATCGCGATTGCCCTGGTGGACCGCATCGGCCGCAAGCCGCTACTGATCGTCGGCTCGCTGGGAATGGCGGTCACGCTGGGCACGATGGCGCTCGTTTTCGGAACGGCGGACTCGTGTACCCAGGCGCTGGTGGATGCCGGACAGGCCGGATGTTCCGGTGCCGACTCGATCGGCACGCCGTACCTGACCGGTGCGGCTGGTCCCATCGCGGTGGTGGCGGCGAACCTCTACGTGGTCTTCTTCGGCGTGTCCTGGGGCCCGGTGGTCTGGGTACTGCTCGGAGAGATGTTCCCGAACCGGATTCGTGCCGCCGCGCTGGCCGTTGGCGCTGCCGCCCAGTGGATCGCGAACTTCATCGTCAGCGTCTCCTTCCCGGTGATGTCGTCCATCGGGCTCGGTTTCGCATACGGAGTCTTCACCGTGTTCGCCGTGCTCTCGTTCTTCTTCGTGGTGAAGTTCATCCGAGAAACCAAGGGGATGAGTCTGGAGGACATGCAGGAGGCTTAGTCGGTGTTTGGTGACCCGGCCGCACGACCGGGTCACTGCATGCCATCTAGTCAAGGCAGGTCGGCTAGTCCTGGGCGCGTTGGTTGGTTGTTCCGTCCGGGCGGGGGTCACGGAGGCGGGCCGGTGCCGGCCGGGCGGCGGTCATCGGCATTGCCGTTAGAGATCGGCACTCCGGTTAGAGATCGGCATCTTGGTGAGAGATACGGCACTCCGGTTAGTCGTATACGGCCGTGGGACTCTAACCAACCTGCCGCCGACTAACCAAGATGCCGATCTCTAACCGGACTGTCCGGCCGAGTCCTGGACAGAACAGTTGGACAAACGGCACTCGGGTTTGTGCCCCACGGCCGTACATGGCTAACCGGAGTGCCGTGCGTCAGCGGGGGCACCGCAGTCCATTCGGAGTGATTGCCCCTGGCCCGTATGTGAGCCGAACGGGTTGTGATCACGTTTCGTGATCATCTGCCGACCCGCTGTGATCGCGACGCGTCCGGCCCGCCGACTAGGCTGAGTCCAGACGAGCGAAAGGTTCCGACCATGGCCAACGGAAACCCCTCACCGGGCTGGTATCAGGACCCGCGAGACCCCGCCCAGGTGCGGTGGTGGGATGGGGCGGGCTGGACTCAGAACACTCAGGCGATGCCCGGCGCGGTGCAGCCGGAGCCGGCTCAGCCCGAGGTGGCCCCGGAACCTGTGTACGACCAGCCCGCCGATCCGTGGGCCGCGGCGGGTCAGGCTCCGGCGCAGCCTGAGCAGCAGTGGGGTCAGGCTCCGGCGCAGCCCGAGCAGCAGTGGGGTCAGGCTCCGGCGCAGCCCGAGCAGCAGTGGGGTCAGGCTCCGGCGCAGCCCGAGCAGCAGTGGGGTCAGGCCCCGGCGCAGCCCGAGCAGCAGTGGGGTCAGGCTCCGGCGCAGCCCGAGCAGCAGTGGGGTCAGGCCCCGGCCCAGCCCGAGCAGCAGTGGGGTCAGGCCCCGGCCCAGCCCGAGCAGCAGTGGGGTCAGGCCCCGGCGCAGCCTGAGCAGCAGTGGGGTCAGGCCCCGGCGCAGCCCGGTGCCGAGGGTGGTTGGCAGCAGCAACAGCCAGGGGCCTGGGGCAGCGCGGTGCCGCCGGCCCCGGTTCCGGGCGGGCTGGCCCCGGGGTCCCCGATGGGCCAGACCAACGTCTTCCCGACGTCGGAGACCGTGGACCCCATCACCGGCATGCCTGTGGCGCCCGCCGACACCGGGTCGAAGACTTCGGGCAAGCGTCTGGCTGCGCTTGTGGGCGGGACTCTGCTGGTGGGCCTGTTGATCCTTGGCCTGCTGTGGTTCTTCTTGTTCCGCGGTTCTGGCTCCGAGGATGGCGCAACGGGGGCTGTGGATGTGACGGCCACCTTCAGCGGAACGGTGGACCCGGCCTGCGCCGATCTTGGGGCGGCCCTGACGGCCGACGATCTGAGCAACACCGTCGCGACCCGGCTGAACGACGTGGCCGTGGCCAAGGATCTGGAGGAGAACCAGGCCTACTTCGAACAGCTCGGCAAGGACATCCAGCCGATCATGGACCAGTACCAGAGTGCCTGCCTCGCAGCGGTGTCCGCGGGCAACGCCCCGGAGTTCTACCGCACCTTCGTCGAGACGTTCCAGGCCTCGGTGACCGACGGTGAGGCCGTCGCCACCAGCGCCCTGCAGAACGGTGGTCAGGTGACGCCGGAGGAAGCCGAGCGGTTGCGGGCGGAGGCCAGCAAACTGCAGGCCAGTTCGGAGGCCGTGATCGCGGTCTCGGGCGGTCCGTCGCCGACCGCGAGCGCCGCCCCCGAAGCATCTCCCACCGCAGCACCTTCCGAGTCGCTGCCCGCGTCGCCGGCGCCTGAGACAGTGGTTCCCAGCGCGATCGGCTAGAGGACATGAGTGGGCCCTTGTGGCAGCCGGACGCGGCTGCGGTGCGTCGAACGGCGTTGCACCGGGTGATGCGCGCTGTCGAGCAGATCACCGATCTGCCCATGGTCGCCACAGCGGATTTCCACGACTTCTCGATCTCATCACCCGGCGACTTCTGGGACCTGGTGTGGGGGGAATGCGGCCTCATCGGCGATCGCGGAGAGGGCTCTGCGGTGATACCGCCACCCCCGGGTCACGATCTGCGGGCCACACAGTTCTTCCCGGCCGCGACGCTGAACTACGCCGAGAACCTGCTGGCAGGCGGCGATCTCCCCGGGGCGCAGGACACCGCGCTCGTCTTCAGGCGTGAGGACGGGGAACGCCGCGTGTGGTCCTGGGCGGAGTTGCGGACGGCCGTGGGGGCGGTGAGCGCGGCACTGGTAGAGGCCGGCGTTGGTGTCGGCGACGTGGTCGCGGCATGGATGCCGAACACCCCGGAGACCGTCATCACGATGCTGGCCACCCAGAGTCTGGGTGCGGTCTTCACGTCGACGAGTCCGGACTTCGGTCCCTCCGGTGTGCTGGACCGCTTCGGGCAGGTGGCCCCGAAAGTGCTCATCGCCGCGGATGGCTACGTGTACGGCGGCAAGAACCACGACCGCACTGATGCTCTGGCGCAGATCGTGACCGGCCTGCCGTCCGTGCACCAGGTCTGGCTCGTCCACGAACTCGATCATGAGGCGCAGGTGCAGTTGCGTGTCCACACCAGGTATCTGCGCGACATCCTGCGTGCCGGTGGCGAGCAGCCCGACTTCGCCCAGTTGCCCTTCGACGCGCCAGGCTTCATCCTCTACTCCTCGGGAACCACAGGACCTCCGAAGTGTCTCGTGCACCGCAGCGCGGGCTTGCTTCTCAAACACGCCAGTGAACACCGATGGCACCTGGACGTGCGGCCGGGCGACCGGGTGTTCTGGTTCACCACCTGCGGCTGGATGATGTGGAACTGGCTGGTGTCCGCACTGGCAGCCGGCGCCACCCTCGTGCTCTACGACGGTTCGCCGTTCCATCCGCAGTCCGATCACCTCTGGCGCATCGCCGAGGAAGAGCAGATCACCTTGTTCGGCGTGAGTGCCAAGTACCTCGACGCGTGTGCCAAGGAAGGTCTGCGGCCGGCGGAACAGCGGGATCTCCGGGCGCTGCGCACGATCGGCTCGACCGGCTCACCGCTGTCCCCCGACACGTTCCGCTACGTGTATCGGGACGTCGCCCCGGACGTGCATCTGGCGTCGATCTCCGGCGGTACTGATATCTGCGGATGTTTCGTGATCGGCGATCCGACACAGCCGGTCTGGGCCGGGGAACTGCAGGGCCCGGCTCTCGGCGCGGACGTCGATGTCTACGACGACGACGGGACCAGTCTGCGCTTCGAGGCGGGTGTGACCGGCGAACTGGTGTGCCGCAACGCTCTGCCGAGCATGCCGATCGCGTTCCTCGGTGACCCCAGTGGTGACCGGTACGACGCCGCCTACTTCCAGCGTTTTCCGGGCGTCTGGTCACACGGCGATTTCGCGTTGTGGACCGAGCACGACGGGATGATGATCCTCGGCCGTTCGGACGCCACTCTCAACGCGGGCGGAGTGCGCATCGGTACTGCCGAGATCTATCGCCAAGTGGAGGCGTTCGACGAGGTGGTGGAGTCCCTGGCGATCGGCCAGGCGTTCGAGCACGACACCCGGGTGGTGTTGTTCGTGCGAATGGCACCCGACCACCACCTCGACGACTTGTTGCGTGCCCGTATCGTGAAACGGTTGCGTGAGCAGTGCTCGCCGCGTCACGTGCCGGCTCGGATCGTCGAGGTGGCCGATCTGCCGCGGACACGGTCGGGAAAGCTGGCGGAACTGGCCGTTGCCGATGTCGTACATGCCCGGCCGGTGCGCAACACCGAGGCCCTGGCCAACCCCGAGAGCCTCGGGCTGTTCACGGACCTGGAGGAGTTGAGGACATGACGGTCGTGACCGAGGACACTCCGGCACATCATCTGAACCGCCGCATCGAGCGCGAGATCCCGCACCGCAGGTTTGTGCCGGGCGCGGGCTGGACCAGCCATGTGCCCAACGTTCTGCGGACGCTGATGCTGCTCTACGCGGCCTTCAGTGCGGTCACCGCGATCATCCCGAGTCTGGCGCGGGCGCTCAGCGGCGTGCGTGAAGTGATGGAGATCGTCTTCGTGCCGGCGCCGCCGAACATCGCGTGGGCGGCGCTGCTGATCATCTTCGGCTCAGCCCTGGGTAGGCGCAAACGCTCGGCCTGGTGGTTCCTGATCGTCCTGCTCGTGCTGGGAATGGTCGAATCCCTGTCCCTGCTCAGCGAACCCGACCTGCGGATCAAGGAGGGCGCCACGCTGGTCACCACAGTGATCCTCGTGGCCATCCTGTTGATCGCGCGCCGTGAGTTCTATGCCATCGTCCCGCGCAAGAACGTGTTCATCGCGCTGATCACCCTGATAGTGGGTTTCGCCATCGCCATCCCTTTGGGCTGGGCCCTCGTGGAGGCGTTGCCGGGCAGTGTAGCGCGCTCCGACGGTCTGCTGTACGCGGCCAACCAGGTGCTCGGTGGGCTCGGCACCGTCGACACGATCGGTGTTGAGGGGCGAGCGCTCCGGCCGGTGCCGTTCCTGCTCGGGGCCCTCGGGACCTTGGTGTACATCGCGTTCGGGCTGGCGCTGTTCCGGACCAGGGGGAACGAACGCCTGATCACGGGGCAGGACGAGGTCGATCTTCGAGTTCTGTTGCACGAGCAGGGCGACCGGGATTCATTGGGCTACTTCGCCACCCGCCGGGACAAGTCTGTGATGTGGTCGCCATCCCGCAAGGCCGCAGTGACCTACCGGGTGGTGAACGGCGTGAGCCTGGCTTCCGCGGATCCGGTCGGTGATCCGGAATCGTGGCCGCCGGCCATCGAGGCGTGGCTGGAGGAGGCCCGCCACTTCGGCTGGGCGCCCGCTGCGATGGGTGCTTCGGAACTGGGCGCGGAAGCCTACGCCCGGGCCGGCCTCGAGGCCCTGTCCCTCGGTGACGAGGCCATCATCGAGTTCTCGCAGTACACCCTCGACGGCCGGCACATGCGTGCGGTGAGGCAGGCCGTGCACCGGCTGGAACGCGACGGCTACACCACGCGGGTCCGTCGGCACCGGGACATCCCCGCCGATCAGATGGCGGAAGTGATCGCGGACGCAGACAGGTGGCGCGACACCGACAATGAGCGGGGCTTCTCCATGGCGCTCGGGCGGCTGGGGGATCCGCTGGACGGCGACTGCGTGCTCACCGAGATCTTCGACGCCGAAGGGGTGCGCCGCGGTCTGCTGTCGTTCTCCCCGTGGGGTCGCCGGGGGATCTCGCTGGACCTGATGCGCCGCGATCCACAGTCGGAGAACGGCGTCATGGAGATGATGGTCACGGCCACCGTGAACGCTGGTCCCGTCATCGGCGCCGACCGGCTCTCACTGAACTTCGCCGTCATGCGCGCGATCTTCGAGGAAGGTGCGAAGATCGGCGCGGGCCCGGTGATGCGAGCATCCCGGGCGTTTCTGATGTTCGCCAGCCGGTGGTGGCAACTGGAATCGTTGTACAAGTCGAACGAGAAGTACGAACCCGACTGGGTGCCGCGGTTCCTGCTGTTCGAGCGCTCCGGAGATCTGCCCCGGGTGGGTATCGCCGCCGGACTGGCCGAGGGGTTCGTCGAGAAGCCCGGCCGGCCGTTCGCCTCCCGCGCCCGCGAGTCCCTGGCCGACGGGACGGGCACGTCCCCGGTGGCGCTGTGGGAGCCGGTGGCCGCGCGGTTGGCCGAGCAGGATGCCGAAGAGGTCGCGACCGCGGCCCGTCGACTGCCCGAGCAGGAACTGGTCCGCCGGGAGAAGCTCGAGCAGATGCGTGCGCGCGGCGTCGATCCCTACGCCACTGACTTCGACCGCAAGGACATGATCTCCTCGATCCGCGAGCGGTTCGAGGGCCTCGAGCCGGATGCGCGGACCGGTGAGACGGTCCGGATCGCCGGGCGTGTGATGCTCAACCGTGTCACCGGCAAACTCGTCTTCGCGCAGGTCAAGGACTGGACCGGACAGATTCAGGTGATGCTGTCACTGGCGGAGGTGGGTCAGGAGGTTCTGGACCAGTGGAAGCACGAGGTCGATCTCGGTGACCACGTCGGTGTCGTTGGGCAGGTGATCACCAGCAAACGGGGCGAACTGTCGGTGTTGGCCACGGAGTTCGTCGTCACCTCGAAGTGCCTGGTTCCGCTGCCGGACAAGCACGCGGGCCTCACCGACCCGGAGGCACGGACCCGACAGCGCTATGTCGACCTCATCGTCAACGACTCGTCCCGGGAGATGGTGCAGATCCGCTCCACCGCGATCCGCGCGCTGCGCGAGAGCCTGTGGAGCCGGGGTTTCCTCGAGGTCGACACGCCGATGCTGCAGACCGTCCACGGTGGCGCGAACGCGCGGCCCTTCATCACCCACATCAACGCCTACGACATGCGCATGTACCTGCGTATCGCGCCGGAGTTGTTCCTCAAGCGGCTGCTCGTCGGTGGTGTGGAGAAGATCTTCGAGGTGAACCGCAACTTCCGCAACGAGGGTGCGGACTCCACCCACAACCCGGAGTTCAGCAGTCTCGAGGTGTATGACGCGTACGGTTCGTACGAGACCATGCGGGTGCTGACCCGCGACATCATCCTCGAGATCGCCACGGCGGTCTACGGCCGGCCGATCGCCCGTCGCCCGCTACCTGATGGCGGCTACGAGGAAGTCGATCTGTCGCCGGAATGGCCGAGTATGACAGTGCACGAGGCCGTCAGCGGCAAGGTCGGCGAAGAGGTGACGGTCGACACGCCGGAGGCGAGTCTGCGGGCGATCGCCGCGAAACTGGAGATCCCGATGGACCCCGCCTGGGACGCCGCGGCCTGCGTACTGGAGCTCTATGAACACCTCTGTGAAGCCACGACGACGTTCCCGACGTTCTACCTGGACTTCCCCACGGAGGTCTCGCCGCTGACCCGGAAGATGCCCTCGGAGCCGAGGCTGGCGCAGAAGTGGGATCTCGTCGGATGGGGTGCGGAACTCGGGACCGCCTACACCGAACTGATCGACCCGCTCGATCAGCGCGATCGGTTGGTGGCGCAGAGCCTGCTGGCCGCTGCCGGTGATCTCGAGGCGATGGAAGTCGATGAGGACTTCCTGCGGGCGCTGGAATATGCGATGCCGCCGGCCGGCGGACAGGGGATGGGTGTCGAGCGGGTGATCATGATGCTGACGGGGCAGAACATCCGCGACACCATGCTCTTCCCATTGGTCAAGCCCGAGTAGCTCGCCAGTCGCGTAGGGGACCGGTTCGGGTAACCAAACCTTTACGTATCGCCACAGGCGTCCGGGTACTTGTCATGTGACCTGAAACGTCCGTTCATCCCGCTGCAACACCGGTTCGTCAGTCTGGTTGTGGCGAAAGGGGGAGACCCTATGCAGAACCGCTTGGCAGCCTTCGCGAGTCTGGCCACCGAACTCGGCCAGTCGACAATGTCGATGGGCGGGATCATCGTGCGCACCCGGCGACACCGGACCACGTACTACGAGGACCACTTCTGAGCAGTGCAGGCACCGTCGCCGCGCACTGGTGCGGCCACCGCGTACGCGGGCCGAATGCGGACCGGGTTAGCGTGGAACCGCGGTCCGGTCCCCTGAGACCGAGGGCGCAGGGAGGTGCTGATGAAGCGCACAGTGACGCTGGTAGCGGTCGCGATGGTGCTGGCGGGGTGTTCGCAGGACAGCACGTCGCCCCAGCCGCAGGACAGCGCGACCATCTCGGTGTCGCCGGAATCCTCGGAGCCGACACCGGTCACTTCGCCCACCACAGCGGCCCCGACCTCCACCCCGGCGCCGACAGCGACCAAGAGCAAGAAGCCGCAGCGGCCGGGCGCGGACGCGTTCTGCACCTACTTGGAGCAGACCCAGGGTGCTCAGCAGCAGATCGAGGACCCCGCCGCTTTCGTCGACCTGGTTGAAGGGGCGGTCGCGGTTGCTCCCGGGGCCATCGCCGAGGACGCGGCGCTCTACGCCGAGTCGGTGCGTGCGCTGGCCACGATGGTGACCGGCACGCCGAAGCAGGCTGCGAAGGCCGATGCCTGGCTCACGCAGAACGAGGACGCGATCGCAGCGGCCGAGGCGAACCTGGATTCCTACAGTCAATCCACGTGCGGACTGCCGTTCATCACCGGAGAAGGGTGACACGCAGTACCTGATTTGCAAAGCATGAACTGCAATGCGCTAATGTGTAGGCATGCTGAAGATCCTTGCGACGGGCACCCTGGTGGGCCTGATCGCTTTTCTCGCCCTCTCACTGTCCGCCTTCGACCGCACCATCGGGGTGCTCAACCTGAGCGCGACGTCCGTCGTGCTCGGCATGTTCGTCCTGCTGATGGGTTGGGTCGTCGCCGCCTACTCGGCCACCAACCTTCGGGGCCAGCGCCGTCAGGCCCGGTACGCCCTCTTGATGGCCGCCGCGGTCGGGGCACTGTGGCTGATGGTCGTGGCCGATCCGCTGGTCCTCACGGCTGCGGGGTGGACGATCAGCGGTGTGGCGATCGCCGGGCTCGTGGGGCATCGTGCGACCCCCTCGGCACGCAGCGCTTCTCGCCGGGTGGCCATGCGGCTGCTCGGTGCGGACGTGTTCCTGTGGGGCGCTGTGATCATCCTGGTTGCCGGGGGTGTCGACTCCCGCACCGAGCTGGCGGCATCGGGGTGGCTCGCACCCTTGCTCGTCGCCCTGGCCGGCATTGTGCGATCCGCGTTGGTACCCGCCTGGCGATGGCTCCCGCTCACGGCGGAAGCGCCTTCGCCGGTCTCCGCGCTGCTGCACGCCGGTGTGGTGAACGGCCTGGGACTCATCGTGGTCCTGTGGTGGCCGTTGTTCGTCGCGGCCCCCGGCGTCCTGCTGGGGCTGCTCGTGGTCGGTGGGGTTACAGCGGTGGCGGGCACGGCAGCCATGCGTGTTCGTCCGGATGTCAAGGGCAAACTCGCCAGCTCCACCTCGGCGCAGATGGGTTACATGGCCGTCCAGCTCGGCTTGGGCCTGCCGGCACTGGCCATGCTGCACGTGATCGGCCATGGCCTGTACAAGGCCTGGCACTTCCTGCGGGCAGGTGGGGCGGCCGCGCGGGTGCCGCAGCGCAGTGCCCGTGGCGTGGCCGCCTGGAAGCTGGTCGCGCTGGCGCTCGGCTCGTCGACAGTGGCCGCGCTCGCGGTCATGACCTGGACGAGCCGGCCGCTCGTGGACCTCGTCCCCCTGCTTGTCGCGGTGACCACCTCCACTCTCGCCCTGGCGGCACTGGTCGCTCCAGGGCGCCGCACTGGGACCCTTTCAACGGCGCGGGCGCGTCGCTGGTCGGCGCTGATCGTGCTCGCCGGGCTGTTCGGCTACGTGGTGCTCATGGGCGCCTGGAGCCGGTTCTTCGAGATGCCCGCGGTGTGGACCGGGTCGTCGGCGGCGGTCATCACGGTGGGCACCGTGGTCTTCGGTGTCGTGGGGATGACCGCCGTGGCCCGCGGATGGCTGCGCAGGTCGATGATGCCGGTAGTGGTGGACACCGCCGTCCGCGTGCGCGGTCGGGCGCCACGACTCGACGGCCCGCAGGCCGATGCCGAGGTGGCGATCCAGGCCGCCGCGAAGGTGGTCGGCCCCATGTGGCCCCTGCACGCCGCCGTCGCCGTCAACCCACTGAACGGGTTGCAGGACCTTTCTTTCGAAGATGCCTCGCGGGTCGCGGCCCGCACCTGGCGTGCGCGCACGTACCTGCCGGAATCCGTCTACGCCGAAGCCCTGGCCGTCGGCCGTTTCACGCAGGCCGATCTGGTCGCCGCCTCGCGCGGCTTCAGTGCGCCCGACGTGCAGGTTGCGACCTATCTGCAACGTCGCGTGAGTTGGCAGCCGACGGGGCCCGCTGTGTTCGTTGCGGATCGCATGCTCGAGGAGTTCACCGACGAGCAGTTGAGCGCCCTGGTGCCGGGCGCCGAGCCGCGCGTGCGCACGCTGGGGGAACAGTCGGGCGTCGCGAACGAGGTGTCCGGTCTGGCCAATGCCTGGACCGCCCTGGCCAACGCCGGATCACCAACCCGCGGCGGCTTGTGGGCTGCCTTCCGTGAGGATGTTCAGGATCTGGGGCTACGTGGTTTGCGCCGCTCGGTGCGAGAGTTGCCCGCCGATCCCGACGAAGCCGTCGGAGTGCTCCTCAACGGCCGGGTGCCGCATGCGGACTGGGTGGGCTATCTGGCCCGGCTGCTCGCCCGGGACCCGGGCTGGGCCGCCCACCTCGCGGGCCGGGATCCAGCGCTCACCGCGGACGTGTTGGCCATCCGCGTCACTTTCGACGTCACGTGTGCCGCGGCCCGCGGGCATGTCGCCTGGGAGCCGCAGGCGGCGGACCGGGTGCGCGAGCGGGTGGTCGCTGAGGTCGCCGCGATCGTGGATCTGCTGGATGTCAGCGACGTGCACCAGGCACTGAGCCTGGCCGCCGAGTTGCAACCACCGGCGCGGGCTGCGGTCTGGCAGCGGGCCTGGGAGCAGCGCTACCGCAACCGGTTGGTCGACCGGGTCACCACGCGGGCGGTCCAGCCCGTCCACCCGGCGCCGGTCGCCGTCCAAGCCGTGTTCTGCATCGATGTGCGCTCAGAGCGACTGCGTCGGCACCTGGAGGCCGCAGGCGAGGTGGAGACGTTCGGCTACGCGGGGTTCTTCGGTCTGCCGATCCGACACGAAACGGCCAGCGGCACGGTGAGTGATCAGTGCCCGGTCCTGCTCGATTCCGTGTACGTGATCACCGAGGACGATCGGCCACGGGCTGGAAACGGCCTCCCCGAGGCCGTGCGGGGCACGGTGGTCAGCGCGACAGCAGCTCCGTCCGCCGCCTTCGCCATCGCCGAAGGAATGGGCGTCCTGGCGGGAGCGGATGCTGTGGTGCAGACCGCCGTACCACGCGCATGGGGACGCCTGCGGGCGCGGCTTCAGCCGTCGGTACGAGGTCCGCTGCACCTGGGCCGACTCGAGTTGCCCGGCGCGCATGGGGCGCCCCGGCAGTGGGGTATGACGGTGGCTCAACGGACCACAGCGGCGGCGGGCATGCTGCGCACGCTCGGGATCGTCGAGCGGTTCGCGCCGGTGTTGCTGATCACCGGACACGCGGCACAGGTCGAGAACAACGCATTCGCCGCCGCGTACGACTGCGGTGCCTGCGGTGGCGCGAGTGGCTACGTCAACGCGCGCATCATGGCTGCGATCCTCAACGACCCCCGCGTTCGGCGTCGGTTGGCCACCGATCATGGCATCCACGTTCCGGATGGCACCGTGGCCGTTCCCGCCTGGCACAACACCACGACCGACGAGGTGATCATCGATCCCGAGGATGTGCCTACCGGTGCGGCCGATGCGGTCGATGAATTGCGGCGAGCACTGAATGTGGCCAGAAATGCCTGCGCGACAGAACGGATGGCCGACCTGCCTGGGGCCCACGGCGTGCTGCGCAGAGCGATGGACTGGGCCGAGCCGCAACCGGAGTGGGGACTTGCCGGCAACGGGGCCTTCGTGATCGGCCCGCGCTCGATGACGAAGGGGCTCAACCTGCGCGGACGGGTGTTCCTGCACTCCTACGAGCCGGGGCTCGACGTCGACGGGTCGATTCTGGAACTCCTGTTGACCGCCCCGATGGTGGTGACGCAGTGGATCAACAACCAGTACTACTTCTCCTGCGTCGACCCCGAGCGGTTCGGTGCGGGGGACAAGACCACTCACAACGTGGTTGGTGACTACGGCGTGATCAGCGGGGCGGGCGGTGATCTGCGTGTCGGTCTGCCGTGGCAGGCGCTCTATGTCGATCAGCCCGGGACCGCGGCGCGCTTCGCGCACGAACCGCTACGGCTGCAGGTTGTCGTGTACGCGGACCCGGATGAGATCTGCCGGGTGTTGGAGGATCATCCCGAGGTCGGGGCGCTGGTCGCCAACGAATGGATCGCGCTGGCGGCAGTCGATCCGCGGACCGGCGAGGCGTTGAGTCTGGGTCGGGACCTGGTGTGGCAGCCATGGCTCGACGAGCCTCTCGCCATGCCCGTGGATGCCGAAGCGGAGGGCCAGCATGCTGACCGGTAAGCGACTGCTCGTGACCGGGGTGGTGACGACGGATTCCATCGCTTGGGCGGTGGCTGAGCGCGCCCAGCTGCACGGGGCCGAAGTCATCCTCACCACGCACGACCGTGTGCAGGATCTGACGGTCGCCGCTGCCTGCGCCCTGCCGCGACGACCTGAGATCCTCACCCTGGATGCGACCCGGCGGCAGGACTATCAGCGGTTGCGATCCGACCTGAACGGGCGACCGCTGGATGGCGCGCTGCATGCCATCGCCTTCGCGCCACGCGAGGCACTGGCCGGGGACTTCCTGGCGGCCGGTGACGAGGCCATCGAACTCGCCTTCCGGACCTCCACAACGTCGTACGCCCGCCTGGCCGAACTCCTGGCGCAGACCTCGGTGGGGCGGGATTCGGCTCTGGTGGGGCTGGACTTCGACGCTGACGGACGCGCCTGGCCGGTCTACAACTGGATGGGTGTCTGCAAAGTGGCTCTGCAGGCGACCATGCGGTACGTCGCTCGAGATCTCGGTCCCCGAGGTGTACGGGCCAATCTGGTCTCGGCCGGCCCGTTGCTGACCCGTGCGGCTTCCGGGATCCCGGACTTCCAGACGCTGCTGGACGCCTATGCCGCGGCCCCGCTGGGGTGGGATGCCCAGGATCCGGGGCCGGTCGCCGACACGGTCTGCTTCTTGTTGTCGGACATGGGACGCGGGGTCACCGGGGAGGTGGTCCACGTGGACGGCGGCTACCACGCGATGGCGGCGCCCGGGCTGCGTGCCGGCGATGGTGCACGGGCGCGGTGAGCGGGCGTATGCCAACATTGCCGGGTGATTCCCGATTCCGCCTGGCAACCACGTCGCATCGACGTCGCCAGCGTGCCGAACCTGCGCGACGTGGGTGGGGCTCCGGCAGGTGGCGGGCGTCGCGTGAAACCGCGGACGCTGTATCGCTCGACGCAGCTGGCGGCCCTGACCGACACCGATCGGTCGGCGATCGACGCTCTGGGCCTGTCGACCGTCGTGGACCTGCGCACCGCCGTGGAAGTGCAGCGGGCACCCGATGTCGACCTGGACGTTCAGTACGTGTGGTTGGACGTTCTGCGTGATTATGCGATGGCCTCAGCCGTGGGGCTGGAGGACGTGTTCGCCGATCCGGAGCAGTTCGAGACCATCCTGCGGGATGGAACTGCTGAGGCGATGATGCGCGACGCCTACCTCGCGATGGTGGACCTCGGCAGTGCCCGGGAGTCCTACGCGCGCTGGTTGCATGATCTGGCAGCTTCGGAGGGTCCTGTGCTCGTGCATTGCACGAACGGCAAGGACCGCACCGGCTGGGCGATCGCCCTGGCGTTGCTGACGGTGGGTGTCGACGAGCGGGCCGTTCTCATCGACTATCTGACGACCAACGATCAACTCCTGCCCGTTCTGGAAGGTGTGTTGAACGGCGTTGCGCAGCGTGGCATCGACCCGGAGTTGCTTCTGCCCATCGTCGGGGTCCGTCAGGAGTATCTGGAAACCGCGCTACAGCGAGTTGTGCAGATCGGCGGCATGAGTGCCTACCTCGACGACATCGGCGTCGCGGAGGATCTGCGGGAGGCATTGCGCCACCGCCTCACCGAGGTGTGATCAGGCCGATCGGCGCGACGGCTCCTGGGCGGCCCACAGATCCAGCAGTTGCTCGGCCACCCAATCGAATCCGGCAGATTCGGCGTCGGCGAGCAGGAGTGCCGATTCCACCCGCGCGCGTTCCACATCCCCGGTGCGAAGGAGTCGGGCGACATCCCAGAGTCGGCCGTCGAACTCCGCGCTCTTGCTGCAGTGCGTCTGTTCGGTATCCATGGCTCGACAGTGACAGGGGGGTGCGACAAATCGCGGTAGCCACGCCGACGGGCCGGGTCGGACCTGGTGAGCACGGCGCACCGCAGGGTCCGTGGTCGGTCAGGATCTGTCCGCGCATTCCGGTTAGAGATCGGCATCTTGGTTAGTCGGCGGCAGGTTGGTTAGAGTCCCACGGCCGTATAGGGCTAACCGGAGTGCCGTGTCTCTAACCAACCTGCCGTTCTCTAGTCCGAAAATGTGCTTGGCCACCGGGGGTTGTTCCCGGCGTAGCCGGGATCAGGCGGCTTCTGGTTCGAGGGTGACTTTGTAGCCGAGTCGTTCCAGGTGGCGTACGTGGTTACGGCGTGCTCGGGCGGCGTTGATGCGGGTGTCGTAGTAGTCCGGGCCGAGATCGATGAAGTGTGCGTCGGGGTCGGACAGCAGGTGCCAGACGATGTTGAGTATCGAACGGCCGACCGCGACCACCGCGCGTTTCTTCCCGCGCCGTTTGACCAGCCTGCGGTACCGCTGCCCGAGGAAGGTGTCGGTTTGGCGGGTCGCGACCGCGGCATCACCGAGGGCGGCGGCCAGGTAGCGGTTACCGTGCCCGCTGGCCCCGTTGCCCTTCTGTCGGCCCGCGGAGGACTTGATCCCGGGGGCGAACTTCGCCCACGACGCCAGATGGCCCGGGGTCGGGAACCGGGTCATGTCCACCCCGATCTCGGCGATGATGATCCGGGCGGTGGTGTCACTGACCCCGGGAATCTCGCTCAGCCGGGCCACCGCTTGGGCGAAAGGGGCGATCTGGTCCCCGATCCGTTCATCGACCTCGGCGATATCGGCGCTGAACTGGTCGACCCGGGCCAGCATCTTGGCCAGCAGCCATCCGTGGTGGTCGCGGAACCGGGTGGTGAAGAACGCCTCGGTCAGGTCGGTGTTCTTCTTGCGCAACTGTCCGCGGGCCATGCCGGCCAATACCTCCGGGTCGCGTTCCCCAGCGACCAGAGCGGCCATCATCGCCCGTCCGGACACCCCGAAGATGTCACTGGCGACCACGCTGAGTTTGATCCCGGCATCCTCCAGCAGCTTCTCCACCCGCTGCTTCTCCGCGGTGCGCGCGGTGATCAGCGAGCGCCGATACCGGGTCAACGCACGAAGATCCCGGATCTCGGCCGGGGGCACGAAACTGGGGCGCAGCATCTGCCGTTCGGCGACCTTGCACAACCACACCGCGTCCAGCCGGTCGGTCTTCGGCCGGCCCGGAAGATGCTTGACGTCGCGGGCGTTGACCAGCCACGTCTCGAACCCGGCAGCCTCCAAGATGAAGAACGGCGACTTCCAGTAGTCACTGGTCGCCTCCATCACCACCCGCGTCACCTGCAACTCGGCCAGCCGGTCAGCCAACGCCAGCAGTGACCGTGTCATCGTCGAATACCTGGCGACTTCCTGCTGGCGGCGACCACCCGGGCCCGGGATCCGCACGCAACACACCAACTCGGCCTTACCGATATCCAGCGCCGCGACCCGCTCGATGATCTCTTCATTCTCCACGACCTCTTCCACAACCTCACCTGCCTTCACCTCGATGGAGTGCCCGCGGGGATCACCAGGCGGAAGAATCTAGTCCTCGTGCTCGAAGCAACAATGAAGGGCACACCACGCGATCCCCAGCGTCCGACTAACCCACGGCCTTCCCAGAGCCATAGAGAAACGACGTCAGCGGGCACCCCCACATTTTCCCGCCTGAACGGGCAGCCGGCCACGGCCCAGGATGACTAACCAGGATGCGGATCTCTAACCGGGATGTACAACGGCGGACCGGCTGGCGACGTTCTTCGCCTGCCCGCGGATCGTGGCACCAGCGGCCCATCCAGTCGCGCAGCTCGTTGAGCCCTGGCCGGATGATCGCCGCGTGCACCGTCGCGGCCGGCTATCCCCAGCCGCTTCGCGAGAAGTCGACCGTATCCCGCTACTCGATCGCCGATGAACGCACACTCGCCAACGACTGCGTGGCAATCTCCAACTCTTCGTTCGTGGGAACCACGAGCACCTGCACCGGTGCGCCTCGGGCGGTCAGGTTGACCACCTCGTTCGGGCCGCGGGTCGAGGCGTTCTTGCCGGCGTCGATGGCGATCCCGAGGGGTGCCAGACCAGCGCACACAGCCTCCCGCACAGCTGCGTCGTTCTCACCGACCCCGGCGGTGAACACCAAGGCGTCGGCACCGCCGAGTTCGGCGAGGTAGGCACCCACGTAATGGCGTATGGCGTGCACGTACACCTCGAGTGCTTCGACGGCGTGTGCATCGCCGGTTGCTGCGGCGGCATGTACTTGGCGCAGATCGTTGTCCCCGGTCAGGCCCTTCATGCCCGAGCGTTTGTTCAACAGGGAGTCCACATCCTCAACGGACATTCCCTCGCGCAGCAGGTGCAGCAGTGCGCCGGGGTCGATGTCGCCACTGCGGGTGCCCATGACGAGTCCGGCCAGGGGCGTGAGACCCATCGAGGTGTCGATGCTGGCCCCGTTGCGGATTGCGCAAGCCGATGCCCCGTTGCCCAGGTGCAGTGTGATGATGCGCGAGGTGTCCAGGGGGATGTCGAGGAACTCGGCGGCGCGCCGGCTCACGAAGGCATGGGACGTCCCGTGGAAGCCGTACCGACGGATCCGATGTGCTGCGGCCACCTCCCGGTCGATCGCGTAGCGGTAGGACGCGGGAGGCATGGTCTGGTGGAATGCGGTGTCGAAGACTGCGACGTGGGGACAATCCGGGAACGCCTGCAGCGCCACCTCGATCCCTGTGAGGTTGGCGGGGTTGTGCAGCGGCGCCAGCGGGATGCACTCACGGATCGCGTCCAGCACCTCGTCGTCGATCACGGCCGGCTGGGAGAACCGATCTCCGCCGTGCACCACGCGGTGCCCGACGGCGGTCAGGGCCGCAGGATCGACCGGTACGGTCGCGTCGAAGGCCTCCGCCATGGCTGCCAGCCCAGCACGGTGATCGACCAATGGCCGCTCGATCAGGTACGACATCCCCTGAGCGACGTGTTCGACCCGGGAGGTCTCCTCGCCGATCCGCTCCACGAGTCCCTCGGCCACCGTGACGGGACCGGCCATGTCGATCAGTTCGTACTTGATGCTTGACGAGCCGGAGTTGAGCACCAGGATCAGGGACATCAGTCGTCCTGCGCCTGGATCGCCGTGATGGTGATCGTGTTGACGATGTCCTTCACCGTGCATCCGCGGGAAAGGTCGTTGACCGGTTTGCGCAGACCCTGCAGCACCGGGCCTATGGCCACCGCGCGCGCCGAGCGCTGCACCGCCTTGTAGGTGTTGTTCCCCGTGTTCAGGTCCGGGAAGATCAGCACGGTCGCCTGGCCGGCGACGTCTGACCCGGGCAGTTTGGTGGCCGCCACCGCGGGATCCACGGCCGCGTCGTACTGGATGGGTCCCTCTACGGGGATGTCCGGGCGCCGACTCTGCACGATCTCAGTGGCTTTACGCACCTTCTCGACATCTCCGCCGGATCCGGAAGCTCCGGTCGAGTAGCTCAGCATCGCCACGTAGGGTTCGATGCCGAACGCCTTGGCGGTGCCTGCCGAGGAGATCGCGATATCTGCCAGTTGCTCCGGGTTCGGGTCGGGGTTCACCGCGCAGTCCCCGTACACAAGGACCCTGTCTGCCAGGCACATGAAGAAGACGCTGGAGACGACCGAGGATTCCGGGGTTGTGCGGATCAGTTGTAGGGCAGGACGCACTGTGTCGGCAGTGGTGTGGGAGGCGCCACTGACCATGCCATCGGCGAGCCCCGACTTCACCAGCAATGTGCCGAAGATCGTCACGTCGGTCACCGCGTCGTGGGCGATGTCCATGCTCATGCCCTTGTGGGTGCGCAGGTCACACAACAGTTGGGCCATCTCGTCGCGCAGTTCGGAGTGCTCGGGGTGTATGAGCGTGGCGGCGGAGATGTCCAGGCCCATCGAGCGCGCCCGGTCGGAGATCGCTTCCGGAGAACCCAGGATGGTGAGGTCGCAGACGGACCGGCGCAGGAGTTGGTCCGCGGCGCGCAGGATGCGGTCGTCGTCGCCCTCGGGCAGGACGATGCGCTTGCGGTCCTGGCGGGCAGCACGCGCGAGCCGGTGCTCGAACATCAGCGGGGTGGTCACCGGAGTGTCCGCCAGTTCGATGCGTTCGACGAGGTCCGAGGTGTCGACCGCGGCTTCGAACAGGCCCAGGGCGGCGGCGATCCGGCGGTCGTCACCGAACCGGATCTGCGGAGTCAGGGTGGCGATGCGGTGCGCGGTCTCGTAGGTGTCCAGATGTGACATCAGCAGCGGCGTGACGGCCGACTCCAGTCCGCGGGCGAACGAGAGGATCCGGGGATCGGGGTCCACCCCGCCGGTCACGACCACTCCGCTGACGCTGGGAACCTTGTCGCTGAACCGGGCGGTCACCGCGGCGAGCAGCACATCCGAACGGTCCCCCGGAGTCACGAGCAACACTCCGTCGTGCAAGCGGTCGAACAGGTTCGGCAGTGTCATCGCCGCGACCCGGACACCTGTCACCTCGCGGTCCAAAGACTCCTGGTTGCCCAGCAGCAGACTCGCCTGTAGTTCCGCCGAGATCTGGTGCAGGGAGGGCAGTTGCAGCGTCCTCTCCTCGGGGATGACCCACACGGGCTCCGGCAGCCCGCCGAGCGACTCGCGGATCGTCTCGAGATGTTCGGGCTCCACGCGGTTGACTGCGACCCCGAGCAGGTTGACCTCATGCCCCTGCAGTGACTCCCTGGCAGCGAAGACCGCTCCCCGCACCTGATCGGGACGGTGGTGGTGGGCGCTGATCACGAGTAGGACAGGGGCGCCCAGGTTGAGGGCCATGGTGACGTTGAGTTCGAATTCGAAGGCCGCGCTGGCCCCGGTGAAGTCCGTGCCTTCCACCAGCACCACGTCACAGTCAGCCGCCAGCGTGTCGAACTTCCCCATGATCTCCGAGATCAGGATGTCGGCGTCGTGCAGCGAGCCGACCTCGCGCGTGCGCTCGGTCGTGATCCCGTACGACTGCTCATGGGTCTGGTTCAGCCCGTACCGACGATTGATCAGATCGATCGTCGTGTCGTCGTAGCCGGGGCTGGCCACGACCGGGCGGAAATACCCGACCCGCGCCGTGTGCCGGCTGAAGGCTTCCATCAGGCCCAGGGAGATCATGGATTTCCCACTGGCCGGTTCCATCGAGGTCACATACACCGCTTTGGCCACGGGCACGAGCCTAGGCACGCCTCGGCGTGATTGCAGAACGGCCGTGGTGCAGTTCGGCTTCGCCGTGGCGCCGGCCGGGCGGAACGGCGGTCAGCAGGCCCCAGCGCGGGGATCCCCGGCCGGGCAGATTGCGTAGGGGACCAGTAGGTGGTCGTGTGCGCAATCTGCTGCCCGTGGATCGGAGGGTCAGCCCACTTTCCTGCTACCCGTGGATCGGAGGGTCAGCCCACGTTCCTGCTGCCCGTGGATCGGAGGGTCAGCCCACTTTCCTGCTACCCGTGGATCGGAGGGTCAGCCCACGTTCCTGCTGCCCGTGGATCGGAGGGTCAACCCACCTTTGCCGCCGCAGCCGAGACGGCGTCGGCGAGCGTCTCGCGCGGGATCTGCAACTGGTCCGTGAGCCGCACCGCCATGTCGCCGTAGTTGGCCAGCGCGGTGAGGGTGGCGCCACTGATCTGCTCGGGCGCCCGATCGATCGGCTCGAGGATCCGCAGGATGAGGGTCTCCGCGTCCGCGTCCTCGCCACCGTTGCCCAACCGCAGCGTCTCCCGCACGACACGGGCAGCATCGTTCTCATCCTGGGTCACGGCCAGTGCCAGCAGCGCTACGGCGTTTGCGAACCCGATCGCGGTGTTGAGGATCTGCGACGGGTCGATCGGCTCAGCCAGAGCATCGCCTAGCGCCACGGTGATCGGATTGGCCACCTCTTGGTCGACGTACGACCCGACGATGCTGCCGACCTCCCGGAAGACGGCCGGGTCGAGGCGGTCGTCGGCGGGCGCGGCGATGACTTCGAAGTTACCCACGTCCTGCAGCCTAGTGGCCCTGCGTGGGCGGTCTGAGGCAGTCGTATGGGTGGTCGACGTTGTCAGCCCGCCACGACCGGGGACGACCAGATCAGTTCGTCCTCGCAGAAGGCGCACACCAGGAAGGTCTCGCCGCGCGGGAAACCGGTCAGTTGCAGGGGAGTCCGGACAGATGCCGCGGTCAGCGTCATGCGGTGCTGTACGCGTCCGGAACGATCGAGCACCATCAGCCTCAGGTGTCCGCGGCAGTGGGGGGCGGCCACCGAGAAGCGCAGCCGTCCGGACGCACGTACCCCGCCGGAGGATGGTTGTACTTGGTGGTCGACTCGCATGTAAGTGGGACGACTGCTCCTGTCCGCCGGTTCCCGCGAATCGGGAGGTCCGTCCCGCACGATGCGCCGGGTCGTGGCAGGCTGACGCTAGGAAAGCCCAAGGAGGATGGCAGATGCGACGGTTGGTTGCGGTCGGGGTGGCCGTGGGTTCAGTGGCGGCGGGGATCCTGTGGAGCAAGCGCCGGGAGAACGGTCGCCGGCAGGAGTGGGTGCGCCAGGCGGGCGTGGCCGCCGACGAGATCGCCGAAGGGGTCACCCGCAAGGCCGCCACCGCGGCAGCGACTGTCGCCGATGTCGCGGAGAAGGCGGCCGAGGTCGCCGACAAGGCAGCCGATGCGACCGCTGAGGCCGCCGCGCATGCCGGTGTCACCGCCGAGTCGGCAGCTCGCAAGGCAGCCAGTGTCGTCGACAAGGCGGCCAAGTCCACAGCGGACGCCGCGGCCGAACTGGCGGAGGGTGCCGAGAAGGCAGCGGACCGCGCCAGCACGGCGGCCGACAAGGCGGCACTCTCGACGTCCGAGGCGGCGTTCGAGGCCGCGGAGAAGGTGCAGGCGGCAGCGGACGAGGCCGCCGCGGAACTCGACCAGCAGGAGGCGGCTGAGACGGCCGTCGAGCCTGCCGCCGCCGAGCAACCGGCGGCAGAACAGCCGGAGGTCACAGCTCCGGCCGCCAAGAAGGCACCTGCCAAGAAGGCCCCCGCCAAGAAGCGCAAGGCCGCCGCCAAGACCGCAAAGCCCGCCGACGACCAGTCGGTGGCTTGATCCTTCGCATCGGAGTCGTCGGCCCGGAGTCCAGCGGGAAGACGACTTTGGTCGACCATCTCGCCCGATGGCTGTCCGAACGTGGCGTCGAGGTCGAGGTCGTGGCCGAACAGGGTCGTGCTCTGGCCCATCAATTGCCCGCCGGACATCCATGGTCCTATCGCGAGCAGGTGGCGACCAGTCGTTTGCACCGCGGGGCGCGCGCGGCGGCCGAGGTGGTTCTGGCCGCGCGTGCTGATGGAGCGGTGTTGATCTGCGACGGCACGTGCGCCACGCCGCTGGTCTGGCATGTCTGCGCATCCCGTAACCGACCCGGATATGAGCTCGGCCCGCCCGAGGTCACTGAGGAACTGCTCGCGGCCGTGGTGGAGGACACCTACGACCTGCTGCTGCTCACCGCTGCGGACATCCCGTGGGTGCCCGACGGGATCCGTGATGACCCGGATGGCAGGCCGGCGGCATTCGAGGAGTACCGGATGCTGTTGCCGGACGCCGTGGTGATCGAGGGTCCAGACCGGCTGGCGGCGGCCGAGGAGGTTGTTTCCGACCTGTTAAGGATGCCGTCCGACCTACCCGGATGATCAGTATCAGTGGCAGGATTGGCCCGTGCCCGATGTCGACTCCGTCCTCCCCGCCTACCAGGAGATGGATGGTGACCTGGCCGACGTCGATGCCGTGGAGGCTCTGAAGACCGTCCTCGCCGGTCTGGGCGAGGACGGCCTGTCCGAGCGCGGCAGGCTCATCGACGCGTACTTCAACCGACAGGGCATCACCTTCAGTCTTGCGGGCAAGGAGCGCCCGCTGCCGCTGGATCTCGTGCCCCGTCTGCTCAGCGCGGCGGAGTGGCGGGTCATCGAACAGGGCGTGGCCCAGCGGATCAAGGCCCTCGAGATGTTCCTGGCCGACGTCTACGGTTCCCAGCGTGTGCTCGACGACGGCATCGTCCCCCGACGGCTGATCGCGAGTTCCAGCCACTTCCACCGGGAGGCGTGGGGGATCGAACCCCCCAACGGCGTGCGCATCCACGTCGCCGGGATCGACCTGATCCGTGACGAGGAGGGTGTGTTCGCAGTCCTGGAGGACAACCTGCGGTGTCCCTCGGGTGTGTCGTACGTCCTGGAGAACCGTCGGGCGCTGGCCCATGTGCTTCCCGAGTTGTTCAGCGATCAGCGGGTGCAGCCCGTCGCGGAGTACCCCGAACGGTTGCTGGACGCGCTACTGGCCGCAGCCCCTGCCGGTGTGGCCGACCCGCAGGTCGCGGTGCTGACGCCCGGTGTCCACAACTCCGCGCACTTCGAGCACGCGTTCCTCGCCCGTCGGATGGGTGTGGAACTGGTGGAGGGGCGGGACCTGTACTGCCGCGACGATCAGGTCTGGATGCGTACCGTGCGCGGACCCAAACCCGTACACGTGCTCTACCGGCGCATCGACGACGACTACCTGGACCCCGTGCACTTCCGGCCCGACTCGGTGCTGGGTGTTCCCGGGTTGCTGAATGCCGCCCGAGCGGGCCGGGTCACCATTGCGAATGCTGTGGGAAATGGTGTCGCTGACGACAAGGCGATCTACCCGTATGTACCCGACCTCATCGAGTACTACCTCGGCGAGCGGGCGATCCTGCCCAACATCGACACCTACGATCTGCAGGACCCGGACCAGCGGGAGTTCGTGCTGCAGCGACTGGACCGCATGGTCCTCAAGCCAGTGGACGGGTCCGGCGGGTACGGCTTGGTCGTCGGGGATCAGGCCACGGATGCTCAGTTGGCCACCCTGGCCAAGCAGGTGCAAGCGGATCCGCGCAGTTGGATCGCACAGCGCATCGTGCGGATCTCGACCTGCCCGACGCTCGTCGACGCCGGCGCGCTGGCGCCGCGGCACGTCGATCTGCGACCTTTCGCGGTCAACGACGGCGAACACATCTTCGTACTCCCCGGTGGGTTGACCCGCGTGGCCCTGCCAGAAGGATCCCTGGTGGTCAACAGCAGTCAGGGCGGCGGTTCGAAGGACACGTGGGTCGTGGCCGAACAGGACCACTCGGTGCAATACACCCCGCCCGAGCGACCGACCCCGCGGCTCACCCGGGTGCTGGCGGCGGTGCCGGCGCGGGTGCATTCGCCGACGACCCATGACGAACGGATGCGGCAACAGGAGAACCAGCAGCAGCAAACCGGTGCGCAGTCCGAGGCCGAGGACGACACGCCATGCTGAGCCGGATCGCGGAGTCGTACTTCTGGATCGGGCGCTACCTGGAACGCGCTGAAGCCACGTCCCGGTTGCTCGCCGAACACCACCAGTTGATGGTCGAGGAGCGGACCGTGCCCGAGGAGCTCGCGGCCGCAGTCCTGCTCGACGCCTTGTCACTGCCGCCGCAGTCGGCGACCGACGCCGGGAATCTGGTCACCGCAGTAGTGGGCAACAGTTCGGACCCGGCGACCATCTCCGGGGCGATCACGATGGCGAGGGAGAACGCACGCGGCGTCCGGGAATCGTTGTCGGCCGACGTCTTCGAGGCACTGAACGCCGCTCACCTGGCCGGCATCCGCGGTCCGATGGTGGCCACCAGCCCGGCCTACGCGCTGTACCGCGTCGTGGAGCGTTTGGCGGTGGTGGTTGGGCAGATCGATTGGACCGTGCCGCGAGATGAGGGCCACCTCTTCTTGTCGCTGGGCCGCTCCCTGGAACGGTTGGACATGATGGCGCGGGTGCTGGCGGTGCGACACGATCAGTTGTGGCCCGAGGGCGGTCCTGTCGCGACACTGCGATCCGCCGCTGCACTGAACGCCTTCTTGCGCACACAGCATCCGCTGAACGGTGACGAGGTGCGCCGGTTCCTCTTGCTGGACCCCGACCACCCACGCTCGATGCGGGCCAGTTCCTCGAATGCTGAGGAGGCCGTGCGCGGACTCGCCGCCCGAGGTGCCAGCGACGGAGGCGATCTGCTGCGCGAGGTCGGACTGCTGCGCTCGCAGTTGGAGTACGCGGTGGACCCGCAGGCCGAAGAAGTGGACGGTCTGATCGAACTCGTGCAGCAGTCGACAGCTCGCGCCTCCGATGTCGTGGCCGCGGCGTTCTTCCGGCCCGTGGGCACGATCGTGTGGAGCAACTGATGCCCGGCCGTCGTCTGCGCATCCAGCACCGCACCGGGTACCGCTACGCCTCGCCGGTCGTCTCATCGTTCAACGAGGTGCGGATGACCCCGCTCGACGACGATGGTCAGGTGCTGATCGCCCACGAACTGCGGGTTGAACCTCGGGCAGCCGTCCTGGTGTACACCGACTACTGGGGGGCCCGGGTCGAGTCCTTCGACACCCACGAGCCGCACGACGTCCTCGAAGTCATCGCCACGAGCACGGTCGACACCGCCGGCGGCTACCACCGGGCGACCGGCACGACGTGGGAGGAGTTGGCCGGGGAGAAGATCCTCGATCGGTGGTGTGAGTATCTGGTGACCAGCTCGTACGTCGACGATGCCCGGGAGGACGACCACCGGGCCGGACTGGTCGACCAGTTGCGGGGCTGTCCCACGCCGGCCGACGCCGTGCATCTGTGCAATGAGATGGTGCGCGACCGGATGTCCTACGCCGCAGGGGCGACCACGGTCTCGACCACGGCCAGCGAGGCCTGGGAGGCGGGTTCTGGAGTGTGTCAGGACTTCACGCACGCCATGCTCTCGCTGCTTCGTTCCACAGGCATTCCGGCGCGCTACGTGTCGGGCTACCTGCACACCGAGGAGGAGGTGCTCGGCGAGACCGTGCGGGGGGAGTCCCATGCCTGGGTCGAGGTGTGGAACGGCGGATGGGAAGGGCTCGACCCCACCAACGACCGCACGGTCGGCGCGGCGCACGTACTGGTCGCCCGCGGACGCGATTACGCGGATGTGCCGCCGCTCAAGGGGATCTACGCCGGCGGGGCGAGTCAGGGCCTCGGCGTCGAGGTGGAGATCACGCAACTGCGCCGGTGACGTGCCGTTACCCTGGTCTGCATGCGTCCAGCCCCCGTCGCGGGCGTGACCATGCTGCTGACCGTGGTGTGTGCCGCCCCTGCCACCGCCGATCCACTGCCGGATGCACTCGCGTCGGTCGACGCGGCGTGTGACGCGACCCGCGCTGCGCTGGTGAACTCCGGGGGCGTGGTCGTGGACGGGGACAGGTCCGTGATTCTGGCCGGCGATCGGTTCGCGGTCTCCGGGCCCGGGTTCAACCGCGTGGCCGTCGCCGGGGAGGGGACGTACGGGAGGCTGTCCGATGACGGGCTGCGGTCCAAGGACCGCAAGGCGGCTCTGCGCTACATCCGCGCCCGCGCCACCTGGTGGCTGAATCCGGGTGTGTTCTGGAGCCCGGCCATGGGCTGGTCGGCGTCCTTCGAGGAATCCGCGGGTGCCTCGGTGCTTCTGCCTCAGGCGTGCGGGCAGGAGTTGGCCACAGCGGTCGCAGTCGAACGCAGCGCCGGCCGGTGGATCTTCACGCTCCCGGATCGGGGTCCGGTCGTCGTGACGGAGGATGCCGAGGGCAGACTCACCCAGTTCGGGTCGGTGTCCGTGTCCTTCGGGCCGCAGACGGTCTCCGTCCCGACCGGTGCGATCGGGTTCGCCACGTGGCAGAAGGCCTCGCAGGCTGCCTCGTTGAACGCGACGATGAAGCGCACCAGTCGAGCGGTGGCATCCGCGGTGAATGCGGCCGGTGCCACAGTGGCAGGGATCGACGCGGCTACCCGGGCTGCGGTGCCGACGGATCGGGTCGTGCCGCTTAGGGTCCGCCAGTTGCGGCGCGGGGTGCTGATCTACGGTCGCAACCCCTACACGAAGACCTACCACGCGTGGCGGGTCTACCTGAAGGCCGGCAAGGCGGTCGCCCGACGGGTGGCGCCCTAGCCCGAGCCGGGCGTGCACATCCGTGAGCAGTCCGCACATCCGTGAGCAGGGCCGTGGCGCCCAGGCGCTCTGCGGCCACCGACGAGATCACGCAGGCGGCGGATGGCGACATCGCGTGTGAATCGGGCCACCTTCGGCTCCGCTGGGCCGGTGTGTGTCGCACACTGGAAACGTGAGAACCATCCGTATCCCCGCCGCTGCGGTGGCCGGCGTGCTGCTGGCGACCGCACCCGCTGCGGCCGACACAGTGCCGATCCCGACCGAGACCCCTGCGCCGACCCCCACGGTCACTCCTGTGCCCGAGCCGCAGGTGCTGCCGGCGGGTTCGGAGATCGGCATGGCCGAGGTCACGAGGACCATCGAGCGTGTGCGGGTCGACATCTCCCCGTCCTCAGGCCGCTTCGGCGTGGGACAACTGATCACCGCCAAATTCTCCGCCCCGGTGCGTTTCCGTGCCAAAGCCGAGCAGGCCATGACGGTCACGTCCCCTGATCCGCTGCCAGCCGGTTCCTGGGGCTGGATCGACAGCACCACAGCGGTCTATCGGCCCAAGCAGTTCTGGCCGGGTCGCACGAAGATCAACGTCAACCTCGACCTGCGCAAGGTCCGCCTCAACTCGGATGCGAGCACGATCTGGGTGGGTGGGAAGACCACCACCCGGGTGGACTCCTTCCGGACCGCGCGCTCGCTCATCGCGAAGATCAACGCCAACAGCCATCAGATGAAGGTCTATCGCGACGGCAAACTCGTGAAGGTCTTCGGGGTGAGCCTGGGCAAACCCGGTTTCGCGACCCGTTCCGGGGTCAAGATCATCACCGGCGAGAAGTACCGCTGGCAGCGGATGACCAGCGGGGACCTCGGGCTCACCGACGAGTACTACGACCTGAACGTGCCCTACGCGGTGCGGATCACCCCCACCGGGGAGTTCGTGCACGGAGCGCCGTGGGCCGCGTCGCGCATCGGTCAGTGGAACGGTTCGCACGGATGCACCAACCTCAACGTGGGCCCGGCCAAGTGGTTCTTCAACCATGTTCGCGCCGGTGATGTCACGGTCACGGTGAACACCGGCCGCGCGATGGAGACATGGAACGGCAGCCCCGGTTCGTACTGGAACTACACCTGGGCCCAGTGGAAGGCGAAGTCGGCGCTGTAACCCCGGCGAGGTGCGGGCCACCGGGCTGAGGTCAGGGCTGCCGCACACCCTCACGCAGGTCGATGAGGGTTTCTCGCAGAGTCTCCGCCTCGTCGGCCGCGCGTGCCTCGACCTCCACCGGCACGGTCAGATCGCTGCGCAGCAGCAGGCCGTCCAGCATGGCCATGATCTCGTCCGGGAACTCCAGCGGCACGAAATGCGTCGCGTGCAGCACGTGCACTTCCGCGTGATCGATCTTCTCGGCGAACGCCACCACATCCCGCATCGAGGTCATGACGTCGAACCCACCGGCCACGACCGTGATCGGGCACTGCACGAATGAGGGGTCCATGGGTTCGTGGTCGGCGGCAGCCACCATCAGCCGGAAGTACCACTCGAAATCGTGCTCGAGGAACGACTGGATCCAGGGCACGATGTCCTTGGTCTGGGCGCTGGGCAGCATGAACCCGCTGTGCCGAAGGATCTCCGCGAAGGTGTTGCCCTTGGGAACGCTGCGTGCCAGCAGGGTCAGGGGTTTGCCGATCGCCTGACCGGCACGGCTGACCATCAGGCCGGTGGTCTTCCGAAGAGGCTTCGGAACCATCAGCGTGGAGAATGCGGCGTCGTAGGTGCCCCCCGGCACGCCGGCGCACATCAGCATGCCGGCGACCTTCTCCGGGTGCTCAGCGGCGATCTCGAAACTCACGTTCACACCCAGTGACCAGGCCACGAGCAACGCGCGCTCCACGCCGGTGTGCTCCATGAGCGCGAGGGCGTCGGCGACGTGGTCCTCCACCCGGATCGCGTCGGGATCCGCCGGGCGTCCGGAACCGAGCCCACCGCGGTGGTTCCAGCCGACCACGCGATAGCCGCAATGCGGATCGAGCAGGCGCGGCCACGCCTGGGGTGGCACCCCGAGTCCGTTGCACACCACAACCGTCGGGCCGTCGCCGTTGTTGGTCCAGCCGAGCAGTTCGGTGCCGTCGGCGCTGGTGAAAGTGAAGGTCGAGAACATCTTCATCAGTGTCGCAGGCAGCCTCCGCCGCCCGGTCACGTGGCTACTCGTGGGCGGATACGCTGCACCCATGGCCGATATGAAACCCCGCAGTTCAGTCGTCACCGATGGTCTGGAGCGTGCCCCTGCCCGCGGGATGCTGCGCGCTGTGGGCATGAGCGACCAGGACTTCGACAAGCCGCAGATCGGGGTGGCGTCGAGCTGGAACGAGATCACGCCGTGCAACCTGTCCCTGGACAGGCTGGCCAAGGCCGCCAAGGAAGGTGTGCACGCTGCCGGGGGGTTCCCGCTGCAGTTCGGCACGATCTCGGTGTCCGATGGGATCAGCATGGGTCACGAGGGCATGCACTTCTCGTTGGTCAGCCGAGAGATCATCGCCGATTCCGTCGAGACGGTGATGAACGCCGAGATGCTCGACGGGATGGTCACCTTTGCGGGCTGCGACAAGAGCCTGCCGGGAATGATGATGGCCGCGGCGCGCCTCGATGTGGCCGCCGTATTCGTCTACGCCGGATCGATCCTGCCTGGGAAGGTGGGCGACCGGGATGTCACGATCATCGACGCCTTCGAGGCTGTGGGCGCGTGCGCCCGAGGCCTGATCACCCGCGAAGAGGTCGACGAGATCGAGCGCGCGATCTGCCCGGGAGAGGGTGCGTGCGGCGGTATGTACACCGCGAACACGATGGCCAGCATCGGTGAAGCCATGGGGCTTTCGTTGCCGGGCTCCGCGGCACCGCCGGCCGTGGACCGCCGACGCGACACGATCGCGCGGCGCTCGGGCGAAGCGGTCGTGAACCTCATCAGGCAAGGCATCACCGCACGGCAGATCATGACCAGGGAGGCCTTCGAGAACGCGATCACGGTCCTGATGGCTCTCGGTGGCTCCACCAACGCCGTGCTGCATCTGCTGGCCATGGCACACGACGCCGACGTCGAACTCGAACTCGAGGACTTCCACCGCATCGGCGCCAAGGTGCCCCTGTTGGGTGACCTCAAGCCCTTCGGCCGGTATGTGATGAGCGACGTGGACCGGGTGGGCGGGGTGCCGGTCGTCATGAAAGCGCTGCTCGACGCGGGGCTGCTGCACGGGGACTGCATGACGGTGACTGGCCACACGGTCGCCGAGAACCTGGCCGAACTGCAACCCGCGGATCCCGACGGGCAGATCCTGCACGCCGTGGACGGTGCTCTGGACTCCCACGGCGGCATCACGGTGCTGTCGGGATCGATGTGTCCGGAAGGCGCGGTGGTGAAGAGCGCCGGGGTCCCTGTGGACGTCTTCGAAGGTTCGGCTCGCGTGTTCGAGCGCGAGCAGGCCGCCATGCAGGCGCTCGAAGACGGCACGATCCAGGCCGGCGACGTGGTGGTCATCCGCTACGAAGGTCCGAAGGGCGGCCCGGGCATGCGCGAGATGCTGATGATCACCGGCGCGATCAAGGGTGCCGGATTGGGCAAGGACGTCCTGCTGATCACGGACGGGCGCTTCTCGGGGGGGACCACAGGTCTGTGCGTGGGTCACGTCGCGCCGGAAGCCGTCGACGGCGGTCCCATCGCGCTTGTGCGCGACGGCGACAGAGTCCGCATCGACGTGTCGGCCCGGACCCTCGACCTGCTGGCAGACGAGGCGGACCTCGCCGAGCGGCGGGCGCAGTGGGCCCCGCTGCCGGCTCGCTACGAGCGCGGTGTGCTGTCCAAGTACGCGCGGTTGGTCGGATCCGCCTCGCGCGGGGCAGTCACCGACTGACATGCGCATCGGCGTGGTCATGCTCCCGGCCGATCCGTGGCCGCAGGCTAGGACGCGCGCGCAGCACCTGGAGTCGCTGGGTTTCGACCACCTGTGGACCTATGACCACCTCTCATGGCGACGGTTCCGGGACGGGCCGTGGTTCGGCGCGATCCCGTGGCTGACCGGGGTCGCCACGGCGACATCGCGGATCGGGCTCGGCACGCTGGTGGCCTCGCCGAACTTCCGCCATCCGGTGACGCTGGCCAAGGACGCCTTGACGCTCGACCACATCAGCGACGGACGGCTCACGCTCGGGATCGGCGCCGGGGGCGTCGGCTTCGATGCGACGGTATTCGGTGAGGACGTGCTGACGCCGGGGCAGCGGGCGCAGCGGCTCGCGGACTTCCTCGAGGTGCTGGACGGCTTACTGAGCAACCCGACCTACTCCACCGACAACCCCCGGTACCCCGTCGACGCCGCACAGAACATCCCGCTGCGGCGGATCCCTCTGCTCGTGGCAGCGGCGGGTCGCCGCACGCTGGGTCTGGCCGCACAGTACGGACAGGGCTGGGTGACGTTCGGCCGGGAGGGTGATGCGGGTCTCGCGGATCTGGAGGCCGGGCTCGTAGCGCAGGCGGCCATCCTCGACGAGCAGTGCGAACGGCTCGGCAGGGATCCCGCGGATATCGACCGGGTGCTGCTGTCGTCGCACCGGCTCGACCTGTCGGTGATGGAACAGTTGCTGCAGATCTGCGCCCGGGTGGGCATGACCGATCTGATCGTCCACGATCCGCGGCCGGGGGACAGCGAGCTGGATGCCGATCCGCGGCTGATGGACGAGATTGCGCGCAGGTACTTGTAGGTCGGCGCACAGCCCTGACCTCGACGTCCGTAGGCTGACTCGGTGATCGAGAGGGGTGGCAGTGGAGACGATCAATGCCGGTGACACAGCCTGGGTGATGATGTCGGCGGCCCTGGTGCTGTTCATGACCCCGGGGCTGGCGATCTTCTACGCCGGCATGGTGCGGGTCAAGAGCGTGCTCAACATGATCATGATGAGCTTCGCGGCAATGGGCCTGGTGTCGATCCTCTGGGTCGTGTACGGGCACTCCTTGACGTTCGGGCCGGACAGTGGTCCGGGCCTGATCGGGGACTTCTCCCTTGTCGGCCTCGCCGGGGTCCCGGGCACGACAGTTGGTGCGCCCGGGCACGAGATCCCAACGCTGGCCTTCGTGATGTTCCAGATGACCTTCGCGATCATCACGGTGGCGCTGCTGTCCGGGGCCATCGCAGATCGCGCGAAGTTCCGGGGATGGCTGGTGTTCGTCGTGGTGTGGGCGACGCTGGTCTACTTCCCGATCGCACACTGGGCTTTCGCCTTCGAGGACGGCCAAGGGGGCTGGATCGGCGATCGACTGGGAGCGTTGGACTTCGCCGGCGGCACCGCAGTGGAGATCACCTCGGGGGCCTCGGCGTTGGCGCTGGCGCTCGTCCTCGGGCCGCGGTTGGGGTGGCGGCGCGAGGCCATGCGTCCGCACAATCTGCCGTTGGTGCTACTCGGCGCGGGGATGCTGTGGTTCGGCTGGTTCGGGTTCAACGCCGGTTCAGCGCTGACGGCGGGCTCCACAGCGGCTGTGGCCCTGATCAACACGCAGGTGTGCACCGCGTCGGCCGCCCTGTCGTGGATCCTCGTCGAACGACTGCGCGACGGTCACGCCACGACCCTTGGCGCCGCATCAGGTGCGGTTGTCGGAGCGGTGGCGATCACCCCCGCCTGTGCCTTCCTGACGCCGGTCGGGGCGATCGTGCTCGGACTGGTCGCCGGCGGGGTGAGCGCGGTGGCGGTCGGTTGGAAGTACCGCCTCGGCTACGACGACTCCCTCGATGTGGTGGGTGTGCACGATGTCGGTGGTGTCGTGGGGATGGTGGCGATCGGTTTTCTCGCGACCACCTCGGTCAACGCCGCGGGCAGGAACGGGTTGTTCGCCGGCGGCGGGCTCGGCCTGCTGGGCTCACAGATGATCGCGGTGGTGGCGACAGCAGCGTTCGCGTTCGTTGCGACATACATCATCGCCGTCGTGCTCGATCGGCTCGTGGGTCTACGTGCCGACCCCGACGACGAACTGCGCGGACTCGATGTCGCGACCCATGCGGAGAGTGCGTACGAGTTCGGTCCGAGCGCCGGGGTCGGTATCTTGTCCGGTACTCATCCGGGTTCAGTGATGCACAGGGAGAACCAATGAAGTTGATCACCGCCATCATCAAGCCCCATGCGCTCGACCGTGTTCGGGAGGCGTTACAGGCCCAGGGGGTGCAGGGGATGACTGTTGCGGAGTGCTCGGGGTACGGGCGGCAGAGCGGACACACAGAGGTCTACCGCGGCGCCGAGTACGTCGTGGACCTCGTCCCGAAGGTACGGCTCGAGGTCGTGGTCGAGGATGAGGATGCCGGACACATCGTTGACGTCCTGGTCTCGGCTGCGAGGACGGGCAAGATTGGCGACGGCAAGGTCTGGGTGACCCCGGTGGAGGCTGTCGTGCGGGTGCGCACGGGCGAACGCGGCCCGGACGCGGTGTGACGCCGCGCTGCGGGGGAGCAGATCGCGTAGCCGACCACCAGTTGGCCGTCTGCGCAATCTGCCTGGGCGGGGTCGGTGGGCGGTTGTGCCGTGTGGGGGAGCAGATTGCGTACTCGACCACCAGCTGGTCGTCTGCGCAATCTGCCCGGGCGGCGCGGCCTGAACCGTTAACTGGCGGTGAGCGCCACCTCCCCGACCACGACATCCCGCAACCTGCGCATGAAGGGCGCAGCGTCACGGCGCAGGGTGAAGGTCAGGGCCCGCAAGAACGGATCTGAACCCGCCAGGACCATGTCGTTGTGTCGATCCACGTCCACCAGGTACGTGTCTGGATCCAGATGGTGCATCCCTTCGATCTCCACTCTGAGGACACGTCCGTCGTGTGTTGTGAACTCGGCGTCGATGCGGCGGCAGACCCCGTTCGCGTCGACGACGCGGACCTGGCGCACAGGTTCGGGTACGCCGTACCGACGGCATAGAGCCCCGAAATCCAACTCGTTCAGGCTGTCCACCCCGCCGGTGTACTCGCGGATGACCTCCAAGATCAGCCCACGTCGGTGGGCATTGCTGGCCAGGCTCTCCACCAGGCGTGTTGCCGAGACAAGCCGCTGCTGCAGGGCTGAGACGAGGATGAACATTGCCTCGCGATCGCTGCGTGCCCACTGAGCGGCGTCGATGGCGGCGCGATTGGCGTTGGTGCGGGTTGGTGAGCCGGCAGGCGCCGTGGGGTCGCAGCCGTGATGAATGCGCACCCAGGAAGGGTTCTTGCGTCGTGAGCGACCGGCCGCCAGGTGTATGTCGAAGGGAGGCTTGATCGACTCCCGCCACCCATGAAGGACCAGTGCGTTACGTCCGCCGATCTGCGCACCGCGCCCGCCGTGCAGGAGGGCCGCCCACAGGTACTGCATTTCCGACGGGGCTGCCTGCGACGCGAGGAACACGTGGTTGGAGAGGCGTTGCCAGTGTTCGGACGCGACTGCGCGTCTGGCGGCGCGAACCTCCCGTGGGGTCAACTGCCAATCGGCCACCACATCGAGTTGTGCAGCCAGTACCTTACGGCTGGCCTCGGACAGTTTGGGCACAGATCGACTCTCACCGTCTTGCCGCTCACGCGGGAGGTCCGCTGCAGATCTGTGGATGAGTGGGGCGAGCCTGGTTTGGAGCAGATTGCGTACCTGACCACCAGGTGGTCGTCTGCGCAATCTGCCTGGGCGGCAAGGCCCGGGCGGTGGGTGGCGAGCCGGGCCGTGTGGGGGGAGCAGATTGCGTACCTGACCACCAGGTGGTCGTCTGCGCAATCTGCCCCGGCGGCGTCGGTCCATCGGCCACCCCCGAGTTGGCACGTCGACTGCGGCAGGTTAGTCTGACCGTGTGCAGCACCTGATTCTCGTAAACGAGCGCGTCTGAGCCATACGGCACAGGCGCGCACCCTCCGCAACCCACTCGGGTCGGGGGGTTTTTCATTGCAGGAAGGATGACCATGGCCGAGCACATGACCGGCGCCGCCAGCTTGATCAAGTCACTGGAGCATGCTGGCGTCGACACGGTATTCGGCATCCCGGGCGGGGCCATCCTGCCCGCCTACGACCCGTTGATGGACTCCGAGCAGGTGCGCCACATCCTCGTCCGCCACGAGCAGGCCGCAGGCCATGCCGCGGAGGGCTACGCGCAGACCTCCGGCAAGGTCGGCGTCTGCATGGCCACCTCCGGCCCGGGCGCCACGAACCTCGTCACACCTATCGCCGATGCCTATATGGACTCGGTCCCGATCGTCGCGATCACCGGCCAGGTGCCGAGTGCCGCGATCGGCACAGACGCCTTCCAGGAAGCTGACATCTCCGGTATCACAATGCCGATCGTCAAGCACAACTACCTCGTCACCGATCCCGCGGAGATCCCGCGCGTGATCGCCGAGGCGTTCCACCTGGCAGGCACTGGGCGGCCGGGGCCGGTCCTTGTGGACATCAGCAAGGACGCCCTGGCCGCCCAAACAACCTTCGAGTGGCCCGATGAGGTGGATCTGCCCGGCTACCGGCCGACCACCAGTCCACACGGCAAGCAGATCAAGGAGGCCGCCAAACTCATCGCGAAGTCGAAGCGTCCGGTGCTCTATGTGGGCGGCGGAATCGTCCGTTCCGGTGCCGCGCCGGAACTGCTCGAGCTCGCGGAGATGACCGGTATCCCCGTGGTCACCACGCTGATGGCCCGCGGCGCCTTCCCGGACAGCCACCCTCAGAACCTGGGCATGCCTGGCATGCACGGCACGGTCCCTGCGGTCGGTGCCCTGCAGAAGGCGGATCTGCTCATCGCCCTGGGCACCCGCTTCGACGACCGGGTGACCGGCAAGCTCGACTCGTTCGCACCGGACGCCAAGGTCATCCATGCCGACATCGACCCCGCCGAGATCGGCAAGAACCGCCACGCCGACGTGCCGATCGTCGGTGATGCGCGCGGGACCATCATCGGCCTGATCGACGCGCTGCGGTCGCGCAAGGACGACATCGAGATCGAGGACTGGTGGCAGACGCTCAACGGCTGGAAGGAACGCTTCCCGCGGGGCTATGAGGAGCACCCGGATGCCCTCGAGCCGCAGTTCGTCATCGAGCGGCTCGGCCAGATCGCGGGTCCGGATGCCATCTACGTCGCGGGTGTGGGTCAGCACCAGATGTGGGCCTCGCAGTTCATCGATTACGAGAAGCCGGGGCACTGGCTGAACTCCGGTGGCCTGGGCACGATGGGCTACTCCGTCCCGGCGGCGATGGGGGCGAAGGTCGGCGCACCTGACAAGGTGGTGTGGGCGATCGACGGCGATGGCTGCTTCCAGATGACCAACCAGGAACTCGCGACCTGTGCGATCAACAACATCCCGATCAAGGTCGCGCTGATCAACAACTCCAGCCTCGGCATGGTCAGGCAGTGGCAGACGCTGTTCTACAACCAGCGCTATTCGAACACGGACCTGCAGTCCCATCAGTTCCCCGACTTCGTCAAGCTGGCGGAGGCGTACGGATGCTACGGCCTGCGCGCCGACAGTCGTGAACAGGTGGACGCGGTGATCGAGAAGGCGATGTCGCTCAACGACGCGCCTGTGGTCATCGACTTCCAGGTCCACCGCGACGCCATGGTGTGGCCGATGGTTCCGGCCGGCACCAGCAACGACCTCATCACGACCGCGCGCGACCTCGCGCCGGCATGGGACCGGGAGGACTGATGAGCCGGCACACATTGTCCGTTCTCGTGGAGAACAAGCCGGGCGTGCTCGCCCGGATCGCGGGGCTCTTCAGCCGTCGCGGGTTCAACATCGACTCGCTGGCCGTGGGGCCCACCGAGAACCCCGAAGTCAGCCGGATGACCATCGTGGTCAGCGTTGACCGGCTTCCCCTGGAACAGGTGACCAAGCAACTCAACAAGCTCATCAACGTCCTGAAGATCGTGGAACTCGACGATCAGTCGGTCCAGCGGGAACTCGTGCTGGTCAAGGTCAAGGCCAACGACGCCATGCGCAGCAACGTGCTGGAGGTCGTGACCCTGTTCCGCGCGAAGGTCGTCGATGTGGCTCCCGAGACGCTCACCATCGAAGCCACCGGCAGCCGCGACAAGCTCGAGGCTCTTCTGCGCGTTCTGGAGCCCTACGGCATCAAGGAACTCGTGCAGTCGGGAATGGTGGCCGTGGGTCGCGGCGGCAAGTCGATCTCCGACCGGAACCTGCGTTCGGTCGACCGCAGCGCCTAGTGGGTATCGCTGCCCGGATCGTGCCCCCGGTCGGCGCGGTCGCGCTGATCTTCGTGTGGGGCCGGGACCTCTCCGGTCCGCTCGCGGCGATCGTCGGGTTGGTCCTGGTGGCAGCGGTGTTGGCCGCTGTGCACCATGCCGAGGTGGTCGCCCACCGGGTTGGTGAGCCGTTCGGGTCGCTGGTCCTGGCGGTGGCGGTGACGGTGATCGAGGTGGCGATGATCGTCTCGTTGATGACCAGTGGCGGGGCCAAGGCTGAGACGTTGGCCCGGGACACGGTTTTCAGTGCCCTTATGATCACCACGGCCGGCATCGTCGGCGTCTCCCTGTTGTCCGCGACGATGCGGCGCCCGATCGTGAAGTTCAACTCCGAGGGTGCCGGCGCCGCGCTCGCGACGATCGGGGCGCTGGCCGTCCTGACACTGGTGCTGCCCTCGTTCACCACCAGTACCCCGGGACCCACCTTCACCGCCGGCCAATTGGCGTTCGCCGCCGTGGCCTCGCTGGCGCTGTACCTGCTGTTCGTCTTCGTACAGACGATCCGCCACCGCGACTACTTCCTCAACCCGGGCATGGACAGCGAGGACGAACACACGGCCCCGCCGAGCACCGGCACCGCTGTGGTCAGCCTCGTGTTGCTGCTGGTGTCCCTGATCGCCGTCGTGGGCCTGGCGAAGACCCTGTCACCGACGATCGAGCGGGCAGTGCTGTCCGCCGGACTGCCGCTTGCCTTCGTCGGTGTCATCATCGCCCTGGTCGTGTTGCTGCCGGAGGGGATCGCCGCGATCCGGGCCGCACGCATCGGGCGGGTGCAGACAAGTCTGAACCTGGCGTTCGGTTCGGCCATGGCCAGCATCGGCCTGACGATCCCCACGATCGCGATCGCCCAGATCTGGTTGCCGACGCAACTGCAACTCGGGCTCGGTCCGGTCCAGATCGTCCTGCTCGCCCTCGCCCTGTTCGTATCCGCGTTGACCGTGGTGCCCGGGCGCGCGACGCTGCAGCAGGCCGGTGTCCACCTCGCGGTGTTCGCCGCCTTCCTCGCGGTGTCGGTGGCCCCGTGACACCGTTGCCCGCACACCTGAGAGACTGTGCACGATCCACCCGTACAAGGAGAAGAAGTGGCTGAACTGTTCTACGAAGACGATGCCGACCTGTCGATCATCCAGGGCCGAAAGGTGGCGATTCTGGGCTATGGCTCGCAGGGTCACGCCCACGCTCTGAACCTGCGCGACTCCGGTGTCGATGTACGGGTGGGCCTGGCCGAGGGCTCGAAGTCGCGGGCCAAGGCCGAGGCCGAGGGTCTGCGCGTCGTGGATCCCGCCACGGCGTGTGCGGAGGCCGACCTGATCATGGTGCTCGTGCCGGACCCCGCACAGCGCGGTCTGTACGCGGAGGCCATCGCTGACAACCTCAAGGCCGGGGATGCGCTGTTCTTCGCCCACGGCTTCAACATCCGGTTCGGCTACATCCAGCCGCCGGCCGACGTCGACGTCTGCATGGTGGCCCCGAAGGGCCCGGGGCATCTCGTGCGCCGTGAATACACGTCGGGGCGCGGCGTGCCGTGCATCGTGGCCGTCGAGCAGGACGCCACTGGGAACGCCTGGCCGCTGGCGCTGTCGTACGCCCGCGCGATGGGTTCGCTGCGTGCCGGCGGTATCCGCTCCACGTTCACCGAGGAGACTGAGACCGACCTGTTCGGCGAGCAGGCGGTGCTGTGCGGAGGTGCGTCGGCGCTGGTGCAGGCCGGGTTCGAAACGCTGGTCGAGGCCGGCTACCAGCCGGAGGTCGCCTACTTCGAGTGCCTGCACGAACTGAAGCTCATCGTGGACCTGATGTACGAGGGCGGCATCGCCAAGCAGCGCTGGAGTGTCTCCGACACCGCCGAGTACGGCGACTACGTGTCCGGACCGCGTGTGATCGATGCGCAGGTGAAGGAGAACATGAAGGGTGTTCTGGCGGACATCCAGTCCGGTGCCTTCGCGCAGCGCTTCATCGACGACCAGGACGCAGGAGCGCCGGAATTCGCGGCGATGCGCGCCGAGGCCGAGCAGCACCAGATCGAAGAGGTCGGCCGGGAACTGCGCCAACTGATGGCGTGGGTGGCCACTGACGACGACTACACCGAGGGCACCGCCGCTCGATGATCATCGCGCCCGAGCGCCACGGCTCCGACCGCATCATCGCCTTCAGCGATGCGGTGGTCGCGATCGCGATCACCATCCTGTTGCTGCCGTTGGCGGACTTGGAGATGCCGGCAGACGGCAAGGTCACGACGCTGTTCACGGAGAACGCTGCGAAGTTCGGTGGGTTGACGCTGAGCTGGGTCATCATCGCGCTGTTCTGGTTCGGTCATCATCGGCTCTTCGACTCGATCAACATCGTCGACAGGCCCCTGATGTGGCTGGACTTCGCGTGGTTGTTCGCCATCGCGCTGATGCCGCTACCGACGAACATCGTCACGGAGAACGACTCGACCTCGCAGGTGGTGGGGTTCTACGTCGGCTGGATGGCGCTGATCAGCCTTCTCATGACGCTCATGCTGTGGCACGCCCGGCGGGCTCCCGGGATCATGGACCCGGAGGTCGTCGACTCGCAGGCTGGACGAGAGGGCTGGTACCGGTCCCTGTTGATCACTGGCGTCTTCCTGATCGTGTTCGTGATCGCCTTGCTCATGCCACAAGGTGCGACCTGGTTCCTGCTGCTGCAGTTGGCGGTTGATCCGATCGCCGCTCGGCTCGCCCGTCGCTGACGTGCTGGACGATGTGCTCGGGGGTCACGTCCTGCACCCCATCGCCGGAGGGGACATCTGCCGCGCCTTCCGCGTCGTGACCGGGGAGGAGATGTACTTCGCGAAGACCCCGCGATTCCCGGATCCGTACCTGCTGCCCGTCGAGGCCGACGGACTGCGCCGCATCGGAGCGGCGGTCCCAGGTTTGGTGCCCGAGGTGGTGCACGCCGACGAGGACTGGCTGGTCCTGGAGTGGGTGGAGCAAACCTCCGCTGGCCCCGCGGCCGCCGAGATGCTGGGCCGGATGCTGGCGCAACTGCACGCCACCCCGGCCGGTGACTTCGGAGACGGCCCGGCGCAGGGCCGGATCGGACGGCTGGACATGCCGGTGGGCACCTTCGACTCGTGGGCGCCGATGTACGCCGAGTTGCGCTTGCGGCCCCTGGTCGATGAGGCGCTGCCCAACTGCACGGCGCTGGCGGACGCCCTGCTGGGAGAACCTGAATGGGCCGGACCGCGTGAGCCCGCCAGTCTGATCCACGGTGACCTGTGGTCGGGGAACATCCTCTGGTCCGAGCAGCCGCGTGTGATCGACCCCGCCTGTCATGTGGGACACCGGGAGACCGATCTGGCGATGCTGGCGCTGTTCGGCACAGTGCACCTCGACCACCTTCTTGCCGCGTACCAGGAGGTGTTCCCACTCGCGCCTGGCTGGCAGGCCCGGGTTGGACTGCACCAACTGTGGCCGCTGCTGGTGCACGCTCGCATGTTCGGTGGTGGGTACGCCGCCAGAGCTGAAGCGGTGGCCGCGGACTACCTCGGCTGACGGTCTTCGTACCATCAAGAGGTGAGCAAACCCATCGTCTTGATCGCCGAAGAACTGTCACCCGCCACGATCGACGCTCTCGGCCCCGACTTCGAGATCCGGCACACCGACGGTGCGGATCGGACGGCCCTCCTGCGCGACATCGGGGATGTGGACGCGATCCTGGTGCGCTCCGCCACGCAGATCGACGCCGAGGCCCTCGCCGCGGCCAAGAACCTCAAGGTGGTCGCCCGTGCGGGCGTGGGGTTGGACAACGTCGATGTGGATGCGGCGACACAGGCCGGTGTCATGGTCGTCAACGCACCGACCTCGAACATCGTCAGTGCGGCGGAGTTGGCGGTGGCCCTGCTGCTGGCCAGCGCGCGCAACATCTCCCCGGCCCACTCGGCTCTGCAGCAGGGGGAGTGGAAGCGCTCCAAGTACAGCGGCGTGGAGTTGGCGGACAAGACGGTGGGTGTGGTCGGCCTGGGACGCATCGGCCTGCTGGTCGCGCAGCGATTGAGCGCCTTCGGAGTCCGCCTCGTGGCGTACGACCCCTTCGTCCAGCCGGCCCGTGCGGCCCAACTCGGCGTGAAGTTGCTGCCCCTCGATGAGTTGCTCGCGCAGTCCGACTTCATCACAGTCCACCTCCCCAAGACCAAGGAGACAGTGGGGCTGATCGACGCCGGTGCTCTCAAACTGGTCAAGCCGAGCGTGCACATCATCAACGCGGCGCGCGGCGGCATCGTGGATGAGCAGGCGCTCTACGACGCATTGGCCGAGGGCCGGGTCGCAGGCGCGGGCCTGGATGTCTATGCCAAGGAACCGTGCACCGACTCCCCGCTGTTCACGCTGGACAATGTCGTGGCCACCCCACACCTGGGTGCGAGTACGGACGAGGCGCAGGAGAAGGCCGGCATCGCTGTGGCCAAGTCGGTACGGCAGGCGCTGGCCGGCGAACTGGTTCCCGACGCGGTGAACGTCAAGGGTGGTGTGATCGCTGAAGAGGTGCGCCCGTTCATCGAACTCGCCGAACACCTCGGCCGCATCGCCACGTCCATGGCTCCATCCGCGGTGGCTCAGGTGACGGTTGAGGCGCTCGGGGACATCAGCGCGATGGATGTCGGTGTTCTCGAACTGTCCACGCTCAAGGGCATGTTCTCCGTGCTTGTCGACGACCCCGTGTCCTATGTGAACGCCCCGATCCTCGCCCGCGACCGCGGGGTGGTGACTACGCTGGTCACGGAGGGCGACTCTCCGGACCACCGTTCGCTCGTGCGGGTGCGCATGGCGTGCGCCGACGGACAGTCGTTGGTCGTGGCCGGCACGGTGTTCGGTATCCGCGACAGCGCCAAACTCGTGGAGGTCGACTCCCTCGACCTGGACCTGCCGATCAGCGAGCACATGCTGGTCTTCCGCTACGAGGACAAGCCGGGCGTCGTGGGCGTCGTCGGCCAGGTCCTCGGTGACGCGGGCATCAACATCGCGAACATGCAGGTCGGCCGGGACGCCGCCGGTGGTCTGGCGCTGATCGCATTGACCGTGGACAGCGCGGTGGATCAGCCGACCGTGGACGCCATCGCGGCTCGCATCGGCGCGGAGTCCGGTGCGGCGATCGACCTGGTCTGATCTCCGAAGTCACCTGCGGGTTGTGGATGTCGCACACGCGACGCCCTCGGTGCGGCTCAGCCGTTGACTGCTGCGCGGTTACCGGTTTCTGACCCGTGAACCCGTAACCGCGCAACACTCACCGTCGCGGGGGCCGCGCTCCGATGCGTTCCCCCGCTGAGGGGGTGCTTCGCGTCGTCGACGCTCACTAGGCTTGGCAGCGCCGAACCAATGGGAGTTGTCATGCTGCACCGCGAAGACCTCGAGCAGATCGAACGTCTGTATCTGTCACCGCTGTTCGCCCGCTACGGCGAGGAGACAGCCATCGTCGCCCACAAACTGGAGCAGGATGGCCGCACACCCGAAGTCGCCTTCCAGTTGATACATGACGAGTTGATGCTCGACGGCAATGCCCGGCAGAACCTCGCCACGTTCGTCACGACGCTCATGGATTCGCAGGCCGATCAGTTGTTCGCCGAGACCTACGACAAGAACATGATCGACAAGGACGAGTACCCACAGACCGCCGCGATGGAGGCTCGCTGCGTGAGCATCATCGCGAACCTGTGGAACTCCCCGGACGGTGACACGGCGATCGGCACATCCACGATCGGCTCGAGCGAGGCGGTGATGCTGGCGGGCCTTGCGCTCAAACGCCGGTGGCAGCAGAAGCAGAAGGACGCGGGCAAACCCTTCGACAAGCCCAATCTCGTCATGGGCCAGAACGTGCAGGTGGTGTGGGAGAAGTTCTGCCGCTACTGGGATGTCGAACCCCGGTATGCGCCGCTCGCCGAAGGCCGCCTGCACCTCACGGCGGACGAGGCCGTGAAACTCGTCGATGAGAACACCATCGGGGTGGTCGCCATATTGGGATCCACCTTCGACGGCTCCTACGAACCCGTCAAGGACATTGCTGCGGCGCTCGACGCGGTGCAGGCCGACAAAGGCTGGGACATCCCGGTGCACGTGGACGGCGCATCGGGGGGCTTCGTCGCACCATTCATCGACCCGGATCTCGAGTGGGATTTCCGCGTGTCGCGAGTGCACTCCATCAACGCCTCGGGACACAAGTACGGGCTGGTCTACCCCGGGGTCGGCTGGGTCGTGTGGCGCACCCACGAGTGTGTGCCGGATGACCTCGTCTTCCACGTGAACTACCTCGGTGGTGACATGCCCACGTTCACGCTCAACTTCTCCCGTCCTGGCAGCCAGGTGATCCTGCAGTACTACCGCTTCGTCCGGCTCGGCTTCGAGGGGTACCGCCAGATCCAGCAGGCATGTCGCGACACGGCGATGTACCTGTCATCGGCGATCGCAGAGATGGGACCGTACGAACTGCTCAGTGACGGCTCGGAACTCCCCGTCTTCTTCTTCCGTCTGAAGGGCGACCGCACTAATTACTCGGTCTTCGACGTCTCGGCGAAACTACGGGAGCGCGGCTGGCAGGTGCCGGCCTACACCCTGCCCGACAACCTCACGGATGTCGCAGGTCTACGGATCGTGGTGCGCAACGGTTTCGGTCGGGATCTGGCCGACCTGCTCCTCGCAGACCTGGAGCACGCGACCGAGTTCTTCGAGAATCTCGACGGTCCCATGCCGCACGACCCCGACCACGGGACGTCGTTCGCTCACTGAGCGGTGCGCTCTTCGATGGCGGCGAGGGTCTGATCGTAGAGCGCTGCGGCCAATGCATCGTCTCGACCGAGTCCCTGAGGTGAGGCTGGCTTCGAGCGGACGAAATACTGCCCCGTCGTGCCGTCGGCGTCGAGTGTGAGATACACAGACGTCGCGCTGCCGGCGTCGAGGTCGTCGCGGCCGGGCACCTGGAAGCCCTCCGTCAGCAGTTTTGTGCCGACCACACCGGGGTGCAGGGCATTGACCGTGACGTCCGCGACCGGTCCGAGTCGTCGGGCCGTTTCGCGCGCCATGAGGAGGTTGGCCAGTTTGCTCTGCGCGTAGGCGGCGTAGTGATCGTAAGGACGGCGCTCGAACTCCGGATCATCCAGATCGAGCTGCGCCCTGCCGTGCGCGATGGATGATACGTAGACGACCCGGCCTCCGGGCTTCATCTCGGGGATCAGGGCATCGGTCAGCAGGCTCGCCGCAAGATGGTTGACGACCCAGTTCGCCTCCCCGGAAGGCATGTCGATGCGTTCGCGGGCGTAGACCCCCGCGTTGTTGATCAGGACGTCGGGCTGCAGTTCGGCAGCCTGGTCCGCGAGTTGTTCGACCTGATGCAGATCGCCCAAGTCCGCCACCAGTCCGGCGACAGCGCCCACGTCGCTGCGCACGGCATCCACCTTCGCCGGGTCCCGTCCGTGGACGATGACGTCGCACCCGCGGGCGCGCAGCAGTTCGGCCGTACGGCGGCCGATCCCATCGGTGGAGCCGGTGATGAAGACTGTGGTCATACCGTCATCCTGCGCCGGGTGCACAGGTCGCGCCAACGCTAGTCCCCGGACTTGCCGAATCCGGCATTCATCCCGATCACGGCGCCGATGGCGGCGAGCAGCCCGATCCACAGCGCGCTGTCGGTGAATGCCCACACCACCAGGCCGATCGCCACTCCGGCGGCGATTCCCAGGGCGAGTCCGCGACCGTCGAAGGTGTCCATGAGGCGAGGCTATCGGCCCGGAGCGTTCAGCGCGCCCGCGTGCGGAAGGTCGGCGAGATCCAGATCGGGGCGGTCTTGCCCGAGCCGGACCGGATCGCCAGGATCCGCACCTTCATCCCCGGTGTCGAGGTGCGCACGTTGTACCACTTGCGCCCCTTGTGCTTGCCGCTGAACTTGACCGGGTCCGACCACTTCCGTTTCTTGAACTGCTCCCAGGCGACGATGAACCGACCCTTCGCGGGGATGCGGTAGCGCAGGTATCCCTCGCGCACGTCCACACGGATCCTCCGGACGATCCGTGTGGTCACCTCGGAGGGGGTCACGGCCGGGATCTGTCCACCCGTGGCGGCCAGCGCAGCCACCGTGTCCAGTGCTGCCACAGGGTTCACGCGCCCGAACCCGAACTCATCGTCGCGACCCTGCGCGCCGAGGTCCGTCGCGGTGCCCAGCAAGAGGTCCTCGGTGTCGACGTCGATGCCCAACGCCCGTTCGCGGGAGACGGCCAGGGCGGCCGCAGCGGTCACGAAGGGGGCGGCCATCGACGTGCCGGGCATGCGCACGTAGGACGACCCGGTGAAGGTGCTGTAGATGCCTTTCGAGGAGTCGAAGACACCACTTCCGCCAGGTGCCACGATGTCGACCTGCTTGCCGACCTCGGAGAAGGCGGAACGCTGCCCCGTCCTAGTGACGGCGCCGACGCCCAAGACCCCGGGGAAGGCAGCCGGGTACTGCACGGGGTTGTAGACGGAGCCGCCTGAATCCAGGTAGGCGTTGCCCACCGCGGCGACGGTGATCACACCTTTGGACTGTGCGTACTGGATCGCCTTCTGCTCGACCGAACTCGCCGATCCGGAGTAGCTCATGTTGAGGATGTCCGCGCCGTGATCGACCGCCCAGACGATGCCTCTGGCGGAATCGGACGCGCGCACCGAGCCGGAGGCGTCGGCGACCACCACCGGCATGATCGCGACGTCCGGTGCCAGCCCCGCCCCTCCGATGTTGTTGTTGGGTGTCATGGCGATGATCCCCGCCACATGGGTCCCGTGTCCGTTCAGGTCCACGCGGCCGTTGGTCCCGTCGACGAGGTCCGTGCCCTTGACGAAGGCGCCGCCGAGATCCGGGTGCTGGGAGACGCCGGAGTCGATCACCGCAACCGTCACCCCTGCGCCGGTGGCCGACGTCCAGGCGGTCTCGGCTGTGAGGTCGTCGAGACCCCATTGTTCGGTACGCCCGGGGTCGGCGCTCAGTGGCGGTGCCAGCGGCAGTCCGGTCAACTGCCGGGGTGCGTCCACCTCGACTGCGAGTACGTCGGGCTCGTCCTGCACATCGGCGATGACGTCGGCAGCGGCATCTTCGGAGCGCACCGACTCGGTCTCGATGCGCAGGCCGTCGCCGTCCTGGACCGCGTAGACCACGGTCATGGCCCCGGCGTCACCGGACTCCTCGATGAGGGTCTGGGGAGAAGTCATCACCGAGGGCGCCGGTTCCTGCCATTCCTGTGCCCGAGGAGGTTCTGCGGGCGTGGGGACGGCATCGTCGGCGGCGGCTGGGGTGATCCCCAGCGCCAGCACGACGGCCACCACGACGCAAGCCCGCTTCACCTCTCCACGGTACGCCGTCGCTGCGACATCGCCGCCCAGGACCTGCCGGGAGGACTCCGAATCAGCCGCGGTGTGCCCGGTTCATCGCGCTCACGACCGCCTTCATGGATGCGGTGACGATCGAGGAATGGATCCCGACCCCCCACAGAACGCGGCCGTCCACGGCACATTCGAGATACGCGGCGGCCTTCGCGTCCCCGCCCGAGGCCAGTGCGTGCTCGTGGTAGTCCAGGACGCGGACATCTGCGTGATCGTGCAACGCCTCGCAGAACGCGGCGATCGGCCCGTTGCCGTGGCCGGTCACCTCGACGGGTTCACCATGGTCGAGGATCGTGGCGCGCACGACGGTGTCACCGTCGACCTCGCTGACGAGTTCGTGCTTGACCAGAGCGAACCGGCCCCAGGGCTTCTGCGGGTTCGGCAGGTACTCGTCGGTGAAGATGTCCCACATCTGCATGCCGGTCACCTCACCGCCCTCGTCCTCGGTGTGGTGCTGGATCACGGCGGAGAACTCGATCTGCAGCCGGCGGGGCAGTTCGAGCTTGTGCTCGGTGCGCATGATGTACGCGACCCCGCCCTTGCCCGACTGGGAGTTCACGCGGATCACCGCTTCGTAGGTGCGGCCCACGTCCTGCGGGTCGATCGGCAGATAGGGGACCTCCCATGCGACGTCCCGGACGTCCACTCCCTCCTCGGCGGCCACCGCGTCGAGTGCCTTGAGTCCCTTGTTGATCGCGTCCTGATGCGACCCGGAGAAGGCGGTGAACACGAGGTCCCCGCCGTAGGGATGCCGCTCATGGACCGGCAGTTGGTTGCAGTACTCGACGGTACGACGGATGTCATCGATGTTGCGGAAGTCGATCTGTGGGTCGATGCCCTGGCTGAACAGGTTCATCCCGAGGGTCACCAGGCACACGTTGCCGGTTCGCTCACCGTTGCCGAAAAGGCAGCCCTCGATCCTGTCCGCGCCGGCCATGTAGCCCAGTTCCGCGGCGGCCACGGCGGTACCCCGGTCGTTGTGCGGGTGCAGGCTCAGCACGATCGAATCGCGGTGCGCCAAGTTGCGGCTCATCCACTCGATCGAGTCGGCGTAGACGTTCGGGGTCGCCATCTCGACCGTCGCCGGGAGGTTGATGATGACTTTGCGGTCCGGGGTCGGCTGCCAGACCTCGTTGACCGCGTCGCACACCTCGACGGCGAAGTCGAGTTCGGTCCCGGTGTAGGACTCGGGGGAGTACTCGAAGAACACATCCGTCTCCGGCACGGTGTCGGCGTACTTCAGACACAGTTCTGCGCCGTGTACAGCGATGTCCTTGATCCCATCACGATCGAGCCCGAAGACCACGCGGCGCTGCAGTGTGGACGTCGAGTTGTACAAGTGGACGATGGCCTGTTTGGCCCCGCGGATCGACTCGTACGTCCGCTCGATCAGGTGGTCGCGGGCCTGGGTCAGGACCTGGATCACCACGTCGTCGGGGATCCTGTCCTCCTCGATCAGTTGGCGGACGAAATCGAAGTCGGTCTGGGACGCCGACGGGAAACCGACCTCGATCTCTTTGTACCCCATGCGCACGAGCAGCTCGAACATCCGCAGTTTGCGTGCCGGGCTCATCGGGTCGATGAGGGCCTGGTTGCCGTCGCGCAGATCGACCGCACACCAGCGCGGGGCCTGTGTGATGACCGCGTTCGGCCATGTGCGGTCGGGCATGTCGAAGGGGACGAAGGGTTTGTAGCGCTGGAACGCCATCGGGGAGGGCTGTTGTTCGTTCATCGTGGCTCCTGGTTGCGGTCTGGGCGGGGCAACCGGCGCGTCGAGGCTCCGCGACGAGGGGGCCGGTGATCAGGCCTCGCCGCGGCGGCTAAGCAGCAGCCCGCGCAACACATGAGCAGGCTACCACGGTGGGTTGACGCGACATGCGCGCGACAATAAGTGCATGCGCCCCGTGATCGGATTGACGGCCTACACCGAACCCGCCCAGTGGGCGGCATGGCACACCGACGCCACGCTGCTGCACACGTGGTACCCCGAGGCGGTGACTCGGTCCGGTGGGATCCCGGTGCTGCTGCCGCCCCAGGAGGATGCGGCCGGTCAGCTCGTGGCACGGATCGATGGGTTGATCCTCACCGGCGGTCCTGACATCTCGGCCACCATGTACGGCCAGGAGCCGCACCCGCAGAACGACACACCTCGGCATCTGCGCGACGAGTTCGAGGTGTCCATCTACCGCTATGCCCGGGAGGCGGCAGTGCCGATCCTGGGCATCTGCCGGGGACTGCAGGTCATGGCGGTGGCCGAGGGCGGGTATCTCACCCAGCACCTTCCCGACGTCACCGACGTGTCCCACCGTTTTCAGAGGGGAACGTTCACAGAGCATGGGGCCACGTTCACGCCTGGGTCCCTGGCGGCTTCTTTGCTGGGACCGGAGATGGTGGTCAACTCCTCGCATCACCAGGCCGTCGCGGATCCGGGGCGCCTGACCGTCACCGGCCGGGCCGAGGACGGGACGATCGAGGTCTGCGAGGCCAGTGACGACGATTTCACGATCGGTGTTCAATGGCATCCGGAGCACGGTGGGGACGTACGACTCTTCCAGGCGTTGATCGACGCCGCCACGGGCTAGCCACGGGTCGCCCGGGCAGTTTGCGTTTCGGGCCACGTGCTGGTCGTGGACGCAATTTGCTTCGGTCGGGGAGGGGTCGGGGCCGTCGGGGTGGCCTGGGCGGTTTGCGTTTCGGGCCACGTACTGGTCGTGGACGCAATTTGCCTCGGTCGGGGAGGGGTCGGGGCCGTGGGTGTGGTTGGGCAGTTTGCGTTTCGGGCCACGTGCTGGTCGTGGACGCAATTTGCCTCGGTCGGGGCCGTGGGTGTGGCTGGGCAGTTTGCGTTTCGGGCCACGTGCTGGTCGTCGACGCAATCTGCTTCGGCCGGGGCCGTGGGTGTGGTTGGGCAGTTTGCGTTTCGGGCCACGTACTGGTCGTGGACGCAATTTGCCGTGTCCCACCGGTGGGCGACGAAGAACCCCGGGTACGCCTACAGCGGTGTGACGTATGCCCCGGAGATCCCGCCGTCCACAAGGAAGTTCGACGCGGTGATGAAGGACGAGTCGTCGGAAGCCAGGAACGCGACGGCGGCGGCGATCTCGGAGGCCTCGGCGAAACGGCCGAGCGGGATGTGCACCAACCGCCGCGCCGCCCGTTCGGGATCCTTGGCGAACAACTCCACAAGCAGTGGTGTGTTCACTGGCCCGGGGGACAGGGCGTTGACCCGGATCCCCTCGCGAGCGAACTGCACGCCGAGTTCGCGTGACATGGCGAGCACCCCGCCCTTGGATGCGGTGTACGAGATCTGAGATGTGGCCGCACCCATGGTGGCCACGAACGAGGCGGTGTTGATGATCGACCCCTTGCCCTGCCTCTGCATGTACGGGATCGCAGCCTTGCAGCACAGGTACACACTCGTGAGGTTGACCTCCTGCACACGTCGCCACGCGTCGAGTCCGGTCTCCAGGATCGAGTCGTCGTCGGGTGGCGAGATGCCGGCATTGTTGAACGCGATGTCCACGCTTCCGAACGTGGCGTGTGCCTCCCTGAACACCCGCTCGACGTCGTCGGCATCCGTCACGTCACCGACCACTGCGAGCCCATTGACGTCGGCTGCCACCGCCCCCGCAGCCTCGGCGTCCGTGTCGAAACACACCACGCGGGCGCCCTCCTGTGCGAAGCGCTCCGCCGTGGCGCGGCCGATGCCGCTGCCCGCACCCGTGATGACAGCCACCCGGTCGGCCAGTCGCAGCATGATTCACTCCTCGGTGTCGATGAACACGTTCTTGGTCTCGGTGAAGGCATCAAGGGCGTCCGGACCGAGTTCCCGGCCGAGCCCTGACCGCTTGTAGCCCCCGAAGGGTGTCCAGTACCGCACCGAGGAGTGTGAGTTGACCGAGAGGTTCCCCGATTCGTAGGCACGCGCCACGCGGAACGCGCGCCCCAGATCCCGGGTCCAGATGGACCCCGAGAGGCCGTAGTCCGTGGCGTTCGCCAACCGGACCGCGTCGGCCTCGTCCTCGAAGGGCGTCACCGCCACGACCGGACCGAAGATCTCCTCGGTGAATGCGGGGGTCCCGGGGGCCACGGGCGCCAGGACGGTCGGGGCGAACCAGTATCCGGGCCCTTCAGGGGCGTGTCCGCGGAAGGCGACAGGGGCGTCCTCGGGGACGTAGGCGCGCACCGAGTCCCGATGCGCCGCTGAGATCAGCGGGCCCATCTCTGCGGTGTCACGTGCCGGGTCCTCTACGCGGACCGCTGCGACAGCCGGTTCCAGCAACTGCATGAAGCGGTCGAAAACGCTGGCCTGCACGAGGATGCGGGAGCGCGCGCAGCAGTCCTGGCCGGCGTTGTCGAAAACCCCGTAGGGTGCGGTGGCCGCGGCCTTCTCCAGGTCGGCGTCCGCGAAGACGATGTTCGCGCTCTTCCCACCCAGTTCCAGGGTCACCCGCTTGACCTGCGGCGCGCACTTGGCCATCAGTGCGGTGCCGACCTCGGTCGACCCGGTGAACACGATCTTGCGCACGTCCGGGTGGGTGACCAGTCGCTCGCCGACGACCGACCCCTGACCGGTCACGACCGTGAACACCCCGGGTGGGATGCCGGCCTCGAGGGCCAGCTCGCCAAGCCGCATGGCCGTGAGCGGAGTGAGTTCGGCCGGTTTGAGCACCACCGTGTTGCCCGCGGCGAGGGCCGGGGCGAAGCCCCACCCGGCAATGGGCATCGGAAAGTTCCACGGGACGATCACACCGACCACGCCCAGCGGCTCTTTGAACGTGATGTCCACACCGCCGGCCACCGGGATCTGCATGCCGTGGAGTCGTTCGGGCGCCCCGGCGTAGAAGTGCAGCACGTCGCGGACGTTGCCTGCCTCCCAGCGGGCATTGGAGATCGTGTGGCCGCTGTTGCGCACCTCGAGCGCGGCGAGCTCCTCGACATTGGTGTCCACGAGTTCGGCGAAGCGCCGCAGCAGCCGGGCGCGATCTCCGGGTGCCACGTCGCGCCAGCCCGGGAAGGCCGCGCGGGCGGCAGCGATGATCTCGTCGACCTGCTCGACCGGTGTGCGGGGCACCTCGGCGATGACGTCCTCAGTGGCGGGGTTGACGACGCTGAACATTCACAGCCTTTCGAATCCACGGAAGCGTTCCCAATCGGTCACCGCTTCTCCGAAGGCCTGCAGTTCGGTGCGGGCCATGTTCGCGTAGTGGTGCTGGACCTCCTCGCCGAAGGCCTCCACGACGAAGTCGGATGCCTCCCACAGTTCCAACGCGGTGTTCAGGGAGTAGGGCAAGCGGTCGGTATCCACCTGGTAGGCGTTGCCCGTGATCGCCGGCTCGAGCGGCAGGTCGCGTTCGATCCCGTCGAGTCCGGCCGCGATCATCGCGGCCACCGCCAAGTACGGATTGACGTCCCCTCCCGGCGCCCGGTTCTCCAGGCGCAGGGAGGGACCGTGCCCGACAAGGCGCAGGGCGCACGTGCGGTTGTCCCGACCCCACTTGATGGCGGTGGGTGCGAAGGATCCGGGCACGAAACGCTTGAACGAGTTGATGTTGGGCGCGAACAGCAAGGAGAGGTCGCGCATGTGCGCGATCTGCCCGGCGATGAACGCTCGTCCCACCGCGGACAGCCCATCCGGGTCGTCGTCGGCAGCGAGGACGAAGCCGCCATTGTCGTCGCGCAGGGAGAGATGGATGTGGCAGGAGTTGCCCTCCCGCTGGTCGTACTTGGCCATGAAGGTGATGGACATGTCCTCCTGGGCCGCGATCTCTTTGGCCCCGGTCTTGTAGACGACGTGGTCGTCGCAGGCGGTGAGTGCGTCGGCGTAACGGAACACGATCTCGTGCTGGCCGTAGTTGCACTCTCCCTTCACGCTCTCCACGTACATGCCCGCCCCGGCCATGGCCAGCCGGATCCTGCGCAGCAGTGGCTCGATGCGGGAGGTGCCCAGGATCGAGTAGTCGACGTTGTACTGGTTGGCCGGCGTGAGGTCCTGGTAGCCGCGTTGCCAGGCCTGCTCGTAGGAGTCGGTGAACGTGATGAACTCGAGTTCGGTGCCGGCGAAGGCGTGCAGTCCGGCGTCGTTCAACCGGGAGATCTGCCGCTTCAGGACTTGGCGGGGGCTTGCCACGACGTCGCTGCCGTCCTCCCACAGGACGTCGGCCTGCACCATGGCGGTGCCGGGGTGCCACGGGATGTGTCGCAGGGAGCCGAAATCCGGCTGCATCACGAAGTCGCCGTACCCGCTGTGCCAGGACGCCATCCGGTAGCCATCGACGGTGTTCATGTCCACGTCGACGGCCAGCAGGTAACTGCAGCCCTCGGTCCCGTGGTGGGCCACTTGATCCAAGAAGTACTGGCCGTGCAGGCGTTTGCCCTGCAGACGTCCCTGCATGTCGGTCATCGCCACGATGACCGTGTCGATCCGTCCGGCATCGATCTCTTGACGCAGGGCGGGCAGATCGAATGTCATGCCTCAGCCCTCGACGATGTCGCCCTCGGCGCGTTCGACGCCGATGCCCTGGGCGGTCAGATACTCCTTCGCCTTCCGGATGTCGTCGGGGTCACCGTCGAGTTCGATGACCATCCAGCCGAGGTGGTTCTCGATCGCGGCTCGACGGATGTTCGGGACGACGTCGAAGTCGGTCACGATGCGGTAGATCACCGGTTCGGTCGCGCGCGTCTCGGGGAAGGTCAACAGCAGGTGTTCGGCCATGCCGGTAAGCCTACGGCGCGCGTTCGGACGGTGGTCGGCCGACGGTGACTGGCGGACTGGGTCGTGGTGCGGTGAGTTTGAACCCCAGGCGTAATCCGGGAGCGCCGCAGGACCTCGCGGCACGGCTCCCGAAGTGACCTTTAGCCTCGATCCACCGTTGATCTTGTTGGGTGGGTCGGCGCGGTGACGTAGAAATGCCCCGCTTCCTGGGGAGAATGGGAGTTCTTCACGCTTCCACGATCACCAGGAGAGGGGCATCTCGTAGATGCAACTGTCTCACACCCCGGCGCGGTGTTCGGCGTCGTTCGATGAACCGAATTTGTTGGTGTCGGCTGGTCTGGTCCCGGCGATACGCCTGGCCGAGAAGGTCGGCCTTGCTGACCTGGCTACCGAGCATGTGACTGTTGGTGCGAACCCGGGCGCGAAGGTGATGTCGCTGGTGGCGGGGATGGCCGCCGGGGCGGACAGCATCGACGATCTGGACGTGCTGCGCCGCGCCGGGGCGGCACGGGTGTTCACGGGGGTGCGGGCCCCGTCGACGCTGGGCACGTTCTTGCGCGGGTTCACGTTCGGGCATGTGCGGCAGTTGGATGCGGTCGCCGCCCGCACCCTGTCCGGACTGGCCACCCAAGCGCCGCTGTTGTCCGGCATCCAGCAGACCTGCCTGATCGATATCGACGACACCGTCAAGGGTGTCTATGGCCCGGGTAAGCAGGGCGCGGAGTTCGGCTACACGAAGATCCGCGGGCTCAACGCCCAGCTGGCCATCGTCAGCACCCCGGACGCCGCGCCGGTGATCGCCGCGACCCGGCTGCGCCGCGGCGCGGCCCCCTCATCCCAGGGCGCGGTACGGATGATCCGGGATGCGATCACCACCGCCCGCCGGTGCGGAGCCGGGGACAACATTCTGGTGCGGGCGGACTCGGCGTACTGCTCCTCGTCGATCCTGCAGGCAGTAGCGAAGGCCGGTGCCGAGTTCTCCGTCGGGATGCCGCTGAACTCCCGGGTACGCGCCGCGATCACCGGCATCGACGAGGCGGCGTGGGTGCGCATCGAGTATCCGTGGGCGATCCCGGACCCCGACACCGGTGAGCTGATCTCGGCCGCGGAGATCGCCGAGATACCGTTCACGGCGTTCGCGTCCCGGCCGCCAGCAAAGCACGTGACGGCCCGGCTGATCGTGCGCCGGATCCCGGAACGCAACGCCACGAAGTTGCAGGACCCGTTGTTCCCCGCGTACCGGTTCCACGCCCTGTTCACCAACAGCACCGCCACGCTGGTGCAGGCCGAGTCGACCCATCGGGGGCACGCGATCATCGAGCAGGTCATCGCCGACCTCAAGGGCTCCGCGCTGGCGCATCTGCCGTCGGGACGGTTCGCGGCCAACGCCGCCTGGCTGGTCTGCGCGGCGATGGCGTTCAACCTCACCCGCGCCCTCGGCGTGATCGCCGGTGGCACCCTGGTCAAGGCCACCACCGCGACGATCCGCACACGGATCATCAACCTGCCTGCGCGCATCGCCCGCTCAGCGCGCAGACTCAGGCTGCGACTACCGCGCGACTGGACCTGGGCGACGCACTGGCAGCAACTCTGGACCGCGGTCATGACCACCTGACCCCACCCCCCGCCCGACCCCACGACTTGAGGACCCCCAGGAGAAGCCGGACAGACCGGCCGGGCAAACACGCCCACCACCTGAACCACTACCAAACCGGCGATCACCACGCCGCGACTGCCGCCGTCACCTCACAGCGGTGGATCGAGG
>JACJWU010000003.1 GCA_020636995.1 Actinomycetota bacterium | reverse complement strand
GCGGCGGTTTCGGTCAGGTAGGCGTCGAGACGGTTACGCAACTTCGCGACCGCCGCCAGGGCGCCGGCGCGTTCCTCGGCACACAGGTGCTCCGGGTCGGGCAGCTGGTCCACCAAGGCGTCGATCTCGCCCAGGACCGGTGGGTGGTCGGTGGGCAGGTCGGCGGCCAGGTCGAGACGGCGTTTGACCTGCCGCGACACCTCGAAGAACGCCATCCGATTTCCCCGCTTCCCGAATACCCCTATTCTCGCACGCATGTACGACGAACACCAGTACCAACACCGGGAACGTGGACACCCATCGCGGGCCGGCCGCTGCATGCAGTTGACTGCTGCACGGTTACCGCTCCCAGGCCCCGAAACCCGTAACCGCGCAACACTCAACACCGACGGAGGCAGGTCGCGGCAGTGCCCCGGGCCAGTGGAGAGTGCCGACAGGGGAACATCGACCCCACCAACCGGTACCGATCCCGGGCCGAGCCCGCTAGACCTCGGTCAGCGTGGTCGCCGGTTCCCAGGTGAGGTGGAGCCACCACCCGTCCTCGTCACTCCATGCGTCCGGGTCCGGGCATGCCCCCGGGGTGTCACTGTGCGCCAGCACGCTGGCGGTCTGGCCGGTCCTGCTCACAGTGATGCCGACAGCGGCACCTGCCACCCGCGGGACCCAGGCATCCAGCCGGGCGGCTGCGTCCTGGGCATCCGGACCGCTGTCGTCCACCACGGCGGGATCGCCGTCCAGCCGGATCTCCGGTGAATTGGGCCAATGGCGAAGCAGTGCCGTGACCACGCCGGGTACCGGGCCGACCGTCCCGATGAGCAGCAGCCACTGCCTCACCCGCTGGGCAATGTCGCGCGCACGCCGGCGCAACCTCGGGGAGTCCGGCTCGCCGGCGACGATCTCCTGCAACAGGCCGACCGCCTGCCGGACCTCGCGGCCGTTCCAGGCGGACATCTGGGCCATTCGCGCCTCGCGTTGGGCCTGTGCGAAGAGGTCCTGCTCGTCGGTCACCGCCTGTTCGGCCAGAACCCGCCGGTTCTGCTCCAGGGTCCGAGCGAACCAGAAGACCCCCACCGCGAAGCTGGCGGCCACCCAGGAGGTCAGGGCGTAGGCCCATGCGCACGTGGAGCCGATTTGCAGCCACAGCAGATTCGCCACAGCCGAGGTAAGCACCACCGCGCCGATGGCGCTGATCAAGGGCCTGACGGTCACGACGGCCAGGGCGACCGCCAACATCACAAGGCCGCGCAGATCGAACGGCGACGTGCTGCGGAACGATGTGCAGAACGGATCGCCCAAGGGGATGGTCGCGGTGACGAGCACCAGACCGCCCAGCACGGCAACGAACTCCGGCCAGCCGATCGCGTCCCTGAGTGCGGCACTGACCAGCAGAGCCACCACACCCGCCGCCACCACGATGGTCAGCAACCTCGTCCCCGGCGCACCCATCCCCGGGTCGAGCACAGTGAAGAGCACGTAGAGCAGCAAGGAAGCCGCTACCGTGGCGGCCAGCACAAGGATCAGGCCACGGCGAAGATCAGACAGGACACTGGAGACACGTGCCCGCGCCCGGTCCCACGTGAGACTGACCCGGGTACCTTCACCGGGGGCACTGACCACCTCGGCAAAGCCCCCCACCGACTCCATGGTCGCCACGATCGAGGTGCGCACTCCCAGCCGGTCCGGATCGGTCGGGCCGAAACCCACGCCCTCGTCGAACACCTCGACAAGCACCGAATCCGCCGACACCTTCGCGTGCACCGCCACGCCCTCGGCCCCGGAGTGCCTGGCCGCATTCCTCACCGCCTCGCCGAGGGCGGCGAACACGGCCTCGCGGACCAGTGGTGGGGGGTCGGACAGCCACTGCACATCCGCGCGGATCTGGATACCGAGATGGAGCAGCCCGTCGGTGAAGTCGGCTACCTCCCGGGACGCCCGGACGTCGGCGATCCGATTCACAGCGTCGAGGTCCTCGAGGCATCGCTGCTGAAGCCGCGTCCACTGGTCCGGTTTCACGCCGTTGGCGACCGTCTCCAACGTGTTCAGCACGGTGTCATGCAGGACTCGCTGGACCGCAGCCTGGGCGCCCACCCGCGAGGCTGCGAGCAGTTCGGCTCCGAGCCGCGCCTCGGACTCCGGACCGGCCGCATCCGCCTGCCGTGCGGCCCGTCGCATGGCGACCACCCCTATCAGCGGGAGCAGGTAGATGGTGACCAACTGCAGAGTCCGGTAGTGGTTGAGACCACCCACGGTGGCCAGAGTCGTCGGCAGCATGACCGAGGGTGTCAGGGTCGCGACAAGGATGACTGCCGCGGACATCACCGAGACGAGCAACCCTGACCCGGTGGCAGCAGCCACGAGCGCGCCGACCGCCGCCACCTCGGATGGCGCCCACCAGCCGGCCTGACGGGAGACCACATGGACCACGGCGAGCGTCACCATCGCCGTGGGCGGGATGAGCCAGAAGAGTTCGCGGGACAGCCGGTCCTCGCGTTCGGCCGTCAGCCACACGCCGATGGCCGCCACTGCGCAGACCAGCGCGGCGGCCCTCTCGGCCCAGGAGTCCTCCGTGAGCGGCAGCGCGAACCAGACCCCTGCGACGACGAACAGGGACGCACAGATGGACCGCCCCAGACGGTCCAACGAGAGTTGCGTGGCGGCCAGCGCACTGGTCGCCCGCCCCCGGCTCTGCATGTCCGACAGCCTACGAGGCAGCCGCGCCACCTGACGTTTCGGCGGCCCGGCCGGTGCTCGAGCGCGTGAGTCCCGTGGCCACTAGGGGGAACACGACCACCGACAGTGCACCCGCACCCACCAGTGCCGCGGCGTTCTCCGGCAGCATCAGGCCCGACGCCGTGCCCACGTCGGCCAGCGCGACCAACAATGGCAACGCCGTCGCCGTGAGGAAGACCATCTGCCAGCGCTGGGTCCTGTCCAACTGCCCCCGATACATGACCAACTGCGGCAGCCCGCGTACTGAGAAGAGCAGGACGAAGAACAGCAGCAACCTCCCCGGGTTCTCGAGGATCGAGACGATGTCGAGCTTCATCCCCGAGGTGACGAAGAAGATCGGGATGAACACGCCGTATCCGACCGTCTCCAACTTCCGCTCCAGCGATTCCGCCGACACCGGCGCCCACTGCCGGAGCACCACCCCGGCGAGGAAGGCTCCGAGCACGACATCCAGGCCGAAATCGTCGGCGACGAGCACCAGCCCGGCCAGGAGCACAAGGGTCCAGCGCAGCGTGTTCTGACCGGTGGAGTCCTCGGGGAGCATCAACTTCGAGCCCCACTCCTGTCGCTTGACCCACCGGATGATGAGCAGTGCGATCAAGGTGGCCAAGGCCATCCCGAACAGTGCGACCAGTCCACCGACCGGTCCGGTCGAGGTCAGCAGCAGCGCCATGGCGACGATCGGCAGGAACTCTCCGGCGGCTCCAGCGGCGAAGATGTACTGCCCGAACCGGCCCGCCATGAGCCCCGCGTCCCGCAGGATCGGAAGCAGAGTCCCCAACGCGGTGGTGGTCAGAGCGATCGCGATCTCGATGAAGTCGGTGATCACGCCGGTGTAGTAGAGCACCGCCGTGACACCGATCGCGAGCGTGGCGCTCACGAACCACGACCGTACCGCCGTCTTTCCGGCGGGTTCCCGAATCAGCTGCGGCTCGAGTTCGTACCCGGCGAGCAGGAACAGGAAGGACAGGCCGATGGTCGACAGCAGGGACATGTCCTCGGGCGTCGCATGCGCGAAGACCTCCGGCCCGATGAGCACACCACCGATGAGCATGAAGACAACCGCCGGCAAGCGACCCGGTAGGAGCCGCGCGGCTATCGGTGCCAGAGCCGCGACCAGGACCACCCAGAACAACGACTTCAGCGGATCCACACGTCACACTGTGTCAGATTCCGCACCGCATCCGGGTGCGCCGTCGCAGGCGGTGATCGAGCATGTCGAGGCGGACACGAAAAGGGGCCGGGAGGGTGCCGCCACACCCTCCCGGCCGGCCGGACGGAAGGGGAAAGCCCGCCCGGGGACGTCCTCACGCGGGGCAATGCCGGCGCCGGACGCGATCGTGGGGTTAGCCAATCATCGGCTGGCCTCCGACCGGGGCGAGGAACCCGGGGCCGTGCGACGAGAGCCGCCGTAGCGGGCCGTCTTCGCCGACTCGTGCCCGAAGCGGGCGATCCTCTGAGCGGGACGGGTGGCCATGATCACCTACTACCCACGGCTGCCCACGGCATACGCACATGTTCCGGGTCTCGCCGGTGCCCTCCAGAGTTGTCCGCCCACAGGTGGGCATAGATGCCCCGGCCACGGGTACCCATGGCACATGAGTGGCTCACGGCGCCCCACGGCCGGTGCCGATAAGACCGGCGCGGCGATCAACGCCGTCCGCGCCACCCGAGACGGTCAGGCGGAGCCTGCGATCAGACCTGTGAGGAGTCAGCCGGGGTAGGCTCGGAAACGAAGAGGGAGACAACGAGGCGGGAGGGATCGTGCCGCCAAGCAGACCGCGCATCAACTCCGCGGTTATCGGCATCGCCCTCGGATGCCTGCTCGTCCTCGCCTTCTTCGTGCCTGAATTCGGCGGCGTGCTGATCCCCAGCATGGGCATCATCGTGGTGGCTGCGGCCCTGTTCCTCACGGTCCGGCAGACGGCGATCGTGGCCGTCGTGGCGATATTGACTGCGATCGGGGTCGCCCTGATCGCGGACAGCAATCACAAGGCGTACCGGATCGGCAACGTGGTCCTGGCCGCACTGCTCGGCCTGGCTGTCTCGTGGGCGCTGGATCAGAGGGTCAAACACATCACCCGGATGCAGCAGACCCAGGTCCGAGTGTTCGAGACCGTCCCCGAAGGACTGGTGGTCGTGGACGACGACGGTCGAGCGGTGCTGGCGAATCCGGCGATGGACACCTTCGCACCAGGGGTGAAGCCCGGCTCGCCCCTGCACCGTCTGCTGGGTCACGTGCTGCCCGACGGGAGCATCTGCGCGGGGGGGTGTGTTCTGGACGACCCCACTTCCCTGCGCATGGATGAGCCGACGCGCTTGTACGAGGACGAGCGGTTCCTGTCACCGGACGGCGAGCGTTGGATCGAGTACTACGCGGCACGCGTGGATGACCATGCCACGGTGTTCAGCATTCGCGACGTCACCGCCATCATCGAGGCGGAGCAGGACCGCCGCACTCTGCTGGAGGCCGCAGCCCGGCAACGCGAGCAGAACCAGCTCCTGCAGGCGCTCGGGGCTCCCCAGCACGCCACGTTCCCCACCATCCCGGGGGTGCAGTTCGACCTGTGGAGCACCACCGCCGGCCCGGACATGCCCGGCGGCGGTGACGTGATCGACGTGAGCCAGTCCCCGGACGGCCGGGTACTCATGCTCGTGGTGGACGCGCTCGGGTCCGGTGTGACGTCGGTGCGCGATGCGTGGAAGGTCCTCTACGTGAGCCGGGCGCACTTCGAGGCCGGCGTCCCCCTCGACCAACTGGTCGCACGCGTGGCACAGACCCTGGCGGCCGAGGCCGAACCCCCCCGGGCGTCGATGCTCGCGGCGGTGCTCGATCCGGTGACCGGCGAGATCGAGATGGTGACGGGCGGCCACCCGCCTGCCCTGGTGGTCCACGACGACGGCCGGGCGTGGTGGCTGGAGTCCAGTGGCCGGGGAATCGGCGCGCCGCACCCGGGCTCGACCAGCGTCGCCAGGACGCAACTGCATCCGGACGATTCGCTGCTGCTCTACACCGACGGAGTGGTCGATGGGACCCGCGATCTGGTGGAGGGTCTGTCCAACCTCAAGTCAAGCGCCACGGCATTGCGCAGAAGGCCGATCGAAGGCCTTGCCCAGACCGTGATGAACGCGGTCATGACACCGCGACAAGCCAGCGGCGACGCCTCTCTACTGATCGTGCGACGAGGCGCTGCGCCAGAGCAACGCGAGCCGTGACCCGAGCCGCACACACCGCATGATGCTCCTCGGATGGCCCCACGGTGCGTCGGACGGCTGGGTGCCGGTGATCGACCAGGATCCTCCGGTCTTCGCCAACTGCTTGAGCGCCTCCCCGGTGCCGTCATCGGCGAGGAAGGGCCAGATCTCGAACAACCGACGGCCCAACCACTGTCCACCGTCCCCGACATCGGCCGCGACCTCCTGCACGACGAAGTCCGTGGGCTGCCCCGAAGCGTTCACGACCACGTCCAGGATCAGCCACGGATCCAGGTGCAGCCGCATCAAGGTGTCCATCCAGTCCAGTTCCGGATCGGCTGCCCGCAGGTTGCGCATCAATAGTGGCGCCACCCGCTGAACCGCCCGCGTGACGGCGCGCTTGCGCAGATCGTCGAAGGTCTCCCGAGTACGCCAGATCAGCCCGACCACCCCGATGACGACCCCCTGGTCCACCACCGGAATCGTTGCGGTCGCCTCGAAACCGGCCGACCCCGTGCGCGCCACCTGCGGGAACTCGGCGATCCGCTCGGCCCGATCGCTCCAGAACAGGGCGACATTGTCGACCACGGAGCGCACGAAGGGGATGTCCGTGCTCGGTGGCACGCTGCGCCAGGAACTGACCAGGTCGCCTGGGATGTTCACATGTCCCACCAGCCGCAGGGAACCGTCGACGCTCGTCCGGTACATCGTCAAGGCGGCCACTGCGTACTGCTCCAGAATCTCCAGCAGGAGTTCGGCGGCCTCGGACCCCTGGTCGGTGGCAGTCGCCACCGCCTCCATGACTGCGGTCACCACACCCGTCTTGACGTCCGGTTGCTCGCGCAAGGCCTTCCACGTCGGCGAGGTCGCCCCCGACGCGGGCAGCTCGCCTTCGACGAGCGCCTCCGCGAAGTCGGTCTCTTCGCCATCCGGGATAGCCACTCCGACCACCGTGGCGGCGACCTCGATGAGTTTGACGTTGTGCTCCTGGGACATGCTGCGCAGCCGCGCGAACGCCTCGTCCAGGGTGATCCCATGACGTTCCACGAGTATGCCCTTGGCCTGCTCGATGACAGCCCGCATCCGCGCCGACGCCCGCAGATCACGCACTTCCTTGCCGAGCGCGGCGACGGTCTCCGCCAGTGGTGGGTTCGGGGCCTCCCACCTGTTGCCCCCGTCCACCGGGTTCATGGCGAGCCACCGTCGGACGGTAGATCCAGCAGGCCTGCGATCCCAAGGATCACCCGTACGTTCGCCGAGGCTCCCTCCAGCGACGCAGGCATGCCGTGCTCGTGAGCTTTCCCGATCGCCGCCCCGACCAGGTCCACGGCCACGGGGTTGAGGAAACCACAGCTGGACAGATCGATCGCCAGCCGTTCCACCGGGGGGCTGAGAGCAGCATCGAGGTGATCACGAAGAGCGCCGGCATCCTCATGGCCGATGTCACCGGAGAGGATCAGGGTGGCGACGGTGTCATGGGCGACGAGCCTGGACGCAGCCGTACTCATGGCGCTGTCCTCCCTCGTCGCGTCGGCCCACCTGACCGAGTGGTTGTTGGGTTGTCCGGGTCACACCGCGGCTGTGAGCATCCTGGGAAGTACTCATCGTAACAACGCTGGCGGACGTGGTTCCTCCGCGCAGAATCGACCGGCCGGCACCGCCCGAGGTCTGCGTTGCGGATCAGGCCGCGCGCCGGTCTTGGCGGAGCTCGGACTGCCAGGACCTCGGCAGAGGGACGTCATCGGTCACATGCTCGCGCAAGGCAGCCAGGGTGCGGGTGATGAGTCGTGACACATGGACCTGCGACAGACCGAGCGCCTGCGCGATCTGCGATTGCGTCTGCTCACCGTAGAAGCGCATGAGCAGGATCTCGCGCTCACGCTGGGGCAACTGCCGCAGTGCCGACCGCACGGCCTCGCGCATCTCCACGTACTCCAGATCCGGATCGAGTTCTCCGACCAGATCGCCGAACGCTTCGTCGCCGTCGCCCCCCATGGGGTGATCCAAGGACTTCGAACTCATCGCCTCGCCGAGCGCCTGCATCGCCTGCAGAACCTCCTCCTCCAGCAGACCCAGTCGCTCAGCCACCTCGGATGGCGTGGGCTCCTGGCCTCTGGTCACGCGCAACTCGTCGGACGCCTTCTGCACCTTCAGGGTGACCTCCTGCAAACTGCGCGGGACACGTGCTGCCCATGCGTGGTCGCGGAAGTGCCGACGCAACTCCCCCAGGATCGTGGGGACTGCGAATGAATGGAACTCGGTGCCCATTGCGGGATCGAAACGGGAGGCGGCGCGCACCAGTCCCAGGTTCGCCACCTGGATCAGGTCGTCCAGTCGCTGCCCACGGCCCGCGTATCGCTGGGCCAGTTGCCGGGCCAGTGGCATGTAGTCGATCGCCAGCCGAGACCTGTCCTCGGTGAGCGGGGCGGTACTGGGCGCCCTGCGCGGCGCAGCCTCGCTTACCCCGAGCACCTGCTGGTACAGCGACACCAATCTCTGTCCCGCCCCCGGCGTTTCATGCAGGGTCTGCATCCGCACCAAGGCGGCCGACCCCATTCCGCGGCAGCGCAGCGGATCGTGCAGGAGGTCGGCGACCGCCGCTCCGAGACCACGGACCCCGGCACCCGGTTCCACCAGGACACCGGTGGCCCCGGGCACGATGTGATCCAGATGCGCCTGCTGGGCGATGGCCACGGCGGCCACACCGTGCGCGGCCGCCTCCAACACCTGGCCGGCATGACGCGCCCCTTCGGCACCGGCCACCAGCAGCAGGGCATCTCGCCAGATGGCCTCACGGGCCGCACCGCGCAGTCCCGGCCGGTGGTCGATGCGTGCCCATACGCCGAGTTCCTCGGCGATGCGCTGAAGCGACGAGAGACGCTGCGCGCTGATGTGACCCAGCAGAACCAGTCGGGTTCCCGTCCAGAGCGGCATGGACCGGATCAGGTTCTCCAACCCGGGACCGGTGGACAGACTCAGCACGTGGCCGTGCCCCCGCACGATCGGGTGGTCCACCGCCGGTGCGGGCATCGCCAGGGCACCGGCCGCCAGCGTGCGGACACCGGCATGTCGCCACCGCTGCTGCTCCGTGGTCGACAGCGGGAGTACCGCATCGACCTGCTGCGCCAGTTCCTCCTCGAGGCGAGCCGATGCCGGGTTCTCATCGAACGTTCCCACCACCGGTAGCTGATCGGGACGCACGCGCAGCGCAGCGAGTGTCGCCACCACCCCGACCGTGTGCACGATCTCAGGTGTGTGTTCGCGCCACTGGGCGAGCAACTGGTCGCCGCACGCGGTGACCGCAGCCGCGATGTCACCCGCGGGAGCCATGTCGAAGGTGGCCTCACCACCGGCATGGCGGATGGACTCGGTGAGGGCCCGGATCCCGCTGCGCGGGAGGTGTGTCGCATCTGACAACGGACGGGAAACAACGTGCACGAACATAGGAGACCTCGCTCAACGATGGCGGAGAGCGACGCGGCCTGGTGTCTGAAGCTCACGTCGAGAACGGCGGGAAACCCGAGGGGATGTGAAGGGGGATCCAACGTCTCTGTAGATCCGAGGTGCGCTCAGCGACTGAACGCATGATCCACACTACAGGTGTTGAGCAGTCCCGTAAAGACCCCTCCGGGATTGATCGATCACCTGCCGCCCCGGGCGTCGATCGCGGCCTGCAACTCCGCCTGGGTCATCCGGGACCTGTGCTCGACGCCGGCACGGCGGGCCGTCTCGTACAGTTCGGTCTGCGACCTGCGTCTTCGTGATGTCGTCGCCGAGGCTCGCAGCAGAGAGTCCCTCCGCATCCGGAAGACCCTGCCCAGACGGCGGCGTTCGGTCAGTTCCAGGCCCGTCAGAGCGTCGATCACGTCCTGCTCCGCGCCGATCAAGGACTGCGTGCTGCCCGCCAGCCCCGAACGGCTGGCGCGGGGGTCTTCGACCTCCCGGCGAACCCGTGCCAACACGTCCCCGGGCCATCGGCTCGCACGCTCCGCTGCTGCCGGGTAGACCTCCGCGCTGGCGGCGATCACGTGGGCGCGCAGGGCCAGCTGCAATTCCCGAACCGGGTCGTGGAAACCCCGGCTGGACCGACCGCAGCGGGCCACGAGTTGGCGCAGACGCCGGTGCTCGGACGCGAACACGAGGAGGATATCCACAGCCATGCACACGATCTACCCGCCCTGGCGGGCACCATACGCTCAGCTGGTCAACTCGCCCAACCGTGCGGTCACCAGCATGTCGATGAGCTCGGCTGACAGCGGCTCGTCCACGCCGAATCGCAGGGCACCTTTGGACCAGCCGTACCCGGTCAGGTCATCGGCCATGTCCGTCAGCACCGTTCCACTCATGGGCAGGTACGAGCAGTGCTTCTTCGACGCCGAGTAGCCGGCCACGGCAGTGCCATCGACTGCGAAGGCAGGCACCCCGTAGGAGATCACCTCTTGCGCCTGAGGCAGTCGCGCCCGCAGCCTGGCCCTCACCACCTCGAGCGTGCCGCGTTGCGGCTGCGGAACGCTCGACAGGTACACATCCACCTCGTCCGAGCTCATGCGCGACATCCTAGGAGCGGGGGACCGTCCGCCGCGCAACAATGGGCGTGGCCGAAGGGAGAATCGCGTGCCGTACACCATCTCGGTGGTCGGACCGGCGCAAGCCGACGAGACGGAGCTGGCTGCCGCCGAAACCGTGGGCCGACTGCTGGCCGAGCGCGGCCACGCGGTCGTCACCGGAGGACATGGCGGTGTCATGGAGGCGGCCGCGCGGGGGGCCGCGATCCACGACGGTGTCGTCCTGGGCATCCTGCCAGGCCTCGAGCGCGACGCGAATCCGTTCGTGACCATCGCGCTGCCCACCGGGCTGGGGGAGATGCGCAACGCCCTGATCATCCGCGCCGCCGACGCAGTGATCTGTGTGGGGACCAGCTGGGGGTCGCTGAGCGAGGTCTCCCTGGCGATGCGTACCGGCGTCCCTGTGGTGCTGCTCGGTGGATGGGACGTACCCCAGGGGCCGCAGTTGGCGACAACACCGCAGGACGCGGTCCGGATGGCGATCCGCCTGGCGATGCGCCGCCGGCATCACTGAGTGGGCCGCCCAACGGAAAGCGGCAGGGTGCGTGACCCTGCCGCCCTCCGATCCCGGTCGGTTCAGACGCCGACCGTCTCCCCTGGCTTCTGGCCCTCGCCGGGCAGATCGAGCGAACCTTCGCCCGCATCGGAGATCTGCGACGGGGACACCCGCTTGCGGAACACCCAGTACGTCCACGACTGGTAGGCCAGGACGATCGGGGTGAAGATGACTGCCACGACCGTCATGATCTTCAGCGTGTAGTCCGTGCTGCTCGCGTTCCAGATCGTCAGTGACAGCGCCGGGTCGTTGGACGCCGGCATGACGTTCGGGTAGAGCACGCTGAACAGATAGGCGACGGCGCCTGCCAGTGTGATCGCGCTGAACAGGAACGACCAGCCCTCACGGCCCGCCCGGTTCATCGCCAGGCCGGCAAGCCAGCACACCGCCGCCACGACCACGAGGGCCCACGTCCACGCCTTGTCGCTGTAGGCCAACTGGGTCCACAGCAGGAACACGACGGCGATCACGGTGGCCACGAGCCCGATCTGTCCCGCCAGCTTGTTCGCGCGCACCCGCAGATCCCCGTCGGTCTTGAGCGCGAGGAAGATCGCGCCGTGGGTCATGAACAGCGTCAGCGTGGTCAGGCCACCGACCAGCGCGTACGGGTTGAGCAGGTTGAAGAACCCGCCGTCGTACAAACTGTTGCCGAAGCCACCGGGCTTCATCGGCACGCCGCGCACGATGTTGGCGAACGCCACACCCCACAGCAGTGCTGGGATGAATGATCCGACGACGATCGCCGCATCCCAACGCTTGCGCCAGGTCAGGCTTGAGCGCTTGCTGCGGTACTCGAACGCCACACCACGAATGATCAGCGCGACGAGGATCAGCAGCAGGGGCAAGTAGAAGCCGCTGAACAGGGTGGCGTACCACTCGGGGAACGCCGCGAACGTCGCGCCACCAGCCACCAGCAGCCACACCTCGTTGCCGTCCCAGACGGGGCCGAGCGTGGTCAGCATGGCCCGGCGCTCCTGCTCGTTCTTGCCCAACACCGGCAGCAGGATCCCGACGCCGAAGTCGAAGCCCTCGAGCACGAAGTAGCCCATCCACAACACCGCGATGAGAATGATCCAGATCTGTTGGAGTTCCATGATCATCTCCTCAGTAGGTCACGGTCAGCGGCCGGTCTTCGCCGACCTTGTCCGGGTAGTTGACTTCGACCGAGTCGGGTGGCCCGATCTTGACCGCCCGCATCAGCAGGCCGACCTCCACGACGGCCAGGACACCGTACAACAGGGTGAACACGGTCATAGAGATCAGCACCTGCGTCACCGACACCGTCGGACTCACACCGTTCTGGGTCAGCATCAGACTGAAGACCACCCAGGGCTGCCGGCCCATCTCGGTGAAGATCCAGCCCGTGCTGGCACCGAGCAGCGGGGTGATGATGCCGAAGATGGCCAAGCGGCTGAACCACTTGGACTCCGGGATCCGCTCCTTGCGCGTCGCCCACAGCAAGTAGATCGCGATCAGCACGCCAAGGAATCCGAACCCGATCATCAGGCGGAAGTTCCAGTAGGCCGCGGGGATGTTCGGCTTGTAGTTGCCGGGGCCGAACTCCTGCTCGTACTGCGCCTGCAGGTTGTTGATGCCCTGGACCTCGCCGTCCCAGCTGTGCGTGGCCAGCAGCGACAGTCCGTGCGGGATGTCGATGCTGAAGACCGGCTCGGAGCCGTCGAGTGTGCCGATCGTGAAGATGCTGAACGGCGCCGGGGCCGCCGTCTCGTAAAGGGCCTCGGCGGCAGCCATCTTCATGGGCTGGATCTCGACCATCTTGGTGGCTTGCATGTCGCCGGTGATGCCGGTGAGGACGAACGCGACGATCGCGGTGACCGCCCCGAGCTTCAGCGTCGAACGCGCCATGTCCAACGACCGCTTCTTGGAAACCAGCCAGGCCGAGATCCCCGCGACGAACAGGCCCGCGACCATGAACGCCATCGTGATCACGTGCGAGAACGTGATCATCGCCAGGGGCTGCAGGAGCACCTCACCGAAGTCGGTCATCTCCGCACGCTGGGTCTCCGGGTTGAACACATAGCCCACCGGGTGCTGCATGAAGGAGTTGGCCGCGAGGATGAAGTAGGCGCTCAGCAGGGTGCCCGTGGCTGCCAGCCAGATGGTGGCCAGGTGCAGTTTCTTGGGCAGGCGGTCCCACCCGAAGATCCACAGGCCCAGGAACGTCGACTCCAGGAAGAACGCCAGCAGGCCCTCCACGGCCAGCGGCGCCCCGAAGATGTCGCCCACGAACCGGCTGTAGTCGCTCCAGTTCATGCCGAACTGGAACTCCTGCACGATGCCGGTCACAACCCCCATCGCGAAGTTGATGAGGAAGAGCTTTCCGAAGAATTTCGTAGCTCGCAGCCACTTTTCGTCCCCGGTCCGTACCCACGCGGTCTGCATGCCGGCGACCAGGAACGAGGTTCCGATGGTGATCGGCACGAAGAAGAAGTGGTACACGGTGGTGATGGCGAACTGCCACTGCGACAGATTCAGCGCGTTCATACTCCGCAGTCTGGCGTAAAGAGTTTGTTAATTCCACCAATGCAAGCCTTACCTTATGAGCCGCCACCGGGTGCATATTCGACGGATTCCGTGTCCAATCGGGCATTCTGACCACGGATTCGGGCGTTTCGCCCTATTTCGCGCAAGCTGCGCGCGTTATGACCTACGTCACAGTGCGTGGTGGCGCCGGTTTCAGCACACCTGCGGCCGTGGTGCCGGACCAGGGGGCGGACCCGGTCGCAGTCCCTGCCGGACAGTGAGTGTCTCTGCGTGAAGTCGGCGGGATCGGGCCGTCGCCCCGACCAGTTCCGTACGCCGTCGCGCACAGCGATCTTCGAGGCGTCCAACGGGTAGCGTCTCCTTCGTGACGTTGCGCGCGCGGATCTGGGCCTTGCTGCTGGTCGCAGTGGTCCTGGTCTTCGTGGCCGCTGTGGCCCTGCGATCGGGCTACACGACGGTGGCCACCACGACCACCGACGTCACCACGCGCCTGCAACCCGCCGCACAGGGCGTCTCCTCGCTCAACACGGCATTGGCGGAGATGGACTCGGGAGTCACGGCCTACGCGCTCACCGGTGATGTCACCGACCTGAGCAGCTACGTGGAGGGCAGCGCCCGCGCCGAGGCCGAGTTCGCGAGCCTTCGGTCTCTGCTCGAGGGCGAGCCACAACTGTCCCGGCTGCTGCGTGACACCCGCGACGCATACCGGATCTGGAAGCGGCAGGGCACGCGCCCGATCATCGAAGCCACCCGGAAGGGTGATCGGGCCGGAGCCCGCGAACTGGTCCGAACCGGCACGAGCCGCAACCTCTACAACGACGTTCGCACCTACACCCACGCCCTCGAGGACCAGATCGTCAACCGCACACAGGCGTCGGCAGCCGTCCAGGAGGAGCAGTTCGTGCGCCTGTCGCGCATCCTGAACATCAGCATCCTGGTCTTCTTCGGCCTGTTGGCGGTCTTCTCGCTGCTATTGGTGCGTGGGGTTCTGCGACCACTGCGGGAACTGCAGGACCAACTCGTGGGCGTTGCGCAGGAGGGCCACCACGAGGAGCCGATCGTGCCCGCCGGACCGCCGGAACTGCGCGATGTCGGGCAGGATGCCGAGACCATGCGGCGCACGCTGGTCAGAGAGGTCGATCGAGCACGGCAGGCCGACGAGGGTCTGGCGCAGCAGGGTCCGGTGGTGGCCGCGATCCGCGCGGAGCTCGCCGACAGCCACTCCGAGCCGGTGGTCGGACTCGACTTCGCGGGGGTGCAGGAACCGGCGGAGGGCGTGCTTGCCGGCGACTGGTGGAGTGCCCAGGTGCTGTACGACGGCCAGTTGGCGATCACCGTGACCGACGTGAGCGGCCACGGGCCCGCAGCGGGGATGGAGGCACTGCGGCTCAAACATGTCATCGAACTCTCCCTGGCCCAGAACGCCGATCCGGCCCTCGCGTTGAGCCACGCCTGCGACGGGTTCCGCGCCTCATCCCGCTTCGCGACCTGCACGATCGTCGTGATCGAACCGCAGACCGGCTTCCTCACCTGGGCGAATGCGGGGCACCCGCCGGCGTGGCTGATCACCGACACCGCAACCACCGAGCTTGTGCGCACCGGACCTCTGCTGAGCGTGCTCGGCGGCGCGTGGACCAACCAGCACACGCACCTTGACATCGGCGCGCTGCTGCTGCTGTGGACCGACGGGCTCACCGAGTCCCACGACGCGCAGCGCGTCGAACTCGGTGACGACGGGCTGACGGGCCTGGTGGCCGATGCGGTCGACCAGGAGGAGACCAGCGCCGGGATCATCGCCCACCTGCTGGCCGCGGCCCGGGCCCGGGCGGTGGACTGGCGCCGGGATGACGTGACCTGTGTGGCGGTCCGTCGGATCTAATCCGCGATCAGGCCCGCCGCCGGGGACACCCTCGCCACGTCCCCCAACTGCTCGTGCAGTGCCGCCACGGCACCGATCACCACGATCGACGGGGCACGCACGTCGGCCTCTGCCGCCACCCGGACCACGGTGGACAAGGTCGCGCTGATCGTGCGCTGCTCCGGGGTCCAGCCACGCTCGACGATCGCGGTGGGCGTCTGCGGATCGCGGGTGCTGAGCAGCACTTCCACCATCATGGGCAGCGAGCGCACGCCCATCAGCAGCACGATCGTGATCTCCGGTGGTATGGCCGCCAGGTGTGCGGCCAAAGCCGGATCCTCTCCGTGCGCCGTGGCCACGAGGAAGCCCGTGGCCATGCCGCGATGCGTCACCGGGATCCCCGCCGCCGCCGGTACCGCGACCGCGCTGGTGATACCGGGGACGACTTCGACATCGATGCCCGCCGCCAGGCAGGCCATGAGCTCCTCGCCGCCACGGCCGAGAACGAACGGATCGCCGCCCTTCAACCGGACCACCCGGTTTCCCGCCTGCGCCTCGGCCACCAGGATCTCGTTGATGTCGGCCTGTTCGACCGTATGGTCCCCGGGGGTCTTGCCCACGTGCAGGATCCGCCCGTGCGTCAACTCCAGGGCGGCGAGGGGAGCGAGCCGGTCGGCCACCACGACGTCAGCGGCCGCGAGCAGGTCGCGGGCCCGTACGGTCAGCAGATCGGGATCGCCCGGACCGGCGCCCACGAGTGCCACCGCGCCCGGACCGCCACGCGTCGGTCGCAGGTCGATCTCGGACAGCGCCCGCGTCAGTTCGGTCTGCAGGAGTCGTGCCCGGCCGGGGTCACCACCGCCGGATACCGCGATCGCGACGCCGTCGGGGCCCGTGATGAGCGAGCCGGTCCAGGCATCCGACTGCTGCGCATCCGCGGCGTCCACACACCAGATGCCCAGGTCCCGCGCCAGCGTCGCGACCCGGACGTTGACCTCGGCCGGCCCGCACGCTTGCACCAGCCAGACGCCGTCGAGGTCGCTGCCTGTGAACTGCCGGCGGTGAATCTCGGCGCCAGGCGCGAAGTCCTCATCCACCTCCGGTGCCACCACCACGACCTGCGCGCCCTCGGCAAGCAGACCGTGGACACGTCGGGCAGCCACGGGACCGGCGCCCACGACGAGCACGCGCTTACCGGTCAGCCGCAAGAACACCGGGTACATACCGAAGATGGTAGGCACCGTGACTGTGCTCCTCCGGCGGCGCGTGCTGCGTTGTCGCCGACCTGACCGCCGGGTACCGCCCAGGGCTGTCATGGACATGGTCACGAGCCCGGCAGCGGGCTTACCCTGATCGAGTGGATCTTGCGACCGCCATCCTGACCGGGCTGGGCCTTGCCGCCGCCGCGGGTCTCAACGCCTACATCCCGCTGGTGATCGTGGGCTTCTTGCAGTTCTTCGACGTGGTCGACTTCGGGGCACCCTTCGACAACCTGGCCAACCCCTGGGTTCTGGGTGTGCTGGTGGTGCTCCTTCTGGTCGAAGTGCTCGCGGACAAGATCCCTGCGGTCGACACGATCAACGACGTCATCCAGACGGTGGTGCGCCCGGCTGCTGGTGCGGTCCTGTTCGCGGCGAGCACCAGCCTGGGAACCGACATCCCGCCGGTTGTCGCCCTCATCGCGGGCCTGATCACCGCAGGGACCGTGCACGGGACGAAGGCGGCGATGCGCCCTGTGCTCAATGCGGGTACGGCCGGCGCTGCGGCACCGGTTGTCAGCACCGGTGAAGACATCGTGTCCACGGCGCTTGCCTTCGCCGCGATCCTCGCGCCGTTCCTGGTCCTGATCGCGCTTGCGGTCTTCGTCTGGCTGGTCGTGCGGTGGCTGCGCCGCCGTCGGCGCGATCCGGTGCCGACCTAGGGGCCGGCTCCCAGAATCCGTGAGCAGTTCGCAGATCCGGGAGCACTTGGGAGCAGCCACAACGCTCCCGGATTCACAAAGTGCTCCCGGATTCCCGTAACGGTCCTAGGAGGCCTCCACCACCAGCACGGGATTGCCCGGCTGCCAGGAGTCCTCGCTGGTCAACGTGACGTCGGCACTGCCTCCGGGAGCCACCTCACCGGTGCTGCCCGTGGCGACGGCGACCGCCTCGCCGTCGACGTAGTAGTAGACGGTCAACTCAGTGCTCGCGGCCTTCGAGCCGGAGTTCTGTACCGTGCCGTTGATCACGAGTCTGCCGTTGTCCTGCGAGATGGCGTATTGGGACAGCAGCCAGTCCCCGGAGCGCAACTGATCGGAGCCCGGGAAGGCCGGCGCCTCCCGCGCCTCGGGGGTCTGTGCCGGCTGGCTCTGGCTGGCCTCGGGCCCGGCCGGCGCGGTGGTACCGTCGATCGCCTTGAACCCGAGGAACCCCGCCACGAGCGCGAGCAGCCCCGCCGCCGCTATCGCGGCCGGCTTGCGCCACGCGACAGGTGTCGCAGGACGCGCTGGCGGCACGACCCGGATCGGCTGGGTGTTGTGCGCGGCAGGCGTCCGCAGGTCGACCGTGTTGTCCTCGTTGTCCTGGGCGACTCCCACCGCGCGAGCGATGTCGAGCACCTCACGCGCGGTCGGGCGCTTCGCCGGATCCTTGGCCAGCATCCGCCGCAGCAGCGCCGTGCGGGTCGGATCGATGCCCGACAGATCCGGCTCGCCACGCTGAATGTTCATGAGCACCGCAACCGTCGCCCCCTGTCCGAAGGGCGGGCGGCCGGTGGCCGCGAAGGTCAGCAGGGAGCCCAGCGAGAACACGTCGCTGGCGGCAGACAGTTCGTCCAGGTTCGCCTGCTCGGGTGAGAGCCAGGCGGGGCTGCCGGTCACGATCCCCGTGGCCGTGAGCGACGTCGCGTCCTCGGGGTGGGCGATACCGAAGTCGATGAGGACTGGACCCCGATCGGCCATGATGACGTTCGCGGGCTTGATGTCGCGGTGGGCTATGCCGTGGATCTCGAGTACCGCCAGCGCCTGGGCGAGTCCCCGGGCCAACTCCCACCAGCGGTCAGGAGTGAGCGAGCCCCAGATGGACACGGCGTCTCGCAGGTTGGGACCAGGGATGTACTCCGTGGCCAGCCACGCCGGGGTGCCGGCGATGTCGGCGTCGAGGAAACGGCTGATGTGTGTGTCCTGCACCGAGCGCAGCACCTGCGCCTCACGCTCGAACCGGGCGGCCACCTGCGGGTCGTCCAGGAGACCGGGACGCACGACCTTGACCGCGGCGACCTCCTCGCCACGCACTGCCCTGTAGACCACGCCCATCCCGCCCGATCCGATGCGGGCCTGGACGTCCCACGTGCCCAGCCGACGCGGATCGACGTCGGTGAGTTGCGCTGCGGGCGAGCCGTTCAGCATGGCAACTCCTAGAGCGAGGGGACACCTTCAGTGTAGATCGCCCCCCGACATCGGCCCCGTCAGCGAACCGCGTGAGAATCGTCACCCTGACATACCGGACACCAATAGGTGACCCGGTCCTGTGGGGGTCTACCCACCCGACCACGGCGAATCTGCGCCCCGCAGACCCGACACGGTTGTCCGGTTCGCTCGAAGACGTTCATCCGGGGCCGCGCGCCCTGCACACTGTCCAGCATCTGCTCGCGGATGCGCGCAAGAGCGGCACCCACCTGGGCATCGCGCACATACGGAGAACAACCCGCCGCGAAGGCCACCTCCGCGGCCCACATGGTGCCCAGACCCGCGATCACCCGCTGGTCCAGCAGCATCTCGACCAGTGGGCGGTTCTCCGGTAGCGGCAGCCCCGGGTCGAAGTCGTCGGCGAGGATGTCCGGTCCGAGGTGGCCGACCCACCGCCGTTCCTCGGTGGTCGGGGCGATCTCGACCATCGCCAGTCGCACGCCGATCGCCGCGGAGTCGGCGGTGCGCAGGATGACGCGGATCTGATGGGCCGGCCCGGTGCGCAGGTCTGCCGGACCCGTGACCCACCTGCCTTCCATGCGCCGGTGGCTGTGCAGCGTGAGGCCGGCGTCGGTGCGGGTGAGCAGGTGTTTGCCCACGGCGTGTGTGCCAAGAACCCTTTGGCCACGAAGGTCGACGGTGGCGAACCGCGGGACCCGGATGTCGGAGGCCAGCACCTCCCGTCCTCGCAGCGCGGCGTCGAGAGCTCGCGCAGACCGCCGCACAGCGTCACCTTCGGGCACCACCCCATGATCCGATGGCAAACCCGGTCACACCAGTGGCCAATCCGAGACCGCGCCACCCCGGAGGCCGCCCAGCAAACAGATTGCAGAAACGACCACCCACTGGCCGGATACGCAATCTGCCCCCGGGAGACCGCGACCACCCCGGAGGCCCACCGCCCCGGAGGCCGCCCGGCACGCAGATTGCAGAAACGACCACCAACTGGCCGGATACGCAATCTGCCCGACGACGCAGGCTCACAGCCGGCCGTCGCCGTACCGGCTGATCACCTCCGAGACGACCACCTCGTACCCCGCGTACCACCGCTGGTACTCCGACTTGGCCTGCATGTGGGCCGCTGAGCGCGAGAACTCCTTGAGGTGGTCCAGGTGCTCCCAGCTGTAGACGGCGTTGAGCACACTGCCATCCGGCGACTGCCAGGTCCGTGAACCGATGTAACCGGGGGTGGCCCGCGCGATCTCGTCGATCTCGGCGTCGAGGCGGTGGAAGTCGTCGTCGTACTCCCCCGGACGGAAGATGAATGAGATCTCGTACATGGTGTACCACGATACTCTACATAGTGCAGTAGACTGCACTCATGGACGACGAGGCCGCCGCGCTCGGCACCCTCATCGGGGAGCGAGTGCGCCTTGAGCGCAAGCGCCGGTCATGGACTCTGGACCAGCTCGCCCAGCGATCCGGGGTCAGCCGGCGGATGCTCGTCACGATCGAACAGGGTGCGACGAACCCCAGCATCGCGACGCTGCTGCGACTCAGCGACGCGCTCGGCGTGGGACTCCCGGCCCTGGTCGCTCCCGCACCGCAGTCATCGGTGAGCGTCACCCGCAAGGCCGACCGGGCGGCGCTGTGGAGCAGCGAGGCCGGTGGAGTTGCGTACCTCGCAGCCGGGACGGAGCCGCCGGACGTGGTTGAGCTGTGGGACTGGCACCTCGGCCCCGGCGACGACCATCGCAGCGAGGCCCACAGTGCAGGTACTCGCGAACTCCTGACGGTTCTCAAAGGAACCGTGCGGCTGCGCGTCGGGGAGGACACCTGGGACCTGCGCGTGGGGGACGCCGCCGCATTCGCCGCTGACGTCCCCCACGGGTACGCCAACCCCGGTCCCAGCCCCGCCCGTTTCTGTCTGACTGTCTACGAACCACATGTTGGAGCCCACTGATGAACGCCCTGAGTGAGTCCGGCCGTGCCACCCTGGACGCCGCCCACATCGACCCCGCCGTCCGCGACCTGCGGCCCGACTACCGGGTACTGCTGATCGTGGCGGAGAACGTGCACGGCGGCTTCGGCGTCGACGGTCTGGTGGCGCAGGCGCAGGAGCACGCCCAAGCGCTGGTGGCTGACGCACCGGTGGAGGAGTTGCCGCACATCGCGGCGTGGCGCGAGGCCTTCCGCGGGTTCGGCGCCAAGCCGCAACGCACCCGCAACAGTCTCGAGGCCCTCACCCGGCGCGCACCGGAAGGTCTGCCGCGGATCAACTCGCTGACCGACGCGTACAACGCGATCTCCGTGCTGCACCAGGTGCCGATCGGTGGCGAGAACCTGGACGCCTACACGGGCCCACCCAACCTGATCCGCGCAACCGGGGACGAACCGTTCGACACCGTCGCCGGTGGTGAGACGGTCATCGAGCATCCCAAGCCGGGTGAGGTGGTCTGGCGCGACGACGCCGGCGTGACCTGCCGGATCTGGAACTGGCGGCAGTGCACGCGCACTCAACTGGGTCCGGACACCCGCAATGCGCTGTTCATCCTCGATGCCCTGTCTGCCATGTCCGACGATGCGTTGGCCGCGGCGGGCGAGCATCTGACCGCCGTTCTGCGCGCTGGTTCGCCAGGCGTCGCGACCGACATGCGCCTGCTGCAATGACACAGCGGGTACCGGCGTGGTCGCTCGCAGTGGCCGCGATGCTCAGTGTGCAGATCGGCGCTGCCCTGTCCGTGAGCCTCTTCGACACCGTCGGGGCGGGCGGCACCGCCTGGCTGCGGCTGACCGCCGGTGCCGTCATCTTCCTGCTGATCAGCCGTCCGCAGGTGCGCGGGCTGCGATGGCCCGATCTTCGCGCCGCCCTCGCACTCGGTGTCACTACGGGACTGATCACTACGAGCTTCCTCGCGGCGATCGAGCGCATCCCGCTCGGCACGGCGGTGGCGATCGAGTTCCTCGGCCCGCTCGGCGTCGCGGTCCTGCGCAGTCGCAGCCGAGCCCTGCTCGTGTGGCCGGCGTTGGCGCTGACCGGCGTGCTGCTGTTGACGCAGCCGTGGCAGGGCACCGTCGACCCGCTGGGCATCGCGCTGGCCGCCATTGCGGCGGTGGGGTGGGGGACCTACATAGTGCTCACCCAGCACATCGGCGACCGGTTCGCGGGACTGCAGGGTCTATCCATCACCATCCCGGTGGCCGCGGTCACGGCTGCCTTCATCGGGGTACCGCAGGCGATGGGAAACATCACGTGGCAGGTGGTCGTCACCGCCTTCGGCCTTGCGTTGCTGCTGCCGGTCATCCCCTTCTCGCTGGAAATGCTGGCACTGCGCCGCCTGACCACCGCCGCCTTCGGCACGCTGATGGCGCTCGAGCCGGCCTTCGGACTGCTGATGGGTCTGCTGCTGCTCTCGCAGATCCCGGACGTAGGTCAGGTGATCGGCGTGGCGCTGGTGGTCGTCGCCGGGATCGGGGCGGAACGCTCCGGCCACCGCGATCCGGTCATGCCGCTTCTGGAATGACGTGCTGGTGCGCGACCGTGCGGCAACCGGTCGGTGTCTCCTGACCCCCCGCATCAACCCCAGGTGCGCGCGCGCACGTCGGTGTGGTGATCGAGGATCTCCGGTCGTGGTGATGCCTCGACCACGCGAGCCCCACTCGAACCCCACTGAGGTAGATCCCCGGTCAACGCCCATGCCGCCTGCCGGGCTGCGCCGGCAGCCACGTACTCGCCGGGTTCGGGAACGACCACGGGGACCCCGAACACCTCTGCGGCGATCCGGGCGACAGCGTCCGATTGGGCCCCTCCCCCGACCAGCAGAACACGTCGGCAGGCCACCCCCGCGTCCACCAGAGCGGTCAACCCAGCGCCGAGACCGCAGAGCATCCCCTCCACAGCGGCACGAGCGTAGTGAGCCGGCGTCGAGTTGGCCCTGGTGATGCCATGCAGCGAGCCCGTCGCGTCCGGCAGATTCGGCGTGCGTTCGCCTTCGAGGTACGGCAGAAGAACCAGGCCGGCCGCATCGGGAACCGACAGTGCCAGCCTGTCCAACTCGGCGTAGTCCACCCCGAGAACACCGCACGCGGCATCGAGAACACGTGAGGCGTTCAAGGTGCACACCAACGGCAGATAGCCGCCGCGCGCGTCGGCGAACCCGGCGATGATCCCCGTGGGGTCCGCGGTCGCGACCTCGCCGGAGGCGAAGACGGTCCCGGAGGTCCCGATCGACACCACCACATCGCCGGGACCCGCCCCGACGCCCAGCGCAGCCGCCATGTTGTCCCCGGTACCCGGGCCGAGCAGCATCCCGCCCGCTTCACCGGGCGACTCGGACGGACCAAGGACCCGCGGTAGGCGCACCGGACGGCCCACGACGTCCTCGACGAGGTCGGGCAGATACTCGTTGCCGGTCGGCGAGAAGTAGCCGGTGCCGCTGGCGTCCCCTCGGTCGGTGGTCGCGTCGCCGCCTCCGCGCAAGCGCCATGTCAGGTAGTCGTGCGGCAGCATCACCTGCTCGACCCGGGCCGCGAGTTCCGGGTGTTCGCGGGCCAGCCAGGCCAGTTTCGTGACGGTGAAGGATGCGACCGGCAACGAGCCGGTGTGCTCGGCCCACCACTGCGCACCTCGCTGCCGCACCAAGTCCTCGGCGTCGGCGGCGGAACGGGTGTCGTTCCACAGCAGCGCATCGAAGACCGGCTCCCCCGCTGGATCAAGGGCGACCATGCCATGCTGCTGGGCGCCCACCGCCAGCGCCTCGACGTCATCCACACCGCCGGCGGAGTCGAGGGCCGACTGCATTGCGTCCCACCAGACCCGAGGATCCACCTGGGTGCCGTCGGGGTGCGGTGCTCGACCAGACCGCACCTCGTCGCCGGAGTCGGCATCCCGGATCGTGACCTTTACCGACTGGGTGGAGGAGTCGATGCCGGCGACCAACCTCACCCGCGGAACCCCATGAGGTGCTCGATGGCCAACTCGTTGATGTTCACGAACGGATAGCCACGGACCAGTCCTTCCACATCCACCTCGGTGATCGCCGGGAGATCGGCCACGGTCTCACCGGGATTCAGGGTGGGCTGCCGCAGGCTGTCCACACCGGCGGCGGTCATCGCGGCCTGCACATCGGGGTCGGCACGGAATTCCGCGGCCCGCTGCTTGAGCATCAGGTACGTCGACATGTTGGCCGCCGCGCTGCGCCACACGCCCTCGCTGTCCTCCGTGCGCGCCGGCTTGTAGTCGAAGTGCCGCATTCCCGCGTAGCCACTGGTCTCCAGCAGATCCACGAGGAAGAAGGCGTTGAGCAGATCGCCGTGCCCGAAGACCAGGTCCTGGTCGTACTTCGGCCCCCGCTGGCCGTTCAAGTCGATGTGGAAGAGCTTGCCCGCCCACAGCGCCTGCGCGACCCCGTGCACCATGTTCAGACCGGCCATCTGCTCGTGTCCCACCTCAGGATTGAGCCCGACCATCTCGGAGTGCTGAAGGCGGTCGATGAGACCGAGCGCGTGTCCGATCGTCGGCAGCAGGATGTCCCCGCGCGGCTCGTTCGGCTTGGGCTCGATCGCGAGCCGGATGTCGTAGCCCTGGGACACGATGTAGTCGCACAGCGCGTCGAGCCCCTCGGCGTACCTGTCGAGCGCGGCACGCACATCCTTGGCGGCGTCGGACTCGGACCCCTCGCGCCCACCCCACAACACATAGGTCGTCGCCCCGAAACGCGCCGCGAGGTCGAGGTTGCGCCGCACCTTCGCCAAGGCGTACCGCCGTACGTCACGCGAGTTCGAGGTGAATGCCCCGTCCTTGAACACAGGATGCGTGAACAGGTTCGTCGTGATCATGGGGATCTTCAGACCAGCGGCATCCACCGCTTTCTCGAAACGACTGATCGCGGCTTCCCGCTCGTCACCGGTGAGAAGCGGCGACAGCAGGTCGTCGTCGTGCAGGGTCACGCCGTAGGCGCCGAGTTCTCCGAGTTTCTCGGCGGCCAGCACCGGATCCATGGGTTCGCGGGTGGGGTCGCCGAAGGGGTCACGTGCCTGCCACCCCACCGTCCACAGGCCGAACGTGAACTTGTCCTCGGGCGTCGGCGTGAGATCGACCGTGGCGTAACTCATGACATGCAACCTTTCAGGCGAGCCTGACCGTGCCGCCGGTGGCGGCGGCCTCTCCGATGGCGTCGAGCACCCGCATCGTGGCCAGAGCCGATGCGGGGGGAACAGGGCTGGGGGTGCCGGCATCCAGGCAGCCGAGGACACCTGCGTAGAAGTCGGGCCATCGCCCGTCGAGATACGGGACCTCTGCGCGCTGCGAATCGGGGCCGGTGACGATCTGCGCGGCCACGCCGGGCTCCGCACCCCAACCGACCCCGCCGGTCGTGGGACGCTCGCCTGCCCGCAACCGGTCCTCCTGGCTGTCGGTGGCGGCGAGCAACGCGGCCCCCTGTGAACCCGAGACCCGGTAGCGGGGCGCGGGGATGGCCGTCAGAAGCGACCCGCTGACCACCGTCGTCGTACCGCTGTCATGAGCGAGCACCGCAAGGACGTCGTCGTCGAGGCTGCCCACGTCCCGCAGGGACTGCACCCGCGCGGACACCGATCCCACCGGACCGAACAGTTGCAGCGCCTGATCCACCAGATGTGGCCCGAGGTCGTAGCGCAGGCCACCGAGGTCCGCGGGAGCGGCGGATTCCCGCCACCCTCCCTTGCCCGTCGGCCGCCAGCGGTCCATCGACGTCTCGAAGCGGTGCACGGTGCCCAGCGTCCCCGCGTCGAGGATGGTGCGCAGTGTGCGGTACTCGCTGTCCCACCGCCGGTTGTGGAACACGATGAGGTGGCACCCGGCCCGGTCGGCCATCGACAGCAGTGCCTCGAACTGCGTGGCATCTGCCGCGGGCGGCTTGTCCAGCACCACGTGCCTACCTGCGGCCAGCGCAGCCTGAGCGTGCTCTGCATGTAGCCCGCTCGGACTTGCCACCACGACCAGGTCGACGGCGGCGGCCAGGAGGTCGGCGACCCCCGCCACCACCGTCACCCCCGGATGATCGTCGGCCGCCTCCGCAGCGCGCTCCGGCGAGCGCGTCACGACGTGCGTCAGATGAAGTCCGGGGGTGCAGGCGATGAACGGCGCATGGAACAGGCGTCCGGCGAGGCCGTACCCGATGATCCCTACGCGTACCGACACCTGGCTGGCTACACCCTCCCTGTGGCCATGGCGCGCCGTCGCGACAGCGCGTCGACGCTGGCTGCGACCAGCAGCACCAGTCCGGTCACGATGAACGAGATTCCGGACTGCTGGGTGATCAGGGGCAGGCCGTTGGCGATGACGCCGACCACCAGGCCACCGATGACGGCGTCGATGATCCGGCCCCGGCCACCGAACAACGAGGTGCCACCGATGACGGCCGCACCCACCGCATAGAGCAGCGTGGTGGAACCACCGGTCGACGGTGAGATCGAGTTGTCGCGGGAGGCGAACAGGATGCCCGCGACCGCCGCCAGCGACGAACACGCGATGAAACACGCGATCTTGATACTGGAGACGTTGATACCGGCCCGCCGGGATGCCTCGGCGTTGCCACCGACGGCGTACCAGTTGGTGAAGGAGGGGGTGCGCGACAAGGCGGAGGTCATCTACATCACCAATGAGAGCAGCCTCGGCGACTTCGGCATGGACGGGATGAACTTCGGATCCAAGGACGGGGTGGTGCCGAGCCAGATGTTCACCGAGTCCCTGTTCCAGGAGCGCGGGGTGAAGGCGATTCTGGCCGCGCACGTGGAGCGTGTGGATCCGGGGGTGGTCCACTACGAACTCCTCGACGGGACCAAGGGCGAGCAGTCCTTCGACTTCGCCATGCTGCTGCCACCCTTCCGGGGTGTGGACCTCAAGGCCTTCGACGCCGAAGGCACGGACATCACCGACGAGGTGTTCGCGCCCAGCGGGTTCATGAAGGTGGATGCCGACTACTCGCCCAAGCCGTACGAGCAGTGGGAGGCCAGCGACTGGCCGAAGACCTACCAGAGCGTGAAGTACGACAACGTGTGGGCCGCCGGGATCGCGTTCGCCCCGCCGCACCAGATGTCGCGTCCGCAGCAGAGCCCCAACGGCACGATGATCGCTCCGGCGCCGCCTCGCACCGGCATGCCGTCGGGGGTCATCGGCCGGGCAGTGGCCAAGACCATCGCCGAACGGATCAAACACGGCGGGGCCGGAAAGGTGCACACCGCCTCCATGGCGGAGATGGGCGCGGCGTGCATCGCGTCAGCGGGCACTGGGTGGCGAGACGGCAAGGCCGCCGCGATGACGGTGTTCCCGATCATCCCCGACAAGCAGAAGTACGGGCAGTCCGGCCGGGACACCAAGGAGACCTACGGCGAGATCGGGCTCTCCGCACACTGGATGAAGGTGATGCTGCACCACCTGTTCATCTACAAGGCCAAAGCCCGCCCCTTCTGGTATCTGATCCCGGAGTGACCATGGACGACAATGTGACGACCTTCCCGGATGCCCCGCAGCCGGACCCCAAGCAGATCAAGGCACGCACCAGTGTCCTCAAGCAGGGCTGGCGGTTCGCGGTCCTCAACCTGAAGATGATCACGATGGTCAACAAGGGCCACCACTGACGGGGTGCGAACCTCAGGCAGGGACTCCGGTTGGTTGTGCTGTCCAGACATGTCGGTCCTCCCGTTAGTCATCGGCATCCCGGTTAGAGATCGGCATCCTGGTTAGAGATACAGCACTCCGGTTAGCCCTATACGGCCGTGGGACTCTAACCAACCTGCCGCCGACTAACCAACATGCCGATCTCTAACCGGACTGCCCAGACACTGACCGACAGCGGACCGGCCCAACGCCGTGCGCGCTCTTCGGCACTGCCGGCACTCAGTCCAGGAAGTCCTCGACCGGCGGCACCGGATAGGCGGTCGTACCGGGCACCCAGCCGGCATCCAGCTTCTGCTCGCCGACCCCGCCGGGAGCCCAGATGTGGCACGTGCCGCTGAGGAACGGAAGCACCGTCCGCAGCCTGTCCTCATCGCCTTCCCGGCTCGGGTTGGCGCGCACACGCGCCGAGAACGCCGCCTGCACGAGCACCGGAGCCATCGCGCGGGCGAGTTCGCGCAGGTGGGTGCAGCCGGCGGGACCCCCGAGGCGCTCCCGCATCGCCCGCGTCCATCCCCGGCCCACCCGCACCCCGACCAACTGCTGATAGGCCTGAGCGATCTGCGGGCACTCGCTGTGCGGATACGTGTGGAACCGGATCTCCACGCTGCGGACCGTGAAATCCGCCAACGACACCACCGCGGCCAGTTCGAGATCGTGCACCACCGGCAGGTCCTGGGGGCGTTCGGCCCAGGGCCGTTCATCGACCAACCGACCACGCACCTCGACGGCGTCCGGCTCCGAGCCCGCCACGTCGAAGGTGATGGTTCTGCGGTGATGCGGGGTTTCCATTCGCGCCAGCCTAGTTAACGCACTGTTCCCCGCACGTTGGTGGATTCCAGCGTGAAGAAGGCGCAGCGTGGGATGTGGAGGAACCACAATGGTCGTTGAAAGTCCCACAGCCGTGAACCATGAAGTGATCGCCGACCACGCACTGCTGCTGTCGGAGGCGGCAGACGTATTGCTGGACATGGCCATGTCGCCGAGGAGCCGGGCCGACGACCTCGAGGACATCGAGTCGATTCAGGCCGAGGCCGCCTCGTTCCCCACGCGGGCCGGGCTCCCCGAACTGATCGATGCGATGTTCGCAGACGTCGTCGCACTCGGTCGCGGGCTCGCGGCACAGAGCGATCCGCTACCTCCGTCCATGGTGGCGGAATGCCGTGCGGTGGTGCAGATAGCGAACACCCTGTCCGCAGCCCTGGAAGCCGGACCCGACTCTCGCCACACCATATCCATCAACCGCTGCGCCGTCGCCCTGCAAGCAGACGCTCGGCCCGGTGTGGATCTGGAATCGGCCACCCACAGCGGGGCGGCTGCGATCCAGGCGATGCGTCAGCGCTGGTCCCTGGGGCGCTGAAGGTCGGGCGCTCGCACGACCGGTCGGGAACGCCGTAGCCTGCACCCTGTGACCGATCGCCCGCAGGCCGAGGCCGCCCTCACCGCCTCCCACCGCAGCGTCGAGGATGCCCTCACCCCGGGGGATGCGGTGGTGCGACTCGTGGCGCACCGCGGGTCCGGCCACGCCCACACCGATCCGCTCGGACCTCCTGAGAACACCCTCGCCGGCATCGAGTACGGATTCGCGCAGGGGGCGGACGCGGTCGAGGTGGACGTCTGGCGCACCGCGGACGGAACCATCGTCCTGCACCACGATGCGACCACCGACCGCACCACCGACCGCGCCGGGATCGGCATCGCCGAGGCCTCCTACGCCGAACTGCTCGAGCTGAGCGCGGGACGCTGGAAGGGTGCATCGTGGTCGCGCAGCGGGATCCCGACCCTTGCCGAATGTACGCCGGTGGTGCCCGCCGACCGGGCCTTGGTGGTGGAGATCGAGCAGGGACCACAGGTGGTCCCCGATGTCCTCGCCGCCTCCGAGGCACTTCCGCCGGACCGACTCATGTTTATCTCGAAGAACCTGGACACCGCGGGTGCGATCAAGGCCGCGGCCCCCCATTACCGCACGCTGTGGATCGTGGACACGATCCCCCGTTGGCAGATCGGCGGATGGGCGCAGGGGCACCGACGGGGGGCGGACAGCCATCGGCGTGGCTTCGACGAGCCGGCTGATGTCCGGTGGCTGGTGGGGCAAGCCGTCGAGCGTGGACTCGACGGCCTCGACACGTTGTTCGCCTACCCGCCGGACCTCCCCGAGGCGATCGCAGCGGCGAACCTGACCTGGTTGGTGTGGACGGCCAACGACCCGCGCGCCGTGGACGCCTGCGTTCACGACGGCGCCTGGGGGATCACCACCGACAACACGCGCCAGGTGCACGACTGGCTCGTGGCGTCCGGACGGTCAACGGCCCACGCCGCGGGTGAGCGCTACTGAGCCCGCGTTACGTTGCGTTGTGTGCGCATCTTCATATGGCACGGCTACCTGCTGCAGGGCACCGGGTCCAACGAGTACACAACAGCGCTGGCCCGCACGCTGAGCGCGCAGGGCCACGATGTGACGGTCTTCTGCCAGGACCCCGCCGGCACCATCCCCGGCTGTGAGGTGATCCGGCCTCGGCTGCCCGGCCGCCTGCCCGTGTTCGTTCTGGACAACTACTCCGACGCCGAACCCGGGCTCGTCGGCGACTTCAGCCCGGCCGAACTCGACGCCTACGTCGAAGCGAACGCCGCGGCAATCAACGCGGCGGGACCGGCCGATCTGCTGATCGCCAACCACCTGGTTCTCGGTGGTCCGGTGGCAGCGGCCACCGGCCTGCCGTTCCTCGTCAAAGCTCACGGCAGTGAACTCGAATACGCCATGCGGGACGACCCCGGCCTGTGTGCATGGGCCACCGAGAGTGTTCGGGGCAGCCTGGGGATCGTTGCCGGCTCCGAGCACATCAAGCGGGTCGTCCTCGAGCTGCTCGACGTGGCACCGTCGCAGATCAGCGTCATCCCACCGGGGGTCGACACCGACCAGATGCGACCCCGGGCACACGACGAGGCACTGGCCGGCCTGCTCGCCGAATCGGCGGCGGACGTGACCGGGGAGGAGCGCCTTCCGGATCCGGGCAACGCCGACCGCCTGGCGCGGTTCTTCGCTGAGAACCAGCGCCCACGGATTGTGTACGTGGGCAAGATCAGCGAGGAGAAGGGTGTCCCCCTGCTCCTCGATGTCCTGGATCACCCGGCGATCATCGTGGGTTTCGGACCGGCCCGGGCCGCACTCGAGAGCACATCGGACGTTCTGTTCACAGGGCCCCTGCAGCATCGCCACCTGCGCTACCTGTGGCCGCTGATGGATGTCAGCGTCGTCCCGTCGGTGTTCCCGGAGGCGTTCGGGATGGTCGCCGCGGAGGCGGCAGCCTGCGGGTGTCCGCCGCTGGTCGCCGACCACAGCGGACTGGCGGAGATCGCGGCGGGCGTGCGGAAGCACTACCCGGACCGGTTGACACACCTCGCCTCCTTCCGCAGCGGCGACGCGGCGGCTCTGGCCGAGCGCCTGCAGCAGTACGCGGGCCTGTCCGCCGAGGATCGGGCGCTGTTGTCGGCCGGCGCCCGTGCCGCCGCCGAGGACCTGTGGAGTTGGGACAGCGTCGCCCGGCGGCTGGTGGCACTGGCATCCGCCGGTCCCTGAGAACCCTGCCGTGCCGGGGACGTCGGCGTGGCCTCAGCGCACCGTCACCCTCGCGGTGTCATGCAGGGTCGCGGCCTGAGCACCGGACGTGATCAGCGTCGCCCTGGCGACGATCCGATGTTGGCCCTTGCGCAGTCGCGGCACCTTCCACCGCAGCGTCTTTCCCTTCCGCGGCTTGGCGTAGGCGACCGCCTTGCGCGCCACCACCCGCTGGCCCTTGAACACCCGCACCACGAGGCCCGCCGACGAGGGCACGACGGGTCTCACGACCCGGAACGAGACCTTGACACGCTTGCCGGTGGCTTCAGGTTTGGCGAGCACAACGCGGGTGCTCGTGCGCGACCGGTCCCTGAGCACTCGGGTGGTCCGTTTGCCGTTGTCCACCACGACCAGTCGCACGGAGTCCAGGGATCGCCACGTGGGCGTCGCCCGTACGGTCGCCCCCTGTGGGATCCGCACAGGTGCCGATGTGATCCGGTCGATCCCACGGCGATCGGAGTCTGTGAACTGCAGCCGCAGAGTCGTCGCCAGCCCGTCGTGTCGCAGGACCAGGGTCGCGCCCTTGCCGAAGTCCACGGCTTCCGCGCCACCATTGAAAGTGCGAAGCAGCAGGCTCGCCGAGCGCTGGTGCCCTCGCTGGTCGGATGCCAGGTCCAATTGCAGCCGCCGGTCCTTCGTCCCGGCGAACGTGATGGTCCCGTCACCGGGGTCCGATGTGAGAGTGTCCGTGACCCCCGCCGCCGTGGCGACGTCGCTCACGCCTGCGACGAAACCTTTCGCCGTGGTCACCTGGGAGTAGCGGCCCGTGGACGTCCCCCGGACCTGATGCGACATCGTCGTGCCCGCGGGAGCGACGAGGAAACCGGCGGACCCGGGGATCGCCGCGCTGTCCTGCACAGGCACGAACTGCGCGTCGTCGGGCAGTTCCGAGATGGTGGCGGCCCCGGACGGAGCCCTGAAGATCGTGATGCTCTGCAGTGCGTTGAGGCCGGGTAGCGACGGGTCATCCGGGATGAGGCTCAGCGGGATCGTGAAGAAATCGCCCCCACCACCACTCCACGTGCTGCTGCCCATGGGGAATTCCCACCTGCTCTTCGCAGCGTCGATGCGGATGATCCCGCGATCGATCTCCCGGTAGTGGTGATCGTTGCTGTTCAGGTCTTCTGAGACAACGAAAGGCACGTTGTTGTCGTAGACGTACACCCACACCGAACCGTCCGGCCGATCCTCGACGTCGTACCCGGTGACCACATGGCCGCTCAACCCGTTCTTCAGTGAGATCCCCGGGTACCGTCCTGCCAAGTTCGGCCCGTATCACGGACAGCTGATTGGGCAGGTCCCGCTCGCGACCCAGGTAGCCGACGAGGAACTCGGCGGTGCCCTGCCCTGCGTGGCGGCCGTCCAGCCACGTCCCCAGTGCATCGTTGGGCCCGGCGGCGGCTGGCAGGTCGTGGTTGATCGTCACCCCCGGCGCGAACCGGCTGTGCCGCACCTTGCCGGCCAGCAGTTCCTGCAGCGTGCGGTTGATTCCGAAGCAATGACCACCGGAGGCCTTGAGTGCGATATTGAGCACCCCCCACACCAGGTAGGCCACCGGGTCGGGCACGCCGGTCGGGATGGAGCAGTTCCCGAACGGCCAGCACGGGTTGACCTCGATGAACATGTCCCGCTGTCCCACGAGGTCGGTGAGTTCGCCGTAGGACAACCAGCCGTACGAGTAGTTCGCGAAGGCGAACCCGTCCTGGTTGCGCACCGAGCGGACCTGCAAGGAGTTCGTGGTCTGGTACGTGGCTCCCGTGGTCGGGAGAATCGTCACCGGTCCACTGGTGGCGGTGCGGGGGATGCCGAACGTGAGGCTGCGACCATCCGCAGCAACATCGGCCGCCACCTCGGCCCGGCCGTTGCCGACCTGCACCCTCGTACCCGGGCAGAAGCCGGTGCCGTCAACGCGGATTCGGTCGCCCGGCTGGCGTCGGCGCGGGGCCCATCCGGAGGTGTCCGCCAGCGTGGCCGAATCGGCCGCATCCGCCACGCTCACCTGCAGGGTGCGGGAAGGATAGCCGGGGCTGGTCGCGGACAGCGTGACGGTGCGCACCGATCCCAGGGCGGATGTCCGCTGCAGTCGCAGGGTGCGCTCCGCGATGAGGTTCCCGCCGGGCGGGATCGTCACATCAGGCAGTATCTGGGCGGACGGTCCCGACGAGGCGACGGAGAGCGTGACCGTGCCGGGGAAGTCGATGTTGCGCCGAACCCGAACAGGGACGTCGGTGGCCGCGCACGATCCGAGCCGGAAGAGCGGACCCCCGACCACCGAAATCTCGAAATTCGTCCGGACCACCAATGACGTGGTCGATGAGCGCGGCTCCGGAGCGACTGCGGCATTTCCGAGCGGGTCGGCTGTGACAGTCAACTCCACGGGGTTGTCGAAGGCTGCCACATCGTCCTGGGCGGTCAGCCGCATCGTCGTGGTGTTCCCGATCCCTGTGATCGGGTTCGGTAGGAACTGTGCCGTTACCCCTGCCGGCAGTCCCGAGACCGACATCGACGCCGGGCCGTTCGACCCGTTCAGCCGGGTCACACCGATGGGGATGTCCAGGGTGGATCCTTGCCGCAGGCTGTTGACCTGTGCCGGGGCCGAGACGCTGACGTCGGGCAGTGAGTTGTCCGGGAACTCGAGAGTCAGGTCGTCGAAGCCGAGCGCGGAGTTCGCCGCACCCGGGCCGGTGACCGTCAGGTAGAAGTAGGCGATGTCGGGAGCGGCGCTGGTGACCCGGACCTGCGAGGTGAAGCCACTGGCGCTGATGGGGACCACCGGGCTGACACCGGCCACCGAGTTGTTCGCCCGATAGGCGGTCAGTTGTGCCGAGACCGCCTGTGGGGACGAGGTGAACAGTCCCGCGTACACGGTCACCGCGGAAGCCGTCCGGGTGAGCCGGCCGGTCATCCCGGGGGTGACGAACTCGCACGGCACCCCAGTGTCCGGATAGCAGACATCGATGCCTACGTCCGCAGCGATCGTCCCGGAACGCGCCTGGCCGGGGGCCGACCTGCGGAAGGGCCGGAAACCGATGTCAGCAGCCTCGAACGTGACGAAACTGGACGCCGCGTACTGCGTTGTCACCGGAGTGCCCAAGGCCGGCCCGGTCTCGAAGTCGACGGTGACCGTATCAGCGGCGCGAGCTGGCACCACCGGCCCCAGCAGGGCTGCGACCAGGGCGAGGGCGGTGAGAACTGCGAGGCGCCCGGTAGTCCGTGCCCGCAGGAGGCGGGGCACCTTCTGGCTGGTCGCAGTCGTCGCCATCTCGTGTACGCCCGGGCCCGTCGTACGGAACAGGCGCACAGCGGAAACTACGCCTGCCCGGTGGCGGGGTCAATGGGCGTTTCGGTTGACGCGCCTTCCGTAGAACAGCCCGCCGCCCACCGAACCCCACGGGCTCCTAGGCGATATCGGCGAGGAACTGGTCGATCGCCCAGTGCGTGCTCTCCGCACCGTCGGGTACCGCCGCGTACATCCTGCGCACGAACACCGCGACATCAGCCGCGTCGCACGCCAACATCGCCAGCCCCGACCCGGACCGCAACGTCAACGACACCCGACCACCGCCAGCCGGTGCCACCATCACGTCCCCGTGCCCGGCCGGGGCACACAACCCGTCGCGAAGAAGGTCCCGGCCGAAGGTCCACTGCACGTGCACACCGCCGACCGTGAACACCACCGACACCGCGAACGGATCCTCGCCCCGATACGACAACCGGGCCGATATCACCTCGTCGCGTCCCACCAGGGCCATCGACAACACCTGCGTCACCTCGACACCAGAACCCATCACATGCCCCTTCGTCCGCTACCCACACTCAGCCCCGGTGCATGTCCACGAACCGGCTGTAGTGGCCCTGGAACGCCGTGACCACCGTCGCCGTGGGCCCGTTCCTGTGCTTGGCGACGATGATGTCCGCCTCACCCATACGCGGGGAGTCCTTCTCGTACGCGTCCTCGCGGTGCAGCAGGATCACCACGTCGGCGTCCTGCTCGATCGAGCCCGATTCCCGCAGGTCGCTCATCATGGGTTTGCGATCGGTGCGCTGCTCCGGACCACGGTTCAACTGGCTGATCGCGATCACCGGCACCTCGAGTTCCTTCGCGAGAAGCTTGAGTGCCCGGGAGAACTCCGCGACCTCCTGTTGACGGGACTCCACTCGTTTGCCCGAACTCATCAACTGCAGATAGTCGACGATGATCAGCCGCAAGTCGTGCTGCTGCTTGAGTCGCCGGCACTTGGCGCGGATCTCCATCATCGACATGTTCGGGGAGTCGTCGATGAACAGCGGCGCCGAGGACACCGCGGACATCGTGTTCACCATCCGGGTCCACTGCTGTTCGTTCAGCGACCCCGACCGCATGTGGTGCAGGGGGAGTTCACCCTGCGCCGAGAGCAGCCGCATGACGATCTCGTTGCGGCTCATCTCCAGGCTGAAGATGGCACTGGTCAATCCGTGCTTGATGCTGCAGGAGCGGGCGAAGTCCAAGCCGAGTGTGGACTTCCCCATGGCGGGTCGGGCCGCGACGACGATCATCTGCCCGGGGTGCAGACCGTTGGTGAGCTTGTCGAGGTCGACGAACCCGGTCGGGATACCGATGATGTCGCCGGTGTGGTTCTGGATCGACTCCAGTTCGGTGTACACCCCGTCGAGCAGGTCCGACAACGGCGCGTAGTCCTCCGCGGTGGTGCGCTGCGTGATCTCGTACACCTCGGCCTGGGCGCGGTTGATGAGTTCCTCGACCTCACCCTCACCGGCGTAGCCGGTCTGAACGATCCGCGAACCGACCTCCACGAGGCGGCGCCGCATCGAGGCGTCCCGCACGATCTGGGCGTAGTACGAGGCATTGGCGGTCAGTGGCGGCGAGGCGACCAGGGTGTGCAGATAGGGCGCTCCCCCGATCCGCTGCAACTCACCGGAGGCGAGCAGTCCGGCGCTGACGGTGATCGCGTCGGCCGGCTCCCCGCGCGAGTAGAGATCGAGGATCACCCGATACACGGTCTGGTGGGCGGGGGTGTAGAAATCCTCCTCGCGAAGACGCTCCACGACGTCCGCGATCGCATCCTTGCTCAGCATCATCGCCCCGAGCACACACTGCTCGGCCGCGAGGTCCTGGGGAGGCGTGCGTTCGAAGGAGGCGGGTGCCGCAGGCTCCATGTCCAGGCTCATGGCTCTGTTGTAGCGACCAGGTGCGACATCCGGTCAAGGATCAGCGCAAGTGGTCATCCGGGGTGTGGACAGCGCGGTGCAGCGCCTGTGGACGCGCCTCGCGCCGCGGGTGAGACAACCTGTGGAAAACCTGGGGGAGCCGGACTTTGTGATCCTGAGAACTTGCCTCTGATCAGGGAGTTTACCTGTCTGTTACGTGTGGACAGAACTGGGATCACCGCGCAACACGGGTGGCGACCGCTCGACCAGGCACCACGCCAGTGCCACGAGGGGCCTGGTTCCGGGGGCTCAGATCCAACCGTCTCGCATCGCGAGATGCGCCCGTAGTCCGGGCACTGCCGCCCGTACCATCGCCACCACCTCGTCGAAGTCGTCCGGCGTGCCGTAGTACGGGTCGGGCACCTCCGGGTCGTCCGCGTGTGGGTCGAAGGTGCGCAGCAGAACGGCATCCACCCCCATGCGCTGCAGATCCCGCAGATTGGCGGCATCCATGGCCAGCACCAGGTCGGTGTCGGCCAGCAACTGCGAATCCACCTGCCGCGCGCGGTGTTCCAGGTCGTACCCCGCCCGCCGCAGAGCGAGAAGCGCTCGGGGATCGGCGTCGTCTCCGACGTGCCAACCCCCGGTACCTGCGGAGTCGACCTCCACATCGAGATCGGCAAGTTCCGCGGCCAACACGGCGGCGGCGATCGGGGAACGGCAGATGTTGCCCAGGCAGACAGTGGTGATGCGGATCGTCATCGTGTTCCTCGCCGAGACGCGAAAGCCGGCCCCCGGTGAGCCCGGGGACCGGCCTTCATGTCAATGCCTCAGGCCGACACCACGTGCAGCGTCACCGTGGCGACCACGTCCGGGTGCAGGGAGACCCGCACCGGGTAGTCACCGAGGGACTTGATGTGGCCGTCGATCTCGATGGCGCGCTTCTCCACCAGCGGCCCACCGGCGGCCTTGATCGCGTTGGCGACGTCGCTGGTGGTGACCGAACCGAACAGCCGGCCGGTGTCACCGGACTTGGCGGTCACGCTGACGTTGAGGGCCTCAAGTTGTGCGAGGACCTCGTCGGCGTGCTCACGGCTGCGGATCTCGCGGGCACTGCGGGCACGCTTGATCTGGTCGATCTGCTTCTCCGCGCCGCGGGTCCAGCGGATCGCGTAGCCGCGTGGGACGAGGTAGTTGCGGCCGTAGCCGTCCTTCACCTCGACGATGTCCCCGGGAGCGCCGAGGTTGTCGACATCTTGGGTCAGGATGATCTTCATGACTCTCCTCAGCGGGCCGTCGACGAGTACGGCAACAGGGCCATCTCGCGAGCGTTCTTGATCGCCTTGGCGATCTCGCGCTGCTGCTGCACAGTCACCCCGGTGACGCGGCGGGCACGGATCTTGCCGCGGTCGGAGATGAACTTGCGCAGAAGTGCGACGTCCTTGTAGTCGACCTGCTCAACGCCGGCGGCCTTGAGCTGGTTCGCCTTCTTCTTGATCGGCTTTACGGGCCGAGGTGGCTGCTTCGCCATTGTGGTGCTCCGATGTGTCGGGCCCGGCCTCACGGCCGGAATGGGATGGATGGGTTGTTAGAAGGGGGGTTCGTCGACCGCGCCGCCCCAGGAGTCGCCACCGGATTCGGGAGCGCCCCACGGGCCACCGCCACCAGCGCCACCGGCAGCGGGGGCGTCGGCGGACGAGCCGCGGCTGGTCTTCTGGATCTTCGCTGTGGCATACCGCAGGGCCGGGCCGATGTCGTCGATGTCGACTTCGTAGACCGTGCGCTTCTCGCCCTCGCGGGTCTCGTAGGAACGCTGCTTGAGCCGCCCGATCACGATGACGCGAGCGCCCTTCTGCAGGGACTCGGCGACGTTCTCGGCGTACTGGCGCCACACCGTACCGGACAGCCAGACGGTCTCCCCGTCCTTCCATTCACCGGTGGCGTTGTCCCGGCTGCGCGGGGTCACGGCGATCCGGACGCTGGCCGCGGCCACCCCGGAGGGGGTGAAGCGGAGCTCCGGGTCGGCAACGAGGTTGCCCACCATGTTGATCTGGGGTTCACCGACCATTGTTCAGACCTTTCGTCGTTCGGCTTGGATCGTGACGCAGGGGTACGACAAGGCTCAGGCGGCCCGGCGTAGAACCTTGGTCCGAAGCACAGCTTCGTTCAGGTTCAACTGACGGTCCATCTCGGCCACGGTCTGCGGGGTGCAGGTCAGTTCCAGCACGACGTAGATGCCCTCGGACTTCTTCTGAATGTCGTAGGCCATGCGACGGCGGCCCCAGATGTCGATCTTGTCGACGGTGCCCTTGTCCTGGCGCACGACGTTCAGGAAAGCCTCCAGGCTCGGCTGAACGGTCCGCTCCTCGAGATCTGGATCGAGGATGATCATCACTTCATAGGGACGCAACTGCGACCACCTCCTCTGGACTCATGCGGCCACGGTCTTTCCGTGGCAGGAGGTCTTGGCGTCTGCGCGGCGACAACCACGCCCTTCCAGGGTAACGGATGGTCGGTGAAGCCGGCCACGAGGTGTGGATAACGGCACAGCGCCGGGATTCGGCATCAGGCAGATTGCGCAGCCGGCCAGTAGGTGGTCCGCCGCGCAATCTGCTTCCCACACCGTGAGGGCCGCATAGAATCACGCACGTGACCATCGCCGTGCGGCCCATCTCCGCCTCCACGCACCTCGACTTCATCACGACCCTGCCGTCGGTCTCCTTCCTGCAGACGCCCGCCTGGGCCGGCGTGAAGGCCGAGTGGGACAGCGAATCCGTGGGGTGGTTCGACGACGGAGAACTCGTAGGGGTGGCTCTGGTGTTGTACCGGCAGGTCCCCCGCGTCAAGCGCTTCCTCGCCTACGTCCCCGAGGGTCCGGTCCTGCCCTGGGAACGGGTGGTCGACGACCTCGACGGCTGGCTGCAGCCGCTTTTGGAGCACACCAAGGACAGGGGGGCGTTCGCCCTGAAGATGGGCCCGGCGGTCGCCACCCGGCGCTGGCACGCCGAAACCGTCAAGAAAGCCATCGCCGACGATGCCGTGACCCGACTGGCCCAGGCCCCCGCCGACGAGGAGCTCGCCACCGGCCTGGCGCTGCAGAAGGCGCTGGTAGCGGCCGGCTGGCTGCAGGAAGCCGGCGGCGGTGCAGGTTTCGGCGACGTTCAGCCCCGCTACGTCTACCAACTCCCCCTGGCCGGACGGACCGAGGAGGACGTGTTCGCCGGCTTCAACCAGCTGTGGCGACGCAACATCCGCAAGGCGGAGAAGAGTGGCGTCGAGGTGGTCGAGGGAACTCGCGACGACCTGGCGCTCTTCCACCCGGTCTATGTCGAGACCGGTGAACGCGACGGCTTCACTCCCAGGGGGCTGAGCTACTTCCAGCGCATGTGGGACGCGATGAACGCCGAGGACCCGCGGCGGCTGCGGCTGTATCTGGCACGTCACGAGGGCGAGGTGGTCGCCGCCACCACCTTGGTCACCGTCGGGGATCACGCCTGGTACTCCTACGGGGCCTCCACGACCGCGAGCCGCAACGTCCGGCCCTCCAACGCCGTCCAGTGGCGCATGATCACCGACAGCATGGCCTCGGGGTGCAGCGTCTACGACCTGCGTGGCATCAGCGACAACCTCACGGCCGGCGACCACCTGCTGGGTCTGGTCCAGTTCAAGGTCGGCACCGGCGGGTACGCCCAGGAGTACGTCGGGGAGTGGGACCACGTGCTGCGGCCACTGTGGAACAAGGCCTACGAGGCGTACCGCAAGCGCCGGTGATCCCCCGGTTGCGTACAGAACTGGTTGCTGGGCGCCTCTCGCCAACCCGTTGGATACGCGACACGCCGCTGTGCGAACTCATTGCAGGGTGCTCGCCGCGTGTTACTGGTTGGCGGGGCCCGTGGTCAACCAGTTCCGTACGCCGAGCGTGCTGACCGGTCCGCCGCACCCTGCTTCCTGCGCGTCACCGGGGATGTAAGACTGCTGCGGTGACGTTCACGCTGCATGTCGACGGTCCCGCGTGGCGGCGGCACACCGAATCGGTCCGTGACAGCCTGCGCGCGGCCATCCGCGGCGAAGTAGGCCTCGCCCGCCTCGGCGATCTGGTGCCGGTGGCGAAGGGCAACGGGTACGGGCTGGGCCTGCAGCGCCTTGCTGACGAGGCGACCCGCCTCGGAGTGGACCGGTTGGCGGTGGGCACGGTCTTCGAGGTGCCTGAGGTGGCCGAACGGTTCCACGGCGACATCCTCGTGCTCTCACCCTGGGACCCCCGCGACACTGTGGCCGAACAGGCCTGGCAGGCGTTGCGCTCGCAGGTCTACGCCCCACGGGTGATCCGCACCGTGTCGGACGTGCAGATCGCCAAACAACTGCCGTCCGCCCTACCGGCCGGTTCCCGTATCGTCCTCGAGGGCATCACCAGCATGCGTCGCTTCGGGATGCTGGAGCCGGATCTCCTGGCTGTGGTCGGCAATGAGGGTTTCCAGCGCGGACTGGCCGAAGGACACATCCGGATCGAGGGCCTGGCCCTGCACTTGCCGCTGGCGATGCCAGAGGTCCATCACGTCTCGGCGACGAAACTCCCCCGCGGCACCAGTGCCCGCGTGATCGAGGTGCAGGGCTGGTCGAAGACCTGGCGGGCCGCCCTCGAGGAACTCATGCGCGCACAGATCCCGGTGGGGGACACCGCCAACAGTCTGTGGGTGTCCCACCTGACCGACGAGGAACTGCGGTCGGTGCGTGGCCTTGAGCCCGACGCCACCGTCCATGCCCGCGTCGGCACCCGGCTATGGCTGGGGGACGGTGCTGCGCTGTCGGCGCAGGGCACCATCCTCGCCGTCCACCCGGTCGGCCGCCGGTTCGCCGTGGGATACCGGCAGCGCAAGGCCGCCAGCGACGGACTGCTCCTGGTGGTCGGCGGCGGTACCTCGCACGGGGTGGCAATGGCTGCCCCGACGCCGGCGGCTTCGCTTCGGCAACGGGCGATCGCGGCCGGCACCGGGGCGCTGGAGGCCACCGGCCGCAGCCGCTCACCGTTCCAGTGGGGCGACAAGTTGTTGTGGTTCGCCGAGCCCCCGCACATGCAGGTCTCGATGCTCTGGCTGCCCGACTCCACGTTGCGTGAGGGCATGGCCAACGGCCTGCGCAGCCCTGCGGTGGGGGACACACTCGACTGCCGGGTGCGGCACACGACCGCCCTGTTCGACGCCGTCCTCGACGACGCATGATCTCGATCCTGCCCACCCGCGACGACCCCGTCGCCGCGAGCAGCAGCGAGGTGGCCGGCGGCCCGGCCGGGTCACGCGTGCTCCTCGGCACCGGGTGGTGGAACGTCTTCCGCGTCCTCGTGGTGATGACGGCGGTGGCCGCGGTCGTCGGCTACCTCAGCAAGGCCCACTGTCTGCTCAACGGCTGGGGACCGGGCAAGTACACGCACCTGTGCTACTCCGACATCCCGCCGCTGTACCACGCCCGCGGCCTGGCCGACGGCGCGATCCCGTACCTGAGTGACCTCCCGGTGGACCAGGTGCTGGAGTACCCCGCGTTGACCGGTGTGTTCGTCTATGTGGCCGCGCGACTCACGCCGGCCGGCGATACGTCCTGGTTCTTCAACGTCAACGTCCTGCTGTTGCTCGCCTGCTGGATCGTCGCGGTGCTGGCCACCGCGGTGGCCCAGCGCAGCCGTCCATGGGACGCGGCCATGGTGGCGCTGGCGCCCGGGGTGATCCTGGCGGGCACCATCAACTGGGATCTGCTGCCGGTGGCACTGGTGGCGGTGTCCGTCGCGCTGTGGGCCCACAACAAGCCGGGGTGGTCCGGTGTGTTCCTCGGTCTCGGGATCGCCGCCAAGTTCTACCCTCTGCTGTTCATCGGGCCGATGTTCCTGTTGTGCTGGCGGGCCCGGGCATGGGGTGCCTTCGGCAAGTACATCGGCGGCGCCGGGCTCGCCTGGCTCGCGGTCAACGTCCCGTTCATGGTGCTCAACTTCGATGGCTGGGCGCGCTTCTACACCTTCAGCCAGGAGCGGGGCGAGGACTTCGGGTCGATCTGGTTGGCCCTGACGACCGCGGGCAGGCAGATCCCGCCCGACCGGCTCAACACAATCGCCACTGGACTGTTCCTTCTCGCGTGTGTGGGGATCGCACTGCTCATCTGGCGCGCCCGGACCATGCCACGGGTCGGACAGGTGCTGTTCCTCGTCCTCGCCGCGTTCCTGCTGACGAACAAGGTGTACTCACCCCAGTACGTCATCTGGCTGCTGCCACTGGCGGTCCTGGCCAGAACGCGGTGGCGGGATTTCCTTATCTGGCAGGCCGGGGAGACGGTCTACTTCGTGGCCGTGTGGCTCTATCTCGCAGGTTTGGACGAGGGCACCAAGGGCCTGTCCAAGGAGGGCTACGCCGTGGCGATCCTGATCCACATCGGGGTGACGGCGTGGCTGTGCGGCATGGTCGTGCGTGACATTGTGGCGCCCCAGCACGATCCGATCCGGACCGACGGCGCCGGCGAACTCGACCCGTTGGCCGGCCCGTTGGCTACGGGTTCTGCCCAGGGGGGTTGGTCACGGTAGCGGGCCGGGCCCCGGGCCGGCCGGGCGGTGGTCATCGGTATCCCGGTTAGAGATCGGCATCCCGGTTAGACATACAGCACTCCGGTTAGCCCTATACGGCCGTGGGACTCTAACCAACCAGCCGCCGACTAACCAAGATGCCGATCTCTAACCGGACTGCCCAGACAGATCCTGACGGGCCCCGCTACGGGTCCACAGCAAGCCCGCACCCTCCCCAGAACAACGGCGGAAGGCCGCCACGCCGCCTCGACCAGATGGGCTGGATCTCCAACCAGCACAGAGCACACAGTGCGAGGCGGACGACCACTCATCAGCCGCAGCCGCGTGACCAACGTGCCCGGACAGAACAGCTACGGGCTACCTGACGGAGACACCGCCCCCGACGGCGACGGTGGCGGCTCGAGCGCCCGCTGGCTAGGGGTCACCGAGGGCTCGATGGCCTGCTCGGTGGGTGTCTGCGAAGGCTCCTGCGTGGGCTCCTGCGGAGTCTCGCTGATCTCACCGGACGGCAGGGCCTCCTCGCTCGGGGACACGGACGGACTGGTGGACGGGGTGGTCGAGGGGTAGATGTCCCCGGAACCCACCCAGGTGCCCGGCATCGGGAACGTCTCCACCGGCAAACCCTCCAGCGCACCGCGGTTGAACGCTGTCCAGATCTGCGCGGGGAACGAACCGCCGGTCACACTCGACATCCCGCCGGTGCCCTCCAGGGTCACCATGTTCCCGTTCTGATCCGACTTCGCCATCATCACGGCCGTGGCCAACTGCGGCGTGTAGCCGACGTACCACGCGGACATGTTGTTGTCGGTCGTACCGGTCTTGCCCGCCGACGGCCGACCGAGGCCGAGCGCGGTGGTACCCGTACCCACGTTGACCACCTGCTGCAGCGCGAAGTTGACGTTGTCCATCACGTCGACGTCGAACTCCTGCTTGGTCTTAGGTTCGAACTCGTAGTCGACCTGCTTGTCCGGTGTCTTGACCTGCGTGATCAGGGAAAGATCGGCGCGCTCGCCACGTGCGGCGAACGTCGAGTACGCGTGCGCCATGTCGAGCGCTGTCGGTGAGGCGGTACCCAGAACGGTCGTCGGATCGGCCAGCAGGCCGGTGGTGTCCTTGGGCACGCCGGAACGGATCGCCGCACGCTTCACGTTCTCAGTGCCAACCGTCAGTCCGAGCTCGACGTACGGGGTGTTGATCGAGTTCTCGGTCGCCTTCAGCAGAGTGACAGTCCCGAAACTCACGTTGCCGTAGTTCTGCAGCGTGTAGCCCTGGATCGTCCGCGGAGAACTGCCGTCCCACGTCGAATACAGGCTGATCCCGTCCTCCAGTGCCGCGGTCAGAGCGAAGGGCTTGAAGGTCGAACCGGCCAGCGCGGTCGCCTGGGTGGCGTCGTTCAGCTGGTTCTTCAGGTAGTTCTTGCCGCCGTACATGGCGACGATCTCGCCGGTCCCCGGACGCACGCTGGCCAGCCCGATCCGCAGGCCCTCGGTGTTGTACGTCGGACCGTACTCCTCGACAGCCGCGGTCGCGGAATCCTGTGCCTGCTTGTTGATCGATGTCGTCACTCGGTAGCCGTTGAGGTTGATGTCGTCCTCGGTGTAGCCGAGATCGAGCATTGCCTCTTTGGCGGCCTCGAGCAGATACCCGTTGGTGCCCTTGTAGTAGTTGTAGGCACCACTCCACGGCAGGGGGGTCGGGAAGACCAGTGCGTCGGCCTCAGCCTGCGTCAACGCCCCGGTCTGGACCATGCCCGCCACGACGTAGTCCCAGCGGCCCTCGAGTTCGTCCTGGCCCTTCTTGCTGGCGTAGAACGATGGTGCCCGGATGATCGCGGCCAAGTACGCGGCCTCCGCGGCGTCGAGCTTCGATGCGGTCTTGCCGAAGTAGGCCTGGGACGCCGCCTGGATGCCGTACGCGCCGCGGCCGTAGTAGATGGCGTTGAGGTAATCCGCGAGGATGTCGTCCTTGCTCGCCTGGGTCTCAAGCTTCACCGAGAGCACAAGCTCCTTGAACTTGCGCTCGAAGGACTGCTCCTGCGAGAGGTAGGCGTTCTTGGCGTACTGCTGCGTGATGGTCGAGGCTCCCTGAGTGGTGCCACCGGTGACGTTGTTCCACGTCGCGCGCAGCAGTCCCTTGGGGTCGAAGCCGCCGTGGCTGTAGTACCCGCGGTCCTCGGCGGCCAGTATGGCGGCCTGCATCTCCGGCGAGATCCGGTCCAGCGGCACGCTGGTCCGGTTGGCCTCACCGATCCGCCCGATCTCGGTCTTGCCGTCGTCGAAGTAGATCCGGGTGGTTTGCGCCACAGCGAGGTCGTTCGGTTTGGGCACCTCGATGCTGGCCACCGCCATTCCGAGGCCGGCGACGGCTGCCACCACCAACGTGGCGATGATCCCCAGCGTGAGCTTCCAGGAAGGCAGCCAGCGTCGCACGCCGGACTTCCCCGCACGGGGGTAGTCGATGAAGCGCCGCTTCGCCTTCTTCGGCTTGGCGGGAGCCTTCGTAGCCATGTGAATATCCTCGTTCCTCAATCTCACCAAGTCTTTGACGTGCCGCGGCGCGCCGCGGTGCCGTTCTAGACGGTGTCGCTCTTGCGGGCCCGGCGTGCCGCGCGCGGGACCCCGTCACCCAGCACATAGCTGCGGCGGCGGAAGTGCCAGTGGCACTCACCGCAGACCTCGACCTCGTCGACGCGGAACTGTCCGTGCTCCACGGCCATCTCGTCGATCTCAGCGGCCGAGTGCTGGCGTCCGGCGTAATCGCCGAGCTCGTCGCCCCACACGTATCGCAGCAGAACCATGCCGGCGCCGGCGCACCACGGGCACTTCTCAGCCAGCGGCACACCGTGGTACTTGGCCGCCCGCAGCAGATCCGGGTGCGGATCCAGGTTCTCGCTGGCACCGGTCGCGGTGAGCACCAACTTGCCCAGCGCCTGCCGACGCTGCAGCGAGTAGTCCACCACCCGGCGAGGCGCGCGGGGGTCCGCCACGTCTTCCGGTTCGGCCAGTTCCGGCCGTGGACGCGGGGGTTTGCCAGGTGCTCCCAGCACCTTGCTCCCACGCACAGTGCCCTGTGCACGCATCTCGGCCATGCTTTCAGGGTAGGTGCAAAACCGGGCTCCGACAGCCCGCTGTAAGCAACCTCACCCTGGCTGGAGGACCGAGGTGGCGCCTTCCTGCCAGGTCGCCGCGCGGTCGCGCCCGGCGGCTTTGGCCGCGTACAGCGCCCGGTCAGCGGCCGCGAACAGGCCATCGGGGTCATGGATCCCACAGCCCGGAACCCACACGGCCACCCCCACCGAGGCGGTCACCGGGGAGCTCTGCGCCACGGCCTGCCGGATGCGATCCGCCGCCGCGGCCGCCACCTGGGGTTCGGCATCGGGCAGTACCACCACGAACTCGTCGCCGCCGAAGCGCACCAGCGTGTCCCGGCCGCGCACGACCGACGACATGGCCAGTGCCACCGAACGCAGCACCGAGTCCGCATCGGCGTGACCGTGCAGGTCGTTGTGGTTCTTGAAGCCATCGAGGTCGACCATCAGCACGCCGACGTTGGCGCCGCGGCTGACCACACCGAGCCAGGCACGGTCCATGGCTTCGGCGAGAACGCGACGATTACCCAGACCGGTGAGCTCGTCGATGCGCACGAGGTCCTTCAACCGATCCCGCGTCCGCTCGAGTTCGGCGATCAACTCCTCGCGTTCGACGTCCTGGCGCTTGCGATCGGTGATGTCCAGATGGATTCCGCTGGCCCGTAGGGGTCTGCCCGTGGCGTCGCGCTCGATCACGGTGCCGGTGTCGAGCACCCAGACGTAATGGCCGTCGCGATGCCGGCAGCGGTACTCGCAGCGGTACGTGGGGGTGCGGCCGGCCAGATGTGCGCGCAGTTCCTCATCCACGCGATCACGGTCGTCCGGGTGCACCAACCGCTCCCAGGCCTCCAGGTCGTAGTCCAACTCCCCCTGTTGGTATCCGAGCATCTCCAACCAGCGCCGGTCGAAGTGCAGGTCACCCGAGGGGATGTGCCAGTCCCAGGTCCCCACACCGAAGGCGTTGAGGTCGAGCCGGGCGTATTCGTTGTGGCCGTCCCATTCGCTGACGGTGAGCACGCTCAAACCATCATCGATGACGGTGACTGCAACCGATGCCGTCACCGAGCTGCCGTCCATACGGCGGACGGTCTGTTCACCGGCCTGCGACTCGAGGCCCACCTCCCGCAACTCGGTGGGGCGGCCACGAAAGACCTTGTGCGCGTAGGAGTTCATCCGGATGACCCGACCCTGGTCATCGGCGAGCACGACCGCGGCCGATACCGCGTCGAGCATGGTCCCCGGGTCCAACTGCCTCATGGCTGCCAGCCTGCGCCCACCGGCTCAAGATCGGCTCAAGCCGAGGTCCAGTTCCGTGGTTGTCGAATGCGGTACAGATCACGTTCACAAGATGCTTGCGCGGGCGCCGATGTGCGTTTACTGTTGATGGGAACGCAATATATCGACTCGATACATCTTGTCGATCCAACGAAATGGAGGGTTCGGTGGCGGCTACAAAACGCGCACACGTCCTCCAGTTCGCCGTGCTCGGCCTACTCCACGAGGGACCGATGCACGGCTACGAACTGCGCAAACGCCTCAACAGCGTGCTCGGCACGTTCCGCGCGATCTCCTACGGCTCGTTGTACCCCTGCCTCAAGGAGATGTTGGCCGCGGGTCTGATCGCGGAGGACGGACCGGCCGACGCCGGCGCCCCGGCACTGTCCGGCAGACGCGCCCGCATCGTCTACAAGCTGACCCCCGAGGGCAAGGACCGCTTCCAGGCGTGGCTCGCCGACGCCGGACCGGAGGCGTACGAGGACGAACTCTTCGGAGTGCACCTCGCCTTCTTCGGCCGCACCGACCGCGACATCCGCCTGCGCATCCTGCTGGGCCGCCGCAATCGGCTCGAAGAACGTTTGGCCACACTGCGCAGCAACATGGCCAAGCGCCGCGAACGTCTCGACGAATGGACGCTGACCCTGCAGCAGCACGGTCTCGACAGCGTCGAGCGGGAAGTCGATTGGCTTTCCCACCTCATTGATTCAGAAATCGACGGCAACCCGCCGTCATCTACGTCGACCGGCACCGGGCCGGCGAGTAAGTAAGGAGAACGAATGTCTATTCGTGTCGCCATCGTCGGTGTCGGTAACTGTGCCGCCTCGCTTGTGCAGGGCGTCGAGTACTACAAGGACGCCGACCCGGAGTCCAAGGTTCCGGGGCTCATGCACGTTCAGTTCGGGCCGTACCACGTGTCGGACATCGAGTGGGTCACCGCTTTCGACGTCGACGCGAAGAAGGTCGGTCAGGACATCGCCCACGCCATCACGGCAAGCGAGAACAACACCATCAAGATCTGCGACGTGCCGCCCACCGGCGTCACCGTGCAGCGCGGCCACACCTACGACGGTCTGGGCAAGTACTACCGCCAGGTGATCACCGAGTCCGACGACCAGCCGGTCGACGTGGTGACCGCACTGCGTGACGCGAAGGTCGACGTGCTTGTCAGCTACCTGCCGGTGGGCTCCGAGCAGGCCGCGAAGTTCTACGCGCAGGCCGCCATCGACGCCGGAGTCGCCTTCGTCAACGCACTGCCCGTCTTCATCGCCAGTGACCCCACGTGGGCCAAGAAGTTCGAGGACGCCGGGGTACCGATCGTCGGTGACGACATCAAGTCCCAGGTGGGCGCGACCATCACCCACCGCGTGCTGGCCAAGCTGTTCGAGGACCGCGGCGTCACCGTCGACCGGACCTACCAGCTCAACGTCGGCGGGAACATGGACTTCATGAACATGCTCGAGCGCGAGCGTCTGGAGTCCAAGAAGATCTCGAAGACCCAGTCGGTGACTTCCCAACTGGTGGGCGAGATGCCTGCCCGCAACGTGCACATCGGCCCGTCGGACTACGTGGCGTGGCTCGACGACCGCAAGTGGGCGTTCGTGCGTCTCGAGGGTCGCAACTTCGGTGACGTGCCGCTGAGCCTCGAGTACAAGCTCGAGGTGTGGGACTCCCCCAACAGCGCCGGCATCATCATCGACGCCATCCGGGCGGCGAAGATCGCCAAGGACCGTGGCATCGGTGGCCCGATCCTCTCCGCGTCCAGCTACTTCATGAAGTCGCCGCCGGTGCAGTACACCGACGACGAGGCCCGCGAGGCTGTGGAGAACTTCATCGCCGGCACCGTCGAGCGCTGATCCAACACGAGGAACGGCCCGCTCCCATCGGGGGGCGGGCCGTTTCGCGTAGGAAACTGGTTGGCGCACCCTCCTCCCCAACCAGTTCGATACGCGACACGCCGCAGATGCGGGCTCGACCGCCGCACACACCGCGTGTTACTGGTCGGCGGCACCGGGGACCCAACCAGTTCGCTACGCCACGATCCACAGATGCTCGCAGCGGGGTTGGCGCTGGCCGCCGAATACCCGCAGGGTCGAGGCATGGACCTCACAGAAATGTTCGGACTGCGACCATTCACGCCGCGCGAGGTACTGGCACAGGACATCACGTACCGGCAATGGGTGCGCGTCCGCGCACAGCTGGTGCGAATGCGCCGCGGGGTCTACGTCACTGCGCTGGGGGACGACGATCGGACCCGCCAGTCCCAGCGCATCGCCGCTGAATTGATCACTCGGACCGATCACTTCGCCATGGGGACTTCCGCGGCGTGCCTGCTCGGACTGCCGAACCCGGGCTTCACACCCTGGGACCGAATTGACGTCACCATCGGAGGCAAGCGCACGCGGTCCGCGCGCGGGGTGCAACGCGCCGTGCATGCGCCCATTGGGACCGACTGGGGTCCCTGCACGGATCTGGTCGACACAGCCGTCACGGTGGCCGCCGAACTCCCCCTTCCGCAGGCGCTGATGGTGACCGACGCAGTGGCGCGTCGACTGGCCGGGACCAAGGATCGTTTCGTGCTGGCGTCCGAGAAGTGCCGCACGGACGTTCGGCGTCGGCTGACGCACGCCGCCGGAGCCCAGGCACTGGAACTGGCCGACCCAGCCGCGGAATCCCCAGCCGAGTCGTTCTACCGGGGGCACATGGTCCAGGCCGGTCTGCCCGAACCCCGGTGTGGGGTCGCGCTGCGGGGTGCTTCCGGCAAGCAGTACTTCGCCGACCTGCTGCTCGACGGGCTGATCATCGAGATCGACGGTGCGCTGAAGTACCGCACAGTGGACGACCTGCGCGAGGAGAAGCGCCGGGAGGACGACCTGCGGGCGATGGGCCATCCATTCCACCGGGTGCCGGTGGACGACCTCTACGCCGACCCGGCTGCGGAGATGTCACGCCTGACCAGAGCACGGAGCAGGCTAGCGTTGCCCGCGTGACCCACCCGCTGAAGGCCGCACTCGGGTCACGGCTGTACCGCAAGTTGCTCGCCATCCGGCTGACCGGCCAGGCCGGTGACGGCATGCTGCAGTCCGCCCTGGCGACCTTCGTGCTCTTCTCACCGGAACGCCAAGCCAGTGCCAGCGCGATCGCGGCCGCCTTCGCCATCCTCGCGCTGCCCTACTCACTCATCGGGCCGTTCACCGGAGTGTTGTTGGACAGATGGCGTCGCCAACGCGTCCTGCTCTGGGGCAACCTGCTGCGGGCGCTGAGCATGATCCCGGTCATCTACTTCACCGCCCACGGTGATTCCGGGGTCGGGCTCGGGGTCAGCGTGCTGGCTGCCATCGGCATCAACCGCTTCGTCCTCGCGGGACTGTCGGCGGCCGTGCCGTTGACGGTGCCGGAACCGAGCCTGACCACCGCCAACGCCATCGCCCCGACCGCGGGCACCATGGCCGCGGCGATCGCCGCCTTCCTCGGCGTCGGGCTGCGGCAGGCCCTCGGCGGGGGCGACACGGGGTCGGTGATCGTGCTGTGCCTGACCGCCGGGGTCTTCGTGATCGCAGGTCTTCTCGCCACCCGGGTGCACCGCACCGAATTCGGACCGCTGCCCGGCGAGCACGCCCAGACCGCACGACAGGTGCTGCGCGGGCTGTCCGACGGCGCCCACCAGTTGTGGCATCGGCATCCCGCCCGCAACGCGATCGCCATGGTCAGCGCCCAACGCATAGCGATCGGGGCGGGCACCGTGATCGCGGTGCTCCTGCTGAGGCTGCACCTGAACCCTCCCGATGCCACTGACAAGGCGTTGAACGAACTGGCCGTCATGCTGGCCGCGGCCGCCGCTGGAGCTCTGCTCGGCGCCATCACCACCCCGGTGATGTCCCGTCGGCTGGGGCCCATCCGGTGGACGTCGACGTCCTACCTCGTGGCCGGTGTGGGGGCGTGGTTCGGGGTCGCGGCCGCGAGTGTGGTCAGTCTCATCCTCGCCGGGCTGGTGATCGGTTTCGCGGGGCAGGTGAGCAAGGTGTGCGGCGACACGCTGGTCCAGGAGTGGATCGACGAGGGCAACCGCGGCCGGGTGTTCGCCCTCTACGACGTCGCCGTCAACGTCGCGCTGGTGTCCGGCGTCGTCTTCGTGGCGGTACTCGACCCCCAGGCCGTCAATGCCGGCCTGACTGCAGCGGCGATCGGCATCGGCATGATCGTCAGCGCCTTGCTCTACCTGCGCACACGCCTTCCTTAGCCGGACTGCTCCTGCCACCACTGCAAGAGCGCGGCCGTCGCATCCTCCTGCGACATCGGCCCGCGCTCCAGACGCAACTCGAGCAAATGGTTGTACGCGGCACCGACTTGCCGTCCCGGGCCGATCCCGAGGATCTGCATGATCTGGTTGCCATCGAGGTCGGGGCGCACGGCAGCCAGCTCCTCGGCCTGCGCGAGAGTGGCGATCCGGTGCTCGAGGTGGTCGTACGTCCGCTGCAGCGCCGCCGCCTTCCGCCGGTTGCGGGTGGTCGAATCCGCGCGGGTGAGTTTGTGCAGTCGCACGAGTTGCTCACCGGCGTCCCGGGCGTAGCGGCGCACCGCCGCATCGGTCCATTCCCCGCCGCCGTAGCCGTGGAACCGCAGGTGCAGCGCTACCAGGGTGGAGACCTCGTCGATCGTTCGACCGTCGAAGCGCAGAGCCTGCATCCGCTTGCGCGTCATCTTCGCGCCCACGATCTCGTGATGGTGGAAGGACACCCCACCGCCAGGTTCGAGGCGCCGGGTGCGCGGCTTCCCGACGTCGTGCATCAGCGCCGCGAGCCGCAGCACGAGGTCCGGACCGCTGACCGGGTCGTGTGCGGTCTCGAGTTCGATGGCCTGCTCGAGCACCGTCAGGGTGTGTTCGTAGACGTCCTTGTGGCGGTGATGCTCATCGATCTCCAGGCTCAGCGCCGGGAGTTCCGGAAGGAACCGCTGGCACAAACCCGTGTCCACCAGCAACTGCAGGCCGGCGCGGGGCGCGGGTGACAGGATCAGCTTCGTCAACTCGTCGCGGATGCGCTCGGCACTGACCACGTCGATGCGTTCAGCCATGTCGGCCATGGCCTCGATCGCCTCCGGATCGACTGTCATGCCGAGCTGGGAGGCGAACCGCGCCGCTCGCAGCATCCGCAGCGGATCGTCGGAGAAGGAGTCCGCGGGCGCGCCGGGGGTCCGAAGCCGTCCCAGCGCGAGGTCCACGAGCCCGTCGAACGGATCGATGAAGACCAGGTCCGGCAGCCGCAGGGCCATGGCGTTGACAGTGAAGTCCCGGCGGCCGAGATCGGAGAGCAGGTCACCGGCGTAGGCGACCTCCGGCTTGCGGGAGTCGGGTTGGTAGAGGTCGCTGCGGTACGTGGTGAACTCAAGCCGCAGCCCGTCCTTCTCCGCACCGATGGTGCCGAACCGGGCGCCCACATCCCACACAGCATCGGCCCAGCCGGACAACAGCCTGGTCATCTGCTCCGGGCGGGCGTCAGTGGCGAAATCGAGATCCACGACATCGCGGCCGAGAATCGCATCGCGCACCGAACCCCCGACCAGATCCACCTCGAATCCGGCCCCGGCGAAGCGCGCCCCCACCTCGGCCAGCACCGGGTGCTCGTCCATCAGGTGCTCGACGGCCGCATCGCGGGCGATGTGCAGGGCCTGCATCGGCGGGACGGGGCGGGTCACCACAGCAGGGTATTCGGACAGCCCCGTCGCGGCGACGACCGGCGGTCCGCATCCAGTGCGCGGGCATTCGCCGCCCCGGACCCGGCCTGCCACCCCCGGCGACCGGAAAGCGCCTATTCTTGCGAGCATGCCCCACCCGTCACCTTCGCGGTTCAACCTGCGATATGTGACGCGCTCCCGCGCGACGGTGGACGAGACCAGCGCGGGCGGGCTGGTGGTACGCGCGATGGACGATCTGTACGAGGTGGCACTGATCGCCCGCTACGACCGCCGCCATCGGTTGGTCTGGTCGCTACCCAAGGGTCATGTCGAGGACGGTGAGACCGTCGAAGAGGCCGCCCTGCGGGAGGTTCTCGAGGAGACCGGCATCACCGCCGACATCGTGGCGCCCCTGGGCATCATCGACTTCTGGTTCGCCGTGGAGGACCGGCGCATCCACAAGACCGTCCACCATTTCCTGATGCGGTACGTGTCCGGTGAGATCAACGATGAGGACATCGAGGTCGTCGATGTCGCGTGGGTGCCCTTCGACGATGTGCCATCGCGCCTGGCGTACCGCGATGAACGTCGCCTCGTGGCCAAGGCCCGCGGCATGCTCGGCGAGATCTAGTGGCTCGCCTGCTCGTTGCCCTGGTGACCCTGCTGCTGTCCGGTGTGGGGATGTCCGCGCATGCCGCGCCCCGGCAACTGCTCCCCGACGAGGTCGAGGTGTCCGTCACCCGGATGACCCCCCTGAATCCGCAGCCGGGCAAGACGTTGCGCATGTCCGGGAACGTCCGCAACCGATCCGACCAGCAGGTCACCGATCTGCAGGTTCGCCTGCTGCTGTCCCCCACACCGATGGCGACCCGCTCGCAGATCCCGACGGTGGTCGACGGTGGGACCGAGAAGGACGGCCCCCCGACGCTGGCCGTCAGCGAGCCGATCGCGGTCCTGAGCCCGCGCACGAGCACCGAGTGGTCGATCGAGTTGCCGCTGGACGACCTGCCCCTGACGTTCCCCGGTGTGTACGTGGCCGGCCTTGAAGTCATCGGCACCGGGGAGGACGGCCTGGCCCAGCGGGTCGGACTCACCCGCACCTTCCTGCCCTGGTATCCGGAAGGATCGGTGCAACCGGTACGGCTGGCCTGGCTGTGGCCGGTCAGCGCCGTGCCCGATCGCGCCCTCGACGGGGTCCAGCTCAGCGAACTGACCGCTGCCGAGATGGCCGCCGGCGGCCGGCTGTGGCGCATCATCGACACGGCAGGCGATGCCAGGATCACCTGGCTGTTCGACCCGAGTGTGCTGCAGACCGCCCAGGACATGGTCGACGGATACGAGGTGTCCGCGGGCACGGATTCGACAGCGGGCGCGGGCGCCACAGCGGCCACCGAATGGCTGGCGGCGGCCAGGCAGGCGGCCGCCACCCAGGAATCTCTGGCCACCGCCTACGCATTGCCCGACGCCACCGCGCTGGAACGCTCCGACATGGACGAGACCGTCGTCGCGGCCACTGAACGCGCCGCGGCGGATGTGTCCGCGGAGACCCGGACCCGGGTCGAGGAGGTGCTCGCCTGGCCGACCGGTGGCTCGACCACACCGGGGACGATGCGCGTGTTCCGCGATGCCGGGGCCACCGGCATGCTCCTGTCCGACGCGGCCTTCCCCGCCGATCCGGCACTGACCTACACCCCTGACGGCTTCACCACATGGGGTGGACTGCCGGTGACGCTGGCCGACTCCGGACTGACCGCTGCGCTGGCCATGCCGCAAGATTCCCGTGGCGACGCCCTGCTGGCCCGGCAAAGGTTCCTGGCGGAGGTGGCCATGACCGCCGGTGAACTCCCCGATGCACCGCGCGGGATCGTGGCCGCACCAGACCCCCTCTGGAGTCCGCGGTCCACGTTCCTCACCCAAACCCTGCGTGCTCTGGACCAAGTGCCCTACGCGCGTCTGGTGAGCCTGCAGGCCGCCCGCCGGCAAGCCACAGAGGTCCCCCGCACCCGCGTGCCGTACGGCCCTGCGCAGAGGTCGCTGGAACTGCCAAAGGACTACCTCGCGACCGTCCAGTCTCAGCAGCGGCGCACCCGCCGATTCGAGGCGATCCTGACCGAGCCCGCCGGGCTCGGATACGAGCAGGCGGTCATGCGTCAGACATCGGGGACGTGGCGGGCTGATCAGCAGGGTGCCTTGGCCCTCGAGCGTGTGGTCTCGGGTCAGATCGCCGACCTGACCTCCCGCGTGCGTGTGGCCACGACCGGCACCTTCACGCTGCCCGGCGACACCGGCAGGATCCCGGTGACGGTCGCCAACGATCTCACGCAGGACGTCGTCGTGGGGATCCGTCTGGAGACCGACCAGCAGGCGCGCCTGCAGTCTCCCGCGATCGAGCCGTTCGAGGTCCCGGCCGGTCGCAAGGTCAGCCTCGAGGTCGAGGCCAAGGTGGTCGGTTCCGGAACCCTGCCCGTCCGCATCCAATTGACGACCCCCCGGGGCAGGGCCTACGGGGAGCCGCAGACCGTGGAGGTGCGGACCACCGCCTATTCGCGGGCGGCCGCATACGTCGTCTCCGGGGCGTTCGTCATCCTCGCCTTCCTGCTCGGCATGAACTTCGTCCGGCGCAGCAAGGCCCGCGCGGAGCACCACCCGTGAGCGGGGAACAGGCCGGAGTCCTGCGGTCGAGCGCACTGATGGCCGCCGGCACGATCACCTCGCGTGCCACCGGTCTCATCCGCGACATGGCCCTGGTCGCAGCCATCGGCTTCGGCACCCTGGCCGACACCTACAGCCTGGGCAACTCGCTGCCGAACATCATCTACATCCTGGTCGCCGGCGGTGCGCTCAACGCGGTGTTCATCCCGCAGTTGGTCCGGCACATGCAGAACGATGAGGACGGCGGACACGGGTTCGCCAACCGACTGCTGCGAGTCGTCACACTGATCACGTTCGTGCTGACGGTGGCCGCCGTGCTCGCTGCCCCCTGGATCGTGCACCTGTACGCCACCAGCGAGTACTCCGCCCGCGAGTTCGACCTCGCAGTCGCCTTCGCCCGCCTCTGCCTCCCGCAGATCATCTTCTACGGGCTGTACACGATGTTCAGCCAGGTGCTCAACGCGCGTGGCCATTTCGGGTCGCCGATGTTCGCACCCATCGTGAACAACATCGTGGTGATCGGCGCTGCCATCGCCTTCCTGGCGGTGGCCGGGGACAAGCTGGACGTGAACACGATCACGGATGCCCAGGTGGCCTGGCTGGGCGTCATGACCACCCTGGGCGTGGCCCTGCAGGCGTTGGTGCTGGTCCCCGTACTTCTGAGATCCGGCTTCCGTTTCGCATACGTCCGGGGGCTGCGGGGATTCGGGTTGGGCCACACCGGCAGGCTCGCGATCTGGACCATCGGTCTGGTGCTGGTGAATCAACTCGGGTTCCTGGTGGTGACCCGATTGGCCACACTCGCGAACGTCCTGGCCTCGCGCGCGGATGTGGTTGCGCAGGGACTCACGACGTATCAGAAGGCGTATCTGATCTTCATGCTCCCGCACTCGGTGATCACCATCTCGATCATGACCGCGCTGCTGCCCCGGATGAGCCGGGCAGCAGCAGAGCGGGACCTCGCCAAGGTGGGCGCCTACGTCGCCGACGGTATGCGCTTGGTCGCGGTTCTCATCATCCCGGCGGCAGTGGCGCTGGGGGTGGCCGGACCGATGATCGCGACGGTGATCTTCGGCTTCGGTGCGGGCGCCGGCGTCGCCAGTACCTACGCAGGTCTGGTGGTGGTGGCTTTCGCGGTGGGCCTGCTGCCGTTCTCGCTGTTCTACGTGCTGCTGCGTGGGTGGTACTCGGTGGAGGACACGAAGACCCCGTTCTACCTGACCGTCGCCTACAACGTGTTGATGGTCGGGTTCTCGCTGCCCCTGTTCTACGCCGCCGCGGTCGAGTTCAAGGTCACCGCGTTGGCCCTCGGGTATTCGCTGGCCTACTGGCTGACCTTCGGTCTGGCCTGGCTGGTGCTGTCCCGGCGCCTCGGTGATCTACAGTCCCGCCGCACCCTGGGAGTCCTCGTCAGACTGATCATTGCTGGACTGGGGGCTGCCGTCGCCGGCCTGGCGGCGAACCTCTTCTTCACCGGAGCCGTGGCCCGCTTCACCGATCGGGAGGGTGAGGTGGCCCTCGGCTTCATCGGACAGCCGGGATGGGCGCTGGTCGCCGCGGTGTTCGTCTCGGCGGTGGCGCTGGTGGTCTATCTGGTGGTCGCGAAGGTTCTGCGGGTGGCCGAGATCTCACAGGCCTGGTCACTGGTCGCGGCAAAACTGCCGGGCAGACGTGGCTGATCGCCTGGCTCGCGGAACCCTGCACAGAACGTGATCCGGCTCGCGTCGCCGGTGCCACGGTGACCGGTCGACGGACCTCCTGCCCTACCCTGGGAGCGTGAGTGACGGTGCCGCGCGGATCTGGCGCGAGCGCTACGAATTGATCGACCTGGTGGCCCGGGTCGGTCCCTCGAGCCTGTGGCGCGCGTACGACAACAGGCTGCGACGCACCGTCGGTCTGCGGGCCGTGGACTCCTCGTTCCCACGCCTGCACGATCTGCAGCAAGCGGCCATCGCGGCCGCGCACATCACCGACCGCCGCTTCGCCAACGTCCTCGATGTGATGGGCCCCGAACCCGATGACGAACTGATCGTGATCACCGAGTGGATCCCCGGTATTGCCCTGCGGGAGTTCCTCGGAGATCCGATGACCCGGCACGGAGCGACCAGCACGGTGGCGCAGGCTGCTCGGGCGATCGCATCGGCCCACGCCCAAGGGGTCACCCACGGCCGGCTGCGGCCCTCGGCTCTCATGCTGTTGCCGGACGGCTCGGTGCGGGTACGCGGTCACGGCATCGATGCCGGGCTGTACGGCCGCGATCCCGACCTGGAGCCCGTGGCCGCCGACATCCACGGGATCGGTTCCCTGCTCTACGCCTGCTTGACCGCCCGCTGGCCCTTCACCACCGACGTCGGGCTGCCGGTCGCACCTCAGGAGGACGGCCGCCCGGTACGGCCGAGTCGATTCGTGGCCGACATCCCGGCGTCGCTGTGCCGGATCATCGACACCTGCTGGCAGGGTGGCTACGCCACGGCCGCCGAGGTGGCCGCGGATCTTCGGCAGGAGGCGGCTGTCCTGACCGAGAGGCCGCCGCGGCAATTCCTGCACGGTCGGCGCAGCCGGGTGCTGGCAAGTGCGGTGGTCGCGGCGCTGGGCACGGTGGCGGTCGTGATGGGGCTGGCAGACGCCGCCAGCCGTTCGGGGGACCCCGTGACGGCCCAACCGCGCGCACAGGGACTGGCGACACTGGTCCCGGCCGCCCCGAGCGACGAGCGCAGGCTGCCGCTGGTCAGGGTCGAGGACTACGACCCACTGGGCGTGGACGGGGAGAATCCGGATCTGACCGACTATGCGGTCGACCGGGATCGCATGACGGCGTGGACGACGGTGACGTACGACGACCCCTACCTCGGCGGCAAACCCGGTGTCGGCCTGCGCGTCGACCTCGGTGCGCCACGGCAGGTGAGATCGGTCGGTCTCAAACTGATCGGGGCGAACAGCGACTTCAAGGTTCTCATCGGTGACAAGCGGTTCGCCGACCCCGACAAGTACCGAACATTCGCCGATGTCACGGGCGCCGGGAACAACATCCTCCTGCGCTCGGCGCGGCCGATGACCGGCAGGTACGTCGTCGTGTGGTTCACACGGCTGCCGTGGATCGATGGTGGTTATCGTGGCGGGGTGCGCTCCATCGTCGTCCGCAGCGGATGAGTCGATGATCAACGAGGTATCCGACGCCGACCTGCTCGCGGCGCACGTGAACGGCGACCCGCACGCGTTCGGCGAGTTGTTCGGCCGCCACCGGGACCGGCTCTGGGCGGTCGCGCTGCGCACGGCTGGGGGACCCGACGACGCGGCCGACGCGCTGCAGGACGCCATGGTGTCCGCATTCCGGCGGGCCGGCTCCTTCCGCGGCGAGGCGGCGGTGACCACGTGGCTGCACCGCATCGTGGTCAACGCATGTCTGGACCAGCACCGGCGTCGCCGCAACAAGCCCACCACGACCTGGATCGAGACCCTGCACGAGACCGCCCACACGGTCGACGACATGTCCAACCGCGAGCTCCAGATCGAACTCGAGAAGGCCCTGGCCGAACTGCCGGACGACCAACGCGCGGCCATCGTGCTCGTGGACGTCGAGGGCTACGGGGTCGACGACGCCGCCGCCATCCTCGGCTGCCCGCCGGGAACCGTGAAGAGCCGCTGCGCACGCGGTCGCGCGAAACTGGCCAAACAGCTGACCACGATCCGGAACCCCGACGCCGACCCGGGCGTCCTACCGAAGAATCTGGGAGGTGCCGGCCATGACTGAGGAGGAGTTGCAAGCGCAGCTTTCCGCACTGCCGTCGCCGCCCATGCCCGACGACGTGACCGCCGCGATCACCGCGGCCCTGGCAGGGCAGGCAGCGTCCGACGCCGACGGCGGCGCTGACGTCGTGCCGTTGACCCCCCGGCATCGTCGTCGGCTCAGTGGTCTGCTCATGGCGGCCGCTGTCGCCGGGGTCATGATGCTGCTGGCCGTCACGGTGCAGTCGCCGACGTCGCCCACCGAATCCGACTCACCGGTCATCCGCGCCGGAGCGATCTACGAACCGCGGGACTTCGCCCAGGACCTGCGTGAACGCTTCTTGACCGCATCCCCGGCCTCCGGTCCCACCAACACCTTCGCGGACTCCGCACAAGGGATCACGGCGTGCACCGAAGCCGTCGATGCCTTCGGTCGCGTGATGGGCGTCGATGTCGGCTCCTACGACGAAGCCGCGGCAGTGGTGCTCGTCACGTCGTACCCGGCGCAGACGCAGTACGAGGAGGTGTGGGTCGTCAGCCCGGGCTGTGGCAGCGGCGATCCCCAGGTGATCCGACACATGGTCTACGACGTGGACGCCTCGACAGATACCCTTTGAGCAGCCTGAACACCCCGGGAATACCCGCCCCCCCTATGTGGTTGTTCGGTCAGAGAGCAAGGAGAGACGCGTGTCCGACGTTCGCGAGGTCATCATCATCGGTTCCGGCCCGGCCGGTTACACCGCAGCCGTCTACGCTGCCCGTGCGCAGCTCGAGCCCGTGCTGCTGGAAGGTGCCGTCACTGCCGGCGGGGCATTGATGAACACCACCGAGGTCGAGAACTACCCCGGCTTCGCGGAGGGTATCCAGGGCCCGGAACTCATGATGGCCATGCGCGCCCAGGCGGAGCGGTTCGGCGCCGAGATCCTCACCCAGGACGCCGTCGACGTACAGCTCACCGGCGACGTGAAGACCGTCACCGATGATGCGGGCACCGTGTGGCGGGCCCGCGCCGTCATCCTGGCCACAGGGTCCGGCTACCGCGAACTCAACGTCCCCAACGAGAAGCGACTGTCCGGGCACGGGGTGTCCTGGTGTGCCACCTGCGACGGCTTCTTCTTCAAGGGTCAGCACATCGCCGTGGTCGGCGGCGGAGACTCCGCGATGGAGGAGGCGACCTTCCTCACCCGCTTCGCGGAGAAGGTCACGATCATCCACCGCCGCGACGAGTTCCGGGCGAGCCGGATCATGGCCGAACGTGCCCTCAACGACCCGAAGATCGACGTGATCTGGAACTCCGAGGTCGTGGACGTGCTCGGTGACGAGAAGGTGACCGGCGTGCAGTTGCTCAACCGGGTGACCGGTGCCCAGAGCACGCTGGACATCACCGGGCTGTTCGTGGCCATCGGTCACGACCCCCGCTCCGAGTTGTTCAAGGGGCAGATCGACCTCGATGACGAGGGCTACGTCCTCGTGCAGGGCCGGACCACGATGACAGGCGTGGACGGTGTGTTCGCCGCCGGGGACCTCGTCGACCACACGTACCGGCAGGCGATCACCGCGGCGGGAAGCGGCTGTGCCGCCGCCCTGGACGCGGAGCGCTACCTGGCCGGTCACTGACCGACCGACGCATTACGCTTGAGACTCGACCGTAAGGAGACCCATGTCCGCCACCAAGATCGTTACCGACGCCACCTTCGCTGACGACGTGCTGCTCAGCGACAAGCCCGTGATCGTCGATTTCTGGGCCGAGTGGTGCGGTCCGTGCCGCATGGTCGCCCCGATCCTGGAGGAACTCGCGGGCGACCACGACGAGATCGTCGTGGCGAAGTTGAACGTCGACGAGAACCCGTCCACCGCCGCGCAGTACGGCATCACGTCCATCCCGACCATGAACGTCTACTCCGGCGGCAAGGTCGTCAAGCAGATCATCGGCGCAAAGCCCAAGGCCGCCCTGCTCGCAGACCTCAGCGACTACTTGAAGTAGCGCGTGGCCCGACGCGGTGACACCGGACCGGTCGTCGCAGAGGTTCGCGATCGACTGATCCGGCTGGGTCTACTGCCGGGGAGTGCACCGGCAACGTTCGATGCTGACATGGACGCTGCCGTGCGGGCGTTCCAGCAACAGCAGGGGCTCAACGTCGACGGGATCGTGGGTCCCGAGACGTTCCGCCGCCTCGAAGAGGTGCGCTGGCGACTCGGTGACCGGGTCCTGTCCTACAGCCCGGGCCACATGCAGATCGGTGAGGATGCGCTCGCCCTGCAACGACGGCTCACTGACATGGGTTTCGACTCCGGGCGGGTCGACGGCATCTTCGGCCCGTCCACCGACCACGCACTGCGCGATTTCCAGCGCAACGTCGGGCTCGAACCCGACGGTGTGTGCGGACCCGCGACCCTGCGCGCACTCGACCGCCTCACCCGCACGGTCAGCGGCGGCGCCCCGGAGGAGTTGCGCGACCAGCAGGTGCTCATGCGCCTGCAGACCGGTACGGCCGACAAGGTCATCGTGATCGATCCGGGCCATGGCGGCAACGACCCCGGCCGGGAGACCACACGGGTGACCGAGCAGTTCATCATCGACGACATCTGCTCCCGGCTCGAAGGTCGGTTGTCCGCCGTCGGGACGCAGGTTCTGCTCACCAGACCGCTCGGGGTCAACCACCTCTCGCCGGCCACCGACGCCGAGCGGGCGGCGTTCGCCAACCGGGTCGGCGCCGATCTCGTGATCTCCGTGCACTGCGACTGGGAGCCCTCGGGCAAGGGCACCGGGGCGGCCACCTTCTACTACGGGAGTGCGCGTACCGCGTCCATGGTCGGCCGGCACTTCGCCGAGGTGCTGCAGGAGCACGTGGTGTCGCGCGCGGGATTCGACGACTGCAGCATCCACGCCAAGACCTGGGACCTGCTGCGCATGACCCGCATGCCCACGGTTCGGCTCGAGGCGGGCTACCTGTCCAACGCCGAGGATCTCGACCGTCTCACCGATCCGCACACCCGGCAGGAGATCGCCGAGGCCATCGCGTCGGCCATCCACGACTTCTTCTCGCCGAGCTGACTCAGGCGACGACCAAGGTGGCGAGAGCCATCCGTGAGCACTTGCGAGATCCGTGAGCGCTCCACCCTCGCCGAAGGGCTACCGGATCTCCGAACTGCTAACGGATTCTGGGGAAACCACCATGGCCCGCCCGCCCGTCACACCGGCGGCTTGCGGGGCCGCAGACCCCCCACCAGGAAACCCACCGCCAGACCGAGGGCGGCAAGAGCGACAATGCGTAGCAGGACCCGGGAGGAGTGCTTGTCATCCACGACAGGCATGGTAGAAGCAGACCGGAGGTATGTGCATGACAGGATCACGACTCGACCCGTGGATCGATTCCTACGCCGCGCGCGCGATGGGGATGACCGCCTCGGAGATCCGCGCCCTGTTCGCCGTCGCCTCCCGGCCCGAGGTGGTCTCGTTGGCCGGTGGCATGCCGTACGTCGACGCCCTGCCCATGGAGGCCATCGCCGACACCGTGCAGAGGCTGCTTCTGACCCGCGGTTCGGTCGCCCTGCAGTACGGCAACGGTCAGGGGGACCAGACGCTGCGCGAGCAGATCGGCGAGGTCATGGCCCCGGTGGGGGTCAGCGCGCACCCCGATGACGTCGTGGTGACCGCCGGCTCGCAGATGGCGCTCGACCTCGTGACGCGGGTGTTCTGCGATCCCGGCGACGTCGTACTGGTGGAGGCGCCGTCGTACGTGGGAGCGCTCGGGGTCTTCCGGGCGTACCAGGTCGAGGTGCGCCACGTCGCCATGGACGACAACGGGTTGGTTCCGGAGGCGCTCGAAGAGGCGCTGGCGGTCTGTCGCGCCGAGGGACGCCGGGTGAAGTTCATCTACACGATCCCCAGCTACCACAACCCCGCCGGTGTGACCCAGGACCAATCCCGCCGCGAACGTATCCTCGCCATCGCGCAGAACGCCGGCATCCTGATCCTGGAGGACGACCCTTACGGCCTGCTCGGATTCGACGGTGAGGTGCCGCAGGCCATCCGGGCGATGGACTCCGAATCCGTGGTCTACCTCGGCTCGTTCAGCAAGACGATCGCCGCAGGTCTGCGGGTGGGTTGGGCGGTGGCCCCGCATGCGGTGCGCGAGAAGCTCGTCCTCGCTGCCGAAGCGGCAACCCTGTGCCCGTCCAACTTCGCCCAGTTGACGGTGTCGGAGTACCTGCGGACGCAGCCCTGGATGGACCAGGTCAAGGCGTTCCGGGAGTTGTACCGGGAGCGCCGGGATGCCCTGCTCACCGGGATGCAGCAACTGTTCCCTCCAAGCACGACCTGGACGGTACCAGCGGGCGGCTTCTACTCCTGGGTGACTCTGCCCGACGGGATCGACGCGACGGCGATGCTGCCCCGCGCTGTGTCCCAACTGGTCGCGTACGTTCCCGGCACCGGGTTCTACGTCGATGGTCAGGGCCGGGACTCGATGCGCCTGTCGTACTGCCATCCCACCGCGGATCGGATCAGCGAGGGCGTGCGTCGCCTCGCCGGTGTGATCGAATCCGAACTCGAACTCATCCACACCTTCGGTAACGCCCCTGTCCACCTACCCCCGGGACCGGCCACGCCGGGTCCGGATCTGGCCTAGGAGGTTCCATGTCGGTAGTCGTGCTGGCCGGCGGCCTGTCCGCCGAACGCGACGTGTCCTTGCGGTCGGGCCGTCGGCTGGCTGAGGCCCTGCGATCAGAGGGGATGGATGTCAGCGTCCTCGACCTCGACGCCGCCCTTCTGCCTTCACTACAGGCCGACCCCCCGCGGGTCGTGATCCCCCTGGTCCACGGCGCGGCGGGCGAGGACGGGTCGCTGGCCGACGTGCTCGAGGCGCTCGGTGTCCCCTACGTGGGCAGCGGTGCGGTCGCGTGCCGTCTGGCCTTCGACAAGGCCATCGCGAAGGGGATCCTTGCCGAGCGCGGCGTGCTGGTCCCGCGCGGATACTCCCTGCCCCACGGCATCTTCCGCGATCTCGGTGCACCGGCCGTGATGGCCGCGATCCTGGAGCGACTCGGGCTGCCGCTGATGGTCAAGCCCACCCGCGGGGGTTCAGCGCTCGGGGCGACCCTGGTGCGCACTGCCGAGGAATTGCCACCGGCGATGGTCGCCGCCTTCGCGTACGGTGATTCGGCGATGCTGGAGCAGTACGTCCCCGGCACAGAGGTCGCCGTGTCGGTCGTCGATCTCGGGGACGGCCCGGTGGCCTGGCCGGCTGTGGAGATTCAACCCCGGTCGGGCATCTACGACTACGCCGCCCGCTACACCGCCGGTGAGACCGAGTTCTTCGTCCCGGCCCGGATCTCCGCCGCGCAGGCCGATGAGTGCGCCAGGACGGCGGTGATGGCGCACGAGACTCTCGGGCTGCGGGACTGGTCGCGTGTGGACTTCATGGTCACTGACGAGGGCGTGTACTTCCTGGAGGCCAACGTGGCCCCGGGGATGACCGAGACATCGTTGTTCCCGCAGGCTGCGGTGGCCGCGGGCTTCACGCTGGGAAAGGTCGCCGCCGCGCTGGTGGCGCGTCACTGAGACGGTTGGGACGCCATCAGGTCCAGGATGCGGTTCAGATCCTCGGCATCCGCGAAATGAATGGTGAGCCGACCCCGTCGTCCTGACATCGCCACATCCACCGACGTGTCGAACCGTGCTGCCAGGGCCGTCTCCACGGTCTGTGCGAACTCCGACTTCTCCGGCGTCCGGCGTCGGCGACGGGGCTTGGGGACATCGGAGGTCACCAACTCCTCCGTCGTGCGAACGGACAGTCCCTCCGCGACGATCCTGTTCGCCAGCACCTCCATCTGATCCTCGCTCGGCAGGCTGAGCAGCGCTCGTGCGTGTCCGGCACTGAGCACCCCGGCCGCCACGCGGCGTGCCACCGTGGGAGGCAGCTTCAACAGGCGCAGCGTGTTGGACAGGTGCGGACGCGAGCGTCCCAGCCGATCAGCGAGCTCCTCGTGCGTCACGCCGAAGTCCGACAGCAGTTGTTGGTAGGCGGCTGCCTCCTCGAGGGGATTCAACTGCACACGGTGCAGGTTCTCCAGCAGGGCGTCCCGCAGCAGGTCGACATCGGCGGTCTCCCGCACCACGGACGGGATGGTCGCCCACCCGGCTTCCTGCGCCGCCCGCCAGCGTCGCTCCCCCGCGACGATCTCGTATCCGTGCGCGGTGGGCCGCACCACGATCGGTTGCAGCAGGCCGACTTCACGCAGGGAGTGCACCAACTCGGCCAGTGCCTCCTCGTCGAACTGTTGACGGGGCTGGTTGGGATTGGGGCGGATATCGGCCACGGGGATGTCCCGCATGCTGACGCCGGGTACCTCCTGTAGCACGTCGTCGCGAAGATCGACGTCGGCGGATGTCGGGATGAGCGCTCCCAGGCCCTTGCCCAGGGCACGGCGGCTCACGCGGTCACCGTCTCAGCCGTGGGGTCGCGCAGATCCACCGTTCGTTGGGTGAACTCCTCAGCCGCCGCACGGTAGGCGAGCGCACCCCGGGAGCCCTCGTCGTACGCCACACCCGATCGACCATGTCCAGGTGCCTCTGACAGCCGCACGGAACGCGGGATCGCCGTGTCGAGTACCAGGTCCCCGAAGAACGCCCGCACCTCGTCCGCCACCTGTTCGGACAGGTTCGTCCGACTATCGGTCATGGTGAGCAGAATCGAGGAGATCCGCAGCGTGGGGTTGAGGTGCTCGCGGACCATGTCGACCGTCCGGATCAACTGACCGAGACCCTCGAGTGCGTAGTACTCACACTGGATGGGAATCAGCAGCTCCTCCGCGGCGACCAGTGCGTTCAGGGTGAGCAGGCCCAGACTGGGGGGGCAGTCGATCAGCACGACATCGGTCGGGTGCTCCTCCAGGTAGGCGGCCAGCGCCTTTCGCAGGCGGTACTCACGGGCGACCATGGACACCAGTTCGATCTCCGCACCCGCCAGATCGAGGCTCGCCGGCACCAGCTGCACCTTCTCGGTCTCCGGCACTCCGACCACGGTCTGCGCCATCGGCACGTCCTCGATCAACACGTCGTACACCCCGGCATTGTCGGTCCTGCTGGACACACCCAGGCCAGTGGTCGCATTGCCCTGGGGATCCAGATCCACGACCAATACGGTCTTCCCCAGTTCGGCAAGGGCGGCCGCAAGGTTCACCACGGTGGTGGTCTTACCCACCCCACCCTTCTGGTTGGCAACGGTGACGATCATTCGTCCTCCCCGGTCGTCGGCCAGCCCAGACCAGCCACCGGACTGTCATCGTCGGCAGCCTCGCCGGGCTCCTGGGGCCATCCCAGTCCTGCGCGTTGTTCCATCGTCACCCCTTCGCCACACGTTCCACGACAACGACGCGCGTGCGCGGCGGAGATCCCACGGTCTCCACCTCGGCCCGCCACCGGTGGGCGTCCAGCCATCGCTGTGCCTGCGCCACCTCGCTGCTTGCCCGCTCCCCCTTCATCAGAACCATCCTGCCGTCTGGTTCGACCAACGGCGCCAACCACGGCAACAGCGTGGAGGTCTTCGCGACCGCCCGGGCGGTGACCCGCGCGAACTGATGGGTCATTTCCTGAGCCCGACCCCGAACGATGTGCACATTGTCCAGATCGTGCGCCGCCAACTCGAGGAAGCGGACTCTGCGTTCCAGGGGTTCCAGCAGTGTCACCTGCAGATCGGGGCGGGCGATCGCCCACACGAGACCGGGAAGGCCAGCCCCCGAACCGACATCGAGTACCGTTGCCGACTCCGGTAGACAGTCACGGTCCTCGGTCACCGCCAGGCAGTTGTCGATGTGCCGTTCCCACAAGCGATCGACCTCGCGGGGGCCGATGAGCCCCCACTCCACACCGGTCGTCGCCAGCAGTTCCTGATAATCCTGAAGGTGTTCCACGTGAAACGTCAGGCGGGCAGAACCACCACGTACCGGTTGGGCTCTTCGCCGCTGGACTCACTGACCAGACCAGCCGCGGCCACGGCATCATGTACGACCTTGCGCTCGAACGGCGTCATGGGGGGCAGCGACACGGACTCCCCCGTGCGCTTCACCTCGTCGACGGCCCGGGTTCCCTGGTCGGTGAGTTCCTTGCGCAGTGCCGCGCGGTAGCCCCCGACGTCGAGCATCAGGCGGGACCGGTGACCCGTCTCCCGCATGACAGCCAGTCGCGCGAGGTCCTGCAGTGCGTCGAGTACCTCCCCGCCGTCACCGACGAGCTCGTAGAGATCCTCACCCACGATGGCGACCATGGCGCGGCCGTTCTCAACGTCCATCTCCAGATCACCGTCGACATCGATGATGTCCAGGAGTCCTTCCAGGTAGTCCGCGGCGATGTCGCCTTCGGCCTCCAGTGGGTTCTCAGTCATGTACGGCTCCGTTTCACGTGAAACTCAACTGCCTTTGCGCTTCTTGCGCGACTGGCGCTTCGGCTGGTTGCGCGCCGGCGGCTTGGGTTCTACCACCTCGGGGGCAACAGTTGCGGTCGTGGTGCCGCCACCCTTTTTCTCTGCTTTCGCAGCATCGCGCTTGGCTTTGGCATCGAACGCGGGGGTACCTGGTTGCGGGTTGTTGCGGATCACCCAGAACTGCTGACCCATCGACCAGAGGTTCGTGGTCAGCCAGTAGATCAGCACACCGAGGGGGAAGTTGATGCCACCGATGGCGAACATGACCGGGAAGATGTAGAGCAGCAGCTTCTGCTGGCGCACGATGGGGTTGTCGGCCGCCGTGTTCTTCACGATCAGTTGCCGCTGGGTGATGAATGTCGTGGCCGACATCAGGATGATCATGACCAGCGTGACCACCCGAGTAGCGGTGGGGTTGGGAGTCTCGTCGGCGTTCATGAACGTGCCGTAGATGGGCACGCCGAAGATGCTCGCCTCACGGCCCTCCGCCACCAGGGCAGGGGTCAGAACGCCCACCGCCTTGTCCTGAGCCATACCCTGCAGGACCCGGAACAGGGCGAAGAAGATCGGCGCCTGGACGAGGATCGGCAAGCACGACGACAGCGGGTTGGTACCGGACTCCCGGTACAGCTTCATCATCTCTTCGGATTGCCGCTGCCGGTCGCCGGCGTACTTCTGCTGGATCTCCTTCATCTGCGGCTGGATGAGTTGCAGATTCCGCTGCGCCTTGATCTGCTTGACGAACAGCGGGATCAACAGGATCCGGATGACGATGACCAGACCCACGATGGACAGACCCCACGCCGCACCACTGGCGGCACCGAAGATGGGGGAGAGCAGGGAGTGGAACGTGACAAGGATCCAGGAGACGGCTATCTCAAGCCACTCTAGGATGAACATGATACCCCCCTGGGGTTTCCGTCGAGGTCAACATCTGCACGCCACTTCCCCCGCGGGGGTGGTGGATTGATCCCACCGAGTTGCCATGGGTGGCATCGACCCAAGCGTGCCACAGACAGCACGCCGCCCTTCAGGAGCCCGTGCGTTTGCAGACTCTGCACCGCATATGTGGAGCAACTCGGGTAGAACTTGCAGCTCGGTGGGGTCATGGGGGAGATGAATCGCTGATACAGCCGGACGAAGCCGATGGCCAGCAGTGATGGCAGTCGCACGATGGTGTGCAGAACTTTCATAATCGCGAGACCGCCGATTCCAGGCTCTGCACCAGGTCGCCGTACCCGGCCCCCCCGGGCAGCGCCCGCACCACATAGGACCCTGCTGGTAGCCGATCCCACACCTGCGCCAGTGCATGACGCACCTGTCGCTGCCGACGATGTCTCTGCACCGCCCCCGGGAAACCCTTGCCGACGACCACCGCTGCGTGTGTGCCGTCAGCGTCCGCGACGTAGTGCACCACGATCGACCCCGACCTCACACGCCGCCCGTGCCTGATCGTGGAACGCACCCTCGAACGGGGGTGCAGCCGGTGCTCGTGGGCCAACACGTCAGACCGTGAGGCGAGCGCGGCCCTTGCTGCGGCGGGAGGAGATGATGGACCGGCCGGCGCGCGTGCGCATACGCAGGCGGAAGCCGTGCTTCTTGTGACGACGCCGGTTGTTCGGCTGGTACGTGCGCTTCATTGTGCGTTCCTTCCAAGGCCATGACGCTGGGGAGCGTGGAATTTCGTGGAATTGGCCCCCATCGACAACCGCCGTCGACGACGCCGGTTCACGACAAGGGCCAGCGCCTCAAGCATACGGCACGAGGGATCCTCGAGCGCATCCACCTGCCCAATACACCGCGACACGGCGGGCACCGGGTGCGACACGCCGACCACCCTGAAACCGAACGGCCGAAGTTGTGCACAATCGGTTGTCAGGCGCTGACGATCGCATTAGCGTCAGCGCATTGGGTCAACATCGATTCCCCGCGATGAACAGCCCGCCGCAGCTTTCCACATGGGTTATCCACATTGTGGAGAACTCCATGCCCCACCGAGCCCAGGGAGTTTCACTTGGACGTACTGATCGACCTCGGCGACCTGTGGACCCGGGCGAAGCAGAGCGTTCCCGTCAGCCAACGTGCGTGGGTGGACCTCACCGAACCGGTGGCGCTGACCGACGACGCACTCGTGGTAGTGACCGGTAACGACTTCACCAAGGACATGCTCGAGACCAAGTTGCGCCCGCACGTCCAGCAGGCCCTGGCCGACCAACTCGGGTACAGCGTGACCATCGAGGTGCTGGTCGACCACGCCCGAGCGCCCAAGATCCCCGAGGAGCTCACCGACGACCTCGCCGACTCCACGTACAGCGAGCCGGTCGAGCCCATCCGTGTGACCGCCGATCAGAACGACACCCCTCTGAACCCGCGGTACACGTTCGACTCCTTCGTCTACGGACCGAGTAATCGCTTCGCACATGCCGCTGCCATGGCGGTCGCCGAGCAGCCGGCCCGCGCGTACAACCCGCTGTTCATCTACGGGGACTCCGGACTGGGCAAGACGCACCTGCTGCACGCGATCGGCCATCACACCCGTCGAATTTTCGCCGGTACCCGCGTGCACTACGTGAGTTCCGAGGAGTTCACCAACGACTTCATCAACTCGATCCGTGACCAGGGCCGGGCCGACCTTCACCGCCGTTACCGCGATGTCGACGTGCTGCTTGTCGACGACATCCAGTTCCTGTCGGGCAAGGTGCAGACCCAGGAGGAGTTCTTCCACACCTTCAACACGTTGCACAACGCGAACAAGCAGATCGTGATCACGTCAGATCTGCCCCCGAAACAGCTGCAGGACTTCGAGGACCGCATGCGCTCACGGTTCGAATGGGGACTGATCACAGACATCCAGCCCCCGGACCTCGAGACGCGTATCGCCATTCTCCGCAAGAAGACGATGCAGGAGCGCCGTGAGATCTCCGGAGAGGTACTCGAGTTCATCGCGTCCAAGATCACGTCGAACATCCGTGAGCTCGAAGGTGCGCTGATCCGGATCTCGGCGTTCGCGAGCCTCAACTCCTCACCGATCAGTGTCGACCTCGCCGAGATCGTCCTCAAGGACCTGATCCCGCACGAGTCGGCCCGCGACGTCACCGCCGACGAGATCAAGGCCCAGACGGCCGCCTACTTCGGGATCTCGGTGGATGACCTGGAGGGTCCGTCCCGCTCCAAGACGCTCGTCGCTGCCCGGCAGATCGCCATGTACCTGTGCCGTGAACTCACCGACCTGTCGTTGCCCGCCATCGGTGCCGAGTTCGGCAACCGCGACCACACCACCGTCATGCACGCCGACCGCAAGATCCGCAACAGCATCGGTGAGAGCCGTCGGCTCTACGAGCAGGTCGCGGATCTCACGAACAAGATCAAGACATCTGTCTGAGACCTGTTCTTGATCTGCTCGTTACTTTCCGTCAGTCAGTTGTAATCTTCGTCACACTGCGTATCCCCATCAGGTGGAAAGCCTGTGGATAACCGCGTGTGTGTGACAGGTCGTCACGCCCAGACGCGGTCACCTCGCACCCATCCACTGGTGTGTGCGTCCGGACGAACATGGGATCCGACCGCGCTCCGCAAACGCCAACGCGACGAACACCCGCCGGCGACGTGGGTGGCGGACTCCGTGACCGACCGTGATCTGCTCGGCGTGTCGGTCACCATGCGTGGCCGGGGGCCTGTGGACAGGATGTGGGCCCCGAGGTCGTCTGCCTCCCCGGAAGGTGCCGTGCACGTGGACAACCGTCGGCACGTCTGTGACCCGAACCTGAACAACCGTGATCCCTCCACAGCCGTCCCCACCCTCCGATCGGTTCACCCACACCCACGTGTGCGATGTAATTACCCACGGACGATCAGGGGATTCACTCACTCGTCCACAGCATCCACAGGTGCTACTACGTCTACGTAATCTCTTCAATGAAGAACACTCGACCAGAAGATCGGGGGAGGCCCGGCCTGTGGAAACACAAACCCCGGGCAACCGACGCGATTCACCCACTCGAACCGACAAGGTCATGACACGATGCCCTCACAAGGAGGAAGTGTGAAGTTTCGCATCGAGAGAGACGTGCTGGCCGACGTGGTGACGTGGGTGTCCCGCACGTTGCCGTCGCGGGTCCCGTTCCCGGCGTTGGCCGGAGTTCTGGTAGAGGCCGGCGACGACGGGGTCTCCTTCACCACCACGACCCAGGACACCTGGTCGCACAACACTGCGGATGCTGTCATCGGCGAGCCCGGAACGGCCCTGATCAGCGGCCGTCTGCTGGTGGAGATCGCGCGTTCGCTGCCTGCCCAGCCGGTGAGTTTCGCACTGCAGTCCTCCGGACGCGTCGAGGTCACCTGTGGTGCCGCGTCGTTCCTGCTGCCCACGCTGCCGGGGGACGAGTACCCGCCGCTGCCGAGCCTGCCGCAGGCTGTGGGGTCGGTGGATGCCGGCGTCTTCGCAGCAGCGGTCGCCCAGGTCGCGGTCGCCTCGGCCTCACCGGATGAGCGCAACCACGCCTACGCCGGCATCCGCATGGAGATCGAACCGGATGGCCGACTGACACTGGCGGCCACCGACCGCTACCGGTTGGCGGTGCGCGAACTGCCCTGGGAACCGGTAGCCGCAGATCAACCCATCGCTGTGACGATTCCCGGCCGGGAGTTCCTGGACGCGACCAAGGCCTTCGCGGATGCCGGCACGGTCACCGTGCACTTGGGCGAGGCCGAAACGTCCCTGTCCTTGGCGGCGGGCACCCGTCAGACGGGTCTGCGGCTAATGGATTCGGCGAACTTCCCCAAGTTCCGGTCGCTGCTCCCCACCCAGTTCGTGAGCCAGCCGGAGATCGAGGTGGCCGCACTGAAGGAGGCCCTCAAGCGCGTGAGCCTGGTGTTGCACCAGGACTCGGCCGTGCGTCTGGTGTTCTCCGCCGATGAGGTCGTTCTCAAGGCCGGTACCGGGGACGAAGCCACTGCGACCGAGACCATCGGGTGCAGCCTGCAGGGCGAGGGACTCGACGTCGCCTTCAATCCCCGCTTCCTGGCCGATGGTCTGGCCGGGCTCACCGATGCGCACGCACGCCTGAGCCTGCAGTCGGCGGAGAAGGCGGCGGTGCTGACCGGCATCGATCCCGACGGTGGCGGTGAGGTCTTCCGGTATCTGTTGATGCCGGTGCGCCTCAACCGGTGAGGGTCTCCCGCCTCGAGCTCACGGACTTCCGTAACTACGAGCACCTTGTGGTCGAATTCCCGGCGGGCACCAGTGTGCTGCTGGGACCCAACGGTCAGGGCAAGACGAACATCGTGGAGGCGGTGGCCTATCTGGCGACCTTCAGCAGTCACCGGGTGGCCAATGACACGGCGTTGGTGCGAGCGGGGTGCGATCGGGCGGTGATCCGCAGTCTGGTCGAGAACGATCGCACGATCGGGCTCGACGTGCAGATCAATCCGGGCCGGGCCAACCGCCTGCAGGTGAACCGGGCCCCGGTGCGTCGCGCCCGGGATGCGCTGGGCATCGTGCGGGCCGTGATGTTCGCGCCCGAGGACCTGAGCCTGGTGAAGGGGGACCCGGCCGCTCGCCGCCGGTTCCTCGATCAGCTGCTCGTGCAGACGAATCCCCGCTACGTCTCGGTCATGGCCGACTATGACAAGACCATCAAGCAACGCAACTCGTTACTGCGATCCGCTGCGAAGAGTCACAGCAGTCTGGAACGCGAGACGCTGCAGAGCACCCTCGATGTGTGGAACGACCGACTCGTGCAGTTCGGCGCGGACATCGTCGCCGGCCGGCTGGAGGTGCTGGACCGGATCGCGGGGCCCACAGCCGATTCCTACGCACTGCTGGCAGCCGCACGCAATGACGTGAAGATGACCTACGTCGCGGCGCGGATGCCCGAGTTGCGTGACGATGTGGGACAGCGGATGCGGGAGGCGTTGGTGAATGTCCGTAGCGAGGAGCTGGTCCGCGGGGTGACGCTACTCGGGCCACACCGTGACGATGTGGACCTGAATCTCAACGGTCTGCCTGCGCGCGGCTACGCCTCACACGGAGAGTCCTGGTCACTGGCGCTTGCCCTTCGACTGGCCAGTTACGAGGTGCTGCGCGACGAGCAGTCCGGTGAACCGATCCTGATCCTGGACGACGTGTTCGCGGAACTCGATCAGCAGCGCCGGGAGCGGCTCGCGCAAGCGGCTGCGGGTTCACACGGTCAGGTACTAATCACTGCGGCCGTGTCGGGTGACGTACCGGAAGCGTTGAGCGGGGTTAGATTCTCTGTAGACAGTGGTGCGATAGTTCAGGGGTGACGGTGACCGAGGAGTCCATCAGCGATCTGGCGAATCGGGTCCTCGCCCGTGCCCGCCAGGCCGCCAGGGCCTTGCCCACGGGTGGGTCTTCGACGGTCCGCAAGGAGCCCACGTACTCTTCGGCGCGCACCGATGATCGGGATCCGGCCACCGTGGCCGATGCGATCGTCTCACTGGTCACAGATCGCGGCTGGCAGGCAGCGACCAGCATCGGCAAGATCTGGGGGGAGTGGGCCTCACTGGTCGGCCCCACCCTGGCCGAACATGTCAAACCGGAGGCCTTCGACCGCAACACCGGACTACTCACCCTGCGGGCGGACAGCACGGCGTGGGCGACCCAGGTGCGGATGCTGTCCAGCCAGTTGCGCAAGCGCCTGCAGGGGGAGATCCCTGGCGGGATCGTCACGGATATCGCCGTGCTCGGCCCGGATGTGGGTCCGCGGCCGCGTGGCAGGCTTCGAGTCAAGGGCCGGGGTCCGCGCGACACGTACGGGTGAGGGCGTACGGAACTGGTTGGCCGGAGATGCCACCGCTGCCTTCCGAACCAGTTACGCGATGCACCATGTCCGGGATGCCGGATTCACACCGCGTGTCGCGTACGGAACTGGTTGGCCATGAGTGCCTCTCAACCACTTCTGTACGCCTGGCGCAGGGACCACGCCCCGTGGGGGGATGCCTGACCTGGGGATGAAGCGCTCAGAAGCGGCTTGGTGGCTGTGCAATGGGCGGCAGATGTCTCGACGCAGGGTAGAATTGACACCAGTTGAGCGTGTTCAAGGCCCCTCCGGGGAGTTTTCGCGCGATGGTCCACCGGCGAAAGGGGCTGTGAGTGTCGTACGACGCCAGCGATATCCAGGTTCTCGAGGGCTTGGAGGCCGTGCGTAAGCGACCGGGCATGTACATCGGTTCCACCGGTGAGCGCGGACTGCACCACTTGGTCTACGAGGTCGTCGACAACGCTGTCGATGAGGCCCTGGCCGGCTACTGCGACACCATCGACGTCACGCTGCTTGAAGACGGTGGCGTACGCGTTGTGGACAACGGTCGCGGCATCCCCGTCGACATGCACCCGGTGGAGAAGAAGCCGGCGGTCGAGGTCGTGCTCACCGTCCTGCACGCGGGGGGGAAGTTCGGCGGTGGCGGGTATTCGGTGTCCGGGGGTCTGCACGGGGTCGGCGTCTCGGTCGTGAATGCGCTGTCCACGTCGATCGCGGTGTCCATCCATCGCGACGGGAGCCAGTGGACGCAGTCGTACCGTCGGGGCGTCCCCGAGGCGCCGCTGGCCAAGGGGGAGGCGGTGACGGACACCGGCACGACGGTGACGTTCTGGGCCGACCCGGAGATCTTCGAGACCACGTACTACGACTTCGATACGCTCTCGCGGCGCTTCCAGGAGATGGCCTTCCTCAACCGGGGGTTGACGATCAACCTCACCGATGAGCGGCCACAGGACCCCGACGTCGAGGTCGAGACCGCGGTCAGCTACTGCTACGCCGGCGGCATCGGTGACTTCGTGCGCCATCTCAACGCCACCAAAGGGCCGAGTAACCCGTCGGTCATCGAGTTCGAGGCGGAGGACCTCGACAAGGGGATCAGCGCCGAGGTGGCCATGCAGTGGAACACCGGCTTCAGCGAGTCCATCTACACCTTCGCCAACACCATCAACACGACCGAGGGCGGCACCCACGAAGAGGGCTACCGAGCTGCACTGACCGCCCTGATGAACCGGTTCGCGCGGGACTGGGGCGTGCTCAAGGAGAAGGACGCCAATCTCACCGGCGACGACATCCGGGAGGGGCTGACGGCGATCATCAGCGTGAAGTTGCGCGAGCCGCAGTTCGAAGGTCAGACGAAGACCAAACTCGGCAACACCGAGGCGAAGACATTCGTGCAGAAGCTCGTCAACGATCAGCTGGGGGAGTGGTTCGAGAAGAACCCGGCGGAGGGCAAGGAGATCGCACGCAAGGCCGTGGCAGCGTCCATCGCCCGCGTGGCCGCCCGCAAGGCCCGCGACCTGGCCCGAAACCGCAAGGGTCTGCTGGGTGGGGGTGGACTTCCGGGAAAACTCATCGACTGTTCCTCGACCAACCCCGAAGACTGCGAACTGTTCATCGTCGAGGGTGACTCCGCCGGTGGGTCGGCCCGCAGCGGCCGGGATCCGGCGACCCAGGCGATCCTGCCGATCCGCGGGAAGATCCTCAACGTCGAAAAGGCCCGCCTGGACAGGGTACTGGCCAACAACGAGGTCCAGGCGATGATCTCGGCGCTGGGCACCGGGGTGCAGGACGAGTTCGACCTCAACAAGCTTCGGTACCACAAACTCGTGCTGATGGCCGATGCCGACGTGGACGGCCAGCACATCCGCACGCTGCTGCTGACCCTGCTCTTCCGGTTCATGCGACCGCTGATCATCGAGGGGCACGTCTACCTGGCCCAACCGCCGCTGTACCTGCTCAAGTGGAGCGGCAAGGACGCCCATGAATACGCGTACAGCGACCGGGAGCGCGATGCCCTGGTGGAGGCCGGGCACGAAGCCGGGAAGAAGAGCCCCAAAGAGGGCTTCATCCAGCGCTTCAAGGGCCTCGGCGAGATGAACGCCAACGAGTTGTGGGAGACCACGATGGACCCGGATCGCCGGATCCTGCTGCAGGTCACCCTCGAAGACGCGGCACAGGCCGATGAGGTCTTCAGCATGCTCATGGGCGAGGACGTGGAGAGTCGCCGCAAGTTCATCCAGCGCAACGCCAAAGACGTGCGCTTCCTCGACATCTAAGGACCTCCAGTGACGCAGACCCCAGACATCGACCGGATCGAGCCGGTCGAACTCCAGGCGGAGATGCAGAAGTCCTACCTGGACTACGCGATGAGCGTGATCGTGGGCCGGGCGCTGCCGGATGTGCGCGACGGCCTCAAGCCGGTGCATCGCCGCATCCTGTACGCGATGTTCGACGGTGGCTACCGACCGGATCGCGGCTTCTTCAAATGCGCCTCGGTCGTCGGGGATGTGCTGGGCAGCTACCACCCGCACGGCGACGGCGCGGTGTACGACGCCCTGGTGCGGATGGTCCAGCCGTGGGCACTGCGTTACCCGTTGGTCGACGGCCAGGGCAACTTCGGATCGCCGGGGAACGACCCGGCCGCGGCGTATCGGTACACCGAGGCCAGGCTGGCGCAGCTGGCCATGGAGATGGTTCGCGACATCGACGAGGAGACCGTCGACTTCAAGCCGAACTTCGACGGCCGCTCGCAGGAGCCGGTGATCCTGCCCAGCCGCTTCCCGAACCTGCTGGTCAACGGCTCGTCGGGGATCGCGGTGGGTATGGCCACGAACATCCCTCCGCACAACCTCACCGAGGTCGCCGATGGGATCGCGTGGGCACTGGAGCACCCGGACGCCACGAAGGAGGAGTTGCTGGAGGCGCTCATCGAGCGGGTGAAGGGTCCGGACTTCCCGACCGGCGCGTACATCGTGGGACGGGCCGGCATCGAGGCGGCCTACCGCACGGGGCGGGGCTCGATCATCATGCGCGGCGTGGTGGATATCGAGGAGGACGACCGCGGGCGGACGTGTCTGGTGATCACCGAGTTGCCGTACCAGGTGAACCCGGACACCCTCACGGCGAAGATCGCGGAGCTCGCCGACGCCGGCAAGGTCACGGGCATCGCGGATCTGCGGGACGACTCCTCGAGCCGGACCGGGCAGCGGTTGGTGGTCGTGCTCAAGCGCGACGCGCAGCCCCGGGTGGTGCTCTCACAGTTGTACCGGCACACGCAGTTGCAGGAGACGTTCGGTGCGAACATGCTCGCGCTGGTCGACGGGGTGCCGCGCACTCTGACCCTGGATGCGTTCGTGAGCCACTGGATCGATCACCAGATCGAGGTCATCCAGCGCCGGACGGCGTACCGATTGCGCAAGGCCGAGGAGCGCGCGCACATCCTGCGCGGCTATCTGAAGGCACTCGACGCCCTCGACGAGGTCATCGCCCTGATCCGTCGTTCGGCCACGGTCGAGGACGCCCGAACGGGATTGATGGAACTGCTCGACATCGACGAGATCCAGGCCACGGCGATCCTCGACATGCAGTTGCGACGGCTCGCTGCGCTGGAGCGGCAGAAGATCATCGACGAGTACGAAGAGCTCGAGCGGATGATCGCCGACTACAACGACATCCTGGGCAGCCCGGCGCGGCAGCGGACGATCGTGCACGAGGAACTCGCGGAGATCGTGCGGCTGCACGGCGACGAGCGGCGCTCGAGGTTCATGCCGGCCGACGACTTGGGCAGTGAGGAGGACCTGATCCCCGTACGCGAGGTGGTGGTGAGCATCACCGAGGGCGGGTACGCCAAGCGCACGGACTCCACGCTGTACCGGTCCCAGCGCAGGGGTGGCCGGGGCGTGCGCGGGGCATCGCTGCAGCGCGACGACGTGGTGGAACACTTCTTCGTCACCACGACACACGACTGGATCCTGTTCTTCACCAATCTCGGGCGGGTCTACCGGACGAAGGCGTACATGCTCCCCGAGACCGCGCGTGACGCCAAGGGCAAACACGTGGCGAACCTGCTGGCGTTCCAGCCGGACGAGCAGATCGCCGGTGTACTCGCGCTGAAGAACTACGAGCAGGCGCCCTATCTGGTGCTGGGCACCAAGCACGGCCTGGTGAAGAAGACCGCTCTGACCGAGTACGACACCAACCGCACCGGCGGGTTGATCGCCATCAACCTCAAGGACGGTGACGAGTTGGTCTCCGCGCGGTTGGTCGACGACGGCGGTGAACTGATCATGGTGTCCGCGAAGGGGATGTCCGTGCGGTTCCGCGCCGACAGTCTGCGGGCGATGGGCCGGGCGACGTCGGGGGTGTTCGGGATGCGGTTCCGTGGCAGCGACCACCTGCTGGCCATGGACGTGGTGCGCGACGGCTGCGATCTGGTCACGGTGACCGACGAGGGTTTCGCGAAGCGCACACCGCTGTCGGAATGGAGCACGAAGGGCCGCGGCGGCCTGGGTGTCGTCGCGATGAAGTTGGTGGCCGAGCGTGGCTCACTGGTCGGGGCGCTCGTCTGCGAGACCGACGACTCGATCTTCGCGATCGCCAGCAACGGGGTGGTGATCCGCACTCCCGTGGCGGACATCCGCCAGACCGGCCGGCAGACCATGGGCGTGAACCTCATGGGGCTCGCGGACGGGGTCACGGTGGTCGCCGTCGCCAGCTCCGCCGCCGAGGATGACGACGACGAAACGACGCCTGAGGACCCCGACCCCGTGGCGGACGAAGCGGCAGGGGATCATGGAGAGTCGAACAGCGACGAGAAGGAGTAGGCCGTGACAACTACGACCGTGCCGCCCGCGGCTGCCAAGGGCAACCGCGTCGCGACGCTGCGGTTGCGGCGAATCGACCCCTGGAGCGCGATGAAGACGGGATTCGTCTTCGCGATCGGCCTGGGCCTCATGTATGTGATCGCCGCGGCGCTGCTGTATCTCTTCGCATCCGCCGCCGGTGTCTTCGATTCGTTCAACTCGACATTCTCGGAGTTGACCGGCAACGAAGGGCCGCTGGCTTTCACGCTGGTGGGTGTGCTGACCGTCAGTCTGGTGTTCGCCGTCGTCGAGGTCGTCGTGACGACCCTGCTGTTCGCCGTGATCGCGATGCTCTACAACGCGTCTGCGTCGGTGACCGGCGGGGTGTCGGTCAAACTCGGGGAGGACTGAGGCCGCCCTGCGGGCATCTTGTACCCTTGAGGAGTTCCAACGCGCCTATAGCTCAGCTCGGTTAGAGCGCTTCGCTGATAACGAAGAGGTCCCTGGTTCAAGTCCAGGTAGGCGCACGTGAAGAAACTGATTCTGATCGCGGCCATCGCGGCCGTCGGCTACGCCGTCTACCGTCAGTACGCCGCCAACCAGGCGGAGCAGGAGTTGTGGAACGAGGCCACGCGCGACCTCGATCTGCGCTGATCCCAGGGGACGTAGCTCAACTGGCAGAGCACCGCCTTTGCAAGGCGGGGGTTAGGGGTTCAAGTCCCCTCGTCTCCACGTGAGCCGCAAGCGCCGCTGGTTGCTCGAGGTGATCCTCGCACTTCTGGGGATCCAGGCCTTCTATGGAGGCATCCAGTTGATGCGTGACGCCTTCGAGTTCCCCCTCGACTGGCTCGATCCGCTGCCTTTCGAGTCCTGGGTGATCCCGGGGCTGTTGCTGATGGCCCTGATCGGGGTGCCCGCCTTCGGCCTGCTGGGCCTGCACATCGCGGGCAACCGCTACGCCGACGCCCTCACCGTCGCCTTCGGCTGCGGAATCATGGCGTGGATCGTCGTGCAGGTCTTCTTCATCCCGTTCAACTTCTTGCAGCCGCTGGTCTTCGTGTTGGGGCTGACACTGGCGTTGGTGGCGTGGTCGCGGATGCGCGAGCGTACAGAACTGGTTGCGGAAACCCCTCTGAGCGGCTGAGCGAACCAGTTCGATACGCGTAGCCTTGCCAGATGCTGGCCGATGACATCCGCGCCGCCCTCGCGGACATGGCCGACCCCGTGCGGGCGCCGGACATGCAGCGCTACATGAAGTCCCAGATGCCCTACCTGGGAGCCCAGAAGACCCGGCTGACCCGGACGGTCATGCGTATGGCCAAGGGGATCGACCGGGTCACGATGCTGGCCACGGCCACCGACTTGTGGAACGAGGCGACCTACCGCGAGCACCGGTACGCGGCGATCGCCGTCCTGCGCGCGGGATCGCTGGAACCCGAGGACGAGCCCCTGCTGCGGCACCTGATCACCACCGGGGCGTGGTGGGACCTCGTGGATGAAACGGCGACCCACCTGGTCGGTCCGCTGCGCGAGCAGTTCGACATGCGGGCCTGGGCGGTCGATGAGGACATGTGGATCCGGCGCGCTGCGATCATCTGCCAGGTCGGTGGCAAGGGCCGCACGGTGGATCCGGACCTGTTGTCCGACTGCATCGAACCGAACACCGCGGACCGCACGTTCTGGATCACCAAGGCGATCGGTTGGGCGCTGCGGGACTACGCCTACGCCGATCCCGCCTGGGTGCGGGCGTTCGTCGATGCCCACGACCTCGCACCACTGTCCGTGCGTGAGGCGACCAAACACCTGTGACAGGATCGGGGGCATGACCCAAGCCGTTCTGCACACCAACCGTGGTGACATCACCATCAACCTCTTCGACGACCAGGCGCCCAAGACCGTGGCCAACTTCATCGGCCTGGCCGACGGCAGCAAGGAGTGGGTCGACCCCAAGACCGGCCAGCCCGGAACGGGCCCGCTGTACAACGGCGTGACCTTCCACCGCGTGATCAGCGGCTTCATGATCCAGGGCGGCTGCCCGCTGGGCACGGGCACCGGCGGCCCGGGGTACCGGTTCGCCGACGAGTTCCACCCCGAGTTGCAGTTCGACCGCCCCTACCTGCTGGCCATGGCCAACGCCGGGCCCAACACCAACGGCTCCCAGTTCTTCATCACGGTCGGCAAGACCCCGCACCTGAACTTCAAGCACACGATCTTCGGGGAGGTGGCCGACCAGCCCAGCCGGGACGTGGTGGATGCCATCGCGACCACCCCGACCGGTCGTATGGACAAGCCGATCGACGACGTCGTGATCGAGTCGGTCGACATCATCGCGTGAGCACCCCGGAGCCGGCGCCGGTCTGCTACCGGCATCCCGACCGACCGACCTGGATCCGGTGCACCCGCTGCGATCGCCCGATCTGCCCGGAGTGCATGAACGCCGCGCCGGTGGGCTTCCAATGTCCCGAGTGTGTGGCGGCCGGACAGGCCGCAGTGCGCGAACCTCGGACCGTCTTCGGCGGCCGCCTCACGTCGTCGAGCACGGTCACGATCACGCTGATCGGGATCTGCGTGGCCATCTTTGTCGTGCAGTCCCTGGTGGGTGTCAACTCCGTGGCCTCCAACTGGGGTATGTGGCCCGCGGCGGTGGCGGTGAACGACGAGTGGTACCGCTTGCTGACCTCGGTCTTCCTGCACGGCAGCTGGCTGCACCTGGCCTTCAACATGTACGTGCTCTACGTGCTCGGCCCGCCGTTGGAGCGGCTGCTCGGCCACGTGCGCTTCCTGGCGCTGTTCCTCATTGCTGGACTCGGCGGTGCCGTGGCCTCGTTCTCCTTCTCCACGATCAACACCGTCTCGGTCGGGGCCAGTGGCGCGATCTTCGGACTGATGGGCGCGCTGGTTGTGGCCGGCAGACACTTGCGGGCGGACATCACCCAGGTGCTCATCCTGATCGGGATCAACGTCGTCATCGGGTTCATCGCCCCCGGTGTCGACTGGCGTGCCCACCTGGGTGGCCTGCTGGTCGGTGGCGCGGTGGCCTTCGTGTTCTCCAAGGCGCCGCGTGGGTCGAGCCAGACGCTGGTGCAGGTGATCGGCTGTGCGGTGATCGTGCTGGTGCTGGCTGGGATCGCTGTCTATCGGGCTGAGCAGATCTCGCAGCTGGTGCCGGTCGGCTGAGCGGCCGGACCCTCCTGGACAGGCCAAGTTACCGACGGGTAACATCGGGCCCATGACCAACCGAGATGCCGTCATCGCCGCTGCCGTCCGCACGCCCATCGGAGTGGGCAAGCCCGAGAAGGGCGCTTTGTCGGGGATCCATGCCGTGGATCTCTCCGCCTTGGCGCTACAGGGCCTCGTGCAGCGTGCCGGCATCGACCCGGCCCTGATCGACGACGTGATCTGGGGCTGCGTGGCCCAGGTGGGTGAACAGGGCTTCAACATCGGGCGCAACGCCGCGCTCGCCGCGGGATTCCCGGAGAGTGTCCCCGGCACCACGATCGACCGTCAGTGCGGCTCGAGCCAGCAGGCGCTGCACTTCGCGGCGGCCGGTGTCATTGCCGGGCACTACGACGTGGTGGTGGCCGGTGGTGTGGAGTCGATGTCGCGCATCCCCATGTTCTCCAACGGCAAGGGCGGGGATGGGCCGTTCGGTCCGATGATGATCGAGCGCTACGACAACAAACTGGTGAACCAGGGCGTGTCCGCGGAGATGATCGCCGAGAAGTGGAACCTGTCGCGCACCCAGCTCGACGAGATGGCGGTGGAGTCCCACGAGCGAGCAGCCCGCGCCACGCAGGATGGACTGTTCGGCGAGGAGATCGTCGAGGTTGCCGGCGTGACGGCGGACCAGGGGATCCGCCCGGGTTCCTCGGTGGAGAGGCTCGCGGGCCTGCCCACGCCCTTCCTCGAGGACGGTGTCGTGACCGCCGGGAACGCATCCCAGATCTCCGACGGCTCAGCGGCCCTGCTGGTCACCACCAGCGAGAAGGCCGCCGAGCTCGGACTCACACCACTGGTGCGATTCCACACCGGGGTCATGGCCGGCGTGGACCCGATCATGATGCTCACCGGGCCGATTCCAGCGACGCAGAAGGTCCTCGACCGCGCGGGGCTGCGCCTGGACGAGATCGGTGCGATCGAGATCAACGAAGCCTTCGCATCGGTGGTGGGCGCATGGTTCGCCGAGACCGGCGCCGACCCGAAGATCACGAACCCCAACGGTGGAGCGATCGCACTGGGTCACCCGCTCGGGGCCTCCGGGGCGCGGTTGATGACCACGCTGATCCATCAGATGAAGCGCAACGACATCCGCTACGGCCTGCAGACGATGTGTGAGGGCGGCGGCATGGCCAACGCGACGATCGTGGAACTCCTGTAGCCTCCGCTGACCGCAGGCGTTAGCGCACCGGACAGGCGTTAGCGGTGGTGCGGCGCCGACACGCTCACGGATATCCAAAGTGCTAACGACTGTGGTCCAGGCGGTTATCCACAGGGTTTTCCCCACCTGGGGAGAACTACAGACGTGTGATTAGCGCCACTTGGTGGACACGACGAACCCGAGCGCGATAAGGACGAATCCGCCGACCAGGTTCCAGAACCCGAGGTCGCCGAGCAGCGGAGCCTCCGGCGCGATGTACCAGGCGACCACCCAGAGCAGACCAAGCACGAAAAGCGTGACCATCAACGGCGCCACCCATGGGGGGCTTCCGATCTTCACAGGCGCGCGTTTGTCGACTGACTGGTCCTTCTTGCGGCGGGAACGGGATTCGGGCACGAGAGAGACTTTACCTCGCCGTACTGTGGAACCGTGAGCGCGAGGTGGTGGGCGGTTCTGGCCGCGGTGGTCTTCGGGATCGCCGGGTTCGGTTTTGCCGCCAGTGCCAACACCGCGGCAGGTACCAACCTGCGCAGCAACACATCGGTCCTCAAGGACGTCGTGGCCAGGCAGGCGGCGTTGGTGGACCAACGGCAGAACCGGGTCACCGACCTGCAAGAACGCGTTGCCGCACTGTCCAAGGAGCAGGATGGGACAGCCGCGGCCCGGGCGCAGGGTGCCGTCGATGCCCTCTCTGCTCCGGTCGGGCTGGTCCCGTTGACCGGACCCGCGGTTTCGGTGACCATGACCGACGCTCCTCAGGAGGGCAACGAGGAGGCGAACCCTGACGACCTGGTGGTGCATCAGCAGGATCTGCAAGCGGTGATCAACGCCATGTGGCGGGCCGGCGCACAAGGCATCCAGGTGATGGACCAGCGGCTGATCAACACCAGTGCGGTGCGCTGTGTCGGCAACACGCTGATCCTGCAGGGGCGGGTCTACTCCCCGCCGTTCGTGGTGATCGGGGTGGGCGATCAGGCCGAGATCGAGCGTGAACTGGCTCGCGACGACTACTTGCGGGGATTCCAGGCCGCCGTCGAGTTCTTCGGGCTGGGCTACGAAGAGGTGCGCCTGGATCAGGTGACGCTGCCCGGCTACGACGGCCCGCTCAACATCGACAGTGCGACGCCCCTGCCCGACAAGGAGGACCGTTCATGACGGTGCTGGTCATCGACAACTACGACAGCTTCGTCTACAACCTCGTGCAGTACCTCGGGGAACTACAGGTCGAGTGCGAGGTGGTCCGCAACGACGAGATCGGCGTGGACGAGGTGGCCGGTTACCGGGGTGTACTGCTCTCGCCCGGACCGGGAACCCCGGACACGGCTGGCATCTGCATGGACGTCGTCCGCCGCTACGCCGGGGAGATCCCGATCTTCGGGGTGTGCCTCGGGCACCAGGCCATCGCCGAGGTGTACGGCGCAACCGTCAGTTGGGCTCCCGAGTTGTTGCACGGGAAGACCTCACGGGTCGAACACGACGGCCGCGGCGTCTTCGTCGGCCTGCCGAACCCCATGACCGCCACGCGCTACCACTCGCTGGCCGTGGTCCCGGAGACCGTTCCGCCGGAGTTGGAGGTCAGTGCCACGACAGCCAGCGGAGTGATCATGGGGATACGCCACCGGGACCTGGCCGTGGAGGGTGTGCAGTTCCATCCGGAGTCGGTGCTCACCGAAGGCGGACATCGCATGCTGGCCAACTGGCTGGCCGCCTGCGGCGATCCGGACGCGGTGCGGCGCAGCGAGGGGTTGTCACCGGTCGTGGGCTGACGATCAAGCGGGCCCGACGTCCTGGGCCGGATCCGTGAGCACTTCGCAGATCCGTTAGCCTTCCACCGGCGCAGAACTGCTACCGGATGTGCGAAGTGCTCACGGATCTGGCGGCGGACCCGACAAGGCCTACGGCGCCTGCGTCACCTCACCCGAGGGGGTCGGGGTCTCGGTCGGAGTCGGGGGCTGGGTCGGAGCCGGCCCGCTCGACACCGTGATCGTCACAGTGGTGCCCTTCTTGACCTGTGAACCCTCGGCCGGATCCTGGTTGGTAACGGTGCCGGAGGGCTGGTCCGATGAGGCGGTCACGACGCGTACGTCCAGGCCGGCCCTCGACAGTGCGGAGGTGGCCGCGGACTGGGTGAACCCGATGACCCCGGGGACCTCCACCACGCCGGTGGACACCTCGATGTTCACCTTGCTGCCCACATCGACGGTGGTGAAGGCCGCCGGGTCCTGGTTGAGCACCAGCCCCTCCGGTTCGCCGGACTCGACCTGTTTGACGTTCCCGAGTTCCAGTTTCGCGTCCTTCAAGGCGGTGCGGACGTCATCGAGGTTGGTCAGACCCTCCAGTGGTGGCACCTGCGTCTGCTGCTTGCCCGCGGACACCGTGACCGTCACGGCCTCCCCGACGGACAGCCGGGTGTCGGCCTGCGGATTCTGTGAGAGCACGGTGTCCTCGGGTTCATCCGAGGTCTGGGGCGTCTGGGAGCCCAGCTTCAAGCCCTGTGACTCCAGTGCGCGCTGGGCTTCGTCGATGGTCATTCCCACGACGTCGGGTACGGTCACCCGCTCCCCCGAACCGGTGTCGAACAGACTGCGGCCGAGGAAGAGGGCGGCTGCGGCGACACCCAACACGAGCAGCGTCACGCCCAGCCAGGCCCAGGGGCTGCGCTTGCTGTTCGCCGGCTGCGCAGGGTCCCCGGCGGGTACCGGCTGCATGGCTGCGGTATTGGCGGTGGCGGGCACGGTGGCGCGCAGGGTCGGGATCGTGCCGGTGACCGGCAGCCCGGCCATCGCCCGCTCGACGTCGGCCTTGAACTCGTTGGCGCTCTGATAGCGGTCTTCGGGGTTCTTCGCCAGGGATTTCAGCACCATCGGGTCCAGCGCGGACGGCACCGCCGGATCGACCTGCGACGGGGGGACCGGAGTCTCGCTCACGTGCTGGTAGGCCACCGACACCGCACTCTCGCCCTGGAAGGGCGGCCGGCCGGTCAGCAACTCGTAGAACAGACACCCCGCGGAGTACAGGTCCGAGCGGGCGTCGACGACCTCGCCACGGGCCTGCTCGGGCGAGAGGTACTGCGCGGTGCCCATGACGGCGTTGCCCTGGGTCATCGTGGCCTGCGCGTCCGCCACCGCCCGCGCGATGCCGAAGTCCATGACCTTCACGTCGCCGTTGCGGTTCAGCATGACGTTGCCGGGTTTGATGTCCCGGTGGATGATGCCGTGGGCGTGGGAGTAGTCCAGGGCGCTGAGCACCCCCGCCATGATCTCCAGGCTGCGCTCCGGCAGCAGGCGACGGCCACTGCTCATCAACTCCCGCAGGGTGTGACCATCGACGTACTCCATGACGATGTACGGGACCATCACGTGTTCGCCGCCGCCGTCGAGGACGTCCTCGCCGGTGTCGTAGACCGCCACGATGTTGGGGTCGTTCAGGCTGGCCGCGGACTGGGCCTCGCGGCGGAAACGGCTCTGGAACGCCGGGTCGCGGGCGAGGTCGGGGCGCAGGACCTTCACGGCCACCCGCCGGTTGAGTCGCAGGTCCTGCCCTTCGAAGACCTCGGCCATGCCGCCGCGGCCAAGCGTGTCCCCGAGCTCGTAGCGGTCCCCGAGCCGTCGCGATGTGGTCACCTGAACCTCCTCGGGCTCATCGTTGCAACACCGCCTCTATCACCGCACGCGCAATGGGTGCGGCGACCTGATTTCCGCTGACTTCGGGTTGCCCGGTGTTCTCCACGGCCACGGCCACGGCGACCTGCGGGTCCTCCGCAGGTGCGGCCGCGACGAACCAGGCGATGTTGGGCCGCCCCGCGCCGGTTTCTGCGGTGCCGGTCTTGCCCCCGACGTTCACCCCGGAGATGCGAGCGTTGGACCCCGTGCCCGAACTGACCACGCGGACCATCATCCCCATGAGTTTGCCGGCGTTCTGCTCGGTCATCGCGCGCTCGAACTCACGGGGTTGGGTCTGGGACAGCACGGTCAGGTCGGGGGCCAGCACCTGGTTCACCAGGTAGGGGTACATGGTCACCCCCTGATTGGCGATCGACGCGGTCACCATGGCCATCTGCAGGCTCGTGGCCGCCACATCGAACTGACCGATCGCGCTCATTGCGGTCTGCGCGTCGTCGGGGTCGTCGGGGAAGCGAGAGGTGGCTGCCGTCATGGGGACGTCGAAGGAGGACTCGAAGCCGAACTTGTTGGACTGCGTGCGCAGTGCGTCCGCACCGAGTTCGTTGCCCAGATACGCGAACGCGGTGTTGCAGGAGACGGCGAGCGCCTCGGCCAACGTCGTGGTGTCGTTGGGTCCACAGGGTCCGCGGAACCAGTTGGGCAGGGATTTCGTCGATCCGGGCAGCGGGTAGAGGGCGGGGCCGGGCACCGAGGAGTCGGGTTCGTACCCCGCCTCCAGCGCCGCCGCGGCCGTCACGAGTTTGAATGTCGATCCCGGCGGGATCGTCTGCACCAGCGGACGGTTGAGCAGCGGCTTGTCAGGATCGGCCTCGAGTTGCTCGTAGTAATCCTGCGCGGCCGCTGCGTCGTGGGTGGACAGGCCGTTGGGGTCGAAGCTCGGCGACTGCACCAGGGCCAGGATCGCGCCGGTCTTCGGGTCGATCGCCGTGACCGACCCGATGTTGTCGCCGAGTCCGGATGCGGCGGCCTTCTGCGCCGAGGCCACCAGGGTCGTCTGGACGGCGCCGCCCTCGGGCACACGGCCGGCGACGAGTTGTTCGATGCGGTCGACGAACAGGCGGGGGTCGTTGCCGGACAGGATCTCGTTCTCTGTGCGCTCCAATCCGGTGGATCCGTACAGCGAGGAGTAGAAGCCGGTGGCCGGGGCGTAGAGGACCCCGTCGGAGTAGGTCCGCAGGAACTTGAAGGTCTGTTTGGGCGTGGCCACTGAGCGGGCCACCGGTTTGGTGCCGACCAGGATCGGGCCTCGTTCGCGTTCGTACTCCGCGAGCACGGTGCGCTGGTTGCCGGGCTGGGCGTTGATCTTGGGCGCCAGGATGAACTGCTGGAACGTCAGGTTGATGGACAGCAGGATCGACAGGATCCCGAAGACCCAGCCGAGGCGGCGGATGGCGCGGATCATCGGTCGATCCCCACTCGGATCATCTGGGTCATCGCCTCGTCCGCGCTCTGGGCGATCACCGCGGGACGCCGGTTGCGATCACTGATCCGCAGCAGCAGGGCGATCATCATCCAGTTGCAGACCAGCGCGGACCCGCCGTAGGACAGGAACGGCGTGGTCAGACCGGTGAGTGGGATCAGGCGCGTGACCCCACCGATGGTGACCACGACCTGCAGGGCGAACACACTCGACAGGCCGACGGCCAGCAGCGTGCCGAACGGATCCCGGCAGGCAAGACCGGTACGCAGACCGCGCTCCACCAGGATCGCGAAGAGCATGACGATGGCCAGCATCCCGGCCAGGCCGAGTTCCTCACCGAGTGCGGCGGCGATGAAGTCGGTCTTCGCGAACGGGATGAACTGCGGGTAGCCCTCGCCGAGGCCCGTTCCGAACAGCCCCCCGCTCGCCAGACCGAACAACGCCTGCACGAGTTGGTACCCCTCGTCGTTGGCGTAGGTCCAGGGATCCAACCAGATCTTCACCCGCAACTGCACGTGCCCGAAGGCGAGGTAGCCCAGCACCGCGGCCAGCGCGAACAGTCCCGCGCCGATGATGAGCCAGCTGCGGCGTTGCGTGGCGACGTACAGCAGGATCACGAAGACCCCGAAGAACATCAACGCGGTGCCCAGGTCGCGCTCGAAGGCAAGCACGCCCAAGGCGACCAGCCACGCGACCAGCAGGGGGCCGAAGTCGCGGCCGCGGGGTATGCCGAGGCCCAGGACCTTCCGACGTACGGTCGCCAGCGCCTCACGTTTGCGGACGAGGTACCCCGCGAAGAAGATCGTCAGCGCGATCTTGGCCAGTTCCGAGGGTTGGAACGACAGCGGACCGAGGCGCACCCACAGGCGGGCCCCGTTGATGCTCGTCCCCAGGATCGGCACCAACGGCAGCAGCAGAAGCACGACACCGGCGACCAGGGAGGTGTAGGTGTACCGCTGCAGGCGCCGGTGGTCGGTCACCAGGAACAGCACGAGTGTGAACAGCACCAGCGCGACCAGCACCCAGGTGGCCTGTGCGACCGCGTCCGGGCTGGGGGCCTTCTCGTCGTTGACCTCCGCCCGCAGTTGTTCGGCCACGTCGAGGCGGTGGATCATCACCAGACCGAGCATGTTGAGCATCGCCGCCACGGGGTACAGGACCGGGTCGGCATGTGGTGCGAGCCTGCGGATCACGATGTGCCCGACCAGCAGCACAGCGCCGCTGCCGATCAGCAGCGCCAGGTAGTTGACCGGCAGTTCGCCCAGCGTCGCGAGATCGACGGTGGCGTAGCAGACGCTGCCGATCACCCACACCAGGATCAGGAGCCCGAGTTCGAGCCGGCGCGGTTTCATGAGCCACTCCGTGGTGCGCGACGGGCCGGGGCGCCGTTGAGTGTTGCGCGGTTACGGGTTTCGGGGCCGCAGATCGGTAACCGTGCAGCACTCAAGCCAGCGCTGGCGGCGATGCGCGCGTTCATGGTGTCGCCGTGGGGCTCGGGGTGGGCGTCGGAGCCGAGGTGGCCCCCGGGCAGCCCTCGGTCTTGGGTTTGCTGCGGCAGGTGGCCGCCTGCTCGTCGAGGATCGCCACGATCCGGTTGGCGTCGTCACGGCTGTCGGCGGCGATCGTCGCGTTCACCAGCTCCTGCGCGTAGACCGGTAGTTGAACACTGGGAATGGCGGTGGTCTCCACGACGCTGGACAGGGGGATCGAGCCCAGGTTCTGCGGAACGCCCTGATACACCGCCACGTATCCGTCCCGGTTGCCCACGTAGTACTGACCGGCGATCCACAACCACGCCCCACCGATCAACCCCACGATCACGAAGGCCGCGACCCCGGCCGCGATCCATCGGCTGCGCCGGGAACGCGGTGGCACGGCTTCGGGCACCCACGTCGTCTCCGGTGGGGCGTCCGTGGGCTGGCTGTCCTGCGGGAAGTCCACCCCCGGCAACTTCGAACGGGTCCGCGGTTCGGCCGCGGCACCCACCACCACGGGACGGTTGCCCGCCGGTGGATCGTCGACCTGGGCGACATCGGCGACCACACAGGTCACGTTGTCCGGGGCGCCGCGCTCGATGGCCGCCTCCACGAGGGCGGTCACCGCACCGGGCGGGTCACTCCTGCTCAGCAGGTCCCGGATCTGATCGTCGCGCAACACCCCGGACAAACCGTCGGTGCACAACATGATCCGATCGCCGGCGTGGACCTCACGGATGCTCAAGTCCGGCTCCACGGTGTTCACCCCGTCGATGGCCCGGATCAGCAGGTTGCGGCGCCGATGGGTCGCCGCCTCCTCCTCCGTGATCTGACCGGCATCCACCAGGGTCTGCACGTAGGTGTGGTCCTTCGTGAGACGCAGCAACTCGCCGCCGCGCAGCATGTATGCGCGGGAGTCGCCGACGTGGGCCAGCGACGCCCGATCGCCCTGCCAGCAGACGACGGTGACGGTGGTTCCCATGCCCTGGAAGTCCGGCTGTTCGGCGATGATGTGCCGCATCTCGAGCTGCGCCTCATCCACGGCATCCGCGAGCTGGGTGAGCACGTCCTCGCTCTCGGCGATGGGCAGACCGGCGAGGATCGCGGTGACGGTCGCACTGGCCATCTCACCGGCGACGTGTCCGCCCATCCCGTCAGCGACGATCAGCAGGTTGTCAGAGGCGTACCCCGAGTCCTCGTTGCCTTGCCGCACGAGTCCCACGTCGCTGCGCGCCGCGTAGCGGAAGACCAAGGGCATGGCGCTACTTCCGCAACTCGAGGACGGTCTGACCCACGCGTAGGGACTGACCCACCTGCAGGACGGTGGGCGCGGTCAGCCGGGTCTTGCCGACCCACGTGCCATTGGTCGAGCCCAGATCCTCAGCCACCCATTGCCCCTCATGCGGGAACAGCCGTGCGTGCCGGGCCGACGCGTACTCGTCGTCGACGACCAGGGTGGAGTCCGGGGCCCGCCCGATCGTGATCGGCGCCGAGCCCAGCGGGATCACAGTCCCCGACAGGTGGCCGCTAGTCACCACGAGGTTGCTGGCGCGCTTGCGCGACACCCGCGGCTGCCGCTTGGGCTGCGGATGCGGTTGCGGACGGGGCAGGGCCGACGCCCCCTCGGGCGGGGCCTCGAGATCACGGCGAAGCGCCCCGAGCGTGAACATCACGAACAGCCACAGCGCGATGAGGATCCCCCACCGCAGCAGTGTCAGTACGAGTTCACTCATATCGCGCTCCGGAACGTCAGATTCGTCGATCCGATGGTGATCACCGCGCCGTCCCGCAGAGGTTGTTCGGCGATCAGGGTGCCGTTGACGTAGGTGCCGTTGGTGGAGCCGAGGTCTCGCAGGATCACGTCGGAACCGATCCGGATCTCCGCGTGGTGGCGGGAGACGCCGGGATCGTCGATGCGGATGTCGGCGTCGCCGCCGCGGCCGATGCGGGTCACCGCCCGGGTCAATTGGAAGGTCCCGAGTTTGCCCTCCAGGCGGGGCGCCGACCCGGCCGGCGGTCCGGCGGCCGGAGCGACGTCCTGGTCGACCCGGGCTTCACTGATGATCTCGACGGTGCCTTGTGCACTGTCCTCGGAGGGCTGCAGGGCCACCGTCACGCTGCCGAGGAAGGAGTACTGCTGCTGCTGGGCGTAGTCGCGGATCATGACCGCGAACTCCCCCACGAGCGTCTCGTCGTAGACGCTGAGCCGGTCATAGTCCTGTGTGCTCACGATCACGGTGTACACGTTGGGAACCACGGTGCGGGCTCGCGAGACGACAGCAGCGCGGGAGTCCATCTCGTTGGTCAGGGCGGCGGCGATCTCCACCGGCTGCAACTCGGACTTGAAGGCCTTCGCGAAGGCGCCGTTGACCGCGCGGTCGACGCGTTGCTCGAAACGATCCAACAATCCCACTGTGTACCTCCACGTTCAGGGTAGTGGGTGGTGGCGGGAGAGGCGGTGAAGCAGCGTGTCCGGCAGCCCCCCGCAGTTGTCGTCTGGGCACCCAGTCCGATCGACGGGTGGGTTTGGGTGTGTTTCGGGCATGTGAGTTGTCGTCTGGGCACCCAGTCCGATCGACCGGTGGGGTTGGGTGTCTGACGGTTGGTTCAGTGGGGGGCGAATCCACCCGGACGTCCCCCCGACCGAATGCGCAGCGACTAGAGTCTGCTGGGTGGGCGTGAGTGCAGACGTGAGCCGCGGTTGGCTGAGCGCGATCGACGCGTCCACGCCGCTCACCGAGTCGGTCTGCGACGACGTGGCCGCACGTCTGGATGCCATGCCGTCGGTGCTGCGCTCGGCGTTCCGAGTGCTCGATGCCGGGCTCGCGGTGCTGCCGGCACCGGTGCGCCGCCGCGCTCACCTGCTCCCCGGGGTGGGTGAGTACGTCCGCGTGGTGCACAGTCTCACCGCGGTGTCGTACTACGACCTCGTCACCCGGGACCGGCTGATCCCGGCCCCGCGCACCCCGAACTCGCCCGGGGTACTGGCGCAGCCGCGAGCGTGAGACACGTCGATGCCCTGGTCGTGGGATCGGGGGCTGGCGGTGCCACGACTGCGGCGACCCTGGCTGCTGCCGGCGTGCAGACACTGGTTCTCGAGGAGGGACCCGACGTCGGTCCGGGGACCTTCAGACAGTTCAGCCAGGACCAGATGCGTGCCCAGTACCGCAACCGCGGTCAACTCGTGGCCCTCGGCCTCCCGCCGATCACCTACGCGGAGGGCCGCTGTGTCGGTGGCTCGACGGAGATCAACTCCGGTCTCTACCATCGGCCGAGCCAGGCCCTGTTGGAGGGTTGGACCCGGGGGTGGTCGGTGGTGGACCTCACCTCGGAGGGCATGGGCCCGATCAGCGACGCCATCGAGCACAACCTGAACGTGAGCACGTTCCCGGATCGCGTGCCGACGGCGTCGGCGTTCCTCGCCTCGGGTGCGCAACGGCTCGGGTGGTTCAGCACCGAGGTTCCGCGCTGGTTCGACCACGCGACCGGCCGACGGCAGTCGATGACGCTGACGTACCTGGCCTATGCCCGTGAGCGCGGCGCGCAGATCGTCAGCGGTGCGTGGGTGCGACGCCTCGAGATCGACCGGGGCCGCGCTGTGGCTGCGGAGGTGGAACACAGCGACGGCCGGGTGGAGCGGATCGGTTTCGACGTGGTGTTCGTGTGCGGTGGTGCCGTGCAGTCGGCGGCCCTGTTGCTGCGCAGTGGGGTGCGCCGCAACGTCGGACGGACCCTGTCGATGCACCCGACGGTCAAGGCGGTGGCCTTCAGTGACCTCATCGGCAGCGACCCCAGCGACGTCCCCGTGACCCAGGTCCGCGAGTTCGCCCCCGACATGACGATCGGTGGATCGGCCACTGACGCACCACTACTCGCGCTGGCGCTGTTGCCGACGGCAGTGGGAGTGGACCGGGTACTGGACTTCGGGCCGGACGCCGGCATCTATTACGCGGCGATCCGCAGCTCCGGCCGGGGCCGGATCCGGGTGGTCCGCGGGATGCGGGATCCGCTGGTCACGTTCCGGCTGCCCACCGACGATTTCGCCAGGTTGCAGTCGGCCATGGGCAGGCTGTTGATGGTTCTGCTCGCGGCCGGCTCCGAGCAGGTCGTTGCGAGCGTGCACGGGGGGCAGCCGATCAGCAGCGATGCGCAGATCCCGGCGGAGGTCACGCGGATGACGCGGCGGGCGGCGGATCTGATGACGGTGCACGTGTGCTCCTCGGTGCCGATGGGGGAGGACCGTGAGATCTGTGCGGTCGACAGTCACGGTGCGAGTCACGAGGTCGCGGGCGTGATCGTCAACGACGCCTCGATCGTCAACGGCGCTCCGGGCATCAATCCGCAGGGGACGGTCATGGCCCTGGCCATTCGCAACGCCGAACACTTCCTCACCCAGCGCGGTGTGCACCCGGCTGCCAGGGAGTTCGCATGACACTCGTGGTCACGGGCGCCGCCGGCTGGTTCGGCAGCGCTTTCCTGGAATTGCTGGCTCAGCGCGACGCCGCCGACGTCCGGGCGCTGGTGCATTCCCCGAGCGATGTGCGCGCGGTGACCGCACGGTTGCCGGGGGCTCGGGTGTATGTGGGTGACGTCAGTAGCGAGCAGGATGTGGCCGACCTCTTCGAAGGGCTCGCCTCGTGTGAGGTCGTCCACGCCGCCGGTGTCATCCATCCAGCGGCAGTGGCGCAGTTCGACCGGGTCAACGCCGTGGGCAGTCGACTGGTCGTGCAGCAGGCCCTGCGGCACGGTCTGCGGCGTTTCGTGCACATCTCGAGCAACTCGGTCGTGGGGACCAACCCCACGGCTGAGGAGGCGTTCCGCGACCACGAGCCGTACCACCCGTATCTGGAGTACGGCGCTTCGAAGATGCGCGGCGAGATCGAGGTGACGAGCGCGCTGGAGGCCGCCGGGGTCCCGGGGGTCGTCCTGCGGCCACCGTGGTTCTACGGGAGGTTCCAGCCGGAACGCCAAGCGCGTTTCCTCAAGACCGTGCGGTCCGGCCGCTTCCCGCTGATCGGCGGCGGCGGGAACCGGCGATCCATGGTCGACGTGGACCGTCTGGCCACGGCCGCGTGGCTGGCGTTGGAGGCGGATACCAGCGGGGTGCGCCCGTACTGGATCGCGGACGCACAGCCGTACACGATGACCGAGATCCTGGATGCCGTCAGACAGGCGGCTCGGCTGGAGGGGCTGGCGGTCACGGACGGCGCGATGCGGTTGCCGGCGATCGTGGGCCCACTGGCCTATCGAGTGGATGCCACCCTGCAGCGTCTGGGCCGGTACCAGCAGGAGATCCACGTCGCCGGAGAACTGGACAAGACCATCGCCTGCCGGGTGGACGGCGCCGTCCGGGACCTGGGCTTCGAGCCCGCCACCGATCTTGTGGCAGGTATGCGGCGCAGTTACCGGTGGGGACTCGACAACGGGCAGGACGTCTGATGCGGGCCGTGGTGACGGGGGGCTCGGGCTACTTCGGCAACGTGCTGTGTGCGGCTCTGGTGGCCGGCGGGCACGAGGTCGTCAATCTCGACATCAGCCCGGTCGAGCTGCCCGGGGTGCACTTCGAAGGCTGCGACATCCGGGATCGGATCGGAGTCCGGGACGTCTTCGAGGGCGCGGACGTTGTCTTCCACAACGTCGCCCAGGTTCCGCTGGCCCGCGATCCCGACCTGTTCGACTCGGTGAACCGTGAGGGCACCGCCGCGATGCTGTGGGCGGCCGAGCACGCCGGTGTGGGCAAGGTGGTGTACACGTCGTCGTCGGCCGTGTTCGGGGTACCGGAGTCGAACCCGGTGACCGAGCAGACACCGCCGCGCCCGCTCGAGCCCTACGGCCGGGCCAAGCTGGACGGGGAGCTGTTGTGCGGCGCTGCGGTCACCCGTGGGCTGGACGTCACGATCATCCGGCCCCGCACCATCGTCGGACACGGACGTTTGGGGATCTTCGCGATCCTGTTCGACTGGGTCGCCGACGGGGTGGATGTGCTGGTCTTCGACGGCGGACACAACCGATACCAGTTCGTGCACGCCGCGGACCTCGCCGACGCCTGTGTGCGGGCGGGGCAACGGCCCGGGCCGGCGACGTACAACATCGGCGCGCAGGAGTTCGGCACCATGCGCGAGACCTTGCAGGCGCTGTGCGACCACGCCGGGACCGGCGCCGGGGTGCGGTCAGTATCCAGCCGCTTGGCGGCGCCGGCGATGAAGGTGGTCTCGCGCTCGGGGCTGGCGCCGTTCGCGGACTACCACTGGCTGATGTACGCCAAGGAACTGTGGTTCGACACCAGCGCCGCCGAACGTGATCTGGGGTGGCATTCGCGGTTCTCGAACGCGGACATGATCTGTGAGGCCTACGACTGGTTCGTGGCGCACCGCGATGAGGTCGGCCTGCAAGGGCCGAGCCACCACCGGTCAGGCGTGAAGCAGGGGGTTCTGGGGGTCCTCAAGCGAGGATTGGGCGCGCGTTCCTAGGCGGGTTGTCGTCTGGGCACCCAGTCGGTTGGGCCGGTGGGTTTGGGTGTCTGACGGTCAATTGGGTTGTCGTCTGGGCACCCAGTCGGTTGGGCCGGTGGGTTTGGGTGTCTGACGGTCAACTGGGTTGTCGTCTGGGCACCCAGTCGGGAGACGGGGTGGGTTTGGGTGCCTGACGGTCAAGGCCTAGAAGAACACCCACTTCTTGTACGCGAAGAACCGGGCGATCGTCGCGACACCGGTTGCCCCGACCTTGATGAGGTTCAGCATGAGGGTGTTCGGCTCCCAGATGATGTCCGCGGCCACGACCACCGCCTCGATGAAGGCGACCGCCAGGAGGTTGATGCCGGCGAACGCCGAGTAGGCGTGCAGCAGTGACTTGATCTCCCGATGGGCGAAGGTCCACTTGTAGTTGCCCACGAACGCGAACGTCATCGACAGGAACAACGCCACGGCGTTGGCCGCCCACACCTCCCAGCCGGCCCAGAGCAGAGCGTTGAACAACCCGAAGTCCACGATGACGGCCAGGATGCCGACAACGAGGAAGCCGCCGACCTCTTTGCGGGCGGTTCCCTGGGGTGCGGTGTCCAGTGCCATCGCTGTCAGGTTAGCGCCATCGCCGCGTGATGTTCCCCGCAGCCAGCAGAGCCGCCCGGGCGACGGGTACGTCACCGCGGCGCAGGCTGGCGCTCAGCAGGCCCGCCCAGTGTCCACGGGCCAGCGCCTCGAGGTCGGGATCCTCAGGCCCCGGGATCTCCAGCAGTCGCTGGGCCGCGGCCCGCACCCAGCCGGCGCGTGAGGACAGATCGTGTCGAAGACCCCGGCCACGGAGGCTGTGTGTGTATGACCGAAGGCGCTGCCGGTCGATCTGCCGCAGCCCGTCGCCGGTCACCTGGGACTCATGCCGCGTGTAGTCGGTCAGCGCCTCATGCAGGTAACTCACTGTGCCCAGCCGGGCGGCCACTGCGGCCAGCCACTGGTCGTGCCAGCCCCGCAGGTCGGGAGCGGGGAACGGCAGCGCCGCCCGCACCACCTGCGGGCTGACCATCATCGCGGCGCCGGACACCACGTTCATCAGTAACAACCCGGCCGGTGTCAGCGTCTCGGCCGATGGCGGCCGCGGCAAGTAGCGCTGCCTGATCGGCTGCCCTGCCGGGTCCACCACCCGCATGGCGCAGAAGGTGGCCTGCGAAGCAGGTGCCGAGAGCATCCGCTCGAGTTTCGCCGGGTGCCAGGTGTCGTCCTGGTCGCAGAGGAATGTGGGGAGGTCGTCACCGAGGGTCAGCAGGTGTTCGAAGGCACGGTATGCCCCGAGGTGGTCGGTGGCGGGCAGGAACACGAACCGCGGATCTGTGAGCCGTCGCTGGACCTCGTCACGGTCGGTCGAGGAGTCGTCGAAGACCAGGCACTGCCAGTCCTCGACGGTCTGCGCGCGCAGGGAGGCGATCTGGCGCTCGAAGAGGTCGGTGCGAGGGTTGTGCGTGGCCATCACGATCTGCGCCCTCACCGGTTCACCGTAGCCCGCCGGCGGTAGGTTCGGCGTATGCGGATCCGGCAGCTGGACATCGAGGGTGCGTTCGTTGTGACACCACAGGTGTTCGGCGATGACCGGGGGATGTTCCTCGAGTGGTTCAAGGCCCCGGTGTTCCGGGAGGCGGCGGGCAACGATCTGACACTGGCGCAGGCGAACTGCTCGGTGTCCGCGGCCGGCACGGTGCGAGGGATCCATTTCGCAGATGTGCCACCCGGGCAGGCCAAGTACGTGACCTGCGTGGCGGGCAGCGTGCTGGACGTCGTGGTGGACGTCCGAGTCGGATCACCGACCTTCGGGCGATGGGAGGCCGTGCCGTTGAACACCGAGGACCGGGCGGCCGTCTACCTCTCGGAGGGGCTGGGACACGGCTTCGTCGCGCTCGAGGACAACTCCACGGTGGTCTACCTGTGCAGCACCACCTACAACCCGTCGGCAGAGCACGAGATCCACCCCTTCGACCCGGAGCTCGGGATCGAGTGGGGGATCGCCCGTGCGCGCGCGAGCCTTTCGGCCAAGGACGCCGGTGCCCCTGGGCTGACAGCGGCCCGCGCCGCCGGACTGCTGCCCGACTACGAGCAATGCCGGCAGTTCCGGGCGTCGCTGGGCTGACGCCTACAGACTCGCCACGATGGACGGCAGCGCCTCGGTCAGCGCCTCGTCCCACGGCCGCATCGCAGGAAGCCCCACCCGATGCCATTTCTCGTGGCCCAGCACGCTGTACTCCGGGCGGGGCGCGGGTCGGGGGAAGGCATCCGTGGTCGTCGGCAGGACTCGCTCGGCGTCCGCACCGATGAGTTCGAAGATCCGGCGCGTGAAGCCGAACCAGGAGGTCTGACCCGCATTCGTGCCGTGGTAGACGCCGGGCGGGGCGTCGGACTGCGCGAGGGCGACGATCTGGCGCGCGAGGTCGGCGCTCCAGGTGGGCTGTCCGACCTGATCGTCGACGACGCTGACGGTCTCACGGGTGCGTTCGAGTTCCAGCATCGTCTTCACGAAGTTCTTCCCGCCGGCGCCGTACAGCCAGGCGGTTCGCACCACGAAGGCGTCGGGGTGTTGCAGCGCAGCGGTCTCGCCGGCGGCCTTCGTGCGCCCGTAGGCGGACCGTGGCCGGGTCGCAGCGTCTTCGGGGTACGGGGCCGTGGCCGTGCCGTCGAAGACATAGTCGGTGGACACCTGGACGAACCGGGCGTTCTGGGCGGCCGCCACGATGTTCGACGGCCCGAGCCCGTTCACCGCCAGGGCCAGTTCCTCGTGGTTCTCCGCGTCGTCGACGGCGGTGTAGGCGGCGCAGTTCACGACGATGTCGGGCTGATGCTCTGCGACCGCGGCCGCGACCGATGCCGGATCGGTGATGTCGATCTGCGGCATGTCGATGCCCACCGCATCCTTCCCCAGCACGGCCATGAGGTCGGTGCCGAGTTGCCCCGCCGCGCCGATGACCAGCCAGCGGCTCATGCGCCCTCCTTCAGCGGCCGCCACCAGACCTCATTGCCGCGGTACCAGGCGATGGTGTCGGCCAATCCCGCCTCGAAGTCGACCTCTGGGTGGTATCCGAGTTCTGCCGAGATCTTGGAGATGTCCACCGAGTACCTGCGGTCGTGACCCTTGCGGTCCGCCACAGGCTCGATCATGTCCTCGCCGGCCCCCATGGCCGCCAACAGTTTGTAGGTGAGTTCCTTGTTCGTCAGTTCCGTGCCGCCGCCGATGTTGTAGATCTCACCGGCGCGCCCGCCGTCGAGCACCAACGCGATCCCACGGCAGTGGTCGTCGACGTGCAGCCAGTCCCGCACATTCTGACCATCGCCGTACAACGGCACGCGCAGGCCGTCCATGAGGTTGGTGACGAACAGCGGGATGACCTTCTCAGGGAACTGGTAGGGCCCGTAGTTGTTGGAGCAACGCGTGATCACGACATCGAGACCGAACGTGCGGAAGTAGGAGCGGGCCAACAGGTCCGAGCTGGCCTTGGAGGCCGAGTAGGGGGAGTTGGGCGCCAGCGGCTGATCCTCGGGCCAGGAGCCGACGTCGATCGATCCGTACACCTCGTCCGTCGAGACGTGCACGAAGCGACCGATTCCGGCGTCGAGGGCAGCCTGCAGGAGTTTCTGCGTGCCCAGGACGTTGGTGAGTACGAAGTCGGAGGCGCCAGTGATCGAGCGGTCCACGTGGGACTCGGCGGCGAAGTGCACGATCGCGTCATGACCGGGTACCAGGTCGGCCAGCAGGTCACCGTCGCAGATGTCACCCTCGACGAAGGTGTAGCGGGGGCTCTGCGCCACCTGGTCGAGGTTGGCACGCACGCCGGCGTACGTGAGCTTGTCGAGGACGGTCACGGAGGTCTCGTCGTGTCCCGGATATGCACCCGTGAGCATGCGTCGCACGAAGTTTGAGCCGATGAAACCGGCTGCGCCGGTGACCAGGATCCGCACGTGTGTCCTCCCGTGGAACGTTGCGGCAGGTGCTGTCTATGAATGCACTGCCACCTAGAATCATCGGATATGAAGGGGATCGTGCTGGCAGGGGGCACCGGCTCACGGCTGTGGCCCATCACACGCGGGGTCAGCAAGCAGTTGCTGCCGGTGTACGACAAACCGATGATCCACTACCCCATCAGCACCCTCATGGCTGCCGGATTGCGCGAGATCCTCATCATCACCACCCCGGAGGATCAGGCGGGATTCCAGCGACTACTCGGTGACGGTTCGGAGATGGGGGTGTCGTTCTCCTACGTGGTACAGCCCTCGCCCGACGGCCTGGCACAGGCCTTCATCCTCGGGGAGGAGTTCCTGGCCGGCCAGGCGGCCGCCCTGGTGCTGGGCGACAACATATTCCACGGACCGGGACTGGGCAGTCGCCTGCAGGATCTCACCGCAGTGACCGGCGGACACATCTTCGCCTACCGTGTGGCCAATCCTTCCGACTACGGAGTCGTCGAGTTCGATGGCGACGGCAACGCGATCTCGTTGGCGGAGAAACCGGCCGCGCCGCGCAGCAACTACGCCGTTCCGGGTCTCTACTTCTACGGCGCCGATGTGGTCGAGGTTGCGAAGTCGATCACGCCAAGCGATCGGGGCGAGCTCGAGATCACGTCGGTGAACGAGCACTACCTGCGGGAGGGACGTCTGTCCGTGACCGTGCTGCCGCGCGGAACCGCGTGGTTGGACACCGGGTCGTTCGACTCGTTGGCCGACGCCGGCGCCTACGTGCGGGTGCTGGAGGAGCGACAGGGAACCAAGGTCGCGTGCCTGGAGGAGTACGCGTGGCGCAACGGCTGGATCGACGACACGCAACTGCAGACCCTGGCCGAGCCGATGCTGAAGAGCGGCTACGGGCGATATCTGCTGGGCCTGCTCAACGAGGCCCGCACTTGATCCGTATCGCCGCGGTTGCCACCGTCCTGGACCCGCCGCCACAGACCCAGGACGCGCTTCAGGCACTGGCTCGGCAGGTGGCTGAGGTCGTCGCCGTCGACGACGGCTCCGCCGTGCCGGTGCGCTTCTCAGGGGTGCACGTGATCCGGCAGGAACACAACCTCGGTATCGCCGCCGCTCTGAACGCTGGGATCAGAGCCGCGGCCGAACGCGGCGCGACGCACGTGCTGACCGTGGACCAGGACTCGCAGTTCCCCGACGACTACGTCGCGCAACTGCTGGCTGCCTGGACCCGGGCCCAGCAGCAGGGGCTCTCCCCGGCCGCGATGGGTGCGGCCGAGTTCTCGGGTCTGACACATCGCGGTGCCTGGCACGACGGCGTCATGGTGGTGGCCGAATCGATCCAGTCGGGCACCCTGTTCAGCGTCGAGGCACTCGCGGGTATCGGAGGGTTCGACGAGTCCCTGGTCATCGACGGCGTCGACACCGACGCCTGCCTGCGGTTGGCAGATGCGGGTTTCGACATCTGCGTGGCGCCGGTGGAGTTCGATCATGCGTTGGGGGAGGGGCATTTCGTCACGGTGTTCGGCCACCAGGTGTGGGCCAGCGGGCACGCGCCGTTCCGCCGCTACTACATCACCCGGAACGGATTGCTGCTGTTGCGACGACACGGACGACGGCATCCACGCTGGGCGTTGGTGTCGGCCCGGCGCCTGGTGATGGCCAGTCTGCTGGCCGCCAAGGCCCCCGAGCAGCGGGCCGCGATGCGAGCCGGAGTCAAGGCCGCATGGCGACGCCGGACCGGCCGAATACCGCAGTCCGCCTTGCGGGAGGTCAGGGCCGCCTCGGGACAGTAGGTAGGGTGGCAGCCATGTGGCGACCTCCAGGGGGGCCGGTCCCGGTGCCCGATGCAGGCGTGGACTGGTTCACGCACCGGCGCTTCTTCAGCGACCTTTTCGCTGTCGCCGTCCCGGAGACCGTGCACGATCTCACCGGAGGACAAGCCTTCGATCTCCTGCGAAGTCTGGCCGACGTGCGTGCGGCCGACCCGGATCAGCCTGCCGACCTCGTCGTGGCGCAGGCGCGTGTCCCGGACCCCTCGTTGATGGACGAGGGAGGGTTGATGATCGTCGCCCAGAGTCCCCCGGGCGCCGATAGCCCGCATGTCGAGTTGTCGAACGGATTGACGGTCTTCGCCGGCGGGGACCAGTCCTGGCTGCTGTCGGATGCCGTGGTGCGCTGGTCCGCGGGGTATGCGTTGACTGCGGCCGACGACGAGCGCGACTACCTGCGTGGTCGTGTGCACGATCTCGAAGACGCGATCAAGGGTCAGGAGCAACGCATCGAGCTGCTGGAGGAGCAACTGCTCGCCGCCCGTGACGAGGTGGCACGACTACTGCCCCTGGAGGTGTCTCCCAAAGCCCAGGTGAACGCTTTGCGGCGCAGCATCCCGGTGTCGATCCGCAAGCGCATGCCGCGCAAGCGGCAGCCCAGCGCCACTGCGGACCAAAGCCAGGCACGCAGTCGGATCGCCGATGATCTCAGGATCCTGAAAGGCCGCCGACTGCGAGGGCTGTTGGCCGACTACGACGAGGCTTGGGCGGGTCGGCCCGTACAGGACTACATCGAAACCGGGATCCGTCGGGGTGCCGCGATCAACGCGAAGCATCTGGATGTCATCACCCCTGCGCCGGCTCAGCTCCCGCCCGAACTGCAGTGGGGGGACGCGACCCTGCACGGCCCGGACGGCGTGGTGAAGACCGCCGGCGTGGCCGAGCTCGTGTCGGTGGTGAGCCCGCGGTTGCTCTCGATCGACGTGTGGGACACCCTCGTCGTGCGGGATCGCCCCGCTGATGCGGCGAAGCTGGCCACGGCGCGCAGGATGGTGTTGCAGCCCGGGGCGAAGCTAGAGGATGTCTTCGAGGCGATGGCGGTCCGGGTGGGTGTCGAGGCGCAACTGGCCGCCGATGACCCGATGCAGGAGTACGAACTCACCGACGTCCTGCGTGTCACGGCCGCTGAACTGGGCGTTGCCGACGAAGTGGTCGCGCAACTCGTGGCTGCCGAGATCGCCGATGAGGTGGCCCTCAGCCGAGCTCGCGACGACATCGCCGCACTCGACCACCCGCACCGGGTCATCGCCAGCGATTTCTACATGCGCGAGGACGACTTGGCGGATGTGGTCCGCGGGGTGGCACCGTCGTTCGCAGAGGTCCCGGTCTACGTCTCCGTGCAACGCCGGGCGTCGAAGCGGCTCGGGGGCGCACTGCTCGACCTCATCCGTAGGGACTTCGGGGTAACCCCTCAGGACCACCTGCACATCGGGGACAACGTGCACTCCGATGTCGACGTCCAGGTGGCTGCTGGGGGCCATGCGATCCACGTGCAGCGCGTGGACCGCTTCCCGGGACCCGGCGAGTTCGGCCGGGACGATCTGCCGTCCTGCACCGCGCAGTTGCGCTCCCTGCTGGATGGTCATGACGCCGAGAATCCCTCGGACGACCCCCATCGCACGGCGGGGCGACACGCAGCTCCGGTCGCCGTCGCACTGGTGGCGCGAGGGCTGGAGGAGGCGTACCGCAGCGGTGCCGACCGAATCCACTACGTCAGCCGGGAGGGCCTGTTCCTGGCCCAGGTCCACGAGATCGTCGAGCCGATCCTGCGACCCCCGGGCGTGCCTGCCGTCGTGCCGATCCACCTTGCGTTGAGCCGGCGGGCAACGTTCGGGGCGTCCCTGCAGGCGCCCTACCGCTTCTCGCTGCAACGGATGTGGTCGATGTACGCCCGCCAGTCGGTCACTGCGATGTTGGTGAGCATCGGCGTCGACCCCCTGGACTTCGACGAGCAGATCGCTGCGGCGGGTCTGGTCGCGGACGAGGTGTTGACCGATGCCCGCCGGGATCCACGGGTGGAGGCCTTCCTGGCTGATCCGCAGGTCGAGGAGAAGCTCTCCGCACATGTGGCGACCGCCCGAGATGCGCTTCGGCGCTACGTCGAGTCGCGCACGACAATTGGCACTCCGTTCATCGTGTGCGACATCGGTTGGCGTGGCACGATCCAGGACAACCTCGTGCGCGCGCTCGGCATCCGCTCCTCGGTGGGGGTATACCTCGGGCTGTTCCCGTTCCTGAACGCCCAACCGCCGAACAGCCGCAAGATCGGCGTGGCGTTCGACGGCAGTATCGGGGAGGAGTTCGAGTACGCCGACCCACCGGCGGTGCTGGAGCGGCCGTGGACCCCGGACGTACCCTCAACGATCGGCTTCGAGACCGTCGACGGCACCGTGATGCCGGTGAGCGAGAAGGAGTCCGGCCACGTCAGCCCCGGAATCGCCGCTTTCCAGTCGGGGACCCTGGAGGTCGCCGACATCGTCGCGACCTGGATGAGCGGTTTCGGTCTGACCACGCAGGTGCTGCGACCCGAGATCGCTGCGTGGACCAAGGACTTGTGGTGTTCCCCCACGCACGGACTGGCCGACATCTGGTTCGACTCCGACCACGACGACTCCTTCGGCGCGCTGAACTCGACCACCTTCGGCAAGGTGGTCCCCGGGCCCGACTGGCTGGACGGCGACCTGGCGACGTTGGTCGGCGAGGGCATGAGGGCCAGTGGCTGGCCCGAGGGGTATCGCGCGTGGGCTCCGGTCGATTCGCTGGTGGCGTTGGCGAGGATGCGATGACTTTCAACCCGTGGCTCTACGACTTCTACTCCCGCTACAGCCCCGACCTGAGCACCGCCGAGAACCTGCGGATCGTCTTCCTCATCGGATCCGCGGACATCAGCGGCGGAACCTACGTCATCTTCGAGCACGCGGTCCGCGCGCAGCAGGCAGGCTGCGAGGTCGTCATCGTGCCCATGTTCCCGCTGGACCATGCTGCTCCGGACTGGCATCCGGCGCTGCGTCAATTGGAGTTCGCAACGTTCGACCAGATCGCCGACCGGGACTTCGACATCGCGATCGCCACGTGGTGGCCGACCGTCTACGAACTTCCCCGGGTGCGTTTCCAGCACGCGGTGTACTTCGTGCAGAGCGCGGAGTCGCGCTTCTACGCCGTCGGGCCGGACCGGGAGTCGGCAGGTCTGGCCGAATTGACCTACACGATGGGGCTGCCGGCGATCACCATCGCCACGTGGCTGCAGATGTATCTGGGCTTCCAGCACGGGATGATCTCGTTCCTGTGCCGCAACGGGATCGACAAGTCCCGGTACGGCACGGCCGGTCCTGTGCTGCAACCCCGGCCGGAAGCGGGCCTGCGCGTGCTGGTCGAGGGAAGTATGGCCGCGATGAAGGGAATCGAGACGGCTGTCCAGGCAGCACTCGACGGCGGCGCCTCCGAGGTCTGGCTGCTCACACCCTCACAGGTCGACCGCATGAACGGGGTCACCAAGGTGATCTCCCGCATCCCGGCCGATCGGACCGCTGAGGTCTACCGGTCCTGTGACGTGCTGCTCAAACTCAGCCAGGTGGAGGGGATGTACGGTCCGCCACTGGAGATGTTCCACTGCGGCGGCACGGTCGTCACCAACGACGTGACCGGCCACGACGAGTACGTCCGGGACGGCGTCAACGGACTGGTGGTGCCCACCGACGACCCGGCGGCGGCGGCTGCGGCCATCGCCCGCCTCGTCGAGGATCGGGATCTGCTGGAGCGTCTACGGGCGGGGGCCGTCGTCACCGCACAGGGGTGGCAGGACTGGGACGCCGCAGGACTGGAGTTCCTCCGACTGTTGACGGCCATCGCCAAGCAGCGTCGAATCGATCGGCCTCAGCTGTTCGCCCGCATCCTTGGCTCTCGGACGTTGTACGAGCAGCGCTGACCCGGGGTCACTGCGAGCGCCGCACCGAGTTGCGCGCCTTTCGCACGGCCCGGTAGGCGGGGTGGTTCCGGATCCTCGCCAGGGTCTCTTCCGCCTCCCGGTGTTCGGCCTCCATCGCCCGGAGTCGATCCCATGCCGCGTGAACCTCGCGATTGCGCTCGGCCATCTCCGCCTCGAGGTCTGCTGCCGCGTCGCGCCACCATCGAAGGTCGGCTTCTGTCCGCCGCAGGGCGACCGCATCGCTACGCAGTTGCTTGATCTCCGTGGCGATCACGCCCAGCGCAGCGACGAACGCCGGTTCATCCTGCGCTGTGACGAGGTTCGCGACCACATCTGCCCGGAATGCGTCATCCTGATCGGCCATGACGTCGTGGGTCAGGAAGATCGCGAGGTTGCGCTCGATGAGGTCCTGGCGTCCGGCATCCCGCAGGTAGGGGTGGAAGGTCCTGTTGCACAGCGACGCGTAGCAGCGCAGGGTCCAGGAAGGGTCGGAGCCTGTGATGTTGTGGCCGTGCATCCGCCACTCGTAGAGCACCTCGGGCACGACCACCATGGGGATGCCGGCGGCCAGGCAACGAGCCCACAGGTCCCAGTCCACGATGGGGTCGCAGTCCTCCCCGAAGCCTCCCACCGAATCCAGGACGCTGCGTCGGATGAGGGCGCCACCGGCCAGCGGATTCTGGAACACCCACTGCGCGGGATCGGCCAGGTCGCGTTGGGTGTTGTAGAAGTTCTCCGTCTGCATCTGGGACGACTGGTTGCCCAACGCATCGATGGTCCGGACGTAACTACCGATCACGCCGACGTCGGGGTGATCCGTGAACGCGTCGTGGTAACGCTGCAACGCGTGCGGGGGATAGCGATCGTCGGCGTTCAGCACACCCACGACATCGCCTGTGCTCATGGCCAGAGCCACGTTGAGGGTCGCCCCGAGACCGCGGTTGCGTTCGGCTCGCACCGCAGTCACCCGTGGATCGTCGAACCCCTCGATGATCGACCAACTGTCGTCCGTCGAGGCGTCGTCGATGACGATCAGTTCGAGGTCCGGCCACGTCTGGCCGAGCACCGATTCGATGGCCTCGGCCACGTATTGCCCGTAATTGTGGCAGGGCAGGAGGATGCTGAACAGGGCCACGATCGCACCCTATCCGTCGCCGAGTTCCCAGCGCCCGTGCTGCAGGTAGGTGCCTCCGGACTCGATGCCCTGGGCTCGGACGATCACCTCCGCGGCCTCCGGCACCGCGTCGAGTGTGCGACCCTCGGCGGTGATCGTCACGTTGACGTCGTACGAGCCGCTGAGCAGCAGGAACGCGTCGGTGACGAAGTCGAGGTGGCCTCGGCCGGCGGGGATCGACAGGGGCCCCATCGTCTGGGTAGTCAGGGTGAGCACGGGGATCTGTTGGGTGTCGTTGAAGGTCATCTCGACGATCGCGTCGGACACCGGCTCGCGGGCCTCGTAGTGGACGCGCAACCTCGCGGCATTGCCACTGATGATCACGCCGGCACTCTGGTCACCGTCGGTGAACGGCTCGAGGCCGCGGAACCGGATCTCCCCCGAACCGCGTCGGGCGGCCTCGAGCGGAGTGTCGTCGCTGACGGGCTGCGTGTTCACCGCGCGCGCGATCTCCCGGGCGTTGACGTCGTCGAGATAGGCCCGGGTCACATCTGCCGAGGGCCCGATGTCGCGCATGTGGCCGTGTTCGAGCCAGATCGCCTCGTCGCACAGGTCGGTGATGTTGCTGAGTCCGTGAGAGACGATGATCATGCTGGTGCCGTGTTTGCGTAGTCCGTGCAGGTAGTCGAAACACTTGCGCTGGAACTCTTCGTCGCCCACCGCGATCACTTCGTCCACGATCAGGATCTCCGGGCGCACCATCACCGCCACGGCGAACCCGAGCCGGACGTACATCCCACTGGAGTAGTGCTTCACCGGGCTGTCGATGAAGTCGCCGATGTCCGCGAACTCGATGATCTGGTCCATCAGTCCGTTGATCTGTTTCGTAGTGAATCCGAGGATCGTGGCGTTGAGACGGATGTTCTCCCGACCGGTCAGTTCGGGATGGAAGCCGGCGCCCACCTCGAGCAGGGCCGATACCGAGCCGTTGACGGTGACGTGACCCTCGGTCGGACGGTAGATCCCGGTCATCACCTTAAGAGCTGTGGACTTGCCGGACCCGTTGTGACCGATCAGTCCGAGTGACGAGCCGCGGGGTACCGAGAACGTGGCGTCCTTCAATGCCCAGAAGTACTGCGCCTCGGTGCTGGACCGGCCACGGATGAGGCGTTCCTTGAGCAGCGTGCGCCGTTCCCGATGGACACGGAAGCGTTTGGACAGGCCGACGGCCTCCACGGCGTTCTCCATCAACGGGCCTCCGCGATGCGCGGCCGGGCCATTCCCGACTGTGAGCCTCGTCGCTGCATCTGTACCCTCCGGAAACGTTGCTCCGACTGTATCGCGCAGCAGGTGGGTGCTCTGCCACCGTCAGGGCAGGACGCGGCGCAGCTTCTGACCCCAGCGGTAGGACCGGGAATCGAGAACGGTTGCGAGTTGCGACCTGGTCTCGGCAAGCTGGGCTCGCGACGATGACAGCTCGGATTCCAGGACCGAGTAGTCGGCCAATAAGGACTGCACGTGCGCGGCGTAGGCGCTCAGGGTCGCCGCGATCTCCTCGGAATGATCCCGCTGCGAAACAGCGGCGAGGCGTAGTCCGGGGGCAATCCCGGCCAACGATGCCGGAGGCAACCCCGTGGCGGTTCCCAGCAGTTCTGTCAATTCGCTGAGTTCCATGTCGGCGATCCTCGGCTCCAGCAGGAAGTGGGCCAGGTTGCGTGCGACCAGGTCGTCGCGACCGATCCGCTGCAACCAGCCCGTGAGGGTGTCGCGGGTCATGATCGCCCAGTCCTGGAACCGGACGGCTGGTGGATCATGGCTCATGTTGGCCCCGTGCACCCGGCTCTCGACCAGCACCTCCGGGATCACCCCGAAGCGAGCGCCTGCGGCCAGCATGCGTACCCACTTCTCCCAGTCCACCGAACTGCGCATCTGCGGGTGCTCCCCGCCGAGTTCTTCGTGCAGGCTGTGGCGCACTGCGGTGGCGTTGTGGCACACCGGGTTCTGGTAGATCCAGACCTCGGGATCGTTGAGATCCCTGTGCCTGTTGAACCAGGCCTCGTAGGTCCCACTGACGGGAGAGCCATCGGCTCCGATCTCCCGGACCCATGTGGCGGTGACGTCGACATCGGGGTGGGCCCGCAGGAACTCGCGTTGGCGCTGCAGGAATGTCGGCAGGTAGCGGTCGTCGCTGTCGAGGTTGCATATCCACGTGCCGGTGGCCGCGGCGAGCCCCGTGTTGAACGCCCCCGAGATGCCTTGGTTGTGATCGTGCCGGATCGCCGTGATCTGTGGGTGGTCGATCGCTGAGAGGACCGCCCAGGTGTCGTCGGTGGACCCGTCATCGACGACGATCAGTTCCCAGTCGGGATCTGTCTGGGCCAGTACCGAACCCACAGCCTCCTCGAGGTATCTCGCGAAGTTGTAGGTGGGCATGATCACCGAGAACTCGGGCATCAGATGGACTCGCTCACGTCCTGGCCCCAGCGCAGGTAGACCACCCTGGCACCCACGAGAGCCGCCGCGGTCCAGGCAAGGGCGTAGAGAACCGCACCGAGGCTCGGCAGTTGCAGCGAGTAGACCAGATCACGACTGATGTTCACAAAACTGGTCATCGGATTGAGGTAGAACAGTTCCCGCAGTGGGATGCCGTGCCAGTCCTCCGGGATGAGGTCCAGGGGGTACATGATCGGCGTCAGGAAGAACCACAACTGCGTGAAGATGGCGAAGATCTGGCCGGTGTCGCGGAGGTACACGATGGACACCGCCAGCATGTAGCCCACGGCCATCGCGAACACCGCGACCGTCGCGACCACGAACGGATACAACAACCACGTCCAGCCGATGTTCAGGAACAGCAGCATCACGAGCAACATGACGCCCGCTTCCAGGAGCCGCTCGATGCCGATGGACAACCCCGACGAGATGACCGGTACGTAGGAGGGGATGTAGACCTTCTGCATCATGGCGCCCATGTTGAGGATGGAGGCCATGCCGGTATGCGAGATCTGGGAGAAGATGTTCCACGTCACCAGACCACAGAAGAACCACGCGGCGAAGACCGTCTTGCCGTTGCCCATCGCCGGCGCCTGTGCGCGGAAGATGACGCTGAAAACCACGCTGTAGATGACGACGGTCGCCAGGGGCACGATCAGGGTCCACAGCAGCCCCAGACTCGTGGCCGTGAAACGCGCTTTCAGGTCCCGTTGCGCGAACGACCAGATCAGGCGGAATCTCGCACGAGCGGAGCCGCTGGTCACGGCCTGAACGCGCATTGCCATCTTGCTGAGCTCCCTTGATCGGCTCAACCCTACCCTGCGCGATGCGCAGGTCAGGTCAACGGCGAAGCAGGCGCGTGACGGGAGATCCGGTGGGGGTCAGCGGGGTCCATGCACCGGGCTCACCTGCCGGCTCGCGAGCGTACGCGGGGGTCCGCGGTGGTGCTGCCGGCGCCACACCTGTCAGAACGTCCTCGACGAAGGCGACGAACGCGTCCGCCTCTGCGGTGGCGGGGCGATCGCGCATGTAGTGCGCGCCGTACTCCCCTAGCGCGGGTTGTGCCATCACGCGTTCGACCGCGTCGGCCAGCGCCTGTGGTTCTGGATGTGCGAGCTCACACCCCTGCTCCGGGTAGTCGTACACGGTGTTGGGCAGATGCAGATCCACGAAGGGCATCCCGGCAGCCATCATCTCGAAGGGGATCCGGCTGGGGTTAGACGCGCTCAGACACAGACCCGCCGCCGATTCCGCGTACAGGCGGCTCAACTGCGCCACAGGAAGGATCCCGAGGTGTTTGTGGCCGGCCCCGAGTCGGGGGTCCTTGGTGCCTCCGATCGTGACCACTTCGACGCCACGACCCAGTAGTTCGCGCAGCGTCGCGAGCATCAGCACCGGGCACCGTCGCGGCTTGTCCGGCTGGTACACGGCCACCACCCGACGGCCCCGGGACTGCCTGCCCGGGGCGTACACGTCGAGATCAGCGGTGAACGGCACGCTCCACGCGTGCTGGGCGTGGTCGGTGAGGAGTCTGTGCTGGAGCCACCGGCCGATGACCACGGACACGAATCCGGCCGAATAGGTTGCCGCGGCCGCGACCGCGAGATCCCCGGCGGGATGGAAGAGCGGCTCGTAGTCCTGCACGAAGTACAGTCGCTTCGCGTCGGTCTGTACACCGAGGGCGTGGGTCGCGGTGAACCATGCTGTCGCCATCAGCGCATCGGAGTCGGACAGCCGATCGGGCCAACCCGAGTGCACCTCGCAGGACTGGACCGGGTACCACGCTCTCGTCTTCGACACGGGATCACGCTGCCGTCGCTGGCGCTGCACGTGCAGGCGCACCCGAGACCCGGCCGCGGCCAGCGCCTCGGCGTTCGCCACGATCGTGCGGTGACCGCCCGAGCCCCGCAGCGGGCTGGGCAGCAGTACGTCGATCGTGGGCAAAGGCCCTACGCCTTCGCGATGAGCAGCATCTGTCCGGCCAGGGGTTTGATCGGTGAGCGCAGGTAGGCGGAGATCAACTTCGAACTGACGGGCAGGCGGGACTTCACGGTCAGCGGGAGGAAGCGGCCCTGCACCTGCTCGAGCTGCCACCCACGGGACTCCAAGAAGGTGCTCATGCCGATGTCGGACCACACCGACACGTGCGTGAAGTCATCGAAGTAGTTCTTTGCGCACAACCGGTAGTTGGGCTGGACCAGGATGAGGCGTCCGCCGGGTACCAGGATGCGGCGGGCGTGATCGAGCAACTCGTCGATCTGTTCGTGGGTCAGGTGCTCGAGCAGGTTGGAGGCGAAGACCACGTTGACCGTGTTGGTCTCGATCCCGGAGAGGTCGGTGGCCGACGAGACCATCGCCTCCACGCCGGGCCCCACCCGCTCGCTGATGCCAGGCCACAGGTCGACCGCGATCCTGCGCTTGGCGTCGACGTTGTTGATGAAGTCGCACCAGCCGGCACCGAGTTCGACGACCGTGTCACCCGGATCGATGTACTGGCTGAAGAACTCCCGTGTGAGGGTCTGCCAGAGAACGTCGCGCTTCTTGTCATACGTCAGCCGCGTGGCGAAATACGCCTCCGCGTCCTCATGACTGGTCATAGGCCCTCCGATCCTTCAGCCAGCGCCATCCGAAGAGAATGCCCAGCATCATCCGCAGGCCGACCTTGGCGGCACGGGAGTTGGAGGTGTTTCCCCCCTTGGAGACCCCGACTCGCGGGTAGAACGTGATGGGCACCTCGACCAGGCGGAACTGGTACTCCATCACGGTGTCGAGGAAATGTGCGTTGAACTCCAGGTTCACCCGTGGGTCGAAGATGTCCAGATGGTCACGCAGGAACTCACTGCGGCACACCTTGAACGTGGTGCCGACATCCGAGATCGTCCCACGCCCCAGATGCTTGAACTCCAGCAGTTTCCCCACCGCGAAGTTCCCGTAGAACATGAAGGTGGTCAGTTGGGTCTCCGGAGCCCGCAGTTGCTCCACGATGCGGGTGCCGTTGACGATGTGCGCGTGCGCCGAGTACGCGGCCAGTTTGTCCAGGTCGGCCGCCCGGAACGTCATGTCACCCTCGCACAACGCGACGAGTTCGGTGTCGGTGTAGGCGCTGGCCTCCGTGAGGGCACGGTGCACGCACTGGCCGTAGCCGGGCTTCATCTCGGTGTGGACGATGGCCCCGTGCGCGCGTGCCACCTCGGCGGTGGCATCCGAACTGTTGTTGTCGATGACGAGCACACGCTTGGCCAGCGGGTGGTCCAGGAAGTCGTCGACCGCCTCCCCGATGCTGGCCTCGTCGTTGTAGGCCGTGAGCACGACCGTCATCTCGAGGCCGGACACCGGCTCATCGAAGATTTCCCGGCGTCCGCGGCGGCGCGGAGCCAGAATGATCGCATCGAGTGCGATCAGCCCCAGTCCGAGCAGCAGTGGCGCCCCCGAGGCCCAGACCAGGATCCGGCTGAAGCCCTGGTCGATTCCGATCAGGCCCAGGACGGCGGCCGAGAAGACGCCGACGAGGTAGGTGGCCACCGCAGCGCCGGCGATGACCAGCCCCCACATCGCAGCGGGGATCTGCACAGAACGGCGAGGACTCATCGGTACACCTCGATGGTCTTCCCGTCGTAGATCAGGGATCGACCGCACACCTGCGGTTCACCCGAGCCCCCCACCACGACAATCACCTCCGGTGCGTCTTGCGTCGCGCCCGCTGTCGAGGCACATGCCAATTGGGCCCCAAGGTTAGCACCGCTGCAGTTCACACAATCCACGTCCTCGTCGCGGGCGATCGTCGCCAGTTGCGCGAAGGCGACCCGGTCCCGGTCGGTGCCCACGAGAGGTTGATCGCCCCGCACGATCCCCATCGTGGTGGCCCCCGCCATGTATTCGCGGGCTCGTTCGAGCTCCGGCTGCAGAGAGGAGTGGGACAGCGCGACCTCCCGGCTCTCCCGGGTGATCACCCAGTTGGCCCGGTCGGCGAGGTCGACTCGTAGCCACAGCATCGAGGCGGCCGCCACCAGCACCAGGACCACCACCGAAAGGCGGCCACGCCACTTCGCCGTGGCGAAGATCAGCGGTATCAGGCACGCAGTGGTCCAGAAGCCCTTGAAGGCGGCGTAGATGCTGTCGCCGGCCAGCAGGTAGGCGGAGAAGGCCAGCCAGACACCCACCGCCGCCAGTGCCGCCAGGAAGGGGAAGGAGCGCAGGCTCGGCCGCCACCGGACGGCGACCAGGGTCACCACGATCAGCAGCACCAGGACCACCACCGTGAGCGTGCCGGGGGTGGCGGCGTCGGCGGACTGTTCCCAGATCGCGCGCCCCGGGAATCCCATGGCCGCCGTCGACGGCTGATCGGATGCTCGCCACTGGTAGGGCTGGAACCCCGCTCCCAGCATCACCAGTTGTAGGGGGCTGAACCCCGCCAGCAGGACGTTGCGGGCGATGCCGTCGAGCCCGGGCTGGTACACCTCGGTCTCCCGGTAGTTGAGGACCGTGAGCAGGGCCAGATTGAGAAGGACCAGTGTGTACACGGCGATCGCCGGTCCCACTCGCAGCGTCGCCCTGATCCGCTCGCGACCCATCAGGGCGGCGATCACCACCCCGATCACCAGGACCGCCAGGAAGTAGGGGTACACCGCACCCATGGCGGCGAGGACCGCGGCAGCGGCCAGACCCAGGAAACCCCCGGCCCAGTGCTGGGTCCGCCCGGCGTCGAGGACCAGCGTGAGGGCGAGGATGAGCGCGGGAACGAAGGCGACGAAGTAGTACTGGGAGTAGTAGTCCTCCACCAGGAGCCCCGTGAACGCCGGTGCGAGCAGTGTGAAGGCCACGATCGATGTGGCCACCTTGCCGCCGCCGGCGCGTGCCCGCAGCCCCAGCAGAGCGGTCGCGTAGATGAGGTACAAAAGGATCGCGAGCAGTCCGAAGGCGGCAGTCGTGGTGAGACCCGTCAAGGACAGGACCGACGCCGAGACGCTGTCGATCGAGCGCCACATGAAGCCCGCCCCGGCGGTCAGGGTGCCGGATGCCTGCGCCTCAGCCAGGTCGCGCATGGCGATCAGTGAGTGATCGCGCACGATGCTGGCCAGCGAGGAGTACTCGAAGAGGTCGGTCTTGTACTCCCCGGCGTATGACGGACCCCAGAAGAGCACCGGGAAGAACAGGATGACGCCCGGTACCGAGGCCACCAGCAGCAGCGTGCCGCCCGCTGTGGCGCTGTCCCCCAGTGACGGCCTGGCCCTGATCCAGCGCATCACGACCACCACCGCTGCCAAGGGGATGAGGACCGCCACCGCCCACTTCACAGGTATCCAGTAGGCAGCGGTGTTCACGAGAACGAAGAACAGGGCGGCTCCGGCCGCGGCCCGCAGTGCCTCGCGTGGCGGTCCGGACTCCGGGGACGGGTCGAGCGACCGACCGATCAGCCATGCGAAGACCAGCAGTCCGGCGGCCGCCAGCAGGGTCGCCCAACCGACCAAGGCCACCTGCAACGCCGGCCCGGCGGTCTTCGACAGAGGCGCCTCGTCCAGCCCGGACAGGTCGACCGTCCTGCCGGCGACGCTGGCCGTCAGCTCGGCGTTCGCGGGGTCGTCGAGGCCGGCCGGGATGCTGCGCCACAGCATCGATGTGGTGCGTGTGTGGTACTGATCGGCGCTGGGCAGCAGCACGGTGGAGCCGGGCCCCAGGGCCACGGTATCGCCGCCGTCCCGCTGCGCCGTGGCCGTCCCGCTGTCCCACAAGCCGGTGATTTCCACGTCGCCGAGCGCGCCCTCGAGAACGAGTGTGTCGCCGGGCGCCACGGTCACGGATGCGTCCTCGGCGGGGGACTGCCCGGAGGTGATCAGTGCGCCGTCGAAACGCTGCGGCCAGTCGAGGGTCACTGCGAGGTGGGTGGGATCCCCGGAGTCCGCCACCACCTCGATCACGGTGTCCTGCGCCTCGCCGCGGCTCTGCCACAGTTCAGGATTGGCCACCCCGTCGCGGGCGGTGAGGGTCACGGGGACGAAGGCGGCCGTGACGACGATCAGCGCAAGGGCGACGAGGGCGGTCACAGCCCCCCATCGCAACGCTCTGCTCATCTGTCCCACCCTAACGGGCTGCGCGAACCGCCCTTATGTGCGGTTTGTAGTCTGACCGAGGCGGGAAGGGTCCACGACACGACGGATGGGGCGACGTGGTTTTCAGTTCGACGACATTCCTGTTCGTCTTCCTGCCCATCGTGCTGGTGGTGGTGTACCCGCTGCGACGTGCGTGGCAGAACGTCGCCCTGCTCGTGTTGTCGGTCGCGTTCTACCTGTGGGGGGCCGGCAGCGACATCGTCTACATCACGTTCGTGTCGCTGGCGAGCTGGTTCCTTGCCCTGTTCCTCGCGCAACGTCGTGGATGGTCCGGCCGGGTGCTCTACCTGGTGTCCATCGTGCTGGTCATCTCCCCCTTGCTGATGGTGAAGTACGTCCCGGTGATCGCCCAGGTGGCGTCGGTGGACACCGTCTTCGCGCAGGTCAGCCTCCCCCTGGGCATCTCGTTCTTCACGTTCCACGGGCTGTCCTACGTCATGGATGTGCGGCGCGGGGATCAACCCCGTGAGACCAGGCTGGATCACTATCTGCTGTACCTGTTCCTCTTCCCGCATCAGATCGCCGGCCCGATCGTGCGGTACGGCGAGATCCGCTCCGAGATCAAGTCCCGCCTGCGGCCCAGGACGCAGGACGTGGTCTACGGCTTGTCCCGCTTCGGCTGGGGGCTGTTCAAGAAGGTGGTCATCGCCGACCAGTGCGGCGCGGTGGCATCGGTGGTGTTCGACACCGGCGGTCCCACCACGGCGACGGAGGCATGGATCGGAGCGTTCGCCTTCACCGCGCAGATCTACTTCGATTTCTCCGGCTACTCGGACATGGCGATCGGTCTGGCCAGGGTGTTCAACTTCCACTTCCCCGAGAACTTCGCCGGTCCGTACCGCAGCGTGTCGGCCACCGAGTTCTGGCGCCGCTGGCACATGACGCTGTCCCGGTGGTTCCGGGACTACGTGTACATCCCCCTCGGGGGCAACCGGCACGGGCCGATCCGGGAGTACGCAGCTCTGCTGATCACGTTCGGCCTGACATCGCTGTGGCACGGAGCGACGTGGCCCTACCTGCTGTGGGGTGGACTCTGGTCCACGGCACTGGTCGTGGAACGCGTCACCGGCCTGCGATCAGTGACCGGGTACATCGCACTGCGCCGGGCCCTCATGGCGATCTTCATCATCGTCACCTGGGTGCCCTTCCGATCGACCACGATGACCCAGACGGTCGACATGTGGACGGCGATGGTGACCGGCGACTGGTCGATGCCCAGCCCTGCCCTGCTGGTCGCTCTGACACCGCTGAATGTGGCAGCGCTCGGCGTGGGGGTGCTCATCTTCTTCCTGCCCGATGCGGGCCCGCGCCGGATCTTCGACCGGCTGGTGCAGCGCGGGGACACCCAGCAGATCAACGTTCGCGTGGCCGTGGTGGTCGGGGCACTGGCCCTGCTCGGCGGTGTCATCATGGCCCTGTGGGGGTCGTTCAGCCCATTCCTCTACTTCCAGTTCTGAGGTGACCGTGGAACAGGAGAATCGTCTGGCCGTGGGTGGCACCGTGGCTGTGCTCGCCTTCGCGGGATTCCTCATCCTGATGTGGTTCGTCGGCCCGGCAGCGGGCAGCAACGCCGCGCGCCAGAACCGGCCGCAGGCCGAGTTCCCACCGGTGAGCCTGTCGGCGGCAGCGGATGTGACCACGTTCGAGCAGGCCACCGCGGCGTTCAGCGATCGGTTGCGCGCCAAACCCGGCGTTGTGGAGAGGGTGAACTCCACGGTGCTGCGCGTCACTGGCCGGTCGCCGTCAGCGGACGTCGTGGCCCGGGGCGACGAACTGTATTTCGCCGGTGAGTTCACGGAACCGTGTCTGGACCCCCAGTACGCGACCTGGGCTCGGGATTCCGCCCGCGGTCTGGCTGCCGCCGCGCGGCGCGGCGGCAAGCAGGTGCTGTTCGTGGTGGTCCCGAGCAAGTCGGTCGCTGTTCCGCCGACCGGGGTCGGTGTCACGGCGCTCACCGCGTGTCAGCAGTGGTCCCAGGAGGTCCTGGCCGACATCGCGTCCGAACCCGGCTCGCCGGTGCGGATCATCGATCCCGCCGATGTCCAAGCGGTGGCCGAGGGCACGGGGTACTGGACCGGGGATACCCATTGGACCCCTCGCGGTGGCCAGGCGCTGTCCTACCTGCTGGCCGAGCAGGTAGGCGGTTCGGCAGCGGGCCGCTTCGAGGTGGGCGCGCCGTACGACCACCAGGGTGATCTGTACCGCCTGCTGGGGATCCCGCGATCAGAGCCCACTGAAGCGGTCGGTCCGCCCGCGGCCGCGATGCCCACGTTCGAAGAGGTGCCCAACGGCACGCCATGGCCGATGCGGTCGTTCACCTCGCCCGAACCCCTGCCCGGGGCACCCGAGTTGCTGCTGGTCTACGACTCGTTCGTGTACGCCACAGGCCTCGAGGCGCAGATCGCATCGCTGTTCCCCGCCGGATGGATGGTGCAGTGGGACGCGATGCCGGATGTGACGCAGGCAGGTCCGGCGGGGCTGGTGGTTCTGGAGTCGACGGATCGGCTCGCCGTCGCTCGCTTGGCCAGCCTGAACCGCGGCGGGCCGAACCAACCCTTCCTCGACTACCTGTCCGGCAAGCAGTAGGGGCGCCTGTGACTGACAGGCGGCTGCTCGTTGCTGTCCCCGCCCTGAATGAGGCGGGGTCGTTGGCCGGCGTCCTCACGGAGATCCGGGCGGCCCAGCCCGATGCCGCCGTGGTGGTGGTCGACGACGGCTCCAGCGACGAGACCGCCGAGATCGCCCGTCAGGCCGGGGTGGTGACGCTGCAGATGCCGTACAACGTCGGCGTGGGGGGTGCCATGCGGGTCGCCTTCAGGTACGCGCTCGACAACGGGTACCGCGCCGTGGTGCAGGTCGACGGTGACGGTCAGCACGATGCGGGGGACATCGCGACATTGGTGGCCGCACTGGCCGACTCGTCGGTGGTCGTCGGCTCCCGGTTCGCGGGCTCCAAGGACGCCAAGTGGGTGGGGACACATCGACGATGGGCCATGTGGTTCTTGGCGGTCGTGGTCAGTCGCGTCACAAGCACCCATCTGGATGACGTCACGTCGGGCTTCCGGGCAGCCGACCACAAGGCGATCGCCCTGTTCGCGGAGCACTACCCCACCGAGTACCTCGGCGACACGGTCGAGTCCTTGGTCCTGACCTCCCGGGCGGGGCTGAGCATCTCGCAGCGCTCGGTCAGCATGCGACCGCGACGAGCCGGTAGGCCCAGTCAAGGGACCCTGCGGTCCGCACTGTTCCTGGGCCGGGCATTGATGGCGGTGAGCGTGGCACTCATGCGACGGCCGGTCACTGTCGGATGATGGCCGCATGAGCAGCCAATGGCTTGGCCTCCTCGGAGCCATCGCGCTCGCGATCTTCATCGTGGAGTTGTTGCGCCGCGGCATCCTGCGCGAGAAGTTCGCCGTGCTGTGGCTGGTCGTCGCCGTCGCAGCCCTCGTGGTGGCCGCCTACCCGCCCCTGCTGACCGGCATCGCCAGTGCGCTTGGCTTCGCGGTACCTGCCAACTTCTTGTTCCTCGTCTCAGCAGGTCTGTTGCTGGCGGTCAGCGTTCAGCTGAGTTTCGAGGTCAGCCGGTTGGAGCGCAGCCTGTCGAAACTGACCGAGGACCATGTGCTGCTGGCCGAGCGGGTCGAACGACTGCAGGCCGGCGCGGACGAGGGATCCGACGGGGCTCAGTGAGCCCCACGACCGGTGGCTACGGCCTTCACCGTCTTGGCCAGGATCACCAGATCCAGCGCCGGCGACCAGTTCTCCACGTAGCGCAGGTCCATCTGCATGCGCTCGTTCCAGGCGACCTCCTTGCGCCCGGCGACCTGCCACAGGCCGGTCATGCCGGGCTTGGTCAGGTGCCGCCGGTGGTCGGTGGTGCCGAGCAGGGGAAGCTCCTCGACGAGCATCGGGCGCGGTCCGACCAGGCTCATCTCACCCATCAGTACGTTCCACAGCTGGGGGAGTTCGTCCAGAGACCAACGGCGCAGGAAACGTCCCAACGGGGTGACCCGGGGGTCGGTCCGGTAGGACTCGGGGTCGCCCGCCAGGCTGCCCAGGGTGTCCGTGCGGATCTCCTCGGACCCGTCATACATGCTGCGGAACTTCACCAGGCGGTACACCTCGCCTGCCTGGCCGACGCGGTCCTGGATGAACAGGGCGTGCCCGGGACTGGTGATCCGGATCGCCAGCGCGATGAGCAGCAGCAGCGGGCTGATCAGCAGCAGTCCAAGACCCGAGACGAAGATGTCGGTGGCGCGCTTCAGCAGTGCCTGCGGACCGGTGAGCCGCGGCTCGTCGAGATGCAGTAGCGGAAGACCCGCGGCGGGGCGGATGTTGAGCCGCGGTCCGGTGGCATCACCGAGCGCTGGGGCCACCAACAGTGCGACGTTGGGCCCTTCCAGGCGCCATGACAGCCGCCGGATGACCTCCGAGGAGATCGAACTGGTCTGGCTGATGGCGACGGCGTCCACGTCCTGGTCCACGATCGCCTGCTCGACCTGGTCGAGCCAGCCGTCGATCCCGCGGGGGCCGGCCGACGGCCCCGGCATCGACTCCACCACCTCGAACCCGGTGCGGGGGTCGAAGGACAGCCGCACCTTCAGTTCCTTCAGCGAGCGGCCCTCCCCGATGAGCAACGTCCGGCGCATCAGGTGTCCGTCGCGCCGGCGGTCGAACACCCACACCCGCATCAAACGGCGGCCCAGCGGCAGCAGGATGATCCCGGCGGCGAACGTCCCGATGAGGAACCGGCGGCCGTCGGTGATCTCGAGCACGAAGCCGATGGAGGCGAACAGCGCGAAACTGCCGATCGTCGCGGTGATGACGTTCTTGAACTCCTCGGAGCCGACGCCGATGCGCTCGCTGTCGTAGGAGCGCCGCACGGCGAGCATGCCGAGCCAGACCACGAGGATCGCGGTGGCAGCCGCCAGCGGGTACTGGCCGGTGCTGCGCACCAGGAAACCGACCATCATGGAGGCGAGGATCATCAGCGTGTCGATACCCAAAGCGACGTACGTCATCGCCCGCAGGGGGCTACGCTGGGTCGCAGCAACATCGTGTGAAAAACGCGCCAGCGCCTCGGGCAGCACGACGCGTCGCGCCGACCCGTCCAGGTGCTGAAGCGCCATCAGACCCTCTCTTTCCCCCTCTAAGGGTAGTTCTGGAAGCGTGGCACGCCGGGTGCCGGGGGTTCTTCCTCGCGTACGAATCGTGACCTTTCGTAACCAACTTGTTACGGCCCCGCGTAGCAGTGAGTGATCAACTCCGCACTCGCATCACGCAGCGTAGTCGGCCGCAGGGGCACGGTTTCAGGCTCAGATACCGAGTCGCTGCGACTGATCGCTGCGCCAGACGCGGCCTGGATCGACCTGCTCGCGGACGGCTCGGAACGCCTCGAGATCGGGGTACATCCGGGGCAGATGCTGCGGGTGCATCCGGGAGTCCTTGGCCAGGTACAGCCGGCCGCCGGCCGCAACGATCTCCTCGTCGAGTTCGTCGAGCAGTCCGCTCAGGTCGGGCACCGAGGTGGGGATGTCGAGGGTCAGCGTCCAGCCGCTCATCGGGAAGGACAACGGTGCCGCGTTACTCGGGCCGAAGCGCTTGAGGACCGCCAGGAAGACCGGACATCTGGCAGCGGACACCTTCTGCAGTGCATGCCGCACCACCTCGGTCTCCGCCACCACGAACTGGTACTGCAGGAATCCGCGGTCACCGTAGATGCGGTTCCAGTCACGTACCCCGTCGAGGGGGTGGAAGAAGGCCGGGATGCTCTGGATCTGCCCCTCCCGGTGTCTGGGGGCCTTGCGGTACCAGAGTTCGTTGAAGGCGGCCACGCTCACACGGTTGAGGGCCCAGTTGGGCATCCAGGCCGGGGTACCCGCGAACTGTTTGGGGGAGTACTCCAGGGGCCGCTCGCGCAGCCGGTCGGGGAGGTCCTCGACCGCCGCGTGCTCGCCGGTCGTGATGACGGCACGGCCCAGATTCGCTCCCGTGGCCAGGGTGTCCACCCATGCCACCGAGTACGAGGAATGGACGTCGGCTTCGAGCATGGTCGCCAGCAGTGTGTCGAGATCGTTGGTGCGGACCGTGTTCACGAGGATCCGCGAGGTCTGGATCGGGCGCATCTTCAGCCGCATCGACACGATGAATCCGGTCAGGCCCATCCCGCCGGCCGTTGCTTCGAACAGCGGATCCCCGGCCGCCACCGTCCGCACCTGACCGTCGGCGAGCATGATCGTGATGTCCTGCACGTGGCGCGAGAAGGTGCCGTCGCGGTGGTGGTTCTTGCCGTGGATGTCCGCGGCGAAGGCCCCGCCCATCGTGACGAAACGTGTCCCGGGCGTCACCGGCACGAACCAGCCCGCGGGCACGCAGACACGCAGCAGTTCGTCCAGGCTGACTCCGGCCCCGAGATCCATCACAGGCCCGGGCGGTCCGATCGAGGACAGGTGACCGCTGCCGATGACCGTCCCCCCGGAGTTCTGGGCGGGGTCTCCGTAGGATCTGCCGAGCCCCCGGGCGATGACGTGGGGGCTGGTGCGAACGACCTCGGACAACTGGTCCGCCGATGCCGGCTCGACCACGGTGGCCCTGCTCGGGCTCGTGCGTCCCCAGCCGGTCAACACGGTCATGACATCACCTGTAGCACGAACATCGCCGCCCAGATCACACCGAGGGCCTGCAGGACGCGGTCACCCCACACGATGTCCTCCGGTGCCTCAGCCGCCCCGGCGTCGATGTCGCGGGCGTAACGGAGCAGCAGCAGCACGAACGGGATGACCGACAACCTGGCCCACATGGCGCTGCCGCCGTTGCCGAGTTCGGCGGCCCACAGACCGTAGAACACCACGGCGATGCCCACCGAGACGCCCCACACGAATCGCAGGTAGCCCTCCGAGTACTCCTTGAGACCCTGCCGGGTGCCGGACTCGTGGCCGTGGGTCACCAACTCGCTGTAGCGCTTGCCGGCCACCACGAACATCGCCGAAGCGGCTGTGACCGTCAGGAACCACGTACTGATGCTGATGTTGCTGGCCACGCCACCGGCCACGGCGCGCAGCACGAATCCGGCCGCCACGCTGGCCAGGTCCAGTACCGGCTGGTGTTTGGCCCAGGTGATGTAGACCGCCTGCAGAACCAGGTAGGCCAGGATCAGCAGCGGCAGGTCGGTGCTACCCAGAAGCGCCGGCCCGACCACCGCAGCCACTGCCAGCGCGACGGCCACCGCCGTGGCAGCGCCCACGGAGACCCGGCCACTGGCGATGGGACGGTTGCGCTTGTCGGGGTGGTTGCGGTCGGCTTCGCGATCGAGGATGTCGTTGGCCAGGTACACCGACGCCGACGCCGCGCACATGGCCACGAAGGCCATCAGCGTCCGCACGAACACCGCGGGTTCGAGCAGCTGGCCAGCTGCCAGCGGCACCGCGACGACCAGCAGGTTCTTGATCCACTGCCGGGGCCGCATGGAGGCGATCAGCCCCGCCGTCTGCACTGCCACCTGCCCTCATCTCTGCGCCGCGTCCCTGCGAGTGTAGCGGGGCCGGGGGCGCGCCCTTCGCCCGTCGCACACGCCGTCACGCGGGGCGCAGGAGCACCGGCTGCGCGTCGATGGTGATCACGGCCCCGTCGGCGCATGTGCCGTCGAGACGGCACACCTGCAGGCCGCTGGCGTCGACCTGTCCCTGTCCCCACACGATGGTGAAGGACGAGCCGTCGGCTGCGGTGAACTGGCAGCGCCGTACCACGCCGTCATCCTGGCAGCCAGCGGGCCGGGAGTTGGTGAGCCAGTCCCGCACGGTGAGGAATGCTCGGCCCGCCGGGGTGGGACCGGTCGCGGAGGTCATGTCGATGCCGAGGACCCCGATGTCCCAGCCGTACCAGTAGGTACGAGCGATGCCCAGTGTTGCCGCGTCGACGAAGGTGCGCCCCACGTAGGTCGCGGCCGTCTGTTCGTCGGGGACCACCTGGGGCATCCCGGGGCGCCGGTCACCGTAGGCGACCTCGGTGTCCCACAGCGGGCGGTTGATGCCCAGACGATCGAGCACCCGCTGCGCGGCCGCGATGCTCTGCACGCGGGCGTCCGGACCCTGTGTGGTGTCCACCGGATAGAGGTGCACAGCCATGGCGTCCACCGGGGTGCCCCGGGCACGTAGGGCCCGCGCATACCGGAAGAAGAAGCTCTCGCGTTGGAACGACCGGCCCGGGATGACAGTGCTGGAGGCGGCCACCACCTGCGCCGACGGGTCCAGGAGCTTCACGGTGTCGTACGTGCGCTTGGTCAGTGTGGCCAGCGCCGTCCAGTCCCCCTCGTAGAAACTGCGGGTGTTCGCCTCGTTCCAGATCTGGTAGCCGGTGATGCGCCCCTGGTAGCGCTGCACCACCTCGCGCACGAAGTCGAGGTAGTACTCCAGGTCGCTGGGCAGCGACGTCGTGCCGGGGCCGTACAACCCCGGCAGGTCGGGGTTGCGCGCCGCCCAGCGTGGGGTGGATCCCAGGACGTAGAGGATGTCGGTCGCGCCGGCGGCCTCGGCGTTCCCCACGGCGGCATCCAGTGCCGTCCAGTCATACGTGCCCTGCCGGGTCTCGATCTCGTTCCACCGCACCCCGGCGTCCCACAGTCGCAGCGATGTCACGGGCAGGTCTGCCGGTGCGGCCTGTGCGATCCCCGCGACGTGCTGACCGAATGCCTCCGCCGGGATGGGAAGGCCCGGACCGACTCCGGCCATGACCGTCACCCCTACCACGCTGACCACCCCGAGCATGCCCTCAGCCTGTCATACCGCGCCGGGTAGCCTGGCCGCGTGCACCGCCGCCCTCACCCTGGCTGGATCGTGCTGGCCGGGGTGTTGGTGCTGATCGCTCGCAAGCCCGGGGCGCTACTGTCCCCCACGATCTGGGGCGAGGACGGCACGGTCTTCTGGCGCGATGCCCTGATACCGGGGGGCGACCTGTTCACCGCCTACGCCGGACAGCTGTGGGTCAGCCAGCGCCTGCTCGTGGCTGTCATGTCGGCGCTACCGGTCACAGCGATGCCGATCGCGGTCTATCTCGCCTCCTGTGTCGTCGCCGGGCTGGCTGCGTCGGTGGTCCTGGTGCGGCGCGCCGAGCCGGTGTTCGGCTCCTACCCACGGCAGATCCTGGCGTTCGCGCTGCTCGTGCTTCTGCCGGGTGTCACTGAGATCCAGGGCAACCTCGCCAATGTGCACGTCTGGCTGGCCGTCGGTGCGATGGTCCTGCTGGTGCTGGACGCGCCGGCGTCGGTGCCGAGTCGGGTCGCCGAACTGATCGTGGTGGTGGTGGTCGGTACCACGGGTTTCGTGGGGGTGCTGCTCAGCCCGGTGGCGCTGTGGTCGCTGCTACGGTCCAAGGACCCGTTCGTGCGGGGCCGCAGTCTGGCTCTGCTCGCGGCCGCCGTGGTCAATCTCGTGGTCTGGGCGACACAGGACCGGCGTGCGGCCGGCGATGTCGTCGAGCGACTGCTGACCCTGCCCGGCGCTGTGACCAAGCGGTGGGGAGGCGGCATGGTGTACGGCCACCACCTCGAACGGCTCTTCTGGCCCGACGGCTTCGTCAGCATCCTCTTGCTGCCTGCTCTGGCGATGGTCGCGCTGCTGGTCTACCTCGCGTGGATGGACCGCCGGGGGCCGTCGCCGGTCTGGTTGGTCAGCGGGTTGCTGTGGATCAGCCTGGCCGTCGTGTCCCCGACCGGAGCCCTGGATGTGGGCTGGGTGGCTCGGGCGAACGCGGAATGGCGCTACTTCGGCTTGGCGATCGCAGCGGGCTTGCTCGTGCTCGTGAGGTCAACGTCCCTGCCGCCCACCCGACGGGCGGCGACCGTGGGTCTGCTCGGGTGCTCGGTGGCGGTGCTGGCGGGGGCGTACCTGCGAGCCCCCACGGCCGCCGTAGACCCGGTAGAACTTCGCGCCTTCGCCCAGTGTTTGGAGGGCGGGACCCCGCGGCCCTGCACCCTCGGCATCGCCCCCGAGGGCTGGGTCATCGACGTGCCCTGAGGTCCTCGCACAGGGCCGCGTAGCCGTCGATCACGTCCTCCCATACGTAGGCGGTCTCGGCACGGTGACGGGCGGCGGCGCCGCGGTCGTCGGGTGCGGCCTCGTCGGCCTCGACGGCTTCCGCCACCCCGGCCTCGTCGGTGAACCAGCGGGCGTGCCCATCGGTGACCTCCCGGTTGAACACGCAGTCGTAGGCGGTGATCCGGGTGCCCGCACCCATGGCGCGCAGCAGCGACGGGTTCGTGCCGCCCACGGAGTGTCCGTGTAGCAGGCTGCGGGAGCCGACGTACAACTGGTCGAGCAGTTCCTGGTCCCAGACCGAACCGAGCAGGCGGATCCGGTCGTCACCGCGGGCCGCGTCGGCGACCGCCTCGGCGTACTCGTAGGAGTAGCTGGCCGCACCCACCACCACCAGCGGCAGGGCGGCACGGGATCGCCGGTAACCCCGCACGATCTCCACGACGTGGTTCTCCGGCTCGAACCGGGCCACGCTGAGGTGGTACTGCTGCGCCTCTAGAACGAGTTCGGCCAGCCTCGGCGTCGGCGGGTCCACCAGCGGTGCGCCGTACGGCAGGTAGACGCTCTCCCGGCCGTAGCGTTCCCGCACGTAGTCGGCGATCGCGCGGGCGTCGGCGATGATGGCGTCCGCGTGCTTCACCGAGGATCGCTCGGCCCAGGCGTAGTACCTGGCACCGAAACCCTCCCACTTCGCCCGCTGCGCCTCGAGACCGTCGATGTGCACGGCGACCGGCAGGCCGCGCAGCCTCAGTGGTGACAGGAACGGGGCGTTGCCGCTGTTGAACACGATCGCCACGTCGTAGTCGCGGAACAGGGCGTGGGCGGCCGACAGCGCGGTGTGGCTGAGCGTCTCGGCGGTCTTCAGCCGCAGCGCCGGCAGATTCACCAGGCGGGTGCCCTCGAACTCCTGCAGCTTCTGGCCGGGGTTGCGACAGTAGACCGTCACGTCCATACCCCGGCGCGCCAGCCCCGGTCCGATGTACTGCACGGCGGTCTCGAAGCCACCGTGCAACGCCGGGATGCCACGGGTACCGAGCAGCGCGACCTTCATGGCCACCTGCGTACAGAACTGGTTGGAGACCGACCGCAAACACCCGCCGCCAACCAGTTAGCGACGTTTTTGCGCCCGAATAGACCGCTTTGTGACGGTTCTAGCGTACGGAACTGGTTGATGGGAATCGGTCCCGAACCACTTCCGTACGCCGACGGTCCGGTCACGACAGGCGAATGGGTGAGGTGCCCACCTTGATCGTGGTGTCCGCGGCCTTGGACGCGCCGGTCAGGGTGGTCACGGTCGTCACCCCTGCCGGCCTCTTCAGCGAGGTGGACTTCGAGGCGTAGACGATCTTGGTGGCTCCCACTCTGCACGTGGTCACGCCGCGGGAGTCCTTGCAGCCCTTCCAGGAGCCCGCCGTCATCCACTCCCGGGTGGTCAGGAACGCCTGACCCGCCCGCGTCGGGGAACCGTCCGGGTTGCTCATGGTGATGCCGAGGACGTTGATGTCCCAGCCGTACCAGAACGTCCGGGCGATGTCGTACCGTGCGGAGTCCAGGTAGGTCCGGGACACGTACCCGGCCGCCTTCTTGGGCTTGGGTACCACCTGCGCGGCCGGATTGCGGCGGTCGCCGTAATTGACCTCTGTGTCCCACAGCGGTTTGTTCAGGCCCACCTTGCGCATCACCTTGCGGACCGCGGCGATGCTCGCCACCCGGGAGTCCGGACCCTGCTTCGGGTTCACCGGGTACAGGTGCACGCTGATCGCGTCGACCTTCGCCTTCTGGCGCTTGATCTCACGCAAGTAGCGGAAGAAGAAGCTCTCGGTCTGGAACTTCGGTGTCGGGATCACAGTGCTGGAGGCCGCGACGATGTCCGCCCGCTTGTCGATCTTGCGGATGGCCTTCGACGCGTCCTTGGTGAGTTTGGCCAGTTTGATCCAGCCGTCGTACTTGCCGCCGTTGTAGAAACTGCGGGTGTTGGCCTCGTTCCAGATCTGGTAGCTGGTGATCCTGCCCTTGTACCGCTTCGCGACGGCCTTCGCGTACTTCAGGTAGTACGAGGACTTCTTCGGCAGGCTCGCGGTGCCCGGACCGTAGAGATCGACGCTGGAGAACCTGCTGGCCGCCCACTTCGGCGTCGAGCCCAGGACGTAGAGGATCTCTGTGGCGCCAGCGCGTTCAGCGGCTCCCACGGCGCGATCCAGCGCTGCCCAGTCGTAGGCACCCTTCTTCGTCTCGATCTGGTCCCAGCGCACCCCGGAGTCCCAGAGGCGCACAGCGCTCACCGAGATCTGGGGCGCCACCCCGCCACCGAGTGCCTGGACGTGCAGGCCGAACTGCTCCGGGCTGACCGTCTTCGCCGACGCCGCCGTCGGTAGGGCCAGCAGGCCCACGGCCACTGGTACCGCCATCCACCTCATTGGTTCGCCTCCCATACGAGCAACTTACGGAACGAGCAGGACCGGGGCTTGCCTTGACCCGCACCTGCCGGGCCTTGATGCGCTCACACTCACCGTCGAGCGTGCACACCTCGCGGACGTCGAACTTCGCGCGGGGCAACTTCACGGTCCGGGTCTTGCCCAGCGGCGCGAAGAGCACGTACTGGCGCTCGCCCGACCGCTTCAGCGAGCACACGGTCACGCGCTGATCGGAACAGGTCCCCCACCTGGCCCCGGCCAGCCAGTCCTCCAGGGTGAAGAAGGCTGTGCCCGGCATCAGTACATTGCCGGACACCGGCGCGGTGGTGCTGATGCCCATGACCTGCGACTCCCACGCGTACCAGAACACCTTGGTGACGTCGTAGCGAAGGCTGTCGATGTACGTGCGCGCCAGGTAGGCGGAGCCGACCTTCGGTCCGAAGACCTCCTCGTCGTGGCCGTTGTCGCGGCGGTTGCCGTAGTTGACCTCGGTGTCCCAGATGGGGACCTTCGACAGGCCGACCTTGTTCACCACCGTGCGCGCCATCTCGAGGCCCTCCAGCCGGTCGGAGGGGTTCCCGCCACCGGGGCCCTTGGTGGTCCACGGGTAGAGGTGCACGCTGATGGCGTCGAGTTTCACCTTGCGGTTGGCGATCGAGCGCAGGTACCGGAAGAAGAAACTCTCGGAAGCGAACTTCTTGCCCTGGATCACCGTGCTGGACGCGCTGACGATCTGGGCCTTGCGGTCGATCGCCCGGATCTCGTCGGCGGCGATGTCGGTGAGCAGCGCCATGCGCTTCCAGTGCTTCGGACGCTCGGGGGCGTAGAACGACGCGAGGTTGGCCTCGTTCCAGATCTGGTAGCTGGTGATCCGGCCCTTGTAGCGCGTGGCCACCGCCCGCACCCAGTCCCGCCAGTACGACAGCTTCGCCGGTTCAGAGGCCGTGCCGCCGCCGTAGTAGTAGGTGTCCGGACGGACATACTTCGCAGCCCACTCGGGTGTCGATCCGAGCACGTACATGATCTCGGTGGCACCGCTGCGTTCGGCGGTGGCGACCGCCTCGTCGAGCCGGTCCCAGTCGAACTGACCCTGCTGCTTCTCGATCTGGTCCCAGCGCACACCGGTGTCCCACAGGCGCACGCCGCCGAGCTTGCCGGGGAAGTCCTTGCCCGCACTCAACGTGGACACGTGCATCCCGAACAGGCTGGGATCCACCTTGCTCCACGACGACTTGGGCGGCGGGGAGACCGGCTTGGGTTTCGCCTGTGCCGGTGCGGCGGCGATCAGGGTGGCCAGGCCGGCCACCGCGAGGGTGCGCAGGATCATCCTCGGTCACCGAACCCCACCGCCAGCACAGTCGGCCGGGTCACGGGGAAACGTGTGGTCGCGGTGTCGCCGTCCACGGTCCAGTCCCCTTCCAGTGGCTGCGGTTCAGACGGTCCGTACACGTTCACCGTCAGGTCGACGTCATTGATCGTCAACTGATGTTCGACGCTTGCACGGTATTCCAGGTTCCCTGCCGTACCGAACGTGCCGTCCGGTAACCGGTACGAAACCGTGATGTAGCTACTCTCGCCAGGCGGGATCCACCGGCCGATCCGCACCACCTTCCGCCCGTCGACGTCCGTGAACACCCGCTTGTCCTTCTTGATCTCACCGGGGTTGGCCACCAGCTTCACGTCCTCGGCGTCCTCAGGCAGGAACACCAGGTTCCAGTGGAACGCCCACCGGGTCGTGTAGCCGATCCGCAGCGGGCTGCCGCCCTCGGCGGGGGCGTTGTTGGTCACCTTCGCGGTCTGGACGACTGTCGCGCCGCCGTTGTCCTCGAGGTACACGTCGTGCACGACCTCACGCTGCTGGAAGATGTCGACCTTCGAAGCGTTCTGGTTCTGGGTGTAGAAGGCGATGCGGTCCGGCTCGGGGTCGGGCTGGGCGCCGTCGGCCTCAGCCTCTCGCAGGGCCTTCTCGATCCGGCCGTCGGACAGCCGGATGCGGATGTGCTGACCCGGCGCGGTCGAGAAGATGGCACGGCCGATCGTCAGGGCGGTGTTGCCGTCCTGCATGCGCGTCAACATCTCATCGATGAGTTGCTGGTTGATCTTGTGCCGCTCCTCTTGCGCCGCGGGGTCCTCGTTGTACCCCTCGTAGAAGAGTTTGCTGACGAGGTTGTCCGCGGTGATCTCGCCGTACAGTTCGGACTCGATCGGACCGGTCGCCGCCACCGCGGCCTGCAGCGCCGCGGGGTCCAGGGAGATGACCCCGTCCACCGGCGCCCCGCCGTTGGCCACCCAGGAGCGCATCATGTCCTCGCCTGCCACCCGGAAGTCCTGGTGCAGGTTCGACCACGCGAAGCCGTCGGTCGCCCCCTCCTCGGCGTAATACGGCCCGTCCGCGGTCGGGTTCCAGGGCACGCTCGGGTTGCCGGGAAGAAGTGGCTGCTCACCGCGCCCTTGTCGACCACCTCGAGCTCGCCCTTGTCGAACTCGATGACGGCCGCATTCAGGGAGGCCCGCCGCCCGGGTACAACTCGCCGGGGTTGTGGAACACCACCAGGTATCAGGCCGGCTCGTCCTGGCCGAGCAGCGTGGGCAGGTCGGGCAGGAGCACGTCGTAGATCCGCAGCCCCTTCTGGATCCCTGCCACCTGCTCGGCGGCCTCGTCCACGTAGCCGCGCAGCATCGGGGAGACGTCGGGGGGACCTCCTGCAGGTACGCATCCGCCTGGTCCAGGATCGTCGAAACTTCGTCGATCTGCGGCTGGATCTCCTGCAGGGCGGAGATGCTGATGGTGCCGTTCTCGAAGACCGCGGGGCCACCACCGTTCGTCCCGGCCATCCGCGCGTAGAGCTGGTTCGTCACATCCGCGGCGTCGAGGACCTCCTGCGCGGCGTTCATGAACTCCTCGGCCCCCGTGAGGTTGGTGTTGACGTAGGGCACGATGCGCAGCGCCGAGATGGGCAGGGACGTGATCGCGCTCTGCATGGCGGCGGTGTCGTCGCGGGCACTGTCGATGGAGACCTGCGCGGCAGCGGTGTCACCGGCGGCGATCTGCGCCTTCATGTCCGCCAGGGCGGTGTTGGCCTGCTTGGCGTGCCACGCCGTCAGAGCCAGGCTGACCAGCAGCCACGCGACCAGCAATCCGATCGCCAGCAGCACCCAGGTCAGCGGTCGCCGCCAGCGCGACCGGACGGCGGTGCTTTCGGACACGACGCTCCCTCATGGCCTCTCGTGATAACGACGGCTCGTGCGTCGTGGCGGTTCCCTCGTTCGATGATACGGGGCCGCGGTGGTGCGGGCCCTTCCTGCCGAGGTGGCGGGCATGCCCATGGAACTGGACGCCGTCCCGTCGCTGTGTCGAAGGGCGGGTGGAACCGCCGCCACCCGCGTGTCGAACCCCGGTCACCGGCGTGCGCGGCCACGTCCTGCGTGTAGCGGCGGTAGGAGAACCAGGAGCGCGCAATCGATTCGAACACGACGATGGCCAGGCCCAGCGTGATCAGCAGGGGTGAGCGCGCCGACCACGGGGATCTCGTGCTGCTCCGAGGCGATGCTGACCAACGCGAGTAGGGCCAGGGCGGTGTACTCGGCGCGGCTGCGCACGAAGACGATCGACGTGTACTCGGGAAGTGCCTTCACGTACTGGATGCGGTAGCGGTAGTGACCGATGAACAGCCCTATGACCGCGCCGATGAGGGCCACCACGAGGTGCTGCCAGTTCTGGACCATGTCGCCGCCCAGCAGCACCCGACCACCAGGACTTCAATGGTCGGGTCGAACAGCAGGGTCTTGACCGGCCGCAGCCACTGCCCCTGCGGCAAGCCGAGTTCCTTGGCCAGTTTCCGGCTGCGACGGATGTAGTTCAGGTCCACAACGAGCAGAGCAGCCATCAGTACCAGGGCGACGATCATGCCTACCAACTCGGCGATCTCCGAGACCCTCGCTGGCGGTGGCGACAGTGAGCATCGTGGTCACCTCCTTCGTGTGCATCCGACGTACAAGGTAGCGGCGGACGAGGGCCGGTCGCCGGGGATGCGGGAAGCACGATGGATGTGGTCACGAAGGGTGAGATCGGCACCGAAACAACCCCAGAAACGCGAAAGCCTCCCGTGTGGGGAGGCCTCCGTGAGTGGTGCGCGAGGGGGAGTTGAACCCCCCACGCCCTTGCGGGCACACGGACCTGAACCGTGCGCGTCTGCCTATTCCGCCACCCGCGCGCCCCTCAAAGGGTACCTCAGGCCTGCGGCCGGTAATTGATGTGCATCCGCAACGGCTCCAGGGGCAGCACCTGCGGCTCCTCCCCGAGAACCTCGGACAGTTCTGCGATCAGTCCGCTGAACGGCGCTGACGCCCGGTGCTGGTCCTGGCCGTCGAGCCCGCTGAACCATTCGAACAGCCAGACGGCGTTCTGCTCCTGCGGGTCCAGGCACATGACGAAGGCCTCGGTCTGCGGCTCGGCATCGGCGAGTTCGTCGGCGTAGCGGTGCAGAGCATCGAGCAGGGCTGGGCGCCGCCCGGCTGCGCCAGCAGCCGCACCATCAATCCGGTTCGGCCGGGCAGCAGATCCTGCAGAGGTTCGCTCACGAACCCCGAGCCTACAGTTCGCGGGGGCGGCCGGCCCGTGCCAGAGATCCGCTGGTGCGTACACCCGCAGGTTCCCCGCCTTGCCCGGGAAGGAGAACTTCCCGCTGCGCGAGGTCTTCGTAGTGTCGATGGTCTTCCAGCCCTTGCCCGCCTTGCGCTGCAACTGCACTTCACTGACTGCCTTGCTGGGGCTGACCCGGCCAGAGATCCGGCCGCTGCGCTTGGCGGTCACGCTGGTGTCGATCCACTGCGATTCCGTGGGGCTCGCGGCGTTCCAGAAACCAGGCGCGAGCAGCGTGAACTGATAGTGGAACGACCACCGCAGGTCACGCACCATGAAGGAATCCGGACCATCCGAACTCGGGATGAACTTACGCACCTTCTGTGCCCTGCCGCCCTGTTGGGACGTCAGTTGCAGGGGCCAGCCGCCGATGTACCCGAAGGTCGGAAGGCGCAAGCCCTGTGACCTTCTGCCGGCTGTTGCGGGGAACCGTCTTGGACTTGGTCAGCGTCCACTTCAGCGGCCGCACAGTCGCGATCGCCTTGGACTGGCCCGTTGGCCCCTGCGTGAACACGGAGAACGCGTACGCCTTCTTCGGGTTCATCCCCGGCACGTCCACCGTGACCGGCTGCCACGCCCAGCGCCCTCGGCCACGCGGGTGCCGCCGTAGGCACCGACCGGGGCCTTGGTGCCCTTCTTGAACTGCACGTAGTAGTTGGTCCCGGCCGGCGGGGTGAACGTCAGCCGTGCGGTGCCCTCAGGCGTGCCGACCGCCGCGATGTCGCGGGGCATGCCGGGTGCCAGCCCGCCCCGAGCTGCTCGAGCAGCGCGGCCGGATCGATGATGCCGGCACCGGTGTCGGCGTCCGAGCCAGTCGCGCCGATGTCGCGTGCCGTGGTGGTGATCTGCTGGATCAGCGGTTCGCCCCGGCGCCCGGTGAATAGCTCATGGCCAGTGCGGCGACGGCGCTCGTGTAGGCGGTCGACATCGACGTGCCGGACGTCCAGAAGCACGGCTTCTTGGTGTACGTGGACAGGATTCCCTGACCCGGTGCGACGACGTCGACGTGCGGGCCCCGGTTGGAGAACGACGCCCGCTTGTTGTCGAAGTCGGTCGCGCCCACACCGAGCACGCCCGGGTAGCCGGCCGGGTACATGGTCAGCCGCGCGCCCTCGTTGCCCGCGGCCGCGATCAAGGTCACGCCGGCGCCGCGGGCGTAATCAATGGCCTCGGCCTCGACCCGGTTGGTGGAGTCGGCGCCGAAGGACATGTTGATCACGTCCGCACCGTTGTCAGTGGCCCAGATGATTCCCCGCGCGATGTCGGAGGAGTCCCCCACGCCCTCCCGTCCAGCACCTTCACGGGCAGGATCCTGGCGTTCGGCGCAAGTCCAGCGACGCCGGTGCCGTTCGTCTTCCCGGCGATCATGCCCGCCAGGAACGTGCCGTGGCCGTTGTTGTCCTTGCGAGCACCGGCTTTGCCCGTGATCGCGTTGTATATGGCGACCCGGCCCTTGAGGTCAGGGGTGGGAGGACTTCACCCGGTGTCGAGGATCGCCACGGTGATACCCGCCCCGGTGGAGCGCTGCCAGAGATCCTCGGCCTGCAGGCGGCTCAGGCCCCACTGCAGGTCGCGGCCCTTGTCCTGTGCGGGCAGGGCCATGGCGTAGCTGTCACGGGGGGGTGTCGACAGCCAGCACTGTGTCGTCGGCGGTCTCGGCGGCCAGCGTCGCCGCGTCGGGTGCTGTGGCGACCTCGACCGCGCCGTCCTCGGTCTTGACGACCGCGGAGACCTCAGCGGTTGTGGGTTCCTCCACCGTCGGCAGGTCCGCTCCGAGGGTCGGGACCTCAGGCTCCACCGTCACATCCGGCACTGGGGCCGGCGTTTCATCGGTGGCCAGGGCAGGCGACAGCGGCACGAGCAGCATGGCCGCGGCGACGAAGCCGGCGGCGAACGGGCGTCGAGTCACTGTTCACCTTCCTCGTTACTCACCATAGGACGTTGCAACCTGATGTGCGGTTCCGGTGCTGTTGTGCCCGGTCGGGGACGGCGGCAAACCCGGGGCTCTCGTGCCCGCAGAAGGCCGCAGTCACGGATTGGCGTCCATTCTGGTGAGAACAGTGAGAGATCGGCATGTTGGTTAGTCGGCGGCAGGTTGGTGAGAGTCCCACGGCCGTATGGGGCTAACCGGAGTGCCGTATGTCTAACCAAGATGCCGATCTCTAACCAAGATGCCGATCCCTAACCGGAGGGCGATCTCTAACCGGGTGTGCGATGACCTCCCCGACCGGTCCTCCTGCCCCACGCTCACGCGAGCACCACTGGCGACGCGGCCCGCCGACGGGCCAGTATCTGACTATGCCCGAGTTGCCGGAGGTGCAAGCCCTCAGCGAGGTCATCGCCGAACAGTTCGCCGGGCAGTGGATCGCACGCGCCGAGCTGGGCAGCCTCTCCGCGCTCAAGACCTACGACCCACCCATCGACGTGCTCGGGGACGCGACGCTGCTGGGCACCGGCCGGCGGGGAAGTTCCTGATCCTCGACTTCGCCGACTCCGGCGGCGAGCCGTTCGCGATGGTCGTGCACTTGTCGAGGGCGGGCTGGATCCACTGGCGGGCGGGACGGTTGGCGCCCCTGCGCCCTGGGGAAAAGGCCCAGTCGCGTTGCGTCTCACGTGGCGAAACGACGACGGTGACACCGTGCTCGACATCACCGAGGCGGGCACCCAGAAGCGCCTGGCCGTGTACCTCGTACGCGACCTTGACGCCGTGCCCGGTCTTGGCCGGCTCGGTCCGGATGCCCTCGCGGTGAGCGAGCAGGAACTCGCCGACATCCTGGGCGCCGCGGGCAAGCGACAACTGAAGACCCTGCTGCGCGAGCAGGGCGTCATCGCCGGGATCGGCAACGCCTACAGCGACGAGATCCTGCATGCCGCACGTCTGTCCCCCTATGCCCCGGCCGACTCCCTGACACCGCAGCAGGTGGCGGAGCTTCACACAGCGATACGGCAGATCCTCACCGAGGCTGCCGAACGCGCCCGGAGCGCCGACCTCGGCAAGATCAAGGCCGAGAAGCGCGCTGGGTTGCGGGTCCACAACCGCACGGGTGAACCGTGCGATGTCTGTGTCACGACCATCGCCCAGGTGCGCCTGGCCGACAGTGCGTTCCAGTACTGTCCGACGTGCCAGACGGGTGGCAAGCCGCTGGCGGATCGAAGGATGTCGAGGTTGTTGAAGTGACCGAACTCAGTGAGGTTGTGGGGCCGGAGCAGGTGCTCACCGACGAGGGTGTGCGCCAGGGCTACGAGACCGACTGGACCGGCCGGTTCACCGGCACCTGCGAAGCGGTGGTGCGGCCGGGTACCGCTGACGAAGTGGCCGCCGTCTTGCGCTGGGCCGTCGACAACGGTCGCGCTGTCCACGTCCAAGGGGGCAACACCGGCCTGGTGGGGGGTTCCGTTCCGGCCGCCGGCGACCGACCGGTGATCATCCTGTCCACCACCCGGTTGCGCACACCCCTGGAGGTCGTGGGGCGCAGTGCCGTGGTGGGTGCGGGGGTGACCCTCGGGGACGTGCAGCGCCTGGCCGCCCAGCACGGGCTCGTCTACGGAGTGGATCTCGCCGCCCGGGACTCGGCCACGATCGGTGGCACGGTGGCGACCAACGCCGGTGGGATCCGGGTGTGCAAGTACGGCATGACCCGCATGCAGGTGGAAGGGCTGGAGGCGGTGCTGCCCGACGGCAGCCTCATCAGCAGAATGAACGGCCTGGCCAAGGACAACACCGGGTTCGACCTGGTGGGCCTGCTGACAGGTAGTGAGGGCACGCTGGGCGTGATCACAGCCGTGCGAGTTCGCCTGCACGACCCCGCCGAGGAGTCCGTCGTGGCCGTGCTCGGGGTCGATTCGCTGGCCCAGGCCCTGGAACTGGCCCACGCCCAGGGTACGGGCCTGCAGGCCGCGGAGATCGTGGATCGCCGGGCATGGGCCGAGGCCGGTGGACCGGATCTGGGCGACCACCCGTGGGCCTTGCTGCTGGAGTCCGACATGGAGACCGCGGAACTGCCGGACGAGGCCCTGGTCGCGACGGAGGGTCCCGACCGCGCCCGCCTGTGGCATTTCCGCGAGTCGCAGTCGGAAGTGGCCCAGCAGATGGGCGTGAAGCAGAAGGTCGACGTGGCGGTACCGCTGGAGCGACTCGACGAATTCACCACGGCCGTGTTCGCCGCCCACCCCTGCACGATCTTCGGCCATGTCGCGGACGGCTCGTTGCACGTGGAACTGTTCGACCACGGCGAGGACGACGTGCTGGCCACCGTCGTGGACTTCGGCGGAGCGGTGTCCGCGGAGCACGGGGTGGGGCAGGCGAAGACCACAGCTGTCGTCGATGACCGCGGGCCGGACGCGATCGCTGCCATGCGGGCCATCAAGCGGGCCTGGGATCCGCATGACGTGATGAACCCGGGGGTCCTGTTCACGGTGGTGGACTGATGCCGCGCGTGCGGGCCGAGTGGATGCCGCCAGACCGACCGCTCGTGGTGGCTCATCGCGGTTCCTCCGAAGTCCACCCGGAACACACCTTCGCCGGATACGTGCAGGCGATCGAGGAAGGCGCGGACCTGCTGGAGTGCGACGTGCGGCTCACGGCGGACGGGCACCTCGTGTGTGTGCACGACCGGCGCATCGATCGGACCTCCGACGGCCATGGGGTGGTCTCGGCGAAGACCTTGCACCAACTGCGCAGGTGGGACTTCGGTGCCGGCGCGGTGCTCCGGCTCGAGGAACTCGTCGATCTGGCACTGGCCGCCGACCGGCCGGTGGGCCTGGCGATCGAGACCAAACACCCGAACCGGTACGCCGGACTGGTTGAGCAGCGCGTGGTCGAGGCGGTTCGGGGGTTCGGGCTGCTGCCCTCACGGTTCGAGACCCACAGCCGTGTGTATTTCATGTCTTTCGCCGAACTGGCGCTGCGGCGGTGGCGCGAACTGGCGCCCGGGGCCCCCACGGTGTTCCTGATGGAGCGTGTCCCGCTGCGCTGTCGACGGGGCTGGCTGCCGTTCTCGGCGCGCGCCGCCGGGCCCTCGGTCGAGATCCTGCGCGCCCACCCCGAGTACGTGCGACGTGTGCATCGGGCAGGAGGTCGGGTCTTCGTCTGGACGGCGGACGAGCCGGCGGACATCGATCTGTGTCGCGAACTGCGCGTGGATGCCGTCATCACCAATCGCCCCGGTGTTGTCAGAGAACACCTCGACCGTTCCTGAGACGGATTCCGTCGCCGTTCTGCAATTTCGATACGGAAGTCGTTGTGATGTGCCGTGTGATGTAACGCACAAAGTCGTGTCGAACTTGTATGACTACAGCAGTCGTGTTAGTTTTCAGGTGTTCGGACGTCGCTGTCTCCCCCGTCGGTGGCGTCCGAACCCTTTTTGTTCCAGGAGTCTTGTCGAGCCGCCGATCGAGCGCGATCCAGGACCTCCCGTACCGCCAGCCCGGTGGCTGCTGCCACCTCCCGGGCGTTGCGGAACTCGGGCTGGCACGTGATCACCTCGCCATCGAGCCATCCACGTTTTACCGGAATGCGCATGCCGGCCACCTCCACGGTGACGAAGTCGCGCGCCAGAGCGACCCGGTCCACCTCGCTGCGCCGGACACCCAGGGTCGTGGTGTGGACGAACAGGGCTGCCGTCACCTGGTCAGCAGCTGACGAGGGAGCCAATGCCGTCAGCACGACACCGGGTCGGCCGAGTTTCATGATCACCGGAGTGATCCAGGCCTCCAGGGCGCCGGCGGTGCGCACGCGGTCGAGCACATCCGGATAGATCCGCGGGTCGAGGTCGTCGATGGTGGTCTCGATGAGTGTGAGTCCTTCCGCTCCGGCCACGGGCTCGCCGCTGAGGATCCGGACCACGTTCGGGTGGGTGTCGGGATCCCGGCTGCCGGCCCCGGTGCCCACAGCGTGCACCACCATCTCGGGCTGCGGCCCCCACGCGTCGGCGAGGAACGACAGCAAGGCGGCGCCGGTGGGGGTACACGCCTCGCCGACCACCGCGCCGGAAAAGGTGGGTACCCCGGTGAGCAGATGTGTCACCGCGGGTACGGGGACCGGCAACTGTCCGTGGGCGGTCGCGACCGAGCCGGATCCCACGCAGACCGCCGAGACGACGATGTGGTCCGGGGCCAGCCGCTCCCAGAGCGTGGTCACCCCCACGATGTCGGCGATGGCATCGAGCGCGCCCACCTCGTGGAAGTGCACATCGTCGACCGCGCAGCCATGCACGTCCGCTTCGGCGTGCGCCAGGGACGCGAAGACCGTGAGCGCTGCCGGGTGATCGGTCAGCGCGGGGCGGATGTCGCGCCACGTGCGGGGGGCGGACTCCGGTGCATCGACCAGCGCCCGGGTGGCGGCCAGCCCGTTGCGGCGCACCGGCTCGACCGCCAGCGGTACGGGTGCGGCGCCGAGTTCGGCCAGTACGCCATCGACGGCCGCTTGGGCGGCGGGCAGACCGTCCGGGTCCAGGCCGAGCAGCGCACCGAGCAGCATGTCACCACTGGCCCCGGCACCAGCGTCGATCCACCAGATCATCGCGCGTTCCGGGCGATCCGGGATGCGTGCACTGCAGCCCCGAAACCGTTGTCGATGTTGACCACCGTGACACCGGGGGCGCAGGAGTTGAGCATGGCGAGCAGGGCGGCGAGTCCCCCGAAGGAGGCGCCGTAGCCGATCGATGTGGGGACCGCAACGATCGGTACGCCGGTCAGCCCGCCCACGACACTGGGTAGCGCCCCTTCCATGCCCGCCACCACGACGAGGGCGTCGGCGTCGTCGAGGCGATCCCGCACGGCGAGCAGCCGGTGCAGCCCGGCCACCCCCACGTCCCCGATGGTGTCGGCCTGCGCCCCGAACACTCGGGCCGTGGTGGCAGCCTCCGCGGCGACCGGCAGGTCCGAGGTTCCGGCGCAGACCACCAGCACCTGACCCACCGCCTGCGGCAGCGGCCCGAGGACCGCTGTTCGGCCGAGCGGGTCGACGACCACTCCGGGTTCTTCGGCCCGCAGCAGACTCGCGGTCGCGTCGTCCACGCGGGTCGCCAGCACCGCACGTTCCGGGTGTGCGTGTGCGAGCGTTCGCATGATCTGCACCGTCTGCTCCGGGGCCTTGCCCTGCGCGAACACCACCTCGGGGTCGCCCGTGCGCGCAGCCCGATGGGCGTCCACCTTGGCGTAGCCCAGGTCGATGAGCGGGTCATGCATGCTCGAGACACTACCGGCGGGCGGGAACCGGTCACCAGGTGCGAGCCGAGGTCCGCCGCGTTGGGTGGGGTTCGTCGGGCGCTGAGCCCCATCGGCCAGGAGCGGGCTGCCGGACACACGAAAGCGGGCCGTCACGAGACGACCCGCTTCGTGTGGGAAGGGCCTCAGCCCTCGATGATGCGCCCGGCGCCGGCGAAGCGGCCGCGCCAGTAGGCGTTGTTGATGCTGTCGATGCGCACGTCGGTGCGGGGGTTGGTGGCGTGCACCATCTTGCCCTTGCCGATGTACATGGCGACGTGCTGCGACCCACCGGGGCCGTAGAACATCAGGTCGCCCGGCTTCAGGTGCTTCTTGCCGACCCGGCGGGCCTTGTTCATCTGGGCGCCGGAGTAGTGCGGCAGGTACTTGCCTGTGGCCTTCTTGTACACGTACTGGGTGAAGCCGGAGCAGTCGAAGCGGTTCGGACCGGCGGCACCGGCGACGTACTGCTCACCGAGCTGGTTCAGACCCACCCGGACCAACGAGGCGCGAGCGCGGTTGGCGCGCTGCTTCTGACGCTTGCGCTTCTCACGCAGCTTCATGGCCTTGCGCTGCTTCTTGGTCAGTGTCGGCTTGGCCGGAGCGGTCTGGGTGGTGGTGACCACGGGCTCGTCGACGGCCTGGGCGGACGTCGCGGCAAGCACCGGTAGGCCACCGACGAGAATGACGCCGGCGGTCAGGGCTGCGGTCGTGCGGGCACGGTTGTTCTGCGCAATGGTGCGCATACGTATCTCTCCTTCTCAGCCGCCTACCGGGTTAGCTGACGGGCTCGGGCCGAGAAGTGCCCTACCGCTCTCGCGGATTCGCCCCAATAGGTTGGGTCCCCGGTGCATCCCCCCAGATGCTTCGGCGGTGCCCGGTCGTCGGCCTTTCCGACAAAGGCCGGGCTCGCGTTACGACGGTACCCCGCATCAGGACTTCGTAAAGGTGATTGTGAACGACTTCACGAGGGTGTGAGCGGGGTCACAACCCCTGGTTTTTCACGGAAATTCAGAGGAATCGCCCGCAATGGGACAAACGGTCACGCGCGCTTCGCGAGTTCCTCGAGTAGTTGTGCCAGGCCGTCATCGTCGGGTCCGGGAAGCACCCGACCGGCCACGTCGCGCAGCCACGGATGCCCGGTCGCCACCGTCATCGGGAGGTCGGCCGCACGCAGCATCGCCTCGTCGTTGGGCATGTCACCCACCGCGATGAGCGTCGCGCCGGGCCACCGCTGTTCGCGAAGACGTTGCAGGGCATGCGCTTTGGTGACCCCGCTCGGACCCATTTCGATGAGCAGCCTGCCGTAGGCGGAGTGCGTCGGTTCCACGAGGTGGCCCGCCACGGCCCTCACTTCCTGCAGGACGTCGTCGGCCTGCTCATGGTCGACCTCGGGCAACGCTGCCAGGATCTTCAACGTGTGACCGCGCCACTGCTCGGTGTGCATGACGAAGTCGGTGCGGTGCTCGGCAAGCAGTTCCCGGACCTCCTCGACGATGTCCGCGGGGATCGCCTTGATGTCCAGAGGCTCATCATCGAGCAGGGTGAGCGCTCCGTTCGCGCACACCGTGACCGGTGACAGTCCGGTGACCTCGTACACCTCCGGTAGCCATCTCGGCGGGCGGCCGGTGGCGTACACGACGTCGACACCCGCGGCCACCGCGTCCTGCAGCGCCCGCCGGGTGCGTGCCGAGACGGTGAAATCGCGCCGCAGCAGCGTCCCGTCGAGGTCGGTGGCCACCAGGTAGGACATCAGCGGAGTTCGGTCCGCCCCCCGAGGTACGGCTGCAGTGCGGTGGGCACACGGACCGAGCCGTCGGCCTGCTGGTGGTTCTCCAGCAGCGCCACGATCGTTCGGGTGATGGCGGTGAGTGTGCCGTTGAGCGTGGCGACCGCTTCGGTGCCCTTCTCGCCTTTGGTGCGGATCCGCAGGCGGCGTGACTGGTAGGTCGTGCAGTTGGACGTGGAGGTCAGCTCCCGGTACCGCTCCTGGCTCGGGATCCACGCCTCGCAATCGAACTTGCGCGCCGCGCTCGCCCCGAGATCGCCGGTCGCCACGTCGATGATCCGGAACGGGATCTCGAGGGCCTCGAGGAACTCGATCTCGTGCTGCAACAGACGCTCGTGTTCGGCGGCGGCATCGGCCTGCGCGCAATAGACGAACATCTCGACCTTGTCGAACCAGTGGACCCGGAAGATGCCGCGGGTGTCCTTGCCGTGGGAGCCGGCCTCCCGGCGGAAGCAGGGGGAGAAGCCCACGTAGCGCAGCGGCAACTCGTCGAGGATCTCATCGCTGTGGTAGGCCGCGAGCGGTACTTCTGCGGTGCCGACCAGGTACATGTCGTCGTCGGGGAGGTGGTAGACGTTCTCAGCAGCCTGCACGAGGAAGCCGGTCCCGTCCATCGCCGGCGGCCGCACCAGGGCCGGCGGGATCATGGGGGTGAACCCGTTGCGCTGGGCCATGTCCATGGCCATGTTGACCAGAGCGAGTTCGAGCAGCGCCCCCACGCCGGTCAGGTAGTAGAACCGCGAGCCCGAGACCTTCGCGCCGCGTGCGACGTCGATCGCATTGAGCGACTCCCCGATGTCGAGGTGGTCCCGGGGTGCGAAACCCTCCGCGGTGAAATCGCGGGGTTCGCCGCGGGTCTCGATCAATCGGAAGTCGTACTCACCGCCGATCGGCGCATCCATGTCCACGACGTTGGACAAGCTCGCGACCGCAGCGGTCAGCGCTGACTCGCTGTCCCGGACGTGGGCCTCGGCGTCCTTGACCTGCGTCGCGAGCTCCTTCGTGCGGGCCAGCAGTGCCGGGCGCTCGTCCGGGGCGGCCTTGGCGACCTGACGCCCGAGTTCCTTCTGCTCGGCGCGAAGGCGCTCGAACGTGGTGAGTGCGGCACGGTGGGCCTGGTCGGCGGCGACTGCTTCGTCGACGAGTTCCGGGGTCTCTCCGCGACGGAACTGGGAGATGCGGACTTGATCCGCTGCGGTGCGCAGTGTGTGGAGGTCGATCACGGGTTCGAGGGTATCGGCCCGTGGGACGCCACCCGGCGCTACAGGTACGGCCCGCTGTGTGGCCCGGGCATCTGCTGCTGGGCCTCGCCGCCCTCGATCGCCTGCCGGCGCATCTGCTCGAGCTGTGCGCGGGCGGCCATCTGCTGGGCGAAAAGAGCGGTCTGGATGCCGTGAAACAGACCCTCCAGCCACCCCACGAGCTGGGCTTGCGCGATCCGCAACTCCGCCTCGCTGGGGACGCCGTCGTCGGTGAAGGGCAGGCTCAGGCGTTCCAGTTCCTCGATCAACTCCGGCGCCAGACCGTCCTCGAGTTCCTTGATGGAGGTCGCGTGGATCTGCTTGAGCCGCTGCCGTGCAGCCTCGTCCAGTGGTGCGCTCTTCACCTCGTCGAGCAGTTGTTTGATCATGCTGCCGATCCGCATGACCTTGGCCGGCTGCTCCACCATCTGCGCGACGTTGGCGGATTCTTCGTCCTGTTCGACCACGACCACGTGCGGCTGGTCCGGTTCTTCACTCACCGGAGAACTCCGATCTGCGGGTTTGACGCTGTCCCTGTCTGATGGTCACAATCCTGTCGCCCTTCTGCAGGACGCGCAGTGCTTCGGTGTCGAACCGGTACGTCACATCCCCGCGTTGGACGGCGAGCAGCATCTCCCCCCGTTCAGCGAGTTGATCCGGCGACAGGCCCAGTTCGGCGCGTCCAACCTCCCGCTCACGCACCTCGAGGCCCTCCGATGGGTCGAGCAGATCCTCCATGAGTTCACCGGCGATGGGGTGGACCAATTGCATACCCAGCAGCCGCCCCGCGGCCTCCGCAGTGGTGATGACCTGATCCGCACCGGATTGCTTCAGGACGTTCGCGCTGGCCTGCTCTCGCGCCGCGGCCACCAGCTGGGTGTTCGGCGCTAGTTTCCGCACTGCCAGCGTCACCAGCACGGCCACGTCATCGCGATCGACGGCGACGATGACCTTGGCGGCGGTCGGGACATCGGCGTGGATGAGGACCTCCTCGCGCCGGGCGTCGCCCAGGATGCCCGCGACGCCGGGGTACTGGGCGGAGTCGGGCTCTTGAGGGTCTTTCAACGAGGGTCGGGTGGCGTCCTCCACCGCAGCGGCGTCGCTCGCGATCACGACGATGTTCTCGGCCTCGATGCCGTTGTCCAGCAGCATGCGCACGGCGGAACGCCCCTTGACGCCGTATCCGATGACGACGGTGTGGTTCTTCAACTTCTTCCTCCATCGGCTCTCGCGGAACTCCGCACGGCCACGGGCTGTCAAGACTTCCAGAGTGGTACCGACCAGCACGATCAGGAACAGCACGCGCAGCGGCGTGATCAGGAAGATGTTCACCAGCCGGGCCTGGTCGGTGGCGGGCGTGATGTCGCCGTATCCGGTGGTGGACAGCGACACAGTGGCGAAGTAGAGGGCATCGACGAAGTCGACCGGGGTGCCTGTGTTGTCCTGGTACTGGTCACGCTGGACGTAGACGAGCAGCGTGGTGGCGGTGATGGCGAACGCCGCGATGGCAAGGCGCACGATCACCGACGTCGTCGGGCTCCAGGCACGATTGGGAAGTGTGAGCCTCCCGCTGAGGCCGGAATCATCGCTGCGACTCACGCACGGCAACCTATCAGCACCACTTGACCGTCCGGCGAAGTTGACACTAGCGTCAACTTTATGGCCGTACTCCGATCGATGATCGACCCCGGATCCGAGCAGTTCACCGCGAACCGCGATGCCATGCTCACCGCCCTCCACGAGATCCAGCAGTTGCAGGCCAAGGTGGCCGCCGGCGGCGGTTCGGGCGATCCGGAGAAGAATGCGCGCACGATCGCCAGGCACCGCAAGCGCGGCAAGCTCCTGCCACGGGAGCGGATCGCCTACCTTCTCGATGGGGGCAGCCCCTTCCTCGAGTTGAGTCCCCTTGCCGGCTGGGGTACCCAGGACCCGTTGGGTGCCGGCGTGGTCACCGGGATAGGCACGATCAGCGGCACCGAGTGCGTGATCGTGGCCAACGATCCGACGGTCAAGGGCGGTGCACAGGGACCGAGTTCTGTGCGCAAGGGTCTGCGCGCCATGGACATCGCCCGGCAGAACCGACTGCCGTTGATCAGCCTGACCGAGTCGGCCGGGGCGGACCTGCCCCAGCAGGCGGAGATCTTCGTCCCCGGGGGCGCGAGTTTCAAGAACCTCACACAGTTGTCGGCGGCCGGGATACCGACGGTGACGATGGTCTTCGGCTCGTCCACAGCGGGCGGGGCCTACGTGCCCGGCATGAGTGACTACGTGGTGCTGCAGAAGGAGGCCGCCAAGGTCTACCTGGGCGGCCCGCCGCTGGTGAAGATGGCCATCGACGAGGACGCCGACGAGGAAGAATTGGGCGGGGCAGAGATGCATGCGCGCATATCCGGGCTCGGCGACTACCTCGCGCAGGACGAGCCGGACGCCCTGCGGATCGGCCGGGAGATCGTGCAGCACCTGCGGTGGCGCAAACAGGGTCCCGGTCCGGATCGCTCGCCCGTGGCCCCGCGCTTCGACCCCGACGAACTGTTGGGGATCGCGTCGGCCGACGTAAGGGTGCCGTTCGACGTGCATGACGTGCTGGCCCGCGTGCTCGATGACAGCGCGTTCGAGGAGTTCAAGCCGCTGTACGGCACGACCCTGGTCACGGGCTGGGGCCACATCAGCGGCTACCCGGTGGGGATCCTCGGCAACAACGGGATCCTGTTCAGTGAGGAGTCCCACAAGGGTGCTCAGTTCATCCAGATGTGCAACCGGATGGATGTGCCGATCATCTTCGTGCAGAACATCACCGGCTTCATGGTCGGCACCCGCTACGAACAGGGCGGCATCATCAAGGACGGTGCCAAGTTGATCAATGCGGTGTCGAACTCCACAGTGCCGCACATCACGCTGATGGTCGGGGCCTCGTACGGCGCCGGGAACTACGGCATGAGCGGACGGGCCTACGACCCCCGGTTCGTGTTCACCTGGCCGAACCACCGGATCGCGGTCATGGGGCCCAAACAACTCGCCGGTGTGCTGACGATCGTCGCCAAGCAGAAAGCGGGGGACGCCTTCGACGAGACGGCGTTCGCCCCGATCCGTGACGCCTTCGAGAAGCAGGTCGAGGACCAGTCGACCGCGCTTTTCGCGACCGGCCGGCTGTGGGACGACGGCATCATCGACCCGCGGGACACGCGAACGGTGCTCGGGATGGCGCTGTCCGCCGCGCACTCCGGGCCGGTCGAGGGCACGTCGGCGTTCGGCATCTGGCGGATGTAGCGGGCCGCCGGCGTACAGAACTGGTTGGCGGCCTGCCGCTCCCAACCAGTTTCGTACGGGACGCGCCGGTTGGACGCCGCCTCAATGGGGCCGAACGGCGTGTAACTGGTTGAGCGGGTGGGTGCGCCAACCAGTTTCGTACGCTCAGTCCTCCGGCCAGTCCCCGAGGGTGTCCAGGTACATCTGCCGGACCTCGGCGATCTTGTCCTCGAGGTTGGCCTTGTTCCAGTCGTCGGTGGGCACCGGGGGCAGTACCGCCACGTCCACCGTCCCCGCGTGGATCACCATCGAGTGTGCCGCCATGATCTCGCCGCAGTTGCGCATGACGATGGGCACGACCGGGACGCCGGCCTGCATGGCCAGATGGAACGGCCCCTTCTTGAACGGGAGCAATCGCGGGGTGGGGGAGCGGGTACCCTCCGGCGCGATCGCGATGGACCGACCGTTGCGCAGAGCCTCGACGGCTGGTTCGAGACCCTCCCGGGCCGCGGCGTTGTTGCTGCGGTCGATGTAGGCCACGTCGGCCAGGTATCCGATCGGCCCGAAGAAGGGGTCCTTCTCCAACGACTTCTTGGCCACCCCGGTGAAGTCCTTGCGCAGCAACGCGGCGAGCACGAAGACATCGAGTTGGCTCTGATGGTTGAACAGGAACACCGCCGGGCGTGCGGCCCAGATGTTCTCCTCACCCACGACGTTCAGCCGGACCCCCGCGGCGGCCAGTGCCAGATCCGAGCCGGCGCTGGCAGCGATGTTGGCGCCCAGGGACCGGCTGCGGTTGAGGATCGCCAGGCCGGTGGCCGCTGCCACGCTGCCCGCGAACACCCCCATGGCCGCGGCGCTGCGTCCGATGTCCAGCACCGAGGTCGACGGGGGTGTCTTCAAGCGCGCCACCGGCCAGCCTTGCGACTTGGCGATCTGCTTCAACTCGTCGGTCGGGTTCAGCGCAGTCGGGTACCCGACGAGTTCCAGCAGCGGCAGGTCCTCCTCGCCGTTGGAGTACCCGAAGGACTCCGCGAGGTCGATGTCGTACTCCTCGGCGAACTCGGCCACACCGTCGGCCTTGCCCTGGCCCCAGCGGATCTCGGTCGCGAGGTCACCGGTCAAGCGGCCGTCCTCGGCCACGTCCATCTCCGTGCACACGATGTGGTCGATGCCGAGGTCGTCGGCGGTGGACTGGATCTGTGGGCGGGTCGCCGAGGAGGCGACGACGACGGTGTGCCCCTTGCGCAGGTGGGCCTCCACGAGCAGTCGGGAATCCGGGTAGATCATCCCGGCGATCTTCTTGCTGAACACGTTGCGGGCCCACGTGTCCATCTCCTCGGAGTCCCGGCCGGCCTGGCCCTGGATGCCGACGCGCATCATCTCGGAGACGTCGTGCCCCCGGCGTTCGACGTTGATGCTCTCGCGAACGGTCTTGACGACCTCGCTCATGGAGATCTCCCCGCGCCGCAGCCGGTACTTGAAAAACGCGGCCGCGGAGTAGCCGTCGATGAGTGTCCCGTCGAAGTCGAAGAAGGCGCCGATCTGTGGGCCCTCCGGGGCGTTCTCGATCTGCTCGATGAGCCACTCGATGTCAGCCATTGCGACCTCCCACGATCAGGACGGGTTGGCCGGAGGCCTGCGCGATATGCCGCAGGTCGTCGATGCGCCGAACCATCGTCCGCAACTCCTCGGCCAGTGCCTGCCGCTGCTCGCCGACGCCGGGGCCACCGTCCACGAGCTTGTAGTTCTTCGCCAGCTGGAAGGCGTTGACGAAGTAGTCCTTGGAGATCGACTCCGGGGAGTGCAGGGTCTTCTGCAGCCATTTCTGCTTGGCCAGTTTCAGGCACTTCTCGACGAGGTCCTTCTGCTCGACCTGCGCGTCACCGGCGGCTGCCAGTTCGTCGGCGAGCACGCTGTAGGCCTCCAGGAAGGGGCCGATGACGCGGTGGGCCAGGACGAGTTTCATCTGCTGTGCCTCGGCAAGAACCAGCTCCGGGGTGAAGCGGTCCTCCTGCCAGCCGGGGTACATGTAGTCGTACTCGGCAGCCATTTCGCCGGCGAAGTCACGGGTGGCCGGGAAGAAGAACTCGAACTTCAGAATGTCCTTGATCCGCACCGCGTTCTGCCAGGCCGCCTCCTTCACGTCCTCGGCGCCGTCCTCGGCGGCCTGGATGATGGCCAGTTCCGCGATCGCACGGTTGAGGAAGAAGTGGATGACGGTGTTGCGGTAGAAGGCGGCCTCGTGCTGGTGGTCCAGGCTGACGTAGAACACCCGCTCGGTGGGCCCGTCGTACTGCGTGACCACGCCCTCCTGCACGAGGTTGCGCAAGGTGTCGCGCAGCGGCCCGTAGTCGTCGAGCACCACGTTCTGGGTCATGGGCAGGTCGCGGGCCTGGATGTACTCGATAAGCGGTTGAAGGACCGCGCGTCCCTCATCAACGGTGATCGCCCGGTCACCGTTGTCGAGCACTGCGAAGGTGAGCATCGCACTCGGGGTCACCGGGGTCACGGCGTTGATCCGGTTCGCGGTCTCGAACGCGACCTTCGGGACGGCCAGTCGCGGGCGCAGGTTGCCCTCGGCGTCCTCGGTGAGCTGCAGCGACTCGGCCAGCGACAGCGGCTCGCCGAAGCGCAGATAGGCCTTGCCCATGCGCCGGGACTGTGACCGGGCGAAGTTGTAGAGCCACGACAGCGACTCTGCCTTCTTGGTGCCGCCGGCCTCCTCGGCGCTGATCGCGCTGACCTCGTGCTGCTGGTCGTAGATGATCGAGGTCGGCACGATGTGGACGTCGTTCTCCGGGTGCTCGGCGAAGGCGTCGATGACGTAGCTGAGGATCCCGTAGCGCGGCGGGCGCAGTTTCCCGGTGCGGGTCCGGCCGCCCTCGATGTACCACTCGAGGTTGTGGCGCTGCTCCATCAGATGGGACAAGTAGGTCTTCAGCACCGCCCGGTACACGTGGTCGTCGCGGAACTCGCGGCGGATGAAGACGATCCCGTTACGGCGACCGATCTCGGAGAACGGCCACAGGGCGAGGTTCGCGCCACCGAGGGTGTTGTTCGGTGGGAAACCGTACTGTTCCAGGACCCAGCGCAGGACCAACGGGTCGAGGTACGAGCGGTGGTTCGGCAGGAAGATCAGCCCGCTGGTCTCGTTGAGTTCGCGCAGGGCGGCGACCTCGCTGGGAAGGTAGTCCACCTTGTATGCCCGGGACAACCAGCGGGAGAACTTGTCCCACATGTCCACGGACATGCCGCCGGGCTTGACGGCCATCTCCTTGAGATCCGCCGCCGCTTCCTCGCTGAGCTTCGAGACAGGGCGCCCGGTCTCCTCCGACAACTGCGCGAGTGTGCGCATGAACTCAGGGGTGTCGAGAATGTGCTCCACTCCGGCGACGGTAGTCGCACCGGGGGTAGGTGCGCTAGGCAAGCCCGCCAGCTCGCGCCGCCTGCTCGGCGGCGTCGCGCCCCACGATGGTCCGCAGCAGGAGCAGTCCGTCCAGCCGCGCGAGTACGGCCAGGGCCTCGGCATGTCGCTGCGTCGGGTCCGCGACGGCTATGCGTGGGTCCAGCCACGTCAGCCACTGCTCGAGCATGGCCGGGGCGAGTGTGTCGTAGGGCGCGGTCCCCACCGCCGCGAGGCCGATGATCTCGAAGAAGAGGGCGAAGATCGGCTGGTTGTCCGTGTGTGCCAGTACCGGCCAGGCCCGTTTCACCAGATCCTCGGAGGGGAGCGGCTTGTCGCCGAAGGCCTCGGCCAGGAGGTCCTGCAACTCGCCACCGAGGGTCGTCAGAACCGCCCCGATCAGGTCCGCCTTCGTCGGGAAGTAGTAGACGACCGTGCGGTCGTTGGTGCCGAGGTGGCGGGCGACGCGCCCGAAACTGAGCGCACCGAGTCCGTCGGCCCGGGCGATCTCCACGGCAGCGGCGAGCATGTCCTCCTCGCGATGCCGGTAGCCCACATCGCGAAGTGTAACGAGCGCTTCAGTCTCCTGTAGTGTAGCGATAACTACATTCTGGAGGAATCAATGCAGAAGTCTGGCTTCCTGTCGGGGCTCGGATGCTGCGTGCGGTTGCCGGGAACCGGGAAGTGGATCCGGTGTCGACAGTGGTGGGTGGCATGACCGGGGCGTTGTTGTTCGACGGCCTCGCGCTGTCCTACATCCCCGGGCTCTATGGGCAGACCGGGGAAGCACTCACCGCGGTGGCGACGATGGTGCTCGTCGCCTTCGCGGCGATCGGGATCTCCGCGTTCCTGATGCGTGCCCTGCACACTGCGGACCGCTAGTCGCGATCGTCGCGGCCGCCCCAATTGCTGGCCATGAGTCCCACGATGAGTGCGACCACCACGACGAGGTAGAGCTGTCCGATGAGCGCCTCGGTGGTCGCGAGCAACTGGCCGACGTCCGTGGCGGGCGTGGGTTTGCCGTACCCGAGCGTCGTCACGGTGGTGAGGCTGAAGAACATGAAGTCTGTGCCGGCCTGCACTTCGTTGAAGAAGCTCCCCTGGACCGCGTCCACGGCGAGAAAGGCGTAGTAGAAGACCAGCGGGATGAGCAGGTAGCCCGTGATCGCACCAAGCAGGGTGGCCGACGTGATCCGACGATGCCGGGTCAGCCGGTAGCAGACGAACAGGAATGTCAGCGTCATCAGGATCAGCGGGCCCCACGGGGCCAACCGGGCATCGCGCGCCAGCTCCGAGGCCGCCTCTCCGGTGACCGCGATGGCGAGGACGCGGCCGACCAGGCCGATGGTGGCCACGATGATCAACCCACGGCGCCAGCGCCGTGCCACACCGCATGCGTACAGCGCCAGAACGAGCATCGCCGTACCGACCACCTGTGCCACCAAGTTGCCGAGTTCCTGGCTGAACTGGCCGAACTGATCCTCGATGTTCACCAGCATCTGGCCGGCGATGGTGAGGTAGGTGAGCAGCAGCAACCACCCGAAGCGGTCCAGGTACCGGGACTGCGGGTCCGGATCGAATACCGACCCCGCCAGCCTGCGCATGCCCAGCATCATGTCAGGGAACCGGTGCGGTTCGGGCATCGACGCACTTGACCACCGACCGAACTTGACACTAGCGTCAAGTTTGTGAAGATCCTGGTCGCAAACCGTGGAGAGATCGCCTGCCGGGTGTTCCGGACGGCTGCCCGTCTCGGCCATCCCACCGTTGCCGTGTTCACCGAGGCCGACCGCGGCGCATTGCACACCCGCAGCGCCGATGTCGCGGTCGCGATCGAGTCCTACCTCGACCAGGAGGAGATCCTGCGCGCGGCGCAGCGGGTGGCCGCCGATGCCATCCACCCCGGGTACGGTTTCCTGAGCGAGAACCCCGATTTCGCGCAGGCGGTGCTGGACGCCGGACTGACGTGGATCGGCCCGACTCCGGACTCGATCCGTGCGATGGCGCTGAAGGTCGAGGCCAAGAACCTCGCCGAGTCGGCGGGTGTGCCGATGCTGACCAGTGGGGCCGATGTCTTCCCGGTGCTGGTGAAGGCATCCGCAGGTGGCGGCGGGAAGGGCATGCGCCGGGTGGATCGGCCCGAGGATCTCGACGAGGCGGTCGCGGCGGCCAAACGCGAGGCGGCCAGTGCCTTCGGGGACGACACCGTCTTCGTCGAGCGCTACCTGGAGCGCGCGCGACACGTGGAGGTACAGGTCTTCGGCGACACCCACGGCAACGTGGTGCATCTCTTCGAGCGCGAGTGCTCCATCCAGCGCCGTCATCAGAAGGTCGTCGAGGAGTCACCGTCGCCCGGCGTGACTGCCGAGTTGCGCGACCGGATGACGGCGGCGGCGGTGAGCCTGGCGGCTGAGATCGGCTATGTCGGCGCGGGCACCGTCGAGTTCATGGTCGCCGGTGACGAGTTCTTCTTCCTCGAGATGAACACCCGCCTGCAGGTGGAGCACCCCGTCACCGAGGCCATCACCGGACGCGACCTCGTCGAGTGGCAGATCCAGGTCGCGCAGGGGGAGCCGCTGCCGGCCACGCAGGCGGAGATCATCGCAACGGGGCACGCGATCGAGGTACGTCTGTACGCCGAGGATCCCGCCAACGGGTACCTGCCCAACACCGGCACCCTGCGGGTCTTCGACGTCGCGGCAGAAGACGATGTGCGCGTGGACACAGGCTTCGTCGCCGGCGACGTCGTGACCGCCAACTACGACCCGATGCTCGCCAAGGTGATCGTGCATGCGCCCAGCCGCGACCAGGCCGCCACGCGTCTGGCCGCCTACCTGCGCAAGGCCGGCATCGAGGGTGTGGTGACCAACAAGGACTCCTTGGCCGCCGTCCTGTCCGAGCCCGACTTCCTGGCCGGTCAGACCACGACCGACTACCTCGACACGCATGCGTCCGTGCTTGCGCCGATCCAGGATCACGTGCGGCATGCGCTGGGCGTGCTCGCCGTGCGCGACCAGGACGGTCCCGTGGCTCCTGCGGGATGGCGCAATGTGGCAGCGGTGCCGGAGTGGCTGCAGCTCACTGTGGCGGGCTCGCCGGTCACGCTGCGCTGGATGCGCGAGCGTGCGGGACTGCGCGTGCAGACCGTTGAAGGAGACCCCTTGCTCGGCGAGGCCACGGATGTGGGGCTGGTCCGGCTGACCCCCACGTCCGTCGAGGTGGACGGCGTGCTGATGCCGGTGACGGTCGTGGGCGAGGACCACGGTGTGGTCACGGTCGAGGGCCTCACTCTGGCTTTCGAGGTGCTGCCGCGGTTCGACGAGAACGCCCATGCCGCAGAGGGAGGCGGACCCACCACGCCGGTCCCGGGTACGGTCACCGATGTCCGCGTCGGTGAGGGCGACGAGGTGAGCGCTGGCCAGATCCTCGTGGTGCTCGAGGCGATGAAGATGGAGCACACGATCACAGCGGATGCCGACGGCGTGGTGACGGCCGTCCACGTCCGCGCCGGTCAGGCCGTCGACGCCCACCAGGTGGTCGTCAGCATCGAAGAGGTCTGACGGGGCAGATTGCACGGATGACCAGTAGGTGGTCGGGTATGCAATCTGCTCACCCGGGGGCCGTGGGCTGTCCGGTCGGGGCCGGGCACCTTGACCGGCACCTTAACTTGACACTAGCGTCAAGTTCATGAAGCGTCCCGTTCGCATCGCAAACTGTTCCGGGTTCTTCGGCGACCGGCTCGCCGCCGCACAGGAGATGGTCGAGGGCGGGCCGATCGATGTCCTGACCGGCGACTGGCTCGCGGAACTCACGATGCTGCTGCTGGCCCGTCAGAAGATGAAGCACGGTACCGGCTATGCGCGGACCTTCCAGCAGCAGATGGAACAGGTCCTCCCGACGTGCCTGGAGAAGGGCATCAAGGTCGTCAGCAACGCCGGCGGGCTGGACCCGGTGGCTGCTGCTCAGGCGATCCGCGACCTCGGCACCGGAGCGAAAGTCGCGTCGGTCTCCGGCGACGACCTCCTCTCCCGTTTCGGCGAGGTCGGCGGCGAGTGGATCAACCTGGACACCGGCGAACCGTTCACCGGCCATCCTCTGAGCGCCAACGCGTACCTCGGCGCCAGGGGGATCGTGGCAGCGTTGGATGCCGGTGCGGATGTCGTGGTCACGGGCCGGGTCACCGACGCGGCCCTGGTGATCGGTCCGGCGGCCTGGTGGCACGGCTGGGACCTGGATTCCCCGGACAGCCTCGACGCGCTGGCAGGCGCGCTCGTGGCGGGCCACGTGATCGAGTGTGGCGCGCAGGCATCGGGGGGCAACTACGCCTTCTTCCGGGAGGTGCCGGGTCTCGAGCACGTGGGCTTCCCGATCGCCGAGCTCGCGGCCGATGGCACGAGCGTGATCACCAAGCACCCGAACACGGGCGGCCTGGTCAGCCCAGGCACGGTCACCGCGCAACTTCTCTACGAGGTCGGCGATGAGCGCTACCTCAACCCCGATGTCACGGGGCGCTTCGACACCATCGAGATCGACCAGGTCGGCAAGGACCGGGTGCGGTTGTCGGGCGTGCGCGGCGAGGGTGCCCCGGAGACACTCAAGGTGGCGATCAACTACCTCGGCGGGTTCCGCAACTCCATGACCCTGGTCCTCACCGGGGCCGACACGGCGGAGAAGGCCGACATCGCGGTGCGGACGATCTGCGGGGTCGGGTTGGCGGAGGCCAAGGTGCTGTCGCCCGAGGAACTCGGTGCCCGTTCGCGGCTGTCCGTGCGTGAACTGTCGGTGGACTACCTACCCCCGGCCAGCGACGACCCCCGGGATGTGGCAAGTGCCCAGGGGCGACTGGTGATCACCGCCAAGGACGACGACCCGAAGAAGGTGGGCAAGGCGTTCACGCGGCCGGCAGTGGAGTCCGCGCTGGCCTCGTACCCGGGGATGTTCCCGACCGCACCGCCATCAGATGGTTCACCGTACGGCGTGTACTGGCCCTCGACGGTGGCCCTCGACGATGTGCCGGTGATCGTGGAGATCGACGGCGAGCAGGTGGCCGAGGTCGTGGGCGGCAAACCCTTGACCGGCCCGCCGATCGCGAAGGCGGATCTGCCGTCGCCGCCGCAGGAGCCGATCATCGCCGGTCCGTTCACCCGCCGGCGCTTCGGCACCTTCGTGGGGGCGCGCAGTGGTGACAAGGGCGGCAACGCCAACGTGGGGCTGTGGGTGCGCCACCCGGCTGAGGACGCGGCGGTCGCGCTTGCGTGGCAGGAGGCGGATGCCCTGACCGCACCGGAGGTGGACGCCCAGCACGACACCGCGGAGGTCTGGGCGGCCGACGTCGATCTCGATGTGGATGCGGAGGCGGTCGAACTCGCCGACGCCCGCTACGAGTGGCTGTGCGACTTCCTCACCCGCGAGCGTCTGGCACAGATGCTGCCGGAGGCGGCCACGCTGCCGGTGGAGATCCACTACTTCCCGCCGCTGCGGGCGATCAACGTCGTGGTCAAGGGACTGCTGGGGCGCGGGGTCTCGGAAACGACTCGCAGTGACCCCCAGGCCAAGGGCCTGGCGGAGCAACTGCGGGCGGTCTGGATCGATGTGCCCGAGGCGCTGCTGTGAATCCACGCACCGAGCGGGGGCGCCGCACCCGCACGGCTTTGCTGCAGGCGGCGCGTGAGGCCTTCGAGCAACGCGGCTTCGACGATTGCCGGATGAACGACATCGCCGATGCCGCAGGCGTGTCCCACGGCACCGTCTACACCTACTTCGAGTCCAAGGAGGAGATCCTCGGGCAGGTGATCGACGAGTTGCTGGTGGAACTGCAGGACGACCTGCGGACCTCGGCCAAGGACCCGATGGCGCGGATCGCGGAGGCCAATCAGCGATACCTGCAGGCCTACCGGGACAACCACCGGTTGTTGCAGGTCATCGAGCAGGCGGCGGTGACGAGTCCGGAACTCGGTGCCCGCCTCGATGAGTTCCGGCGTCGCTACCACCTGCGGGTCACCGCAGCCCTTCGCCGGTTGCAGGAGCAGGGGCGAGTCTCCGCCGACCTGCCCGCCGACGTGACCGCGACGGCGCTGTGCGCGATGGTGGAGGGATTCTCGCGCTACTGGCAACGGCCGGTGACCGACGACATCAACCGCACGTTGACCAGTCTGTGGGTCAATGCGCTGGGGCTGGGTCCGGTCGCCTGACAGCGCCGCCGCCCGGCCCGCGGGGGTCTTTGTGACGTTGTTGCGAGGGGGCACCACGGGATTGTGACGAAGGTGCGGGGTCGTGGGACGCGGGACCCCGCAACTTCGCAACAAAGGGGGTCGGGGGCGTCGCACCTTCGTCACAAATGCCCGTGGACCGCCGGGGTTCCAGCCTGCCCGCCCCTTGACCCGGCGCAAAGTTGACACTAGCGTCAAGTTCATGAAGTTCACCGAGGAACACGAGCAATTCCGCAAGGCCGTCCGGCAGGTCGTGGACAACGACATCAATCCCTACGTCGACGACTGGGAGGAGGCGGGGATCTTCCCGGCCAAGCAGGTCTTCTCCAAACTCGCCGAGATCGGCGCATTGGGTCTGGAGTACGACCCCGCCTACGGCGGCCAAGGCGCCGACCACTCGTTCACGCTCGTGCTGGGCGAGGAACTCGGACGTATCGACTGCGCGGGCGTGCCGATGGCGATCGCCGTGCAGGCCGGGATGGCCACCCCCTCGTTGGCGAACTTCGGCACCCATGAGCTGAAGAAGCAGTACCTCGAGCCGGCGATGCGGGGCGAACTGGTGGCGGCCATCGGTGTCTCCGAGCCCGATGCCGGTTCGGATGTCGCGGGCATCCGCACGAAGGCCGTGCGCGACGGCGACGACTGGGTGATCACGGGCCGCAAGATGTGGATCACCAACGGCACCCAGGCCGATTGGATCTGCCTGCTTGTCCGCACCTCCGACGAGGGTGGCTACGCGGGGATGAGCCAGATAGTGGTTCCCACCGCGACGCCGGGCTTCAGCGTCGGCCGCAAGATCGAGAAGATGGGCAATCGCTCCTCCGATACTGCCGAGTTGGTCTTCGACGAGGTGCGAGTGCCGGTGAGCAACACCATCGGCGAGGTCGGCCGCGGGTTCCAGCAGCAGATGGCGCAGTTCCAGGATGAGCGGCTGATCGGCGCCTACATGGCGGTCGCCAGCATGCGTAAGGCCCTGGACAAGACCAAGGACTACCTGCAGCAGCGCAACGCTTTCGGCAAGCCGTTGCTGGCCAACCAGTACTTGCAGTACGAGCTCGCGGAACTCTATGCCGAGGTGGATGTGCTCGAGGCGTTCTGCCGCACCTGTGCCGAGGCGTACAACAACGGCCAGGATGTGACCCGGATGGCCACGGTCGCCAAACTCAAGGCGGGTCGGGTCCAGCGCCAGGTGGCCGACAAGTGCGTGCAGTTCCACGGGGGCATGGGCTACGCGGAAGAGATGTGGCCGGCGCGGTACTTCAGGGACTCCCGTCTGACGTCGATCGGTGGGGGAGCCGACGAGGTCATGCTGCGGGTCATCGCTCTGCTGGAGGGGATGGGTCGCAAGTGAGGTACGAGGTCGCTGACGGCGTCGCCACCCTCACACTGGACAAGCCGGACGCGCGCAACGTTCTGGACGCCGACACGATGGCCGCGCTGTCCGACGGGCTCCTGCGTGCTGGTGAGGATCCGGCGGTGCGGGTTGTGGTGCTCGCTGCGGAGGGCCGGGCCTTCTGCGCCGGTGCGGACCTGAAGGGAGCGTCGAGTGCCGACGCGGAGTCCTTCACCGCGCAAGGTCCGATGGCGTTGGTGGCAGTGCTGGAGAACCTGCTGGACTGCCCCAAGCCGACGATCGCCAAGGTGGAGGGTCACGTCGCCGGCGGCGGAAACGGATTGGTCGCCGCGTGTGACTTCGCGGTGGCCAGTGAGGACGTGCACTTCGCGTTCTCCGAGGTGCGGGTGGGCGTGGCTCCCGCGGTGATCTCGGTGGTGTGTCTGGACCGGATGAACCGTCGCGACGGGATCGAGCTGTTGTTGCTCGGCGAGCGGGTGCCCGCGGCGCGCGTGGCGCAGGCCGGGTTGATCAACAAGGCCGTGCCCGCCGACGAAGTGGATGCCGCGGTGGCCGCCCTCGTCGACGCACTGGCGAAGGGCGGACCGCAAGCATTGGCCGCGACGAAGAACCTGCTGCGTCGCGTGCCGGGGATGCCTCGCACCGAGGCCTTCGCGTGGACGGCCGAGGTCTCCGCCCACATGTTCAACAGCGACGAGGCCAAGGCGGGGATGATGGCGTTCTTATCGAAGCAGCCGGCGCCCTGGGTATCGGCGGAGTAGCTGCCGTTGGCGACCTGAGCCCCATCCAACGGCCGTTCGCCCGGCAGACTGAGCCCATGAGACAACGCGTCGCCGCCGACTTCGCACAGGCCCGTGCCGACCTCGAGGAGCTCGTTCGGATCCCCGGGTGTGCGTTCCCCGGCTTCCCGGACGAGCAGATCGACCGCGCCTGCCAGAAGGTCATCGACATCTACCGCGCCGCGGGCTTCCCCCAGGTACAGCGACTGGACATCGACGGCGGCAAGCCGGCAGTGCTCGCCGAAGCACCGGGACCGCCCGGCAGCCCGACGGTCCTGCTGTATGCCCACTACGACGTGCAGCCCGCAGGGGACGTGTCGCTGTGGGACAGCCCGCCGTTCGAGCCGTCCGAGCGCGATGGACGACTGTACGGACGGGGCGCGGCGGACGACAAGTCCGGGGTCGTGATCCACGCTGCGGTGATGCGGGCGTTCGAGGGCCGACCGCCGTGCACGCTCCGGGTGATCGTGGAAGGTGAGGAGGAGTGGGGTGGGCCGTTCACCGATCATCCGCGCAGCCACCCGGATCTCTTCGCCGCCGACGCGATCGTCGTTGCCGACGTCGGCAACGCCCGGCTGGGCCAACCAGCGTTCACGACCGCCCTGCGGGGAATGGGGGCGGTGACGGTCGAATGCCGCACGCTGGCCGGGGCGGTGCACTCCGGCATGTTCGGCGGCCCAGCGCCGGATGCCCTGATGGCACTGATCACGCTGCTGGCCACCATGCGCGACGCCGACGGCGAGACGGTGATCGAGGGGATCGACGGTTTCGACTGGGACGGCGCGGACGTCGACGAGGCGGACTTCCGCGACATCGCCGGTGTCGACCCCGACCAGCCGCTGATCGGCACGGGAAGTGTCGCCTCGCGGCTGTTCAGCAAGCCGGTGGTCAATGTCGTCGGGATCGACGCCCCGCCCACACAGGGCGCGGTCAACGCGGTGATCCCGGAAGCGAAGGCCCGGGTGTCTTTGCGTGTGCCGCCGGGGCTCGACGCGGTGGCCGCCCGCGACGCGCTGATCCGCCACCTCGAGTCGCACGCACCGTGGGGGGTGCATGTGAGCGTCACCCCCGACGTCGTCGGCCAGGGCGTACGGGTCGACACGTCCGGCCCCGCCTACGCCGCTGCCCGGGAGGCGATGCTCCAGGCCTACGGCACGCCCGTCCAGGAGATCGGTGCCGGAGGTTCGATCCCGCTGGTCGACTCGCTACTGGCCGCTGTCCCCGGCGCCGAGATCCTGCTCTTCGGCGCGCAGGACCCGCTGGCACGCATCCACGCGCCCAACGAGAGCGTCGATCTCGCAGAACTCCAGCGCGCGATCCTGGCCGAGGCGCTGTTCATCCGGAATCTCGGTTCTGGAGTTTTGTGACGTTCCGGCCGATACTTCACGCATGAGCATCACCGAGCAGATCCACAGCACTCCGGCAGAACCGGTCGAGCGTTCGGCCCGCCCCTGGGGGTGGCTGGTCATGGTGGCCAGTGCGATAGGCATCGTGTCCGGCTCGATCACCGTCGTGGACAAGATCGCGTTGCTGAAGGATCCAGCCGCGGGATCGTTCTGCGACATCAGTTCCACCGTCGGTTGCACCCCGGTCCTGCTGGCGTGGCAGTCGAGCGTCCTCGGCCCGCCCAACGCGCTGCTCGGCGTGATCATGTTCGCGATCCTTGGTACTGCCGGGGCGGTCGTCGCCACCGGTGGCCGGTTGGTCGCCGGTTTCCACGCCGCGATGCTGGGCCTGTCGGTGTTCTTCGCGGCGTTCCTGACCTGGTACATGTTCGAGGTCGCCTACTCGATCGGCTCGCTGTGCCCCTTCTGCACGGTGTGTGCGGCCGCAGTCCTCACCACGGTCGTGGGGACGAACCGGATGGTGGCCGCGCATGGCACCGGGGGACCACAACGTCTCGCCACGCGATTGGCGACGGGCTCCTGGGACGTGCTGATCGTTGTCGGATGGGGAGCCATCATCGCCGCAATGCTCGTCTCCGGGATCTGGTTCTGAGGTTTCGAATCCGACGATGAGGGGCACAATGGCCGTATGAGCCGTCGCATCCTCCTCGTGCTGGTCGCCTTCGGCGTCCTGCTGCTCGGAGGTGCGGCCGCGTACAACTACATGTTCGCCACCACGACCTCGTACGCCAACTACACCGCCCCCTCGTTCGAACCGGGCGCCACGGATGAACAGAACATCTTCCAGCTCCAGTCCGACCTGGGCAACGCCGCCGCCGAGATGGCGCAGTTGCAGGACATGGCGACCAAACTGCAGTTCGGGAAGATGAAGGCCATGGGTCGCCATCTTCAGGAGGTCGCCGCCGAGCTCGAGCCGCGACTGGACGAGATCCAGGACCCGCAGGCGAAGAAGCTGCTCGCACAGGGGATCGACGGTCTGCGCATGGTGGGCGAGGGCTCCGAGGAACTCGACCGCGACAAGTCCATGCAGGGCGTCAACCAGGTGCTCGGCTCCTTCGAGAAACTGAACGACCGCTGATCAGACGGTGATCACCACCCTGCCGACCGCCTCGCCGCTGGCCAGGTAGGAGATCGCCGCCGGTACTTCGTCCAAGGGGAAGGTCCGGTCCACCACCGGCCGTAGCCTGCCGTCGCTGAGCATGTCCACCAAGGTCGCCATGTTCTGCTCACGTCCGGGACCGGACCGGATGCCGGGGATCTGTCGCCGGAAGGGCGCGCTGGCCAGCAGGGGCAGTATGCGTCCCATGCTCCCCAACCATCTGTGACCCGACCGTCCGTACTGGTCGTGCCCGATGAGCACGAACGTGCCGTCCGGTTCCAGTGCCTGCCGGATCCGCGCGAAGGGCAGTTGTGAGACCACGTCGAAGACGATGTCGTACCGTGTGCCCATCGCGGTGAAGTCCTCGGTGGTGTAGTCGAGCACGTGGTCGGCGCCGAGTTCGCTGAGCAGCGGCAACTTGGGTCCGGCATCGACGGCGGTGACCTCAGCCCCGAGGGCCTTCGCCAACTGCACCGCGTACACGCCGACACCCCCACCGGCACCGTTGACCAGCACGCGCTGGCCGGGCTTCACACGGCCCTCGTCGCGCAGGTTCATCAGAGCGATCAGAGCCGGGGTCGGTACAGCCGCGGCCCCTTCGAAGCTCAGCGCCTCGGGAATGGGCGAGAGTCGGGTGGCGGGGACGGCAGCGTACTGCGCGAGGGCGCCGGCGTTGCGCCATTGGTTCGTCGGTGTCACCTCGCCGAAGACCCGCTGACCCGCGGTCAGCCCGGTCACGTCGCGGCCCACTTGTTCGACGACCCCGGCCAGATCGGTTCCGGGGACGCCGACCTTGGGCGCGCGCAGCCCGGAGCCCATGATCCGCAGGATGTACGGCTGTCCGGTGACCGCGTGCCACACGTCGGCGTGTACCGACGATGCGTGCACCCGCACCAGGACTTCGCCGGCCCCGGCGACGGGGCGTGGCACATCCTGCACGGACAGCACCTCCGCGGGTTCGCCGTACCTGTCCTGGACGACCGCCCTCATGTGGACCTCCTCGACGTGGCTATCCCTACCCTTGTACCCATGATCGAAGCGTTGTTCCCATGACCGATCTCTGGATCGCGTTGGCGATCGCGGTCGGACTCGCGGGCACCATCGTTCCCATCCTGCCTGGTGCCCTGTTGGTGGCCGGCGCCATCATCGTCTGGGCCGTGCTCACAGGCGGCACAACTGCCTGGGCGATCGCCATCGGGGCGCTGGCGATCATCGGTGCGGGTCAGTTGTTGAAGTACCTGATCCCCGGCAAGCAGATGAAGGCCAGTGGTGTGCCCAACTGGGTGCTGGTCGTCGGTGGCGTGGGGGCGGTCGTCGGCTTCTTCGTGATCCCGGTCGTGGGACTGGTGATCGGGTTCATCGCCGGCGTGTTCGTGGCCGAGGCCTTCCGCCTCAAGACCTTCAAGGACGCATGGCCCACCACCGTGCAGGCGATGAAGTCGGCCGGCTGGTCGGTGCTGATCGAGTTCGGCTCGTGTCTGCTCGCCGCTGCACTGTGGGCCGGTGGCGCCCTGGTGGTGCTCTAGAGTCGCCTGTCGCGCAGGACCGGGAAGTCGGCCCGGACCGCGGCTGGGCGCTGCGGGTCGAGATCCATCAGCAACACCTCCGCGTCGGACAGCGACACCTCGCCCCACGGATCGGCGACGAGCGTGTGTCCGCCCATCGGTGTGCCGTTGCTGATCCCTGCCGAATTGGCGCCGATCAGCCACATCTGGTTCTCCGTGGCCCGGGCCGCGGTCAGCAGATCCCAGTGCCCGATGCGGGCGGCCGGCCAGCCGGTCGGGACGAGCACGGCAGTGGCCCCGGCGTAGGTCAACTCGCGGAACATCTCCGGGAAACGCAGGTCGTAGCAGGTGGCCAACCCGGTGGTGCCCAGTGGCGTCTCCAGCGTGACGACCTCGTTGCCCGCCGACAAGGTGACCGCCTCGCCGGTGTCGAAGCCGAACAGGTGGATCTTCCGGTACGTCGCCAGGACCTCGCCGTCCGGGCCGAACACGACCGAGGTGTTGTACAGATCGTCGCCGTCACGCTCGAGGAACGAGCCGGCGTGCAGCGTACGGCCGGGCGCGAGGTCGGACATGTGCCGGACCCAGGTGTCCAGCGGGACCGCGTGATCGATGTTCTCGGCGACCGCGAACGGACCGACCTCCCACAGTTCCGGCAGCAGTATGAGATCGGCATCGATCCCGGCAACGAGCCTGCTCACTCGATGGCGGCGCGCGGCGGGGTCCTCCTCGTCTGCGAGGGTGAGTTGTACCGCGGCGACACGGGTCATGGGCACAGGGTAGTCGCTGCGCCGTCACCCGCGAGTGCGACGTTGTTGTCGCTCGATCGGCGGTCGGGGCTACATTGCCGACATGAACCCTCTTGTGAACGCGTGGCTGCAGGTCAGTGAGGCCTTCCGGCAGACGGTGGCCCAGGTCCCGGACGACGACTTCGCGCGCGCCTCACTGCTGCCCGGATGGACCATCGGCGACATCGTGGCGCACGTGGCGGCCCTCGAGGTGGAGTTGAGCGGGCAGCCGCTGCCCGCACATGAGCCGGACTGGGACGCACTGCCGCACGCCGACGACCTGTTCTCGCGTTACACAGAGATCGGTGTGGACTACCGGCGGGGCTGGACGCCGGCAGAACTGCGGGCCGAACTCGCCGACGCCATCGCGACCCGCACCGATCAACTGACGGCCGGTCCGCAGGACCTCGACCGGCGGATCACCGGGGTCGGGGGCATCGAGCGTTCCTTGGGCCACGTGTTGCGGATGCGCTGTTTCGACATCTTCCTGCACGACCTCGACATCCGTGATGCTTTGGACCTGCCGACGCCGGAACTCGACCAAGGGGCCCGGGTCACGGCGCAGTTGATCGCTGACGGCCTCGGGTTCGTGTGGGTCAAACGGGCAGGAGCCCAGCCGGGCGACGTCCTGCATTTCACGGTCCCGGACTGGATCGACGTCTGGATCGGGGTGGCGGAGGACGGTCGCGGCCGTCCGGTGGCTGCCACCTCCGCAGAGGTGACGATCACCATGCAGCCGCTGGACTTCCTGCGACTCGGGTCGGGTCGAGGCGGCGACGCCTCGGCCGCGACTGTCGAGGGGGACACCACCCGGGCCGAGGCGGTGCTGGCGGGCCTCAACGTGTCGCCTTAGCCCCGGTGCGCGTACAGAACTGGTTGGGCGCCCCCCGCTGCCGACCACTTCCGAACGCGACACGCCGCTTGGGCGGGCATTGTGGGGGCCTCGATCGCGTGTTACTGGTTGACGCGGGGGTGGTGCAAACCACTTCCGTACGCGACTACTCCCCGCTCAGCTTGGGTTTGTGCTCGAGGTGGCTGAACCCGTTGTAGGCGAGGTTGACGAGGTGGGCGACGACCTCCTCCTTGTCGGGTTTGCGCACGTCCAGCCACCACTGACCGGTCAATGCCACCATCCCCACGAGCATCTGCGAATACATGGGCGCGAGCTTGGTGTTGAAGCCGCGGGACTTGAACTGTTTGGCCAGCAGGTACTCGACCTTGCCGGCGATCTCCACGATCAGGCTGGCGAAGTTCCCGGTCGGCACCGGGGAGTCGCGCACCAGGATCCGGAACCCGTCGGTGTCGCCGTCGATGTAGTCGAACAGCGCCATGCCCGCCTGCTCCAGCAACTGCCGCGGGTGTTGCCCGGTCAAGGCGTCGGTGATGCGTAGGAGCAACGCCTGCATCTCGCGGTCCACGACGACGGCGTACAGGCCCTCCTTGCCACCGAAGTGCTCGTAGACCACGGGCTTGGAGACCTCCGCGGCCGCTGCGATCTCCTCGACGGTGACGGCCTCATACCCCCGGGACGCGAACAGCGCCTTGCCCACGCTCAGCAGTTGCTCGCGCCGCTGCTGAGCGGACATCCGGACTCTGGTCACGACCCCATTGTGGCGGGTTGGGCGAGTTTGGCCTCGATACGCTCCGGTTTGGGCCACTTGACGTTGTAGACCCACCCCCGGCCCTCAGCGAACCTGATCATCGCCGCCGACGGATCGATCTGCCGCGGCAGCACGCCGTGACGCGCGCTGGTGGGCTCTGCATGGTGGAAGTTGTGCCACGATTCGCCGAGGCTGGGCAGCGCCAGCCACGCCACGTTGCGGGACTCGTCGCGGCTGACGAAGGGCTGCTTGCCCCAGATGTGGCACACCGAGTTGATGCTCCACGTGACGTGGTGCACCAGGGCGATCCGCACGAGCCCGGCCCAGAAGAACGCCGTCAGCGCCCCCTGCCAACTCCACGTGAGCAGGCCGCCGAGGACCGCGGGCAGCAGGAACGTGGCGAGCACGAACCAGCCGAACAGACGGCTCAGTCGTGCGGTCAGCGGCCGCTTGAGCATGTCCGGCGCCCAGCGGTTGGCATCGATGGGCTCCTGGGCGATCAGCCAGCCCATGTGCGACCAGAAGAACCCTTTGGTCACCGCCCAGGCGCCGGTCCCGTACCGCCAGGGCGAGTGTGGGTCGTCAGCTTCGTCGGAGTTCGCGTGGTGCTTGCGGTGTCCGGCGACCCAGGACGAGATGGAGCCTTCCAGGGCCAGGGAGCCGGAGACGCCGAGCAGGAAGGCCACCCAGGGCTTGGCCTTGAACGAGCCGTGGGTGAAGTACCGGTGGTAGCCGACGGTGATACCGACGGCGGTGATCAGGTAGAGCACCAGGGCGAGGGTCACATCGAGCCACGAGATCCAGTGGTTCCAGGCCACCGGGATCGCTGCAACCAGGGCCAGCAGCGGGATGACGATGATCGCCCCGACGGCGGTGCGGGCGGCCAGCGTCGGCTCGGGCGGGCGGGTGTACTGGTCGGTTGCCACGAAGACCCCCTACGTCGGCGTAAGTTTCTTCACCGTAACTTACGCTTCCGTAGGTTGTCTAGGTCTCCAGGGTTCCGCGCAGGACCGTGACGGTTGAGTGCGTCGGGTCCCCGTCGAGCGGCTCGTCGGAGACATCCACAGCATTGAAGGCGTCGAGGTCCACCCCATCGGGAACCGGGAACGTCGCCTGCTGCTCGCCGGCGGCGATGGACCCGAGAGCGATGAGCCCGCTGTTCTCGGGATCGAGCAGCCACACCTCGTAGAAGCCCTCGGGCCCTGCGACACCGGACGCTTTCACGGTGACGGTGTAGCCGGAGTCGGTGCGGTTGAGGGTCGCCTCGGCGGAGCCGCCCCGATCCGGGCCGTCCGGCATGGGGGTCAGTTGTGCGGATGCCACCACCGTCTCAGGGGTGTCCTGTCCGGTGATCACCGCCACCGCACCGCCCCCGATGAGGATGCCGGCGGCGGCAGCCGCCACCAGTCCGGCCCATCGGCGTTGCGGGCGTTGGCGCGGCTGCAAGGGCACCGGTTCGCTGGCCAGTTGGTCGGAGATGGCGTCCCAGACCCGCGGCGGCGGGGTCTGCAGAGAATCGGGTCCACCGCTCGCGCGACCGGCGTTCACCACCTGACGCAGTTCAGCGAGTTCGGCGCTGCACTCCGAGCAGGTGGCCACATGCTCTTGGCACGATGCATCGACCGGCTCACCGAGGGCGAGCAGGGCGAGGTCTTCTGCGTCACAGTGCTGCTGCATGGGTCACCTCCAATCGTGCACGCATCTTCAGCAGGGAACGGCGGATATGGCTCTTCACGGTTCCGAGCGGCATGTCGAGCCGGTCGGCGATCTGCTGGTGGGTGAGGTCGTCGTAGAAGGCCAGCCGGATGATCTGGCCGGCCGGTTCTCCGAGTTCGTCGATCTCGTCGGCCACGGACACCTGGTCGGTGATGTCCGGGGCGTCGTGTGAGGCCTCGGGGGCGTTGTCCAGGGGAACCTCGTCACGTCGCTTGCGGTGGTGGTCGGCGATCCTGCGGCGCGTGATGGCCAGGAGCCACCCGGGCACGTTGCCGGCTTGCGGGTTGAAGCTTCCCCGGCTTCGCCACGCCGATATGAACACCGCCTGCGTGATGTCCTCGGCGTCGGCCTGGGTCGCTACCGACCGCAGGGCCACCGTGTAGACCAGACGCGACCATCGCTCGTATGCCTCCGCCAGTGCGGACTCGTCCCCTGCCGCCAGTTGTCGCCCGATTTCGGCGACGTCGACGTCCTGCATGGGTCGAGTCTCGCACATGGCGGGGCTCGGAGAATGGGTGCTGCGAGGACAGACACCTCACTGGGCCTTCGTGAATCAGCCTGCGGGGTTGATCGGCAGGAGCACCTGGTTGATGCCGTGTGCGATCTGCCGGTTGCCCTTGTTGATGTCGACCTGGACCACCCGGGCGTTCTTCGTCACGGGGGTGCGGTCCTTCAGGTAGACCTTGCCCTTCTTCACGATGACCTTGAGGCGCTTGCCTTCAGCGGTCTTCAGTTTGGCGCCGTTGGCCTTCACGGCCTTCTTGGCGGTGATGGTCGCACCGGGCACCACGTGGTACAGCAGGATCTGCTCGATGGTGTCGATGCTGAACGCACCGGCGATGGTCTCGAACGCGGCCTGCTCGGAGGCGGGCTTGCTCCCGGTCACCGCAGTCACGAGCTTGATGAATGCGCGGTCCTGGGGAACGAACGCCGTGAGGCGGACCTTGCCGTCCGTGAGTGCTGACACCGGGCTCGAGGGCTTGCTGGCCAGAACGGCGAGCACGGCCTCGGTGACGATGTCGTAGTCCTTGCCGTTGCTGTCGAACTGGTTCTGGTCGACGAGTACGCCGGCCAGGGGGGCGGTGCCCTGCTTGGCCGAGGCGGGGGCGACGGCGAGGCCGAGGCCCAGGGCGGTGGTGGCGGCGACCGCGGTGGTGGCGGCCAGTGTGCGCTTGATGGTCATTTCTCCTCCTACGGGAATGGCTTGCAATGAGGAGTTCGCATGACCTACCGGGTTTGGATGCAGCGATTTTGACACGATTTGTTGGATCTTTGTGACGAAGTTGTCGGGTTCGGGTGAGGTGAACCCAGCAACAACGTCACAACCGTGGGAGCGGGGCCAGCAACAACGTCACAAAGCGGGGCAGAAGGTTCAGCCGCGCAGTTCGTCCTCGACCGTCTCCGCCAGACCGATCCGAAGAGCCCGGGCGAACCACCCGAGCTCCGCCTGGGCCTTGGCCGGGGTCCCCAGGTAGGAGGCCCGCGACGCGCGCAAGGATTCGGCGCGGTACGTGGATGGCACCGGCGCGACCTTCTCCAGCAGCCCCATCATCCTCTCGCTGGCGCCCACGGCCACGTCCGGGAGCACGACGGGAGGCTTCCCGCCCGCGATCTCGGCAGTGATCCGCAGCACGTCCACCAACGTGGTCTGCGGCCCCGCGAGCATGTAGGACTCGCCAGCGCGACCTTTCTCCATCGCGAGCACATGTCCGTGCGCGACGTCGTCGACGTGTGCCATGCACATCTGTAAACCCGCCGGCGCCATCACCCGGCGACCGTGGGCGGCCTGCCGGATGAGCTCGCCGATCTGACTGGTGTCGCCCGGACCGTAGATCCCGCCCGGCATCACCGTGACCACGTCGAGTCCGCGGCCTGCGTACTCCTCCGCGATGACGTGGGCTTGGGCCTTCGTGTGGTCGTACACCGACAGGTGCTCGCCGGTGTAGCGGTAGGTCTCATCGCGCACTTCACCGCCGGTGTCGGAGTTGACCGCAATGGTGGAGGTGTAGACGACCCGGGGTGCGCCCACTTCCTGGGCGGCGTCGAGGGCGTTGCGCGTGCCCTGCACGTTGACCGCCCATCCCTGCTCCGGGTGGTCGCTGCCGAGGTGGTACCAGCCCGCGACGTGGAACACCCCATCGGCACCGCTGAAGGCATCGACCAGCGACGAGCGCGAGGTCACGTCACCGGGGACGACTTCCACTCCGAGCGCGACGAGGCCAGTGGCCTTCGAGGGCGTGCGGACGACGGCCACGACCTCGTGGCCCGCCTCCCGGAGTTGCCGGGCCAGGTGACTGCCGACGAATCCGGTGGCGCCGGTGAGTGCGTATCGCATGATCGAACCCTATTTCCTGATCCGCAGGACGCGGCCATCGATCGTTGTCAGCAGGAGTTCACCGCGTTGGTCCACGCCGAAAGAGGTCACTCCGTCGGCGCTCCCGATGCGTTTGCGCGTACCGTCGCGGTACGCCCACAGGCGCCCACTGCCGAAGTCGCCGAACACGTACCAGCCTCGCAGTTTCGGGATCCTCGACCCGCGGTAGACGTACCCCCCGGTCACGCTCTGTCCCTCGGAGCGCCCGTAGGTCAGGATCGGCGCGGTGACGTCGCGGCCGTCACAGCGGTCGCGGTTGTAGGACCGCCGGCCCTCCCAGCACGACCAGCCGAAGTCCGTCAGCGGGGCATCGACGCGCATCTGGTCGATCTCCTCGACCGCGTTCTGCCCGACGTCGCCGATCCAGATCTGGTTGGTGGTGGCATCGATACTGAACCGCCACGGGTTACGCAGACCGGACGCGATCACCGGACTCCCCGACCGTGGGTTGCTGGCCGGAATGCAGTAGCGCTTGGCCCCGCAGGTGGGGTCGATACGCAGGATCTTCCCGCGCAGGTCGGACAGTCGGCCCGCCGCACCGAACGGGTCGCCGCTGCCACCGCCATCGCCGGTCGAGATGTACAGCAGCCCCTTGTGCAGCTGCACCTGACCGCCGTTGTGGTTGGAGTACTGCGGGTGCGCGATGCGGATGATCTTGCGTTCCCCGCCGCCCTTGGTGAATCGGGAGACCTGCAGCGCACCCTGTGCGTTCGTGTAGGCGGCGTAGAACCGCTTGCTGTTGATGCGGACCATCGACAGCAAGCCCCCCTCACCGTCGTCGGACACCTTTACCCGGTACCAGGTCCGCGGCTTGCCCTTCGGCGGGATCTTCACGATCCGCCCCGCCTTCTCGGTGACGAACAGCGTCCCGTTCGGGGCGGCCACCACACTGGTCGGGGCCGAGAGCCCCGACTCGACAGGCTTCACGTCGATCAGGGACAGGGCCAGAAGGGACTCGGCAAGCATTTCCTCAGCCTAGGTCGGGCGGTCGCTGGGGGGGAAGGTGGACCTTGCACGCTGGAGGTTGGTCGCATGTCTCGTGTGCTTTGATCCAGATCCATCTGCTCAAGGCGGCGTGCGTAGGCGTTGGGCCGGTGGCAGGGTCGGTTGGTGGTCAGGTCCTGAGACAGAACGGTTAGAGATCGGCATCTTGGTTAGCCCTAGGCACGTTGGTCAGAGTCCCACGGCCGTATACGACTAACCGGAGTGGCGTATCTCTAACCAGAATGCCGATCTCTAACCGGAGTGCGGCGCCCCTGGCCTCCGTCAGGCCGCGGCCGGCGTCTTGTGGGCGTTGCGCCGCCACCACAGGAAGGTGAGCACGCCCAGGAACACCTGCGGCACCCATGAGCACGCCCGCCAGACCAGGGTCGCCGCCAGCGCGTCGTTCTGATCCATGCCGAACGCGACCAGCAGCGCGGTCAGGGCGGCATCGACGGTCCCCAGCCCGCCCGGGGTCAGCGGGATCATGGTGCCCAGCCGCGAGATCGCGAAGGCGGCGAACGCCTCCGCCGCGGTGAGACCCGAGGAGCGCCCGTCGGACACCGCCCGGATCGCAACGAACAGGATCAGGTACTGCCCGAAGATCATGCCGAAGTTGGACGCCGTGATCGAGATCCAGTGCTTGGACACCACCCCTACGATCTGGGAGCGGAAGTCCACGACCTCCTGGACGACGTCGAAGTCCTTGTGGAAGCGGTGCAGCACCGGGTTGGCAATCTTCTGCCCGATCCCGCCGATCTTGCGCGCGAGGCTCTCGCTGCGCAGGATCAGCGCGAACACGACCACCGCGCCCACGATGGCGACCACGCCCACGATGGCCGCCGTCAGGTACTGCTGGGGGTTCTCCCCACTGATCAGCAGTAGGACCACACCGATCACCGGCAGGCCGAGCGTCATAAAGACGCTCCAGACGCTGGTGATCGCGATGCCGGTGGCAGCGGCGGCCGACGAGACCTTGTACCCGGCGAGCATCGCGTATTGCACGCCCAGGCCGACAGCACCACCGGCGGGCACGGCGTTGGAGATCGTGAACGACGTCTGCCGCACGACGAACGCCGGCTTGTACTTCAGGCCCGGAATGGCCGCCATCAGCGGGAAGACGTAGACCCACAGGTTCACGATGATCGCCGCGATCAGCGCCGCCTTGTCCACGGTGCTCATGGCCTGGACCGAGTCCCAGGCGTCGGAGTAGTTGCCCAGTTTCGGCAGGATGCCGGCGAAGACGATGATCAGGGTGACGATCGTGATCACCCCGGCGATGATGCTCTTCTTCTTGTCGAGCTTCGGGATCTCCGGTTCCGCGGGGGCTCCGGTGGCGTCGTCGGTCACCTGCTCACCGTGCCATATCCAGGTCCCAGACCCGCACACTGCCGAGGATTCCGGCCACATTGGGCACGATCGTGACGTCCTCGCCCAGGAACTCGGTGAGTTTCTTGGCGTTGCCACCGCCGACATACAGGTGGTCCCAGCGGAACACCGGGCGCAGGCCGTCAACGGTCGCCACGATGCGCTTCGACCAGCGGTGCGGGCCCAGGCGCTTCAACTGCGCCTTGCCCATCCACGTGTCGTAGGTGGATCCCTTGCGCACCGGCGCGTGGGAGAGTTCCAGGTGCGGGGCCAGAGCGCCGTTGTCGTACATCGCGCAGCCGAGACCGGTACCGAGCGTGAAGACCACCTCGAGCCCGTGGCGCGTGATCACCGCCGCGCCTTGCACCTCGGCGTCGTTGAGCACCCGAACTGGTTTGCCGAAGGCGACCTCCAGTGCGGCAGTGGCGTCCCAGCCCCGCCACGCGGCGTCAAGGTCGGGGTCCTTCTCGGTGTACGGGCCGCGCAGGTTCGGGTAGTGCGGGGTCACCACCACAACGCCGTGCCGGATCATCCCGGGCATCCCCACGGTCACCCGGTCGAAGTCCGGCATCGCGTCGGCGATCTCCAGCAGGACACCTATGAACCGTTCCGGCGGCAGCGGGTAGGGGGTCTTGATCCGGACCCGCTCGGCCAGCAGTTGCCCGTCGGCATCGAGCACCGAGCCTTTGATCCCGGAGCCACCGCAGTCGAGCCCCAACGTGCGCATGTGCTCAAGCCTGCCCGAACTCACGTCCTCATTTCTCCGGAGCGGGGGGCGTGGCCGCGATCCCCGGCACCCGCCAGGCGTTGACGATCTTCGCCAGCGCGGTCACCAGGAACAACTGTCCGATGATCGCTTCGAGCACGGCGATGGACTGGCCGGGGTTCGTGGCGGGTACCAGGTTCCCGTAGCCGGTCGTGGTGAGTGTGATGAAACTGAAGAACAGGAAGTCGGCGTTGTCGCCGCGACCCGCGTCGCCGAAGAAGGCCGGGTTCGTCTGCCACAGGGAGATGGCCCGGAAGGCGAAGGCGAACATCATCCCGAGCATGAGGTAGATGGCGATCGCACCCAGGATCGTGCGGGCGTCGACCACGTTGCGGCGCAAGAGGTGGCGCAGGATGACCAGCGGCGCGATGAGGTAGAGGACCACGCTGACGATCGCCAGGACCTTGATGACCGTGTCGTCGAACTCGAACACCACGCCGAATCCGACGGACGCCAGCACCATCACGCCCAGAACTGCACACGCGACACCGGCGATCCGCTGGGCCTTGCGGGACTCCGAGGCCGAGAAGGCGAGGAACAGTGTCAGCAACTGCATGAACGTCACGATGACGACCCCACCGGGGTGGTCGGTGGTGGCCGCCGTGAGGTAGCAGAGCATCAGCAGCACGATGACGAAGCCGTACTTGTTCGCGGAGTCGCGGTCGGCCACCGCCCCGGCGATCCGGGTGACCCTGGGCATCACAGTGCCGAGGGATCGTCAGGCGCCAGGACCCCTTGGGCCGCTGTGGCTCCCCCCTTTGTGGGATCACCGCGCAGGATCCGTTCGAAGACCACGGCGATCATCGCCCCGACCAGGGGGCCGACGACGTAGGCCCAGTAGGCCGTGAAGTCCCAGCCCACGAGCGCCGGGCCCAGCGAGCGCATCGGGTTCATCGATGCCCCCGACACCGGCGCTCCCCAGACGGAGACCAGCCCGATGTAGCTACCGACCGCGATGGCCCCGGCGATGCCGATGTTGCGCGCGCCGGTGGCCGTTCCCAGGATCACGCTCACCAGGCCCAGCGTGAGCAGGGCCTCCATCCCGGCAGCGGTTCCGGCGCTGACACCTTCGGCCGGCAACGTGCTGCCGGCCATGACGTCCCCGAACGTCCACTGCAGGAACAGACACGCGATCACGGCGCCGGCGAACTGGGCGATGAGGTACCCCGGCACGCGCATCCACGGGAAGTTGCCCCGCACCGCGAAGGCAAGTGTCACCGCCGGGTTCAGGTGGGCGCCGCTGACCGTGCCCATGAAGAAGATGATGCCCATCACCATCATCCCGGGAGCCAGAGCCTTCATCGCCAGCGTGAGGTCCCCGCCGTAGGCCTGGGCGCCGACCACCCCCGCACCGGCGGCGACGACGACCAGCAGGAACGTTCCCCACATCTCGCTGAAGAGCCGGCGGTACTCGAACGAGGGATCGTCGAAGTTGGCCGCGTCGAGGTCCCTGGCCCGGAACCGTTCACCGAGCCATCGGAGGACCGGCTCACCGCCCTCTTTGGGGGTGCTGTCACTCATGAGGCTCACCGTGGCCGACCGGACCCCGAGCGGCAAGTATCTGCCCGCGCGTGTCCGAAGATCACAATCCGGTCGCGCAGGGATGGGCGGCGGGAGACGGGGAAGTACGATCAAGACCGAGCGAAGGAGTCGATATGCGCCGCACTGTTGTGACTATGTCCCTGGTGGCCGGGCTTGCCGTGCCCGCCCTTGCGACACCGGCCCAGGCCGCGACCACCTTCCCCCGCAAGGCCGTTCAGCAGGCGATCCAGAAGCAGATCCGCGAGGTCATCGGGCAGAAGGCCAAGGTGAAGTGCCCCACGCGCAAGAAGTGGGTCAAGGGGGCGGTGTTCTACTGCACGGCCAAGCCCACCAACGGCGCCGCACCGTACCGGGTGCGCGTGAAACTCGGCAGCGCCAAGACCTACAACTTCGACTGGCGGCAGAGCGCCTGACGCGTAACGCCGCCGGGCCCGCCGTTGAGTGCTGCGCGGTCCCCCAACCGCCGTTGAGTGCTGCGCCACCCACAACCGCCGTTGAGTGCTGCGCCGTTACGGGTTGGGCGGCCTCAAATCCGTAACCGCGCAACAATCAACGTCGCGCACTGCGGCCCCCGCCGTGCCCCCCACAAAGGCAGCACCCCGGCCACCTGTGCGGCAACCGGGGTGCTGGTAGTGGTGAGACCTAGAAGGCGTCCTCGGACAACTCCATGATCTCGAGGTTGGTCGTCGCGGCGGCCAGAAGCTCACCGGACAGCAGCGGCAGGCGGTTCTGGGCGAACCACTTGGCAGCGGCCACCTTGCCGTTGTAGAACTCGACGTCCTTGGCCGATGCGCCGGCCTCGAGCGCCGCCGTGGCCACCTCGGCCTGGCGGACCAGCAGCCAACCGATGATCAGGTCACCGACGGCCATCAGCAGCCGCGTGGTGTTCAGCCCGACCTTGTAGATCTCCTGGATGTCCTGCTGCGAGGCCATCGCCCAGCCGCCCAGCTGGCCGATGAGACCCTGCACGTCCTCGAGCGCCTTGCCCAGCAACTCACGCTCGGCGGCCAACTGGTCACCGTCGCTGGTGTTCTTGACCGTCTCCGTGATCTCGGCGGCCACCTTGGTGATCGCCTGGAACTGGTCGCGGACCATCTTGCGGAAGAAGAAGTCCAGACCCTGGATCGCCGTGGTGCCCTCGTAGAGCGTGTCGATCTTCGCGTCACGGATGTACTGCTCGATCGGGTAGTCCTGCAGGAAGCCGGAGCCGCCGAGTGTTTGCAGCGACTGCGCGAGCATCTCGTACGAGCGCTCCGAGCCGACGCCCTTCACGATCGGCAGCAGCAGGTCGTTGATCCGCTCGGCCAAGTCGTCCTCGCCACCGGTCAGGCGGGCCTGGGCGACCTTGTCCTGCCACATCGCCGTGTACAGCACCAGGGCGCGCATGCCTTCGGCGTACGACTTCTGCAGCATCAGCGAACGGCGCACGTCCGGGTGGTGGATGGTCGTGACGCGCGGTGCGGTCTTGTCCATCATCTGGGTCAGGTCGGCGCCCTGCACGCGGTTCTTCGCGTAGTCCAGAGCGTTGAGGTAACCGGTGCTCAGCGTCGCGATCGCCTTCGTGCCGACCATCATGCGCGCGTACTCGATGACCTTGAACATCTGGGCGATGCCCTCGTGCACGTCGCCGACGAGGTACCCGATCGCCGGCTCCTTGTCGCCGAACGTGATCTCGCAGGTCGTGGAGACCTTCAGGCCCATCTTCTTCTCGACGTTGGTGACGTAGGCGCCGTTGCGCTCACCCAGCTCGCCGGTCTCGACGTCGAACATGTACTTCGGGACCACGAACAGGCTCAGGCCCTTGGTGCCGGGGCCGCCGACGCCCTCCACGCCCTCGGGGCGGGCGAGCACCAGGTGGATGATGTTGTCGCTCATGTCGTGCTCGGCCGACGTGATGAAGCGCTTCACGCCCTCGATGCGCCACGTGCCGTCACCGTTGTCGAAGGCCTTGGTGCGCCCGGCACCCACGTCGGAACCGGCGTCGGGCTCGGTGAGCACCATGGTGGCGCCCCACTGGCCCTCGATCATGCGCTCGGCCATCTTCTGCTGCTCCTCGTTGCCGAGGTTGTAGAGGATGCCGGCGAAGCCGGGGCCGGACATGTACATGAACGCGGCGGGGTTGGCACCGAGCACCAACTCGGCCACGGCCCAGCGCAGGCTCGGCGGGCAGTTGATGCCACCGAGGCCTTCGGGGATCTCCAGGCGCCAGCCTTCGGAGTCCATCAGCGCCTGGTAGGCCTTCTTGAAGTCCTCCGGCATCGTCACCGAGTAGGTGGCGGGGTCGTAGACCGGCGGGTTGCGGTCGGCCGAGGCGAAGGTGTCGGACAGGATGCCCGTCGCCAACGTCTCTGTGTTCTTCAGGAAGTCCTTGGCAGTGTCGACGTCGATGTCGTCGAACGGGGCGTTGCCGAACCGCTCGGTTCCGCCGAAAACCTCGAACAGGTTGAACTCGATGTCGCGCAAGTTGCTCTTGTAGTGGCTCACCGGTGTGTCTCCCGAGTTGTCAAACCACCGCCAATGGCGGATAGCCGGGTCGTGTTACCCGTCAGTAACTAATGATGCTACTCGTCGGTAACTTTGCGCAAGCCGCTGGGGTGGGGTAGGTCACATTCTCAGGAGATACTGGCCAGCCGGACCGCTTGGACCGTGGCCTCCTTGCTCTGCGAAGTCTCGATGACCGGACTTTGTGGATTGCAGCTCACGGAGACGGTCGTGGGGACGTCGGTGCTCAACATGCCGGTGACAGTGGCGGTTTGGTTCGTGGCGACGATGGGCTTGAAGTAGGTGGGCGTCGACGTCAGCGTGCCGGCGCTTGCGCGCAGTGAACAGATCATCTCGCCGACGTTGGTGACCCCGTGAAGCAGTTGGGCCGTGCCGGTGAGGTCGTAGTTTCCGGCGGGAAGATCCATAGACACCACAGTGTTCTGGGCGGGCGTCTGACTACTGGAGATGCTGACGTCGGTCGTGTCGCGGCGGACGAAACCCTCGCTCGGGCCGCGTTCGCCCTGGGGACCCTGGACCCCGGGCGCGCCCTGCGGACCGGTTTGATTGAACCGCACTGTTCGCTGTTTCTTGCCGCACTTCTTGCCCTTCTGGGCATCGATGAAGCGCACCGCTGCACCCTTCTTGGCCACACACGCGGTGATCACCCCGTTTTGCGAGTCCGGAATCTTCTGCGGCGTCGAGACCGCGTTGGCGATCCCGACTGCGGCCAGTGTCCCGGCGGTGGCGCTTGCGAGGGCGATGAGAAGAGGTGATGACGGCATGGATCCTCCACGGAATCGATCGTGGACTGCAAACTACCCACTGCCGCTGCGCCCGGGAATCCTCCGCATGGTGGACCGGTGCCTCAGGACTGGATCCCGACCGGCTCCGCGCCCCGTCCCTCGGCCACGGCGCCCCGTGCCGCCCGCCACGACTGCCACCGCTCGGCGCGCACCGCCAGCACCAGGACCACCGCGAACACCCCGGTCCACAGCAGCAGAGCGATCACCGACGGCTCGATCCCGAAGGGCCCACCCGTCAGCCAGTCCGGGCCATCCAGACGAACCTGCACAACCCCGGTCTGGATGTTGCCGGAGACGGGGATGCCCAGCACCGATTGCCCGAAGTTCCACGCCGCGTGCACGGCGATCGTCGCCCACAGCGTCCGGGTCAGCATGTACACGCCGCTGAGCATGAGACCACCGCCGATCGCGACGCTCAGAGTCGACGCCAGGGTGGCGCCCGGGTTGTCGATGTGCTGCAGCCCGAAGATCCCGGCTGTGATGACCAAGGCCAACAGCGAGCCCACGTGCTGTTCGGAGATCCGGAACAGCGACCCCCGGGCCAGCAGTTCCTCCACGACACCGGAGAACACGCTCAGGCCGACGGCGGCCATCAGCCCGCCGAGCAGCGACGCGCTGGCCGCAACCGAGACGCTGCCCCCGATGGCGATCCCGGCCAATGTGAGCGCGACGACCGCCAACGACAACGCCGTGCCGAGCCACAGCCAGCGCCGCGCGGTCGGTGTGAGGGCGAGCTCGGGGGTGTTGGAGCGACCCTCGCAGCCGCGGGCGATGAGTCCGCGGTACACGATGATCGCGAAGTACGACAGCACACCTGCGGCAAGCACTTTGCCGAACCCCCAGGCCAGCAGTGTCCCCGGGTCGGTCGGGTAGCCGACCGGTGGTAGCGGCGCGGCGCCGAACAGTCGGATCACCATCTGCGAGATCAGCGCGAACAGGATGCCCAGGACCGGCCCGAAGATGATGAACGCAATCAGGATCGTCACCAACGGATAGCCGAAGAACCGGGCTGTGGCAGAGCGGTTCGAGGGTGCCATAGGACGCAGCATTGCAGGCGAACCCCGCCGCGGTGCCGCCAGACTGGCCGTATGTGCCGCCTGTTCGGAATCAACGCCGGAACCCGTGAGATCCACGTCGACTACTGGCTCTCCGACGCACCCGACAGCATCCTGGTCGAGAGCCACCGCAACCCCGACGGCACCGGGGTCGGATGGTTCGGCACAGGCGACACCCCCCACGTGGACAAGCAGCCCCGCAGCGCGTTCACGGATGGCTCGTTCCGGCGCGAGGCCACCTCGGTCGACGCCCGCACCCTCATCACCCACATCCGCGCGGCGACGGCCGGGCACGACACACTCGAGAACACCCATCCGTTCCTCATCGACGGCCGGGTCATGGCCCACAACGGGGGTTTCGGGGATCTGCCGGCGGTCGAGGCCCAACTCGGCGACTACGTGAGCCAGGTGCATGGCCAGACGGACTCCGAACGGTACGCGGCGTTGATCGCGAAGTTCACCGCCGACAACGGCGGTGATGTCAGCGCCGGGATCACGGCCGCCGCGGGCTGGCTCGCGGACCGCGTGCCGCTGTACTCACTGAACTGCCTGGTGGCGGCCCCCGGGCACCTGTGGGCGCTGCGCTACCCCGACCAGCGGGCCTTGCACATCGCGCGGCGCCGTGTTGATCCCGCCACGGGAGCGGTGGTGGCGGCATCGAGCCTGGCCACCCACCAGATCGAGGCCGATCGGCCCACGGAGGTGGTGGTCGTCGCCAGTGAGCGCATCGACGAGGCGGCGGACTGGCGGATGGTGGCGCCGGGCGAACTGATCCACATCGGCCCGGACCTGTCTTTCACGTCCACTCTGGCCATCGATCGCCCGCCAGCCCACTTGCACCTGCTCGACGAGCCGGATCCCAACGTCGACACCTTCTGACGTACGGAACTGGTTGAGGCGCCCGGCCCGCCAACCAGTTCCGTACGCGACACGCCGCAGAAGAAGGGATTCCGGCGCACGAAGCGCGTGTAACTGGTTGGGGTAGAGGGGTCCTCAACCAGTTCCGTACGCCGACTGGCTTCCCGCGACCGATCTTCCACCACTAGCCTCGGTGCCATGCCCGTACGCAAAGTTGCACTGCTCACCGCCGGGGGCCTGGCCCCGTGTCTGTCGTCCGCCGTGGGTGGACTCATCGAGAAGTACACCGCCATCGACCCCGACATCGAGATCATCGGTTACCTCAACGGCTACCACGGTCTGCTGCTGGGCAATTCTGTGCCCGTCACCGCCGAGGTCCGCGACAAGGCACCGCTTCTGCACAAGTTCGGGGGCAGCCCGATCGGCAACAGCCGGGTCAAGCTCACCAATGTCGACGACTGCGTGAAGCGCGGCCTGGTGCAGCCGGGTCAGGATCCGCTCAAGGTCGCGGCGGACCAACTCACCAAGGACGGCGTCGACGTCCTGCACACGATCGGCGGCGACGACACCAACACCACCGCCGCGGATCTGGCCGCGTACCTGCACGAGAACGGCTACGAACTCACGGTGGTCGGTCTTCCCAAGACCATCGACAACGACGTCATCCCGATCAAGCAGTCCCTGGGGGCCTGGACCGCGGCCGAGCAGGGGTCGATCTTCGCGCAGAACATCATCGCCGAGCACTCCTCGAACCCGCGCATGCTGATCATCCACGAGGTGATGGGCCGCAACTGCGGATGGTTGACAGCGGCCACCGCCGTGAAGTACCGGGAGTGGCTCGACGCCCAGGAGTGGAACCCGGGCATCGGCCTGGCGCGCGAGCAGTGGGACATCCACGCCGTGTTCGTTCCGGAGATGGGATTCGACATCGCCGCAGAGGCTGAGCGCCTGTCGGCAGTGATGGATGAGGTCGGGTGCGTCAACATCTTCTTGTCCGAGGGTGCTGGTGTCGCGGAGATCGTCGCTGAGATGGAGGCCCGCGGCGAGGAGGTCGGCCGCGATGCGTTCGGTCACGTGAAACTCGACACCATCAACCCGGGCCAGTGGTTCGGCAAGCAGTTCGCCGCCATGCTGAAGGCCGAGAAGACGATGGTCTGGAAGAGCGGGTACTTCGCCCGCTCGGCAGCCTCCAACGACGAGGATCTCGCCCTGATCAAGCAGTGCACCGACCTCGCGGTGGACGCGGCCCTGCGGGGCGAGTCCGGGGTCACCGGTCAGGACGAGGACGCCGGGGACGAGCTTCGGGTGATCGAGTTTCCGCGGATCCGCGGCGGGAAGCCCTTCGACATCGACCAGCCCTGGTTCGAGGACCTGCTGTCCGGGATCGGTCAGACGAAGGGGTCGAAGGAGCACGTCGAGCACTGAGTCCATGGACCCCGAGCTGGGCCACAACCGCGCACTGTGGACGCTGCTCAACCACTGCTACACCGCGGATGCCGCGATGCACATGTGGCAGCGCGACGGGATCCGGTGGGGCCTGTTCGGAGTCCCCGACTTCGTGCTTCCGTCGCTGGATGGTCGGGCCGTGGTCGAACTCGGGGCCGGCACCGCGTTCTTCTCCGCGGCACTGGCCCGCGCCGGGGCCCAACCGATCGCGATCGACCTCAACGAGGATCAGTTGGCCACGGCGCGAAATTGCCAACTGGAGACCGGGATCCGGTTCCCGCTGATCCAGGCCGACGCCCAGGCGGTGCCGCTGGCCGGCGGCCGCGCGGATCTGGTGGTCAGTGAGCATGGGGCAAGCGTCTGGTGTGACCCGTGGCGGTGGTTGCCGGAGGCCGCCCGCCTACTGAAACCCGGCGGGCTGCTGGTGTTCCTGGTCAACAGCGTGCTGTCCACGCTGTGTGCACCCGACACCGGGCCGGCGACGCCGCACCTCGTGCGCGCCCACGGCGACCTCGGACGGATGACCTTCGACGGCATCGAGTACCACCCCTCGCACTCCGAGTGGATCGCCGCGCTCACGGCCGCTGGCTTCGCCGTCGAAGCGTTGCACGAACTCACGGCGCCCGCCGATGCACCCGACCACGAGTTCTACGAGATCGCCGACGTCCCGTGGGCGCAGCGGTGGCCGGCTGAGGATCTGTGGGTGGCCAGGCGCGTAGGCTCGTGACCGTGACGGACATGCGGGCATCGGATGGTGATCGGGACCGCTATGCCGCCGTGCTCCAGGACGCCTACGCGGAGGGCCGGCTCTCCCGCGAGGAGTACGACGAGCGGCTCGAAGCGGTGTTCACGGCGAAGACCTACGCCGAACTCGAACCGCTGATCGCCGACCTGCCCGCGGGCAACCTGCCGGTCGTCAAGCCCGCGGCACCGCTGGTGCCCGCGAGCTCCGGAGCGCAGGCGCCGATGGTCGCCGTGTTCAGCGCCGTGGAGCGTAAGGGTGTCTGGGCGATGTCCGAGGACTCCAACGCCGTGGCCGTATTCGGAAGTGTGGAGTTGGATCTGCGGCAGGCCCATATCGCTGCGATGTCCAACGAGATCCGCGCAGTGGCGGTCTTCGGGAGTGTGGAGATCACCATCCCGCGGGGGATGCGGGCGGAGATCGCTGGGGTGGGGGTCTTCGGCGAGTTCAGCCAGAGTGGTGAGGTGTCGGCCCCGGATCCCCAGGTGCCTGCGATTCGCGTCTCCGGGCTGGCGCTGTTCGGCAGTGTCTCGGTGAAGGAGAAGCAGTAGGTCGGCGGGTAGGCTGCCACGCATGCTCGCAGACGTCACCGAAGAGGAACAGCCCGCAGACGCCGGTGCGATCCCGCGGATCCTGGGAGCCTGCGTGCTCGTTGGCATCCTTGCCGGGGTTGCCGTCATCGCGTTTCTCACGGTCGAGCACGGGCTGCAGGCACTGTTGTGGGAGACCCTGCCGGATGCGATCGGCGGGACGCCCGGCTGGTGGGTATTCGGGGTCCTCGTGGTCGGCGCGGTGGGTGTCTGGTTTGCGCTGAAGCTGCCCGGACACGGCGGCCACCGACCACTGGACGGTCTAGGGATCGACATCGGACCGAAGCAGATCGGCTCGGTCGCCGCGGCGGCCCTGATCTCGTTGTCGATCGGTGCCGTGGTCGGTCCCGAGGCCCCGTTGATGGCCATCGGATCGGCGGTCGGCGGGTTCGTCGCGCTGCGCAGTGCGGCCCCGGTGCGCAAGGTGCTCATGTTGGCGGGCGCCACCGCGGCCATCACGATGATTCTGGGCAATCCCATGGTGTCGGCGGTGCTGGTGCTCGAGGCAGCAGCGCTCAAGGGTAGCCCCGGGGGCAAGAAGGTCATGCTGGCCGTGTTGCCCGTGCTCATCGCCATGGGGTTCGGGTACCTGATCCAGGTGGGCGTGGGCGACTGGGGTGGCGTCGGCCAGTCGAAGTTGGCGGTCCCTGGCCTGCCCGCCTATGAGACCGTGCAACCGATCGATCTACTCATGGCTGTCGTCGTGGCGATCGTGACCGCGATCCTGGCGGTCATCGCCGTGGAGGCGGGCACGAGTTACCAGAATCGGATCAAGAATCCACTGGTCGGCCTGCTGGTCGCCGCGGTGATCGTGGCCACCGCCGCGGTCGTCACGCGGGCGGTCACTGGCGAGGACGTCAATGTCGTCCTGTTCTCCGGGCAGCAGTCCACGGCACACGTTCTGGGGCTGACCTCGGTCGGCATGCTCGTGGTGATCGCCGTGGCGAAGACCATTGCGTACACGGTTTCACTCGGTGGTGGGTTCCGAGGCGGCATGGTGTTCCCTGCGGTGTTCCTCGGGGTGGTCGTGGCCACCGCACTCTCACTGCTGGTCACCGGTTCGAGTGTTTCGGCGTTGTGCGCGGCCGGCATCGCGGCGTCCGTCGCCGCCGTGCTGAGATTGCCGTTCACAGCGGTCCTGCTGGCTCTCTTGTTGTGTGCCGCAGCGGGGTTGGCGGTGACCACGCCGGCCATCATCGGCGCGGTCGTCGGTGTGCTCTTCCGTGTCGTTGCCGACGCGCGCCTGCACCGGGATTCGCCGTCTGCTGCCAAGGAGCCGACGCCCGCCTGACCGTTAGCCCAGGTGGCTGCCGCGCAGCACGGCCCGGGTCAGCCAACCGACCACCCACAACGTGGCGACCAGATGCATCGCCTGCAGTGTGCGTGGAAGGTCGTTGATCGACGCCAGGAACAGCACGGCACCGACCACCACGACCCACACCTCGGGGCGCTTCGTCACGCGAGCCGCTATGTAGGCGCCGACCGCGCCGAAACCGCCGGCGAGCAGACACACGAGGACGATCGGCAGTGCGTCGACCGAAGCCTGGCCCGGCGCGGTGATGTCCCAACCCCCCCAGGTCGCCAGCAGGAGCAACAGCAGGTTTGTCCCCGCAGCGGCCAGCCCGGCTGCCACGCCCACCCGCAGCAGGAACCCGAACGTCACCGGCCGTCGTGTCCGCGAGGGTCGGCCACCCAGGGCACGCAGGGCGTCCGGGTCGAAGCTCACGCGGGCGAGTCTGGCACGGGAGCCGCGTACGCCGAGCGCGGAGGGTTTACAACGTCGGGAACACCCGACCCGTGTTCTCTTCGCTCTCGTAGATGTCGACCGGCGGTCCGACGATGGAGGGGTCCGGGCTTCCGACCACCTCGAGGTCCTTGTCCGGATAGTCGACCCGGTTCAGCACCCATCGCATGGCCTCGAGCCGGCCCCGTTTCTTGTCGTTGCTGCGCACCACCGTCCACGGCGCGAAGTCGGTGTCCGTGTACCAGAACATCGCCTCCTTGGCGGCGGTGTAGTCGTGCCACCGGTCCAGACTCGCCAGATCCATCGGGCTGAGTTTCCACTGCCGCACCGGGTCGATACGCCGGATGGTGAACCGGGTGATCTGCTCCTTGCGCGACACCGAGAACCAGAACTTGATGAGGATGATGTCGTCGCGCACGAGCATCCGCTCGAACTCCGGTGCCTGGCGCATGAACTCGTCGTACTCGTCGTCGGTGCAGAATCCCATGACCCGCTCCACACCGGCGCGGTTGTACCAGGACCGGTCGAACATCACGATCTCCCCGCGGGTGGGCAGGTGCCGGATGTAGCGCTGGAAGTACCACTGGCCGGCTTCGCGCGGCGACGGCTTCTCCAGCGCGATGACGCGGGCGCCGCGGGGGTTCATGTGCTCGGTGAAGCGCTTGATCGTCCCGCCCTTCCCGGCGGCGTCGCGGCCTTCGAACACCATCACGATCCGCTGCCCGGTCTCCTTGACCCAGCCCTGCATCTTCAGCAGCTCGATCTGCAGCAGACGCTTCTGCAGCTCGTACTCACGGCGATCCAGGCGTTGGGTGTACGGGTAGCCCTCGCGCCAGGTGTCGATGGGGTGGCCCTCGGGGCCGATGAGGACGGGGTCGTCCACCTCGTCCCAGGTGCCGCTGGCCGTCAGGCCGTGGCGCTCGAAGGTGTCGTCCTCAAGGTCCTGCAGGCTGGAGATGATCTCCTGCAGATCCATCACGGCTTCGATGTCGAGATAGTGGTCGCTCACGTGACCTATTCTGCTCGGGAGCCGCGCGCGATGAGGACCCTGTCGGTCGAACGCCGCGCGAACCGTTCTGCCAGGCCGACGCTAGATCTCCCGGTTGGCGACCCGGGCCTGCACCGAGAGGATCCACCCGACGAGGTCCTTGTTGATCATCGACTCGACCTTGCCGCCCAGCGGCCACGGCACGCCGGTGGTCTTGGTCTGCGTGACCACTGTGTATTCGACGTCGTCACCGCTCTGGGTCAGCGTCGCGCGGCCGGTGCAGGTCGCCGCCGGGTGGCCGTGCAGTTCGACGGTGATGTCGCCGTTGGGTGCCTCGAGTTGCCAGCTCTGCGACCACTGCAGCTGTACCTCCTGGGGCAGGAACTTCTGGGCCAGCGACGGGATCCCGGCCTTGTCCGTGCGGAAGGCCCACGGCATCGTCGCGGCGATCGCCTCGTCGCGCTGGTCGATGTCGATCTCGCCGGTGGTCACACCCACCTCCTTGGCGAACGCCTCCAGGAAGGCGTGCTCGCTCAGCAGGCGCTGGACGGCGTCCACGGTGGTCGACTCGATGAGGGCCTTGTGCTCCATGTCGGTGATTCTGCCTGCTGTGGCCCGTGGTTGTCGCAGGCTCCGCAGCCGACGGTGGCATCCGTGCGACCATGACGGGGTGGAACTGACGCGCCGCCAACTGCTCATCGCCGGCGCTGGTCTGACCACGGCCGCATGTGCCACCGAGCAGGTCGAGACCGCGAGCACGGGCACGACATCGAAGGCACCCTCACCCGCGGCGAGTCCGGCGACGGCGTCCGCACCGACCGACCGCTGGCGCGCCGGCAAGGTCGCGCCCGCTGGGGTGCTGTCGGCGTACGCCAACGACTCCGTGCTGGCCGGACAGCCCCTGCAGTTGCACGTGTCGGCGGCCGACAACTGGCGGGCCAGTGTCTACCGCATCGGTCATTTCGCAGGCAAGGGCGGGACCAAGGTGGCGGAGGTCACCGGCCGCAAGCGTCTCTTCACGACCAAGCAGGTCGATCCCAGCACGCGCATGGTGTCCGCGGACTGGCCGGTGGTCGCCGAGGTCGACACCACCGGTTGGCCCTCGGGGCTGTACACGGTTGTGGTGCGCACCCCGGCGGGTGGCACGAACATCCCGTTCGTCGTGCGCCCGGCATCTGCCGAGGGCAAGGTCGCCATCATCGCCGCGAGCCTTACCTGGCAGGCATACAACATCTGGGGCGGCCGCAGCCTGTACAAAGACACAGGCGGTTCCTTCGCGGGGCGCTCCTACGCGGTGTCCTACGACCGCCCCTACGACCACGCTCTGTGGGGGGCGCCGATCGCGTTCGGATTCGACATCCCCGTGGCGCGGTTCGCCGACGAGGTCGGCATCGACCATGTGTGGTTCACCAACGCGGACATCGCGCGCGAGCCCGGATTGCTGAACGGTGCCCGAGGGGTCGTGTCCACCGGGCACGACGAGTACTGGCCGCAGCCGTACCGCAAAGCGCTGATCACCGCCCGCGACGCCGGTTCCGATCTGGCCTTCCTCGGGGCGAACGCCGGCTACTGGCGGGTGACGCTGAAGGGTGACGACGTCTACTGCGCCAAGGATGCGGCGATCCAGCCGAAGAACATCCGGTGGCGCGATCTCGGGAAACCGGAGTCGGCGGTGGTGGGAATGCTGTACGACGCCTTCCCGGTCGAAGGCCCGATGGTTATCCGTGAGCCCGGTTTCGCACTCTTCGAAGGCACCGGGGTCAAGGCCGGATCCTCGTTCCCCGGACTCGTCGGGATCGAATCCGACCGCTACTACCCCGGCTTCCAGACCCCCCGGGACATCGAGGTACCGACCTTGTCGCCGGTGACCTGCCGGGGGATCGGGACCTGGTCGACGATGACGTACTACACGGTCGGTTCCGGGGCCAACGTCTTCGCCACCGGGACCATGAACTGGACCCGATCGCTGAACGGTCCGGCGAAGAAGAAGGGGATCACGGCGGCGTCGTCGGACTTCAGCCGGGCGGTGACCGCGAACCTGCTGGAGAAGATGGCCGACGGCTCCCTGCCCGCGGCACGGCGCGATGTGCCGAAGTTGCCCAACTACAACACCTCGGGTGCGGCCTAGTCGCTGGCATCCTGGCATCCTGGCATCCGCCCTGGGGCGGGTGATCCGGTGTCCACATTCCCGGATTGGTACTGGTGTTCGTCGTACGTACGTGCGAGAATAGGGGTAGTGGGAGTGGGGTGATCGGGTGGCGGTGTTCGAGGTGTCGCGGCAGGTGAAACGCCGTTGCGCGTTGGCCGCCGAACTTCCTCGTCAGCACCCGGTCGAGGTCGACCAGCTCCACAGGTCCATCGACGCACTTCCCGATCCCGAGACCATGCATGCGGAGTCCCGGGCGGGGGCGATGACTGCGGTCGCGGCGCTGCGGAACCGTCTGGATGCCTACCTCACCGAGTTGGCCGGCGCCGCCGATGAGCACGCGGATTCCCGGGTGTTGGGTGTGGGGACGACGGGGATGCTGGTCGCGGTGGCGACCGGCTCGAATCCGGCGGTCGGGTCGGCGACGGTGGCGCGGGGTAACGCTTTGCAGCACCTGCCGAAGGTGGCCGAGTCGTTCCGGGCCGGGAACATCTCCGGCGCGCACGTGGCGGTGATCACCGCCGAAGCCCCGAAGATCACCAACTTCCACGCGATCGAATCGCATGTGGTGACGATCGCCGAAACCGTCGAGCCGAACGAACTGCGCAGGATCCTGGGCGTGTTGGCTGATCAGTGCCGGCCCGACGCCCGCGACCACACCGCCGAGGACCTGCACGCCAAACGGTCGCTGTCGCTGTCGGAAACCGCCAACGGGATGTTCCGCCTCGACGGCTACCTGGACCCGGTCGCTGGTGCTGCGTTACGTGACGCCCTGGCCACCCTCATGAAACGCAGCACCCGGGAAGACACCAGGACCGCCAAACAGCGCCGGGCCGACGCCCTGTCGGATCTGACCACCGCCGGGCAGGCGAACAAGAACCCGTTGGGGGTGTCCCAGGTCTCGGTGCTGGTCGATCTGGAGGATCTCAGTTCCGACGGGGCCGTACTCGAGGACGAGTCGGCGCTGGGCACCCGGATGCTCGACCTGATCACCTGCACCGCGATCGTCTCGGTGATCCTGGGCACCCGGCGGGAGAACACCTTCGTGCCACTGGCCTTGGCCCGGGGTAGGCGCACCGCCGACCACAACCAGTGGCGGGCGTTGATCGTCAGAGACCGGGGCTGCATCCGCTGCGGGCGGGCCCCCCGGTTCTGCCAGGCCCACCACGTCCATCACTGGCGCCACGGCGGCTCAACCGACGTGTCAAATCTGGTGCTGCTGTGCTCGCGATGCCACCACGACCTGCACCACGGCCACTACACCGTGCAGATAGTCGACGGCATCCCCCGAATCACCCCCACCACCGACAGATCACCACCACTCACCGCGTAGGGGACTGCCTCAGGCTGGCAGAGCCCGACGCCCCACCGCGGCCGCGAGATTCTTGGCCATCCGGGTCAGGCCCCGCGCCGAGGAGAGTTTCACGCGCGGCACCGAGGAGGTCTCGACGATCGGCCAACCCCGCTCTGCCGCGATCTCCCGCAGCTCCGGCTCCGGGTTCACGACCACCGGGTGCCCGACTGCCTCCAGCATCGGCATGTCGCTGGCCGAGTCGGTGTACGCGTAGCACTCCGCCAGGTCGTAGCCCTTCTCGGCGGCCAGTGTCTGCATCACCTCGACCTTGCCCTCCTTGTAGCAGAACGGCCCGGTGAGATCGCCGGTGTAGACGCCGGCCTCGTCGCGGGCGGCGGTGGTCCCCACCCCGTACTCCAGACCTGCGCCGTGGGCGAGGCGGGACACGATCTCAGTCGGTGACGCCGAGACCACGATCCGGTCCTCCCCGGCGACACCGTGCCGGTCGAGCACCTCGCGCATGGCAGGGGTGATGGACGCCACGAGGTCGTGGATGAAGTAGTCGCCGAGTGCCTCGACGTCGGCCGCCCTGTGGCCCTGGACCGCCTGCAGGATGCGGTCGCGCACTTGCGCCGACCGCTCGTCGGTGGCCCCCTTCAGCAGGAAGCTGACGCCGTTGCGCAGATCCTTCAAGACCTCCGTCGGGCTGGCGAAGCCCTGCCGGAAGGCGGCCTTGGCCAGGGGGATGTTCGCCGATCCGGGGATCAGGGTGCCGTCGAGGTCGAAGAATGCTGCTGTACTCATGGTTCTATCGTCCCCACAATCAATCGTCGCCAATATTGCTCCGGGCCCAGACTTAGGGCCGAGTATTTGTCATAGAGTGACAAAATGCAGCCGTGGAGTCGCTTGACCACACAGGTCGCGGACGTCCTGCGGCCCACCCTGCCCACGGTCGTGCAGGCCACTGTGGTCGAGATCGCCCGCGGCGTCCCGGCCTACTCGGGGGCCCTGGACAGCGACATGGGTCCGGTGGTGACCAGGGGGACGGAGATCGCCTTGTCCCGGCTGCTCGATCTGTTCGGCACGGACCACCCGGCGTTGAACGTGCGATCCGGACGCTTCTACCGGCGGATCGGCGCCATCGAAAGTGAGCAGGGCCGGTCGATGGCCGCGCTGCTGTCGGCCTACCGGATCGGTGCGCGCGTGGCGTGGGAACACATGTCGGCCCGAGCCGTCGAAGCCGGGGTTTCCACCGAGCAGCTGGTGGGCCTCGCGGAGTCGATCTTCGTCTACATCGACGAGTTGTCCGGCGCCAGTGTGCAGGGACACGCCTCGCATGCGGGGTTGCGCGGCGTACGGAGGTCCCGGCTGGTGGAACTGCTCGTCGAAGGCGCGGCCCTGACCGACCCGGTGGGTGTGCAGGAAGCCGCCGATGCCGTGGGCTGGGCGATCCCGGAGCGGATGGCCGTCGCGGTGGTTCCGCTGCCCCCCGGCCGTGAACCCACGCCGCCACCGGAGGTGCTCGCACTGATCGAGGACGACGAGGCCATCGCGATCCTGCCCGACCCCTCCGGCCCGGGGCGGCGGCGCAGCCTCGAACGATCCTGGGCCGGCAGTCAGGTCTTCGTCGGAACGGTCCGACCACCCGCCCAGGCGCCCATCTCCTTGGCCCATGCCCGCCGGGTTCAGCGTCTCGTGGGACAAGGCCGCGTCCCTGACACCCGGGTCGTGGCGGCCGCCGATCACCTCGCCGAAATGGTCGTGGCCGCCGATGTCGATCTCCTCGGAGAACTCGAGGAGCGGGTGCTGCGACCCCTGAACGGCTTGCCGGCCGGCAAGCGGGAGGTGATGCGCCACACGCTGGCCGTGTGGCTCGCGCTGCAGGGCGACCGGCAAGCCGTCGCCAGTTTCCTGCACGTCCATCCACAGACGGTGTCCTATCGGTATCAGCGACTGCAGGAGCTCTTCGGTGACGATCTGGCGGATCCGCAGCAGCGACTGGCCCTGCAACTGGTCCTCGGTGTGCCGACTCAGGGCAGCGGCGGGGGCTCCGGGTAGCCGAACGCTGCCATGGTCGTGAGCACGGCGATGCGGGCCGCCGGTTCCAGGGCTTGCCCAGGAGGCTGCAGCCAGCAGTTGCGGAAATCCCGGTCGGGGTGGTTCCAGCCGAGATCGACGAGGACGTCGACAAATGGTTGCGTCATGGGTTGCGCGTAGGGTCCCCCGTCGCCCACCTCGACGTGAAGCAGCCCGTCGGTGCAGTGCCATTCGATGCGACCCTGGCGCAGCCGCCACTGGCCCGATCCGTCGTTGGGTGTGGTACGCCAGAGCTCGACCAGACGTGTCACTGCGCCCAGGGCGACCGGCATCGCCAGCACCTGGCGGTCGAGCGTTTCCTGTACCTCGAGCAGCAGTTGTCCGAGGTCATCAAGCGTGACACTGCGGCCGTCATGTGTCGCCCGGTTGTCGTGCACCGTCACCTCGGCGACGGTGCCGGCAACACTCATCGAGACCGTGGCTGTGCCGTCCGGTCCGCTCCATCGCGTCACCATCCACCGCGGTGCGTTCCGTACTGCAGCCAGAATCGCTGCGTTCTCCCCCATCACTGAATCCCCCGCTTCTTCCACGAAGGAAAGTATCCGGAGGGTCTGACATCAACCGTCAGTCGAGCGGTCCGGTCAGGTATCGCTGCACCGTCGGTCCGACCGCGGCGATGATCTCGTCGGGGGTCAGTGCCACCACCTCGGGGATCCGCAGGAAGTAGCGCGTGATCGCAAGGCCCGCGATCTGACTCATCACCAGAGCCGAACGACGGTCCGGGTCATCGATGGCCAGTCCTGCGACCACCGGCTGCACCGCGTCGTGCAGACTGCGCTGCAATGCCTCCCGCGCGGTGTCGTGTGAAGTGCCGGTGCGCAGCATGCCCATGAGGTGTTGCTGGAGTTCGGGGCGCTCCCATGCGGCAACCAACGCCGCCACCATCAACCGGCCGCGTTGCTCGGGAGGCGCCTGCGAGACCTCCGCGAGCACGACGCGTGGATCAAGGGGCAACTGCAGGCACTCTGCCAGCAGTCCCTCCTTGCTCCCGAAGTAGTGGACGATCAGTGACGGGTCCACCTGTGCGTCGCGGCCGATCACCCGCATACTGGCCCGTTCATACCCCTTCTCCGAGAACAATCGCCGGGCGCTGGCCAAAATGCGTTCCCGGGTGTCCACATCGCCGGGCCGACGTCCCCGTGGTGTCATGCGCGGGCCAGCATCGTCATACGTTCCTCGATGGTTGGCGCCACCTCGGTGACGGTCGCCTCCAGACCGGCTTGTGCCAGAACCGCCTGCAGGTGCGCCTCGTCCGGGTCGATCACGCGCACATCCCGGCCAGCCAGGTTCACTGCCATGCCGGCGGCGCTCAGGATCTCGAACGCACGTGCCCAGTCCTGGGCATGCACAGCGACGGCACGCGTTCCGTCGACGATGTCGGCCTCGCTGCCCTGCGCCACGAGCCGGCCGTCGGACATCAGCAGGAGTCGGTCGCACTGGCGGGCCTCCTGCATGTAGTGGGTCGTGACGAGCACGCCCACCCCACGGTCTGCCTGCGACCGGATCCGGTCCCACAGCCGGGCACGGGCCAGGGGTTCGACCCCCGAGGTCGGTTCGTCGAGCACCAGCACGTCGGGGCCGTGCTGCAGGGCGCACATGAATGCCAGTTGCCTGCGAAGGCCGAGCGGGAGGGCGGCGACGAGCGTGTCCGACTCGTCGGCCAGTGCTCCCTCGAGCCCGGCCGGCTCACATCCGAACGCTTGGGCCGCGAAGGCGAGGTTCTCGGACACTGTGAGCTCGGAGTACAGACCCAGGCCCTGTGGAACATAGCCGAGGCGGCGACGGCTCTTCCGGGTAGGAGGTGCCCCGTCCAGGAGGGCCTGCCCGGCAGTGGGCCGGGCCAGCCCGAGCAGCATCCGGATGGTGGTGGTCTTGCCGGCGCCGTTGGCCCCGAGCAGGCCGACGACCTCACCGGCGTCCACGTGCAGGGAGACGTCATCGACCGCGGTGAAGTCCCCGAACCGCTGGGTGAGCCCTCGGGCCTCGATCAGTGCGTTCATGACGTCAGGCCTTCCCGCAGGGACGCCACGATGCTCACGTCCTCGAGCGTCAACACCGCGGGGACCTGCCCATCCGGTGCGCCGTCCGGCCACCATTCCCGGTAGTGCTCGCCGCTGCGCCAGGACAACTCGGAGTGTACGGGCGCGTCGGTCTCGACCACCTCGCCCGGACAGGATGCGACGACCTCGTCCGGGGAGCCGCTCAGCAGGTTCTTGCCACGTTCGAGTACGAGCACCCAGCCCGCCCGCTCGGCCTCGTCGAGGTACGTGGTCGACATGACAACCGCCGTCCCTGCGGCGGCCGTCTCGCTGATCAGCCGCCACAACTCCACGCGGCTCACCGGGTCGACCCCGGTGCTCGGCTCGTCGAGGATCAGCAGTTCCGGCTGATGCAGCATCGCCAGACAGAAGCCCAGTTTCTGGCGCATCCCGCCCGACAGGCGGCCCACCAGGCGGTCGCGGGCGTGCATCAGATCAGCCCGGGTCAGCAACTCGTCGGCCCGTTGCGCCAGATCCTTGACCCCGTAGGAACCGCCGACGAACCCGATGTTCTCGTCCACGGTCAGGTCGTACCAACTGCCGGCCCCCGAGGGCATGTAGCCGATCTGGGCGCGGTCCGGGGTGTCGACGGTGCCGGACGCGGGCTCCACGAGTCCGACCAACGCCTCCAGCAGGGTCGTCTTGCCCGCACCGTCACCACCCACCACCGCCGTGATCCGGCCGGCCGGGGTCTCCAGCGAGACATCGTCGAGCGCCACGGTGTGCCCCCGACGGACGGTGAGATCCTGCACGCTCATGCCGCGGCCTTGGTCTTCGTGTGCCGGCCGTCACCGGGTGCCAAGTTGCGCCGGAACCGCAGAACGGCGCCGGTGAACACGATGATCGCCATGACGGTGAGCATGAGCAGCGGGAACCACAGCGAGTCCAGCGGAGCCCCTCGCAGCATCACTCCTTGCGAGACCATCGTGAAGTAGGTCAGCGGCAGGAAGTAGCTGATCCACCGCACCGCCCACGGGATCGCCTCGAGCGGGAAGATGATCCCGGACAGCAGGATCTGCGGGAGCAGGAAGAAGAACGCGGTCTGAATGGCCTGGCCGACGTTCTGCGAGATGGTCGAGATGAAGACCCCGAGCCCGAGCACCACGAACAGGAACAGGCCGGCGCCCAGCGCGAACACCGCCACGCTGCCGTTGAACGGGACGTCGAACAGCAGCATCCCCAGCACCGTGACCAGCACCATGTCCAGGGACGCCAGCAGGAAGTACGGTGCGATCTTGCCGAGGATGACCGTGCTCGGTTTGATGGGCATCACGGCGAGCTGCTCGATCGTGCCGGTCTGCTTCTCCTTGACCATCCCGATGCTGGTGATGATGGTGCCGATGAACGTGAGGATCAGGCCGATGATCGCCGGCACCATGACCCAGCTGGTCTTGAGGTCGGGGTTGAAGAGCACCTGCGTCTGAACCCGATCGCCGAGTCGGTTGAAGGCGGCCACGGCGGTCTGGGCGCTGAACAACGACGATCCGTCGATGTACGCCACCACGGGATCGCCGCCGGTCACGATCGCCACGTCGACCTCGTTGCGTTGCAGCATCTCTTCGGCGTCGTCCGCGGTCCCGGTGGAATCGACCTCGGTGACGTCGAAGGGAGCCTTGGGTACCTCTGCGAGCAGAGTGGCCGCCTGCTCGGCCTGTGCTCCCAGGGTTGCGGTGGGGATGTTGTCCACGTTGAAATTCGCCGCGTAGCCGAAGACGATCAGCAACAGGATCGGCATGGCGATGAGCATGCCCATCGTCCGCCGGTCGCGACGCAGTTCTCGGAACTCCTTGAGGATCATTGCTCGCATGCGGCAAGCCTACACCTCGAATTCAACGATCGTTGAAATTAGATCACGCCCGCGCACAGCTCATCGCCGGAACCGCAGTGTCTTCACCTCGAAGGGCCGCAGGCGCATGGCGTGTGCGTCGATCTCACCGACCGGCCGTTCGATGAGGTCGCATTCCACCACCGTGGCCGGCACACACAACTGCACAGCCGCCGCGGAAGCCGTGCCACAGGTCTCGCGGATGCGGACGATCACATCGCCACTGCCGTCCTCGGCCAGCTTGAGCGCCTCGAGTGCGACGGTGCCGCCTTCCACGTGTACCGCTGGCGCGACCGGACCCGCGCCGATGACGCGGCGCACCCCGAACGACTGCTCGTCTGCCAGTCGCACCGCATCGGGGATTCCGGCGCCAGGGCAGACCACGTGCCGGAACTCGCGCCGCCCCGCGTCCCGGCGCGGATCCGGGAACGCCGCCGACCGCAACAACGAGCACCCGACCCGCGTGAAGATGCCGCCCCCGTCGCGGGGCTGCCGGGTGATCTGGTGGCCGTAGGTGGTGGGAGTGAGCACGGTGATCCCGTACCCCGGTTCGGCCAGGTGCAGCCAGCGGTGGCCACATGTCTCGAACTTGGCCTGCTCCCAGGAGGTGTTGGTCGTGGTGGTGCGCTGCACGAAGCCGTACATCGTCTCCGCGTCGCTGTGTGGTGCGAGGACGTCGAGGTCTGCCTCCAGCCGCAGCAGGCAGTCCTGGGCGTGCCAATCGACACTCGTGTGGATCTCCAGGCCCTCGTCGACCAACCGGAAGTCCTGACCGATGTGGGTGTCCTGCCAGCTGCGTGTCACCCGCACCGTCTCGTCGGAGAGCACCACGGCGGCCTCCACCGGGATCTCCAGGGACCCACGCACATGGGGTTCGTCCAGATCCCATGCGTCGTAGCGGATGGGACGGTCGGGGTGGATGCGCATTCGACCTATCGCGCCACCGGGGGCGACGATCTGTCGGCCGCTGCGCTGATCCAGCATCGACGTCACCAGACCGGCGGTGAAGGTCACGGACCAGCGGTCGCTGTCCAGCGTGATCTCCTGTCCCTGCTGTACGGCGGTGACCGATCCGGTGGGAGGTCCTTCCGGCACCACTGCGGCAAGCGGCTGGATGCCACCGCAGCCGTGGGGTGAGGCCGTGGCCACCAGACCGACCGTCCCGTCACCGGCGACGGTCTGTAGCGCGACCCGGGCAAGCGCCTCCGCCCGGTCGACCACCCTCTCGAGCCGTTCGATGGCCTCGTCGTGGACCCAACCGATGGAGGTCCCGGGCAGCACGTCGTGGAACTGCATGAGCAGCAACTCCCGCCAGAGGTGCTGCAACTCGTGTGCCGGGTATCCCGCACCCCGCTGCAACACTGCCGCCGTGGCCCACATCTCCGACTCACGCAGCAGGACCTCGGCCCGCCGGTGCAACTGCTTGATCCGGCTCTCGCTGGTCAGCGTGCCCCGGTGGTACTCCAGGTACAACTCGCCGGACCACACCGGCGGCTCCGGTACTGATTCGCGGACCGCGGCGAAGAACTCGCGCACCGTGCTCAGTTCGATGTGTGGCAGTCCGGCGATGCTCAACCGACGGGTCCGTTCAACCATGTCGCGGGTCGGCCCGCCACCTCCGTCGCCGTAGCCGAACAGCAGTAGCCCCTCGTCGGCGGACTGCTCGATCATCTTGGCCTGCGACTTCGCGAGCTCCGCCGGTAGCACGGCACACCCGTAGCTGTCCGCCGGCGGGAAGTGGGTCAACAGCCGAGTTCCGTCGAGGCCCTCCCATTCCAGCGTCGTGTACGGGAACACGTTCACCGAGTTCCAGGACAGCTTCTGCGTGACGAAGGTGTCGCAGCCCGCCGCACGGGCGATCTGCGGAAGACCCGCGGAATACCCGAAGGTGTCGGGCAGCCAGAACGTGTCCGCGATCTGCCCGAAATGCTCCTGCAGCCATGTCTGACCGATGAGGAACTGCCGCGCGAACGACTCCCCGGAGGGCATGTTGCCGTCCGGTTCGACCCACGTTCCGCCCAGAAGCAGCCACTCTCCTTGCGCAACCCGCTGCTTGATCCGCTCGAACATGTGCGGATGGAACTGCTCCATCCACGCCAGGTGTTGCACCTGCGAGGATCCGAACCGCATCTGCGGTTCGTCGTCCATCACCGCCAGGGCGTTGCTGAAAGAACGGGCGACCTTGCGGACCGTCTCCCGGAACGGCCATAGCCAGGCACTGTCGATGTGGGCGTTCGCCACCGCGTACATGTGCGGTGCGCCGGGCAGGGCCGCGTTGTCGAAGACGGGTGCGAGCGCCTTGCGGAACACGATCCACCGCTCCTCGTCAGGCAGGGTCAGGTCGTCGACGATGTCACAGGCGGCCGCGATCGCCCGAAGCACCTGGTTGCGCCGGGCACGGTCGCTCATCTCACGTGCCAGTTGCAGGGCGAGGACCATGTCGTCGGCGGCGGACTCGCCGACCCGGTTGACGCGAACGAGGTGGGCGCGCGAGATCACCATCCGGGGTGGTGCGTCCGGCAGCGGGCCAAGGCTGGAGTCGGTGGGGAACCAATCGAACGTGGGCATCGGGTTGGCGGCGGCCTCGATGTAGATGTCCACCGTGCGGTCGCGCCACGGGATGCGCGGACGTCCGGGTCCGATGGACTCGACGGTGAGGCCGTCCGGGGTGTGGATCAGTGCCTCGCCGGTCGACGGACCCCACGTCCAGCCGAGGTCGACATCGAGATCGACGTCATCCACGGGCCATTGCTCGGGGACCTCTCCGGTCACGTGGAACCAGGCCGTCGACCAGGGAGTGCCCCACGCCTCACCCGAGGAGACCGGGTCATAGGTTCCAGCGCGCGCCGTTGCGAAGTCGACGGGCTCACCGACGATTCGGTTGATGGCGATGCTCAGCCGGTGCCACCCGATCGCGCCGGCGGCATAGATCCGGTCCCGCAGGACCCGCTCGGCACGGTCGAGGATGTGTGCTTCGTCCATGAGGACATCTTCGGCCAGCGGTGTGGGGGACCGCAGCCTTTCCCAGGCTGTGTGGGCCAATGCTCGGTTGAGTGTCGCGCGGTTGCGGGTTTACGGGCGGCGAACCGGTAACCGCGCAGCACTCACCAGGGAAGGGTCGGTAGCGCGCGGGGCTCAGCCCTGCTTCTGCTCCTTGAGCAGGTCGCGGATCTCGGTGAGCAGTTCCTCAGCGGTGGCGTCCGCCACCTCCTCTTTCTCTTTCCCGAAGCGGCTCTTGGCGGCGTTCATGGGAGCGACGAACACGAAGTAGACAACGGCTGCGGTGATGAGGAAGGTGATGGTCGCGCCCACGATGAGGCCGATGTTGATCACCTGGTCGCCGGGCAGCCCGATCGTCCCGCCGATGCCGTCCTTGCTCAGGCCCAGCAGATTGAAGAAGCTGTTCACGATCGGGGTGATGAGGGCGGTGTTGAACGCGCCGATCAATGCGGTGAAGGCCGCGCCGATGACGACCGCCACTGCGAGGTCGATGACGTTGCCGCGAAGAATGAAATCCCGGAATCCCTTGAGCATGGGTCGATTCTAAGAGGCGCGATCAGGCCGGCCGTTCCCCCACCTCGGCCAGCAGGGCGTCGATGTCGTTGTCCGCCGCGGGCTGAGCAGGCGCAGGCGGCGTGCTGTCCTCCTTCGGCCGACCCGCGAAGAACCGCGTGACCAGCCCCAGGACCGCTCCCACTGCGGCGGCGAAGAGCGGGTTCACCCACACTGTCGTTTCCGCGCCCAGGCTCGCAGGCACCTCGACCGTGGTACTCATCGCCCATCCCAGGAACGCTGCGAGTACGGCGGTCACGGTCACTGCGCCCAACCACGTACTGCGGTGCTTGAAGATCCGCATGATGAGCCCGACGAGGACGGCGAGCACGAGCGCAGCGACCGTCCCACCGACCCCGTAGACCAGGCTCTCCGACCATGTCGTCAGCGACAGGGTCTCAGGGGTGAGCCGGGTGAGGCTGGCCTCGACCGGCGCCCCGGCGAGCCCGAACAGCGCAAGCGTTCCTGCGAGCGGGTAGAGCAACCCCACCGCGAGGCCGACGGCCATCGAACTGGTGAGGTAGTAGAGCCCTCCGGCGACGGCGACGGTCAGGACGAGACCCAGGCCGACCAGCAGGCTCCAGGCGACCCCGCGGCCCGATCTCCACCAACGCAATGCCGCTGTCTTCAGCAACCACACGACGGCCACCAGCGCCGCGGCACCGATCACCGCGCCGGGACGGTCGCTGCTCCACAGCCAGGTCAGACCCTCGCTGGCGGTCACCGAGCCGGCGTCGTTGGTCAGGGTGTCTGACGTGCGGGTCGCCGCCACCAGCAGTGCCGCCGCGACGGCGGCCCCCGCGGCCGCCGGGAGTGCCTGCAGCCATGTGCCCCGTTTGGCCCGCAATGCGATGTAGAGCGCCGCCACCCAGGTCACCAGGAGTGGAGCACCCGTTGCGGTGGTGGTCCACTCCAACCCACCGGCCAGGTCGGCGGTCACCTCCTGTTGCCAGGCTCCCAGCAGCCCGACTCCCGCCAGCCATGGCCCGAGGGTCAGCCAGGGGGTGTCCGTGAGGCCGAGTTCCGCGAGTGCGAGTGCGATGAGCACCCCCATGACGACCGCGAGCAGGACCGCGATCACACCGTCGATGAACGCGCGGATCATGACGCACCCCCGAGGTCCTGGGTCTTCGCCGGGAAGGCGTCGGTCATCACCACGGCCCGGAAGTTCGCGGGCAGCGGCTCGTCCACAGTCACCGTGACACCGGTGATCCGCTGGCTCTCATCGGTCTCGAGCTTCGTGCTGCTGTAGTAGTCGATCGGCACCGGCAGGCCGTCGTCACCGATCAGCAGGATCGACACGAAGTGATCGTCGCTGGTGTAGCCAACTGGTGCGTCGATGGTGGTCGACACCGTGGCCGGTGACCCGGGCGTGTACGTGATGTCCCCGATCTTCATCCCGGGCACTCGGCGCACCGCTGGCGACTCGGCCTGCTCGCCCAGGAACGTCCCGGCGGCGGTGAGCACGCCCTGGGTGTCGCACATCCCCGTCGCGGGCATCTGCGACCCGTAGCCGGGGATGTCCGCGCACACGGCTTGGGCCATGAACTGCGAGTCAGGCTTCACCTGGCCCTTGTCGTCGAAGGTCCCTCTCAGGTCGAAACGCTGCAGTGGCACCGGCCCGAACGTGAACCAGAGATTCACGCCGCTGGCGTTCATGAGAAATGTGCCTGCGCGTTGCTGCCCGGCTACAGGGAAGGCGAACAGCGAGGACGGGTCCGCGACGATCTCACCGTCGTCGTTGCGCTTGGCGCCGACGAACCACACCACCGTGGCGTCCTTCTCGGTCTTCACCGCGCCACCGATCCAGTCGTAGAAGTCGAAGCCGATCTGGTTGACGCTCGGCAGCATCGGCGGCAGCGGCGTGGCCAATCGGGACAGGGACAGCCCCGAGGTCTGGTCGGCCTGCACTTTCGGGTCCCAGGCCGTACCGTCGTCACCGGTGCGCACGGTGAACGTCCCGCGGAAGGGTTCGAGTTCGCCGCTACCCAGAGACACGTTTCCCAGTCGCGGACCACCCGTAGTGACCACACCCTGCACTGTGACTTTGTAGGTGGTCTGCGCGGGGAGCATCTCCAGCGGCCGGACGAACACGTAGCGGCCGTCCCCGGACACCGAGACATCGACGTCCACCGCCGGCTCGACGCTCACCAACTGCTGGACGTCGGGCGCAGGCACGAGGCGCGCGGGGACGCTGCGTCCGTCCTTGCGCACCACGACCCGGCCCGTCATGTAGCCGGCGGGGCTGATCGCGACCGGCTGGTCGGGCGGCACGAGGCCGCCGCCGACGTCGACCCCGTACGCGTACATGCCGTCGCTGGGGAGGTCCGCCGTCACGCACCGGGCGTCGGACTGCCCCGGTCGCAGGCAGTGGTCGTAGGGCACGAACCAGACCGCGCCGTCCTGACTGCCGATGTAGACGCCTTTGGTCCCCAGCGCCGGTGAGGAGTTGAGCTGGTTGCGCGTGGCCAGGGTGGGCTCGGTGGCGGTGGTGTCGTAGGTCCAGCGCCGCGAGCCGTCGTTGACGTTGACGGCGACGACGTGGCCGTTGGCCGCACCCACGTAGACGATCGGGGAGCCGCCGTCGACCGGCGCCTGCCCGACGACCGGGGAGCTGCGGATCGGTGCGCCGGTGTCGTAGGTCCACAGCACGTCACCGCTCGGGTCCACGGAGTAGAGCAGTCCATCCGTGGAGCCGATGATGATCTGCTCCAGCGTCCCGTCCTTCTCCACGAGTGCGGGGGAGGCGTAGATGTGGTCACCGGTCTGCAGCTTCCACTTCACCGATCCGTCGGCGGAGTCCAGCGCGTACATGCTCCCGTCGAAGGAACCGGCGTAGATCGTGCCGTCCGGCCCCAATGCCGGCGACGATGTCACGTATCCCAGCGTCGTGCGTTGCCACTTCTGCGTGCCGTCGGCGTTGAGTGCGAACAGGCGCAGGTCGACCGAACCCCAGAAGGTGGTGCCGGAATCGTCCATGGACGGGACCGTCCACACCGAGTTCTGCGCCTGGTAGGCCCACTTCTCGGTGCCGTCGGGGTTCACCGCGTAGGCCCCGCCGCCGGTGTTGCCCTGGTAGATGACCCCGTCCGGGCCGACGTTCGGGCTACCCTCCCACCAGTTCACCAGCTGGCCTTCGACGGTCGGCAGCGTGGGTGTGAAGGTCCACACCACACGTTGGTGGGAGGGGATCGCCGGATCGGTACTGACCTTGTACATGTTCTCGTCGCCGGACCCGATGATCAGCGTGTCGTCGTCGAGCAGGGCGGGCGCGGTGTCGATGATCTCCCCGGTCTCGAAGCGCCAGACCTCCTCGCCCTCCTCGGACAGCCCGTAGAGGTTGTGATCGGCGGACCCGACGTAGATGGTGCCGTCGGCCGCGATGACAGGTGTGGAGAAGATGCCCTTGCCGGTTTGGAAGGACCACGGCTTGGTCCCGGGGTCCAGCCCACGCAGGTCGGACGCGCCGGTGTTGCGCAGATCGTGACGCATCGTGGGCCAGGGGGCGCCGGGTTCGGTCTTCGACGTTGCGGAGGGGAGGTGTTGCGGCACCGCCGACCACGCCACCGAACCGGCCGTGATGCCCAAGACAGCGACGGCGGCGGCGATCAACTTCACGATTGTCAGGGTAGACCCGTGGACCGCCGGCGTGTGCGGTCAAACCCACGCCTCAGCAGCGGCCCCACCGCTTGAGTGCCGTGGCTCAGTAATACGCGCCCTTGCACAGCAGCGTGTTCTGCGTGCCGTACACCCCGCTGATCCCGTCGTTGATCTTCGTCCCCATGGCCTTGAGTTGCGGGTTCGCCCAGAAGGCCAGGAGGTTGCTGCCGCCGGCCGGGATCAGCGCGGCCTTCGTCGAGATCGTGGTCTTCTTGGCCTTCATGCAGTACGAGGCGCCGTCGTTGAGCGACGGCACAGCGCTGGCGGAGACCCTGTCCCCGGTCGACTTCCCGACGAACTGGGTGACCATCACGCTCGCCGCGTCCATGGCGGCCTTGGGGCTGGTGGCCGTGAAGTACAGGTAGTACCCCTTGGGGACGTTGAAGGTCAGGGTCGTCGAGGACGTCGCCGCCTTCTTGGTCGCGGATTTGAAGTTCCCGTCTGCTTTGCCGGTCTTCGACCAGGTGGCCATCACGCTGCAACCCTTACAGTCCTTGACCTTGAGCTTGACCGGTACCTTGTCGGCGGCCGCGGCGGGGGCGGCGAGTCCGGCGGTGAGCGCAGCGGCGGCGATGACAACAGATGCGGTCTTCATGGGCCCACCTTGCCGGACGTGGGGGATGGTCACAAGGACCGCGCCTATCATTGGCACGTGAAGATCGCTGTGGCGGGGATGGGGTACGTCGGCCTGTCCAATGCCGTGTTGCTCGCCCAACGCCACGAAGTCGTGGCCTTCGACATCGACGCGCACCGGGTGGCGGCGGTCAACGATCGCCGGTCGCCCATCGAGGATCCGGAGATCGAGGAGTACCTCGCACGCGTGGAGTTGGACCTGCACGCCACCTCCGATCCGTTCGAGGCGTACGCCGGGGCCCGGTTCGTCGTCGTGGCCACGCCCACCGACTACGACCCCGACGCGAACTTCTTCGACACGAGTTCCGTCGAGGCGGTCATCGCACAGGTCACGGCCATCGAACCATCGGCCACCATCGTCATCAAGTCGACGATCCCCGTGGGGTTCACCGATCGGATGTGCGAGGAGCACGACACCGACCAGATCCTGTTCGCCCCCGAGTTCCTGCGGGAGGGCAAGGCACTGCACGACAACCTGCACCCGTCCCGGATCGTGGTGGGGCAGCGGTCGGAGCGCGGCAAGGAGTTCGCCGACCTCATGCTGGAGGGTTCGCTGGAGCCCACCGCGCCTGTCCTCATCACCGACGCGAAGCAGGCCGAAGCGATCAAGCTCTTCGCCAACACCTACCTCGCCATGCGCGTGGCGTTCTTCAACGAGCTCGACACCTTCGCGTCGAGCCACGGCATGGACAGTCGCGACATCATCACCGGTGTGAGCCTCGACCCCCGGGTAGGACGGCACTACAACAACCCCTCGTTCGGCTACGGGGGGTATTGCCTTCCGAAGGACACCAAGCAGTTGCTGGCCAACTACCAGGACGTGCCGCAGGATCTCATCCGGGCGGTGGTCGATGCCAACGCGACCCGCAAGGACTTCGTCGCCGAGCAGATCCTCGCGCTCCAGCCCGCGGTGGTGGGCATCTACCGCCTCGTCATGAAGGAGGGCTCGGACAACTACCGCACCTCCAGCGTCCAGGGGATCATGAAGCGCCTGAAGGCCAAGGGCCTCGAGGTGATCGTGTACGAGCCGGTGCTCACCGAATCGCACTTCTACCACTCGGAGGTCGTCAACGATCTCGCCGAGTTCAAGCGCCGCTCGTCGGTCATCGTGGCCAACCGGATCTCCGATGAGATCCGCGACGTGGTGGACAGGGTCTACACCCGGGACCTGTTCGGCCGCGACTGACGTGCCTAGGGTGGAGGCGTGACCGACGTCATCCTGTTCCACAGCGCTCTGGGCCAGACCGAGGGGTTCCTGGCCTTCGCCGATGAACTGCGGGCGGCCAAGCACAAGGTCCACACACCCGATCTCTACGACGGCGCGGTCTTCTCGGATCTCGCGGAGGGCGTGGCGCTCGCCGAGGACCTCGGCATGGGGGTCATCGTCCGCAAAGCCGATGCCGCGGTCGCGAAACTGCCGAAGAAGGTCGTGTACGCGGGGTTCTCGCTCGGCTCGGTCGCCGCACAATCCCTGGCCCAGACCCGCAAGGGTGCGCGGGGGGCGCTGCTCTACCACGGGGGCACCGATCCGAAGTGGTTCCCGAAACCCTGGCCGCCCGGCCTGCCGTTGCAGATCCACTTCGCGCAGGACGACCCGTGGATCGAGCGCGATGAGGTGGACGCGCTGGTGGCCGCCAGCGGCGGGGAGGTCTTCATCTACCCCGGCGACGCGCACCTGTTCGCCGACCCTTCATGCTCTGATTTCGATCCTGAGGCCGCGGAGTTGTTGATGGAGCGCACACGGGCGTTCCTGCGCTGATTCAGCACACGGCGAAGCGGTACCCGCGCGACATGTCAGGTCGCAGCTCCCGATCCCGCAGGACGACCGCGATCCGGTCGCCATGTGACCGGCACGCCGCCGTGAAATCCCGCCGCCGGTACTCGATCTCGATCACGCGATCCTCGTAGCGGCGAAGGAACCGTCCGCATTCGGCGTACCGCTGGCATTCCTCGACCACGGCGAAGTCGAAGAACGGCGCGCCTGTCAACGAAGCCGCGTTCTTCTGTGCGAACGCCAGATCACGCGCGTGCGCCCGGGTGGCGAGCAACCGTGCCAGGGCGCGGTTGTGCGTGCGCGTGAGCAGTCCCCCGCTGCGGGTCCACGAGTCGAGGTTGTCGGTCTCGACGGCCTGGAAGCCATCGCGGCCGCACCTGTCGATCCAGCGTCCCACCACGTGCGTGATCGCCCGGCGTTTGGCGGCGGTGCTCGTGTCCAGGAGCATCTCCCCCGGCCAGCCCGGGTCGCTGACGACCCTTCCCCCGCGGCGCAGCACCAGATCGGGGTGGACCCGCAGCCACCAGCGACGCTGACCGGGCTGGGTCTGGAATCCGTTGACGTAGCAGATGTTGTACGCACCGGACACGGGATCGTCGCTCCGGTCACGCGCGACGACACCGACCCCGGGCGGCGGCGGGTAGGCACCGCCGAGTTGGTAGTCGGCAGGCACATCGACAGGCGGCAGCACGATTGCCGCTGCCACCAGAATCCCCAGCACCGTTCCAGGATCGCGCACCACCTGGCCACCAGGTGGGCCCGCGCGTAAAGTCAGGCCATGCTCCGACGCCTCCTGATCGCCATCACCGTCTTGTCCATCGGGGCGGCTGCCTCCCCAGCCTTCGCGGATTCCGACCTCGTGATCAAGGTGGCCCATCCGGCGGTGACGGCGAACCTGAACCCGGTCACACCCGGTACTGCGAGCCCGGGCGATCTGCGCACCTTCTACGCGAAGCTCACGAAGCCGGGGAAGTCGACGCGCATCGGGTTCATGACGGGCTCTTTGCTCACCACGGAGGTCGGCGTGCCGTCCGCGGGCAAGGAGTACCGGACCGCTGATCTGGTCTTCTCGATCGGCAAGGCGCGCAACCAGTTGATCGTCGGTGGCGTCGCGGTCTACCAGCAGCAGGCACCCACGGTGGCCGAGCGCACATCGGTCGTCCGGCCCGTGATCGGCGGCTCGGGGAAGTATGACGGTGCCCGGGGCTGGTGTGAATCGATCCACCGCAAGGACGGCACCTGGCGACACACCTTCCACGTGCAGGTCCGCTCATGACCGTCCGCCACGTCTGCCCTTTGTGCGAGGCGACCTGTGGTCTTGAACTGACCCTCGACGGCGACCGTGTCGTGTCGGTGCGTGGCGATGCAGACGATGTGTTCAGTAAAGGATTCGTCTGCCCGAAGGGTGTCGCGATCGGGGATCTGCACCATGATCCGGCGCGGCTGCGAGCCCCGTTGGTCCGCGTCGACGGCGAGCTTCGGGAGGCGACCTGGGACGAGGCCTTCGACCGGATCCGCGAGGGCCTTCGGACCGTGATCGGTGAGTCCGGACCGAACGCGGTTGCGCTCTACCTGGGCAACCCGAACTCGCACAACGTCACAAGCACCTTCTACCTGCCGGCGCTGGTGCGGGCACTGGCCACGCGCTATCGCTTCTCGGCCAGCACGGTAGACCAGATGCCGCAGCAGGTGGCGCTGGGCCTGATGTACGGGACCGAGTTGTCGGTGCCCGTCCCGGACATCGATCGCACTGATCTGTTCGTCGTGATCGGCGGGAATCCCCTGGTCTCGAACGGATCCCTGATGACCGTGCCGGACATGCCCGGTCGGGTGCGGGCACTTCGAGCACGCGGGGGCCGCATGATCGTGGTCGATCCGGTGCGCACGCGCACCGCAGCGGCCGCCGACGAGCACCTTGCGATCCGCCCGGGAACCGACGTGCTCTTGCTGGCTGCGATGGTCAACGTCCTGTTCGCCGAGGGGTTGGTGACCATGGGAGCAGCCGAGCCCTGGGTCCGGCAGGAGGAGGTCTTCCGGGTCGGCGAGCTGCTGTCCGCGTTCACGCCCGAGGCGGTCAGCGACCCGACGGGCCTGTCCGCGTCTGCCATCGTGACCCTGGCACGCGAGGTCGCGACAGCGGAGTCAGCGGCGGTGTACGGGCGGATGGGCACGTCCACCTCGGCGCTGAACGTCGCTGGTGAACCGACATCGTTCGGCACCCTCGCGTCGTGGCTCATCGCACTGCTCAACCTTCTCACCGGCAACCTGGATCGCCCGGGCGGTGTGATGTTCCCCCTTCCGCCCGCGGGGGGTCCGACGACGTTCGGCGAACCTGGCCGGGGGCGGGGCGTACGGATTCCGGGCAGTCAGCGCACGCGTGTGCGGGGGTTGCCGAGTGCGTTGGGGGAGTTCCCGGTGGCTGCCCTCGCCGAGGAGATCGACACCCCTGATCCCGACACCGGTGAACGGGTGCGGGCCCTGATCACGGTGGCGGGGAACCCTGTGGTCTCGACACCGGACGCTGACCGCCTCGAGCTAGCGCTCGGCGAGTTGGACCTGCTGATCTGCCTCGACGCGTACGTCACCGAGACCTCGCGGCACGCCGATGTCATCCTGCCCGCGCCCTCTCCGCTGGCCCGCGACCACTACGACGTGGTGTTCGCCTCGCTGGCCGTGCGCAACACGGCCCGCTGGTCTCCTGCGGTGTTCCCCCTCGGCGAGACGGAGCGGGACGAGGGCGAGACCCTGTTGCGGCTGGCCGCCATTGCAGCATCCGTCGTGAACGGAGTGCCCGAGCCGACGGTCGAGCAGATGGACGACCTGGTCGCCTTCGAGGTGGCTCGCCGGGTGGGTGATCCGGCCGAACTGCTGGCTGCGGTCGCGCCCCGCCGCGGGGTGCCGCGATTGCTGGATCTCTCACTGCGCGGCGGGCCCTACGCCGACCTCGACCTCGCGGCGCTCGAGGCGGCTCCCGCAGGCGTTGATCTCGGTCCGCTCACCGCGCGTATGCCGGAGGTTCTACGTACCCCGACCGGTCGCATCGAGGTGTTCCCCGAGCCGATCGTGGATGAGATCGCGCGGCTGGTTGACGCGCTGCCCCGGGTCTCGGTGCCCGACCTCGCGCTCGTGGGCCGCCGGCAGCTGCGCACCAACAACTCGTGGCTGCGAACGCTTCCCCGGCTTGCCGGCGGTTCGAGCCGGGCAACGCTGCAGGTCCATCCCGACGATGCTGAACGGGCCGGCGTCGGTGCGAAGGCGGTGGCTGTTCTCACGTCGGACAGCGGTTCGGTGGAGGTGGTCGTGGAGGTGACCGATGCGGTGCGGCCCGGCGTCGTCTGCCTGCCGCACGGATGGTCGCAGGCGGATGCCTGGACCGCGGATGCCACCCGGGGACCGAACGTGAATGTGCTGACCCCGGCGACGGGCATGGACCCGCTGTCGGGGACGGCCGTGCTCAACGCGGTGCCGGTGACGCTGACGGCCCGATAGTCGCACGCCCCCGCCTCGACGGAGGCCCGTCAGGGTCTGCGCGAGCTCGGGAGTAGTTTCGGACCATGAGCAAGACGAACCCCGGCAACTTCTTCGAAGACTTCGAAATCGGACAGGTGATCGAGCACGCCACGCCGCGCACCGTCACCGAAGGAGACCGCGCTGTGTACGGCGCGCTGTACCCCACGCGATTCGCGATCCCGTCCTCGGCGACCTTCGCCGGTGACATCGGCCTGGTGCCACATCCCGTCGAGGAACTGGTCGGCTTCCACATCGCGTTCGGCAAGACCGTCCCCGACATCTCGCTGAACGCGGTGGCGAACCTCGGCTACGCCGAGTGCCGGTTCCACCAACCCGTCGTTCCGGGCGACACCCTGCGCACGTCTTCGACCGTGATCGGACTCAAGGAGAACTCCAACGGCAAGAGCGGCGTCGTCTACGTCCGCTCGGTGGCGACCAACCAGCGCGGCGAGACCGCCATCGAATGGGCGCGCTGGGTCATGGTGCACAAGCGCGATCCCGAGGCGGCCGCCCCCGAGACGGTCATCCCGGATCTGGCCAAGGTCGTGGACCCGGCGTATCTCGTGCTGCCGAGTGGTCTCGACTTCAGCGGCTACGACACGGTTGCCGCCGGGGAGCCCCACCGCTTCGACGACTACGAGGTCGGGGAGAAGATCGACCACGTCGACGGCGTGACCCTCACCGACCCTGAGCACATGCTCGCGACCCGCCTGTGGCAGAACACCGCGAAGGTGCACTTCAACACCGAGGCGCGACCGGACGGCAAACGACTCATCTACGGCGGGCACATCATTTCCATGGCGCGGGCGTTGTCCTTCAACGGCCTGGCGAACGCGCAACTGATCGCGGCGATCAACGCCGGTGCCCACACCTCGCCCGCTTTCGCCGGCGACACCGTCTACGCCTGGTCGGAGGTGCTCGACAAGGCCGAGACACCTGAGCCAAGCGTCGGTGCTCTGCGGTTGCGCCTGGTGGCCACCAAGGGCCGCGACGAGTCGATGACGCTGCGCGGTGAGGACGGCAAGTACGCGCCGGGCGTGCTGCTGGACCTCGACATGTGGGCGCTCATCCCGCGATGAGGGCAGGCGGTCGCGTTCGGGTGGAGGGTTTGCGCCAGCGGAGGCTGGCCGCCCTACGACTGCGGCTCGATGTAGAACGGCTGGGCTACCGTCGGCACACTCCCGGCAGGTTTGGCGATGTACGCCATGGAGATGGCCGATGAAGTTGCCTGGCAACCGGCCGGGGTAAGGGTCGAGAGTGCCGTGAACGACTGTGGGGTACCTGGCTGCAGGCGGTAGATCGGGGAGCCGGGCGCGGGCGGTGAGCCGATGACGATGCCGAGATCGAACGGCAAGCCAGGCGAGTACAGGCCGTAGGCGTCCCCGGAGCAGCCGGCCTGACGGTAGAACACCTCAGGAGCAACGAATGGAAGCGGGTTCGCGTTCGACGGGTTGCCGTCCCAAACAAGGATGGCGCCACTGGACAGGCGCACCATCGGGTAGACGCCCGAGAAGAAGCCTACGATCGGCCCGATCACCTTTCCGGTCTGGTCGACGGCGTTGAATGCCCCGGCCGGGCCGCGTTCTCCGACAGGACCCTGCGGACCGGTAGCGCCTGTGCCACCGGCCGGACCCTTGACGTTCCACTTGAGCTTCTTCTCGTTCTTCTTGCACTTCTTGCCCTTGACCACGAGGCGCATCTCGCCGGTCTTCTTGTTGGCGCACGCCTTGTACTTCGTCGCGGCCGAAGCCGCGCCGGTCGGGATCGCGATGATGCCGGTGACTGCGACGGTGGCCGCGATCACCGGTGCGAGAAGTCGTCGGGGAGTCATGGAACCCACCTCACCTGATCGATTGACCTGCCGAGAGTACTGCGTCCCGGCCTCTGGCGGCTAGAACCTCACCCGACTTCTCCACCTTCCGGCCGATCCCTATACCCGACCGGATGACTGCGGGCCGCCGGTGGAAGTGTCTGCGCCGAAGTACGCGATCATCGGGTTACGGTGCGTGGGTGGGAAGCCGCCTCCTCCTGCCGACGCTGGCCGGAGCCATGCTCCTGACGGGATGCGCAACGCAGGCTTCCGCCCCTGAGGAACCCTCGATGGAGCAGGTCGCCGTGACTCAGGAGCCGTCGCCGCGCCCCACCGCGTCCGGGTTGAAGAGCCGCGGACCGGCGCAGGTGGTCCATTCCGTCGACACCGAGGACAAGGTCGTCTTCATCACGATCGACGACGGTCTGTACGAGGATCCCGAACTGCTGGCGTTCCTCACCGACGAGCGCATCCCGATCACCGCGTTCCTCACCACCGGCACGATCGTCAGCTGGCCCTACTGGAAGGGCTTGGAGCCGGTGGGATCGATCCAGAACCACACGGTCACGCACACCGCACTTCCGAAGATGGCGAACCCGCAGTCCGAGATCTGCGACGCCAACGAGGACATCGTCGAGCAGGCCGGGCAGGTGCCCTGGATGCTGCGCCCGCCGTATGGCGCCTACAACGCCTCGACGCTGGCGGCGGCGGGGCGTTGTGGGTTGGACTGGGTGGTGCACTGGTCGGTTAGCTTGCCGGGAAAGCGGCTGGAGTACCAGACGAAGCAGGCCGGACTCGAGCCGGGCGACATCATCCTCACCCACTTCCGCGAAGGTCTGGTCCCGGCGCTGCGCAGGGCGGTCAAAGACATCCGTAGGCAGGGCTTCGAAGTGGGCCGACTCGAGGACTACCTCACCCCGCGCGGCCGGACCGATGACCAGACCGACTCGCTTCCGGAGATGGCCATGGCCACGCAGACCGAGAGCCGGGCGGTTCTGGTTCCCGGGAGCTGAGCGCGCCTCCGCCACCCCGGCGCCCTCTGCCGGAATGATGGACCAAGCCCAACCAGAAGGAGATCGCCATGCCCAGCCTGCGCTCGACTCACGCCGTCGCCCTGGTCGCCGGACTGTCCATCGCGGCGCTGGCCGGATGCTCGAGTTCCTCGTCGACGTCGGAGTCGACCCCGACCCCGACCCAGACCGCCGCATCGCCGGTCGCTTCGCCGACCCCCACCGAGACCGAGACCACCCCGACGGCCTCGCCCACGACGGGCGATCTGTGCACGGAGGAGGCCATCCTCGCCGCCATCCCCGAGGGCTCCGAGATGGTCAAGTTCAACTGTGCAGATGTGTCCGGTACGCAGTGGGCCGCCGTCGAGGTCCAGCCCGGTCCCACGGTCTTCTTCCTGCAGGCCAGCGGCGACACCTGGGACGTCTCGACCTCCGACGAGGTGTGTGGAACCGCCAGCGCAGGCTTGCCGCCGGAGTTGCTCGACTACTGCTCGGCCGTCGAATCCAGCTGACAAGTCAGTTACGGACGCGGCGCACCTGTCGCAACGCCTCTACCGCGCCGGTTTCAGAAGCCCGATACGTCAACTTCAGACGGACCTTCGTGCCGAAGGTGCGCACCGTCGTCCCGCCCGCCTTCTTGATCACCTTGACGTTGCGTAGCGACTTGCGTGTGCCGTCCACCTTCACCGTGACCCGTTGACCGGCATCGGTACGGCAGTTCTTCGGCAGCACCACGGTCTTGCCGCGCTTCTTGAGTCTGGCCGGGGGAGTCTTGGCGCAGGCGAGGCGTTGTTGTCCGCGGACTGTGGCCACGGTGCGCGTCACGTCGGCAGCCGCGAGGAAGTCGACGTCGCCCGGTTGGCTGGCGACGATCGAGCAGGTGCCGGCCGCGAGGGCCGTGAGTTGGTTGCCTGCGACCGCGCACACCGCGGGGGTCGTGGTGGTCAGGGTTACGGGTAACCCGGAGGTCGCCGTCGCTGTCAGGGTCGCGGAGGCGCCCACCGTCAGATCGCCCGGTTGCGAGAAGGTGATGTCCTGACTCCGGGCCTCGAAGTAGGTTCCGGCCTGGATCCGGCTGTTCGTCCCGTCTGGGCGGACCCATACCGCTGCGAACCGGAATCCGCTGGCGGCTGCAGCGATGCGCGGGCTGCCAGTACCCGCTGCAGCTGCCGAGGTGCTGACCGTGGAGACCCACGTGGCGCCGCCATCGTCACTCTCAGAGCTCAGGATCTGCGTGTTGGACTTGTTCCACACCGCCGAAACCCGCAGGCCGTCGGTGCTGCTCGCGACATCGGGTGTGAAGACGGCTGGTCCCGGCTCCGATACCGCTCCGGGGCCCGCCCATGTGTCCCCCACAGCGTGTGCGCTCTGCACGCCGAGGACCGTCTCGTTCGCCCAGACGACCGTGGTTCGCGAGCCGTCTGCGGCCCCGCTGATCCGCGGGTTGTTGCTGCTCTGGCCCACCGGCGAGAGGCGCACGGAAGGCGCCCAGATGCCGCCGGCCAGTGTGCGCGTCTGGATCAGTGTCTGGCCGGAGCTGACGAACTCCTGCCACACCGCCACGACGCGGGAACCGTCGGCATTCATCAACAGATCGGGATTGCTCGAGATGCGGGTGGGACTGGACAGGGTATCCGGAGACGACCACGTCCCCCCGGCGTTGTTGGAGAACGAGGCGCGAACGGTGTCGACTCCGGCGATCTCCTCCTCCCACACCGCCGCGAGGCGCTGCCCGTCGGAGGAGGACACCACCCCCAGGTCGCTTGGCGCCGTCACGTTCGCGGCCACCGGGACGGGTGGGGCGTACGTGGCGCCGGAGTTCGTCGACGTACGTGCCTGGATCTGGTGCAACGGGCCTTGGAACTGTGCGAACAACCCCACCACCTTCTGGCCATCCGGTGTCATCGCAACGGTCGGTGAGGGACTGCCGGCCGAGGACGCCAACGCCGATACGTCAACGGGTGCTGCCCACACGCCGTCGGTGAGGGTGGCCGATCGGACGATCTTCTTGTTGACGCCCTCCTCGAAGTCGACGAACGTCGCGACAGCCCGCCTGCCGTCCTGCGAGCCGGCCAACTTGACGCCAGTGGAGTTTCCCGTGATGGAGTTGAGAGGGACCCCCTGCGACCACGTCTCCCCATGGTCGGAACTGACGGCACCGGTGGCGCGGTCCTGGACACCGTCGTTGCTGATCCAGACGCTCGTGAGCCGTTTGCCGTCAGCCGAACTGGTGATCTGTGGAGAGGACCCGTCGCGCGCTGCTGGGGAGATATCAACCGGATCCCTCCAGACGCCGTCCGCACCGGCGGGCCCGGCGGCGCCCAGCGTCATGGAGCTCAGAAGCAGGGCGGCGCTGAGGAAGACCTTCATCGGGCATGGGTACCCGCGGAAAGGGGCTCCGGTAAGTCCACGCACGTACAGAGGATCGGTAGTTCGGCCCTGCCGGCGCACTGGCTGTTGGGCGCTGCCGGGGCAGATTGCGTTTCGGGCCAGTTTCTGGTCGGTTCTGCAATCTGCTGGTGGCGGTCAGCGTTGGAGCGGGTGACGAGAGCCGTCGCGCCCCTTCGGGACGCTCCTCCCGATTCTCGCCGTGCAATCCAACATCCATGACGAAGACCCCCAAAGCCTTGGGGGTCTTCGTCGTGGAGCGGGTGACGAGAATCGAACTCGCACTGTCAGCTTGGGAATCTGTCAGTCGCGAAAGCGGAAATGCCTATGGCGTGGGCACTTTCAGAGGCGACCGAAGTAGCACGTGCAACGAACGTGCAACGAACCGCGGTTCGAGCAGCTTGGAGAGCGGGATCAAGGGGACCGGTCCTTGCCGATACGGCGAGCGCCATCCGGGGTCCGGGGCGGCAGTTCGAGCTCCCCTCCACCAAGGTCAGCGAACGACTTGTGGAGTGCTGTGAATAGGCCTTCTCTGACCGGGAGGACAGCCGCGGCGAGGATTGCCCCGGCCTCGGCTTCGTTGGACCGACAATGCTCTGCAGCCCGCCTCTGCGGGCCAAACTCGGGCGTTGGGTCCATGTCGCGATTCGGCACCACGCACATGGCGCTCACCCCTCTCCGAGTGCTGGCGATGCTGCCCAAGGTAGCGGCGAACTGGCCGCCGACGAAGCAGTCTGGTGCAGGCGGCTCCGCGTGCGGCCAGTCAAGAATGTCTCACCGGGGCGTCGGCACAGTGGCTAGGGTGTCCAGGATCTCGGTGGCGAGGAAGAGCCGAGACCGCCCCCGGCCAGCTACCTCGGTAAGGATCCCCGAAGAGACGAGCTTCTCCACATTCATCGTGGCCGCTCGATGGGTGACGCCGAGCAGTGACCGGGCTTGGGCGATTGTTGTGGCTGGTGACGCGAACAGCGAGTCCACCAACGTCGGTAGCAGGGCGGACGCCCGAGGTGTGGCCATCCTTGCGCGGTAGTCGTCGCGCAGCGCTCGAAGCTTGGTCGCACGCTCGACGGTTGAGTGGCACTGCACGGTTACGGCCTCCAGGAAGTAGTGGAACCATCCTTGCCAGTCCCCATCGACACTGACGGCCGAGAGGGCGTCGTAGTAGGCGTCCCGCCGGGGCTCGATGTAGGCGGAGATTTCCAGCAATGGGCTGGGTAACAGGCCCCACTCGACCATGAGGGCCACCACGAGAAGACGGCCGATCCGACCGTTGCCGTCGAGGAAGGGGTGGATGGCCTCGAACTGGTAGTGGATCGCGGCGATCCGAAGCAGCGGAGGTAGTTCGTCATTGGCGTGCAGGTACTTCTCGAACGCATCCAGGCAGCCCCACAACTCCTCTGGTGCGGGCGGCACGTACGTGGCGTCCTGCAGCGAGCTACCCGGGGCTCCGATCCAGTTCTGGCTGCGACGGAACTCCCCAGGCGAGGCGGAAGCGCCACGAGCACCCTCCAGCAGCATTGCGTGGGCCTCAAGCAACAGCGGCAGGCTCATCGGAAGCCGCCGCCCGGGGTCCAGCACATGGTTGGCCGCTCTGACGTAGTTGGCCACTTCCTGCACGTCGCCCGAGCGATCAGCTGTCGCGGGATCGACCTCGAAGAGCACTAAGTCCGACATTGATGCCTGAGTGCCTTCGATGCGGCTGGACAGTACCGCCTCACGTCGCAACAGCGACATAGCGAGCAGGTGGGGATTCGGCAGCGTGCGGCCCAAGCCGGATACCTCGCCGACCGCTCGGTCGGCCTCCGAGAGTGCGCCGATCAGCTTCGGCGAGAGGGCGACGTCGGGCGGAAGCGGCGGCGGGAGGAACGCCCAGTATCCGCCCTCAGCACGGCGAACGTTGGCCCTGCTCTTCGGACTGAACTGGCTGGGATCCACTGCTACTTGTCTACCGATCTGCGGTCGAAGTGATACTTTCAGAGCTTTAGAGTATCACTCGCGAGATGGCAGTGCTGGCGCGCCAGGGTGTGGTCATCCCAATCGTTCCGAGCGCACATCTGGACGTGGAGACTAAACTACGCAAACTCTCACCTTAGCTTTGCCCCCCGTAGTCAGCCGGACGAATCGGACGCTATGGTGCATTCCATGCGTGGAACGGCCGCAACCCGAGCCTTATCAGGGCTTCGTGTGCCGCAGTCCGTACCGCATCACCCGTGGTCCAACGCCAGGGAAGGCGACAGATCGCGACCGCCGGCCGCAACCTGGCCCGAGGTGTTCGCGTACTTCTTGCCCGAGATCGTCACCCTGGCGGCGAGTCTGGTCCTTGCTCTCGTACAGCTGCGGTGGTTGACGCAGAGCCAGGAGGTGCCGACAGTCCTGGGGGTTGCCACGTCGTGGGCGGTGATCCTCACGTCGGTGTTGCTGGGCCTCCAGATCCTTCCTGCGGACCGCCTTCATCGGAGGGCCTCTCGGGCTGTGACCACCCTTGCTCGTGTGCGGCTTGCCATCCGGCTTGCCTTCGCCGGCCTGGTCACCCACTTGGTGGGAAGGCCTTGGCGGACCTGCGTCGCCTCCATCAGGATGCGTGCGCTCACCAACTCCTGGCCCGTGCCCTCGCCCCTCCAGTTGGCACGTTTCGTGGCCGAACTGCGAGCGCCCGGTTCGCCGCAGCGATGCGCGGAGGCCGGCGCCGCGTAGTTGCGACCCCATCGATCGTGAGGAGTCGGGCACGCCCCGGAGCGCCTGTGTGCCGACCTCCCACGTCCTGCCCTTGACTCCGCGGCGTGCCCTCGCCCCCTCATGTTACGAAGCACGAACGCTCATCCATCCACCACCGCCCGGGATCCAATTGGTACCCCGCGCGTCCACCTCCCGAGCGAGGCAGCCCAGAGGCTCAACATCTCCACGTCGATGCTGCGCAAGCTCACCCTCTGCGGCGCGATAGGTCACGTCCGTCTTGGCGTTGGGGACCAGCGTCACCGGATCGGCTACACCGAGGCGCAGATCGTCGACTTCATCGCAGCCAGGACCGTTCCCGCTGTGGAGGTGGCCCCAACCCCGGCGCCTGCCGTTCCAGTGAAGACGGCCAAGCGCCGAGCAACTCGTGCGGATCCGGACGCCCGTGCTGCCGCGTCGCGGATGCTCGACAAGGCCCTGGCCGCGGGTTCGGTCGCGGAGTGGGGTCGGTCATGACTGCGCGGCCCGAGGCGCGGTCCCCGAACCAGGTCGGCGGGGGCAACTCGCGCCCCATGCCTCCGTCCGAAGCCCTGGACGCCACGGAAGCATTCCTCGGCAGGTTCGTCTGCTTCCCCAGCGAGTACGCCCGCGTGGCCACGTCCCTCTGGGTGGCGCACAGCTACCTGCTCGAGCACTTCGACTCAACGCCCAGGCTGGCCTTCCTGTCCCCAGAGCCTGGTAGCGGCAAGACCCGGGCGCTGGAGGTGATCGGCTCGCTCGTCCGCAGGCCGATGCACGCCGTTCACTGCACTCCGGCGGCCCTGTTCCGGGCCGTGGGCGACCTCGACAACCGGCCGACGATCCTCTTCGACGAGATCGACTCGGTGTTCGGACCGAAGGCCAGGGAGAACGAGGAACTGCGGGCGTTCCTCAACGCCGGTCACCGCCGGTCGGGCCTCACCTTCCGGTGCGAGTCAGTCGGCAACACCCACACGGTGGTCAGCTTCGCTTCCTTCGCGGCCGTTGCCCTTGCCGGCTTGCACGACGTGCCAGACACGATCGCCACACGATCCGTCATCGTCAAGATGCGCCGGCGGGGTCCGGGCGAGGCCGTCGAGCCCTACCGGTTGCGGGTCCACGAGCCCGAGGGTCTGGCGATCGGCGAGCAGTTGGCTGCCGCCCTCGACTCTCTGGTCATACCCGAGGACCCCGTGCTGCCCGCTGGTGTGACGGATCGGCCAGCCGATGTTTGGGAGCCGCTGTTGGCGGTCGCCGAAGGAGTCGGCGGAGCCTGGCCGGGTCGTGCGGCCGAGGCGTGCCTGCACTTCGTCGCAGGCCGCGCCGGCGCAGCCGAGCCTTCGCTCAGCCTGCTGTTGCTGGCGGACCTGCGTCGGGTCTTCCTCGAGGCTGGCAACCCGGATGCCCTGGCGACGGCCCCCCTCCTGGCGGGCCTGTTGGGTCTGGAGGAATCCCCGTGGAGGGATCTGCGCGGCAAGCCGCTGGACCCGTCTGGCCTGGCTCGACGCCTGCGCGGCTATGAGATCCGGTCGACCAACCTCCGCGTCGGAGCCACGGTCGCCAAGGGCTATCGCCAGGTCGACCTCTCCGATGCGTGGATGCGCTACCTACCGCCCATTCATGGGGAGCCAGTTGGGAACCCGTTCGGGGGCGTCCCCCAGAAGCCCGCTACAGGCGCTACACCCGCTACACACACTCATCATCAAGAGGAATCGGGAACGAATCGTGCTCAATTCCGTGAAGAACGGCTGCCAACAGCTGTAGCGGCGCTCACCGACGACGGCGCTACGCGTGAGGCCCTGGCCGCTACATCTGGACGCACCACCGCTGGAGGCCACAGTGTCGGGGCGTGAACATCCGACCAATGCTGTCGGCGAGGCGCGGGTGTGCCGGGCCTGCGCCCAATGGCGCGGGACCCTTCGCAAGGGCTGGCATCCGAGGGCAAGCCGCAAACGGATCTGGCGTGTTCCGACCCCCCCGTCGTTGCCAGCGTCCGGAAGCCAGCCCGCTTCCACCTCACCCGTCAGGGCCATGCCCGATGAGAGCAAGCCAGCCTACTCGTCGGACGGAATCCGCTGTCGCGGCCTCCGTCCGGCCGAGGCCGGCGAGGGGGCCTGCGGCCCCCTTCGATCCCCCGAGTGGGCGCCCTGATGGGTCGCCCACCACGCGCCCCGCAGGGCGCGTCCACCGCGAAGGTGACGGTGCGCCTGCCCGAGCAGGTCGCCGCGGGCTGGCGAGCTGCGGCTGCTGCCGCCGAGCTGACGGTCTCCGATTGGGTCCGCGGGCAGGTCGCCGCGGCGCGACCCGGTGAGCCTGCAGGGTGGGTGGGCCGCCGCCCGCCGCGACGCCGGACCGGGTTGGGCCGAGCGGTGGCCCCGCCAGTGGATCCGGCGGTGGTGGTCCAGCTGGCCCGGATCGGAAACAACCTCAACCAGATCGCCCGCCACCTCAACGCCACCGGCGGCCCGCTGACCGTGGCCGGCCTGGTCACCCTGCAGACGATCGCCGCCGACATAGACGCCGCGCTCCGGTCCGGGTTGCCCGCGCGGGCAGGCCGAACAACCCGGGCTGGTGTCCCGATCCTGCTGCAGGTCCTCGACGGGCGGCTGCGCGTCGGTGCGGATGGGGAGCACGTCGAACTCAGCCCAGGCGGGCTGGTCCACATCGGATCCCGCGTGCCCCACGAAATCCTGGCCCTCGAGCCCTCCCGGATGGCACTGACCATGCTCGACCCGCGGAGTGCCAGCAGCTGACGCGCCGATCCACAGATCCGGCTTGTCGCGACCCTTCGCTCGGCCAGCGAGCTCGGCACCGGCGTGGGCCAGGGAAGACTGGATCATCTCACTACACTGCGCGCCGTGGATATCACTGGAGGTTCGGATCAGGTGTCGGAGTGGGACCCGCGCGAGGTGGGCGACGACCAGACCCGGACCTATGACGCGCTCCGTGAGCGGTGCCCGGTCGCGTACAGCGAGACTCAAGGCTGGTCGCTGTTGCGCCACGCCGACGTGCTGGCGGCCCTGCACGATCCGGTCACATTCAGCTCGCGGGTATCGACCCATGTGGCGGTGCCCAACGGGATGGACGGTGCCGAGCACGCGGCGTTCCGGGCGGTGGTCGACCGATGCTTCACACCGCAACGCGTCGCGGAATTCGCTCCGGACCTGCGCCGGATCGCCGAGTCGCTGGTGGTGGACCTGTCCGCGGCCGGCCAGCCAGTCGAGGTGATGACCGCGCTCGGCGAGCCGTACGCCGCCCAGGCGCAGTGCGCCTACTTGGGCTGGCCGCCAGCCGTGGCCGAGGCGCTGCGGGCGTGGGCGGTGGATTCGCAGCGGGCGACCCGGGAACGGGACCGCGCCGGGCTCGACCGGGTGGCCGCTCACTTTGATCGCATCATCGTCGCCGAACTAGACCGCGCCCGGGCGCAAGCACCGAGCGCCCCCCGGACCCTCACGCACCAGCTGCTCGACGAGCGCGTGGACGGCAGGCCGCTGACCGACGAAGAGCTGGTCAGCATCGTGCGCAACTGGACCGCTGGTGAGTTGGGCACGATCTCGGCCGCGGTGGGCATCATCGTGGAGTTCCTGGCCCGTAACCCCGACGTGCGGGCCCGGCTGCGCGCAGGGCCTGACGGCCTGCGCCAGGCGGCCATAGACGAGATGCTGCGCCTGGAGGCGCCTCTGGTGACCAACCGCCGGCGCGCGACCCGACCGGTGCACGTCGCTGACCGGGTGATCCCGAGTGATGCTCCAGTGACGATCCTGTGGCCGGCTGTGCAGCGCGACCCGGCCGTGTTCGCCGAGCCGACTGAGTTCCGGCTGGACAGGGATGCGGCCGGTAACCTGCTCTACGGGCGTGGTCCGCACTACTGCCCCGGCGAGGGGCTGTCGCGCCTGGAACTCGGGATCGTGCTGGACACGCTTCTGGCGGCGAAGCCCGCGTTCCGGTTGGCTGGCGAGCCGGTGCGGGCCAGCGCTCCCGCAGGCGGGTTCGCCGAGGTCCAGATCACGTGGTCCCAGCCTGAGGACGGCGCCTGAATCAGGGAGCGACCACGGCCTGCAGGATCCCGGTGGCGCCGCGTTCGGCGTCGGACATGATGTGGGAGACGAAGGGGTAGTTGCCGGCTTCGGGGAGGGGGAGCTCGACGAAGCCGCCCTGTGCCGGGAACAGGCCGAGGACCTGGGAGCCACCGGTTCCGGGGGTCAGGTCGTAGGTGCCCTCCCGGTAGACGGTGTCGAACTGGCCGCCGACGACGTGGAACGCCGAGCCGATGTTGGGTCCGGCGGCCAGGACCCAGATCCGCACCCGGTCGCCCACGCCGACGGTCAGGGGCTGGTGGCGGTACTGCATGGGGTAGCCGTTGAAGCTGACCAGGTCGTGCTCACCGGCGGCGATCGCGTCGGCATCGGCGGTGGCGCCCTGGGGTCCGAGGTAGGACTCGGACTGCACGAGGACGAACTCCTCGTCGACCGGGGCGAGGTCGGGTGGGTCGATGATTACCGCCCCGAACATCCCGTTGGCGATGTGCATGGACCTCGGCATCGTCGAGCAGTGGTACATCCAGATGCCCGCCCGGGTGGCGGTGAACCGGTAGAGCAGCTCCTCCCCGGGGGCGATGGTGCGCATCGGGCGGTCCGGGGCCAGGGCGCCGGCGTGGAAGTCGATCGAGTGCCCGATGGAGCCGTCGTTGACCAGGGTGACCAGGAATGTGTCGCCGACCCGCCCGCGCAGGACAGGCCCCGGTGCGGTGCCACCGAAGGTCCATCGGGTCTGGCGGACACCCGGGGCCACCTCGGCCTCCGTCTCGGTCACGACCAGGCGGACCCGGTGGGTGCGGCTCTTGGGTGCCGGCGCCAGGCGTGCGTCGTACGCGCTGAACCCGGGACCGGGCTCAGCCATGAGGTCCGGACTGGGGCGGTCTGCCGATTCCAGCTCGCCGCCGGTGTCGGTGTGTTCGGTGAGCTCTGAGTGCTCCCCGGAGGTCCCAAGCCCGGCGGTGGTGGCACCGGCCCCGTCGACCTCGATGGCCAGGACCATGCCCATCTGCCGGTGACCGGCGATGGAGCACCACCCGGCCAGGTCGCGGCCCACGACGGGGATCTCCAGCGTAGCCGACTGTCCCGGGGAGAGCCGCGGCGTGCGCTCACCGGTCTCCAGGACCAGGTCGTGCACGTCGTCGCCGCTGTTGACCACGGTGATCTGCAGCGAGTTCCCGGCGGGCACCCGGAGCGTGTCCGGGGTGAAGCGCATCCCCTGGATGGTGACCGTGACCCGGGTGACCTCGCCGGTGGCCGTGACTCCCGCGGAGGCCGGCTCAGCAGTGGCTGCGGCACCTCCCAGGGCTGCCGGGTCGAGCGCCACTCCGCCGGCCACGGCGAGCAGGATGACGGCGAGCCCGAGCGCGATGCCGTGGCTGTGCCGGCCCAGGCCGGGTGCGGGGGCCACGGCGCCCTCCGAGGTCGCCGGGTCCACCCCCGGTGGGGCGGTGCGGGTCCCGGTGACGAGCAGGGCGCCAGTGCTGACCAGCGCTGCGAGCACGGCCACGGAGGCCAGCACCCGGACCGCACTCGGGCTGGGCAGCACGCACACGGCGAGCCCGAGGTTCACGGTCACCAGGCGAAGGCCGAGTCCCCGGTCGACGTGCGCGATTCGCTGGCGCATCGAGGCGGGCCCCCCACGGGCCATCACCGGCAACAGGTAGCTCAGGGCACCCAGGAGCACCTGGAGGACACCACCGACGATGACCGCGGCTGTCAACGTCCCCATGCTCTGGGTCGCAGTCTCCGCGTCCGGGTTCAGCGCGAGCACCAGGGCGAAGGAGGCCAGCGACGACACGATCCACCCGACCCCCGCCAGCGTCGACCAGGCGGGGAACGAGGCCGGCGGGCGCTGGCGTATCGCGACCGCCATGGGTCCGATCGTCCAGGCGATCCCGACCAGGTATGCGGCGATCCCGGCGACGGCGAGCAGATGGACCGAGGCGAGCACGCCTGCGGCGGTGACCAGGGTGCCCAGGACGAACGCCGGCAGCGCCCGCCGCGCGTTGCGCTCAGCTCCGGGCGCCAACCGGGTACGCAGCATCGTGGGCCACAGGGTCACCAGCGTTCCCATGATGGGCAGCCCGACCCAGCCCATCAGGTTCACCGACACATGGGCCAGCAGCAGCTGGCTGTGCACGGTGGGAGCCTGCGACCCGTCTGCGAGGGCCACTCCCAGGGCGATCCCCGGGATCAGCAGGATCCCCGCCGCCACGTAGGCCCGCACCGTGATCGCGAACCGGCTGGGCAGGGCACGGCGCATCATCGTGAGCAGCGTCACCACGTGGCTGAGCACAGCGCCAGCCAGGAGCGCGGCGCCGACAGCCACGGCGGGCGCAACGTCGAGCAGCACCCCCGCAACGACCGAGAGGGCGCCGGCGTTGACGGCAACCAGGCGCAGCACCTCACCCCGGCGGGACCTGGCTGGCGGTGCCCGCAGCACCGCGACCGTGAAGTGCCAGCTCCAGATGACCAGGGCGTTGGTGACCGCCCCCAGCATCAGCAGGTGCACCATCAGCCAGGTGGAGGCGGGGACCTGCCGATGCGCCAGCGCCACGAGCGCGGCGGCAGCCAGCCAGGCCAGGACGACGGTGGAGGTGCGGGCGTGCCACGTGGACCGGTTCATCGGCGCACGACCAGGACGGCCGACAGCGCCACGAATCCCAGCAGTGCCAGGACGTTGCCCGCCCCGCCACCCTGCCAGGCCCACCCGATCCCGCGGATGTCACCGGCAACCCGCAGGATCAGCGAGAGCTGCAGCGCCAGGGTGGCGGCGTAGAGCACCGGGCGGTAGGGCAGCGGTCGGACCAGGACCGCGGGCAGGATGATCGGGGCGTGTGCGAGCACCATGGACATGGCGAAGCCCAGGGTCACCGCGTGGACGACCAGGTCGTAGCCGGGGCCGTCGACCTGGGGGCCGAGCACCACCCAGGATCCGCCGGCGACCGCCAGCCAGGCCATCCCCAGCAGCAGGTTGACCGCCGAGTACCGGGGGAGACCCACCGAGCGCACCGTGCGGGTGGCCACGTCGTGGCGCAGCAGCCACCCCACGAGGGCCAGCAGGGCCAGGCCGAAGACCTCAGTCCCCGGGGTCGGCCAGAGCAGGGCCGCGGCTGCGCCGATCGCGACTGCAGCGCTGATCCCCAGCAGGCCGGCCTGAGCGCCCGGTCCCGGTGCCGCCACATGGGCCAGCTCGAGGCGCTCGCCGGCGATCGTGAGCACGAGGAAGCCGGCCAGCCAGGGGAACAGGGCACCGGTGGTGACGCCGGTGGTCCACAGCAGCACCCCACCGGTGGCGAGCACGGCGCCCAGCCATTGGATCGCGACCGCCGTGGATGCCGCCCGCCGCCATAGGGCACCGTAGATCCCGACCAGCACCGAGAGTCCGATCAGCTGGACAACCTGCCCGACCTCGATGGGCAGGGCGGTGAGCAGCAGCAGGGAGCCGAACCCGGTGGCCAGTGGCGCGCTGAAGCCCCAGGGCCGGCGCAGTGCCACGGCCCGCTCCAGGGCGATCACGGTGCCGAGGAAGCCGATGAGCATCAGCTGCCCGTGGACCTCGGGCAGGCGCTCGATGGTCACCGGTGCGGGCAGGCCGAGCAGCAGAAGTCCCGCGTCCAGCCCCAGGAGCATGGCGACGCCACCGCCCAGCAGCAGCGCGAGCCGGCCCCGGGGCACCGGGCGGGGCACCGGAGTGCGACGCGACCTCGGCTGGGGGTGCTCCGCGTCCACGTCTGTGGTGGTCATGACCGCGCCGGCGAGGGAGCGTGGGGCAGGACCAGCCGGCAGGCATCGGCCTCGGCGAACGGCAGCAGGTCGACCCCCGCGTCATCGCCTCCGAGCTCGGTGAGCGCGCCCGAGATCAGCCCCATGTGGACCTGGCAGATGATCTCGGGGTACTGGCGGGCGACGTCCAGCAGGGGGCACCGAAGCAGCCGCACGCTGTCGCAGTCGGAGGATTCCTGCGGCGCGAACCCGAGGTCGTCGAGGATGGCCAGGACCTCGTGGCGGGCATGGGTGGTGTCCTGAGCGGCTGGGGAAGGCTGGCGATGCCGGTCCTGGGCGATCCGGCGGCCCCAGTCGACCCCCGCGACCCGCGCCTCTTCGGTGGGGGAAGGGCAGGTCCGGATCAGGTGCGCTGCCAGGGCTCCGGCCAGCGCCCCGTACTCGCGGACCCGCGCGTCGGGCTCCGGGTTCTGGGGGTTGGCCCGGTAGTGCCATGCGGGTCGCCCGCGACCGGAGGTGCCCTGCCGGTGACGCAGTGCCAGGCCGTCCTCGACGAGCGCGTCGAGATGTCCGCGCACGGTGTTCACATGCTGGCCGAACACTCCGGCAACTTGCTCCGCAGCGACCGGGCCGGCCTGGGACTGGAGGAACTCAAGGACCCGGGCGCGGGCAGGAGACAGCCAAGGCAGGGCGTCGTCGTGCCGGATGGGGCGAGGGCCGTGATTTTCCACAGGAGACACTGTAGTATTTGGTGAACGGTCCAGCCAACACCCAGCCACACCCAGCCACACCCAGCCACACCCAGCCACAACCGAGGAGTCCACCGTGATCGAGCCCCTGCCTACCCTGCCCCACTCGCACTCCGGCTGCACCTGCGGCGAGTCCCAGGGCCACGACGCGCCGGTGCTTGATGCTCGGGAGATCCCGCACGCCATCCGGCACGCTGCCATCTTCGGGGCGCTGGACTCCCTGCCCAGCGGTGGCGCCCTGGTCCTGGTGGCCCCGCACGATCCGCAGCCCCTCCTCGCGCAGGCCCGCGACCGCTACCCCGAGGGCGTTGCCGTCGAGTACCTGCAGGCCGGTCCGGAGGCGTGGCACATCCGGCTGCAGCGCGCCTGATCGCTCGTGTGCTCCTACTGCGGCTGCCGGGCCATCACCATGATCGGTCGGCTGTCCACCGAGCACGTGGCGATCATCAATGCCACCGGTGCCCTGCGCCGCGTCGTCCTCGACGGTGACGGTACGGAGGCGGCGACTGCTGTTGAGGAGCTCGCGGCCCTGCTCGACCCGCACACGAGGGGCGAGGAGCAGGGCCTGTTCGCCGAGCTGCGCCTCGACGAGGACTTCGCGGACCATGTCGACGCCCTGTGCGCCGAGCACCGGGAGATCGACGCCCGCCTGGCCAGAGTTGCTGATGGTGACCACTCAGACGTCCAGGAGCTCGAGAACCTGCTGCGCCGCCACATCGACAAGGAGGAGAACGGCATCTTCCCGGCCGCAGCCGTCGCCCTCGACGGGGCAGCGTGGGACCGCATCCAGAAGCGGGCACCGTGAACGTCCCGCGGACCGCACCGAACCCTGCGACGGCTACAGTGCGGGCGTCACGGTGAGCGAGCAGGGTGGTGACCCGGCCTGCTGGCTGTCACAGGTGTGCCCCAACTGCGGCCGGCTCAACGGCCGTTCGGCAGACGGCTGCCCGTCCTGCGCTACCCACACGTCAGGGGCTGCTGCGACTGAGGAAGACACGAGATGAGTTGGATCACCGTGTGCGAGTTCCGCAACCTGGCCGCCGGGATGCCGGTCGCGGTCATGGTCGACGGTGACGCCATCTGCGTGGTCCGTGCAGGCGCCGATGTCTTCGCCGTCCACGACGAATGCACCCACGCCGCCGTGCCCCTTTCCGAGGGCGAGGTCGACGGCGCCACGATCGAGTGCTGGATGCACGGCTCGAAGTTCGACCTGCGCACCGGCGCGGCCCTGAACCTGCCCGCGACCGCACCGGTCCGCACCTATCCGGTACGCGTCCACGACGGGCACGTCCAGGTGTCCCGAACCTGACCCCGCGCACACCGCCATTCCCCGACCCCCAGAACGCACCCATCCGAGAAGGGCACCTCATGCAGACCACGTCATTGACCGAACTGGTCCACCAGCACCTCACCGCCGCCCGCGGGGCCTCCAGCGGGCGAAGCGCCCACACTGTCTACGGCGGACATGAGCACACGTTGCGCCAGACCCTGATCGCGCTGGCCAGCGGCCACCGCCTCGACGAGCACGAGAGCCCCGGCGAGGCCACGCTCCAGGTCCTGCATGGATCGGTGCGCCTGACTGAGGACGAGTCCGCCTGGGACGGGTCAGCGGGCGACCTGCTGGTCATCCCTCTGGGTCGGCACGGCCTGGAGGCACTCGAGGACAGCGTGGTCCTGCTCTCCGTGGCGGTCCAGGGATAGCTACCGCAGCCGGCCCTTGGCCAGGAGTCTGGCGATCATCTCGACGGCCAGGTACCGGTCGTCCGCTGACAGCGCGTGGCGGCGCTCCCTACGGCCTGGTCACGCCGTGGAAGCTCAGGGTGAGCATGGTCCGCAGGTGGGCCATCGGGTCCTCGACGCGGCCCTCGGCCCAGTCGCGCATCGCGGTCTCCAGGGCCGCGAGGACGTGGCGCGCGAGGAGGTCGACGGGGATGTCGTCGCGGACCTCACCTCGGTGCACCCCCTGCTCGAGCAGGTGGGTGACCTCGACGAACACGGGAGGTGTGGTGCGAATCTCCGGTCGCAGCAGGGCGCTGTGCCGGACGGGCAGGCTATAGACGAACCGGGCGAGGTCCTCCTGGGCCAGCATGCGCTGCACCGCGTCCTCGACGGCGGTCACGACCAGCTCCTCAATCGTGGCCGAGCCGGGTGCCTCGGGGGACGCCGGGGGAGTGGCCTCATTCCCCGCTCCTGCTCGCCTTCGGGTCGCTCTACGCCATGGTCGTGCCGATCGTGACGGCCCTCTTCGCCCTCGCCTTCGGCCTGTCGGTCGTGGGCCTGCTGTCCGCGTGGATCCCGATCGGGACCTCCGCGCCGGTCGTCGCGGCGATGATCGGGCTCGGTGTCGGGATCGACTACGCGCTGCTGATCGTGACCCGGCACCGGGAGGGGATGATCACCGGCCACGACCCGCGGGAGTCGATCCAGACCACGGTCGGCACGGCCGGGCGCTCGGTCCTGGTGGCAGGTTCCACCGTGATGGTCGCGCTGCTCAGCCTGTTCCTGATCGGGATCCCGTTCGTATCGGCGCTCGGCCTGGCCAGCGCCATCACGGTCGCCGCCACGATGCTCGCGGCCGTCACCCTGCTGCCCGCGCTGCTGGCCGTGTTCGGCGGGAACCTCGACCGCCTGCGCGTCCGCCGCCCACGCTTCGACCACGCCGATGACCACGGCAGCGGCTGGCACCGGTGGACCCGGCGCATCCAGCGTCGTCCCTGGCCCTACCTGGTCTCCGCAACCGTGGTCCTGTTGATCCTGGCCGCGCCGTTGCTCTCGATCAGGTTGGGCAGCAGCGACGGTGGGTCCGCACCCTCGGACAGCACCGCTCGGCGGTCCTACGACATCGTCGCGCACGCGTTCGGTCCCGGCTGGACCGGGCCGCTGCTGATCACTGCCGAGTACCTCAGCGCCACCTCGCCGGAGCAGGCCCAGGCCTGGCTCGACGAGCTGCGCACCGACCTGGCTGCCACGCCGGGAGTCGCGAGCGTGCCCAGCGCCACCCTCAACCCCAGCGCGACCGCCGGCATCGTCAACGTCGTCCCGGTCGGGTCGCCGCAGGACGCCTCCACCGAGGACCTGGTCCACCGACTGCGCACGGACGTGCTGCCCCAGGCCGAGGGGACGTCGCACGTGGGCGGTGCCACCGCGACCGCCGTGGACCTGGCCGACCGGCTCGCTGATCGGATGCTCTAGTTCATCGGCTTCGTCGTCCTGCTGAGCATGGCGCTGCTGCTCGTCGAGTTCCGATCGGTCTTCATCCCGTTCAAGGCAGCGGCCATGAACCTGCTCTCGGTGGGCGCTGCCTACGGGGTCGTGGTCGCGGTGTTCCAGTGGGGCTGGTTCGACGACGTGTTCGGCACAGCCCCGGGACCCATCGAGTCCTTCGCCCCGATGATGCTGTTCGCGGTCCTGTTCGGCCTGTCCATGGACTACGAGGTGTTCCTGCTCAGCCGGGTCCGTGAGGAGTTCCGCCGCACCGATGACGCCGGGGCCTCAGTGGCCAACGGCGTGGCCGCCACCGCCCGCGTGATCACCGCGGCTGCCTCGGTCATGGTCGTCGTCTTCCTCAGCTTCCTGCTCAACGACCAGAGGGTGGTCAACCTGTTCGGCTTCGGGCTCGCGGTCGCGATCGCCATCGACGCCACCCTGGTCAGGCTGGTCCTCGTCCCGGCAGCCATGGCCCTGGCTGACCGGCGCGCCTGGTGGATCCCGCAGTGGCTCGATCGCCGGCTACCCAGGATCGCCCTGGAACCCCCCACCCAAGACCCCTTCCAGGACGAGGTCGACGCCCTCGACGGCGCCCCGTTGCGGGGACCTACGTGAACCCCACACAGTTCCAGTCGGCCGCCCTGCACCGCGTTGTCGAGCTCGACGAACGCACGATCGCCAGATTCCCTCCCCTGGCGGTGGCGATCCACACCGCTGCCACCACGGGTGAGCCCATCCACGAGCACCGGGACAACCTGCTCGCCGCACTGGCCGACAACCTCGCCATTCACGCGCAGTTCGACAAGGCGGCCCGGGACTCGAGCCAGGAGGACGCGTGCGTCCGGCTGCTGACCTCGGCGATGGCTGCTCAGCACCGGTCCCTCGCGGCACGTGTCGAGGAACTCGCCCACGCCACCACCGGACTGGACGCCGTGGCCCTCACCCGAACGATCCACGCGATCCTGAACCTGACCCTCGACCTCGCCCACCGGGTGCTCGATCACCTGGCCGCCCACGACGTCGGCCTACCGGGCGCGACGAACCGGCGGCCCTGACCGAAGCAAGGGCGCGTCGCCGGATGACGGAGCCCGCACCCAGTTTCCGCCAGCTGACCCGGTAAACGTCACGGCGGTGGTCGATGCGAACGACGACGACCTCGTGGCGGGTGTCGTTGATTCGGGACAGCGCTCGGTATGTGCCGCGCCGCGCCAAGGTGCCCCCTTCCGCCGCGAAGCGCGCGCCTCGTGGCGATACCGGACGCGTGGCCGTTCCGGGTGTCCGGAAAGACGGCCGCGATGGCCACGAAGGCGCGAGGGGCCGCGAGAAGCGCGCCCGGGTAGTTGAACAGCTGGCCCGCTACGCATCTTCCTCCGAATGACCACCTGGCCCTCGCCCTCGTGCTTGGGAGGTATGCGCGTAGACATCCCACGGCTTGAACTCGTCAAGAGGGGGCCCCTGGTGTAGCGGCTGTTGCGGTGTAGCGGCGTTTCGGGGGGGCAGGCGGGAGTGCCCCCGCGGCCGGTCAGGGTGACCGCGTCCTGGCCGGTGTCAAGGCCGATGCCCTTCGGGGTGGGCCTGCGGCCCACGCCTTGACCCCGGCTGCGGGTGCGGTCCGGGGGCGGGCTGGCGGGGAGCTCAGGCGGCTCGGGTTCCGGTGTGTGGTTGGTGTTGCCAAGCGAGGGTCTCGTCGTAGTGGGTGTGGTGCTCGAGGCAGCCGTGCAGGATGCCGACGAGTCGGTTGGCCAGGGCGCGCAGTGCTTGGTGGTGGGTGGCGCCGGCGGAGCGGTGCCGGTCGTAGTAGGCCCGTGCGCCGGGGGAGACGGTCAGGGCGGCGAAGGCTTGCAGGTAGAGCGCGTCGGCGAGGCGGCGGTTGCGGGCGTAGCGGGCCATCACGACGCGTTTCAGCCCGGATGCGCGGGTGATCGGGCTGGTGCCGGCGTAGTTCTTGCGGGCCTTGGCGTCGGCGTAGCGGCCTGGGGCGTCGCCGAACTCAGCGAGGACCCGGGCACCCAGGATCGGTCCGAGCCCTGGTTGGCTCAGCAGGATCTGGGCGTCCGGGTGCTGGCCAAAATGGGCCCCCACCACCTCGTCAAGGACCTCGATCTGCTTGTTGAGCTCGCCGATCACGGCCACGTAGGCGCTCACGGTGGCCGCGTAGGCGTCGGCCAGCCCAGGGGTCAGGCCCAGCTGCGGGGTGCGCAGTGCCGTCTGGATCCGGGTTGCGGCGAGGTCGACGTTGCGCTTGCGCCCGGCCCGGCGCAGCACCGCGGCGATCCGTGACCGGGTCAGTGCCGCACCCTTGGCTGGTGATGGGGCGGCCGCCAGCACCGCCACGGTGTCCCGGTCGGTCAGGTTGTCGCCGAACGCGGCCAGGGCGCCTGGGTAGAACTCGCGCAGCGTGGAGCGCAGCAGGTTGGCCTGCCGGCGCCGGGTCCAGATCAGGGTCTGGTGCGAGCGGGTCAGTACCTTGACCTGCTCGGCCAGGCTCGAGTCCAGGGCTAGCGGCTGATGGTGAGCCCGTCCAGGCGCACGATCTCGGCCAGCGTGTGCGCGTCGCCGCGGTCGGACTTGGCCCCCGACGCCGAGTGCCGTTCCCGGTAGCGGGCCACCTGCACCGGGTTGATCGCGAACACCGCGTACCCGGCTGCGGCCAGGGCAGCGACCCACGGACCCCGGTCGGTCTCGATCCCGACGACCACCGAACCGGGCTGGTCGTCGTCGCCGAGATGATCGGCGATCACCTCATGCAGCTCCAGCAGCCCCGCTACCCCCTCAGGGAGCCGGCGCTTGGCCAGCACACCTCCGGCGTCATCGACGATCTCCACGTCGTGATGGGCCTCGGACCAGTCATCCCCGACGAACAGCATCCGCTCACCTCCATCGCACCTCCGGACCCACCAGCAGAGCCAGAGAAGGCGCGCAGCGCGCTAATGGACCAGTGCTCGTCGGCACGTCATCCCACCAGCCATCTCCGCCTCCTCACCGACCACCGGGGGCACGATCTACAGTCAGACCTCCACGGGACTGCGGGTAGCAGTGCTCACCCGGCGGCGGCTCGGACAACACCCTCCCCGCTCGGAAGAGGCCGTTGCACCCCCATTAGCGGTGTAGCGCCTGTAGCGCCATTTCCGGGGGGCCGATCACCGGGGTGCAGCGCTCAGCCCGCTGACACCTCCGATCCCGGCTGGCTGCCCCCCTCTTTGTTCAGTGGGATGGCCTTGCCCTGCTGAGCTTCCCTCGCGACCACATCCAAGGCGTGGGCGATGCCCTCGTCCCGATCTGGGGCGGTGTGCTGATAGATCATGGTGGCCCGCGGGCTGGCGTGGCCGAGGCGCGCCATCGTGTCCTTCAAGGTGGCGCCGGACTGGACCGCTGCAGTTGCGGCAGCATGGCGAAGGTCGTGGAAATGGCAGTCGTCCAGGCCGATCTGGGTCTTGGCGCGCTTGAAGGTCGAGGTCCAGTTCCCGTTGTGCAATGGGCGGCCCGATCGTGTCGCGAACACCAGGGCGGCGTCACCGGCACGGACCTGGGTTTCGAGGTGCTCGGTGAGGATGGGGCCGAGGAAGGTCGGAAGGGCGACGTTGCGCATACCCGCGTCCGACTTGGGGGAACCCACGAGCCATTTCCCGTTCAGCCGACTCATCGACTTTCGGACGCGCAGCACGGGCAGCTTGTCTTCCCGGAGAATCACGTCGGCGCGGGTAAGCGCCGTGAGCTCTCCGAAGCGCAGGCCGCCGTAGGCGGCGACCAGGACCAACGCCTCGTACCGGGCAGGCACGAGGTCGGCCAGTTGGTGCACCTGGGCCAACGTCGGCACGGGCCGCTCGGCCGTTTGTGTGGAACCGGCCCCCACGATCTGGCAGGGGTTGCTCGGGATCTCGCCGTCGCGCATGGCCTGGTTGAGGATCGTGCGAAGGAGCCGGTAGGACTGCGCCTGCGCGGTCGGCCCGGTTGTGCTCCCGAGATCAGAGTGCCAGGCGCGGACCACGGCGGGGGTCAGCCCCTTGAGGGGCCTGTCGCCCAGCTCCGGCAGCAGGTGCAGGTTCAGCAGGCGCTGGTACAGATCGGCCGTGCGCGGCTTGAGCTTGCGCTGCGATAGCCACGGAACCGCGTATTGCCGCAGGGAGATGCTGCCTACGGATGGCGCCTTCCACGTCTCGCGCGCGAGGTCGACTCGCTGGGCGGCCAGCCAGGTGTCGGCCTGGTCGTACCTGGCGAAGGTGATGGGCAGCGGTCACCCGACCGATCCCCGGTGCGACATAGCTTGCCTGGAAGTTCCCGCTGGGCAACTTCCTGATGGCCCCGAACTGGCGTCCCATCTTGACCCCTCCCCGTCCTCAGGCTGCTGGCCGTGCGATCGGCCGTGCAACGAACGTGCAACCAAAGCATGCCATTCGTCGCACGAAACGGGCATTGCGGGGCACTACGAGGACGCATGAAGAAGGGCCTCTGACCGGTGTTTGTGCTGGTCAGAGGCCCTTTTCCTGTGGAGCGGGTGACGGGAATCGAACCCGCACTGTCAGCTTGGGAAGCTGATGTTCTGCCATTGAACTACACCCGCGGCGCCTCCCAGTATGCCTCACGGTCGATCGCAGGGCGGCGAAACCCCACCCACCCACCGCTCACCCGGCGCCGTCCCGGGCCAACCGCGTACCGTTAAGCATTGCGCTCTTCCCGTCGATAAGGACGTATGGCAGTGATCCGGATACCACCCGAGCTCTCCCCGGATCCGCAGGTCCGCTACGACGCTGCGGCTGCGCGCACCGTGTACCCGGCCGGGTTGTTCCTCGGGCTGCTGTTCGCGTTGCTCGCGCTGCTGCACCCGGTGCTGGTCGGCGGCGAGGAAGGCATGATCATGTCCGCCGTCGCCGCGGTGAGCGCGGTGCTGCTGCTGGCGGTGGCGTGGGCTGCGCGGCGCAAGACGATCACCGAGAACGGCACGTTGGTGCTCGTCGCTGTGTTCCTGGTCCTCATCGCGAACTCCGCACTGCACCTCTACCTGAGCCAGGAGGAGTGGCAGACGACGAACTTCATGCTGATCGTCATCGGCGCAGGCATGGCGATCCTGCGGACCGGTTGGAACGTGGCGATCACCGCTGTCATGTGGGTCTCGTGGGTGCTCGCCATGCTCCACATCCCGAGCGCCAACTGGTCGCACTATGCGATCGCGATGGTGATGGCCACCTTGCTCGGTCAGCTCCTGCGCTACGCCCGGCGATCCAACCTCGACACCGCGGCGTCCACCATGGACCTTCAACTCGGGTTGCTCAGCGACGCAGAGCAACTCGCGGAAGGCCGTCAGAGTCTGCTCGCCACGATCAGCCATGATGTCCGCACGCCCGTCTCGGGAATCGTGGGAATGGTCGATCTCCTGCTGCAGCGTCCACTGGATGCCCGTACCCGCGAACTGGTCGTGGGCGTTCAACATTCCGCAGACGGTCTGACGACGCTGTTGAACAACCTGCTCGACCTTGCACGGTTCGAGGCCGGCAAGCTCGAGGTGCACAAGTCCGACACGGACATCTGCGAACTGATTAGCGACGTCTTGCAGATGGTCGGTCCGATCTCCCAGCGCAAGAAGGTGCCGCTCATCGGCGCCGCCAGCCCTGACCTCGACGGATGGATCAACACCGACATCAGTCGCCTCCAGCAGATCCTGCTCAACCTCGTGTCCAACGCCGTCAAGTTCACCGACGAGGGTGTGGTCACTGTGGTGGCCCGCCCCGCGAGGTTCGAGCGCAAACCCTGGATCGACATCCGCGTGACAGACACCGGCCCCGGCATGACCGAAGAGGCCCAGAAGTCGGTGTTCGAGATGTTCGTGCAGGGTGGTCCCGGGGTCCACAAGAAGCACGGCGGGTCCGGCCTCGGGTTGGCCATCGCTCAGCGACTGACCACGGCCCTCGGCGGATCGCTGACGGTGACCAGCGAGTTGGGCAAGGGCACTGCGTTCCGCGTGCTGTTGCCGGTGGGTTCCCTGCAGGAGAAGCACCCGGCGCACGCGATGCGGATCTCGGGCGCGGCGACGGTCGAAGGGCACCCGCTCGCGGTCGAGGCGGTTTCGATGGCGTTGCAGCGGATGGGCAAGGAGATCCTTGCGCAGTGCACGGGGGAATCCGAGACCCTGCACGTACGGGTGATCACGGACACCGCTGCTCCGGAGGCCACGATGCCGGTCACGGACGGTCACCGGCTTCTGATCATGGGACCCACCGTGACTGTCGCGGCGGCGCCCACCGCCGGTGAGTACCTTGCCCTGCCGTGGACGATGGAACGGCTGCTGGAGGCGTTGGGCGCCGATGTGCCGGTCACCGTGGTACGCGAAACCCTCGCGCTTCCCCCCGGGCTGCCGGTCCTGCTCGCGGAGGACGACGCCACCAACCGCACACTGATCGCCGAGATGCTGCAGAGGATGGGGGCATCGGTCCACACGGTCAGTGATGGGGCGGCGGCGGTGGAGGAGATCGCGCGCGACAAGTACGACATCGTTCTGCTCGACTTGAACATGCCCGTGATGGATGGCCTGGAAGCGGTCAAGGTCATCCGCGAACGCCTCGCCGACGTCGACACCCTGGCGGTACTTGCGCTGACCGCCGATCCCGGGTGGATCGATCGGTCGGTGCTGGCTGCGGCGGGTTTCAACGGGTACGTTCTCAAGCCCACGACCAGTGCCGAACTGCACATCGGAATCACCAAGGTGCTGGAGCGCCTTCCCGGGGAGGCGCCGGTGCAGGTGGCTGCGGCGCGGTCCACGTCCGACATCACTCTCGACACAGCAGTGCTGTGGCAACTCGGCGATGACCTCGGCGACCCGGGGTTGGTTCGCGATGCCGTGGGTGTGTACCTCGAGGAGTTGCCTGGACGCCTCGTGGAGATCCACAGGGGGTACGGCGAGGGCTCGCGGGAGGCGGTGCGGTCAGCCGCGCACGCCCTGAAGGGAGCGTCGGCGATGCTGGGGGCCCAGCGGCTCAGTGCGATCTGCGCCCAGATGGAGACGGATGCCACGGACACTCTGCTGGCTGACGTGACCGCCGAGGCCGAGGTCGTGGAGACGCAGATGCGCGACTTCCTGGTGGACGCCACTGCGAGCACCTGAGGTCACTGCGGGGTCACGTACCGGGCCACGAGGGTCAACAGGGTGTCTTTCGTGAACGGCTTCGGGACATACGCATCGACCCCGGCAAGCATGCACTGCTCCGCGGCGCCCGGACCAGTGTCGGCCGTCATCGCCACGATGGGGATCTCCGTCCGCTCATCGCCGGCCACTCCGCCGCGGATCCGGCGAGTGGCCTCCAGCCCGTCGAGTCGCGGCATGCGGACGTCCATGAGGACGACCCCGTAGGGCTGCTCGGTGACCCGCTCAATGGCCTCCAGCCCGTCGCCTGCGACATCGACGTCGTAGCCGGCGTCGTGGAGCATCGCCGACGCCAGTTGCTGTGTGACCTTCGTGTCATCGACGAGCAGCACCCTGCGGTTGGTGCCGAAGCGGCGCAGACGTGGTCGGGACACCGGGAAGGACAGTTCAATGGCGGAGTCCCGCATGGTCACCGAGCCGGATGCGGCTTCGCAGGCGCTGCGAACCACCTCCAACGACCCCGGATCGGGATGCACTCCTGGCGCCCGGAAATCCAACACCGCACGGTGGCCGGCGAGGTGGACACGGACGCCGACCTCGGCACTTGCCCTGGCAAGACGGATGCCGGCCATGAGGGTGTCGATGGCGGTTCGCACCCGCTCCGAGTCGATGAGCACCTCTTCGGCCGCACTCGGGTCCACGGTCAGGTTCAGAGATCCGCCGTGGGGGGTGATCAGGGCGCGCTGGGCCGCGCAGGCGTCCGTGACCATGTCTGCGAGCACGCACACCGTGGGCTTCCCGGTGGTCCCCTGCCCGCTCTCCGAGGCCACAGCGATCAGCGCGTCGATGCGCTTGCCCAGCAGGTTCAATTGGGAGGTGGCGGTGACCACCTCCGGCGGCTGCTTCTCCAGTGCCGCCTGTGCCGCATGGATCGGGGTGGACAGTTCGTGGGTGACCGTGTTGAACAGGGCGCTGCGGGCACGGGCCAGTGCCTCGGCGCGATCGCGGGCCTTGCGCAGGTCGTCGGTGCGTTCCTTGACGGTGCGCTCGAGTTCGACCCGGTGTCGTTGCTCGGCCTCACGCGCCTTGGCGCGTTCGATGACCCGGCCCAGTTGTTCGCCCATCGGTGTGGCCAGTTCCACGAGGTCGGGATCCTCGGGCTTGGGGACAGCGCTGAGGAACTCGAGTACGCCCACGAGGACGGACTCGACCATCACACCGAACGCGAAGACGCTGCCCTGGGAGACGAGGTGTTGGCGGGCCGGGATGAGGTCGGTGGGTTGGTTCTCCCACCGCGGACCGTGCACCATCACCCGCCCGGGGATGCCGACGCCCGGTCCGAAGCGTGCGGCAACCGTGGCCGCCCGCACCTCGCGGAAGAAGGGGTCCTGTGGACTGCCCACCCACAGGCCGCTTGAGACCAGTACAGATGGATCGTCCCTGGCGGGGGACAGCAGATGACCGACGTTCCACTCGTACTCCTCGACGATCATCGTCATGACCTCGGTGAAGGCCGCTTGATCGTCGGTCGCCGAGTTGGAGGCCGCCGCCGAACGCGTCAGCAGGTCAAGAGCCCGCTGCCGCGCGTACAGCCTGCGCAGAGATCTTTCTGCGACCTCTTCGGACTCCCGCCGGGCCGCGCGCTCGCGCTCCACGCGACGTTGGAGCCGGGCGATCTGTGCCCGTGCCTCGAGGAGTTCGTGATCGGTCATCCCAGGTCGACCCGCAGCAGGCAGTGGGAGGCACCCTCGCGAGTGCACTGCGGGTGTGTGACCGTCACCGGCTCCCCGTAGTGATCGGCGGCACCCAGCGTGAGCCCTTCGGCCAGACGGCACATGCTGCGCTGGGAGTGGTACTCCATCAGGATCCCGCCGTCGGCGTCGTCGGTGATCGTGAAGTGAGGGGGCTGCGCGCCCGGGTACAGCTTGCGGACCTCCGGGTGGATCACGCTGTTCAAACTCGGCAGGAATGTGCGCAGGCCACGATGCAGGGTGAAGAACTCCGGGTAACGCTGCGCCAGCGGCGGGATCGAATAGCGGCCGACATGGCGCAGGATGTCGTCCTCCGAGGCGCCCGTCGCGGTGGCTGCGGCGCTGACGATGGCAAGCAGTTCGTCGTCGGAGTAGGAGCCGACGGCGGTGTAGGCGCCCTCGACGCCGGCCGCCGCGAGGATGTCGTCCCACGCATCCGGCCCGTGATCGTTGGCGACCACCTCTTCGACGAGGTTGAAGATGATGCCCTTCATGTCGTGCTCACGCCGAGGCTTCGAACCGGAAACCCACCCCACGCACAGTGTGGATGAAGCGGGGGTTGCTCCCGGACTCGCCGAGTTTCTTGCGCAGGTTGCCCATGTGCACGTCGACCACGTGGTCGTCGCCGTACCAGTCCGCCCCCCACACGGCGTCGAGCAGTTGCTGGCGGGCGAAGACCCGACGGGGCTCGGAGGCGAGTTTGGTCAGCAGGTCGAACTCGATCTTCGTGAGGTCCAGGACCTGCCCGTCGAGTCGGACCTCGCGGGCGTTGGTGTCGATGGACAACCCGTCGTACTCGAGGTTGTCACTGGGACCGGCGGCGCGCGGTCGCCTGCGCATCGCCGCGACCCGTGCGGCGAGTTCGCGCGCAGAGAAGGGCTTGGTGACGTAGTCGTCGGCGCCCACTGTCAGGCCCACGACCCGGTCCACCTCGTCGGTGCGCCCCGTCACCATGATCACGTAGGCGTCGCTGAACTCACGCACCCGGCGGCACACCTCGAAGCCGTCGATGCCGGGCAGGCTCACGTCGAGCAGGATCACCTCGGGGCGGCGGGCGCGGGCCTGGCCGATGCCGGTCTCACCGTCCGCGGCGGCCAGTACCTCGAAGCCCTCGTTCTCCAGCAGGCGCGTCGCGATCATGGCGTATTCGCGGTTGTCCTCGACGATCAGTGCGATGGGGCGGGCCACGCGGCGATTCTTCCAGGGTTCGAGGGGCGTTGGCGCGGTGTCGGTGCGGTTCATCGTGGCCGGGTCGCGCCGCGCGGCCGCCGCGGCGTCTTTGTGACGAAGGTGCGCCCCCACGGTCCGCGATTGTGACGAAGGTGGGCGCTCTGGCTGGTCTGGACCCAGCACCTTCGTGACAACGGGGGTCCGGGCGCAGCCAACGTCGTCACAAAGGGAGCCGGACTGCGCCGAATGGCCACCCCCGCCCCGTCCAGGAAGGATACGACCATGCGAATCGTGGTGATCGGCGGCGACGCCTGTGGAGCATCGGCGGCGTCGGGGGCCAAGCGGGCGCTGGGTGAGTCGGCCGAGGTGATCGTCCTCGAGCGACAGCCATGGACGTCCTACTCGGCGTGTGGGATCCCGTACTGGATGGCCGGCGAGGTCGAGGGCCCGGACGGACTCGTGGCGCGGACCCCCGAGCAACACCGGGCGAACGGCCTGGATCTGCGCACCGGCTGGACGGTCACGGCGATCGACGTCGAGGCAAGGACGGTGAGCGCGACCACCGATTCCGGGGGAACCGAGGACCTGGCCTTCGACCAGTTGGTCATCGGCACGGGTGCGGTCCCCATCCGTGCGCCGATCCCGGGCATCGACCTGCCGGGTGTGCACGGTGTCCAGACCCTCGACGACGGCCTGCAGGTGCTCGACAGCATGCACCGCGGTCCGAACACCGCGGTCGTCATCGGCGCCGGCTACATCGGCATCGAGATGGCCGAGGCGATGAAGAGGCGCGGTCTGCAGGTCACCGTCGTGGATCAGGCCGAGCAGCCGATGACGACACTCGATACCGACATGGGTGCGTTGATCGCCACGGCGATGGAGAAGATGGGCATCTCATACCGGGGTGGTGAGCCGGTGCAGTCGATCGAGGCGGGGGACAGTGGCCGCGCCGCCGCCGTGGTCACCCAGCGCGGGAGGTACCCGGCGGACATCGTGGTGCTCGGCCTCGGTGTGCGTCCCAACGCCGACGTGGCCGCCGCCGCGGGGCTCCCGATCGGGGAACGCGGCGGGCTGCTCACCGACGACCGGATGCAGGTGCTCGACCATCCGGGGATCTGGGCGGGTGGGGACTGCGTGGAGGTCGGCGACCGGATCACTGGCCGTCGCTTGCATGTGCCGCTCGGGACCCACGCCAACAAGCACGGTCGTGTCATCGGTGCGAATCTCGCCGGTGGTGATCTGCGGTTCCCCGGGATCGTCGGTACGGCCGTGTCGAAGATCTGTGAACTCGAGATCTCGCGGGTGGGCCTGCGTGAGCAGGAGGCGAGGGACCTCGGCCTCGACGTGGTGAGCGTGACGATCCGCGCGACGACGAAGGCCCACTACGCCCCGGGTGCAGGCCCGATCCACGTCAAGGCCATCGCCGAGCGCGGCACCGGTCGTCTGCTCGGTTGTCAGATCGTCGGACAGGCCGGCGCCGGCAAACGCATCGATGCCGCCGCGGTCGCGATCTGGAACGGGATGACGGTGGAGGAGGTCACGAGTTGTGACATGGCCTACGCGCCGCCGTTCTCCCCGGTGTGGGATCCCGTCCAGATCGCGACCCGGAGGCTCACGTCGATGCTGTGACGCGGTGCCGGGCAGGCAGCCACAGCAGCGCGAGGACTGCGCCGATCCCTGTGGCGGCGGCAGCCACCAGTGACCCGGCCTGGAAGCCCGCCATGAACGCCGACCGGGCGGCCTCGAGCAGTACCTCACCCTGGGGGATCTGCTCGGACAGCACCACCGCGGCGCCCATCGACTCCTCGGCCAGGGCGACGACCTGGTCCGGGAAGCCGTTGAGTCCGTCCACGATCCGAGGCCCGTAGAGGCTTGCGAACACCGAGCCGACGATGGCGACCCCGAGGGTGCCGCCGAGTTCACGGGTGGTGTCGTTGACCGCCGAACCGACGCCGGCCTTGTCGGCGGGCAGCGCGCCCATGATCGCCTCGGTCGCCGGGCTGGTGGTGAGGCCGAGGCCTGCCGCCATCACCACCATGCTCGCCAGTACCGGGCCGAAGTACGCGCTGTCGGCGTCGAGCGTCGACGCCATCACGAAGCCCGCGCTCATCAGCGTCAGGCCGAACGCGACGACGGCCTTGCTGCCGATCCGGTGCATGATCGCGATGGACAGCGGGGAGAAGACGCCGGTCACCACCGCGAACGGCACGGTTCGCAGGCCGGCCTGTAGGGGGCTGTAGCCCTGCACCAGCTGCATGTACTGGGTGATGAGGAAGATGAACCCGAACAGGCCGAAGAACGCTGACGCGATCGCCACGCTGGCCGCCGAGAACCGCGGGTTGCGGAACAGGGAGACGTCGAGCAGCGGGTAGCGGGTCCGGAGTTCCTGGGCGACGAACGCCGCGAGGAGGAGCAGCCCGGTGGTCCCGACGATCACGACCTCCGGAGAGGTCCACCCGCGATGGGGAGCTTCGATGACCGCCCAGACGATCGCCGCCACGGAGGTCACCGACAGGAGCAGGCCGAGCCGGTCCAGCCGGCCCGGGCGGGGGTCGCGACTGTCGGGGATCAGAAGGCGACCGGCGACCAGCGCCAGCAGCGCGATGGGGATGTTGACCAGGAAGATCGACCCCCACCAGTAGTGCTCGAGCAGCAGCCCGCCGGTCACGGGGCCGGCGGCGACGGCGAGGCCGGTCACCCCGGACCAGATACCGATCGCCATCGCGCGCTCCCGGGTGTCGGTGAAGACGTTGATGATGATCGCCAGCGTCGCCGGGAAGATCATCGCGGCGCCGACCCCCATGAGGGCGCGGGCGCCGATGAGTTGTTCCGTCGTCTGCGACAGCGCTGCCAGCCCGGACGTGATCGCGAAGATGACCAGCCCGAACTGCAGGGCGCGGCGCCTGCCGGTCCGGTCGCCGAAGTAGCCGAACGCCAGCAGCAGCGCCGAGAACACCAAGGTGTATGCGTCGACGATCCACTGGAGGTTCGCCGTGGTGGCCGACAGCTCCTCGCTGAGAGTGGGCAGAGCCACGTTCACGATCGTGTTGTCGACGACCACCATGAACAGGCTCAGGCAGAGCACGGCGAGGATCCACCACCGTGTACGGGTCCGTTGCGGGGATCGGACCTCCGTGAGAACAGACATGCGCGGCTTTCCTTTCTATAGAACAACGTTCTAGATATGTAGAACGTTATACTACACACATGGGACGAACGCCAAGTCGGGATGTGGAGGAGGGTCTGCTGCGCGCTGCCGAGCAGATCCTCACCGAAGAGGGACCGGAGGCCATCACGGTGCGCAAGGTGGCCACCTGCGCAGGCGTCGCGCCGATGGGCGTCTACAACCGGTTCGAGGGCAAGCAGGGCCTGCTCGAAGCGTTGTTCATCAGGGGGTTCCAGCAGTTGCAGGCGATGGTCGCCTCCGCCAACGGCCCGGATGCTGTGGCGCGTCTGCGCGCCGGTTGCGTGAAGTACCGCGAGTTCGCGATCGCGCATCCCGAGCATTACCGGCTGATGTTCGAGCGCATGCATGAGATCGAGCCGACCGAACGCGGGATGCTCGAGGCGTTTGCATCGTTCGATCAGCTCGTGGGCAACGTGGCCGCCGCCCGCAGCCTGCGGCCCCTCGGTGCCGGTTCCGACGTCGATGTCGCCCAGCAGATCTGGTCGGCCTTGCACGGCGCCGTGAGCCTGGAACTGCTAGGGATCGGTTTCGCCGAGGATCCCGATGCCGCGTTCGAGGCGATGCTGGACGCGCTCCTGGCGGGGATGGAGGCGCGCGCGGAGGGCTGAGGTCATTCCGAGATCCGGTGTAGTCTCACGACGTGAGTGCCCCCTCTGTGCCGCGCCGCGTCCTCGTGACCGGTGGTGCCGGGTTTATCGGATCCCACCTGTGCGAGCGACTGCTGGGTCAGGGGCACGAGGTGCTGTGCGTCGACAACTTCTACTCGTCGTCGCGGGTGAACGTCGAGCACCTGATCGCGCACCCGCGTTTCGAGCTCATGCGCCACGACGTCACGTTCCCGCTGTACGTGGAGGTCGACGAGATCTACCACCTCGCCTGCCCGGCATCGCCCATCCACTACCAGCGCGACCCCGTCCAGACCACGAAGACGAGCGTGCACGGATCGATCAACATGCTCGGCCTGGCCAAGCGCACGAAGGCCCGCATTCTCTTGGCCTCTACCTCCGAGGTGTACGGGGACCCGACGATCCACCCCCAGAGTGAGGACTACTGGGGCAACGTGAACCCGATCGGCCCGCGCTCCTGCTACGACGAGGGCAAGCGCTGCGCCGAGACGCTGTTCATGGACTACCGCCGGCAGCACGGGATGGACACCAAGATCGTGCGGATCTTCAACACCTACGGTCCGCGGATGGCGCCCGATGACGGACGGGTGGTGAGCAACTTCATCATGCAGGCTCTCGCCGGCGAACCCTTGACGATGTATGGATCCGGGCAACAGACCCGGTCCTTCTGCTACGTCGATGACCTGGTGGACGGACTGCTGGCGATGATGAACACGCCGCCTGACGTCAGCGGTCCGGTCAACCTCGGAAACCCCGAGGAGGTCACGATGCAGCAGCTCGCGGCAAAGGTCGCCGAGATCGTCGGGGTAGACGCGTCGATCGTGCATGAACCCCTGCCGACCGACGACCCCATGCAGCGCATGCCCGACGCGACGCTGGCTGGTCGCCTGCTGGGGTGGTCGGCTCAGGTGCCCCTGGACAAGGGCCTCGAACAGACGGTCAACTGGTTCCAGAAGCAGTACGGCAACAACATGGCAGGTTCCCCGTGACGCAGCGGCTCAGCACCCGGCAGCCGCGGGTCTCGACGCGCAACGAGTTTCTCCGTGACTACCAGTTGCGGGTGCGGGCGCTCGACGTGGCTGTGATCCTTCTCGCGATCGTCACCGGACTACTTCTCGGCTGGGGCTATGGGGGCCAATTCTTCAGCGATGACCGGCCGCGTCAAGTCTTCTCGGCGGCACTGTTGGTCGTGTGGCCGGTGGCCCTGTGGCAGGCACAATCGACGAAGGCCACGATCATCGCGAACGGGCTGGGGGAGTACCGACGAGTGATCGTGGCGACGATGTGGACCGGGCTGATCGTGATGAGCCTGGCGTACCTGACGAACACCACATACGGTCGGTGGTTCCTCTTCGGTGTGCTGATCACGGGCTTGCTCCTGTTGCTGCTCGAGCGCAACCTCATGCGGCGGTGGTTGCACCGCCGGATGGCTGAAGGCAAGCCGCTGCACAGGGTATTCCTGATCGCCCCGCCATCCCCTCTGGCGAAGTTACAGGACGAGTTGGCTGGCTCCCAAGGCCGGTTCGTCACGGTGGGTGTCCTGGCGCTCGATGATGGGTGGAGCCCACGTTCCGCAGTCGACTCGGCGGTGGCGAGCAAGGCCGATACCGTCCTCTTCGCCCCCGGTGGCGAGATCGATCCACAGGCCACGCGCACGCTGGGCTGGGCGATGGAGGACACCGACCTGTCGCTGATGGTGAGCGCGTCGTTAGTGGAGGTGGCCGGCCCGCGGCTGTCGGTGGAGCCTGTGGAGTCCATGTCGTTCGTGCGCGTGGACATGCCCAAGTTCAGCGGAACGGCGGTGGTGCTCAAGGCGGTCACGGATGTGGTCGGGTCCAGCATCCTCCTGATCCTGCTGGGCTTGCCGATGCTGCTCATCGCCTTCGTGATCCGGCGCGGCTCCCCCGGTCCCGCCTTGTTCAAGCAGGAGCGGGTGGGCCTGGACGGCCGAACGTTCCTGTGCTGGAAGTTCCGGACCATGTACGTGGACGCCGATGCCCGCCGGGACGAACTGCGCGCCGCCCACGGCGACGACGGCGCCACCTTCAAGATGGCCGACGACCCGCGGATCACGCGGATCGGCCGGTTCCTGCGGCGGTTCTCCCTGGATGAGTTGCCACAGTTGATCAACGTGTGGCGCGGCGACATGTCGTTGGTCGGTCCGCGACCGCACCCGCGCGACGACGTCGAGCGGTACGACGACCTGGCCGTCCGCCGACTGCGTGCGCGGCCCGGGATGACAGGGCTGTGGCAGGTGCGCGGGCGCTCGGACCTGTCGTGGGAGGAGTCGGTGCGGCTCGACCTGTACTACGTCGAGAACTGGTCGCTGTCGATGGACTTCGTGATCTTGGCGAGCACGGTCAGTGCCGTCGTGGGTGGCCGGGGAGCTTACTGAGTCCCGTGCTCATCGGCGGGTGATGACTGCCATCCCTCCGGCCGATCCCGGGTCGCGGTACTGGCGCAGAATCCTGGACGGGTAGTAGACGCCCGCGTATTCGGTGCGCAGGCCCTCCACGAACTCCTCCCACAGGGCATCGAAGCGCGGCTGGATGTCTTCGATGACCATGACGCCGGCGGGGCTGATCAGCGGCAGCAGAGCCGCGATCGTGTTCCCGTTCGCCTCCGGGGTGTGTAGACCGTCGTCCACTATCAAGTCGACGGGGGGGCCCAGCAGCGCTGCCAGCCGTGCCAACGAGTCCGGATCCCGTTGGTCGACCTTGTGCGTTGTGTATCGGTCGGTGTTCACCAGACAGCGCTCATCGACGTCGGCGCCGTGCACCTCTGACTCGGGGAAGTACTCACTCCACCCCACCAAGGACGCACCTGGGCTATGCGCGGTCTCCATTCCGCTGCGGGCGGAAGGATCATTGATTCCGATGCCGATCTCGAGGATCCGGGGCCTGCCCTGCCGCATGTGGTCGAGTAGTCGAGCGTAGATGTCCTGGTAGCCGCAGGAACCGGGATCCTGGGTGACTGATGCGAACTTCGACGTGCGGCACCAACGGCCCATCTCGTCGCTGAACGTCTCTCCGGCGAGGATCAGCGGCGGCATCTTCTCCATGACCTCCTGCCGCGAAGGCACCTGCGCGGGCCCGTTGATGGCGCTCTCCTCCGCTGAGAGGGGCGCGGCGAGGCGGTCGATGGCAGCAGCGAACCGGACGGCCTGCTGGCGATCCCACCACCGGCTAGCGAGTTCCGACGTCACTGCCGTCGTTTTGACGAGATGACTCAAGCGAGTTTGATGCAACCGCCCTATGAGAGTCCCGTTGAGATCCACGTGCCCGAGTCTATTCATCGGGGCTGGACCGCTCGGGGCGTCAAGGGCACAGCGTCATTGTGAGTGTGGGCGTCAACTGAGTCGGTAGACCCGCTGCACAGGACTGGTTGGATCCGATGATCCAGTAGGGCCGGTTCGGCATCGACTGTGCCGGTTCGACGATCTGGACCTCGACGTCCGGTGCGTAATGCCTGAACGCGGCAGCGACCCCAAAGGTCAACCCCGGTTCTGTGACAAGCACCTGTCGGGCATCGGAATCGACCACCGTGTCTACGACGGCGCGGCTGTAGCGAGTCGGTTCAATCCGGGAAACGACCCCGTAGGTCTGTGGCAGGGTCACCACCGCGATGAAGCACAGCCATACGAGCATCGTGCTGCTACGCAACCCACTCAGCGACGCGGCGCAAGCCATGGCGAGGATCGGCATGAGCAGGGTGAGGGTGCCCTCCAACCAGAAGCTCGTGCCCATGACACTCAGCAGCCAGATGGCCGCTACGGCGGCGGCACCGCCCGCCAGCCATGCCAGCCCTTGACGGGTCAGAAGAGCCACGCTGATCAGGATCAGCCCGTATGGTCCCCACCGCGTGATCAATGCGGGGACCTTCAGTAGGTCACCCGGGTCGGGTCCTGCGAGCCACCCATGTACCGATGAACCGTGCAAGGTCAGCAGCACGGCGGCCAGCACGACCAGGGGCAGGGCCAATGCGACCGCCCTACCCCATCGGATCAGCCGTGCTTTGACAGGACCGGGCAATGCCAGCAACACCACGGGGTGGATGACCAGGACCATCAGGGCCGACTGCATCAGAACTGCTGATGCGCCCACGCTGAGGCTGTACAGCCAGATGGAGCGCTGCGGTTGGACCAGGACCATCCTGACCAACGCGAAGGTGGACAGACAGACGAGGAACAGCCCGACGGCATAGGCCCGGCCCTCTTGCGCGTAGTAGGCCACCGATGGGGCGATTGCCAGCAGAGAGCCGCCGACGAGCGCCGTCCACGGCCCGTAGAGACGCCTGATCGCTGCCGCGCAGGTAGTCACCGCTGCCACAGTCATCGCCAGGCTGAGTCCCCTCAGCCAGGCGTCGGACGTGAACTGCCCACCGAGGGTCCAGATGTAGACGGTCGCATAGTAGGGCAGCAGTGGCAGGTCCCAGGTGTCCGAGATCAGCCTCCCGAAACCATTCTCAACGCGGCTGATAGTGATCAACTCGTCGGTCCACAACGGCCGCAGCGTGAGATGCGTCAAGCCGATGACGAGCGCTGCCATCGCCGGAACGACGAGGGCGAGTGTCGCCAGAAGACGCGAAGGACGTTCTGGTGCTTCCAGCACTTCCGCCACGGACATGGATCTCATCATGGACTCCTCCGATGGGTGCGTGTCCGGAAAACGCCGCGGGACGCACCGACCCGGTCGGCGACGGTGGCTACATTGGGTGCCATGGATGGTCAGTCCCCCGTCAGTGCGGTGATGAGCGGGCCGGGGATGGCTGGATGACGGCCTTCGCGGCGCCTGTGCAGAGCCGGGAGACCTCAGGATGGGATGACCGGCCCGTACTTGCGACCATCGCCACCGCAGTGTTCGTGTGGGCGCTTCTGATCACGACTTTCGACACGTTCGGGTTTGCGAGCACCTATGTCTCGCGCACCCGCGAGCTGATGACCTTCTACGTCGTGATGGCGGTGGTCGTCTCCGCGCTTCCATGGCGCCGCTGGACGACCACGACCAAGTGGCTCATAGGCGCGTTCCTCGTGCAGGTGGTCGTCGGCTTCGCCTTCTGGTCCGCGCAGGACGGTTCCCGAATAGCCATCAACTACTGGTCGCAGTGGTTGCTCGCCCTGGCGTTCTTGCTCCTCGGTCTGACCTTCTACCGGGCCTGCTGGTGGCTGTGGGGGCCCATCATTATCGGCTACGCCCTCGTCATCGCCGGCGTGTGCCTCACGGGCCTGTTGTTCTGGCATAGCCCTCCTGCGCAACTCAATGGCCCCGCCGAGTTCTACGGCGACCGGCCGGTGGGCGCCCCCGCCGCCTTGATGATGGTGCTCGGCCTGGTCCTTGCTGCCGGGGAGGGCCGCTTGTCGTCGCGCGTCCGCACGGCCGTGGTTGTCGTGCTCGGCGCCACTGTGGTGCTGGCTCAGCACCGCAGCGTCTGGATCGCGCTGCTGGTGGCCCTCGTGCTCTTGATGTGGGACGGCAAGTGCCGGGGGGTGTCGTTCCGGCAGATGACGGGATTCCTTGCGGTGGCGGCCTTCTTCGTTCTTTCCGCGGTGATGCCAGTGCTCACACCCTGGTCCATCCTGCCCAGCGGCCCATCGGCGCAGGCGGGACCGTCGCTGCCGGATTCCTTCGAGTCGGTGGGTACTTTCAGTTGGCGTTTGGACATGTGGGAGTCGCGACTGACGCAATCGCGCAGCCTCATGGAGTGGCTCACCGGGGGTATGTGGGGACCCACCCCGGTCTGGGGTCCAGGGAGCAGTGTGATGAACCCGACCATCAGCTCGCACAGCATGCTGGTCGATCTGCTGTCGATGCTCGGGCTGCTGGGACTCGGCGTCTTCGTTGTGTTGTTCCTGCGTGCGACGGCGTATCGCTGGCTCGTGCCGCCCGTTCTGCCGATCTGCCTCATCGCAACTGCGGCCTTCGGCTTCTTCTACGCATGGCCGTCATGGGCCTGGGTCTTCCTCGGGGCCGGGCTTTCCGCGCGGGGGGACGCAGACGTCCCGTGAAGGTCGCCATTGTGCATTCCTTCTACCGCAGCGGTCAGCCCAGCGGCGAGAACCTTGCGGTGACGGCGCAGATCGAAGCTCTGAGTCAGGCCGAGGTGGAGGTGGCGCTTGTCGGACGATGGTCGGACCGGGAGGTACGGCATCCCTGGGATCCGGTCAGGGTGGCAATGATCACCGCCACCGGCCGGGGGGGCGATCCCACTGCGGAACTGCGGCGTCTCCGACCTGACCTGGTGCATGTCCACAACCTGTTCCCGTCGATGGGTACGCGATGGCTGGGGCAGTGGCAGGGCCCGATCGTAGCTACCGTCCACAACTATCGGCCGTTGTGCGCCAATGGCCTTCTGCTGCGCGACGGGCATTTCTGCACCGATTGCGTCAGCCATGGAACGTTGAATGCGGTCAGGCACGGCTGTTACCGCGACAGCCGGATGGCCACTATTCCTCTGGCTGTCGCCTCAGCCGGCGGAGCGCGTCGCAACCCTGTCCTGCAGCGTGCCGAAGCGGTGGTGTTCCTGTCGCAGAGTCAGCGGGAGATCTACGTGGAGGCTGGCATGGATGGGGGCAAGAGCCACGTCATCCCCACCGGCATCCCGGATATCACCGCCGACGCCTCGTCCCCCCGGAACGGATGGATGTTTGCAGGACGGCTCACCCCTGAGAAGGGTCTGGCGGCGCTGCTGAATATCTGGCCGGACACGGAGCCGCTCGCCGTCTGGGGTGCGGGACCGTTGGCCGCACAGATGCAGGCGATCGCCCCTGATGGCATCCGGTGGTATGCCGGCGACCGGGCCGACGTAGCAAAGGCCCTCGCGGGCGCGGAGGGGCTGGTGTTCCCCAGTCTCGCAATGGAAGTCCATCCGACCGTGGTGATCGAGGCCTTGCGAGCGGGTACCCCGATCGTCGCCAGGGAGGCCACGGTCTCCGCCGCCCTTGTGGAGCGCTTCGGCGTCGGGGCGGTCTATGACGGTGGAGCCCCGTCGTTGCGCTCTGCGCTCGCGTTCTGCCGTCAGGGCGGCAGCGATCTGCGTACGGCGGCCCGTGACTGCTATGAGCGCAACTTCACCGAGGAGCGATGGGTGAAAGACCTGAAGTCGTTGTATTCCGCTGTCTTGTGATCACCAGCCCTGGTCGCGCCACCATAGTTCCGCGGTCAGGAGTCGGTATGCGCTCTGTGTGCGCATCGGTGCCTTGCCTGTCGCGGCCGAGTCGAGCAACTCGCGGACTTGCCGTGCATCCAGCAGCCCGCGTTCGACGAGGTGCCCCCGCGCCAGCAGGTCCTGGCACTCAGGGTCCTGGATCCAGCGCAGCGTGGGGACGGGGAACCCCCGCTTCGGCGCACGAGCTGGTTTCTGCGAGCGCAGCACCCTCCCACCGACCGCGCGCAACGAGTCTTTGCCTCTACCTTCGGCGAATCGCTGCGCCATGTCGCTGCTGCTGACCTCCTCGACGATCCGGTAATCGAGAAAGGGTTGCCGGGTCTCTACCGAGTGAGCCATGGACATGCGATCCCCATAGTGCAGCAGACTGCGCAGGACATCATTGACGCAGGCGTGCAGAACCTCCGCGGCCGTCATCCCCGGACGCGTGAGAGGTTCGACCCGGACGTCCAACTCTCCCGTCAGGCACGCGGCGTTTCCTCGGCGCCTGCCGTACATGTCGTGTGCTCCGGGGACAAGACGCCTGATCGAATGCTGCAGTGCCTGACGGGTGCCCAGATCCCAGGTCAGACCCAGCCAGGCCCGCCGTGCTCCGGTCAGGTCGCGGTGCATGAGTCGGTCCTTGAGCCAGAAGGGCCCGACGATCGAGGAGTACCCGCCGAAGATCTCGTCCGCGCCCTGGCCCTCCAGCACAACCCGCCTGCCCGCGGCGGCGGCAGTTCGCATGATGTACCAGACTGCGTTGGCTGCTGGGCTGGCGTTCGGTCCGTCAAGTTCGGAGATGCGGGCAGCCAGGAATTCCGGTCCGAGACGGGTGGGGAGGTCCACCCCGACCCAGGGCATGCCCAACAGCCCGGCGTACGTGGCCGCCTCCTCACTTTCGGAGTTCGATCCGCCACCGGATGCGGTGAATGCCATGGAGGCACCCTCGTCTTCGCTCATCAGCGTCGCAATGAGAGATGAGTCGAGCCCACCTGACAGCGTGACTCCCACCGGGACGTCCGATCGCAGACGAACGTGGACGCTGTCCCTCAGCAACCACTCCAGACGATCCGTGTCGATCCGTCGTCCCGCTTGCGGGAGGGGTAGATTCCAGTAGCGGCCCTCCCGACGACCTTCCGTACTCACCTGCAGCCAAGTTCCCGGATTGAGTTCCCGTACGCCCTCGTAGAACGTGGACGAATCGAGGTGGGAGGCTGCGGTGACGAGGTAACGGCTCAGGTGTTGCATGTCTGGGCGCAGCGGGGTGTCCATCAGGGTCTGGAGGGCCGTGACGGTCGACCCGAAGACGAACCCACCAGAAGTCTCCGCCGCGACGTACAGGGGTTTGACGCCAAAGCGATCCCGAGCCAAGAGGAGTCGTCGTCGCGCCACGTCCACCAACGCCAGGGCCCACATGCCGTTGAACCGAGAGAATGCTTCAGTCCCCCATGTGACCAGTGCCGCGAGTACAACTTCGGTGTCCCCGGACGTCGAGAACCGCCAATGCTGCTGGAGTTGGCGGCGTAGTTCCGGATGGTTGTAGATCTCGCCGTTGTACGTCAGGACGTAGTTGCCGTCGGCGCTGATGAAGGGCTGGTTGGAGCGTTCGTCAAGATCGACGATGGCCAACCGTGTGTGACCCAGCGCCGCCCACTGTCGGCGCCACGTGCCCTGTGCATCGGGTCCTCGAGCGCGCAACGACGTCAGAGCGGCAGACAGATCGAGTTGGGACAGATCTGTACCGTCGAAGTCGACCCGTCCGACGATGCCGCACACGCTTACCCCTCTGCACCAGGTGTTCTTGAGGCTAACGGCACTCCATCGCCGGGGGCACGACCGGCCATGCCCTGACTGCCGATGGGGCGAGACCCGCGGTGCAGAGGCGGACAGCGCTTAGCATGACCTCGTGCCGAGGCAGCGAGTGGCGGTACTGATGACCGTCCACAACCGTCGTGAGACGACGCTGGACTGCCTGCGCCTGCTGGACGGCCAGACCGGCCGCGGCAGCGACTTCGATCTGGGGGTCTTCCTCGTCGACGACGGCTCCACAGACGGTACCGCCGAGGCGCTGGCGAAAGAGTTCCCCTCCGTGACTGTGATTCACGGCGACGGCAACTATTTCTGGGCGCGGGGGATGTCGGTCGCGGACACTGCGGCGGCCAGGACCCAGCCATACGCGTACCTCTGGCTCAACGACGATACCCGGCTCTACGAGGATGCGGTGGCGCGGCTGATGGCTGTGGTGAGGGCACACCCCGGTGCCATCGCTGTCGGAGCCACACGGGCCAGCGATGTCGAGGAGATCACCTACGGGGGCCGTCGTCGCCTCGGCCCCCATCCCCTGCGACTGGGGCCGCTGCTGACCCCGCGGACCATGCTCGAGTGTGACACCTTCGAGGGCAATGCGGTCCTCGTGCCGGCCGCAGTCAGGGAGGTGGTCGGTCCGATCGACGGCGCTTACCCGCATGCCTACGCTGACACGGACTACGGTCTGCGAGCACGTGGTCAGGGAATCCACATTCTGCAGATCCCGGGTTTCGTCGGGGTCTGTGACGTGGGACCGCGTGTCAAGCAGCGGATGTCGTTGCCCCGGGCTTGGGCCGACCTCAACTCACCCAAGGGTCTGCCCTGGCGCGCGCAGATGAAGTTCCTGCGCAGGCACGGCGACTGGCGTTGGCCGTGGTGGTTTGCCACTGGTCAGGTCAGCCAACTGAGTCGGCGCGTGGGATGGACCCGATGACCACGCTGCTGGTCGTGCAGTCATACATACCGGAGTACCGGGCCCCGTTCTTCGAGGAACTGGACACCCGTCTGCGGGCACTAGGAGTGAACCTCGTGCTGGGCCTCGGGCGTGACACCACCGAACGCGGCGACGCGGTGGGAACCTCCGTCGCGACCATCGCCATGCCCGACCGCTTGGGACGACTGACAGGTGATCGCCTCCGATGGCGACCCATGCCCCACCGCGGCTCGCGTCCGGATGCGGTGATCACCGAGTTCGCGGCCAAGAATCTTGAGACCTGGCCCATGGTCGTGACCCGTGGCCCGCTGGCGGTGTGGGGGCATGCGAACCTCGGCTGGGACACGAGTCTGCTGTTGCGTCGTGCCGACTGGTTCTTCGCCTACACTCAGCCTGTCGCCGAGGCGGTGACGAGGGCGGGCTTTCCTGCCCAGCGCGTCACCGTGGTGAACAACAGTATCGATACGCGGTCACTTCTTCGCCATCTCCACGAACTGGACGCCAGCGATGTTGAGGAGTTCCGGGCCCGGCAGGGGCTGACACAGGGGAGAACGGCCCTGTTCGTAGGAGGTCTTGATGAGGCTAAAGGGGTTGACTATCTCCTCCGGGCCGCTGCTGCCGCGGGACGCCTCGACGAGGACTTCCGCTGGGTGGTCGCAGGAGAGGGTCCATCAGCCGCAAAGGTCCGGCAGGCACGTACGGAAGGCATCCCCGTTGTGCCGGTTGGGCGGATGACAGGTCGGGACAAGGCGCTCGTACTCGCGTCGTGCGATGTCATCGCGATGCCCTCCGCCGTCGGCCTGGTGGCCGTGGACGCACTGGCGGCCGGACGTCCGGTGGTGACGCGCGAGAACTGCGGGCATGGTCCCGAGGCCGACTACCTCGACCGCGTGCGACAGAGCGTGTTCGTGCCCCGGCAGACCTCGCCTTCCGCTTTCGCCCGCGACCTCGTCACCTTGCTTCACGACCATGACCGCCTGGCGACGATGAGTGCGGCTTGTCGGGCCGACGCCACCCGATACGGGGTCCAAGAGATGGCCGATCGCTTCGCTGCCGGTGTTCGGGGGTGGCTGGGTGTCTGATCCGGAAAAGCGAACTGTCGCCTCCAGGAGCGCTCGCGGGGGCCTGCTCACCGGTGTGGCCGCCGTGTGGGGTGTGCAGGTGATGGGCATGCTGCTTCAACTTGTGTACGCGGGCGTGACCGCACGCACATTCCCCGCCGCGGTCTTCGGCGCGTATGCCGCGGCAATGTCCACCATCGCGATCGCCGCTCTCTTCGCGGTCAGCGGCGCCACGAAGGCATCTGCCCGCAGTCTGGACGAAGATCCCCACCAGGGCCGCGCCCTCATTTCTGCTTCGCTACTCATCGCCACGGCACTCATGTTGGTGGTGATGCTGCTCGCCGGGCCCATCGCCATGCTGTGGGGCGTACCTCAATCTGCATCGATGATCCGGTGGCTGGCCTTCACTCTTCCCGTATCGGCTTATGCCGGCGTGCTGCTCGGCGTACTGCGCCGGCGGCGGCGGATAACCGCCTACAACCTCGTGACGGCGACAGCAACGGTCACCGGCATCGTCGTCGGGGTGATGGCCGTGCAGAGCGGTGCGGCGGTGTCGCTGGTCGTCATGCCCATCACCGTTCAGGTCGTCTCCCTCGTACTGGGCGTGGCGTTGCTGCAGGGCCAGGCGATGCCTGCCTTGAGGGTGTCCGGCGCCAGACGTGAGGTGGTGTTCAGCCTTCGCTCATCAACCAATTCGGCCCTGACGTACGTTGCCACAACTGTGCCGTTGGTGGTTCTTGCCAGATCGGTCGGCCCGAGTGCCCTGGGGAGTTGGAACAGGGCGACCAGCCTGACCCAGGTACCTGTGGAGTCGGCGACCAGTGCCTGGACGACGATCTTCTTCTCAGTGATGCGAGGCGAGCGGGAGGGTTCACGGCAGCGGAACCTGCTGTGGAGCGACATGGTTGTCGCCTCGGCATTCGTGGTGTTGCCCACGGCAGGGGCCTTCCTGCCTGCTGTACCCGCGGCCGTTTCCTTGATCCTGGGGCCGGGTTGGTCCTTGTCCGGACAGATGGCGGCGTGGCTGTGGGTGTCTGCATGCATCGTCGCTGTGAACGTGGTCCTCTTCACCGCACTGGAGGCGACCGACAACTTCCCAGTCCTGTGGACGGTTCAGGCCTGGCGGATCGCCGCTCTCGCAGCTGCGGCCTTGGGGGTGGCCCTGACCGGGAATTGGCTGTGGCTGGGTGTGGGGATGGTTGCGTCGGCCCTGTTGGGGCTGCTCGTCACCCTGATCACTGCGGCCCGGCGTGATCTTCTGCAGGGTAGGCGCGTTGGGAGGCTGCTGACGACTGCATTCGTGCTTGCTCTAGCCCTGTGCCTGCCGGGGCTGCTGATCGCCGGATCCGGTCGCGTCATCACCCTCACCGCGTGCGCTCTCGTCGCCGTCGCCTACCTAGGGTGCCTATATGCGGCCCGTCGCCGACTGCCGGCATTGGACCGTCTGCTGGCGCGGGACTAATCGAGTACGGTCCCGTTTACAGCGTTCCAGAGATCAGCGCGTTCCGGGTCGGGCGGATGGATGCAGGACCGCTGGCCGAGGTAACAGGCCCACCATGAGAACGTGCTGGCGGAAGCCACGACGAGGCGTGATTGCGCCAGGGTGCGGAAGTCATCCATCACGGAGGCATCCTTTGTGTACTGGACATCCGGCAGGTTCAGTTCCTGCTGGCACCACTGCGGGTCATCGCTGACGACACGTACCGGCGCCCCCGGCATCCGCCGGGACGCTTCCCTCACGGCTCGCGCGTACCACTGCGAGTCTTGTGAGATGGTCAGGTCCACGAAGTCGCCACGGCGAACATGGACGGCGATTTCTGCCCGTGGCTCGTCCGGAACCGCGCACATTCTGCCCAGTTCGTCCCTGGCCACACGCGCAAAACGCTCCTGCTGCCAGTAACCGGCCCACCATGCCCCGCGCAGTGGGGAACCGGTCGATCGCGCTCCGGTGGTGCTGGTGTCCAGAACGACGTCCCCGGGACCGAGACCTCTGCGCATCAACGAGGCCACTTCACCGAACCGGCCCAGTGGGGTGGGCCAGAACCGGCTCGTGCGGATACACGAGGCGGTGACGGCGGCCTGCAAGGGGTCGGCCACGCCTTCGCGACGGACCGAAGAGACATCGAAGCGCACCTGATGTCCCTGAGTCTCAAGCCAACGGGCGAAGGAGTATTGGAAGAGTTGATTCCCCAACCGGCCCATGAGCAGCACGACTGAGCGCTTCATGGCGTGGGTAGCCTGTTCCAGGGTTCCTGGGTCGGGGCTGCCACCGAATCGACCAGGGACGACAGCATGTATCGGTAGGCGTTGCGGTGGCTCATCCGGAACCTGGCCCAGGCATGTGCGCTCTCGCCCAGGTCGCGCAGAGTCGCGTCCGGCAGCGCGGCGAGTTCAATCGTCCTATCGACGGCGGCAGTGACGGTAGCCTCCGTGAATACGCCTTGGTCCTCAGCGGGGATCCACGCCATCCCAGGGTGCAAGGTGGACACCTGCGCTCGTCCGGCGATCATCGTGATTGCAAGTCGGTCACTGGTGTAGTCGCGCGTGGCGGGGTAATGATCCCAGTTCGTCAATAGCCGACACGAGCGCAGAAAGGGGACCTGGTCGGCGAACGGGATGGCACCCTGCGACCAGCCCGGGGGCCAACCGGGACCTGCCACTGCGAAGCCGGGTAGGGAGTTTCGCACACGCCGCACGAGCGTGAACCGCTGCCAGGACCCCGGTAATCCGCTGATGAGTGGTGCGCGCATCAGGTTGCTGCCGACGAAACCGGCGCTTGCTGAGGGAGCGCCCCAGTCGAAACTCCTCTCGGCCTCGGCGAAGAGGACATGGTCGTACGTGTGGACGATCAGGCGGACGTCACCTGCTCCCACCCGCCGCAGCAGTCCGGACTGCGGCTCGCCCCCCACACTGAAGACGATCGCGCTCAGTTCCATCCACGCGTGCATCGCATCGGAGACTCTCTTCCCACGGCCCCACGGGTCCCCCTCCCAATAGAGAACCGGGCGCCCGGCGATGGCCCGCGCCATGCCGGGCATGTCCGACACAGCATCCTTCAGGGATAACACGAGCAGGATGTCGGCGCTGGACGCGCGGACTTCCCGCACCACTCTCTCGGCGCGGATGCCAGCCGGCTCACGACCTACGCCTGCATGTATGACGCTCACGTCGCCGATCTCGGACGAGGCGGACAGTTCCTGCAGCGCCGCCACCACCCCTGGGCAGCGCGCGGTGCTCGTTTGGTTGCTGATGAGCAGCACCGAGGGGAGCACTCGTCGACCGTAGCGAATGCTAGTGTTCTGCATCATGTTCTCCCGGCTCAGGGAACCTGGCCCCTCCCGCCTGGCCTCGAAACGAGCGATCAACGCCTATCGCCGCCGCTCCGACGCCGTCTACCTCGTGAGCTTTCCGCGAACCGGTAGTCACTGGCTTCGGATGATGTGCGAACAGTACGCCCAGCGCCCGACTCTCGTTCGCGCCTTCTACCCGCACGACAACACCGACTACTTGTTCATGCACATCCATGACGTGGATCTCGACTTCTCCGCCTCGAACGTCATCTACCTTTACCGGGATCCTGTCGAGACGGTGTACAGCATGCTCAAGTACGCGCAGGCTTCGGGTGACGACCAGGTGCGCCTTTGGTCGGACAGGTACGCGTCACACCTTCGGAAGTGGCTGCTGCAGGAGGACTTCACCCACCGGAAGGCCGTAGTCCGGTACGAGGATCTGCCGGCCGCCCTGCACGTCGTCGTGGAATTCCTGCATGTCGACTGGGACCCTTCCCGTTTCGAGTCCGTGAAGGCAGAGGTCACCCGCGGCCATGTGAGCGAGCGGACGGTGCATGATCCGCAAGTGGTCTCGAGCGACCCGGACTACGAGCTCCAACGGTCTACCTTTCGGCAGGAGTACTCCGATCTGGTGTTAGAGGTCGTCCTGTCCGACGACAGACTTCGCCCCTATTTCGCGTAGAGGGGCATCGGGCGTCCGCTGCCAGCACTCCCACACCATGTCGAAGCACCATGCCTGTTGGTGGGTGGCTGACAGGAGTGCGCGGCATTCCTCCAACGAGGTTGATGTCGAGGTCCCCACGTCATGGAACTGGACATGAAGCCGTTGCACACGGGACAGGATGCCCGCCTCTGCCATGGCGCGCAGCACCTCGTACTCCGCACCCTCGATATTGATCGTCATCACGTCCACGCTGGGGGGCAGCTCGTTGATGACGGTCGCGACCGCGCGCAGTTGCACAGGAACGGTGCGGCCGCCGGAACTGCTCCCGCCCGTGGCGTCAGCGGCCAACTGGAAGGTTGTTTTCGCGTCCACGGCAGCCAGACCGTAGGGATGCAGTCTGATGCGGGGGTCCGTCCCGAACCGTTGGCACAACTGCGCATAGAAGTCGTCCACCGGTTCGAAGACGTGGACGGTGCACCCGTAGCGTTCGATGATGGCGGCGACGTAGGCGCCCTGATACCCCCCAACCTCAATCACGACGGAGTCGGTGGACAGGCCCAGGTTCTCGATCAGCAGGTCATCATGTCCGGCAAGGAGATAGGCCTCCTGGGTGGTGCGCCAGGCCGCGGGCTTGCACCTCGCGTAAGCGCGGCGAACCGAGGATCGCAGCCCCCGCCCGCTGAGCATGATCATCGCAGCAATTCCATGTCTGCATCCACCATCAACCGCGCCAGCTCCGGCACCATCGTCTGCGCCTTCCACCCGAGCTTCTCCTGCACCTTGCTGGGGTCGCCGACCAACTCATCCACCTCGGTGGGCCGCAGGTAGCGCTCATCGAAACGCACGTACTTCTCCCAATCGAGCCCCACGTGACCGAACGCGAAGCCGAGGAAGTCCCGCACCGAATACGCGGTCCCCGTCGCGACCACGTAGTCGGCAGGTTCGTCGGCCTGCAGCATCAGCCACATCGCCTCCACGTACTCCTTCGCATACCCCCAGTCCCGCCGGGCATCGAGATTGCCCAGGTAGAGGTGTTGCTGCTCCCCGGCGGCGATCCGGGCGGCGGCCATCGAGATCTTCCGGCTCACGAAGGTCTCACCCCGGCGGGGGGATTCGTGGTTGAACAGGATTCCGTTGACCGAGAACATCCCGTAGGCCTCGCGGTAGTTGCGGGCGGTCCAGTACGAGTACACCTTCGCCGCCGCGTAGGGACTGCGCGGTTGCAGCGGGCTGGACTCGGACTGCGGCGGCGGTGTACTCCCGAACATCTCCGAGCTCGAAGCCTGGTAGAACTTGACCGGCACCTGGGCCGCGCGGATGGCCTCGAGGATGCGCGTGGTGCCCAGACCGGTCACATCCCCGGTGTACTCGGGCTCGTCGAACGAGACCCGCACGTGGGATTGCGCTGCCAGGTGGTACACCTCGTCCGGCCCGACCTTCTCCAGCAGTGTGGTCAGGCGCGACGAGTCCGTCAGGTCTCCGTAGTGGAGGAACAGGCGTGCCTCCGGATCGTGCGGATCCTGGTACAGGTGATCGATCCGGTGGGTGTTGAAGGTCGAGGCGCGACGGATCAGGCCGTGGACGGTGTAGCCCTTGTCCAACAGCAACTCGGCCAGGTAGGACCCGTCCTGCCCGGTGATTCCCGTGATGAAAGCCGTCTTCATTGCGGCCAACGTTATCGTCAGAACGTGCTCAGTGACTCCCTCGTCTATGTGGCGGGCCATCGCGGCCTCGTCGGCTCTGCGGTCTGGCGGGCCCTGCTTGAGCGCGAGATCGAGACGGTGGGCTGGTCCTCGGCCGAGGTCGACCTGCGGAACCGTGACGCCGCTTTCGACGCTGTCCTGTCAGCCCGCCCACAGGTCATGGTGATGGCGGCTGCCCTGGTCGGCGGGATCATGGCCAACGCCACGCACCCCGTGGACTTCCTCAACGACAACCTGCGCATCCAGACCAACCTCTTCGAAGCCGCGCACGCCGCCGACGTGGAGCGGGTCGTGTTCCTGGGCTCGAGCTGCATCTACCCGAAACTCGCACCGCAGCCGATCCCGGAGTCCGCATTGCTCACCGGACCGCTGGAGCCGACCAATCAGGCCTATGCCATAGCCAAGATCGCGGGGATCGAGGCGGTGAATTCGTACCGGGAGCAGTACAACAGGCGCTGGATCTCGGTAATGCCCACGAATCTCTACGGACCCGGGGACAACTTCGACCTCAACTCCAGCCACGTCCTGCCTGCCATGATCCGCAAGTTTCACGACGCCGACGACGTCGTGACTCTTTGGGGCACCGGCACTCCCCGCCGGGAGTTCCTGCACAGCGACGATGCCGCCTCGGCGATCCTGCATCTCATCGAGCACTACGATGGCGATCAGCACGTCAACATTGGTACCGGCGAGGACATCAGCATCCGGGAACTTGCAGCCTTGGTAGCGGAGGTCGTCGGATTCGACGGCCGTGTCGAGTGGGACACCAGCAAGCCGGACGGGACCCCGAGGAAACTGCTCGACGTCTCCCGGCTGAAGGGCCTCGGGTGGGCTCCCCGGATCGGGCTGCGTGACGGTGTGGCTGCGACTTGCGAGTGGTTCACAGCGTCCCGTCAGCCTCCGACCCCAGCATCCCCTTGACGTCGTAGAGTACGCCCTCGGTCCCCACCAGGTCTCTGAGCGCTGGTCCGACCCCTGCGAACTGGTCGTGCGCCACTGCGAGCATCGCCGCCTGGTACTCGCGACCCCAGACCGAGTCCAGATCGACGAGATCCACTCCGAGTTCCTTGGCCTGCTCCGCGCCCACCCACGGGTCCGCTACCTCCACGACTGCGCCGTACTCCCGCAGTCTGCCGACCACGTCGACGACGCGGGTGTTCTTGGTGTCCGGGCAGTTCTCCTTGAACGTTAGTCCCAGCACGAGGATGTGTGCGCCCCCGACCCGCAGGCCCTTCCGCGTCATCAACAGGACCAACTGGTCCGCGACGTACGAGCCCATCGAATCGTTGATCCTGCGCCCCGCCAGGATCACCTCGGGGTAGTGACCCACTTCCATCGCCTTGTGGGTCAGGTAGTACGGGTCGACCCCGATGCAGTGCCCGCCCACAAGACCTGGCCGGAAAGGCAGGAAGTTCCACTTCGTGCCGGCCGCCTCCAGGACGTCAGAGGTGTTCAGCCCGAGCTCGTTGAACAGGATGGCGAGTTCGTTCACCAAGGCGATGTTCACGTCGCGCTGGGTGTTCTCGATGACTTTCGCCGCCTCCGCCACCCGGATGGAGGGTGCGCGGTGGACGCCGGCGGTGATGATCCGTTCGTAGAGTTCGGCGACCCGTTCCGTCGTCTCTGGGCTGGATCCGCTGACGATCTTCGTCACGTCCGGCAGTTTGCGTTGGCGGTCTCCAGGGTTGATGCGCTCCGGCGAATACCCCACGGCGAAGTCCGTGTGCAGCCGCAACCCTGAGACCTGTTCGAGCGGGGGGATGCAGTCCTCCTCCGTGCATCCGGGGTAGACGGTCGATTCATAGATCACGAGGTCACCCGGGCGCAGCGACTCGCCCACGATTCGGGAGGCCTCCAGCAGCGGTCGCAGGTCGGGACGCTTGTGGGCGTCGACCGGTGTGGGGACGGCCACGATATAGACGTTCGCGGGATGTAGGTCCTCGGGGTCGCACGTGAATCGCACGCCGCCGAGATCCTCCCCAGCAACCTCCCGTGTCCGGTCCGTGCCGCGTGTCAGCTCATCGACGCGCTCACAGTCGATGTCGAATCCCAGAACTGGGAAGTGCCGCGCGAACTCCACAGCCAGGGGCAGGCCGACATAGCCCAGACCCAGCACGGCGATGGTCGGCTTCATGAGGGTCAGGCTAGTGGCTGAGTGCCGATGACGTTTCGCGGCGGGATCTGACCCCGATGGGGGTGGCTGTGGGTACGGTGGAGCGTGCGATGGGAGCAGCGGTGACAACCTTCGGGATCGGCCGGATCCCGCTCGCTGCGTTGCCCTTCGACGAGGCTGTGGACGAGGTGGTGCGCCGTGCGCAGACCGGGCGCCCGACCGCGGTGCACTTCGCCAACGCCTACACGATCGCGCTGGCTGACGCCGACCCCGCCTATGCAGCGCTGTTCGATGCGTCGGATGCGCTGAACCTCACCGACGGCATGCCGGTGGCCTGGATCGGTCGCAGGGCGTACCGGCGCACGAGCGATCAGTGGCCCCGCGTTTACGGCCCGGATGTCATGGAGGCGGTACTTGCACGCGACACCGGTCTGCGGCACTACCTGCTCGGTGGGGACGAGCGGACCTTGGACGCGCTGCAGCAGGTGATCGCCCGTCGCTTCCCGACCGCGGTAGTGGTGGGGGGTGAGTCTCCCCCGTTCCGGGAATTGACCGCCGCCGAGCGTCGGGCACAGGATCGGAGGATCCGGGCGTCCGGAGCTCAGATCGCCTGGGTCGGCCTCGGCACCCCCAAGCAAGATTGGGAGGTTGCGCGACTGGCTGAGGAATTGCCGGTCGTCGCGATGGCGGTCGGCGCGGCCTTCGACTTCCTGGCCGGGACGAAACCGCAGGCACCGGTGTGGATGCGGCGCACCGGAACCGAGTGGTTCTACCGCCTCGCCAGCGAACCGCGACGCCTGACGAAGCGCTATCTCTGGGGGAACCCGCGCTTCATCCGGGCAGCGGTTCGCAACCCCGGGCTGAGGCGCCGATGAGCCAGTTGACAATCGCTTCCCCGGACGTGGGCGCTGCCGGACGCGGCGCGAAGTGGCTGCCCCGCGTCGGTGTCGGCTACCTGCTGCTGGCTCTTTTGGTGACGTTCAATTCCGTCCTGGTGGCTTGGGGTACTCCGGCGCCCGCACTCGACGGCTGGGTTCGGGCCGAAGGGCGGCTCCCAGGTGCCGGCGGCCTCGCGTTCCTTGCCTGGATAGGCCTGGTCGTCATCGCGATCGGGGCCCTGTCCGGGCGGATCTCCGGGCACCAGTGGGCTCTGATCGGCACTGTTGGCGTCTGGATAGGCGCCACCGCGGTGTCGATGCTGGTGCACGGCACCATGCGCGACTCCCGGTTCTGGTACGTCGCGGCCGCGAGCATCGGTGTTGCCGCTGCAGGTGCACTCATCCCCTTCGAGGTGCTGAAGAAGTTGATGTTCGGACTCGGCTGGTTCTTCGGCTGGGGAAGTCTCCTTGCGGGCGTCAGCGACCTGCTCTTCGGGTGGCCGTTGGTTCTGATCGCGGATCCGCGCTACGAGCGGTGGCTCTCTGTGCTGGGCTTGCAGGTGAGCCAGGTCGAGAGCCTCAACGGAGTCACACCCGGACGGGTGTACGTCGGCTTGACGTGTGCGGTGCTACTCGTTTTCCTGCTCAGAGCCGTGCCAGGTAAGTGGACCTGGGTCGTGGCGGTCGGACTGGTGGGTGCGACGCTGTGGAGTTTCAGCCGAACGGGGATGCTCGCCGTCGCCATCGGTCTGCTTGTGACACTCATCCCCGTCGAGCGCCTCCGGCGCGCGTTCGGCTGGACGTTGGCGGGGCTCTTCGCGCTCATCCTGTTGCCACTCGGGCTGTCGGGTTGGCTGGCGACCACGCCGATCACGGACGGCACAACGACCTGGCGCTTTGACCTGTGGCAGGACTACCTGGGCAACGTCGCGGTCTGGACACCTTTCGGCATCGGTCCGAAGCCTTCCTCTCCGAACTACGCCGATCACGCCCACCAGCAGTTCCTGGAAGCGCTGGCAGTCGGTGGTTGGCTCGGGCTGGCGGGGTGTGTCGCTTTCGTCGTGCTGGCCGCATGGGTCGCGGTCCGCGTTGCAGGCCTCGACAACCGGGCCACCTTGGGGGTGGTGTTCGTGATGGGTGCGATCTTCCAGGTCGACGTGGTGACCTTCAGCGCCACGTATGCCGCCCTTAACAACGCCTTTGTCCTGATCGTGGCCGTGATCGCATCGTCGGCGGGTCTGGTGACCCGGGAACCATGACGTTCGCCACCCGTACCGAGGCCGGCGAACAGCTCGCGGCCCGGCTCGCCGCACTCCGGCCCGCCGACCCCGTGGTGCTGGCCCTGCCGCGTGGTGGGGTGCCGGTGGCGGTGCCCATTGCGGTGGCGCTGCACGCTCCGTTGGACCTTGTCATGGCCCGCAAGATCGGGGTGCCGGGCCACGAAGAGGTGGCGGCGGGAGCGGTGGTGAACGGCGACGACCCACACATCGTCGTGAATCCATCGGTGCTTGCGGCTGCCGGGATGAGCGAGGAACAAGTGCGTGCCCTCGCCGAACAGGAACTGCTGACGATCCAGCAGCGCCGCGAACAGTACCTCGCCGGGCGGGCGCCGGTGGACCTGCACGCCCGCACCGCCGTCGTCGTCGATGACGGCATCGCGACCGGTGCCACGATGCGGGTGGCGCTGCAAGCCGTGAGGCGGCGTGGGCCGGGGCGAGTGGTCCTGGCTGTTCCGGTGGCGCCGCCGGAGACCCTCGCGTCGTTGCGGCCGGAGGTCGATGACGTCGTCTGCCTGCTCAGCCCGCAGCACTTCTACGCGGTCGGGGAGTTCTACCGCGACTTCCATCAGGTGTCGGACGCCGAAGTCATGGCCGAGGTGGAAAGGCTGGATCGTCCCCGGAGCATCGGTTAGTCCCGCGTCCAGCGGTTAGTCCCACGTCCATCCGTTAGTCAAATACGGCCGCAAACCTCTAACCGGAGTGCAGAACCTCTAACCGGAACCGCAGAACCCCCTCGCCGGAAGGCGGATCACCAGCGCATCTGCGCCTGTTCGGCGAAGCCCCGGATCCCGTCGACGGCGTACTCGACGCCTTCAGCGCGCACCGTTCCCGTCCAATGCCCGAAGCACTGGTGCACCTCCGTGAAGATGACACCCACGTTGGTCTTCGTGGCCCGTTCGAACCGCGGGTGGAAGGTGACATCGACGTCATCCCCGCGGACGGTCCAGGGCTCCAGCCACGGCCCGTAGGTCCACTCGAGTTCCTGGCTGATCTTGCTGACCCGGCCGTCGATGCACAGCGCGTTCTCAGTCATGCCGGTGCCGACGGTCCATTTCCCGCCGAACTGCAGGCCGATCACGTGGTCACCGACAGCGCCCGAAGCCGACGCCCAGTTCCAGGTCGTGTCGTAGGGCCACTTTCCCCGCCCGTGGTCGAGCACAGCCCAGGTCTGCCCATCCGGCAGCGGGTAGTCACGCCCATCGACGACGACCGTGCCGCTGGCCGGCAGGGTGTTGTCCTTCTCGGTGTACTGGAACCGCTTGTCGCTCCACGGGATGACCACAGCCATCGACTCGTGACCGGCCGGCCGTGTGATCTGCACATCCGCATCGACGCGATCGGTGCGCGCGACCAGGCGCACCCCTTGGGTGTTCGGCACCAGGTCGATCGCGAGCTTCTTCGTCCGAGTTCGGGCCGGACCGCCACCACTGCGGTCGGGCAGTACGGGTCCGCGGGCAAGGGGCACTATGGCCCCCGTGTCGATCTGCTCGCCAGTGGTGAAGTCGACGAACCAGACCTGGTGCAGAGCGAGGTAGTCGATGTGGCTGATGGTCACCGAGAGGGCCCAATCGGGGGCCTGCACGCACCAGTACTCCCAGCGCTTCGAGCGGCCCCATCCACGTAGGTTCGCACGGTGCAGCGGGTGTCGCGTCCACCCGACGGCATCGCGGTTGAGGGTGCCGTCCGGCAGGCACAGGTCCACCGGTGCGGTGATCTCGGGCTCCATGGCGCAAGCCTACGGCCGGTCAGACGTCCACGTGCTCGTGCCTGTGGCGCACAGTGCGCACGATGATCGGAATCCCGAGCAGCAGGACCCCTCCGATCGTGATGGAGGTGGCCAGCCAGGACGGTGCTCCGAGCAGCGCCAGTCCCGCGGAGCCGACGAGCACCAGCAGCAGCCACCGCAGTTCCTGGCCGTTGTACCGGCTGGAGATGCGCGCTCCGATGAACACCCCGGGGATCTGGCCGAGCAGCAGCGAGAAGAGGACAGTGGGGTCGATCTCGCCGAGTCCGGCATGCGCGATGGCCCCGACGACGAGCATGGGTACCGCCTGCACCAGGTCGGTGCCCACGAGGCGGCTCGGCAGCATGGCCGGGAACAGGATCATGAGGCTCGCAGCGATCAGCGTCCCTGAGCCCACGCTCGTGAGCCCCACCAACGTGCCGACGAACAAGCCCACCGCCGAGGCCAGGGCAAGCTTCCCGCGCGAGAACGTCAGCGGCTGGTCACCGTGCTCCTCGGTGTATTTGCGCAGGCGCAGCCGCAGCAGCGTCACGACCACAGCGACCAGCAGCACGACACCGATCAAGCGCCGCAGGGTGGCGTCGCCGCCTTCCTCCCCGACGATCACCGAGAAGAGCCACGTCCCGAGCAGCACCCCCGGCACTGACCCGAGCGAGAGCCACAGCACCACGGGGTAGTACGGCGTGCGGCGCTTGATGTGCACGCCGGCGCCCACGGGCTTCATGACCGCAGCCGAGACCACGTCGGTGGAGACCGCCACCGGTGCCGGGACGTTGAACAGCAACAGGAGCATCGGCGTCACGATCGCCGCCCCACCGAGGCCGGTGAGTCCCACCACCGTGCCTGCGAACAGTCCCCCGAGGGTCAGGAACGGGTCGATGCTCACCGGGCAAGTCTGCAACATCGAGCGCGCGACTCCCGGCAACGGCGCACGACGGGTCTCGCAGCGCCCACAGCGACTACCCTCGCGTTCATGAGGTACGGCGCGCAGTTCGGTCCTGACATCACGTTCCTCGGCGTCGACCCCGCCGATCTCGATGACCCCGACACGTACCGCGATGCCGACGTGGTCATCCTCGGGGCGCCGTTCGACGGCGGAACGTCGTACCGGTCCGGGGCCAGGTTCGGCCCCAAGGCACTGCGGGAGACGTGTTACCTGGCACATGACGGTTCTCGGCCGTCCTTGGCGATGCGCGTGGACGGGCTGCAGGACCTACGCGTCGTGGACGTTGGCGACGTGGAGATGTTCTCCGGCGACGCGGCCCGGTCCTGTGCGGACCTCGAGGCGGCGGTGGAGAAGGTGGCAACGACCGGTGCCATCCCCCTGATCCTCGGCGGTGATCACACCGTGACCTGGCCGGATGTGACGGGAGTGGCCCGCGGTGGGGACAAGTGGGGCAGGGTCAGTGTCATCCACTTCGACGCCCACGCGGACACCGGTGACATCGAGTTCGGTTCCCTCATCGGGCACGGTCAGCCGATGCGCCGCCTGATCGAGTCGGGCGCCGCGCGGGGCGACCGCTTCTTGCAGATCGGGCTGCGCGGGTACTGGCCACCGCCGGACATCCTGGATTGGATGGCCGAGCAGCGTATGCGCTCCTTCGAGATGACCGAGATCGTGACCCGGGGCCTCGACGAGTGCCTGACGGAAGCCTTCGAGATCGCGCTCGACGAGTGCGACGGGATCTTCTTGAGCGTGGACATCGACGTCTGCGACCCGGGCCACGCTCCCGGTACGGGGACGCCGGAACCGGGGGGTCTCAGTAGTCGACAACTCCTCGACGCGGTCCGTCGTATCTGTTACGAACTGCCGGTGCTCGGGATGGACGTCGTCGAGGTGTCACCCCCCTACGACCAGGCCGACATCACGGCGCTGCTGGGCAACCGGGTCGTGCTCGAGGCGCTGACGGCCATCGCTCGTCGGCGCAAGGACGACCGTGACGGCACGACCTGGGATCCCCGGCAGCCACTGTTGGACCGCTGAGTCGAGCCATTGTTGCGTTGTGGGGATGACACGCCGGCGTGTCTCACAACAACGCAACAGGAGCAGGTGGTTGGTGGGGTTCCGTGTCGGCTCAGTCCGCCAGTGGGGGCCACGCGATCCCGAACACGGATCCGCCGCCCTCCCGGGCGACCACATAGACCCGGCCACCGTTGGCCTCGGCCACGTCTTTGACGATGGCAAGTCCGAGCCCGGACCCTGGCAGGCTGCGGGAGGCGACGGGACGGTAGAAGCGGTCGAACAGGTGGGGCACGTCCTCGGCGGGCACCCCCGGCCCGCGGTCCATCACCTCGACGATGCCCTCGTGGACATGGATGTCGATCGGCGCACCGCTCGGGTCGAACTTGGCGGCGTTGTCGACCAGGTTCCACACCGCGCGCTCCACGGCCGCTCGTGGCGCGACGATCTGGGACGCGTCCGCGTCCACGGTGATCTGTCGCTCGGTCCGGCGGCGTGCACGGGTAGCCACCGACTCGGCGACCGTGGCCAAGGGCACCGGTTCCGGTTCGCCGTTGGCGCCCTGGCCGCCAGCCAACGCCAACACCTCGTTGACCAATCCCGTCAGTTCCCGGGACTCTCCGCGCAGATCGGCGAGCACCCGGGCGCGCACGTCGGGGTCGAGCTCCTCGAACCGTTCCAGGAGACTGATGTTGGTTCGCAGTGATGTCAGCGGTGTGCGCAACTCGTGCCCGGCGTCCTGCACCAGTCGCTGCTGATCGGCCTGCGACTCTCCCAGCCGTCCGAGCATGGTGTTGAATGACCCGGCGAGCCGTCCCACCTCGTCGGTGCCGGCGCCGGGCACCTCGACATCGAGTTGCCCCGTGGCACTGACGCGCTCGGCTGTATCGGTGAGCAGGACGAGGCGCTTCGTGATCCGGTTGGCCAGCCACCACCCGAGGGCGGCAGCCAACGCCGTCAGTGCCACTGCGCACACGGCCAACACTGCTGCCAGACGACGCAGAACTGAGGCGGCCTCCGACCAGTCCCGCGCCACCATCACCGCTCCCCTGCCTTCGCCGGGTGAGATCGTGAGGATGCGGTAGGGGGTGCCGTCCACGGACTGGGTCCGCGCCTCCACGCTCGGGCGTTGCGCAGCGGCTGCAGCGCGGTCGGCGTCACTGACCGGCAGCTGCACGACACCGTCGCTGCGCACGACCTCGCCGGTGGGTGACAGCACCGCGATGGCGTCCTGCCCGCGTTCGTCACGGCGCTCGTCACCACCGGGGCCCTGTGGACGGCCCCCGCCGCTGAGCAGCGCCTGATCCGTGGCGCGTTGCAGTTGTTCGTTCGTGGCGGTGTAGCCGATCACTCCCATCAGGGCCGCGACGAGCGCGGCGATCCCCGCGAAGGAGATGGCCAGTTTCGTGCGCAGGCTCATGATGACCGCATGGTGTAGCCCACCCCGCGGATGGTGCGGATCACCTCCGGTGGTCCAAGCTTGCGGCGGAGGTATCCGACGTAGACCGCGAGGTTCTTGGAGTCCGGCCCGAAGTCGTAGCCCCAGATGCGCTCGTAGATCACGTGGTGCTCGAGGACGATGCCGGAGTTGATCATGAGCAACTCCAGTAGGTCGAACTCCGTCTTGGACAACTCGATCTCGTGGTCGGCCCGCCAGACCCGCCGCGATGTGGGGGACAGCCGCACATCGCCGACGACGAGATCATCGCCAGTGGGGGTCTGCTCGGCGCGTCGAAGGAGAGCGCGCAGGCGGGCCAGGACCTCGTCGATGTCGTAGGGCTTCGGGACGTAGTCGTCGGCACCGGCGTCGAGGCCCGCCACGCGGTCGGCGGTCTCGACGCGGGCCGTGAGCATGAGGATGGGGGTGCGGTCGCCTTCGGCGCGCAGCACCCGGCACACGCCGAGGCCGTCCACGCCGGGCATCATCACATCGAGTACCAGGACGTCGGGGCGGTCGCTACGGAACGCGGCCAGCGCCTCGACGCCGTCCTTGCAGGCAGTGACCTGGTAGCCGTTGAGTTCGAGCGCCGTCGTGAGGGACTGCCGGATCGCCCTGTCGTCATCGGCAACGAGAACCTTCATGGCTGCGAGTCTGCCGCAGCCTGCAGCCAGATCGACGGTTGGTCAGGGCGCGCCCCGGGAACGGGGGATGCAACACAGGGCGCGCCCATGACCGTCACGCGGCGGTCGACGTCGCCGTCGGCTGCTGGTGACGACCGAAGTCCATGGCCTTCTTGCCGGTCACCTTGAAGTCGGCGTTCATGACGACGACCACCATCGAGTCATCCGCCTTCTTGACCATGGCGTAGAACTTCTTGCCCTTCTTGTGCACGTCCATGACGGTGCCGCCGGGGAACTCCTCCAGCGCGGCCGCCTCGGCCTTCTTGAAGTTGGGCCCGGTCACGTCATGACCGAGAGGTCCATGCCCGCGCTTGCCGTGGGGACCCCGCTTGCGCGGGTTCTCGACGGACTGGATCGTGTAGTTCTCATCGAGCAGCACGACCTTCTTCTTGCCGTTGTCCGTGCGCATCAGCACCGCGTAGCCCTCGCCGTCGCGCACGAAGACGTGCAGGACCGTGGCGGCCGGGTACTCCGCGAGCACAGCGTCAGTGGCCTTCTGCGTCTGTTCATCGGTGGCGGGTGTGCCAGGACCGTGGCCGGGACCGCCGGCCGGCATGTCTTTCTGCTCCACGAGGGCGAAGTTGGCGTCGAGCACGACGAGGGTGTGTGTGTTGTCGCTGGTCGTAACCATGACAAGGTAGTTGCCGCTGGCGTCCTTGTGGACGTGGTCCGCGGTGCCTGGTACCACGGCGAGCGCGGCGTCGATGGCCTTCTGGGCTTCCTCGCCCGTCACGATCTCGCCGGGACCGCGGTGGCCCATCGGGCCACCCATCTGGCCCGGTCCGTAGCCCTGGGCAGGGGTGGTCGGGGTGGAATCCGAGTTGCTGTCCGCGGTGGCGATGGTCAGGCCTCCGGCGAGCGTGGCGCCCACGGCGAACGCCGCGATGCTGGCTCCGGCGACTGCGCCGATCTTCTTCATGACGTGGGTCCTTTCGTCGTTGTCACCAGAGTCCGACGTCCCCGCGAGAGCCCAACGTGAAGCAGGTAAGAACCAGGTGAGAGTTCTCAGGCGCAGGGCCAGGTGAGCGACGCTCGGGCGCCGTCCAGGAAGGCGGTGATCGCCGTGGCGCTCTCCTGTGGCGCTTGGAAGAGCACCGAGTGCCCAGCGGCCGGAACCCGCAGCAACTGCGCCTTCGGCAGCAGATCGGCCAGGGCCCGGCTGTTGGCCGGTGGTGTGATGACATCGCGCCGCCCCACCATCACCAGCACGGGCGACTGCACGGTGCGCAGTGCAGCGGCGTTGCGGTTCGATCGCAGCCAGGGGTCCTCGGCCGCGACCATCGTGTCGTACGTGGCGGCCGGGACGGTGGGCTCCGGGTAGCGACCTGACGCGACCGCCTCGTCGAGCCGGTTCAGGAATGCTCGGCCACGATCTTGTGCACATCGTGTGTGGGGGTAGTTCGTCCGAAGGTACGTCGCGAGTCCCGCATCCGGATCGCTGTCGGCGCGCTGGACCCAGCGCGGGCCAAGGCGGGCACGGTCACCGCCCGGATTGGTTCCGACCAGTACGGCCCGGTCCACGCGCGCAGGATGCCTGCGCAGCAGTTCCTGCACCACGAACCCGCCCATGGACCAGCCCAGGACATCGGCGCGCGGCACGCCGATGTCAGTCATCAGCTGGGAGGTGGCGGCAGCCATGCCCGCGAACGTTCTGCGGGCCGGGGCCGTCGAATCGCCGAGGCCCGGGTAGTCGAAGACGATGACCCGGCGCTCGGACGCCAGCGCCGCGAGGAACGCGGGATCCCATTCGGCCATCGGTGAGCCGGTGCCGTTCAGCAGCAGTAGGGGGCGGCCGGTCCCCAGTTCGGACCAGGCGATCCCGTGGGCGCTCACCTGCGGATCGATGCGGGGCTCGGGTGGCGCCGCCGGTGCCGATCCGCATGCCGCCAGCAGGAGGATCGCCACCCACCACGCACGCATGTGCCCACTGTGACGCAGGCGGCCTGCTGTGCGCGCATCGCCAGGTCGCCTGAGCGTTCGCCTAGAGCGGCGGTCCGGGTTCGGAGTCCGGATACAGCGACGCCTGCTGGACCGGCAGCGCGGTCAGCTCCCCCACCTCACGGACCGACATGCTGATCCGGGTCGCTTCCACCGAGGCCAGTACCGTCTGCGGCCGGCTGCTGCCAGGGATCGGGATGACGACTGGGGACTGCGCGAGCAACCACGCCAAGGTCAACTGTTGGGGGCTGACGCCGCGGGCATGCGCATGGTCGGCGAACGTCTCCGCCCCGGTCAGGGGGGACCACGGCAGGTAGGCGATGCCGTGCTCTGTGCAGATGTCCAGGACGTCGCTGTCGGCTCGATATCGCGGGGAACGCTCGTTCTGCACGGCGACGATACCGCCGTCGGCAGGTCCACCGGCGATCTCGAGGGCTCGCTGCAGCATCGGGGAGGTCACGTTGCTCAGCCCGATCCGCGCGGCCAGGCCACGCTTCTGGACAGCCATCAGACCGGCGATCTGATCGTTGAAATGCACCGTCGGATCGGCGCGGTGGAGGAAGTACAGGTCGATACTCGGGACGGCCAAACGTGTCGCCGAGGCCTCCGCCGCCCGCAGCAGGGCATCCGGTGTGCCGGCGCGGCCCCACACATCTGCGTCGGTGCCGGGGACCCGCGTGATGCCACCCTTCGTGGCGATCACCGGCCGCCGCCCGGCGTACGACGAAACTGCCTCGGCCACGAGTTCCTCGTTGTGTCCGATCCGCGCAGCATCCGGGGCGTAGATGTTCGCGGTGTCCAGCAGCGTGATCCCGGCGTCGAGTGCTGTGTGGATCGTGGCGAGCGCCTGTTCGCGGCGGTCGATCATCCTGCGGCCGGACAACTGCATGCAGCCCAAGCCGAGCGGGAAGACGTCGAGATCGCCGATTCTGCGGTTGTCCATGGCTTAACTGTCCCCCGCGCGAGCGGGATCAGTCGATGGAGTTGAACAACTCCAACGCCTTGGGGGAGTCCCACTTCACGGCGTCCTGACCGGCCACGAAGTACGTGCCCTCGACCGTGGGTACGGTCGTCGACTGGCCCATCCCCATCGAGATCATCCCCATCGCCACCGCCAGTCGCATCTCATCGACGATGCCGGTGTTCTTGTCGACGGTCAGGCTGTTGCCTGCTGCTGAGGCGGCTCCGAACGAGCGCCACGGGAAGATCCAGGTGAGGGGGCTCATGGCGCGCTTGGCGACCGACGAGATGAACTCCTGTTGGCGCTCGACACGGCCGAGGTCACCGCGCGGGTCCGCATAGCGCATCCGGACGTACGCCAAGGCGTCCGCGCCGTCCATGGTCTGGCAGCCCTTCTTCACCTTCAGACCACTGTTGACGTCGTTGAACTTGCGGGTTGGGCACAACTTCACACCGCCGAGGGCATCGGTGGTGTTCGCCACCCCGGCGAATCCGATCTCGACGTAGTTGTCGATCTTCAAGCCGGTGGTCTGCTCGACCGTGGTGGTCAGCAGTTCGGGGCCGCCGTAGGCGAACGCCGAGTTGATCTTGCCCTGGCCGTAGCCGGGAATGCCCACCCAGGAGTCGCGTGGGATCGACACCAGTGTCGGGGTCCCGAAGAGCGGGACGTGCATGATCATGATCGTGTCGGTGCGCTGGCCTTCGGTGGACCCGGTGTGCAGTTTCTTCTGCTGGGCCTTCGTCAGGCCCTGGCGACTGTCACTGCCCACGATGAGGTAGTTGCGTCCCCACGAGGACGCGTCACTGGCCGGCAACGCTGCCGTCTTCGACACCGATGTGGCGAAGACCGTTGCCACGGCGAGCAAGTACACGGTGAAGACCGCGACCGCGGAGAGGATGATCCGCTTGGCCCCCCATTTGCGATGACGGCGGCGGCCCTTGCGAGACGGTGCGATCGTGCGAGGGATCGGAGGCTGCACCTGCCGTGGCGGCGCCCCGACGGGCCGCGGCGAGGAGCCCACGCCGGCGCCCACCGGTTGCCGGGGTTCGGGCGCGCCGAGGCGCTGCGTCGGTTGCTCACCTGGCTCCGGGCGCATCCACGACTCGAACTCCGGGGGCACATCCCCACTCTTGCTCACTCATACATGGTGCCCGACAAATACCTCCATGCGCAGTGATCCTCATCTCAGAACGTCATACGATCGGGCGCCATGACGGTAAGGATTACGCAAGATGGCCTAACGACAGTGGTCACGATCGATCGGCCGCATGTGCGCAACGCTGTGGACCGGGCCACGGCGCAGGCCCTCGCGGATGCCTTCCGTGGCTTCGAGGCGGACCCGGGAAGCAAGGTCGCGGTCCTGACCGGGGCGGGCAGCACGTTCTGCGCGGGCGCGGATCTGCGGGCGATCGCGGGGGGTGAACCGAACCGGTTGCAGCCCGACGGCGATGCGCCGATGGGACCCTCCCGCATGGTGCTGTCGAAGCCGGTGATCGCCGCGATCAGCGGGTACGCGGTGGCGGGGGGACTCGAGCTCGCCTGTTGGGCGGACCTGCGCGTTGTCGAGTCCGATGCCGTGCTCGGTGTCTTCTGCCGCCGGGTGGGAGTACCGCTGATCGACGGTGGCACTGTGCGACTGCCCCGCATCGTGGGGCTGGGCCGTGCTCTGGACCTGATCCTCACGGGTCGGGAGGTGCACGCCGACGAGGCCCTGCGGATCGGACTGGCCGACCGGGTGGTGCCGCCGGGGCAGGCACTGGCGGCGGCGCTGGAGCTGGCGCGGCAGATCGCGGCGTTCCCACCGGCGGCGATGCTCGCCGACCGGGCCGGTGTCTATCGGGGGCTCGATCTGGATCTGGCGCAGGCGTTGGCCTCCGAGTTCCAGCACGGCATGCCCGCGGTCGTGGAAGGGGCGGCCGGAGCGAGGCGCTTCGTGGGGGAGGAGCGGTGAATGGGTGGCCCGCGTCCATCGGTTAGTCCCGCGTCCATCCGTTAGTCGAATACGGCCGTGAACCTCTAACGGGAGTGCACAAGGTCTAACGGGAGTGGCACGCCGACGACCGCTGCCACCCACCTAGACCACGCGGTCGATCAAGTGCGGGAACTCAAGCAGCATGAACATCTGCAATGCACCCGCGGTGTCCAGCACCGACCCGTCGTCGTACCTGCCCGCCAGCGTGAACCACCCTGCGTGGTCGCGACCTTCCTGATCCAGCATCGCCGCGTACTCGCGGACGGTCTCGCCGCGGCCGACCAACAGTTGCGCTTTGGCGTACACCGCGTTGAAGCAAACGGGCTGCTGCCACAGACGCTCCACCGTGAAGTACTCATTGCCGGCCTCGGAGGCCTCCCGGGCGAGCACCGGGTGGCCGCCTCGGTAGGCCGCTGCGATGAGCAGGCCCTGGTTGTAGGAGTAGACCGCCGGCTCGATCGAGCCGTCAGCACGTACATGGTCCTGAACGAGGCCGTCGCCGTTGCGCAGCGCGGCGAGGAAGTCCAGGGAGCCGTCGACGCGACCGCCGAGCAGCCCGTGGAGCAGCGCGCCGGCACCGGTAGAGCAGGCGTTCTGCGTGTCCCCGTCCTCCACCCACTGGATCCCGCCGGTGGCCGGATCAAGGCCGGACTGTACGAACTCGTCGATGTCGCTGGCTCGCTGTCGCGACGCCCTACCGGTGCTGAATGCATGGCGTTGCAGGAACGCGAGGCCGAGCCACGCGTTGTCGTCGTAATAGCGCTTGCCGCGCCCGATCGACTCCCGGTAGGCGCCGCGCGGATCCCGGTAGGCGGCAAGGCCGCGGACCAGTCCCGGGAACCGCGCGGGTCCCGAAACCGAATCGGACAACGCGTAAGCGTGGAGCACCTGTGAGAACGGCCAGCAGGTGACCGCGACCGGCGATCCGGGCTCGTGGACCCAGGTTACCCGGCCGCCACCGGCGAGGCTGCGCCGCAGGGTGGCGCGTGTGCTCTCGTACCGGTTGGGAGCCCGCATCGCACAAGCGTATTCGGCGTCACCTTCGTCGATCCACAGGCCGATCGGCCCTTTCCACACCTTCGGCGAGCAGGTGTGGCGACGTCGCACCCCTGGGGCACGATGGAGGCACCGATCGGGAAGGTGCGTCGATGCTCGAAACGCTCAGCAAGCTGCTCAACCAGGCCGAGAACGCGGCGACGGAAGCGGAGGCGGAGGCCTTCTTCGGCAAGGCGCAAGAACTCGCGACGTTGCACGCGATCTCTTTGGCGGAGGCACGGGCACACTCCAAGCGGTCGCAACGCCGGGAAGAGCCCACCCATGAGCAGGTCACCATCGGTCTGCCGCGCCAGCACATCAACAGTCACCTGTGCCTGCTGTCGGTGGCGATCGGCGAGGCGAACAGCTTGCGGACCAACATCGCCTCCAACAACACCTACGTCATCTGGTTCGGGCTGCCCAGCGACATTGAAGCCGCGACGATGCTTCTGCACTCCGTGTCGCATCAGATGGCCCGCGCGGCCGACGCCTTCGTCCGGGGCCGGAGTTGGGCCGGTGAACGCGACCTGGAGAACGGCGGTACTGCGATGACGGCGCAGAAGGCCCGGAAGACCTACTACACGACGTACGTGCGCGTGATCGGGCAGCGTCTGATGCAGGCTCGGAAGGCGGCCGAGGCGCACTACGACCGCACGTCGGAGTCGGAGACCGGTGCAGCGCTTGTGCTTCGTGGCAAGGAGATCGAGGTGCGTGACTATTACGCCGCGAATTCCACGGCGCGGGGATCCTGGCGTGGGAGCCGGGCCAGCTTCTCCTCGGGACGTGCTGTGCAGCGCGCAACGGCCGATGCCGCGAAGGCCAGGCTGGAACCGGCCCGGGAGATCGGCGGCAGCCCCCCGGCCGTGGCCTCGTGAGCGACACCCGTCGTGTCTACGACTCCGAGGACACCCTGCTGTTCATGCTTGACAACGGCGGCACCGTGCAGTTCATGGGTAGCTCGTTGACGATGCCCGTGGAACGGCGTTTCGGCGACCTCGAGGGTGTGCGGCGCTATCTGGCGGCGGTCCGGGAGCGACCGTGGGGCTTTCCGGACGTGCCGGCGCCCGAGGTGCGGTTGCGGCGGGGCCACACCAAGGCGCACTGGGAGGACGGTGTCATCGCTTTGCCCGACGGCATCGGTCGCAAGGGCTGGGCCATGCGCGAGGTTGTGGTGCTGCATGAATACGCCCATCACGTGACGTGGCACACCGCCGGCGTCACCGGCCACGGCCAGCAGTTCCAGCAGGTGTATCTCGGGTTGCTCGAACATGCGGTGGGTCCGGAGGCGGCGTTCGTCGTGCGGGCGGGGCTGTCGGCCTGATCAGTCGGCCAGTTGCACCTGACCGACCAGCGGGATGGAGATCGTGAAGGTGCAACCGTCGCTGCCGTTGTGCACTGCGATGGTGCCGCCGTGGCCCTGCACCACGCGCTGGCTGATCGTCAGACCGAGACCCACGCCGCCGTCTCCGGGGGTACGGGCACTGGTGCCCCGCCATCCGGCGTCGAAGACGCGGTGCAGTTGCTCCTCGGGTATCCCGCCGCACTGATCGCGCACGGACAGTCTCGCGTCGTGCCCGTCGTGCTCAACGGACACCGCCACGAACCCGTCGGGCCGCGTGTGCCGCAGGGCGTTGACGATGAGGTTGTTCACGGCGCGGGCCAGTTCCTTCGTGTCCCCTTGCACGATGATCGGGCCGTCGGCGGTCCCTTCGAGGGTGATGCCGAGCCGGTGGGCCAGCGGCTGGTTGCCCGCGACGAGGTCGGAGGCGAGGTCGCCGAGATCCACGGGCTCGTGAACCATACGGGTGGCCGGGCTCTGCAGCCGCGACATGGTCGTGATGTCTTCGACGATGAGGCCCAGCGCGTCGACCTCCCGCAGCATGCGGGTCGGGTAGTCCTCGGGGGCGAGGCCGTCCTCGAGGGCCTCGGTCAGCACCCGCATCCGGGCCAGTGGGGTGCGCAGGTCGTGACCGAGCCACGCGATCAACTCCGAGCGGCGCTCCTCGATCGCCCGATCCCGCTGCTGCTCCGCGGCTTGGGCCTGCAGATGGGCGACCCGGCCGCCGACCAGCGCCCCGAAGCCCACCGCGATCGGTGTGGCCACCAACAGGACCACGGCGATCACGAAGACCTGGTCGGGTTTGAGCAGCATGGTCTCGCTCGCGGTGGCCACACCGGCGGCCACGCTGGAAACGGGCACCAACGGGGCCAGGCGGATGGCCCAGGGGATGGACCGTCGACTGATCGCGAAAAGGCACGCCGTTGCCAGGGCGCCCAAGGCCACGGCCGCCACCAGCGAGAGCACGAGAGGCCCTGTCACGATGTCGGCTCCCACCGATAGCCCACGCCCCACACCGTCACCAACCGCGACGGCTCCGCAGGATCGGGTTCGACCTTTTCGCGCAGTCTCCGCACATGCACCGTGACGGTCGACTTGTCACCGAAGTTCCACTCCCAGACGTCTTGGAGGAGTTGGTCGCGGCTCAACGCCTCCCCCGGGTGGTCCAGCAGGTAGGCCAGTAGATCGAACTCCCTGGTCGTCAGTCGCAGGTCGGCACCGTCGCGCGTGGCCCGCCGGGAACTCAGGTCGACGGTGAGGTCGCCGTCGGTGAGCACCCGCCCTGAGGCCTGCGCAGGTCGAGCGGAGCGGCGTAGCACTGACTGGATCCGCAACACGAGCTCCCGCGGACTGAAGGGTTTGACCACGTAGTCGTCGGCGCCGGCGGTCAGTCCCGCGATCCGGTCGATCTCCTCCGACCGTGCGGTCAGCAGGATCACCGGCAGCCCGGGCTGGACGGCGCGGATCTGCGCGCACAGCGACATCCCGTCGCCGTCGGGCAGCATCACATCGAGCACCAGCAGGTCGGGCTGCATGGTGTCGAGTTCGGTCAGCAGATCCGCCGCGGTCTCTACATGGCGGCCGTCGAGTTCGGAGCGCTGAAGGTACTTCAGGAGCACCTCGCCGACCGTCCGGTCGTCGTCCACCACCAAGATCCCGCTCACACGTCCACGGTAGGTGTTCGCGGCGTCCGCGGACAGTCCGCACAGCCCCGGTAAGACTTCCGTAACCGCCCTCAACCTTCCGCTGGCCGCGATCTTGGTGTCTCCTGAGGACAGTGACGAGAGGAAATGACATGAAGCGAATCCTGGTCCTCGTGGCTTCCGCGGGGGCCCTCACCCTGCTCGCCGCCTGTGGTGGCAGTGAGACCTCGACGCAGGATCCAAGCCCCGCCGCATCCGTGGCCGCGACCACCGAGGAGCCCACGACCGAGCCCAGCACGAAGGCTCCGGCATTGCCCGCCGGTGCGTATGTGGACTACGCGGAGTACCAGGCCGACCAGCAGGCCTATGCCGCCGGCGATGTCGTGCTGTTCTTCAACGCGACCTGGTGTCCGACATGCCAAGAGGCGACGAAGAATCTGGAGGCCGCGGACTTCCCCGAGGGCTTGACGGTCGTGAGCGTCGACTATGACTCCAACCTGGACCTCCGCAAGAAGTACGGGGTGACGACCCAGCACACGTTCGTGCAGGTCGGCCCCGACGGCGAGCAGGTCAAGAAGTTCACCGGGTCGACGACGATTCCCCAGATCCAGGGCGAGCTGGCCTGATGTTCGAACTCATCGGCGCACTGGTGGCCGGCGTCCTGACGGTGCTGGCGCCCTGCGTGCTACCGCTGCTGCCGGTGATCGTGGGTGGGTCGGTGGCTCAGCAGCCCGCAGTGAGCGGCGGTGGGGTTGCCGTGACGACCCGCACGCAGATCCGTGCCCCGCTGGTCATCACTGCCTCGCTCGGGATGTCCATCGTGGTGTTCACCTTGCTGTTGAAGGCGACCACCGCGTTGATCGGCATCCCGCCGTCGGTGTGGGAGTGGGTATCGGGGTTGGTGCTGATCGGGCTCGGACTGGTCTTCGCGTTTCCCGCCACCTGGGAGCGGATCAGCGTCGCTCTGCGACTGCAGTCGCGAACCGGTACCCGTTTGACGGCTGCTCGGCAGCGCGACGGCGTCGCCGGATGGGTGCTCACGGGCGCAGCGCTGGGGCCGGTGTTCACATCCTGTTCCCCGCTCTACGGGTACGTCGTCGTCACTGTGCTGCCGGCGGAGCCCGTCCGCGGACTCGTCCTGCTGCTCACCTACGTCCTGGGACTGTGCGCCACTCTGCTGGCCATCGCACTGCTCGGTCAGCGGGCCGTCTCCAAGTTGCGGTGGGCGGCAGATCCGGACGGCTGGCTGCGGCGTGGGCTCGGTTTCGTCTTCATCGCCGTCGGGGTCCTGGTCCTGACCGGCTGGATGAAGGACATCGAGACGTGGTTGATCGCCAACAGCCCGGTCCAACCGTGGAATCTCGATCGTGGGTTCCTGCCCGAATGACACCGTCGAAACCTCTAAGGTTGGGAGCAGTCAATCGTTGGAGGAAATCGTGCGCCGCTTTGCCGTTCTCGCCACCGCAGCCGTCGCTGTCGGCCTGCTCGCCACCGGGTGTTCGTCGACGGATGAGGCGCAACAGACGACCGAGAACGCCAACGCGGCGGTCTGTCTGTCCCTCGAGGGTCTCGCGGCCACGGTGGAGGGTCTGTCGACCGGGGTGACCGGGACCGGTGACGTCACCGTCAGCCAGGGCCAGGAAGCGATCAACCAGGTCGACGGCGCGTACCAGGCGGTCCTCACGAACATCTCGAAGCTCGATGAGGCGGTCAGCGACGAGGTGAGCACCGCGCAGTCGCAGTTCGAGCAGGCGCAGATGCAGATCAAGGAGGGTCTGACCGGTCTCGACGGCGATTCGAGCCTGTCGGACGTGCCGGAGGAGGAGAAGCAGGCGATCGCCCAGCTGAGCACCAGTTACGAGGAGATGAACTCGAGTCTGGGCTGTGGCGATGCTTCTTAGCGACGGAGGCATCCGCGCCGAGATCGAGAACGGCCGGGTCGGGGTCGATCCCTATGACGCCGACATGGTCCAGCCGTCGAGCATCGACGTGCGTCTCGACAGGTTCTTCCGGGTGTTCGAGAACCACCGCTACCCGTTCATCGACCCGTCGGCCGAGCAGGCGGAATTGACCCGCATGGTGGAGTCCGCACCCGAAGAGCCGTTCATCCTGCACCCCGGGGAGTTCGTGCTGGCCTCGACCTACGAGGTCATCACGCTGCCCGACGATATCGCCGGGCGACTGGAGGGTAAGTCGTCGCTGGGCCGGCTCGGCCTGCTCACCCACTCGACGGCCGGATTCATCGACCCGGGCTTCTCGGGGCACGTGACCTTGGAGCTGTCGAACGTCGCGACGTTGCCCATCAAGTTGTGGCCCGGCATGAAGATCGGTCAGTTGTGTCTGTTCCGGCTGGAGTCCCCGGCGGAGCATCCGTACGGCTCGGAGGTGTACGGATCGCGGTACCAGGGGCAACGCGGACCCACCCCGAGCAGGTCCTATCTGAACTTCCACCGCACGCAGATCGGCTGAGTCACACTCGGGTGGTCTTGGTCACCCTTGCAGGCAAGACGGCTGCGGAAGCGGTTCGTCAAGTTACACTTGAGAAACCGCCGCAACGCCACGCGCCTGCTTGCGAGATCTCGGGCGCTGCCGACGAAGGATAGTGAATGTCAATCGACAACGAGACCTCCCGGGTGCTCGACGCCCTTGAGGCTGAAGCCATCTGGGTCTTCCGGGAGACCGCCGCCGCATTCGAACGACCTGTGCTGCTGTACAGCATCGGCAAGGACTCGACGGTCCTGCTGCACCTTGCGCGCAAGGCCTTCCACCCCGGTCCCATCCCTTTCCCGGTGATGCACATCGACACGGGCTGGAAGTTCCGGGCCATGTACGAACTGCGCGACCGGACCGCCAAAGAGCTCGGGCTCGACCTGCGCCTGGCGACGAACCAGGAGGCGCGTGATCAGGGCGTGACGCCGTTCAGCCACGGCGCCCAGGAGTTCACCCGGATCATGAAGACGGTGGCGCTGCGCGCAGCCCTGGACGAGGGTCAGTTCGACATCGCCGTCGGTGGCGCGCGGCGCGACGAGGAGCGCAGCCGCGCCAAGGAGCGCATCTTCTCGCTGCGTGAGGCGGGTCATCGTTGGGAGCCCCGCAACCAGCGCCCGGAGTTCTGGCACACCGTGAACAACTCTCTGACCAACGGGCAGACGATGCGGGTGTTCCCGCTGTCCAACTGGTCTGAGCTCGACGTGTGGCGCTACGTCGCTCGCGAGAACCTCGAGGTTGTGCCGCTGTACTTCACCGAGGAGCGTCCCGTGGTGCGCCGCCAGGGCACCTGGATCATGGTCGACGACGACCGCATGGAACTCGAGGCCGGTGAGCAGATCGAGATGCGACGCGTGCGCTTCCGTTCACTGGGCGACTACCCGCTGTCCGGTGCGGTTGAGGGTGAGGCGTCCGACGTCTACGACATCATCCGGGACATCGAGGTGAACCGGCAGTCCGAGCGGGCCGGGCGGCTCATCGACGGTGAGGGCGCCCAATCCATGGAGCGCAAGAAGGCGGAGGGCTACTTCTGATGAAGGCACTGATCCGAGTCGTCGTCTGCGGCTCCGTCGACGACGGCAAGAGCACTCTGCTGGGCCGATTGCTTGCTGAGACCGGCTCCATCCCTGAGGACCAGCTCGAGTCCGCGCGGTTCACCCGCCGGCCCGGCTCCACCATCCCGTTGGGCGAGGTCGACTACAGCCTCGTGACGGACGGCCTTGAGGCCGAGCGCGAGCAGGGCATCACCATCGACGTGGCCTACCGCCACCTCATGCTGCCCAGCCGCCGGCGGGCGATCCTTGCCGACGCGCCGGGCCATGAGCAGTACACGCGCAACATGGCGGTCGCGGCCTCCACGGCCGACGTGGCGATCCTGCTCATCGACTCGATGCGCGGCACCAAGCGCCAGACCCACCGCCACTTGACCGTTTGCGGTCTGATGGGCGTGAAGCACGTGGTGCTCGCCGTCAACAAGCTCGATGGTGTGGGTTACGACCAGGGGATCTACAACGAACTGGTGGCAGAGGTCTCCGACACCGCCCGCCGGATGGAGATCGAATCGGTCATCCCGGTTCCCGTCTCCGCGCTCGTCGGCGACAACGTCCTTGCGCACTCGCCCAACACCCCCTGGTACCACGGGCCGACATTGCTCGACGCGCTCGACGCCGCGGAGATCCCCGAGCACATCGACGGCGAGGTCCGGTTGCCGGTGCAGACCATCATCCGCGGCAAGGAGTTCCGCGGATACGGCGGAATCGTCGCGCAGGGTGCGGTCAAGGCCGGCCAGACCATCACCGTGGCCCAGTCCGGCCAACAGGCCAAGATCGTCAAGTTGCACGGACTCAAGGGCACCGAGCCTTTCGAGCCCGAGCAGGTCATCACCGGTGAGTCCGCGACCATCGAGCTCGACAAGGACATCGACATCGCACGCTCGGACCTGCTGGTCACTGGCGAGCCGCCGCAGTTGGCCGACCGGTTCGCCGCGGACATCGTGTGGATGTCCGACCAGCAACTGGCGCACGGCCGCTCGTACACACTTCGCTGTGGGCCGCTGGAGGTCCCTGCGACCGTGACCAACGTGCGTCACCGCCTCGACGTGACCAACGGCAACACGATGGCCGCGCGGTTGCTCGAGATCAACGACGTGGGTCGTGTCGAGATCGCCACGTCCCGCCCGGTGACCCTCGAGGCCTACTCGGAGTCCCGGGAGACCGGTGGGTTCATCCTTGTCGACCGGATGAGTGGCGAGACGCTGGCGGCAGGACTGACCCGCTTCGCGCTGCGCCGTGCCACGAACGTCGTACCGCACCACTTCGAGGTGGACCGGGAGGCTCGCCAGGTCCTCAACGGGCACCCGGCGAAGGTCCTGTGGCTCACCGGTTTCTCCGGGTCGGGCAAGTCCACCATCGCCGACGCCGTGGAGCGCAAGTTGCACTCGCTGGGCATCCGTTCGTTCGTCCTCGACGGCGACAACCTGCGCAGCGGGTTGAACAAGGACCTCGGGTTCACCCCGGAGGACCGTGCCGAGAACGTGCGACGAGTGGCCGAGGTGGCGCACCTGATGTACGACGCAGGCATGGTGGTCATCGTGGCGCTGGTCTCGCCGTTCCGCGCCGACCGGCAGGCCGCCCGGTCGCTGTTCCCCGAGGGTGAGTTCCTCGAAGCCTGGGTCGATACCCCGATCGAGGTGGCGATGGAGCGCGACACCAAGGGTCTGTACGCGAAGTCCAAGTCCGGCAACCTGCCCAACCTCACGGGCGTGGGTCAGCAGTACGAGGACCCGGAGAGCGCGGAACTGCACCTGTCCGGGACCGACCCGGTCGAGCAGAACGTGGACACCGTCCTGCGAATGCTGCTGCCCGACGCGGTCGACTGACGCGCGGACTGCGCACACGCTCTCTAGCCTTGGGAGCGTGGCGGAGGGAATGTTCTCCCTTGATGGTCCGCGACCGCTGTCCACCGCGGTCAAGGGCTGGACGGCGGCCGTCCTCGGCGGATATGCCGCAGTCGTCGTTGCTGCCTACTTGCGCGCCGATGAGGACATGCAGGCATTGCCGGCCATGGCTCTGGCCCATGCGATGCTCGCCTCCTGTTTCAGTGCCATCACCGCACTGCTCATGGTGGGGCACGCGCGCAACACCGGCCGTCGCGGCTACCTCCTGATCGGTGGGACGTTCGCGTACCTGGCCGGCGTTCTGGTCTTCCTGCCGCTCTATTTCCCGGGCGCGGTGTTCCCCGGGCGCAACATCTGGGGCGACCTTCAGAGCGCAACGAACCTCTACTACGCGTGGCATTTCGCGTTCCCGATCGGCATCGCGGCCTCGGCCGTCCTCATCTACGTCGATCAGCGCAACCATCGGAGGCCCGGGTTGTCCCGGGCCCAGCAGTGGGGTGGCCTCGTGGTCACCGCCTTGGGTGTTGTGGTCACGCTGCTGCTCGCAACCTTCGGGGCGGACTTCCTACCGGCCGTCCTCGGGCCGGACGGTTCGAAGACCCCCTACGCCATGGCACTCGACATGGTGCTCGTCGTGGTCTGCGTGGCCACCGTCGCGGTCACTGCCTTCTGCGCGCGCAACGGCTCGCTGATCGGGATGTGGCTGACCGCGCTGGCGTTGCTGGTCCTCGGCGAGGCAGTCGTGAACCTCAATGCCACCGAGCGCTTCACGGTCGGCTGGTACGCCAGCAGGTTCCTGTGGCTGATCGCCGTGGCCGCGCTGCTCACGGCCTTGGTGTGGAACCTGTCGCGCATCGATCGTGCGAACAGCGAGTTGGCGGCGCACGACTCCTTGACCGGGTGCGCATCGCGGATAAGCCTGCTGGACACCATGCGGCGCGAGATCGCCCGTAGTCGTGATCTCGGGACGGAGATCGCGTTGTTGTGGGTGGACCTTGACGGGTTCAAGGGGATCAACGACCAACTCGGACATCAGGTGGGTGACGACGTTCTGCGTCAAGTGGTCGAGCGGCTGTTCGGCCAGGTGCGACCGGGTGACCACGTGGGTCGGCTCGGTGGGGACGAGTTCGGGGTGCTGCTGTGTGACGACGTTGCAGAGGGCCGGGTCGATGCGGTGGCTGACAGGGTGCTCGCCGCGATCCGGGAGCCCATCCGCAGTGCAGACAGCCTCCTGCACGTCACGGCGGCCGTGGGGGTCGCGCGTGCCCCTACTGATGCCCGCGCGGCTGAGGATCTGCTGCTGTGCGCGGACCTGGCGATGTACGCGGCGAAGAACCGCGGGGGCGATAGGTTCGAGCGCTTCAATGCCGTCATCGGCACGGAGGCCGTCACGAAGGCCAGACTCCGCCACGACCTGGCGAGTTCCCTGCGCAAAGAGGAGTTCTGCCTGCACTACCAGCCCATCTACGCCTCCGACGGGGTGCGGATGGCGGGTGTGGAGGCGTTGGCCCGGTGGGTGCGTGACGGGCAGCCGGTGTCGGCCGGCGAGTTCGTGCCGTTCGCCGAACAGTCCGGGCAGATCATCCCCCTGGGCCGGATTGTCATCCGGACACTGGGCAGCGAGTTGCCCACATGGATGGCGGAGGCCTCGCCGGACTTCTTCGTGAGTGTCAACCTGTCGGTGAAGGAACTCGCGGATGGGCCGCTGGTCGACGAATTGCTGGAGAGCGAACTCGGTACGCACCTCGAGCGGCTCGTTGTCGAAGTCACCGAGTCGTTGGAACTGCAGGAAAGCTCGGAGGCCGAGCGCAATCTCGAACGGTTACGCGCCGCCGGGGTGCGGATCGCCATCGACGACTTCGGCGCGGGGTTCTCCAATTTCACCCGACTCGAGCACCTGCGCCCGTCCTTGATCAAGATCGACCGGAGCCTCGTGCGCCGTGCTGGTAGCGAGAAGGAGGGCGGAGTGGCGTTCCTGACCGCCGCCACGAGTGTGGCCGCGTCGTTGAACTGTGACGTCGTGGCCGAGGGCGTGGAGACACAGGCCGAAGCCGAGGTGGTGCAACTGCTCGGGATCGCGTACGTGCAGGGGTTCCGCTACCGCAAGCCTGGACCGATCGAGGAGTTCCGACCCGAGATCGTAGGTTGAAGCGCGCCTCAGCCGACGATGACCTGCCGCTGTGCCCGCAGCGACATCACCAGGGCGATGATCCACCCGACGATGGTCCAGCCGAGCAGCAGGTTCAGCCAGAACACGCCCCAATGCGGCACGTCGCGCACCGCGGCGATGGCCCACGGCAGCATATAGCCGGCCGTGAGGATGGCGACGATGACCGCCACCACCTTGGTGATTGTCCAGGAACGGTCGGCGGATTCGACGTGCATGCTCATGGCCCAATGGTACGCGGAGAGCCAGAAAGGGCCCTTCGACGCCTGCTCGATCCCACAACTGGGGCCGGGGACCTCTCGTGAGGAGAGCGGCGAAGGCCCCCACCCGATCGGATGGGGGCCTTCGCCGTGTATGGGTTACTTCTTCACTGCCTCCAGCAGCATGACCGCGACGTCCTTGACCTGGACGTTCTCGCCGGCTTCGCCCTCGGACTGCCGCGCGGTGACGCCATCGCTGATCATCACGTTGCAGAAGGGGCAACCGACGGCGACCGTGGTGGCGCCGGTACCCAGCGCCTCGTCGGTGCGGTTCATGTTGACGCGGGTACCCAGCGTCTCCTCCATCCACATCCGCGCGCCACCGGCGCCGCAGCAGAAGGACCGCTCCGCGCTGCGTTCCATCTCGACCAGGGTCACGCCGGGCACACCAGCGACGAGCTCACGCGGCGGCACGTAGATCTTGTTGTGGCGACCGAGGTAGCACGGGTCGTGGTAGGTGACCTTCTCGTCGACATGCTTGACCGGGGTGAGCCGGCCGTCGTCGACGAGCTTGGCGAGCAACTGCGTGTGGTGCACGACCTCGTACTCGCCACCGACCTGCGGGTACTCGCGGCCGATGGTGTTGAGGCAGTGCGGGCAGGTCACGACGATCTTGCGCGCCTTGATCTCGTTGAGCATCTCGACGTTCTGCATGGCCTGCATCTGGAAGAGGAACTCGTTGCCCGCGCGCCGCACCGGGTCACCGGTGCAGGTCTCGCCCTCGCCGAGGACCATGTACTTCACGCCGGCCTCGTTGAGCAGTTCGGCCACAGCCTTCGTGGTGGCCTTCGCGCGGTCCTCGTAGGCACCGGCGCATCCGACCCAGAAGAGGTACTCGACGTCGGCGGGGATCTCCTCCTCGCCCTCCATCCCGAACACTGGGACCTCGAAGTCGACCTCCTCGATCCAGGCGTTGCGCAGGGAGGCGTTCATGCCCCACGGGTTGCCCTTCTGCTCCACGTTCTTGAACAGACCGCCGAGCTCGGCAGGGAACTCCGACTCGATCATCACCTGGTTGCGGCGCATGTCCACGAAATGGTCGATGTGCTCGATGTCAACGGGGCACTGTTCGACACAGGCACCACAGGTGGTGCAGCTCCACAGGGCGTCGACGTCGATGACAGGACCCTCGTTGCTTCGGTGTCCCTTCGCGTCGTAACCGTCGGTCTCGCGGTGTTCGTCGAAGTCGCGCTCGCCGACCAGCGGCCGCTGCACCTCGGTGGCGACCTTGTCACCCACCTTTGCGAGGACCTCTTCGTTGCGCTCACCCATCTCGTCGGGCTGCCCGGCGCCGGCGGTGGCCAGCAGGTACGGCGCGGACGCGAACATGTGGTCGCGCAGGTCCATGATCATGAGCTTGGGGCTCAGGGGCTTGCCGGTGTTCCACGCCGGACACTGGCTCTGGCACCGCCCGCACTCCGTGCAGGTGGCCATGTCGAGCATGCCCTTCCACGTGAAGTCCTCGATGCGGCCGCGACCGAAGGTGGCGTCGTCCGCCGGGTCCTCGAAGTCGATCTTCTCGGTGCCGGAGTACATGGGCAGCAGCGGACCGAGGGCGTTCGGCTGCCGCTTGGCGCCGACGTTGATCGGAGCCAAGAAGATGTGCAGGTGCTTGCTGTAGAGCACCAGCACGAGGAACCCGAACACGATCGCGAGGTTCAGCAGCAGGAAGAACGTCTCGATCCATTCGTTGGCGGCCAGGCCCAGCGGGTACAGGAAACCGGCGAGCCACTCGGTGGCGAACGCGCCGCCTGAGGCGTGGAACGGGAACGCCTGGATGTACTCACCCTCCTCGAGGGTGTACTCAGAGACGTTGAACTGCGCGGCGCGGGAGACCCACAGGGTCCAGATGACGTTGAAGATCATGAACAGCACGAGCCACGCGGCACCTGTGTGCGAGCCGAAGAAGCGGGAGTAGCGGCCCTGCTTGGCCGGCTGGGTGCGCAGCCTGATGACCGCGAAGATGGCAAGGCCGACGAGCACCAGGACGATGAAGACATCCTCGATGAAGCCGATGACCGGCCACCGGCCGATGACCGGGATGGCGAACTCCTGGGAGATGAACACCGCACCGACCGTCTCGATGATCGTCAGGATCAGGACGATGAAGCCCCACATCGCGAACACGTGCGCAACACCCGGCACGGTCCACTGCAGCAGCTTCTTCTGGCCGAGCACCTCGGTCGCCTGGGATTCCAGGGCCGCTGGGCGGCTCTCCGGACGGTCCACCGTCGGTTGTCCGGAAGTGATCAACTTGAACAGGGTCAACGCGCGGCGACCTGCGATGGCGAGCACGGCGATGACCAACAGCACGCCGATGATCAGCCGGATTGTCATCTGATCCATAGGGACCTCCCAGCCTCATACTACTGACGAGTAACTTAGCAGGCCGCGAGGGGACGACGGTGGGGTCAGCGGTGCGATCAGCGGCCCGCGGTCACCGTAACAGGCTCGGGGGTCGCCGGTTGCGGGCGCAGGGACTCGAACACCGGCAGTTCGTGGGGATGGGTGACCCAGCGCGGGGCGACGAACAGCGGACGCAGGCCGGGCAGGGAGTGCAGCCACAAGGCCATGGCCGCCACCACGCCGGTGAGCAGGAAGGGGAAGGCGATCGCGGCCAACGGGTTGGCCAGCAGGTCGCCGGGCAGGAACGAATCGACCAGGAAGATCACCGGCCACTGCAGCACGTAGATGGACAAGGTCCGTGCGCCCACGTACCGCGACCACGACGGCGCGCCGTTGCGGGTGATCAGGACCGCAACGCTGATACCGAAGGGCACCCACAGCAGGCTCAGGGGCAGCAGGGACTGACCGATCATCTCGGGCGTTTCCAGCCACAGCAGCCCGGCGGTGACCGACAGCGTCCCCAGGGCGACCGCGTGCCAGGGGGTGACCTTCTGCGCGAGACCGCCGACGATGTCCTTGAAGTAGGCGCCGATGAGGAAGAACGCGAGGTTCATCGCCATGGAGGTGTACAGCGATCCGGGGACCAGTCCGCCGACCACCTGGTCGGTCAGCGGACGCAGGACGTTGGGCAACAGGGCCACCGCGACGACCACCCAGGCGGGCTGGTTGCGCAGTAGGCGGGCGATCACGAAGAACAGCGCCATCGCGTAGAGGTACCAGAAGCCTGACTTCGCGAACACGATCGCGCTGATGGGGTCGGACGGTGCGCTGCCGAATGCGGTGATGAAGCCGAAGTACAGCAGCATCCACACCACGTACAGGTAGACCATGCCCAGCGTGCGGTTCCCCGACTGTGACCAGGGGCGACGCACGGCTGATGAGGCGAGCATGCCGGACACCAGGAAGAACACCGGCATCCGCATGGGCTCCAACAGGTGGTTGACGTGCTGGAGGACGGCCGTGGCACCAGAAGGCCCGGCCAGGTCGTAGAGCGTGTTGGACGCGTGCATGAACACGACGAGAAGAACGGAAACGGCTTTCACCAGGTCGATCCATTCGATGCGCCGTCTCACACTCCAGTGTTGTCCATAAACACGGTCGGGGGAAACGTGACATTGGACACGCCCACGGTCCTACGCTGTGAGCCATGGCCAAGCACGAGCACCGCGAGCCCAAGCTGAAGAACAAGGTCTACGAGGCCGAACTGTTCCGGCTGCAGGCCGAACTGGTGAAACTGCAGGAGTGGATCAAGTCGACCGGTACACGGTTGGTGATCATCTTCGAGGGACGCGACGCGGCCGGCAAGGGCGGTGCGATCAAGCGCATCACCGCGTACCTGAACCCCCGCACGGCACGCATCGTGGCGCTGCCGGCCCCCACCGAGCGGGAGCGGACCCAGTGGTACTTCCAGCGCTACGTCCCCCACCTGCCCGCCGCCGGCGAGATCGCGCTGTTCGACCGGTCCTGGTACAACCGCGCCGGGGTCGAGCGGGTGATGGGTTTCTGCACGCTGGAGGAGTACCGCAGGTTCCTTCACCAGACACCGATCTTCGAGCGGTTGCTGGTCGAGGACGGCATCGTCTTGCGCAAGTACTGGTTCAGTGTCAGTGACGAGGAGCAGCAACGGCGGTTCCAGTCGCGGCTGAAGGACCCGATGCGCCGATGGAAGCTGAGCCCCATGGACCTCGAGTCGATCACCCGCTGGGAGGAGTACAGCCGGGCCAAGGACGAGATGATGGTGCACACCGACATCCCTGAGGCGCCCTGGTATGTCGTGGAGAGCGACAACAAGAAGGCCGCACGTTTGAACGTCATCCATCATCTGCTGTCGAGCATCCCCTACGAGGATGTGACGGTCGCGCCGCTGAACCTGCCCGATCGGCCGGCGTCGCGCGGCTACATGCGCCCGCCGAAGGACACCCAGACCCATGTGCCCGACTTCGCGTCGAAGCTTCTGAGTTAGGGCGATCCGCCGTCCGTTTGTGACGTTGTTGTCGCCCAATTTCGCCCTCTGTGACGTTGTTGTCGCAAGAAGGCCGGGCCGAACCCGCAACAACGTCACAAATGATCTTCAGCCCTCGACAACAACGTCACAAACGGGGCGTCGGGAGCCGGCACCCGACCGCCGGGAGGCGCGTGCGGTCCCTTCGGTTAGCCTGACTGGTGTGAAACCGCCGGTCTCCCCGTGGCGCTGGGTGCGCGCGTGGGTTCTGGGCGGTTCGGCGGTGGCCCTGTCGGCCGCCGGGCACATGCTCGGCGGTGGGCATGTGGAACCGGTTCTGCTCGGCCTGCTGGTCGCCCTCGCCTCGCTGGCGGCCTATGGCTGGTTGCGGACCGAGCGAGGCCTGATCGCGATCGTCGCCGCAGTCACAGTCGTGCAAGGTGCGGCGCACGTGATCCTGGGCGCCGGCCACACCCACGGCAGTTCCTCGGCGATGCTGGCCGGTCATGTGGTCGCGGGACTGGCTCTTGCGTTCCTCCTGCGCAGGGGGGAGTCGCGTATCTTCGCGGCCGCCCGCCGGCGCTACCTGCAGTGGCAGATCGCCGTGCGCTGTGCGCTGGCCGGGCTGGGGGTGCCAAGGCCGCAACAGCCCCGGCTCATCGCGGGCACCGCCACCATGCTGACCTCGTGGTTCGACACCGATGTGCGGGGACGGGCGCCACCGGTTGCAGCGCTCTAGCTGAACCGTCCCTTTCACATCATCGGAGTCTTCTCATGCCCGCACGCCTACGGCGTGTGTGGGCGTTGCTGGCAGTGGCCCTGTTCGCCACGGCTTTGGCGTCGCCCGCAGCCGCCCACACCGACCTCGTGTCCAGTGATCCCGCGAACGGCGCGACCCTGGACACCGCGCCCGAACGGATCACGCTGAAGTTCGGCGAAGCCGTCCTGCCCTCGGGTGCGCAGATCGTCGCGAAGTCCGCCAACGGGACGAAGGTCGACCTCGGTCCGGCAGAGGTATCCGGCGCCAAGGTGACGGCCACCTGGCCCGCCGATGCCGCCGACGGCGCATACAGGGTCTCCTGGCGGGTCGCCGGTGAGGACGGCCATCCGCTCGAAGGGGCGTTCGGCTTCACTGTGAAGGCCGCCGCGCCATCGGCCAGCGCCGCCCCCGAGCCGATCACCTCCGCGTCCCCCGTGGCCGACACCACCGAGGAGGCGGGCTCCGGGGTCAACCTGCTGCTGCCGGCACTGCTCGTGGTCGCGCTGGTCGGCCTGGGCTTGTTCGTCTGGCGGTCCCGTGCCAACTGACACGCGCACCCGGCCGGCCTCCTCGACCCAGGCGAGGTGGGCGATCCCGGCCGCCGCCGCTCTCGTGGGGGGAATCCTGGTCGGGCTCGTGGTCGGGGGTGGTGCCACCGAGACCACGGTCGGAGACCTCGCCGGCCCCGGTCCGCTGGTGAGTTGGGGCCTGCCCATCCTGCGCACGGTGGCCACGGTGGCTGCTCTGCTGGTGGTGGGGATGCTGCTGTACGCCGCTGTGCTCGGACCGCAGGGCCGCAAGGGCGTGCTGTCCCAGATCGGCCGTCGGGATGTGGTGAAGGCCGGCTGGATCGCCGCCGTGTGGTCGATCGCCGCCCTGATGACGGCGATCTGGTCCCTGGCGTGGGCGCTCGGACTGCCGGTCTCCGAGACGGTCACACCGGATGTCGTGTCCACCTACGCCTGGTCGGTCGGCTCGGTGCGGGCCTTCCTGCTCGTCTCGATCATCGCCGCGGTCATCGCCGTCGCCAGCGTGTTCACGGCCACCGTCACCGGCGCCGGGGCCTCCCTGGCCGGTGCACTGATCGCCGTCGCCCTGCCCGCGCTGACCGGTCATGCCTCTTCCCTGGGGTCACACGGTGTAGCCATGACCTCCGACGTCGTCCACGCTCTGGCGGTGACCGTCTGGGTGGGCGGGCTGCTCATCCTGCTCGTCCACGCCGTGCGCAACGATCCCGGCACCATGCGCGCGGTCCCGGTGTTCAGCACGGTGGCCACCTGGTCGGTGGTCTTCCTGGCCATCTCCGGCGCAGGGGCCGCCTTCGCCCGCATGAACTCCGTCAGCGAATTGTGGACGACGTCGTTCGGCATCCTGATCTCGTTGAAGATCGTGCTGCTGCTCGGTCTGTTGTTCACCGCTCGCACCATGCAGACCAAAGTCCTCGATTCCGGGATGGAAGCGCGCCCCGCCCTGATCCGGTTCGGCGGCATCGAGGCGCTGCTGATGGCGGCTGCGGTCGGCATCGGTGTGGCGCTGACCCAGACTGCCTACCCCCGCACCGAGATCGAGTACCCGACGAATGCCGAGACACTGCTCGGTCAGGCCTTCCCGCCGCCGCCCACCGCGATGAACGTCTTCCTCGGCTGGAAGGTCGAGCCGTTGTTCCTCGGCCTGGCCATCCTCGGCATCGGCCTCTACGTCACCGGCTACGTCAAACTGCGTCGTCGCGGCGACAAGTGGCCGTGGGTGCAACTGGCGTCCTGGATCCTCGGGTGGCTGTTCGTCGTGTGGGCCACGAACGCGGGCGTTGCGACCTACTCGATGGTCAGCCTCAAGTGGCACATGGTCTCGCACATGGTGATGTCCATGGTCGCGCCCATCCTGCTCGCGTTGTCCTCGCCCATGACCTTGGCGCTGCGGGCGCTGCCCGCCACCCACGGCCCGCGGCGTGGAGCCCGCGAGTGGCTGGTGTGGGCCATGCACACCCCGGTGGCCAAGTTCGTCACCCACCCGCTGTGGGCGCTGTTCGTGTTCACGATCGGGCTCTACGGGCTGTACTACACCTCGCTGTTCAGCTGGTTGATGACCAGCCACATAGGACACGTCGCGATGCAGTTGCACTTCCTGGCCGCGGGCTATCTGTTCTCGTGGGTGGTCATCCAGACCGACCCGCTGCCCAGGGATCTGCCGCACTGGCAACGCCTGCTGCTGGCATTGGTCGCGGCGATCCTTCACTCGTTCTTCGCGGTGCCGATCATGATGAGCGACACGGCTTTCGGCTATGACTGGTACTCGCAGGTCCAGCCGCCCTGGCTGACCGATCTGGTCGCCGACACCCGCGACGCCGGCGGCATCGCCTGGGGCATCGCGGAGATCCCCACTCTCCTGCTGGTGCTCGCCGTGTCCGTGCAATGGGCCCGCGACGACACCCGCGAGGCCAAACGCCGCGACCGTCAGGTCGATCGTGACGGCGACGCGGAACTGGCCGCCTACAACGAGAACCTCCGCCGTCTTGCTGAAAGGGACAACCGATGAGATTCGCCGTACTGCCACTGGCCGGCTTGTTGCTGGCCGGGTGCGCGAGTGCCGATGAACCTGCCGCCGTGGTCATCACGCCGAGCAACACGACCGGTTTCGCCGGCACCAGCCTGGACGAACCCCTGCCCAAGCCCGACGTCACCCTCACGGACACGAAGGGCAAGGACTTCAACATCGCCGAGGACACCAAGGGCCGGGTGACGGCGCTGTACATCGGGTACACCCACTGCCCGGACGTGTGCCCGACGACGATGGCCGACCTGAGCGTGGCGATGGGCGAACTGCCGCAGGACGTGGCTGATCAGGTGGACGTCGTGTTCATCACCACGGACCCCGATCGCGATACCCCGAAGGCCATCGGCAAGTGGTTGAGCAGCTTCACCTGGGACAAGGCCATCGGACTCACAGGTGACTTCAAGGACATCAAGTCCGCCTCCGACACCGTGGGGATCTTCATCGACCCGCCGGTCAAGAACAAGGACGGCACCGTGACCGTCGAGCACGGCGCTCAGGTGATCCTCTTCGGTGCCGATGACCAGTCCGATCTCATCTTCACGTCCGGTTTCGAACCACAGGACGTGGCCCACGATCTACAACGTCTCGTTGAACAGCAGTAACCACACAACAAGGGAGATGACATGCGCAAGGTGATGGTGGCGCTGGCTGCGGCCGGTGCTTTGGCCCTCGCGGGCTGTGCCAGTGACGGCGAGGAGACGACGGCATTGCCATCGGGTACGGACACCGCGGTGACCGTGACCGACGCCTGGATCCCACAGCCGGCGTCCGACGTCTCGGCGATGTTCGGCACGATCACGAACTCCGGGACCGAGGCGGTCACGCTGACGACCGGGTCGGTCGAGGGCGTGGCCATGGTCCAGGTCCACGAGTTCGTCACGGAGGACAACAAGGAGATCATGCAGGAGATGCCCAACGGCCTCGAGGTTCCCGCCGGCGGCAGCGTGGAGCTGAAGCCCGGCAGCTACCACGTGATGCTCATGGATGTCACTGCCGACTGGAAGGTCGGCGACGAGGTGCCGGTGACGCTGGAGTTCACCAACAATGAAACCGTCGAGGTCACTGCCGTCGTCAAAGCCCGTGAGGGGATGAATCCCGATGAGGCGACGATGGACGAGGGTTCGATGGACATGGAAGGCGACATGGAAGCCTCACCGTCGTCATGAGCGTCTCGCGTCGTGCGGTCCTGGCTGGCGGTGTGCTGGCCGGGACCGCCGCCGCGGTCGGCGGTGGTCTGATCTACACGCAGCAGCGTGACGACACCACGGAGCAGCCCGAGTTCTACGGTGTGCACCAGGCCGGCATCGCGACCCCGGCACAGGCACGGGTGGAAGTCGTCGCACTCGACCTGACCACCGGCAAGCCGGGCGAGGTGCGGGAGGTCTTCCAGCAGTGGACCGCCATGGTCTCGGGCATGTTCACGCAGACCGCGGATGCCGACCTCTTCGCCACGCCCGCCCGCCTGACCGCCACGTGGGGGATCGGGCCGGGCTTCCTGCCGGCGTTGGGGATGAAGGCCATGCAGCCCGATGGGCTGGCCGATCTGCCCGCGTTCAGCAAGGACCAACTCGAGAAGCGCTGGACCGGCGGGGAGGTGTTCCTGCAGGTCGGGGCCGACGACGCCGTGATCGCGGCAACCGCCGCCCGGCACCTGGTCGCGGCCGCCGCTGACGTCACGACCGTCCGGTGGTGGCAGCGCGGATTCTCCTCCCCGACCCGCCGCAACCTGATGGGACAGGTCGACGGCACGGCCAACCTCGCCGCCGCCGACCCACTGTTCGACGAGGTGGTCTGGTCGGCCGACACGCAGCCCGAGTGGCTGCGGGGCGGGTCGTATGTCGCGGTGCGCCGGATCCGGATGGACCTCGACGCGTGGAACGCGCAGAGCGTCGAGACGCAGGAGGCCGTGATCGGCCGGTTCAAGGACAACGGTGCCCCACTCAACGGCACCGAGGAAACCGATCCGGTGGACCTGTCTGCGCAGACCGCCGATCGGGAACTGGTCATCCCGTCGACATCGCACGTGCGGTTGTCCCATCCGGACAACAACCGGGGCGCCCGGATCCAGCGCCGTTCCTTCAGCTACGACGACGGTGCCGACGGTGCCGGGCTGCTGTTCATGGCGTGGCAGGCCGATCCTCGCACGGGGTTCATTCCCATCCAGGCCCGCTTGGACGTCGGGGATTCGCTCAACGCCTTCACCGTCGCGCAGGGCAGTGCGTTGTTCGCCTGCCTGCCGGGGTGCCAACCGGGCGGCTACGTCGGGGAGACCGTGTTCGAGGCCTGACCTGCTGGCAAGCCGTTGGCGGGCATGGCAGGCTCAGGGGGTGCGCATCGCCCCGGTCGTCGCCGCCGCCGCCCTTCTGGCCGGTTGCGCCGGTGCCCCCGCACCGCCGGAGGCTCCTTCTCCGACCGTGTCGACCAAACGCACGCAGGAGTTCGTCGCGACCTTCGAACCGGATGACCGGATCCAGTATCAGGTGGGTGCGGATCTGGAGAAGACGTACGGGTGGCTGGAGTACAGCGCACGTACACGTTTCCTCGACAACGGCTTCGACGCACAGATGTTGGTGGCCAATGACTTCGTCAAGGGCAATGGCACGTTCGAGGGCTTCGTGACGCTGGTATCGGGGAAGGGTGATATCGGCCTTCGGATCACCGGGGTGGCGAGCAGCGGCCCGCAGGGCCCAGGTTCCTCCTTCACGGGGGAGACCGAGGTGATCGGCGGCACGCAGGCGTATGCCACGCTTGCAGGCAGGGGCCGCTTCTCCGGTGAACGGGTCGGAGATGTGGGGACCCCGATCGACGTCCGGGTCACGCTGGAATTGATCAACGCGAGATAGGAGTTGGCCGTGCAGGAGGATGCAGATCCCCGCCCCATCCGCGGCGGGGCGTTCGACTACCGCGGCCCGGCGATCCCGGAATATGCGCCGGAGCACGACCTCGAGCCCGATCCGGGCGAGGTCGTGTGGGCGTGGGTCCCGTTCGAGGAGGACCCCTCCCAGGGCAAGGACCGGCCATTGGCCATCGTGGGCCGCGCTGTGGAGAAGCAGAACGGCCTCGTGTGCTTCCTGTTGTCCAGCAAAGACCGCAGCGACGACGATGAGTGGGTCCTGATCGGCGCTGGCCAGTGGGACGCGGAACACCGCGAGTCCTGGGTCAACATCGCGCGGCCGTTGGCGGTCACCCCCACGGCGGTCCGCCGCGAGGGCGGCGAACTGTCACGCGAGCAGTTCGATGCGGTTGTGGAAGCCGCGCGGCGCAGGTTCCCGCCGCACCACTGACGATTCGCCGAAGACGCCACTGACGATTCGCCGAAGACGGATCCGTGAGCAGTTCGGAAATCCGGTAGCGGTTCAGTGGCTCCGGGAGGCTAACGGATCTCCGAAGTGCTCACGGATGGCAGGTGCGCGTCTACAGAATCGACCACGCCTGCGTGAGCACGCTGCGCAGGATCTGCTCGACCTCGTCGAAGTGGGACTGGTCGCTGATCAACGGTGGCGCGAGCTGGATCACCGGGTCGCCGCGGTCGTCGGCGCGGCAGTAGAGCCCGGCGTCGAACAACGCCTTGGACAAGAACCCACGCAGCAGCCGTTCGGACTCCTCACCGCTGAACGTCTCCTTGGTCTTTTTGTCCTTGACCATCTCGATGCCGTAGAAGTAGCCGGCACCGCGCACGTCACCGACGATCGGGAGGTCCAGCAACTTCTCCAGCGTGGTCCGGAAGCCGTTCTCCGAGGCCTGGACGTGCGCCATGATGTCCTCGGAAGCCATGAGGTCGAGGTTCGCCAGTGCGACGGCCGCGCCGACCGGGTGCCCGCCCCACGTGTAGCCGTGCAGGAACGTGTTGTTGCCGTGCAGGAACGGCTCGAACAGCCGGTCGTGCACGATCATCGCGCCCATCGGGATGTAGCCGGAAGTCATCCCCTTGGCGCACGTGATGATGTCGGGCTGCACGCCGAACCGGTTCATCGCGAAGTAGTCACCGATGCGGCCGAAAGAGGTGATCGTCTCGTCGGCCACCATCAGGACGTCGTAGCTGTCGCAGATCTCGCGCACCCGCTCGAGGTAGCCGGGCGGGGGCGGGAAGCAGCCGCCGGAGTTCTGCACCGGCTCGAGGAAGACCGCGGCCACGGAGTCCGGTCCCTCGAGTTCGATCGCCATCGCGATCTGATCGGCGGCCCACCGCCCGAAGGCCTTCTCGTCGTCGGCATGCACCGGCGCGCGGTAGAAGTTCGTGTTCGGCACCTTGTGCGCGCCGGGCACCAAAGGCTCGAACGGGTGCTTGGCCACCGGGATCCCGGTGATGCTCAGTGCTCCCTGCGGTGTGCCGTGGTAGGCCACGGACCGGCTGATGACCTTGTACTTCTCCGGCTTGCCGGTGATCCGGAAGTACTGCTTGGCCAACTTCCAGGCGGACTCCACGGCCTCCCCGCCGCCGGAGGTGAAGAAGACCCGGTTGAGGTCGGCAGGTGCCAGCGACGCCAGTCGTTCGGCCAGTTCGATCGCCTTCGGATGGGCGTACGACCAGATCGGGAAATGGCCCAGCGTGCGTGCCTGCTCGGCGGCGGCCTGCGCGAGTTCCTCGCGACCGTGGCCCATCATCACCGTGAAGAGTCCCGACAGCCCGTCGAAGTAACGGCGGCCGTCGTCGTCCCAGATGTACACACCCTCGCCGCGCACGATGACCGGCACGTGTTCGCCGTGCTCGTAGGTCGAGTGCCGCGTGAAGTGCATCCACAGGTGGCGGCGCGCGGACTCCGCGAGCGGATCGGCACCACCTTCTGTGACGAACTGCGGGGTGCTGGTCATTTGACTCCCCATTGGTAGGTCTGCTTGTGGATCTTGAAGTACATGTACGTCTGTGCGTTGCGCACACCATCGATGGCCCGGATGCGGTTGATGAGAGCGAACAGGTGGTCGTCGTCGGCGGCGAACACCTCCGCGAACAGATCGATGCCGCCGGCGGTGGAGACCAGGTAGTCGACCTCGTCGATCTCGCCGATCAGCTTCGCGCAGTGCTGGACGTCGCCGTCGACGTTGATCGCGATCATCGCGGCCCGCGGGTAGCCCATCTGGATCTGATCGGTCACGGCGACGATCTGGATGACCTCGGCCTCAAGCAACCTGCGCACCCGTTGCCGCACGGCGGCCTCGGACAGTCCGACCTCCTTGGCGATGTCCGCGTACGCTCGGCGCCCGTCCATCTGGAGCAGGCGGATGATGGACCGACTCGTCTCGTCCAACGTCATTTCGCTCACCCTGCGATTCTGACCCAGGATCCCGCACTGAGCAATGCTTTTCGTACTTCCGGGCACCTGGAGGTACTGATTCCGTAGGATGTGACCGAACGAAGTAGGGACAGAAGTGGTGCCCTTTGAGTAATGTGGCACCGATCGCACAGCAAGTCGCAGCAGAACCGGATGGAGAAACGATGCGCGAGGTCAGCAACGTCGTCAACGGGGTCGTGGCCCCAGGTCAGGGTGAGGCTCAGGAGTTGGTGAACCCCACGACCGGCGAGGTCTTCGGCGCCGCGCCGGTGTCCAGCGCCGCAGATGTGGACGCGGCCGTGGCGGCGGCCCGCGAGGCGTACCTCGGGTGGCGTGACGTCACCCCGTCGGTACGGCAGAAGGCAATGCTGGCGATCGCCGATCTGGTCGAGCAGAACGCCGAGGAGCTCGTGGCGCTCGAGTCGGAGAACACCGGCAAGCCGATCGCCGTGACCATGGCCGAGGAGATCCCGCCGATGGTCGACCAGATCCGCTTCTTCGCCGGTGCCGCCCGGGTGCTCGAGGGCCGCGCCGCCGGCGAGTACATGGAAGGCTTCACGTCCATGATCCGCCGCGAGCCGGTCGGTGTCATCGCCCAGGTCACGCCGTGGAACTACCCGATGATGATGGCGGTGTGGAAGTTCGCGCCGGCGATCGCCGCGGGCAACGCCGTTGTCCTCAAGCCCTCGGACACCACTCCGGTCTCGACCGCACGGATCGCGCAGATGATCGCCGAAGCCGAGATCCTGCCGCCCGGCGTCTTCAATGTCATCGCCGGTGACCGCGACACCGGCCGGGCGCTGGTCGCCCACCCCGGCGTCGACATGGCAGCCATCACGGGCTCCGTGCGGGCGGGAATGCAGGTCGCGGAAGAGGCCTCGAAGATGGTCAAGCGCGTGCACCTCGAACTCGGTGGCAAGGCCCCGGTCGTGGTGTTCGACGACGCCGACCCCGAGAAGGCCGCTGAGTGGCTGGCCGTGGCTGGCTACTTCAACGCGGGCCAGGACTGCACCGCGGCCACCCGGGTGCTGGCCCAGTCTGGCATCCACGACGCCTTCGTCGCGGCGCTCGCGGAACAGGCGAAGAACACCGCCACCACGTTCGCCAACGGGCCGACCGATGAGGACGCGCTCGTCCCACCGCTGAACAACGTCGCCCAGTTCGAGAAGGTGCAGGGCTTCCTCGAGCGGCGGCCGGCGCACTCCAGCATCGCCGCCGGCGGATCGACGCAGGGCGACCGGGGTTACTTCCTCGAGCCGACCGTGGTCGTCGACATGCAGCAGGACGACGAGATGATCCAGAACGAGATCTTCGGCCCGGTCATGACCGTGCAGCGCTTCGACGACGAGGCGAAGGCCATCGAGTGGGCCAACGGCGTGGAGTACGGTCTGGCGAGCTCGGTGTGGACCGAGAACCACGGCCGGGCCATGCGTATGGCCAAGGCACTGGACTTCGGCACGGTGTGGATCAACACCCACATCCCGCTGGTGGCCGAGATGCCGCACGGCGGGTACAAGAAGTCCGGCTACGGCAAGGACCTGTCGATGTACGGCTTCGAGGACTACACCCGGATCAAGCACGTGATGAGCTCGATCGAGCCCTGATCATTGCCGATGAAGGGCCGCTGGGGGTGACCCGGCGGCCCTTCATCGTGCGTGGGACGCGCTGGGGCGGGTCCGGGGCGGGCGCTACTCCTCCGGCGCGATTGTGAGCGGGTACCCCTATGGGGGCGCGATTGTGACGTTGTTGCGACGCCTCGGTGCCGCTTTGTGACGAAGGTGCGGGGTACACCGGTCTGTTACCCCGCACCTTCGTGACAAACGGGGGTGCCGGGCTGACAACTTCGTCACAAAGGCGGGAGGCGGCTGGCAGCCGCGGGCCGGCAAGGCGGGCCGCAAAGGCGGTGGGCGGTCGACGGGACCCGCTACTCCTCCGGCACGAGGACCGGGGTGTCCCGGTGCAGCGTCTCACCGCGGAAGAACGGCGGCGCCTTCCACTGCCACAGATACATGAACACCACGCCGATCAGCAGCGAACCCACACCCATGACGAACACGCCGCCCACCCCGAACAGCGTCGTGTAACCGTAGTCCGGGTCGAGCATGTCCGCCGCGCTCTTGAAGAACACCGCGGTCAGCACCAGGCCGCCCACGAGCGGGAAGAAGAACAGCACGAAGAAGTCCCGGACCCCGGCCATGGCCTCCTTGCGGAAGTACCAGGCGGCGGCGAAGGCCGTGATCCCGTAGTAGAAGGCGATCGCCAGCCCGATGGACAGGATCGTGTCCTGCAGGATGTTGTCGCTGATCAGTTTGAACCCGACGTAGAACGATCCTCCGACGACTCCCATCATCAGCGTCGAGAAGGACGGGGCCTGGAACCGGTTCACGTGGCCGAACTTGGCCGGCAGGGCCTTGTAGACGGCCATCGCCAGCGTCCCGCGGGCGGTCGGCATGATCGTGGTCTGCAGCGACGCGGCGGCGCTGATCAGGACGACACCGAGCAGGACCGGTGCTCCCCACGTGCCGAGTAGCGGTTCGGCGATGACGGCGAAGATGTCGTCGGCGTTCTTCGGGCTACCCAATCCGGACCTACCCGTTCCGGCGTAGGAGATCATCGACATGGTGAAGAACAGGTAGATGCCCAGCAGCAGCACGGTGCTGATCAACGCAGCGCGCCCCGGTGTCTTCTCGGAGTCCTTCGTCTCCTCGTTGATGGCCAGGACGGTGTCCCAGCCCCAGTAGATGAAGATCGCCAGCAGGATCCCCTGCACGAACGCCTCGAAGTCGTGGATCGCGAAGGGGTTGAACCACGTCTTCGCCGGTTCCTTCGCACCCTCGAGTCCGCCACCGTTGAAGACCGCGACCAGGGCGATGACGGCGACAACGATGAGCGCGACGAACTGGATGGTCACCAGGAAGTACTGCATCCGGGCGCTGCCCTCGATGCCCCGGTAGTTGATCCAGGTCATGACCGCGATGAAGATCAGAGCGATGGCCATCACCAGCCACTTGTTGTCGAGCAGGGCATCGGTGTCGGCGCCGGTGACCTGCCCGTACAACTCGAGGGTGTAGATGCCCACGATGTCCGCGGCGTTGGCCACGAAGATGATGCCCGAGACGGCCAGGCCCCAGCCGCCGATCCATCCGACGTGGGGGCCGAAGGCCTTGGTCGCCCATGTGAAGGTGGTGCCGCAGTCCGGGATGACGCGGTTGAGCTCGCGGTAGGCCAGCGCCACCATGGCCATCGGGATGAATGCGACCCACATGACCGCCAGCGACTGGTTGCCCACCGCGATGGCCAGCCAGCCGATGGTGGCGGCCAGCGAGAACGCCGGTGCCGTGGACGCCAGACCGATGATCACCGAGCTGACCAGGCCCACCGCGTTCTTCTCCAGGCCTTTGCCCTGATAGTCATCGATCTGCGGTTCGAACTCCTCGATCATGCCCACCACCTACGGTTTCGTGAGTGCATTGCGCCGAACGGTACGGAAACCGTACCCTGGGCAGAGCGGCAGCGTGCCGCAAACGTCCAAGGAGACCCATGCGCATCCTCATCATCGGCGCGGGTGGTGTCGGCTCGTCTGCCGCGCTCATCGCCGCCCGCCGCGACTTCTACGAGCACATCGTCATCGCCGACTACGACGGTGATCGCGCCCGGGCGCTGGCCGACCGCATCGGCGACGACCGGTTCAGCGCGATCCAGATCGATGCCTCCGACGCCCAGGCCGTCGCCCAGGCCTGTCGCGAGCACCAGATCACGCACGTGCTCAACGTAGTGGACCCGCGGTTCGTGATGAGCATCTTCGAGGGTGCCTTCCTTGCCGGCGCCGACTACCTCGACACCGCGATGAGCCTGTCGAGCAAGCACCCCGAGAAGCCGCACGAACTGACCGGCGTGAAACTCGGCGACGACCAGTTCGCGATGGCCGATGCGTGGGAGGACAAGGGTCGGCTGGCGCTGGTGGGTATCGGTGTGGAGCCGGGCATGGTGGACGTGTTCGCCCGGTATGCGGCCGACCACTTGTTCAGCGAGATCGACGAACTCGGCGTGCGCGACGCCAGTGACCTCGTCGTCCACGGTTACGAGTTCGCCCCGTCGTTCTCGATCTGGACGGTCATCGAGGAGTGCCTCAACCCGCCGGTGATCTGGGAGAAGGACAAGGGTTGGTACACCACCGAGCCGTTCAGCGGCGCCGAGGTCTTCGACTTCCCCGACGGAATCGGGCCGGTCGAGTGCGTCAACGTCGAGCACGAAGAAGTCCTGCTCATGCCGCGCTGGGTCGACGCGAAGCGCGTGACGTTCAAGTTCGGCCTCGGCGACGAGTTCATCGACGTGCTGAAGACCCTGCGCAAACTCGGCCTCGACCGCACCGAGAAGGTCCTCGTGCACAACCACATGGTGAGTCCCCGCGATGTCGTGGCCGCCGTTCTCCCGGATCCGTTGACCCTCGGCGACAAGATGAGTGGCAAGACCTGCGCGGGTCTGTACGTCACCGGCAAGGGCAAAGACGGCAACCCCCGCGCCGTGTACCTGTACCACGTGTGTGACAACGACTGGAGCATGAAGGAGTACGGGGCGCAGGCTGTCGTCTGGCAGACCGCGATGAATCCGGTGGTAGCCCTTGAGCTGCTGTCCACGGGCGCCTGGTCGGGTGCTGGTGTGCTCGGCCCGGAGGCGCTGCCCAGTGAACCTTTCCTCGACTTGCTCAAGGACGGCTACGGCCAGGAATGGAAGATGGAGGAGCGCACCGCATGAGTGAAGCATTCGGTCCCGACCTGCCCCAGAAGCGTGAGGTCGTCACAGCGATCCCTGGTCCCAAGTCCCAGGAACTCGCGCAGCGTCGCAAGACCGCCGTGTCGGCGGCGCTCGGCGCAGCCGTCCCGATCTATGCCGAGCGGGCCGGCGGGGGTGTCATCGTCGACGTCGACGGCAACTCGTTCATCGACCTCGGCGCGGGTATCGCCGTGGTCAACGTCGGCAACAGCGCGCCACTGGTCGTCGAGGGGATCGATGAGCAGGCGCACAAGCTGATCCACACGTGCTTCATGGTCGCCGGCTACGAGCCCTACATCGAGGTGTGCGAGAAGCTCAACGAGATCACGCCCGGCGACCACCATAAGAAGTCGGCGCTGTTCAACTCCGGTGCCGAAGCGGTGGAGAACGCGGTCAAGGTCGCGCGCGCTTTCACCAAGCGCCCGGCGGTGATCGTCTTCGAGCACGCCTACCACGGCCGCACGAACCTGACGATGACCATGACCGGCAAGAACATGCCGTACAAGCATTCCTTCGGACCGTTCGCCCCGGAGATCTACCGGGTGCCGGCGTCTTACCCGCTGCGTGACGGCCTCGACGGCCAGGTCGCGTTCCGCAAGGCCATCCAGAAGGTCGAGTTCGAGATCGGCGCCGAGAATGTCGCCGCGGTCATGATCGAGCCGATCCAGGGCGAGGGCGGGTTCATCGTCCCTGCCCCGGGCTTCCTGCCGGCGCTGCAACAGTGGTGTACCGACAACGGCGCGATCTTCATCGCCGACGAGGTGCAGACCGGGTTCTGCCGCACAGGTGAGTGGTTCGCGTGCGACCACGAGGGTGTGGTGCCCGACGTGATCACCACGGCGAAGGGGATCGCCGGGGGCATGCCGCTGGCCGCGGTGACCGGTCGCGCGGAGATCATGGACAGCGTCCACGTCGGTGGTCTGGGCGGTACCTACGGCGGCAACCCGGTGGCCTGTGCTGCCGCGATGGGCTCGATCGCCACCATGGAGCAACTCGACCTGCCGCAGCGTGCGCGCGAGATCGGCGCGCTCATGATGCACAAACTCGCAGCACTCGCAGAGCAGTTCGACGTGATCGCCGAGATCCGCGGACGCGGAGCGATGGTCGCCATCGAGTTCGCCAAGCCGGGCACGCTGGAGCCCCTTCCCGACCTGCCCAAGGCACTGGCGGCGCGCTGTGCCCAGGAGGGTGTCGTGATCCTGACGGCGGGCACCTACGGCAACATCATCCGTCTGCTTCCGCCGCTGGTCATCAGTGACGAGTTGCTGGCTGACGGCCTGGATGTCCTGGCTGCGGCGTTGGCGGCAGAGGTGGGCGCGTGAGCGTCACCCCTTTCTGGGTCGCGGGCAAGCCACGGACGGGTTCGATCGTCCACGAGGTGCACAGTCCGTTCGACGGCACGCTGGTCGGGTCCCACGCCGAGCCGAGTCCCGCGGATGTGGACGAGGCTGTGCAGGCCGCCGTGGACGTGCAGGCAGCCGCCCTGGCCAGCACGGCCGCCCAGCGTGCCGAGGCACTCATGCACGTGTCGCAGCAGATCACTGCCCGTGCCGAGGAGATCGCACGGTTGATCACCGCGGAGAACGGCAAGCCGCTCATGTGGTCGCGCATCGAGGTCACCCGCGGCGCGTCCACGTTCCGCTGGGCCGCCGAGGAGGCGCGCCGCTGGTCGGGGGAGTTGCAGCGACTGGACACCGATGCCACCTCGGCCGGCCGGATGGCGGTCATCCGACGCTTCCCCAACGGCCCGGTCTTGGGCATCGCGCCTTTCAACTTCCCGCTGAATCTCGTCGCGCACAAGGTCGCTCCCGCGTTGGCCGTGGGTGCGCCGATCATCATCAAACCCGCACCGGCGACGCCGATGACCGCCCTGCTGCTCGGGGAGCTGCTCGCTGAGACCGACCTGCCGTCGGGCATGTGGTCGGTGCTGCCGCTTGCCAACGAGCAGACCGCGGCACTGGTCGCCGACCCCCGGCTGCCCGTGGTGTCCTTCACCGGTTCGGAGACGGTGGGGTACCACATCCAGGCCGGGCAACCCACCAAGCACGTGGTGCTGGAACTGGGCGGAAATGCCGCGGCGGTGGTGCTGGCCGACTGGTCCAGCGACGCCGACCTCGAGTGGGCCGCGACCCGCATCGCCACGTTCGGCAACTACCAGGCGGGGCAGTCGTGTGTCTCCGTGCAGCGGGTCCTCGTTGATGAGTCGTTGTACGAGCGGTTCGTGCCGCTGCTGGTCGAGAAACTGAACGGTCTGACGACCGGAGCCCCCACCGAGGAGGGTGTGCAGGTCGGGCCGGTCATCAACGACGCCGCCGCGGCTCGGATCCAGTCGTGGATCGACGACGCCGTCGCCTCGGGCGCCACGCTGCTTGCCGGCGGCACGCGCGAGGGGACGACGATCGCTCCGACACTGCTCGCCAACGCGCCAGCCGAGGCCAAGGTGTCCTGCGAGGAGGTCTTCGGGCCCGTCATGACGATCGCCCCGGTGGCAGGTGTCGACGCCGCACTCGCGGCCGTGAACGATTCGCGGTTCGGTCTGCAGGCGGGCATCTTCACCCACGACGTGCAGGTGGCTTTCCGGGCCCACCGGGAGTTGCTGGTCGGGGGTGTGGTGATCGGCGACGTCCCCTCGTTCCGGGCCGACCAGATGCCTTACGGGGGCGTGAAATCCTCCGGCCTCGGACGGGAGGGTCTGCGTGCGGCGATGACGGATCTCACCCACGACCGGGTCATGGTGTTGACGGGGTTGGATCTGTAGTCCACCGCGGGCGCATGTCGGACGCGGACGCGCCAAGATGGCAGGTGACGAGAGGATCCTCGATGACCATCCCAGGCCCGATGCGCCCGAACCCGACGCCGCAAGAGCGGCGTGCTCGGGGCAAGGCCGCTCGCAGCAGCGCCCCACGGTCCAGCCACGGCACCTTCAACCCGGCACCCGATCGTCCGGATCCGGTGGCTCTGCTGGAGTCGCAGGCGGCGACCCGCATCCCGCAGCTCGTGCCGATCCGCTACGGCCGGATGCTGGTCTCGCCCTTCACCTTCTACCGGGGCGCTGCCCTGATCATGGCCTCCGACCTGTCCACCACCCCCGACTCGGGTCTGCGGGTGCAGGCCTGCGGTGACGCGCACCTGGCGAACTTCGGGGTGTTCGGATCCCCCGAGCGACGACTCATGTTCGACATCAACGATTTCGACGAGACCGCGCCGGGGCCGTGGGAGTGGGACGTCAAGCGACTGGTGACCAGCCTGGAGATCGCCGGCCGGGCCAACGGCCACGATGCCGAGCAGCGCAAGCGCGTGGTGCTCGGGGCCACCGAGGCATATCGGATCTCGATGGGTTCCTTCGCGCAGATGACCAACCTGGAGGTCTGGTACGCCCACATCAACTTCGAGGAGCAGTTCGAGCAGATGCGGCGAACCCGTCCGGCCAAGGCGGCCAAGCAGACCGAGAAGGCCATCGCGAAGGCCCGGACCAGGGACTCCATGCAGGCCCTGGACAAGTTCACCGAGATCGTCGACGGGCAGCCGCGGATCGTCAACCAGCCGCCATTGATCATGCGATTGGCCGACCTGGCGGCGCAACATGCCGACCTCGAGGCGATCGATGTGGAAGCAGAGATCGGTGCAGTCATCGACGGCTACCAGAAGACGCTGCCCTCCGACCGTGCGCACCTGCTGTCGTCGTACCAGTACGTGGACACGGCGCTGAAGGTGGTCGGCGTCGGCAGTGTCGGCACCCGGGCGTGGATCGTGCTGATGCTGGGCCGCGACGGTGACGATCCGTTGTTCCTGCAGGCGAAGGAGGCGCAGGCCTCCGTGCTCGAGCAGTTCGTCGGTCGCAGCGGGTACGACAACGCCGGTGAGCGCGTCGTGGCGGGCCAGCGGCTGATGCAGGCGGCCAGTGACATCTTCTTGGGATGGCACCGGGTCACGAGCCCGCTCGATGGCAGGGACCGCGATTTCTACGTCCGGCAGTTGCGGGACTGGAAGGGCTCCGCCGACGTGGACAACATCGACGCGGCGCGATTGTTCATGTACGGGCGGCTATGCGCGTGGACGCTGGCAAAGGCGCACGCCCGGTCCGGTGACCGGATCGCGATCTCGGCCTACTTGGGCAACGGCGACACCTTCGATCGGGCAATCGCGCGGTTCGCCACCGCGTACGCCGATCAGAACGAGCAGGACTACGCCGCGCTGAAGGCGGCCGCGGACAGCGGCCGGATCGAGGTCGTGAGCGGGTACTAGCCGCAGGCGGCCGGGGTTCGGGTCACCGGACCGAGGTCGGAGACCCCGTCGAACGACGCGATGCCCAGCTGGAAGGAGTCGCCGTCGCGGGCCATCCCGACGCCCCAGCCGCCCTTGCGGCGATCCTTGTTCTCCCCGACCTGGGTCTCCCACTTCGTCGCACTGCTGAAGGTGGTGTTGCGCACGAACCAACTGGTGCCGCTGCTGACGGCGACCGGTCCGTTGCCGGTCCGGCTCTCCCACGTCCCGTTGCTGCAGAGGGTCAGAGTCACCGCTTGCCCGTCCCCACGCTTGCCGGTGAAGGTGTAGCCCGCCAGTGCGGTGCGGACCGTGAGTGCGCCCTTGCAGGCCCGGTGCTTGTTGCGCAGCCGCTTGGCCTTCGCCTTCTGACCGGCACGAGCGGACTTCTTCGCCTTCTTCAGCAATGGCGTGCAGGAAGCGGCTGCGGACGTGGATGCTTGCGCTGGAGCCACGGCCCCGACGAGTCCGAAGGCGAGCAGTGGACATGCAGCGAAGGCAATGAGGCGCATCCGGCAAGAGTAGGCGCACTGCCGGCCGCCGTCCAGGCCCCGACCGCGGCGTAGAATGGGGGAACCGATGTGATGGGGGGTCATCATGAGGAAGGTAGTCATCCTGCTGGCCGCTCTGGTGGCGGCCCTGCTGGTCGCCAGTTGCAGTTCGGGATCCACGCCGCGTACCGATCCGTTCGTGGGGCAGTGGGAGTCCACCGGGGGCGAGCAGATCCAGATGCGTGTCGATCCGCCGACCGGCGGCGAGTATCCGGTGCAGATCACCGGCGACGGTGTGGATCTGTCCCTGTCCGCGAAGGAGACCGGCGACAAGGTCTACGAAGCCGAGTCCACAAGCGCGACGTGGACCTTCCGGATGGTCGACGACGATCTGCTCAACGCCACCGGAACCCCGGAGGGCCAGGCGTCGGCGACGACCAGTTTCACGCGGATCGGTGACTGAGACCCACTTCGGTCAGGCCCAGCCAGTCGGCCAGGTGCTGCAGTTCTGAGGCCAGTGCGGCCTTGGCGTGCGGGGGAGCGTCGGGTTCGAGGTGCATCGAGCGGACCCGCAGAGTGCCGTCCGCCCGCTCGGCCTTGAGATCGACGCGCGCCACGAGGTGGCCGTCCAGCAGGAACGGCAGAACGTAGTAGCCGTACTGCCGTTTGTCCGCGGGAGTGTAGATCTCGAGGCGGTACTGGAAGCCGAAGAGGTTCTCCACCCGTTGCCTGTCCCACAGCAGCGGGTCGAACGGTGCCAGCAGTGCTGTGCCCTGGTCCTTGCGGGGGACGGTCAGGTCGGCGCAGGCGTACCAGGTGCGGCCGTCCACCTCCACTTCCTCGATCTCCCCTGCCGCCAAGGCGCGGCCCAATCCGACATCGACGACGGCCGGCGGCAGGCGGTAGTAGTCCTTGACGGTCCGGCGATCGGCGACCCCGCAGGCTGTCACGGCCCGCACCACCAGTTGGTGGGCGGACTCGTCATCGTCGGTCTCGGGGATGGCGGCGGGGATGTAGATCCGTTCGAACTGCGCGTTGCGGGCGGTGGTGGTGATCCGCCCCGACCAGAACAGGGCCTCGCAGGCGGCTTTCACGACCGACCAGTTCCAGCCCCAGTCCGAACGGTCGCGCGGGTGGTCGGTCTCCAGCCGAGCCTCGATCTCGCGAGACGTCCCGCCACCGGACGCCACCTCCGCCTCGACCATGTCCAGGATGCCCGGGTACTCGTCCTCGACGCGGGTCATGTTGCCCCAGGCGTGCTGTCGCCAGGCCCGCATCCGCCATCCGAACAGGTCGCGGTCGGCCGCGGCGAGAAGGCTCGCCTCATGGGCCCAGTACTCCGTGGTGGTCCGCGCGTTGAACAGGCGGTCGACGTCGGACTGCGAACCCGAGAGCCGGGAGTAGAAGGGCAGATAGTGTGCCCGGGCGAGCACGTTCACGCTGTCGATCTGGACCGCGCCCAGATGGCGCAGCAGCGTCAGGGGGGCGGTGCTGCGGCGCCGGTCCAGGCGCTGGGCGCGAACAGCGACCCGGCGTGCCTGGGCAATCGTGAGTCTCATCGGAGCAAACGTACCGGGCAGGACGGGACACCCGCCGAATCCGAGGAGGGGTTCGGCGGGTGTGGTCGGGTCGGGTCAGCGGGTGAACGCCACCAGGTGGCGCTGGCTGCCGCGCAGCAGGTTGCTGTAGACGCGCTTGATGTCGCGCTGTGTGGCGTCGGCGATCGCGTCTTTGAGGTCGGCGATGTCCATCCGCTCGATCTCGGCACCGACGGCCATGGCCTCGTCCACGGTGGTGGCCTTGGCCAGCAGGTCGGCATAGAGCTGCTTCGCCGCGTCGGAGGCGAATTCGCCGTCACCGAGCCCTGCGGTCGGGTCGTCGACGTCGTAGCGAGCCAACAGTCGCTGGATGGCCTTGAGGTGCTTGGCCTCACTGGCGGCGATGCGTTCGAAGACGACACCACCGAACTTCTCGTCCAGTGCGACGTAGACGTCGTGGGCCAGCTTCTCCTCCTCCGCCATCCACTGCAGAGTCTTCAGCTGGCTGTTGGTCAGCGTGCCGACGGAGATCCGTGCGCCGGTGCAGTCACCGGACCGCTGCTGGGATCGGTTGGCGCCCTTGCCGTTCTGTCCACCCTGTCCACCTTGTGCTGCCATGGCGGTCGTGGGGACTGCGACGAGGGCTGCTGCCGTGAGGGCTGCGACGGTCATTCGGGCTTTCATGATTCCTCCTTGTTCGGGATACCTCCTTCCTCGTCCTTCACCTCAAGAGGGAACTTCACTGACGGTAAGAGGCGGGTGTGAGCAGGGGGCGAAAGGCGGGGGTCACCCGTTCGGAGTAATGTCACGCCCGTGATCGTGGACCTGTTGGTCGAGCACACCGTCCTGCTCTACTTCCTGTACATCGCCATCGGTGCGGTGCTGGGACAGATCCGGATCCGGGGGGTCCTCATCGGTCCGGCCGCGGTGCTGTTCAGCGCGCTGGCGATCTCCGCGATCGACGAACGCCTGGCACTGCCGGAGATCGTCGGCCAGATCGGGCTGGTCCTGTTCGCCTACTGCGTCGGGGTGAACAGTGGCCCGACGTTCTTCGACACCCTGCGCAACGGGGGTCGGGCAGTGGCGCTGGTGGCCGTCACCTTGCTGGTGGGGGCAGGGGTCGCCATCGGTGCCGGGAGCCTGGCGGGACTGAGCCCGGCGCTGACGGCGGGGGCCTTCACCGGCGCCCTCACGAACACGCCGGCGCTGGCGGCGGCGACCGAACAGTTGGGGTCGTCGGAACCGACCGTGGGGTACTCCGTGACCTATGTCTTCGGGGTGATCGGCATGCTCATCGCGGCGGCCTGGGCGCTGCGCGGCAGGACCGAGCCCAAGGTCTCGGCAGTGCCCGAGCCGGAGCCGGAGCTGACGATGCGCAGTGTCCGGGTGGAGAACACCGGACTGCCCACGCTGCGGGAACTGATCACGCAGTTCGACGACCGGATCCGGTTCTCCCGGGTCCGGCACGACCGGCGGGTGAGTATCGCCACCGATGACTTCCGGCCCGCTCCGGGCGACGTGGTGTCGGTGATCGGTCCGGAGACTGTGGTGTCTGATGTCGTGGCCCGGCTCGGGCACGAGTCCTCCCTACACCTCGAACTGGATCGCAAGGCACTGGATTTCCGGCGGATCGCGGTCTCGAACAGCGCTGTGGCCGGCCGTCCCCTCGGCGAGCTGGGGCTGCTCGACCGTTTCGGGGCCACGGCGACCCGCGTGCGTCGCGGCGACATCGACTTCCTGGCCACCGACGACTTCATCATCCATGTGGGGGACCGCGTGCGGATCACCGCGCCGAAGTCACGAATGGGCGAAGTCTCGGCATTCTTCGGCGACAGCGAGCACGAGGCCAGCGCCTTGAACCCCATCGGGTTCATGGTGGGCATCGTCATCGGCCTGCTCATCGGGCTCATCGCCATCCCGCTGCCGGGCGGCGCCAAGTTGTCGCTGGGTATCGCCGGCGGCGCGCTGGTGGCGGGGCTGGTGCTCGGTCGCCTGCACCGCACCGGTCCGATCCTGTGGTCCATCCCGTTCCCCACGGCCAACGCACTGGGCGAGTACGGGATGCTGGCCTTCCTGGCGTACGCCGGTTCAACCTCGGGGTCCAAGCTGGTGACGGCGCTGGAGACCGGGCTGGGGCCGCCATTGTTCATCGTGGGGGTGATCATCACGACGACGGCCGCGTTGATGTTGCGGTTCCTCGGGCCCCGCATCGGGGGGTTGAGCGGGCCCGTTCTCGCCGGCGCCATGGCCGGTTCGCAGACCCAGCCCGCCGTGCTCGCGTTCGCCAATCAGCGCACCAAGGCCGATCCGCGGGTCAGCCTCGGGTACGCGCTGGTCTACCCGGTGGCCATGATCGTCAAGGTGCTGATCGCGCCGTTGATCGGGATCGTGGGGTAGGAGGTTGGCAGACGGATTGTGCGGGGGGCGCCTGCCCGACCGGGCTCACGGATGGTGCGGGGGGCGCCTGCCCGACCGGGCTCACGGATGGTGCGGGGGGCGCCTGGCAGATCCGTTAGCGTTCGCCAGATCCGTTAGCCGTTCCGCGGCGGTGAAGCGCTAACGGATGCGCGAAGTGCTCACGGATGGCGCTGGGTGGTGCCTGGCATACGGGGCTCACGGATGGTGCTGGGTGGTGACCTACAGCGCCTTGATGATGTCCTCGACCCGGTCCTTGGCGTCGCCGAACAGCATCTGGGTGTTCTCCTTGAAGAACAGCGGGTTCTGCACCCCGGCGTAGCCGGTTGCCATGGAACGCTTGAACACGATGACGTTCTTCGACTCCCACACCGTGAGCACCGGCATTCCGGCGATCGGGCTGTTGGGCTCGTCGATGGCTGCCGGGTTGACGGTGTCGTTAGCCCCGATCACCAGCACGACGTCGGTGTCCGGGAAGTCGTCGTTGATCTCGTCCATCTCCAGCACGATGTCGTAGGGCACCTTCGCCTCGGCCAGCAGCACGTTCATGTGACCCGGCAGACGACCGGCAACCGGATGGATGCCGAAGCGGACGTCCACACCCTTCTTGCGCAGCTGGGTGGTGAGTTCGGCCACCGGGTACTGCGCCTGCGCGACGGCCATGCCGTAGCCCGGCGTGATGATCACGGAGTGTGCCTCGCTGAGCAGTTCCGCGGCGCCCTCGGCGGTGATCTCGCGGTGCTCGCCGTAGTCCACGTCCGAGGCCACGGTGCCCGTCTCCACGCCGAACCCACCGGCGATCACCGAGATGAAGGACCGGTTCATCGCCCGGCACATGATGTAGGACAGGTACGCACCGGAGGAGCCGACGAGCGCACCGGTGATGATCAGCAGGTCGTTGTTCAGCAGGAAGCCCGCCGCGGCGGCCGCCCATCCCGAATAGCTGTTCAGCATTGAGACGACCACGGGCATGTCGCCGCCGCCGATGGACGCCACGAGATGCCAGCCGAGGAACAGGGCGAGCACGGTCATGACACCGAGCAAACCTTGCCGCAGCAGCATGTCGTCGCGCGGAACCATCACGTACGCGGCCGTCATGCCCAGCGAGACCACGATGATCCCGAGGTTCACGGCGTTGTGTGCGGGCAGCATCATCGGCGCGGAGTTGATCTTGGCCGACAGTTTCAGGTAGGCCACGATCGAGCCGGTGAAGGTCACCGCTCCGATGAACACACCGATGAACACCTCGGCGTCGTGGATGCCGGCGTACGGGACGTTCTCCTCGTAGGAGGAGTTCCAGCCCACCAGCACCGCGGCCAGACCGACGAAGCTGTGCAGCATGGCGATGAGTTCGGGCATCCCGGTCATCTCCACGCGGCGCGCGCGCCAGATGCCGATCACTGCGCCGATGCCCATGGCCACCGCGATCAGGCCCAGGCCGGTCAGGCCACTGCCGCTGCGGTCGTTCACCTCGCCGGTACCATCCACCCCCCAGGTGGCGGCGATGATGGTGATGACCAGGGCGATGGTCATGCCGATGATGCCGTAGCGGTTGCCCATCCGGGCGGACTCGTGCTTGGACAGTCCGGCCAGCGCGAGGATGAAGAGCAGTGCGGCGACGATGTAGGCGCCTTGGACCAGTGTCAGCGTCATCGGACCGCATCCTCACGCTTGAACATCTCGAGCATTCGTGCGGTCACGGTGAAGCCACCGAAGACGTTGATGCTCGCCACGAGGATCGCGATGAACGCGAGGACGGAGACCCACAGGTCGCTATGGCCTATCTGTAACAAAGCCCCGACCAGGATGATGCCGCTGATCGCGTTGGTGACCGACATCAAGGGCGTGTGCAGCGCGTGGTGCACATTGCCGATGACGTAGAACCCGATGACCACCGCCAGCGCGAACACCATGAAGTGCCCGAGGAAGGGCTCGGGGGAGAACGCCGACAGCAGCAGGAACACCGCTGCCGCGGCTCCGATCCAGCCCAGGCGGGCGCCGTCGCTCATCTTCTTCTTCGCCGGCGGCGGGGCGGGGGCTTCGGCCGGTACGGGCGCGGGGGCCGCGGAGACCTGCACGGGCGGCGGCGGCCAGAGGACCTCACCGTTCTCGGTCACCGTCATGCCGCGCTGCACCACGTCGTCGAGGTCGAGCACGAACTGCCCGTCCTTGCCCGGCGTGGTCAGTTTCATGAGGTTCACGAGGTTGGTGCCGAACATCTGCGAAGCCTGTGTGGGCAGGCGACCGGGCAGGTCGGTGTACCCCAGGATCGTGACTCCGTTGTCGGTGACCACACGCTGGTCAGCGACCGAACCCGCAACGTTGCCGCCGTTGGCCGCAGCCATGTCGACCACCACGCTGCCGGGCTTCATCGAGGCGACCATCTCCTCGGTGAGCAGCCGCGGAGCGGGTTTTCCGGGGATCAGGGCTGTGGTGATGACGATGTCGACGTCTTTGGCCTGCTCGGCGTAGAGCTCGGCGGCCTTGCGGTTGAAGTCCTCGCCCATCTCCTTGGCGTAACCGGTCGCGCTGGGTCCGGTGTCCTCCACGTCGATGCGCAGGAAGTCCGCACCCATCGACTCCACCTGCTCGGCGACTTCGGAACGTGCGTCGAAGCCGCGGACGATCGCGCCCAGACTGACCGCCGTGCCGATGGCAGCCAGGCCGGCCACACCAGCACCGACCACGAGCACCTTCGCGGGCGGGACCTTGCCCGCCGCCGTGACCTGGCCGGTGAAGAAGGAGCCGAACTCGTTGGCGGCTTCGATGACTGCGCGGTAGCCGCCGATGTTCGCCATGGAGGAGAGCACGTCGAGGGACTGCGCGCGGGAGATGCGCGGCACCGCGTCCATCGCCAGCGCGGTGACCCCGCGGGCGGACAGCGCCTGCACCAGGTCCGGGTCGAGGGCCGGTGCCAGCAGGCCGACGAGGATCTGCCCCTCGCGCAGCCGCTGGACCTCGTCGGGATTGGGTGGGTTGATCTTGAAGATGATCTCCGCCGACCAGGCCTCGTCCGCGCTGACGATCTCGGCGCCGGCCGCGCGATAGGCCTCGTCCTCATACGAGGCCGCCGTGCCGGCTCCGGACTCGATGGCCACCGTGTAGCCGAGTTTCCCGAGCTGTTCGACTGTCTTGGGCGTAGCGGCTACCCGCCGCTCGCCGGGCTTGGATTCCTTGGGGACACCGATACGCACGACCCCCACCCTTCTGCCGTAGCCAATCACCTCTGACGGTACTGGGTGGGGGTTTAGCAGATGTGTCGGGGTTGGGCCGGAGGGTGCACCACGTTGAGTGTCGCGCGGTTACGGATTTGGCGGCCTGAAAACCGTAACCGCGCAACAGTCAACATGGGGGACCCTGATGTGGCGCAGACTGAAGCCATGCGCCGGCTCTGGATCCTCGGACTGTGCGCTGCGGTGGTTCTGGGCCTCGTGGCGGCAGCGCCGCTGGCACGCACCGAAACGCCCAACTGCTCACCGGGCCTGCACACGGGGTTCGTCGAGGGGCGCCCGTACCTCGTCTACATCCCGGCCTCGGCACGGATGCCCGCGCCGACCATCGTCACCTTCCACGGCCGGTTGCAGAAGGCCATCAGCCAGATCCGCGGCACCGGACTCAAGCAGGTTGCCGAACGGGAGGGGGTGCTTCTCGTCGCTCCCCAGGCGCGCGGTGGCACGTGGGACTTCCGGGGTGCGGACACGACCTTCACCGGCCGGATCCTGGACGACCTCAGTTGTGACGACCCACACCGCACGTACGCCTCCGGGATGTCCATGGGGTCGGCCATGACCTTCTTGCAGGGCTGCGCAGAGCCCCGCCGTTTCGCGGCGATCGGTGGGGTCGGCTTCGAGATCTTCCTGCCCAAGTGCGTCCAGCCCGACCCGGTGCCGATCATCGCCTTCCACGGGACGGCCGACCGGGTGGTGCCGTTCGCCGGGGGGCTCACAGCCTCCTCGGCGACCGCCCCCCCAGCGCAGGCCACCATGCGTCGATGGGCGGCGCACAACCGTTGCCGGCAGTACGTGCGCACCGTCGTCGAACCCGGAGTGACGCTGCACGACTGGGACGACTGCGCGCAGGGTGCTGAAGTCCGGTTCTACCGCATCCGCGGCGGGAAGCACGCGTGGCCGCGGGGTCGCATCGATGCGTCCACCCTGATGTGGGAGTTCTTCGCGCACTACCGCCTGTGACGATCGCACACCGGCGGGGGTCGTCGGTGTGCCACGATGCGGCTATGCACACGATCGTTGCCGATCACCCTCTGATCGCCCAGAAGATCACCATGCTGCGCGACGAGGCGACGGACAGCCCCACATTCCGCCGCCTGGCCGAGGAACTCGTGACGTTGCTGGCCTACGAGGCGACCCGTGGAATCCGGGTCGTGCCCATCGAGGTGAAGACTCCGCTGACGGTGACGTCCGGAGTGGCCATGGCCACGCCGCCGCCGATCCTCATCCCGATTCTGCGCGCAGGGCTGGGAATGCTGGAGGGCATGGTGCGACTGCTGCCCAGTGCGGAGGTCGGCTTCCTCGGGATGATCCGCGATGAAGAAACGCTGCAGCCGACCATCTACGCCGACCGCATGCCCTCGGACATGACGGGCCGCCAGGTGTACGTCGTGGACCCCATGCTTGCCACGGGCGGCAGCCTCGCGGACGCGCTGCACATCCTGTGGGCGCGTGGTGCCACGGACATCACCATCGTGACGCTGCTGGCCGCCCCGGAAGGCATCGAGCGGTTGGAGAAGGAGACCGAGGGTATGTCGGTCACACTCGTCACCGCCGCGGTGGACGAGCGACTGAACGAGCACGGTTTCATCGTTCCCGGTCTGGGTGATGCCGGGGACCGACTGTTCGGCATCGTGACTTCGTGACTCCCGAGGCCGCGCTGGGTCTGGCCCTGGACCGTGCGCGGGAACCCGGGCTCGAGATGCCGATCGCCGCGGTGGTGATCGACCCGGCTGGCACAGTGATCGCACATGGTGTGAACCGGCGGGAGGCCGACAGCGATCCCACGGCTCACGCCGAGATCCTGGCGCTACGGGAGGCCGGACGAGTGCTGGGTGATTGGCGACTGACCGGGTGCACGCTGGCCGTCACGCTCGAGCCGTGCACCATGTGTGCCGGCGCCGCGGTGCTGGCACGGGTCGACCGACTCGTCTTCGGTGCGTTCGACGACAAGGCCGGTGCCGTGGGGGGGCTGTGGGACGTCGTGCGCGACCCCCGGCTCAACCACCGCGTGGAGGTCGTGGCCGGAGTTCGGGAATCGGAGTGCTCGCGGTTGTTGTCGGCTTTCTTCGGACAGCGACGATGAACCCGCAGCGGCTGGCCGTGAGCACCGCCTTCTTCTGTCAGGGCTTCGCATTCGCCGCACTGATCACCCGCATCCCGGCCATCCAGGACCAGTTCGGGTTCTCCGAGGGTGGGCTCGCGATGATCCTCGCCGCGGTACCGATCGTTGCCGGGGTGGGCAGCGTGCTCGCCGGGCTCTTGGCCGTCCGGTTCCACAGCGCAGTCGTCCTGCGGGTGTGCGCGCTGATCGTCGCCGGCGGTTTGGTGGCGGTCGGCGCTGCCACCACCTCGGGGTCGTTCCCGGGGTTGCTGGTCGCCTTGGCGCTGATGGGCTTCGGGCTCGGCTCGGTGGACGCCACCATGAACATGCAGGGGATCGGGGTGCAGGCGCTCGTGGGACGCAGCGTCATGGCGTCCTTCCACGCCTGGTGGAGTCTGGCGACCATCCTCGGGGCTGTCGCGGCGTCGGTGGCGGCCGCCACCACACTGAGCCTGCTCGGCTTCTTCGCGACGGTGGCCGTGGTCCTCGTTCCCGTGGGACTGATCGCCTCGATGCGCTTCGTGCGCAGCCATGAGGCCGATGAGGCCGCGCCGGATCCGCTGGCCGCGTCGGCGGCGGTGCCGTGGCGCCCCCTGCTCGTGTTCGGTTTCGCCGTGGTGCTGGCGTTCATCATCGATTCGTCGGTCTCCAACTGGTCGGCCCTGGACCTCACCGACGTGCTTGGCGCGACCGAGTCGGTGGCCGCTCTGGCCTATGCGGCCTACGCCCTCTTCATGCTCATCGGCAGAACGTTCGCCGACCGCCTCGTGGGTCGTCGCGGTGTGCAGTGGCTGATCACTGCGGGCGGCGTGCTCGCGGCCGCGGGTCTGATCGTGGTGGCACTCGCGCCATCGGCGATCGTCGCCATCGCCGGCTTCGCGATCATCGGGCTGGGGATCAGCCCGGTACTGCCGATGGCCTTCGTCGCTGCCTCCCATCACGACCCCGGTCACACCGGGATCGCGGTGGCGCGGGTCAACGTCGGCAACTACATCGGGTTCGTCATCGGGGCGCCGCTGGTCGGGCTGATCGGGGAGTTCTCGTCGCTGCGCGTGGGGTTCGCGGTGTTGGTCGTGGCAGCCGTGGGGATCGCGGTGACGGCTCGGTCGTTCGACTGATATGTCCCGGCGAGTCGGGTGTTCCGGCTTGCGGGTACCTGGGGACGGGCACATGGTTGGTACACGCGCAGTGAAGGGGCACAACCGTGGTGGTATTCGGGATCTTCTTGGCCTTGTACGTGATCGCGTGTACATGGTTCTTCGTGCTTCTGGTGCGGTGGACCGTGCAGTCCGAGCGGACATGCTCGTGTCGTGGCTCTATGAAGGGCGGGCTGGTGGCTTTCGTGCACGGCCCGCGGGGATGCTACCCGGTCGCGGAGTCGCTCACGGCGATGAGTTGACGCCACCTTCCTCGGCGTTTCGCCGCTGCGCCTGCTGGGCCAGGAATCCGAAGATGAATGTCGCCGCCCCCGCGATCGTGGGGATGGCATCGGTGAGGTCCGGCATCGCCTCCTCGATCCCGTTCCAGACCATGGTTGCCCCGCCCATCGCCGTGACCAGTGCAATGCCGAAGTCGAAGGAGAGCTTCACGACGAAGTAGCCGATCACGGCTCCGACGATGAAGCCGAAGACGTTCCACACGACGTTGTTGTCGAGGAAGACCTTTGCCAGGGTCAGGCCGAAGAGTCCGACCAGGACGGCGCCGAGCGCGATCCCGATGACCGGTAGGCCTTTGACGGCTACCAGCGCACAGGCGATCCCCAGCACCAGGCCCATCAACAGTCCGGCCACGGGGTCCACATTGGGGAACAGGGCCAGCGTCACCAGCCATCCGAAAGCGAACCCCGCGATACCGACCGCGAGCCAGAAGAGCTTCGTCCCCGTGAAGGCCAACAGCAGGCCCACGGCCACCAGCAGCCAACCACCGATCGCAATATCCATGTCCGCCTCGCTTCGTCGAGTGCGTGAACGCTAGCAGTCCGGATGGCCGGGCCGTGGGTCTTCGAGGTGCGGCTCCGAGATCCGCTCCGCGATCAACCCGTCGGCCGATTGCCGCGCGATGGTGTCCTGGCTAGTGTCTCTGCATGCTCGCGTTGCGCGTCACCGCAGGGGGGGTGGCACTCGTGCTACTTCCTGTAGTGCCTGCCGCGGCTGAGCCGCTACGGCTTCCACCACGTGATGAAGTGCTGACCCAGGGGGCGGCCGCGCAAACCCAGATGTCGAAGAAGCGGCTCGGGTCCATCACCTCGCCGACCGACCTGTCCCTGCGGAAGCGATCGAAGGCACCGGTGACCGTGCGACTGAGGATGGCCGACGGCGCCCGGGTATCCCTGCTGCGGGTCAACGGTGTGGATGTGACTGATCGGGTAGTGCGCACCGGCCGCACGGCCGTGGCCCGGCTCGGCATGAAGGGCCCGCTGAAGGTGGGTGCGAACGGAGTACTCGCGGAGTTCACCCGTGAAGGCCGCCGAAGTTTCGACGCCAGTAGGTTCACTCTCACCAGGTCCGTCACCGGACTGATCCATGTCTCAGCCCCGCGGCGCAGCACCGTGCTCGGTGAGGTGACATCGGTGCGTCCCGCCGGCCCGGTCCGCGTCAAGGTGCGTGTGGAACCTCAGGCGCATATGGCGGCCAGCCTCAACGGTCGGGCAGTCACCAAACGGTTCGCGATCCATCCGGACGGCACGCGCCGCGCACAACTCGGACCGAGTGCCGGGCTGCGCTACGGGAAGAACGTCGTGAAGGTGCGAGCGCTGACGGCCGACGGACAGCGGCAGGAGCGTTCACTGGTGGTGAGAGTGGCTTCGACCGGACCATTGGCCGACGCCGGTCCGGATAAACGCACCGACACTAGGCACCGGACGCGACTCGACGGACGAAAGACCAAGGGTCCCAGGACCCTGACCTTCAACTGGCGCATCACGAAGGCGCCGAAGAGGGCCAAGGTCAGACTGAAGCGCCGCGCGTCGGCCCGTCCGGTCTTCGCGGCCACCACGCCGGGCACCTACGTCGTCTCCAACACGGTGCGATCGGGCCGGGTCCGCAGTACCGACAAGGTCACCGTTTCCGTGTCGCCGTCGGCGTCTGTACAGCCGGTGACGATGTCGGTGGGAAAGGACTCCTCGGGTCAGATCGTGCCCGGCATCCTGGTGGGTACCCAGTTCTACCCGAGCCCGGTCAACGGCCCCGGCATCCAGATGCTGGTCCTCGAACGGGCCACTCTCGCGCTGTCCTCCAACACGGCCTATCCGCCCGGACAGATGGCTGACCTGCAGGCCGCGGTGGTCAAGGGAGCGACCCAGGGCGATGCCTCCGACTACCTGTACGTGCTCGTCAGCCTGCCCGGCGGGTCGCCGGTCTCTGATACCGCTGACCTCACCGCACTGGTGGGCGCCGTCCAGTTCCTCGGTTTCCAGTTGCCGGATCCGTCGGATGCCGACTCGGCGATCGATCCGAACCTCCCGTTCCAACTGGTGGGAATCCCGGACCCGGACATCGCCTTCAACGGGACTGCGTGGAGCATGCCAGCGGCACTCGACGGGGTGTTCACCCCGGACGTGAACAACAACTGGACCTTCAATACCGGCGACTACGCACCGTTTGACACAGGTGGGACGGCGATCACGATCGGATCCCAGTCATGGCCTCTGGCCACCGGTAACGGTTTCCAAGTGGTCGTGGCCGATCCCATCTCGCTGGATGCGTCGTCGTCCTTCTTCAGCATTCCCGCACAGGTGCAGCAGATGGGCCAGACCATGCAGGGCGCTGCTGCCGCCGGACAGGTGGTTGCGATCCGCAGCGTCGGGACTCTGCCCGATTTGAGCCAGGCGGGTTCGCAGGCCGATGCCGACGGCTTCGCGCAGGTGACCGGCGCCCTACAGGAGATGGGCGGATCTCCCAGCGTGTTCATGGGACTCGGCCCTGGTGACACCTACTCGTTCGTCGGTCCCACCCAGCCCTACTCGTTCCCGGCGGAGGCCAGCACGACCATCGCCGGGGACGGCACTGTCACCGGACAACTGTTCCGCGTCCCGCAGGGTGGCGGATACGCACCGATGGCCGCCGATCCGACCGGCAACGCAGACTTCGCCAGCAGCCTGTCATCCATCGCGGTACAGCCTGCGGTGGCCTGGCCGAAGAGCGCCTCAGCGGGACAGCAGGCATCTCTTGCGTACCTGTCGCAGAAACTCGCCGGCGGTATCGGGTGCGATGTGGATCCGTGCGATGTGCGCACGGCCTACGACGACGTGGAATACCAGACGCAGTGGACGGCGCTGGTCTCGCAACTGGCGAAGTACCCGTGTTCCTCGCCCAACGGATGCAGGAAGCTCGATGCCTCCCGTGCGCAGTTCAAGGGGGTGCGAAAGCAATTGGCCCAAGAGTTCTCGATGGTCGACGACGTCTGGGAGCTTCTGGGCAGCGGTGCCGGGATCCAGGCGATCTACAGCGAGGTGCAGGGCGCGACGGTGGGCGGCCTCGACCAGGCGTTCAACGCCGTCGACGCCGCGGTGGCTCCGAAGGGCGATCCGGCGACCACGACGATCCTGTCGCTGGTCACCGATGTGATGTGGGCCGCCTCGATCCTGGATGTGGAGGACTGGGCGCTCGTCGCCACCGTGGCTGGTGCCCTCGCCGTGGCTGCGGCCACCGCCAACGACCTGGCAGATTTGCCGACCGGTAGCCCCTACCAAGCAGTGGCCGACGCTGGGCCGGTGTTCACCGGCGACATCCTCGGGCAGCTCACGGTCACCATGGAAGGTGTGGGTCTGCTCGGGCAGTTCATCGTTCAGGACTGGGGGCGCCTGAGTGCCACCGCCACCCAGATCGACACGGCGTGGACGATCGACTCCGCGGCCTCGGATGCACTGTCCTCGGGCTTGGTCGAGGGCGCGGTGCAGAACATGTACTCCGCCCTGATGCCCGTGGCGTACCAGGCCTGGGCGTTGACGCCAGCGCCGGAAACCGGTCAGGTCATCGGCGATTGCTATCCGGGGTTCGAGGACTTCCGGCCGTGGAAGGACGTCGCCGACACCGGGTTCTACCTCGACCAGGTGGCGTCACCGGTCTCGGGCGTGGAACCGGACGCCGGCCTGCGCTGGTACGCCTGGTGGGAGGCGGGTAAGAACCCGAAGGGTGTGTTCGATCTGGGCAGTCCACCGCCGGCGTCGCTGACCGACGGGCTGTACCAGCCGTTCTCCTTCCAGAACATGCAGTACGCCGGCCTGTTCGCCCCATGGTTCTGGGGCCGGACGTATCTGGGTTCGCCGGCCCCGGTGCCGGGGGTGCTGACGTGCAAGTACCGCCAATGAGGTCCTGACCGGCCGGATCGGTGACTGCAGCGACGATGCTTCCAGGCGCGGCGGGGCGGGAACCGTCCTCGGCCGTTAGCCTCGTCCTCCCGAATTCGCGCCGCCGCACGAACGGACAACGGCCCCTGGACGAGCCCAGGACCGTTGCACGTGACGCGGTGGCGGTGGGACTCCGTCGGCCACATGTTGTGGCCTCCTCCTCGAATCCTTCCGGCCGCACAACGCATGAAGACCCCGGGACAAGCCCGAGGTCTTCATCCGTTGACGCGGTGGCGGTGGGACTCCGTCGCCCCTTGCGGGGCTCCTCCTCGAATCCTTCCGGCCGCACAACGCATGAAGACCCCGGGACAAGCCCGAGGTCTTCATCCGTGACGCGGTGGCGGTGGGATTCGAACCCACGGTGGAGTTGCCCCCACACACGCTTTCGAGGCGTGCTCCTTTGGCCGCTCGGACACGCCACCGCAGACAAGGATACCGGGAGCCGGGGGCGAGACCTGAGCGGGCGGGTGGGCGACCGTCACGTTTGTGACGTTGTTGTCCTGCCCTCCCACCCCGTTGTGACGAAGGTGCGGGGTCCGCCGACCTGAAACCCCGCAACAACGTCACAAACGGGGGTCGCGGGGCGACAACAACGTCACAATCGGCATCCAAACCGCGTCACAAGCGGGCTGTCGCTGGCCCCCGCCCCAGCCTCAGCCCCGCGCGTCGAGATCCAGCACCCTCGCGTGCACCATCGGCCGCTGCTGCAACGCCGCCCGCACGGCGCGGTGCAGGCCGTCCTCGAGATACAGACTTCCCTCCCACCGCACCACGTGGGCGAAGAGGTCGCCGTAGAACGTACTGTCCTCGCTGAGCAGGTTGTGCAGGTCGAGCTGGGATTTGGTCGTGATCAGGTCGTCGAGGCGTATCTGCTGCGGCGGGAGTTCCGACCATTGCGTGAGCGTGAGGTTGTGCTCGGGGTACGGGCGGGAGTCGCCGACAGCTTTGAAGACCACGCCCTGATCCTAAGGAGCAACGGGCGAGGAAGGCGCCCTAAGAGTGCTCAGCAACAACCTTGAGTCATATACGCTCAGACTTGTTGACAGAACATGGAAACCCATGCACACTAGATCCAGACCCCTCATACCCCAACCTGGAGGAAACACATGTCACGAGCAGTAGGCATCGACCTCGGGACGACCAACTCCGTTGTGTCCGTCCTCGAGGGTGGCGAACCGACCGTGATCGCCAACGCCGAGGGCGCCCGGACGACCCCGTCCATCGTCGCCTTCGCCAAGAACGGTGAGGTCCTCGTCGGTGAGGTCGCCAAGCGGCAGGCCGTCACCAACGCCGATCGCACCATCCGGTCCGTCAAGCGTCACATGGGTACGACCTGGACCGTCGACATCGACGGCAAGAAGTACACCCCGCAGGAGATCAGCGCGCGCGTGCTGCAGAAACTCAAGCGCGACGCCGAGGCGTACCTCGGTGAGCCGGTGACCGACGCGGTCATCACCGTTCCCGCGTACTTCAACGACGCTCAGCGGCAGGCCACCAAGGAAGCCGGTGAGATCGCCGGTCTCAACGTCCTGCGCATCATCAACGAGCCCACGGCGGCCGCTCTGGCCTACGGCTTGGAGAAGGTGGACAAGGAAGAGACCATCCTGGTCTTCGACCTCGGTGGCGGTACCTTCGACGTCTCCCTGCTGGAGATCGCCGACGGCGTGGTCGAGGTGAAGGCCACCCACGGTGACAACCACCTCGGCGGCGACGACTGGGACGACGCATTGGTCACCCACCTCGTCGACCAGTTCAAGCACGCGCACGGCATCGACCTGGCCAAGGACAAGATGGCCATGCAGCGTATCCGGGAGGCCGCGGAGAAGGCCAAGATCGAACTGTCCAGTTCGCAGCAGACCTCGGTCAACCTGCCGTACATCACGGTGGACGCCGAGAAGAACCCGCTGTTCATGGACGAGACGATCACTCGGGCGCAGTTCCAGAAACTGACCCACGATCTACTCGAGCGCTGCCGCAAGCCGTTCGAGCAGGTGCTGGCCGACGCCGGTGTGAAGGCCTCCGACATCGACCAGATCGTGCTGGTCGGCGGCTCGACCCGTATGCCGGCCGTTGTCGACCTGGTGAAGGAGCTCGGTGGCAAGGAGCCGAACAAGGGCGTCAACCCGGATGAGGTCGTCGCCATCGGTGCGGCCTTGCAGGCCGGCGTGCTCAAGGGTGAGGTCAAGGACGTTCTGCTCCTCGACGTCACGCCGCTGAGCCTCGGCATCGAGACCAAGGGCGGCATCATGACCCGCCTGATCGAGCGGAACACGACGATCCCGACGAAGCGCTCGGAGATCTTCACGACCGCCGACGACAACCAGCCGTCGGTGCTCATCCAGGTGTACCAGGGCGAGCGTGAGATGGCTGCGTACAACAAGAAGCTCGGCACGTTCGAGTTGACCGGTCTCCCGCCCGCGCCGCGCGGCGTGCCGCAGATCGAGGTCACCTTCGACATCGACGCCAACGGCATCGTGCACGTGACCGCCAAGGACCTGGGCACCAACAAGGAGCAGTCGATGACCATCAGCGGCGGCAGTGCGCTGCCCAAGGATGACATCGACCGGATGATGGCCGAGGCCGAGGCGCACGCCGAGGAGGACCGCGCTCGCAAGGAGGAGGCGGAAACCCGCAACGGTGCCGAGCAACTGGTCTACCAGACCGAGAAGTTCCTCGCCGACAACGCCGACAAGGTGCCGGCGGACGCGAAGGCCAACGTCGAAGAGCCGCTGGCCGAGTTGAAGAAGGCACTCGAGGGCACCGACGTCGCCGCCATCAAGACCGCGGTGGAGAAGGTCGCCACAGCCAGTCAGGCGCTCGGTGCCGCGCTGTACCAGCAGCAGGCTTCGGCTCCCACCGACGCACCCGCCGGTGACCAGCCGGATGGTGAGGACGACGTCGTCGACGCCGAGATCATCGACGAGGACGAGCAGAAGTGACCGAATTCGACCATGAAGCCGACGAGGGCGTCCGCGTGACTGACAAGCGCCGGATCGATCCCGAGACCGGCCAGGTGCGGGAAGGGGTCGCCGACGCGGCGGCCCCGGCCCCGCCGGTCGAGGCCGAGCCCGACGACGCCAAGGTCGCGGAACTGACCGCGGACCTGCAACGCGTCAGCGCGGAGTATGCGAACTACCGCAAGCGTGTGGACCGGGACCGCGAGATGGTCACCGACCTTGCCGCCGCCGCGGTGGTCAACGAACTGCTGCCGATCCTCGACGACCTCGGCCGTGCCCGTGAGCACGGTGAGTACGAGGGCGCTGTGAAGAGTGTCGGCGATCAGTTGGAAGCCGTCACCACCAAGCTCGGCCTGGTGGCGTTCGGCGAGGTCGGCGAACCGTTCGACCCGACGATCCACGAGGCGATGACCCACAACGAAGGGGCCGACCTCGAGGTTCCACAGGTGTCGATGGTGTTCGCCGTGGGATACAGGTTCAGGGATCGGGTTCTGCGCCCGGCACGCGTAGGCGTTGAGGAGTAAGCGAAAGGAGGGACGCCGATGAGCATGAAGGACTGGATGGAGAAGGACTACTACAAGGTCCTGGGCGTCCCCAAGGACGCCGACTCCAAAGCCATCAAGACGGCCTATCGCAAGCTCGCCCGGGAGTTGCACCCCGACACCAATCCGGACCCCAAGGCCGCGGAGCGGTTCAAGGAGGTCTCCGAGGCCAACGACGTGCTGTCCGACACCACGAAGCGTGCGGAGTACGACGAGGCGCGCGAGATGGTCGCCTCCGGGGGCTACCGGATGCCGGGAGCCGCCGGGCCGGGACCGGACTTCGACTTCGGGGACATCTTCCGTCGCGCCGGCGGCAGCGCCGGTGACTTCGGGGAGACGCTGTCGGGGCTGTTCAACCGGCGCGGCGCGCAGCAGCGCGCCCGCCGCGGCGCCGATGTCGAGGCCGACGTCAACATCTCGTTCGCCGAGGCACTGCGGGGTTTGACCACACAGATGCGTCTGACCAGCGAGGACGCATGTCCGGACTGCGCCGGCACCGGGGCCAAGAGCGGCACCGTGCCGCGGGTGTGCCCGGACTGCGAGGGCACGGGCATGGCCACGCGCAATGCCGGTGGCTTCGCCTTCGCTGAGCCGTGTCCGCACTGCCGCGGCCGTGGACTCGTGGTGGACGATCCCTGCCTGCGATGCCACGGTTCGGGTCGCGCGGCCTCCACGACAACAGTGAGTGCGCGTATCCCCGCCGGCGTGAAGGACGGTCAGCGTGTGCGACTTCGCGGCAAGGGTGCGCCCGGCGAGCGGGGTGGCCACAACGGCGACCTCAACATCACGGTGCACGTCACACCCGACCCGATGTTCGCGCGCAAGGACGACAACATCACGGTCACCGTGCCGGTGAACTTCGACGATGTGGCGCTCGGTGGCCAGGTGAAGGTGCCGCTGCCACTCGGCGGCACGAAGACCCTGAAACTCCCGCCGGGCACCAGCAACGGGCGCACGTTCCGCGTCCGCGGCGAGGGTGCACCGCGCAAGGACGGCACGAAGGGCGACCTGCTCGCCACCGTGTCGGTCCAGGTCCCATCCGACCTGAACGCCGAGGCCCGCGAGGCCATTGAGCAATACCGGAAGGCGATGAGCAATGGATGAGGACTTCCCCGCATACGTGATCTCCGTGGCAGCACAACTGTCCGGGCTGCACCCGCAGACGCTGCGGCAGTACGACCGGCTCGGGCTGGTCACTCCGCAGCGCTCGGGGCGGTACCGGCTCTACAGTCTTCGCGACATCCGCCGGCTCGAGAAGGTGCAGCACCTCAGCGACGCCGGCCTGAACCTCGAGGGCATCCGCCGGGTGCTCGAACTCGAGGAGGAGGTCGTGGAGCTGCGCAACCGCCTGCAGCACTACGAACGCGAAGAGCGTTCGACAGCGTTGGTCGTGTACCGCGGGCGCCGCTGAGGGTTGCTGCGTGCCACTCGGCTCTTCGGATGATTTTGGGCTCAACCACAGGTTAGGGATGCCATACTTCCGGGCATGCGTGCCCCGCTTGTGCTCCTCACCGGAGCTGCTCTCGCACTGTCTGTGTCCAGTGGGGCGTACGCCTCGGATCCCGCGCCCGAGCCTGGGCTGTCCGGATCGGAGGTCCCAGGCAACCCGCCAGCGGTGCTGAAAGACCGCGTGATCGTGAGATGGGCCCCGGGCTCGACCCGTGCCCAACGGGCCGACGCGCGGGCGGAGGTCGGATCGGAGGACGTCGCCAACCTCGGCAAACGCTTCGCAGTGATCACGCTGCCTGGCGACGACGACTCCAACGCGGCGCTCGCGTCGCTGCGCAGCGATCCCGCGGTGTCGGATGCGGACTTCGACGGGTACTCGGTCCTGCACGCCAATGAGCCGAACGACCCGTTGTTCAACCAACTGTGGGGGCTCGACAACCAGGGCCTCAGCATCAATGGCGTGGCCTCGTCCACCCCGGGTGACGACATCGACGCGCTCAAGGCGTGGGGCAAGACGGTCGGTGATTCCTCCGTCATCGTGGCTGACCTCGATGACGGGATCCGGCCGAACCACCCCGATCTGAAGAACCGCATCTGGAACAACGCCGACGAGGTCCCCGGCGACGGCCTGGACAACGATGGCAATGGGTATGTCGACGACACCTTCGGCATGGACTTCGCTGGCGCGAACATCGATTCCATCGTCAACGACAACGACCCCACCGACGATATCCCGCAGGGAGGCCACGGAACGCACACCGCCGGCACGATCGCGGCGCAGGGTGACAACGGCGAAGGCATCACGGGCGTCGCGCAGAAGTCGACCCTCATGCCGATCCGGGTCTGCGGGTGGTCTCCGACGGCCAACCTTGGGGCGGGCGGCGTCTTCTGCCCGTTCTCCTCGCAGATCGCCGGCATCAACTACGCCGGTGCCAACGGCGCGAAGATCGCCAACATGTCGCTGGGTGGTTCGACCGCCAATACTCTGGTGCGGGATGCTTTCGCGGCCAACCCGCAGGTCCTCTATGTGATCTCCGCGGGCAATGACACCAACAACAACGATGTGTCAGCGCGCTACCCATGCGCATGGGACCCGTCGACCTCCGGGATTCCCAATGCCGTGGACAACGTCGTGTGTGTAGCCGCGAGCGACCAGAACGATGCGAAGGCGAGTTTCTCGAACTGGGGTAAGACTCGGGTGGACGTCGCCGCGCCGGGTACCGAGGTCCTCAGTACGTATCCATTCACGGATGTCTTCACGGAGGACTTCGAGACGGCGGGGTGGCCCTACGCGGGCTGGTCCGACGGTGGCTGGGTCCGTAGCGATGCAGCGCCCCTGTCGAACTTCGGGATCACGAGCACGACCACGCCCGCTCAGCCGGACACCACCACTCGGACCACGACCACCCCCACCTTCTCGGTCACGGGCCCCACCCAGTGCAAGATGTTCATGGATCGTGTGATCGTCAGGTCGGCCAGCGACGTGGCCAACTACAAGGTCTTCGTGGATGGTCTGGAGGCCCTTAGTTTCAACCCGACATCGAGCGGGCTCGTCTTCGGGGCGTTCGACGTCCCTGCGGGCCCCCACGACGTCAATGCCACGTTCAGTTTCACCCGCAACGGCGGCGCAGTCACGAACGGATTCTCCTTGAACCGTGTGTACGTGACCTGCAACGTCCCGGTTGGATCCGAATCGTCGAACGACTACGGGTTCCTGGCGGGTACATCCATGGCTGCACCGCATGTCACCGGAACTGCGGCCCTGCTGGCCGCGTATGAACCGGACGCGACGACGATGCAGTTGAAGCAGGCGCTGCTGTCCACCGTGGATCCGGTGGCTCAGTTCAACCCGGAAACGGGAACCTATCCGATCTCGACCGGTGGGCGGCTCAACGCCGACAAGGCCCTCACGGCAGTCGATGCCGTCATCTCGCCGGGCACGTCCATCACATCCGCCCCGTCGGGCAGCACGGTGGACACGACGGCGACCTTCGCCTTCACTACCGACGCGAAGACCCCGGTGACCTTCGATTGCCGGATCGATGCCGGGGCATTCACCCCTTGTGCCTCGCCGTTGGTCGTCAGTGGGCTGGCGCCCGGTAGCCATACCTTCGAAGTGCGCGCCGAGGACCAGCCGGGCAATGTGGACCCGACACCGGCGAGCGCCTCGTGGGCCGTGCTGGCTCCCGAGACTCCGCCGCAGGTCAAGCCCCCTCTGGCCGCGCCGTCCAAGGTCACCGGTGTGAAGGTCAAGCGCACCAAGAAGAAGGCAATCATCCGCTGGAAAGCTGTGGCCGGCGCGACCTCCTACAGGGTGACTGTGGGGAAGAAGACGAAGACCGTCGCAAAACCCTCCTTCACGCTCAAGAAGCTCACGCCGAAGAGCAAGGCGAAGGTCAAGATCTCGGCGGCCAACAGCGCGGGCTCGTCCCCTGTGGTGACGGTGAAGGTCAAGCGCGCGAAAGGTTGAATGAAAACGTCAACCTAGTTGTCGATCCAATTCAACCTTCCCGACGTACTGCGCCAAGTGTTCGCCGGTGAGTGTGGAGCGATCCGCCACCAGCGCCGCCGGGGTGCCTTCGAACACCACCCGACCGCCGTCGTGCCCGGCGCCCGGCCCGAGGTCGATGATCCAATCGGCGTGCGCCATGACGGCCTGATGATGCTCGATGACGATGACGGACTTGCCCGCGTCGACCAACCGGTCGAGCAGGCTCAGGAGTTGCTCGACGTCGGCGAGGTGCAACCCGGTGGTCGGCTCGTCGAGGACGTAGATCCCGCCCTTCTGCGCCATGTGGATCGCCAGCTTCAAGCGCTGGCGTTCACCGCCGGACAAGGTGGTCAGCGGCTGGCCGAGGCGCAGGTAGCCCAGACCGACGTCCATCATCCGCGTGAGGATCGCGTGTGCCGCGGGCTTCGTGACCGAGCCGCCCGCGAAGAACCCCTCCGCCTCCGCCACCGACATCGCGAGCACCTCGGAGATGTCCTTGCCGTCGAGTGTGTACTCGAGGACCTCGGTCTGGAAGCGTTTGCCCTCGCACACCTCGCAGACCGTGGTGACGCCGGCCATCATCGCGAGGTCGGTGTAGATCACCCCGGCGCCGTTGCATGCCGGGCAGGCTCCTGCCGAGTTGGGGCTGAACAGCGCGGGCTTCACGTTGTTCGCCTTGGCGAACGCAGCACGGATCGGGTCGAGCAGCCCGGTGTAGGTCGCGGGGTTGCTGCGACGGGAGCCGCGGATCGCACTCTGGTCGACGCTGATCACGCCGACGGCATCCGGGATGGAGCCGTGGATCAGCGAGCTCTTGCCGGACCCGGCCACGCCCGTGATCACGCACAGCACCCCGAGCGGGATGTCCACGTCGACGTCCTGCAGATTGTTCGTCGTCGCGCCCCGGACCTTCAGCGCCCCGGTGGCCGTGCGCACCGCGTCCTTGAGCCGTGCCCGGTCATCGATGTGCCGGCCGGTCAGGGTACCGCTGCTGCGCAGTTGCTCGAACGTGCCCTCGAAGCACACCGTGCCACCCGCGTCGCCGGCGCCGGGACCGAGATCCACGACGTGGTCGGCGATCGCGATGGCCTCCGGTTTGTGTTCCACGACGAGCACGGTGTTGCCCTTGTCCCGCAATCGCAGGAGCAGCTGGTTCATCCGTGCGATGTCGTGCGGGTGCAGGCCGATCGTGGGTTCGTCGAAGACGTACGTGACGTCGGTCAGTGAGGATCCGAGGTGACGGATCATCTTCGTGCGCTGCGCCTCGCCGCCGGACAGCGTGCCGGCCGGCCGTTCCAGCGACAGGTAGCCCAGGCCGATCTCCACGAACGAGTCGAGGGTGTGCCGCAACCCGGCCAGCAGCGGCGCGACGGAGGCCTCATCGATCCCGCGTACCCATTCGGCGAGGTCGCTGATCTGCATGGCGCAGGCGTCGGCGATGCTGACCCCCTCGATCTTCGAGGACCGTGCCGCGGCTGTGAGCCGGGTGCCGTCACAGTCGGGGCAGGTGTCGAACGTGACTGCCCGCTCGACGAACGCGCGGATATGGGGCTGCATCGCGTCGACGTCCTTGGACAGGAACGACTTCTGGATCTTCGGGATCAGCCCTTCGTAGGTGACGTTGATCCCGTCGATCTTGATCCGGGTCGCCTCCTTGTAGAGCAACGCGTCGAGCTCACGCTTCGTGAACTTCGCGATCGGCTTGTCGGGGTCGAAGAAGCCGCACCCGCGGTAGATGCGCCCGTACCAGCCGTCCATGGTGTAGCCGGGGATCGTCAGCGCGCCTTCGTTGAGGGACTTACTCGCGTCGTACAGGGCGGAGAGGTCGAAGTCGGAGACCGCGCCCATCCCCTCACACCGCGGGCACATGCCGCCGGTGATGCTGAAACTGCGACGCTCCTTGGTGGTCCTGCCGCCCTTCTCCATGGTCACCGCGCCGGCACCGCTGACCGACGCCACGTTGAACGAGAACGCCTGGGCCGGTCCGATGTGTGGCTGTCCCAGCCTGCTGAAGAGGATCCGCAGCATCGCGTTCGCATCGGTCGCCGTGCCGACAGTGGAGCGTGCGTTGGCCCCCATCCGTTCCTGGTCGACGATGATCGCCGTGGTCAGGCCGTCGAGGACGTCGACGTCCGGACGGGTCTGGCTGGGCATGAAGCCCTGCACGAATGCGCTGTACGTCTCGTTGATCAGGCGCTGGGATTCTGCCGCTATCGTGCCGAACACCAGGGAGCTCTTGCCGGATCCGGAGACCCCGGTGAACGCGGTGAGCCGGCGCTTGGGCAATTCGATACTGACGTCGCGCAGGTTGTTCACCCGCGCCCCGTGGACACGGATGCGGTCGTGGCTGTCAGCGGCATGCATTCAAGAACGGTAACATTGACATGAAGTGACTCAAGGTTATTGACACCACTCTGACCCATCTGTCACACTTGACAGTATGGACTTCACGTCAAAGGCGCAGGACGCCCTCGGTGCTGCGATCAGGCAAGCCGCCGCCGACGGGCACTCCGAAGTGACCCCTGCGCACCTTCTTCACGCTCTGCTTGCCCAGGGTGAGGGCATCGCCGTCGCCCTACTCGACACCGTCGGGGTCAATCGCCCCGCACTCGACGCCGATGTGCGCGCCGCTCTGTCCGCACTGCCTTCGGCCAGCGGCTCCACGATGGGGCAGCCCTCACTGTCCCGCTCGATGCATGCGGTGCTGCAGGCCGCTCAGGACCTCGCCAACCAACGCGGGGACGACTATGTCTCCACCGAGCACCTGCTGATCGGCGTCGCCGAGAAGCAGCCCGACCTGCTGCCCGTCGAGCCGGCGAAGTTGCTCGACGCGCTGACCCAGGTCGCCGGCGACCGCCGGGTGACCACCCAGGACCCCGAGGCCAGTTTCCAGGCCTTGGAGAAGTACGGCGTCGACCTGACCGAGCGCGCGCGGGAGGGCAAGATCGACCCGGTCATCGGCCGTGACGCCGAGATCCGGCGTGTTGTGCAGGTCCTGTCCCGGCGCACCAAGAACAACCCGGTGCTCATCGGCGAACCCGGCGTCGGCAAGACCGCCGTCGTCGAGGGCCTCGCCCAGCGCATCGTCGCCGGCGACGTGCCCGAATCGCTGCGCAACAAGAGTCTGATCTCGCTGGATCTGCCCGGCATGGTTGCCGGCGCGAAGTACCGGGGCGAGTTCGAGGAGCGGTTGAAGGCCGTGCTGGAGGAGATCTCCAGCTCCGACGGACAGATCATCACGTTCATCGACGAGCTCCACACCGTTGTGGGGGCCGGTGCGTCCGGCGAGGGCGCCATGGACGCGGGCAACATGCTCAAACCCATGCTCGCCCGCGGCGAGCTGCGCATGGTCGGAGCCACCACCCTCGACGAGTACCGCGAGCACATCGAGAAGGACCCCGCGCTCGAACGCCGGTTCCAGCAGGTCCTGGTCGGCGAGCCGAGCGTCGAGGAGACCATCGGGATCCTGCGCGGGCTCAAGGAGAAGTACGAGGCCCACCACAAGGTCGCCATCGCGGACGCCGCCCTTGTGGCCGCCGCGACGCTCTCGGACCGCTACATCACTGCGCGCTTCCTGCCGGACAAGGCCATCGACCTCGTCGACGAGGCTGCGTCGCGGCTGCGCATGGAGATCGACTCCAGCCCGGAGGAGATCGACAAACTGCAGCGTCAGGTCGACCGCATGAAGATGGAGGAGATGGCCCTGGCCAAGGAGACCGACCCTGCGTCGGTCGAACGCCTCGAGAAGCTGCGCAGTGACCTCGCCGATCACGAGGAGGAGTTGCGCGCCCTGCGTTCCCGCTGGGATCTCGAGAAGGCCAACCTCGACCGCATCGGTGACCTCAAGATCCGCATCGACGAACTGCGCAACATCGCCGACCGTGCCGTGCGCGACGGCGACCTCGAGCAGGCTGCCCGCATCCAGTACGGCGAGCTCCCCGAGCTTGAACGCGAACTCGAGAACCAGACCGGCCCGGAAGGTGGCATGGTCTCCGAGGAGGTCACCGCCGAGGACGTCGCGGAGGTCGTGGGTGCCTGGACCGGCATTCCGGCCGGCCGCCTCATGGAAGGTGAGACCGAGAAACTCCTGCGGATGGAGGAAGAACTCGGCAAGCGTGTGATCGGTCAGGAGGAAGCCGTGCGTGCGGTGTCGGATGCGGTGCGCCGCACCCGCGCCGGGATCGCCGACCCCGACCGCCCCACCGGTTCGTTCCTGTTCCTCGGACCCACAGGTGTGGGCAAGACCGAACTTGCCAAGGCTCTCGCGGAGTTCCTGTTCGACGACGAACGGGCGATGATCCGCATCGACATGAGCGAGTACTCCGAGAAGCACTCGGTCGCCCGATTGGTCGGCGCCCCACCTGGCTACGTCGGCTACGAGGAGGGCGGCCAGCTCACCGAGGCGGTGCGGCGCAGGCCGTACAGCCTGGTGTTGCTCGACGAGGTGGAGAAGGCCCACCCCGAGGTCTTCGACATCCTGCTGCAGGTGCTCGACGACGGCCGGCTGACGGACGGCCAGGGCCGGACCGTGGACTTCCGCAACACGATCCTGGTGCTCACCTCGAACATGGGCTCGCAGTTCCTGATCGATCTGAGCGTGCCGTACGAGCAGCGGCAGGAACAGGTCATGGCCGTCGTGCGGCAGTCGTTCAAGCCGGAGTTCCTGAACCGCCTCGACGATGTGGTGATGTTCCAGCCGCTGAACCCCGCCGAACTGACCCAGATCGTCGACCTGCAGGTGCAGGCCCTCGACGAGCGGCTGGCCAGCCGTCGGATCAGCCTCACGGTCACCGACGCGGCCAAGACCTGGCTCGCCGAGCACGGGTTCGACCCCATCTACGGGGCCCGCCCGCTGCGCCGGCTGGTGCAGAAGGAGATCGGGGACCAGTTGGCCCGGGCGATCCTGTCCGGCGAGGTGCGCGACGGCGACGCCGTCACCGTGGACGTCCTCGACGACGGGCTGGTTCTGGTCTGAGCCATGAGCTCCGGAGGTGTCCGGCGCGGGGATCCCCCCTTTGGCCGATCCCCCGCGGTGCCGGGCCGCCGTCGGTACCCTGAGGCTCATGCGAAGCTTCCTCATCGCCGCCACCGCAGGCGCCATCGCCATGACCGGGGTCGGCACTGCCCAGGCCGCCGACGACGTGACCGTCATGACCCGCAACATCTTCCTCGGCGCCGATCTCGGACCGGCGCTGCGAGCCACGAGCGGTGGGGAGTTCCTCGGTGCCGTCGGTGAGATCGTGCGCCAGGTCGAGGCCACCAACTTCCGCAAGCGCGCCAAGGGTCTGGCAGAGGAGATCCAGCAGCGCAAGCCGGATCTCATCGGTCTGCAGGAGGCGGCCTTGTGGCGCAAGGGCAAGGTCGACCTCAATGCGGTCTACAGCCAGCAGCCCACAGCGACCAAGGTGGTCCAGGACTTCGTGAAGATCCTGCTCAAGGAGGTCAACAAAGGCAAGGCGAAGTACGAGGTCGTGAAGATCCAGAACGAGTTCGACTTCGAGGCGCCGGCCGACCTCGACAACAATCTCACGACCGGCACGTCCGGCGCGGAGGCGAACTACCGCCTCACGATGCGCGACGCGATCCTCAAACGCAAGGGCGTCGGGATCAAGACGAAGGACCTGCGCGGCAAGCAGTACACGAAGAAGAACTCCTTCACCGCCAAGGTCGCGAACTTCGTCACGGTCACCTCGCGCCGCGGCTGGTTGTCGACCCGGGTCAAGGTCAAGGACGGGCGCTGGTTCACGTTCGCCAACACCCACCTCGAGGCGTTCGACGACCGGACCGTCGTCCCGAGCATCCGCGCTCGGCAGGCCAAGGAGTTCGCCAAGGCGATGGCCAAGGTCAAGGGTCCGCTGATCGCCCTGGGCGACTTCAACTCCGACTCCCCGGGACTGGTTCCCGGCGACGAGCAGGCGTTCGAGGCACTGACGAAAGCGGGATTCAAGGACATCGGCACGACGACGCCCTTGAGTTGCTGCATCGCTGATTCCTACGACCTGAAGAACGGCGGATCCATCGCGGACTTCGACCACCGCGTCGACCAGATCTTCACCACCACGCCCAAGAAGGTCACGCGGCTCAAGACGTGGGTGGTCGGCCGCGAGCAGTCGTTCGGGTATTGGCACTCCGACCATGCCGGGGTGGTGGGCAAGTACGCCCTGAAGTGATCAGGTCAGGGACTGCAGCCACTCGCTGGTCTCCTCGCGCTTGTTGCGGACCCACTCGATCCGGGCGCCCACGATCAGCAGGATCGCGCCCGCGATACCCAACGCCAGCCAGCGCGGGAGCAGGTCGAGAGTCGCGAAGATCTGCGCCGTTGCCGCGATCGACACCGCCACGGTGGCAGGTACGACCAGGCCCAGCATGCGGCGCTTCACCCCCACGAGCAGCAATGCGATCCCGGCGATCATGACGATCCCGAACCGGATCAGCGAGGGCTGCGACCAGACATCGGCCCAGACCATGAGCGCGCTCGGGATCAGTGCCATGGTCACCGCCGGACCGTAGACGATCGACGATCTGTGCTGTCCTGCGCGCAGTTGCAGCATTCCGGCGGCCAGCAACAGCGCCGCGAAGGCCAGGGTGGGTCCCTCGAAGATCGGCGTGCTGTCCCACTGCAGGAGCAGTGCGGCCTGCCCGGCCAGGGCACCCACCCACGCGACGGGCGCCGCGGGGTGCTTGATCGCGAGCAGGTACTGTCCGACCCCGGCGATTGCCAGGACGAACCAGGCGTCGTCCGGGGCGAACATCATCCAACTCGTCCATAGGGTCCACGCACTCACCATCGCCAAGGGGATCGACCGCGTCGCGAGAGCGAACATCAGTCCGGCGCCGAGCAGCGCCGCCACCACCGACGTGGCTGTGGTGATCGGCAGCAGGCCCAGGAGCAGCGTGACCCACAGGCCGAACAGCGGCCATCCGATGAACTCTGCCACGGCGATGCGCCGGCTCAGCAGCAGCAGTGCCAGCAGGGCCGCGGCGATCGTGACGATCGCTCCGGTCGGCGGTGTCATCGACAGCATCGCAAGGGTGAGAACGACCGCCACCGACAGGCTCAAGGCCGCGCTGATCACGGTGGCTGTCCACGGCCTGATCGTGAACAGGGCCAGAGCCAGCGCGAGGAACGCCACTGCCGCCAGCGTCATCTGCAGATGCTCGCTGTCCAGTCGCCCCGCGACGACGCCCAGCGCTGCGGCCAGAACGAACGGAGCCAGGAACCACCCGAGCGCCGACCAGGCCCGCAGACCCGAGGCGCGACCCAACCCGATCCCCGCCGCCATGAGTACCGCGCAGACAACCAGCCAGTACGGCCTGTCCGGCTGGGCCCACTCGTCGGACACCAGGCCCAGTGCGGGTGCGGCCAGCGCCAGGATGACGGCCAGCGCGAACGACACCACTGCGAGCGCCTGAGCGGTGCGTGGCGTGCGCTTGCGCGTGAACCAGGCCGCCCCGCCTGTCAGCAGGGTGACCAGCAACATCGTGAGCAGTTGTCCGTACACCCCGATCAGGTCCCAGGCCACGGCGACGAACACCACTCCGGCGAGGATCAGCAGTCCCGCCCCGAGACTGATCAGCAGGATCTGCGTGGACGCGGGCTTGTGTGACGGGGGGCGTGCGGGTGTCGCGGGGACCACCGGCCACACCCCGTACTGGCCGGCGATGGCCGGGTCGGGCGGACCGGACTGTTCGACCACCCGGTCCCACAGCCATTCCCGGCGCTGCGTTACGTACTCGAACTCCCGCAGGTATCCCGCGTAGGTCGTGAACCCGCATTCGCAGGTCAGCATGCCGGCGCTGTCGGGGAGTGCCTGCGCCAGTGGTCGGCCGCACTGCGGACAGGGTGTCGAGGGCCCGGTCACACGTCCACGGTACGCGCAGCGTGGCCGCGTTCGAACTCCAGCAGCCACTGCTTGGTTTCCACACCGCCGGCGAACCCCGTGAGCGATCCGGACGAGCCGATCACCCGGTGGCACGGGACGATGATGGACAGCGGGTTGCGGCCATTGGCCGCACCCACCGCGCGGGCCTTGTTCGGGTCGCCGAGCCGGCGCGCTTGTTCGGCGTAGCTGATGGTCGTGGCGTAGTTGATGCCGCGCAGCACCTGCCACGCGGCCCTCTGGAAGTCGGTGCCCACGGGGTCCAGCGGCACGTCGAACTGTGTGCGTTCACCGGCGAAATACTCGTCGAGTTCGCGGGCCGCCTGCTGCAGCACGGGGTGGTCCGGATCGGCGTCGCCGAGATTCGCCATCCGCGCGTCGTCGGGCCACCAGACGCCTGTCAGACCCTTGTCGGAGGCGACCAACATGAGCACCCCGAGCGGGCTGGTGTATTCGCAGTGGGCCATCTCAGTCCTCTCCCAGATTCCACAGATAGTGCATCGCGTATGACCGCCACGGCTTCCAGCGCGGGTCGTCAGGTTCGAGGCCGCGGGCCCGTGCGGCACGCGCGATCCCGAGGTCGGTCGGCAGGCTCACGTCCGGATCGCCGAGTGCCCGCATGCGGATGTACGCGGCCGTCCACGGCCCGACCCCCGGGATCTCGAGCAGGCGTCGCTCGGCCTCGTCCCAGTCGGCGCCGGGGTCGAGGTGCAGTTCGCCACTGGTCATCCTGCGCGCCAACTCCACGACGGTGGCAGCACGGCGCCGTGGCATCGGCAGGGTGTCCGGCGCCATGGCGGCGATCTGCGCGCTGGTCGGGAACAATGGTCCGCCAGCGGCCAGTCGTCCAGCCGCAGTGCGCGCCGCGGCCACGCTGATCTGTTGGCCGAGGACGGCTCTGATCGCGGTCTCCTCGGGATCGAACGCGCGCGGACTGCGCAGGCCGGGGATGCGTTCCACGGGCAAGGTCCGGTCCAACACATCGGCCACTGCCACCGGGTCGGCATCGAGGTCGAGCATCCGGCGGATGCGGCTCACGGCGGGTGCGAGGTCGCGCACGTCGTCGATCTGCAAGGTCGCGCGACAGTGGTCCTCGTGGGCGGTGATGTCCGCCCTCCCGATGCCGTGGGGAAGACGCATGGATCGCGAGAACGTGGTGCCGTCCCAGGCCTCCACACCGGGGATGGCGCGTTGCCCGAGGAAGGCCAGCAGCACATCTCCCGCGAAGGGCTTGCGAGTGGCCAGGCGCAGCGAGATCGATCCCGCGTCTGCTCGGCCGCTGCGCAACGCCCCGGGCGCGAGGGCGTAGACCTCGCGGATGGTTTCGTTGAACTGCCGGATACTGCCGAACCCCGCCGCGAACGCGACATCGGCTGCCGTCAGATCCGTGTTCTCGAGCAGGACCCGGGCCGTTCGCGCGCGATTCGCGCGGGCGATCGCCAGCGGTCCGGCTCCGACTTCCGCGGTCATCATCCGTGTGATGTGGCGCGGGGTGTAACCCAGAGCGGCGGCCAACCCTGCGACGCCGTCGCGGTCCACGACTCCGTCGGTGATCAGGCGCATGGCGCGGGCGACGAGGTCCGATCGCACGTTCCACTGCGGCGACCCGGGGGAGGCGTCGGGACGGCAGCGCTTGCAGGCACGGAAGCCGGCGGCCTGCGCACTGGCCGCTGTGATGTGGAACTCGACGTTCGAACGTCTGGGGGTGATGGCCGGACAACTGGGCCTGCAGTAGATCCCGGTTGTGCGCACGGCTGTGTAGAACCATCCATCGAACCGCTCATCGCGGCTTCCGACCGCCTGGTAGCAGGCGTCGAAGTCGAGGGTGTCCATGTCCCGATTGTGGTCGTGCGGCGGGTATCCGACTAGCGGATTTCGGACATCGGCTTCGCGGAATGCCAGCTCGGGGGCGACGGGTTGGGAGCGATCGGCATCCTTCGTGGTCATCGGCACACTGCCCGGGAGTAGCGTTGATCGCATGGCGGCTCCAGTGCTGCAAGTGACGGATCTGGTGCGGCGGTTCGGTGACCACACGGCCGTCGACCGGGTGAGTTTCCAGATCCAACCGGGCGAGACGTACGGATTGCTCGGACCCAACGGCGCCGGGAAGACGACGACCATCTCGATGATCGCGGGACTGCTGACGCCGGACAGCGGCGAGGTGGAGTTGCTCGGCGAACCGCTGACCAGCGGCCGCAAGTCCCTCATCGGCCTGGTCCCGCAGGACATCGCGCTGTACCCCGATCTGTCCGCTCTTGAGAACCTGCAGTTCTTCGGGAAGTTGCAGAACCTGCACGGGGAGCACCTGAAGCAGCGCATCGCGCACGTCCTGGACGTCGTGGGGCTCACCGACCGCGCGAAGGATCGCATCGACACCTACTCCGGCGGGATGAAACGCCGGGCCAACATCGCGGTCGGCCTGTTGCACGAGCCGCAGTTGTTGATCCTGGACGAACCCACCGTCGGAGTGGACCCGCAGAGCCGGAACAGCATCCTCGAGGCTGTCGACGTCCTCGGTGGTTCCGGCATGGCAGTGCTCTACACGACGCACTACATGGAGGAGGCGGAACGCCTGTGTGACCGCGTGGGGATCATCGACTCCGGCCGGCTCATCGCCGAAGGGACCCGGGACGAACTGATGCAGCGGCTCGGCGAGAACAGCACCGTGACGTTCCGGGTGAACGGTGGGGCCGAGCAGACCCATGCGTGGCGGGTTGAGCTCGCGGGGATGCCCGGTGTGAGCGGCGTGCAGGGTGAGGACGGACAGGTCGCCGTGGTCGCCGCGAACGGACCGTCGCTGATCGCGCCGGCGGTGCAGGCGGCACAGAGTCACGGCCTTGACGTGGTCGGCGTCGAGGTCGCCGAGCCCGACCTCGAGGCGGTGTTCCTGCACTTGACGGGGAAAGCGCTGCGTGACTGATGTGGCGTCATGTGTGGTTGATCGCCGCCAACGGTCTGCGGCGCTCCCTGCGTGACCGCTCCATCCTGATCCAGGCGATCGTCGCACCGATCCTCATCGCCGTGGTGGTGGGAGCAGCGTTCGGATCGGGCTTCAGTCTCAACGTCACCGTGGGCATCAAGGACGCCGACGGTTCCGACATCTCCGAACAGATCGCCCAAGGTCTCACCGGCGCCGGTGGTGACGGGATCGCATTCTCAAGTGTCGATGCCGACGCGGATGCCGCCCTCGACTCCGGCGCCTACGACGCCGTGATCGTCCTGCCCGCTGGGCTCAGTGATGCCGTTCTGTCCGGCGAACCTGCCCAACTCGACGTCGTGGGTGAGGCCAAGGATCCGCTGGCCCAGTCGGTGGCCGAGTCGGTGGCGGCCGGCATCGCCGCGAACCTGCAGACCGCCCGGGTGACGGCGGTGGCCGCCACGAGCGCCGGTGTGGACGCCGGCCCAGCGATCCAGCGGGCTGTGACGGCGACCCCGCCGCTGACGGTGGAGCAGGGTGAGGTGACCGGCACGTTCTCGGTGATGGCGTACTTCGCGCCCGGTGTGGCGATGCTCTTCCTGTTCTTCATCATCGGCAACGGCGCGCGGTCCATCATCGAGGAGCGCCGGGAGGGAACCCTGCCCCGCATCCTTGCCGCCCCGGTCTCGCCTGCGTCGGTGCTGCTGGGCAAGACCGTGGGCGTGCTGATCGTCGGGATCGTGAGTATGACCCTGGTGTGGCTGATCACGTGGCTGGGCTTCGGAGCCTACTGGGGAGACCCCATCGGGGTATTCCTGGTGATCGTCGCCGCGGTGGTCGCGATCGCCGGTATCTCGCTGCTCATCACCGGCCTGGCGCGCACTGAGAACCAGGCCGACGCGCTCACCACGATCATCGCGTTGCTGTTCGCCGTGGCCGGTGGGACGTTCTTCTACGGTGCTTCCGGGGTGTTGTCCGACCTGCGGTTGTTCACGCCCAACGGGCAGGCACTGGCCGCGTTCGTGAACCTCGCGGCGGCTCAAGCCGACGTCGTCGAGGTGTTGCCGCAGATCCTGTTGCTGACCGGGATCGGGGTGGGCTGCGCCGCGGTCGGCCTGGTCGCTCTGCGGAACAAGGTGCTGACATGAGGGCTGTTCTCGCCACCGCCCGCACCGAGTGGGTGCGGTATTTCCGTGACCGGATCGCCATGTTCACCACGCTGGCGCTGCCCGTCGTGCTGGTGCTGTTGATCGGGCTGAGTTTCGGACAGAGCGCCGAACGGCTGCCGGTGGGGATGTTGCAGAGCGACCCCGGACCACTCGGAACCAGCCTGGTCGCCGAACTCGAGGACTCGCCGGCGATCGACGTCCAGCAGTACACCGACCGCAACGAGATGTACCGCGACATCCGTATGGGGCTGGTGGCCGGCGGGGTCGAGGTGCCCGCCGACGGCGAGCCGGTACAGATCTACGTGCAGCAGGCCTCGACCGGCGCCGGCGTCGTGGTGTCGACGGTGAACTCCGCGGCCGCGCAGATCAGCACCCGCGCCACGGCGATCGATGCGCTGAGTGAGCAGATCCCGACGCAGAAGGCCCGCGCGGCGGTCGACCAGGCGATGGCCGACATCCCGGCGGTCGAGGTGGCGACGCGGGCCATCGGTGCGGTGAACGAGATGGACGAGAACCGCTTCGCGTCGGCAGTGCCGTCGCAGTTGATGCTGTTCACGTTCCTCAACGGGTTGCTCGGCGCCGCGGCGCTGGTGCAGGCGCGGCAACTCGGCGTCTTCCAACGCACGCTGGCGACCCCGCACGGCCTCGGGGTGTACCTGTCCGGACTGGGCCTCTCGCGGTTCCTCATCGCCATTCTGCAGGCGGTGATCCTGCTGGGTCTGGGCGTGTTGTGGTTCGGAATCAACCTCGGTGATCCCGTAGCCGTGACCGCACTCGTCCTCATCTACTCGGTGATCGCTGCGGCGGCAGGGATGCTGCTCGGCGGCGTGGTTCGCACGCCCGGGCAAGCAGTCGCAGTCGCGGTGCCGGCCGGCATCGTGATGGGCATGCTCGGCGGCTGCATGTGGCCGCTGTCGGTCGTGGGTACCACGATGCAACGCATCGGGCACCTGACGCCGCAGGCCTGGGCGATGGACTCCTGGAACGCGATCATCAACGAGGGTGCGGGGATCGGCGGGATCGCCGGCTACCTCGCGGTGCTGGTCGGTTTCGCGGTGGTCCTGTCCGCGCTCGCGGTGTGGGCGCTGGGCCGCCACGCGCGAACGGGCCGCTGAGACCGCCTGCGCCAAGGTTGAATGGAAACGACCACTGAGTTGTCGGATTCATTCAACCTTCGGGGCCAGGGGTGCACAGTTCGCGTGCGCTCAGCGGTACGCGGGGATCCCGGTGAGCGCCTCACCGACGACCAGCGTGTGCATCTCGTTCGTGCCCTCGTAGGTGAACACCGACTCCAGGTTGTTCATGTGCCGGATCACCGGGTACTCCAGCGTGATGCCGTTGCCACCCAGGATGTTTCGGCACTCGCGCGCGATCGCCAGCGCCTCCCGGGCGTTGTTCAATTTGCCGACACTGACCTGCTCGGGCCGGATCAGGTGCTCATCCTTCAGTCGGCCGAGGTGCAGGGCCAGCAGCATCCCCTTGCCCAGTTCCACGGCCATGTCCGCCAATTTCTTCTGGGTCAACTGGAACCCGGCGATCGGGCGGTCGAACTGCTCGCGGTTGACGCTGTAATCGATGGCTGTCTCGAGGCAGTCGCGCGCTGCACCGAGGGTGCCGAAGACGATGCCGTACCGCGCCTCGTTCAGGCACGACAGCGGTCCGCGCAGACCCACGACGCCGGGGAGGACGGCATCGGCGGGCAGTCGCACGTCGTCGAGGACGAGCTCGCTGGTGACCGACGCCCGCAGTGAGAGCTTCTTGTGGATCTCGATGGCCGTGAAGCCGGGGGTGTCGGTGGGTACGACGAAGCCACGGATCCCATCCTCGGTGCGCGCCCACACGACCGCGACGTCGGCGACGTTGCCGTTCGTGATCCACATCTTCGATCCGTTGAGGATCCAGTCGTCGCCGTCGCGCTTGGCGTGGGTGATCATCCCACCCGGGTTGGACCCGAAGTCCGGCTCGGTCAATCCGAAGCAGCCGATCTTCTCGCCGGCGGCCATGCCGGGCAACCACTGCTGCTTCTGCTCCTCGGAGCCGAAGGCGTGGATCGCGTACATGGCCAGCGACCCCTGGACGCTGACCAGCGAGCGGATCCCGGAATCCCCCGCCTCCAGTTCCAGGCAGGCCAGCCCGTAGGCGACCGCGGACGTGCCCTGGCAGCCGTACCCCTCCAGATGCATGCCGAGTACCCCGAGCTCGCCGAGTTCGCGGGCCAGTTCCCTCGCCGGGATCCGCCCGGCCTCGAACCAATCGGCGACCTCCGGTTTGATGCGGGTGTCCACGAAGTCGCGCACCACATCGCGGATGGCGCGTTCCTCCTCGTCCAGCAGATGATCGATGCCGAACAGCTCGAACGGGGACTGTGTCTTCATGGGGTTCTCCTGTGTGCGGGTTCTCGTCGAAGTGCTGCCGTCAGCCAGGACACTGAGTGCTGACGGTGTTCGTCGTGTAGTCGGATCGTGGTCTCGACGTCGTGCTCGCGGACCGCATCGAGCATCGCCGCGTGCTCGCGCCCGACGCGCTCCCGGTTGCCCGCCTGCTGGAAGTACAGGGATCGGTACACGTCGGACGCGTCCCAGAGTTGCCGCAGTAGCCGGCTGAGACGGGGCATCCCGGCGGCGTCGAACATGGCGAAATGGAAGTCACGGTTGGCGTGGGTGAGTGCCGCCATGTCGCGCTCGGCGGCCGCGGAGTCCACACGATCTGCGAGTTCCGCGATGGTGTTCACGTCCGCGTCGGTGAGGACGGGGATCCCGGCGGTGAGCGCCTCGGTCTCAAGGATCGTGCGCAGGCGGTAGACCTCGAGCAGGTCCGGGATGCTGAGGCGGGTGACGAAGTAGCCGCGATGGGGGACATGGGTGATCAGGCCCTCAGAGGCCAGGGTCTGCAGGGCTTCGCGCACCGGCACGCGGCTGACGCCGTGCTGCTCCGCAACGACTTCCTGCACGACCTGTTCACCGGGTCGCAGGGCTCCGGTGAGCACCTCGGTCCGCAGCGCCTCCAGCATCCGCTCCTGGGCGGTCACGACCGCTCCCGCAGAAGGGCCAGGACCTCGGCCCGGTCACTGTCGACCGCGGCTGGCGCGATCCGGTAGCCGGGTGGCGTGGCCATGTAGCGAACGGGGTTCGCGACCACCGGCGTCCCCTGCACCTGCGCGACGGGTTCCAGTCCGAGCCGGGATGCCAGATCGAAGGCCTGGTCGATGCCGTTGATCGGACCACACGGCACACCTGCTGCGGTGAGCAGTTGCTGCCACTGGTCGGCGTCGCGGGTCCGAAGTACGGCTTCGAGGTCCTCCTTCAAGGCATCGCGATGGCTGACCCGGTCGGTGTTCGTGCGGTAGGCGGGGTTGTCGTCGAGCTGCAGGACCTCAGCCAGCCTGCGGAACTGAGCGTCGTTGCCCACCGCGATGATCATCGGCCGGTCTGCGGTGGCGAACAGGTCGTACGGGGCGATGGACGGGTGGGCGTTGCCCATGCGTTCGGGCACGACCCCGGCTGCGACGTACGCCGAGGACTGGTTGACCAGGGACGACAGCAGCGACGCGAGCAGCGAGACCTCGAGGTGCTGACCCGCGCCTGTCTGTTCGCGGTGGCGCAACGCGGCCAGAATGCCCACCGTCGCATGCAAGCCGGTCAGGACGTCGACGACCGCGACCCCGGCTTTCGTCGGTTCGGCATCCCCGGTGATGCTCATCAACCCACCCATCGCCTGTACGAGCAGGTCGTACCCCGGCAGGTCGCGGCCTTCACCGCTGCCGAATCCACTGATCGAGCAGTAGACGACCGCGGGGTTGATCGCAGAGGTCGACTCGTAGTCCAGCCCGAATCGGGTCAGGCCGCCGGGCTTGTGGTTCTGCACCAGGACGTCGCAGGAGGCCGCCAGGTCTTGAGCGACTGCCAGATCCTCGCGGTCGGACAGGTCGAGGGCGATCGAGAGCTTGTTGCGGTTCACGGAGTGGAAGTAGGTGGATCGGCCGTCGGCCGAGAACGGTGGCCCCCAAGAGCGGGTGTCGTCGCCGGTACCGGGTCGTTCAACTTTCACGACCGTCGCCCCGAGGTCGCCCAACAGCATGGTCGCGTACGGTCCCGCCAGCACCCGTGAGAAGTCGGCGACGAGCACACCGTCGAGGGCGGTGGGGGGCATGCGCGACTCCTTGCATTCAATCAGAGTTCGATTGTATACAGTCTGCGCCGGGCGAGGCCAGTTGGCGTACAGAACTGGTTGGGCGGTCCCCTTTCCCGACCAGCAACACGCGAAGAGCGCGAGGAGAGGGTCGGGTTTCGCGGCGTGTCGCGTACGGAACTGGTTGTGACCGCAGGCCCTTGGACCAGTTCCGTACGCAGTCGCCGCCCTAGTTAGCCCAGCCACCCCCGCAGTCGCCTGAGCGCCTCGTCGAGCACCGCATCCCGCTTGCAGAAGGCCCACCGCGCGTACGGAGCGCTCACCTCCGGGTGGTCGCTGAGCGCCGAGAGCGGGATCGCGACCACTCCCGCCTCGTGCGGCACCCGCCGGCAGAACTCGTCGCCGTCGGTGAAACCGAGTGGGCGCACATCCGTGGTCGCGAAGTACGTCCCTTGCGGTGGGATCACCCGGAAGCCGAGTTCGGTCAGGCCGGCGCAGAGCCTGTCCCGTTTGGCCGCGAGGTCCGCGCGGAAGCCGTCGAAGTAGGTGTCGGGCAGGTGCAGGCCCACGGCCATCGCCTCCTGGAACGGTCCGCCGGAGACGTAGGACAGGTGCTGACGCACGACGCGCACCGGTCCGATCAGGTCCGGCGGTCCCGAGGCCCAGCCGACCTTCCACCCGGTGAACGAGAAGGACTTGCCTCCGGACCCGACGGTCACCGTGCGTTCGAACATCCCCGGCAGGCCGGCCAGCGGGACATGCACGTTGTCGTCGAACCAGAGGTGCTCGTACGCCTCGTCGGCGAGCACCAGGAGGTCGTGCTCGAAGGCGAACGCCGCGAGCGCCTCGACCTCGCCGCGTGTGAAGACCACTCCGGTGGGGTTGTGGGGACTGTTGACAACCAGCATCCGTGTCCGCGGTGTCAGCGCTGCGCGCATCGCGCCAAGGTCCGGGCGCAACGTGTGGGCGGTCAGCGGTACCGCGACCCGTTCCGCGCCGGCCAGGGCGATCGTGGCGGCGTAGAGGTCGAAGTACGGATCAAGGACCATCACCTGTTGCCCGGGTTCCACCAGCGCCAGGATCGTGGCGGCGATCGCCTCCGTGGCCCCGGTGGTCACGACGACACCCACATCGGGATCCACGTCGATCCCGTAGAAGCGCCGCTGGTGTTCGCTCACGGCGGCGCGCAGGACGGGATTCCCATGCGCCGGCGGGTACTGGTCGCCGTGGCCTTCCGCGATCGCCCGCTCCGCTGCCCGGCGCACCTCGTCCGGACCACCGGTGTCCGGGAAGCCCTGCCCGAGATTGACCGCGCCGAGCCGGGTGGCCAGCGCCGACATCTCCCCGAATATCGTGCGCTCGTACGGGCGCATCCGGGCCACCAAGTGGGTCATGGACCGATTCTGCTGCCTCCGGTGGCGTTGCGCGGGACAGGGGAGGAAGATTCCGATCCGTGGGTGTTGCACTGGTGACCGGCCCGACGGCGGGCATCGGCAGGGAGATCGCGGTGGAACTGTCCCTGCAGGGACACGACCTGATCCTGGTGTCCCGCGATCGCGTCCGGCTCGAAGAACTGGCCACCGAGCTCGGCAACGCCGAGGTCCTGCCGGCTGACCTGTCGGATCGTGACCAACTCGCCGCGGTCGAGCAGGTGGCCGGGGACGTCGACTGGCTGGTCAACAATGCCGGCTACGGGATCAACGCGTCGTTCCTGGACTCCGAGATCGACGACGAGCAGGCGCTGCTCGATGTCCTCGTCACGGCGGTCATGCGCCTGTCGCATGCCGCACTGCCGGGAATGGTGGCCAAAGGTCGCGGCCGGATCCTCAACGTCTCCAGCGTCGCCGGCTGGGTGCCGTTCGGGACCTACTCCGCGGCCAAGGCCTGGGTGACGGTCTTCTCCGAAGGTCTTGCCGCACAGACCCCCGCGGGGATACACGTGACCGCGTTGTGCCCGGGCTTCACCCGCACCGAGTTCCACGAGCGTGCGGCGATGGATGTCGGCGGTCCGGGGTGGATGTGGCTGAACGCCGGTGAGGTCGCCCGGCAGGGGCTCCGCGACTGCGAACGCGGAACGGTGCTTTCCATCCCGAGCATGCGCTACCGTGCGGTGTCGATGGTCGCCCAACACGCCCCGCGCAGTCTGCTGCGCTCGGTCTCGAAGCGGCGCGGGGAGGACGGCTGATGCGACTGGTGGTTCTGGGTGGTACGCGATTCGTCGGGCGCGCCATCTGCAACGCCGCGCAGCGTCGCGGCTACGACGTGGTGGTGTTCAACCGGGGTCGCAGCGGTCCCCCACCCAGCGGTGCGCTGGCCGTGCGGGGTGATCGCACGATGGTCTCCGACCTGCGGGATCTGGCCAAACTCATCGACGAACGCGGCGGCGCGGACCTCATCGTGGACCCCGCCTGCTACGCCCCGTCGCACGCCTTGATGAGTGCCCGGATCCTCAAGGATGTTGCCCCCGAGTACGCCGTGGTGTCCACGGTCACCGCCCACAGCCAGTGGCCGGAACAGCCGGTCGAGTCCGGATCCCCCATCTACGAGACCGGCATCACCGATGGCCCCAGCGAGGATGCTTCGCTCTACGGCCGGCTCAAGGCCGGGGTGGAACGGGCCGTCGAGACCATCTACGGCGAGATCAACACGCTGGTCGTGAGACCGGGGATCGTGCTCGGGCCGCACGAAGATCTCGGCCGCCTTCCGGACTACCTGCGACGGGCAGCACGGGGGGACGGCTTCGTGGTCGGTGGCGAGCCGCAGACGTGGTTCCAGTACGTCGATGTGCGCGACCTCGCCGAGTTCGTCCTGACATGTGCCGAGACCGGCCGGCCGGGTCGGTATGACGTCGTCACGCAGCCAGGGGAGTACACGTGGGGCGATTTCGCACAGGCGGTTTCCGAGGTCGCCGGTGGTTCGCCGGTGTTCGTTCCGGACGATCGACTGCTGGCCGCAGATGTGGAGCCGTGGCGTGGGCTGCCGTTGTGGGTCCCCGAGTCGCCACAGACCGCCGGGCTGTGGGCGGTGGACGGGAAGGCGTCGTACGACTACGGCTTCACGGCGCGGCCTCTGACCGAGACGGTGGCGGACACCTGGGCATGGCTGCAGAAGGAGGGCCCGGACTGGCGGCCGACCGCCCGGGTGGCAGTCCACGGGATCGATGCGGAGGTGGAGCAGGAGTTGCTGCGGCAGGCTCAGGCGCTCTGATCGGTCACGATCCGAAGGGTCGCGGCGAGATCCCCGTCGGTGACCACGTCCCATCCGCGCAGTTCGGCGGCGTGGGCCTCGCGGGTTCCGATGTACGTGACCGGGGCATCGGGCCAATCGGCGACGCCGGCCTTGGGCAGATCCGCGTCGACGAGCACGTATCCGACGACCCGCCTGCGTGAGGCCTTCTGGGCGAAGCCGAGAGCGGTGAGCATCCTGCCCGCGCCGCCTCGTGCCACCAGCAGGACCGGGGGCCGGCCCACCTGTGTGGCCAACTCCAAGGCGCAATGGGCGACCCACTCACCCGCGAGGTCGAGCTCGCCGGACGGTGCCGCCTGCGGAAGGTGCGCGACGATGCGGACCGGGTAGTTGTACGCCGCCAACTCAGCGGCGACCTCTCGCCACGACCAGCGCTCGCCCGGCAGTGGCGGCAGCAGGGCGATGATGATCTCCCGCACGACCCCATCGTGGGCCAGGATGTCGCCGACCCCAAAGGGGCGCGCCGTGGGTGTCCCCCGCAGTGTCAGGACAGGCCGAGATCGGCCAGCGACAGGGCCGCGCGGTATTCCAGTCCGGCAGCTCGTACGGCCTCGCCGGCACCGCGGTCGACGATGACCGCCACCGCAGCGATGTGGGCGCCGGCCTCCTGCAGGGCCTCCACCGCGGCCAGCACGCTGGACCCGGTGGTCGAGGTGTCCTCCACCGCCAGCACGGTCCGGCCGGCCACGTCCGGGCCTTCGATGCGGCGTTGCAGTCCGTGCGCCTTGCCCTGCTTGCGCACCACGAACGCATCCAGCGGCCGGCCCGGCGCATGCATCATCGCGGCGGCCACAGGATCCGCACCGAGCGTCAGGCCCCCGACCGCGTCGAACATGAGGTCCGCAGTCAGTGCCCGCATGACCGAACCGACCAGCGGCGCGGCCTCGTGGTCGAGGGTGACCCGGCGCAGGTCCACGTAGTAGTCCGCCTCCCGGCCCGACGAGAGGACCACCTTGCCGTGGACGACCGCCTTGTCCAGGATCTGCTGCTTCAATTGCTCGAGCTCGCTCACGTCGCCACACTAACGCTGGCGTTGGACGGCACCGGCCCGGCGCTCGGGTACCGTCGTACGCATGACCTGGTCCATCGCGCTGCTGGAGTTCCTCGACCCCGAGAACATCCTCAACTGGCTGGGTCCGCTTGCCCTGATCGGCGTGACCTTCATCATCTTCGCCGAGTGCGGCCTGCTCATCGGCTTCTTCCTGCCCGGCGATTCGTTGCTGTTCGTGACGGGTCTGTTCATCGCGCAGGGCTTCATCGACACCCCCATCTGGCTGGCGTGCCTGATCCTCGCCATCGCGGCCATCGTGGGCAACGCCACCGGCTACTGGATCGGGCACAAAGCCGGACCGCGGCTGTTCAACAAACCGGACTCCAGGTTCTTCCGCAAGGAGTACGTCGACAAGACGCACGAGTTCTTCGAGAGGTACGGTCCGCGGGCGATCGTGCTGGCACGGTTCGTGCCGATCGTGCGGACGTTCATCACGGCCATGGCTGGTGTCGGCCGCATGGACTTCCGCGTGTACATGGTCTATTCGGCGGTCGGCGGTGTCCTGTGGGCGGCCGGTGTCACGTACCTCGGATACCTGCTGGGCAACGTGCCGTTCGTCAAGGACCACATCGAACTGATCCTGCTCGCCGTGGTGGGGATCAGCGTGCTGCCGATCGTCTACGAGTACGTCAAGCACAAGCGAGAGGCGCGCGCGGCAGCTGCCGAGTAGGCGCCCCCGTTGACTGTTGCGCGGTTACCGATTTGACCGACGCGGATCGGTAACCATGCAGCAATCAACTGCCTCCCGCGTGCTGCAGCGCCCACGCCCACATGGCGATCGCGGCGGCCGCACCGGCGTTGATCGAACGGGTCGACCCGTACTGGGTGATGTGCAGGACCTGCTGGCAGATGGCCAGTGATTCCGCGCTCAGCCCGGGACCCTCTTGACCGAACAGCAGCACGCACTCGCGCGGCATCCGCGCACCCTCGAGGGGCACCGACCCACCGATGTTGTCGATGCCGAGGATCGGCAGCCCCAGAGTGAGCAGGTCCGCGGGCTCCGGATGGTGTTCGACGTGTTGGTAGCGGTCGGTCACCATCGCGCCGCGGCGGTTCCAGCGCCGCCGTCCGACAATGTGTACGGCCGCGACGTTGAAGGCGTTCGCGGTGCGCACCACGGACCCGATGTTGAAGTCGTGCTGGAAGTTCTCGATGGCGACGTGCAGCGGGTGCCGGGTGGTGTCCAACTCGGCGACGATCGCCTCGCGTCGCCAGTAGCGGAACCGATCCTCGACGTTGCGCCCATCTCCCTCGGCGAGAAGGTGTGGATCCAGGCGCGGATCGTCGGGCCAGGGCAACGGGTGGGGGCCGACGGGCATGCTCAGCAGGGTAGTCGGCTCATCCCTGGCCCCCTGATGATCGTTGCCACTACGCTTGGGGGCATGCCCATTGCTACCCCTGAGGTTTACGCCGAAATGCTCGACCGTGCCAAGGCCGGTCAATTCGCCTATCCCGCGATCAACGTCACGTCGTCGCAGTCCCTGATCGCCGCCCTGCGCGGGTTCACGGAGGCCGGCAGCGACGGAATCATCCAGTTCTCCTGGGGCGGCGCCGAGTTCGCCTCCGGGCAGGCCGTCAAGGACATGGTCACCGGTGCGGTCGCGCTGGCCGAGTTCGCCTATGTCGTGGCCGAGAAGTACCCGGTCAACGTCGCCCTGCACACCGACCACTGCCCCATGCAGAAGCTCGACGGCTTCATGCGCCCGCTGGTCGACATCTCCATCGAGCGTGTGAAGGCCGGCAAGCTGCCGCTGTTCCAGTCGCACATGTGGGACGGCTCGGCCATCCCGCTGGACGAGAACCTCGACATCGCCGAGGAGATGCTCGACAAGTGCCACCAGGCCAACATCATCATGGAACTCGAGATCGGGGTCGTCGGTGGTGAAGAGGACGGCATCGAGGCCAAGCACGACGCCAAGCTCTTCTCGACGCCCGAGGACGGCCTCGCGACCGCTGAGAAGCTGGGGCTCGGAGAGCGTGGCCGGTACATGGTGGCTGCGACCTTCGGCAACGTGCACGGCGTGTACAAGCCCGGCAACGTCGTGCTCACCCCGAGCATCCTGAAGGACATCCAGGACGCCGTCGGTGCGAAGTACGGCGTCGACAAGCCCTTCGACCTGGTCTTCCACGGCGGCTCCGGCTCGCTGCTGGAGGAGATCCGCGAGGCGCTCGACTACGGCGTGGTGAAGATGAACGTCGACACCGACACCCAGTACGCGTTCAGCCGACCCGTGGCCGACTGGATGTTCAAGAACTACGACGGCGTGCTCAAGGTCGACGGTGAGGTCGGGAACAAGAAGCAGTACGACCCGCGCGCCTGGGGCAAGGCGGCCGAGGCCGGCATGGCCGAGCGCGTCGTGCGTGCCTGTGAGGACCTGCGGTCGGCCGGCACCAAGATGAGCTGACCACTGCTGCTTCGCGAGGGCGCGGTTCCCCCACGGGAGCCGCGCTTTCGCTGTGTGTGGGCCGCGGCAAAGTGGGACATGCCGTACGTGGTGATGCCGGGCGTGGAAGGATGCGGGTATGGACGTTCTCACCGATGCACAGTGCTGGGACCTCCTGGGGACCGAGCAGATCGGCCGGCTCGCCGTGGTGGTGTCCGGCAGGCCCGACATCTTCCCTGTGAACTACGTGATCAACGAAGGGGAGATCTACTTCAGGACCGGCGAGGGCAGCAAACTCGCATCCGTCACAGCCCACCGCGAAGTGGCCTTCGAGATCGATGGGTACGACGAGGCCAGCAATGAGGCCTGGTCCGTCGTTCTCAACGGCATGGCCAGGGTGCTCACCCACGACGCGGAGGTGGAGGCGGCGGAGACATTGCCGCTGTTCCCCTGGAACCTCGACCCCAAGCACCGTTTTGTGGCGATCGAACCCTCCGAACTGAGCGGTCGGCGGTTCGTGGCCGAGGGCCGCCGCGTCTGACGACACGCATGACTGCCTGCAGATCGGCGATGATCGGGCTGTGAGCGGAGCCGTCGAGGAGTTGCGGGCCCTGCTGGCGTCGCGCTACGGCCTGCTGGTCGTGACGGCACGTGACGAGACCAGGTTGTTGTCTGTGGCCGCCTCCGCCGCACAGGAAGTCGGCTCCCCCTTCTGGGTCTGGCGGCACTCGACCGGCCTGAGTCGGGACTCCGGCGCCGGTCAACTCAACACCACCGATCCCCGACAGGCCCTGGCTTTCGTCGGGGACCTCCGCGGCCCATCGGTCGCGGTCTTCCTCGACGCCCAACCCCTGCTGGACGACCCGGTCGCCGTGCGGATTCTCAAGGATCAGGCAGGCGTCCCCACCCATGGCCGGTGCGTGATCCTCACCGGTGTCGACCTCGAGCCGACTCTGGAATCCGTCGGTCTGCAGTGGCAGATGCCCTCGGCGAGCCGCCAGGAGATGCAGGATCTGGTCCTGCGAACGCTGCAGGGGGTGGGCAACCTGCAGATCGAACTGCCCGGCCCGGAACCGCTCGTGGATGCGGTGATGGGGCTCACGGGGGCCGAGGCCGAGCGGGCGATCCTGCAGGAGGTCCTCGCCGACGGGCGGCTCACCGCCGAAGACACCGCGGCCATCCGCCGGCTGCGTGCCGAACTGCTGTCGCGGGAGAGCCCGTTGGATCTCAGCGATCCGGTGGTGACACTCGCCGATGTCGGCGGGCTGAACCATCTGAAGGACTGGCTGACGGTCCGTCACAGAGGTTTGGAGTCGGCGGCGCGGGAGTACGGTCTGCCGGCCCCCCGCGGGGTGTTGTTGGTGGGGGTCCCGGGCTGCGGCAAGTCGATGATCGCCAAGGGCATCGCGGGCAGTTGGGGGCTGCCGCTCGCGGCCCTCGACACGGGTCGGTTGCACGGCTCGCTGGTGGGGGAGTCCGAGCGCCGGATCCGGGCCGCGCTGGACTCGGTCGAGGTCATGGCTCCCGCGGTGCTGTGGATCGACGAGATCGAGAAGGCTTTCGGCGGTGGGGGCGCCGAACACGACGGTGGGGTGTCACAGCGTGTGATGGGGGTCCTCCTGGGGTGGCTGCAGGAACGTCCGGACGGGGTCTTCGTGGTCGCCACCAGTAACGACGTGGAAGCCCTGCCCCCGGAGTTGCTGCGTCGCGGTCGTTTCGACGACGTGTTCTTCGTGGACCTGCCGGACAGCGGACAGCGTGCCGAGATCGTCCAGCAGGTACTGCGGGCGCGTGGTCGAGATCCCATGCAGTTCGACGTCAGCGAGATTGTGGCGGCCTCGGCGGGCTTCTCCGGGGCCGAACTGGACAGTGCCGTGACGTCGGCGCTGTACGTCGCGTACGCCGCCGGTGGTCCGCTCACCACCGACGCGGTGGTGTCGGAGGTGGGCAAGACCGTGCCTCTGTCCCGGCTTCGCGCTGAGGATGTCGCGAACCTGCGGACCTGGGCGCACGGTCGCGCGCGCCCCGCGTAGGCGTGACCGTTGATGGTGGTGCTGTAGGTTCGTCTGCGGACACAAGGGAGGCCAGATGCCAGCGATCGTGCTCGTCGGTGCCCAATGGGGGGACGAAGGCAAGGGCAAAGCGACCGACATCCTCGGGGAGCGCGTCGACTACGTCGTGCGCTACCAGGGCGGCAACAACGCCGGCCACACCGTCGTCATCGGTGATGAGAAATACGCGTTGCACCTGTTGCCATCCGGCATCCTCACACCGACATGTGTGCCGGTGATCGCGAACGGCGTGGTGATCGACCCGTCCGTGCTGCAGCGTGAGATGCAGGGTCTGCAGGAGCGCGGGATCGACACCGACCGTCTGGTGATCAGCTCGAACGCGCACATCATCGCGCCGTACCACGTCGAACTCGACAAGGTGACCGAGCGCTTCGCCGGAAAGAAGAAGATCGGCACCACCGGTCGCGGGATCGGCCCGACCTACATGGACAAGGTGTCGCGGATCGGCATCCGGGTCCAGGATCTGTTCGACCCCGAGGGCCTGCGCGACAAGGTCGCCGGTGCCCTGCACCACCGCAACCAGGTGCTGGTGAAGATCTTCAACCGCCGGGCCATGGATGTGGACCTGGTGTGTGAGCAGTTGCTGTCGTACGCCCCGTTGTTCCAAGCGCATGTGGCAGACACCGGATTGCTGCTCAACAACGCCTTGGACGACGGCAAGTTCATCCTTTTGGAGGGCTCGCAGGGCACGCTGCTCGACGTCGACCACGGAACCTACCCCTTCGTGACCTCGTCCAACCCGACCGCCGGTGGTGCCTGTGCCGGCAGCGGCATCGGCCCGACCCGGATCTCCCGGGTCCTGGGGATCCTGAAGGCGTACACGACCCGGGTCGGGGCGGGGCCGTTCCCGACGGAGTTGTTCGACGCCGACGGTGAGCGGCTGCGTTCGGTCGGTGGCGAGGTCGGTGTCACCACCGGCCGGGATCGCCGATGCGGCTGGTTCGACGGCCCCATTGCGCGCAACGCCAGCCGGATCAACGGGTTGACCGACATCTTCCTGACAAAGCTCGACGTACTCACCGGCTGGGAGCAGATCCCGGTGTGTGTGGCCTACGAGGTGGATGGGCAGCGGTTCGAGGACATCCCGATGAACCAGCGGGACTTCGCCGCGGCGAAGCCGGTCTACGAGTACCTGCCGGGCTGGAGCGAGGACATCAGCGCAGCGCGGGAGTTCGACGATCTGCCCGCGAACGCACAGGCCTACGTCCGCTTCCTCGAGGAGCAGGCGCAGTGCCGGATCTCCGCCATCGGCGTGGGACAGGATCGGGCCGAGACCATCGTGATCAACGACTTGGTCGACTGACTCGCTGCCGCCCGGGTGGGCAGATTGCGCGGATGGCCAGTAGGTGGTCGTGGACGCAATCTGTTGGTCGGGTGGCCGGGGCCGCGATCTGCCGCCCGGGTGGGCAGATTGCGCGGATGGCCAGTAGGTGGTCGTGGACGCAATCTGCTGGTCGGGTGGCCGGGGCCGCGATCTCCGCCCGGGTGGGCAGATTGCGCGGATGGCCAGTAGGTGGTCGTGGACGCAATCTGTTGGTCGGGCCGCACCCCGGCGAGCCGCCTCGAGCCACCCAATACCCTTGAGGCGTGCGCGTACTGGTGATCGGCTCCGGAGCCCGGGAGCACGCCCTCGTCCTGTCCCTGCTTGCCGATCCGGCCGTGTCCGAGGTGGTCTGCGCGCCGGGCAACGCGGGGATATCCCAGGTCGTGGCGACCCAGCCGGTGGACGTCAACGATGCCGCCGCGGTCGCAGCTCTGGCCACCGGATTCGATCTGGTCGTCATCGGACCGGAAGCACCGCTGGTGGCCGGGGCCGTGGACGCCTGTCGTGCGGCTGGAATCCTCGCCTTCGGTCCGACTGCGGCCGCTGCCCGCCTGGAGGGCAGCAAGGACTTCGCCAAAGAGGTCATGCGCAGTGCGGGGATCCCCACCGCCGATGCCCGGACCGTGACCGACGCCGCGGAACTGCCGAACGACCTCGACGCGTGCGGTCCGCCCTACGTTGTCAAGGACGATGGGCTGGCCGCCGGCAAGGGGGTCGTGGTGACCGACGACCGCACCCAAGCGCTGCTGCACGGCGAGGCCTGTCTGGCGAAAGGCGGCGCGGTGCTCATCGAGGAGTACCTGGACGGCCCGGAGGCCAGCGTCTTCTGCATCAGCGATGGCACGACTGTGGTGCCGCTGCTGCCCGCGCAGGACTTCAAGCGGGTCGGGGAGGGCGACACCGGCCCGAACACCGGCGGAATGGGAGCGTACAGCCCCCTCACCTGGGCGGATCCGGACCTGGCGCAGTGGACGGTCGACCACGTCGCCCAGCCCGCGGTCGACGAGATGGCCGCGCGCGGAATCCCCTACACCGGGGTCCTGTACGTCGGGCTGGCACTGACCCGCACCGGACCGCGGGTGGTGGAGTTCAACGCCCGCTTCGGTGACCCCGAGACGCAAGCGGTGCTGGCGCTCCTCGAAACGCCGCTCGCCGGGCTGCTCGTGGCCGCCGCCCGGGGCGAACTGGCCGACCACCCGCCGCTGGAGTGGCGCGATGGCGCCGCCGTGACAGTCGTGCTCGCCGCCGCCGGCTACCCGCAGTCCCCACGCACCGGCGACGTGATCCACGGGGCCGACGCCCCCGGTGTCCTGCACGCGGGCACTGCACTGCGCGACGGTGAGGTCGTATCGTCCGGGGGCCGGGTGCTCAACGTCGTGGCCACGGGCGCCACTCTCGAACAAGCCCGCGAAGCCGCGTATGCGACCCTGCGCGGAATACGTCTCGACGGCGGTCACTACCGCAGGGACATCGCCGCCACCCTCCCCGACCAGCAGGAGACCAGCCGATGATCCCCAACGTCCTTGCCAGCCGCTACGCCTCGGAGCAAATGACGCAGATCTGGTCGGCGCGCAACAAGATCGTGGCTGAGCGGCACCTCTGGCTGGCGGTGCTGCAAGCCCAGGCCGATCTGGGTGTAGAGGTCCCGGACGGTGTCATCGACGACTACCGAGCTGTCATCGAGACCGTTGACGTCGACTCCATCGCGGCGCGCGAACGCCTCACCCGGCACGACGTCAAGGCCCGCATCGACGAGTTCAGCGCGCTCGCCGGTCATGAGCACATCCACAAGGGCATGACCAGCCGCGACCTCACCGAGAACGTCGAGCAGATGCAGATCCGGCAGTCGTTGCTGCTGGTCCGCGACAAGACTGTGGCGCTACTGGCCCGGCTTGCCCGCCTGGCCGCCGAGCACCAGGACCTCGCCCTCACAGGACGCTCCCACAATGTGGCCGCCCAGACGACCACCCTGGGCAAGCGTTTCGCCACCGCGGCCGACGAGGTCCTTGTCGCGTACGACCGTCTGCAACACCTGCTCAACGACTATCCGCTGCGGGGGATCAAGGGTCCGGTCGGCACCGCCCAGGACATGCTCGACCTGCTCGGCTCGCAGGAAGACCTGGCCGAACTCGAGCGGCGCGTGGCCGCACACCTCGGGTTCGAGCGTGTGCTCACCTCGGTGGGCCAGGTGTATCCGCGCTCACTGGACCACGACGTCATCGGCACGCTGGTGCAATTGGCGGCCGGTCCGTCGAGCCTGGCCACCACGATCCGGCTGATGGCCGGACACGACCTGGTGACCGAGGGTTTCCAACCTGGACAGGTCGGGTCCAGTGCGATGCCGCACAAGATGAATACCCGGTCGTGCGAGCGGGTCAACGGTTTCATGGTGCTGCTGCGCGGCTATCAGACGATGGCCTCAGATCTGGCGGGGTCGCAATGGAACGAGGGGGACGTCTACTGCTCGGTGGTGCGCCGGGTGATGCTCCCCGATGCCTTCTTCGCCTTCGACGGGATGCTCGAGACGATGCTGACCGTGCTCGATGAGTTCGGGGTGTTCGAGGCTGTCGTGCAGAAGGAGCTCGACAAGTACCTTCCCTTCCTGGCCACCACGAAGATCCTCATGGCCAGTGTCCGGGCCGGGGTGGGCCGGGAGACGGCTCACGAGGTGATCAAGGAGAACGCTGTGGCGGCGGCGCTGGACATGCGCCAGTCCGGGGCCGACCCCGCGTTGATCCAGCGCTTGGCCGCCGACCATCGGCTTCCCCTGGACGCCGATGACCTCGAGGCGCTGATGTCCGCACCACTGGAATTCACCGGGGCGGCGGGCGCTCAGGTGCAGGCCCTCGTCGACCGGATCGGTGAGCTCACGGCGCAGTATCCGCAGGCTGCGGCGTACGCTCCCGGCGCGATCCTCTGACGAAGAGCACAGCGGCCCCGCAGGCGCTGATCCAGGCACCCGCGAACAGCCATCCCGCGAGCACATCGCTGGGCCAGTGCACCCCGAGCAGGACCCGACTCGGCCCCATCAACAGGCCGAAGGTGATGAGCAGGATCCCCGGCCAGTGGCGGTCCAGCAGGGTCAGTGCCACGATCCCGAACACCACGTAGCCGTAGATCCCGGCCATGCTGTGGCCGCTGGGGAACGAGGGGCTGGCCAGAACCTCGAAGGGGTCCGGCCATACCGGGCGTTGACGGTCGACGAGGTTCTTGACGGACTCGGAGACCATCCAGCCCCCCATGCCGCACAGCCCGACCCAGAGGGCCCAGTAGCGGTAACCCTGCCGGTACAGCGTCACGACCACACCGATGGTCACCGGCACCAGTACCACCCAACTGCCGGCGACCGCGAAGATCCTGGTGACCGGCACGACCCAGGTGTTCGCCACGACGAACGTGTGGGCAGCAGTGGCCAGCCGGAGATCGTCGGCGCCGATGCTCGCCGGTGGTCCGGCACTGAGCGGCACGCCGAACCCGGGACCGTCTGCCAGCACGAGTCGCGCGAGTGTCGCGGCTGACACGGCCAGCAGGAGCGCCAGCACGGCGAGCATCCACGGTGTCGAACGGCGGTCCACCGGGTCAGTGTGCCATCGGTGGGTCCTGCAGTCGGCCCCGACCGCTAGCGTGGTCCAGTGACCGTCGACCGCATCCCTGGCTGGGATCACGTGTATTCCGGCAAGGTCCGCGACCTGTACGCCGATGACGGCCGGCTCCTGTTCGTGGCCTCCGATCGGATCAGCGCGTTCGACTGGGTCCTGCCCACGCCGATCCCCGACAAGGGCCGCATCCTCACCCAGGTCTCGTTGTGGTGGTTCGACCAGTTGCGCGACATCGTCGACAACCACGTCGTCTCGACCGATGTGCCGGCGCAGGTCGCGGGTCGGGCGCTGTTGTGCGAGCGCCTGGAGATGCTGCCCGTCGAGTGTGTCGTGCGCGGATTCCTTTCCGGGTCCGGTTGGGTGGACTACCAGGCGACGGGGTCGGTGTGCGGGGTGGCACTCCCGGGCGGCCTGCAGGAGTCCCAGGAACTCCCCGAGCCGATCTTCACGCCGGCGACCAAGGCCGACATCGGGGAACACGACGAGAACATCGACTTCGACCGGGTCGTTTCCCTCATCGGTCGGGAGCGCGCGGACGCGATCCGGGATCTCTCCCTGCGGATCTACGACCGTGCCCGGGGCCTTGCCGCCGACCGCGGGCTGATCCTCGCCGACACCAAGTTCGAGTTCGGGGTCCGCCCGGACGGCACGATCGTGCTGGCAGACGAGGTGCTGACCCCGGACTCCTCCCGATACTGGGACGTCGACACGTGGGCGGTGGGCAGCGCACCGCCGAGCTACGACAAGCAGTTCGTGCGGGACTGGCTGCGGTGGGAGTCGGGGTGGGATCCGGCCTCGGACAGTCCGCCGCCACCGTTGCCACCGGAGGTCGTCGCGCGGACCCGGGCCAAGTACGTCCAGGCCTACGAGACGCTGACTGGGAAGGACTTCGTATGACCACGTGGTTGCTCACCGGGGGTGCCGGCTACATAGGCGCGCATGTGATCCGCTCGTTGCAGGCCAGCGGCCGGGACGTCGTGGTCCTGGACGACCTCTCCACCGGTCTCGCGCGCAAGGTGCCGTCCGACGTACCCCTTGTGCAGGTGAACGTCGGGGACAAGTCCGCCGTCACCGCCGCACTGCGCGACCACGACGTCACAGGGGTCGTCCACCTCGCGGCGAAGAAGGCCGTTGGGGAGTCCGTCGAGCGTCCGGAGTACTACTACCGCGAGAACGTCGATGGGATGCTGTCGTTGCTGGAGGCGATGGCTGAGGCCGGCACCCGCAGTTTCGTCTACTCCTCGTCCGCGGCCGTGTACGGCACCCCCGGCCACGAGTTCGTCTCCGAGGACGCAGTTCTGAACCCGGAGTCCCCCTACGGACAGACGAAGGTCATCGGCGAGTGGATGACCCGCAATGCTGCGGTCAACCGGGACCTCTCGTGGATCTCGCTGCGGTACTTCAACGTCGCCGGGGCGGCGAGTCCCGAGCTCGGCGACACCAGCGTCTTTAATCTGATCCCCATGGTCTTCCGGGCGCTGCGCGAGGGGCAACGGCCCCAGGTGTTCGGAGACGACTACCCGACCCCGGACGGGTCCTGCATCCGTGACTACATCCATGTCGCCGACCTTTCCGAGGCCCATGTGGCAGCTGCGGCGGCATGCGAGGCCCAGACCCTGGGGCAGGTCTACAACGTCGGGCGCGGAGAGGGTGTCTCCGTCATCGAGGTGATGGACGTGGTCTCGCAGGTGATCGGCCGCGACGTCGATGTCGAGGTCGCCCCACGCAGGGCGGGTGACCCTGCCCAATTGGTGGCCACGGTTGACAAGATCCAGCGTGATCTGGGGTGGTCGGCGACCCATGACCTGCGACAGATGGTGTCCTCGGCCTGGGAGGCGTGGAACGCCTGAGCTGTTTCGCGTACGGAACTGGTTGAGCACTCCTCGACGCCAACCAGTTGAGTACGCCTGAAACCCGGCGAAATGGTCCAAAACGGACGCCACTGCGTACCGAACTGGTTGAGCACCCCCATGCCCCAACCAGTTCCGTACGTCCGGGCGCCTCGACCGTCCCGGGACGCTTGATGTCCACCGCCTTCGTACACTCGATGGCATGTGGCACGGCCTGAAGAGCGCGGGGACTCTCGATGAGCGTGTGCAGCGTGGTCTGGACGCGCGCCAACGCGTGCCGCATGACGCCCACACCGATCTGTACCGGTCGCAAGTCCGCCCCGATCCGCTCAAATTGGTCCTCGAGCAGGATCAGGACCGGATCCCGGCACTGATCGGCGTGCGCCACGAGCGTATGGCCAAGAACGTGCACAGTTACCTGCGCGGCAGTGACGTGGTGATGGCCGCCGACCTCGCGGTGACCCCGGTGTCCGAGATCCATGTCCAGGCCTGCGGCGACGTCGACGCCTGCACCTTCGGGTACTACCGCTCACCGGACGGCGATGCCGTCTTCGATCTCGGATATTTCGACGAGACGCTGCGCGCCCCGTGGGAGTGGGATGTCAAGCGCATGGCGGTCGCCATGGTGCTGGCCATGCGGGTGGCGGATGCACCGAGCAAGGACCAGCGAGCGGTCGCCCGGGCCGCGGTGGACGGGTACCGGCGCGGGATGGCATGGGCCGCGGACCACGATCGGTTGAATCTGTGGTTCGCCGGACTGCCGGAGCCTGAGGTCGCCCGGGCCGTCGACAAGAGCGCCCGCCGTCAGAAGGACCTGGCGTTCACCGACGAACCCATGCTCTACGCCGACATGGTGGAGCAGGACGGTACCGCACCGCGGCTCCGCCACTCGGCGCCGGTCTACGCCCTCACCGACTGGCTGTACGAGCAGGACGCCGTGCTGGTCCACGAAGGCCTCATCGACGTGATGAGCGCGTACTTCACCAGCGTCAGTCCGGAAGTCCAGCAGATGCTCACGGAGTACCGGATCGCCGACGTCGCGATGCTGGTACGGGGTGTTTCCGACGTGGGCCTGCGAACCTTCGTCGTGCTTCTGCAGGGAACGCGTCGGCATGAACTCGTGGCGCTGCAGGTCAAGGAGGCCCGGCAGTCCGTACTGCAGCCCTACGTCCTGCCGGAGTTCCGTCACCGCGGCAATCAGGCCCGCCGGATCGCCCTGGGGCAGGCACTCATCCAGAGCGAGCCCGACCCGCTGCTGGGCTTCAGCCGCTGGCGCGACCGGGACTACTTCTTCAGCCAGTTGCGTCCGGTCGTCACCTCGTACCAGCGGATGGGTCCCGAGGCCATGCCGCGGTACGCACGGCTGTGCGGTTTCGCGTTGGCGCGTGCGCATGCCGTCACCGGTGACCGGATCGCGATCGACGCGTATCTCGGCGACTCCGATTCCTTCCCGAAGGCGGTGGCGCGATACGCGGTCCGCTACGCCGATCTCGTGGAGTCCGACTACTCGCAGTTCGCCAAGCATGTCGGTGAGGCGCCGACCACCGGCTGACCGTCCGGCTCTAGAGTTGACCTCGTGCCGCGAATCATCGTCGAAGTCATGCCGAAGGCCGAACTGCTCGATCCGCAGGGACAGGCCGTGCAGTCCGCCATGGGGCGTCTCGGGTTCTCCGGGGTGGTGTCCGTACGGCAGGGCAAGCGCTTCGAGATCGAGGTCGACGGCCAGATCACCCAGGAGCGCCGGATCGAGATCGAGCACCTCGCGGAGACGCTGCTGGCCAACCCCGTGATCGAGGACCACACCCTCACCATCGAGTAGCTGTAGCAGGGACTGCTTGCCACCCGCGTGAGCAGAATCACGTTTGCCCACAGCCCGCAGCCGGGCACCACCAGATCGACCCGGCTCGCGAGGGGGGAGCCGGGTCGCTTCGACGCTGAAAGGATCGCCGGTGGAGTGGGTCGTTGTGCTCGTGGCCGTGTCGCTGGTCGTCGGCGCCTTCGCCCAATCCGTCACGGGACTCGGGTTCTCCCTGATCGCCGCTCCGGCAATGCTCGCGCTGCTCGGTCCGCGTGATGGCGTGGCCATCATCGTTGTACTCGCGGCCCTCGCGTCGCTCATTCCCCTGACCCATCAGTGGCGTCACATCGGCTTCCGGGATGCGGGATCGCTGTTGGTGCCCACGCTGCTGGCCACCCCGGTGGTGGTGGCCGCACTGGCCGGGATGGACACCGCAGTCGTCGCCGTCGGTGCGGGTATCGCAGTGCTGATCGGGGTGTTCCTGTTGGCACGTGGCGCTTCGTGGACGTGGTTCCGCGGTCTGCCGGGCGCTGTCGGAGCCGGCATCGCCTCGGCCGTGCTGAACGTCGTCGGCGGAGTCGGCGGTCCGCCCGTGGGAATGTTCGCGGCGAACGCCGGCTGGTCCCCCGATCACTCGCGGGCCACCCTGCAGTTCTTCTTCCTCGTGCAGAACCTCGTCACCGCACTCGTGATCGGTTTCGTGGCACCGCAATGGTGGATGCTGGCCGGCGTGCTGGCCGGAACGGCCCTCGGTGCTCTGGCGGTCGGACGGATCCCGGTCGCTGCGGCGAGGGTCGCGGTATTGGTCGTGGCTGCCCTGGGCGGTGCGAGCCTAGTTGTCGCCAACGTGTGACGGCGTGATCACGAAGACCTTGATGTCGCGCCCGGCGCGGCCCCGGTAGGCGTTGTACGCGGGCCACACCTCGTACATCAGCTGCCAGATCTGCTCACGCTCGACATCGTCTGTGACCATCCGCGCCGTCATGTCGCGCGGCTGGTCGTCCACGGTGAACACGCACTCGGGATTCGCCTCGAGGTTCAGCGCCCACGCCGGATGGTGTGCTTGCCCGAAGTTGGACCCGATGAGCACGTACTCGTCGGGTGCGCGGGTTCCGTACAGCAGCGTCACCGTGCGTTGTTGCCCCGACTTGCGCCCCGTGGTGGTGAGCAGGCACTGGGGGAGGCCGTAGTTGCCCAGCAGACCGAAGCGCCCTCCGGTCTTCTGCACGACCTTCGCGTCCAGTGGTGCCAGCCGGGCCGCAGTCCATGCGAACCACTTCTTGTGCCCCAACCACCGCATGATGTCTCTGTAAGCCATATGCCTGAAACTACTGTGATCGTGTGCTCATCGTTCGCCCGGCATCCGTAGCCGAGGTGCGGGGCGTCCAGATGCAGGTCCTGCGCCCCCGTGGTCCGTTGCCAGGCGACCGACCGTTCACCGCGGACTGGCGTCATCTCGCCGCCTTGCGCAACGGCGAGGTCATCGGCGCGTGCTCGCTGGGCCCGGCACCGTGGCCACGTGCGGATCTGGCCCAGCCACCGTCGCCGCAGTGGCAGTTTCGATCCCTGGCCGTCCTTCCCGCCCATCGCGGGGGAGTCGGCAGCGCGCTGGTGGCCGCGGCGACGGGTCTGGCGACCGACGAGGGCGTCGGGAGCCTCTGGGCCACGGCCCGGGTGGCGGCCCTGAGTCTGTACGAGCGCCAGCGGTGGCAGGTCGTCGGACCCGAATGGGACAAACCCGGGGTCGGCCCGCACAAGTACGTCATCCGGCTCATCCGATGACGTACGCCCGGCCGCTACGTCGCGGACAGGCGTAAACTTGAAGTGAGGGTCGATGCTACGTCGCCTTGCATGACGCTGGCACCGGCCGCGAGGTGGAGGAGGGTGTCATGTCAGGTTCAGTGATCGTTGGCTATGACGGCTCGGAGGGTTCGCAACTCGCATTGCGGTGGGCCGCGGCGGTTGCCCAACAGCGCGGGCGCACTCTCGAGATCATCACCACGTGGTCCATGCCGGCCGCAGATCTCGGGATCGGTGCATCTTCGACGCTTCAGCAGGAACTGATCGACCAGTTGCGCGACGAAGCGCAGACCGCGAACGACGAGGGTGCGCAGATCGCCGCCGACATGGGCGTCAACGCCGTCGGGGAACTCCACGCGGGTCGCACGGCCGCAGTCCTGGTCAAGCGCTCTGAGGGCGCGGAGATGGTGGTTGTCGGTAGCCACGGCGCCGGTGGCCTCACGGGGTTCCTGCTGGGCAGCGTGTCCCGTCAGGTCTCGGCACACGCGAAGTGCCCCACGGTCGTCGTCCGGCCGCCGGTGCAGGACGTAGACGGGATCGTCGTGGGAGTGGACGGGTCGGAGCACTCGCTGAAGGCACTGGAGTGGGCCTTCGAGCAGGCCAGTTTCGCCCAGCTGCCTCTGCACGTGGTGCACAGTTGGGAGATCCCGCCGACCTGGTCGATGGTCGAGGTCCCCAGTTACGAGCCCGAAGTGCTCATCCGCGACTACGGCAACTCGGAGTTGCGTGAGACCTCCGAGGCGATGTCAGGATTCCGCGAGAACTTCCCGGATGTGAAGGTGCGTCAGGAAGTCATGAAGGGTTCGCCGGTGAAGGCGCTGGTGAAGGCCAGCGAGAACGCCGCCCTGTTGGTGGTCGGGTCGCGTGGGCTCGGCGGATTCCGGGGTCTGCTGCTGGGATCTGTGAGTCATGCGGTGGTGCACAAGGCCGGCTGCTCGGTCGCTGTCGTACCGTGAGGGTGTGCGCATAGGAGTCGTCACTTTCCCGGGAACACTCGATGACATCGACGCTGCGCGGGCGGTGAAGTACGCGGGGGGCGAGGCGGTCCCGCTGTGGCATGCCGACCACGATCTGCAGAACGTCGACGCGGTCGTGCTTCCCGGCGGCTTCTCCTACGGCGACTACCTGCGCTGCGGGGCGATCGCCCGGTTCGCCCCCGTCATGCAGGAGATCACCGATGCCGCCGAGGCGGGGATGCCGGTGCTCGGGATCTGCAACGGTTTCCAGATCCTGTGCGAGGCACACCTGCTGCCCGGTGCGCTGGTGCGCAACCAGAGCCTGCACTTCGTGTGTCGCGACCAGGGGTTGCGCGTGGAGAACGCGGCGACCTCCTGGACACGGGCCTTCAGCCCGCGCGACGAGATCGTGATCCCGGTGAAGAACGGCGAGGGCGCCTACACCGCGGACGAGCAGACGCTCGACCGGCTCGAAGGCGAGGGTCGCGTGGTGTTCCGCTACATCGGCGGCAACCCCAACGGCTCGCGCCGCGACATCGCCGGGATCACCAACGCCCGCGGCAACGTCGTCGGGCTGATGCCGCATCCCGAGCACGCGATCGACGCGTTGACCGGCCCGGGGACCGACGGGCTGAACCTGTTCACCTCGCTGCTCGAGCGCGCCGGGGTCTGAGCGGTGCGGGGTTCCTCCATCCGTGAGCACTTCAGAAATCCGTTAGCGTTGCGAAACGGCTGAACCGCTCCCGGATCTCCACACTGCTCACGGATTCCCTGCTCATAGACTGTGTGCCATGGATTCGGTCGAGCACGCCGCGCAGACCCCCGACCACCCACAGCCGTACGCCGAACTCGGCCTGAAGTCCGACGAGTATCAGCGCATCCGCGACATCCTCGGCCGTCGGCCGACGAGTTCGGAGCTGGCCATGTACTCGGTCATGTGGAGCGAGCACTGCTCGTACAAGTCCAGCAAGGTGCATCTGCGGCAGTTCGGGGAGAAAGCCCCCGAGTCCGAGGCGCTGCTGGTGGGCATCGGTGAGAATGCCGGGGTCGTGGACGTCGGGGACGGTTGGGCTGTCACGTTCAAGGTCGAGAGCCACAACCACCCCAGTTACATCGAGCCCTACCAGGGGGCGGCCACCGGTGTCGGCGGCATCGTCCGCGACATCCTGAGCATGGGCGCGCGACCGCTGGCGGTCATGGACCAACTGCGCTTCGGGGACCCGTCGCAGACCGACACCGCCCGCGTCGTCCATGGCGTGGTCGCCGGGGTCGGCGGCTACGGCAACTGCCTGGGCCTGCCCAACATCGGCGGCGAGACCGTGTTCGACCCCTGCTATCAGACCAACCCGTTGGTGAACGCCCTGTGCGTCGGTGCGATGCGGCACGAGGACATCCACGTCAGCAGTGCCCGCGGCGCGGGCAACCTGGTCGTGCTCTACGGCGCGCTCACGGGCGGCGACGGCATCGGCGGGGTGAGTGTGCTGGCCAGCGAGAGTTTCGACGAGACCGGGCCGAGCAAGCGGCCGGCCGTGCAGGTGGGTGACCCCTTCACCGAGAAGCTGCTCATCGAGTGCACCCTGGAGTTGCTGCACGCGGGACTCATCGAGGGGATCCAGGACCTCGGTGGCGCGGGTCTGAGTTGCGCGACCTCCGAGATGGCGTCCAACGGTGACGGCGGGATGCACGTGTGGCTGGACCGGGTGCCGTTGCGCGACGCGACGCTGACGCCCGAGGAGATCCTCATGAGCGAGTCGCAGGAGCGCATGTGTGCGGTCGTGACGCCGGACAACCACGACGAGTTCATGGCGATCTGCGCGAAGTGGGGGGTCACCGCCACGGTCATCGGAGAAGTGACTGACGGCGATCGGCTCACCATCGAATGGCAGGGCCGGACCGTGGTCGACGTGCCGCCGCGCACAGTCGCTCACGACGGGCCGGTCTACCACCGTCCGTTCGAGGAGCCGGCCTGGCTCAAACCCCGGCAGGCCGTGCCCACGCAGCCGGAGCACACAGACCCCCGCGAGACGCTGCTCGCGCTGCTGGGTTCGGCGAACAACGCCTCCAAGGCCTGGGTCACCGATCAGTACGACCGCTACGTGCGGGGCAACACCGCGCTGGCCCAGCCGGAGGACGCCGGGGTCCTGCGCATCGATGAGGAGTCCGGGCGCGGGGTGGCGATCGCCACCGACTGCAACGCCCGGTTCGTCGAGCTCGACCCGTACGCGGGTACCCAACTCGCGCTCGCCGAGGCCTACCGCAATGTCGCGGCGACCGGTGCCGTCCCGCTGGCCGTGACCAACTGCCTCAATTTCGGTTCGCCGGAGGACCCCGCCGTGATGTGGCAGTTCTCGCAGGCCGTCACGGGTCTGGCCGATGCCTGCCTGGAACTGAAGATCCCCGTGACCGGCGGCAACGTCAGTTTCTACAACCAGACCGGGGAGACCGCCATCCACCCGACACCGGTGGTAGGTGTGCTCGGAGTCTTCGACGACGTGGCACGGCGAACGCCGATGGCATGGGGTCCGGACGGGGAGCTGATCTACCTGCTCGGTCAGACCCGGCCGGAGTTCGGCGGTTCGGCCGTCGCCACACTGCAGGGGATCCTGACCGGGATGCCGCCCACCGTTGATCTGCAGGCGGAGCGGGTGCTGGCGGAGATCCTCGTCGCGGGGTCGCGCGATGGGATGCTCACGGCCGCCCACGACGTCGCCGATGGCGGTGTGGGACTGGCGCTGGCGGAGATGGCGATGCGCGCCGGGATCGGGGCGCGTACCTGGGTCCCGGACGGTGTGGACGCCTTCACCTTCCTGTTCTCGGAGTCGGCCGCGCGTGCGGTGGTCGTCGTGCCGCGCTCGGAGGAGTTGCGCTTCACGGAGATGTGCGGTGCCCGCCGGTTCGCGTGTGAGCGGATCGGTGTGGTGGACTCCGGGCTCGGTGACGTGCTGCAGATCGGGGAGATCGAACTGGACATCGCGGCCATGCGCGAGCGCGCCGGAGAAGTCCTGCCGAACCACTTCGCCTGATGCGACCCGTCGAGCCCGTCGTCCTGGCGGGCCGGTACGTACGGCTCGAACCGCTGGCACCGGAGCACCTGGGTCTGCGGGCCATCACCGAGGGCTTCGACTTCCTGCCCGACCACCCGGAGGACTTCGACGAGTGGTTCGTCCGGGCGCGGGCGAGCCGGGACCCGCTGTTCTTCGCGGCAGTCATCGACGATGAACCCGTCGGCCGGGCGTCGATCCTTCGGGTCGACCGTGAGAACCGCGTCGCGGAGATCGGCCACATCCTGTGGGGACCCCGGATGCGAAGGTCACCGGCGTCCACCCAGGCCGTGTTCCTGCTCGTCGACCACCTGTTCACCCTCGGGGCCCGCCGTGTGGAATGGAAGTGCAACAGCCGCAACGAGGCGTCGAAGGCGGCAGCAGTGAGGTTCGGCTTCACCTTCGAGGGTGTGTTCCGGCAGCACATGATCGTCAAGGGTGAGAACCGGGACACCGCGTGGTTCTCGCTGCTGGACCACGAATGGCCGCAGCGCAGGGCGGCGGTTCTGGACTGGCTCGACCCTGCGAACTTCGACGAGGGACGCCAACGTCAGCCTCTGCAGCGCACGGGACAACGCTGAACCCCCATAATCCGTACGTGCGCCGCAACCTCCACCCCGGGCAGGTCGTGGCCGTCGCGTTCGCCGGTGCCATCGGGGTCGGCACGCTGCTGTTGAGCCTGCCCTGGGCGGTCACCGGTGGCAGAACCTCGGCGCCGATGGATGCGCTGTTCACGGCGACCTCCGCGGTCTGTGTGACCGGACTCACGGTGGTCGACACCAGCACGTACTGGTCCACCTTCGGGCAGGTCGTAATCATGCTGCTGATCCAGGTCGGCGGTCTGGGGATCATGACCCTGGCCACCCTGACCGCGCTCCTGCTCGCACATCGCCTCGGACTGCGCGGCCGGCTGATCGCGCAGGTCGAGGGCAAGATGCTCAGCCCCGGCGACGTCCGGCGGGTGATCGTGCGGATCGCGTGGTTCAGCGTGATCAGCGAACTGGCCATCGCCACCGTGCTCACCTGGCAGTTGGCGATACGTCACGACGAGTCCTTGTCGCAGGCCGTCTACCACGGGTTGTTCCACGCGGTGTCGTCGTTCAACAACGCCGGCTTCTCGACCTACTCGCAGAACCTCGTGCCGTTCGCCGGAGATCCGGTGTTCCTGCTCACGATCTCCGCCGCCGTAATCGTCGGTGGGCTGGGGTTCCCCGTGGTGTTCGAACTGCTGCGGGGATGGCGCCGGCCGAGCGCTTGGTCGGTGCTGACCCGGGTGACGGTCTTCGTGACGGTCGCGCTGCTGGTCATCGGCACCGTGGTGATCGGAATCGCGGAACTCACCAATCCCCTGACGATGGAGGGGTACGGCCTGGGTAAGGGTGGGGTCCTGGCCTTCTTCACCGCCGTTCAGCCCCGCACGGCGGGGTTCAACGCCGTGAACATCGGCGAGATGCGTCAGGAGACGCTGTTCTTCACCGACTTGTTGATGTTCATCGGCGGTGGCAGCGCCGGGACGGCCGGCGGTATCAAGGTCACCACGTTCGGGGTGCTGGTGTACGTGGTGTGGTCGCAGGCGCGCGGCGAGGCACATGTGAATGTGGGGCGCCGGCGGATCCCCACCGCCACGCAGCGACAAGCCGTGTCGCTGACCCTCATCGCGATGGGCCTGCTCGGGGTGGCGACCTTCGTGCTGCTCGCCATCACCAGGTTCCCGTTCGAGGCGGTGCTCTTCGAGGCGATCTCCGCCTTCGCCACGGTGGGCCTGTCGACCGGGATCACGCCGGTGCTGCCGGTGGATGCGCAGCTGGTGATCGTGCTGCTGATGTTCGTCGGCAGGGTGGGTCCCCTGACGGTCGCCTCGGCGCTGGCGCTGCGGCAGAAGCAGCAACGGCATACCCTTCCGGAGGAGAGGATGATCGTTGGCTAGGAAGAGTGAGCCGGTGCTCGTCATCGGGTGCGGCAGGTTCGGGATCGCGCTGGCACGCGAACTGGTCCGCAACGGCACGGAAGTCCTGGCCATGGATGCCAGCGAGACAACTGTCCAGCGGCTCGCGGGGATGATCGAGAACATCGTGGTGGCCGATGGGACGGACCTCGAGGCGCTCGAGGAGCTCGGGGCCGCGGACTTCCACACGGCCGTCGTGGCGGTGGGGAACCTGGAGGCCAGCACGCTTGCCACATCCAACCTCGCACAGCTGGGGGTGGAGCGGATCTGGGCGAAGGCGCTGAGCAAGCAGCACGCCCTGATCCTGGAACGGGTGGGAGCGCACAACGTCGTGCAGCCCGAGCACGACATGGGGCAACGCCTTGCCCACCTCGTCAGCGGGGAGGTGCTGGACTACCTCCGGGTCGCCGACAACTGGGTCATCGCCAAGACGAAGCCGCCGCGGTTCCTCGTGGGCGTGCCGCTCGGCGAGTCACATCTGCGCAAGGACCACCGGATCACGGTGATCGCCGTCAAGCCCGAAGGCGGGCAGATGTTCACCCATGCCGACAGTCAGACCCATCTGGCCTACGGCGACGAGATCCTCGTCATGGGGACCACGCGCGATGTGACCCGGTTCGCCGAACTCCCGTGAGCGCTTCAGGCGGCATCAGCGCTGCTGGCGCGGTAGACCGTTTCCTATGAACGAACCGGCCCCGCGCGCCACCACCCTGCGTGGCCAGGCGCTGCTGGCCGATCCCCGGCTGAACAAGCAGTCCGCCTTCACCGACCAGGAGCGTGAGGAACTCGGGCTCGTGGGATTGCTCCCGCAACGCGTCGAGACCATCGACCAGCAGTTGGCGCGGGTGCGCAGACAACTGTCCGAGCACAACGGCATGCTTGCGAAGAACGTGTACCTGCGGGAGCTGCACGACCGCAACGAGACGTTGTTCTACCGGCTGCTGATCGACGATCTGCCGGAGTTGATGCCGATCGTCTACACACCCACGGTGGGCGAGGCGATCCGCGAGTACAGTCACGCGTTCCGCCGTCCTCGCGGGGTGTACCTGCAGTCGCGGTGGCCCGAGGACGTCCCGAAAGCGTTCGCCAACCTCGGTCTGGGTCCAGACGACGTCGACCTCATCGTGGCCACGGATTCCGAGGCGATCCTCGGCATCGGGGACTGGGGTGTCGGCGGCATCGACATCGCCATCGGCAAGATCAGCGTCTACGTCGCGGCCGCGGGTGTGGATCCGGAACGCGCGATCCCGGTCGTGATCGATGTCGGAACCGATCGCACCGGGCTGCTCACCGATCCGGGCTATCTCGGTGAGAAGCACGCAAGGCTGCGTGGGGCGAAGTACGACGACCTCATCGATCGCTACGTGACCACTGCGACCGAGATGTTCCCCAACGCGCTGCTGCACTGGGAGGACTTCGGAGAGGCCAACGCCCGCCGGATCCTCGACCGTTACCGGGACCGCATCTGCACGTTCAACGACGACATGCAGGGCACCGGCGCGATCGCCTTCGCGGCGATCCTGTCCGGGGTGAAGGTCACCGAGACGCCTCTGGCCGATCACCGGGTGATCGTGTTCGGTGCTGGCACCGCCGGGGTCGGGATCGCCGATCAGATCCGCGACGCCATCGTCGAGTCGGGCTTCAGCCACGAGGAGGCCTGCCGCCGTATCTGGTTGATCGACCGGCCCGGACTGCTGCACGACGAGGTCGAGCAGTTGCGCGATTACCACCTCCCCTACGCCAGGCCGGCCGCGGAGGTCCGGGACTACGAGCGCGACTCGGAGGGGAACATCACGCTCTTGGAGGCGGTGCGCCGCATTCATCCGACGATCCTGGTGGGGACCTCGACGGTGCACGGCGCCTTCTCCGAACAGGTGGTGCGAGAGATGCACGCGCACGTCCAGCGGCCGTTCATCCTGCCGATGAGCAACCCGACGGCGCTGGCGGAGGCCGAACCCGCGGACCTTCTGCACTGGACCGACGGGCAGGCGCTGATCGTGACCGGCAGCCCCTTCGACCCGGTCAAGCACGAGGGCGTGAAGCACCACATCGGTCAGGCCAACAACGCGTTGCTGTATCCGGGGCTGGGACTCGGTGCGATCGTGGCGCGGGCGACCCAGGTGACCGACGGGATGCTGAACGCGGCCGCCAAGGCAGTGGCGGATCTGGTGGAGATGCGCGGGCCGGGCTCACCGTTGTTGCCGGAGATCGCCGACCTGCGGGCGACGTCGGCGGCGGTGGCGGCGGCCGTGGTGCAGCAGGCCATCGACGAGGGGGTCGCGCGGGCGCAGCCGTCCAATCCCCTGCAGGCGGTCCTGGATTCGATGTGGAAGCCGCGGTACCGACATATCGTCGGGGTGTGAGCACACGCGAGGAGGTCAAGGCCACGCTGGCCGCCTTCGCCGCCGCCGCCCCGGGCCGGTCCGTGGAGATCCGGGTGCCTCCGTTCGGCGCGGTGCAGGCCGTACCCGGCGGCGCCCACCGGCGCGGCACTCCGCGGGCCCTCGTCGAGTGTGACGCGGACACATGGCTGGCGCTGGTCCGCGGCGAACTCACCTGGGCCGACGCGGTGGCGGCAGGCCGGGTGGATGCCAGCGGTGAGCGCAGTGATCTGTCCGCGTGGCTGCCATTGGCCGACTCAAGTGACCACCCGCACTCCGGTTAGAGATCGGCATTTTGGTGAGAGATCGGGCACTCCGGTTAGTCTGCGACGGCCGTATAGGACTAACCGGAGTGGCGGATCTCTCACCAGGTGCCGGATCTCTAACCAGGTGCCGGATCTCTAACCAGGTGCCGGATCTCTCACCAGGTGCCGGATCTCTAACCAGGTGCCGGATCTCTAACCAGGTGCCCGATCTCTCACCAGGAGGCCGGGCCGCTGGGCCACTGGCGCCGGGTGGCTTCGGCGGACCCGTCTTCTCGTCGCGCCACCGTGTGCCACACTGAACGGGTGGCGCGCGGCGATGGGCGATTGAACCACGAACTCCTACCCGGCGAGAAAGGCCCGCAGGACGCGTGCGGGGTCTTCGGGGTGTGGGCGCCGGGTGAAGAGGTCGCCAAACTGACCTACTACGGCCTCTACGCCCTGCAGCACCGCGGCCAGGAGTCAGCCGGCATCGCCACCAGCGACGGCAGCCAGGTGCTCGTCTACAAGGACATGGGTCTGGTGTCCCAGGTCTTCTCCGACACCATGCTGGACTCCCTGCACGGGCACATCGCCATCGGGCACGCCCGCTATTCGACCACCGGGTCGAGCGTGTGGGAGAACGCGCAGCCGACGTTCCGCACCACCGCCACGGGCCACCTGGCACTGGGTCACAACGGCAACCTCACCAACACCCACGAACTCGCCGAACGCCTCGAGACCCTCGACACCGGGGAACTGCCGCTGGACAGCGCCGTGATGGCGACCTCGGACACAGATCTGATCGCGGCGTTGTTCGCCGCACACCCCGGCAAGACCATCGAGCAGGCGGCGCTGGCCGAACTCCCGGCGCTGCGCGGCGCGTTCTCCCTGGTCTTCCTCGACGATCACACCCTGTACGCCGCGCGCGACCCGCAGGGGATCCGGCCGCTGAGCCTGGGCCGGCTGGAGCGTGGCTGGGTCGTCGCCAGCGAGACCGCGGCACTGGACATCGTGGGGGCCTCGTTCGTCCGTGACATCGAGCCCGGCGAGTTCGTGGCCATCGACGAGGACGGCGTCCGGTCGTCGATGTTCGCTCAGCCCAGCCCCAAGGGATGTTTGTTCGAGTACGTGTATCTGGCCCGGCCGGACTCGGTCATCAACGGCCGCAGCATCCACGGCGTGCGGGCGGCGGTCGGCCGCAAACTCGCGATCGAGGCGCCGGCGGACGCCGACATCGTGATACCGGTGCCGGAGAGCGGAACCCCCGCAGCCATCGGGTTCGCGCAGCAGTCGGGGCTGCCCTTCGCGCAGGGGCTGGTCAAGAACGCCTACGTCGGCCGGACGTTCATCCAGCCGTCCCAGACCATCCGGCAACTCGGACTGCGGCTCAAACTCAACCCGCTGCCCGAGGTCATCGGCGGTAAGCGCCTGGTGGTGGTCGACGACTCCATCGTGCGCGGCAACACCCAGCGGGCGATCGCACGGATGCTGCGCGAGGCGGGTGCCAAAGAGGTTCACGTGCGGATCTCCTCGCCGCCCGTGCAGTGGCCCTGCTATTACGGCATCGACTTCGCGTCGCGAGCCGAACTCATCGCACCAGGGCTCAGCGTGGACGACATCCGCTCGTCCATCGGCGCGGACTCCCTCGGCTACGTCTCGCTCGACGGCCTCATCGAAGCGACCGGCGTCGCGAAGGACCACTTGTGCCGGGCGTGCTTTGACGGCGAGTACCCCGTGGCACTCGCCGACCCGGGTCTGCGCTCCAAACACGTTCTCGAGGTGACCGGGTGAGCAGTTACGCCGACGCCGGGGTGGATGTCGAGGCGGGCGAGCGCGCGGTCGAACTGATGCGCGGGCGCGTCGCAGCGACCATGCGCCCGGAGGTCGTCGGGGACCTCGGCGGCTTCGCGGGGCTGTTCGACGCATCGGCGTTGGCGCGCTACCGCAGACCGCTGCTGGCCACCGCGACGGACGGTGTCGGCACCAAGATCGCCATCGCGCGGGCCATGGACGTCCACGACACCATCGGCATCGACCTGGTCGCGATGGTCGTCGACGACCTGGTCGTGTGCGGTGCCGAGCCGTTGTTCATGACCGACTACATCGCCACCGGCAAGGTGGTCCCGGAACGCATCGCCGCCATCGTCAGCGGCATCGCGGCCGGCTGTGAGCAGGCCGGGTGTGCACTGCTCGGCGGGGAGACCGCGGAGCACCCGGGACTCATGGCACCCGACGAATACGACGTCGCGGGCGCCGGCACCGCAGTGGTCGAGGCTGATCAGTTGCTGGGACCCGACCGTGTTCGCGCCGGTGATGTTGTGATCGCCATGGCCTCGTCCGGACTGCACTCCAACGGTTACTCCCTGGCCCGCAAGGTCCTGCTTGAGGAGGCCACGGTCGACACCCACGTCCCCGAACTCGGCCGCACCCTCGGTGAGGAGTTGCTCGAGCCGACCCGCATCTACACCAAGGACTGCCTGGCGCTGGCCGACGCCGGGCTCGTGCATGCGTTCTCGCACGTCACGGGGGGTGGCTTGGCGAGCAACCTCGCGCGCGTGCTGCCAGCGGATCTGCACGCCGACATCGAGCGGTCGACGTGGGAGGTGCCTGCGGTCGTCGGCCTGCTGCTGGACAGAGGTGTCAGCCGCGCCGACGCCGAGCGGACGTTCAACATGGGCATCGGGATGCTCGCGGTGACCCCCGATCCGGACGAGGTCCTCGCGGTACTGGCCGACCGCGGGGTGTCGGCGCGGGCCTGCGGTCAGGTGCGGTCACGCACAGTCGACGATGTCTCCGATGCGCCGGCCAAGGGCGGCTCGGGCGGCTCGGTTCGAGTCGTGTGAGACCAGCGACCGGCGGTAGGGTGCGGTCGTGTCCGAGGGGATAGCAGCACCGAGGGACCTGACCACAGGCGCCTCGCCGCGTGTGGTGCGGGCCAGCCTCATCCTGCTTCTGCTGGTGGTGGTCCTGGCGGTCTTGGCCACGCTGCTCGGCTTCGATGACACTTCGACGGATGACGACACCTGGGACGAGGCGCTCGCAGTGTTGGCGCTGGCGATCGGCGGCAGCGTATCCCTGTGGCTGAACCTCGACCGGCAGCGGCGCGAGGTCGGTCGTCGCGTGATGGGCCACCGGTTCATGTTCGTGGGTGTCACGATCCTGTTCCTCGTGCAGGCGGCTGGTTTCGCGCTGTTCGCAGTTCGCGGGCTGCCGGCTCCGCCGATCGTCTCCGTGGGCCCGATGATGGTCGGTGCGCCGCTGCTGGCCGTGGGTCTCATCATGCTGTGCTGGCCGCCAGGCATGGAGCGTCGTGAAGTCTGGGCCCTCGTGTTCGACGGTCTGTTGATCATCACCTCTCTGGCGGTGCTGTGGGTTGGTCTGCTCTGGCCCGCCGCGCCGCAGGGGGACACCACCGATGACTGGGTCACCCGCATCAGCCTCATCGGGCTGTACGTCGGGGCGGTCATGGTCCTGCTGGTCGCCGCGACGAGCCGTCGACCGGGTTCGCTTCCGATTCGACAGCTCGTCGCGTTGCAGGTCACCGTCCTCGTCTACGTGATTGGTGAACTCGCCGATGTGGTCGCGCTGGGCGCCGGTGACTACGGTGTCGGTTTCCTCCTGCTTGGCGCGGCGGCGTCCAACCTGTCGTACCGCTCGTTCTTGATCCGCCCAGCGCTGGAGACCGAGTCCCAACGGGGTGCTGACATCCGGCTCGCGTGGTCCCTGTCCGCGCCAGCGGTGGCGCTGCTGCTCGGTGCGGCCTCGGTGGCCGGCTACGTGTTCGTCGTGGGGCCGTTGCCGCTGGAGGTGGCGTATGTCGTGGCCGCCATGTTCTTCATCGTCATCGTGAGTTTCGCGTTCCTGCGGATTACGCTAGGGCGCCAGGAGAACGCCCTACGCAACGCGGTGGCGGTGAACTCGCTGCAGCAGGGGGCCGCCACCGAGTGGTTCGCCGCTCTCGTAGGCGAGGCGCACGACCTGGTCACCGTGATCGACAAAGCCGGCCGGATCGTGTACCAAACCCCATCGCTGGAGGCGCGCTACGGCTATCAACAGGGCGCATTCGTGGGGCAACCTCTTGCTGAGGTCATCGACCGAAGTGCCGACGAGGTCGAATCGCTGCTCCTGCAGGTACTGCATCACCCTGAGGGTCTGGGAGCTTTCGACGTGGTGCTCAAGGATGCGGAAGGCAGGCTTCGGGACACCGAGACGGTGATCCGTCCACTGCGTGTGGATGGCAGCGAGGGTTTCGTGCTGACCACCCGGGATGTGACCGACCGACGCCTGCTGCGCGCCGAACTGGCCGAGACCGGTGTGCGCGATCAACTGACCGGTTTGAACAACCGGGAGGGTTTCATGGCGCGGCTGCGCCAACTCGTCGTGGCTGGTGGCTCGCAGTCGCTGGCAGTGCTTCTGCTTGATCTCGACTCGTTCCGGGGGATCAATGACAGCAGGGGTCACGGTGCCGGCGACAACCTCCTGCGGACCGTGGCGGTGGCCATCGACCGGCTCCCCGACACCGTCCAGGTGGCTGGACGCATGGGGGCCGATGAGTTCGGGCTGGTGATTGTGGGTGACCCGATCCAGCCCGAGATCGGTGCCATCGAGCGCTCACTTCGGGCCAATCTGCTGGGTCTGGTCATCGATGAGGGGCCGGCGGTGGACCTGGCCTTTCATTGCGGGTACGTCATCCGCTCGACCCGCAGCGATTCCGCGCCGGATCTCGTCGAGCGTGCGGACCTGGCGTTGAGTGCCGCACGCACCACCCGGACCCACGCACCGGTGGCCTACCAGGCGGGGATGCGGTCAGCACTGATCGCGCCACTGCGGTCCGAGGCCGATCTCCGGGAGGCGCTGGACGAGGAGCGGCTCTTGGTCCACTACCAACCCGTCATCGACCTCGCACGCGCGACGATCACCGGGGTGGAGGCGCTGGTCCGCCTGCGGAGCGCCTCAGGGGAGTTGGTGCCACCTCAGGCGTTCATCGCGCAGGCGGAGGAACTCGGGCTGATCGACCAGGTGGGATCGTACGTGATGGACACGGCCCTGCGTGATTGTGCCGTGATCGAGGAGACGGTGGGCAGGCGGCTGCGGGTCGCAGTGAACGTGTCGCCGCAGGAGATCGATGCGGACCTGCCCGGCCGTGTGGCTGAATCGATGGCCCGCAACGGCATCAAGGGCGATCGCGTGATGATCGAACTCACCGAGTCCGCGATAGTCAACCACGAGGACGCCGCTGTCGTGCTGGCCGACCTGCGCCGCCGAAGTGAAGATCGACAGGTCGTTCGTGAGCCAACTCGGAGGTTCGGACCGCTCGTTGGCGCTGGTGCGGGTGTTGCTGCAGATGAGTGCCACGCTCGGACTGTCCGTCACCGCCGAAGGGATCGAGACGGTCGAGCAGGCCGACATTCTGCGCGGTATGGGGTGCCCCGAAAGCGCAAGGATTCCTCTTCGCCCGGCCGATGCCGTTGTCGGATCTGCTGGCCAGCCTGCGACGGTGCGGCGGAGCCTTCCCGTGCCCGGACGTGTCCGCCATGCGTGTTGATCGGGCGTAGACACCGAAGGCTCAACAGGACTACGGTCGGAGCACTTGATCTCGGGAGGCGATCGTGTTCAGCAGAGTTGCGCGAGTCGGATTGGCCGGTGCCGTGAGCGCCGGGCTTCTGATGGGTGGTGGGGTGGCCCCCTCACAGGCCAAGACGGTCAAGGTCTGCGTCAAGAAGAAGTCGGGCGAGATGCGCCTGCTGAAGAAGAAGAAGTGCAAGAAGGGCTGGAAGAAGGTCACCTGGAACCAGAAGGGCGCCACCGGTCCACAGGGCGATCAGGGCGCGCAGGGCCCGAACCTGACGGTCAAGGACGGCACCGGAGCGGTCCTCGGCAAGTTCGTCGGTTTGTACCCGGCCGGGTTCACACTGATGTTCGTCGAGATCGCGGGTGGCATCTACCTCTATACCCCGAACGGCCAGGTCTTCCCGGCGCTGTCCGGCTCGCCGTCGTTCAAGACGAACACGTGCAACGGGACGGCGTACCTGCGGTCTTCATCACCTCAGACCACGCAGTTGTACACGGGGTCCGCAGGTGGCCCGTCGCGGATCCTCTACCGCGCCACGACGCCCGCGCCCGGACCGATCTCCGCATGGGAGATCACGACCAGCACAGAGGTCGTGAACCAGACGATGTACATCCTGAGCAACGCTGGCGTCTGTACCGCTGACGGCAATCACAACGGCACCATCGTCGCGTTGCAGTCCGTGACGCCGCCTGCAGACGTCCCCGGCCCGCTGACCATCAGTTGAAGGGCCGAGTGACGTGAAGAGGATCGTGACGATCGCATCGGTGGCGGCCCTGACCGCCGCCGGGATGTCGGTGGCGCAGCCGGCCACCGCCGCCAAGAAGTACACCGCCTGTGTGAAGAAGTCCACCGGTGAGATGCGGCTGCTGCTGGGCAAGAAGAAGAAGTGCAAGAAGGGCTGGAAGAAGACCTCATGGACGAAGGCCGGGCCCCGCGGCGGCAAGGGGGCTCATGGGGTCCCCGGCCAGGCCAACTCCATAGGCATCGTCGTGGACGCGAACGGGGCGCTGGTGGGGGAGACCATGTCCGTGTCGGCGCTGGGCCCCTTCCCGCTGTTCTCGATCCGGATCGACGGTGGGCTCTACACCTACCTCGGGAACGGCTGGCTCTATCCGCTGAACGCAACGCTGACGTACGACAACGCGGCGTGCACAGGGACGCCTTTCATCGGGTCCACCGATCCGGTCCAGAGCGCCTTCTACATCAACGATCCGGGATTCAGGTTCGTCTACCGTGCGTTGAGCCCCGCCCCAGGTCCGGCCGAGGCGTGGAAGGCGACCGGGCAGAAGGCCGCGGTGGTGGCACTGCCCACGTGGTACCGCAACGATACGGGTGTCTGCACCGCGGGGGCCGCACTCACCGGTGACCGCATCGAACTGACGCCGGTGACCGCCCCGCCGGACTATTCGGGTCCGCTGCGGCTGGTGTGAGCTGGGGGCTGGGACGTTGTTGGCGTCGGAGGCTAACCGACGTGCCGATGTCTGACGTGTTCTGTCCGGGCAGGTTGGTCACGGTGGCGGCTGGGCGGTGGCCGTCGCACATCCTGGTTAGAGATCGGCATCTTGGTTAGAGATACGGCACTCCGGTTAGTCGTATACGGCCGTGGGACTCTAACCAACCGGCCGCCGACTAACCAACCCGCCGATCTCTAACCGGACTGTCCCAGACAAATCGTGACGAGCCCTGCTACGTGCCCCAGATCGACGGCAACGTCGAACGTTTCCTGGCCAACCTCCCTGGACAGAGCCGCGAGGCCGACCGGGACCGCTGTGCCGTGCCTAGACCCCCATCTGTGGCGCGGGCTGGCCGGGAGGGATTACCGAGCGCTGCTGTGGCAGTGCTCCCTCGAGCAGCGCGTTCACCTCGCTTGCGAGATAGCGCCGGTGACCGCCGAGGGTCTTCACGCAGGAGAGTTTCCCGGCCTTCGCCCACCGGGTCACGGTCTTCGGGTCCACACGGAAGAGCGCTGCGACCTCAGAGGGGGTCAGTAGCTCCTCAGGGTTGCTCAGATTGGGACTCATCCATGCTCCAAATGTCCGAAACGACGGTCGAACTTGAGTCTCGCACCGATCCGGCACACGGGCAACTGCGTGACCGTTTGATCGGTTCCCGGGCGCTCGCCACGCGCGAAATCCGGGCAGGGGACGTGCGGACGCGGCGGGTCACGGGGTACTCTTTCTGTCGTGGGCTCGATGCCCAGCATGGAAAACTGTCAACTGACCTTCGGGACGGATCCCGGGCGAGGGGGTCGAGCCATATGGGGCGCGGCCGTGCAAAGGCCAAGCAGACCAAGGTTGCGCGCGAACTGAAGTACAACGCGCCACACACCGACCTTGCGGCTCTGCAAGCTGAACTGAGCGGGCAAGCGAAGTCCTCCCATGATGAGGACGACTTCGAGGCCAATACCGAGTACGACGAGTACTCGAATTACGACGAGGATGCCGACGCGGGTCGTTGACCGCTGTCCCTCACCATGTCCACCCAACCGGTGCAGACCGGGGCTGAAGTGTGTCCGGTTCACACGTCTGAGGGACACGCCCGGTCATTGTGACCCTTCTGTAACCGATTCTTGACCGCTTGTAATCGAGATCCGGAAAGAGATAGCCGATCCTATAGAGCGTGGTTATGAAAGCGCACCAGCTCAAGAACGGCGACACCATCTCCCTGGACGGCGACCACCTGGTGGTCTTCCACTTCGCGGAGGAACGGGGTCAGGTGATCCTGGACGTGGTCAGTGAGGTGTCCGCCCGCCGTTTCGAGTTGCACTACTCGCCGGACGCGCGCATCAGCGTCCTCTAGAACTGGAAGGTCATCCGTTTCGGGCCTTGCAGGGCCTTGTCGATGGTCGACCGCAGCGACTTCTCGTTCAGTGCACCCGCCTGTGAGTGCAGGACCGTGTTGTTCTTCAACACGACCAGTGTCGGAATGGCCGTCACCCCGAACGCCTGGGCCAGACCCGGGTTCGCATCCACATCCACTTTGCCGAAGATGACATCGCCGTAGTCGGCGGAGACCTTCGTGAACACCGGCGCGAAGGAACGGCAGGGTCCGCACCAGTCCGCCCAGAAGTCGATGACCACGGTCTTGCCGGCGGTCTCATCGGTGAAGTTGCTGTCGGTCAGTTCTCTGGTGGCCACGTAGGGTGCAACCTCCGTTGGCCCGTGGACATTCCGCCCGGGTCGGGCCTCTATCCTTGCCACGTGTCCCAGGCAGCGATCAGTTGTGGCTCGGCGCCCACCGCGCGAGCCGGCGCGGCGGTCCTCGCCGCCGGGGGCAACGCCGTCGATGCCGCGGTGGCGGCGGCGTTCGCCTCGACCGTGGCCGAACCCGGTGTCTCCAGTCTGGGCGGTGGGGGCTTCCTGCTGGTACGTGAGGCGGACGGCACACAGCAGGTCGTGGATTTCTTCACCACCGTGCCGTCCGGGCCCGCCGGGCAGCGCGAGACCGTCACGGTCGTGTACTCGGGTGCGACCCAGGACTTCCACGTGGGTAACGCCACGGTCGCAGTGCCTGGGTGTCTGGACGGCTTCCTGACCGCGCACCGGACATGGGGCCGTCTCCCCCTCGCGGATGTGGTCGGCCCGGCCATCTCGTACGCACACGACGGCGTCCTGCTCGACGCGCGGCAGGCCCATGCGATGGCTCTCATCGAGCCGGTACTGCTGCTCACCGAGGCGGCCCGGATGCGGATGGCGCCGGACGGCGTGCTGCTCGGCGACGGCGACCAGTACCGGGACACCGAGTTCGCGGTCCTGCTTCAGCGGGTCGCCGCGGGGGAGGTGCGTGGGATCGCCGACCTCACCGACGAGTTCGCGGCTTTGATGCCCGACGGCCCCGTGACCGCCGACGATCTGAGGGCGTTCGCGCCGGTGTCCCGGGACCCTCTCGTGGCACCCATCCGGTCGGGCAGTATCACCACCAACCCCTTGCCGTCGCTGGGCGGATCGATCGTCGCCCATGTGCTGCGTGACCTCGCCGACGAGTGTCATCCCGAGGCGCGGGCGATCGCCGAGGCCCTCGTCGAGACGACCGCATGGCTCAAGGCCCAGGTGAGCGGCCCGGTTGCCACCAACGGCACGACCCACATCAGCGTGGTCGACTCCGACGGGATGGTGGCCGCGCTCAGCGTGTCGAACGGCGTGGGTGGTGGGGTGTTCCTGCCGGGGACGGGCATCCACTTGAACAACATGATGGGCGAGGACGACCTGCATCCGGGTGGGCCGGAGGCGGCGGTTCCCGGTCAGCGCATCCGCTCCATGATGGCGCCGAGCATCGTGGACTACGACGGCGGGTCACTGGTCCTCGGCACCGGTGGTAGCGAACGCATCCGCAGTGCGTTGACCCGCGTCATCACGCTCATGCTCGGTGGGGATGCGGACCTCGCCGGTGCGGTGGAGGCCCCGCGGGTGCACGTGGACAACCAGGGTGTGATCCAGGTCGAACCGGGCCTGCCACTGGAACAGGTGGAGGCGCTGCGGGGTCTCGGTGAGGTCAGTCTGTGGCCCCAGCGACACTTCTACTTCGGTGGCGTCAACGCGGTGCATGTGAGCACTGGCGGCGTGACCACCGCGCACGCCGACCCCCGGCGCGGCGGTGCGGCGATCGTGGTCGGGTAGCAGGCCCGGGAGGTCCGGCGGCCCGCGGGCCATCCGGGAGCAGTGCGGCGATGCGTTAGCGTCCCGACGCAGCCGAAGTGCTCACGGATGCGCGAAGTGCTCACGGATGGGTGCGGGCTCCCCTACGTACGACGAGGCCGCCGATCGGTGACGGATCACCGAGTCGACGGCCTCGAACGCAGGGGAAGATCAGGCGCAGCCCCAGGGGCCCCACCCGGAACGCTTCCACAGCCGGTAGGCCATGTGGTCCTGGGCGAACTTGGGCGCCTGGTGCGCGTAGCGGGCGTACCGGCCGCCACCGACACCCAGCCAGGTGCCCGCGGCGAACTGGTAGGCGCCGTAGTACCCGTTACCGGTGTTGATGCCGTAGTTGCCGCCGGACTCGCACTGGCGGACGCGGCGCGGCATGGAGCCGTTCGCCCAGGCCTTGGCCGCGGCGATCTCCTTGAGCTGCTTCTTGCCCAGCTTGTAGCGCTTCACGTACTTGACCTGGATCGGGTACGCCGCCTTCTTGCTCCGCGAGGCGCGGTCCTTGGTGCGGTCGGAGTCCTTGGTCGCCGCGGTCGGGGCGGCCATCGCCGGGGCGACGGTGGTGACACCGAAGCCAGCGATCGTGAGGGCGGCAACGGGCATGACGAGTGCTTTACGCAAAACAATTCCTTGGTCGGACGTCCCCTCACACGGTCGGTACTGCACCGCGGTCCATGGGGCGGTCATCGGGAACTGGCGGCTCCCGCAGCATCGGAGCAACTCCGACGCGACTCTTCGACCGTGACATACCCCGAGGGGGTCTTCAACCGACTGTGACGAATTACACCGGTGTCCACCCATGGGTTGTGACGAGGATCACGCTGAGCCGGAGCCCCACCTACGGATTCCGTAGGTGGAATCCCACTGGCGGGGTGTCTTAGGTCCCCCTTAGTGTCGACACCATGACAAATGCGATCGAGGCCGAGGGCCTGGTCAAGGTGTACCCGGCGCGGCGTGGCTCGACCGAGGTCAGGGCACTCGACGGCGTCGACCTGCAGGTCCCGCAAGGAACCGTGCTCGGCCTGCTCGGGCCCAACGGTGCGGGCAAGACCACGACCGTGCGCATTCTGACGACGTTGTTGCGCCCAGACGCGGGCCGGGCGACGGTGGCGGGGTACGACGTCGTGACCCAGTCGAACGAGGTGCGCGCCTCGATCGGGCTGTCCGGGCAGTACGCCGCGGTGGACGAGAACCTCACCGGTTGGGAGAACCTGTACATGTTCGGCCGGCTGTACGGGATGCCCAAGGCCGACGCCAAGATGCGCGCGAACGAGTTGCTGGAGCAGTTCACGCTCGCCGATGCGGGCGGCCGCACGATCAAGACCTACTCCGGAGGCATGCGCCGCCGACTCGACCTCGCGGCGGCGCTGATCGGCAAGCCCAACCTGCTGTTCCTGGACGAGCCGACCACCGGACTCGACCCGCGCAGCCGGCTCGGGATGTGGGATGTCATCCGCGGCCTTGTGCGCGAGGGGACGACCCTGCTACTCACCACCCAGTACCTCGAGGAGGCCGACGAACTCGCCGACACCATCGCCGTGGTCGACACCGGCAAGATCATCGCGCAAGGCACTGCGGACGAACTCAAGGCGCAGGTGGGCGGTGAGCGCATCGAGGTCGTGGTCAGGGATCGTGCGATGTTGCCTGCCGCCCGGGAACTGCTCGGATCCGCAGCGGCCGGTGAGGTCGAGTTCGACGAGCACACGCGGCGATTGACCGCAGCCTCCACCGGTGGCGCCCAGCAACTGGTCGCGATCGTGCAGGCGATGGGCGACGCCGGGATCGAGATCGACGACATCACCTTGCGCAGGCCGACGCTCGACGACGTCTTCCTGACGCTGACCGGACATCACACCGCCGACGAGACCGTGGAGGAGAACGTATGAGCGTCCAACAGAGCGGAGCCGTCTCCGACGCCATGGTGATCACGTGGCGGAACCTCAAGCGCATCCCCCGCATCCCGGAGTTGGCGATCTTCGCCATCCTGCAGTCGATCATGTTCGTGCTGCTGTTCGCGTTCGTGTTCGGCGGGGCGATCCCGTTGCCCGGTGGGGGCGACTACAAGGAATTCCTGATGCCGGGCATCTTCGCCCAGACCATCGCCTTCGCGTCGGCGACCACCGCCATCGGTATGACCGACGACATGGGCAAGGGGTTGATCGACCGCTTCCGTTCCCTGCCGATGTCCCGATCAGCGGTGCTGTCCGGACGCACGGTGGCCGACACCATCTACCAGGCCGGGATCCTCGTGGTCCTGATGCTGGCCGGCCTGGTTGTGGGCTGGCGGGTGCACAACGGCCTGGCGGAGTTCCTGCTGGCGGTTGCCCTGCTGCTGGGATTCGCGCACGTCATGGCCTGGCTGGGGATCTGGATCGGGCTGTCGGTGCCCAACACGGAAACGGCCCAGCAGCTGACATTCGTGACGATCTTCCCGCTGACGTTCATCTCGAACGTCTTCGTACCGCCAGCGTCACTGCCGGCGATCCTGCAGCCGATCGCGGAGTGGAACCCGGTGAGCACCCTGACCGCGGCGACCCGGGAACTGTTCGGCAACCCCAACCCCTACGTGGGCGACGGTATCCCCGGGCAGTACCCGATCCTGGTGACGCTGGCCTGGATGGTCGTGTTCCTTGTGATCTTCGCGCCGCTGGCGATCCGGAAGTACCGGAACACGAGCCGGTAGCGTACGGAACTGGTTGAGGGCTCGGTTGCGGCAACCAGTTCTGTACGCCAGGACCACCACAAAAGTGGCGAAACGCCTGGCAAAGCGTACGGAACTGGTTGCGAACGGCAGGGTCCCAACCAGTTCCGTACGGAACCTCAGCGCGACGACTGCGCCGGGATGTCCGGGGTCCTGCGGACGCGGCGCTCGGAGATCCACGCCAGCAACTGCTCGAGCGGCAGCGGCTTGGAGTAGTGGAAGCCCTGGGCGCGGTCGCAGCCGAGGCCGAGCAGGATCGTCACCTGCTCGCGGGCCTCGACCCCTTCGGCCACCGTTTGAAGGCCGAGGTCCTCGGCCAGTTGCACGATGGCCCGAACCAGTCGCGAACTCGTGCTGGTCTCGGACATGTCGGAGACGAAGCTCTGGTCGATCTTCAGCATGTCGCAGGGCAGCGCCACGATCTGCGACAGCGACGAGTACCCGGTGCCGAAGTCGTCGATGGCCACGAGACCGCCGAGATGACGGATCGTCTCGAGGGTGTTGCGCGCCAAGACCGGGTTCGACACCAGTGATGCCTCGGTCACCTCGACGATGATCCGCTGCGGCAGATCCAGGGCCCGCAGTTCGTCGGCGAGTGCCGGGTTGAGTTCGGACTGGCTGACGTTGATGTTGATCCGCACGTCGGGGCTTGTCACGGCTGCTATCGACGCCCAGTCCTCGGCGACCTGTTGACGCACGCGTCGATCGATGTCGCGGACCAGGCCGCTGTACTCCGCAGCGTCCATGAACTGGTCCGGGGTCACGATGGTGCCGTGACCAGTACGCAAGCGCGCCAGCGCCTCGACCGATCGGATGCTGCCGTCGCGCAGTGACACGATCGGCTGGTAGTAGACGACCACTCCGTCGTTGTTCAAGGCCTCGCGCACCCGCAGTTCGGCAGCCAGCCGAGTGACGAGGTCCTCGTTCATGCCGGGTCGGAAGCGCACGACCTGGGCCTGTCGGCTCTTGCGTGCCCGCCGCAACGCGATGTCGGCCTGCTCGACCAGTTGCGCAGGGTCCAACGGTTCGCCGACGGCAGCCACCGAGTAGCCCACCCGGAAGGACAGATCCACCTCCAGGTCGCTGGGCAGGATCAGGCCCGCGAACGACCGCTCGAGTTGATCGACCACCTGCTCGAGGGTCGGAGCCACGACAGTCGACGACATGAGCAGCCCGAAGGAGTCGCCTGCTATCCGGCATACGGCTGTCACCTCCGGTGGCAGCCCCTCGAACTGTCGAGCAACAACCTGCAGGATCTCGTCGCCGCCGGAGCGTCCGAGACTGTCGTTCCAGGCGCCGAAATCAGAAAGGTCCAGGACTGCGAACAGGACTTCGTGGTGCATCGAGACGGCTTGTGCCAGGGCCGCGGCGACCTCCGCTTCCATGGCCTCGGCGGTCAACAACCCCGTGAGGTCGTCGCGGCGGCTCGTGCGATCCAGGCTGCGCGCCAACCTCCGCGCGTCCGTGACGTCGGTACCGGTCACGACGAAGCCCTGGAAGTCCATGTCCCGCACCGGGCGCACATACACCTCGACCTCGCGCTGCCCGGCCGTCGCGCGCAGCAGCATCTCGTGCGGACCGGGTGGGATGGACTCGCTGGTGACGCCCGCGAGGATGATCTGGATGTCGTCGGCGGGGGGATCGATGACGAGATCGGAGAAGTACTCGACGTTGGCGAGGTCAGCCCGGGTGCGCGGCGATGTGAACACGATGTGAGCATCCGCGTCGAGGACCAGTACGTACTCCGCGCTGTCCTTCAGCAAGGCACCCACCCACCCACTGGTGGCGGAGTCGGACAGGGACTGGACCATGCCCTCGTACTGGGCGTCCCACATCCCGGTCAGCGAGGCCAGCCGGGCCACCCCGATCCCGGCCAGCATCGCGATCCACGCGATGGCACTGACGATCGCCAGGGTGACGCCGAGCTGACTGCTGGCATTGGCGATCAGAGCCAGTCCGGCGACCAGCAGCGAGACCATCGGGAACATCAGCGACAGGCCGTTGCGCCAGCGGATCTCGCGTTCGGTCTCCCGCTCCGCAGCGGCGCGGTGACCCAGCGCCACGAGCAGACCGGTGGCTAGTACGTACCCGATGATGGACGGCGTCACGCCGGTGACGCGATCCGGACCCAACTCGCCCGCGACGTCGCTGACCAGCCACAAGAGCACCCCGCCGATCAGCAGCAGCAACTGGGGCAGCGGTAGCGCGCCCATCCGCCTGCTGACCACCATCAGCACCACAACGATCCCGACGCCCAGGAACAGTGCCAACTGGTCGATCCGGACCCACACCTGGACCGCGGGGTCCACGGCCGGCTGCCACGTCGGCACGAGGACCAACTGCCAGATCACGGCAAGAGCGGCGATGGACACCACCGAGTCGATGGTGACAAGGAGGCGCTCGCGCTTCACCATTCCCTGCGGCCAGGCCAGCAGGATCGCTCCGATCCCGGCCACCGGCGTGGCGATGAGCAGCGGGATGCTCTCGATCCGCGGATCGAAGACGTCTTCCCTCCCGGCGGTCACGAGATAGCCGATGCTCTGGCCGAACAGCAGGAGGGCCGTGCCGAGTCCGGCCATCAGGAAGTACACCCGCCGCCGGGTCTCCCGCATGGACCGCTCCGTGGACGACCACGTGATCGTGATCCCCGCGAGCAGTCCGTAGGCGGCGGCCAGCAGGTGGGATTCGGTATGCCCGATGCCGTTGATCGCCCCGGCCGCCACCGCGGCGACCGCGCAGACCATGGCCGCGCTCAGCAGACCCCAGTGCGCCCAGCGGATCGCCGGTGCGGCGGGCTCCTGCGCGCGTGCGGCCGCGGCAGCCTCCATGGTTCGAATGTACGGCGCGCCCGGGGTCGGGTGCAGAACAAGAATCAGGGCGTAGCGGCGCTCCCGGACTGACCGAGCCGGGTGTTCAGGTAGTCGATGAGACGGGAGGACGGCTCATCCCCGGGCTGCTCGTCGAACTGGATGTTGACCGCGTCCTGCCCCCAGGAGTTGATGGTGTCGCGCAGTTGCCGCAGGGCCTTCTCGCCGGTCTTGGCGATGAGCCGCTTCTCGGCCCATTCGTGTTCGCGTCGGCGCAGGGCGGACTCGATCTGGTCACGCGCGTCGGTTGTCACCGGCAGCGCGTAGACCTTCTCGAGAGCCTCCGCGATGTCGATGCGGTAGTCGTGCGCCAGCAGCCGGAACTCCCCGGGCTTTGCGTCCATGCCGTTGAGCAGGTCGATCAGGGCGATCACGAAACTGATCACCGGCCGGAACAGGGTCTCCCGCGGGACCTTGGGCGGGCGCGTCTCGGGGGGTCCGAACCACCACGGCCGGCGCACGACCATCTCGTAGGAGAACTTGTTGATGGGGTCGTCGTGGTGGTTGATCATCACGTGCCGACGTTCCCCGACCGGGATCTCGGCGGCCTCCGAGACGTTGACCAGCCGTCCTGCGTCGGACATCATCTCGGGATCGCGCAGCCATGCCTTCCACAGGTGACTGCGGAAGGGCACGCCGACGTACAGACCGCTGTCCAGCCCCACGGCGTCGAAACTCGGAACCCCGTCGGTCCCACCCACGTCGACGGCGACCTGCGCTCCGAGGCTCTCCCCGAACTGCACGATCCGGGGCCGGTCCGCCGGGGCGAGTTCGTCCAGACGGCGCGAGACCGCCTCGATCACCGCGGTCTGCAACTCCACGCCCTCGTCGGTCTTGTTCAGGGCCAAGGCGCTGGGAACGTAGGCGTACTGGGGGACGACCACCGCGCAGTCGCCGCGGGTCAGGTACTCCAGTGCCTCGGCCATGACGTAGTTCACGTAGCCGACGCCGGTCGGAGACGCGATGCAGATCACGCTGCGTGACAGGCCGCCGGTCGCGGTCAACTCCCGCACCGCCATCGCCGCGCGTTCCTCGATCGTGCCCTCCCGCGGGATCACCACCCGCACGGGCTCGGCGGCGTTGCCGCCCACGACCTGTTCGATCTCGGCAGGGCTCAGACGCATGATGACGAAGCGCCGGCCCTCCTTGCCGATCGCGTCGAAGTCGACCTCGCTGTTCGGCCCACAGGAGACGAACGGCGACGTCGGTTGGTCGCGGTACGCCGGTTCGAGGACCTCGGACTTCTTCTGCGTCATCCTCCGCACCTGCTTCAGGCCCTGCACCCCGGCGAGGGCGAAGCCGGTGAACATCACCCCGTGGCCGATGAAGTCCGCGAACTCCTCGAGATCGTCGCCGGCCAGCGCGTTCACGCCTTTCGCGATCAGGCGCGCACCGGCCTGCTCCGTGATCGCCAGCGTGGCCAGTCCGAGGGTGGATCCCACCGCCGTCGCGGTGGCCACCGCGGCAGTGCGGGCCTGGACGGCCAGGGCCGTTCCGTCGTCGGCCTTCTTGACGGCGTTGAGCAGATGGTTGTCCGCGTGGTACTTGCGCGCACGACGCATCCGACGCACGAGCGTTCCGCCGGCCATCAGTGTGCCCATGCCGAGGTCGAGCAGCAGGGTCGTCCGCGGACTGCGCTTGAGGTGCAGAAGGTCGTGGGCCACCAGGTCGCTGACGGTCACCAGACCACCGGCGAGACCGGCCACGGACAGCAGTTTGAGTTCGGACCAGGCGATCCCGCTGACGAGGTTGTCGTCGCTGTGTGAGCGTGTGGCGACCTCTCCCAGCTTGCCGCCGACGGACGTGACACCGGCGGCGACCAACCGGGCCCGGGGGCCGGGGCGGTTGCCGGGAAGACCCGAGGCGACGCTGGAGACGGTCGCCCAGGTCGTCGTGCCGAGCGCGTAGTACGCGGTCGCGCTGACACCCAGGGCGGCGGCCTGCTGCACCGGAGTGCGGGGCAGCAGCCCGCGGGAGTAACTGGCCGCAGCGGCCCACGCAGCGGTCATCACCCCGGCCCGGACCGACTGGTCGGTGGTGAAGTGGCGGACCAGACCGTCCAGGAAGACACGTGGAAGACCCATGGCGAACATTGTGTCGGCTGTCGGTCCCACGTGCCGGATTTCGGCATTCGTGGTGCGCACTAGGCTGTGCCGGTGACCGATGATCGTGATGGCGCCGCGCTGGCGGAGAGGTCGAACAAGATCCGAGCTGCCGTGCTCGGAGCCAATGACGGCATCGTGTCCACTGCGGGTCTGGTGCTGGGCGTGGCGGGGGCCACCACCAACACCGAGGCGATCCTGGTCGCGGGTCTGGCGGGCCTGGTTGCCGGAGCCCTTTCGATGGCCGCCGGCGAGTACGTCTCGGTGAGTTCCCAGCGCGACATCGAGCAGTCGGCGGTAGCCCATGAACAGCAAGAGTTGGCAGACCACCCCGAGCAAGAACTTGCGGAACTGGCTTCGGTCTTCGAGTCCCGCGGGCTGTCCGCCGAGGTCGCGCACGAGGTCGCTGTGGAACTCACACAGCGCGATGCGGTCGGCGCCCACACCCGCGAGGAGTACGGCATCGAACCCGGGGCGTACCTCAACCCGTGGGCTGCGGGGGTTTCCTCGCTGGTGGCGTTCACCGTCGGCGCGCTGCTGCCCTTGCTGGGGATGGCCCTGTTCGGTGTCGACGTGCGCGTGGCGGCGACGTTCGCGGCGGTGCTGGTGGCCCTGGTCGTTACCGGGTATGTCAGTGCGCGGCTGGGGGGTGCGGCGGTCGCCCGGGCGGTCGTGCGCAACGTCGTCGGTGGGGCGTTGGCGATGGCCGTGACCTACGGCATCGGTCTGCTGATCGGCGGGGCCGTCGGGTGATCCGCGGTCGCACGTCGATCGGCGTGCTGGGCGTCCTTGCGGCCGCTGCCCTGTTCTCCACGTCCGGGACGTCGAAGGCGTTGCTGGCCCCTGAGGCCTGGCCCCCGTCCGTGGCTGCGGTTCGGCTGCTCGTCGGTGCCGTCGGGATGGTCGCGTTCGTGCTGTATCGCGGCTGGCATGAGGAGTTCGTGGGCCTGCTCCGGCGCCCGCTGGTCTGGCTGATGGCGGTGGGTGTCGCGGGTTATCAGGCCTTCTTCTTCGTCGGGATCGAGCGCACGGGTGTCGCCGTGGGCACTGTGGTCGCGCTCGGTGCAGCGCCGCTGCTGGCCGGGCTGCTGGGATGGGTCGTGGGGGAAGGCGCTCCGGGATGGCTGTGGTTGGGCGCAACGGCGGTGGCGGTGTGCGGTCTGGTCCTGCTCACCGGCGGCGGTTCGGCTGACACCCTCGGGGTGATCAGTGCGTTGCTGGCGGCGGGGTCCTATGCGATCTACACAGTCCTCGGGGCGAAGCTCGCCCGCGACGGACATCCCTCAAGCGTGGTGATGGCTGCGCCGTTCGCGCTGGGCGCGTTGCTGCTGGTCCCGTTGTTGCCCGCGGCGGGCTGGGTGCTCTCACCCGGGGGCATTGTGCTCGCGCTCTGGCTGGGGCTGGCGGCGACGTCCCTGGCCTACATCCTGTTCGGCCTGGGTCTGCCCGTCCTGCAGCCTGGTCACATCGCCACGCTCACCCTGCTCGAGCCCGTGGGCGCGACCCTGCTCGGGGTGGTCGTCCTGGGGGAGACGCTGTCGGCCACCGGCTGGCTGGGAGCCGGGCTGGTGCTGGTCGGGCTGGCTGTGGTGGGCCTGCGGGACCGCGCCTGACGGTTGTCGGGCTACTGGCACTGCTCCGGGGTGAAGACGATGTCGTCGAGGAAGTTGCCGACCGAGATGGAGCTGGCGGTCTTCACTGCCTGGAAGGCGAACCTGGTCGTGGTCTGCCCGGCCGGGATCTTGTAGGAGTCGGTGTACTGCACCCAGGCGGTGTTACCCGTGGTCAGATCCGCCCCGGACTGGGTCAGTTTCGCGCCGGGGGCGCCGACCAGCACCCGCATGGTGTCGGTGCCCGCGCGGCCTCGGTGCTTGAGGTGCCAGCGCATCGTGGTCCCCGGGGTGGTCGGCAGGTCCTGGTACAGGGTGCCCGCCTTGTTGGCGTTCAGCTCCGCGAGCTGTCGTCCGTCGGGGGCGGTCACTTTGCCGTTGGAGCTGCTGCTGAATCCGTTGGACCACAACTCCACGAAGTTCTCCGCGGTGTTCTGCCACGCCAGGCCGGTGGTGCTGGACGGCAGGATCTTGTAGGTGGAGTTGGGGATGGCCGGCGACTCGAAGCTGCCGTTCTGCAGCGTCGACGTGAAGCAGATGGCGGGTTGTTCACACACGGGGGTTGACGTGCGGACCAGTTGCTTGGAGGAGTTCTCGCCGATGCCGGTCACGACCACCTCGTAGGTGCCGCAGGGGACGGGGTCGAAGGTCACCCGGCCGGCCTTGTTCGTCACGCTGTGGCGGTCGGTGAAGCCCTTGGTGCCGTTGGCCTTGGCGATGTCGATGCGCGCGATCGGGTAGTTCAGCGAGGACCCGACCGCTTCGGAGAAGTCCACCGTGATGGTCTGGTCCTTGCCGGTGATCGTCACGTTCGCGTTCACGGGGTCGTAGCCGCTGCGGTAGAGGCGGTAGGGCTTGCTGATCAGCCCTGAGCTCTTGCCGTTGACCGTGCGCATCACGAAGTCCCAGTTGACGGTCGGGTCGAGTTGGTCGATGGTCGCCGACCGTCGGTCGGGGTCGAACTCCCGCCAGGTGTAACCCTTGTCGGTCAGGCGCTTGTAGCCGATGCGGTAGCCCGTGGTGGCGCCGTAGCCGGACCACTTGGTCGGCTTCCAGGTGATGGTTGCCGACGCCGGCTGAGCAGGCGGGCGAACCACGGTGAAGTCGGGGGCGGCGGCCTTCTCGTTGCCGAGCACGACCTTGCTGGTGACACATCCGCCGAACTCGTTGGTGGCGGTGATGCTCGCCGCATACATGCGATCGGGGTCGAGGCCGTCCACGCCGAGGGTGGTGCCCTTCTGCGTGCTCTCGTGCACGACCTTGCCGTTGGAGACCTGACGGACGCGCAGGTCGTAGCCGGTGATGGGTCCGGTGCCGGGCCGGCGAGGTGCCTCCCAGGTCACGCTGGCGGACGTGCCGTTACCGGAACGGCTGGCCTTCGCGTCAACCACACTGCCCGGTGCCAGCGACGGGACGAAGGTCTTGCCCGTCGTGCCCATCAGGTCCTTGTCGGCGACCGCGGAGACCGACACGCGGTAGGTGGTGCAGTTGCCCTCCCCGTGGAAGACCGCCGAGGTGGCGTCAGCGGGGACGATCAAGTTGGTGTCTTTGGCGCCGTCGTTCACGCGGACCATGTAGTTGGCCACGCCGGGCACGGGCTTCCACGCGATGTTGAGATCGTGGGGGTTGGCTCCATCGCGGGTCACCGTCAGACCCTTGGGCGCGGGCGGCGCCGCGACTGCAGCCTGAGCAGGGACGGTGAACAGCGCTGCTGCAATGACTGCGGAGCCTGCGATGGCGCTGAGAGCGGCGGTCTTGAGGTGAGCCATGAGGTTGATAGTGGATGGCCCGTTGGAAGGTCCCATCTGGCGAGAATCAAGGCTGAGTCAAGATGTCGCCGCTGGCGTTTGCGAGGTTGTTGTCGTTCTCGGCGCGCAGGGAGGACAACAACCTCGCAAACGGCGCTGGGGCGGGGCAACAACCTCGCAATCGGCGTTCCCCGGTTCAGCACCACGCCGAGGGAATCGTCGCCTTGGCGCGGCCGACGGTGCGGACTTCGGTCGCGACGCCGTAGACCTGCTCGATCAGTTCCGGCGTGATGACCTCTGCGGGGGTGCCGAGGGCGACCTGTCGCCCCTGCGAGAGCAGAACCACCCGATCGGCGACGGCCGACACCAGCGTCAGGTCGTGGAGCACGACGAGTGCAGTGTGCCCCTCCCGCAAGCGGGCGGCGAGCGCATCGAACACCTTCACCTGATGCGCCAGGTCCAGTGCCGCCACAGGTTCGTCGAGCAGCAGGGCCTGCGTGCCCTGTGCGAGGGTGCGCGCGAAGGCCACTCGGGCGAGTTCCCCACCCGACAGGCTCTGTACATCCCGGTCGAGCAAGTGGCCGACATCTGCAGACTCCACCGCTTCCTTGACGGCCCGCTGCGCCCCGGCCTGCCCCGAGTCGCCCCAGGGCGCACGAGCCATCTCGACGACCTCTTTGACCGTGAAGCCGAACGCGACGCTCGTCTGCTGGCCCATGACGGCACGCAGGCGGGACTGCTCACGATGGTCGCCCACAGGTCGTCCATGGATCCGGACCTGACCGCGATCGACCGGCAGATCGCCGGCGATCGCCGAGATCATGCTCGACTTCCCCGAGCCGTTCGGTCCCACGATCGCCAGGCACTCGCCCGGGTGCGCGGTGAACGTGGCACCTTCGAGCACGAGTCGGGTCCCGCGCCGTACGGCCAGGTCGCGCACCTCGATCATGCCCATGCCCCACGACGCCGGTGCTCTCGTCGCAGGAGCAGGAAGAACACCGGGCTTCCGATCAGCGCGGTCAGCACGCCCAGCGGTATCTCCCGCGGGGCGACGACCGTGCGTGCCACGAGGTCGGCCAGGACCAGCAGGGTGGATCCGGCCAGTGCGGAAGCGGGCAGCAACAACCGGTGCCCCGGACCGAGGACCAACCTGATCGCGTGCGGCACGACCAGGCCGATGAACCCGATGATCCCGGCGACCGCCACGGCCGCGGCCGTGAGCAGCGCGGTCAGCACGATGGCCACCTTGCGCAGCCACTCGACGTCCACGCCGAGGTGCGCCGCGGTGTTCTCACCGAGGGCGAGCAGGTCCAGGGATCGCGCGAGGCGGGGAGCCAGGAACAAGCCCACCACGGCCAGGGGTAGCACGAGCAACACCGTCGACCATGTCGCGGCGGAGAGACTGCCCAGCGTCCAGAACGTGATGCTACGCAGTTCCGCGTCGTCCGAGACACTCATCAGCAGCCCGATGAGTGCGCCGGCGAAGGCGTTGACCGCCACTCCCGTGAGGATCAGTGTCACGACTTCGGTGCGGCCGCCCACCCGAGCCATGACGTAGACGCCCGCAGTGACCAGCAGGCCCCCGATCATCGCCGCCAGCGGGAGCACCCAGAAGCCGATCGCGGTGAGCCCCAGGACGATGGCGACCACCGCCGCGACCGCGGCGCCGGAGGAGACGCCCACCAGCCCGGGCTCGGCGAGCGGGTTGGCGAAGATACCCTGCATGACCACCCCGGCGGTGGCGAGGCTCGCCCCGACGATCACCGCCAGCGCCACCCGCGGTGCGCGGATGTCAACGATCACCGAATCGGCCACTGTGAGGGGTTGTCCGGTGATGCTGCGCCACAAGGCCGCGATGGCATCACTGACTCCGATCGCGTAGGCGCCGATCGCCAGCGCGAGCAGGCAGGACACCACAAACGCAGCGGCGAGCAAAGGAAGCGCGAGTCGGTGGCCACGACGAACAGACGACCTTTCCAGGGTGGCTGTCATTCCCCGTCCAACTGCCCGGCGATCGCGCGCAGAGTCTGCGGCGTCCGCGGCCCGAAGTTGAGCAGCAGGCCGTCCGGGACGACGATGACCCGGCGGTTCTTGGCAGCCGGGGTCTGGGCCACGCCGGGCAACGCGAGCAGCCCGTCCACACCGCCGACCGACTCGAGACCCTTCTCCATCACCAAGAGCGCGTCGGGCTGCGCCTCGGCCAGCGCTTCCGGAGTCAGGGGGGTGAACGCGCCGAGCCCGGCGCGGCTACCGGCATCGACCGCGCCGACCGCCTCCAGCAGGGAATCCGCGCCGCTGCCATCGCCGCCGAGCAGGTAGACCGCGGCGTTCCCGCGCAGGTACAGGAAGGCCACCACGGGTTCGCCGCGAACCCGTGTCGGCGACGATGTCGAGGCCGCGATGATCGCGTCAGCAGCGTCCGACCGGCCAACGGCGTCGGCGATCGCACGCACCCGCTTGGGCATCTCCTCCAGGCTCCATACCTCAGGTACCAGCACGACCGGCACGCCCGCGTTGCGGATCGCGGCCAGGGCCTCCGGCGGCCCGGTGCGGGCATCGGCGAGGACCAGTGAGGGGTTCAGGGCGAGCACCCCCTCCGGCGAGACGTCGTGGCCCTGCGTGACCACCTCGATCGGTTCGGCCTCGGGGAGGTCCGAGCTCACGTCGCGGCCGACGAGGGAGTCGCCGAGGCCGAGCGCGAAGAGGGTCTCGGTGATCCCGCCGTTCAGCGCGACGATCCGGGAGGTGTCGGACACTATGACTTCGGCGCCATCGGTGCCCCGAACGGTCGTGGGCAGTATGCCGGCGTCGCCGCCCATGACCGCGACCGCCGGCTGCGGGGCGCTCGTCTCCCGCGCCGCAGAGGTGCAGCCGGTCAGGACCAGTAGCGCCCCGAGTGCTGCCAGGAGGAGTCTGGTCACGACCGCTGATCCAGTTCGGTGAACACCGCGGAGTTCAGGGTGTAGGCGGTCAGGACCTCGCCGATGAACCGGCGCTCGTCATCGTCGGTGAGGTGCAGGTCGTCGAGGCGCTCGCGGTACGCATTCTTGTACCGGGGTAAGGGGCCGAGGTCGAACTGGTAGAACGCCAGACCCTCGTGCGCGGATAGCCCCATGGTCCTGGCCAGTACGGCGGAGATCGCCTGGCCGCCGGACAGGTCCCCCATGTAGCGGGTGTAGTGGTGTGCCAGGACCAGCAGCGGGTCCGCCGCGACGGCGTCGATGCGGTCGGCGTAGGTGCGCGTCGCAGTGGCCACGGGGGCTGCGCCGAGCGTGGCCGTGTCGGCGGCCAGCGCCCGCGTCCGGTCCAGTCGCGGGTCGAAGAACGGTCCGTACGTGGGGTCGTCACGGTGCTGCGAGCTCACGTGGTCCAAAGCCGCGTAGACCAGTTGTAGTTGCGACACCAGGTGGGCGTAGTCGGTGCTGGCGAGTGTGCCGTCCAGCAGGCCGGACATGAAGCCCGAGGTCTCAGCAGCGCTGTGGTGCGCGATCGTGGCTGCACGCAACCGGCTGGCGAACGTGTCCGTGGTCAACAAGGGGACCCCCTGGTCAGTGGTATTTAGGTAAGGCTACCCTAACTTCCATGTCCACTCTGAGAGCAGCCGGGATCCTGGTCGTGCTGGTTGCTGCCGGATGCGCACCGCAACAACCCACGCCTGTCGCCGGCCCAGCAGGCCCCGCCGTCACGGTGTCGCCCGGCACGGTCGTCGCTGGTAGGTCCACGCTGACGGTCTCCGGCACCGGCTTCGACGAGGCAAAGGGCATCTACGTGGCCTACTGCCTGGAACCTGCACCGGGCGAGCCCCCCACCCCGTGTGGTGGGGGTGTCGACACCAGCGGTGAGGCCGGGCTTTCATCGTGGATCTCGTCGAACCCGCCGCCCTACGGCGAGGGCCTCGCGAAGCCGTATGGACCCGACGGATCCTTCACCGTCGGCATCGTCGTGAGCCCCCGCATCGGCGACATCGACTGCCGCGAGCAGACCTGCGGCATCGCCACCCGGGCCGACCACACCCGTTCGACCGACCGCACCCAAGACGTCTTCGTCCCCATCGAATTCAAGGAGTGAACCAGTGAAGTATTTGGCCCTCGCAGCCGCACCCGCCCTGCTGATCGCCATTGCCGCCCCCGCCCACGCCGAGTCGGTGACTGTGTCCCCGCGCAAGGGGCTGCCGTCGTCCGGATCGGTGTCGGTGAAGGTCAGCGGCCTGCCGAAGAAGGCCGGGGTGTACGTGCGCTTGTGCAAGAAGCCTCGCAAGGGGGCCCGGCCATCGGTGACCGAATGCCTGAACACCGGCGGTCAGTACGCCGGGGTCTGGGTCGTCGGCAAGTACCCGTATGGCCCGCGACCGAGCACCTCGAACCTCGCCAAGCCCGGTAAGAGCTTCCGGCTGCCGGTGCGGTCGTCCTTCGGGTCCGTCAACTGCAAGACCACGAAATGCGCGATCGTCGTGCGTCGCGACCACCGCAACGGCGGCGATCGTTCCTACGACACCGTGATCCCGGTGAAGTTCCGGTGAGCTGGCTCACCCAGGACGTGGTGGACGCCGTCTGCCGCCACATGAACGATGACCACACCGAGGACGTCGCCGTGATGATCGGCCGGCCGGGTGTGTCCGCGCAGGTCGTCGACCTCGACGAATCGGCCCTGTACGTGCGGGCCGGCGACGACCGCATCGCCTTGCCCTGGCCGGGGCCGTTGACGTCCCGCGCCGACATCCGCACCTACGTCGTCCACATGCACACCCGAGCCCTCCAAGGAGACAAATGAAACGCACCATCACCGCCGCCGCCGGCCTCGCCGCCGTCGTCGCGACGTTCGCCGCGGCACCCGCCTCGGCCGACGCCGCCAAGGACGCCACACTGACCTGGAAGATCAGCGAGTGCGCGTTCACCTCGTGCGCGAGCCTGACCACCGCGCAGAACTCCAGCGGTCCGGTGAGCAAGACCGCCGACGGGTGGCAGTTCACCGGCGGGTCCGGCGACTACGACCCGGCGACCGGTGCGACGAGCCTGGCTTTCACCGGCAGCGTGACGATCGGCAACACGGCGATGGGTGGCTACTCCATCACCTTCCGGGATCCCGAAGTGAGCGTGGACGCAGCCGGCAACGGTTCCCTGGCCGCCGATCTGGTCTACAAGACCTCGGCGGCATCTCCGGAGAGCACCGTTCCTGACGTGCGCCTGGTGGATCTGCCGTCGGTGCCGGATGCCACCTCCTGGACGGTGACCCCGCCCTGGGAGGGCGTCGGCACGCCCGGGACTCCCGCACCGGTCGACGGCAAGCAGTTCGCCCAGCCGTTGATCGATGCGCTGCCTGCCAGCCTGAGGGGCTGGTTCTGGGCGACCGGCACCACCGGCTCGAACCTCACCAAGAACCCGGCACCGGTCGCGGTCTCGCTCACTGCGGTCCCGGCAGCCCAGGGCCCACAGGTGACCATCGAGGGGGCTGACGGCCTCACCGCCAACTCCACCGCCACAGTGACCGTTCGCGGCACGGGCTTCGACCCGGGGAAGAAGACCCCGGCGGTGCAGGGGCTGTACGTCATCTTCGGGCCGGACCCGGCGGTTGCGGGCTATGACAACCCGGACGTCTTCGGCGGCGCGGTGTACCTTCCGACCGCGCCGGACGCGCAGGGGAACTTCACCACCGAGGTGACGGTGAAGGGCCGCTACACCGACGGCACCGGCCGGACGTGGGACGGCAGCAAGGAGACCCTCGGCATCAGCACCTGGGCGGCGCACTCGCACGCCATCTCGGATTGGGACACGTTCACGCCGATCTCCTTCGCGGCGGCGGCGAAGAGCACGTCGAAGACCACTGCATCGCTGGCGGACTCCACGATCCGCAAGGGCAAGCGGGCGGTGTTGAAGGTGAAGGTGCGCAGCCAGGCCACCATCAAGGGCAAGGTCCAGGTCAAGCGCAAGGGCAAGGTCGTCGCCAGCAAGCGGATCAAGGCCGCCGACAAGGGCAAGGTGAAGATCCGGCTCCCCAAGCAGAAGGTCGGGAAGCACACCTTCAAGGTCGTCTACCGCGGCAATGACGCGATCGAGCGCTCCAGCGACAGGGTCGTCCTGCGGGTCCGTCGCTAGGCATGATGGAGGGGTGCGTCCGGCGCTGATCGTCCCCGTGCTGCTTGCGGCGGCCTGCGGATCGACGCCGGATGCACCCGTGCCGTCTGCCACGGCGATCACAGCATCAGCATCGACACCGGCGACACCCACTGGGACGGCGACGGCGACAGCGGCTGACCCCGTCGTTCGCAGGATCCCCGATGCCCAGTGGCGCGCGATGCAGGAGGTCGGCGTCGTGCGGTCCGGCTGTCCCGCGACCCGTGCGGATCTGCGGCGTGTGGAGGTCAACTTCCACGACTGGGATGGGGACGTCCAGCGGGGAGTGCTGGTGATCAACCGTGATGTCGCCCAGGACGTGACGAGGATCTTCACGGACATCTTCGACGCCGGGTTCCCGATCCGGTCGATGAAACCCATCGAGGAGTTCGGAGGTGACGACAACGCCAGCATGGCCGCCGACAACACCTCGGCGTACAACTGCCGGCAGGCCGGGCAGGCGAACTCCCCCGCGACGTTCTCACCGCACGCGAACGGCCGCGCGATCGACATCAACCCGCGCGAGAACCCATGGTTGGACCCCCGGTGCGACTGCTTCATGCCGACGGCCAAGAATGCCGCGCGCACCCCCGGCAAGGGCAAGATCCTCGAGGGTGGCCCGGTGTGGCGGGCCTTCACGAAGCGCGGCTGGATCTGGCAGGACATCGCTACGCCGGATTACCAGCACTTCGATACCGGTTACCCCTCGGTGGCGTGGAAGGGCTAGTGCCTCCCCGCGTTGGGTGGGGTTCGTGCAGCGCCTCCCCGCGTTGGGTGGGGTTCGTGCAGGTAGATGGGGTTCGTGCAGGTAGATGGGGTTCAGCGGGCGCTGAACCCCATCGCTCTACCTGAACCCCATCGGTCAGGCCCGCGGGCGGCCCGATCGCCAAGGCCGCGTTGGGCTCAACGGGCGCAAAGGCTGCGCTCATCAGGCGAAGCGGACGCCCTCGCGCTTGACTTGCGATGCGCCGACTAGTGCAATCGGTCGGTGGGCATACAGACGGTGGTGCGCCGCGATGTGCTGGCGGCCGCCGCGAGTGTGATCGGCCTTGTGGGGATGAGGCCTGGAACCGTTGAGGCCGCCACCACCCGGACGGTCGAGAAACAGATCCCGCTGAAGTACGCCTACAACCCGGCCACCGGCATCACCCGGGTGAAGTCGTTCCGCCGCAAGAAGGTCGTCGCCCGGTTCACGAAGAAGTGGGTCCTCGAGAAGCGCGGGAAGAAGTGGGTACGGATCCCCTACGTGTGGTCGCCGCGACGCAAAGCGCTTGTGTACTCCCGGGCGCTGCACCTCAAGCTGCTGGGAAGAAGCGCGAAGGCCAAACAACCACAACCACAACCGCAGCCGCAACCACAGCCACAGCCGGATCCGCCTACCGACCAACCGCCCGCGCCCAAGCCACCGGTCATGTCGGACAACCCCTACATCCCGGCGGACCTGGCCCGACATGTCCTGCGCAGGCTGGGCTACGGACCCAGTCGGGAGGCGCTGGCCGACGTCGAGCAGGCCGGAGGTCCCGACGGGTGGATCGACCAGCAGCTCGATCCGGCGGGCATCGATGACACCTGGTGCGAGGCGATCCTCGCCCGCTTGCCCGACCAGGCTGAGCCGATCTGGGAGGTCAACGAGGCGATCCGGTCCGGCCAGCGCGAGGGCTGGCGGCAACTCACGAGCGTGCACACCGGCCACATCATGCGCGCGGCCTGGAGTCGCCGGCAGTTGCTGACCGTCATGGAGGAGTTCTGGGGGAACCACTTCAACGTCTCCGTGCCCAGCGACGACATCGATGAATCCCGTGCCCACTACCAGTACACGATCCGTCGGAACAGCCTCGGCCGGTTCGAGGACTTGCTCGTGGCGGCCAGCATGCACCCGTCGATGCTCACCTACTTGAACAACCGGGACTCCGACGCCGAACACCCCAACGAGAACCAGGGCCGCGAACTTCTGGAACTACACACGGTGGGCATCGACGCGGGCTACGACGAGGACGACGTGCTCGACTCGGCCCGGATCCTCACCGGCCTCAGCGTCGATCGTGAGTCGGGGGAGTACGAGTTCAAACCGTGGCGGCACTGGGTGGGTCCGGTGCGGGTGCTCGAATTCAGCGACCCGAACCCGACCCGCGCCGGCGGCGAGACGGTGGCGCGCGCCTACCTACGCTATCTGGCGTACCACCCTGCCACCGCACAACGGATCGCCCTGAAACTGGCCCGCCGTTTCGTGTCTGACACCCCGCCCGATGCGCTGATCCAGGAGTTGGCAGGGGTATACCTGGCACAGGACACCGCGATCGCCCCAGTCCTGCGCCGGCTCTTCGACTCCGGCGCATTCCGCGCATCAGTCGGGGCCAAGACGGTGCGCCCCTTCGAGAGCATGATCGCGACTCTCAGGGTGTTGGGGGTTGGCCCCGAGGACTCCGGGATCGATGCGGCCACGTCACTGGTCTGGATGTCGGAATCCCTGGGCCAGTCGCCGTTCGGTGCCCCGTACCCCACGGGGTGGGCGGACGTCGCCGCGGCCTGGTCGTCCACGGCGGTGACCTTGAACCGCTGGAACAACACCCGCAACCTGACATCGGGATGGTGGCCCTCCGAACTCACCCGACCGGCTTTGCGGGACCGCGTCCTGCCCGCCACACTGCCGGCCACCCACGGCGAAGCCGTCGACGCGATCGCGACGGCCCTGTTCGGGATCCCGCTGGCCGACGAACACCGGCAGGCGGTCCTGGCTTTCGTCGGCAAGGCCGCCGACGCCGCGCTGCGCAGCAACTCGGCGTTGGTGACGTGGCGCCTGGCAGAGGTCGTCTCACTGATGCTCGACTCCCCCTACCACCACTACCGATGAGGACCGACATGAACGCATGCCCGGAGTGCCTGTCCGCTGACATCAGTAGACGCAGCCTCCTGCTCTCGTTAGGTGTCCTCGGTGCAACCGCGATCGGCGCTGGAACCGCACGCGTGGCATGGGCGGAGGGACCCTGGAAAGGCGACACGCTGGTCGTGCTGTCGCTGCGGGGTGGGTTCGACGGACTGTCCGCGGTGGCACCCGTCGGCGATCCGTATTACGCGGACCTCCGCCCCACCATCGCCGTTCCGGTGGCGGCCGCCCTCCCGCTGGATACGACGTTCGGGCTGCACCCGGCGATGTCGGCGCTGAAGGAACAGTGGGATCTCGGCCGGGTCGCTGCGGTGAATGCGACCGGTTTGCCCAACCCGAACCGTTCCCATTTCTCGGCGATGGACGAGGTGGAACGCGCCGCGCCCGGCTCCGGGATCCGGACCGGCTGGCTGGACCGGATGCTGTCCCTTCACGACCCGTCCGGACCGTTCGGCGCGGTGCAACTGGGGTCGACCTCGATGCCGATGGCTTTCGCTGGGCCCCGCGATGAGCTGGGTATGGACCGGCTTGCCGACTTCGTGCTCGACGGGGCCTCCCAAGAGGCCGACCGTGCGCGCTGGTCCAGCGCCCTGACCCTCCTGCACGACCGCGCCGGAGGGGCGCTGAAGACCTCGGCGCAGGTGACGCTCGCGGCACTCGAGACGGCGTCCGAGTTGGCCGACTACGACCCTGTGGTCCCCTACCCGGACTCCGACCTCGGGCGGACTCTGCAGGATGTGGCGCAGCTGATCAAGGCCGATGTGGGGGCGCGGGTGATCACACTGGACGAAGGCGACTGGGACATGCATGCCGACCTCGGTCGCGTCGAGGGTGGATGGATGGCCGACAAACTGACAGATCTCTCCGGTTCTCTGGCAGCCTTCCTGGAGGATCTGGGTCCGGCACGTGAGCAGGTCACGCTGATCACCATCAGCGAGTTCGGCCGTCGCGCGCAGGAGAACGAGTCCGCAGGTGTGGATCACGGCTGGGGCAACGTGATGTTCGTCGCCGGAGGCAACGTCAACCCGGGCTTGCACGGGCAATGGCCGGGACTGTCGCCCGGCAACCTGGACGACGGCGATCTGCGTGCGACTACCGACTACCGGGCGGTGTTCGCCGACGTCCTGGCCAACCGCTGCGGAGCCGACGATGCGGCTGTCGGTGCAGTGTTCCCGGGATGGAGCGGCGACACTCTGGGTGTCACCGCTCCATGACCCGGGCGCTGTCGGTCAGGCGCTCGGCGTCGCGGTGGCCGAGTCGTCATCGTCCATGGGCCCGTGGCCGTAGCTGTGCTCCTCGACGGACGTGACCTTGAAGTCCTTGTCCATCTTCACCTCGACCTCGGTGCCGTCGGCCTTGCGCACGTGCGCCTCGTAGGTGCCGTCAGCGTCGGTCTCGACCCGCAGCACGGTGCCGCCGGGGAACTCGGCCTGCGCAGCGGCGGTAGCCTTTTCCGCGTCCGCGCCGGTCAGCGGGGTCTCGCCCATGCCGGGTCCACCGTGGTGGCCGCCGGGGCCGCGGCCCGTCATCTCCTGCACGCCGGTGACGTTGAAGTCAGCGTCGACCTGGACGATGACCTCGGTGCCGTCGGCCTTCTGGACGTGTGCCTCGTACACGCCTTCCGAGTCGGTCTCCACCCGCAGCACGGTGCCGTCGGGGATCTCCGCCTGCGCGGCGGCGGTCACCTTCTCGGCCTCAGTGCCGGTCAGCGGGGTCTCGCCGGCGCCCGGTCCGCCCATGCCGTGCATGCCGTCACCGGGCACTGCTGACCCGCTGACCGCGGGATTCGGGCTCGCCGTGTTCTCGTCGGCGGCGGTCGCCATCGTCACGGCGCCGAGGGTCAGAGCCGCGGCTGCAGCGCCCGCGCCGATGATGCCGATCGTCTTCTTGTTCATTGGTTTCCCTTCGTTGTCGTACCCCTGAAGCTGAGCCACGAGAGCGAAAGTCAGGTGGGACGACGGTAAGAGGACGGTGTGACTGTGGCACGGCCGCCCCAGCGCTCCGGGCGCTCGATGCCGTGGATCCGGGCCTTCTCCACATGCGTGCGGCGGCGTGGGCTGGGCCAGGGGGAACCACCCGCCGTAGGGTGAACGGGTGACAGATGCCGAGGTGATACAGCGCTTCTACAACGCCTTCGCGCAGCGTGACGCCGAGACCATGGCCGCCTGCTACGCCGAAGATGTCGTCTTCTCCGACCCGGCGTTCGGTGAGTTGCGAGGGGAACGGGTGCGCGACATGTGGCGCATGCTGTGCCGGGCGGGCAAGGACCTCGAAGTTCGGGCCAGCGGGATCGCCGCCGCCGGTGACCGTGGCCACGCACACTGGGAGGCCGACTACACCTTCAGCGCAACCGGCCGGAAGGTGCACAACGTCGTTGACGCGGACTTCGTCCTACGCGACGGATTGATCGTCGAACACCGGGACTCGTTCGACTTCGCGGTCTGGGCGGGCCAGGCGTTCGGGCCGGTGGGATCGGTCCTGGGTCGAACGCCGGTGCTCCCCTTCGTGATGCGACAACTGGCGAACCGGCAGCTGGACGGGTTCCAGAAGCGTTCCCACTGATGCACGGGCTGTCCGCGGGCCGTCATCGTCTCCTGACCATTTCCGCCGCCATCGCGGTCGGGGTGCTCGTGGCGCTGCAATCGCGGATCAACGCCGAACTGTCCGAGTACGTCGGCGGCGGGGTGATCGCCGCGGCCATCAGTTTCGGCACCGGCCTGGTGCTCGCGTGGGTGATCGTCTCGTCGCGGGCCCCACTGCGGGCCTCCGTGGCCGCCCTCCCAGGATTGTTGCGAACGCACCGGCTGAAGTGGTGGCAGGTGCTCGGAGGGCTCGGCGGTGCCTGGCTGGTGACCACCCAGGGACTCGTGGTGCCTGCGACCGGTGTCACGATCTTCACCATCGCGGTGGTCGCCGGACAGGTCACCGGTTCGCTGCTCGTCGACCGCGCGGGCCTGAGTCCCGCCGGCCATCTGCCGATCAGTGGCAATCGAGTGGTGGCTGCGGTGGTAGCGCTGACCGCGGTGGTGGTCTCAGGGCTGCAGGCCGGGGTGTCCGAGGTGTCCTGGATCGTCGTACTGGCTGTCTCCGCCGGCCTCGGCATCGCCGTTCAGCAGGCGATCAACGGCCGGGTGGCGGTGGCCACAGGGCAACCGATGGCGGCGACCGGCGTCAACTTCCTGGTGGGCTTCAGCTCGCTGTTCCTGCTGTCGCTGGTCGTGGTCGCGACCGGCGTCACCGCCATCGGCACGTTCCCGGCGCAGTGGTGGCTCTACGTCGGGGGGCCGATCGGCGTGCTGTTCATCGCGCTGGCGGCATGGGCGGTACGCGGAGTGGGCGTGCTGGTCTTCGGCCTGCTGTCGATCGCCGGGCAATTGCTCGGTTCGGTCGTCATCGACGTCGTCGCCCCGAGCGGCAACACCGGGTTCGGGTGGTCGGAGGGCGTGGCGCTGGCGCTGGTGGCGATGGCGGTACTCCTGGCGACCGCTAGTCCTTCGGCCCGCCGGCGACGTAGATGACCTGGCCGGACACGAAGCCGGCACCCTCGCTGACGAGGAAGGACACCGTGTTCGCGATGTCCTCGGGCTGCCCCACCCGGCCGACCGGGATCTGCGAGGCGGCCATCGTGATGAAGTCGTCGAACGCCACCCCGATCCGCTCGGCGGTGGCCGCGGTCATGTCCGTCTGGATGAAGCCCGGGGCGATCGCGTTGGCGGTGACGTTGAACCGACCCAGTTCGATGGCCAGGGTCTTCGTGAACCCCTGCATGCCGGCCTTGGCTGCCGAGTAGTTGGCCTGACCGCGGTTGCCGAGCGCCGACGTGCTGGAGAGGTTGACGATCCGGCCGAACTCGGCCTCACGCATGTACGGCTGCACGGCCCGCGACATCAGGAACGCCCCACGCAGGTGCACTCCCATCACGGCGTCCCAGTCGTCGACCGACATCTTGTGCAGCATGTTGTCGCGGATGATGCCGGCGTTGTTCACGAGCACCGTGGGTGCGCCGAGTTCAGCAGCGATCCGGTCGACCGCCGCACCCACCTCAGCCTCGTCGGCCACGTTCGCTCCGACAGCCAGGGCGGTTCCGCCAGCGGCGCGGATCTCCTCGACCACCGGCTCGCAGGCCTCGGCGTCGAGGTCGAGGACGGCCACTGACATGCCGTCCGCGGCGAGTTTCTTCGCCACTGCTGCTCCGATACCGCGTGCCCCACCCGTGACGATCGCCGTGCGTGCCATTGCGTGCCTCCCAATATGTCGTGATTTCACGGTATCCGGTGGGCTGGACGGGGAGGGCGCTCGCCCCGGCGCTCACACCTCGTCGAGTGAGACCTCCGGGTCCGCGAGTCTGCTCGGATCGACCTCCCGGCCGGACAGGATCAGTTCGCGGATCGGCTCCACGACGTCCCAGACGTTGACGTTCATGCCCGCCGCGACTCTGCCCTCCCGCAGCCAGAAAGCGATGAACTCCAGCCCCGATCCACGCACAACGACCTCGGCGCCACCGTCGGCGTACCCGACGTACTCCATGCCGAGGTCGAACTGGTCGGTGTAGAAGTACGGCAGCCGGTCGTACACCGCTTCGTTTCCGAGCATCCCCGCGGCCGCCACGGCCGGTTGGTTGAGAGCGTTGGCCCAATGCTCGACCCGGATGTGCCTGCCCAGCACGGGGTGGAAGGCGTTGGCCACGTCCCCGGCGGCGAACACATCGGGGTGGCTGGTACGCAGGTGCTCGTCGGTCAACACGCCGTTGTCGATGGTCAGGCCCGCGGCCGGTTCCACGTTGGGGACGACTCCTACTCCCACGACGACCGCGTCGGCGGCGAGGTTCCTGCCGTCGGACAGTCGCACCGCGGCGACCCGGTCGGTGCCCACGAAACTCTCGACCCCCACGCCGAGTTCGAGGGCCACGCCGTGGCTGCGGTGCACCTGGGCGAACACCTCGGCCATGCGGGGACCGAGCACGTTGAGCAGCGGGAGTTCGGCGGCCTCGACGACGGTCACGTCCACCCCGGACTCGCGCGCGGCGGCCGCCACTTCGAGACCGATCCAGCCAGCTCCGACCACCACGATGCGGCCGACCTCGGCGAACACCTCGCGGAGGCGTTCCGCCTCGGGCAGTCGGCGCAGGTAGTGCACCCCGGACAGGTCGGCGCCGGGGATGTCGAGGTGGCGCGGTCTGGCACCCGTGGTGAGGGCGAGTTTGGTGAAGTCAAGGTCGCCGCTGGGGAGCTGAACCCGCCGGTCATCCAGGTCGATACCGGTGACCTGGGTGTCGAGCAGCAGTTCCACCGCGTTTTCGGTGTACCACTGCGGGTCGTGAACGAAGGCCGACTCGGCGTCGGCCGTGCCCTTGAGGATCCCCTTGGACAAGGGCGGCCGTTCGTAGGGGTGTAGCGGTTCCTCGCCGATCAGAGTGATCGCGCCGTCGAAGCCCTGTGCCCGCAGGTGCTCGGCGGTCTTCGCGCCGGCCAGTCCCGCGCCGATGATGACGAATCGTTCCATTGATCGACGCTACCTCCGGGTGAGCGGGTGCGCGAGTGGCGGCTGGCTCGCCCGTGACCGGGAGGTGGGTCAGCCCCGTCCTGGCCTTTGTGACGAAGGTGTGGTGGCCCTGGGCCGGTTTGTGACGAAGGTGTGGGTTCTTGGGGCCCCGGACCCCGCACCTTCGTGACAAACGGGGGGTGGACCGGCGCAACTTCGTCACAAAGGGGTCGCAGGAAGAGGGTCAGCGCTTCTTCCCTTTGTGCCTGCCCTTGTGGTGCGCGGGCTTGTCATGGCGCGGCTTGCGGCCACCCTCACGTGGCGGCTTGTGCCCGGTGTCCAGGGTCAGTTCGATGAGCTTGCCCGAGATCCGGGTCTTGCGCAGCTTCTTCCACGTCTCGGCGGGGAGTGTGGCGGGCAATTCCACCAACGTGTGGTCGCCTCGGATGTCGATCGCCCCGAAGTCCCTGCTCTTCAACCCGCCCTCGTTGGCCAAGGCTCCCACGATCTGCCGCGGCCCGATCTTCTGCCGCTTGCCGACCGCGATCCGGTAGGTGGCACGGGCGGCAGGTGCATTTACAGGCTCCTCGGTCGTGTCGAGCATGAACGGGGAGTCCCCCTGCAGCACGACCGCCAGCGCGGCCGCGACGTCGGCCTCCGGCACGTCGTACTCGTTGACGTAGTGCCCGATGACGTCGCGGTAGAAGTCGAGTTCCTCCGAGCCGAGCGCCTGGGTGATCCCGGCGTCGAAGCGGGCGAGTCGGCGGGTGTTGATGTCCTCCACGGTCGGCATCTGCATCTGTGTCAATGGCTGTCGCGTGGCCTTCTCGATGGCGCGCAGCAGGTGGCGCTCCCGGGGTGTCACGAAGGAGATCGCATCACCCTTGCGCCCCGCGCGGCCCGTGCGGCCGATGCGGTGCACGTAGGACTCGGTGTCGGTGGGGATGTCGAAGTTCACGACGTGGCTGATGCGGTCGACGTCGAGGCCGCGGGCGGCGACGTCGGTGGCCACGAGGATGTCGAGTTTGCCGGCCTTCAGTTGCCCGACCGTTCGTTCGCGCTGCGCCTGTCCCAGATCGCCGTTGATCGCCATGGCCGAGTAGCCGCGTGCCCGCAATTTCTCAGCAAGCGTCTCCGTCTCGTTCTTCGTCCGGACGAACACGATCATCGCGTCGAAGTCCTCGACCTCCAGGATCCGGGTGAGCGCCTCGACCTTCTGCGGGTAGGACACGATCAGATATCGCTGCGTGGTGTCGGCCGAGGTCGTGGTCTTGCTCTTGACCGTGATCTCGAGCGGATCGTCCAGGTACTGCTTGGACATCCGGCGGATCTGGGCGGGCATGGTGGCGGAGAACAGCGCGACGTTCTTGTCCGGCGGGGTCTCGGCGAGGATCGTGTCGACATCCTCGGCGAACCCCATGTTGAGCATCTCGTCGGCCTCGTCGAGGACGAGGAAACGTAGCTCGGACAGATCCAATGTGCCCTTGTTCAGGTGATCGATGACCCGTCCCGGCGTACCGACAACAACGTGCACGCCGCGGCGCAGTGCACTCAGTTGCACGCCGTAGCCCTGCCCCCCGTAGACCGGCAGGACCTTCACGCCCGGTACGCCCGCGGCGTAGTGCTCGAAGGCCTCGCACACCTGCAATGCCAGTTCCCGGGTGGGCGCGAGAACCAGCGCCTGCGGCTTCTTCTGTGACAGGTCGAGACGGTCCAGCACAGGTAGCGCGAAAGCAGCGGTCTTGCCGGTTCCGGTCTGCGCGAGGCCCACGACGTCGCGGCCGGCAAGCAGCGGCGGGATGGTTGCCGCCTGGATCGGTGTCGGCGTCTCGTAGCCGACCTCCCGCAGGGTCTGCAGCAGTTCCTCGCGCAGTCCGAGTGAGGCGAAGTCCGCATCTTCATGCACGGTCGGCTCCAGGTGTCGTGTGGCGTGGACAGTGGCGCCCGCGTCACGCCCGACTCTAGGCGACGAGCGCGTGTGACACGTCGATCACCGGGTAGGGGCCGATATGGAAATCATCTTGTGGATCCTTGCAGTGGTGCTGGTCGTCAGTGGCGTCGTCGGGCTCGTGCGCGGCGAAGTCCTCTGGGGCATCGTCCTCATCGTCGTCGGACTCCTGGTGGGGCCGGCGGCGTGAGTCTGTTCACGTGAGCGGTGCTCAGGCGGACAGACAGGTGGCCACGGCAGTGATGGTCACGGCCACAGTTGAGATGTTGCGGTAGGTCACGACCCACCCGTTGGTCGAGGGGAAGGACCTGAGCACGAGGACGAGGTCGTTCCCGCCGAGGGTCGTGGTGCCACCGCCGCTGACCATCTGGGTGCCGGCCGGACAGTTCACAGCCACCGTGCCGGTGGCGTTGTTGGCCAGCCCTGCGCCGTTGGTGACGATCTGCGTCGGGCCGAGTTCCCGGGCCTTCACAGCCTCTTCGGCCAACTTGGCGCTGGTCACCGCGCCGTCGGCGATCTTGGCGGTGGTGATCGCGTTGTCCGCGACCGACTGCGCCAACAGGACCTCGAGGGTCGGTGCGCGCTGTGTGATGGCCTTGTTCGCCTGGTTCGCCGCGATCTTGCGCACCTTCGACTTCTTGAGCGCCTGCAGGCTGGAGTCGGGTCCGTCTGCCGCCGCGATGCCGCCAGCAGCCACGGTGAGCACTGCGAGCGAGGCCACCACGGCCGGCCGCGGCCGGAGTCTGGCGAGTTTGGATGTGTGGGACATGAGTGCCTCCCTGGGTCCAGGTCGTGCCGCCTGACGACGGCAGTAGGAGCAGCCTTGCCGAGGTCCGTCACCGGTTCGTCACCGCTGCGTCACCGACACGGGTGACGCTGCCTGGCCCGAATGTGGGATGCGGTGCGCTCGACCGCGACGCAGAATCATGGGTATCCGGGCAGGGGGTGCCGAGGTGGCACACAACGCACAGGGAACCTTCCCCGATGACGGTCACGATCCCGCGCTGCGGGCGTTCCTGCCGCGCGCCGCGCACCCGCGCAGCATCCGCCTGGTCCTGCTCGGGGGCTTCTCGCTGGTCGTCGACGGTCGCGAGGTTGAGCTCGCCCCGATGACAGAACGCATCGTCGCACTGCTGGCGCTGGCCGGACGTACGAGCAGGGCGCGCATCGCGGGCACCCTGTGGCCGGATGCGTCCGAGCAGCATGCGTCAGCCTGTCTGCGATCCGGGATCTGGCGCGCCAACCGGGCTGTGCCCGCAGTCATCACCTCCACACGATTCACCCTCGATCTCGGTCCCGGCGTCGAGGTGGACGTGCATCGCTTCCTGACGGTGGCCGCCACGGGTCTGGACTCGCAGAGCCTCACGCCGGCCTCCGACGCGCTGGGGACGCTGGAGCACGGTGGGGATCTGCTGCCCGAGTGGGACGATGAGTGGCTGCTGGCAGACCGGGAGCGGCTGCGTCAGGTGCACCTGCACGTGCTCGAGGAGCAGGCCGAGCGCCTGAGTCGGGCCCGGCGCTATGCCCCGGCACTCGATGCCGCGTTCGCGGCGCTGGTCACCGATCCCGTTCGGGAGAGCACCCACCGGACGATCATTCGCATCCACCTCGCGGAGGGTAACCCGACGGAGGCCCGCAGGGCCTACCTCGCATGTCGTCGGGTGCTGCGTCGGGACCTCGGGATTGAACCCTCGGAGATCACAACCCGAATGCTGGGTGCCGATGTGACGCGGTGACCGCTGCGTTCAGCCCACTGACGCGGCGACGGCGATGATGCCCGCGCTCACGACGAACATGGCGACCACCAGCGGCCATACGAAGCGCAGGTACTTGTCGTAGCCCACCTTCGCGATCGCCAGGCCACCGACGACCACGACCTGCGTGGGTGACCACAGCATCGTCAACCCGGCGCCGCTCATCCACGCGGTGATGGTGGTCGGCCGGGACACCCCGGCGAAGTCGGCCAAAGGCGCCAGCAGCGGCATGGCCAGAGCCGCGTGACCCGACGTCGAGGGGACCAGGATGGCCAGTGGGATGTTGATGATGGTCACCACGATCGCGAACCCCTCCGCAGACAGCCCGCTGACCAGCTGCTCCATGGAGTTGAGGATCGTGTCCAGCGTCTGGGTGTTGGTCATGATCACCGACACCCCACCGGCCAGCGACACCACCAGCGCCGGACCGATCATGTCGGCGGCGCCGACGCCGATCAAGCGCACGATCTCGGCCTCCTTCATGCGGGCGATGAGACCGACGATGATCGAGGCGAAGATGAACAGCATCGCCAGTTGCGGGAACCACCAGTCCAACTCCCAGGCGAACGGTGCCGCCTCGGTCTCGTGCGTGACGTAGTAGTCGGCCGGACCCGTGGTCGCGCTGAGAATGCTGGACCACGGGATCACG
>JACJWU010000002.1 GCA_020636995.1 Actinomycetota bacterium | reverse complement strand
CACGGTGTACCCGGGGGACAGCATCGCGTCGCCGTTGGACACCGTCTGGGTGCCGGCCATGATCTGCAGCAAGGTCGACTTACCCGCACCGTTCGGACCCACGACGCCGATCTTGGCGCCGGGCAGGAACGACAGTGTCACGTCGTCGAGGATGACCTTGTCGCCGTGTGCCTTACGGGCCTTGCGCAGGGTGTAGATGAATTCAGCCACCCCGCCAGGGTAGTTCGTGCTCTCGGCACGCCCGGTGTGGGGCGTCAGGCAGCCAACTCCTCCCGGACCACCTCTGCGCGGGTACGGGCCAGGTCGGGTCCCACGGCTGAGGCCTCGAGTTCGATGTACGGGCGCCGTCCCGCCTCACATATGCGCAGACGACCGGTGACGACCACCGGATCCTGATGCCGCAGGCTGCCCAGCACATTGTCGGCGAGCCTGCCGCGACAGACCACCGGCAGCACGAGGGGGCGGTCGTTGGCCCACAGTCCACTGGCCGGATCCTTGCGCCGGGTACGCATGATGACGCGGAACCGCACAACTGCTGCGGCGTTTCCATCAGCGTCGACCGTGACCTCGGACGCGAGCGAACCAGTGATCGTCAAGGAACTGTGCATACCTCGACGATCACCGGATCCGAACCCGGCGGGAAGGGATAGGCCCTTATCTGTGGATACTCCCGATCACGCCTCGGGCGAGCCGTGGATCTGCTCGTAGAACTCCTGGAACGCCGTGTAGGCACGCGGTGCGTAGATGGAGGCCGGTCCACCGCCCATCAGCAGGGTGACGCCGATGGCCTCGGCGGCTTCCTCGAGGGTGGCGCCGTTCTTGGCAGCGGCCCGGGCGTGCGAGGCGATGCACCCGTCGCACTGGGTGTTGACCGCGATCGCGAGGGCGATGAGCTCCTTGGTCTTGGTGTCCAGAACACCGGGCGCGAACGCCGCACCGTGCAGCGCGGCGAACCCCTTGTAGACGTCGGGGATCATCCTGCGCAGTTCACGGGTCTCGGGGCGGAGATCATCCAACACCTGCTGGCCGTAGGTCATTCTTCCTCCTTGTGTGTCCTTCTTGCACAAGCATACCCCCTGGGGTATATTGGACTCAACGCAAGGCATACCCCCCTACCCTATTTGGAGTTCAGTTATGTGCAGCCCGGCCACCTGCCCCTCGTGCAAGAAGGTCACCTACTCCGGATGTGGCATGCATGCCACCCAGATCCTCAGCCGCTTCCCGGCGGAGCAGCGCTGCGAGTGCCGGTGACCTCCGTCGGCGTGCCGGCCGAGGACACCCCCGCCATCGTCAACCGGCTCAAGCGCGCGCAGGGTCAGATCGGCGCTGTCGTACGCATGCTCGAAGAGGGCCGTGACTGCCGCGAGGTACTCCCCCAGCTCGCGGCGGTGAACAAGGCGCTCGACCGCGCGGGCTTCGCCATGGTCGCCAGCAGCCTGCGCGAATGCACCACCCACCCCGAGGCCCACGACAAGGCCGACCTCGCAGAACTCGAAAAGCTCTTCCTCTCCCTCGCCTGACCCCGAAAGGACTCCTGGAGTGATCGAACAGATCTCCGTCAACGAACTGAAAGCACTCATGGACGACGGCCGCGCGCGCGTGGTCGATGTCCGCGAGAAGTGGGAATACGACGGCGGCCACGTACCGGGCGCCGAGTGGATCCCCATGTCCTTGGTGCCACTGCGCCGCGACGACCTCAACACCGCAACCCCCACCTACCTGATCTGCCGCACCGGTAACCGCTCCGGACAGGTCGTGATGTGGCTGGCCCACCAAGGCATCCGCGCGATCAACGTCGATGGCGGCACCGAGATGTGGCAGCGCAACGGCTTCCCGGTCGTCACCGCCAGCACCGAAGGGATCCACTCCTGATGAGCACCCCGGAGATCCTCGTCATCGAAACCCCGAACCTGGGCGACCGCTCCTACGTCGTCGGCTACGAGGGCACCGCCGTCGTGGTGGACCCCCAGCGCGACATCGACCGTGTGTACGCCGTCCTCGCCGATCGCGACTGGACCGTCACCCACGTGGTGGAGACCCACGTGCACAACGACTACGTGTCCGGCGGGCTCGTGCTCGCCGAAGAACTCGGTGCCACCTACGTGGTCCCGGTCGGGCACGACTACCAGTTCACCGCCGCAGAGATGGGCGACGGCGACACCTTCGAGTCCGGCGCGATGGCGTGGCGCGTCATGCACACCCCGGGCCACACCCCGCACCACGTGTCCTACGCCGTGGCGACCGACGGCGAGGACCGCGCCGTGTTCACAGGCGGCTCGCTGCTCTTCGGCAGCGTCGGCCGCCCCGACCTGATCGGACCGGACGCCACCGAGGGCCTGGCCCACGCGCAGTGGCACTCGGTCCGCAAGTTGATCGACGGCGTGGACGCAGAGGCAGCAGTCATGCCCACCCACGGCTTCGGTTCCTTCTGCAGCGCCACCGCCACCGTCGGACTCGAGTCGACGGTCGGCCACCAGGCGACCTCCAACCCGGCAGCCCTGCTCAGCGAGCAGGAGTTCGTGGACGAGCTGCTGGCCGGCCTGGATGCCTTCCCGGCCTACTACAAGCACATGGGTCCGGCCAACGAGTTGGGCGCGCGCGAGATCGACCTGTCGCCGGCCGAGAATGCCGACCCCGAGGAACTACGTCGCCGCATCGAAGCCGGCGAGTGGGTCGTGGACCTTCGCCAGCGTCGCCTGTGGGCCGCCGAGAACATCAAGGGCAGCCTCAGTTTCGACGCCGAGGGCAACGCGATCACGTACCTGGGATGGCTTATCCCGTGGGGCACTCCGGTGACCCTGCTGGGTGCTACGCAGGAGCAGATCACCGAGTTCCAGCGCGACATGGTCCGGATCGGCATCGACCGGCCGGCGGCGCAGAACGTCGGCCAGCCGAGCACGTGGAGCCGCGGCCCGGAGGACATCGGATCGGTGCGCCGGGCGGACTTCCAGGAGTTGGCCAAGGCCCTCGACAAGGACGCCGATGTGATCGTCGTCGATGCCCGCCGCCTCACGGAGTGGCAGGAGGGACATGTGGCCGGAGCACGGCACGTGCCGCTGCACGACCTCCCCGACAACATCGGGCAGATCAAGGCCTGGAGCGACTCGGCGGCACATGCCGGCGCCGATCCGACGGTGTGGATCTCCTGTGGCAGCGGCTTCCGCGCCATGGTGGGCGCCTCGCTGCTCACCCGCGCGGGTGTGCCCGTTGTCGTGGTGGACGACCAGTTCAGCAACGCTGCTGTGGCCGGGTTGCCGATCGTTCGCGACGAGCACGCCACGATGCTCGGCGACGCGTACACCGACTGAGGCGAGCATGGGACTCTTCGACCGCTTCAAGGTACCGTCGGTCAGTGGTGCCGACGCCCGCGAATGGGTGCGCTCCGGTGCACAGATGGTGGACGTCCGGGAGACCGGGGAATGGAACGCCGGGCACGCACCGCAGGCGTTGCACATCCCGCGCGGACAACTCGACTCGCGCATCAGCCGCATATCCACGAGCAAGAACATCGTCGTCGTGTGCCGCTCCGGCAGCCGAGCCCGCGCTGTGACGTCGCAACTTCGCAAGCAGGGGTACGAGGCCTTCAACCTCGCCGGCGGGATGCGTGCCTGGCAGTCCGCGGGCGGGCAGGTGCTCGACCGGCGGGGCCGACCGGGAAGGATCGCCTAGCCAGTCGTGGAACTGCTCGAGTTCGCCCTCATCGGGATCGCCCTGGGACTGTCGCTGGGCCTCTTCGGAGGCGGCGGCGGCATCCTGGCGATCCCGTTGTTGGTGGCAGCCGGCGTTCCCACAGATGAGGCCGGCACCACATCCTTGGTGGTCGTCGGCATCGGGGCGATGGGGGGTCTCATCCCGCACGCAAGGGCCGGGCGGATCGCATGGCGGGAGGGTGTGGTCTTCAGCGCCCTTGGTGCCGCCGGCGCGATCGCCGGATCCCGGCTGGCTCTGGTGACCGATGACCGGATCCAGTTGTGGGGTTTCGCCGTGGTCCTGGTGGTGGCGGGCACCCTGATGCTGCGCAAGTCCTTGCGTTCCGGTGACGGCGGGCAGTCGACCCCTCGTGCTCGTCAGGCCTGGTGGCTGGTGGTGGTCGCCGCCCTCGTCGTGGGGCTGTTCACCGGCTTCTTCGGAGTCGGGGGTGGCTTCCTCGTGGTGCCGGCCCTCGCCCTGGTCATGGGCATGAGCATGTACCGGGCCACCGCCACGGCACTGCTGGTCATCACCTTGAACTCCGCCGTGGCGTTCATCCCCCGCGCCGGGGAGGCATTGGACCTCACAGCGACCGTTGTAGTGGCCGCGTTCGTGCTGATCAGCAGCGCACTGGCCGCGCGCTGGTCCAACCGCTGGTCGGAACGGGGCCTCGGGATCGGGTTCGCCAGTCTGGTCCTGGCCATGTCGGTGCTCACCCTGGCCCAGGCGTCAGCGGCCTGAGGCGTCCGGAACCCAGCCGTTAGCCATCTGGAGATCCGTTAGATGTTCTGCACCACCGACACGCTCACCGATCTCCAGATCGCTAACGGCTGCAGGAGGACCTCCGCGAGCGAAACCCGAGCCGACCCGGGCACCCTTGGCGCATGGTCGACACCACAACCGTCACCCCGCAGGGCACCTGGGCAACGGTCGCCCGCGTCTACTGGGGCATCGTGGCTGCCGTCGGGACCGGCGCCTTCCTGCTGAGCTGCTACATCTCGGTCACCCAGGAGGGCAACGGCGGCGCGCTGAACGGGCTGTGGTTCACCTTGAGCTACTTCACGGTCTGGAGCAACATCGTCGCGTTCATCGCGAACTGGATGCTCTTCGCGGACCCCACCCGCGACGGCCGCGGTTTCCGGTGGTTCCGAATGACCAGCCTGGTGATGATCACGGTCACAGGCCTTGTCTACGCGATCGTGCTGGCGCCGCTGTACAAGCCCGTCGGCTTGGGCGTCTACACCAACCTCGGCTTCCACTACATCGTCCCGTGGGCCACCTTCCTCGGATTCCTGTTGTTCGGTCCGCGGCCGCGTTTCAGCATCCGCGAGGTGTTCACCATGCTGACCATCCCCGTGGTCTGGTTGGTCTACACCCTCCTGCGCGGCCTGCTGCTACTGCAACCCCCACCCGAGGCGCCCGCCACGACTCTGGGCGAGCCGCAGCACTGGTACCCCTACCCCTTCATCGACGTCAACGACCCATCGCCACTGATCCCTGGACTCGAGTACGGCGGGTACGCAGGTGTCGCTGTGAACATCGTGGCGATCGTGATCCTGGGCCTGGTCTTCGGCTTCTTGTTCCTCGGACTCGATCGGTCCCTGAGCCGGGGGCAGAAACCCACACCCCTGCCGCAGGGCTGAAGGTTCTGTCCAGGGAGGTTGGTCACGCGGACCCCGCCACTGTGTGTTGGCCCGTTGTCGGTCAGTATCTGTCTGGACAGATCGGTTAGAGATCGGCATGTTGGTTAGTCGGCGGCAGGTTGGTTAGAGTCCCACGGCCGTACAGGACTAACCGGAGTGCCGTGTCTCTAACCAAGATGCCGATCTCTAACCGCGATGACCACCGCCCCGCCTGCACCGGCCCAGCAGCTACCGTGCCACCCCTGCCCCAGGGATAAACAGCGACTGGTGTGGCAGAGTGCAGCATGCCCTCCGCACTCATCACAGGCGCCACCTCCGGTATCGGTCTGCACTTCGCGCGCCGCCTCGCCGAGGACGGCTACGACCTCGTTCTGGTCGCCCGCACCCGCGACCGCCTCCAGGAGACCGCACAGGCGCTACACCTCGAACACCCCGTGCAGTGTGAGGTCCTGCGTGCGGACTTGGGCCGCCTCGCCGACTGCCGCCGGGTGGAGCGCAGGCTCATCGTTCGACCCGTCGACCTGCTGGTCAACAACGCCGGGCTGGGACTGTACGACGGCGACTTCGCCGAGCACGACCTCGAGGCGGAGGACCACCTGCTCATGGTCAATGTCCGCGCGGTGCTCCGTCTCACGCACGCCGCACTTGGCTCGATGCTGGAGCGCGGCGAGGGCGCGATCATCAACGTCTCGTCGATGGCCTCGTTCGCCCCGGATCCGAACGCCCCCACCTACGCGGCGAGCAAAGCCTGGGTCACATCCTTCACCGAGGGACTGCGGGCACAGGTCGGCGGATCCGGGGTGCGAGTGCTCGCCCTCACCCCCGGGCTCGTACCCACCCAGTTCCAGGAGCGGGCCGGGGTCGATGCCCGCGTGCCGTCACCGTTCTGGCTGGATCCCGACGAGGTCGTCGACACCGCCCTGGCGGATCTGCGGGCCGGACGCGGGATCAGCGTGCCAGGGATGGCCTACCGCGCGATCCGGGTGGCGATGCAGTTCACGCCGCGGCGGGGGTACCTGCCTCTGTCGGACACGCTGCAGAAGCGTTTGACCTGATTCAACCGGCAGGCGGAATCGCATCGAGGGTCGGTGCGATCTTGCGGAAGTAGCGGGTCGGCAGGTGCTTCCCGCGGTTGGACGTGTTCATCCCGATGGCGACACTGGCCCCGGACTCGGCGTTGTGCATGACGAGCACGGTGTGACCGAAGCCCTCGCCGGTGTGGCCCACCCAGCCCTCAAGGCTTCCCATCCCGACGAGGTACTCGTCGTATTCGGGGCCCTGCTCCAGCGGCGCTCCCTGTAACCGCACCTGTTGGGTCGCCGGCTCGAGCAACTCCCCCGACCCCAACGCGGTGGCCCACCGGCACATGTCACTGAGGGTCGAGGTCATCGCACCCGCCGGTCCGAGCACCGTGAAGTTGTTGGGCTCAGCCTCCGGTTGGCCGTCATCGCCGGGTGTGTAGCCCGTGGGGTGCTCGCCGGGCCACTCATTCACCGCCGTCTCGTAGCGTGTCTGCGTCAGGCCCAGCGGCACGATGATCTGCTCGGTCACCACCTGGTCGAAGGGCTGGCCGTATTCCTGCGCGACGACCTCTCCGAGCAGCAGCGTGTTGGTGTTCGTGTACACCTTCCGCTCCCCCGGCGCGAACTGCGCGGGCTCAGCCAGGGCGTACGCGATCAGTTCCTCCGTGGTGAACGCGCGCTGCGGGTCGGCGACGTAGTCCTCGATCCATGCCTGCGTCGTGTACTCCGGGGCGCCGCTACTCATGTCCGCCAACTGCCGCAACGTGATCTGGTCGCCGTTCGGGACGTCCGGGATCCACTGATCGATGGTGTCGTCGAGACTGACTTTGCCCTCGTCCACCAACTGCAGGAGCAGCGTCACCGTGTAGGACTTCGTGACGCTGCGCAGCGGCCAGTACATGTCCGTCGTCATGGCGGTGCCGGACTCGATATCGGCCAGACCCTCGGCGGTCGCCCATGCCTCGTAGCCGGGAACGCACACCTCGACCGCTCCCCCGGGGACGTCATTGCGCTGCATGGTCTTGGTCAACTGCGCCTGAAGGATCTGCGTGGTCTCGGAGGGTAGTGCCTGCGGCGTGGCCGATGCACTGGGGGAAACCACCGGCTCGGCGGACTCGGAGGAACATCCGGCGAGGAACAACCCAGCAGCAATGATCCCGACAGTCCAGCGATGCGTCATTGCGAAAGACTAGTGCCTGTCAGAAGGTTCCGACATCAACCACACGCACGACCGCAGCGCCCGCCTCATCGCTGGCGGCAAGATCCACCTCGGCCTCGATCCGCCAGTCGTGGTCGCCCGCGGGGTCGTCGAGGACCTGCCGGACCAGCCACTTCCCTGGTTGCTGCTCGATGTGCAACAACGCCGGTCCGCGCGCAGACGCCCCGGTACCCACCTCGTCGTGATCGGCGAAGTAGTCGGCCATGGCCTCCTCCCAGCGATCGGCGTCCCAGTCCGCATCGAGTTCGGCGAGCTCCTGCCACTTGCGCAGCGCAACCAACTCCACGCGGCGGAACATCGCGTTGCGAACCAGGACCCGGAAGGCCCGGGCATTGGCAGTGACCGGCGGTGGACCGGTGTCCACGATGCTGGAGTCCACCTCGTCAGCCGGGTTGATCAACTGTTCCCACTCGTCGAGCAGGCTGGAGTCCACTTGTCGCACCAGTTCCCCGAGCCACGCCGTGAGATCGGCGAGTTCCTCCGTGCGCGCGTCCTCGGGCACCGTTCGCGCGAGCGCCTTGTAGGCGTCGGCCAGGTAACGCAGAACCAGGCCCTCCGACGAGGCCAACTTGTAGAACCCCATAAACTCCGTGAATGTCATCGCCATCTCATACATCTCACGCGCCACGGACTTCGGCTTGAGTTCGTACTCCGTCACCCACGGGTGGCCCTCGGCGTAGATGTCGTAGGCGTGGTCGAGCAGGTCCGCCAGCGGCCGCGGCCACGTGATCTCCTCGACGAGTTCCACCCGCTCGTCGTACTCGATGCCCTCGGCCTTCATCGCGGCGACGGCCTCCCCGCGGGCCCGGGACTGCTGGGCGTAGAGCACCTGCCTCGGATCCTCCAGCGTCGCCTCCAACACCGACAGCACGTCCACCGCGTAGGTCTCGGACTCCCGGTCGAGCAGTTCGATGGCAGCCAGGGCGAAGGTCGACAGCGGCTGGTTCAGCGCGAAATCGTCCTGCAGGTCGTCCACCACTCGCAACTCCGGGGTCAGCACTCCGGCGGCGATCAACGAGTCCTTGATCGCCGCGGCGCGCTCGACCATGGCCTCCTGCGCCTCGGCGTCTTCGTCATTGTCGGTCAGCAGGTGCTCGAGCGCGGCCTCGACGTCATCGGGCCGGTGCGCGACGTTGAACACCATCGCGTGGTTGACGTCGAAGCGCGACGGAAGCGGTTCCGGCTCGGCGACCACAAGTCGCTCGAACGTGCTGCGGCCCCAGTTCGGGATGCCCTCCGGCGGCTTCTTGCGCACGATCCTGCGCAACTTCTTGGGGTCGTCGCCGGCCTTTGCCACGAGCTTCTCGTTCTCGATCTCATGCTCCGGCGCCTGCACCACGACGTAGCCGATCGCGTCGAAACCCGGCCGGCCCGCGCGGCCTGCGATCTGGTGGAACTCGCGGGCCCTCAGCACCCGCATCCGCCGTCCGTCGAACTTCACCAACGATGTGATCAGAACCGTGCGAATGGGCACGTTGATACCCACGCCCAGGGTGTCGGTCCCGCAGATCACCTTGAGAAGCCCGGCGCGCGTGAGTTGCTCGACCAGCCGCCGGTAGCGGGGCAACATGCCGGCGTGGTGCACCCCGATCCCGTGGCGCACCAGCCTGCTCAAGGTTCGCCCGAAACCCGCCCGGAACCGGAACCCGCCGAGCGCTTCGGCGATCTCCCGCTTCTCCTCGCGCGTGCACACGTTCAGGCTCATCAAGGCCTGGGCGCGCTCCAACGCCCCGGCCTGAGTCGGGTGCACGATGTACACCGGCGCGCGATCCTGGTTGAGCAGCACCTCGACCGTCTGGTGGATCGGCGTGGTCACATAGTCGAACTCCAGCGGCACCGGGCGTTCCCCGCCGGCGACCACAGCAGCCGGCCTGCTCGTGCGACGGGTGAGGGCCTCGGCGATCCGCGTCGTGTCCCCCAGCGTCGCCGACATCAACAGGAACTGCGCCCCGGTCAGTTCGATCAGCGGGACCTGCCACGCCCAGCCCCGGTCGCGATCGCCGTAGTAGTGGAACTCGTCCATACAGACAAGCCCGACGTCGGTTGTGGAGCCCTCGCGCAGGGCCTGGTTGGCCAGCACCTCGGCCGTCGCGCAGATGACCGGCGCCTCCGGGTTGACCGCGGCGTCGCCGGTGAGCATGCCGACACGCTCGGGTCCGAGCAGGTCGCACAGGTCGAAGAACTTCTCCGAGACCAGGGCCTTGATCGGCGCGGTGTAGAACGTCCGGCGCCCTTGCGCGAGCGCCAAGAACATGGCCCCGACCGCCACCAGGCTCTTACCCGATCCGGTGGGTGTGGCCAGGATGACGTGCGATCCCGAGGCGAGTTCCAGCAGCGCTTCCTCCTGGGCCGGATACAGCGGCCTGCCGTCCTGCGCCGCCCACGTCGCGAACTGCTCGAGCAGTTCCTCGGGTTCCCCGTGGGCCGGCAGCAGTTCGGTGAGGTCGCTCACGCGAACGACGCCGCCAATCGGGCGAACCCCTCGTCGAGGCTCACCGCCGGCTGCCACTGCAGGACCTCTCGCGTCTCTCGCAGGTCGAACCAGTGCGCTGTGCCCAACTGCCCGGCCAAGAAGCGGGTCATGGGCGGATCGTCATCGCGACCGGCGACCTTCCACGCGGTCTCCGCCACCGCCCCAGCCATCCATGCGGCGGCACGCGGCACGGAGCGCTCAGGCGGACGCTCCCCGGCCGCCTCGCAGATCCGCGCGATCATCTCGTCGACGGTGCGTGGCTCTCCGTTGGAGACGATGAACGCGCGCCCCCGCCCCGCCTCGGCGCGATCCGCGGCGGCCACGAGCGCATCGACCGCGTTGTCCAGGTAGGTGGTGTCGATCAATGGCCGGCCGCCGGCAACCAGCGCCAGTCGGCCCTGCCGTGCGCGCTCGACGATGCGGCCCACGAGCTGGGTGTCACCGGGCCCCCACACCAGATGCGGGCGCACGGCGATCGTGGTGATGCCGGTGCCATCCGCGGCCAGGACCTCGCGCTCGGCCAGCGCTTTCGACTTCGAGTACTCGCCCTTGGCGTGGCGGGGGTCGGCCGGCTGGGCGCTGCACCCGGCCAATGCCCGGCCGGTGTGGGCGACGGACGGCGAGGAGACGAACACGAAGCGCTGCACGCCCGCTTCCTTCGCGGCAGCCAGCATCACACGGGTGCCCACGACGTTGGTCTCGAAGAACTGCCGCCGCGTGCCCACCACGCCGACTCGCGCCGCGAGGTGGATGACGGTGTCCGCGCCCTCGACCGCCGCCGTGGCGACCTGCGGATCCACGACATCACCGAGGTGCTGTGTGAGCCCGAGTTCGTCGGCGACCGTGGACGGATGCCGCTGCATCACCGCAACCGTGTCGCCGCGCTGAGCAAGTGCCCGCACGGTCTGCGCGCCCAGCAGGCTGCTGGAGCCCGTGAGTAGCACCTTCATGGTGTGCCCACCCGGCCGCCGTTGAGTACGCGTTCGGCCCAGCGCCCCACCCGCACCCGGTCGATCTTGGAATTGTGTCGGATGTCCACCGGCAGCGCGGAGACAGTCAGCACGGCGGGGATGTCGTCGACGTCCTCTCGCAAGACATCGCGCACCACGTCACGCAGACCATCGGGGGCCAAGCCGGAGCGCGCCGATTCGGTTTCGGCGACAATCACCACCTGTTGGGCCCCGCGCGGGCCGATCCCTACCGCCGCGGCCCGCTGCACCGCCGGGATGGATTCGACCCGCCGCTCACGACCGACCGGAGTGACCGGTCCGTCCGCGGTGACGATCACGTGGACCAGCCGGCCCTCGATCCACAGCCGGCCGTGGTCGTCGAAGTGCCCGACGTCACCAGTGCGGTGCCAGCCGACATCCCTGCTCGCCGCGCGCTCGGTCACCCACAGCCGGTCGTAGCGCTGTTTGGTGTGGGCCGCCTGCACACACACCTCGCCTGTGACCCAGGGCTGGTCGGACAACGAACCTGTGGCGTTCCCCGACGCGTCCAGCGCGCTGATGCGCACAACCACCCCGGGCACCGGATGCCCAACGCAGGTGCCGTTGCCCCGGCCCACCGCCTCCATCACCTTGAGGTCGATGTCCGCGACTGGGAGCACCTCGGTCATGCCGTAGGGCGCGTGGGCTTGCGCCGACGGGAACAGCGAGAGCACCTCCCGCAGTAGTTCTGCCGGGACCGGGGCACCTGTGGACAGCAACAGACGCACACCCGGCATGGCGGGCACACCGGTGCGGGTGCGAGCGATGTTGGCCAGCGCGGCCGGGGACGCGAAGACCATGGTCGCGTCGACAGCGGCGACGGCGTCGGCAAGGGCCTGCGCCGTAAGGGTGCGTGGCGCGGTGAGGTTCATGTCCGGGACGACCGACGGGATCCCGAGCGCGGCGCCCATGAGAGCGAACGGGCCGAAGGCCGCCACCAGCCGATCGGAGGTCGTGATCGAGTAGAGCGAGGCAAGCGCCTCCCGCTGCGCCTGCAACTGCCCGTGCAGGTACAACACACCCTTCGCCGGGCCGGTCGCACCGGACGTGAAGGCGAGCGCCGCGGGGTCGGTGGCCGACGGCGGGTCCGGCACCGGGGCGTGCGCACCACGCTCCTCGATCTCGTCGAGCGTGAGAACCGCCTTGATGCCCGGGGCCTCGCCGACGCTGATGAACTGCGCGGCCAGCCCCATGGTCCGGGCAGCCGCCAACCCCTTGAAACCCCCGATGACGTACTTCGGTCCGGCGCTGCGCAGCGCGGTCCGGATGCCTCTCAGACCCAAGCCGGCGTCCACGACCACGACCACCGCACCCCGGCGCCACAGGCCGTACAGGATCGCCGTGAGATCGACGCCCGGCTGCACGAGCAGTGCGATGCGGTCACCCGCCTCGATGCCACTGGCGGCCATTCCCGCGGCGATGTTCTCGATGCGATTGTGCAGGTCCCCGAATGAGATCGTGCGGGCGCTCGACCCCATCTCGATCACGGCCGGTGCGGGATCGCCCCGGCGTTGGGCCACACCGTCCCAAAGCGGCCGGGCAACCGACACCTCCCGGGGCGGGCGCTGTGTACCCAGGTCCTGCACCCATGCCGCCACATCTGCGGCGTACGTCGGCGCATCTTCCGGCACGAAGTGGCTGGACCCCTCGTAGCGATGCACGTCCGCGTGCGGCATCCGCCCCAGGAGATCGCGCAGGTAGATGTCTGAGAAGACCGGATCCCGCGGACCCCACAGCAGCAGGACGGGCACGTCCTGTAATGCCCCAAGGCCGTCTGCGATCGCATCGAGCGTGGCAGCACTCGGGTGCCCGGGCTCCAGCGGGATGTCCTGCACGAACTGCTCGATCGCCAGACGACGCGCAGCCTTGTTGTACGGGGCGTAGTACCCCTTGCGGATCTGTGGCGCGGGCACGGGCTTGGAGAAGAACAACCCCCCGCGGATGAAGTTGCGGGTGTTGCGGGTGACCACCGACAGCACTCCAGGTGTACGGGCAGCGCGGATCACGGTCGGCGCCGAGGACTCCTCGGGCTGGTGGACTCCGGTGTTCGACAGCACCACCCCGGCGAGCTGATCGGTGTGCCGCAGCGCCCAGCCCAATGACACCGGACCGCCCCAGTCGTGAGCGACGGTGACCACCGGCCCGGTCAGCCCGAGCGCGGCCGTCACGGTGTCGAGGTCGTCGATTCGCTGGGCCAGCCTGCGAACGGTGCCGGTGCGATCGGAGAAGCCCATGTCCATCTGGTCCACGGCGATGACGCGCCACCCAGGCGGGGGTGCGGCCACCAGCCGACGCCAGAGGTAGGACCAACTCGGGTTGCCGTGGACGCACAGCAGGGTGCCTCGCTCACCGGCTCCGGAATCGAGGACGTGCCAAGTGCGCTCGACACCCGTGGAATCAACTGCGGTGACTTCCCGGGACCACGCTGGATCGAGCCCGCTCAGCCCCGAAGGCGGCAGGCTCACCAGAGGATCTCGGCGGCCATCGCGTTGATGCCAGAACCCATGCCCATCACCAGGACCCGGTCTCCCTTGGCGATCTTGTCCTGGTGCATCGCCAGCGTGATCGGGATCGCCGCCGGGCCGATGTTGCCAAGCGTCGGAAAGGTCAGGGGGATCTTGTCCTTGTCCAGGCCGAGGCGCTGAGCCAGCGCATCGCAGTGCACGGTCGAGACCTGGTGAATGATGTAGTGGTCGATGTCTTCCCAGTCGAAGTCCTGGGACGCCTCTTTCATCGCCGCTTCGGCGACGTCCAACCCCGCCAGCAGCAGGCCGCGGCTGTCGGTCACCATCCGCTCCATGTCCCCCAGGCACAGGTTGTGGTGTTCGGTCGCAGCGTGCGCCACCCCGCCGATGAACTGATGGGCGTCCGGGTGCTGGTCGCTGCGGCCGAGCACCATCGCCGCCGCACCGGAGCCCAAGGTCAGGGTCGCGAAGTCGGACATGATGTCGGTGGCCTCAGTGGCAGGGTCCTGCAGGCGCGCGATGGTGCGCTCCTGGATCAGCCGGCTCCCCTCAGCGTCAACGATCAAGGCGTAGTCGATCTGACCGGAGTCGATCATGCTGCCCGCCAACTGCATGCCATTGACGAACCCGAGGCAGGCGTTGGAGAGGTCGAAGTTCAAGCAGGAAGAGGGCAGGTCGAGGGCATCGTGCACGAACACCGCCGACGAGGGTTCAAGCCGCGCCCGGCACACGGAGGTGTCGACGAGCAGTCCGATGCGGTCCGGCGAGATGCCCGCGGCCTCGAGTGCTGCCTTGCCCGCCTCCGCCGCCGATTCGGAGTAGGTCACACCCTCCGGCCACCAGCGCCGCTCTTGGATGCCTGCCACCTGCTCGAGCATCCCGCGGCGCAGACCGAGCCGTTCGAGCGTGGGTTCGAGTTGGTCGTCGAACGATGCGGACGTGACGACTTCCGGCGCTTCGAGCGCGACCACGGAAAGAATCGACGTGTTGCTGAAACGATAGACGCTGTTCGCGCTCACTAAGACTCCTCAGAAGATGCCCTTCGATCGTCTCATGAGCGCAGATGGCGGGCACGCGACCCGGCGATCTTCGAACCGGACGCGAACGCACGGCGCCCTGGCGTCCGCCCCTGGGGCAGCTCTCCATGGACCTGCACCTGTTCGACGCCCTCACCTCCACGAACTTCGCACCCCACGGCCGGCGATGCCCGCTTCACGCCATCGGTTGCTGCAGCGGTCGGGGGGATGCGACGTTCACGACCCCGCACCCAGCACCAGCAGCGCCGTGTCACCGCCCGGAACCGCGGAGGTGGCGAGGCGTCCGTCGAAGGTGGCGAGGCGTCCCGAGTGGGCGACTGCCAGAGCCAACAGGTAGGAGTCGGTGACCTGGCCGGAGGTCGTGAGCCGGGACAAGTCACACACCCCGGTATCGACCAGGCTCACAGAGTCGGCCCAGAAGGTGTGCCCGGGAAGTTCACGAAGCCGGACCACCAGCTCGGCTGCCGCTGAAGCGGTGGCCGTGGAGTTCGGATACCGGGGGTGGCTGATCACCCGGATGGTTCCGTTCTCCGTGACCGGACAGGTCGCCCAGTCATCCGTGCGCGATCCGAACCACGCATGGGCAACGTCGTGAAAGATGTGCCTCGGGTCCATTAGCGCGACGAGAACGTTGATGTCGAGCAGGACAGTCACGAGGACTCGTCCAGCAACTCCTGCACGATCTCCGGTGTGACACGCCGCTTGGCCTGCGGGATCAGGTGCACGCCGTTTCGGGTCCGGCGGCCCTTCGCCGACCGCAACCCCTCGCGGGCAATAGCCGACAGCGCCTCGCCCACCGAGACACCTTCGAGCGCTGCCTTCTGCTTGGCAGCGAGCAGCACGTCGTCATCGACGTTGAGTGTCGTCCGCATACATCAAGCCTACATCACGCATCACGCATCACCTGCCGTTCGCAGGCAGGCTTGCACAGTGCACAGAACGTGGACTTCGCTGAAGACCATCGGAGGCCTTGTTCGGCACACCGGCCCTTGAACCACGTGTGGCGCCAGAGACCGGTCACCGCGGGAGTCTGGCAGACTTGCCGCAGGTGCCGTCGCGTCGGTCCTGGGGCGCATCAGCCACCAGACGAGCCGAATGCGAGCCGGTACCCTGCGCCCGTAGCTCAACGGATAGAGCAACCGGTTTCTACCCGGTCGGTTGGGGGTTCGAATCCCTCCGGGCGCGCTTCTTGCACGAACCGGTCAGTTACCGGCCAGTGGGCCCCACGCAATCTGGCCCCCCGCCCCGACCCCTCCGGGCAGATTGCAGACACGACCTGTTCGTGGTCGTCCACGCAATCTGCTCCACCCGACGCCAACCCCGGCCCTCCTGCGGTCAAGTCCGCACGATTCCGCGTCCGCCACTGACACCAACCACGTCTACCGCGCCGACGGCCTGACCGGAGAGATTCCCTCGACCGAAATGCAGTACCGAGAATCCGCGAGCGGTGCCTGATCCCCGAGATCCGGCAGGGCGAAGTCGATTACGCCGTCGCCCCCGAACCTCGTGCCCGACAGGTTGAACAGCGCGGGGGTTGGATGCGATCGCGAGCAACTGGCCTTCGCGGTCCATCAGGCCCCCCGGCGTGAAGTCGTGGGGAAGTAACAGGATGCGGCCCAGGAACACGTCCACGTGCCGCTCCACTCAAGTTGGCCATCGGGATGCCGTGAGACTAGACCAGTCGACGGTTCGAGCGCGAGCGCGGGACAAGGGCCCTGCGCGCTAACCCAAGCCCAGCCCGAAAGGCCTCTGGTCGGCCTTGCACACCGTCCCGGGGGCAGGCGTCACCAGATCGACCAAGTACGCCACCCGTGCGCGTTCCACGCATGCACTCGGATCCTGGTAGCTCACGTGACCATAGCCGTCGTGGGTGAGCAACACAGCGTTGCCCAGCAGCCTTTGCGACCGAACAGCACTTGCGTACGGCGTGTTCGGGTCGTACCGGGTCCCGATGAGCAGGATCGGCGCAGATGTCGAGGCGTTCCAGGGCCCTCGATACGCATCCTGACCCTTCACCGGCCACTCCGCGCAGGGTGCCCACAACCACCAACCGTTCACCGGGCCCTGCATCCGACTCACGCGCTTGAAGCGGCCGATCACGCTCGGCCATTCCCGTAACGACCGGCGGGCACCGGCATCGGCACACTGGATGGCGGTCGAGGTGGCCACACCCTCCCAGGCCTCCGGCGTCAAGAGCGGGCGGGCACCGGCTGCCAACGCCGATGCGTCGCCGCGCAGAGCTGCGCGAAGGTCGGCAGCATCCCCTGGCCATGTTGCCGGGGTCCGCATCGGTTCGAACTGCGACACCAGCAGATCACCTTCGGTCAGCGAGCCCTTCGGATTCAGCGCCGGGGCGGGAATCGGCTCTTGCCGCACGCGCTTGAACAGGGCACGCATCCTCTGCTCGGGCGTTCGATCGCCGCCTGCCAGGGCGCAATCCCTAGGACCAGCACGTCGGCACGTGCGAAGGAACTGGTCGAAGACCTCGTCGCTGGCGCTGACCCCATTGGCGATGCGCGCCTCCGCACCCCGGGAGTACTCAACCGGGTTCACGATCCCGTCCAGCATCATGGCGCGCACACGGTCGGGGTACAGGTTCGCGTAGGTCTGTCCCAGGAAGGTGCCGTAGGAGAACCCCACGTACGTCACCTTCGGATCGCCGACAAGACCGCGCAAATGGTCGAGATCTCGCACGGTATCCGCCGTTGTGACGTGCGGGAGCAGCCACCCGCTCACGCGGCCGCAGCGCTTGGCCATCTCGGCAGCGACCTTGCGGCTGTACTCCTCCGACGCGCGCGAAGTCGTGGGCACCGTCACGCCCTTGAAGAACGCGGCGGCCGCGCGCTGAGTGCGGAAGCAGCGCACGGGCGTGCTGTCGTTGGTGCCACGCGGATCCCAACTGACGATGTCGAAGCGGCCGTCGCCCCAGGCGTCCAGATCGTTGCCGGAACCTTTCACCAGCCCGACACCGGATTGGCCTGGTCCACCGGGGTTGACGAACAGCGAACCGATCCGCTCGTCCGGCCGGCTTGCCAGGTGACGGATGACCGCGAGACTGATGGTGCGGCCCCTCGGGCGGTCCCAATCCAACGGCACCGGGACACGAGCGCATTCGAGCCGCTCACCACAGGTCCTCCAGGAGATGGACGTGCCCTGTGACACATGGGGTGTCTCGACGCCTGCCTGTGCTCCCCCGGAAGACATGGCGCCGGCAGTGACCCCCAACGCAACTGCGAGGAACCAACGCGACAAAGCTCTCATGACAGTTCCACCTGTGCAGTCGTTCCGGGGGCACCGAATATGGCCACATAGGCACCAGTCGGTGCATGCGTCGTCACGGGAGCATCGCCGCCGGAAGCGACCAGCGCAAGGTCGCCGTCGAACAGCTTCCAGTCGCTCTGTCCGGAGATGGTCAGCGACGCGGCGTTCGGCACGCGATACCACTGCACCAGCCCCCGCGGCCCTATGGCGATCGCGTTCCCACCCGTCGCCAAACTGGGAACCGTCGCCTCTGGTCGCAGGACACTGCTGTCGAACGAGAGGTATTCCTCACCGTCCTGCATGGTGAACTCGAAGTCGTACAGATCGCGGCCGAACCCGAGGGGGATCTCGAGGAACATCGTGCCGAGGGTGTCGCTGGTGGTCGCGTCGAAGGGTACTGATTCCACAAGCGCACCCCTGGCCAGCAGGTAGCCCGACAGCCCTGGGATGGCGGCGATCTCGACGGCGGGGGGGCCCAACAACGACCAACTGAGCGAATCCGGACTCTCGTTGGCCAGCAACCATTTCTGGCCCACCCGCGCCTTCCAGGCCGGCGACAAGGAACCGCCCGGCCGTGTCTTCTGCCCCCGTGCGACATGGGAGTAGTACGTGCCGACACCACCGAGGCTGCGCTGCACCACGTAGGTGCGATCCCAGGACTTGACCGATCGGATCGAGGTGCCAGCCACTTCGGTGGACCAGAATGCACCGTCGTTGCGCAGTACGAAGCGCCCAGGGTTCTTCACCCAGACGCCGCCGACCAACGTCGCCGCCCTCACCGACCTGCTCTTGCCCTTGGTCAGGCGCAGTGTCCCGTTCTGCGCAAGGAAGGTGCCGGTGATCCGCGCGATCTTGGCCTTGGCCATCCTCGCGGTGACCTTGCCGTTCCCGGGCCTACCGCTGACCTGTTTCGGCATTTCCGTGATGGCACCGGTTTCCACGAGGGCGTTGAGCAGGATCGTCTGGGCCACGGTCTCAGCCGCAATGGAACTGAAGCTCCTGCCGGCGCCCAAGACCACAACACCGAGACCGTCGTGGGGAGCGATCGCGAAGGATGCGTGGTAGTCGACGGTGTCGCCACCCTTGGTCCAGCCCAGCACACCCGCTGACTTCAAGGCCGGGTCCTGCACGCAATCCCAGCCCAGTCCGTAGCGCAGGAAACTCGGCGGCCCCACCCGCAGTCCACCGGCCGTCTCGTCGACAGCCATCTGGTCTATGGCCGATGACGACAGGATCCGCTTCCGCCCGACCTTGCCGTCGTTTGTGAAGACCGTGGCGAGCCGGGCCATCTCCTCCGGCGTGGACAACAGACCGCCGGTGGCGAAGGCGTTGGTGATCTCGATCGGTTGGGCCTTCCCGCCGGCGATGATCGGCGCGACGGTCCCCGGCTTCGAGACCGACGTCGGGTAGACGGAACGCTTCATGCCCAGAGGCTCCAGGATGTTCTTGGTCACGTAGTCCTGGAACGGCATCCCGGACACCCGCTCCACCACCTCACCGGCCAACGTGAAGCAGTCGTTACAGTAAACATTCATCGCACCCGGGGTGGTCTTCAACCGCGAGTTGCGCAACCCGGCCAGGACGCCATCCACGTAACTGGGGATGGGCGTGTGACTCCAGAGATCAGCGAAGTTGGTGCCAGGCACGCCCGCCGAATGGTTCAGGAGCATCCGTACGGTGATCTGCTTGTACTGGGGCGACTGCATTGCAAAGTCGGGGATGTACCGCGCCACGGGGGCGTCGAGTGACACCTTGCCCTCGTCCACCAACTGCATCACGGCGATCGTGGTGACCACTTTGCTCACGGACCCGACCCCGTACAGGGTCGTCGCCGAGGGCTTCTTACCGGCGGGCGTGACCCGGCCGAACGTCTGACTCCAGACGATCTTGCCGTCGGACACCAAGGCCACGGACGCTGAGGTCGAGTCGGTCTCCTTCAGCGCTGATCGCACCGCCTTGCGGCCTTGCTCGATCGTCGTGCGGTCACCCAGGCGCGGGCGGCTTCTTCGCGGCCACCGAAGCCTGCGCCGCGGGTGAGCCCGCGAGCAACGTTGCCGATACCACGGTCATCGTCAGAATCTGGATGGTGCGCATGTCATGTCCTGCCATGAGGTGATCCCGCCTTTCCATGACCGTCGACCGGAACGCCGCTGTCCCCGATTCGCGTTGGTGTCGAAGGGTGTAGTCGCCGGCCGATGCGGTCCACACCATGCGTCATCGCAGTGGCCAAGCGCTTCCCGACGTCCATGCCGTTTCCGCTTCCTGCCACGCGCGGGTCGCGGTGCAATGGGCCAACACTAGGAGTCGCCAGGCAGTCTGTCGATGCCCAGGCGCCGGCCTCGTCCCTACAGCCGAGGCATCGCCGCTATTCCGGTGTTGCCTCAGATGAGTAATCGCGTAGACCGCCGACTCGCCGCACCAAACTGACGGGCGGGAGGGCAGTCGCAAGCGGCTCTCAGAGTCCCCCGGTCGCCTTGTGTGGCCCTGTGCGCTGATATCGGACGGTCGCGGTTCGGCCACGGCGGGGTGCCGCGATGGACGCCTACGATGGGAGTATCCACGAGGGGGGATGGTGTCATGCGCTACATGGCAGCGGGGGCCTCGATTCTGATGGTGTGCGGAAGTCTGACGTTCACACCGACCGCAGTTGCGGACACGACGGTGTCGGCCGACTCGACCGTGATGCCGTACGACTACGACGGCGACGGGTACTCCGACATGACCGTGGGGGTGGTCGGCGAGGACCTGAAGGGCACGGCAGATGTGGGCACAGTCCAGGTCTTGTACGGGTCGGACGGCGGCGTCAGTTCACGCGACCAGTTGTGGCATCAAGGTGTGAAAGGCGTGAAGGGCGCACTTGAGCGTGGGGATCGGTTCGGCCGCGCACTCGCGTCCCGTGACTTCGACGGCGACGGGTACGCCGACCTCGCAGTGGGGATCCCCGACGAGGACATCCGCAAGAAGACGAACGCCGGTGCCGTGCAGGTGTTGTACGGCGGGGCGAAGGGGCTGACCGCTCGCGACCAGATCTGGCACCAGGGGACCGCAGGAGTACCAGGGGGGAACCAGATCGATGACAAGTTCGGGTTCAGTTTGGCCGCAGGTGACCTGAATGGCGATGGGTATGCGGATCTGGCGATCGGGCTGCCCTACGAGGACAACGGGTCTGTTGTCCTGCTCTTCGGAGCCAGTTCCGGGTTGACGTCGGCCAGGTCGGTCCGTTTGCGTCAAGGCAAGAACGGCATGCCGAGCACGCCGGGTGGGTACGAGAACTTCGGGCGCCATCTGTCGATGGGGGACATCGACGCCGACGGCTTCGACGACCTTCTCATCGAAGTCGGCAGTGAGTCCGACAGCACGCTCACCGATTACTCAGTCGGCTCTGCGGTGCACGTCCTGCGGGGAAGCGAAGCAGGGGTCGAGCCGACCGGGAGTCAATACATCCTTCCGGCCGACCTCGGGCTCTCCGAGATGTGGCAGGTCCGCCAAATGGCCCTGTGCGACTTCAACGCCGACGCCCGCGACGACCTCGTGTTGTCGTCCAATGAGAACGTCGCGGTCCTGCACGGCAGCGCGGAAGGGCTGCGGCCGACGCCCTTACCGGTCTCGACCACTCCGGGCACTGATGCGGTCTGGAGTGTGTCCCCATGGTTCGACGACGACGTCGGGCCGGACGCGGCCTGCGGCGATCTGACCGGCGACGGGAACGCCGATCTGGCCGTTGAGTCCGCGCGCGCGGTGAAGGTCATCCAAGGGACCGCCGCCGGCCTCGAGGCGACGTCCACCACCTGGTCGGATGAGTCCTGGACGTGGAAGGACTGGACGAATCTGGCCGTGCAGCCGAACAGTGGCGGGACCCACGCCTGGCTGGTGGTGAACACGATCAATGACGTGGCGGTCCTGCGCGGAACCGCCGACGGGACCGCAGGCCCGATCGAGACGTGGAGCCAGAACAGCCCCGGTGTCAAGGGTCGCAAGGAAGCGGGCGACGCGTTCGGCCTGATCCTCGGAAGGTGAGGGGCCGCGGCCGGCAACGACCGGCTCGTCACCCAGATGCAGATCGACGCAACCGGCTGAATGCGCGACCCACCGCGGTCCGAACGGTCTGTGTCCGCGTCGCCCCGGCTGGGATGGCGTCGTCGGATCTGGGAAGGGTCATCATGGGCTCGTGGCCCTGGCTGTTTGTGTGCTGTTCGACGCGGTGGGTGAGCGCCTGGTCCGCGGCCTGTGGGCACGGATGGAGGACGCGGGAATCGGGTCGCTGGCATCGCACACCCACGGACACCACCTCCCGCACATCTCGTACGCCGTGCTGCGCGAGTGGGATCTCGATCGCGTCCACGAGACTCTCGGCAACCTCCCGTGCCACCGCACCTTCTCCGCCAACGCGCAGGGGACCGTCGTCTTCCCCCGGGGGCGCGTCGCGCTTGCCGTCGCCGTCCCGGCCGAGGTCGCCATTCGCCAGAACCTGGTCACCTCGGCCCTGGTGGGCACGGGCGCCCAACTCCACAAGTACTACCGTGCGTCGTCGTGGATTCCGCACGTCTCGGTGGCGACGCGCACGCCCGGTACCCTGCTCCCGGTCGCTGTCAACGCAATCTCCGACGTGCTCCCCGTGAACCTGACGGTCACCCGGGCAGCGCTGGTCGACACCGCTACGGGGAAACTGTGGCCGTTGCCCGGGGTCCCCTGAGTCGGCGATGCGATGCTCGAGGATTCGCTGACCCCGGAGCGGATGCGGCCCGTACGCCGACGTCTGGCCGGAGGCGAATCCGCTGAACGCCCCTGCCTGCGCGCTGGCCGCGCCCGCGGCTACCCCTCCTGTCGAATCCCTCCGGGCGCGCTTCTTGCAGGGACGCCGTCAGCCCATGGGACGTCCATTGCCGGCCTGACGAGCGCACAGTGCTGCTGCCTCGATGGCTCAGTTCCTGGACCGAGTGCGCCCTCCACCAACACCTTCATGTGTATCGTTGGTGTATGGCTCGCACCAACATCGACATCGACGATGAAGCATGCCGTGTCGTCATGGATCGCTACCACCTGACATCCAAGCGTGACGCGGTCAATTACGCCCTGCGCCTCGTCGCAGCCGAGGTCCTTGGGCTCGACGAGGCCCGAGCCCTGCGTGGCTCCGGATGGGAGGGCGACCTCGCTGAGCTGCGGACGAGTCGGAACGCATGATCCTCATCGACACCTCGGCGTGGATCGAGTTCCTCCGGGACACCGGATCTCCCACCTGTGATGAGGTGGAGCGACTCCTCGCCGAGGAGATCGCGATCTGCGATGCGGTCCGCATGGAGGTACTTGCCGGAGCGCGCGACAGCACTCACCTCGTGCAACTCCGGGGGCTCCTCGCCCGAGCGACCTTGCTGGAGACCACGACCGGTGACTACGAGACCGCTGCAGCGCTGTACCGTGCCTGCCGCCGCGAAGGTGAGACCGTACGCAAGCTCATCGACTGCCTGATCGCCGCGATCGCCATCCGCGAGGAGGTAGCCGTGCTGCATACCGACGCGGACTTCGATGCGATCACTCGGCACACGGGCCTGCGGATCCATCAGATCAGTCTGTGACACCAGTTCCAGCTCGGTGTTGACGAGAACAACCGCCGGCCGAATCGAGAACGGCCACCAGACGTGCTCCGCCATGGGGTGGCAATCCGTCAGTCCGGACCGGATTCACCAACCCGCTGCTGAATGGTCTGGTTGAGCCGTGACACCGTTTCCCGCAGTTCCGCCATCTCGGTGCGCAAGGCCTGCGCATCCTCGGCGGTCAGAGACGAGTCTTCGGCGGGGGCGGTCTTCTCGTCACCGAGAATCCATGCGACCAGTTTGGCGGTGAACATACTGGCGGCCAGGATGCCGCAGACGCTGACGACCACCCCCAGGAACTTCCCGTCCGCGGTGGTGGGCGCGAAGTCCGTCCCGGTGTCGATGTGCAGCAGACTGCCGAAAGCCCAACCGAAGGCGTCCCCGGGCCCATGGATGCCGGAATTCGGCTGGTTGTTCTCCAACTCCACCATCGTCAGCCCGGATACGAGGCCCACGAACACGATCAGGACGAAAGAGAACGTGAAGCCGTCGCCCGCGGACAGTTGCCGCAACTCCAGAACGAAGGCAACGACGATCAGAATGAACCAGATCGGATCCCAGAAGAGGATCAGGAACAGCGGGGCGACCAGCAGCATCGGTAGCGCCGGATGGCGCAGGACGAACGCGAGGCGACCCGTTTGGCCGCGTACCTGCAAGATCCACGTGATAAGGAGCAGGACCCAAAGGACCGCCACCACCGCGTTCAGAATCCGCACCGTCGACAGGCTCCAGTGGCCGAAGCCCGCGAAGACGATCGTCAGGCAGTAGACGGAGATGAAGGCAAGACGCGCGATCGCGGGCCAGGACTCCGAGAGCGGCGGGCGTTGCGCTGGTGTGTCAGCCGCCTCGGGGATCTCTTCTGCGGATGACATGGCGGCGAGCCTAGCGGGTGGAAGGAGTCCGGTCACGGTCGTGACGAACGCTGATGCTCGGAAGGACATTCGTGCCGCGCTTGCCTCAGTCAACAAGACGGAGGAGATCTCGTCGTTCGGGGTGCGAGAAAGCACAGACCCAACGAGGCCACTCTCTTTTGGGGGAGGCTAGCCAAGACTCCCGATTCCGGGTGGCGGCGTGGGGCCCAGGGGTCCGTGCTGGTGAACAGGCGTATTCGGACTTCGGTCGACGATCTCGGATTGTTCGAGGTCCTACGACGCTGTCCGCTCGGGAATGCCGATAGTCCGACCGCGGGTAGGCTCGAAACATGCCAACGACACTCGGAACGCTCGCAGATTTCGCCCTCGACACCCCAACCCCCGTTACGATCGACGGCGACAAATTCCTGGTGATCCGCTCCTCGCAGAACCCCGATGAGGTCTGTGTCGTGCGCGACCGATGCCCACATGCCGGACTCAGCCTCAGCCGCGGCCCTCGCGGAGGATACGAGAACGGGGTCATCACATGCCCGTGGCACAACTCGCGCTTCGACGTCTGCAGCGGGGAGAACCTGGACTGGACCCCCGGCGTCGCCGGTGTCACCGCGCCGCGATGGTCGCGCCGACTCATAGCGATGGGCAAGTCGCCAGCGCCGCTGACCGTCCTCGCCGCGGAAGTGCGGGATGGGCAGGTCGTGGTCGACCGGTAGTTGCGTGGTGTGAGACCAGCCCAAGATCTCTGCGAAAGGCCCCGCCATGGCACACGTCTTCTTCACGGTCACGCGTGACCTGTCCCTACCCGCCGATGTCGTCTTCACTGAGTTGATCGACTGGAAGGGCCACGCAGCGTGGGTGCCGCTGACCCGGGTGGAGGTCCTCCGAGGTGATGGTGGACCGGGTACCGAATTCGTGGCCACGACGGGCATCGGTCCACTGGCATTGCCTGACCGCATGCGGGTCGATGAACTCGACTCATCCGCGATGACCGCCCACATCACCAAGATCGGCCCTGTGCTCACGGGAACGGTCCTCCTCACCGTCACCTCAACCGGCGAGAACACCTCTCGACTCGACTGGGTCGAAGACATCCGCGTCCCAGGCGTGCCGCAGTTCCTCGCCAAGCCCCTTGCTGCCGCGGCTCGGAAAGGGTTCCGCACCGCGATCACACGCATGGCGAAACTCCTCGCGGTGAACTGACCCGGACCAGCCCATACCGGGGTTCAACTCGGTATGTGAAGAGCATCCGTGTTCTCGCCGCACGGCTGACGGTCTGGCCTTGAGCTCAGCGCGTCACCACCGGCTCACGCGTGGCAGGGTTCACTCGTCGACCATGTCGAGAAGGGATCCTGGCATGCCTACGGTCATCACCCGTGCCGCCCGCGATGCTTCTGACGAGTTGCGGCCAGACACAACCGACAGCAACTCCGAGGGCAGGCGGCGCGCAGGATGAGCGACTACGACATCCTCTTCGAGCCGGTGCGCATCGGCCCGAAGGTCGCACCCAACCGCTTCTACCAGGTCCCCCACTGCAACGGGCTCGGCTATCTGCGCCCCCGCTCGCACGCCGCGATGCGGGGCACCAAGGCGGAGGGCGGGTGGGGCGTCGTGTGCACCGAGGAGGTGGAGATCCACCCGAGCAGCGACATCGCCCCGTGCATCGAAGGGCGCATCTGGGACGAGCACGACGTGGCCGGTCACCGGCTCATGACGGCGGCCGTGCACGCCTACGGCGCCCTCGCCGGGATCGAGTTGACGCACGCCGGGCTCGACGCCGCCAACGAGTCCACGCACCTCACCCCCATCGGACCGAGCAGTCGAGGAGTCCTTGGGGGTACCGGATTCGAGCCGGTCCAGACCCGGGCCATGACCCGACGAGACCTCGCCGACGTCCGCCGCTGGCATCGCAAGGCCGCGCTACGTGCGCGGGATGCTGGGTTCGACATCGTCTACTGCTACGCGGCCCATGGCCTGACGCTTCCGATGCAGTTCCTGTCTCGGCGGTACAACGACCGCACCGACGAGTACGGGGGCAGCCTGGTCAACCGGGTGCGCTTCCTGCGAGAACTCATAGAGGACACCCTGGACGCCGTCGGGGACGACTGCGCGGTCGCGGTCAGACTGGCGGTGGACGAGTTGCTGGGTCCCGCCGGCATCACCCACGACGGGGAAGGGAGCGGAGATCGTCGCCCTGTTGGCCGAGTTGCCTGATCTGTGGGATGTGAACATCTCGGACTGGAGCAATGACTCCGCCACGTCGCGCTTCGCTCCGGAGGGGCACCAGGAGCAGTACATCGCGTTCGTGAAGTCACTGACCTCCAAGCCGGTGGTGGGTGTCGGTCGCTACACGAGTCCCGACGCGATGGTCTCAGCGGTACGTCGAGGGGTGCTCGATCTCATCGGAGCGGCCAGACCCTCCATCGCCGACCCCTTCCTGCCCGACAAGATCCGCCGCGGCCGACTGGGCGCCATCAGGGAATGCATCGGCTGCAACATCTGCGTGGCCACCGACCCGAGGGGTCTTCCCATTCGGTGTACCCAGAACCCGACGATGGGCGAAGAATGGCGGCGCGGGTGGCATCCCGAGCGGATCGCTCCGGCCGCCAAACCCGTGGACGTGATGGTCGTCGGGGCCGGCCCGGCGGGCCTCGAGGCCGCGCGCGCCCTCGGCCAGCGTGGACATCACGTACAACTGCTCGACGCGCGCCCGGAGGTGGGCGGGCGGGTGATCCGCGAGGCACTCCTTCCCGGGCTGGGACCGTGGCGTCGGGTCGTGGAGTGGCGTCGCGGCGCCATCGCCGAGTTGCCTGACGTCGAGGTCTTCCCCGCCTCACCGATGAGCGCTCAGGACGTGCTGGACTCCGATGCACGTCACGTTGTCGTGGCAACGGGGGCCACGTGGCGGCGGGACGGGCGAGGGCGCTCGACCGGCCTCCCAGTTGCCGGTCACGAGCAGCCCGATGTGTTCACACCCGACGACGTCCTCGACTGCTTGGAGTCCGGCCAGTGGCGAATCCCTGCCGGCCGCGTGGTGATCTATGACGACGACCACTACGTCATCGGTGGCCTCATCGCCGAACTCCTCGCCGGGCGAGGTCACGAGGTGGAGGTGATCACACCCGCGCCGCTGATCTCGCAGTGGACCCAGTTCACCCTGGAACAAGAGCGCATCGAGCGTCGACTGCGCGACGTGGGCGTCCAGATCCACACCCGCACGACGGTGCAGTCCATCGAGCGGGACCATGTGGTGGTCGCAGATGTGATCGACGGCGGAATCGACGAACTGCCGCGCGCATCGGTGGTCCTGGTCGCGGACCGCTCGCCACGCACGGACCTCCACGACGAACTGCTCCCAGCCCTGGCCACCGGTGAGTTGTCCACGCTGCAACTCATCGGCGACGCCGACGCTCCGGGACTGATCGCCCAGGCCGTGTTCTCCGGCCACCGCGCCGCCCAGCAGTTCGGTGAAGCAGTGGACCCTGACGAGGTGGAGTTCCTCCGCGAGGTCTAGTGCATACCCTCTGCCCGCAGGCACGGGAGAGGTTCCCTCCCCGATCGGTTCGCTGCTGCACCCGCGCAGGTCTCGCCCGAGCCCAAAGCCACGCGTGACCCCATGCACCGACGACGGCGCACGGTCACACGATGTTGCGCGCCCGGTCCGACCAGTAGGGCTGCCGCAGATCCCGCTTGAGGATCTTCCCGGTCGGGTTCCGCGGCAGCGCTTCCACGATGTCGATCGATGTGGGGCACTTGTAGTGGGCCAGTCGCTGTCGGCAGTGGGCGATGATGTCTTCGGCAGTGGTGGTCTCACCGGGCTTGAGCGCAACCACCGCTTTGACCGTCTCCCCCCACTTGTCGTCCGGCACACCGATGACGGCCATCTCCAATACCGCAGGGTGCTCGGCGATCACGCGTTCGACTTCTGGGGAGTACACGTTCTCGCCGCCGGTCACGATCATGTCCTTGATCCGGTCCTCCACGAACAGGAAGCCCTCCACCAGCCTGCCGACGTCGCCCGTGCGCAGCCACCCGTCCTCAGTGATCACCTCCGCGGTGGCCTCGGGCTTGCCGAGGTATCCCAGCATCAACTGCGGTGTGCGCAGCCACACTTCACCAGGTGTGTCGTCGGGGAGAACCTCCTGCGTCGCGGGGTCGACGACACGTACCTCCACACCGGACATCGGAGTGCCCGCCGACACCAGCCGCTCCGGATGCTCGGGATCGCGATGTGCGTCCGGCATCAGGCGGGTCGCCACCCCTGAGACCTCCGTCAAGCCGTAGACCTGCATGAAGTCGGTGTCCGGCCATGCCTGCATACATGCCTCGAGCAATGGCAGCGGCATGGGCGCGGCGCCGTAGCAGAACAGGTGCAGTTTCGAGAACACCCCCACCGCGGGTTCCCCGGCCTGCATGATCGCCTGGGCGACAGCGGGCACCAGGAACGCGTGCGTCGCACCGCCCATGATGGCTCCGATCAACGAAGGACCATCCGGTTCACGCAGCATGACGCTGGGAACGCCACCACGCAGTCCCACCAGCGAATACGAGGTTCCGCCGACGTGGAACTGCGGCATCGCGACGAGGTTGACCGAGCCTTCCTCGAAGCCGAAACCATCGAAGCCTGCGCTTGTGTGTGTCACCAGGTTGGCCTGACTGAGCACCACGCCCTTGGGACGGCCGGTGGTGCCGGAACTGTACATCACCAACGCGGGGTCCTCGGGGCGCACCTCGTCGCGACGGCCAGACGGTTCGTACTGCTGGAGCCACGTCTCGTACGGGTCCTCATCGCCGCCCTCCGGCGTCACCTCCACGACGGTGCCCACACCGGACAGCGAGTCGCGGATGCTCTCGATCGTCGGCATCAACTCGGTGCCGACCACCAACAAACGGGCGCCCGAGTCGTTGATCGCGTAGTCCAACTCCTCCCCCGCCGATCGCCAGTTGAAGATCGCCAGTGCCGCGCCCAGTCGCGAGCAGGCGAGCATCACCTCGGTGCACGCCGGGTGATTCTTGTCGAGGAAGCCGACAACATCGCCGCGGCCGACGCCGGCGGCGGCCAGGGCGGAGGCGACCCGCCCGATGCGGTCATCGAACTGCGACCAGGTCCAGGTGCGCGAAAGGTAGGTCATGGCCGGGGCGTCTGGTCGGTCGGCGGACCAGAACGTGACGTCGTCGTCGAGGAAGATCGAGGGCGGGGGCGTTGCGGCGCCGGTCGCGGTCACGGGAGTCTCCTACCGTCGAGGATGATGGCGCGAGCCTAGTCCGGCAGGCGGCGCCCACGCCAGGTCCAACCGGTGGTTACCCTGCTTGCGTGAGTGACACCGCTTCTGGTCGCAGCATTCAGGAGCGCTACTTCCCCGACATGCGCTGCTTCGGCTGTGGTCCGGCCAACCCCAAGGGCCTCCAGTTGCGCAGCTACGAGGCCGAGACCGGCACGATCGCTGAGTTCACACCATGGCCCGAACACGACAACGGCTTGGGATTCCTGAACGGAGGGATCATCTGCACCGTTCTGGATTGTCACAGTGCGACGCCCATGGTCCTCGAAGCGCAGCGGTTGGGCCTAGTGACCGGAGACTCGTTGCTGCCGTTCGTGACGGCGGGCCTGGAGGTCAAGTATCTTCGGCCGACTCCCTTGAACCAGACCTCCGAACTGCGTGCCCGGCTCGCCGGCGTGGACGAGTCGGCGATGCTCGTGGAGGTCAGCTTGTGGTGCGACGGCAAGGTGCGCGCCGAAGGCACCGCGACATGGAAGCGGTGGCGGCAGCGCTGACCCGACTCATCAGTCTGAAGGCCGCGGGAGGCTGTCGGCCGTCGCACGTCGGGCCTAGAATTGAACTGTGGGGATCTCCCCACCAGGTCTCGAAAGGAGGCCATGATGTCGGATTTCACTCGCAGTTACCACACAACGATCATCGCTCCAGTGGATCAGGTGTTCGCGTACTGCCGCGACCCGCGCCACCTGTTCGAGGGGTGGCCAGAACTCGAAGTCACAGACGTCACGATGACACCCGACGGGGTCGGCACCCAGGTTCACATCGTGGGTAGGTTCATCAAAGGAATGATGGTGGAACATATCGAGCGGGAGTTCACCGAGTTCGTTCCGAACGAACGGATCGTCAGCAAGGCGCACGGGAAGGTGCGCTTTGCGGGGCGGACCATGGACGTCGCGAACGGTCCTATCTTCACCTGGCGGTTCGCGCCCGATGACGGAGGAACGTCCTTGACCATGGACGTTCTCGAAAAGGATCTCCCGTGGTGGCAGGGCCCGCTCGAGTCGGTCAGCGCACTGATGATGTCCAAGAAGATGAATGGCATGCTGGCGGCCATCAAGGGCGGAGTCGAGAGCCACAGTTCATCTGCTGCGTGAGCGTGGCATGGGGCTCGGGTCGACACTTCACCGAACCCACACAGTTTGCGCGGACTGCACCACTCGCGGCACAGCCGCTGGGCGATCGGCCTGTCACCATCAACCGTCCGGTCCCCGACGAGCGGATCGACACCAAGCGACGACGGTGACCGGCGGATACGCCGGTCACACGCCGCTGTGGATCACACCGACCGGCCGGGCCACCGGGAGGTCGATGCTGAACACCGCCCCCGCACCGGGCGTTGACGCAACGGTGACGTTGCCGTCGTACGCCGTGACCAGCGCCCTGACGATCGCAAGCCCAAGACCACTTCCCGCCGTGCCGGATTCGCGGGAGCCGCGCCAGAAGCGCTCGAACACGTGGGGCAGTTCATCGGCCGGGATGCCCGGACCCGTGTCAGACACCTGCAGCATCGCCCGGTCGTCCTGCTGCCGCACGGTGACGGCGACGTGATCACCCGCCCTGCAGTATTGGGCGGCATTCGCCAGCAGGTTGCCGATGATCTCATGGAGTCGATCCTCATCAGCCCGCACCAGCGTGCTGTGCAGGTCGCCGACCAACTCGAGTCCCGCGCAGTGCATGTGCGACTGCCGGGAGGCCATCTCCGCCTCGGCGACAGCGGCGAGATCCACGATTCTGGTGCTGTCGGTGACCCGCGGGGCGGCTTCCGCCGACGAGAGCGCCGCCAATTCCCCGACCACCCTCCCCATCCGGGTGGCCTGGTCGTGCAGTCGGCCGAGCGCAGCCGGATCCGCCGGCATCAGCCCGTCCCGCATCTCCTCGAGTCCGGCCTGCAGCGCGGCAAGCGGAGTGCGCAGTTCATGCGCGACATCGGCGGCGATGTTGAGACGGGCTTGCTCCGCGGCGAGAACGGCGTCCGCGGCATCGTTCATCGTCCGGGCCAGTTCGCCGATCTCGCCCGTTGCCTCGACGTGCGCGCGGGCGGCGTGATCCCCTGCTGCGAATCGGCGGCCCACCTCGCTGATCTGGGTGACCGGCCGGGTGATCTGTCGGGCCATGAGCACTGCGACCACTGCTGCCAACCCCAAGGCGACAACGGCAGCCCCGAGCAGCCAACCGATACTGCTGCGGGACAGGGCGGACGTGGCCGGTCGCTTGAACGAGAGCGAGACTGTGCCCACTCGTTCGCCATCGACGATCACCGGATGATCGATGGCTCGTGTGGGTGAGACGGGACCAGAATGCTGCTCTGAGACACCCTGTTGCGCCACCACATCGCCGGAGGCATCCGTCACCACCAAGGAGGCGCCGGCGCCGTCGGCCACCGCGTAGGCATGGTCGAGATCCGCCTCAGCCCACCCACCCGCCTGCCGGTAGACCACAGCCGCGGTTGCTGCCGTGTGCGAGGCGATGTCCTGCTGGACCCGAAGCCGCTCGGCATTGACCTCCAGATCCAGACCCATGACCGCGACGAACGCGAAGACTCCGACAGAGGCGGTGGCCACGACCATGAAGGCCGCCAGCAGGCGGCGTCCGAGGACTCCGAGTCCGGATCTACGAGTCATCGGCCGTACACCCCAACCGATACCCCACGCCGACGACCGTCTGGATCACCTCGTCACCGGCGTCTCCCAGTTTGTGCCGAAGGTTCTTCACATGGGAGTCGATACTGCGTTCGTAGCCCTGGAATTCGTAGCCATGAATACGGTTGACCAACTCCAGACGGGAGAACACCCGCATCGGGGCGTTCGCCAATGACAGCAACAACTCCCACTCACTGATGGTCAGATGGATGGGATCGCCGTCGAACCGGGCCTCGTGCTCGCGCTCATCGATCACCAGTCGGCCGTTGCAGTAACTGCGGGCAACCGGGCGCGGTTCGCTGAAGCGTCCGCGCGACAACACGGCCTTCACCCGTAGCACCAACTCGGTGGGGCTGAACGGTTTGGTCACGTAGTCGTCGGCGCCCAGTTGAAGACCCCGGATCCGATCGTCGGCCGAGGACCGTGCCGTAAGCACGATGACGGGTATGGCCGGCGTGGCCAGCCTCAGGACCTCCGTCCCGTCGAGGTCCGGAAGACCCAGGTCCAGAACCACCAGATCGGCCGCCTGCCGGGACACCAGGGTGAGCGCCTCAGCTCCGGATCCGGTCGCCAGAACGGCAAATCCCGCCCGCTCCAAGTAGCGGCGCAGGAGGTCACGAAGATCGCGTTCGTCCTCCACGACCAAGATCGTTCTCACCCTTCCATTGAAAGACAGGTGAGGGGGGCCTCACTGCGGCGACCCCCGGATCCCCACACCTCCACACCATCTCCACACGCCCTCCACGCATCGTTCGTGACCGGGTGTGACTGTGAAATCGCAAGGAGAGGGGGGCGACTGACGGTATGGGCGAGGTCGCATCGGTCGAAAGGCCGAGGTGCGCGAACGCACAGTCACCACAAAGCCAGCCACCCGGGAGGGAAGGAGAAAACCATGCGATGGCGCAATGAAGTAATCCGTCGGGCAGCATCAGTCGCGGGAACGGCGGCACTGGTTCTCGCCTCGGCGCCCGCAGCCGCTGCGGTGGTTCCCATGGCACCTGGTGGTGGCGAAGACACGCTGCCGGGCAACAACCTCGCTGCACCCGTGCTCTGGGCGGAAACGGCCGACGTCGGTGTACGTCCCGTGCTGCGCGGCTCAGGACCGCAGACCGAGGATCTGACGCTGGATTCCGACCCCGCAGCGCACGTGGTGATCGACGGGGTGGATCTGTTCCTACAGAAGACCTTGAACGAGTGGCAGTCGGAGAACGCCGACGCATCGGCGATTCCCGGACTGCCGATCACGGATCAAGGCAAGCTGCCCATCACCTACGTGGACTGGGGAGACAACCTCGAGGCCAAGGACTGGCGCACGGGGATGCATGTCCGCGTTGAGACGAAGATGCTGCAGGACGTGTCCGGACTCACCGATCCAGAACCTGCGGATACCGCCGACGCGACGGGCATGACCGGCTACACGATGATGAAGGTCGGCGGTCAGGGCCAGGACGAGCAGTGGGGCGTCATGGCCGTCCCGGATGCCTCCGTGTGGCACGCGGTGGCAGCCCAGAGCGACCAAGCGATCGTCTACACATCACAGGCCTGCCTGACGATCGAGCGCATCGACAAGGCCTCGTCGTTGTCCTGGGATCCGGACACCCGGAGCTGGACCGATGACGGTGTCGTGAAGTGCGTGGGCGAGGTCCTCGACGGACCGGGTGGCTACGGTGCCGAGGTCACTGTCAGCGGTGGAATGACCTATGGGTTCAACTGGCCCACCAAGGCCGTGAATGCGGGACTGTACCGCCTCACGTTCAGCCTGAAACCCGACTCTGGTGCGGACTTCACTGAAGCCACGTCGATCCTGCAGCCGGCGGAAGGCGAAGAGGAAACCGCCATCGAAGCCGCGGAAGGTGGATCGGACAAGGGCGGGGCGCCGCAGGGCAACGTGGCGGTGCTGGTGCCCGAGCACAATCTCACCTACATCGATGTCGGCCTCAGTTACGACGAGAGCCTGCCCACCAGGCCGCTGGATCTTACGGCGACACGCGGGGATGAGGCCATGGCGCTGACCTGGAAGGCGCCGGCCTCCGCAGGTTCCGGGCCGATCACCGACTACGTGGTGAACGGGATCCGGCTTGCCGATGGCAGCGCACTGCCGGAGATCCGCGTGCCGGCCGACCAGTCGCTGGAGACCACGTATCTCGGACTCACCGGTGGTGAGCCGTACGAGTTCTCCGTTGCCGCTGTCACACCCAGTGGTACGGGCGACGCAGGCACTGTGGTCGCAACTCCGAAGGTGAAGGATCCCACCGTCGCCAAGGACGATGTGGTTGTAGTGCCCGGGGACAAGGGTGGCGACCAAGCCACGAAGCGCATGAACCGGAAGTTGCGCTTGAAGATCCGCGTCAAGGCGAACAACCGCATCCAGGTCCGCGCTTTCGGCGAGGTCTACGGCAAGCAGCACGGCAAGAAGGTGCGTAGCCGGACCCGCGTCACCTTGTGGTTCAACCCCGTGGGTACCGAGAAGGGCCCGCGTGTGATGAAGACGGTACGGACGAACGCTCGCGGCAAGTTCCGCACCCGGATGCACATGCACAAGGCCGGATCGGTGTTCGCAACCGTTGCCCAGAACGGGACGCAACTCGCGGCGCGTAGCCACGTGTACAAGGTCCGTCTGGTGCGGTAGTGCCGAGGTGGAGGCAGGGGCCCCCGTCGCGTGTCGGCAGTGACACGTCCGGCGGGGGCCTCGGCGCGACTGCCCCGCACCACGTGTGCTCGGCGGGGGTACGACGTCAGGGACGGGCCGGGTATGAGCCGTGCATCACGATGCAATAGCGCAGGCCGTCGGCCGGTTCCTTGCCCGTGAGATCGGGCAGGGCGAAGGTGGTCACACCGTCACCGCCGAACCGCGCTCCCAGAAGACTGAACAACGACACGTGGTCGCGGATCGCGAGCACCTGACCTTCGCAGTACATGACCCCCTGAGCGGGGAAGTCGTACGGCAGCAACAGGACCTGACCCAGAAACGAATCCATTGCGCGATGCTACTTCCGGTCCCGTCGCCAAGGCGTTCTGTCCAGACAGGTTGGTCACGTGGCTCGCGGTGATGGGTGGCGTGGGCCCGTTCGTGGATCAGGGTGTCGTGGAGGCGTTCGACCGTGGCCTTGGCCCAGGGGCGGTTGCGGCGGTGCTTGACACTCCCGATGTCGGCCCGTTGTCAGCCACGTCCTTGGACAGTCCGGTTAGAGATCGGCATCTTGGTTAGGCGGCGGCAGGTTGGTTAGAGTCCCACGGCCGTATAGGACTAACCGGAGTGCCATATCTCTCACCAACATGCCGATCTCTAACCGGGATGAGCGGTGACCACCCGCGGCCGGAAGCCGTGGTCCGGTCAAAGGTCAGCAGCCGTCCAGCGCCCAGTCCTTGACGGGTTTCTTGAGGGACTTCGCCCGCACGGCAAGAAAGTCGTAGGACTCCGTGCCGGTGTACTTGTAAAGGTCGAGCCAGCCCGCCTTCTTGGCCACGGAGTAGATCCTCCAGCCCGCGCCCGCGACGTAGGGGTTCTTGAGGAAACCCGTCCTGGTCAGCCGCGGGTATTTCCGCTTGGCTGTGCGCACGGAGTCCGTCGCGCTGAGGCCACGCGTCGTTCTGTCGCCCGTCCAGGCTAGGACCTTCCCGTCCCCACGCCGCCAGTTCGAGAACGCACCGACGCCGTCCAGTCGATCGCCGCACGCCCGATTCCGGGCCAGATAACCCAGGCTGCGCGCCCGGGCGACCGTGGTCACACCCATCCTCAGCGGGCCGATGCGACCGGGCGCCATCCCTGTCCCACAGGTATCCGACCACTGCGGATAGCCGTACTCGTTGTAGGTGTACGTACACGGCGCGGCTTCGACCGGTGCAGCACCCACGACTCCGATCGCCAACGCTGCTGCGACGGCACCAACCATGGTCCTCATCGACCCTCCCCTGCCCCGATCCAGCATAGGCCGCGACTGTCGGGTCACCGCGGCTGCGTCAACGCGCCGCCGCTGTCAGTCGGCCTTCGGCTCCACCGGGGTCTCGGGTACGTCCTCACCCAGGTGGATGGTCATCGGCTTGCGCAGGAAACGTGTGATCCACAGCAGCACGACGACGCCGATGGCGAACCAGATGATGCCGTAGCGGGTCGATTCGGCCGAGAGGTAGACCCAGAGCAGAACGGTCAGCATCACACCGATGCCCGGCAGAACGATGTTGCGCCAGATGTCCCGCGGCGAGTGCACCTCACGCTGCCGGAAGGCGAAATACGCGATCACGGTCAGGTTGACGAACGTGAATGCGATCAGCGCCCCGAAGTTGATCAGCGAGGCGACGAAATCGAGATTGAAGGCTATCGCCAGAAGCGAGACCAGCCCGACGAAGACGATGGCGTAGGCAGGGGTGTGGAAGGTGGGGTGCACGTAGCCGAAGAACCGTGAGATCGGCCCGCGGCCGTTGCGTCCCATCACGTACAACAGCCGCGAGACCGAGGAGTGCGACGCCAGGCTCGACGCCATGGTGGCTGCGAACGCGGCCGATGTCAGCAGGATCTTGAACAATTGCCCGCCGACGTTGAAGGCGATCTCCGGCAGCGCACTGTTCTCCAGCGACTCCTCGCTGAAATTGGCGACGTCGGGGAACATCGACTGCGTGAACCAGGCCGAGACGAAGAAGATGCCGCCACCGATGAGCAGCGCGAGCAGGATCGCCCGGGGAACGAGGGAGGGCTCCTTCGCCTCCTCGGTGTACATCGTGATGGCGTCGAAACCGATGAACGAGAAGGCCACGATGGTCGCGCCTGTGATCACCAGGCCGAGATGGACACCCTCGTGCCAGGCGGGATCCATCGAGAAGATCGTGCCGTTGCCAACACCGTTCATCAACGCTCTGACCGACAGCAGGAAGAAGACGCCGATCAGCACTAGGCAGAAGGTCACCAGGATCATGTTCACGCGCGACGTGTTGGTCATGCTGACCACGACCATGGTGGTGATCACCGCCACGTAGATGACGACCCAGATCCACTCCGGCGCACCGGGGAAGAAGGAGTACATGTAACTGCGGATGATGAGCGCATTGACCAGTGGCAGCAACAAGTAGTCCAGCAGCGCGGCCCAGCCGATCAGGAATCCCAGATTCGGACTCATGGTCGCGGAGGTGTAGGTGTAGGCCGAGCCTGCAGACGGGAAGACCCTGGTCATGCGTCCGTAGCTGATGGCCGTGAACATCATCACGACGAGAGCCATGAGGTACGACGTGGGCACGACCCCGCCGGTCTCCGCGGAGACGATCCCGAACGTGTCGAACACGACCGTCGGCGTCATGTATCCGAGTCCGAGCCCGACGATGGCCCACAGGCCCAAGGTCCTGACCAGGTGGGAGGAACTACCCGTTTCAGAGCCTGCGCTCGTCGTGCCCTCGGCGGTCATGTGGGACTCCCTGTCACCTGGTGGATTTCCTACCGCCTCAACATAGGGCCTCGGAGGGCTAGATTACGGATCCATGAGGTACATCGTGGGCTACGGACCCCAGCAACGCGGAATCGACGCAATCAATCTGGCGTCCACACTTGCCCGGTCGTCGGGGGCTCACCTCGACCTGGTAGTGGTACTGCCTGACGACACGCCGACCTTCCACATGTACTCCCCCGACCACGCATACAACACCGAACTGCGCAGACAGGCCGAAGAATGGCTCGCCGACGGCCTCGCGCAGGTTCCAGGGGATGTGGCGACCGAAGGACACCTCGTGAACGCCGAGTCCATCAGTGAGGGACTCATGGCCAAGGCGGACGAACCCGGCGAGGGCGGCGACGCGGGAATGATCGTGGTCGGCACGTCCCACCACGTCCGCCTCGGCAGCATCGCCGATGCGCTGCTGCATTCCGCCTCGGTGCCGGTCGCGCTGACACCGGCCGAATACGAGCCACAGCCGGCCATCACCCGGATCACCTGCGCCACCGGCGTCCGAGAGGGCCACGAGGTACTCGTCAAGTTCGCCATTCAAGCCGCCTGCGAATGGAAGGTCCCCCTGCGCCTGATGTCGCTCGTCGCCGTCGGGGAGGACGGGTCCGAGGAACGACGCCGGGAGTGGAGCGAACTCGCCGAACTCCACATCTCGACGATCGCGCAGAAGGCCCAGGAGCAGATCCCCGCCGAATGCCCTGTGACCACCGTGGTCGGGCACGGCAGCACCCTGCCGGAGGCGATCAATGCGCTGGAGATCTCCCCCAGCGAGATCGTCATGGTGGGGTCGAGCAGGCTGGCTCAGCCGCGGCGACTCTTCCTGGGACGCACGGCGACCAAAATGATGCGAGTGCTGCCTGTCCCGATGATCGTGGTCCCGCGGGACTACGACGCTGGGGCAGTCTGAGCTCTCCGGCGGGACCTAGGAGCAGCACGGCACCATCGGCACCCCTGGCTGACGAGCACGTTCACATCGAGCAGAAAAGTCACGGTGGCTCGTCCACCAACTTGAGTGCGCACCTCGCATCTTGTGTCGATCACGCATGTCCCCCAACAGACCTGCGCTCGACGAAACTTGTCAGACCCCCCGCGTAGCGTTCGAACATGGATGAGTCGGTGACAGCAGCGGTGGAGACGATGCTGCTACCTGGAGCCGACCCGATGGCGGTCGTGGCGGCTTCCGAGCACGTGATCGCCTGGGCCCACGCCCGCCAGTTGGAGGCTTTGAACGAGGCGGCGCGCGAACAGCCGGAGTACCTGGACCCCACCGGAGCCTTGGTCGATCCGGCACCGGCCGAGGTGGCCACCACACTGTCCTGGTCCACGGGAGCGGCCGCCCGCAGACTCGATCTGGCCGCCGAGGTCTGCAGCGAACTCCCCGAACTGCTGGACGCATTGCAGACAGGCCGCCTGGATCTGCCGAAGGTGCAGGAGATCGCCTTGGGCACGTGCGAACTCGATCCGGCCGACCGCGTACCGCTGGTCAGCGAAGCGGTTACCTACGCCGGGCGCCACACCCGGGCGCAACTGCGGGCCTGGCTGACCCGGCGGGTGGCCGCGATCGATCCGGAGGCAGTGCAGCGCCGACGCAAGACGGCCGAGCGCAAGCGTCGCGTATGGCTCGATCCCGAGCGAGACGGCATGGCCACCATCGGGGCCTATCTGACCGCTGAGGAGGCCCAGGCCTGCTGGAACGCCCTCGTCGCAGTGGCGGCGAACATTGAGGGCGGACAGGACGCCGCCCGCGCAGACGCGTTCGTCGCCCTTGTGACCGGTTTGGACGTCGGCCAGCCCGTACCCGTGCAGGTGCTCGTCACCCCCGCCGGACCAGAACTCGTCGGACACGGCCCGCTGAGCCCCAGCCATGCCGCCGAGCTGTGTGGCGGCGCCGAGCGGATCGATGTGACCCCGGTCCCCGAGTCCCCCGGCTACCGTCCGGCCCCCGGGCTGGCACGCTGGGTTCGCACCCGCGATCGGCACTGTCGCTTCCCCGGATGCCGCCGCCCCGCGGTGCACTGCGACCTGGACCACGTGATCCCATACCCGGCGGGCAGCACACACGACGGCAACCTCGCGACCCTGTGCAGATACCACCACCGGCTCAAGACCCACACCCCGTGGCGTGTGCGGATGTTGCCCGACGCCTCCCTGGAGTGGATCAGCCCCCGCGGGAAGGTCCTTCGCACCAGTCTCGAGGACCCGTAGCCGTCGATCCCGCCACCATGTGGCACCTCAATGCCCGCACCGCCCGACAGCCTCTGCCGATCGGGGATCCAGAATGCCCGCGGCCGTCAGCCGCGCGGGAACGACGCGCTGGGCTCCCGGTACCCCTGCAACTGCTCGCGGCGCTCGTCGGTGAAGTACTCGTCGAAACGGCGCTGGGCGTCCTCTCCGAACAGCAGCTCGCAGGCCTCGTGGATACCGTCGGCCTCCCGGACCTCGTCGTAGTCGAGTACGAGCGCGATCTTGCTGCGGCGGCGCAGGAAGTCGTCGAGTTTGGTGATCATCTCGGTCTTCGCGGCGTAGTGCAGTTCCACGCGCACGTAGTCGGCGTCCTCGATGACGTCGTCGGCCATGCTCGGGTCGTCGCGCATGGCCTCCAGCATGGCGAACGCGCGCAGCCCGTAACGCCGCCACAGCCGCGTCGAGAGGGTCTCGAAACTCGCCCGGGTCGTGAGCCGGTCCAGCCCCATGAGCCTGGCCTGCCGGAAGTACTCGTCCCGTGTGGCCTTCGGGGGTTCGCCGTACCAGGACTTCTTGTCCTTGGTCAGCGGGATCCCGAGTTTCTTCACCAGCGCGCTCACCTCGTTGCCGATGTTCACGCAGTCGGTCAGTTTGCCGCCGAACACCGTCACCCACGCCCGCACGGCGTCGACCTCGATCGCGTGCTTGCGGGACAGCGACGTCCAATCGGTCTGATCGGAGGTGGTGTTGTCCGTCTCGACGACCAGTGGCCGCACGCCACTGCGGGTGGAGATGATGTCGCGCGGGGTCAACGGTGTCTGCAGGTCCAGACGCTCGTTGATCTGGTTGAGCAGGAAGTCACGGTCCTCGTCGGTGACGTCCGTGACCGGATCGGTCACGCGTTCGTCGGTCGTCCCGATCATGGACCGCGGGCCCATGGGGATCACGTAGAACAGCCGCTGGGTGTCGTCGAAGAACGCCAGCACCCGCTCCTGCTTCGCCAACCGCGGGACGATCAGGTGGATTCCCTTGGAGAACACGATCTTGTGCTTGGTGGTGATGCCATGCGCGGCATTGATCGGGTCGACGAACGGACCGGCGGCGTTGATAATGATCTTCGTCGTCGCCGTGAACTCCTCACCGGTGTCCGTGTCGCGCAACTGCACGTGCCAGCGCCCACCTTCGCGCCGAGCCGACTCGAAGGAGACGTAGTTGGCGCAGGTGGCCCCGGAGTTCAGCGCCGAACGCACGAACCCGAACACGAAGCGGGAGTCGTTGTCGACGATGTACGCGTCGGAGTACTCGATCCCACCCAGCAGGTTGTCGGTGCGCACGATGGGTTCCCGCTCGGCGATGGTCTCCCGGCTGAGCACCTTCGGCGGCTTGGTGAACCCGTTGCCGATCACCCAGTACGCGGTCGCCCCAAGTCCTGCGAAGGCCGGCGAGTACGGCGAGTTCTCGTCGAGCGCCGCCATGAAGCGGATCTCCTTGAGATTGGCCGGATAGGCCTTGATCAGGTGGTTTCGGGACTTGCACAGGTTGCGCACCAGGCCGATCTCATAGTTCTCCAGGTACTTGAACCCGCCCCACACCAGGTTGCTCGACTCCTCCGAGGTGAACGCCGCGAAGTCCCCACGGTCGATCACCGCCACCCGCGCGCCCCGGGAGGCGAGAGCGGCGGCCGAGACCGCGCCGTTGATGCCTCCCCCGACGATCAAGACATCGAAGATGCCGCCCTTGAGTTGGTCGATGTTGGATTCGCGAAGTCCCACATCTCGATCCTAAGGACCGGGAAGGCGGGAGGCCGAGTTCAGTCCGATGTGGAACACGTCGCGACGGTGTCACCGCCGAATCCGTGAGCACTTCGGCGATCCGGGAGCGCTCGGGAGCATCCGCGACACTCACGGATTACCGAACTGCGCACGGATTCGATCACTGGCCGAAATCGCGCCACGTCGAGCGTTCAGCGCCGTCGACACTGCGTCACATGGGGTCGGCGACGTTCACGCGGTTGCCGCCTGAGCCTTGCGCGACCGCCAGCGCTGTTCCGGCTGCTCTGCGCAGGGCCGCGGCATCCGTGCCCGCGACGGCCGAGGCCACTCCGATACTCACGGTGACGAGATCGCCGGATTTCGAACCGCTGTTACGCAGGCCGAGCTGCTCGACTGCCACGCGGATACCGTCCGCGGCCCGGGCTGCCTCCGTGGCGCCGACTTCGGGCAGCAGCACCTCGAACTGGTGGCCGCTGGTCCGACCGACGAGATCGCCCGGGCGCACGGCCGCGGACTTGGCTGCCTTGGCCACAGCGACGAGGACATCGTCCCCGGCTGCGAAACCGTAGGTCTGGTTGTAGGCCCCGAAGGAGTCGATGTCCACCAGCAGCAGCGACACCGGTCTTCCATACAGCGCCGCCCGGCTGCATTCGGAGTCCAACTGCTGCTCGAACGCCCCGACATTGATCGCACCGGTCATGGTGTCGAGATACGAGAGGTCGGCCAGCATGTCGGCTTGCTGCTTGAGCAGCAGGTGGGTGCGCGCGCGGGCCTGCAGCACCCTGGGCGTGACCGGCTTGGCGATGTAGTCGGCACCACCGGCCTCAAGACAGTGGGACTCGATCTCCGGGATCACCTCACCGGTGATGAAGATGACCGGGATGTGCCGCAGACCGGGATCCATCTTCAACTCGCTGATGACGTCGAACCCGTCCTGTCCGGGCATCTGCACGTCCAGCAGGATCAGGTCGGGCACCAGATCGCGTGCCATCTCGAGTCCCTCAGCACCCGACCGTGCGGTGTGGATCTTGCCGGTCTGCGCCAGGATGCCCCCGATCAACATGGTCAGCACCGGGTCGTCGTCCACCACCAGGATCGAGGGCTGGGAGGTGAAAACATCGTCCTCAGGAGCCACGCAGCGATCCTATTGGCAACCGGGCATGGAAAGCGCGTCCACTCGTCGGGCAACAGGCTCCTGGACGCAGCAGGCTGGTCACATGGGCAAGTCCTCGTCATCCTTTGCAGCCGACGTCGGGAAGGCGTTCGTTGAGACCGTGCGCAAAGTGGTGGTGGTGCCCGCCAGCCTGGTCGGCCGATCACTGCTGAAGGACAAGCCAGATCCGGATCGTCCGGTCTGGTCGGAGAGTTCACGGCTGTGGATGCCGGCCAACCGTGGCATCGAGATCACCGTGGTGATGCCTGCCTACAACCCCGGCGACGCGCTGCGGCCGGCGGTGGACCGGCTTGTGCAGGTCATGCAGGACGACGACATCGGCTACGAACTCATCGTCGTGTCGGACGGATCGACCGACGGCTCCATGGCCACGCTGGAGGGCACACCCCCCGAGGTGCGCGTCGTCGAGTTGCCGGAGAACCGCGGCAAAGGCGGTGCGCTGCATGCGGGCTTCTCGCGAGCCCGCGGATCATGGGTCGGGTTCGTCGACTCCGACGGCGACATCGACCCCGCGCACCTCGTCGAGTACTTGAAGATCGGCCGGGAGACCGGTGCGGACATGGTCTACGCCAACAAGAAGCACTCCGGATCCATCTCGGCGTCGTCTCCCCTACGCAAATTGGTGTCGTTCGGCTTCTCCACACTGGTGGGAACGCTGTTCGGTCTCGGTGTCAACGACACCCAGACCGGCTGCAAACTCCTGCGCCGGGAGGTCATGGCCGACGTCCTGCCAAGGCTTCGGGAGACCCGTTTCGCCTTCGACCTCGAACTCTTCGTGGCGGCGTCCACTGCCGGGTACACCACCGCGGTCGCCGCGCCGGTGGAGCTCAAGGAGAGGATGGCCGGCTCCACGGTGACGAAGTCGACCATCATGCGAACCCTCAAGGACGCACTCGCGGTGCTGGCCAGGCGAGGCTCGACCGCCACCTACGCCACAGCCGTTCGACCGCAGGCCCGGGTCTTCGCGCGCAGCCCGGGGGTGCCCACGCGACGCGCCGGCTGAACACCCACACGCCACCGCCGCTGTGGTCACCCACCCGAGCCGCTATCGGCGCCTTTGGACCGTCACCCCATCGATGATGACGGGTCCTCCTCCCAGTGACACCAGTCGCAGATAGCCGCGTGCGGACTCCGGCCAATCCACCGAGAACTCCTTCGCGTGCCTTCCCGCTGCGGTCCCCACGTTGTCGGCGCCGGCTTCGGAGAGGTCGATGACCTTGAGGAGTTGTCCCCGATGCCTGACCTCGAGGCGGCCGCAGTCGCGGCACGCGACGGCCGTCACCGACACCGCCTCACTGCGTCCGATCCGGATCGAGAGCGCCGAACGGTAGTCGACGGCTTTGAGCGCCTTCTTCTGCGAGAAGAACCTGCCCTTCACCTGCGACCAGCGCCCGGTCGCCTTCAATGACGCTTGATCGAGCGGACGGGTCACACAACTCCAATCCGACCACGAAGACCAGTTACCGACGCCGTCAACCGCGCGGACACTCGCACACGCGGTCTTGCCACGCTCCAACCCCAGTCGGCGCGTACGCTCCGATGCCGAGTTCGGGTCGTTGATGATGACAGGGTCGCCGAAGTTGCCAAGCACGCCAATCTCACGAGTCCGGATCTGGTACGACGCAAGACCCGATCCACCGCGGTCGCTGCCCGAGTAGCGCAACCTCGGGATGCCCTTGCGTGCGACGGCCGGCAGATCGTCGATCGACGCCTTCGGGTCCTGGCTGTCCACATTCCAGGACAGCAGCGGCGTCGAGGCCGTGCCTCCCTGCCCTTGGGCCTTCGCCCGGAAGGTGTGCTTGCCGTCGCTGAGACCTGTGAGGCGAAGCGGCGACGAACACGCCTGACCGACACCGTCGATGAAGCATGTCACGGCACTTTCGTCGATGGACGTGGCGAACTCGATGGTCGCCTCCGGGCTGGTGAACGAGCCCTCTTGGGGTCCGCGCAAGATAGCGATGTCGGGCGCCGCCGCCAGTGCGACCTCAGGACTGGTGGCAGGTGGCGAATCGAGTCCTGCTTCGTTGCGACCAGTCACCGTGAAGACGAGCGGGGTACTCGTGGCCAGCCCAGAGAACACGGATCGTTGGCTGGTTCCGGACTCGTCCTGACATGCGCCGTCCACCAGACATACGCGGTAGCTGTCCATGGGAACCCCACCGTTGTTTGCTGGCGGGATCCAGGTCACCACAGCAGTGCCAGGCTCGGCGCCCGCCGCGGCTCGGACGTTGCGTGGCACGCTCGGTGCGTCCGGCAACGTCAAAGGGTTGCTCTCGTCGGACTCGGGGCCTTGCCCCGTGGCACTGATCGGCCGCACGGTGAAGGTGTAAGTGACCCCGGTCTGGAGTCCGGTCATCGTGGCCTTCTTCACATCGCCCGGGAACTGGGTCAGCGAGCCACCGGGCGACACGGCGACCTCGTAAGAGCTGACGTCGGCCCGGGCAGGCGACGCGGCCGGTGGGTTCCAGGTGACTTCCGCCTCCCCCGGACCTCCTCGCGCGGCCTTCACGTTCGTGACCTTCTCCGGCACACCCAGCGGCGTGACCGGCGCACTCGGCGAAGACTGGTCGCCCGGCGCTGCACCGTTAACGGCCTGCACGGTGAATCGGTAGGGGCGTCCGTTGGTGAGCCCGGACAAGGTCATCGCGGTGGTCGTACCCGTGACCGTCGTGTCGATCAGCGACTCAGGGTAAGTCTCACCGGGCGCTCGGTATTCCCGGATGCGGTAACTGTCGATCGGCGCACCGCCGGTTGCTGTGGGCGGATCCCACTGCAGACCGACGGATCCGTCCCCGGCTGTGCCCGTCACATTGGACGGCGCATTGGGCGCTTCGGTGGCGACGTCGATCGGCTCGGACGGGTGCGATGCCGGCGATGAGGTTCCCCCGGAGACTGAGAACACGACCACGCGGTACCTACCCGGCGCGACGTCGCTGAAGGACGCGCCGCTCTGAGTGCCGGGCAACGTCTGTTCGATCGGAGACGAGCCGTCGTCCGGGTACGCGACCACCCGCCACTCGTGACCGTTCGGCTGCACGGGCTCCAGCGGATCCGACCACTGGATGTCCAACTTCCGGCCGGGGGTGAGGTCGACCTCGACGTCCTCCGGTGCCCGCGGCGCAGGCGTCGCGTCCGCCGCCATCCGGTGCGAGCGGTACCCCTTGTTGTTGTCCTCGTGGATCTCCTCAGCGACGTTGTCGGAGTCCACCTTGGCGAACAAGCGCGGCGCGCTCCCCGCGTACCGTGCATCGGGCGTCCAGTCCAGGTACGCGAACTGGGAACCGCGCGCAGGGATGGCGTCGAGGTTCGTGGCCTTGCCTATCGACACCCCACCGACGTCAGGATCGGCGTCGAAGAACTCCACCGAGACCCCGGCAGGCTGGTCCTTCAGGCTGTAGTTCTCGACCTGCGCCCGCAGGCACAGAGGGACGCCGGGCTTGGCGTACTCAGTGGTCGGCGTACGCAGATCGTTCGGGGAGCACGGTCCCCGGAACACCTGCACGCCCGGTGAGATGAACCGTGCGGAGTCCGACGAGATACCTGCCTGCTTCTCGTAGTCGAGCAGCCTGGGCAGTTTCAGGGTGACGTCGGGCTTCCGACCGTACTCCTGCTGCCACCAGGTCTTCGGAGCACCCGGTGGGGCGATGCCCGGACTCACCGCGTAGTCGAGAACCAGGGCGGCGCTCTCGTTCCAGTACGCGAAGGGTTTGACCGTATAGGCGGTCTCCCCGAAGCTCTCATCGATGCCACCCAGGATGGCCGCCAGCTTGGTCGTGTCACCGACCGTGGTCTTGGTGTTGGAGAGGTTGGAGTTCTTGTAGTCCCCCGACACCTCGACGCTGACCTTGACCAGCCCGGCGACGTTGCCGCTTCCCTTGAGGGTGCCGCCGACGTTCCACTCCTTCTCGGTGGAGGCCTCTTCAGCGGTGACCTTCTCCTGCGTGAGCGTGTACGTGAAATCGCTGAAGTCCGACAGCTCGAACTCCTGCTGGGCGAACGTGCCCACCGGCGGACTCTGGTCGTCCTTGGCCGTCGGCGAGACGAACGGGTTCTCCGCCTCACTGAGGTCCTCGGGGTAGCTCAGAATATTGCCCGGCTGGTGGTTGACGTTCAGGTCCACCGCGTCTGGGGAGTTGATGTCGATCCATCGCTTGGAGACGGTGTGCGGAGTCGTCGTCAACACGTAGCCGGATGGTTCGGTACCACCAGGCTGGTAGATGGGGTACTCGAGGGTGTCGTAGGCGCGTCGGATGGCGTAGATCTTGTCGGTGTTGCGTGCCTTGACGTTGACCTCGATGGTGTCCTTCGTCGTCGTGACGTCGACATTCTTGAACTTCTCGCCATAACCGCCGCGGATCTCGGCCTCCACGTCCACGACGTCGAACAGGGAGAACTCGGTGCTCGCTTTGGCACTCACCGCCCAATCCTCGGTCGACTCGCTGGTCACCTCTGTGGTCGCCTCGGTCTTCTTCTCGTACTCGGAGGTGAAGAAGCACACCGCCGGCACCAGGTACTGGTTTCCGGCGTAGCAGAAGTTCGGGTCGTACATCCGCCCGTCGAGGATGTCGAAGTGGGTCGGCGGGGCGTTGAGGATCACGGCCGGCTCAAGGGTTGTGTACTGGCCCGGCACCGGGTCGCCGAGTTCGGCACGCCCGTCGACGGCGAATGAGGCGATCTGCGGGATCTGCACCTGCGCACTGCATCCGGAGAGGTCCTGCTGGACCCCGGCACCGATGCTCCACTTGCCCGTCTGTGAGTTGTAGGTGAGGTTCTGAAGGTTGTAGACCGCCTTGCGTTGGCCCGAAGGACATCCCCCCGCCCAGGAACTGGTCAACCCGATCTGCGGCAGTTTGTCCACGCGGATCCGACCCGGTACAGGCGCTATCGCCTGTTCATCCGTCGCGCGCGCGTCCACTGCGGTCACATTGACAGTGGGTTCGGTGTCTGCCGAGGCCAGGACCCGGAAGCCCTGGCTCGCCCCCGGAACGGGGATGTCGCCGAGGCTGATGACCTCCAGCAAACCGTACGGGTAGTTGCGCAGTTTGGGAGCCGCCACGAGATCATCCAGACCATCGGCATCGATGTCACCGAGTGACTCGATGTCGGAATGCCAACTTCGGTAGCTATTCGTGGCAAGAATCCCGCCATCGTCACTGAGCAGCATTTTCCGCGTCGTCTCGAACGCTGCGCCATTGACCCTCAACTCCTCGAGGTGCCCCGCGTTCTGAATGCCCGGGCCGACGATGAGCCGGTAAGTAGCCGGTCCGGCCCCCCTGGTGTCACGCAGCACTGCCGCTCCCGGACTGACCTGCGCGCCGCTGCTTCCGAACAGCTGTGGCGCGAACGTCTGCGCGGGCACGGCCACCCGCACCTGTCGTTGCGAGTCCACGTCGACCAATGCGGCCGCGAACCGGCGGTCGGATGAGGTGCTGGAGTCGGGGGCCCACACCACAGCCACCTGGTCCGATCCGAGTCCCTGGAGGTCTCCGACGGCCAGCCGGGGACTCGTCCCAGGCAGCGCTTTGCCCAGTGCGACAGGAGGCCCGGCCAGCTGCAGATTGTTGACACGGTTGGGGCGCCCGAGCACGAACCCCCGCTCGGCGTAGACATGAGCGACCATGACATCGCCGTTGGTGTCCACCCAACCGACCACGAGCGACTTCTCGAGATCATCCCCGAAGGACCCGGCAACGATGTCCACCTCACTGCCGGTCCGCGGCGTGCTGGGGATCTCTTGGGCGTAGGTGTAGCGGCGATCGTCCACCAGCTTGTGGTTCGCGTCGTACAGCGGCCGCGTCCAGAAGACACAGAACGGTCCTTGTGAGCTCCCGCAATACCCTCGTCCGGCGGTGGCGATGCCGGGTTCGAGGGAGGGTCGCATGACGCCGTCCGGGTAGGCGATCATGTCCAGATCCGCTTCGACGGTCTTCCACTGGTAATCCGAGAACCCGCCGTTGTAGTGATCGAGCACCTTGGTGTCGCTGAGCATCCTCGGCGGGTTGACGGACTGCAACTTGTCGCGTTCCCAGTTGTACTCCTGCTCCAGGTTGAGGCGGTATACGTCATAGCGGCCCGCCGCGCCGTTCGCGAACACCAGGCCCTCCCGCCCGATGGCCCGGCGGTTCTCGAACCGGTCCACCGGACCGGGGGTCGGGACGGCGGCGGGCGCAGCCTGGGCGACGGTGGCAGGGGACGCGGGTACCGCCGCACTCGCTGACACCACCCCGGTCAGCGGCAACGCCATGAGCACGGCAACTCCGGCACCCACAGCAGTTCTGACGTAACGGCGACGCGCGACACCCCAGACCATGCGGTCCTCCCAAGATCAAGTGCACGAAACCTACGGCACTGGACGCTCGCGGTCAAGGTGATCGGTCAACTACCGACCGTCCACCTGACCACCGCGCCCCGACGCCCCCTCGCCCGGTCGGGCATACGGCGACTCCTCGCCTCACCCCTCCGGCTGGGCAGCGTCGTGCAGCGCCTTCTTCAGGTCCTCGATCCGCGCCACCATGTCGGCACCCTGCGGACCCATCTGGGGCCAGGAATGAGCACCCACCAGCGCCTGGATGTCGTAGAAGAGTTCCGTCGTGAGATGGAAGTTGGGGTCCTCGACCTCAGCGGGCAACGGCACCGCCTTCGCCTTGGCCTGCGCGATCACACCCGGTATCGCCGCCTTGCCCAAGGTGCTCAGCGACTTGTCGCTGCTCTCCCACTCGACGTGGTAGGGCGGCGCCGGCTGAGCATTCGGCACGTCCCAACCATCCGGGTCCGTAGGCGTCTCACGGCTGAAGACGTAATCGAAGGGCTTGGCCGCCGCGTCACGCTGGGTGAACGGCTCACCCAGACCCCAACGCTCACGCAAAGTTGCCAGCATCGACGTGTGCCGGTGCTCCTCGTTGTACACCGACCCGGGCTCGACCCACGGCGACACCACGATGGCCGGCACGCGGTAGCCGGAGCGATCGAAACGGAAGTCGAACTGACCGGCGGGCGCTGACGCGTCAGGAGCCGGGACCGGACCGGGCGGGACGTGGTCGTATGTGCCGCCCGGCTCGTCCCAGCCGATGAACAAGGTCGTGTTCCAGACGTTGGCGCCGGTTTCCGAGCGCATGCTCCGGTAGGCGGTGAACAGCCGGTCCAGGAAGGCCTCCCCCGACAGGATCGACGACGGCGGGTCGACCTGCAGATCGACACCTGGCGCCAGCGCCGATCCCGCTGCCGGGTGGTAGTCACCGTGGCCGAGCAGCAGATTCGGCTCGATCAGCGCGAAGTCCGGCAAAGTCCCTGCGGCGGCGTCCTTCTCGAACTCCTCGAACGGCACGAAGTTGGTGGCGAAACGATCCCGTAGCGCCGGCCAGTGGATGACGCCGGTGAGCGGGATCTGACCGTCGAGAACGTAGACCTTCCAGGTCTTGCCCAACGACTCGAGACGGTTGAACAACGTCTCGGCGGTGTTGTCCTTGATCCAGTGCTGGATGGGCGAGTTGGCGGTCCCGCCGGTGGGAAGGGGCGTGCACGTGGCCGCCGTCCAGAACGACCGGTTCATGAACGTCTGCGACGGCACTTCGCAGAACCAGTGGTCGAACACCCCGAACTCGCGGGCCAGGCCGTTGAGCACCGGCACCTGCTCCGGGGTGTAGCACTGCATGATCTTCGCGTACTCGTCGTAGGTGGGCTGGCGGCCCTTCTCCCACGTGAAGAACGAGATGTAGTCGGCGACGAACCCGTCCATCGTCGGTGTCGCACCCTCGGCCGGGGCGTTCCAGGGAGCGGCGATCGTGTCGGCGCCGGCGAAGCGGTTGTGCTCGTCCAGGATGCCGAAGAGTTGGGTGCTGGTGTGGTAGTACTCCTCACCGGAGTCCGGGTTGGGTGCGTCCATGTCCGTCCCCACGAAAACCGCCACCTGGCCGGACCCATCCGGCGGTTGGTGCTCCGCCCACTCGGGCACCGGGTTGCTCAGGTCCTTGCCGAGGACACCGTCGAAGGTCTTGCCGTCCTCGGGGCCGTAGAGGTGCCCCAGGAGGTTGTCCAGCGAGCGGTTCTCGAAGATGACCAGGACCACGTGGTCCATGGCATGGGAACGATCCATTCCAGCCTCCTTGACCCCCGCGCCTCATCCAAGCACGGTGGCGTGTGATTAGGGCAGGTACGCGGACAGTACCTTCAGCAGCGCCGGCCGGTCACCGAAGGGAAGTGCCACCAGCGTGTCCACTCCGGCGTCCGCGTAGGCGCTCAACTCGCTCTCAAGCGTCGCCGGAGTCGCGGCGATAGCGGCGAGGTCGATGATCTCCGGGGTCAGAGACATCGCGGCCCCGACCTTGTCCCCTGCCAGGAACAGTTCCTGGCACCGCGTCGCCACGTCACCGAACCCGTACCGGGTGGCCAGTTCGATATAGAAGTTCCTGTCCTTCGCGCCCATCGCCCCGAAGTAGAACGTCAGGATCGGGCGCAGCAGGTCACGCGCCTGCTCCACGGTGTCCGCCAGCGCGATGGGCACACTCGGGGCGATGTTCACGTCGGAACGCGCCCGCCCGGCCGCCTCGATACCGGCCAGCAGCGGCGCGTTGAGCATGTCGGCGTATTGCGGGCTGTAGAACGCCGGAAGCCAGCCGTCCGCGATCTGCCCGGCCTGCTTCACGGTCTTCTCCCCCATCACTCCGAGGAAGATCGGGACGCGCTCCTGCACAGGGCGCCCGATCATCTTCAAGGGCTTGCCCAGGCCCAGACCCTCTGTGGCGGGCAACTGCCAGTGCTTGCCCTCGTACGCGACCTTCTCGCGCGCCAACGCCATCCGCACGATCTCGATGTACTCCCGGGTGCGGCCCAGCGGCGACACGAAGGGCACCCCGTACCACCCCTCCGACACCTGGGGGCCGGACAGGCCCAGACCCAGCATCGCCCGACCGCCGGAGATCTGGTCGATCGTCGAAATCGCCGAGGCGGTGGTTGTCGGCTGACGCGCGGGGATCTGCAGGATCGCCGCACCGAGGCGCACATTCTGGGTCGTGGCGGCCAGTGCCCCGAGGACCACGGTGGCGTCCTGCCCCCAGGTCTCAGCGACCCACACACTGTGGAACCCCAACTCGTCTGCGGCGCGGGCGAGCTGCAGTTGCTCCGGTAGCGGGATCCACGGGGCGTAGGCGAGGTAGATGCCGATGTCCATGCCCCGAGTCTGGCACCGCGGCACAATGTGCGGGTGCAGAATCCTCTGGAGCAACTCACGATCGATCAACTGCGCGAACGGACGAGCGCGAAGTGGCACTACTACCCGGCCGACGTCCTGCCCATGTGGGTCGCGGAGATGGACGTTCCTCTGGCTGAGCCCATCGCCGCGGTGTTGCAGCACGCCGTCGAGATCGGCGACACCGGGTACGCAGCGGGCCACGCATACGCTCACGCCGTCAAGGACTTCGCGACCGACCGCTGGCAGTGGGACGGCTTCCCGGCCGATTCCGCCAAGAGCGTCCCGGACGTGATGATGGGCATCGTCGAAGTGCTCCGGCTGATCAGCGAGCCCGGCGATCCGGTCGTGGTGAACTGCCCCGTGTATCCCCCGTTCTACGCCTTCGTGTCACATGCCGGCCGCCGCGTGGTCGAGTCACCACTCACCCCCGAGGGCCGCATCGACCTCGACCGTCTCGGCGACACGTTCCGCGCCCTGGCCGGCCAGCACGCGGTCTACCTGCTCAGCAGCCCGCACAACCCCACCGGCACCGTCCACACCCGCGAGGAACTGACGGCGGTGGCTGCTCTGGCCCGCGAGTCCGGAGTGCGGGTGATCGTGGACGAGATCCACGCACCACTCGCGCTACCCGGTGCGCAGTTCGTCCCCTATCTCAGCGTTCCCGGATCCGAAGACGCCTTCAGCGTGCTCTCGGCGTCCAAGGCCTGGAACCTCGCCGGGTTGAAGGCGGCCCTGGCTGTCGCCGGAACAGACGCCCAAGTGGACCTCGGTCGCATGCCGGAGGAGGTCGCGCATGGCGCCAGCCATTTCGGGGTGATGGCCCATACCCAAGCGTTCCGCGCCGGCGGGGATTGGCTCGACGCACTGCTGCTCGGCCTCGATGCCAACCGCGCGGTGCTCGTCGACTTCCTGTCCGACCGGATGCCGGCGGTCCGCTGCCAACCGCCGGAGGGCACATACCTGGCGTGGATCGACTGCCGCAACCTGGGCCTGCACGACGAGGGTTCGCAGGGGCCCGGGGTGGTGTCGGAGCTCGAGGGACCCGCGCGCTTCTTCCTGGACGAGGCGCGGGTCGCGATGAGCTCGGGGCACGTCTTCGGCACCGGCGGCGGCGGCCACGTCCGGCTCAACTTCGCCACCTCCCAGGCCAATCTCCGCGCAGGTCTGGAGCGGATGGCCACGGCCCTCACCCGGTTGCCGGACCCCAAGCACTAGCCGCGCGGCGCAACTGCTGCATACGGTGGAGATGGATGACACCAGGGAGGGCGGACATGAAGACCGAACAACGCGAGAAGATGGCGAACGGGCGTGGTTTCATCGCGGCACTGGACCAGAGCGGTGGCAGCACACCAAAGGCACTTCGACTCTACGGCGTACCCGAGGACGCGTACTCCGGCGACGACGAGATGTTCGACCTGATCCACCAGATGCGCACGCGGATCATCACAAGTCCCGCGTTCACCGGTGCCCGCATCCTCGGGGCGATCCTGTTCGAACAGACCATGGACCGCGACATCGAAGGCCGTGGAAGTGCGGACTTCCTGTGGAGTGTCAAGAACGTCGTGCCCTTCCTGAAGGTGGACAAGGGACTGGCCGACGAGGCCGACGGCGTACAGGTGATGAAACCCATGCCCGACCTCGACGCCCTGTTGGAGCGGGCGATCGACAAGGGTGTGTTCGGTACCAAGATGCGCTCGGTGATCAAGACGGCCGATCCCGTGGGTGTGCACGCGGTCGTCGACCAGCAGTTCGACATCGGTCGGCGGATCCTGGATGCCGGGCTGGTGCCGATCATCGAGCCGGAGGTGGACATCCACAGCCCCAGCAAGCAGGGAGCCGAGGACTTGCTGCACGAGGCACTGAACAGCGCCATCGACGCGCTGCCCGACGACCAGCAGATCATGCTGAAACTGACCCTGCCGAGTACGCCGGATCTGTATGCGGACCTCGTGGCCAATCCCAAGGTCCTGCGCGTGGTGACCCTGTCGGGCGGCTACTCGCGCGCGGAGGCCGACCGGTTGCTGCGTGAGAACCACGGCGTCGTCGCGAGCTTCTCACGGGCGCTGACTGAGGGGCTGACAGCGCAGCAGACGGACGAGCAGTTCAACGCGATGCTCGACGAGTCGATCCAGAGCATCTACGACGCATCGCTGACCTGAGGCGTCAGGACGCCCGCGTTCGCGAGGAAACCCGCGAGGTCGACGTCGTCGAGGGAATCGACGCTGAAGTGATCCGCACCTTCGACGACCGCCAACGTGCTGACCCCACCTGCGCGCTCGTGGAGGGCTTGGGCGTGCCACAGCGGGACCGTTTCGTCGCGGTCACCATGCACCAGAAGCACCGGCGCCTGGAGCCTTTGAATCGTGTTCAGCGGCGTGAAGTCCTCGAAGCGATGGCCGATCGACCTCTCGATGTAGCGCAGCGCCAACGGGATCAGGGGGGCGGGTATTCGACCCCGCATCCGCTCGGACATGAACCCCACCGGATCGGCCATCGGGGCCAGTGCGACCACGGCTGCGACCTCCGGGTCTCGTGAGGCCGCGAAGAGGCTGGCTCCCGCACCCACGGAGTGCCCGACCAGCACGACCCGGGCGGCGTCCACGCCGGGCCGCGAGCGCAACCAGCGTGTGGCGTCCCGGACATCCTGGGCGAACGCCGGCATCGACGAGACGGTGATTCCGGGGCTACGGCCATGCCCATGGGCATCGAACAGCAGGACGTTGATACCGAGGGCGTGTAGGCGAACGGCCACAGGAACCATGTCTGCGGCATTACCGCCCCAGCCGTGGATGACCACCGCACCCGGTGCGTTGCCGGGTGCAGCCATGAGCCAGCCACGCAGGGACGAGTCACCGGCCGGGATCCATACATCATCGGCATGTGTCGGGCCAGGACCGGTGCGCCGGGGTGGTCGCCCGAAGACGCGCTTGATCGCGACATCGGCGGCGACGGCACATGCGATCACACTTGCCGCCACGACCCAGCGCCTGCGCCCCACGCCGCCATGATGTCACCGTCGCCGCAGACCCGACCGGATGATTGCGCCCAAGTCCGGCCGTCCGCCGGCCGATACTGGGGTCAGGAGGAGCGATGAGACGGATCGCCGCAGCCATCGCGGTCGTGCTTTGCGTGGTCGCGGCATCGGACGCGGCGGCGGTGACCGACGACGCCCTGCGCCGGGTCGACTCGCAGCGGGTGCTGTTCGGCCACCAGTCCGTGGGCTGGAACATCCTGGACGGGGTGGGCACGGTCTACAGCCGACGCGGGATAACTGCCCCGGACGTGATCGACGAGTTGCCCGACAGCGGCCCTGGATTCGCACAGATCGAGATCGGTTCCAACGGGGATCCGGCGTCCAAGTTCAGCGACTTCGAGGCCGCGGTGACGGCACAGGACCCGCAGGTCGCGGTCATGAAGTTGTGCTTCGTCGACCTGACCGCCGGAACGAAAGCGCGCAGTGTCTTCGCCCAGTACCGGCGGATGGTGACACGCATACGCCAGAGCAACCCGCAGACCCGCCTGGTGCACATGACGGTTCCCCTCACAACCGATGATCCGGCGTCCAACATCGTGCGGCAGCGCTACAACGCACTGGTGCGCAAGGTCTACGGCGGAGACATCATCGACATCGCGCGCGTGGAATCCACCCGTCCCGATGGTTCCCGCGTCGGCGGACCTCACAACGGCAAGCGCTACTTCGCGTTGTGGCGCGGCTACGCCTCCGACGATGGCCACCTGAACACGCGCGGTTCCGTGCGGGTCGCCAAGGTGTTCCTGCAGCGGATCACAACTTCGGATAGCCGGTGACCTGCTGGATCTCCTTGTACAAGGGTTTCAGTTGCTCGTACGACTTCGCGTAGACCCGTTCGTACAGGGCCGCGTACAGATCCCGATTGGCGGGGTCCGGCGTGAACTCCTCAGCCGTGCGGGTCATGTGCGCGGCCGCCTCGGCGATGTCGGCGTAGACCCCCAACCCCACGGCCGCATCCATGGCGGCCCCCACCACAGAGGTCTCCGGCGTGTGCGGCCGCGACACCGGCAGATCGAAGATGTCCGCGGTCATCTGCATGATCGAGTCGCTGCGGGACCCACCACCGGTGGCCCGTAGCGACTCGATGACCACACCGTTCTTCTTCTGCGTGAGGTGGGCGCCATCCTTCATCGCGAACACGATCCCCTCCAGGATCGCCCGGTACAGGTGCGCACGGGTGTGCACGTCCCCGAAGCCGAACACCGCCCCCTTGGCATACGGCTCGAGGTCGGGGCCCGGCGTCCAGTAGGGCTGACAGACCAGGCCCTGCGATCCGGCGGGGACAGTGCGCACCAACTCCTCGAGCAAATCCTCCGGCGCCTGCCCGGAGTCGGCGGACATCAACCGTTCCTGCAGGCCGAACTCCTCCTTGAACCAGGACACCATCCACAGTCCGCGCACGACCGCCACCTCGGTGTAGAACTCACCGGGCACGGCCGACGGGTAGGGCGGCAGCATCGGCCGCAGTTCGACGTACTTGCTGATCTGGGTGTTGATCGTCGCCGTCGTGCCGAAGCTGATGCAGGCGGTCTCCGGGGTGAGGCAACCGGAACCGATGATGTCGCAGGCCTTGTCGTTGGAGGCGGCGATGAACGGCAGTCCCTCCGGCAGGCCGGTCTGCTCGGAGGCATCGGCGGTGATCACACCCAGGTGGTCGGTCGGCTGGACCAGCTCCGGCAGCTTCTCGCGCTGCATCGGGAACAGCCGCCACTTCAGGTCCAGACTCCCGGCCCAGTCCGACTTCTTCACGTCGAACGGGATCGTGCCGACGATGTTCCCGGTCGAATCGCGGAACCGCCCGGTGAGCCGGTGCGTGAAGTAGCCGGACAGGAAGAGCACCTTGTGGGTCCGCTCCCAGATGTCCGGCTGGTTCTGCTGGATCCAGTTCGTGCGGCAGTACTGCGTGGCGTACTCGACCAACGGGTAGACCCGGGCGGCCTTGAGCACCGGTAGTGACACCGCCGGGAGCACCTTGCGGATGTCGGCCTTGCGCTGATCCAGCCAGACGATGGCCGGCCGCAGGGGTACGCCGTTCTCGTCGACGTTGACCATCGTCACCCGCTGCGTGGTGAGTGTTACGGCCGCCAGCCGCTGAGTGTCAACACCAGCCAGCAGTTCCTGCGTCGTTTCGCAGAGCATCCGCCAGTAGTACTCGGGGTCCTGCTCGGCCCAGCCGGGCTGCTCGGAGAAGTAGGGCTCGATCGGGGTCTTCACCAGGGAGTGGATCTCTCCGGCGTAGTCGACCAGTGCGGCCCGGATCGACTGTGTTCCGGCATCGATCGCGACGATCAGGTCCGTGTCAGTCATGACTGCTCCCGTCCACCGAGGCCGAGCGTGCCACCGGGGTTCATGATCCCGTCGGGGTCGAAGTGTGCCTTCAGTGCGCGAAGAACCCCCATCTCGGTCTCGCCGAGATACTCCTCGAGCCAGGGCCCGAACAGGTTCCCGGTGCCGTGGTGGTGACTGGTCGACCCCCCACACTCGAGGATCTTGTCGATGATCTCCGCCCGGAACCGGAAGTATTCGTCGGCATCGACGGGCTTCATGATGAGGATGAAGTACAGATTCGTCCCCTGCGGGTAGAAGTGCGAGGCGTGGGTCATGCACACGGTGCCCGGCCTGCTCTTCACCAGCGTCCGCACCCCCGCGTGCACGTCGTAGATCGTGTCCCAGGTGACCGAGGTCTCGAGGGTGTCGATGACCATCCCGAAGTCCAGGATGTCGTCGCGGATGTAGGCGTCGGAGTAGCGGCCGTGCTCCCACTGCTTGGTGGCGAAGGACGTCAACGACATCCCGCCGTGTGCCCGGGCGATGCGTTTGGCCTGCGACGCGACATGCTTGGCGAAACCCTTCTCCCCTTCGGCGGTGCCGATGCACAGACACCGCTGCCAGGGCTTGAAGCCACGACCACTCAGGAAGGCGTTCGCAGGCCCGGAGTCGAAGCCCTTCAGTGCCAGCCCGCGTTCGGTCTCCTCAGGGTCGGAGATGCGCAGCACCGCGGGCATCCCGAACTCGCCTTGGACCACCTCGCGAGAGAACTCAACGGCCGCCTCCCAGTGCGGGAACATGAATGCGAAGCGCGCGGTGTTCTCCGGCTGGTAGCGGAAGATCTTCACCGTCACCTCGACCAGCACCCCGAAAGTGCCTTCGCTGCCCTTGAGGATGTCGTTGACCTTGGGGCCGGTGGCCGCGGCCGGGAAGTCCTTGGTGCGGATCGTCCCCACCGGCGTGACGTACTCCTGGCTGACCACCAGGTCGTAGGCGTCCCCGTAGTACGTGGAGGCCTGCCCGGAACCCAGTGCAGCGATCCAACCCCCGACCGACGCCATCTCGAAGGACTGCGGGAAGTGCCCGCACGTGAAGGCGCGGTTGGTCCCGAAACGGGTCGGCGCCTCGTTGAGCAGCGCTTCGAAATCGGAGCCGATCAAGCCCGGCTGCACTGTCGCCGTCATGTTGCGCTCGTTGATGGACAGCAGCTTGTTCATGTGGGTGCGCATCACCAGCACGATGCCGCCGCGGTCGGCTCGCGTACCGAGGACTGTTCCCGATCCGGCACCGTACGGGACGACCGGGATCTTGTGCGCGCTGCAGTAGGCGACGATCGCGGCGACGTCATCCTTGTCCCGCGGGTGCACGACGAGGTCCGGGACCGCCTCGACCTCGCCCGAACGCAGGGCGAGATTCTCGTCGACGGTCTTGCCGTGGCCGAATCTGACGCGGGCGTAGTCGGAGTCGTCGACGTTCTCCTCCCCCACGATCGCCACCATGGCGTCGCGGTGTGCGGGGTCGATAGCTGGCCGATCGTCGAGGGTGACCGGCGAGTCCCCCTGTGCACGCGGGGCAGCGAAGTCGGCGTCGGTCATGCCGAACTCATCCTTGAACATGGCCACCCACCCCGCACTGGGGTGCTTGATCCGCTCGGGATCGAACGTGAACACGTCACGGTAGGTCCCGGCGCGCGACAACGACTCCCGCCACGCCACCGGACTCGGTTTCTTGGACGCCATGTTTCCTCCTCGCCTTACCCGTGATGTTACATCCTGACGTTGGTTGTAACAATGCCAGGGGCGGGAGGACGTGGCGGCGATCGGAGATCACTTCGTGTCGGACCAACCATCGACACTGCGCTTCTGCCATTCTCAGCACCACAAGGGAGGTGGTGCGCATGTCATTCGGTCAGGCAATCAGTTCTGGCTTCAAGAAGTACGCAGTCTTCCGGGGCCGGGCCTCGCGGTCCGAGTTCTGGTACTGGGTGCTGTTCTACATCATTGTGAGTTTCATCCTGAACATCCTGGATAACCTCTTCGGTTTCCAGGTGAGCACGGTGACCAACCTGGAAACCGGTGACTCAGTCACGTCGGTCTACAACCCGGGGTGGCTGAGCAGCATCTGGGCACTGGTCGTGCTCCTGCCGACCATTTCCATCGCCGTCCGGCGTCTGCACGACGTCAACAAGTCCGGCTGGTGGTGGTGGCTGGGGCTCATCTGCTGTATCGGTCCGCTGATCCTCATCTTCGCCTTCTACATCAAGGAAGGCGACGCTGGCGACAACAACTACGGTCCGCCGCCGGGAAGCCCCGGAGCACTCTAGTAGTACTGACATGAAGCCCCCTCGCCTCACGGCGGGGGGGCTCTGTCATTGTCCGGACACGACCGGAAGGCTCACCTTCACCTTCGAGAACGACACCCGGCCACCCTCCGGGAACGTGTCGTATGGCCCACTGTTCGCCACGATCTGCAGGCGCAGGCGCTGACCCTTGCGCAGGTCGAACGAAATCTCCTCCATCGGGATCGTCGCCTTCTGCCGCTTCCCGTTGAGTTTCAGCGCGAAGGGCGTGATCTGATTGCCCACCACGGTCTTCGTCCTGGGATCCACCAACTGCGCCAGTACCCGGACCTTGGGATTCTTCGAACTGCCCTTGTACGTGAGCTTCAGCCTCGGCGAACCCACCACGACCGATTGTGTCGTGGCCCGCACCGTCAGGTTCACCGCGTTCTTCGCAGGGGCTGGGATCGTGGGTCGCAGCACCAGGGAGAACGTGGGCGAGATCGACGACGGCAGTTCGGCGGTGTACGGCCCGGATCCGCCCTTGTCCTTCAGCCGCAACTCGCCATCCCCGCGCGCGCTGAGCCGACGCGCCGCTGACGGGTAGTCGGCGGCCGAACGGAACCGGCCCCGCTGGTCGATCCACGTGAACCCCGGACCGGTATCGACCGCCGTGTCACCCTTCAGGTACTTGTCCAGCCACAGCCACGTCTGCTGCAGGGGAAGGGTCGACTCCCCACCCTCTGTGAGACACACGCCGTGGCCACCGCAGAACCACACCATCTTGGTGGGCACGCCCGCATTACGCAGCGCCTTGTAGTTGGCCACCGCCTCCGACGGCGGGAACAAGTTGTCGATGGTGCCCTGCAGGATCAACGTCGGGGCCGTGATGTTCGCCAGCACGCGGTCGGGCCCTGCGGCACGGGCGAAGCCCACGACCTCCTTGCTGAACGTCGTGCCCTTGCGCGCCTGCTGTCGGCCTTTGAGGATCGACGGACTGAAGGTGTTGCCCGGACGGGTGGCCCCCACCAGCAACGCGTTGACCCACGAGCTCTTGATGGTCTGCGCCTTGTAGAGGCTCGTCCGCAGCGAGTTCCAGGCGATCACGGGAACGATGGCATCGACACGGGGGTCGATCGCGGCGGTGGAGAACTGGATGCCGCCACCGTAGGAGCCGCCGGTCATCCCGATCCGGGGGTCGCCTGCGGCATCGAGTTGTGCCTCGGGCCGGGTGGACACCCAGGTGATGAGCGCCGATACGTCGCGGCCCTCGAAGTCCGGGTTGTTCAGTTGCGCCTGTCCGCCCGACGGGGAGATCCCTCGGGGGTTCCAGGTCAGCACGTTGTATCCGGCCTTTCGCAGGTCCCCGACGCCCGGGATCGCCGCGCTGCTCTTGGCGTCGGGATCATCCTCGGCCTGCCCGCCGAACCCCGGGCCCTGCAGAACCGTGGGCGCCACCTGACCGTCGGCCAGGCCGCTCGCGGGAAACCAGTAGAACGTGATGGGGGTGCCGTCGAAGGACACCACCGTGTCGTAGTCCTGCGCGGCGGCAGGGGTCGCCGCGCTGGCGACTAGTGCGGCCGACAGCATCCCGAACAGTCGTGTGAATCTCATGAGTCCTCGCTGATCCTCCCGGAGTCTCCACTGTCGCACGAGTGCGGCCGACCCGCTGTTGGTACGTTCGCCAGAGGAGGTTCACCATGGCACGGATCGTGGTACTCGGAGGATGCGGGGGCATCGGCAGCGTCGCATCCCGCGCGTTGGCTGCCGCTGGCGAAGATGTTGTGGTCGCCGATCTCGATCAGCAGCGTGCAGGCGAACTCGCCGACGAGATCGGCGCCGACTCGATGGCGTGTGACGCTTCCTCGGCGCAGTCGCTGCGCCTCGCCATGAACGGCGCCGATGTGGTCGTCAACTGCGTCGGCCCCTTCTACCGTTTCGGACCACCGATCCTCGCCGCGGCGATCGACGCGGGGGTCGATTACGTCGATGTGTGCGACGATCTGGCTCCTACCCGGCTGATGCTGGACCTGGATGCCACCGCCCGTGCGGCTGGCGTCACGGCACTGCTCGGGATGGGCAACTCCCCTGGCATCGCCAACGTCTTCGTGCGCCTGTGCGCCGAGCAGTTGCTCGATGAGGTCGAGACGGTCGACATCATGCACGTGCACGGCGGGGAACCGGAGGAGGGCGCGGGCGTGCTCAAGCATCGCATCCACGCGATGGTCAACCCGGTTCCCTTGTACGTGGACGGCGAGTTCCGCGAGGTACGGCAACTCGAAGCCGACGGGCAGGCGTTCGTGCGCGAGTTCGACTTCCGCGATGTGGGGCGGATGCCGGTCTTCCCCTACCCGCACCCGGAGACGATCACGCTGCCCAGGCACTTCCCCGGGCTGCGCCGCGCCACGAATCTCGGCGTCATCTTCCCGTTGCCGTACTTCGAGCGCACGCAGGATCTGGTGCGGGTCGGCGCCTGCAGCGATGAGCCGCTGAGTGTGGGCGGAGTCGAGGTGACGCCCCTCGACGTCAGCGTGGCACTGCTCCAACGCCAACGACCAACTTTCTTGCAGGCCGCCGGTGTCACGGGGCCGGCCGGGTGCCTGGCCGTCGAGGTCGGGGGACGCAAGGGCAGCGAACGTCACCGGTACGTGTTCCAACTCTCCTCGCGAGCAGCCGGCGCCGGCGAGGGCACAGGCATTCCCGCCGCTGTGGGCGCCCTGCTGATGGCCGGCGGCAAGGTCGCCGGCCCGGGTGTGGTGCCCCCGGAGGCCGGCGTCAGGCCCATGGACTTCCTGCCGCTCGCCTTCGACCTGATGGCCCGGCTGAACGTCAGCGCCGGCGGGGAGTCCGGGATCGTCCACCTCGAGCACGTCGGTCCGGACGGCTCACGCGACGTGATCCCGCTGGGACTCTGACGTCACATCCTGGCGTCGAGCAGACCCCGCACGTACGCCGCCTGGCCCACATGTTGGGTCACGTCGTTGACCACGCTCACCAGACGCACCGCTGCGGTCACGGGCGGATCCCAGTTCGGGTCGACGATGCGGTCGAACTCCAGGTCTGTGGTGATGCCCTCCAGAATCTCCAGAGTCCTTTCGTGCACGGCGGCGTAGTACCCGCCGAGCAGATCAGCGCCCGCCTCGAGCCGATGGGCCTGATCCGGGGTCTGGCCGTACCCGATGTCCAGGGTGTCGTAGGGCAGCGCGAAGCGGTCGGCCCAGCCCTGCCCGATCCACACCTGCTCGGACTCGGCGATGCCGGCAAGATGATCGTCCTGCACCCGGCCCATGTGCCAGACCAACCATCCGATCGAGTTCGCAAAGGGACCCGGATACCAGGCCAGCTGCGCAGTCCCCAAACCCTCGATCACTCCGGGTACCGCCTGCGCCACCCGCCCGAATGCGTCGACGAGCAGTTCGACGCTGCGTGATGCGCCCATGCCAGGAGGCTAATCCGAAACTGGCCCGCACATTCGGTGCGCGGACAATTCCGCCCGGCACGTGGGCTGGAGTCCGACGGCCGGAGGCCGGCCACGTTGGTTAGAGTCCGGCGGTTTGGTTAGTCGCAGGCAGGTTGGTTAGAGTCCCACGGCCGGATAGGACTAACCGGAGTGCCGCATCTCTAACCAGGATGCCGATCTCTAACCGGAGTGCCGCCAGAGAGCCGGAACCGCCGCTCGCCATCGCCACGAGTCCCGCGGACGGCACGTTGGTTAGAGTCCGGCAGGTTGGTTAGTCGCAGGCAGGTTGGTTAGAGTCCCACGGCCGGATAGGACAGTTGAGTCCAGAGGCGTGGTGTAACAGCTGATCGTGTTCGGCGTGGTGTCGCAGACAGGAGCGGTCACCGCGTGATCCTCAGAGAACCGACTAAAGATCTCTGAGAGGAATCATCACGATGACCGCTAATCCCAGTATTGACCTGTCCGGGTTCCTGGACGAGCAACTGTCCCAGGCAAGCCCTGATTTGCTGCGTCAGATGCTCAAGACGTTCGCCGAGGCGTTGATGGGTGAGGAGGCTGATGCGGCGTGCGGGGCCGGCTACAACCAGCGCTCCGAGGCCCGCACGAACTCCCGTAATGGGTATCGGGAGCGGCGGTGGGACACCCGCACGGGCAGCATCGAGTTGGCCATCCCGAAGCTGCGCACCGGCTCGTACTTCCCGGAGTGGCTGTTGGAACGCCGCCGGCGTTCCGAGCAGGCGCTGGTCACCGCGGTGGCCACCAGCTACCTGCTGGGGGTGTCCACCCGCCGGATGGAACGGCTGGTCGCCGCGCTGGGGATCACCGGGCTGTCCAAGTCGGCTGTCTCGCAGATGGCCGAAGACCTCGACGAGCAGGTGGAGGCGTTCCGGACCCGGCCGCTGGACGCCGGGCCGTACACGTTCGTGGCCGCTGACGCGTTGACCTTGCGGGTGCGTGAGGGCGGGCGGGTGATCAAGGTCGCGGCGATGGTGGCCACCGGCGTAAACGCCGAGGGCTACCGGGAAATCCTGGGGTTGCAGCTGTCCACCGCCGAGGACGGCGCCGGCTGGCTGGGGTTCTTCCGCGACCTGGTGGCCCGCGGACTGTCCGGGGTGGGGCTGGTCACCTCCGATGCCCACGCCGGGCTGGTCGACGCGGTCGGCGCGACCCTGCCCGGTGCCAGCTGGCAGCGGTGCCGCACCCATTTCGCCGCGAACCTGATGGCCAAGACCCCGAAGTCGGCGTGGCCGTGGGTCAAGGCGCTGCTGCACTCGGTCTACGACCAGCCCGACGCCGCCTCGGTGCACGCCCAGTTCGACCGGATGGTCGCCACCTTGGCCGAGCAACTACCCGATGTCGCCGACTACCTCGACGAGGCACGTGCGGACATCCTGGCGTTCACCGCCTTCCCCAAAGAAGTGTGGCGCCAGATCTGGAGCAACAACCCCAACGAGCGGCTCAACCGGGAGATCCGCCGGCGCACCGACGTGGTTGGGATCTTCCCGAACCGCGACTCCGCGATCCGACTGGTCGGCGCGGTCCTGGCCGAACAGCACGACGAATGGACCGAGATGCGCCGCTACATCGGCCTGGACGTCCTCAAACGATGCCGACTGGCCCTGCTACACCCCGACCCCGCAGACACCGACGTCCAGGAGGTGACCACAGCCGCGCTCAGCGCGTAACATCAACCCACCTGAGGATCACGAACCCAACCAGTTCGTACACCACCTCACTGGACTTGACCGATAGGACTAACCGGAGTGCAGTATCTCTAACCAGGATGCCGATCACTAACCAGGATGCCGATCTCTAACCGGAGGGCCGCCAGGGAGCCGGAACGCCCTCCCCGCCCTGCCCGGCGAGTTGCATCCGGCGGACTGTGAGCGGTGGGATGCACTCGTGGAGACAGCCACGCCCCAGACCCGGGTCAGCGACGAACAACATGTCACGTGGCTGGAGTTGTTCTTCGACCTCGTGTTCGTGGCGTGGTTGTCGTTGGTCAACTCGACTCTGGTCGAGAGTCCTCGGCCCTCACTGCTGCTGGGCTTCGATGCCACTTTCGTCGCGTTCACGATCTGGATGATCGTCACCGTCATCAACAACCGCTACCCCGACGGTGGCATCGTGCGCACGATGTCGATGGTCCTGCTCATGATGCTGATCCTGGTCACCGCACTCACGGTCCAGCCCGACGATGGACTGCGGAACTCTCTCGGCACGCTCATGCTCGCTGCCGTGTACGTCACATGCGCCGTCATGCTCCTCGACGTCAAGGCGCGCACGTCTGAGTCGCGGCTCACCGCGCCCATCGTGCTGTGTCTGGTGGCCGCCGCGGTGTGCGTTGCCGGAGCACCGCGGATCGGAGATGGCGAGGGTGAGTTGTACAACCTCGGCTTCTTCTCCGTCGTGGCCACGTTGTTCGCCGCCGCCGCGCTGGTGCTGCTGGCCGGCCGTCGCGCACTTCCGGATCACCCGATCCGCCCCAACCATCTCGACGAACGGTGGGGACAACTCATCATCATCGTGCTGGGCGAGGGCTTCCTGGTGCTGGCAGAGACACTGCTGGGCATCAGCACGATCCCGCACCCCTGGCTGTTCATCCTGCTGTTCATCTGCGTCTTCGCCTTCTGGCGACTCTACTTCGACAGCGCGATGCGGGTGCCCGTCGAGGAGAACGGCAGGATCCTGGTCGCCCTCACCGTGACCCACATGGTCCTGATCCTCGGACTCATCACGGCGTTCGACTTCCTGGCCCAGGGCATCGGCATCGAGATGACCCTCGGTGACGACTACTCGTTGACAGGGGTGGCTCTTGGGATGATCTTCGCGGCGTTGGCCGCGATCGCGTGGATCCGGCGCGGTCGTGCCACACGCGTGGTGGTCGTGAATGCGATGGTGGCGGTGGGCTTCGTCACGGTGGGTGTGATGAGCGAGAACAGCACTCTGAGCATCGTGACCTTCGTAACGCTGTGTGTGGTGGCGGTGCTGGCTTACGCCTCCCTGGTGAGGCTGATCGATCCGCTGGCCAGGCCCCTGATCCGCTCCGCCGAGAGCCCGCAGCGTGCGCCGACGGCATAGAACAAGGACGGGGTACGTCACGTTCGACGCACCCCGCCCCTGCTGCACTCAGAGTTGCTCCAGTTCCGCCTTCCGCCGGTTCTGGGCGATCACCGCCCCGACGATGCCGAGCACGCCAAGGGCGATCAGCATCACGGGGATGACCAGTGTCAGGCCCATCGACCCCGGCACCAGGAGGTAGCCGAGAGCGAAGAGCGTGAACAACAGGCCGGCGCCCAGGCTGAGGATGTCGATCGGGTGCTTACTCATGCCGCCTTCTCCTTCTTGTCCTGCTTCGTGGTCTTCTCGCTGGCCTCCGGTGTCGGCTCCCCCACTGCCGGTGCACCGGTTCGAACGATGACCTCCCCGGCCTGCATGTCCACATTGAGGCGCAGTGTGCCGTCGGCTGTGCCGGACGACGCCGGGATCGTCACCACCTGCTCGCCGGCCACCGTACGGCCACGTGCCCGATCCCCGTCGACGCGCACATCGGCGCGGTCAAGGGTCGTGACCAATTCGACGTCCCAGTTGCGGGGAGCCGCAACCCGGACCTCGCCGACTCCCATGTCGATGGTCACCTCATCGCCGGCCACGGGTGCTCCCTGCCACTGTGCGAAGTCCACGTCCACGGTCCCGAGGGTCAGCGAATACGTCTCGCCGGCCGTCGTCGGCTCCCAGACCCGCTGTCCGGCCGACAGATCCGCGCGCTCGACCTGGGACACCACGGCGAGCAGCATCAGCAGCGGGATCGCGAAGACCAGCAACCACTTCGCGCGCCCGTAGAAGCCACCCACCAACATCGTGACCCCGAGGGCCAGCAGAGCTGCCGCCATCACCACGGTGGCACCGCCCCCGAGCAGGATCGCGACCCCTGAGGCCGCAACTGCGGCGAACAGACCGATCAGACCGAGGTAGGAGCGCTCTCGCGGTGGGGCGGGGGGCACCGGTGGCGCGGGCAGGGCGGTCGTCGCCGTGTAGCCACCATCACCGCCGTAGGCGTATCCCACGGGCTCGGCAGGCGCCGCAGGTGTCGCCGCCGGCGATCCGCCGCCCCTCTGGCTCATCACGATCCAGACGACCACGCCGGCGAGCAGAGCGCCGAGGAGGACGCCGCCACCACCGATCGAGTCGCTGAACAGCAGGCCCAAGCCGATCATCGCAGCGATGAAGGCCGTACCGGCGCCGAGGATCCGCAGTCCCCAGGACTGGCTGACCCGAGCGGTCGGCGGCGCGCTCTCGTCGGGGACGAGCAGCCACATCGCGAGGTAGGCGAAGAGCCCGAAGCCACCCAGGAGCAGCGAGACGCCGAAGACGACCCGCAGGACCACCGGATCGACGTTCCAATACCGGCCGAGTCCGCCGCAGACACCACCGAAGATCCGGTCGGTCGAACTGCGCCGCAACAATCTCGGTGCTGCAGGTGGAGGTGGCGGTTGGGTCATGTTGATCGTTGTTTCACTCATGCCTCCACGGTGCCGCCATCGGGGGGTGGCCCACATCCGGTGACCACCCTGATTCCGATCTCAGGGTCCAGCCCTGATCCCCCAGGGTCGCAGGTGCGCCACAATCAGGATCGTGGCCACCACCTACTCCGTACGACGGGCGTACCGCGAGACGGATGGGCGATGGATCGGCGGGGTGGCGGCCGGGCTCGCGGAACATCTCGGATGGCCCGTGGCCGCCGTACGCGCCCTGTTCGTCATCCTGGCCGTGTTCGGCGGGATCGGCGTGGTCGCCTACGCGGCGTACTGGGCAGTGCTGCCGCCACGCGAGGAGGACAACTCCGACACCGCCCGCCTGCTGGCCTTCGCAGCACTGGTGATCGGCGGGTTCCTGCTCATACCGGGTGATCCCTGGATGCGGATCGGACTGCCGCTGGCGGTGATGGCCATCGGTGCGACGGTGGTGTGGACCCGGGTACGCCCATCGGGCAGGCTTCGACCTGACGGCATGCAATGGTCGGCCCTCCTACTGGGCCTACTGCTGGTCGTCCTCGGTGTCTTCGCCCTCGCGGCCACCGGGCTCGGGCTGAGATCCGTGCTCAGCGTCGCCGCCGTGGCGATCCTGTTGCTGGTCGGTGTCACCCTCATCGCGATGCCCTGGATCGCCGGGCTCTACCGAGAACTCACCGAGGAGCGCCAGGAGCGCGTCCGGTCGCAGACCCGCGCGGAGTTGGCCACCCAGGTTCACGACTCGGTGCTGCAGACCCTGACCCTGATCCGCCGGCATGCCGACGACCCCGACCGGGTCGTCCGTCTGGCCCGGGCCGAGGAACGGCACTTGCGCTCATGGTTGTACGAACCCGGTGGAGACCCCGACCAGGCCCTGACTGCGGCACTGCAGAACCTTGCGGCGCGCGTGGAGGAGGATTACCCCGTGGCGATCGAGACGGTCTGCGTCGGGGACCTCGCGCTGGACGAGCGCGGCCGGGCACTGGTGGCCGCCACAGGCGAAGCGATCCTCAACGCGGCCAAGCATGCCGGGGGCCCGATCAGCGTCTACGCCGAAGTGGACGACGACATCCGTGTCTACGTGCGCGATCGCGGAGCCGGGTTTTCACCCGAGCAGGTGCCGGCCGACCGACACGGGATCACCGAATCGATGCGGGGTCGGATGCAACGTGCGGGTGGCACCTGCGAGATCCGCTCGGATGACCGTGGCACCGAGGTCACCTTGACGCTGCCGAGGTCGTCATGATCCGACTTGTGATCGTCGACGACCACGAGATGGTCCGGGCCGGAATCCGCGGCGGCCTCCCGGACGATATCGAGGAGGTCGGCGAGGCCGCCGATGTCGCGGGTGCGGTGCAGACGATCGCACGCACCGATCCCGACGTGGTCCTGCTTGACGTGCATCTGCCCGGCGGCAACGCCCAAGAGGTACTACGCCAGTGCCACGGCTCCTACCGGTTCCTGGCGCTGTCCGTGTCGGATGCCGCTGAGGACGTGATCGCGGTGGTGCGACTCGGTGCACGGGGCTATGTGACGAAGGACATCACGGCGGACGAGTTGGCCGATGCCATCCGCAAAGTCGCGGTCGGGGATGCCGTGTTCAGCCCTCGCCTTGCCGGTTTCGTCCTCGACGCGTTCACGGGATCCGCCGCCGCCTCCGACGACGAACTCGACCGGCTCACCGCCCGCGAGCGTGACGTCATGCGACTGATCGCCCGTGGCTACACCTACCGGGAGACCGCCGAGGAGTTGTTCCTCAGCGTGAAGACGGTGGAGACACATATGTCGGCTGTGCTGCGCAAACTGCAGTTGAGCAACCGCCGCGAACTCGCGCGGTGGGCGCAGGGCCGGGGGTTGTGAACGCACGGTGGTAGCGACAGCCCGCAGCGCGTACCCTCACTAGACATCGACCGGAAGGAACGCGCATGTCGAGGACGACGCTGATCGGCGCAATCATGCTCGCTGCGTTGAGCATCGCATCACCGGCCACGGCCGAGACCCACACTCTGACCGGCACCATCGAGTCCAACCCCGGGTCGAAGATCATCATCAAGGTGCAGCGCGTGGGCGGGGATCCGTTGCGGATCAAGAGCTTCGAGTTCCGCCGCGTGGCATTCACCTGCTTCGGCGCCACCCCGGGCGGTCGGATCAATGGCACGGTCGGGACGATGAAGGTCGAGAAGGGGCCCAACCCCTTCAACCCCCGGACCCGGACCAACGTCTACTTCTCCCGTGACGGCCAGTTGACAGAAGACCGCAAGATCGGCGTCTTCATCACCGGCATCGTGAACCGCAAGGCCACCCGCACCAGCGGCAACATCGGAATCAGTTTCGGGGACGGCTGCTCGGCCGACGCGGGCACGGGGTTCTCTCCGTTCAAGGCCACCCGCTAGTAACGGCTCACCGCAGCGCGGCCTCCAACAGCACCACAGACTGTGCAGTCGCCCGATAGGTGGGTTCGCTGACCACCGGGCCGCTGCCCAGAGGTACCACGTCCTCCGGCGCGGCTAGCGCGGTGTCGACGACTCGGCGCCATGGCTTGGCGTCATCGACGGTGGGCGGCAGGTCGAAGTCCAGGTCCTCGTCGTAGCTGTTGAGGATCGCGTGCACCATCCGGGTGCCGACGACGCTGCGGACCGTCAGTGCCAGCGTGTGGGAGTCCTCCGACCAGTCCGGCTGGTACAGGCGCACGCCGTGGAACTCCACCAGCGATCTGGACAGGAACTCTTTGAGGGGCAGCCCCTGTGGAACCCGGGTCATGTCCAGGGACAGCCGCACATCGATCACGCCACTCACGAAGCGGCGCAGGTCCGCGTACTCCTGTGCCCGATCCCAGTCGAACCAACTGATCTCGTTGTCCTGGCAATACGCGTTGTTGTTGCCCATCTGGGTGCGCCGGACCTCATCACCCATCCCGATCATGGGCACGCCCATCGCGATGAGCGTGATCGCCAGCAAGTTCTTGACCTGCCGATTGCGTAGCGTCTCAATGTCCGGGTCGGCAGTCGGACCCTCGATGCCGTAATTGGCACTGTGATCGGCGTTGCTGCCGTCCCGGTTGTCCTCAAGATTCGCCTCGTTGTGTTTGAAGGCGTAGGTCACCAGGTCGTTCAGGGTGGCTCCGTCATGACACGCGACGAAGTTGACGCTGTGCTCGATCTCCGCGGGCCGACCGCCGAACAGGTCCGGGCTGGCCAGCAGACGATTGGGCAGCAGGCCGACCGTGCCACTATCCCCACGCACGAAGCGGCGGATCTCGTCACGGAACTGCCCGTTCCACTCCCGCCAGCGCTCCCCCACGAACGAACCCAGCTGATAGAGCCCGGCGGCATCCCAGGCCTCGGCGATGAGCTTGGTTCCCGCCAGCACGGGGTCGCTCTCGATCTCCCAGATGACCGGAGGGTTGGCCAGCAGCGAGCCATCGGCATCGCGGGACATGATCGATGCGAGGTCGAACCGGAAACCGTCCACGTGCATGTTCCCGACCCAGTGGCGCAGTGCGTCCACGGCCATTCGGCGGGCGACCGAGTGGTTTGCGTTGAAGGTGTTCCCGCAGCCGGTGTAGTTGCTGTACTGGGCCTGGTTCTGCGGATCGAGCAGGTAGTACGCACGGTTGTCCAGCCCCCGCCAGCAGAACGTCGGCCCCTGCTCGTTGCCTTCTGCCGTGTGGTTGAAAACCACGTCCAGGATCACCTCGATACCCGCACGGTGGAGTTCCTTGACCATGGTGCGGAACTCGTCCAACGCACCGATCGGGTCGGGCGTGCTGGCGTAGGCGGGATGCGGGGCGAAGAACGACACCGGACTGTAGCCCCAGTAGTTCACAAGGCCGGCTGGGGCGTCGTGGGCGTCGAAGGCCAGCACCGGCATCAACTCCACGGCGGTGATGCCCAGCGACTTCAGGTACGGGATCTTCTCGATCAATCCGGCGTACGTACCCGCCAGGCGCCGGTCGACCCCGCTGTTCGGGTGCACCGTGAATCCGCGCACATGCAGTTCGTAGATGACCGTGCGCGCGAAACGTCGTTGGAGGGGCGCATCGCCCTCCCAGTCGAACAGGTCGAGGTCCGCCACCACACTCTTCATGGCGGATCCCGGATCCCGGCCACGCCTGGTGCCCGCTTCGCGGTCGTACTGAGCAGGGACAGCCACCGCGACGCCGTACGGGTCGAGCAGCACAGCCGACGGGTCGTGCCGCAGTCCGGCGGCCGGATCGAACACGCCGTGAGTGCGCCAGGCGTACACCTGCCCCGAACCCACTCCGGGCACGAACACATGCCAGAAGTTCGCGGTGCGGTTGCGCTCAGGATCCAGCGCGATCCGCCGTGCGGGCCGCGAGTCCTCGACGCCGTCGAAGAGCAGCAGATCCACCTGCGCTGCGGTGCGCGACCACACCGAGAAGTTCGTTCCCGCGGCACCAGGATGAGCGCCCAGGGGATGGGCGCTGCCTGCGGTCGGGCCGCCGGTCACGTGATCTCGCTCAGCCGCTGAGTACCTTGAACACCTCGTAGACCATGAAGGCGGGCCAGAAGATGCCCTGGAAGAAGGCCCAGACGTACTCCCAGAAGGAATCCGCCTGACCGAAGAACCAGAACCAGGCCCCGAAGATGCCCAGACCGTAGATGGCCCCGCCCCCGGCGGCCGAAGCGTTGGAGTTCTTGTTACCCATCGCGCACCACTCCCACTGCCCACCGTACGCCGGTTTCGCCCGGCCCGGGGAGTGCGCGGGAACTTGCCCGGGTACCGGCAGCACCTCACTCCCGCCACGATTCGTCGCCCGTCTGGCCTAATGTCCTGCGGCAGTCGAGCCGAACCTAAAGGAGATGAAAGGAGCGGATCATGGAGATCAGCCCACAGGTCCTCCTCTTCATCCTGTTCATGCTTGCCGTCGTCCAGACCACGCGATTCGACGAGATGCGTCAGAAGCGCCGCGACGTGCTCGCCGCACGCACTCGTCGCGCGCACTCGCACAGGCTCGTCCAATCCAGCTCCTCGGGCAACTCACGGGCCTGAACCGTCTGCCTGCCGGGTGTGTCCGGCACACCGCTCGTCCATCAAGACAGCCCGTTCGTCTACCTCAGCCACCAAGCCGTGGCCACCCGTCGGGTTCTTGCGGAACACTTGGCGGCACACCGCATGGAGGAGAAGTGATGGGCTACAAGCACGAGTACGAGCGCAGCCTGAGCGATCCGAACGGATTCTGGGGTGACGCCGCGACAGCGGTCGAGTGGACGACCGAACCCACGGTCATCTGCGACGACTCCGCGGCACCACTGTTCCGCTGGTTCTCCGATGGCGTCCTCAACACCTGCTACAACGCCGTGGACAGGCATGTTGAGGCCGGCCGCGGCGATCAGCCGGCGCTGCACTACGTGAGCCCGGTGACCGACAGTGCACGCACGCTGACCTATGCCCAACTACTCGACGAGGTGTCGACGTTCGCCGGGGTGCTGACCGACCTCGGGGTGGCCGCTGGCGACCGGGTCGTGTTGTCCATGCCGATGGTGCCGGAGGCCGTCATCGCCATGCTGGCGTGCGCTCGGGTCGGCGCTGTGCACTCGGTGGTCTTCGGCGGGTTCGCGGCCCATGAACTCGCCGCTCGGATCGACGACGCCGAGCCCAAGGTGATCCTCTCGGCGTCCTGCGGGATCGAGCCGAACCGTGTCGTGGCCTACAAGCCACTGCTGGACGACGCACTCTCGCAGGCCACCCACTCCCCCGACGCCTGCGTGATCCTGCAACGCCCGCAACTGCACGCGGAGATGGGCGACAAGGACCATGACTGGCAGGAGTTGGTGGCCCGGGCCGTCCCGGTGGGATGCACGGACGTTGCGGCCACCGACCCCTTGTACATCCTGTACACCTCCGGCACCACGGGGAAGCCGAAAGGCATCGTGCGGGACAATGGCGGCCACGCGGTCGCCCTGGCCTGGTCCATGGCGAACGTCTACGACATAGGACCCGGCGACACCTGGTGGGCGGCCTCCGACGTCGGCTGGGTGGTCGGCCATTCCTACATCGTGTACGCGCCGTTGATCGTCGGCGCGACATCGATCATCTACGAGGGCAAGCCGGTGGGCACTCCCGATGCCGCTGCCTTCTGGCGGGTGATCGCCGACTACGGCGTCAAAGGACTGTTCACCGCTCCCACCGCGATCCGCGCGATCCGCAAGGAGGACCCGGAAGGGGCGCTCATCGCCGAACACGACACCTCGAGCCTGAAAGCGCTGTTCCTGGCCGGCGAGCGACTTGATCCTGACACCTATCAGTGGGCGACGCGGGTGCTCGGCGTGCCGGTGGTGGACAACTGGTGGCAGACCGAGACCGGCTGGCCGATCGCGGCCAACCCCCGCGGACTAGAGCCGCTACCGCTCAAGGAAGGCTCACCCTCGGTCCCGGTGCCCGGCTACGACGTACGCGTCCTCGACGGGCAAGGGCAGGAGGTTCCGGCGAACACCGAAGGCAGCATCGTGATCCGCCTGCCGCTGCCCCCGGGCACGCTGCCCACCTTGTGGCATGCCGATCAGCGCTACCTCGACGGCTACCTGTCCGCGTTCCCCGGCTACTACACCACCGGGGACGGCGGCTACGTCGATGACGACGGGTACCTGTACGTGCTGGGCCGAACCGACGACGTGATCAACGTCGCAGGCCACCGCCTGTCCACCGGTGTCATCGAGGCCGCCATCGCCACCCACCCCGCGGTGGCCGAATGCGCGGTGATCGGCGTGCACGACGCGATGAAGGGCCAGAGCCCGCGGGCCTTCGTGGTGCTGAAGTCCGGCGCCGACGTGGAGCCGGAAGAGCTGAGCAAGCAGGTGGTTGCCACGGTGCGTCAACTCGTGGGACCGGTGGCCGCCATGAAGGAAGTGGTGGTCGTGCCGGGGCTGCCCAAGACCCGTTCCGGCAAGATCCTGCGCAAGACGATGCGCGGCATCGCCGACGGCCGCGAGGAGCCGGTGCCCTCGACGATCGAGGACGTGCGGGTGCTCGAGGACATCACGCCGTTCCTGACGGGGTGAGTCTGCGCTTGGCGCGAAGCGATAGGGACCTGCGGCAACTCGTGCCGCCTCCCCGGAGAACACGTGAACTCACAGACTCTTGGCAGTGACGATCTTGGAGGAGTAGCGTTGCCGGAGTCTCAGGAGGCACCATGGCACGACGACACATCGCATCGATCCTCTCCACGCTGGCACTTCTGGGGGGCGCCGTCATCGCGTCGCCAGTCGTCGCCAACTCCGGCGGACCCGCCGTCGACACGAGCCCCGAAGTCTCGGAGATCACCTCCCTTGGACCTTCGGCTCCCCTGCGGCAGTTGGCCCGTGCGAGTCAACGTGCCACCCTGCCGTCGAACCCGCGCGCGGTGATCAACCGGCCCATTCCGCAGGACCGGATCGATGCGGTGAAGAATGGCGGGACCTGGGTTCCTCCGGTCGTCCCCACAGACACCGGCCCTGCACCAGGTGCCGACATGCCTGCGATTGATGGCAGTTTCGAGGGCCTCAGCAACATCGCGGGGTACAACCCCCCGGATACGGTCGGGGACGTCGGCCCGAACCACTACGTGCAGATGACCAATGTGTATATGCAGATCTGGAACAAGTCGGGAACGAGCCTCCTGGGACCGATCCCCAACAACACTATCTGGAGCGGCGTCGGGGATTGCGGGACGACGAACAACGGCGACCCGATCGTCCTGCACGACCAATTCGCCGACCGATGGCTCGTTTCCCAGTTCTCGGTGAGCGGTGCCGCCTACCACGAGTGCATCGCCGTCTCCCAGACAGCCGACCCCACAGGCGCTTGGCACCGGTACCAGGCCACGTTCACGGATTTCCCGGACTACCCGAAGTTCGGCGTGTGGCCCGACGGCTACTACGTCACGTACAACATGTTCGACTCGGACTTCGCCGGCGCCAAGACCTGCGCACTGGATCGATCCAAGATGCTCGTCGGAGCACCCACCACCCAGGTGTGCTTCGACAGGGCTGAGGAGTGGTCCCAACTCCCGTCCGACGCCGACGGATCCACACCCCCGCCGGCAGGATCGCCCAACTACATCCTCAGCGAGCACTGGTCTGCCAACGACAAACTGACGATGTACAAGTTCCACGTCGACTGGACCACCCCCGGTAACTCGACCTACACGGGCCCCATCTACCTGCCAGTGTCGCCCTACACAGGTGCGTGTTGGCTGGGGACAGAACGGGGGCGTTGCGTCCCGCAGCCGGGCACGACCCAGCGCCTCGAATCTCTCGGCGGTCGCACGATGTTCCGTTTGGCGTACCGGAACTTCGGCGATCACGAGTCGCTCGTGACGAACCACACCGTCGCCATGGATGGCAATGTCGGTCTGACCAGTCAGACCGGGATCGGCTGGTACGAGATCCGCCAACCGAACGCCGGAACCCCGCAGGTCTATCAGGATGGCGTCACGGCCGACCCGGACAACAGCACTTTCCGGTGGATGGGCTCCATCGCGATGGACAAGCAGGGCAACACTGCGCTGGGTTACAGCACGTCCAATGCCACTGCTGGACCAAACTCGTTCCCGTCCATCCGGTACATCGGGCGCAAGGTCTGGGACCCCATGGACCAGATGGCGCAGGCGGAGTCCGTCATCATGACCGGGGGTGGCGTCCAGTCAAGTGTCGACACCACGTACTCCGGTCGCTGGGGCGACTACTCGGCGATGAACGTCGACCCCGTCGACGACTGCACGTTCTGGTACACCAACGAGTACGTGCAGAGCAACAACACCGGTAACGCGTGGCGAACCAGGATCGCGAACTTCAAGTTCCCGGGATGCGACGGCACCAAGCCATCCGCACCGTTGTCGATCAGCGGCACGCCGGGCAATGGGAGTGTCGGGGTGAGTTTCGCGGCCGCCACCACGGTGCCCGACCTGCCGGTCTGGAAGTACACGGTCACCGCCTCCCCCGGCGGCGCCACCTGCTCCACGACACCCGGGTCAGATCCCGACCCGCTGAAGTGCACGGTCGCCGGGCTCACCAACGGCCAGGCATACACCTTCACGGTCAAGGCACGCAACGATGCCGGCGACAGCGTGGCCAGTGCGCCCTCGGCACCAGTGACGCCGGTGGGTCCACCTGGCGCACCCCAATCCGCCTCTGCGACCCCGGGCAACACCGAGGCGTCCGTGGTCTGGTCGCCACCTGCCAACGACGGGGGTGTAGCGATCACGAAGTACACGGTGACCTCTGCACCGGGAGGCGCGAGCTGCACGACGGCCGGGACCGGCTGCACCGTGCCAGGGCTGACCAACGGTCAGGCCTACACCTTCTCGGTGGTCGCCACGAACGCGCTGGGCGATGGACCGCCGAGCGCGTCGACGGCGGCGGTGACACCGCAGAGCGCCGCGCAGACGGCGACGGTGAAGACCCCCAAGAAGATCAAGTCCAAGGGCAAGACAGTTCTCCTGAAGAAGTCCGTCAAGACGAACGCCGGCCAGAAGGCCAAGGCCAAGGTGACTGTCAAACCCAAGGGCAAGAAGTACGCGAAGGTCACCATCTCCAAGAAGGGAAAGGTCACGATCAAGACGACGGGCAAGAAGACGTTGAAAGTGACCCTGAAGTTGAGCGCGCCGGCCACGGACACGTTCACGTCCTACTCGTTCACGAAGAAGTGGAAGGTCAAGAAGTAGCGGGTCGACATGCCCGGCAATCCGTGAGCACTACGGAAATCCGGGAGCAGTTCGCCGACGCTGGGACGCTAACGGATCTCCGTAGTGCTCACGGATGCGCCGATGGGAGACGGGCCGCGGCGCGCGATCCGGTCGACACCCTCCGACCCCGCCGTCTATGTTGAGGCAGACCCGACGCAAGGAGAACACCGTGAGTAGGACCCGCACGCTCGCCGCATCCGCATCCGCGGCGCTGATCGGCGCCGGGCTGCTGGCCACCGCCCCGGCCCAGGCCGCCAAGAGCGCACCGGACAACGCCCTGCACGTCATGACGCTCAATCTGTACCTCGGTGGCTCCCTCGGCGACGCCATCAACGCCGCGAGCAACATCGTCGAGTTCCTGCCGGCCGCCGCGAAGGTGTACGACACGGCGATCAAGACCGACTTCCCGCTGCGTGCCCAGTGGATCGCCAAGACCGTCAAGAAGCAGAACCCCGACATCATCACGCTCAATGAACTGACCGAGTGGGTGGCCAGCAGCAGCAGCGGCGCCACGCTGCCCAGCTACGACTACCTGCCGTTGCTGCAGGACGCTCTGAAGAACGAGGGCATGACATTCGAGGTCGCCAGCCTGTCCCCGAACGCCGACATCGGCTACTCGGACACCGTCGGGATCCCCTACTACAACGCCAAGAAGCCGGGTTGCGACCAGCTCTTCCCGATCGAAGCCGCTCTGCGCTGCCAGGTGCGCCTCAAGGATCGCGACGCAGTGCTCTACAACACCGCCAGCACCGACCTGCAGTTCACGGGGACCAGCGACCATGGCAACTTCTCGAAGCAGACGACGTTCGAGGTGGCCGGCTCGAAGCTGTCCTTCGAACGCGGCTGGGCATCGGCCGCCTTCACCTTCCGCGGCAAGGCAGTCACGGTGATCACGTCACACCTCGAGGTGGAGTCGCAGGACGGCAAGGGCAAGAAGGGCAAGTACGGTCCGAAGAACTGGCCGTCGAAGGTCCAAGTCGCGCAGGGCAAGGAGTTGCTCAAGATCGCCAAGCAGAAGGCCAAGGAGACCGACGGCCGGATCATCCTGGCCGGGGATCTCAACTCCGATGCGAACGGCTACTACAGCCCGACCTACCGGAATCTGACGAAGTCCTACTTCAAGGACTCCTGGAAGCAGACGGGCGGCAAGTTCGGCAAGGCCGTCGGTGCCACCTGCTGCCAGACCGGCACATTGAAGAGCAGCAAACGGCTCGACTCCGGCGACCCCGTCATTCCCACCCGGATCGATCTCGTGCTCACCCGTGGCGGCAAGGCTGTGTGGAAGAAGATCGACGGCACGAAACTGATGCAGAAGAAGCAGCCGAAGTGGCAGTCGGACCACTATTTCTACGCGGCGGCAGTGCGCCTGACGTAGACCTAGTCGATCACCACGATGGAGTCGCGGCCGGCTTCCTTGGCCGCGTACATGGCACGATCGACCCTGTCCAAGGCCACCTCGAGCGCAAGGTCCCCGACCGCCACCACACCCCCGCTGAACGTCACGGTCACGTCTTTCGGGACATCGAACCCGCGCCGCCGGACCTGCGCCCGCAGACCGTGCAACCACGCACCCAGTTCGTCGGCACCCGCGTGTTCCCGGATCACCAGGAACTCGTCGCCGCCGAGCCGGAACAGCAGATCGTCCGGGCGTGCAGCGTCGGCCATGACCGTGGCGAACTCCACGAGCAACCTGTCACCAGCCGCATGGCTGTACCGGTCGTTCACCGTCTTGAAACGGTCGAGGTCGAGCAGGGCGACCGCGGACCTCGGTGGGACGCGACTGAAGCTGTGGTCCAGTGAGCGACGGTTCAGCAAACCGGTCAGTGGATCGGTGTTGGCCGTCTCCTCCAACCGCCGCACCATCGCGTCCCTGGCAGTGAGTTCATGCGTGAGTGTCTTCTCCTTTCGGACGGACTCCGCCAGTTGCGACGCGGCGAACGCCAGGACAGCGATCGTGACTACGGTGGCCAAAGCGGCATTCAGGTTCCACACGAACCGCGGCTGCAGCACAGTGTCGGCATCGTTGGTACCCACCTGCAGCACCACCAGTGCCGTGGCACTCCACGCCACCAACCAGCGCAACCGGTGGCGAGGGATGACATAGATGAGCATCACGGCTCCCAGCGGGACCAACATCATGTTCGTGCTCAGATCGCCGGTGAGCACCGGCTGACCGACGACGACCAGCCACAGCGCCACGGCGAACAGGGCGACGGCCGCGTCCGAACGGTCGTGGCTGGACAACCAGATCACGGCCGCCAACGGGACCAGTGCCGCGATGAGAACGGCCGCACTCTGCGGGCCGTTCGGGTACGGCAACACCACCAGTGCGCCGATCACGGCCATCGGGATGGTCACCGCGACGATGGCGTTGAGCGTGCGCGCCCGTCGGTCGTACTCGGGATCTCCCGAGTCGACAGACACCAGAGCGCGCAGCCAGGACCTCACGACCTGCATGCTCGCACCGACGCCACGACGGCAGCCACTCCGCAGGAGGACGTAGGCCATCCGCACCGTGAACCCGGCGTAACTGGTAGGTGAACGGCTACCCTACGTGCGTGCCCGACAATCAGGCGCCTGCCAAGGCCAGCATCCTGTCCCCCCGGAACATCATCGCGGGCGTGTCGGTCGGCGCGTACATGATCCCGCAGGCCATGGCATACGGATCCCTGGCCGGGGTTTCGCCATCGCTGAGCCTGTCCATCGCGGTCGTTCCCCTCGTCGCGTACATGATCTTCGGCCGCAACCCGTACATGTCTTTGGGCCCGGAGTCAGCGGTCGCACTGATGGCGGCCGCCGCTGTGGGACCGGTCGCCTCGGCCTACGCCATCCCGTGGAACACCGCCCTTGCCATCACCGGTGTCCTTGTGGGGCTGATTCTCGGGATCGGTTGGCTGCTGCGGGCATCGTTCCTGGCGGACCTGCTGTCCTATCCGATCCTCACCGGGTACCTGACCGGTGTCGCGGTGCTCATGATCATGTCCCAGTTGCCGAAGATCGTGAACTACGGGCTGAACACCGACTCGGTCTCGGAACTGTTCCGCTCGCAGTGGCAGCGGCCGGACTGGCAGACCGTGGCCCTGGCCACGATCGTCGTGGTGCTGTCGTTCGCGCTCAACCGGATCTCCAAACGTGTCCCCGGGCCCCTCGTCGGTCTGATCGTGGCAACGATCGTGGGGTTGTTCATGGACGTTCCGCGGGTCGGGACGGTGAGCCTGGAACTCCCGGTCCCCGAACTTGAGGGCCTGTCGCTGGAGGTGATCGCGGCGCTGCTGGTACCCGCTCTGAGCATCGCGGTGGTGTCGTTCACCGACGTGATGATCACCTCGCGCGCCTTCGCCGGGAAGACCCGCCCGGACTCGGCGACTGAGATGCGGGCACTGGCGGCGGCGCAACTTGCCACTGGTGCTGTGGGTGGATATCCGATGTCGGCATCGTCGTCGCGCACCGCGTTGGCGTTCGCCTCCGGGTCCACGACGCGCTTCTACTCGCTCTTCGTGGTGGCGGTGCTCATCGCCGGTCCACTGCTGATCCCGGGGGTGATCGCGGAGGTCCCGATCGCCGCACTTGCCGGCGTGATCGTGTACGCCGCCCTGACACTTGTGCGCCCCGCCGAATGGGCTGCACTGCTGCGCTTCCGGATCTCGGAGTTCGCGATCGCCGCGGCATGCGCGGTCTCCGTCGTGCTGTTCGGGATCCTCACCGGCGTCATCATCGCCATCGCGCTGTCCATCGCGGAGTTCATGGCCCGCCTCGCGCGTCCGCACGATGGCGTCCTGGGCTTCGTCCCCAACTACGCCGGCATGCACGACGTCGACGACTACGACACGACCACCACCATCCCCGGCTTGGTGGCCTTCCGGTACGACGCGCCGCTGTTCTTCATGAACGCCTACGACTTCTACTACAAAGTGACCGGGGCGCTGGAGCCCGACACCGAAGTGGTCATCCTGAACATGGAGGCCAACGTCGAGCTCGATACCACGGCCCTGAACGTGCTGGAAGAACTCCATGACACCTTGGCCGCCGACTGCATCGATCTGTGGCTTGCTCGGGTGAAGAACGACGTGCTCACGCCGATGCAGGATCATGGCGTGAGCGCGGTGGTGGGCGAGGACAACATGTACCCGACGATGGGTGAGGCCGTGCAGCGGTATCGCGAGACCCACCTGGCGGGCTAGGTGTCAGATCCGGGCGAGGAAGGCCCGGGTCTGTTCCATCTCAGGGGCACCGAACAAGGCGGCGGGCGGTCCCTGTTCCAGCACTCGACCTTCGTGCAGGAAGCACACCCGGTCGGCAACCTCTTGCGCGAAACCCATCTCATGGGTGGCCATGACGATCGTCATGCCCTCGTCCTTGAGTTCCCGGATCACGTCGAGCACCTCTCCTACCAGCAGCGGGTCCAGCGCCGAGGTCACCTCGTCGAAGAGCATGACCTCCGGCTTCATCGCCAGGGCCCGCACGATCGCCACCCGCTGTTGCTGACCCCCGGAGAGCCGGTCGGGGTAGTCGTCGGCCTTGGCCAGCAGCCCGAACCGCTCCAGCAACTCCCGCGCCGCGGTCTCGGCGTCGGACCGCCGCATCCCCAGCACCTTGCGCGGGGCAAGCGTGATGTTGTCCAGCACCGACATGTGCGGGAACAGGTTGAACTGCTGGAACACGATGCCGACCCGCTTGCGGACCTCGTCCAGGTCCACGTCGGGTGCCGTCACCTCGATGTCGTCGATGCGCACCAGACCCGCATCGACAGCTTCCAAACCGTTGACGCAGCGCAGCAGTGTCGACTTGCCCGAGCCCGAGGCGCCGATGAGCACCACCACTTCGTGCAGGTCCACCTCGAGGTTCATCCCTGTGAGGACTGCCAGGTCACCGAACGCCTTGTGGACATCACGCACTTCCAGAAGGGTCATATCGCGCCTGCCATCCGCCGCTTGGCATCACGGCGCTGCAGCCAGTCGGTGAACCGGGTCAGCGGCAACGTGATGGCCACGAACAGCAGCGCGGCCACGACGTACGCGGTGTAGTTGAAGTTGGCGGACGCGCTGATCTGGGCGGCTCGCAGCACCTCGATGGGACCCAGCAGGGAGACCAGAGCCGTCTCCTTCTGCAGGGCGATGAAGTCGTTCAGCAGAGGTGGCACCACTCGGCGCACCGCCTGCGGCAGCACCACGTATCGGGTGGTCTGCACCGACGAGAGTCCGAGCGAACGGGCAGCCGCGCGCTGCGAGGGATGGATCGACTCGATCCCGGCACGATAGACCTCAGCCACGTAGGCCGTGTAGCTGAGGATCAGTGCCACTGTCCCCCACACCACCGGCGAGTTCGTGACACCTTTGAGTTGCAGCGCGGGCACGCCGAAGCCCAGGAGCAGGATGACCAGGATCGTGGGGACGCCCCGGAAGAAGTCGACGTAGACCGTGCACAGGATCCTGATCGGCAGGGCCACCGGCGCGCGCAGTCCACGTCCCAACGCGATCAGCAGCGAAAGGATCAGGATGAAGAACTCCGCCACCAGGAAGATCTTGATGTTCAGCACGAAGGCCTTGATCAGCGTGGGCCACGCGGCCACCGCCTCGTCCCAGTTGAAGAAGGTCTCCTGCACCTTCGGCCACCCCGGCGAGGCCGTGACCAGATAACCCAGCACGGCGAACACCACGACTGTGGAGATGCTCGCGATGATCCCGTCGCGGCGGGCCCGGGACCGCGAGCGCGCACGGCGTTCCGGGTCGACGTACGGGATGACGGGCGCCTCCAGCGGCGCCTCAGCCGGCGTGGTCATGCGTCATTCGGTGAAGTACGGGGCGTCCTTGCCGACGAGCCACTCGTCCTGGATCTGCTGCAGTTCGCCGGAGTCCTTCAGGGACGTCAGCGCCTGGTTGACGCAGGTGACCAAGGGGCTGCCCTTGGCCATGAGCAGGCCGAACTCCTCGCCACCCTCCTGCGCCGGGAACTGACCCACGATCTTGGCGTTGTCGAACTCCACAGCCGTCACGTAGTACGCAGTCGGTAGATCGACCACGATCCCATCGATCTGTCCGGCCTCCAGCGCGCTCTTGGCGTCGTTCGTGTCGTTGTAGACCATCGGCTCCTGGGTGGGCTGGATGTCCTCGGTGATGAAGTCGAGGCTGGTCGTGCCCACCTGCGCGCCGAGTTTGGCCTCCTGCAGTTCGGCCAGCGTCGTCGCGTTCGCGATCGGCGAGTCCTCGAGAGCTACAACCGCCTGGTTCACCGTGTAGTAGCCCTCGGAGAAGTCCACGGCCTTCTGCCGCTTCGGAGTGATGGAGATCTGGTTGATGTCGAAGTCGAAGTCCTTCGCCCCGGGCGCATACGACTTGTTGAACGGCACGGTCACCCACGTGACCTGGTCCTGCGAAAAGCCGAGCTCTTCCGCCACTGCGTACGCGACAGCCGACTCGAATCCCTTGCCGTTGCTCGGATCGTCATCCTCGAAATACGGCGGGTACGCCGGAGTGTCGGTCCCCACCTTCAGCGTTCCCGGGGTCAGTGTCTGCAACGACTCGGGCGAGCAGTCGACGCTCGCGCTCGGTGTCGCGGAGGCGCTCGATGAAGTGTCGGCCTCGCTGGCGCATCCGGCGAGGGCGAGTGCGGCCACAGCCGGCAGGGCAGCGGACAACAGCAGTGAACGGCGCATGTCTTTCCAATCAACTCACGGTGCCCCTATCGTGCCGTATGCATGTCGGTGGCGTGGCGACACCCCGGCGATTCAGGGGGTCTCGTCGACAGGTGGCTCAGCCACCACCACTTGGTTGCGTCCAGCGTTCTTGGCCACGAGCAAGGCATTGTCCGCGCGCTGCAGCACACTGCGGATGTCCTCGCCCGGCGACAGAAGCGCCGCCCCCACACTGATGCTCACGTCGATCGTGTGGCCTTCCACGATGACTCCGTGCGATACCCGTGTGCGGATCTTGTCCGCAACCGCTCGCAGGTCCTCCGAAGACCCGACCCCGTCGAGCAGAACCACGAACTCGTCACCTCCGAGCCGGCCCACGTCGTCACTGCCCCGCACTGCGCCAGCCAGGCGGCTCGCCACCGCAGTGAGCACCGTGTCCCCGGCGAGGTGACCATAGCTGTCGTTGATCTCCTTGAGCCGGTCCAGATCACAGAAGAGCACGCCCACTCCGAGCCCTTCGCTCCCGCCGCGCGAGAGGCGGTCGAGGCGCTCGATGAACCACCTCCGGTTCGCCACGCCCGTCAGGGTGTCGTGAGTGGCAAGGTGGGTGAGTTCCTCACGCACCGCCCGTTCCCTGGTGACGTCGTCGAACAGGTGAACGTAGTAGACCTCGTCAGCGTGACCAGCGACTTCACGGACCGTGTGCTCGAGCCACCGTGCCTCGCCTGCGACGAACACCTGGTGTTCATGTTGCGAGTCCCCCGCCGGCGTGTCCGCGTGCACTGTCTCGAGCACGTGTGACATCGCCTCGCCGACCAGCCCCTGCTCGGGCATGCCGATCAGGCTGCAGAACTGCCGGTTGACGTCCACTATGAGGCCCGCCTCGTCGGTGATCACCAGACCGTTCGGGGATGCGTCGACGGCCAGCCGCAGTCGCTGCTGGACCCTCGACAAAGCTTCGCGCGCCTCGATCTCGCTGGTGACGTCGCGCAGACCGACGATCACCCCGTCGACCACATCATCATCGCCAGTGATCGGATGTGCCATCGCCGACATCCAGCGCACCTGCCCGGAGGCCGTGAGGAACGCCAGGTTCTCCCCGCCGACCGAGTATCCCGAGCGGATCTGTTCACCGCGTACCTCCAGCAACTCCTCCTGCCCGGGGGCCATCAGGTTGGGTGCGGGGGTTCCGACGAGTTGGTCCGGGTCCCAGCCCAGGACGTTCTGCACCGACGGTGAGATCCAGCGGATCGACCAGTCGGTGCCCATTTCGTACACGACATCGGAGGCGTTCTCGGCGAGTTGGCGGAACCGACGCACCGTCGTCTCCAGTGCTTCGGCGTACTCGACCTCGGCAGTGACGTCGACCATCTGGGCGATGAAGTGGTCTATCGCTCCGTCCTCGCGGCGCGCCACCGCGACGGACAGATCGATCCACAGCGTCTCTGCGAACGCGGTGACGTACCTCTTGCGCAGGGACATCTGATCGACACCATCGTCGAGCAGCCGTGTCATCATCGCGTGGCTGGCGTCCATGTCGTCGGGGTGTGTCACCGCGTCGAAGGCCATGCCGACGAGTTCGTCCTGGTCGTACCGCAGCATTCTGGCCAGCGCCGGATTGACGTACTCGAACTTGCCGTCGCGGGAGGTCAACGCCATACCCACGGCCGCACGATCCATGGACAGCTGCAGTCGTTCGGCGTTCCTGCGTTCCTGCCGGGCGATCTCCTCCTGGGCCTGCAGTTCGGTGACGTCGCGCAGGCCTATGAGAAGCCCCCCGTTCCAGTCACCGTTGTCGTCGAGGTCCCGGCTGACAAGTGCGGCCATGGGCAGCGCGTCGCCGCTCTTGCGCAAGATGTGGAACACAGGCTCCTGCTCGCGGTCGGGGATCCATTCCCCTGCGTAGACCTTCGCGCGCCGCTGCGAGTGTTCGGCGAACTCCTCGGCCGGCACGAAGTCCTGCATCGTGTGTCCGATCAGCTCCTCGGGCTCCCACCCGAGGACCTTGGTGACGCTCGGGGATGCCCACACGATGACGCCTGCGGCATCGGTGCGGTAGGCCATGTCGGTGGTCGCCTCGGCGAGACTGCGATACTCCCGTTCGGCCCGTTCAAGCGCCCGGATCCGTTCCTGCCGGTCGGTGACGTCCCGCCAGGTGTACACGATGCTGTCCCCGAGCCCGACGCCGCGGATGTCGAAGTGCCTCTCCTCTCCGCCACGAAGCTCCAAGGCGTAGACGTAGTCATCGAGGACAAGTGGCACACCGGTCTCAATCACCGTGCGGTACTGCTCCATAAGGCCTGTGGACAAATGGCCGGGCAGCAGATCCAGCAGGCGGGAGCCGATGAGTTGCGCGTAGGTAAGACCGTTGTACTCGCAGGCAGCCGTGTTCGCGTCCGTGTATTCGAAGTCGACGATCTCGCCCGAGGCGTCCCGAACCGCGGTCAGCACGACGTGCGGGTCCAGCAGACTGTCGAGCGTGGCGCGCAGCCGAACGGCAGGATCAACCGAGTCGCCGGGTCGCACGCCTCCAGTATCGGCTCACCCTATGCGGAATGCGAGTGCCGCTATTCGGTGACTTTGATCTTGAATTCGAGCGCGTCCCCGCCCTCGGTGTCGATCAGGGTGACCGTGGCCTCACCGACCCCGACGGCCTCACCGCCGGGATTGAACGTCGCGCCGTCACGCTCACCCCCCTGCTCTACGGTCACGACCGCCTCGTTGTCGCTGGAGATCTGCCACTGGCCGGGATTGTCGCCGACATTGAAGTTCAGGAACCGTCCCACCGTGGCGTCGACCTCGGTCTGCGACGGCTCGACCATGATGGGTCCGATCATGCTGGCCTCCGGACTGGCGGTAGCGGCCGGCGAGGTGGCGGCGGGACTCTCCGTGGTGTCACTTGACGAGCATCCGGCCAGGGCGAACAGGGCGGCCGCACCCGCGGCGGCCAATGCAGTCTTCATGGCTCCGATGCTAAGGAGCGGAAAGGACATTTCGCCGCGTAGCGGGCAGTGGTCACGCTGCGTGAATGCGGCCGCCGGCACCCACGCGCTGGCGCTCAGGTGACGATCGCCCAGTTGAACTGCGGATCACCGTGCACGGACAGAAGGCTGAGCCACATCGGCATCAGCATCTCCACCCCGCGCGATGTGGCGATCCCCCCGAGATCCACGATCTGCTGCCAACCGAAGGAAGCGAGGAGTTCGGCGACCTGACCCTTGGCCTCGTCGTCGTCGCCGGACAGGAACACCGCGGATGGTGCGCTCAGCCGCTCAGGTGCCAGCATAAGCCCGGCATTCAGTGTGTTGAGCGTCTTCACCACTCGTGTCTCGGGGAATGCCCGCTGGATCTGCTCGCCGAGGGAGTCCGTGTCCTTGACGAACAACGTGGGCGGGAACCCAGTGGAGAAATCCAGAGGGTTGGACACATCGATCAGGATCTTGCCGCGCAGGTTGTCCGCACCGGCGGCCTGCAGGGCCTGCATACTGACGTCGCCGGATGTGGCATTCACCACGATGTCGCCGGCCGCGGCAGCCTCGGCGAAAGTCACCAGGCCGACCTGCTCATGCGCGGTCGTCCACGTCGAGAACGCGGGGTTGCCGAAACGATCGGGGTCAGTTCGGGCGAGCGTCACCCAAGGATCGCGGGTACCGATCTGTACCTCATGTCCGGCTGCAGATAGGCCGGCAGCGAGCGCTCGGCCGACCGAGCCCGTGCCCAGGATTCCGATGTTCATGGCCCGATCCTCCCCCGCGTGCAGGCGAGCCGTCCAGACTCAGATCCCCGACGGCGCCGGGGGCAGGTCCTCGTAGGCCGGCGGGCGCTTCTCGCCCTTCGCGGCGAAGGACTCCATCATGTCGGCCGGCTGGAACGCGCCGGTCTGCCACAAAGCGATCTGATGCAGCGAGTCTGGGACCCCGTGATCGCGCGCGTAGACCAGAGCCTCCTTCGCACCCCACAAAGTCAGTGGACTCTTCGTCGCGATCTCCGCCGCGATCTCCAGGACGCCTGCAACCAGCGCCTCATGGTCGTCGAAGACCTGGTTGACCAGGCCCACCTCATAGGCGCGTTGTGCACTCATCCGGCGCCCGGTGTAGACCAACTCGCGGGCCACTCCGTCCGGGATGAGTTTCGGCAGCCGCTGCAGGGTCCCCACATCGGCCGTCATGCCGATGTTCGTCTCCTGAACCACGAAATAGGCATCGGCCGTCGCGTAGCGCATGTCCGCGGCGCACACCATGTCCACCGCCCCACCGATACAACCACCCTGAATCGCGGCCAGCACCGGGACGCGGGCACGCTCGAGTGCTGTGAAACTCTCCTGAAGGCGCTTGACCAGGATCATGAACGTGGCGTTGCGCCGCCCGGGCTCGCCATCCATCGACAGACCGCTGCTGGTGAAGACCGACAGGTCCATCCCGGCACTGAAGTGCTTACCGGTGGAACTGATCACGATCACCCGGACGTCGCCGCGGTCGGACAAGTCCCCCACCAACTGCGGCAGTTCCGACCAGAACTGCGGGATCATCGTGTTGAGCGCGTCCGGGCGGTTCAGGCGGACATGCGCGACTTTGTTCTCGATAGCGACGTCGAAGCAGGTGTACATGGTCGTTCCCCAATCTCCTGCTCACAGCATTGCACCCGTCCCCCGACGCCCCCGAGCGACCCATCGCGGACGACCTGCACGACCCGCCATCAGCGCGCGCTGCTGACTATCCTTACCGGGTGTCGGCAACCCCCGATCTGCCATGACCGGCTTCCTCTACCGAGTCGGTCGGCACAGTGCCGAGCGGGGCTGGAAAGTCATCGGCGTCTGGCTGTTGGTGGCGTTCGTCCTGATGGGCGCCAACCGGGCCTTCGGGGGTGAATCGAAGGACTCCTTCATCCTCAAGGGCACGGACTCGTCTGTCGCGCAGGACCTTCTGAACCGGGCCTTCCCGGGCTCCTCGGCCGAAGCCATCCCACTCGTCCTGTTCGACCCGGACCTGGACCTCGGCGGGGCGGGAGCCAGGTCGGTGGACGACATCGCCGAGCAACTGCGGGCCATCCCGGAAGTGACGTCGGTGTCCGGGCCCGCCGAGCGTGAGTCACTGCTGTCCGACGACGGGCACACGGCCATCCTCTCGGTGGTCGTCAACGAACGGTTCGCGACCGAGGCCGGAGTCGCACAAGAGATCCTCGACGCGGCGGTGAACGCTGCTCCGGAGGGCATGACCGTGGCCATCGGCGGTTTCATGGGTCGCCAGCTCGCGGAGCCCGACACCCATCTCAGCGAGGCACTGGGGCTGCTTTCCGCCGTGTTGATCCTCTTCGTGACATTGCGCCGGTGGGGTGCCACGTTCGTGCCCCTGATCAGCGCCGTGTTCTCCGTGGGGCTGGGGTTGGCGATCGTCGGGCTACTGAGCCGACTCGTGTTCATCCCCGACGTGGCCCCCACGCTCGGCACGATGCTCGGACTCGGAGTGGGTATCGACTACGCCCTGTTCCTCATCACCCGCCACCGCACGCTGCTGCATCAGGGCTTCGAGGTTCCGGATGCGGTGGGCCGCACGGCTGGCACCGCGGGTGCAGGCATGGTCTTCGCGGGCAGCACCTTGATCGCCGCGGTATGTGGCCTGGTCCTGACCGGGATCTCCTTCCTGGCCTGGCTCGGGTACGCCGCTGCCATCGTGGTGACGGTGGCGGTCCTCGCCTCCATCACCCTGGTCCCGGCCATCCTCGGGGTCATGAAGTATCGCGTCATGCCCAAGAAGGGGCTGAACGCGCACGACGACAAGGATCTGGATACAACCGGCTGGGGGCGCCTGGCCGACGCGGTGACCAGGAAGCCCTGGCGCTTCGCGATCGCCTCGACGATCGTGCTGCTGGTCATGGCGGCACCCACGTTGACACTGACCCTGGGGCACAGCGACAACGGGATCCTGCCCGAGGAGACATCGGCCCGGCAGGCCTACGACCTGATCGATCAGGGGTTCGGAGCCGGCGAGAACGGACCACTGGCCGTGGTCACACAGATGTACGCGATCGCCGAGGCCCCCGAGGACGTCGACGCACCGTCGGGGACGGACCCCCGCACGCAGGACCCCCGTCTGCTGAGTCTTCAGGAGAGCCTGGCAGGCGCTCCTGGGGTCGCCTCCGCTGACGCTCCCGTCGTCAGTCCCGACGGAGGGGTGGCGATCGTCCGGGTCGTGCCCGAGTGGGGTCCCGCCGATCCCCGCACCGAAGACCTGGTGCATGAGTTGCGCGACGACGTGCTGCCGGCGGCGGCCAGCGGCGCCGGCATGGGCGCGCACGTGGGTGGCGTGACGGCCGCGGTCACCGACTTCTCGGAGATCATCGCCGCGCGTACGCCGTTCTTCATCGCCGGCGTGGTGACGCTGTCCTTCATGTTGCTCATGGTCGCCTACCGTTCGCTGCTGATCCCGCTCAAAGCGGCCGTGATGAACCTGCTCTCCATCGCTGCCGCCTACGGTGTGGTCACAGTCGTGTTCCAGTGGGGATGGGGCGCCGAACTGATCGGACTGGAAGGGCCCGTCCCGATCGAGTCGTACGTGCCGATGATGATGTTCGCGGTTCTGTTCGGCCTGTCCATGGACTACGAGGTGTTCCTGTTGACCGCGTTCCGCGAGCACTGGGAGCGGACCGGCGACATGACGGTGGCGGTGCGGCGCGGACTCGCGGATACCGGGCATCTGGTCACCGCCGCGGCCGCGATCATGGTCGTCGTCTTCGGCAGCTTCCTACTGTCCGACAACGCCATCGTGAAGATGTTCGGTGTGGGGCTGGCGACCGCCGTGGCCGTCGACGCGACGATCGTGCGCTGCCTTCTTGTGCCCGCGATCATGGTGCTCGCGCAGAAGGGCACGTGGTGGTTGCCGGGCTGGCTCGACCGCCTGCTTCCCGAACTGCACGTGGAGGGCGACCCCCGCGCCCTCGATGCCGCCGCGGCCAGCGAAGCCGAACCGCGATCCAGCCGTACCCCACTGGCCGTCTACCGCCCGGCGCCGGTGATCGGTGCCGTGGTGGGAGTGACGGTCTCGTGGGTGCTCACCTCGCGTCTGTCATTCATCCCGGACAGCGCGTCGACCACGGTTGCCATGAGTGCCGTTCTGGGAGCGGTGCTGGCGCTGTTGCCGCGCAGCGTCGGCGGTGGCCGCGGCACCTTCCTCATCCGCGCGGGCAGCTACACGCTCGGAGTGGTATTGGCACTGATCGTTGTTTCCATCATCGCCGCGCTCGTGCCCCCGGCCAAGATCCCCAGCGCACCGGTGACGGCGTGGGCCATCGTGGCCACCGCGCTGCTTGCGGTCCTGGTGGTCGGCCGCAGTGTGGCATTGCCGCTCGTGCTGGGTGCGGTGTCGATGGCGGTCTCGTACCTGCTGACAGGACCCGATGCGGCGCTGCAGACACTGCTCGGCGCCGCTCTTGTGCCTGCCATGGTGACCATCCTGATCGTCAGCGTGTTCACCAACCTTTTGCCGGAGCGAGACGAGACGATGAAGGATACGGCTGACGCGCCGGAGCCGATCCGAGTCGGGAGACCTTGATGCGACGACATGTGGAGGCAGCACTCGCCGCCGCACTCGTCGCCGCTGTGGGCGCCGCGCCGGTCTCGGCCAAGCCGGAGCCCGCACTGGTCAACGAGGAGCTCGTCGTCACGCAGGTCGACGCGTCCGGACTTCCCGAGGAGTCCACCCTCTACAGCAGACTGGTGGCGCGCGACTACCCCGCCGGGCCGGTCCGGGACCCCTCATCGACCAGTGAGGTGGAATACGTGGACCGCCGGGGCTCACCGCAGACGGACGGTGACGCCGTGGTCGTGGACATCGGTGGCGCCGGTCAGACCACGGTCACCACACGCGCCGCCTTCGACAAGCCCCTGCCGGTGGCGCTGCATGCCGAGTACCGGCAAGGGCCCGATGTATTGGCCCCGGACACGGTGGCGTCCAGCAAGGGCCAACTGCGGATCACGTACACGGTCACCAACACCACGGCAAAAGAGAAGACCATCCGCTACCGGGACGCCGGCGGGCGCTGGACGGTCGACAAACAACCGGTCTTCGCGCCCTTCGTCGGGACGTTGATGATCACCCTGCCCACCGACCTGACGCTGCTCGAGGCTCCCGGCGCGGTCCGCAACACGACGCAGGACGGTCGCACGCAGTTGCTGTGGAACCTCGTGCTCTTCCCGCCGATGGGTGACTACCAGCAGAGCGCCGAGGTCCTGGTCAGCGGCGACCCGCTGGCCGTCCCCGGTCTGGCTCTGCAAGTGGTTCCGGTGACGTCGGGCCAGGACCCGATGCTGGGCTTCACCACAGATCTGTTGGCGAAGAGTGTCGAGGGCAACGCGGACCTCGCCGACGGCTTGCGCACCTTGGACGACTCGGCCTCGGCCCTGGCAGAAGGCGCGGGTGATCTCAGCAGGGGGCTTGCCGAGTTGGGTGTGGGCACCTCGGCGCTCACCCAGCAGGTCAACGAGTTGCTGGTTCCCGGTTCCCAGGAACTGGCGCGCGGCGCTGACGAGTTGGCCGACGGCCAGTCGCAGGCCGCGAAGGGCACCCGCGAATTGTCGAAGGGGCAGTCAGAGGCTGCGAAAGGCACGAAGTCGGCCTACGAGGGCGCCCGCTCGCTCGAGGAAGGGGCGACCGCCCTCAGCGACGGCCTGTTGGATCTGTACGACGGCCTGCAGAAACTGCTGGAGCCCTCCGCACTTCCCGCTGCTCGTGACAGTTCCGACCAACTCGCCCAGGCCGTGTTCCGACTGCGCGACGTGATCGGCACTCCTCAGGACTCGGCCGCGTCGTTCCCACCGTCGCAAGCCAGCACGCTGATCTCAGCGGTGAAGGCCATCCAGCAGGTCGCGGGCATCAGTTCCGCGGGCGCCGACCGGGTCGGGGGCGAACTCGAAGACATCGCCGCAGCCCTCACGACATTGTCCGCGGACAGCGCGCAGGCTGCGTTGCTCGCGGAGTCCGCGCGCGTCCAGACAGCCTTGGTCCACCAGCAGGCATGCGTCGACGCGGTGATCCTCAATCCTGCGCAGTGTGCCGCCCTGCAACAAGCGATCGACGATGCCGACGCCGCTCGCCAGAAGGCGACCGACACCGGAGTGGGTGTCGGTCAACAGGCGGCTTCGGTGGGCCTGCAAGCGTTGGCGGTCAAGGCCATCGCACTGGCGTTGAAGGGGATCACCGCGGCACTGTCGGCGGTCGACACCGCACTCGGGCAGATCTCCGTTGCCTTGGTGAGCGGCAACACTGACGCACCGGGCATCTACGAAGGCCTCGACGCACTCACCGACGGTTTGACCGCCACCATCGATGGGCTCGTCAAACTGTCCAACGGCGCCGCGGAATCGGCCGGTGGCGCCGATCAACTCGCCATCGGCACCGAGGACCTGACGACCGGGCTCGACGATCTCGCCGAGGGCAGCAGTGACCTCGCGAAGGGCGCCAACGACCTGGCACGGGGCGCGGAGCAACTCGCCGAGGGCGGCGACGCCCTGGCACAGGGAACCCAGCAGCAGGCCGACGGGACGGCCGCAGCCGGGGAGGCGCTGGGACAGGTCGACTCTGGCGTGAACAGTGCGGGGCAAGGCGCGGACTCCCTTGCCGACGGAGCCGGACAGTTGCAGCAGGAGGGCACTTCCGAAGTGCTCACCTCAGTGGTCAAGGCTTCAAAGGACCCCGCGTTCGCCCGGGCATACCTCGCGGCCAGCCAGAAGCGCGCCGCCGACGCACTGCCCTATGGCGCACCGGAGGGCGCTGCCGGGCGGGTCTCATACATCTACACGCTGCCCAGCGCGGGCGAGCCGGGTTCCGGCAGCACGCTGGCAGGCTGGGCGCTCCTGGTTGTGATCGCCCTTGCGGCCGGCGCCGTGGCCTGGCGCCGCCTCCATCCGGTCGGTGCCATACCGGCGTCCGCCTTCGCACCCGAAGGGGCTCCGGAGGTGACGCCCACCGACATGTCGGAGGAGACGCCGGCTGAGGTGCCGGAGGAAACGCCGCCTGATGTGCCGGACGACGCACCCCGCGACGACGACTGGTTCTTCCGGCCCGAGAGCGACCAGCAACAGTAGGCTTGGCCGGGTGACGAACAATACCGGCGAACGACTGGTCTGGCTGGACTGTGAGATGACCGGCCTCGACCTGGAGCGCGATGAACTTGTCGAGATCGCCTGCGTCGTCACGGAGGCGGACCTGACAGTGCTGGATGAAGGCGTCTCCTTCGTGATCCGCCCCTCAGCGGCGGCGATGTCCCACATGCCCGACGTGGTCCGGGAGATGCACACGGCGTCCGGGCTCCTTCCGGAGATCCCCGATGGCATCACGGTCGACGAGGCGCAGAGCAAAGTCCTGTCGTACGTCCAGTCCCACATCCCCACCGCACGCAAGGCTCCACTGTGCGGCTCGAGCATCTATGTCGACCGCGGATTCCTGGCCAAGTACATGCCGGATCTCGACGCCTACCTGCACTACCGGGTCGTCGACGTCTCCAGCATCAAAGAGTTGGCGCGCCGTTGGTATCCCAAGACCTACTACGCTGCGCCCACCAAGACGGGCAACCATCGGGCACTCGGCGACACACTCGATTCGATCGCGGAACTCGCCTACTACCGCCAGGCGATCATGACGCCGCTGCCGAGCGACCAAGGCTGAACAGGCCGCCGGAGGAACCGATCGACAGGATGGATCCGGTGGACCCGATCGAGAGGATCGACCCACTGGACCCGATCGACAGCAGGGACCCCGCCGACGCCACGGACAGGACCGAACCTGCGGACAGGGCGCTGAGGAACGAGAAGGCACTGCCGACGGACAACGCAGAATAGGCGGAATGCTTGCTGCGCCACGACACGCTCATGGCCACACTCAATCAGAGTCCCGTGTTCGATGGGGCACCTGAACGGCATCACACAACCCGAGCCTCACCGCACAGCCTGAACCTCACCGCACAGCCTGAACCCCACCGGACAACTCGCCTGTCTACGCGCCGTTCAACGAAGATGGACACCATGGGACTCCTCGACACATACCTGCCCGACCCCGACCGCTACGACGGCCGCATGCCTCAGCGCCGCTGCGGTGTCAGCGGGATCAGCCTGCCTGCGGTCTCGCTGGGCTTCTGGCACAACTTCGGCGATGACACGCCCTTGTCCCGGCAGCGGGCCATCATGCGCGCCGCCTTCGACGCCGGCGTCACCCATTTCGATCTGGCCAACAACTACGGCCCGCCTTACGGAAGCGCGGAGATCAATGTCGGGCGGATCCTCCGCGAGGACTTCCACACCCTGCGCGATGAATTGATCATCTCGACGAAAGCCGGCTGGGACATGTGGCCCGGCCCATACGGATTCCTGGGATCGCGCAAGTACCTGCTGGCCAGCCTCGACCAGAGTCTTGAGCGGCTCGGGTTGGACTACGTGGACATCTTCTACAGCCACCGCGCAGATCCGCAGACCCCGTTGGAGGAGACGATGGGGGCGCTGGCCTCGGCGGTCCACCAGGGCAAGGCGTTGTACGTGGGCATCTCGTCGTACTCCCCCTCCCGCACCCGTCGGGCTGCACAGATCCTTGCCGACATGGGCGTGCCACTACTGATCCACCAACCGTCCTACTCGATGCTGAACCGCTGGATCGAGGAGGATCTGCTCGACACTCTCGACGACCTGGGCGTCGGCTGCATCGGATTCAGCCCCTTGGCGCAGGGGATGCTGACGGATCGCTATGTGGACGGCATTCCCGAGGATTCGCGCGCCGCGCGCGACGCCTCGCTGAACCCGGACTGGCTGACCCCCGAGTATGTGGAGGCGGTTCGTGGTCTCGCCGAGATCGCGCAAGGCCGCGGCCAGACCGTGGCGCAGATGGCGGTGGCGTGGACACTGCGGGACCGTCGGGTGACGTCGTCGCTGATCGGCGCCAGCAGCGTCCAGCAACTCCACGACACCCTGGGAGCGGTGCGCAACCTCGATTTCAGCGAGCAGGAGATCGCCGAGATCGACGGGTACGCCACCGAGGCGGGCATCAACATCTGGGAAGAGCCGACCCTGATCCCCTGATCACGTCGGCGCGGCGTTGAGTGCTGCGCGGTTACCGATTCCCGGGTCGAGAACCCGTAACCGCGCGACACTCAACTGCATGCAACGTGGCACCACAACCGGGAGGATGAGGTCCATGACCGCGCCCGATCGCACCCGCGTCCGCCGTCTCCCCGAGAAGGCAGTCACCGACCGCGCAGTGCTCGACGCGATCCTTGACGCCGCGATGGTGGCCCATGTCGCCGTGGTCGACGATGGTCAGCCCTACGTGCTGCCCATGGCGTGTGCGCGAGACCGGGACCGCCTGCTGCTGCATGGATCGACGGGCAGTCGGTTGATGCGACGACTGGCCACCGGCGCCAGCACCTGTGCCACAGTCACTCTGCTGGACGGCCTCGTCTACGCCCGCAGCGCCTTCGAGTCGTCGATGAACTATCGCAGCGCGATGATCCTCGGGACCTGCCGTGCACTGGAGGGCGAGGAACTCCTTGCGGGCCTGCGGATCCTTACCGAACACCTCCTCCCGGCTCGGTGGAACACACTGCGGTCGCCCACCCGCAAGGAACTGGCCGCCACCTCCGTACTTGAACTCCCGCTGACCGAGTGGTCGGTCAAGGTGGGCGATGGCCCGCCGGACGACGACCCGGCTGATCTGGATGCGCCGGTGTGGGCCGGAGTGGTGCCGTTGGGTATCACCATCGGCCAACCGATCGACGCGCCGGATCTGCGCGGCGTCCACGATCCGACGACCGTCGTCGAACAGCTGATCGGCCGATTCGCGCGACCAGTGGGGGAATAGACCGACCGGAACCACCCGATCCCCGCCCAGCTCAAACTGGATCGCGAATACGCCCTGGCGGCGATGACCTCTCCGGGCGGACTCCATCAGGCAACCGGGCTGGCATCGCTCGCGGCCAACATGGGATCACCGGCGTCGTGGAGGGGCTCGAGGACCAGAACATGGTGGACACGCTGGCTGCTGCGGGGTGGCAGGTCGGTCAAGGGTGGCACCGAGGTAGCCCAGCCCCGTACACCGACTATCTGCCGGACGCTCCTCCCAAGCCCCGCAGCGCAACCCCCAACACGTGTGAAGGACCCCGGGAACACCCGGAGTCCTTCACACGTGGGGTGAGTGACGGGACTTGAACCCGCGACCACCTGGACCACAACCAGGTGCTCTACCAGCTGAGCTACACCCACCAAAAGACCCCGCCACAGCGGAGTCATCCCTATTCTATCGGTAGCGTGACGGCGTGGTCGAAGCCATCCGCAGTTACCACGCACGCCGGGGACGCCTGTCCCCCCGGCAGCGTGACGCGCTCATCGAACTCGGCCGCCACTACGACCTCGCCACAGCCCCGGACCCGCTGGATCTCGACGTCGTGTTCGGCCGGCGGGCCCCACGTGTGCTCGAGATCGGCTCCGGCCTCGGCGACGCGGCCCTGCTCACCGCTGCCCAACACCCCGAACTCGATTACATCGCCGCCGACGTCCACACCAAGGGGATCGCGCGCACGCTGCTGGAGATGGAACAGCAGAAACTGACCAACCTCCGCGTTCTCCACGGCGACGCCCTCGACTTCGTCTCCCGCAGACTGACACCTCGTAGCCTGCAGCAGATCCTGGTCTTCTTCCCCGACCCCTGGCCGAAGGCCCGCCACAACAAGCGCCGCCTGGTGCGCCCCGAGTTCGCTGCCGCGGCGGTCAGAGTGCTCGAACCGGGCGGAACCCTGCATCTGGCCACCGACGACCGGCAGTACGCACAGGTGATGCGGGAGGTGATTCGAACCAGGCCGGAACTGACGTGCACTCATGACGGTGCCCGGGTTCCCAGCCGACCGCGGACGAAATACGAGCAGGCGGGTGAGCGCGCCGGACGGCATGCCGTTGATCTGGTCTACCGTCTGGAGGCACCATCAGACCTATGAGCGGCATCGACCTGAACGCCGACGTCGGCGAGATGCACCCGGACCTCGATGCGCGCATCGTCGAGGTCGTGACCAGCGTGAACATCGCCTGCGGTGGCCACGCGGGCGACGAGGCGAGCATGCGCCGGGTGGCGACTCTGGCGGCGAAGCGCCAGGTGCGGATCGGCGCCCATCCCTCCTACGTGGACCCCGACGGTTTCGGCCGGGTCCGCCAGGAGATCCCCACGCACGTGCTGACAGAGCAGATCATCGCGCAGATCGAGCGCCTCGCGAAAGTGAGCCCCGAAGGCGTGGATTACGTGAAGCCACACGGCGCGCTGTACCACACCGCCGCCACCGAGTCCGCCGTTGCCGAGGCCGTGGTGAGTGCGGTCGGCCGCGCCGCGCAGCGGGTGGGCTCCCCGCTGGCTCTGATGGGGCAGGCGGGCGCCCTCTACCTGGCGGCCGCGGAAGGCGCCGGCATACCCACCATCCTGGAAGGCTTCGCTGACCGCGCCTATCAAGCCGACGGCCGACTCCTCCCCCGCGGCGAACCCGGAGCGGTGTTGACAGACGAGCAGGAGGTGGTGCAACAGGTGGCAGCACTTGCGCGGGGCGAGGTCCGGACCATTGACGGGCAACTCATCACCCTGCGCGCCGAGTCAGTGTGCGTGCACTCCGACACCCCGGGGTCCGCCACCCTTGCCCGCCGGATCCGGGACCACCTCGAAGCCTCAGGCATACCGGTGCGGGCACAGCCATGGAACTGATCCCCTTCGGAGAGGACGGCTGGTTGATCCCGACGGACGATCCCATCGGGCTCGCCGCGCTCATCGACCGCACCGGACTCGACGACGTGGTCCCCGGACAGCGGCACGTCCTGCTGCGCGGGTCCCAGCAACGGGTCATGGCCGCGGTCGCGGGCGTCCCCGAGGATCGGCCCGTGCGAGCCGCACGCGAGGTGCGGCACCTGCCCGCACAGTGGGAGGGTCCGGATCTTCGGCACGTCGCCGAGACCGCGGGCATGAGTGAGCTCGCCGTGATCCAGGCCCTGCTGGACACCACCCTCACCGTCGCCTTCTGCGGCTTCTCCCCGGGTTTCGGATACCTCACCGGCCTCGATGAGCGATTGCACATCCCCCGGCGCGATCGCCCTCGCCCCCAGATCCCGGCCGGCTCCATCGCCATCGCCGCCGGCTACTGCGCGGTGTATCCCACATCCTCCCCGGGCGGTTGGCACCTGATCGGACGCTGCGAGGCGCTTCTCTTCAGCGCGGATCGCGAGCCCCCTGCCCTGCTGTCACCCGGCGATCGGGTGAGGTTCGTCTGATGCAGGGCCTTCAGATACTGGCGACCGGAGCCCAGACCCTCGTCGAGGACGGTGGCCGCCGCGGGTACGCCCACCTCGGAGTCCCGCGGGCCGGAGCGTTCGACACTCGGGCATGGCGACTGGCGAACCGCCTTGTGGGCAACAGCCCGGACGCCGCAGTTCTGGAATCCCTCGGTGGCGGCTTGACCGTCGAAGCGCTGGGACACCTGACGATCGCCGTGACCGGCGCGGTCGGCGATGTCCACATCGATGCCCGGACGTCGGCCACCAACATGCCTGTCCACTTGGCGCCGGGAAGCCGGGTGCGACTCGGCATGCCGCGCGCCGGTATCCGCTACTACCTGGCCCTGTCCGGGGGCATACGCGTGCGGCCGGCCCTGGGATCGCGATCCCACGACACCCTCGGGGGGGTCGGTCCCGCGGCCCTGCAGGAGGGCCAGGTGCTCACGGCGGGCGCCGAACGGGTGGGACCCCCATTGGTGGACCATGTCGCGCCCGTCGAACCCGCCACCACCTTCAATGTGCTGCCTGGGCCCGACGCCGATGAGGACACGCTTTCGGCCCTGCTGGCCGGCACGTGGGATCTGGATCCCCAGTCCGACCGGATCGGCGTGCGACTGCGCGGCAGCCCCTTGCGGTCCGAGACGCTCAGCCTGCCCAGCAAACCCATGGTGCTCGGCGCGGTTCAACTGCCCCCCAACGGACTGCCGATCATCCTCGGGCCCGACCACCCCACCACCGGCGGATATCCGGTCATCGCAGTGGTCACCTCGGACAGCATGTGTGATGTCGCACAGTGGTCCGGCGGTCCCCGCCGGTTCCGGCGTGCTTAGGTGTGGAGTGTGAGCACCACGACCGCCACTGGCACCGATCACTGGGTGGATATCGACGGACCCACCCACTACCGCGACTACGGCGGGCCGCAGGACGGCCCACTCATCGTCTGCGTCCACGGACTTGGTGGGTCGGCGCTGAACTGGGATCTCGTGGCGCCGCATCTCACACACTCCTGCCGCGTGCTAGCCCTCGACCTGCCGGGACACGGACTCACCGAGGCCGGCCACCGCTCCACGAGCGTGCACGCCAACCAGCACCTCATCCATCGGTTCCTCACCGAGGTGACCGGATCGCCCGCGATCCTCATGGGCAACTCGATGGGAGGGCTGCTGGCGGTGGTCCAGGCGACGTCGGCCCCACGCACAACCTCGGGGGTCGTCCTCATCGCCCCAGCGCTGCCGGCGGCAGGCTTCATGGTCGGGGACCTGCGTATGGTGCTGGAGTTCGCCGTACTGGCGACCCCTGGGATCGGCTCCCTGATCGTCGATCTGTGGACCAGACTGGCCACAGCCGAGCAACAGGTGACCCGGATGCTGAGGGTTGTCACAGTGGATCCTGCGAAACTGCCCCGGGAGGCGCTCGACGCGGCGATCACCCAGGCTGAGGTCCGCCGCCAGTTCCGGGGAACCGCCCGCCACCTCGTGGAAGCCGCACGATCGGTGGTCCTCATGAGCCAGGGCCGCAACTACGTCAAACGTCTGCAGGCCCTGGCCACGCCGGTTCTGCTCATCCACGGCGGGCGGGACCGGATCGTGTCGGCCAGATCGGCCCATGCGGCCGCCAGCCGACGCCCGGAGTGGACCTTCCACCTCATGGAGGACGTCGGCCACGTACCGCAGATTCAGGAGCCGGAGGGCACGGCACAGATCGTCCTGGGGTGGCTCGCGGAGAACCCGGAGATCTCACAACAGGCCGCACTGGCGTGAGGCGATGTCCCGGTGTGCAGTACGACATTCGCGACACGCCGGCACACAGCCCAGATCTCAGGCGTTTCGCCACCAACACTCATGATCAACCTGCAGATCGGGACATGCACCGCCCGGCACGTCGCGCAGCCCGCTGATCTACCCTGAACTCATCCGAGGAGGTGCGATGCCAGATCGCCTGAGCCCGCTCGACCAGACCTTCCTGCTGCTGGAACGCGATGGCCAACCCATGCACATCGGCGGCCTCATGGTCTTCGAGGGGCCCGCACCGAAGTACGAGGACCTGTGCGCACACCTGGACTCCCGGCTCGACCAGGTCCCGCGGTACCGCCAGCGGATCCAGAGCGTGCCCCTGAACATCGGGCAGCCCATCTGGGTGGACGACGAGAACTTCGAGCTGGAGTTCCATGTTCGGCACACCGCGGTCCCCAAACCCGGCAAGTCCGCGCAGTTGCAGCGCCTGGCGGGGCGCCTGCTTTCGCAGCGACTGGACCTCGATCGCCCATTGTGGGAGATCTGGCTGGTGGAGGGCTTGGCCAAGGGTCGCTGGGCGCTGATCAACAAGGCCCATCACGCGATGATCGACGGCCTGTCCGGGCACGACATCATGGAGGTCATCCTCGACCCCGACCCCGAGGGGCGCGACACCCCGCCCAGTTCCTGGGCGCCGGAGCCCGCGCCGGGGACTGTGGGACTCGTCACCGATGCCGTGGTGGACTCCGTGCTGCGGCCAGGCGAGCACCTCACCCGAATCGTGTCCCGCGTGAGCAACCCGCGGGAGTTCGCCGAGCACATGGCCGTTCGCGCCGTCGGCAGCACCTCGGTCGGAAGCAGGTTGCTCAGCACCGAAACCACCCTGGGCGGGACCATCGGCCAGCACCGCCGCTGGGGCTGGGTGGAGGGGGACCTCGACACGATCAAGGCCGTGAAGAACGCATTCGGCGGGACCGTCAACGACGTGATCCTCACCGCCGTGACCGGGGGCTTCCGGGAGTTGCTGGCATCCCGCGGGATCGACATGCGACCGCTACAGATCCAGTCGATGATCCCGGTCTCGATGCGCATGCCCGGCGACAGCACGGGCGGCAACCAGGTGTCCGCCATGTTCGCGCAACTGCCGATAGGGGTGGAAGACCCGGTCGAACGACTGCACGCGATGACCCGTCAGATGGACCGGGTCAAGAAGAGCGGGACACCACTGACCGTGGACTCGATCATCGGGCTCGCCGACTTCGTACCTCCGATGCTGTTCGCGACCGCCGGCAGAGTAGCGGCCAACGTCAACCTGCGGGCCTTCGACACTGTGACCACCAACGTCCCTGGCCCCCAGGTCCCGCTGTACCTGCTGGGCAAGGAACTGCAGACACTCGTGCCGTTCGTGCCGCTCGGGCCGGGGGTGCGGATCTCCACGGCGATCGTGTCCTACAACGGCACGATCAACTTCGGCGTGACGGCCGACTACGACAGCGTGCGAGACCTCCCGGTCTTCCTCGACGGCGTCCGCAAGACCCTCGACGGTCTCCGACGGGCGGTACTGGCGGAGATCGCGCGTCGCCCGGACTGAGTCAGTGCACGATCGCGATGTTGCACTGCGCGTGGTGCAGCACCTTGTGGCTGACCGAGCCGAGCAGCAGTGCGGAGAAGCCGCCCCGGCCTCGGGAACCGGTGACCAGTAGGTCGCTGTCGCCGGACTCGTCGACGAGCACCTTGGCCGCCCCTCCCCGACGCACCGTGACCTCAAGGTCGACGTCGGGGTATCGATCGATGTGACCCGCGAGGACCTCAGCGCTGAGCCGGGTCTCGGCATCACGCACGTCGTCGATGATGCCGCCGTGCGGGTACGTCGAGGTGTCGGCGTCGAAACCGATGACGGGGACGTCCCACGCGTGGACCACTCGCAGGGCCCAGTTGCGCCTGCTCGCCTGCTCGAAGGCGAAGTCCAGCGCCCGCTGCGCCGCCTCGGATCCATCGATGCCGACCACGATCCGTTGGAACCGCGGCTCGGCTCGGCGGACGACGATCACCGGGGAGGCCGCGTGTGCGGCAACCTGGCGTGCGACCCCGCCGAGGAGCAGATCGGCCATGCCATGCCGGCCGAGTGACCCGATCACGACCAGGTCGGCATCGCGGCTGCGTTCGACCAGGGCAGCTGCGGCCGGACCCGGCAGCGCAGTCGAAACCACCTCCACAGCCCCGGCCAGATCCGCCCCTTCGGCGGCGACCTCTCCGGCACGCTGGGCGACAGCCTCGGTCAATTGGGGGTCGACCACGGCTCCGGATCCCATGCCGAGATCGACGGTGGGCGCGTCCCAGGCGGTGACCACTTCCAGGGCAACCCCCCGGCCCTGTGCCTCCTGTGCCGCGAATCGCACCGCCTGCCCCGCGACCTGCGAACCGTCGTAACCCACAACGACCGACATATCCACACCTCCCGCGGGCCCACCATATCCACGGCGGCTACAGTTGCGTCAGCCATCAGACGCTGCCGGGGGGACCGCCATGACGTTTGCGCATCCGAACGGTGCTGCGCGCCCTGCGCGCATCCGCATACTGGGCACTGCTCCACCGCCGCCACCGCCCCCGCGACGCTCGGGTCGGGCACTGCTGGTGGCCAGCGTGATCGTGGCCGGGCTCGGGGTGGGGATAACCCTGCTTCTGCGTCCACAGATCTCAGATCCCCCCTCCCCTGAGGTGGTCGCTGGTCCGACGATCGATCTCATGGGATTGCTGAACCTCGGGGCCCGCACGCCGGATACCCGGGCACTGCGCGCGCTCGAGGTCGCCTCACCCGATTTTGTCTCTGCCGCCCGGATCGCGGATCGACGGCGGTCCGTGCTGACGGAGGCTCAGACGTCCGCCCCACACCCCGTCGCGACCGCGCAGGGGGTGAGTCCCGCCCCCACGGCGGCGGATCCGCGGCCCGACTCCGCCCCCATAGAGGTGCCAGGTCCACAGGCGCCACCTGACCCCACTTCCCCCAACACCTCGCTGGAGCAATCGTGATGACCCGCCTGCGCCGACTCGGTGCCCTCCTGCTGGCTCTGGGCCTGCTCGGGGCCATTGCCCCCACCGCCCATGCCAGCAGCACGGGAACCCTGGGCCTGAGCGTGACAGCCCGCTACGTCGACGGTGGATCCGGGCCTCTCGTCGGCGCGCTGGTGACCGCCGAGAACCTCGACAACGGCCTTGTCTACCCCGTACCCGCATACGGCGACCCGGCCACATCCTCGTACTACCAGGCAATCGGCCTTCCGTTCGGCCGCTACCGACTGCGCATCGAACGGCTCGGATTCGCCACCATGTACTGGCCTCATCAGTACTCCCGGGAGACCGCCACGACGATCACGTTCGGCAACGCGGTGGGCTGCAACCCATCGGATTCCGCCACCTGTGATCTTCACATCCTGACGGCTCAATCCGACCAGCTGGTGACAGTTTCCGGAACCGTCCGACGCCGAACCGGCCAGCCCCAGCCCGGGGCGGTCGTCACAGCCACTCGCCGCAACGAGCCCACGTTCCATCCCAGTGCGGTGTCAGATGCGTCCGGGGCGTTCACGCTGCGCCTGCCCGGCGGCGGATACGACCTGACCACACCGAACGGCAATGCCGTGGCCCAGGAGGTGATCGAGGTCTCTGGGCCGACGTCACGTGATCTGACACTGCTCTCGGTCCCGGACATGGCGCGCGAGGTACTCGTTGCGACCGGCAGCAGACAGGCATCCGTGTTCTGGAGACCACCTGCTGACGACGGCGGCGCCGCCATCACCTCGTACACGGTCACCACCACCCCAGGTGGCGCGACATGTTCCACATCCTCGACCTCGTGCACCTTCACAGGCCTCCAGAACGGTCAGGTCTACACCTTCCGGGTCTCAGCCGCCAACCGCATCGGCTCGGGTGCCGCGGCCCCGGTCGAAGCCCTGGTGAGCGCCGGTGCGCCGTCCCCAGCGCGAAACGTGCGGGTGACATCGGCTGATCGGGCGCTGGAGGTGACCTGGTCGGCCTCAGCGAGCGATGACGTCCGCGAGTACGTGGCGACCGCCACTCCCGGCGGCAAGAGTTGCTCCACAGCCGACCTGGCGTGCAGCATCCGCGGGCTACGCAACGGTCGGGAGTACCGCGTGAGCGTGATCGCGCGCACACCCGACGCCGACGGCGTTCCAGCGACGGCTGCGAGACCTGTCGCCCCTCTGGGCCTGCCTGGGGCGCCACGCGACGTTCGGGTCACACCCGCACCGGCCGCGTTGAAGGTGGACTGGCGAGCTCCACGCGACGACGGCGGACACCGGATCACCGAGTACGTCGCAACGGCCTGGCCGGGCGGGAAGACATGTCAGACACAAGGAAACTCGAAGTGCACGATCCGGGGGCTACGTAAAGGCACGGCGTTCAGCGTCACTGTGCGCGCCGCGAATCGGGCCGGCGTCGGCGCCATGTCGCCCGGTTCGGCCCCCCTCGAGGTGACCGATGGCCCCGCGGCGCCACGCAAGGTCGCCGGGCTGCGGGCGCGTCGAACGAATAGCGCGGTGGTTGCCACCTGGCGGCCCTCCGAGCGAGCATCAAGCTACTGGGTGCGTCTGCGGACCAAGGGGCAGGCACCTGGCACGTGGTCGGTGGTCCGAGTCGCTCGAGCCCGGTTCGCCCACCGGGGCGCCGGCCGTTGGGTCGAGGTGCGCGCCGTCGGACGCAGTGGGCCCGGACCGATCGCCCGCGCTGCCGTCGACTAGACGTTCTGTCCCAGGCACGTTGGTCACGTGGGTACGGCTTCACGGATGCGACTGATGGGCGGTCGACCGTCTGGTGCTGTGCTCCGGTGAGAGATCGGCATCTTGGTTAGTCGGCGGCAGGTTGGTTAGAGTCCCACGGCCGTACAGGGCTAACCGGAGTGCCGTATCTCTAACCAAGATGCCGATCTCTAACCAGGATGCCGATCTCTCACCGGGATGCGCAGCCGCCTCCGGACCCGCCTGTCCGGACAGAACGGGCTAAAGGTCGTCGGTCAGGACCACCGCGGCGCGGTAGGGGTCGATCTCACCGGCAAGCACACGGCGCGCCAGGTCGCCGGCATCACCGAGCCGGTCGCGCACGAGGTCCAGGGCCATGCCCTCGAGCTCCCGCTGCACCCGCTGCACACGTCGCTGAAACAGATCACCGGAGTGGTGTGACCACTCGCGGTGGCGATCCACGGCCGAGAGGAGGTCGTCGATCCCCGCACCGGTCGTTGCCACCGTCTTGACGATGGGCGGGATCCACACGTCCTCACCCCCTGGGTTCAGCGCCAGCATGCCGCGCAGGTCCCGGACAGTTGCCGGCACACCATCCCGGTCCGCCTTGTTGATGACGAACACATCGGCGATCTCGAGGATGCCGGCCTTCGCGACCTGGACCCCGTCGCCCATGCCGGGAGCCAACAGCACCAGCACGGTGTCCGCCTGCCCGACGACCTCCACCTCGGACTGACCGACACCGACGGTCTCGAGCAGCACCACGTCGAATCCGCAGGCGTCGAGCACCCGCAGCGCCTGCGGAGCAGCTGCGGCAAGTCCACCGAGGTGCCCACGCGAGGCCATGGACCGGATGAAGACACCCTCATCGGTGGCGTGGGCCTGCATCCGCACCCGGTCGCCGAGCACGGCACCGCCGGAGAACGGCGAACTGGGATCCACCGCGAGCACAGCCACCCGCAGGCCCTGCCCGCGGTAGGCCGAGATCAGCGCCGACGTGATGGTCGATTTCCCCACCCCCGGCGCACCCGTGATCCCGATGACGTGCGCGTGACCCTGATGTGCCATCAGTGCGGCACTGGCCTCGCGCAACCGTGGGGAGGCACTCTCCACCAGGCTGAGCAACCGGGCGGTCGCGCGGGGATCACCCGCGCGAGCCCGATCGACGAGGTGCACTTACGGGACGCGCACGATCAGGGCATCGCCCTGGCCGCCACCGCCGCACAGTGCGGCTGCACCTACGCCACCACCGCGCCGCTTGAGTTCCAGTGCCAGGGAGAGCACGACCCGCGCTCCGGACATACCGAGCGGGTGCCCCAGGGCGATCGCGCCGCCATTGACGTTCACGATGTCCTCGGAGATACCGAGTTCGTCGGTGGAGGCCAGTCCGACAGCCGCGAACGCCTCGTTGATCTCCACGAGGTCCAGGTCGGACGGCGAGATGCCGTCCTTCGCACAGGCGGCCTTGATGGCCTGAGCCGGCTGCAGGTGCAGTGAGGCGTCCGGGCCGGCCACCACGCCATGGGCGCCGATCTCCGCCAGCCAGGTCAGCCCGAGTTCCTCGGCCTTGGCCTTCGACATCACCACGACCGCAGCAGCACCGTCCGAGATCTGCGAAGCGTTGCCCGCGGTGATCGAACCGTCCTTGGCGAAGGCGGGTCGAAGCTTGCCGAGGCTGTCGGCCGTGGTGTCCGGGCGCACACCCTCGTCGGAGGCGAACACCACGGGGTCGCCCTTGCGCTGCGGGATCTCCACGGCGACGATCTCCTCGGCGAACGCGCCGTTCTTCTCCGCGATCGCCGCGAGTTGGTGACTGCGGGCCGCGAAGGCGTCCTGCCGCTCCCGGGTCAGGCCGCTGTACTTGGAGTTGTAGCTCTCGGTCGATTCGCCCATCGCGCACTGGTCGAAGGCGCAGGTGAGGCCGTCGAACGCCATCGAGTCGATGACCTTCCAGTCGCCGTACTTCACGCCCTCGCGCGAGCCCATCAGCAGGTGCGGGGCGTTGGTCATGGACTCCATGCCACCGGCCACCACGATCTCGAACTCACCGGCGCGCACCAACTGGTCGGCCAGGGCGATCGCGTCGAGGCCGGACAGGCACACCTTGTTGATCGTCAGCGCGGGGACGTCCATGCCGATCCCCGCCTTGACCGCCGCCTGGCGCGCGGTGATCTGGCCGCCACCGGCCTGCAGGACGTGTCCCATGATCACGTAGTCGACCTGGTCGGGCGAGACTCCCGCGCGATCCAGCGCCCCCTTGATCGCGAATCCTCCGAGATCGGCGGCCGAGAACCCCTTGAGGGATCCGAGCAACCTCCCCATCGGGGTGCGGGCTCCCGCGACAATCACGTTTCCGGCCATGACAGACCTCCTGAGTAGGTGGATAGACGCCTAGTGCCACGATAACGCCATGGGTTTTGTGACTGCGATCGACCATGTAGGACTGGCTGTACAGGATCTGGACCGGGCCATCGCCTTCTACCAGGATGCTTTCGGCATGGAGTTGGTGCACGAAGAGGTGAACGAGGAGCAGGGTGTGCGCGAGGCCATGATGGCCGTGGGCGACAGCGGTTCCTGCATCCAACTGCTGGCCCCCCTGTCCGAGGACTCCCCCATCGGCAAGTTCCTCGCGCGCAACGGGGAGGGCATCCAGCAGGTGGCGTACCGAGTGTCGGACATCGAGGTGGCCGCCGACGAGTTGCGCACGGCCGGCGTGCGGATGCTCTACGAGAACCCCAAGCGCGGAACCGCCGGATCACGGGTCAACTTCGCGCACCCGAAGGACTGCGGCGGCGTGCTGATCGAGCTCGTGGAGCCCGGCGACGAGCACTGACGCTGGTGTACTCGCCTCCAGTCATGGCTTGACGATGTAGGTCCTACGCTGCACGAAGGGCTTGTACTTGTCACCGCCCTTCGCAGTCTGGATCACGGTCACCTTGACCTTGCGCGATCCCAGCACCGTCACCTTGACCACGTCACCCTTGCGGGTCACCTTGCAGTAGGCGACCTCGCCGAGCGCACCCGCCTTCACAGGCCGGCACAGTACCCGCGTCGTCAGCCGCTTCCCCTGGTCGGTCTTGCCCGATTTCACGCGCGCCGGCGACGCCGGCAGGGCCTTGGCGGTCTGCTCGATGCGCCGCACTCGCAGATCGGCCGACGCCGAGTTGTTCGCCGTGTTGCTCTCGTAGGACAGCGTCGAGACCGTCGCCTGGTTGGTCACGCGCGGCGCACCCGACTTCACCTTGGCGGTGATGAGCACAGTGCTGGCAACACCCTTGACCAACCCGTCACGGGTGCACGTGACCTTCTGACCCGCGGCCGAGCACGTCCAGCCGTCCCCCGTGCCGGAGACGAAGGTCGAGCCGGTGGGCAGGGTGTCCACGACCGTGATCTTCGCGGCGTCGTCGATGGTGCCGACATTGCTCACACCGAGGTTCCACACCGCCTTGTCCCCCACGTTCACAGCACTGGGTGCTGACTTCGCCAGTGCCAGATCGACCGGGGTGACCCCGATCGGTGTGGTCGAGGTGTTGTTGGCCGGCTTCGAGTCGTCGGTGTCAGAGGCGACCGTCGCGCTGATCGGGTACGAGGCCACCGTGCCCGGCCGGACAGTCCCCAGGGTCCACGACAGTTTCGCGAGCTCCTCACCCGGCGGCACGACGGGCAGGAACACGAAGGCGGGCTGCGGGGCCGCCGGCGGCTGCGGGGTCAGCGAGCACTCCACGTCCTGGCCGACTGCCGAACACGTCCACCCGTCGCCGGACCCCGTCACGAACGAGGTGCCCGTTGGCAGCGAACCCTTCACCGTGATCGGTCCCGAAGCGCCCGACGGCCCGTTGTTCTTCACCGCGAAGTCCACCACGGCCTGAGCACCAGGGTCCACCTGGTCGTAGGCCGCCGCGTGCGATGCGGTCAGTTCCAGGTCGGCATCGTTGATCACGTCGACGAATGCCTCGCGTACCACTCTCCGTTGGACGTCCCCACCTCTGGCGCAACCAGGGCACATTGACTGGCGCCAGCGGGGTCCACTGCGGCACTCGCCTGCGGCACGAAGAATTGGCTCGCGTAGGCGCAGTTCACCAGCGATGACGGCCGGACCCACCATTCCGCCTTGGCCGAAACGACCAACGTGGCTGGTTGATTCGGCTGTAGTTCCGCCGGCGGACATGACACCAGGTAGTCCTCGACCGTGCAGTTCGACCAGGTCGCGCTGGTCACCCCGGTCACGACGAGTCCGGCACCCGGAACGTCCGACAGCGGCACCTCCACCGGCTCGGTGTACGTGTTCGTGACAGTGATCGTGAACTCCGTGCCGCCGTTCGCGCCCGCAACGATGGGGGTCGCGCCGGTCCGCTGTTTCACGATCGTGACCTGGTACGGAATGGCGCTCGCCGGGGCCGAGAACGCGACACCCGAGGCCACCAGGGCAACCGCCGACAGGCCGGTGAGCAGACGTGATCTGAACATGATTTCCCTCCCAATCGGAATCCAGGCGGGTCGTGCTGCCAGTCGCCCGAAAAGCCTTCGCGACCCTCCTGCCGATCACTCTGAGTGACCCATTAGCGTGCAAGTAGGTTCACGAATGGGAGTAGCGATGAAGAACATCCTCGAGGCCATCCTCAACGACGCACCGGCAGCGGAATTCGCCAGCATCGAGATCCCCGAGTCCTACGAGGCGGTGACCGTCCACAAGGATGACGTGGACATGTTCGCCGGGATGACCACCCGCGAGAAGGACCCCCGCCAGTCGCTGCACCTGGACCAGGTGCCGGTGCCCGAACTCGGCCCCGGCGAGGCACTCGTAGCCGTGATGGCCTCGTCGATCAACTACAACACCGTCTGGACGTCGATCTTCGAGCCACTGCCCACTTTCGGCTTCCTGGAGAGGTACGGACGCACTCACGATCTGGCCAAGCGGCACGATCTGCCGTACCACATCATCGGATCCGACCTCTCCGGCGTCGTGCTGCGCACCGGCCCCGGAGTCAATGCCTGGCACCCCGGTGATGAGGTCGTCGCGCACTGCCTGAGCGTGGAACTGGAGAACCCGGCCGGGCACAACGACACGATGATGGACCCCGAGCAGCGGATCTGGGGATTCGAGACCAACTTCGGCGGCCTGGCGCACATCGCCCTGGTCAAGTCCAACCAGCTGATGCCCAAGCCCAAGCACCTCACATGGGAAGAGGCCGCCGCCCCCGGTCTGGTCAACTCCACCGCCTACCGTCAACTGGTCTCCCGCAACGGTGCAGGCATGAAGCAGGGCGACGTCGTGCTGATCTGGGGCGCATCGGGCGGCCTCGGTTCCTACGCCACGCAGTACGCCCTCAACGGTGGCGCCATCCCCGTGTGTGTCGTCTCCAGCCCGGAGAAGGCGGAGATCTGCCGCAAGATGGGCGCGGAGTACATCATCGACCGCAACGAGGAGGGCTACCAGTTCTGGAAGGACGAGCACACCCAGAACCCGAGGGAATGGCAGCGCCTCGGCAAGAAGATCCGCGAACTCACCGGCGGTGAGGACGTCGACATCGTCTACGAACACCCGGGCCGCGAGACCTTCGGAGCCAGCGTGTACGTCACGAAGAAGGGTGGCACCATCGTCACCTGTGCCTCCACGTCGGGTTACATGCACGAGTACGACAACCGCTACCTCTGGATGAACCTCAAGCGGATCGTGGGATCGCACTTCGCCAATTACAAGGAGTCCTTCGAGGCCAACCGCCTGATCGACAAGGGCATGATCCACCCGACCCTGAGCAAGACCTTCCCCCTGGCCGAGACCGGACAGGCCGCCTTCGAGGTACACCGCAACCTGCACCAGGGCAAGGTCGGCGTGCTGTGCCTGTCCCCTGAGGAGGGCCTCGGCGTGCGGGATCCGGAGAAGCGGGCGAAGTTCGAGACGGAAATCAACCGATTCCGGAACACGTGATGTTCGACGACAACGCTCGCGCACTGCTCGACAAGCCGAAGCAGTTCGCTACGATCTCGACCATCGAACCCGATGGGCAGCCGCAGAGCAGCGTCGTGTGGTTCGAGCGGGACGGCGACGACCTGCTCATCTCGACGGTGGAGGGCCGCCGCAAGCACCGCAATCTGGTGCGCGACCCGCGCTGCACCGTCCTGGTCTACGACATGGACCAGCCGTACTCCTACGTCGAGGTGCGAGGGCACGTCGAGATGACGCGCGAGGGTGGTCGTGAACTGATCGACAAGTTCGCGCGCGCCTATCAGGGGTGGGACCGCTACCCCGCTGACGACGGCACGGACAACGTGCGCGTGGTCGTGCGGGTCATTCCGGACAAGGTCGTGAGCCGCGCGATGCCCGCGACGAGGGACTGACGGCAGGCAGCCTCTACTGCGTCACGAGCGGACACGGGCCTCGCCCGGCTACTGCGCGGCTTCGGCGGCCTCCAGCCACCGCTCCTCAAGGTCGGCCACATCCTGCTCGGCCTGCGCGAGTTCCTTACCCAACTCGACCAGCGCCTCCCCATCGGTGGCAGCCGTCACCATACGTTCGTGGATGCCCTCGACCCGTGTCTGCGCGCGACTCAACTCGCGTTCGATGCGCGTCAACTCCTTGCGGGCCGCCCGGGTGTCCCCGGAGGAGGGCCGCGGGGCAGCCGGCGTCGCCGGTGGGGGCGATGCCAGGTACTCGTCCACTCCGCCGGGCAGGTGCCGAACCCGCCCGTCGGTGAGTTCCCACACGTCGTCGCACACCCGCTCGAGGAAATAGCGGTCGTGGGACACCACGATCAGGCTTCCCGGCCAGCCATCGAGGACGTCCTCGAGTACGGTCAATGTCTCCGTGTCGAGATCGTTGGTGGGTTCGTCGAGCATCAGCACGTTCGCGCCGGACAGGAACGTGCGCAGCAGGTGCAACCGGCGCAACTCCCCGCCTGAGAGGTCCCCCAGCCGTTTCCAGGGCGCATCACCGGTGAATCCGAACTGCTCGAGCAACTGCGACGGGGTGAGCTCCTCGCCGCCTGCGACCTCCACGCGGTTGCCCACCTCCTGCAACCACGGCAGAACCCGGGCATCGGCATCCACCTCGGGCAGGCGCTGATCCACGATGGCCGCGTGGACGGTCTTGCCTCGCTGTACCCTCCCCGAGAGCACGTCGAGTTGCCCTGACAGCACCCGCAGCAAGGTGGTCTTCCCCGCGCCGTTCGGACCCAACAAGCCCAGCCGGTCCCCTGGCCCGATCCCCCAGGTGACGTCGGCGAGAACCGGCGGCGCGTCGGCCGCAGGAGCGGCAGTGACGTCCTTGAGATCGAGAACCTGCTTGCCCAGACGGTTCATGCTCACCCGCTGCAGCGAGAGCCGGTCACGCGGAGGCGGTTCGTCGGCGATCAGGGCAAGCGCCGCGTCCTGCCGGAACTTCGGCTTGGAGGTCCGTGCGGGCGGACCCCTGCGCAGCCAGGCGAGTTCTTTGCGCAGAAGATTCCGCCGCCTGGCTTCAATCGCGGCCTGCTGCTGCTCGCGTTCGGCCTTGGCCAGCACGTAGGCCGCATACCCGCCCTCGTACTGCTCGACGGCGCCGCGGCCCACCTCCCACGTCCTGGTCGTCACCTCGTCGAGGAACCACCGGTCGTGGGTGACGACGACCAGCGCGCGGCGGCCGGTGGGCCATGCGCTCAGGTGTTCGGCCAGCCACCGGATCGCCTGCAGGTCGAGATGGTTCGTGGGCTCGTCCAACAACAGGACGTCGGGTTGGGCAACAAGCGCCGCTGCCAGCGCCACCCGTCGGGATTGCCCTCCGGACAGTTCCGCACTCGAGCGCGACATCCAGTCGGGATCCAGCAGACCCGCGACGATGGAACGGATCCGGGGATCGCCCGCCCACTCGTGTTCAGGTCCGGAACCCACGACGACGTCCCGTACGGATCCGGACGGCAACTCATCGTGTTGTGTGACAAGGCTGATGACTGTGCCACCGCTGACGGTGGCACGACCCGCATCCAGCGTTTCCACCCCCGCGAGTACCCGCAAGAGGGTCGACTTGCCCGCACCGTTGCGACCCACCACCCCGATCCGGTCGCCATCGGACAGGCCGAGCGAGACGCCGTCGAGGATCGTCGCAGTTCCTTTGCGCACGGTGACGGAGTCGGTCACGACGAGTGCGGGCACCCCTAAAGAGTAATGACGAGGGCCTACTGCCAGTCCGTGAGCACCTCGAGCAGCACGTCGTTGACCGCCGATGGCTGTTCGATCGCGGTCAGGTGTCCGGCATCGGGGATCTCACGGCCGACGGCCTGGGGCATGGCGTCCAACATGACCTGTTGGTCGGCCGACGGGGAGATCGTGTCCTCCGAACCCCACACCACGAGGGCTGGCCCCTCGTAGCGGCGCAGCGTCGACACGGAGTCCGGCCGGTCGGCCATCGCCCGCTGGGCGCTCGCCACGGCCTCGGGGGGCGCCGCCTCGATCCACGCCCGCACCTGTTCGACGACCCCGGGGTTGTTGGAGCGGGTGGATTCTCCCAGCAATCTGGGCAGCATCGCTTCCGCCAGCTCATCCGTCCGCCCCGTGGCCAGGACCGCGTCAGCCACCTGCAGCCGCTGTGCGCGCGCCTCGTCGGTGTCCGCAACCGCCTTGGTGTCCATGAAGATCGCCCCGGTGACCATCTCCGGGTGCTGCCTGAGGATCTCCATGAGGATGTACCCGCCCATGGACAGACCCGCGAAGACCGATGGCCGGCCGACTTGCATGAGCACCTGCTCGGCCAGCGCCGTCATCGTTGAGTCCTGCGGTGGCTGTGAATCACCGAACCCGGCCAGATCCGGTGCGAGCACACGCCGACCGGCCTTCGTCAGGTACTCGACCTGTTCATCCCACAGATGACGGTTCACCGGGAAAGCGTGCAACAGGACGATGCGGTTCATCGGTCACTGTCGACGGCATCGGCGGCGTCCGCGAGGTCACTTGCGTCCGAGTCGCCCTCGGCCACATCCTGGATGCTCGGCCCGGTCAGCGGCTCCTCCGGCTGCTCCCACACGTCGGCAGCAGCCGCCGCTTGAGCGGCCCGTGACCTCCGGATGATCACCGCGACCGCGATGCCCACACCCACGATCGCCACCCCGATTGCGAGCTTGGGCAGGACGCGACGACCGGTGTCCAGTCCCCGCTCTGCGAGGTCGAGTGCATCGTCGGCCTTCAGCAGGACGGCATCGGTGCCCGTCAATGCGGTGTCGGCCGCTTGCACCGCCTTGTCGACGGTGACCAGCACCTCCTCCAGCGATGTGAGCCCGGACCGCATGCTGTCGATTCTGCTACCCATGACCCCACCCTGTCCGATTCCGGCGGGAACAGGCAACCTCAGGGTCGCGGAAGGTTCCGCTCGGTCAGGGCATGACCGTCAGGCCACCGTCGAGGATGAGCTCCTGACCGGTCATGAACGACGACGCATCCGACGCGAGGAACACCGCTCCGGCGGCGATGTCTGCGGGCGTACCCCAGCGCTGCATGGGAACCCGCGACAGCGCACCCTTCCCACCATCGGGGGCATCGCGCAGGAACTGGGTCAGATCGGTATCGATCCAGCCGGGCAGCAGGGTGTTGACACGCACGCCCGCCCACGCCCACTCGATGGCCAGGCTGCGGGTCAGGGAGATCACCGCGGCCTTGGCGGCGCCGTAGTGGCTCATCAACGGCGAGCCGACCACCCCGGCCACGCTGGCGAGGTTGATCACGGACCCGGACTTCTGCTCCAGCAGGGTCGGGCCGACGGCCTGCAGGACGTGCACCACGGACTCGACGTTGAGCCGCTGGGTCTTCTGCCAGCCGCTGAAGCGCATCCCGACCAGCGGCGCCGAGAAACTGTTGCCGCCGGCGTTGTTGACCACGATGTCGACCCCGCCGAGCGCCTCGATCGCCCGGGCGATGGCGGCAGTCACCGCCTCCCCGTCGGTGACGTCCACCGTCTCGACGACCGCGTTGCGGCCCACTTCCCGTACCGTGTCGGCAGCACTGTTCAGCAACTCCTCGTTGCGCGCCAGCAACGCGACGTCGGCGCCCTGCCGCGCGAACTCCAACGCAATCTCGCGGCCGATCCCGCGGGAGGCGCCGGTCACGATCGCCTTCTTGCCTTCCAACTGACTCATAGGTCGCTCCACTTACTCATCGGGCCATCCCACTCGGACGGCAACGGTGTCGGTCGGCCGGTGGCCGCCGCGATCTGATCGAGGACGATCGAGGAGTACTTCTCCCCGACCCACAGGTGTTTGGCGCCGGCGACCGCGATCACCTGCGCCTGCGGGATCCGGGCGAAGTGCGGTGCCGCAACGTCCGGCGGCAAGAAGTCGTCGAACTCCGGAACCATCACGATCATGGGTCGGCCGTCGGCAGCCCACCGGTCGAGGTCGGAGTCCTGCGCGTACCGCAGCGGCGGACTCAACAGCACGACACCGTTCACACCGTCGAGGCGTCCGTGCCGCAGGACGACGTCCGTGCCGAAACTCCAGCCGACCAGCCATACATTGGGCAGTCCTCGTGCCAGCACCAGATCCACAGCGGCCTCGAGATCCAAGCCTTCGGCGGTGCTGGCGTCGAACTCACCTTGCGACGTGCCGGCAGCACTGGTCGTGCCACGGGTGTTGAACCGCAGGACCGCGAGGTCCGCGAGCGCCGGCAGTCGCCACGCGGCCTTGCGGAAGAGGTGGGAGTCCATCATGCCGCCGTGGGTGGGCAGGGGGTGGACACACACGATGGTGGCGGCCGCGGCGGCCGACTGCGGGAGGGCCAACTCAGCCACCAGATCCAGCCCGTCGGCGGTGCGCAGCGTGATGGGCTCGCGGATCGCAGGCAGCACCGAATTCGCTGCGATCCGCTCCATCCCTGCAGCCTAGTCCAGGGCACTACATCCGGTTGCCCCTCCGCACATCGCATGGGGGTTCAGCTTCGGCACGTTGGTTAGTCGCAGGCATGTTGGTTAGTCGGCGGCAGGTTGGTTAGAGTCCCACGGCCGTACAGGGCTAACCGGAGTGCCGTATCTCCAACCAAGATGCCGATCTCTAACCGGAATGCCGAACTACAACCAGGTCGCCGAATCCGCAGCCCTGGCAGCAAGCACCCACCGCTAGTTCGCCTGCAGATCCCGTCGACGCCACCCCATCAGCCCGATCGCGATGAAGACCACCGCGACCACGGTCAGCGGGAGCAGGCCGGTGCTCGACGAGTCGATCGCGGGCATGCGCGGCGAGTGCACGAACGGCGAAACGTCCATCAGCCATTGCGGAAGGTCCCACAACGCACCGAACTCCCCGAGCACCAGGGCCGCGACGAACACCGCCCACACCGCCGGGATCCATCGCGGCAACCACCCGAACACCAGCAGTACGACGCCGGTGAGAACCCAGGCCGCAGGAACCCGCGCCAACGCCGCCACCAGTAGCTTCCCGATACTGCCGGTGTCGCCGACTGCGATCGCATTGCCGATCCCGATCGCAAGGCCGGCCACCAGAAGGATCACTGCGACGCCGAGCAGCGCGATGACCGTGTGACTGGCCGCCCAGGCGATCCGGGACGTGGGTGTCGCCAGCAGCATCTCGGCATGCCCCTCGACCTCCTCGCTGTGCAACCTCGACGCCGCGGAGATCCCGTAGGCGGCGACGATGATCCCAGCGAAACTCAGTTCCGTGGCCAGGAACGCGTCTGCCAACGCTTGCGTGCCGCCGAGTTGTTTCAGGAACTCCTGGATCTCAGGCGAGTCCAGGAAACCGGTCACCGTGTCGGAGATCGATCCAAGCAGGAGGCCGAAGGCTGCGAAGCCCGCGCACCAGCCCCAGAAACTGCCCCGCTGAAGTCGCCAGGCAAGGCCTAACACGTTGCTCATCCTGCCGCGCGCGGGCCCCGGGCGGTCGCCGATGAGGCCGGCATCGACGTCCCTGCGCTCCCGCAGGGCGAACGCGATCGGCAGGCAGACCACCGCAAGCGCCAACGGCAGCAGCAAGACCCACCACCTGTCGCCGGCATAGGCGCGCACCTGCTGCATCCAGCCGATCGGGGACAGCCAGGACAGCCAGGACCCCTCGGACAGATCGCCCACAGCCCGCACCGCGTAGGCCAGCGCGACCAGCAGCAGGGCGATCCCACGCGCCGATCTCGCACCGGTGGTCACCTGCGCGCAAACACCGGCAACCGCCGCGAAGGCGATCCCGGTGAATCCCCACCCGAGGCCGAACGCGAACGAGCCGGGAACGGCCAGACCGGCTGCGATCAGCGCCAAGGCGCTGAGCACCCCCAGGGCCAGACTGGCTCCGAACGCCACAATCAGGGCTGCGGCTAGTGGCGCCCACCGGCCGACGCGGCCCGCCGCCATGAGTTCGAGGCGCCCGCTCTCCTCGTCGGCCCTGGTGTGCCGGATGACGACGAACACCATCAATACAGCGGTCAACGCGGCGCCGAAGGCGGTGAGTTTGAACAGCGACAACTGCCCGATCGACGTCGGGTCGTAGATCTTGCCGTACAACGCGACCAGAGCGCCCGAGCCGTTCACCGCCTCGGCGGCCGAGATCCGCTGGGACTCGTCGGGATACAGTCCGACCGTGGCGGCGGCTGAGAAACCGGCCATCCCCGCGAAGCCCAGGATCCACGCAGGCAGCAGGACCCGATCCCGGCGCAGCGCCAGCCGTGTCAGAGTCCACGTTCCCGCGAGACGCTCAGCCATCGGAGGGTCCGTCCTGGTAGTGCCGCAGGAACACCTCCTCCAGCGTCGGTGGCTGGCTGGTCAGTGACTGCAGCCCTCCACCGGACAGGGCTGCCATCAGCGGGCCCATACCGGCATCCTGCACCTCGCACGTGATCCGGCCGTCGTGCACTTGCAGGTCGTGTACGCCCGCGATAGCCGCCAGCCCCTCCGGAACATGATCGACAACGGCGATGACCTTCGTCATCGACAGATGGCGCAGGTCCGCAAGGGTGCCGCTCTCCATCGCCTGCCCGTTGCGGATGATGGTCACACGGTCCGAAAGCGCCTCCGCCTCGCTGAGGATGTGGCTGCTCAACAGCACCGTTCCACCGTTGTCCCGGAACTCGTGCATGCATTCGCGGAAACGAGCATCCATGAGCGGGTCGAGGCCCGAAGTGGGCTCGTCGAGCAGCAGGAGCGGAACATCAGCAGCCAGCGCGGACACCAGTGCGACCTTCTGCCGGTTGCCCTTCGAGTAGGTGCGCGCCTTCTTGGTGGGGTCGAGTTCGAACATCTCGAGGTAGCGCGCCCGGCGCTGCTCGTCGAGGCCGCCGTGCAGCCGGCCGAGCAGGTCGATCACCTCACCACCGGTCAGGTGTGGCCACAGATTCACCTCACCCGGGACATAGGCCAGTCGCTTGTGCAACTCGACGGCGTCCGACCAGGGGTCACCACCGAGGATCTCGACACTGCCGGCGTCTATGCGTAGCAGGCCTAGCAGGATCCGTAGCGTCGTGGTCTTGCCGGCACCATTGGGTCCGAGGAACCCGTGGACCTCGCCGGCATCCACCTGTAGATCGAGTCCGTCGAGTGCCACGGTACTGCCGAAGCGCTTGACCACGGCCCGCATGTCGATGACTGGCGCCATACCCCCAACGTACTCCGCCTCAGAGGTCCGCGGGACGCTGCGTGATCTGTAGCGGGGATGGGGAACCGTCGCTGCGCGCAACCGGCCCAGCCTCCCCGGTGACCAGATCACGGCCGCCGCGCTTGCTGACGTACATCAGGGCATCCGCCCGGGCCAAGGCATCGTCGATCGACTCATCCGAGCGCACCATGACCGCACCAGCCGACACGGTGACTTTGACCTTCTCGCCATCGATGTCGATCCAGGAGTGATCCACTAGCATGCGCAGCCGTTCGGCGGCCCTGGCCAGGGCTGGCGTCGTGATGCCAGGCAGCGCGACAAGGAACTCGTCACCGCCCCACCGCACCGGCACATCCGCAGTGCGCAGCCCGTTGGCGAGGGTCTGACCCACCATTCGCAAGACCGCGTCACCCGTCGGATGCCCCCAGGTGTCGTTGACGACTTTGAAGTGATCGATGTCGACGAACACCAATCCGAGCGAGTCTGCCCCGTCCGGGGCCAGCATCGGCCCCAAGTGTGCCTCGGCATATCGGCGATTGCCGATCTGCGTCACTGGATCGATGTAGGCCTCTTCATGCGGTCCGACTTCGGCCAACTCAGCGAAGCGAGTGGACCGGCGCCGTGTGAACACCTCGACAGATCCGATGATGTCGCCCTGGGGCCCTCTGATCGGCCGAGCCTTCACACTGACAGGTATGCGGTGTCCGAGTTTGTGGTGCAGGAATACGTTGACCGCGCGGGGTCGGCCGTCGTTCATCACGGCCCACAGGTGGGCACCCGTGCAGGCACAAGTCGTCTCCGTCATCGTTCACATGGCGCAGAATGCCCTCGGCACAACTGTGATCCATGACCTCTGCGGCCTCATAGCCCGTGATCGTCGCCGCACCGTCGTTCCAGAACGTGATCCGACGCTTGGGGTCGACGAAGTACACGCCGTCCTCGATGGTCTCGAGAACGGTCATGTACAGGTCTTCCTGCATGCCCACTCCCTTCGACTCCCCCTGCATCGATAGTCGGACAGCGACGACGCAACCTTGAATGGACTGTTCGGATGATCCCGGGCGTGCGCCGGTTACAGTCGGGCATGACCAGCGTGACGATCAGCCGAACCGATCTCGGTGAATACATCGCGACCAACGAGGCCGGCAGTCAGCTGGCCTTCGGGGAGGGCGAGGACCAGTTCTCCGCCGTAGAGCTGCTGCTCGTCGCACTCGGCGGATGTACCGGCATCGATGTCGACTACCTCACGGCGCGTCGCAGCGAACCCACTGCCTTCGAGATCACCGTGTCCGCGGACAAGGTGTCCGACCCCCGGATGGGAAACCACCTCGAGAACGTGGTGGTCACCTTCCAGATCACGTTCCCGGACGGGCCCGAAGGGGACGCCGCGCGGGAGGTCCTTCCGGTGGCGGCGCGCCACTCCCATGACCGGCTGTGCACGGTGGGACGCTCACTGCAGTTGCCGACGGACATCGCCGTGCGGATTCAGTGACGCCGCCAGCACGGCGAGTGCCAGTGCCGTCGCCACTGCGGGCCGTCGTAGCGGTCCCACACCACGACATGGGCAGTGCCGGGGCGGATCTGCTGGTTGCAGCCCGGGCAGATGTAGGTCTTCGTAGCCTGCGCTCCGGTGACATCCTGGACGATCGAGTCGCCCTCCGCCCGCCGGCTGGCGTAGCCGGCTGACAGCGGGCGCACCTCGTCCGTGCGACGGCGGTTGTGGCGGGCCATACGGACAAGGGTAGGCGGTGACCGCTCGCACCGTTGAGTGTTGCGCCGTTACCGAAATCGAGACCGGAAACCCGTAACCACGCAACAATCAACGACGAAAGCTGCGGCCGCCGCGGTCTAGTAGACCCGGAAGCCGCGGCGGGTCTTGCGTCCGAGGTACCCGGCCTCGACCATCTGCTCGAGCAGCCGCGCCGGGGCGAGTTCAGGCAGCCGGAACTCGTTGTGCAACACCTGCTCGATGGCCAACGAGACATCGTTGCCGACCACGTCCAGCAGCGCGAAGGGCCCCAGCGGGAGCCCGGCTCCCTTGGTCATGACCGTGTCGATCTCGTCAGCGGTCGCGTAGTGCGACTCCAGCAGCAGCACTGCGTCGTTCAAGTAGGGGAAGAGCAGCGCGTTCACGATGAAGCCCGCGCGGTCCCCACATTTGACGGGGTGCTTGCCGAGTTGGTGGCACAGGTCCACGACGGTCTCGGTGACGTCGGCAGCGGTCGTCACCGGACTGACCACCTCGACGAGCTTCATGATCGGGGCCGGGTTGAAGAAGTGCATCCCGACCACGTCCTGGGGTCGGTTGGTGACAGCAGCCATTTCGACGACCGGCAGCGACGACGTCGTGGTGGCCAGGATGGCACCGGGCTTGCAGATCCGGTCGAGGTCGCGGAAGAGGTCGAGTTTCACATCGAGATCCTCGACGATCGCCTCCACCACCAGATCCACGTCCGCGAGCGCCGCCCGCTCCGTCGAGCCGATGAGGCGCCCGAGCACCTCGGAGCGGGCCTCTTCGGTCAACTTGCCCTTCGCCACTGCCTTATCCAACGACTTGGTGACCGCGGCTTGGACTCCTGCCACCTTCTCCTCGCTACGCGCCACGAACACCACGTCGTAGCCGTTCTTCGCGAAGACCTCGACGATTCCCGAGGCCATGGTTCCGGTGCCGACCACGCCGACGGTGGCGATCGGGCGGATGTCCTCGCGCGCCTCAGAGGTGTCGTCAGCAGCAGCCTCTGCGCCGTACGTGTAGAAGCCCCGTCCCGCCTTCTCACCGACGTGCCCTGCGGCAATCAGTTGCTTCAGGATCGGTGCGGGTGCGTGCAGACGCCGCCCGGTCGTGGAGTACAGCGCATCGAGCACGTCGTAGGCGGTGTCGAGGCCGATCTTGTCGAGCAGCGCGAGCGGGCCGACCGGGTAGCCGCAGCCGAACCGCATCGCGGCGTCGATGTCGTCGCGGCTGGCGTAGCCGGCCTCGAACATGGTCACGGCGTGGTTCAGGTAGCCGAAGAGCAGCCCGTCGGCGATGTACCCGGGCTTGGAGCGCACGACAGTGGCTTCTCGGCCGATGTCGGCGAGGAACGCCTGAAGTGACTCCACCGCATCAGCATCGGCGAAGTCGGGTCGTACCAGTTCCACGTGCGTGCGTGCGGGGTCGTGCGGCAGCGACAGCCCGAGCACCCGGTTGGGACGCCCCGAGCTGAGCGCCAGATCGGTGACGGACAGCGCCGTGGCGGTCGTCACGAGGACCGCATCGTCAGCGGCCAGCCCGCCGACCTCGGCGAAAACGGCGTGCTTGACGTCGTGCTTCTCCGGCAGGCACTCGATGATGATGGACGCGCTGGCCGCGTCCGCGGTCTGTGTGCCCACCTGTACACCGGAGCGCTCTGAGGCCGCCTCAGCAGTCGTCGCGTCCTTCTCGATGCCGATCACGGTCCACCCCGCCTCGGCAGCCAACTGCGCCACCTGCGACCCGACCGTACCCACCCCGACGATTGCCACCGTTTTCTCAGCCATGGCCCCAAGTCTGGCAAAGGGGTCATGCGGGACAATAGGTGGGTGTGGCACGCCCGACCCCTGACTGATGACGACATCCCCGCCGTCGTCGCCATGGTCAATGCCTGCGAACTCGCCGACAGCGGCGAGGTGATGCTGGAAGCAGCGGACATCATCGCGGATCTCGCCCACGCCGACCGTGACCGTGACGGCGTCGTCATCGTGCAGAACGGCCGGATCGTCGGCTGGGGCCTGGTCTGGGACGGCCGCAAGCGCTGGGCCGACGTGCACCCGGATGCGCGCGGCCAGGGCATCGGAACCTGGCTGCTGCGGTGGTCGGCGTGGCGGGCCGAGCAACTCGGCGCCGACCGCATCGGTCAGACCATCGACGACGGTCGAGCCGACGTCGCCGCGTGGCTGGCCGCCAACGGCTATTCACCGCGCTACACCTCATGGGTGCTGAGCATGTCCGCCGCGCCGACGTCCAGCACCGCCGAACCCGCCGTGCCGCCGGAGTATGACGCGGTGCTCGAGTTGTTCGAACGGGCCTTCAATGAGCACCGCGATCGGAACCCGGTGGACCGCGATCGCTGGCGGGCCATGACGGTCCAGCGGGAGGGGTTCGTGCCGGAGGACCTCATCGTGATCCGCGAGGACGACGTGCCGGTCGCGGCGGCCTTCCTCATCGACGCCGACGAGATCTGGGTCGACAAACTGGCCGTTGCCGCCCCGGCCCGCGGCCGCGGGTACGCTCGCGAACTGCTGGCCGCGGCCCGTCGACGGGCTGCCGAAGCGGGCTACGAGCGGATACGCCTGTCCACGGACTCCAACACCAGTGCACTCGAGGTCTACACCAGGCTCGGCATGACCGTTGAACGCTCCTACACCCACTGGGCCATCGACCTGAGCACCTAGAACAGGCGCGACTCCTCGTCGTCATAACCGCGCAGTGCGTCGTAGTCCACGACCACGCACCGGATCCCCCGGTCCTCGGCCAGCGTGCGTGCCTGTGGCTTGATCTCCTGCGCGGCGAAGATCCCTGTGACCGGGGCCAGCAGAGGGTCACGGTTGAGCAGGTCGAGGTAGCGCGTCAACTGTTCCACGCCGTCGATCTCCCCGCGCCGCTTCACCTCGACCGCGACCGCCTGCCCGTGATCATCGCGGCACAGCAGGTCGACCGGCCCGATCGCCGTGGGGTACTCCCTGCGCACGAGCGTCCAGCCGTCGCCGAACGTGACCACCTGCTCGGCGAGCAACTCCTGCAGGTGAGCCTCGACGCCGTCCTTCACCAGGCCCGGGTCCTGGCCGAGCATCCCCGTCCAGTCGTGTTCGACCTCCCCGATCCGGATGATCAAGCGCTCCCCGGCCTTGTTGGTCACTTCCCACACCGTGTGCTCGTCGTCCTCGATCTCCTGCAGCGCACAGGGGGGACTCATCCAGTTCAAGGGCTTGTACGCGCGGTCATCTGCATGCACCGACACCGACCCGTCGGCCTTGATGAGCAGCAGCCTGCGGGCCATCGGCAGATGGGCGCTCAAGCGGCCCACGTAGTCGACCTGGCACTGCGCCACCACCAGTCGCATCAGACCACCACCTTGAAAACGATCATCACCACGCCGACCGCCGCAGTGCCCAGCGACCACAGCAGGGCCTTCGTGCCCAGCCATGTGTAGGCGAACAGCGCGAGCGTCAAAACGATCATGGCGGCAGTCACCGAGATCTCCATCGACGCGGTGAACACGTACGCGAGCAGCGCGACGAGCAGGAGCAGGACGGCGGGGACGAACATCGTCGAACTGTCGACCGCCTCGTGCACTACGGCCTTGCGATCAATCCTCGAGGTCAGCCGCATGGACAGCAACTGCGACCAGAAGTGCGCGATGAACAAACCTGCTGCCGAGACCGCTACGAGGAACGAATACTCCCCCAGCGTCTCCGTGTAGCCCTTCGCGGTGGCAGCGGTGACCACTGCCAGCAGAGTGAGTGCGCCGTAGACGATGCCGGCGATGCGTGCGTTCACGAGTAGTCGTAGAAACCTCTGCCCGTTTTGCGCCCCAGGTCTCCGGCGGTGACCATCCGGCGCAGGATCTCCGGAGGGCTGAACTTCTCGTCCTGGCTGTCGGCGTAGATGTTCGACGTCGCATTGAAGATGATGTCCACGCCGGTCATGTCCGCGGTCTCCAGCGGACCCATCGCATGACCGAATCCGAGCCGGCACGCCGTGTCGACGTCCTCGGCGGAGGCCACACCTGACTCGACGAGTGCGATGGCTTCCATCGCCAGAGCCGTGATCAACCGCGTGGTCACGAATCCGGCCACGTCGCGGTTGACGACCACGACCGTCTTGCCGACGCCCTCCGCGAAGTCCCGGGCCCGGTCCATGGTTTGGTCACTGGTCTTGTAGCCGCGCACGAGTTCGCACAGTTTCATCAGCGGCACTGGTGAGAAGAAGTGGGTTCCCACCACCATCTCCGGGCGCTCGGTGACCGCGGCGATCGTGGTGATCGGGATGGCTGACGTGTTCGTGGCCAGCACTGCGCTGTCGGCGCAGATCGCGTCCAGGCGGCGGAAGACGTCGGCCTTGATCTCCAGCTTCTCGAAGACGGCCTCCACGACGATGTCCGCGTCCCCCACCGCTTCAAGATCGGTGGTCGGCCTGATGCGATCCAGGGCCGCCTCGGCCTCGTCCTGGCTGATCCGGCCCTTGTCGGCGAACTTGGCCAGCGACGCGGCGATCGTGTCCTTGCCGCGGGCCAGCGATTCCTGACCGACATCCTGCAACGTGACCTCGTGGCCCGCCAGAGCCGACACCTGCGCAATCCCGCCGCCCATCAGGCCAGCGCCCACCACCGCGATCTTCATGCTTCGAGGCTATCCGTGGCCGGATGCGCATCGGCGGCGAGGGGCGCACAATGGAGCCGTGCCGGCATGGTCCACGTACTCCTACCTGTTCGGCCCATTGGTCGCGCTGGCGATCATGGCCGTGATCGTCTTGCTGCTGCGCTGGGCGTTCTCCCACGGCGGCTCACTGGTGGAGCGCGACGCCCGCCCGGGCCGCTCCGACGAGTACGGATTGATGGTGCCAGTAGCCGGGGCCGACGACTACGTCCGCGCCGAGATGCAGCGCCGGATGCTCACCGATCACGGATTGCGCGTGAACCTGGTGCGCACGACTGACGGTCCGCGGTTGATGGTCTGGCGTTCCGACCGCGATCGCGCCCTCGAACTGCTCAGTCGCGGCGTGTGATCTGCGCGCCCAGTCCCTGCAACGACTCGACGAACCCGGCGTAGCCACGGTCGATGTGGTGGACCTCGTGCACGGTCGTGGTGCCCTCTGCGACCAGACCTGCCAGAACCAGGCCGGCACCTGCGCGCACATCGGTGGCCTCGACCGGCGCACCTGACAAGCGGGAGCGGCCGCGAACCAGCGCATGGTGGCCGTCGGTATGGACGTCCGCCCCGAGGCGCGACAGCTCGTGCACGAAACGGAACCGGGCCTCGAACAGGTTCTCGGTCACCATCGCCGCGCCCTCCGAGATGGCGTTGAGTGCGATGAACTGCGGCTGCAGGTCGGTGGCGAAACCCGGATAAGGCAGCGTCACAATGTCGACCGCCTTGGGCCGGCGGTCCATACTCACCCGGAAACCGGCCGGCAGGACCTCCACCATGGCGCCGGACGACACGAGCTTGTCCAGTGCGATCTCCAGGTGCTTGCTCACACCCTGATCGATGGTGATGTCCCCCTGTGTCATCACCGCAGCCACCGCCCAGGTCCCGGCGACGATCCGGTCGGGGACCGTCCGGTGGGTGATCGGGTGCAGCGACTCGACTCCCTCGATCTCGAGGGTCGAACTGCCGATGCCGTCGATCAGCGCCCCCATGGCCACGAGCATCTGGCAGATGTCCACGATCTCGGGTTCACGCGCGGCGTTGTCAATAACGGTTGTGCCCTTGGCGAGGACTGCGGCCATGAGCAGGTTCTCGGTGGCCCCCACACTGGGGAAATCGAGCCAGATCTTGGCGCCGTGCAACTGCCCGGCCTTCGCGATCAGGAACCCGTGCTCGCTGCTCACCTCGGCGCCGAGGCGGGTGAGGCCGTTGACGTGCATGTCCAGGCCGCGGGAGCCGATGGCGTCCCCACCGGGCAGGGCGACATCCGCCTCTCCCACCCGTGCCACCAGCGGTCCGAGCACGCAGATCGAGGCACGCATCTGGCGCACGAGGTCGTAGTCGGCCTGGTGGGCCGGGGTGGCGGGCACGTCGATCCGCAGGTTCCCCTCGGCCGGCTCGTGCTGCACATCGCAGCCGAGTCTTCGCAGGAGCTCGGCCATGATCGTCACGTCGAGGATGTCGGGCACCTCGGTGAGGGTCGTGGGCCCTTCAGCCAGCAGTGCCGCGGCCATGAGTTTGAGGATGCTGTTCTTGGCTCCCGGGACCCGCACCGTACCCACCAGTCGGCTTCCACCGACCACCTCGAACGTCACTGGCACAGAATACGTCGGGGTTCGCCGAGTCGTCCGGCGGTTCGGTCAGGTTGGGCGAGCGCTCCTCTCGCAGATCCGTGAGCACTTCGGGCATCCGGGAGCACTCCACCCGCGTCCGACCGCTCCCGGATATGGGAAGTGCTCACGGATTGGTCCGGGGGGGTCCGGGGGGCCCGGGAGCTCAGATCCGCCCGGCCCGCCGGTGCACCCAGCTCGCCGCGATGAAACCCAGCCCGTTGATCGCCCAGTGCAGGGCCATGGGCGGCAGCAGCGAGTCGGAGTAGATCCGCAAGGCGCAGAACACGACACCGGCCACCGCGGTACCCGCCACCGTCAGAAGCACCGACTGGATGCGGCCCCAGATGCCGCCGCCGAGAAGATCGCCCACGGCGGCGTTGGCGTCGTGCATGACCAGGCTCGGCAGGATGTGCCAGAAGCCGAACAACAGACTCGACGCGAGAACCGCCTGCCACAGGGGTAGCCAGTCGATGAGCAGCGCCAGGCCCACACCACGGAAGGCCAACTCCTCGAACAGCACCGTTCCCAGCGGCACGTTGACCAGGGTCTTGTACAGCAGTGTCCGCGGCCCGAGCACCGCCCGATCGTCGGCCAGGAAGCGGCGGGTAAAGGTCATGGAGCCGCCGATGACGTAGACCATGGTGACCGCGCCGATACACGCCGCGGACCAGATCAGGCCACGGATCCAACTGTTCGGCCCCAAGCCGATGTCCGTGAGGGACACGCCCGCTCGGTATCCGATCCACACGATCAGCACGCTGCCGATCACCCCGGTGGGCACGTACCAGCGCTGGGAGACATACGGGGAATGGTTGAGGACGTTGACGATGATCAGCAGTCCGAGGACTACGAGATCGAGGGTCACCGGGTCACGAGGTGGGGGCCGTCAACGACCCGGACAGGTCGGTGATTCCCCACTGGCTCAGTTGCCGCTGCAGTGCCTCGGAAGCGCGCTGAAGCTGCTCGGCCTGCACCCGGTCGGTGGCCCACTCGAGTTCCCGTTCACGCAGTGCGCGTTCCACCCGCACCATCGTCTGCTCGTCGGTGGGCAGGTCGTAGGCCAACGCCGTGAAGCGCGCAAGGTCGGCGCGATAGTCGTGGCCGCGCGCGACGAAGACCCCGGGCACTACGTCGGTGCTGTTCTTCAAGTCGACCCCCACGTTCAGGAACGTCCCGACCGGCCGCCACCGCAACCCCCGCGGAACACCCTCTTCGCGCGGCGGTCGCAGCCAGGCCGGCACCCGCACCGCGAGTTCGGGCTCGAACTTCACGATCGGGTCCTCGTGATGGCTGACCAGGAAAACCTCGGCAGTACTGCGCCGGTCTTCCGGTAGGGCCACGTACTCCTCGTAGCTGGCGACTTCAACGACACGACCATCGGGATCGATCTTGTCCTTGTTCGCCCGCCAGCGCTTCGCCCAGCCGCTGGCCGCCGGCGTGCCGATGAACAACGCCCGTTGCACACCGGCACGGGCGAAGCCGTTCATCCCCTCGTGCAGGAAGGCGTCCTGCATCGTGTGTGCCCCCAAGGACTCGCCGAACACCACGAAACGCGGCCGCCGGTCCTCGGGGATCGCCCGTAGCCGCCACGTCAATGCGTGCAGCATGGCGCGGTTCTGTTCACGCCCCATGGCCACCCGGTCCAAGGAGATGAAGGACGGCCGCAGCGAGTACTGCAACGCGAACGTCGCGCAGTTACCGCCGGTGAGGTACTCGAGGGTCTCCATCATCACGTAGTTCAGATAGCCGGTCCCGGTGGGTGAACAGAAGCACAGAACCTCCCGCTCGAACGCACCCATGTCTTCGAGTTCGCGCATGAGGATGTCGACGCGTTCGTCCACCAACTCCGCGGAGGCGATCCCCGCGAACGCCCGGATGGGATCCATCGCGGGCCGACCGGTGACTTCGGTGATCTGGTCGGCCGTCAGCGCCATGTTGACGATCCTGCGACCCTCCCGGCTCAGGGTGTCGAACGGGATCTGAGAGCCGGGTCCGCCGGACACTGTGAGCATTGTGGGCTGCTTGTTGTAGGCAGCCTCCACCGCCGCCCCACCGGCGTCGGCTTGACGGTTGACGTACTCGAGTCCTGCTACCGCGGCCACACCGACCGCACCCAGGGTCACCGAGTGACCCAACCAGTTGGCGAACGGTGACATGCTCGGCGCCACACGACGGATGAGGTGGGCGATCCCCTCGGAGGCCATCGATTCGACGAAGGCCGCACCCTGCAGTCCCGCGCTCACGCCCGCGCCGAACACCAGCGACCGGGTCAGGGGCGGGACCCGCTCGTACTTGGCGATCTGGCGTTCCTCGTAGGCTGCAGCCTGATCCGACAGCGGCAGCGGATCCACGGGGGGCGGCAGCAGATCGCGTTTGGCATCCCGGCGGTTGCGCGCCGTCAGCACGGTCGCGGCGACCATCGCGGCGACCAATGTGCCCGGCCCCACGAAGCGCCGGTAGCTGCGCCCGGTGCGGGCTTCCAGGATCTCGCCGGCGCCCAGGATCCCGGAGGCGACCATGCCGGTGATGCCGGTGAGCGCACCTACCCAGCCTGCGCGGCGCAGCGTCGCGCGACGCAACGGTTCGCCTTCTCGCGGCGGCAACACCCGTCGCAGGGCCACGCTGCCCGCCACCAGCCCGGCGTTCGCGATCCCGTGCGTCGCCGCAGCGACTCCTGGCCTCTGCATGCGCTCGGACCCGACCACCGCAGTGGCGGCACCCTCCACCGCGGAGCCCGTGACCGCGACCAGCCCGTAATTGACCGCGCTGGTCAGGCCGGTGAGGATCGCTTGGTCACCGGTACTTCGGGGAAGCAGGCCCGGCTGGTACGACATGGCGATCGACGCCATCGAGGCCATGGTCGCCACCCGTGACGTGAAGCTGATCTCGGGCACGTCCACCATGCTCGTCATTCTGCCTTAGGGTCGAAACCATGGTGAACCTGACGCGTATCTACACCCGTACCGGCGATGACGGGTCCACCTCGCTGGGTGATTTCAGCCGGACGTCGAAGACCGACCCCCGCCTCGAGGCCTACGCCGACGTCGACGAGGCCAACAGCGCGATCGGCGTCGTACTGGCACTCGGAGAGCCTCCGGCGGAGATCATCGGTGTCCTGAGCCGAATCCAGAACGAGTTGTTCGACGTCGGCGCTGATCTGTGCACCCCGCTCGGGGGCGATGGCCCGGCGCTGCGGGTGTCGCAGGACTACATCGACCGCCTCGAGGCCGAGTGCGACCGGTTCAACGCCGACCTGCCGAACCTGCGCTCGTTCATCCTGCCCGGGGGGACGAAGGCCTCCGCCCTGCTGCACGTCGCGCGCACGGTGACCCGCCGCGCGGAGCGGGCCACATGGCAGGCGTTCGGTGAGTACGGCGACTCGATGAACCCGCTGACCACCCACTACCTGAACCGGCTCTCGGACCTGCTGTTCATCCTCGGGCGGGTGGCGAATCCGGGCGGCGATGTGTTGTGGGTGCCCGGCGGGGAGAGGTAGTCGGTCGGGATCCCTGCGCCCCTCCGGCCCCCGTCTCACCCCCTTCCACCCCCTTTGTGACGAAGTTGCGACCCAAGGACGGCGCTTTGTGACGAAGGTGCGGTGTTCGGCCGCGGTGTACCCCTCACCTTCGTCACAAAGGGGGTCGGAGCCGCGACAACAACGTCACAAAGAGCTTGTCCACAGATACCTAGCGGCGCTGGCACCCGAATAGCACCGGCGATCACAGTGGATACGTGCCCTTCATCGTGACCAAACGTGGAACTCCGGAACTCACGTACGCGCAGACGCGGCGGGCCACCCTGCGCACCCCCACCCGCGGCGTGCGGATCGACGCGACGGCGACATCGTGGCTCGACCTTCTCCAGGCGGTCGCGTTGACCCTGCCCGCCGGGGCGGTCTTCTCCCACACCACCGCCGCGCGCATCCTCGGATTGCCGACCCCGCCGGCCACCCATAGCGCTGTGCACGTCACCGTGCCCAAGAACATCACCCGCGGAAGCCGCAAGGCCGTGACATGGCACCAACGTGAGGTCAGCGACTGCACCGAGATCGTCAAGGGTCTACCTGTGACGAACCCGTTCAGGACCTGGGTGGATCTCGGGGCGTGCATCGACATGCCGAATCTGGTCGCGGTCACGGACGTGATGGTGCGGCGCGGGTTGCTGCAGATCACGGATCTCGTCGTCCCGCGTGGGGTCCGAGGCGCGCAGAATCTGCGTCAGGTGGCACCGCTCACGGATCCGCGCAGTCGCTCAGTGCGCGAGACGCTGCTTCGTGTGGAACTGCACCTGAAGGGCCTGCCCGCCCCCGAGATCAACCGGGACATCGTCGAGGATGGCGTGTGGCTGGGCACCGGAGACCTCGTGTGGCCCGAGTACCGTCTCGTCATCGAATACGACGGCATCCATCACGACCAGGCGCGCCAACGGCATCAGGACGCCCAGACCCGCAACGCCTACGCCGAGCATGGCTGGGTCTGCATGGTGCTCACGTCTGCGCAGTTCTCCCACATGCACGACACGGTCGAACAGATCATGCGCTTGTTGGCCCAGCGCGGCTGGCGCTCATGACCGGGAGCCCCTTTGGGGATCACCCACCTGCTCGTGAGACCGTGTCCGACCCCATCTGCCCGCAAGCCCACCATTGTGACGAAGGTGCGACCCGTTGAATGTGCTTTGTGACGAAGGTGAGGGGTTCACCGGCCGCAGACCCCGCACCTTCATCACAATGGCGTCGTGGCCGTGACAACAACGTCACAAACGCCCGGGAGGGCCGGGAAGTGGCCACAGGTGCGGGCCCCCGCCAGATACACGTCGAGGGTGGGCGTCCCCCTCGGGAAACGTCCACCCTCGACGAAGTACGCCTAGTGGTGCGGGCCGACGGCGACCTGCAGTCGCCCTTCCTGCTTGCGCACTTCAGCCTCGGTGCCCTGCTTGCGGGCCTCCTCGAGCTCCTGTTCGGCCTGTCGCACATCGATCTCCGAGGCCATCTCCAGCCACTCGGCCAGAATGATCACCCGGTTGCCGTCCACAGTGCAGAAGCCCTCATGGATGTACGCGCGGATGTCCTCACCCTCGACCGGACGGATCAAGATCGGTCCGTCGGACAGCATCCCCATCAGCGGCGAGTGGCCGGGCATGATCCCGACCTCGCCATCAAGGGTGCGCAGCACGACCAACGACGCGTCGCCCTCCCAGACGTTGCGCTTCGTGGACGTCATCGCCACGTTGAGCGTCGCCATGGTTACTTGGCCAGCTTCGCCGCGTTGCGCTCGACGTCCTCGATGCCACCACACATGAAGAACGCCTGCTCGGGAATGTGGTCGTACTCACCGTCGGCCAGCGACTTGAAGGAGGCGATCGTCTCCTCGACCGGCACGAACGAGCCGGGCTGGCCGGTGAAGGCCTCGGCCACGAACATGTTCTGGCTGAGGAACCGCTGGATACGACGGGCCCGGTTGACGAGGATCTTGTCCTCCTCGGAGAGCTCGTCGATACCGAGGATGGCGATGATGTCCTGCAGGTCCTTGTAGCGCTGCAGGATCTCCTTGACACGCGCGGCCACGGCGTAGTGCTCGTCACCGATGTACCGCGGGTCCAGGATCCGCGAGGTCGAGTCCAGCGGGTCCACGGCCGGGTAGATGCCCAGCTCGGAGATCGGCCGGCTCAAGGTGGTCGTCGCGTCGAGGTGGGCGAACGTCGTCGCCGGGGCCGGGTCGGTCAGGTCGTCGGCGGGCACGTAGATCGCCTGCAGCGAAGTGATCGAGTGACCACGCGTCGAGGTGATCCGCTCCTGCAACTGCCCCATCTCGTCGGCCAGGGTCGGCTGGTAGCCCACCGCGGAAGGCATGCGGCCCAGCAGCGTGGAGACCTCGGAACCGGCCTGCGTGAACCGGAAGATGTTGTCGATGAACAGCAGCACGTCCTGCTTCTGCACGTCGCGGAAGTACTCGGCCATCGTCAGTGCGGTCAGCGCCACCCGAAGACGGGTGCCGGGGGCTCGTCCATCTGGCCGAAGACCAGCGCGGTCTTGCTGATGACGCCGGACTCGGTCATCTCCAGGAAGAGGTCGTTGCCCTCACGGGTGCGCTCCCCCACACCGGCGAACACCGACACACCGGAGAAGTTCTCCGCGACCCGGTAGATCATCTCCTGGATCAGAACGGTCTTGCCGACACCGGCACCACCGAACAGACCGATCTTTCCACCCTTCACGTACGGGGTGAGCAGGTCGATGACCTTGATGCCCGTCCAGAACACCTCGGTCTTGGACTCGAGCTGGTCGAAGGTCGGGGCCGGGGCGTGGATGCCGCGGCGCTCGGTGATCTGCAGCGACGACTCGTCGACATCCAGCGGCTTGCCCAGGGTGTTCCATACATGGCCCAGAGTGGTGTCACCCACGGGGACCGTGATCGCGTCGCCGGTGTCACGAACCTCGGCGCCACGCACCAGACCATCGGTGGGCTGCATGGAGATCGCGCGCACCATGTTGTCACCGATGTGCTGAGCCACCTCGAGAGTGAGCACGCGGTGCTCGACGTCGCCCTCACCGGCGTCGAACGTGACATCCACGTTCAGTGCGTTGAACAGCTCCGGCATGTGCTCGGCCGGGAACTCGACGTCGACGACGGGGCCGGTGACGCGGGCTACGCGGCCGACGCCGGTGGTCGTGTCCTGGGTCGCGGTCATGTGTTTCAGCTCCCTGCTGTTGCGGAGGCCAGCGCGTCGGCACCACCGACGATCTCACTGATCTCCTGGGTGATCTCGGCCTGGCGGGCCTGGTTGGCTTGACGGGTAAGGGACTTCATCAATTCGTCGGCGTTGTCGGTCGCCGACTTCATGGCCCGTTGCCGGGCAGCGTGCTCGGAGGCGGCGGACTGCAACAACGCGGCGTACACCAGGTACTCCACGTACTTGGGCAGCAGCGCGTCGAGCACCTCTTCGGGGCTCGGCTCGAAGTCGTACAGCGGCCACACCGGCGTGCCACCGGCGTTGTCACCGCCGGTGATGGTCGACTCCGAGGTGTCGACGACCTCCTCCACGACCTCCAGGGGCAGGATCCGCAGAACCTGCACCTCTTGCCGGCCGCGGTTGAAGTAGCGCGTGTACACGATGTGGATCTCGTCGGCGCCGCCGTCCTCGGTCTTCATCAAGAACCGGTCCAGCAGCGCCTTGGCGATCGGCTTGGCGTCCTCATAGGTGGGAGCGTCGGAGAATCCCGTCCACTCACCTGCGACCTCGCGCTCGCGGAACTTGTAGAACGCCAACCCCTTGCGCCCGACGACGAAGGGGACGACCTCCATGTTCTTCTCGGTGCTCATCAACTCGATGAGTTGCTCGCCCTCTTTGATGGCGTTCACGGAGTAGGCACCGGCCAGCCCGCGGTCGGCGGTCACCAGCAACATCGCGGCCCGCTGCTCCAACCGGGCCTTCGCGGTGAGCGGGTGGTGACCCTTGGTGTGAGAGGCAGCGAGCCCCACCGCCCGCAGCAACTCCCGCGCGTAGGGCTCACTGGCCTGCACCTGCTGTTGTGCCTTCACGATGCGCGACGACGCGATCAGCTCCATGGCCTTCGTGATCTTCTTGGTCGCCTGGACCGTTCGGATCCGGCGACGGAAGACGCGTAGTTGTGCACCCATGGTTCAGCCGCGCACCTGTCGGGTCACCTGTGCCACCTGGATGTCCTCTTCGGGCAGCGCCTCGACCGGGACATCCTTGACCAGCAGGTGTCCCTCACTGGTCATGAAGGTGCGCTTGAAGGCGTCGACCGCCTTCTCGAGCGCCCCGACTGAGTCGTCGGACAACTCACCGCTCTCGCGGATCGCCGCAAGAACCCCGGCATGCTGCGACTCCACGTTCTCGAGGAACTCGGACTCGAAGCGCTTGATGTCCTCGAGCGGCACATCGTCGAGCTGACCGGTGGTTCCGGCCCACACCGACACCGCGGTGCGCTCCATCGAGAAGGGCTGGTACTGCGGTTGCTTGAGCAGTTCGACCAGGCGCGACCCACGCTCCAACTGCGCCTTCGACGCCTTGTCCAGGTCCGAACCGAATGCGGCGAACGCCTCGAGCTCACGGAACTGGGCGAGGTCCAGACGCAGACTTCCCGCGACCTTGCGGATCGCCTTCGGCTGAGCCGAGCCACCGACACGGGACACCGAGATACCGACGTTGATCGCCGGACGCACACCGGAGTTGAACAGGTCGGACTCCAGGAAGCACTGTCCGTCGGTGATCGAGATGACGTTGGTCGGGATGTACGCCGAGACGTCGTTGGCCTTGGTCTCGATGATCGGCAGACCAGTCATCGAACCGCCACCCATCTCGTCGGACAGCTTCGCGCAACGCTCGAGCAGCCGCGAGTGCAGGTAGAAGACGTCACCGGGGTAGGCCTCACGACCCGGCGGGCGGCGCAGCAGCAGCGACACAGCACGGTAGGCCTCGGCCTGCTTGGAGAGGTCGTCGAAGATGATCAGCACGTGCTGGCCGTTGTACATCCAGTGCTGGCCGATGGCCGAGCCGGTGTACGGGGCCAGGTACTTGAAGCCTGCCGAGTCCGACGCCGGCGCAGCGACGATGGTGGTGTACGGCAGAGCGCCGTACTCCTCGAGCGCCCCACGCACCGCGGCGATGGTCGAACCCTTCTGGCCGATCGCGACGTAGATGCACTTGACCTGCTTCTTCGGGTCGCCGGACTCCCAGTTGGACTTCTGGTTGAGGATCGTGTCCAGAGCGATGGCGGTCTTGCCGGTCTGGCGGTCACCGATGATCAACTGCCGCTGACCACGGCCGATCGCCGTCATGGCGTCCACGGCCTTGAGCCCGGTCAGCATCGGCTCCTTCACCGGCTGCCGCTGCACGACGGTGGGCGCCTGCAGTTCCAGTGCCCGGTCGGTCTCAGCGGTGATGTCACCGAGGCCGTCGATCGGGTTGCCCAGCGGGTCGACCACACGACCGAGGAAGCCGTCGCCGACCGGCACCGACAGGACTCGGCCGGTGCGACGGACCGTCTGACCCTCCTCAACATCGCTGGCGTCACCGAGTAGAACGACACCGATCTCGCGCACGTCGAGGTTCAGGGCCACACCGAGCAGGCCACCTTCGAACTCGAGCAGTTCGTTGGCCATCGCGGAGTGCAGACCCTCGACGCGGGCGATACCGTCACCGGTCTCCACGACGCGGCCGATCTCCTCGCGCGCGTTCTCCGGGGCGAAGGTCGAGACGTTGGCCTCGATCGCGGCGCGGATCTCGTCCGGCGAGATCGAAAGTTCGGTCATGTCTGTGCCTCTCTAGTTCTTCGTCAGTGGGTGAGCCGGCGTCGAGCCGCCTCGATGCGGGTGGACAAGGTTCCGTCGATCACTTCGTCGCCGACCCGGATCTCCAGGCCACCCACGATGCTCGGGTCGACAGTGACGTTCAGTTGCACGTCGCGGTGATGGATCCGCCCGAGGGCGGCGGTCAGGCGGCCTGTCTGCTCGTCGGACAGCGGGATCGCGGTCCGGACCTCGGCGACGACCCGGCCGCGCCGCTGTGCGGCAAGCGCGCTCATGTTGGCCACAGCCACCTGGACGGGGCGCCCATGGAGTTCGGTGGTGGCGGTCTGCAACAGCGACACCGTGAGCGGGTCGGCCTTGCCGTCCAGTAACTGCGAGACGATGGCCGCCTTGCTCTGCTCGTCGACTGCGGGGTTGGTCAGGGCCATCTGCAGGTCCGGGTTGGAGTCGATGATCCGGCCGAAGCGGAAGACCTCCTCCTCGACCCGGTCGAGCCGACCATCCTTCTCCGCGGACATCAGCAGGAGGCTGGCACCTGCCTCGTCCATGGCGTCGATCATGTCCCCGTCGTTCGACCAGCGCTGGCCGGCCGTCTCCGCGATCAGGTCGAATGCGCCCGGTCCCACTCGGCCCTCGAGCAGACGTTGTAGCAGCGAGCGTTTCGCACCGGCATCCATCGCCGGGTCGGCGAGGGTCTGGCGCAGCGTTCGCTCGCGTCCGAGCAGGGCTGCGAACGAGAGGATCGACTGTCCATCAGCGGCCAGACCAGCCGCGTCAGCGCTGTCGAAGCGCGCGTTCACGGCCTCCCTCAGCGCTGCCAGGGACGTGCGACTGGCCCCGATCATCAGTTCTGCCCGCCGTTCGGACTGGCCTGCTCGAGGTCAGCGATGAAGCGGTCCACCACGGCCGCGGCGCGGGCGTCGTCGGTCATCGACTCACCCACGATCCGCCCCGCGAGGTCGGTCGCCACGCCACCCATGGAGCGACGCAGATCCGCGAGGGCCTTCGCCTTCTCGGCCTCGATCTGCGCGGTGGCGTTGGCGGCGATCTGCTGCGCCTGCGCCTCCGCGGCCTTGCGGGCCTCCTCCATCACCGTGGCGCGCTCGGCCTCCGCCTGCTGGCGGATCTCAGCGACCTCGGCACGGGCTGCGGCCATCTGCTCCTGGTACTGCTCCAGGGTGCGCTGCGCCTCGGCCTGCGCCTCCTCGGCGCGCTTGATCCCGCCCTCGATCGCGTCGGCACGCTCCTCGAGCGTCTCCTTGATCTTGGGCAGGGCCACCTTGGCCAGCACCCCGAAGACGATGAAGAACGCCACCAGACCGATGACGAACTCGAACATCGGGATCCGCAGGACGTTGCTTCCGCCTTCTTCGGCAGCAAGCATCCAAGTCATGATCGGCAGTCCTTATGCGCCGAAGACGAACGGGGCGACGAAGCCCAGCAGCGCCAGCGCCTCGGCCAGCGCGAAGCCCAGCAGCATGTTCTGGCGGATGACACCGTAGGCCTCGGGCTGGCGTGCGATGGCCTGCACACCGTTACCGAAGATGATGCCGATACCGATGCCGGGGCCGATGGCGGCCAGGCCGTATCCGATACTTCCCAGAGAGCCGGTGATGGTCACATCGGCAAGCAGGTCAACCATGGTCGGTTCCTTCTCCTCTCGAACCCCCTGGCAGGGGGTACGTCTTTTTCTTGTGTGTGGCGGTCAGTGTTCGGCGTGCAGTGATCCGGCGATGTACACCGCGGTCAACAGCGTGAAGATGTACGCCTGCAGGGCCTGGATCAGGGCCTCGAAGGCGGTGAAGATCACGGTCATCAGGAACGATGTGGCCGACCCCAGGATCCCGATCACCGACGGGCTGGCCAGGTAGAAGGCCGCCACGGTGAAGACCGTCAGCAGCAAGTGGCCGGCGAACATGTTGGCGAACAACCGGATCGACAGCGTGACGGGGCGCACCAGCACGTTCGAGATCAACTCGATGGGGGCCAGGATGATGTAGATCGCCTTGGGCATGCCGGGCGGGAACATCATGTTGGTGAAGAACTTGATGGGGCCCTGGTGACGCATGCCCAGGAACATGTAGATGCACCAGACCGTGATCGCCAGGCCCACCGGGAAGGCGAACCGGGAGTTCACGGGGAACTGCGCCCCGGGGATGATGCCCCAGAGGTTCCCGATCCACACGAAGAAGAAGATGCTGAACAGCAGCGGAACGAAGCGGTCGCCGTCCTTGCCGATGACCTCACGGCTGATGCCGTCGCGGATGAACAGGTAGCCCATCTCCCCGATGCTCTGCAGCTTGCTGGGGATCAGTTGCGGGCGACGGAACGCGGCGAGGAAGAAGATGATGATGAGCAGCGAGCCGAGCAGCAGCAGGAACACCGGCTTGGTGAAGTTGCCGAAGTAGGGTTCGATGTCGAAGATCGAAGCGTCCGGAGCGGGAAATCCACACCCGGAACCGAGGTGGCACCCCGGCTCCACCTCGGACATCGGAACGACTGCGCCCTGCACTACGCCTCCCGCTGGGTGTTGGGACCGCCATCCAATTGCCGCAGGCGGAACGCGATCAAGAACGTACTGGCCACGAGGCCGAACACGGTACCGATGGCCAAACCGACCGGAGCGTTACCGAGCCAGAGACCGATCAAGTAGCCGAGCCCCCCGTACACGAGGATCCCGGCGATGAGGTTGTTCATCACGGTCCATGCGACGTTGGGCGCCTCACGGTCGGTGGGTTTCGGTGCTTTCATGTTCGCGCTCAACCTACCAGCACCGCCCCGGCACCCGACGCTCGCCCCGCGCCTTCACGAGCCTGGCTTCCGCAGTCGGGAGATGACCTCCGGATCGTCGGACAGACCCAGAGTCGACTCGGGCTCGACGTAGGTCTGCGGGCGCGACGAGAGACCCACCACGATCAGGGCGGTCCAGACCAACGCACACGCCACGATCGTGCCCGCGAAGACCTTGGGGTCGAAGAACGTGGCGTCGCGCAGTACGAGCAACAGGATGAAGAGCAGGAGGATCTGGCCGAGATACACCCCGAGTGCGACGTTGAGGCCCATCGCCGGGTTGTTCGCCATCACCCGTTGCACGGCGAGTTGGCCCAGCGCGAAGAACACCAGCACGACGACGGTGGCCATGATCCCCGCGACGACCCCGGGAGTGCCCGCTACGATCGCGCCCCAGACGGTGCCGATGGCACCGACCACGACAGTCCCGATGGCCGGACGAATGATGGTCCGGGCGGAGACGGCGGAATCAGGATTCATGACACGTCAACTGTAACCGTTGTGTTAACCCGGACTATCGGCGGGACAGCGCCGCCGGTGGGCGCGAGACCAGGAAGGCCAGCCCGGCCAGTCCCGCCAAGAAGACCACCAGCGCCAGCGGCCACGGTACGAGGGCGACCGCCACCGCCGAGAACGCGATCAGCGCGGTCCAGGCGTACATGAGCGCCACCGCCCGCCGCTGAGAGTGGCCCAGTTCGATCAGCCGGTGGTGCAGATGTTCTTTGTCCGGGGCGAACGGGCTGCGGCCACGTCGGGTGCGGCGGACCACGGCCATCGCGACATCGACCAGTGGCACCGCGATGACCGCCAGCGGGAGCAGCAGCGGCAGGATCGCCGGCAGCAGCAGTTCGCCGCGCACCGCGCTGGGATCGACCCGTCCGGACAGTGTGATCGCACTGGCCGCGAGCAACAGTCCGATCAGCATCGACCCGGTGTCACCCATGAACAGCCGGGCGGGGTTCAGATTGTGTGGCAGGAACCCCACGCAGATACCCGCCAGCACGGCACTGATCAACGCGGCCAGGGTCGCGCGGTCGAAGCCGAACTCCACGGAGAGCAGGAACGCGTAGATGAAGAACGCGGTGGCGGCGATGCCCACGATCCCGGCGGCCAGACCGTCGAGACCGTCGACGAAATTCACCGCGTTGATGGTCAGCACCACGAAGAGTACGGTCAGCAGGACGCTCGTGAGGGGATCGAGTACCAGGGTCCCGCCGATCGGCAGCCACACCATCTGGATGCCCAGGAAGGCCATCGATCCGGCAGCCAGCGCCTGGCCCGCGAACTTCGTCGGGGCGTCCAAACCGAAGCGGTCGTCGAGCAGACCGAGACCCACGATGAGGGTCGACCCCACGACCAGCGCCAGGGGTTGTCGGTTACCTCCGAAGACAACGGCCATGCCTGGCAGTTTGCTGGCGATCAGCATGCCGGCCAGGAAACCGCCGTACATCGCCAAGCCCCCCCACCGTGGGGTCGGCGTGGCATGGATGTCCCGGTCGCGGACCTCGGCCATCGCCTTGGCCTTGATGGCCAGACGGCGCACCGGCGGCGTCAACACATAGGTGACGGCCGCGGCGACCAGGAAGCAGACCAGGTACTCGCGCACAGCGGGTGGGTCAGCCTGCCGGGTAGGCCGGGAACTCGCGGACGAGGGCGTCGACGCTCGCGCGCACTTCCTCAGCGGCCCCCGGTTCGCGCACGGCGCGACCGATCAACGCCGCGACCTCCTTCATCTGTGAAACACCCATGCCCTGGGTGGTGACGCTGGGCGACCCGACCCGGATGCCACTGGCCACGCTGGGGGGCTGGGGATCGAAGGGGATGGCGTTCTTGTTCAGCACGATGCCGGCGGCGTCGCAGCGCTGTTCGGCTTCGGCGCCGGTCACCCCGAGAGGCTGCAGATCGAGCAGGGCGAGGTGGGTGTCGGTGCCACCGGTGACAGCCCGCATGCCCTCGGCCTCGAGTCCGGCGGTCAGCGCCTGGGCGTTCTCGATGACCTCGCGTGCGTACTGCTGGTACGCCGGGGTGGCAGCTTCCTTGAGCGCCACGGCCTTCGCGGCCACCGAGTGCATCAGCGGGCCGCCCTGCATCATCGGGAAGACCCCCTTGTCGATGGCGGCGGCGTGCTCCGATGTGCTGAGGATCATGCCGCCGCGGGGTCCGCGCAGAACCTTGTGGGTGGTGAAGGTGACAACGTCGGCGTAGGGCACCGGGCTCGGGATCGCCTTGCCGGCGACCAAGCCGATGAAGTGCGCGGCATCCACCATGAGGATCGCGCCCACCTCGTCGGCGATCTCGCGGAAGGCGGCGAAGTCGATCAGTCTCGGGATGGCCGAACCACCGCAGATGATCATCTTCGGCTGGTGCTCACGAGCCAGGTCGCGGACCTGGTCGTAGTCGATGTCCTCCGTGGTCGGGTTGACCCCGTAGTGCACCGCGTCGAACCACTTCCCCGAGAACGACACCTTGGTTCCGTGGGTCAAGTGGCCACCGTGCGGCAGGCTCATGGCCAGCACCTTCTCGCCGGGCTTGACGAATGCGCCGTACACCGCGATGTTCGCCGAGGCGCCCGAGTGAGGCTGGAGGTTCGCATGGTCGGCACCGAACAGGGCCTTGGCACGCTCGATGCCGATGGTCTCGGCCTTGTCCACCTCAGCGCAGCCCCCGTAGTAGCGCCGACCGGGGTAGCCCTCGGCGTACTTGTTGCTCAGCGTCGATCCGAGGGCGGCCAGTACTGCCGGACTGGTGAAGTTCTCGCTCGCGATGAGCTGCAGGCCACCGCGTAGCCGGTCTAGTTCACTCAGCAGGATCCCCGCGATCTCGGGGTCCTCCGCTTCGAGTTGGGCGAAATCGGGACCCCAGAACGGGACGGTGCTCATGGACACTCCTGTGACGACGGACTGCTGACAAGTGTACGGGGGGCCGCTCACGGCTCGGGTGAGGCGCGGTGGGATCTGTGTAGCGATGTCAGAATGACGCTCGTGATGCGCACCTACCCCGGCGACGACCCCGGATTGCGGGCCGCCGGGACCCGTGCGGCCGTCACCGCGATGCGCTCGGGTCGTCTGGTGCTCGCCCCGGCGGACTTCCACTACGCCGTGATCACCGATGCTTTCTCGATGTCCGGGGTGGCGCGACTGCGTGAGGTCCGTGGTGTCATCGAGGGCGCGGCGGTCCCCGTGTTCATCCACAAACGCACGACCATGCATGCGTTGTGGGGACGCGTTCCACGCGACGCTGAGATCCTGGCGCGCACGTTCTGGCCAGGCCCGCTGACATTGATCGGCAAGCCGCAGCTGTCGCTGGCGTGGACCGCAGGCGTGTCGGACGCTGTGGCCCTGCGGATGCCCCTGCACCCCTGGATGCTGGCGCTGGTCGCCGAGGTGGGTCCCCTGGCCGCCACGGGGGCGCAACGGCCGGACGAGCCGGCGCCCACGACGCTTGGCACCTGCGACAGCCAAGGCGTGTCGATCGGCCTCGACGGAGGTGAACTGCCCGGGGGGCCCGTGTCGACCGTGGTCGACCTGCGGCGGGGTGTCGAGGTGCTGCGGGAGGGTGCGATCCCGGCAGGGGAGGTCATGGCCGCGTTGGCCCGGGAACATCCGTGAGCACTTCGTAGATCGGTGAGCACTCCGGTTGATCAGAACCGCTCCCGGATTTGCGAACTGCTCACGGATTCAGATGGCGGCAGTCTTGCGGTCCTCCGGCCCCCGGCCACAGTGCGGCCCCGGGGTACCGCCGCACTCCGGAGTCATCGGTGAGCAGGAGGCAGACGCGTTGCACAGGGCGGGCCATCACCCACGCCGGGCCAGTCGCCCACCCGTGATCCGGTCGCGGCCGCTGAGATCCTGCCACGTCCGCACCTCCTCGAAACCGTCGAGCAGAGCGCGCACGTCCGCCCCCTGGTACTCCCCGTGCTCGAGCAGCATCCGACCACCGGGGCGCAGAAGCCGCCTCGCCTGGGCCACGACACACCGCACGACGTCAAGCCCGTCCACCCCGCCGTAGAGCGCCACCGGCGGATCGTGCAACGCCACTTCCGGATCGCGCGGAACCATGGCGTCCGGGATGTACGGCGGGTTGCTGACCACCAGCTCGACCGGGCCGAGATGGGCCAGATCGTCCGCGCACACATCGGCTGCCAGGACCTCGACCCGCCCGGCCGCGTTGCGACGGGCCCACTGCAGTGCCAGCGGATCGATCTCGACTGCCACCACCTCTGCCCCGGTCTCCGTGGCCAGGCTCACAGCTATCGCGGCACTGCCTGTGCACAGATCGATGGCGCGATCGAAGGGCTCCTGCAGTGCCACATCCACGAGCACCTCGGTCTCCGGCCGTGGGACGAACACCCCGGGACCGACCTGGACATCGAGGTAGCGGAAGCCTGCCCTGCCGGTGAGATGCTGCAACGGCACGCGGCAGCAGCGCTTGGCCACCAGACCCTCCAGTTGAGCCGTCTGCTCGGCGGTGAGCTCGGCGAAGGGCGACCGATTGCCGGAGACGAACTCGATCAGGGTGACGGCGTCGGCGTCCGGCGATGGGACCCCGGCCGCCCGCAGCCGCAGCGCGACCTGGCGACGCAGACTCACAAAGACTCCGCCGACTCCAAGCGCGTGGCGAGGTCGGCGTCGAGACAGCTCTGGATGACCGGGTCGAGTTCCCCGGCGAGTACGTGGTCGAGGTTGTAGGCCTTGAACCCCGTGCGATGGTCGGAGATGCGGTTCTCCGGGAAGTTGTAGGTCCGGATCCGCTCTGATCGGTCCACGGTCCGCACTTGCTCCTTGCGGGTGGCAGAGGCCTCCGCCGCCTTCTCCTCCTCGGCGATGGCGACCAGGCGAGCGCGCAGGATACGCATTGCCTGTTCCTTGTTCTGCAACTGTGACTTCTCGTTCTGGCAGGAGACGACCACGCCCGTCGGCACGTGCGTGATGCGCACGGCCGAGTCGGTCGTGTTCACGCTCTGACCGCCCGGACCCGAGGAGCGGTAGACGTCGATGCGCAGGTCGTTGGGGTCGATCGTGATCTCGATGTCCTCGGTCTCCGGGAAGACGAGCACCCCGGCCGCCGACGTGTGGATGCGACCCTGCGACTCCGTGACCGGCACCCTCTGCACGCGGTGTACACCGGCTTCCCACTTCAGCCGGGCGAAAGGCATGTCGTCGACCTCGGTCTGCCCCTTGGCCTTGATCGAGATCGTGGCGTCCTTCACCCCGCCGAGGTTGGTCTCCTCGAGGTCGATGACCTCCATGCGCCAGCCGCGGATCGAGGCGTAGCGCTCGTACATCCGCAGCAGGTCGCCCGCGAACAATGCCGATTCGTCGCCGCCTTCGCCAGCCTTGATCTCGACAATGGCGTCGGAGTCGTCCAGCGGATCGCGCGGCACCAGCAACTCACTGAGGTCGTCGGCGACCTGCGCACGTTGGGCGGCGAGGTCCTCGGCCTCCTGCGCGAAGGTGGCGTCAGCCTCGGCGAGTTCACGCGCAGCCTGCTCGTCCTCGCCGAGAGTCACCCACCGCTCGTAGGTCTCCACGACCGGGCGCAACTGGGCATGCCGCTTCCCCACAGCCCGCGCGCGGGCAGGGTCGGAGTGCAGGGAGGGATCTGCGAGATCGGCTTCGAGAGCCCGCAGTTCGTCGACGAGGGCGGTGACCCGCTCGAACACTTACTTGGAGGCTTGCTTGCCGAAGCGCTTCTCGAACTTGGCGACGCGGCCGCCGGTGTCCAGAATCTTCTGCTTGCCGGTGTAGAAGGGGTGGCACTGGTTGCACACCTCAGCGTGGATCACGCCGTCCTTGGCGGTGCTGCGGGTGGTGAACTGGTTGCCACAGGAGCACGTGACCGTGGTCTCGACGTACTCGGGGTGGATATCGGGCTTCATGATTCTCCTTAGATGGTCCCGGGTCGCCGAAACAGCGCAGCGTGAACCGGGGCTCTTCGAGTGTAACGGGCCGGTGGGCAACGGTATTCCCCCGGCATCGTCACCGGCGCAGCGCCTGCCACCATCCTTCGACGGCGTCGAAGACCGTGATACCCACGACGATCCACACCAACGGCGTGAGCAGACCGCCCGGAACCAGGTCGGCGACTCCCGGGGTGAGCAGGCGTTCAGCAGCCCACAGCCACATCACGATCCCCAGGAAAGCGACATTCAGCACCGTGTTCACGGCTGCCAGTCCGACGGTCCAGTGTCCCACCCGGTACGTCACGATCTCCAGAACGATGCTCGCCAGCAGGACCATCAGCAGCACCGTGAGCCAGGGGCTCCACACGTCGGCATTGAGCACGGGCACCTCGGCACCGCCCAGCGTCACCAGCCAGTGGTCGCGCTGCCACAGGATCGCCCAGATCAGAACCGTGAGCGCGCAGATCCCGAAGACCGTCTCCCCCAGACCCACACGCCTGTCCGTGATCTCCGGCAGGTCGTCCGGGGACCAGGCCGCGCTCGGGACCGGCGTGTGGGAACGCTCCAGCAGAGCGAAGACCAACGTCACCCAGAACGCGATCTGCACCCCGAGCTGGAAGCCGATGCCGATCACGGTGAGCACGGCGTCCACCGGGGAGGATCCAGCCAGTGCCTGTGCCAGGAGGGAAGCAGCCGCGACGATCGGAACCACCACCAGCAGCAGAGTGCGCAGCAACTGCGAGTACTGGGGGAAATAGGCCGGGCCGATGAGGTGGCGCGGCCGGCCCCCGAAGCGCTCGGAGAGCACAGCCGGATCACCGAGATCGTTGAGAGCCTGCAACTCCGCTTCCTCGGGCGTCAGACCACTGGACACAAGATCGTCGATGGCGTCGGCGACCGAGGCGTTCAACTCGTCGGCGACGTCGTCGCGCTGCTCCTCGGGAATGCCGGCCACTGCGGCGTGGACGTAGCGCTGCGTCAATGTCGTCATGATGTGTTCCTCTCCATCAGAGCCACCAGCGAGTCGTTCAGGGCCGACCATTCGGAACTCAGCGAACCGGCGGCAACGTGTCCCTCAGGGCTCGTGACGTAGTACTTGCGCGGCCGGGCCTCGTCGGTGTTCCACTCACTGCTCAGGAAGCCCTGCTTCTCCAGTCGGCGCAACAACGGGTAGAGCGTGTTGGCATCGACCTCGATGCCGGCGCCCTGCAACTGCTCAAGCAACTGGTAGCCGTACTCCGGCGTTCGCAGCATGAGCAGACAGGCCAACACCACGGTGCCGCGGCGCAGTTCCTGCTCATGTTGCTCAAGGTTCGATCCCACGCGTCCAACTATAGTGTGTGACACACAATATAGTCAATCAGCCAGTCATATTCGCCGCCGACGAGCGGTTGTCACACCGGTGAGCGGGTGAGCATCCGACGTGACGAAGGGGCGGTCGGCACGCATGCCGCCGCCCCTTCGTCGGGGGATCACAGGTCGCCGGTCGGGGCCTCCGCCTCGAGGCCGGCGGGCGTGGTCTGCTGCACCTGACGCAGGAACTCGTAGTTCGTGTTCGTCTCGCGCAACTTGCTGATGAGCAACTCGATGCCCTGCAGGGTGTCCAGGGCATGCAGGACCCGGCGCAACTTCCAGACGATCGCGAGCTCATCCTTGCTCATCAGGAGCTCTTCCTTGCGGGTTCCGGAGGCGTCCACGTCGACGGCCGGGAACACACGCTTGTCCGCGAGGCGCCGGTCGAGCTTGAGCTCCATGTTGCCGGTGCCCTTGAACTCCTCGAAGATGACCTCGTCCATCCGCGAACCGGTCTCAACCAGTGCGGTGGCGATGATGGTCAGCGAACCACCCTCTTCGATGTTGCGGGCCGCGCCGAAGAACTTCTTCGGCGGGTACAGCGCCGCGGAATCCACACCACCGGACAGGATGCGTCCGGAGGCCGGGGCGGACAGGTTGTACGCACGCCCCAGACGAGTCATGGAGTCCAGCAGGACCACCACGTCCTGGCCCATCTCCACGAGGCGCTTGGCGCGCTCGATGGCCAGTTCGGCCACGGTCGTGTGGTCGTCGGCAGGCCGGTCGAAGGTCGAGGCGATGACCTCACCCTTGACCGAGCGCTTCATGTCGGTGACCTCTTCCGGGCGCTCGTCCACGAGCACGACCATGAGGTGCACCTCAGGGTTGTTGGTGGTGATCGCGTTCGCGATCCGCTGCAGCACCATCGTCTTGCCGGCCTTCGGCGGGGAGACGATCAGACCGCGCTGCCCCTTGCCGATCGGGGCCACGAGGTCGATGATCCGCGTGGTGAGGTTGCTCGCCTCACCTTCAAGCCGCAGTCGCTGCTGCGGGTACAGCGGCGTGAGCTTGCCGAACTCCTTGCGCTCGCGCGCCTTGTCCGGGTCGAGGCCGTTGACCTTGTCGATGCGGACGAGCGGGTTGTACTTCTGGCGGGAGTTGCCCTCGTTCTCACGCTGGGGGCGGATGGCGCCCACCACATGGTCGCCCTTGCGCAGGGCGTACTTCTTCACCAACCCGAGGCTGAGGTAGGCGTCGGTCGGCCCCGGAAGGTATCCGGTGGTGCGCAGGAACGCGTAGTTGTCGAGTACGTCCAGGATGCCGGCCACAGGCACGAGCACCTCGTCCTCGCCGACCTCTGGCTCCGCATCGTCCCGGCGACGGTCCCGGTCGCGGTTCCGATCGCGACCCCGGCGGCGCCGGTTGCGGTTGCCGCCCTCGCGGTCGCGGTTCTGGTTGCCGTCGCGGTTCTGGTTGCCGCCGCGGTTCTGACCGGAGTCTTCGCGGTTCTCCTGCGACTGCTCGCGGTTCTCGCCGGACTGCTCCCGGTTCTCCTGCGACTCCTGGCGGTTCTCGCGCTGCGGGCGCTCCTCGCGGGCCTCAGCCTGCTGGGGGGCCCGTTCGGCGGGCGCATCGGAGGCCTGCTCGTTCTTGGGCGCAGCTGTGGGGTTGGAGCCCCCCAGAGCGGAGATGAGTTCGCTCTTGCGCATGGAGGATGCGCCGGAGATGCCCTTGTCGGCGGCCATCTTGCGCAGGTCGGCCAGCAGCATGCCGGACAGGCCGGTGCGTCGCTTGCTGGCGGGTTGTTCTTCGATCGTGGTGTCAGTCAACTGACACGTCCTTTCATGGACGTCGGGACGACGTGCGCCCCACGAGGTGAACGGTGAAATGATGACCACCGCTCACAGCGGACAGGTACAGCCAGAGGGCGTCAAGTGCAGAGATTGGGGCAATGGAATCTGACCCGATGGATCGCCACGGTTCGAACGCCCTGGCTGAAGCCACTGTAACACCCCCGTAACCTGCGGTGGAACCATCGGGTGCACTTCGTGTCCTGTGTCCTTCAGCAGGCGTAGCCTGGAGACACGGTGAGGAGGGCGCGTCATGAAGATCGCAGAGGCCGCAACCGAGTTCCTGAATCAGTCCCGGATCGCCGTCACCGGCGTCTCCAGCAAGCCGGAAGGACACGGTTCCAATGCCGTCTACACCCGGCTGCGAGAGCGGGGGTACACAGTGTTCGCGGTGAACCCCCACGCTCAGACGGTCGAGGGTGACACTGCCTACCCCGATCTTGCGTCCATACCCGACGGAGTCGACGCGGTGGTCATCGCAACCAGCGCCGAACACGCCCCCGGGACCATGCGAGAAGCGGCTGAGCTCGGCATCCACTACGCGTGGATGCACAGGTCGTTCGGTGCGGGCAGCGTGTCGGAGGAAGCAACCCGGATCGGCCGGGACGCGGGCATGCTGGTCATCGACGGAGGCTGCCCCCTGATGTTCGGAAAGGCCTCCGACGGCGGTCACCGGATGATGTGCAGGATGATGAAACTCACCGGCCGGGTGCCGCGCGAGGTGTGAGCGTCACACCTGCGTGACCGTGGCTCCCTGCTCAGCGATCCGCAGGTCCTCCCGCCGCCAACCGCTGGGCACATCGACGTCGGCGGCGAAGGCGATCACCGTCGGCCCCGCGCCGGAGATCGCTGCGGGGATGCCAGCCGCACGCCATTCCCGGACCAGATCCCACGACTGCGGGTAGCCGGACTTGCGGTAGTCCTGGTGGATCCGGTCCTCAGTGGCCGCGAGCAGGTGTTCCGGATGCCCACTGAAGGCCGCAACGGCCAGTGCTGCCCGACCCAGCGCATGAACGGCATCGCCGAACGGCACGGTCTCCGGCAGCAGGGTGCGGGCCGTCGCGGTGCTCAGACGCTCCCGCGGAATGGCGACCACCGCCTCTATACCCACCGCCGGGTCCAGGCGCACAGCGCGCCCGATCCCGCCCTGCATCCAGGACACCGTCAACCCGCCCAGTAGTGCCGGCGCCACGTTGTCCGGGTGCCCTTCGATCCGGGTCGCCAGCGCCAGCAAACCCGCGTCGTCCATCTGTGCGCCCATCGCCCGCGCTGCGACCAGCCCGGTCACGATGGCCGCCGACGAACTGCCCAGACCACGGCCGTGCGGGATCCGGTTCTCGCAGGTCACGGCCACCTCTGGAACGGCGAGACCACACTCGGCGAAGGCTGCCCGGAAACTGGCCACCACGAGGTGGTCAGGGCCGAGCGACACCTCCCCTTCGCCCTCCCCCCTGACGGTGACGCGGGTGGTGTCCGCGGCGGCGAACGTCACCCGATCCCGTAGATCAAGAGCCAATCCGAGGCAATCGAAACCGGGGCCGAGATTCGCGGATGTGGCGGGGGCCTGCACCACCACCGGCATCAGATGAGCCCCAACTCGGCAGCGGCGGCCTGCGCGTCGATCGCGATACCGACCGGTTGCGGGGCTCCGGCAATCGCCCACTGCGGATCCTTCAAGCCGTTCCCGGTGACCGTGCACACCACGGTCTGCCCGGCGTCGAGTTCACCAGCGGCATGTTTCTGAAGCAGGCCCGCCACGCCGGCGGCCGACGCGGGCTCCACGAACACCCCTTCACCTGCGGCCAGCAGTTTGTACGCGCTGAGGATCTGCCGGTCGGTGACCATCTCGATCACACCACCCGACTCGTCCCGAGCGGCCTCGGCAAATGCCCAGGATGCGGGGTTGCCGATCCGAATGGCCGTCGCGATGGTCTGTGGGGACCGCACCGGAGCACCGCGCACGATCGGCGCCGCACCCGCGGCCTGGAAACCCCACATCCGCGGTGATGTCGCGTACTCGCGGTACCCCTTCCAGTACGCCGTGATGTTGCCGGCGTTGCCGACCGGCAGGCAATGGATGTCGGGGGCGGCCCCGAGTTGGTCCACGATCTCGAAGCTGGCGGTCTTCTGCCCTTCGATGCGTGCCGGGTTGACGCTGTTCACCAGCGCCACCGGATACTCCTCGGACAGTTCCCGGGCCAGGGTCAGACAGTCGTCGAAGTTTCCGTCGACCTGCAACAGTCGCGCGCCGTGCACCAGTGCCTGCGCCAGCTTGCCCATGGCGATCTTCCCGGCCGGCACCAGCACCGCACAGACCATGTCCGCACGCACTGCGTAGGCCGCCGCACTGGCGCTCGTGTTGCCCGTGGAGGCACAGATGACGGCCTTCGCGCCCTCTCGAGCGGCTTCGGAGATCGCCATCGTCATACCGCGGTCCTTGAAGGACCCGGTGGGGTTCGCGCCCTCCACCTTGAGATAGACCTCACAGCCGGTCATCTCGCTGACCCGGTTGGCACGCACCAGCGGCGTGCCTCCCTCGCGCAGGGTGATGACCGGGGTCTGCTCCGAGACCGGCAGGTGCGACCGGTACTCCTCGATGATCCCCCGCCAGATGTGGGCGCTCATTCGTCACCTTCCACTCGCATGACCGCCACGACCTCGTTCACGCTGTCGAGGTCCCGCAGCGCGGTGACGGTGGCCGACAGTGCGGCCTCGGTGGCCGAGTGTGTGCGGATCAAGAGCGCCGCCCGACCGGTGTCCTCGTCCGTGTCCTGACGCACGGTCTGGATGGAGACGTCGTGGTCCCCGAAACACGTAGCGATCTGAGCGAGGACGCCGGGCCGGTCGGCGACGTCCAAGTTGACGGTGTAGCGCGTGACCGCCTCGCCGATCGGGCGCGGCTGCAGTCCGGCGTACACCGACTGCGCCTGCCCAGCAGCTCCCGCTCGGCGGTTGCGCGCCGCGGTCACCAGGTCACCCAGCACGGCACTGGCGGTGGGTTCACCACCGGCACCGCGGCCGTAGAACATCATCTGCCCAGCGGACTCGGCCTCGACGAACACCGCGTTGAAAGCGTCACGCACACTGGCCAACGGGTGGGAACGCGCCACCATCGCCGGGTGCACCCGGGTGACGACTCCCTGACCATCAGGCGTGCGCTCGGCGACCGCCAGCAACTTGATCACGAATCCGAGGTCCTTGGCGGCCTCGACGTCGCGCAGGGTCACCGAACTGATGCCTTCGCAGTACACGTCGGACAGCGTCACGCTGGAGTGGAAAGCCAACGTCGCGAGGATCGCCGCCTTGGCAGCCGCGTCGTGACCCTCGACATCGGCGGTCGGGTCCGCCTCGGCGTATCCGAGTCGCTGCGCCTCCGCGAGCACCTCGCCGTAGTCGGCACCCTCTTCGTCCATCTTGGTGAGGATGTAGTTGGTGGTGCCGTTGACGATCCCCAGCACCCGCTGCACCTGATCGCCGGCAAGCGACTCCCGCAGCGGCCGCAGCAACGGAATGGCCCCGGCGACTGCAGCCTCGTAGAACAAGTCGACGCCGTTCTCATGGGCGATCTCATGCAGGGCCGCACCGTGTTCACTGAGCAGAGCCTTGTTCGCCGTGATCACACTCGCCCCGTTGCGCAGGGCCGTCTCCAGCAACTCCTTGGTCGGGTCTATGCCACCCATCACCTCGACGACGATGTCCACGTCCTCGCGTTTGACGACAGCGAAGGGGTCATCGGTCAGCAGGTCCGCCGGGATACCCGGTCGGGGTTTGCTGAGGTCGCGCACGGCAACCCCGACCAGTTCGAGAGGGGCACCCACCCGAGCCTGCAGATCGTCCGCGGAATCGGTTAGCAACCGGGCGACCTGGGAGCCAACCGTGCCGCCACCGAGCAGGGCTACACGCACGACAGAATCAGACACGCCCCAAGTCTCCCATGCGGACGCCATCGGGTTCTTCGCACCTCGACCGTCATGAGAACGGTGCAGCGCGGCGACACTCGGAACGCGGGACGCCGTGGAATCCCGCTCAGTCCACCCCGGCGTCCGCGGCCAGCAGATCGTCGAGTGTCTCGCGCCGCAGCATCACCTGGCACTCCCCGGACGCTGCGGAGACCACCGCCGGACGGGGAAGGTAGTTGTAGTTGCTGGCCATGCTGCGGCAGTAGGCGCCGGTCGCGGCCACGGCCAGCAGATCCCCGGCGCGCACATCACCGGGCAACCACGCATCACGGACCACGACATCCCCGCTCTCGCAGTGCTTGCCGACCACCCGTGCGACCACAGGGTCGGCGACGGACTCCCGGTTCGCCAACACCACCGTGTAGTCGGCCCCGTAGAGCGCCGTGCGGATGTTGTCGCTCATGCCGCCGTCCACGGAGACGTACAACCGACTGCGGCCCCCCAGATCCACCGCCTTGACGGTCCCCACCTCGTAGACCGTGATGCCGGCGCTGCCCACGATCGCGCGTCCGGGTTCGACAGCCAGCCGTGGAACGGGCACGCCGGCCAACTCGCACTCCCGGGTGACGATGGCGGTGAGCTGCTTTGCCATGTCGGCGACCTGCGGCGGGTCCTCGTCATCGGTGTAAGCGATCCCCATCCCGCCGCCGAGGTTGAGTTCGGCCACGGCGATGCCGGAGTTGACGAGGTCGGCGACCAGCCCCGCCATCCGGTGCGCGGCGACCTCGAAGCCGGCTGCGTCGAAGATCTGGGACCCGATGTGGCTGTGCAGCCCGATCAACTCCATGGCGGGTTCGGAGGCAACCGTCTGTGCAGCGGCGAAGGCCACCCCACCGGCCAGCGCGAGACCGAACTTCTGATCCTCGTGGGCGGTCGCGATGAACTCATGGGTGTGCGCCTCGACGCCGACGGTCACCCGGACCAGGACCTTCGGCCGCACACCGAGTGCCCGCGCCAGGTCTGCGAGCCGTTCGATCTCGGTGACAGAGTCGATCACGATGCGGCCCACGCCCACCTCGAGCGCCCGCCGCAGTTCAGCGACGCTCTTGTTGTTGCCGTGGAACAGCAAGCTTTCACCCGGCACCCCAGCGCGCAGCGCGACCTCCATCTCGCCAAGGGTGCACACATCGATGCGCAATCCCTCCTCGACCGCCCATCGCGCGACGCGCGTGGTGAGGAAGGCCTTGGCCGCGTAGTACACGTCCGCACCGGCGTAGGCCTCGGCGTAACTGCGGGCGGCCGCCCTGAAGTGCTTCTCGTCGAGCATGAACAGCGGACTGCCGAACTCGGCGACCGCGTCGGTGGCGGGTACCCCGGCCACCGACAACACGCCGTCGACGCGCTCAGCCGTGAGCGGCCACACGGCCGGGCTCAGTGCGTTGAGGTCATGGGGGACCTCGCCGATGGCGGCGGCGTGGACGATGTCCTCGTGACGGGGTCCGGCGGGATGTGCGGGCATGGGAATCAGGGTATCGGCGGGAGAAGTGCGGGCTTGTAGCCGTACTGAACTGGTTCGCAAGGGCCCTTTCGAGCGGCGACACGCCGTCGTCTGTGCGACACCCGCGGCGTGTCGGGTGCCCCGCCAACCAGTTCTGTACGGTCGCCGGGTCAGCCGGACAGGCCTTTGCGCCGCATGAGTTCCGCTTTGACCTTCGCCCCGCGCTTCTCGAGGGCCGGTCGGAGCAGCCTGCGCAACGGCGGCGCGACATAACCGAGTGTGGCAAGTCTCCCAGAGGCCGCGGGGAGGTCGATCTCCATCGGGGACTCATCGGCCTCGATGGCGCGCAGGACAGCCTCGGCGCACTGCTCGACCGTGCTCATCGGCTGACTGAATGTCATGGGTGTGACGTTCGCGAGGTCCGCCTCCAGGAACCCGGAATCCACGGGGCCAGGGTTGACCGTGGCGATCCGGATGCCACGTTCGGCCAGATCCTCTGCGGCCGCCAGCGCCCAGAACCGGATCCCCGCCTTGCTGCCGGAGTAGGTGGCTGCCCCGGGTACCGGCAACTTCCCGGCCAGGCTGCCGACGTTCACAACAACTGAGCCGGGCCGCATCACGTCGGCGGCAGCGCGGGTCAGCGCGATGGGCGCGGCTGTGTTCACCACGATCATCTGCGCCAACTGTTCAGGACTGTGCCGAAGCATCGAACCCCGGTGGTGCACGCCCGCGTTGTTCACCAGCACATCGAGGCTGCCGAAGTCCGAGACGACAGCGGCGACCAGGTCCGGCAACGCGTCGATGTCGCTCACGTCGCACGGTATGGCGAACGCGCCGAGATCCTCTGCGACGTCATTCAGACGGTCTGCCGATCGTGCCACGAGGGCCAGTGAGTAGCCACGCTCGCGCAGCAGCCGGGCCGTGGCAAGGCCGATCCCGGAAGATGCTCCCGTGATCAGAGCGGTCCTTCTCACATGCGCTCCGGCGCACTCACGCCGCACAGTTCCAGGCCGTTGGCCACCACCTGTCGCGCCGCGGCGCACAGCCACAGACGCGCGATGTGCAGAGGCTCGAGTTCCTCATCCGCGCGGGGCAGAACGCGGCAGGAGTCGTAAAACTTGTGGTAGGCGGTCGCCACCTCTTCGAGGTATCGGCTGACCCGGTGCGGTTCGCGCAACTCGGCAGCTGTGGCGATGATCCGCGGGAACTCCGCCAGAACTCCCAGCAACGCCGACTCGCGTTCATGTGTCAGCAGTCCGGGGTCGAAGTCCAACGCCCGCCAATCGATCCCGAGGTCGGCGGCGTTGCGCAGAACCGACGAGATGCGGGCGTGGGCGTACTGCACGTAGTACACCGGGTTCTCGTTGGTCCGCTGCACCAGCAGGTCGAGGTCCATCGTCAGCGGCGAATCCGCCGGGTAGCGGATCAGCGTGTACCGTGCCGCGTCCACACCTACCTCATCCACAAGGTCCTCGAGCGTCACGATGGCTCCGGCACGTTTGCTCAGCCGCACTTCCTCCCCGCCCTTGAACATCTTCACGAGTTGGCCGATGAGGATCTCGATGTTGTAGTCGGGGTTGTCACCGGCGCACGCGGCCACCGCGCGCAGCCGGTTCACATAGCCGTGGTGGTCGGCACCCAGCAGGTAGATGCAGATGTCGAACCCGCGGTCGCGCTTGTCGACGTAGTAGGCCGTGTCCGAGGCGAAGTAGGTGAGCTCCCCATCGGCTTTGATCAGAACGCGATCCTTGTCGTCGTCGAAGTCAGTGGTGCGGAGCCAGACCGCTCCTTCGTGCTCGAACACATGACCCTGTTCGCGCAGTTTCGCCATACCGCGATCAACCGCTCCGGTCTCATGCAGCGAACGCTCGGAGTACCAGACGTCGAAGTGTGTCCGGAAGTTGTCCAGAACGTCCTTCTGCTGCTGCAGTTGCAGCGCATAGCCCGCCTCGCGGAATGCCACCATCCGCTCGCCTTCCGGAAGGTCGACGATCGCCGGATCGTCGGCCACGATCTGGGCGGCCAGTTCGTGGATGTACTCGCCCTGATATCCACCTTCCGGGACCTGCTCACCCAGGGCGGACGCCTCCAACGACAACCCGAACTTGTCCATCTGGACGCCGCGGTCGTTGACGTAGAACTCACGTGTGACCTCGGCGCCGGCCGCAGCCAGCACGCGGGCCATCGCATCACCGACAGCCGCCCACCGTGTGTGCCCGAGATGCAGCGGTCCCGTCGGATTGGCAGAGATGAACTCGAGGTTGACCGCCGTCCCGAACAGTGCGTCGATCGTTCCGTAGGTACTCCCCTGCTCCACGATCGTGCGCGCGATCTCCCCGGCGGCGTCGGCCGCGAGCGTGATGTTGATGAAACCCGGACCCGCGATGTCCAGGGCCGCGATCCCCGGGTTTCCGGCCAGTGCGGCGACGATCTTCGTGGCCAGGTCGCGCGGGGGCATCCCCGCGCGCTTGGCCAGCACGAGGGCCACATTGGTCGCGTAGTCGCCGTGATCGCGGTTCTTCGGGCGTTCCACCTTCACCTCAACCCCGTCTGACGGCACGTCGGGGACTTCTGCCAGGGCGTCGCTGATGGCGGCAGCGAGGGCTTCAGGTGTCATACACCCAGATTAGGGGCTCGGCGTCCGGGACGGACTCGGCGTATCGTCCGGCCCGGCCTTGCGGACCGCGACCACAACCCGAAGGGGGTTGTCGCCCGCGTAGGCCTGCCCCTCTGGCGGCACATCGTCGCCGAGGACCGCGACGCTGACCAGGTTCTCCGAGGTGGGGCGTCGGGCCTCGTAGAACACGTCGTCACCACGCTGTCCCGCGCGGACCGGCTGGTAGCCGGTGGTTCGCAGCCCGCGCACCAGCAGACTCGCGTCCTCGTTGACGTAGCCGCGCACCTCCTCCGGCGTCTCCCCCGGGAACAGCGGCTCGGCGTACATCCACATGAAGCGGGTGCCACCGTCGGCATCCTGGCACCAGGGCCCGGCGTAGTAGGTGCTGGCCGGTTCGTCGAGCACTGGCGGATACTTGCGCATCTGTTTGCCCGTACACGGAGCCCAGTCCTGGTCGGCCACCATGATCGGCGCCTCGGGTCGTCCGGCCGCCACCGGACCCGGCAGCGTCGTCGGATGTGGCGCCGGCTGCATCTGCTGGCACCCTGCAAGCACCACCAAGGAGGCGATCAGTGTCCAGCGCACATCCCGACCGTAACCTGTGGATCCGGGCGGAGGTCGCCAACACAGTCGTTGCTAGGCTTGGAGAGCCCTGAAGCCCCCGTAGCTCAGGGGATAGAGCAGTGGCCTCCGGAGCCATGCGCGCAGGTTCGAATCCTGCCGGGGGCACATGGAGAAGGAGCCCCTCGCGGGCTCCTTCTGCATGTCACACCCCATGCAGGGTTCGAGGAGGAGCCCCGCCGTGCGGGGCGACGGAGTCCTGCCGGGGGCACGAACGAAGGCAGCCCCTTGCGGGCTGCTTTTGTTCGTCACACCCCATGCAGGGTTCGAGGAGGAGCCCCGCCACGCGGGGCGACGGAGTCCTGCCGGGGGCACATGGAGAAGGAGCCCCTCGCGGGCTCCTTCTGCGTGTCACGGCTCCGGGATGCTCCCCGCAAGATCCGTGAGCACTCTGCACATCCGGGAGCACTTGACCGCCGGCGAACCGCTCCCGGATTCCTGAACTGCTCACGGATGTGCTGCGGCGCCCTGCCGAGGGCCTACATCGCCGGGGTTGCCAGTCCGATCCGCTCCCGGCCACGCGTCCAGTGATAGGCGTCGCGGGCGTTGAAGTACATACGCGGACCCACCGGGGTGTCCCGCACGTCGAGGGCGTAGACGTGCGTGGCCATCCAGCCCGATCCTGTGGGCGCCAGGGCGGGATGGTCCGAGAGCACCGTCCAAGCGCGGCCGTCCTTCGAACCCAGCACCCAGATCTCGGACCCGGAGTGGGTGCCATCCCACGTGATCGCATTCTGGAAGCCCACCCAGCCATCAGCACACGCCAGGACCTTCAAGGCCCCGGCGCACAGACTGGCCGGCCCATCGCCGGGACCTAGCAGAGGCTCGGGCAGCGGGTCGAACGGTCCGTCCGGACCGGGTCCGGTCGCCACACCGATGTATGTCGGTTCCGGGAATCCGCAGTCCGGGAGCTGCGTGAGCCCTGCGGAGTAGTACAGGTTCCAGGTGCCGTCGGGCTGCGGAACCAGGCAGGGGTTGGACACCGCCCGATCCCGTCCCCGCACATGCCAATCAAGACACGGCCGGAGCAAGACCGTTGGTTGGCTCCAGGATTCCAGGTCGTCGCTGCTACGCGACTCGATCCACGACGACCACGGCAGTCCGAGTGGCATGAACAGCCGGGTCTTCTCATAACTCAGTCGGTAGCCAGGACCATCGGCTACGACATGACCACGCAGCGCATTGCGGGTGACCGTACCCGAAGACCTCCAGGTGATTCCGTCAGCACTGCGATAGGCGTGCAGCCCCAGAAGTGAATGTGCCCACAGGTGCCACAGTCCATCCGGGGTCTGGTCGGGCGGCAGGAATGTCGGATCGGCGATCACCGGTGACGGCAGCGGCGGTCCGAGCACAGGCTCGGGACGCACGGTCCAGGTCAGATCGGCGATCTGCTGGGCTGTGAGCCGGTGCAGCACTACTTGACCTTCTTCGGCGCGCGATGGTTCTCGCCGGCCGCCCGGCGCACATCCCGGTCATCGTCGGAGCCCAGCCTGCGCAGCACGCCACTGGGAACATTCCGGTTCTCCGCCACCCGCAGGCGCACGATCGCCGACTTGTCCTTCGCCAACCTGCGCAGTGCAGATGCGGGCGTCTTGGGGTTCAGCGCAACGGCGGTGCGCACCGAGATGTGGTCGTCCTCGGCGAGCCCCTCCAGCACCTTGCCACTGACATTGTGGTTCAGGGCGACTTCTGTGCGGACCTCCCAGCGCTTGTCATCGGCCAGTCTCACCAGAGCCTTCGAAGGGGTACGTGGGTTGCTCGCGACATCCGCACGGATCGCCCAGCTCTTGTGGCCCGCGAGTTTCGCCAGCGTCTTGCCCGGCGTGCGGGTGTCGCGGGCCAGCGCGAGTTTGGCGTCGAGGCTGTCAGCCATCGCCGCACTCAGCGCAGATCCGGATCACGGATCACAATCTACGGGAGGCACTACCGCAGATCGCGACTATTCATGCAGCGTTTACCGGATGCGCGGCCTACGCTTGGGGGGTGCTGCAGTGGTACTCCCGGGAGATCCTCGAGCCGGGTCGGCAGCCCATGTTCTTCGCCCTCATGGCATTTCTCGTGACGTTCCTGGTCACGAGGATGATCACGCGCATGATCAGGGCGGGGAAAGGCCCGTTCGGCAACGTATCCGCCGGTGACGTGCACATCCATCACGTGGTTCCCGGGCTGGTGATCCTGCTCATCGGCGGAGTGCTGGCCCTGGGATCGGGCCAGGACGGCCTATGGCGGCAAGTCGCCGGTGTCATGTTCGGCGTCGGCGCCGCCTTGGTTCTCGACGAATTCGCCATGGTCCTGCACATGGACGACGTCTACTGGAGCAACCAAGGGCGACTGTCCGCGGACGCCGTCACACTCACGGCGGTCGTCCTGTTCGTTGCCCTCCTGATCATCGCGCCGAACAAGCCGAACCCCAACCCGGTCACCGGGTTCTGGCTCAACGCCGCGTCATCGGCGGTCTTCCTGGTCGTGTGGGGCATTCCCATCACAGTCACCTTCCTGAAGGGAAAACTGTGGTTCGGCGCCCTGTCCATCGCCGTCATCCCGGTGGCCTGGGTCGCGTGCATTCGACTGGCGCGACCCGGCTCGCCGTGGGCGCATTTCCGATACCGCAACAAGCCGAAGAAGCAGGCGCGTGCGCAGGCACGCGCTGAGAAATGGGTGCGGCGACAGAAACCCTTCCGCGATTGGATCGCCACCCACCTCTTCGGACTCACCGAGGACACCAACGCCTCGAAGTGAACTACGGTGGCCATTGTGCGGGACATCACCTATCCACCGATCATCATGTCTGCCTACGGCTTCTTCCGTGCCTTCAACATCAGGTTCACCCTGACCGGCGGTGACAACGTGCCGTTGCAGGGTGGCGCGGTTCTGGCGAGCAACCACGTCTCCTACTTCGACTTCATCTTCTGCGGCTACGCATGCCGGCCATCGAAGCGACTGGTGCGATTCATGGCGAAGAAGTCCACCTTCGATCACCCAGTCTCCGGACCATTGATGCGGTCGATGCACCACATCCCCGTCGATCGTGCCGCTGGGGCAGCGTCCCTGGATCACGCCGTGGACTGGCTGCGTCGCGGCGAGGTGGTCGGCGTGTTCCCCGAGGCCACGATCAGCCAGTCCTTCGAGGTCAAGGATTTCAAGACCGGAGCCGTACGCATGGCGGCAGAAGCGGGCGTGCCGGTGGTGCCGATGATCACGTTCGGTGGCCAGCGCCTGTGGACCAAGGGACGCAAGCGTGAGATGACCCGGGGCACGCTGGTGGCTTTGACAGTCGGGGAGCCGATCACGGTGACGCCGGACGACGATCCGGTCGAGGCGACAGACCACCTGCGGACCGTCATGCAGGGCCTGTACGACCAGACGATCGAGGAGTACGAGCCGAAACCGGAACCGGACGCCTGGTGGTGGCCCTCCCGATTCGGCGGTGGCGCCCCGACCCTGGACGCGATGCGCGAGCAGGAGGCCCGCGACCGCGCGGCACGCGAGACCGGCGACTGAATCAGTCGCGTTGGGCGTTCAGCAACTCCTGCGCCTCGTCAACACTGATCCGCCCGGCTGCGAGGTCCTGCATCACCTGCTCGGGGCCGATCACGGGTTCGTCAAGACCCAGCCTCCCCAACAGGTCGTTGAAGCGCTGCCGTGCGGTGGGATACGAGACACCCAGGTGCGACTGAACGTCGCGCATGTTCCCCCGCGAGCGCAGGAACACCTCCAAGGTGGACCGGTCCTCACCGCTGAGCTGGCAGTAACGACATTGGCAGAACGTCCCGGAGATCTCGGTGTGGCATGAGGGGCACGTGAGCCTCGTGGTGAGCAGTTCCTGGCTGCACACCGGACATGCCGACGGCGGATTGGGCAGGTCGGTCATGCCACAGTCACCTGGGCCGAACCCATCCGGGAACTGACCGTCAGGCTGCCGGCGCCGGATCCCACGGTCACAGCTGGGGTCGGACCGTCCTGCGGCGCCTTGAGATTGCCGGTGTGGGACTTCACCAGTGCCTGCCCCAGCGACGTGTCGGCGGTGACGACCACATCCGAGTCGGGCCGCACGGTCACATTGACCGAACCCATGTCGGCACGCACCCGGGACTGGCCGGTGAAGGTCCAGTCGACCTTCCCGCTGCCGCTGGCGACATCGAACAACAAGGGGCCACTGCCCATGAGCTGGGCCGATCCCGCTTCCACACCGACCGATGCTCCCGCCCGGACGCCGGTGAGTTCCAGCGCACCTCCCACGAGCAACACCTGGATCGGCAGATCCGGGTTGACCCTGACCTCCACCGACGCACCCACGCGGTTGACCATCTGGCCCACCCACGTCATGAACGCCGATCGGGGCGGCTCGACGGCGAAATCACCCTGCGTGGTGTTGGTGTTGATCAGCAGCGCGTCACCCTCACGTCGCATGGTGTGGGGACCGTCGGCCACGGCCTGCGCCACGGAAGGGTCGGCGACCACTGTCAGGCGCACGGCACCGGCTTTGATCACTATCCGACGGACGGGTTCGTCCATCTGGGAGATCTCGGAGCCGGGCTGCATCTGGTGGATCTTGGAGGACGCCTCGTCGGCGGACACCTTCCCGGACGCTACATCTTCAAGGAGACTACGCAGTTCATCAGTCATGACCAAAGTGTAAATCGTACTTTCACTTCTGTAAACCTCAGCCCACGCCCAGGTCATGCAATGTGGCGTCATCTATTCCGAAGTGATGCGCGATCTCATGGACGACGGTGATGTAGACCTCCCGCACCACCTCTGCCTGCGACTGGCACATGCGCAGGATCGGCAAGCGGAAGATCCGGATCCGATCGGGCATCGCGGCGATGTACCAGGAGCCCCTGGCCGTCAGTGGGACGCCCTCGTAGAGACCCAGCAGGTGGGGATCCTCGGCAGGCGCATCGTCCTCGACAACGATCGCCACGTTGTCGATGTATCGCGCCAGATCCTCGGGGATCACGTTGACTGCCGCCTCCACCAGTTGCTCGAAACGCTCCGGCGACACGTCGATCATCACCCCATCGTGTCATCGTTCAGAGCACTCCGCTGCGGACCAGGACCGCCCGCACCTCCTCGGGGTCCGGGAACCACCGCCGCTCATCGAGGTCCACACGGCGGCCATCGGTCACGATCCCCTCAGCGGCCAAATGGCCACGGGCTGGCACGAGCACCTGCTCAGCGATCGTCCCGCTGGACTGCACGACCCGCCACCAGGGCACCCGCGAGCCGAAATGCGACAGGCAGCGCGCAACCTGCCGCGCGGTGCATGCGACCCCACAGTCGGCCACTAGCGACGCGACGTCGCCGTAGCTGAGCAGGTTCCCCGCGGGGATCTGCGCGACGACCTCCAGCACACACTCGTCGCGCACCGATGGGTTCACACGTGGACCTCGAGGGTGCTGACACCAGGGCGCTGAGGATCACGACGCACGCTGATCCGAGGATCGATCCGCTGCTTCAGCAGATCGACATGACTCACCAGTCCGATCACGCGGTCCTCGCCCGCCCGAACCTGCTCGAGCATGTCGATCACTTCCTCGAGGATCTCGTCGTCCAAGGAGCCGAAGCCTTCGTCGATGAACAGGGTTCCCAACGAGACTCCGCCGGACTCGCTGCGGACCACATCGGCCAGCCCGAGGGCCAACGCCAACGAGACGTAGAAACTCTCACCTCCGCTCAGGGATGTTGTGGGGCGGGACCGTTCAGTGCGCTGGTCCAGGACCACCAGATCGAGACCGTGCTGCCCCCGGTTGTCCAGCCCTGTGTGCTCGACCTGCAGTTGATACCGACCCTCGGAGATGGCATCCAGTCGATCGTTGGCTGCCTCCACAACCGCTTCGAACCGGCGCATGAGCACGAAGGCCGAAAGTCGCACGCGATGGATCCCCTCGCCCCGGGTGGCGGTCGCCAGATCTGCCATGCGGATCACACCCTCGGTGTCGGCGAGCACCCGCTCGCGCTGCGCGGCGCGTTCGCGAACCTGTTCGCGCAGGGGCAGCGCTTCTCGCAGCGTGTGCTGAAGGCTCCCGAGGTCCTGCTGGGCCGCGACGTGCTCATCCTGACGCAAGGCGACCTCGCGCGTGAGTCCCGGAACATCACTGACGGCCGCCAGATCCACTCCCGCCACGTCCTGCAGCGCACTGACCACGGACACCACATCCGCGTCGAACTGCTTGACCTGCTCCCGGTACTCACCCGCCAGGGTCGCGTCGAGGATCGCCGCCTCTGCGGACTGCGCATCCGCAACGCCGACCCCGGCCAGCGTCTTCGCGAGTGTGGCTTCGGCATGTTCGGCGGTCGTGCGGGCGGTTTCCACGGCGCGTGTGGCCTGCAGCGTGACCGTGAGCGCCCGGTGCGTCGACGTCAGCGCCTCCACGCGGGCGGCCACAGAAGGATGGTCCGCGGCGGCCGCAGTCACCGTCACTTCAGCCTCCCGGAGCCTCTCCCGAACACCCGCCAGATCCGCCGCGGTCTTCTCGGCGTCGATACGCGCCTTCGTGAGCGCTTCGGTCACCTCGGCCAAACGGGATTGCGCAGTGCGCTGCTCCACCGCCGACGCCTCGGCCGACTCGATCGCCGAATGCAGGTCGTCGACCTGCTGCTCGATCTGCTCCAGTCGTGCGGCCGCTTCTCCTGGATCGATGGTCAGGTCGGCGCTGAGGACGCGCAGCCGGCCGTCGAGTTGATCGCACGCCGCGACCGCCTGCTGCACGCGGACCCGCTGCTGCTCGGCCAGGGTTTCCAGCTCCTCGACTGTGTCGTCCGAGGCCGTCTCTGGGTGCGCGGGTGCTGGATGTTCCACCGCACCGCAGACCAGACAGGGCTGCCCATCCTGCAGCTGCGCCGCGAGGGTCCCGGCGAGATTGGCGATCTGGTCCCTTCTGACCGCAGCCAGCCGGGTCAACACCTCGTCCAGCGCGCTCTGCTCCTCCGCCCGGCGCTGACCGGCCGCCGCGAGCTCACGCACACCGGCCGCATGTCGCTCACCGACGTCGATCTGCTTCTTCAGCTCCGTACGTTCGACCTTGAGCGCTGCCAGACGCTCCCCATCGCCTGCAGGTCGACGGGCCATCTCGTGCGCTTCAGCGATCGTGGCGGCGAGGCGATCCCGATGCTCGGCATGTGCCGCCACCGCCGCCTGCGCCGCCAGCACCTCTTTCTGCAGACGGGCCTCGTCGCGTCGCAGCGCGGGCAGTTGCGCTTCACGATCGACCGCGTGCGCCAACGATGCCCGGACCGCGGTGACCTCCTCCAAACGCTGATCCGTCGCCTCGGCTTCGCCGAGTGCGGTCAGGGCGGCGCGCCGACCCACCAACTCGGCAGCCGCCTCCTGCGCCACCCGTTCCGCCTCCCGCCAGGCCTGCAGCGCAGCCATCACCGGCATCGCCCGCTCGTGCTCCGACAAAGCAACGCGCAGCGCATCGACCCCGGGGGTGCGCGCCTCGAGCTCATGGCGGCGCTGGAGCAGTTCACGCTTCGTCTGCTGAGCGGCGACCAACTCCTGCGCGGCAGCCAACTGCTCCTGGGTGGACTTCAACGACTCCGCCGACTCCGCGGCTTTGGCCTCCGCCTGGTCGATGTGTGCTTGCAGGCGCACCAGTTCGGCGTCGATCGTCCCTACCGGGTCCGCCACCGGTTCCAGCGAGAGCAGGCCGAGGCACCGGTCCACAGCTTCGGTCAGCCGGTCCCCCACCTCCGCACGTTCCGCGAGCGCGGTCCTGCGCATCTGGGCGAGTTGTTGCTCGACATCCTGGTAGAACTCGGTGCCGAACACCTTCTCCAGGATCGGCGTGCGCTCGCGGGTCTCGGCGTTGAGGAATGTCGAGAACTCGCCCTGGGCCAAGACGATCGTCGAGACGAACTGCTGCTTCGTCAGACCGATGTGCTCGATCACCCAGTCGCCGACCTCCCGGGCCTTGGAACTGATGCCCGCGGGATCCGGCGCCACCCGCACCAGGGAGACCCCACCGTCGTCCACCCGCATCCCCGTGCCACGCTTCTTGTCCCGCTCGTGGCGAGGGGTCCTGCGGATGCGGTAGGTCGTCGCGCCGATGGCGAAGTCCAGTTCCACATAGGGCTCGATGTTGCCGTGGCGCATATGCGAGTCGAGGCGGCCCGGGTCCGACTCCGAACCGGCCGGCGAGCCGTACAGCGCGAACACGATCGCATCCAGGATCGTGGACTTCCCAGACCCGGTGGGCCCTTCGATCAAGAACAGGCCCGCCCCACCGAGCGCCTCGAAGTCGACCTCCATGCGGTCGGCGAACGATCCGACCCCCTCGAACTCACACCTGATCAGTCTCACGCCTGTGCCTTCCCCCGAACCGTCTGTACCGCGTGGTCGAAGGCCGCGCTCTCGGCAGCGCCGATGGGTGCGTTGGTCACGTACTCCACGAAGTCGGCGGCCACCTCCAGCGGCTTCTGCTCACGACCCACCGCCGCGGGCCTCTCCGCGATCAGCCCGCCCTGCGGCTCGTGCCGGACCTGCAACAGATGCGGGTAGCGTTCCTGCAGGCGCTGCCACATCTGGGACGGGCGTCGGTCATCGGTGACGACCACGCTCACCCAGGCGTCCGCGCTGTCGGCATGCATGGTGGGGTCCAGCAGTTCGTCCATCAGCCCTCGGAGCACCGCCATCTCCCGGGGCTGCTCGATCGGCCTCGTCTCGAGCCGGACCACCCCGTCGCCGTCGATGTCCACGATCGTGACGCTCTTGTCGTGGCCGGCCTCGCTGAACGAGTAGCGCAGCGGGGAACCGCTGTAGCGCAGGCGCGTCAAACCGGCGCCACGTGGCTCCTGGGGCCCGTGCAGGTGACCGAGAGCCACGTAGTCGACCCCCTCGAACACTGAGGCAGGGATCGTCCCAAGCCCCCCGACAGAGACGTCCCGCTCGGAGTCGCTGGTGGCTCCTCCTGCCACCCACGCGTGGGCCATCACGACCGAGCGCGCCCCGGGATGGCGGGCCAGATCGGCCCGCACGCGGTCCATGACGTGTGTCATCACCGACTCGTGCGTGGCGTCAAGGTCCACACCGTCGGAGGCGAGATCGGCCCGGGCTGTCTCCGGGTGCAGGTAGGGGATCGGGTACAGGCGCACGTGGCCGAACTCGATGGCCTCCGTTGCCGCGCCCACACGGGTGCGCACATGAAGCCGTTCTGTGAACAGCCGCGAACCGTACCCGAGCCGTCGTAGCGAATCGTGGTTGCCGGCTGTGATCACGACCGGGGCCACCGGCAGCATGGCGCTCAGGGCATCCTCAAGGACCTCGAGGGCATCGGCGGACGGCACCGCATGGTCGAAAACGTCCCCCGACACCACGATCAGATCGACCTGCTCCGCGGCCGCCACCTCGCTGATCCGGCTCAATGCGATGCGCTGGGCGTCCAGCATCGCGACCTTGTGCAGCGTACGGCCGATGTGCCAGTCCGATGTGTGCAGGATCCGCATCGTGTCCCCCTTCCGGAGTGGATGCATCCATCGTGACCGGGGGGTGTGACAAATCCCGGCAGACGCGCTCAGCGCCGTTCGGTCGGGGTGGTCAGAAACCCGATCAGCAATCCAGCAGCCGCCCCCAGGACAACACCCCAGGTGTTGTCCACAAGGTCCTGGAACTGGCAACGCCGCCCCAGCCACGGCAGCACCCGCTGGGTGCCCTCCACCACGAAGGGCACCGCGAATGCGGCCGGGAGCACCCAGGGGCGGGCACGTGCGCCCAACGCGGAGAAGAACCCCAACGGCACGAACAACCAGGTGTTGAGGCTGCGATCACCGCCGGCCAACAACCCTCGTCCCAGCGGATGTGCCACGTCGCGCAGACAACTGCCCCACACGCCGTCGGCACCGGGACTCAGCGTCGCGGCCGCGATCAGCGACAGGCTGGCCAGGATTCCCAGGACGACCCAGTCGGGCATGCGCAGCCTGGTCGCCAACGACCGGGCGAACACGGCCGACAGGACCAGCCCTGCTCCGAGGACCACCGGGAACAACGGCACGGCCGTCATCCACGTGCGGGCAGCACCCCCCACGAACCCTCCCCCGGGCTATCCCTCGACGCCGAGTTTCTCCAGCAGCAGTTCACGCACCCTACCGGCGTCCGCCTGACCGCGGGTGGCCTTCATCACCGCACCCACCAGCGCACCCACTGCCGCGACCTTGCCGCCACGGACCTTGTCGGCAACATCCGGGTTGGCAGCGATGGCCTCATCCACCGCGGCCGTCAGCGCCCCGTCGTCGGACACGAGCACCAGCCCACGCGAGGCCACGACCTCATCAGCTGTGCCCTCGCCGGCGAGGATCCCGTCGATGACCTGTCTGGCCATCTTGTCGTTCAAGGAACCCTGCGCGATCAGCGTCTCGATCCGGGCCACTCCATCTGGGTCGATGCCCAGGTCTGCCAGTGCCACACCGGAATCGTTGCTGCGCCGGGCCAACTCTCCCAGCCACCACTTCTTCGCTCCGGCGGCGCTGGCACCCGCCGCCACCGTCTGCTCGATCAGGTCCACCGCCTCGGCGTTGACCACGTCGCGCATCTCCAGATCCGTGAAGCCCCAGTCCTGCTGCAGGCGCGCACGCCTCTGCGCGGGCGGCTCCGGCAATGTCGCGCGCAACTGTTCGACCCATTCTTCGGAAGCTGCCACCGGGGCGAGGTCCGGCTCGGGGAAGTAGCGGTAGTCCTCCGCCTCCTCCTTGGTCCGGCCGGCCGTGGTCCTGCCGGTGTCCTCGTGCCAGTGCCGGGTCTCCTGCACGATGACGCCACCGGCGGAAAGCACGTCGGCCTGCCGCTCGATCTCGTAGCGCACAGCGCGTTCCACAGAACGCAGCGAGTTCACGTTCTTCGTCTCCGTGCGGGTCCCGAACACGGCCTCAGGCGAGGGCCGCAGTGAGACGTTCGCATCGCAGCGCAGCGAACCCTGTTCCATGCGGACGTCGGACACCTGCAACGCACGCAACAGATCCCGCAGAGCCGTCACATATGCACGAGCGACCTCGGGCGCCTTGTCCCCGGTGCCGGTGATCGGCTTGGTGACGATCTCGATCAACGGGATCCCCGCGCGGTTGTAGTCGACAAGGGAGTAGTCGGCGCCGTGGATGCGGCCGGTCGATCCACCCATGTGCAAGGACTTGCCGGTGTCCTCCTCCATATGTGCCCGTTCGATCCCGATGCGGTAGGTCTCACCCTCGACGTCGACGTCCAGATACCCGTCCACCGCGATGGGCTCGTCGTACTGCGAGATCTGGTAGTTCTTCGGCATGTCCGGGTAGAAGTAGTTCTTCCGGGCGAAGCGCGACCACGGCGCGATACGGCAGTTCAGCGCGAGGCCGATCCGCATGGCGGATGCAACCGCATCGGCATTGACCACCGGCAGCGACCCGGGCAGCCCGAGGCACACCGGGCACACCTGGGAGTTGGGGGCACCGCCGAACGTGGTCGGACACCCGCAGAACATCTTCGTCTCGGTGTTGAGTTCGACATGGACCTCGAGTCCGAGGACCGGGTCGTACTTCGCCACTGCCTGCTCGAACGTCACGGTCGGGCCTCCCATCCCACGGCCGCCTCGAGGGCGGCACCGGTGGTGTACAACCTGTCGTCGGCCATCGCCGGAGCCATGAACTGCAGACCCACCGGCAAGCCTTTGTCGTCCAGACCGACCGGCAAGGACATCCCAGGAACACCGGCGAGGTTGGCCGGGATCGTGGCGATGTCCTGCAGGTACATGCTCAAGGGGTCGTCCACCTTCTCGCCGATCGGGAAAGCGGTGGTCGGCGCGGTGGGGGTCGCCAGAACGTCGGCGACCTCGAAGGCCTGCGCGAAGTCGCGCGCGATCAGCGTGCGGACCTTCTGCGCCTGCCCGTAGTAGGCGTCGTAGTAGCCGCTGGACAGCGCATAGGTGCCGAGCATGATGCGTCGCTTGACCTCCGGACCGAATCCTGCCTCCCTGGTCATCGCCATCACCTGCTCGACGGAACGCTCGCCGTCGTCACCGACCCGCAGTCCGTACCGGATGGCGTCGAACTTCGCGAGGTTGGAGGAGCACTCACTGGGAAGGATCAGGTAGTAGGCAGCCAGTGCGTACTCGAAGTGCGGGCAGGAGACCTCGACGATCTCCGCGCCGGCGGCGGCGAGCAGATCCAGCGATTTCTGGAAGTGCTCGCGCACCTCGCGCTGGAACCCCTCCCCGGTCAGTTGCTTCACCACCCCGATCCGCATCCCGGTCACGTCACCGTTCGCTGCGGCCGCGACCACGGGGGGCACCGGGGCATCGATCGATGTTGAGTCCTTGGGATCGTGGCCGGCCATCACGGCATGTAGTGCGGCCGCGTCCGCGACGGTCGTGGCGAACGGGCCGGCCTGATCCAGCGACGAGGCGAGGGCGACCAGCCCGTAGCGAGAGACCCCACCGTAGGTGGGCTTCACCCCCACGACACCGGTCATCGCCGCCGGCTGCCGGATCGACCCGCCGGTGTCGGTGCCGATCGACAACGGCGACTGCCGGGCCGCCACGGCCACGGCCGAGCCGCCACTGGAGCCGCCCGGGATCAGGTTCGTGTCCCACGGGTTGCGGGCCGGCCCGAACGCGCTGTTCTCGGTCGACGAGCCCATCGCGAACTCGTCCATGTTCGTCTTGCCGATGATCACAGCACCAGCGCGACGCAGGTTCGCCGTCACCGTGGCGTCGTACGGCGGGACCCAGCCCTCGAGGATCCGCGAGCCACAGGTCGTGGCCAGTCCCTCGGTGGTGATCACGTCCTTGACCGCGACCGGCACCCCGGCCAGTGGACCGAGGGGCTCACCGGCAGCACGGGCGGCGTCCACCGCGTCCGCTGTCGCCAACGCGCCGGGCGTGTCGACGGCCAGGAAGGCGTTGAGCTCCCCGTCTGTCTCGGCGATGCGGTCCAGGAAGGCGGTGGTGACCTCGCGCGCGGAGAAGTCCCCGGCGGCGATGCCCGCGGCCAGGTCCACAGCGGTGGTGGAGGTGAACGTCATGGCCTCACTCCTCATCCAGGATCCGGGGCACGCGGAACCGTTCGTCCTCGACCGCCGGCGCACCGGACAGCGCTTGCTCGGGGGTCAGGCCGGGGATCAAGCGATCCGGCCGGAAAACGTTGCTGATCGCCACCGGATGCGACATCGGTTCCACATCGTCGGCCGCCACTTCGCTCACGCGCTGCACCGCGCCGAGGATCACGTCGAGCTGTTCGGCGTAGTGGCCGAGTTCGTCGTCGGTCAGTTCCAGGCGGGCGAGCCGTGCCAGGTGCGCGACGTCGTCGCGGGAGATTGCGGGCATGCGCCCAAGTCTACGGACGTGCCCTCACGCCCGGACCACGGCAGGTGGCCCGACCAGGCGCCGATAGGACACAGTGGAGCAAGGATCGCCTGCGAGGAGGACCGTGTACGAGGATGCAGCGCTCGCCGTTCTGGGCGCGGTCCCGATCGTCGCCGCCAGCCGACCCACCGTCGTGGGGATCGCCGGACCCCCGGGCAGCGGCAAGACGACGTTGGCCCGCGCGATCACCGCCGCCGCCCGGGATGCGGTCGCCGTGCCCATGGACGGATTCCACCTGTCGAACCGGCAACTGGCACGCCAGGGACTCGCGGACGTCAAGGGCTCGCCGCCCACCTTCGACCGTGCCGGACTCATCGCGGCCCTGCGCAGGCTCGGCTCCGGGGACCCGGTCTACTTCCCCGACTTCGACCATGCACTCCACGAACCGGTGGCCGCGGCCATCCGCGTGGACCCGGAAACCCCATTGGTGGTCGTGGAGGGAAACTACCTGCTGCTGGACCGCTCAGGATGGCGGGATGTCAGCGGCCTGCTGGACCTGCGTGTGTTCCTGGAGGTGCCATGGCCGATGTGCCGGGAACGGCTCATCGCGCGGCACATCCAGGCCGGCAAGAGTCCGGCGGAGGCGGAGGCGTGGGTCGACCGCTCCGACCATGCCAACTACGAACTGATCCGCGCAGCCCGGGTTACACCCGATGTGCTGATCCGCCAGGACATACAGGGAAGCCGGGTTAGCCTCAACGCATGATCGCGTCCTTCGACCTCACCGGACGTAGAGCCCTCATCACGGGCGCGGGCAGCCCGACCGGGATCGGCTTCACCACGGCCATGCTGCTCGGTCAGATGGGCGCCAGCGTCCTCATCACCGCCACGACGGATCGCGTGCAGGATCGGGTGGCGCAACTGCGGGCGGATGGCATCGACGCGTCCGGTGCGATCGCCGATCTGACGCACGAGGATCAGGTGGCCGCGCTCCCCGACGAGTGGGACGTGTTGGTGAACAACGCCGGGATGATCAGCGTGGGTGGCCACTTCGAGGACGGCAGCCTCACGCAGATGAGCCTGGCCACCTGGCGGGCTGGGCTGCAACGCAACCTGGACACCGCCTTTCTGGTGAGCCGGCACGTCCTGCCCGCCATGGCTGCGCGCGGATGGGGGCGGGTCGTGAACGTCGCAAGCGTGACGGGTCCGGTGATGGCCATGCGTGACGACCCGGCGTACGCCGCTGCGAAGGCCGGGATGGTCGGGTTGACCCGTGCCCTGGCGCTCGACTTCGCGGGGCGTGGGGTGACGGTCAATGCTGTGGCTCCGGGCTGGATCGCCACCGGTTCGCAGACGGAGGACGAAGCGCGCCAGGGGCAGAAGACGCCCATCGGACGCAGCGCCGACCCGGCGGAGGTCGCAGCAGCCATCGCGTGGCTGTGCTCGCCGGGCGCCTCCTACACCACAGGACAATGCATCGTGGTCGACGGCGGCAACTCCATCGCCGAGCAGCGGGCCTAGGCCTCGACCCCGATTTCCGCGAGCCGGTCCTCGCTCAGGATGGGGACCCCGAGCGACTCCGCCTTCGCATACTTGGAGCCGGCGTTCTCCCCCGCGATGAGGTAGTCCGTCTTCTTCGACACCGAGCCGGTGACCTTTGCGCCGAGTTCCTGCAGTCGTTCGGTGAGCCCGTCGCGACTCCATCCGGTGAGCGTTCCGGTGATCACGATCGTCTTGCCGGTCAGCGGGCCCGGGCCTGCCACGACGGCGTCAGCCATCCGCACGCCGGCGCGCTCCCACTTGTCCACGACAGCGGCGTGCCAGTCCACGCCGAACCACTCGTGAAGAGCGTTCGCGATGGTGGGACCCACCCCGTCCACGGCCGACAGCTGCTCCACGGTCGCAGAACGGATCGCGTCCATGCTTCCGAACTCGCGGGCCAATGCCTGCGCGGCCGTGGGACCCACGTGCCGGATGGACAGCGCCACAAGGACCCGCCACAGTGGCCGGGTCTTCGCCAACTCCAATTGCGCGAGGAGGACGCGGGCGTTCTCGGTGAGTTCGTCGCCTGCCCGCCGGAAGAAGGCCGAGCGTAGAAGTGCCGGTTCGTCGAGGAAGAACAGGTCACCCTCGTCTTCGACGAGATGGTCGTCGAGCAAGGCGATGGCCGACTTCCACCCCAAGCCCTCGATGTCCAGGGCACCGCGCGATCCGACGTGGTTGAGACGCTCGCGCAACTGAGCCGGGCACGATCGCGCGTTGGGACAGCGGATATCCACGTCACCCTCTTTGGCCGGCGCGAGGGCGGTCCCACAGGCCGGGCAGTGCGTGGGCATGACGAACGCCCGCTCCGCGCCGGTCCGTTCCTCCACCACCGGACCGATCACCTCCGGAATGATCTCCCCGGCCTTGCGCAGAAACACCATGTCACCGATCAGCACGCCCTTGCGCTGCACCTCGTGGGCGTTGTGCAGGGTCGCCATGGAGACCGTGGTGCCGGAGACCCGCACCGGCTTCATGACCGCGAACGGGGTCACCCTCCCGGTCCGTCCCACATTGACCTCGATGTCCAGCAGTCGGGTGCGCACGACCTCCGGCGGGTACTTCACGGCGATCGCCCACCGCGGTGCGCGCGATGTTGCGCCCAGCCGCGACTGGATGGCCAGGTCGTCCACCTTCACGACCACCCCGTCTATCTCATGCTCCAGACTGTGGCGCTTGGCCTCGAACTCCTTCACGTACGCCTCGACGTCGGCGATCGTCGGGGCGACCCGCGCGCGGTCCGAGACGGGCAGGCCCCAACTGCGCATCTGCTCATAGGCCTGGGACAGCAACGCGGGACGCTGTCCGTCCAGGACGCCGAGACCGTGCACGGTCAACCGCAGCCTTCCCAACGCGTCGATTCCCCGCTGCAGATCGGCCGTCGCCTTCTCCGAGACCTTCCGCCCCGACTGCTCGCGCGCAGTGATCTCCGCCTGCCGCCGGTCGACCCGCTGTCGAAGGGTGCCGGCTCCGGCGTTGCGCGGGTTGGCGAACGGAGAACGTCCCAGATCCAACATCTGCTCATTGAGCGCATTGAACTCCGCGACCGGGAAGTACACCTCTCCACGCACCTCCACCAACGACGGCGCGCCGGTCAGCCGCTTCGGGATCCCCGGAATGAAACGCGCGTTGTAGGTCACGTCCTCACCCACCCGGCCGTCGCCTCGGGTGGCCAACGACTCCAGGCGCCCATCGCGGTACACGAGGTCCACCGCCAAGCCGTCGATCTTCAACTCGCACAGCATCGCCGGGACCTCGCCGAGGTCACGTTCCACCCGTGCTGCCCACGCGGCGAACTCCCCGAGGCCGAACGCATTGTCCAGGCTCATCATCCGTTCCAGATGCTCCACCGGCTCGAACATCTCCGAACGGTCCCCGCCGACGGTCTGCGTCGGCGAATCCGCCTTCTGCAACTCCGGGAAACGCTCCTCGAGGTGCTGCAGTTCCACGAAGAGCTGGTCGTACTCCGCATCCGACAGCGTCGGCGCGTCCTTCTGGTAGTACTCGTAGCGCGCCTGCTCGATCAGCCCGACCAACTCGTCCCAGCGCCCCCGGTCCACCTGCTTGGGCCCGGCCATCAGGAGAGCCGCTCGTTGAGTTCTTCGACCAACGGCCGCCACGGGCGGTAGTCGGCAACCATCCCGCAGGGGGGCGTGATCAGCATCGGGACCGGTTGCAGGCCAGTCCGGTCGAAGAAGTCCAGCACACTTCGGACGCTACCGGGAACCGGCGACACCCCGAAACCCAGAACTGTGCCAGCGGTGGACAACTCCGCGAGGTCCTCGTCGGCGTCCGGGTCGTGTAGGGAGACGTCGAACAGCACCCCGCCGCAACTGCGCATTCGACGCAGTGGCAGCCCTGGGGCGCAACTGTGGATCAGGTCGGCGCCAAGATCCAGCTCCGGCTCCACAGGGGGGTACGCCGACATGCCGCTGATCGTCTTCACGGATCCGGCGACCACCGCGGGCAGGGACGGTTCATCCATCTGCACCACCCAGTCCGCGGCCAGCCGTCGGGCGAGTTCGCCTCGATGCACGGCCACCATCTCCCGCCAGGCAGCCACCAGATCCCGCACGAGGCCAGGGTCGGCCAGTAGCCGTCGACCACCACGCTCAACGGATGCCGCGATGGTGTACGGACCCGCCAACTGTTGCTTCGCCATGCCTGTGTGTCCAGCCCAGGACTGTTCGACGGCGTCGAGATCCTCTCTCAGCAGAGAGCGCGCCCGCCGCATGTCGCGACTCGCGGGAGTGAGCTCCCAGCCAGTGACCGTGGTGGCCGCTGAGAAGTCGGGAGCGACCTCGCTGAGCAGGCCCAGTGTCCGGCCGATCATGTCCGCCCCCGGGCCGCGCTCTGGGAGTTCGGGGACGTGCGGGAACTCGGGAAGTTGGTCGGTGATCCGGTCGGCCCAGTCTGCGACACGGGTCCCAGTCACCGAGCCGATCCCGGTCAGAGTCGCGGGGGCTGTCAGCGCGAGGGGCACGGCCCATGCTCGCACATCACCGGGGTGGCACCGGCCGTCCGATGGGACTCAGGCCCCTGCCCGAACCCCACCCCACAGCACGAACCCACCGGACGCGCCGCCCGCCCGAGACCACAGAACCTCGCGCAACAGCCCATGAACCGCTCCGGCGCGGCGATACCGTGTACGCATGCCGGAGGTCTACACGGGCGTGACCGCGCTGCCCACCTGGACGTTGTACCTGGCAGTGATCGTGGGTGGGGTCGCCGGAGCCACCTACGCGGCCCGGCGCGGGTTCGATGTCATCGGCGTCCTGGCTCTGTCTGTCACCACGGGACTCGGCGGGTTGCTGTTGCGCGACATCCTGCTCGGACGCGGGCCGATCGTCCTGCGGGACAACGCATTCATCTGGTCTGCGGTCTTCGCCGCGGTCGTCGGATTCTTCTTCGCCGGATACATCGCGCGCTTCGACCGCCCACTACTCGCCATGGAGGCCCTCGCCATGGGCCTACTGGCCACCGTCGGCGCAGACAGTGCCCTGCGCGCCGGCCTCGGCGCATTGCCCGCGATCGTCGTGGGCACCATCGTTGCCACAGCCGGTCCCCTCTTCCGCGACATCCTGGGTGGCGACGCACCCCAGTTGCTGCGGCCCGGAGTCTTCCTCGGCGTCATCGCGCTCGGCGGCTCAGCGCTGTTCGTGGGTCTGGACGCATGGACCAAACAGCCCCTGCTCTCCCAGATCGTCGTGATCGTCGCGGTTTTCGCCACCCGGATCGTCGCGATCCTCTGGGACTGGGAGACCAAACCCGCGGACGACCTCTCCGACCGCATGTGGTCGTACTGGAACCGCAGGACGGAGTCGGAGCGATGAATGATGCCGTGCAGAGCATCGCGCTGCCGAACTCCCTGGATGCGCTGGCAATCGGCGTCGGCGCGATCTCAGGTGCGCTGCACGCCCGACGGCGGCACATGGATGTGATGGGCATCCTGGTGGTGGCATTCTGCGCCGCCCTCGGCGGTGGCGTCATCCGGGACATCCTGCTGGTGTCCGGTCCACCGGTATTCCTCACCTCCCCCGTCTTCCTGATCTACGCGGCGGTGGGCGCGACGATCGGTTGGCTGTTCTCCCGGTACGCCAGTCGCGCGACGATCCTCATGGAGGTGATCGACGGGCTGTTCATCGGCGTGTGGGTCCTGGTCGGGGCGACCAAGGCGTTGGGCAACGGACTCGGGTTCGGATCGGCGATCCTTGTGGCGGTGATCACGGCCACCGGGGGCGGTGTGCTCCGGGACCTCTTCTCCGGCGAACAGGTGAGCCTCCTGCTGCCCGGACAATGGCTGGCGGCAGCGGCTCTCATGGGTGCTCTGACATTCACCAGCATCTTCTGGACAACCGGCGATCTCTATCTCGCGGAGATCATGTGCATCGTGGTGGCATCCGGCATCCGGATGGTCAGTTCGGCATTCGACCTGCACACCCCGATGCCGATGGATCTCAGCCGAGTGCTCGCTCGGACCAAGGCGTAGTCGAGGCGATCCGCCCCGACCCCAGCACCCGCGTCCCGTCGTAGAAGACCGCGATCTGCCCGGCGGCAACCCCGCTCAACTCCTCCCGCAGAACCACCGCGTCACCGTCGAGATGCCCAGGCACCGGCTGCGCGTGGGCCCGGATCTGAACGAGAACGTCGGCCGACGCAACCGGCATCGCCGTCCACCGCAGCCGGTCCACCCGCAGCCCACCGACCCGCAAACGCGTGGGTGGGCCCACGAACACCGTGTTGGACGGCACATCCACATCCACGACGTACCGGGCCCGGCCATCGGCGGCGGGCTGCTCCAGGAACAGCCCCCTGCGCTGCCCGATGGTGTACCCGGCCGCGCCGCTGTGCTGACCGAGCGTGCGGCCTGATTCCGTGTCGACGATCGGACCGTCGCCGAGTCCGAGCCGCTCGCGCAGGAAGCCGCGGGTGTCGCCGTCGGGGATGAAGCAGATGTCGTGGCTGTCGGGCTTGTCAGCGACCAGCAGGCCCCTCCGTGCGGCCTCCTGCCGCACGTGCTCCTTGCGCGAATCACCGAGTGGGAACAGCGATCTGCGCAGCTGCGCCTGGTCAAGGACCGCAAGGACGTAGGACTGGTCCTTGTCCGGATCCACGGCGCGGTGCAGTTCGACGCCATCGGGTCCGCTCACCAGTTGCGCGTAGTGGCCGGTGCCCACGGCGTCGAAGCCCAGCGCCTGCGCGCGCTCGAGAACCGCGGCGAACTTGATGTGCTGGTTGCAGCTGACACAGGGGTTCGGTGTCCGCCCGGCGCTGTACTCGGCCAGGAAATCGTCAAGCACTGTCTCCTGGAAGCGCTGCGCGAAGTCCCACACGTAGAACGGGATCCCCAGCACATCGGCGGCGCGCCGCGCGTCGTGGACGTCCTCAAGGGTGCAACATCCCCGCCCGCCGCCGGCATACCGCTTCTCGGCCAGCGCGAGGTGCACCCCGGTGACGTCGTGTCCCGCGTCGACCAGTCGGGCTGCTGCGACAGCCGAGTCCACGCCCCCGGACAGGGCCGCAACGACACGCATCACAACCCCCCGGCCCGGCGCGCGCGCTCCACCGCCGCCGGCAGGGCGCTCAGCAATGCGTCGACGTCTTCGGGTGCGCTGTTCCATCCGAGTGAGAACCGCAATGAGGACCGGGCCACCGACTCATCGGCACCCATCGCCAGCAGCACGTGGCTCGGCTGCGGAATGCCCGCGGTGCATGCCGATCCGGTGGACACGGCAACACCGGCCGCGTCCAACAGCATCAGCAGGGCGTCACCGGGACACCCGGGGAAGCTGAAGTGCGCATTGTTTGCCAGCCTGTCCACCGGATCGCCGTTCAGGATCGCGTCGGGGACCACCCTGAGCACACCGTCGACCAAGGCATCGCGCAACGGCGCGAGGTCAGGCTTGTCCGCAGCCAGGGCGGCTGCGAATCCAGCGATGCCTGCGGTATCCAGGGTCCCGGAGCGGACATCGCGCTCCTGGCCACCGCCATGGACGAGGGGTCTGACCGCCAGATCCCGGTCCAGCACGAGCGCTCCTACTCCCACCGGGCCACCCACCTTGTGGGCCGACAGCGCCACTGAAGGGATGTCGGACAGGTCGAGGTCGATCTGTCCGAGCGCCTGCACGGCGTCGGTGTGGAACGGGACCCCGCGAGCGGCACACAACCCCGCGACCTCCGCAACGGGCTGAATCGTGCCGACCTCGTTGTTGGCCCACATGATCGCCACGAGCGCCACGTCGTCGTCCAGCATCTGCTCGAGGGCGGAGACGTCGACGCGGCCGAGGGCATCGACCGGGATCAGTTCGACGATCTTGCCCTCCTCGGCGAGTGCATTCGCCGGATCCAGTACCGCATGGTGCTCGACCGCACTGACCAGGACCCGTCGCCGTTGGCTGTTGCGAGCCAGCCCTTTGACCGCGAGGTTGTCCGCCTCCGTGCCGCCGCTGGTGAATATGACATCCGCGGGCTTGGCGCCTATCAACGCTGCGATCTGCTCGCGTGACTCCTCCACGACGCGCCGGGCCTGCCGGCCGGCGGTGTGCAGGCTCGAGGGGTTGCCGACCTGCCCCCACTGCGCCTGCATGGCCGCGAGGGCTTGCGGGCGCAGAGGCGTCGTCGCCGCGTGGTCGAGGTAGTGCACCACACCATGGTAGGTGGGGGCTCTGGCGCAGCCGTCAGTCGTGGACGGGCACGGCTGGCGCGTGCCAGATCCGGTCGAGGTAGTCCTGGATGGACCGGTCCGAGGAGAAGAAGCCCGACCGTGCGATGTTGTGCACCACCATGCGTCCCCACGCAGCCGGATCCGCCCACACCTGTTCGACCTTGTCCTGCATCGTGATGTAGGACGCGAAGTCCGCGAGCGCCATGTAGGGGTCCTCGTTGATCAGCGAGTCGACGACGTGTCCGAATGCGAAGGACTCGCCACCGGAGTAGTCACCGCGACTGATCGCCTCAAGGGCACGCCGCAGCACCGGGTCGGACTCGTAGTAGGTCCACGGCGTGTACCCCGCCTCCTTGGTGGCATGGGCTTCCTCCTCGGTCATCCCGAACAGGAAGAAGTTGTCCGCACCGACCAGTTCGCGGATCTCGACGTTGGCGCCGTCGAGCGTTCCCACGGTCAGGGCACCGTTGAGGGCGAACTTCATGTTGCCCGTACCCGACGCCTCCTTGCCGGCCAGCGAGATCTGCTCGGACAGGTCGGCGGCCGGGATCAGGGACTCCGCCAGGGTCACGTTGTAGTTCGGCGGGAAGACCACTGCGAGCTTCCCGTCGACCCGCGGGTCCTCGCCGATCGTGCGGCCGACGGCGTTGATCAGTCCGATGATCTCCTTGGCCATGACATAGCCGGGCGCGGCCTTGGCACCGAAGAACACCGTTCGCGGCGCCACGTCCTTGCCGTCGACGATGCGCTGGTGCAGCACGACCACGTGGAGCAGTTTCAAGAGTTGGCGCTTGTACTCGTGCATGCGCTTGACCATCGCGTCGAACATCGTGTCCACGTTGAGGATGGTCTTGTCCCGATTCTTCAGGATCTCCGCGAGGCGGACCTTGTTCTCGCGCTTGATGCGCGTCAGGGCGCCGATGAAATCCGGATCCTCGGCGAACTGGTCGAGTTCGCGCAGCTTCTCAAGGTCCGTCACCCAGTCCGGACCGATCCTGTACGTGATCAGCGCCGACAGCTCGGGGTTGGCCAGTTTGAGGAACCGTCGGGGTGTGACCCCGTTGGTGACGTTGGTGAAGCGGTCCGGGTACAACTCCGCGAAGTCCGGAAGCACCCGCTCACGCAGCAACTTGCTGTGCAACTCCGCCACCCCGTTGACCTTGCTGCTGCCGACGGTGGCCAGATACGCCATCCGCACCGAGCGCTGCGGGTGCTCCTCGATGATCGACATGCGACGTACCCGCCAGTCGTTGCCCGGGAACGCGTCCGCCACCTCCTCGAGGAACAGCGAGTTGATCCGGTAGATGATCTCCATGTGGCGGGGAAGCAGGTCTTCCAGCAGATCCACCGGCCACACCTCGAGGGCCTCCGGAAGTAGCGTGTGGCACGTGTAGCCGAAGCAGCGGCGGGTGACCTCCCAGGCCTGCTTCCACGGCAGTCCGTTCTTGTCCATCAGCACCCGCATCAACTCCGGGATCGCGATGACCGGGTGGGTGTCGTTGAGCTGGAAGACCACCCGCTCGTGAAGGCGCCGGAGGTCGAAGTCGGCGGGCAGAACGTTGTGGATGAAGTCGTGGATCGACGCGGCGACGAAGAAGTACTGCTGCTGCAACCGCAGACGTTTGCCGGCCGGCGTGGAGTCCTCCGGGTACAGGATCTTGGAGATGGACTCGGCTTGCGTCTGCTCGCGCACGGCGGCTTGGTGGTCGCCGGAGTTGAATTCCTTGAGATCGAGATTCTCCGCGGCCTGGGCGCGCCACAGCCGCAACGTGTTGACGGCGTCCGAGCGGTAGCCGGGGACCATGTAGTTGTAGGGAACCGCGACGACGGTGGTCTCGGGGATCCACTTCGCCTTGTCCGAGCCGTTCTTCGCCGGGATCACCTTCCCTCCGAAGCCCACCTCGACCGACATCTCCGGGTGCGGGAACTCCCACGGGTTGCCGTGCCGCAGCCAGTTGTCCGGCAGTTCGACCTGGCGGCCCTCTTCGTTGAACGCCTGTTGGAAGATGCCGTACTCGTAGCGGATGCCGTACCCCACAGCCGGGATCGACATCGTGGCCAGCGAGTCCAGGAAGCACGCGGCGAGTCGGCCCAGACCGCCATTGCCCAGACCCGGTTCGACTTCGAACTCCCGCAACTCGTCGAGGTCGAGGTCGAGGGTGGCCAGCGCGTGGCGTGCGGTGGCCTGCAGGTTCGTGGCCAGCAGGGCGTTGTCCAACTGGCGCCCGAGAAGGTACTCAGCCGACAGGTACACCACAGCCTTGGAACCTCGGCCGATCTGGGTCTCGAGGGTGTTGATCCAGCGCGAGATCAGCGCCTGCCGGACGGTGCGGGCCAGCGCCATGTAGAGGTCGCTGTCCGACGCGCGGACGAAGTCCACGCCCTGTCCGAAACGCAACTCCTCGGTGAACTCACGGGCGAACTTCTCAGGGTCGTAGAGATTCGGCCCCGGGCGCTGACTGCGTGTCACTGCTGACCTCCGTGCTGGCGGGACGTGGCTTCAAAAGGCCACCATAGACGCTCTCGATGGCCTCGACCTCCGCACGGGCGGCTGGTAACGAGCCGGGGTACGTCCAGTGAATACCGTCCCGCTGGCGTGCCACGACCCGCTCACCGTCGATCGTGGCCTCCATGGCGAATGGCGTGGACTCGTCGTACAGGTCGACGTACGTGACCCCGGGCACCGTGGCGGCGGCGGTCGCCAAGGCATCGTTGACATCGGCGTACACCGCGTTCCATTCCGGATCGCGGGCGGTCGGGGGCCCGGACCAGAACACTCGCTGCGCACCCTCCTGCATCATCGCGCGCATCACCACACGGGCCCGCCGCTCGTACTCCGCCTGCCACTCGGGGGTGCCGGGCACCAGGGTCTTACCCCGCAGGGTCATCTGGTTGCGTTCGTTGCCACCCACCAGCATCACCACGACATCGGGCTGCTGCTCACGCACCGCGGAGCGGGCTCCGGCCTCCCAGTTGTAGAAGGCAGGGTTCGTCAGCCCCGTGCCGTTGCGCCACACGGACTTCACGTCGGCGACCTTCGAGTCCGCCAATTGCGCGGCCATCTGCTGGCCCACGAACGTGGACAGCGAGTCACCGAGCACGAGGATCTTCAGGGGGTCCGCCGGCGTGGGGGTGGAGATCGCCGGTGCCGTCGCGACCGGGGCGGGTGCGGGCTCGTCGCTGACCAGTGCGGCACCGTCAGCGTCGTCGGTCGATTGCCCCAACACCCCGGCGAGTGCCTGCTGGGGCCTGTCGAGACCGATCCACCCGGCCACCGCGTCGATGGGCGTGGCGACCGCGACGACCACGTTCCTCAACACCCCGGGTCGCATCCCGTTGGCGTCGCGCAGGAAGCCGCCCGAGTTGAACACCACCGCGATCGCCAGTGCGATCACCACCACAAGCCAGATGTGTCCGGCCGGCATCCTCCTGCCCTCGAAGCCGTGCATGGCCGGGTGGTAGGAGTCTGAGCGGTTGCGCTTGGTCTCCGGCGGCTTGTGGATCGTGTCTGTCATGGCGGCCTCAGAACTGGAAGTAGATGAAAGGGGCGACGCCTTGCTGGCCGACCACGGTGTCCATGACGACGAGGAACACACCGAACAGGATCCCCTGGGCCCAGAACGGCAGACGGCTGAAGAGCACGGCCAGCCGGTCCCACAGCCGCGGCGGGGTGACCTGGGTGCTGAACGCCACGACCAGGACCACGAGCACCACCGGCGTGACCAGGGTGGCGGCCGTCGTCCAGCCGACCACCAGCCTGGACAGCACGGTCAGAGCGGTACCGACGTCCGGCGAGCGGAAGAACACCCACGCGAAACAGACGAACGCGAATGTGGCCAACCACAGGACGGCCTTCGGGTACTGACGGGTCACCACGGCATCGAGGCGAGTCACCGGCTTGGTCATGACCATGGTGGTCGTGATGTCTCCACCGCCGGGCGTCGGGTCGTCCCGCAGGTCGACGGTGGGTTCCGAGCGCAGCGCCTTGGCCCGCTCGCGCACCCAGCGCTCGAACGCCAGCCCCGACCCGTGTAGCGCACCCCAGATCACGAAGGTCATCGCCGCGCCGTGCCACAACCCGCCGAGGATCATGGTGAGCATCAGGTTGATGTAGGTGCGGCGCGGCCCCTTCCGGCTGCCGCCGAGCGGGATGTACAAGTAGTCGCGCAGCCACCGCGACAGCGTCATGTGCCAGCGGTGCCAGAACTCCTGCAGGCTCAGCGCGCGGTAGGGCTGGTCGAAGTTCTGCGGGAACCAGAAACCGAGCAGCATCGCCAGGCCGATCGCGATGTCGGTGTAGCCGGAGAAGTCGCAATAGATCTGCGCGGCGTAGCCCAGGATCGCCACACCCGTGTCGATCGCCCCGAAGGCCTGCGGGCTGCCGAAAACCGGATCGACCAGGTTGACGGCCAGGAAGTCCGCGAGCACGACCTTCTTGATCAGGCCGCCGGCGATGAGGAACAACGCCGGGGCCGCGGGGATGTTGCGTGGACTGCGCGGGGTGGCCAACTGCGGGATGAACTCGGTCGCGCGCACGATCGGACCGGCCACCAGGTGCGGGAAGAACGACAGGTACACGGCGGTGTCGATCGGCGTGGCCAGCGGCGCCTTCGCACGGTAGACGTCGACGACGTAACTGATCGCCTGGAACGTGAAGAAGGAGATGCCGACCGGCAGGGCGAGCTCGAGGACCTGCTGTTCGCTCTCGAACCCGAAGGCGGCCACCAGCGACGTCACGCTGTCGACGAAGAAGCCGAGGTATTTGAAGACGCCCAACAGCGCGAGGTTCCCCACCAGCGCCGCGATCAGCACCGCCTTGCGGCCTGGTCCGCGCGCCATCTTGCTGATCACCGTGGCCGCGGCCTGGTTGCCGACGATCGAGGCCAGCAGCAGGAACACCCAGCGCCAGTCGGCGGCGGCGTAGAAGGCCAGCGACGCCGCAAAGATGAACGGCTTCCAGTACTTAGGGGTGGGCATGAGCAACCACGACACGAGCAGCACCACGACGAAGAACGCCGCGAACTCGATCGTCGGGAAGACCACGTGACACCCCTCGGACAGCCAATACAGGGGTCACGCGATGGGGAAGAAGTCGCGTGACTTACCGCGAGGCTAACCCGCGGTTCGGACAATCCCCTGCAGGCGCGCGCGGCGGGTCGCGGGTCCACGCCCCAGCTGGCCCCCGGCCCCATCCGTGAGCACTTCGGAAATCCGGGAGCGCTTCATCAACTCCAGATGGCTAACGGATCGTCGAAGTGCTCACGGATGGGGCCAGGGCTCGGTGCGAGAACGCAGAAGTCCCGCCGCCCGGGATGCGGTGGGCGGCGGGACTTCGTCGATTGGGCTCAGCCCTTGCGCTTGCCGATCTCGTCGGTCAACTGCGGGACGACGGTGAACAGGTCGCCCACCACGCCGTAGTCCGCGAGCTCGAAGATCGGGGCCTCGGGGTCCTTGTTGACCACAATGATCGTCTTCGAGGTCTGCATACCGGCGCGGTGCTGGATCGCCCCGGAGATGCCGTTGGCGATGTACAGCTGCGGCGAAACGGTTTTGCCGGTCTGGCCCACCTGGAACTGGTGGGGGTACCAACCGGCGTCAGTCGCGGCACGCGAGGCACCAACTGCGGCACCGAGGGAGTCGGCGAGCTTCTCGATGACCTCGAAGCCCTCCGGGCCGCCCACACCACGACCACCGGAGACCACGATCGCGGCCTCGGTGAGCTCGGGACGCGCGCCCTTCTCCTCCGTCACGCGGTCGACGATCTTCGCACCGGTCGCAGTGGCGCTCAGCGCAACACTCACGTCGCTGCGCGCACCGGCTGCGGGAGCAGCCTCGGGAGCGGTCGAGTTCGGGCGCACCGTGATGATCGGGGTGCCCTGCGCGACCTTGGACTGCACGATCGTGGAGCCACCGAAGATCGACTGGGTGGCCACGAGGTCAGCGCTGACGCCCACCGCATCCGTGATCACACCGCTGTTGGCCTTGATCGCCAGGCGACCGGCGATCTCCTTGCCCTCGGCGTTCGAGGTGATGAGCACGGCGGCCGGCGACTTCTCGGCGACCAACTGTGCGAGCAGTTCGGCCTTGGGGGCGACCACGTAGCCGGTGAGGTCGTCGGCGTCGGCGACGTAGATGTTCGCCGCGCCGTACTCGGCCAGGGTGGCCGCAGCGCTGTCGATGCCACCGCCGATGAACACCGCCGACGGCTCGCCCAGCGAGCGGGCAAGCGTCAGCAGTTCGAGGGTGGTCTTCTTCACCGAGCCGTCGACGTGGTCGACGAGTACCAGGATCTCAGCCATTGTTGTTCGTTCTCCCTAGATGAACTTCTGCTCGGACAGGTAGTCGGCGATCTTGGTGCCGCCGTCGCCCTCGTCGGTGACGATCGTGCCCGCGGCACGGGCCGGAGCGTCGGCGAACTCGGCCACCTCGCTCCACGCGGCGCCGAGGCCCACCGAGGCGGACTCGATGCCGGCATCGGCCAGCGAGATGGTCTCGACCGGCTTCTTCTTCGCGGCCATGATGCCCTTGAAGGACGGGTAGCGGGGCTCGTTGATCTTCTCGACCACGGAGATCACCGCCGGCGTGCTGGCCTCGACGACGTCGTAACCGTAGTCGGTGAGGCGGTGGGCCTTGACCGTGCCATCGCCGGGGGCCTCGACCTTATTGGCGAAGGTCAGCTGCGGAAGGCCGAGACGCTCGGCCACCATCGCGGGGACCACGCTCATGCGCGCGTCGGTGGACTCCGAACCGAAGATCACCAGGTCGGCGCCGCGGCCCTCGATGACCTTCGCGATCGCCAGCGACGTGGCGACGGCGTCGGAACCGGCCAAGCCGTCGTCCAGGATGTGGATGCCGGCGTCGGCGCCCATGCTCAGCGCCTTGCGGATGGTCTCGGTGGACTGCTCGGGACCCATTGACAGCACGACGACCTCACCACTGGTGGCCTCGGCGATCTTCAGGGCTTCTTCGACGGCGTACTCGTCGAGTTCGTTCATGACACCGTCCACGGAGGCCCGGTCAAGGGTCTTCGTGGCCGGGTCCAGCTTCTTCTCCGACCAGGTGTCGGGAACCTGCTTGACGCAGACGACGATCTTCATGGGCGCGGTCGACCTCCTCGGATGCGCGTTGCCGGTTCACCGGCACTTGTTCCAATGTTACTCGCCAGTAGTAATGGCGCCAGCCCTGCCCCCTACCCCTCGCCGTAGCCTGGAGTGCGTGCCCTCCTCCCTGCCGCTGACCGGCGAACGGACAGTGCCCGGGATCGCCCGGGAACAGTACTGGTTCGCCCGCCACGAGGTCGTGTACCGGTGGCTCGCGCCGCGGTGCACGGGTCAGCGCGTGGTGGAGGCGGGATCCGGCGAGGGCTACGGCGCCCGGATCCTGCACCAGGCGGGCGGGCGCGTCGTCGCGGTCGACTACGACCAGGCCGCGATCGAGCACAGCGCCGCGACCTACCCCCTGCCCCATGTGCGAGCCAATCTCGCAGCCCTGCCCTTCAGCGCCGTCGACGCGGTCGTGAGCCTGCAGGTCATCGAGCACCTGTGGGATCTGCGGCACTTCCTCGCCGAGGTCCGTCGGATCGCCACGTGGACCTGCCTGAGCACACCGAACCGGCTGACGTTCTCACCGGGACTGCGCCGTGGCGAGAAGCCCACCAACCCCTTCCACGTCGAGGAGTTCGACGCCGACCAACTGCACGGGCTCGTGCGCGAGGCAGGGTTCCGCGACATCGCCATGTTCGGTGTGCGGCACGGCCCGCGCCTGGCCGCCCGCCCGGGGATCATCACCGAACAGATCGAGGCGGCACTGTCCGGGACCTGGCCCGGCGAACTCGAGGCGTTCGTCGCGGGCGTGCGCACCGACGACTTCCTGATCACCGACGCCGATCTGGACACCAGCCTGGACCTCGTGGTGGTGGCCTCATGATCGGGCGGTTCGCACTGGTCCTGCACAGCCATCTGCCCTGGCTGCGCGGGCACGGCCGGTGGCCGGTCGGCGAGGAATGGCTCAACCAAGCGATCGCCAGCAGTTACGTCCCGGTCGTGGACACCTTGCGCCGGCTTGCCGATGCCGGTGGGCGCAGCCTCGTCACCGTCGGCGTCACGCCAGTGCTGGCAGCACAACTGGACGACCCGTACTGTCTGGACGGCACCCGCAGTTGGATCGCTGACTGGCTGTGGCGGACCCAGGAACTCGATGATCCGGTGGCGTCTCGGCGCGAGGCCGCCGCGGCGCAGGACACCCTGGCGGCCCTGGAAGGGCGTTACCGGGCAGGCTTCTCCCCCGCCCTGCGCGACCTCGCCGACGCCGGGGTCATCGAACTGTTGTCGGGCCCGGCGTCCCATCCCTTCCAGCCACTGCTCGACGAGCGTGCGGCAGCGTTCGCCCTGCGCACAGGCCTGGATGAACACACGATCCGATTCGGCGCACCGGCGGCCGGGATCTGGGCACCGGAGTGCGGTTACCGGCCCGGCCTTGAGGACCTCTACCAGCGAGTCGGCATCGGGCATTTCCTCATGGACGGGCCCACGATGCTGCACGTCGGGCGACCCACCCACAGCGCCTGGACGGTCGGGGACTCCGACGTGATCGCGTTCGGCCGCGACCTCGAGGTCACCTACCGCGTATGGTCGCCGCGCAAGGGATATCCGGGCCATCACGAGTACCGCGACTTCCACGTGGTCGATGCCAACGGCTTCCGCACCCGGCGGGTGACGTCGGCACATGTCCACGGCGAGGACAAGGCGCCGTACGACGAGGCGCTGGCGGCCGCGGCCGTACGCCGCGACGCGCTCGACTTCGTCGAAGTGGTCCGGACCCGACTGCTGGAGTTGTCCGCGCAGCGGCCGGACCCGCTCGTGGTCGCGGCGTATGACACGGAGTTGTTCGGGCACTGGTGGCACGAGGGGCCGGCCTGGCTGGAACAGGTACTGACCCTGCTGCCGCAAGCCGGGATCGAGGTGACGACGCTGACCGGAGCCCGCACCGCCGTCGCCGGCCGGATCGGCCCCGAGCCGGGCTCCTGGGGAACGGGCAAGGACTTCCGGGTCTGGGCGGGACCGCAGGTGGCGGACATGGTCGATGACAACGAGGACCTCGTGCGGCGATGGCTGAAACTGGCCGACACGGCAGCCCGGGATCCGCGGCAGGTCGACCTTGCGACACAGGCCCTGTTGGCGCTGTCCAGCGACTGGGCGTTCATGGTGAGCAAGGACAGTGCGGCGGGCTACGCGCGGGAGCGCCACGACGGCCACCACCACGCCTTCGAGCGACTGGCCCACGCGATCGAGACCGACCGGCAGGTCGACGCGCTGCCCGAGCGGCCTTTCCCCCACCTCGACCCACGGTTGTTGTAGTGCACATCCTGCATCTGACATGGGAGTACCCACCGCTGGTGTACGGCGGGATCGGCCGCCACGTGCCAGCACTGGCTGCTGCGCAGGCCGCGCGCGGCGACCAGGTCACGGTCGTCACTCAGCGTCCGCCCGAGGCGCCAGCGGTCGAGACCGCGGCGGGTGTCGAGGTGCTCCGGGTGGATCCCGATGGACCGTTTCCCTACCACCTTCCGTCCCTGCTGACCTGGGTCGGGGCTCTGGACGCCAGGATCGGGCAGGCGGCCACCGACGTGCGCGACGTCGATATCGTCCACGCCCACGATTGGGTGGTCGCGCGAGCGGGCGCGTCAACGGCGGCTGCCCTCGATGTGCCGCTGGTCGCGACAGTGCACGCGACCGAGGCCGGGCGCCATTCGGGTTGGTTGCCGGACATCGTGTCCCGCAGCGTGCACCTCGTCGAGCAATGGCTGGTCGACGACGCCGATGCTGTGATCGTCTGCTCAGCCGCCATGGCCGACGAGGTGCACCGGGCGCATGAGACCTCCCCCACGAAGATCACCGTGATCCCGAACGGGATCGATCCCGGAGAGCGTCCGGCGCCGGGCCCGATCGGCCCTCGACTGCTGGAGGGCAGCCCGCGGATCACGTTCGTGGGGCGACTTGAGTGGGAGAAGGGCGTGTTCACGGCGGTCGAGGCGATGCCGGCCGTACTCGTTGAGCATCCTGGCGCTCGCCTGCGCATGGTCGGCACCGGCGGCCAGGGGGACGCCATCGCAGAGGCTGTGACCGCGGCTGGGCTCGACGGGACCGTGGAACTGCTGGGGCACGTCGATGAGCAGACCCTCGCGGACGTCTACGCCAGTTCGGACCTGGTCATTGCACCGAGTTCGTACGAGCCGTTCGGCATCGTCGCCCTGGAGGCGGCCGCCGCGGGGGTGCCGCTCGTGGTCGGCGACACCGGGGGGCTCGCTGAGTTCGTCACCGACGATCGTGGCCGCCGGAGCCGGCCCAACGATCCCGCGGATCTGGCCACGCAGATTCTGGCGGCGCTGGCCGATCCGGTCGAGACTGCCCGTCGCCGGGACACCGCTGCCGCGGCGCTGCCCCACTACAGCTGGGAACGGATCGCGGCACGCACGGACGAGGTCTACTCGCGGACCCGTCGGGCAGTCCGGCCGCCGCGGAGATTGGCGGCGCCGCCGAACCCGGTGCTGTGATCCGTCCGGTGGGGTTCAGGTCGATCGGTGGGGTTCAGGTAGACCGATGGGGTTCAGGTAGATCGATGGGGTTCAGGTAGATCGATGGGGTTCAGCGCCCGACGAACCCCATCTACCTGCACGAACCCCATCTACCTGCACGAACCCCACCCCTGCGCGACGGCGCAGGGCAGAGCGCCGGAATCACGCAGCTTTGTAGTTGCGTGCCCGCGCGGAACTGGCGTACGAGCCGATGTCGATCAGGAACGCCAGGATGACGAAGAACCAGGTGAAGCCCACCACCTCGCCGAGCCACCAGTACAGCAACACGTAACTCAGCGTGGTGTACGGCAGGAACAGCAACCCGAGCAGCGGGAGGATCCAGTTGTTGTCGAAAGCCCGCTCGACCGTGTCACCGAACAGCCAAAGCAGCGCCAAGGCGATACGGGGGAAGAAGGCGCCGAGCGCCACGACGAAACATCCACACATGCTGCCTCCCGGGCCTATTGAGCGCTCAGTTCGCCCATCATGTCAACCACGGCACGATAATCCGTGATCGCTTCTTCTAGCGTGTCGGCGATACAGGTGACCCCGACCTTGCCGTACTCCGACAGCGCTCCGAGCATGTGGAAGACGCACCCCCGCTCGGTCACCGGGTCGAAGATCAGTCGGCGGTTGATGGCGGCGTCGAGCAATTCGCCCACCAGGATGCCGCGATACTCGTCGGCACGCAGGTTGTCCGTGGCGTAGTAGCACTTCTCCATGCCGTTGCCCGAGCGGAAGACGCCGGTGACCGGGTCGTAATGCCCCTCGGTGATGACCGCCATGGTCAACATGGGGTGGGTGGTTCCGCCCTTGCGCAGGTTGATCTCGATCGCACACAACCGGTCGCCGGCCTCGACGAAGTCCACCGCGAAGCGGCCCCTGGCACCGCGGGCCTGCAGGACCTCACCCACCTGCATCATGTCGTCCTGCACGCGCCGCCGGTACCGTTTCGCGGCCGGGAACGTGGACCCTTCGAACACCTGCCCGTCCGCCCCGCCGAGCAACTGGTCGTGGGTGGACAGCGCACGCAACGTCCCGAGCGGACCGATGTACCCCTGGCCCGACGGCGAGGCGCTCACCCCGTCCACGTACTCCTCGACGATCCCTCCCATGATCTCGAACCGGGCGCTGAAGCTCTCGTAGGTCTCCGCGGGAGCCTGGCACTTCAGGTGCTTCGGCAAGGCCGCACGGATCGCCTCCTCGTCCTCGCCGTGCTCGTAGCGGTACAGCGCGTTGCCCTCCCCCGAGAACCCCTCCTCGAGTTTGACAACGCCGGTGTGCACGCCCGGGTGGTCACGCTTCAGCGCCGCGAGCGCCTGCACGACCTCATCCATGGACCGCAGATGCTCGAAGCCGGCGGGGAAGTCGATGCCCGCCTCGCGGAACATCTCCCGGCTGCCCGACTTGGAGCCCAGGTGGTCCAGGTCGGGTGGGTTGCCCAACAGCGGGATCCCGAGTTCGACGGCCAGTTTGCGCTCCAGGTCTGTGGTGTTCATGCACACGATCGCGCCGGCTTTCGAACGGGCCAACTCGTCATGGATCCGGCGCAGACAGCCTGGACGTTCCAGCAACTTCTCGGTCAGCGGCCGGGGCGACAGGTCGTCGCAACTGACCATGGTGAGCCGCGGGCGCGAGTGCGACATGGGCACCCCGGGGATCAGGCTCAGGTAGTACTCGACGATCTCCTCGGAGATGGTCGCACTGGAGCAGTAGACGACGTGGATCTGCGGCGTGTGCAGTTGCAGGAGCATGGCGAGCATGCGTTCCTCGTAGTGCTCGACGCCGACCACGTTGCGCAGCAGATCCTGGTTGAAGGTCATGCTGGGCACCACCACCAGACAGTGGGGGGCGTTCTGGTCGGCCACGAAGGTGCGCGCCATGTCGGGCAGCGCCGCCTCGAGGGCCTCGAATTCGGAGTGCCCGGTCATGGCGATCAGGGTAGCCGGAAAGCGTGGCCGCGCAGAACCTTTGCCGGATCGCGTCAGCCGCCCTGGCTGTGCTCCTCGGCGGCAACCCGGGTTTTGCGGGCGATGTCGGCCAGCGCCTCCCGACGGGCGGCGGCCGCGTCGTAGGCTGCCTGCCGGTCCTTGAGGATGCGGCCGGGCACCCCCCCGACGACCGACTTGGGCGGGATCGCCCCCCGCACCACGGAGTTGGCAGCCAGCACACACCCCGGTCCGACCATCGTTCCCCGGGTCACGGTGACCTTGGTTCCCAGCCAGCAGTCCGGGCCGATGCGCACCGGGGCCTTCACGATGCCCTGATCCTTGATCGGAAGGTTCACGTCCTCGGAGACGTGGTCGAAATCGCACACGTACACCCAGTCGGCCACGATGCAACTGCCGCCGATCTCGATGTCCAGATACGTGTTGATCGTGTTGTCCCGGCCGAAGACCGTCTTGTCCCCCACCCGCAGCGTGCCTTCGTGCACACGCAGCCGGTTCTCCTCGCCGATGTGCACCCACCGCCCCAGAATCAGTTGCCCGTATCCCTTGCGTGCGTACAGTTCGGCACGCTTGCCGATGAACACGAACCCCTCGGTGATGATGTGCGGGTTACGGACCTTCAGCCAGAAGAAGCGCCAATAGCGCACGAGGTACCACCACGACCAGGCGCGGTTGCGGACCACCCAGCGCAGCGAGGACCAGGTGAGGAAGCGGGCGTTGCGCGGATCCCGGGTCACGCCTTGATTCCGGTCACACTCACGTTGTAGAAGTACTGCGCAGGCACGATCTTGTTGAACACCTTCGCGTCCAGCGCGGACAGCGCGAGCCATGTCCCGTACGCGAAGTAGGCCCACTTCCAGCCCAGGGCCCCCGGCTTCACAGCTGCCTCCACCGTGCGCACCGGCCATCCGAACCAGGAGGCCGTGAACTCCTCGGTGACGGTGGACACGTCCACTGCCCCGACCCGCTCACACATCTGACGCAGTTCCGTGGGGTCGAAGGTGTGGATGTCGACCACCGCCTCCAGCACCGCCGCACGTGAGGACTCGTCGAGTTCGGCGTCCGAGCGCGCGTACCTGTCCCGCAGACCGGGCAGGTGCGTGATCCGCTTGGCCGCACTCCACGTCAGCTGGGACAACTTGCGCGCGACGAAGTCGCCCTTCGCGGTCGGCTCGCCGGCGAACACGAACCGGCCGCCCGGCTTCAGCACCCGCATTACCTCGCGCAGCGCCTGCTCGAGGTCCGGGATGTGATGCAGGACGGCGTGCCCGATCACCAGATCGAAGGACTCGTCCGGGTACGGCAGGGTCTCCGCGTCAGCCACGCGCCCCTCGAGCTCGAACCCCAGGTGCGTGCCGTTGCGCTTGGCGACATCGACCATGCCCGGCGAAAGGTCTGTCACGTGACCGTCGTCGAGTACACCGCCGAGCTTGAGATTGAGCAGGAAGAATCCGGTTCCACAGCCGAGTTCGAGCGCGCTGCCATAGGGCCAGCCCTGCTCGCCGGCGACGTTTCGGAAGCGGTCCGTGGCGTACGAGATGCAACGCTCGTCGAACGAGATGGACCATTTGTCGTCATAGGTGTCGGCCTCCCAGTCGTGGTACAGGAGGTTGGCCAACTTGGGATCTTCCCAGGCCTGCTGGATCTGCTCAGCCGTCGGTGGGGTCATGTGGTCATCGTCCTTCGAACGTCGCCTGGCCGGGCCCGGATTCCAGGAAAGTGCCCATACCGATTGTTCGGTCATGCGTGGCGAACAGACTTGCGAACTGCTGTCGCTCGAACTCCAAGCCGCTGCGCAGGTCCACCTCGAGCCCCCGATCGACCGCGGTCTTGGCGGCACGCAGGGCCAGAGCGGGTCCGCCCACGTAACGGCTTGCCCAGGCGATGGCCTCGTCCCGGACCGAATCCACCGGCACCACCGCGTCCACGAGTCCGATCCGCAACGCCTCATCGGCCTTCACGTGGCGACCCGAGAAGATCATCTCTTTGGCCCTCGCCGGGCCGATCAGCCGCGGCAACCGCTGGGTGCCGCCGGCGCCGGGGATGATCCCCAGTTGGATCTCCGGAAGCCCCAGTTTGGCGTTGTCCGCGCAGACCCGGAAGTCGCAACACAGAGCCAGTTCCAGCCCGCCGCCGAGGGCGTAGCCGGTGATCGCGGCGATGGTGGGCTTGCCGATCTCAGTCACAGCGGTGAACGCCGCCTGCAGTGCGGTCGAGCGCTCCACCATGGTCGCGTGGTCCCACTCGGCCATCTCCTTGACGTCGGCGCCCGCGGCGAAGACCTTCGGGCCGCCGTAGACCACCACCGCGGCGACGTCCCGGCGCTGATCAACTTCGCGGGCCGCAGCCGCCACCTGGGACTGCACCGCCACAGACAGTGCGTTCATGGGGGGACGCTGCAGCATGATCAACGCCACGCCGTCACTCACTTCCACCGTCACGAGTTGCGTGCCGCCTGCACCTGCTTCGTCCACACCGGCCTCCTTCGCCTACCACGGCAGGCTAACCTCAGGGGGTGGACCTCGACGTCGAGAGGTCCGGCGACTGGAGGAACATGCGCACGCCGGAGGGTTTGCCGCCGATGGGCCTCCGGCCGGATGCGGACAACCCCGGGCGTGCCACAGTCAACTACTTCGCCCCGGCCGCCGACCGGGTGGAGATCGAGTTCACCGAGTCGGGAACCAGGGTGGATCTGACCCCCGGTCCCTACGGTCACTGGACCGGCGAGTTCGCCGAACCCGAGAGGGGCGCGACCTACGGCTTCCGGGTGTCCGGACCGTGGGAACCGCAGTACGGCCTGCGGCTGAACCCCGCGAAACTGCTGGTCGACCCGTACGCCCTGTCGATGACCGGGGAGTTGCACGTCAACGACGCGATCCACTCGTACCAGATGCAGGATCCGGAACTCATCGACGACGCGGACTCCTCCCCTTTCGTCCCACACAGCGTGTACGTGCCGCCACTGCCGGCGACGCCCAACGCGCCGCCGCGCATACCGTGGGACCGCACGGTCATCTATGAGACCCACGTCAAGGGGTTCACCAAGTTGCACCCGGGCATCCCGGAGGAGCTTCGTGGCTCCTACGCGGGGCTCGCACAGGAGCCGGTGATCGACTACCTCGTCGACCTGGGCGTCACAAGCATCGAACTGCTGCCCGTTCAGCACTACGTCCCGGAGCCCATGCTGCTGGGCCGCGGGCTGACCAACTATTGGGGCTACAACCCGATCGGGTATTTCGCACCCCACGCCGCCTACGCGGCCGGTGGTCAACGCGGCGAGCAGATCGCCGAGTTTCGGGACATGGCCGATGCCCTACACGCCGCCGGACTCGAAGTGATCGTCGACGTCGTGTACAACCACACAGCAGAGGGCGACCATCTCGGACCCACGCTGGCATGGAAGGGCTCGGCGAACGCCGACACGTACTGGATGCTCGACGGCGGGATGTACGACAACCCCACCGGATGCGGCAATGCGATCCGGGCGGAATCGCCGCGCATGGTCGAGTTGATCCTCTCCTCCTTGCGCTACTGGGTGACCGACCTGCACGTCGACGGTTTCCGCTTCGATCTCGCCTCCACCTTGGCGAGGACCTCCGCGATGGTCACGACGTGGGCGCCGGTCCTGTCGGCCATGGCCGCGGACCCCGTGCTTTCGCAAGTGAAACTCATCGCCGAGCCCTGGGACATCGGGATCGGCGGCTACCAGGCCGGCAACTTCCCCGGGCCGTGGGCGGAGTGGAACGACGTCTTCCGGGGCACGGTGCGCGACACGTGGCGATCGATCGGGTCACTGTCCGAGCTCGGTGCCCGCCTCACCGGCTCGGCGGACCGCTTCGCCCACAACGGCCGTCGGCCGTACCACTCGATCAACTTCATCACCGCGCACGACGGCTTCACCCTGGCCGATCTGGTGTCGTACAACGAGAAGCACAACGAGGCCAACGGCGAGAACAACAACGACGGCAGCAACGACAACCGCAGTTGGAACGGCGGAGCGGAAGGTCCCACCGACGACCCCGATGTGCTCAAGAACCGCCGGGCCCGGCAGCGGTCGTTGCTGGCCACCTTGATCCTCTCGGCGGGCACCCCGATGATCCTGTCCGGCGACGAGTCGGGCCGGACCCAACAGGGCAACAACAACGTCTACTGCCAGGACAACGAGTTGTCCTGGACGGATTGGGGCGCCCTCGACGAGGACCTCATCGAATGGACGAAGTTGCTGTTGCAGATCCGCGACCGCTACTCCGTTCTGCGCCCTGAGATCCATCCCTCGCCGGATGATCTGCATTGGTTCAACGAGGAGGGGACGGTTCTGACCTCCGAGCAATGGAACAACCCTGACGTGCGCGTCGTACAGGCCATGTTCACCGGAGACCCGTCAGTCCTGCTCTGCCTGAACACCGGACCCGAGCCGGTGGAAATGACATTCCCCATGCCCGCGCGGGTCGTGCTCGCCAGCGAGGACGTGACCCTGACCGGGGTCGATCCCTCGGCGGGCGTCAAGGTCCCCTGCTACTCGATCGTTGTGGCCGAGGTGCTTCCGGAGGACTAGGCCGTGGACGCGCCGCGCCAACCGTCCACCTCAGCGACTACCGTCGAAGTCGTGCGTGACAACACCACCCAGGAAGGCTCGGGAGCCCCGTCCACCGAAGCCGTCGACTACTGGAACACCCTGCCCTCGAACAACCTCACGGCACCACAGACGCTGACCGGCCGGTTCCCCGTCCTCGACGTGTGGCCGCGTGTCGAGGGTGGCCGTCGCCCGGTCAAAGCCGTCGTCGGCGAGCTGGTGATGGTCAACTGCGTGGCCTTCCGCGAGGGCCACGACTCCCTCGGCGTCGACCTGGTGGCCACCGACCCCCAGGGCCGCACTGTGCGGACCCCCATGGTTCCGCGCGACAACGGCACCGACCTCTGGGACGGCAACTTCCGGCCCAACACCGAAGGTGCGTGGTCCTTCACCATCGTCGCCTACAGCGACATCCTCGGGACGTGGCGCCACCGGGCCGAGGTGAAGATCCCCGCGGGCGTGGACGTCGAACTCGAGCTCGAGGAGGGGGCCCGGGTCCTGTCCCGCGCGGACGTCCCCGACCAGACCCTCATCAGCAAGGCCATCGCGGGCCTGCGCGACGTCTCCCTGACCCCCGAGGAGCGTCTTGCCGCCGGACTGGACGAAACCTTGTGGCGCATGCTGCGCGACCATCCGATCCGGGACCTCGAGTCGCCGTGCGGCCCCTGGCCGGTGTACGCCGATCGCCGTCGCGCATTGTTCGGATCGTGGTACGAACTGTTCCCACGCAGCGAGGGGGCGCAGATGGACCCACCCCGCAGCGGCACGTTCGCGGACGCGCAGAAACGCCTGCCGGCCATCGCCGCGATGGGGTTCGATGTCGTGTATCTGCCCCCCATCCATCCGGTGGGAACGGTCAACCGCAAGGGGCCCAACAACACCCTCACCCCCGGCCCGGACGACCCCGGCTCACCCTGGGCCATCGGGTCGTCGGCCGGCGGTCACGACACCGTCCACCCGGATCTGGGCACGATCGACGACTTCGACAAGTTCGTCGCGCGCACCAAGGATCTCGGCATGGAGGTGGCACTGGACTTCGCTCTGCAGGCCGCCCCCGACCATCCCTGGGCGACAGCCGGCAAGCCGTGGTTCACGGTCCGCGCCGACGGCACGATCGCGTACGCGGAGAACCCGCCCAAGAAGTACCAGGACATCTACCCGCTGTGGTTCGACGGCGACCCCGCCGGACTGACCGACGAGGTCCTGCGGATCCTGCGCTACTGGATGGACCACGGTGTGCGGATCTTCCGCGTGGACAACCCGCACACGAAGCCTGTGCGGTTCTGGGACCACGTGATCAACGAGATCAAGCGCACCGACCCCGACGTGCTGTTCCTCGCAGAGGCGTTCACCCGTCCCCCGATGATGCGAGCGCTCGCGGAAGTGGGCTTCGACCAGTCCTACACGTACTTCACGTGGCGCAACGAGAAGTGGGAACTCGAGGAGTACCTGCGTCAGTTGAGCGGACCGTCGTCGGCGTACATGCGCCCCAACTTCTTCGTGAACACCCCCGACATCCTGCATGCGTACCTGCAGTACGGCGGGCCGGCCGCTTTCGCCATCCGCGCGACCTTGGCGGCCACCATGTCCCCGAGTTGGGGCGTGTACAGCGGCTACGAACTCTTCGAGCACGTGGCGGTCCGGCCGGGCAGCGAGGAGTACCTCGATTCCGAGAAGTTCCAGTACCGGCCGCGCAAGTGGCAGGACGCGGAGAAGCGCGGCAGGACCCTGGTTCCGTACATCACGCAACTCAACGACATCCGCCGCAAGCACCGCGCCCTGCAGCAGTTGCGGCACATCGTGTTCCATCAGATCGACAGCGACCGCATGATCGCCTTCAGCAAACGCGATGGTGATGACACGCTGCTCATGGTCGTGACGCTGGATCCGTTCGGGCCGCGCGAGGCCACGCTGCACGTCGACATGCCCGCGCTGGGCCTCGACTGGCACGACCGCTTCGTCGCCCAGGACCTCATCAGCGGCCAGAGTTTCGCGTGGTCCGCCAACAACTTCGTGCGCCTCGACCCGCACCTGTCATGCGCCCACATCATGTCCATCCGACCGGGAGTGATCTGAATGATCAAGGTAGACACCGCTGCACTGGCCGCCCTGGTCGACGGCACCCACAGCCAACCGCACCAGGTGCTCGGCGCCCACGTCGACGCCGACGGCGTCACGGTGCGGGTGCTGCGCCCGGACGCGACCGAGGTGGACGTGGTCGTCGGGGAGGATCGCTTCCCCATGCAGCACGAGTACTCGGGGGTCTGGGTGGCCGAGTTGCCGATGACCACGGTTCCGGACTACCGGCTGGCCGTGGCGTACGGCGGCGACAAACTGCCCGCTGACGACCCGTACCGCTTCCTGCCCACCCTGGGCGAGGTGGACCAGCACCTCATCGCCGAGGGCCGGCACGAACAGCTGTGGGAGGTGCTCGGCGCCCACGCGCACGTCTACGAGACCCCGAACGGTCCCGTGCACGGCGTGGCTTTCGCGGTCTGGGCACCCAACGCACAGGGCGTGCGGGTGGTCGGTGACTTCAACTACTGGAACGGCACCTCCACCCCGATGCGTTCGCTGGGTTCCAGCGGCGTGTGGGAGGTGTTCGTCCCCGAGATCGGACCGGGCACCCGGTACAAGTACGAGATCATCGGCCGCGACGGTGTGCGTCGGCTCAAGGCCGACCCGATGGCGCAGGCCACCGAGGTCCCTCCGGCCACCGCCTCGGTCGTCTTCGCCTCCGGCTACCGGTGGGGCGATTCCACCTGGATGACCGAGCGGGCCGAGCGACCCGCACATGCCTCGCCGATGAGCATTTACGAGGTGCACCTCGGCTCATGGCGACAGGGCCTGTCCTACCGGCAACTGGCCGAGGAACTCACCGACTACGTGGTGGCGCACGGGTTCACCCACGTGGAGTTCCTGCCCGTCATGGAGCACCCCTTCGGCGGATCGTGGGGCTACCAGGTCAGCGCGTATTACGCACCCACCGCACGTTTCGGCAACCCCGACGACTTCCGCTACCTGGTCGACCGACTGCATCAGGCCGGGATCGGCATCATCGTCGACTGGGTCCCGGCGCACTTCCCGAAGGACGAGTTCGCCCTTGCCCGCTTCGACGGAACCCCCTTGTACGAACACGCCGACCCCCGCCGCGGCGAGCACCCGGACTGGGGCACCTACGTCTTCGACTTCGGCCGGCCGGAGGTCCGCAACTTCCTGGTCGCGAACGCCGTCTACTGGTGCGAGGAGTTCCACATCGACGGCCTGCGGGTGGACGCTGTGGCCTCCATGCTGTACCTCGACTACTCACGCAATGACGGCGAATGGTCACCGAACGCGTACGGGGGGCGCGAGAACCTCGACGCGGTGCAGTTCCTGCAGGAGATGAACGCCACCGTCTACAAGCGGGAGCCCGGCGCGTTCACTGTCGCCGAGGAGTCGACGGCATGGCCGGGGGTGACCCGCGGGACCCACTTGGGCGGCCTCGGGTTCGGCTTGAAGTGGAACATGGGCTGGATGCACGACTCGCTGGACTACGTGTCGCGCGAGCCGATCCACCGCCAGTACCACCACAACGAGATGACGTTCGCGCTGGTCTACGCCTGGAGCGAGAACTACGTGTTGCCGATCTCGCACGACGAGGTCGTGCACGGCAAAGGATCATTGCTGTCGAAGATGCCCGGCGACCACTGGCAGAAGCGCGCCAACCTCCGCGCGTTCCTCGCCTACATGTGGGCCCACCCCGGCAAGCAACTTCTCTTCATGGGCCAGGAGTTCGGTCAGGAGTCCGAGTGGTCGGAGGGCCGCAGTCTCGACTGGTGGCTGCTCGACCAGCCCGACCACGAGGCGTTGAGCCGACTCGTGTGCGACCTCAACGCTGAGTACCGCGCGAACCCGGCCCTGTGGAGTCTCGACGTGGATCCTGGTGGCTTCGAGTGGATCGACGCCAACGACGCCGGCGGGAACACCTTCTCCTGGATCCGCCGCAGTGACAGCGGCGACCTGCTGGTGTGCGTGGTCAACTTCAGCGCGGTCCCGCACTTCGACTACCGCATCGGCCTGCCGCAGGGTGGGCGCTGGCGCGAGGTGCTCAACACCGACGCGCACGAGTACGGCGGCAGTGGGGTGGGCAACTTCGGGGGTGTGGACGCCGACGACTGGGAGTGGCACGGACGCCCGTTCAGCGCATCGATCTCGGTGCCGCCGCTGGGCGCGGTGTGGCTTTCGCCGGAATGATCGGATGGACCGAGCGCCAAAGAGTGCGATTGTGACGAAGGTGTCAGTGCCTCGGGCCGGTTTGTGACGAAGGTGCGGGGTGATGCCACGGTGAGTTCTAGGGGTCAGTGCAACAGTCCAGCATCGAGAGTGGGTGTGTTGCGTGGGACGTTCACGGACTCCGCGGAGTGTGGAAGACCTGTTTTGGGCAGTGTGGGCGCAAGGGGTGGGGGTGCTGGCAGCGGCGGCGGCTGCTGGCGTGTCGGAATCGATCGGGCGTGGATGGGTACGTCAGCGTGGCGGTGTGAAACCTCGACCGCAGAGCAATGAAGATGGCGCCCTGACGCTGGATCAGCGGATCCGGATTCAGGCGGGGATCGCCGCCGGGGACAACAACGCGCAGATCGCGCGGGATGTGGGTTGTCACCGAAGCACCGTGGGCCGGGAGTTGGCGCGCAACCGCCGTCCCAGCGACGTGGGCCCGGCCAACCAGCGTCGTGGCTACTCGGCGTCGAAGGCTCAGGAACGCGCCGATTCCCAACGCCAGCGGCCGAAGCCGCGCAAACTGGACGAGAACCCGTGGGGTGTGTCAAGCATTTCGGACACGGCCTGTGGTTGTTGATCATGCTGCCGGCCGGGCAGCGCAGTGTTCGGTCCAGGCCTGCCACGGTGTGCGGTAGCCCAGGGTTGAGTGGTGTCGTTTGCGGTTGTAGAACACCTCGATGTACTCGGCCACGGCGTGCCGTGCGCGGGCGTGGGTGGGGAACCAGTGCCGGTGGTACATCTCGTTCTTCAGGGTCGCGAACCAGCTCTCGGCGGCCGCGTTGTCGAAGCACACGCCGGTGCGTCCCATGCTGCGGGTCACGCCGAGGGTGGTGCAGCAGCTGGCGAACGCGTCGGAGGTGTACTGGCTGCCCCGGTCGGAGTGGAACACCGCGCAGGGGGCCAGGTAGCCGCCGTCAGAGGCCATCTTCAGAGTGTCGACGACCAGGCTGGCGCGCATGTGGTCGGCGATCGCCCAGCCCACCACCATCCGGGTGCACAGGTCGATCACGGTGGCCAGGTACAGCCAGCCCTGCCCAGTGCGCAAGTAGGTGATGTCGCCGACCAGCCGGGCCCCGGGGGCGTCGGCGGTGAAGTCCCGGCCGATCGCATCCGTGGGGTGTTCGGCGTCGGGGTCGGCCTGGGTGGTGGTCTTGTATGCCCGTGGCTGCACGGCAACAAGGCCCCGTTCGCGCATGACGTCCGCGACCGTGCCGACACTGACCGGCATCCCGCGTTCGGTGTTCAGCACGTGCGCGATCCGCCGGCAGCCGTAGGTCTGCCGGTACTCGTCGAACACCGACTCCACCGCCTCGGCCACTGCGGCGCGCCGGGCCGCGGTCGCGGTCACGGTGTCGGCCTGGCCGGCCCAGTCGTAGTAGGTGGAGCGGGGCACGTCCAGCAGCCGGCACATCATCGTGATCGGATAGCTGGCCTTCTCCGCGTCGATCACCAGGCAGCGCTGGGCTACTGCTGCGTCTGGGCGAAGAAGGCCGCTGCTTTTTTTAGGAACTCGTTTTCCATCTTCAGTTTGCGGTTCTGGTCCTCCAGTTCCCGCAGCCGGGCCCGCTCCATGGGGTTGAGCTCGGGTTCGGGTTCGGGGTTCTCCTCCCGCCACCGGGCCACCCAGTTCCCGAGAGTGCCCTCGTTGATCTGCAGATCCCGGGCGACCTGGGCGATCGGGTCACCGGACTGCAGCACCAACTGCACCGCCTCGGCCTTGAACTGCGCACTGAACTTACGACGACTTCCGGACATGCTAGGCATCCTCTCCTAAGTGGGGACCCTGTCCGGAATCCTTGGTACACCCCACCCGGTGCTGCGCGGGTACGTGCAGCGGAAACTGACGAAACGGTGGAGCCCTGAACAGATCGCGAATCGGCTTCGGCTGATGCATGGGAAGGATCCGGAGATGACGATCAGCCACGAGGCGATCTACCAGGCGATCTACGTGCGCGGCGCCGGCGGATTGAAACGCGAGCTCAAGGCCCGCCTGCGTACCGGGCGCCGCGTGCGACGTCCCCAACGCCACGCCAGCCAGCGCACCCCCCGGATCCCGGACATGGTGCCGATCGTGGACCGTCCCGAGGAGGCCCTGGGCCGGGCGGTTCCCGGGTATTGGGAAGGTGATCTGATCACCGGTGAGGCGAACAAGACCGCGGTGGGCACGCTGGTCGACCGGTGCAGCCGGTACGTGATGCTGCTGCACCTTCCCGAACGGCACGGCGCCGAGGAAGTCCGCGACGAGATGATCAAAGCGATCCGCCGGATGCCTGCCCGAATGCGCAAGAGCGTCACCTGGGACCAGGGCAGCGAAATGGCCCGCCACCTTGAGATCACCACGACCACCGGCGTTCAGGTCTACTTCTGCGACCCCCACAGCCCCTGGGAACGGCCCACCAACGAGAACACCAACGGACTACTACGCGAATTCCTGCCCAAAGGCGGCAACCTATCCACCTACAGCCGCGAGGACCTTGACGAGATCGAAGACCTGATGAACAACCGGCCCCGCAAAGCCCTAGGCTGGCTCACACCAATCGAGCACCTCACCAAGGTCCTCGAAGAAGACATCGCTGTTGCACTGACCGAATGAACTCACCCACCCCAGAGCCAACAACAACGCAACAATCGGCACTCAGGCCTTCGCAACTTCGTCACAAAGACCACAGCCCTACTCCCATTGCGAGTACATCGCCGTGGTCAGTTCCAGCGGATCCAACCCGCGCACCGACTCGGCGACTCCGGCCCCCTCCGGCGACCCCGTGTAGAGCAGGTCACCCCGGGAGACGTACCCGAACCACTGCTGGGCGAAGGCACCCGCACTCGCCTTGTTCACTCCGAAGGCGTCCGGCACCGCATGCCACATCACCGCACGGCGGCTGACCCGCCGAGAGATCACGTACCGGGGAAAATCCACAGGACTGAGGATCTGCTCGACGGCCTGGGCGAACGCCGTCGACTGGTCGGCTGTCGCGTCATCGAGCCGGACCGACCACTGTCCGGCGGCATCCGGATCGACCTGCACCTGCGTAGCGAGTCCCGCAGACATCGACTCGGCCACGGCTCGGCCGAACGCCACCAGCATCCCGTCGGCACCCAGACGTGCCGCGATGCGCGATGCCCGGGCCCTTCCCGCCAGACTCTGCGCCAACCACCCCACCCCTGCCCCCACCGCAACCATGGCCCCCGTGCCGGCGGTCGGCGCACCGGCCACCGCGGCCACCGTGCCACCCCCGGTCGCACCGATCAGACCTGCGATCCACGGCCATCCCGGGGATGTCCGCACCGCGACCTCGGGCACCCCGATGGACCGCGGCGCCCGCACCCGCACCGCCACCTCGACCACATCGCGGTAGGGGGTGCCGATCCGCCAGTTGTCCCGACTCTCGTGCAGCCGCCCGGCGGCGGCGAGGGCGTCCGCGTTGATCGCATTGCGGATCTCGGCAGTAGGCGGGGCGAAGGCGTTGCAGCGGGAGTCGAGGTGCTCGACCCCCGCGATGATCCGGCCCTGATCGTCGGGTGCGAGGTAACCCCGGTGCTTGTTCACGAGTCGGCGATAGTCGAGGTCTCCGCGGGGGTGGGTGTCATCGACGGCGGCGACCGACCAGACGTGCGCGAGTTTGTCCGGACGCTGCGGGTCCCGGCGGATGGCCCTTCCTCGGATCTGCACCACCGCGGTGGAGGTCGTGGCAGCCGTGAGGTCGATGACCACGTTGGCGGCCGGGGCGTCCCACCCCTCGCCGAGCAGCCCACGCGTACCGACGAGGACGTCGATCCGCCCGGCCTGGAACGCTTCGGTCAGGAACGGGACCCACTCCCGCGGACCGGAGAACCCCTCGAGACGGCACAACCCGTCATCCCGGGCCACCACGGCCGTCCCTTCATGCGTCAGTGACTCGAGCACCTCTCGCGTCCCACCCACCGAGCTGCCCGTCACCAGGACCACCCGCAATCCCGGATTCGCACGTTGCACCTCGGTGAGGGCCTCCCAGGCCGAGCCGGCGTGGCGGCCCAACACGGTGCGCAGGTCCGCGGACGGCGTCGGCCCGACGTTCTCGAAGTCAGTGAGCACGATCGCGCGAAGGTCCTCACCGCGCACCTGGTGTTCCTGGGAGATGACGAAGCCCGCCGCCACCGACTTCGCCGCGCTGCGGGCCAGCACCCGATCGACCGGCGATTGACCGCGCCTGGCGCCGTTGCGCGTGAGTGTCCACCCCACCGACGCCATCCCGGCCCGCAGTTGCTCCCATGCCGGCGACGCGGCGTCGGCCAGGACGGTCTTGCCGTAGTCGGAGAGGATCGCCGCCCAGTCCTCGGAGTCCAGGTTCTGCCTGTGCTCGTCGCGCACGCGGGCACCTTCGGGCAAGGCGAGCAGACCGGTATGCGACCCGCGGACCAACGCCCGCGCCAGTTCCGGGCGGGTGCGCTCGATGTGGCTCCAGGAGACACCCTCGTGCGCCACCCAGGTCGAGTCCAAGTACTCCAGCAGCCCGGGCTGCGCGAACCCGTCGGAGGTCACTGAGGAGATGAGTTCGCGCCAGCGCAGCGCGGACTGGGCCAGGTAGTCCTGTTCGCCCGGGGTGGGCGTGACGAACCACCCGAACTCCCGGTACGGCGCCAGGACCCCGTCCCGCACCAGCGCGGGAGTGCTCACCGCGAAAAGGACCGGCCCGAACAAGCCCTCGACCAGGTCCGCCTCCGCCACCGACAGCGACTCCCGCGGCGTCGCCGTGAGGGCCACGACGACAGGGCCGTCCGACCGCCCCGAGTGCGCCTGTTCGAGCACCTCCGCCAGCAACTGACCCCACGTGGCGGCCAAGTGGTGCGCCTCGTCGAGCACGAGCGTGAACGGCTCCCCGCCGTGCAACGCGTCGATGACCTCCAGCGCGTTCGGGTGCAGTCGCGCGATCGGCGAGGTCTGGGAGTCCTTCTCGTCGTCGAAGGTCGCCAACGCCTGGTAGGTCAGAACCGTCACGTCCGCGGCAAGCGATCTGTCGTCGCCCACTGACACCCCACCGGCATCGGTCCACAGCCGCAGCCACTGGTCCTGAATGGCGGTATTGGGCACGAGCACCAGCACCTTACGGCCGATCCGCTGGGCCAGCACGGCACCCAACAACGTCTTGCCCGCCCCGGGCGGCAGCACGAAGTGGTAGCGCGCGGCACCGGGGTGGGCTTCGAACACCTCCACGCACGCGGCCTGGTGGGCCCGCAACGCGGGGAAGTTCGCGGCGCGCAGTCTGGTGTCGTCCACAGGGAGTAAGGGTGGCACAGGATGCACCTGCGCGTAGAGTCGCTGATGTGACAGTGCCCGCACGAACTCGCGCTGCTGCCCGACTCGGTCTGCTGACCTCATCGTTGTCCCGACGCATGGGCCGCGGTGAAGGAATGGTGATCGGTGGCCGGGTGATCCTGCGATTGGCCCCGGACGCGATCAGTGATCTCGCCGGCGGCCGGGTCGCCGCTCTGGTGAGCGCCACCAATGGCAAGACCTCGACGACCCGCCTGCTGGCCACGGCGGTCGAGCAGGCCGGTCCGGTCATCAGCCAGCACACGGGGGCGAACATGACCTCCGGGGTGGCGGTGACGCTGGCCAGTGGGGACCCGGACGCCACAGCAGTGCTCGAGGTCGACGAGGCCTACCTGCCGGCGATCTTCACCGCCACGCAGCCGCGTGTGGTCCTGCTCGGCAACCTCAGCCGCGATCAGCTCGACCGCATGAACGAAGTGGCCATGGTCGCTCGCCGCTGGCGCGACATGCTGGGCGACGCCGCCACCACGACCGTCGTCGCGAACGCCGACGACCCGTCCATCGTGTGGGCGGCACGGCACGCACCGCACGTCATCTGGGTGGCCGCCGGACAGGTCTGGACAGCGGACTCCGCAGTCTGCCTGGACTGTGGCGCGCTGTTGCACCGCGACGATCGATCCTGGGGCTGCCCGAACTGCGGATTCGCCCGCCCGGAGCCGCAGTGGACCCTGCAATGGGCTGGCGACCACGGCGTCGTGCACGGCCCGGACGGTGGGCGCTACGAACTGCACCTGCGCCTCCCGGGACGCTTCAACGCGGCCAATGGCGCACTCGCGCTGGTCGCCACGGTCGCACTCGGTCTGGACCCGGCCGAATCCGCACGGCGGATGGCAGGTGTCGAATCGGTCTCCGGCCGTTACGCCGTCATCAAAGTGGGCGAATTGACCATCCGCCTGCTGCTGGCAAAGAACCCCGCAGGGTGGTCCGAACTCGTAGATGTCATGCCACCAGCACCCACCCCCGTCATCGTGACCATCAACAGCAACGCCGCCGACGGCCGGGATCCCTCATGGCTGTGGGACGTGCCCTTCGAACGCCTGCGCGGACGGGTAGTGGTGGCCACCGGCGATCGCCGCCGCGACCTGGCCGTACGACTTCTGCACGCCGGCGTCGAGCACGTCGTGATCGAGGATCCCTACGCTCCGGGGGCACCGCTGCCGCCGGGTATGCGGGACCTCGATGTCGTCGATTGCGCAGCCACCTACACCGCCTTCCACCACCTGCGCACCTCAGCGGAGCAGTCATGAGCATCACCTTGGTGTCGATCTATCCGACCCTGTTGGGAACCTACGGTGACGGGGGCAACGTGATGGCTCTGCAGCACCGCGCTCGGCTGCACGGCCTGGAGGTCGACGTCGTGCAGGTCGATCCCGGCGACCCCGTGCCCGAGGCCGCCGATCTCTACGTGCTCGGCGGCGGCGAGGACAGCGCCCAGACCGCTGCCGCCTCCGCTTTGCGCGCCGACGGAGCCCTCAAGAGGGCCGCCGACAACGGCGCGGCCGTCCTCGCGATCTGCGCGGGCTATCAACTGCTCGGCGAGTACTTCCCGGACTCCACGAGCACCCCGACCCCAGGGCTCGAGATCCTCGACATCCGCACCGACCGTCTGCCCAAGCGAGCGGTGGGAGAGCTGGCCGCAACGGCCAAGGATCCGCTGGACCAGATCCTCACCGGCTACGAGAATCACGCCGGCGCCACCCACCTCGGACCCGACGCGACGGCCCTGGGAGTCGTCCGCAGCGGTATCGGGAACGGCGACGGCTCCGAGGGCGCCACGGCCGGTCATGTGATCGGCACCTACCTGCACGGGCCATGCCTCGCGCGCAACCCGCAGATCGCCGACCTCCTGCTCGGATGGGCGGCGGGCACCCGGCTCACGTTCATCGAGGAGCCGGAAGTGACACAGTTGCGCGAGGAGCGCCTTCGGACCGTCCTGGGCTGATCAGAACAAGGCGTTGGCCAGTTTGGTCCGCGCCGCGATCACCGCGGGATCGGCGTCGCCCACCAGCGCGAACAGTTCGATAACGGCGTCTCGAGCCGCGCCCTTGTCGTCCCCGCTGCTGGCCTGAACCACCGCGATCAGGCGGTCGAACGCAGCCTCCGGAGCGCCGGTGGCCACCTCGACATCAGCCGCCGCTTTCGCTTTGACCAGGTCCAGTGGATCGGCATCCGCTGCCGCCAGGGCAGCGGACGGGTCGATTCCCTCAGTGCGCCGCACCAGCGCAACCTGGGCGATGGCGGCCTCCGCCTGCTCGGCGTCGACGTCCTTCAGCTGTTCGTAGAGCGAGATGGCCAGGTTCCAGTCTCCGGCCTCGACCGCGTCGGCTGCCCGATCCCAGCGCGTATCCTCCTCGTCGACAGCGGGCTCGGGAGGTGCGGCCGCACCCACCGAACCGTTCACGCCCGCCTCTCCGGCCACCCGCAGCAGTTCGTCGAGGTACTGGCGCACCTGGGCCTCGGGCAGCGCACCCTGGAACAGGGGCAGGACCTGACCCCCGATGACTGCGACCACTGTCGGAATGGACTGCACACGGAAGGCGGCTGCGATCTGCTGCTCGGCGTCGACATCCACCTTGGCCAGAATCCAGCGCCCGCCGTACTCGACGGCCAGCTTCTCCAGCACCGGACTCAGCTGCTTGCACGGCCCACACCAACTGGCCCACAGATCGACAACCACCGGCACCGTCTGGGACATACCGATGACATTGGCCTCGAAGCTCGCCTCGGTCACGTCGATGATCACCCGGGATGCTGTCGGGTCGTCCTTGCGCGCCGCTGCCTGTTCCTGGGCCTGCCGGGCGGCCGCCACCGCCGCGAGGTCGACGGCTCCGCGCAGGAGATTGGGGTTCGGCTGTGTCGTCATGCCGCCATTGTCACGCATCGCGTTCCACCCACGCCCGCACGGTCCACGGCATGCGGTCGGTGGGCCTGGGAGGAGCCCGAAATGGCGGTTGTCCCGGAACGCCGATCGATCGATCAGACGCCGCCCATTGGGTCCCATACCCGATTGACGCGCGACTATAGCGTGGTGCAAGATCAACTGGCGGGGGAATCGGTCCTTCGCGACCGTTCGTGATGGGTAGGATTCACGCTAATGGGTGACAAAGCCGCCAGGCCCGGACGGCCACGCGACCCACGCGCCGATGCCGCGATTCTGCAGGCGGCTCGGGACCTGATGGCCGAGGGGGGCCTGAGCAACCTCACCGTCGAGGGCACCGCCCAGCGGGCCGGCGTGGCGAAGACCACCGTGTACCGGCGCTACCCCACGAAGCTCACACTCGCCGTGGCAGCCGTCGCCGCCCTGATCTCACCTGAGGAGCCCTACGGAGAGAACCTCGAAGACGTGGTGGGGAACGGCTTGGCACAGTTCACCGGCGACTTCGCCTCCTCTGACGGCCAGAGCGCCTTCCTGTCGGTCGCGGCGGCGGCATCCGGCGACGGTGTGGCTCACGCGCTGTTCACCTCCCAGGTATTGGGGCCGATCGAGGAGAAACTTCAGCGCAGCTTGGGGTTGGCCGGGGCGAGCGCATCGTCCTTCGCGTTCGATGTGCTGATGGGAACCATGATCCACCGCTTGGTGATCCGGCAATTACCCCTGGATGACGACTTCGAGGGCCGGTTCGTCGAGTTGACGCGATTCGTCACCGACGGCGACGCACCCTGAGCGGCGATGTCCCGGTTCGGTGGCTGTGGTTAGAGATCGGCAACTTGGTTAGAGTCCGGCATGTTGGTTAGAGTCCGGGCATTCCGGTTAGAGTCCCACGGCCGTACAGCTCTAACCGGAGTGCTGTTTCTCTAGTCCGAAAATGTGCTTGGCCACCGGGGGTTGTTCCCGGCGTAGCCGGGATCAGGCGGCTGCTGGTTCGAGGGTGACTTTGTAGCCGAGTCGTTCCAGGTGGCGTACGTGGTTACGGCGTGCTCGGGCGGCGTTGATGCGGGTGTCGTAGTAGTCCGGGCCGAGATCGATGAAGTGTGCGTCGGGGTCGGACAGCAGGTGCCAGACGATGTTGAGTATCGAACGGCCGACCGCGACCACCGCGCGTTTCTTCCCGCGCCGTTTGACCAGCCTGCGGTACCGCTGCCCGAGGAAGGTGTCGGTTTGGCGGGTCGCGACCGCGGCATCACCGAGGGCGGCGGCCAGGTAGCGGTTACCGTGCCCGCTGGCCCCGTTGCCCTTCTGTCGGCCCGCGGAGGACTTGATCCCGGGGGCGAACTTCGCCCACGACGCCAGATGGCCCGGGGTCGGGAACCGGGTCATGTCCACCCCGATCTCGGCGATGATGATCCGGGCGGTGGTGTCACTGACCCCGGGAATCTCGCTCAGCCGGGCCACCGCTTGGGCGAAAGGGGCGATCTGGTCCCCGATCCGTTCATCGACCTCGGCGATATCGGCGCTGAACTGGTCGACCCGGGCCAGCATCTTGGCCAGCAGCCATCCGTGGTGGTCGCGGAACCGGGTGGTGAAGAACGCCTCGGTCAGGTCGGTGTTCTTCTTGCGCAACTGTCCGCGGGCCATGCCGGCCAATACCTCCGGGTCGCGTTCCCCAGCGACCAGAGCGGCCATCATCGCCCGTCCGGACACCCCGAAGATGTCACTGGCGACCACGCTGAGTTTGATCCCGGCATCCTCCAGCAGCTTCTCCACCCGCTGCTTCTCCGCGGTGCGCGCGGTGATCAGCGAGCGCCGATACCGGGTCAACGCACGAAGATCCCGGATCTCGGCCGGGGGCACGAAACTGGGGCGCAGCATCTGCCGTTCGGCGACCTTGCACAACCACACCGCGTCCAGCCGGTCGGTCTTCGGCCGGCCCGGAAGATGCTTGACGTCGCGGGCGTTGACCAGCCACGTCTCGAACCCGGCAGCCTCCAAGATGAAGAACGGCGACTTCCAGTAGTCACTGGTCGCCTCCATCACCACCCGCGTCACCTGCAACTCGGCCAGCCGGTCAGCCAACGCCAGCAGTGACCGTGTCATCGTCGAATACCTGGCGACTTCCTGCTGGCGGCGACCACCCGGGCCCGGGATCCGCACGCAACACACCAACTCGGCCTTACCGATATCCAGCGCCGCGACCCGCTCGATGATCTCTTCATTCTCCACGACCTCTTCCACAACCTCACCTGCCTTCACCTCGATGGAGTGCCCGCGGGGATCACCAGGCGGAAGAATCTAGTCCTCGTGCTCGAAGCAACAATGAAGGGCACACCACGCGATCCCCAGCGTCCGACTAACCCACGGCCTTCCCAGAGCCATAGAGAAACGACGTCAGCGGGCACCCCCACATTTTCCCGCCTGAACGGGCAGCCGGCCACGGCCCAGGATGACTAACCGGAGTGCTGTTCTCTAACCGGAGTGCTGTTTCTCTAACCGGAGTGCTGTTTCTCTAACCGGAGTGCTGTTTCTCTAACCGGAGTGCCGTTTCTCTAACCGGAGTGCCGTTTCTCTCACCGGAGTGCACCTAGATCCGCGCCGGTTCGGTGTACTCGCCCCACTCCTGCCGCAGCACATCACAGATCTCGCCGAGGGTGGCTTCCCGTCGGGCGGCCTCCAGCATCACCGGTATCAGGTTCTCCTCGGTGTGGGCACCGGCTCGTAGCGCGGACAGGCTCTCGGCCACCGCCCGCTCGTCGCGCTCCCCCTTGCGACGGCCCAGCAACGCCACCTGGTCACGCTCCACCTCGTGTGAGACCCGAAGGATCTCCAGGGGCGCTTCGATCGTGTCGGTGTGCACCGTGACGCCGACCTGGTGCTTGTCCCCCTTCTCCAACGCCCGCTGATACGCGAATGCGGCGTCGGCGATCTCACTGGTGAACCAGCCGTCCTCAATGCCCCGCAGGAGTCCCGACAGGATCGTGCCGTCACCACCCATCTTCTCGATGTGCGCGAAGATCGCCTCGGCTTGCTCCTCGATACGGTCGGTGAGCGCCTCCACGTACCAGGAGCCACCCAGCGGATCCGCCACATTGACCACGCCGGTCTCCTCGCCGATGACCTGCTGGGTGCGCAGCGCGATCTCTGCGGCCTTCTCGCTCGGCAGGGCGAGCACCTCGTCGAGAGCGTTCGTGTGCAAGGAGTTCGTCCCCCCGAGGACCGCGGCGAGTGCCTCGATCGCCGTACGTACCACGTTGTTGTCCGGCTGCTGGGCGGTGAGGGATACGCCCGCGGTCTGGGTGTGGAACCGCAGCCACTGCGCGCGTTGCGTGGTGGCGCCGTAGCGATCGCGCAGCCAGCGCGCCCAGATCCGCCGCGCGGCCCGGAACTTGGCGATCTCCTCGAAGAAGTCGATGTGGGCGTCGAAGAAGAAACTCAGGCCGGGCGCGAAGCGGTCGACGTCCAGACCGCGTGACAGCCCGAGTTCGACGTAGCCGAACCCGTCGGCGAGAGTGAAGGCGAGTTCCTGCGCGGCCGTCGACCCCGCCTCACGGATGTGATACCCCGAGACACTCAAGGGCTTGTAGCGCGGCATCTCGGCGTCCGTGTAGGCCATCAGGTCGCCGATCAGGCGCAGGTGTGGCTCGGGCGGGAAGATCCACTCCTTCTGCGCGATGTACTCCTTGAAGATGTCGGTCTGCAGCGTGCCGTCGAGTTGTGCCGGTGCGAACCCCTGTCGCTCGGCAGCGACGACGTACATGCAGAAGATCGGGACTGCCGGCCCCGAGATCGTCATCGACGTAGTGGTCCGGCCCAACGCAATCCCGTCGAACAGCACGTCCATGTCCGCCGCGGAATCGATGGCCACCCCGCAGTGCCCGACCTCGCCGAGCGCGCGCGGATCGTCGGAGTCCCTGCCCATCAGGGTCGGCATATCGAACGCGACGCTCAGCCCACCGCCACCGGCGGCCAGCAGCATCTTGTACCGCGCGTTGGTCTGCTCCGCGTTGCCGAACCCGGCGAACTGCCGGATCGTCCAGGGCCGTCCCCGGTATCCGGTCGCATACAGCCCCCGGGTGAATGGGTATTCGCCGGGCCAGCCGATCCGCTCGAACCCGGGGGTGTCTGCGGTGGGGGCATACAGAGGGTCAACGTCCGCACCGCTGAGCGTGGTGAAGTCTGCGTCCCGGGTCCCGGCCTGCTGGTAGCGCTCCTGCCACCGCGCGCGGCCCTCGGCGATCTGCTCGGCGTCCATGCTCAGGAGTCTACGGGCCGCCCTGTCGGTGTCCGAAATCCGTGAGCGTGTGGGCACCCACAGCGGATCGTGTAACCATGGGACGGATGCGATGGATGTCCGCGATCCTGGTCGCGATGGTGGTGACTGTGGGCGTACTGCCCGCGGTCGCCGACGACGCCGAGCCGACCCCCGACCCCTCAGCCAGTCCCTCGATTACCCCGCCTGCACCGACCGTCTACCCGGTCTTCAACTACCCGGCGGTGGGCCTGCCGGACCCCTCGATCAACAACGAACTCGTCCGACTGCTGGACCAGGTACCGGCCGGCGCGGAAGTCACCGCCGCCTTCTTCGTGATCCAGCCCAACTACCCGGTGGTCGACGCCCTGCTCAACGCCCATGGTCGCGGCGCCAGCGTGCGGGTCGCACTCGACAGCGGGGACGGTCAGTCGGCGACGACCAACCAGGCGATGGACGAGACCTTCGAACGCCTCGCCCTCGTGCTCGGACGGGACACCGCGGCAACGTCCTTCGCGATGCAGTGTGCGCGGTCCTGTATCTCCAAGGAGCCGGAGAGCATCAACCACAACAAGTTCGTCACGATGTCGCAGTCCGGCGATCTGCGCGACGTGGTGTTCCAATCCACGGCCAACATCCGAAGCGACGGCTCCGGTGACGCCGCCTGGAACGCCGCCACGGTGACGTCGAACAACGCGGATCTCTACGCCAGCTACACCGACTACATGCGCGATCTGGCTGCGCAGCTATTGGTACCCGGAAACGACTACGCCGCCTACCGGCCGCCCGCACAGTACGGCTTCTCGACCCCCTACTACTTCCCACGAACAGACGGCGTCGACTCGGTCTCGCAGACACTCATGACGGTCGACTGCGCGCTGGCCCCCACCCGGGTGGACGTGATGGCGTCCTTCTTCACCCGGCCGAAGATACGCAACCGGCTCAACGAGATGGCGGCAGCGGGCTGTGCGGTCCGGGTGATCGCACGCACCGACACCATCACCCGGGAGTTCTGCGACTCGCTGCAGGCACCCGTCGCCGTCAAGATCGCGGACAAGCCGTCAGCCACGAGAGTCGGGATCCACGGCAAGTACCTGACGATCAGCGGCGGATTCGGCGGATCGGCCGACGCCCGCGTAGTCTGGATGGGCAGTCACAACCTCACCCGGAACGCCCTGGTCCGCAACGACGAGACGTTCCTGCTCGCCGACGACCCGGGCCTGCACGCTGCGTTCACGGCCAACTTCAACGCGATCTGGGCCACGCCGAGCCTCACGAGCGGATGCGGGCGCGCGGGTGGAGTCAGCGAGGAGCAGATCGAGGAGGAGGCCAACACCGAGGTCACCCCCTTGATCAAGGAGAAGCAGAACGTCAAGCGCAAGCTGCCGAAATCGCTGAAGAAGCGCACTGCGCTGAAGTCCACACGCACTGTGGAAGGCACGCGTCTGAAGTCGATCGCCAAATGCCGGGTGAAGGGTAGCGACCAGAAACTGAAGAAGCGGGCGATCTGTCAGGTCAAGAAGCCCAAGAAGGACCCGACAGTCGTGCTGAAGCCGAAGCGGAAGAAGCACAAACTCAAGGTCCGCATCATCCAGAAGGCTGACGGCAGCGCCACACTGCTGCCATTCACCCGGGACAAGGACTACACCTACCGCAAGCGTCGATGACGGCGTGCGAGACTGAATCGATGGGGCGCCTGTACCGACTGATCGCCGCGGTCACGGCTGCTTTGATGCTGGTCAGCGTGCCGGCACTCGCCGACCCGCCGCCGGTCGATCCACCACCGGACCCCCAGCCCACGGGTGAGCCGGGCAGTCCCCAGGCTCCGCTCGCGCGCGAAGTGCTCTTCAACTACCCCATCCCCGGCGCCCCCGACCTGACGATCACCGACCGCCTCGTGGGCCTCATCGACGGCACTCCCGCCGGAGAGTCGATCGTCGCGTCCTGGTTCGTCATCCAGCCGAACCACCCCGTGCTCGACGCGCTGTTGCGGGCCTACAGTCGCGGCGTGCGGGTACGGATCGTGCTGGACAGCGGCGATGGCCAGAAGGCGAAGAAGAACGCCGCCGTGGATGCCGCGTATGCCCGCCTCGCCGAAACACTCGGGACGTCGGGCGACTCGTTCGCTCGCCAGTGCGTGCGCTCGTGCATCACCGATGAGCCCGACAGCATCAACCACAACAAGTTCGCGGCCTTCTCCGCAACCGGCGGCTCGCAGCACGTCACTTTCCAGGGCACGGGCAATCTGCGGGCCGACGGCAGCGGGGACAGTGCGTACAACGCGGCCGTGATCCTGCGTGGCGACCGCGTCACCTACGAGCAGTTCATCGGGTACTTCGAGGATCTGTACACCGAGCGGCGGGTGACCAAGGACAACTACGACGGGTACCGGCGACCGCTGCCATCCGGATCCGTGACCGCGCACTTCTTCCCCCGCACCGACAAGACCGACACGTTGTCGGGCTACCTGCGCACCACCAACTGCACCTGGCAACCCACGACAGTGCGCGTGATGGCGCCCTTCTTCTCTCGCAAGCGGGTCCGCAACACCTTGCGCAACATGGCCTCTGCCGGGTGCAACGTCCAGGTCCTCGCCCGGCAGGACACGATGACCCGCGACTTCTGTGAGCGACTCGAGCCGGCCTTCGTGAAGATCGCGCCGGCACCCACGAAGGACAGGGTGACGATCCATTCCAAGTACGTCCTGGTCGACGGCTCCTACAACGGCGGGCTCGATCAACGCATCACCTGGGTGGGCAGCCACAACCTCACCGACAACGCCCTCGAACGCAACGACGAGACGTTCATGCAATTCAGCGATCCGGCGGTGTCGACTGCCTTTTCAGGCAACTGGGACCGCCTGTGGAACGACCCGGCGATGAGTTCCGGCTGCAGTCGCGCCGGGGCGAAGGACAACGCCTCGGTCGAGAAGAGCGGTGACACCGAGGTCACGAAGATCGCCCGACGGTCGCAAACCGTCAAGCGCGCGTTGCCCCGCAAGCTGCGTGAGCGGCAGGCACTTCGTCCCGTGAAGACCGCCCAGGGACGCACCCTGCGCACCACCGCGTACTGCAAGACGGCCGGTTCGAAGGGCAAGCTCCGCAAACAGTCTCGCTGCCGCGTCGTGAAGCGCAAGGGTGTGCCCACGCTGCTGCTGGGCTCCAAGCGGCCGCTGCGCGTGAAAGTCGTCCAGCGCGCGAAGGGGACCAAGCGCCTGCTGCCGTACTCCCGCACCGCCGGTTACAAGTACCTTCCGAAGCGGTCAACCGCGGTCCGTCTGTGACCGTGCCGGGGAGTCGGTGTCGAACAGCCCCGCCTCCATGTCGGTCAGACGCATCGCAACCGGCAGGCCCGGCCGATGACCGGTCTTGAGCAGGTACCGTCCCCGGCCGGGATGGGCAGCGCCGGGCCGCCAGGAATCCGCGGACGCCCATCCGGCCACCAGAGCCTTCTCCGGCTCGGACAGCGGCACGACCCGTTCCAGGACATCGAGTTCACGTCGCGGCAGCCCCGACAGCACCACGATCGAGCTGCGCTCCACGAAACCCATCGCCTTCGCCACGTCCTGCCGACCGGGCAGCGCCTCAAGATCCCGCAGCGAGTGGGTGATCATCAGGCTGGCCACCCCTCGCGACCGGTTGAGCCTGGTCAGCGCGTCGACATGGTCGACCAGCCCGGGGGCGCCGGTCAACACCCGCCACAGCTCGTCCATCACCAGCAGCCACCGGGAACCCCCGGCGGCCGCCGCAGCCTGTACCGCCGTCTGCCCCCACGCCCAGGTGCACAGCATCCCCGCGCCCAGCATCAGATCGTCGTCGACCGCTGAGAGGTCAACAGCGATCGCCGGTGCCGCGGGGTCGAACGCCCGCGTGCTCGGACCGTCGAACAGGCCTTTGAGGGTGCCCCCGCAGAGTAGACCCAGGGTCCACCGCAGATGCTGACTCATGGCGTCGTAGTCGGCGATCGTGCGCACTTGGGCCGCCGCAAGAAGGTCCGCCGACGGGTCTCGCAGTGCCGCCAGCACCTCGGGCACCACAGGGTGCGCGGACCCGGCGCTGACCTGGTCGAGGGCGGCGGCGAGCACGACTTGCTCGCCGTTGCTCAGCGCCCGGTCACGGCGCACGCTCGCACACAGCGCCATGAGCAGGTTCAACTGTCGACCTCGCGCATCGACCCCTTTCCGGTCGGGCATCATCTGTGTATCGAGCGGGTTGAGACGGTCCAACCCCCGTCCCACCCTGATCACCTGACCGCCCAGACGATCCACGAGTCGCGCGTACTCTCCTTTCACATCACCGAGGATCACCGGTCGCACTCCTTGGGCAACCATCCCGAGCACCTGGCGCTTCGCGAACGCGGACTTGCCGGTTCCGGGCTGCCCGAGATGGAACATGCCGGTGTTCGTCGTGAGCCCGCAGGCGAGCCACGCGAACGGGTCGGCGCACACCGGCTCGCCCCACTGGAGGTGGGTTCCGATGGGCACGCCCACACGTGGAGCACCGGAGCCGACGACGAAGGGGAAGAAGCGACCTGCGGTAGCCGTACTCGCGGTGAACGTGCGCAAACCCCTCACCACCGGCGCCGCGGGACCAGGCCGAGACCCAACGTCGCGGCGAAGACCTCGGCCTGGGCTCCGTAACTGCGGCGCAAGCGCACGCGGGACTCACCCGCGCGACTGTCCAGATCCGCCGTCACGGGTGCGATCCCCTCGTCGCCTGTGGCGCTGACCGCGACGTACATGCATACGTCGACCACCCCGGCACCTGTCGCCTGTTCCTGCGCCGTGCGCCGGGCACGCTGCAGATCCACCTGATCGCGGGCCGTTTCGTCCCTGCCCAATCGCCGCCGGTATTCCTTACGGAACAAGGCGGCTTCGGCCTGCCGGTCCACCTCCCGAGCGGCGATATGCGCCGGCACCGGCGTGTAGACGACACTGACGCGCTTGGGATAGGCCGCTGGGCCCAGCAGTCTGACCAGGGTCTGCGGGGCAACGACCTCCCCCGGAGGCTCCTGCCACGCGTAGCAGGCCGACACCGCGCTGTCGTGGCGGTACGTCGCCCACCGCTCCTCCACCGCGGTGGGCCGCATGTCGGCCGGGGTCGTCGGCCCCTCCGGCAACCACGGGTCGAAGGCCTGTCGAACCCACAGCGACACGTCCTCGGCCGACATGGCCGGCAGCACGCTCATGCCACAGCGGGCCAGGACACCACCAGCGCCCACGAGCTCCAGAACGGCGGCGCACCGGGCGGTCACCTCGGAGCTGTCGGGGGCCGCCAGGGTCAGGCTGACCACCGTTTTCGAGCGCATATGTCTAGCGACAGCGGACAGATCCGTCACGACTGCGGCAGCCAGCTGGTCGGATGTCGGTTGTGCCGGCAGCACCGGCGTCGGGCCACTTGCCACGGTGACAGCCACGCGCTCGACCTCCGCCGCGTAGCCGAGGTGCGCCAACCAGTCCGACCACCCCTGCATCCACGCCTCGACCTCCGCGTCAGCGACAAGTTCGGTACCGAGTGGCTCGACGGGCACCAGCGCGGTGAGCGACTCCCCCGGCATCCACACCAGCCCGACCTGCCGCCCGCCGGCATCCGTCGCCTCGATCACCCGCAACCCCTCCAGCATTCCGGGCATCGGGGCGTCCCACGACGTACGCCGGACGCCTCCGGAGACACGCAGGCGCACACGCTTGTCGATCAACCCCGCCAGCGACTCGCCGCGAACCCTCACCAGCACCAGAGCGAACACCGCACACAACGGGAATGCGATCCACGTCAGCACTGCGGGTTGGAGCAGCGCGACGATCAAGGTGCCCATGACGGCGAGAAGCGCGCCGCCGGTCTGAGTCCCGGACAGCCCCGCGACTCCGAACCCTCTGCGCTCGCGCCATCCACCGAACGTGCGTAGCTCGCTCACCGCGCCGCACCTGCGACGCGAGCGGCGATCGGGAGCATTCCGGCAGCTGTGAACGATGTCACCGACGCCACCAGCAGCACGACCACCGGCTCCTCCGCCCGGACCACCAACGCATGGCCGACGCGATAGACCACTGCGCACAGGGGATCGAAGGCGACCACCGCAATCGCCCACGCGCCGACAATGCGCAACGCCCGCGCGCTGAGCAGCGATCCGGCGGCCAGCGCGGGCATCGCAGCGGCCACAACCACAGCGAGGATCACTCGCACGACCAGGACCGCGGCGAACGCCAGACAACACGCGACGCCGACGATCGACAGCATCAGTGCCACTAGCGGATCGGCCTGCGCCGCAGCCCGGGCAACGTGCTCGGTGTACGTCTGCACGCCGGCGCTGCGACCGATGATCCACCCTCCCAGGCGGTCGCCGAGCGACCATGCGCTGGCAAGCACCAGCCATCCCGCCGACACGACCAGCAGCGCCCGCCCGAGGCCCATCACCGCACCGGCCAGATCGGCACCCCGACGCCGCACGGCCAGAAGCATCCCAACGCCGACGAGCGCGAGCGCCAGCAGCACCGAGGCCGTCCACTTCATCACGGGCCGCAGGACGGCCACGACGTCACCGACCTCCGCCACGCCCGGTGCGCCGCGATCGCTCCACCAGGTCAGCGACCACGCCAAGAGCCCGGCGTAGGTCTGTGCGAAATCCTGCGCGGCCTGTTCCATCACATGAATACGTTCACCAGTGGCACCGCCAGCACGATCGTCGACAAGCCTGCGATCACCCACGGAACCGCGATGGCACCGTCGGCCGCTGTGCTGGACCGATGCCGCCGTCCGACACTCATCATCACGCCGGCGGCGACCAGTCCGATCGCACCGGCGGCGAATGCGACCCACTTCGCCAGACCCATGATCTTCGACCATTGCGCCGCCACCTCGGCCGGCGCCGCGGGCGACGGATTCGCCAGATCAGCCAGAACACTGAGCAGCAGCCCCATCGGAATCCCCTTTCGACTCCGCCACGATGCCACGAACAACGGCGTCGCCGAGGCCGCCGCTGTGGACATGTGGACAAGCCCGTGCGTGCATCCCCAACCGCGCCAGAGTCGAGGCATGGGACACCGGAGGCCTGGGTGAGGCTGCTCGCCGCAGTCGTGGCACTGTTCACGTTCGCGGGTACCGCGAGCGCCGTTGTGGCGACAAGTTCGAGCCGGGACGGTCCGGCGATGCTCGCCGTGGCTTTCGATGGTGAGGTCGATGCCCTGCTGCCTCGCGGCTACCGCAACCCGCGGTCCTCCGACGCCGCCGTGCGATGGGCACTGTCCCAGGTCGGTGTGCACCGCGACAGCGGCTACTGCCTGCGGTTCGTCGACCTCGCGTTCGGGCGCCCCAGCGGACCGGCCTCAGCGCATCTGGTGTGGACACAGTCGCCGACTGACCTGCACCACACGCAAGGGACCCCGCCAGCCGGCGCGGTGGTGGTCTGGTCCAGCGCGATCGGGGATGGCCACGGGCACATCGCCGTGTCGCTGGGAGACGGACGGATGGTGTCGACCACGAGCGGTCCGGTATCGATCCTGCCCATCCGGGGTTTCGCCGATGACGCCTATCTGGGCTGGATGCCGCCGTACTTCTACATGTAGAAACCCCCGCCGGTACACGACGGGGGTTGTGGTGCGCCGCCAGGGACTCGAACCCCGAACCCGCTGGTTAAGAGCCAGCTGCTCTGCCAATTGAGCTAGCGGCGCAACGTCCACGAGCATAGCAGCGGCGCCGGTGACCTAGAGGTACAACCCCGTCTCCTCAACGTCCACATGCTCGGCTGCGACGGCGTGGACGTCCCGCTCTCGCAGCAGCACGTAACTGCTGCCCTGCAACTCCACCATCGCCCGGTCCTCCGGCTCGTACAGGACCCGGTCCCCGGTGTTCATGTGGCGCACGTTGGGGCCGGTGGCCACCACTCTGGCCCAGTACAGCCGTTTGCCCACCGACGCCGTGGCGGGGATCAGGATGCCACCGCTGGACTGTCGTTCCCCTTCGGCCTCTTCGCTGACAAGCACCCGATCGTGGAGCAGTTTGATCGGGATCATCAGCGGGTGATCCGCCTCCACGTCTTGCGCAGCACGATCACTCCGACCACGACGCCGACCGTGATGGCCACGTGGTCGATGCGCACAGCCCCGTACTCGTCGACGTAGAAGTCCTTCACCTTCTGCGTCTGCCGGTTGAGGATGTTCTTCGGCTGTGTGGCGACCTTGAGGTCGTTGAGGGTGCCGGCCAGGCGCGCACGGGTGGCATCCATGTCCGACTCGATGTCGGCCACCGATCGCTGCACGGGCTGCGGCTCACCCTTGACAACCTCGGGAGCCTTCTTCTCGACCTCGGCGGCTACTGCGGGCACCACAGCATCGGACGCATCAGACATGAGCCCACTCTATCCATCCGTGGGGTCCAGAACGACGCCGTAGGGCAACTCCAATCGAAAGCGGGCGAGGAGTCCGGCGTCGGCCAGCAGTTCTCGCGTCGGTCCGTCGTACTGGATCCTGCCCTCGGCCAGTACGACGCTGCGCGGGCACAACTGCAGAGCGAACAGCAGGTCGTGGGTGACCATCAGCATCGTCACGTCGAGGCCGGTCAGAACCTCGGCGAGTTCGCGGCGGCTGGCCGGGTCGAGGTTCGAACTCGGCTCGTCCAGGACCAGGATGCCCGGATCCATACTGAGCACGGTCGCGATCGCCACCCGTCGCCGCTGTCCGAACGAGAGATGGTGCGGTGCGCGGTCCCCGGCCCCCTGCATGCCCACCGCGGCCAACGCCCGCTCCACGCGGCCAGGGACGTCGTCGAGCCGGTAGTTCTCCGGGCCGAAGGCCACGTCCTGCCGAACGGTCGGCATGAACAACTGGTCATCGGGGTCCTGGAACACCAGACCGACCTGTCGGCGGGTCTCCCGCACCGTGTCGTCTGTCACGAGGCGCCCAGCGACCCGCACCTGACCCTCCTGCGGACGCAGAACCCCGTTGAGGTGCAGCGCCAGGGTGGTCTTGCCCGCGCCGTTGGGACCGAGCAGGGCGACCCGCTCGCCGGCGGCGATTCCCAGCGACACGTCACGCAGGGCCGGCGTTCCATCCGGGTACACGTACACCACGTGGTCGAGCGAGATCACCATGATGCGAGCCACCCCCCGGCCAGGATCACGAGCGCGCTCACCGGCAGCATCGCAGCCAGGGGCCACGAACGGGGCATCCCGGCTTCGGGGACCGGCAGGCGCCCGTCGTAGCCTCGGCTGACCAGGGCCAGATGCACCCGCTCGCCGCGCTCGAAGGATCGCACGAACAACGCCCCGAGCCCCGTAGCCAGCACCGGCCAGGACCGCGGCGAGGTGGCCCGGAACCCGCGGGCCTCTTGGGCGACCCGCATCCGGCGGTACTGGTGGGACACCACATCGACGTAGCGGATGAAGAACGTAAAGATGGCCACGAGCGGGGTGGGCAGACGTAGTGCCTGCAATCCGGCGACCATGTCCACCGGCAAGGTCGTCGCCGCCAGCAGGGTGGCTGCGAGCACACCGAGCGAGGCCTTGATCAGGATGTTCCACGCAGCCCACATGCCCGCGATGGATAGCCCGGCGAAGCCGGACGGGTCAGGACCGACCAGCGGCAGCAGCAGCGCGAACGCCACGAACGGGACCTCGAGTACGAGACTGCGCGCCATGCGGGCCGGCCGCACACCGACCGCCAGCAGGACAATCCCAAGGACGATCGCATATCCGATGAAGGTCACGATCCACTCGCGCGGGGTCAGCACCACGATGAATACGAAAGCAGTGACCGCCACGATCTTGGACGCCGGGCTCAACCGATGCGCCACAGATGCGGCGTCGACGTAGCCGCGCTGCAGGACTCCGGTGTGGCTCAGGACCGTCGCCGAACTGCGTAGAACAGACCGAATGCGGCGCCAGCGGTCACCACTACTCCGAGCAGACCCGCCGCGCCCCCACTGAGGCGGTCATTGGCCACACCGCTGACACTGTAGTCGGCCAGCGGGGAGGTGGAAGTGGCGGAGTCCTGCGCCGTGTCCAGGATCCCGTAGTCGCCGGCAACCCGCTCAAGTCCGTCGGGATGTGACGACGCGTAGAAGCTGACGAGGGCGGCAAGAACCACAGCCACCAGGCCCCCGATGATCAGGATCCGCTTCATACGGCGACCGCCTCCGGGCGTACCACCGGCTTGGCCAGGCCAGTTCCCCTGACGCCGAACACGATGTCCGGCCTCGATGCCAGCACCGTGGCCACGACGAGACCGGTGATGACACCCTCGCCGATACCGATCAGCAGGTGCACGCCACCCATCGCGGCCGCGACGGCCGTCAGTGACACCGGAGCGGTGCCGCCGATGGCGTACTCAATCACGAAGGCCATCGCAGAGGCGGGCACGGACAGGAACCCTGCGACACCGGCGACGATCGCAGCACCTCCCCTGCCCTTGACGAACCGGACCCCCAGCCGGAAGACCAGCCATCCGACGACGGTGGCGACCACAGCCATGTTGAGAACGTTGGCACCCAGCGCTGTGAGCCCGCCATCGGCGAAGAGCAGTGCCTGAACGACGAGGACCACGCTGATCACCAACATGCCCACCCACGGTCCGACCAGGATCGCTGCGAGCGCACCGCCGATCAGATGTCCACTCGTGCCCGCACCCACGGGGAAGTTGATCATCTGCGCGGCGAAGACGAACACGGCGGTCAAACCGGCCAGGGGCGCGGTCTTGTCGTCGAGATCGCGCCGGGACTTCACCACGGCAAGCGCGAGAATCGCTGCCGAGATGACGTACGTGAGCAGACTGACCGGGATATCGAGGAAGCCATCGGGGATGTGCATGGCGATGGTCGTCATGACCCCATCCTAGACATCTATTGCGAATCGTTCGCAATAAGTATCTCAGTCCCGCCGGTGGTAGGTGGCGGCGGTTGTGGTGTGGCGAGTGCCCAGGGGGCCGGTCCAGTGCGTGATGTGCCGGTTGCCTTGGCTGGCCTGCTGAACCTGCCACGCGGAGTGGGTCTTGATCAGGTGATGCCGGCGGCACAACGCCGCCAGGTTGACCGCCGTCGTCTTGCCGCCGGTGGACCAGGGGTGGATGTGGTCGGTGTCGGTGAACTCGGCCGGGCGGGTACAGCCCGGGGAACCGGCAGGTCCGGTCCCGCAGCCGCACGGCGCGTTTGACCCGGTCCGGGACCTTGTACACCTCGGCGTTGCAGTCGATCAGCGCCCCGGTCAGCGGGTCGGTGACCAGCCGCCGCCAGCGGGCATCCGGCGACCACGCCAAATGCCGGGCCAGGGACGCTGGGATCGCCCCATGCCTGCCCAGCATGGCGTCGCGGTGGTGCTCACCGATCAGCGCATCCGCGGAGATCGTCACGTCCACGTGCACGCTGACCTCGGTGGTGTCCTCGAGGAACCCGACCAGGGCATCGGCGCGGCACTGATCCAGGGTGCGGTCGGCACCTTGGCCGTAGGGATCCGGGCAGTCGTCCTTCTGGGCCAGGGCGGTGAGCCGCTGGAAGAACATCTCCGCATGCTCCAGGCTCAACCGGGCGGAGACATCAGCCATGCCGTGCCCGGCCGGGAAGATCGACACCCCACGGCGGTCCACGGCTTCTTTGCGGAAGATGTCCCCGGGATCGCCGTCGCAGGTCAGTTTGATCAGATACCGGCGCAGTTCGTGGGCGGTGTGGGACTGCGCGTAGGCGATCGCATCGCGTTCCATCTGCGCGCGCGGCAGCCCGTCGAACCCCTCCAAGCCCTGCACGATCAACAGCCCCTTGCGCTGATCGATGAACCCGTCGTACACCGCACCCCACACCATCGGCCGGCCCACCAGGGCGATCGCATCACCGAGCAGATGATCCGCCGCACGCGGCGAGACCCCCAACACCACCGCCACCTGATCCGCGGTCCCGTCCACCCGATACCCCGCAGCATGAACCCGCTCCTGCACCACCGCGATCAACGCCGCCCGCCGCGCCTGCGCGCTGCGGATCGCCTCCTCCGCCTGCAGCAACTCATCGATCAGCGCATCATCTTCCAAACCACGCGCCTGCTCCACCACCGCCCCCAACGCCGGCGTGAGGTGGACCGGGATCTCGCTCATACCCCCATTATCGAACGAAGGTACGACACAAACCAGAGCCTGCGAAGATCTGTGGATCAGACGAACCCGCGATCCACAATCCGCGTGCAGGACAGTTGTTCCGCCCAGGACACGCCTCACCTTTCGTCCCGTTTGCCGCCTTCGAGAGCCGACCATAATCTGAGTCCATGACAGTGCGACTCGAACCAGGCGATGCCGCTCCCGACTTCTCATTGACCGACGACCAGGGCCAGACTGTGAGTCTGTCCGACTTCGCCGGATCCACTCTTGTGCTCTACGCCTACCCGGCCGCGATGACGCCCGGATGCACGACCCAGGCGTGCGACTTCCGCGATTCCCTGGACGCGCTCAACGCGGCGGGCGTCAAGGTTGTCGGGATCAGCCCGGACAAGCCCGAGAAGCTCGCGAAGTTCCGCGAGCGCGACGGTCTCACCTTCCCGTTGGCCAGCGACCCCGACCATGCCGTGCTCGAGGAGTACGGCGCCTGGGGCGAGAAGAACCTCTACGGCAAGAAGTACATCGGCGTGATCCGCTCGACGTTCGTCATCAACGGTGACGGGAAGATCGAGAAGGCCATGTACAACGTCAAGGCCAAGGGTCACGTCGCAAAACTGCGCGGCGAATTGGGGCTGTAACACCGACGGGAGGTGGGTCGGTGCGGCAGATCGAGGTGCTGAGGAAGGCCTGCGCCCTGCCTGATCCACCGCTGGCGTACGACGCCCAGAATCTCCAATGATCATTACCTCCTGAACGGCCGATGCCGGCCCCGAGTCCCGGAGAAGCGCATTTTGGGGGCTGTGCTCTGCGCGATTCGGCGCTAGATTCGGTGGGAAGTCGCGGGCTTGTCCGCAGGCAGGGTCCTCGGCCGACACCGGAAGGACGATTCGTGATCAAGTCCGCACATCGGCATTCCGCGCCCGAGGTGCCCCGCCTTTCTTGGCTGGGGGCTGATCCGGAGCGATCTGGGCGGCGGAGATGGTGACCTTCGAGGTTCCATCGCTGTTGATTGCTGCCGGCGTGCCACCCGCACACGGCATCCGCCAGCACCGCTCCGATCCGGTCTTCGGAGACGGCAGGTTGGTTCAGCAGATCCTCGACGCCGTCGACCCCGTGTCCTATGCGTTGGAGCTGGCGGGATATCGGCAGGTGGGCTGGTGGATGCAGATCAGCGGGGCTTCGGCCCTGACCGGAGACACCACACACCTGACATGCCGCCATCCCGCGACGCTCGGCTTCACGCTGGGATGGGTCGACTGGCCGGCGGAGGTCGGGCTCCCGCAGCCCGCACCCAACGACCTGGTCATCGCCATCGCCGTTCGTCCGCGAACCCGCTACGAGGGTGCCGGCCCCTCGTTCGCGGTGCCGCTGCCCGCCCTGGGCACCTTGGGCCCCATCACCGACAGTGTCAACGAGTCGGTGATCACCGTCGATGCGGACCTGCAGGCCGACCGGCCGCTCTCGCTGGTGCAGATCACAGTCCGACAGACCGGCTCATTCACGTTGCTCGGTCGGCAACTGGGGTCGCTGAAGGTCGCCACGCCCACGATCGCGGCCGTGTTTCTGTCCGACATCGCCACCGCGGCCCACCTCTGGCAGTACACCGACGCCGCCGACGACCAGCCTGGGCTGCTCCCGATGTTCGTCGAGCCCGCCTGGGAATTCGCATCGCCGTGGGACGACGATGCGGACCGCCGGCTCATCGCACAGATCGGCTCCGAGTTGTACACCGCGATGGACAACGGTGCGATCGGCACCGAGTGGCTGCTCCAGGCAGAACTGCTGCAGACCCACACCACCGGGGGTCTGCTGGCCATGAGCCGTGGCCTGCCAGCCCCACCGGCAGCAGCCGAAGAGCTGATCCGGGCGCTCAAGCGACGGCTGGCCAAGGTCAGCGGCTGGGCGTACCACCCGCGAGGTGGACCGTTCGAGGGTACGGAGCAACTGACCTGGGGCCGACTGCTCATGCTGGCCCACAACCTGCGTGTGATCGACGTCCTCGGAACGTCCTCGCCGGTGGAGGATTCCGCCGACGTCGCCGAGGTCGAAGCCCTGAGCATCGAGGCCGACATCACCGGCTTCTACGAGTCCACCGGCATCAACCTGGATGCGACGAGCGTCCCCTACTATGTGGGGTGCCTGCAGGTGAACCAGGTAGGCCGGGTGGCGGTCGGCTGGTGGCAGACGCGAATCGTGGCACCGTTCGACATCGACAACGACGGGCAGGACGAGACCTGTTGGCTGCCGACCTTGCGGCGCGTGACCGCGACACTCCAGACCGATGGCGCGACCGCGTCAACGTGGCGCTTCACCCTCGACGGTGACCTCGACCCGCCCGGCGTGCCCACCACCGGTACGTGGTCCTTCGACCTCTCCGACGAGCCACCAAGCCTGCATGTGCACATCGACGGCAACGACGACCCCGCCAACAACCCGATCGACCTTCCGGGCGGAATGCCGGCCGTTTGGGACTATGTCCAGACCGCCAGCGAACCCCATCTGGCCGACCGGGCATTGGAGTCGTTATCCGACGTGGAGGCTGCGATCGCGCGATCAGCACATCGAACGCCCTTGCACGGCTGGGAGGCCTATGGGTTAGGCGAGGCCATCCTGCAACTGCACGAAGACCTGCAGGCGTGGGTCAACACTCCTCTCGTAAGCGCCAAAATCGGTCATGCCCGGGAGTCAGATGACCGACTTGAGACCGAAGTCGGCAGGTTCCTGCACCCTGACAACGCCGATCAACAACTGCCCGTGGTCCGGCAGTGGGCCCGCAAACTGCTCATGGGACGCCGGGTCGAGATCGACGGACGTCAGCACTCCGCATACACGGTTGCCGTCGACATGGCGCGACGAGCTCCCGACCACACCCCCGTTCTACAGCGTCTCCTGGACATCGTCGTCGATCCAGTGGCGGCGGAGCAGGGCGAGTTCGTTTACGACTGGTCGGTGAAGATGGCTGGAGGCAGCGTTGACGTCCCGATTCCCGGCGTGCCTGCGGGCGGGGGCGGAATGGCGGGGTGGATCACCGTGACGAAATCTCGGAATGGGGAACAGCAGTGGGTGCAGCGCTACGCGCTGGGGTTCTTGGAGGGCAGTTCCGGGCTTTCCGGCGGGGCTGGTGTCACAAAGATCACCTCGGGTACCGTCACCAGCGACGCCGACTGGTCCCAGACGGATTTCAACGGTCCGGTGGACATGATCGGCGGCGAGAGTGGCGCCTTGGTGTTCCGCTGGGGCTGGTGGGGTGAGATCGTCTTCTACGGCGACGGGAGCAAGCCACCCCTCAAAGGAGACGCGGGTGGCTCCAACGTTGTCCTCGGTCCGTACGTCACCATCTACGAGGTTGGTGTGTCCACCGGTGCGATGAACTCGGCGGTCGACGTGATCGACCTGGAACAGATCAACCGGCCCGAGTTCGTGCCACACCACGTCGTTGCCGGGGAATGGATAGGTGCCGAGGCCTTGTTCGACACCGACTCCTCGGCGATCCGTGCCGCGTTCGTCCCCCAACTGGAGGCCATGCTCGCCGAGCACCTACGCGCGTTCTCCTCGCCGCACGGGCGGCTGCTGATCGAAGGTCATGCCTCGGCCCCGGGCACCGAGGAATACAACCTGGCGCTGTCGCAGCGCCGGACGGAGGCCGTGTGCCGCGCGCTGCAAGTGATGCTCGGTGACCGGTTCCGCATCCCAGAGGAATCCATCGAACTGCTGGGGTGGGGCGAGTCCGGTGCGCCGGGTGGTCCCGATGGTCCGGACGAGCAGTCCGCCCGCAACGTGGAGTTGTTCATGGACGCCAACCTCATGATCGGGTACTGAGATGCGAGTCAACAACACGGCGGAACGTGAGGTCCGGCCATGATCGACGACCCGATCCTGTCGACACTGAGCGGCACGATCCGCATGCTGGCGGACCTGGCGGCGCGGCCTGACGAGTTCTTCGCGGCACTGCGCCGTCTGGGCCACCAGGTGGACTCCGGGGTGGCCATCGATGCGGTGCCGGCATCCGAGGAGATCCAAGCGCTGGTCCCGCTGATCGCCGAGCACATCGAGGCGCTGACCGACGACTTCACGTTCGAGGAGCTCCTGGCGGCTCTGGAGCTCATTGGTCCGGTGGGCGATGTCGTCGATGCACTCGAGGACGCCGACGTCGAGATCCCTGGTGCGGACCTCGATTGGGGCGAGATCGGGGGTGATGTGGCACTGCGCCTGCCCCAGATGGTGGCCTTCGACCTGATCGAACACCGAGCAGCGTGGCTGGTCGCACTGCTGGAAGCGATCGGCTTGGCGAATCGCAGCGTGTACGAGTTGCCGGTCACCGCCGACGGGCCGGACGAGGAGCACACCTCACTGGCCCTGGACACATCCGGCCTCGGGGATCTCATCGCCGACCCGGGCGACTTCGCCACCACCCGGTTCCTGTCGGAGGGCAGCATCGACAGCGGACGGATCGGGCGACTGATTGCACTGGTCTTGGCCGACATCGCCCACGTCACGCAAGAACCACCCGACCTCGACTATGTCCAGACCTACCTCTGCGGATGGCTCGGTGACGAGGACCTCCGGGTGACCCGAGTGCGGCTGGATCACCGTGCGCCGCAGGAGCTTCGGGGCATCAGCATCGTCATCGGTCCCTGGCGATCCGGCGGCGGGATGGGCCCCGCGGATGGGCTGGCCGTCGGAGTGGATGTCGGCGATCTGTCCCCGGACCCGGCCCCGCTCGCGCTCGGCGAGGTCAGCATCGACGTCCCACAGCCGGTCGTCGGCATCACCGTCCGCCCCAACGGTCAACTCGCGCTGGTCGCGGACACCGTCGGCGAGTTGGGTGTCGCCCTGACCTTGAGCGGCCCCGAGCCGTGGCGACTGCTTGGCGCAGCCAGCGGTCCGCGGCTGGACCTCGGCGGCGTCACTGTGGATGTCTCCTTCGATCCGTCCGAACCCGATGTCGCACTCACCCTGGGTCTGCAGACTCTGGCCCTCCGGCTCGACTCCGAAGGCGCGGACTCGTTCATGGCCGCCCTGATCGCAGGCATCGAGGCCGAACTGGACATGGAGGTGACGCTGTCGCGCGACGGGCTTCGTTTCGGCGCCGATGCCGGTCTGACATTCCGGCTTCCCGTCACAATCACCGTTGGACCGATCGTGGTGAGCGGAATCGCCGTCGCGGCTGGCGTCGACGATGACGGCGCGCTTGTGCTGTCGGTCGTGGTCGACGCCGAGGCCACGGTTGGGCCGCTGCAGGTCGCAGTCTCGGATGTCGGCGTCCGAGCACTGATCCGCAGCGGTGACGCGCCCGATGATTTCACCCTGGACATCGGCATCGACCTACCCGACCGTGTGGCTTTCGCGTTCGAGGGCAGTGAGGTCATCTCCGGCGGCGGCTTCCTGGAGATCGACCATGACGCGGGCCGATACGCCGGCGGAGCGGCCCTCACTGTCATCGAAGTCGGCGTCAGCCTGCTGGTGGTGATCGACACCCAACTGCCCGGCGGCGACGAGGGCTGGGCGTTCTTCGGAAGCCTCGGCATCGACATCCCGGGCATCCCGCTGGGTTTCGGATTCACCCTCGAAGGTGTTGGTGGGATCATCGCGCTGAACAGGCGGATGGACACCGAAGCCCTGGCACTGGGCCTGAAGCAGGGCGCTGCCGACGCCATCATGTTCCCCGACGACCCGGTCCGGGATGCACTGATCCTCATCCCGCAGATCGATGCGTACTTCCCCATCGATGTCGGGAACACGGTCATCGGACCCGTGGTAGCCATCGGCTGGGGCGCGCCGGTCTCGCTGGTGACCGCTCAGATCGGCGTGATGATCTCGATGCCGCAGGGCCTGATCGTCATCCTCGGTTCGATTGCGATGGCGCTGCCCGACCCCGAGGTGCCCATCGTGGAGATCACGATGGACTCCATGGGGGTCGTGGATCTGGCCAACGGCACCGTCACCGTCGCGGCGTCACTGTACGACTCGCGTCTGCTCGGGGTCATCGAACTGAGCGGCGACATGGCCTTCCACGTCGCCACCAGTCCGCAGCCCTACTTCGCGTTGTCGATCGGTGGCTGGCATCCGTCGTTCCAGCCGCCGTCGATCCTGCCGTCGGTCTTCAGCGAACTCGAACGGATGCGCGCCTGCATCGCGCTGACCGAGGACATCGGCATCACGCTGTCGGCCTACCTGGCGCTGACCCCCAACACCGTGCAGTTCGGTGGCCGTTTCGAGATCGAGGCCTCGGTCAAGGTGGTGCTGACGACGTACACGGCCCGCGGCTGGTTCGGTTTCGACGTCCTACTGATCTTCTCGCCCTTCAAGCTCGTCGCAGATGTGACGGCAGGAGTGGCGGTGTACTCCGGGAACAAGGAACTCATGGGCGTCAGCCTGGGAGCCCACGTCGAAGGGCCGAAACCCTGGTTCGCGAGCGGACGTGCGCAGTTCACGTTCTTCGGTGTCAAAGTGAAGTTCGACTTCACCGTCGGCGACAAGGCCGGGCCGGTGGCACTGGAGACAGTCGACCTGCTGCCGCTGATCCAGGCGCAGATCGACGCCGACAACGCCTGGGAGGTCACCCGCGGCTCGGGACTGCAAGCCGGCGTGGTGCTGACCGCCCACGACGACCCGGCCGCGTCAGCGCCGATGCTGGCCGACGGCTACCTCACGATGCGCCAGACCGTCGCGCCGCTCGAGCAGACACTCGAGGTCTACGGGCACGCCCTGCCCGCCCAGTCCCGCATCGACTTCGGGGAGACCCAGTTGACCGATGCGACGACCGGCACGGCCCTGTCCGGGGTTACTGCGGATCCTGTTCTGGATTGGTTCGCGCCGGCGCAGTTCGAGAAGATGTCGGACAGCGCGAAACTGGCAGCGCCCAGCTACGAACTCCACCACGCGGGTGTCCGCTTCGGGGCCGAGACGACCATGGCCGGCGCGGATGAGTCGACCGCCATGCCTTTGGGTCACGAGACGCTCGTCTGGGAGACCCCGCCGACTCCCGACGAACCCCCAGTCGTCAGTTCCGCAGGACGGGGCAAGAGCCGGGTACTGGTCGACGGCTGGTACGACCATTCAGCGATCACCGCACGCCGAGTTGGTCGTCCCACCGTGCAGGTGCCACATGTCACGGTCGCGGCCGCCACCATGCCAACAGAGGCGGCGATCCGATGAGCGATCCCGTATTCCTGCCCTACATCCGGCGAGGCCTGTCGCAGTCGGTGGGTGTCGCCGACCCGCTGTCAGGGCCACTGCCGTCGCGCGCATCCGTGACAGCGACGGTCGACCTGGTCGATTCGACGGGAGCGACTGCCAGCAGTTCGACCACACGGTCGCTGGCGGGGCCGGGCGACGTCAGAGGTATCGATGAGGCGCAGATCCTGCGCCGCGAGCCACCACCCGGCACGGTGGACTTCGAGACCACCCGGATCGCCTTCGTCGAACTACTCGCCCCCGCACTGCCGTGGCTTCTGACTCCGGCCGCACCGACTGCCGAAGGTGGGCTTCGCCCGTGGCTGGTACTGATCGTGGTCGAGGAGTCGGATGGAGTCCGGTTCAGCACGCGCAGCGATGGCGTGCAGGTGCTCGACGTGGACGCCGACCATGTGGCCGCACAACTGTGGGATCTCGCGGACTCCCACGTGTGGACCCACGCCCAATCCAGTGCCGACGATCTGGACGCCAGCCTTGCGGCCGGACGCGGCGAGGTGATCGCGCGGCTGATGTGCCCCCGCAAGCTGAAGGTCGCCCACACCTACCGGGCGGCACTCGTGCCGGCCTTCGATGCGGGTGTGGCAGCCGGGCTGGGCCAGCCCATCGCACCCGGGGAGATCCACCCGGCATGGGATCTGGACGACCCTGCTGCGGTCACGCTTCCCGTCTACGCCACCTGGACGTTCGCCACCAGCGACCAACCCGGTGACTTCGAGTCGCTGGCCATCCGCCTGCGACCCGACGTGGACGCTGGACGCATGGGCTTCCGGCCGGCGCGGCTCGAGACCGGTGCCATGCTGCCGACGCCGACCGAGGGGCTCGACATGGCCTTCGAGTTCGCCGGCGCACTGGTCGATCCGGGCGAGCAGGCAGAGCCGCTGGCACGAGCCACCCGTGACTGGGTCCGCAAAGAACTCGCCGGTGCCATCGACGCGGGCCAGCACCGCACCGAGGTTCCGCTGGAAGCCCCGGCCGGCTACGACCCGGCCGACGACGATCCGGTGTTGGCCCCACAGCTGTACGGGCGGTGGCCCGCGGGGGTCGAGACGGTCCCCGAGAGGGGCTGGGTCACCCAGGTCAACCTTCCGCCTGCAGCGCGGGCGGCTGCTGCGGTGGGTGCTGACGTCGTCCGTCAGGCCGAGCACGAACTGCTGGCTGCAGCCTGGGATCAGGTCGGCGCGCTGCGCGAGGCAGCCGTCGAGATCGGACGCACCCGCTTGGCCGCCGAGGTCGCGGATCGCCAGCACGCCAGATTGGCCAGCCTGGATGACGCGACATTGCTGTTCACCATGGCACCCGCTACCCGGCACATCCCCATGCCGCGTGGGATCCCGGGCGTGGGCGGGACGTCTGCCGTTCCCGGCTTGCTACAACGCCGCGGCCGGACCGTCGCCGAGGCCATCGCTGGGGACCCCGTCATTCCGACCGGGACGGTGTCGGCGGCCTTCTTCCGTGCGGCACGTCGAGGATCCGCGATCCACCGTCAACCCACCTTGCCGGTACCTGGCGCCGGTGTGAGCGGCACCGTCGGCTCCGGCACGAGCAGGCCGGCGCTCGCCACCCGCGTCGCCGCCACATTCGTCAGCGCCGCGGCGATCCGGCCCGATGCCGAGTTGTCCCCCGCGAAGGCGTTCCGTGCCAGTTTCGTCCCCGACGGCGCCGTCGTCACAGGCCAGACGATGACACGGCGGGCAAGCGTTGCCCCCGGCTTGCTGATCACCGAACCCGCCGATGTGATGCGGGCAGCGAGTCCGCGCACGGCGGCCGTCGCGGCGACGGCCGCCCGACTGGACGGGGTCGACATCGACCGGGCCTTCCCCGAGGATGGCGGCCGCTCGCGGATCGTCGTCGGACCGTGGTTCCCCGACGGCCTCGCCCCCAGACTGCAGGCCATGTCCCCCGAGTTGCTGCTGCCGGGGGTCGGCGCCTTCGGCATGGACCGCGTGCGGCTGCTCGAAATCAACGAGGAGTTCGTCGCCGCCTTCCTGGTCGGGGCGAACCATGAGTGGTCGCGTGAGGCGCTGTGGCGTGAGTTCCCGGCGGACCTGTCGGCCACCGCCTTCGCCAGCCTGTTCGACCGTCCCGGTGATCCACCGGCGCCCGGCGAGGACACCGATCTGCACACCGAACTGGCCGACGTGGGGGTTCAGGAGTCACTGCGCTCGATGATCGGGGGCGAGGGGTCCGGCACCGTCCTGCTGATCCGCGCGGAACTGATCCGACGCTTTCCGGGAATCATGATCACCCTGCTGGAGCCGGTCGACGGGAACCTCCCCCTCACTGCCGACGGCGCGTTGATCCCCGAGCGCGTGATGACGCCGATGTTCGTCGGTGAGATCGATGCGGCCACACGATTCGTCGGCTTCGACATCGACCCAGATGACGTGCTCGGCGATGGCTGGTTCGTCAGCCTCGAGGAACCCGCGTCCGGCCCTCGCTTCGGCTTCGACGGTGGCCGCCGCGGCCCACGACCGACACCCCCGGGCCGCTGGACTGACCTGACGTGGGCCGATGTCCTGCAAGGCGACACCGAGGCCACCCACGTGCGGATGGGTCCGCTCGGCTGGCAGGGCGAGGAGCGCAACGGGATCACGTGGGGCCGCAACGGCGCCCACCAGGCCCGTATCGCCTACCAACAACCGTTCCGAATGGTCTTCCCCGCCTCCGCGCTGATCGTTCGCCACAGCCAAGGACCGACCGGATGAGCCCCGCAGGCCCGAGCCCACGCAACCCCTCCCGCCGCACGCGCATCGACGGCGACCGCCTGACCAAGATCCGCGAGGCGCGCCCCGACCTGCCGTGGGAGCGGATTCCCCAGCCCCGACCCGACGAACCGCAGGGCGACACCGACCCGACGGCTGTGGTGTTCGACAGCGTCCCGGATGACGTTCCCATCGCGTTGCTGCCGGTCCGGCTCGAGACCCGGTTCCGCACCACCGGCCGCAAGCAGAGGCTGCGCATCCGCATCTTCCCCGACCCGATCCTCATCGATGCGCACGACGAGGCGTTGACCGCGGTCGAGGTCGAGCTCGGTCGAGCGTTCTGGGTGCACGCCTTCCAGATGGCTGGTGACCCGGATCAGATGTCCCTCGGGAGGCAATGGCTGATCGACTCCCTCGGCGAGCCCAGGGCTCGCTGGGTGGCCCAGCAGACCAGACCCACGAACGCCAAGCAGATCACCGATCGTGTCCAACCCGAGTTCGTCAAGGTCGAGGTGCGGTCCACCCCGATCCCGACTCAGGCGCGGTTGCTCCCCGACCGCTGGGTCGTCGCGGTCACCAGCGGACAGGAATTCCGCCGCACCTATCTCAGCGACTACGTGGACAGGTCCTCGCCGCTGGCGGTAGCCCCACAACTGGCCGAGATGCCCGACGGCGGCGGGATCCGGGAGTTCCTCGACGCCCAGGGGTTGACCTGGCGGCACAGCTTCGAGGCGGCGGTGGCGGCCGGCATGGGCGTCGAGATCCCCGTCGAGGGCGACGCCGTCACCCGGGGGTACGACTCGGTCATCGTGTTCGGCCTGCTCGACGGTGACCGGGCCGACGACCTCGCCGCGACTCTTGTGCAGCATCGCTACGCCGACGGGTGGCGACTGTTGCCGCAGGGCACGCCCACCAGCAACACCGATGCCGGTCGGGTTCCACCGCTGCCGCCGGACATCCCCGAGTTCGAGGCCGTTCCGCCGGCCACCGCCAACCGGGTTGCGGCAATCGGCGAGCCTTCCGACGTGTACACGGCGACCCAGGCCCAGGCCGGTGCACTGGCCCTGGGCCTGCCCACGACCGAAGCGTTCGCCGGGGAGGCACTGTCAGAACGCCGCGACGGCGAGTGGTCGCGCGCCATGAACCAGGTGTTGTGGCCAGGCATCCATGCCGAGGTGCTGGACGGGCTGCTCGCGCGTGGACCCAGGTTGATCAGCCCTGAGACACGTGGGCTGCTGCGCGATGTGTTCGTCAACTACGCTCGCGGCCGGGCGTTGCTGCCGACCCCCGCCGTCGGGGGTCATCCCTACGGGTTGTTGCCGATCATGGTGCTGCCCTACTTCCTCGATCCGCCCGGGCCCAGCGCACTGGACCGGGTTGCCACAGAGTTGGCCAACCTGGAGTTGGCGTGGGTGGCCGCGGATCCGGCGAACCTGACGCCGACCGCCACCTCGGGTGAGGGGACCGACGCGGACGAGGCCGTCGAAGTGGGACGCCTACTGGGTGCAGTCCCGCATCCGCGCACGTTCCGAGTCAGAACCGGCGTACTCGAACGCGATGAGATCGTCGCGGCCTACGAGTCCGCCGATGCCACCATGAGGGCCTTGTCCGACGACGTCCCGACCCGGGTGTACAACCACCCGCAGGACTACTACGACGCGCTGGGCGACGGCTTGCCGGCCGGCACGCAGTTGCGTCGCCTGGAGAACCTGCGTGACCTGCTCACAGCGGACCTCTGGAGATACGAGGACCTGGATCCCAATCCTGTCCCACCCCTTCTCGATCACATCAACGACGTCATGATTCCGATGATCGAGGCTCACAAGAACCGGTCCCTCATCCACAACCTGATCCTCGAGATGGGCAGTACCGACATCACAGACCCCGGCGATCCCGACCTTTTCTTCATCAACTACCAGCCGGTCGCCGACGACGCACCGGCCGTGTCGATCGTCGGCGCGCCAGATGACCTGGTCGACCGTCTGGACCGCAGGATCGAAACGGCTCGCTCGGTGGCCGCCGGCAGCTCGGTCACACTCGATGACGATGAGCCCCGGTCACTGCTGTTCGCCCTGATCGATCAGTCGTTGCAGCGCGCTACGAAGGACGGGGCCAGCATGATCCTGGAGGGGCTGGTGAGGCTGCGATCCCTCGTCGCTGACGGCGAGAGTCACGAGGACCCAGCAGTTGAGATGGAACGGCTCACCCGAGAGACGATCGGGCTCTTCACCCACAGATTCGACGGCTGGCGCACAGCACTGGCCGCACACCGGCTGGGCCAGATGCGTGTGAAGCGGCCGAAGGGGTTGACCGTGGGTTGCTACGGCTGGGTCACAGACCTGGTTGCCGACGACGGCGAGCCGGACACGGACGGATTCATCCACGCGCCCAGCCTCGACCGGGCCGCGACCGCCGCGGTGCTGCGCAGCGCATGGCGCGGTCTCGGCCAATCCGTCGCGACCGACCCCTTCGCCGTCGACCTCTCCAGCGACCGCGTGCGGCGGGCCCATTGGCTGCTCGAAGGTCTGCGCAACGGTCACGAACTCGACCAGTTGCTGGGTCAACGCCTGGAACGGCGACTGCACGACGCCGGGATGGATGACCTGATCGACGACTTTCGGCGAGCGGTCCTGGACGCCACCGGACAAGCCGGTCAGCCGGCCTCGGCGATCATCGACGGACTGGCTGTGGCCACGGCCTACCGAACTCGCGAAGGTGCGGTCTTCGATGCCTTGGAGGCCGTTCGCAAAGGCGCTGGCCGACCTGCGGCGCCGGTGCGCGACGTGCTCGCCTCGGCCGAGGCCGACTTCGACGCGGTCGCCGACCTGCTCATGGCTGACTCGGTGGCCTCACTCGTGGAAGGCGATCTACTGCGGGCGAGCGCGTCGATGGCGACCATCACGTCCACGCCGGGCGGCATCACCCGACCGGACGTCGCTGACATCGACACTTCGAGCCGCGTGGTCACCCACCGCATCACAGCGATCATGGCTCCCGCCACCGCGCGCGTGCGAACGTTGCCCGGCACCGTCGACCCCACACTCGACCACTGGCTGCGGACGATGCTGCCGACTCTGGCCACGTTGGAGGTCTCGGGCGAGGTCGATGGCCACGGGTGGTCGGCGACCCTGGGCGACCTGGGTATCGGCGCAACTCATCTGGTCACATGGTGTCCGGCGAACGTCCCCCTTGCCGACAGCCCCCTGGCGCAGGTGCTTGCCGGCATCGCCATACGCGCTACTGCCGATGAACGCGTCGGGGGCGCTGACGACGGTCGTGCGGTGAGCGTCGCACTGGACCTCTCGGCACTTGAGGACGCTGCTGTGGCCGCCGGAGCGTTGGGCGACGCCCTCGGGCAGGCCAGAGCGCTGGCACCCGGCGACCTCGCCGATGCCACGAGCGTTGATGAGCCGCTGCTGCCATCAGTTGACATCGATGAACTCACCGAACGGGCCCAACAGGTCGTCGACCAACTGGGGCGCTTGGCGGATGCGCTGGAGCGCACACGGCGATGGCCGGATGTCATCGCCGACCTCGCACTGATCGACCGCGGCGGTGCGCTGTCCCTGCTGGCCGTCTCCTCGCCGGAGGCGGTGGAATCGGCCGTCGGCGCGCTGGTCGCCACAGTGCGCGCTCGCGCGGCAACCCTCGATGCGGCCCTCGCAGGCCCCTCCGCGGCAAACCCCGATGCCGTCGCCGACGCGCTACGGGCGGCCGTCGGCTGGACGCTCCCGCTGACCCAGGTGCTGACAGTGCCGGACGGGCTCTTCGGCGAGACGCCCGGCAAGATGCTCCGACAGGGACGGCTGCGGCTTGGCAGCGAGGCACGCGTGCGATCGTGGATGCTGGCGGCCGGCAGGGTCCACGATGGGCTGGGCGCGGTGCATCAGGCCACGATGATGGCGGAGGTGCTCGGCGACAACCGGGTACTGGACGCGCACCTGATCCAGTACCCCTTGGACGGCGCGGTCCAGGATGGTTGGGCCGCCCTGGACCTGCCGGACTTCGCCGCCGGTCGGTCCCGGCTGTGTGTCCTCTCCATCACGGATCCGGCCCCGGCGCTCAAGGCCGGCCGGGCCTGCGGACTGCGCTTCGACGGATGGGCCGAGACGATTCCGGGTGACGAGGTGACCACCGGCGTGGCGGTCAACGTGGATGCCCCATCGTCGCGAGCACCCAACGCGGTCCTGCTGGCCGTCCCGCCCAAGGGCCGCCGCTGGGACGGCGACCTGATGGTCGAGACCCTCGAGCAGACGCTTCGAGCGGCCCGGCACCGCGCCGTCGGCACAGAGACGATGAAGTCCTACGGACATCTGATCCCTGCGGTCTTCGTCGCTGGCAAGGGCGAGCTACTGACCGAGGCGGACGTCGCGCCGGCGGATGGCGAGGAGACAGACGGATGAGCGTGTGGCAACGGGCCGAGCCGACGACCGTGGATCCGGACCTGACTGAGGGCCTGTCGGCCAGGATCGCCGACCCGCTGTGGATGCTCGCCCGGCAGTGGCAGTCCGGGGAGTTCCGGGGTGAGGACGCCGCCACGCCGATCTTCATGCGTGTGGAAGGCCAGATGGTGCCGATCGACCGCTGGCAGGTCGGGCCGACAGGCGCCAAGGGGCCCGTCTACACCCACGACCCACAGACTCCGCTGGAACCGATCGTCGAGGGCGAGCACCACGCCACTGGTGCCGGAGCGGCCCGCGTCGGCGCGGAGTCAGCACACCTGCTTACCGCGATTCTTCGCGACGTCGATGGGCTGGACGACGATGCCCGCAACCGCCTGCTGGAAGTGCTGCGCGACGCCTTTCCGCTGACCCCCGACACCTCGGCGGAACGCCGCGACCCGGCAGGATCGCGACGCCTCGACGCCCTGGCACGCCGACTCTTCGACGGCGCGGCGTTCGCAGCCATGATCGCGGCCACACCCGGCAAGGCCCTGGGCCTGATCGCTCAGGCGGCTCTGCCCGCAGCCGTGGCGGCGGACGTCACCGCAGCGATCATGGACTGGGGGCGCGAACTGGGGCAGGCCTTCGTGATCCCACAGAACCCCACGACCTGGAACCCATCGCGCATGGAGCACGAGTTCCGCATCGGGGCGCCGGCCGGGAACGGGCAGGGCTTCCTGCTGGAGTCCCGCGATCATGGCGGGGGGCGAGTGGACTGGTTCACCTTCGACGCCGTGGGGTTCCACCCCCGCGACGATGCGGGCGAGCCGGTCACCTTCGGGAACGACTTGCTGCCGGTCCCGCTCACGTACCCCGGTCAACCGGCATCGCGATTCTGGGAGATGGAGGATGGTGACGTCCACTACGGCGGAATCGACGCTGACATCACCGACATGGCACGGGTGGCGCTGGCGGCCTACGCCACCGTGTACTCCGATGACTGGTACCTCGTGCCGCTCACTGTGCCCAGTGGACACCTGGTGCGCGTCACGCTCATCGAGGTGACTGACGACTTCGGTGACACCACGACGGTGCCCGCAGCCGCGGTGCTGGATGGCGCCGATCGGGCCTGCCGGTTCTTCGAGTTGACCGGGGACACCTCGGTCGAGCGCGGCCTGGCACCACTGCTACTGCTACCTCCAACTGTCCAGGCCATCGATGCGGGCCGACCGCTGGACGACGTCCTCATGGGCCGTGACGAGGTCGCCAACGTGGCGTGGGCTGTCGAGCGGCGGGTCGAGGGTGCCTACGGTCGCGGCATAGACCCGCTGGCGGCGATCCCACCGGGCGGCCGACGCGCCCAGCCGCCGCTGGCGCCCGGCGAGGTCGACGACCGGTGGGTCTTCGATCTGGGCGGGACCGTGGCCGACAACTGGCTGCCACTGCTGCCGGTCCGTCTGGCGGGAAGCGCGCAGATCGGTCTGCAGCGGGGCAGGGTGCCGCTACCCGACGAAGGCAGGTCGCGGGGTGCGCTCAGCACGCTACTCGAGCCCGACCGCCGACTGATCATCGAAGAGTCCGAGCTACCCCGAGCCGGGCTGCGCGTCCAGCGCCGGTACCAGGCCGCCCGGACACCTGACGGCTCCCTGCGCGTCTGGCTGGCGCGGCAGAAGGGGCCGGGCCGCCCGAGCGAGGACGAGACCGTGGCTACAGACGTGCTGCGGCGCCCCTGAGACCAGCTGCCGCACCTCCCCGGTCCCCGGCCATATACGCTAATATGCTCTATGCCATAATCTATGGCCATGGGAATCGGCACCCGTGACCGCATGATCAGCAGCACGGTCGCGCTCATGCAGGAGCAGGGGGCGAACGCGATCACCGTGGACGCGGTGCTTGCCCACAGCGGGGCCCCGCGGGGGTCGGTGTACTACCACTTCCCTGGTGGGCGAGACGAGATGATCCTTGCGGCGGTGAACCGTGCCGGGGACGATATCTCGGCGATGCTGGAAGTATTCCTGGCCCGCGCAGACGCCGCGGACGCCGTCGCGACGTTCGCCGGCTTCTGGAAGAAGGCACTGCGTGACTCCGATTTCAGGGCGGGCTGCCCGGTGATGGCGATGGCCGTCGACGGCCGCAGCGACCTGCCGGCAGCCACCGAGGCGGTCCGCGCCATATTCGGGCGGTGGCTCGACAAGCTCGCGAAGAAGCTCGTCTCGGAGGGGCATACCCGCGCACAGGCCCGACGGTTGGCGACCATCACCGTCGCAGCAATCGAAGGCGCGCTCATCCTGTCCCGCACCGCCGGCGATGTGAGGCCACTCGACGACGTGGCCACTGAACTCAACCAGCTGCTTCGACCCGAGGAGACCGCATGAACGCCGACGCCTCATGGCATCCGACCGCGTGCATCCTGTGCGAGTGCAACTGCGGCATCGAGGTCCAGGTCGAAGGGCGATCGTTGGTCAAGATCCGCGGCGACAAACGACACCCTGCGTCGGCGGGCTACACATGCAACAAGGCACTGAGGCTCGATCACTACCAGAACGCCGACCGGCTGGACTCCCCCCTGCGGCGGCGTCCCGACGGCACGTTCGAGCGAATCGACTGGGACACTGCGATCACCGAGATCGCAGCCCGGCTGACGGGCATCAAGCAGCAGTACGGCGGGGAGACGATCTTCTACTACGGCGGTGGCGGGCAGGGCAATCATCTGGGCGGCGCCTACTCGACAGCCACGATGGCGGCGTTCGGTGCACGCTACCGTTCCAGTGCGCTGGCGCAGGAGAAGACCGGCGAGTTCTGGGTCAACGCCCGCATGCTCGGGGCCCCGCACCGGGCTGACTTCGAGCACTGTGAGGTGGCGCTGTTCATCGGCAAGAACCCCTACCAGTCCCACGGCTTCCCCCGCGCCCGGTCGGTGCTGAAGCAGATCGCGAAGGACCCGACCCGAAGCCTCATCGTCGTGGACCCCGTGCGAAGCGACACCGCCGAACTGGCCGACTTCCATCTCCAGGTGCGGCCGGGCACCGACCTGTGGCTGCTGAGCGCGCTGGCCGGAACCCTGGTGCAGGAGGGGCTCGTGGACAGCGACTGGATCGCTGAACACGTCGACGGGTACGAGTCGGTGGAACCGGTCCTGCGCACGGTTCCGGTCGCCGAATACGCCCGGATCGCCGACGTCCCGGAGGATCTGGTGCGCAACGTCGCCCGACGAATCGCTCGGGCGGACTCGGTGGCGGTGTACGAGGATCTCGGCATCCAGATGAACCGCAACTCCACGGTGGCCAGCTACGTGGAGAAGCTGCTGTGGGTGCTGACCGGGAACTTCGGCAAGCCCGGTACGGCGTACGTGCCGTCGAACCTGTCCGCGATCGGCCGTGACCGCGGCAGCCCGGCTGGGGAAGGCCCTCGCTCGCCCGTGGTGAGCGCCCCCATCATCAGCGGATTGGTGCCGTGCAACGTCATCGCCGACGAGGTCCTCACCGAACACCCTGCCCGCTACCGCGCCATGATCGTCGAGAGTTCCAACCCCGCCCATTCGCTGGCGGAGTCGGCGCGGATGCGCGAGGCCCTCGATGCCCTCGACCTGTGCGTTGTCATCGACGTCGCCATGACCGAGACCGCACGGCACGCCGACTACGTGCTACCGACACCGACCCAGTTCGAGAAGTTCGAGTGCACGTTCTTCACGTTCGACTTCCCACGCAACATCTTCCACCTCCGGCACCCGGTGCTCCCCGCACCGCCGGGACTTCTCACGGAACCGGAGATCCACGCCCGGCTCGTCGAGGAGTCCGGCGCGCTCGGCGAGGAGGACTACGCACCTCTGCGGTCGGCCGCGGAACAGGGCCGGGAGGCGTTCGCGCAAGCATTCCTCCCGCTCATGGCCGACCCCGGTATGCGGCGACTCGCTCCGGTCCTGCTCTACCGCACGCTCGGACCCACCCTCCCGGGCGGCGCCGAGGCGGCGGCCGTGTTGTGGGCCGCAGCCCACCAGATGGCGCTGGCCAACGCCGATGGCGTGCGCAACGCCGGCTACGGCGAGGGGCTGACGGCCGGTGAGAGGCTGTTCGATGCCATCCTGTCCGGCGCCCACGGGATCGTGACGACCGACGACACGTACGACGCCTCCTGGCAGCGACTGCCCCGCCCACGCCTGAACGTCGACCTGCCGGAGTTGTTGGAGGTCGTCGCCGGGCTGGTGGACCGACCGGCGCCAAACCCGGACCCCGAGTTCCCGTTCGTCCTGTCAGCCGGGGAGCGCCGGGCATTCACCGCGAACACGATCATGCGGGACCCGACCTGGCGCAAACGGGACGCGTCCGGGGACCTGCGGCTGAGCACGGCCGATGCCCGGGTGCTGGGGATCGACAGCGGCGACAGGGTGCGTCTGACAACTCGGGCCGGCAGTGCCGAAGTGCAGGTGCAGGTGACGGACGCGATGCGCGCCGGGCACATCTCGCTGCCCAACGGATTCGGGCTCACCAGCACCGGTGCAGCCGTCGGCGTGGCACCCAACGACCTGACCCGGACCCAGGATCGGGACGAGTGGGTGGGTACGCCGTGGCACAAGTACGTGCCCGCTCGCATCGAGGTCGTGGCCGCCAGCCCTTCCTGATGTTGTCCCCGGGTGGGGCCGCAGGGAGTCGATGCTGGTCGCCTCGCAACGTGAGCCGACCTGCGCTGGTGGCCGCCTCTCAATGGTCCGCCGCGCGTGTACGCCCCGCGGAGATCTGCGTGAGATCCAATGTCCAGAATCCGCGGAATCACGGCGCCCGAAGGCGCGATCTCGCGTCCGCATGGGCATCGATCCCCGCAAGCCTTCGGACTGTTCCACCAGACGGGCGTCCAGGGACTCGGTAGGCATGCTTCGGGTGCATGCTGGCAACGGCTTGATCATCACGATGCTGCTGTCTATGCATCATGATGCTATCTTTGACGCATGCGTACGACAGTGACGTTGGCAGACGATGTCGCCGCGGAGGTGGAGCGCCTGCGGCGCGAGCGCGGCTTGGGGACAAGCGCAGCGCTCAACGAACTCGCCAGGGCCGGCCTCACTCGCCCCCACTCAGGACAGCCGTTCCGCCAGCGCAGCGTTCCTGTAGGTCTGCGAGTGGACGTCAGCAACGTGGCCGACGTACTCGACACGCTGGACGACGATGATCGTTGACGCCAACATCCTGCTCTATGCCGTCGATTCGAGCAGCCCATTCCACACTCGCGCCGCTGAGTGGCTCGAGGCAGCCTTCAACGGCCCCCGACGAGTGGGGCTGCCATGGCAGACGATCGGGGCATTTCTGAGGATCTCGACACATCCGCGCCTCAGCGAGTCCCCCTTGAGCGTGCCGCAGGCGTGGGGATTCGTCGAGGAGTGGCTGGCCCAGGACACCGCCTGGATCCCGCCCGCGACACAGCACACCGCACGCATCCTGGGCGAACTGCTCGTGCGGTCACAGGTCGGCGCCAACCTCATCCCCGACGCCCAGTTGGCCGCACTCGCCCTCGAGAACGGTGTGTCGGTGGTCTCGAACGACACCGATTTCGCACGTTTCCCGGGATGCGGGTGGATCAACCCACTGGCCCCAGATTCGTAGACCCGGGGCGCTAGATCCGATCAGAGCAGAGGCGTGCGACACGGAGCGTCCTGGCATCTGCCCCCGATGAACGTCGACGTGCCGGGGTTGCTCGCGCAGGGTTTCCCCCCTGAGTCTGCGACAGGAGTGATCCGCCCCACGTTCATGATCAGCGGCCAGTCGGGGCGGTGGCGCCGGCGCTGCACAGGTCCACCTAGGCTGGTATCCGCCGCGGGTGTGGCGGAATTGGCAGACGCGCAGGATTTAGGTTCCTGTGTCCTAGGACGTGGGAGTTCAAGTCTCCCCACCCGCACTGACTCGTCCCACGGGCGGCGGCGCGATCACCGTGTGAGGAGTGCCCGCGCCACAACCCTCAACTGCGCACCGTCACCGTCAGGATCGGCCCTCGACCTCCCGGGCCGAGGCCACGGATCTGGACGCGGTACCTCTTGCCGGTCACGACCGAGCGGACGTACTTGCGCTTCTTCTGAGTGCGCCACTTGCCGTAACTGGTGCCTCCGGGTTTGCTGAAGCGCACGGCGACCCGCTTCGCCCGTCGGACAGGGCGCCACGTCAGCCGGGCCTTGCCCCCCTGCGCCTTCACGGTCTGCTTGCCGTTGGGGAGCATCACATGCCCGGGGCGGGTGGCCCGGACACCCAACGCCTTGGCGAAGGCGTTGGCGATCTTCTCATGCCCGGAGGCGTCCGGATGCACGCAATCGGTCCCTCCCACCCAGTCCTCGCCGCTGAGTCGTTCGAAGGTCTCCGCCACCTTCGCCCGATAGTCGGCCGCTACACGACGAGTGATGTCGTTAAGACCCTCATAGGTGTCCAGTGCCACGCCACCCTCCAGGACCGCGGCCCCGCGCTCCCCCAAGCCGCTCAGGTAGCAGTAGGGGATCGGGTTGTCGTAGGCGGTGACCACTATCTCGGCATCGGCACCGGCCGCCGAGCGCAGTGCGCTCAGGATCTGGGTCATGTTGGCCTCATACTCGGCGAACACCCTCTTGATCGTCGACCTGCATGTATCGGTCACAGCCCCCGAACAGTCGGTCAACACCGGCTGGAACACATCCAGCCCACCGACGGTCACCGCGGTGACCACCACATCGTTGGCCGGATCCCGGTCCCCGTTGCGATCGCGCAGCAGGCTCACGGCGGCCTGCAACTGCCCGCCGAGCACACTGGCTGTCGTCGCATTGCCCCGTGCGATGTTGCGCACCTGAAGGTCGCGGCACGGCGCGCCATCCGACCCGGGGCACGTCGGCTGCAGGCGCAGGTCGTCCTGAAGTCGGTTCACGTAGCCGTACCACTCGCGGTCCATCACCCCGCCTGCCCACGAGTCACCCAGCGCAAGCAGCACCGGCGGGTCCGCCTGCGCGCCCGGGGACCTGCTGGCCGACCCGAGTGTCCGCCAGGTCCGCGTCCAGGTCCTCGTCCGGTAGCCATCGCCGCGCGAGGCGATCCGCACCCGGATCCGGACCTTCTTCGGTGTCTTCTTGGTGCGCACCACCACCCGCTTATGGGTCTTCTTCACCGTGACCGTCTTGCGGGCCGACTTCGGCAACACCTTCACAGTCACCCGGGCCTTCTGCCCCGTGCCGACCCGGATCGAACGCACCAGTTCCGTCCTGCCCGTGCGGCGGACCTTCTTCGTCCTCATGCGGGCCTTCACCGTCAGCGCAGCATCCGGGGAGCCGAACACGATGTGGACCTCGCGCCCCCCATCCATGCCAGCCACCAGCACATCCGCGAATCCATCGCCATTGACATCCCCCGCCCCCGCAACGAGGTCCCCGAGTCGCTCGCGCGGCGACCCGTCGATGCCGAAGCCCCGGTCCCCCAGGTCCGCGAGGTCGACGTCGGTCGTACTCCCGCCCAGGACCACATAGGAGACCCCGGAATCCTTCCGGTCGCAGGCTTCGGCGCCGGGCGCACCGATCAGCACGTCATCGAGCCCGTCACCGTTGACATCCCCGGCCCCGGCCACGGACGCCCCACTGTTGTCGAAGTCCTCGGCACCATCAACGCGGAAACCACGCGCACCAAGGGCAGCCAGATCCACATCCGCGCTCGACCCCCCGAAGACCACAAACGACGACCCGGCACTCCTGCGCGCATTGCCGTCCGCATACAGCGCGCCCACCAGCACGTCGTCGTAGCCATCACCGTTCACATCCCCGGCCCCGGCGGCGCTCCAGCCCGTGTCAGAAGTGTGGTCGATGCGGAAACCACGCTCACCTAGGGCAGCCAGATCCACATTCGCAGTCGACCCCCCGAACACCACATACGACGAGCCCTCCCGCGCGTTGTTTCCCGCCCGCGGCTCCACCAGCACGTCGTCGTAGCCGTCACCGTTGACATCCCCGGCCCCGGCAACCCTTTCGCTCCAGTCCCCGGCGTGGTCGATGCGGAACCCACGGTCACCGATTGCGGCCAGTTCCACGTCCGCAGTCGCGGTCGACCTCCCGAGCACGACGTACGACGACCCGAAACTGCCCACCAGCACGTCGTCGTAGCCATCACCGTTGACATCCCCAGCCCCGGCGATGCCACCGGCCTTGATGTCGTAAGGGGCGGCTCCGCGGATGCGGAAACCGCGGTCTCCGAGATCAGCGAGGTCGACGTCCTCCGCAGCCCCGCCGAAGATCACATAGGCCTCACCCGGCAAGCTCGAGCGCTCAGGTTCGTGGACATCGGCGATCAGGAGGTCGTCGAGCCCGTCACCGTTGACATCCCCGGCGGCAGCCACTGACATGGTGTCCCAGTGTCCGGTGACCTTGAACCCCCGACCACCCAGATTCGCCAGATCGACCTGCCCCGTGCGCCCACCGAACACCAGGTACGTCGACTGGTTGAACCCGACGAGGACGTCGTCGAATCCGTCGCCGTTGGTGTCCCCCACCCCCGCCAACGACTCAGCTGGTCCAGCGTCGATACGAACATCAGCACCTTCCGCGAGATCGACTCCGATGAGGCCCGCGAGAGCAGGTGGTGAGGAGACGAGCCCGGCGGCCAGACCTAGCACGATGCTGGGGGCCAGGAGCCCCACGCGTGGACGTCGCCGGTTCGACATGGCAACCCCGCCTCCCCAATCGGCGCTGCTTACACGTCAAGACTACTCCTTCCGAGCCTGCCCGACTCGGCCGACGGTGGACCTTCAAACCCCCGGGAGTCCGTGCCGACCGCGCCGAGGACGTCCAGCGGGCCAACAAGTTGCTCGCCAAAGGCAGGCGCCATGCCAGCCCAGTTCCAGTAGTCGGTTGTAAACGTGAGATCGATGCCCGGATGTGCCACGGTTTCGCGACTGATCGAACTGCGGCCGCACGACCGGCACGCACTGCGCCACCGTACAGCGATCGCAGCCCACACGTCCCCCTTCCGAGGTTCGCCCATTCTGGCGACTGGTGGCTCAAAGCGCCACGTCTCGACCTGTTCTCACGGGCCTTCGATGACCACCGGCATACCGGACCAGCGCAGAGGAGTCTGACCCAACTGGCCGAAAGCGTTGCCGCCCCAGCACACGACCTTTCCCCGGGATACCAGCGCGCAGGTGTGTGGGCCGCCGGCGCTGATCGACGTGGCGGCGTGGATGGTCTTCACCGGGACCGGCCGCCCCACCATCTGAATGTCGTCGTCGTACGCCGCGCTGGTGCCGTTGCCCAACTGACCGTACATGTTGTACCCCCAGCACTTGGCCGTCTTGTCTGACAGAACCGCGCACGTATGACCTCCGGCTGCACTGATCGCGGTCACACCGCGCACGCCCTTCACCCGCACCGCCTTGAGGCTGTGACGACGAGTACCGTCGCCCAACTGGCCGTTGTCGTTCTCCCCCCAGCACTTGACCGTCCCGCCGGACAGCAGCGCACACGAGTAGCCGTAGCTGGCGGTCACCGCGGTCGCGGCGCGAATCCCCTTGACCCGCACAGGATTGGCGGATCGGCGGTGGGTGCCGTTGCCCAGCTCCCCGTAGTCGTTCTCCCCCCAGCACTTGACGGCGCCGTCGGACAGTAGCGCGCATGTATGACCACCGCCGGCACTGATCGCAGTGGCTGTGCGGATGCTCTTGACCCGCACCGGTTTGGAAGAGTCCCGGCGGGATCCGTCGCCCAACTCCCCAAGGTCGTTCACCCCCCAGCACTTGACGGCGCCGCCCGCCAGGACCGCACACGTGTGGCCACGCGCAGCAGAGACCGCGATGGCCGTGCTGATCCCTTTGACGCGCCTCGGGGTGGATGACCTGCGATGGCTACCGTTGCCCAACTGCCCGGAGTCGTTCGCACCCCAGCACCACACGGCCCCGCCGGACAGTACTGAGCATGTGTAGGCCTCAATGGGGCCGACGCCGAGGCTGACAGCGATCGCTGTGCGCAGTCCCTTGACCCGCACCGGTCGCGAAGAGTCCCGGCGGGTTCCGTTGCCCAACTGCCCGGAGTCGTTCGCACCCCAGCACCGCACAGCCCCGTTCCGTAGCACCGCGCATGTGTGGCTGTCTTCAATGCCACCGGCGTCGCCGGCGTCGATCGCCGTCGCCCCGCGGACTCCCCGGACCAGTAACGGCGAAGGTGAGGACGCGTAGGTGCCGGCAACGACCCCGGAGTGGTGCGATCCCCAGCACGTGATCAACCCTCCTGTATGCAGGGCACAGGCGTCGTCGTCGCCGACGCTGATCGCTGTCGCAGTGCTGACGCCGAGCACCGATACCGGCGTGGAGGCACTGCGATTGGTGTCGTCACCCAACTGCCCGGAGTCGTTGGAGCCCCAGCACCTGGCTGTCCCGTCGGACAGCGCCGCACACGTGGAGTTGCCCCCTGCACTGATGGCCGTGACGTGGCGCAGGTCCCTGACCGGCACCGGCTCGGAAGTCTTGTGATGGGTGCCGTCACCCAACTGTCCCTCGCCGTTGTCTCCCCAGCATTTGACCGTCCCATCGGCCAGCAGCGCACAAGCATGGTTGCCACCAACGCCAATCGCGGTGACGGTACTGAGACCCGTCACCGCCACCGGGGCGGAATGGTTCCAGGGGTTCCAGCACGTCACCGTGCCGTCGGACAACAGCGCACAGGCGTCGTTGTGTCCGACACTGATCGCGGTCGCGGTGCTGATGCCGGTCACCGGGACAGGAAGGAGACCCTTGGAGTTCACTGCTACGTCACCCCAGCACGTGACCGTGCCGTCGGACAGCAGTGCACAAATTCCGCTGATCGCCGTCGCGGTGGTGATCCCGGTCACGGGCTCGGGAGTCGGTAGCCAGGAGTACGGTGTCACGGCGCCCCAGCACCTGATCGTTGCATCGGACAGTAGCGCGCACGCATGTTCCGCCCCTGCGGTGAGCGCCGTGGCCGTACCTATACCTGCAACCGCATCTACCAGGCCATAGTCCGAGTAGTCTGGCCGCCCCAACTGCCCGGACTCGTTGGATCCCCAGCACAGGATGGTCCCGCCTGCGGCCAAAGCACATGCGAACCCGTCACCTACGGCGACCGCGGTGCCGGTGATCGGGGTCCCGTGGAAGGTCACGGCCACCTCCGACTGGGTCCCGGCCCACACCCGCACCTTGCCCGGTGTCACCGTGCCACCGGGAGCTGTGACGGTGTACCAGCCTGCCGGCACTGTGAACCTCGTCGTCGCGCTGGCGCTCTGCTCGAAGCCGTCGCCGACCACGGTGTAGGTACGCGAACGGTCAAGCACCACCTTCAGCCACCCCGTGGTCCTCTTCGCGCTCGACACCTGCCCAGGGTGCACGGCGTCATCGGCAAAGGTCACTGGACCAGCCGCACCCTGCGCGGTCAGCAACCCCAGTGCCAGCACACCGACAGCCGCCGCGCCCGCAACCCGTGAGATGTGCCTGATGTCGAACATGATGCGCCCCCTCGCACGGAACCGACCCCGGCGGGTCCCGCGCGACCCCCGGCCGGCACCACCACCAGACTACGCCCACAAGATGAGTCGTCAGGCCGGCCAAGAGCGCCGGATCCACCACATCGGGCGGTCGGTGTCGCGGGCTTGTCTCCTGCGGCCCCCGCGTCGTGGCCATTCATGTTCGGCCCACAGGCTTGGTCCGGAACGCAAGCGCGACCAGCGCGCCTCCCAAAGCGCCTATCGCCACGAGCGAACCGACGAACACGACAGGCGCCCACCAGGGGGCCAATTCGCCGCCGGAGAACAGCAACACCACAGCACTGACCAGGCCGGTCAGTGCGCCGTCTCGCACCCCCGGCATGATGCGCTGCTGCCATCGCGGGGCCCGCCACCATACCCCAAGACCAACGGCAGCGGCCATTGCGACCACGAGCAGGAAGCCCGGCGGAGGCGGCTTGTCAGCGGCTGCCAGCCCCAGAACCATCAGACCAACGAACACGGCGATCCCGAAGACAGCCGACCTGCTCACAGGGTTCACGGTATGCCGGGACACCCAAGTTCCTGCCTCAACGACTGTCTTCTGCCACGATGTCCCGCGTGAGACTCGTGGTGCTCAACTGGCTGGGGCTGCTGTTCAGCACCGGCTTGGGCATCAGCGTGGGGATCCTGGTGCGCCGCCACCTGCAACGGCGCGAGCCGGCAACCGGCGGTGAGGAGTCGGCCTCAGGCATGTTCACCGACGCCATCGCCTACGTCAGCGGCGTCCTCGGGATCATGCTCGGCCTGATGCTGTTCTTCTCGGTGCAGGTTTACGAGGAAGTGCGCCAGAGCGCCCGCGAGGAAGCGGTCGCCCTCGCCGATGTCTTCGAAAGCGCGGACTTCTTCCGGGCATCGCCCGCCGAGGCTGTGCGACGGGACACGATCTGCCTCATGCGATCGGTGGCCACGGACTCCTGGACGTCGGCCGCTCAAGCTGACCTGACCGGCGACGAGAACACTGCCGCCTGTGCTGCGCAGGTGCGATCCAGCATCGCGGACCTGCCGACGCGAACGGCCACGCAGCAGGAAGCCCAGGCGCAGATGATGACGGCGTTCCAGGACGCCCAGAACGCCCGCCAGAAGCGCATCCTGTCCTCGGCATTCAGCTTGCCGCTGATCGTCTGGATCGTCATCGACCTCGGGGTGTTCGTGTTCGCGGCACTGATGATGATCAGCCTTCCCAACCGGCCCCGCACGGCGTTCGTGTTGATCGGAGCATGCTTGGTCTTCACGATGGGTGTCGTCGGTGCCCTGAGCATGTTCGCCACCCCGTTCACCAAGATCGGGGTCTCGGTGCAGCCGGACGACATCGAAGGTGCGCTGCTGCGCCTCGAGGACATCTACCCGACCACGGACTGGTCCCCCTGTGAGCGACTCGCGGTCTCCGAATTCGGCTGAGCAACGGGAGGACCCATGGGTTGTGAGCATCCGCACGTAGTGGTCACAGGCACCTCGTCGGGCATCGGCCAGGCAACCATGCGGGCCGCGGCCGAGGCCGGCTGGCACGTGTTCGCCGGCGACCGCGTCGATACCGATCGACCCACCCGCGAGTCAGGAGCGGGTCTGATCACGCCGATTCACCTCGACGTCACCGTCGCAGCCGACATCAACAGCGCCGTCGACGCGGTCCGCAGCCACGTGGGTGACGCCGGTCTGCACGGGCTGGCGAACATCGCCGGCATCGGCATACCCGGGCCCCTGGAGATCATGCCGTTGGAGCAACTGCGCCAGTCCTTCGACGTCGACTTCTTCGGCCAGGTCGCCGTGACGCAGGCGATGCTGCCGCTGCTCCGGCCGGCCAAAGGCCGCATCGTGTTCATCGGATCGCTCATCGACCGCCTGAGTATCCCGTTCATGGGGGCGCTGGCGACCTCGAAGTCGGCTGTCGCAGCCCTGGCCGACACCTGGCGGCAGGAGTTGGCGCCGTGGGGTATGCACGTCGGCCTGGTGGAGCCCGGCTTCATCTCCACCGGTGCCGATGAGGCCACCAAAGCCCGCATCGACCGGTTGTTGGCAGACCTGCCGGACGACCAGGCTGCTCTCTACGGCGACAGTTTCCGCGAGATGACCCAACGCGGATACGCGACACAGACGTCCGGCAGCACTCCCGAGGGGGTCGCCCAGGTGATCCTCGCGATGCTCACCGATTCCCATCCGAAGGACCACGTGCTTACCGGTTCCAAGGCACACGTGGGCGCGCTGGTGGGCAAGTTGCCGTCGACGCTGCAGGATCTGCTCAAGCGCAAGGCGTTCGGGCTGCCCGACCCGGACAGTCGCTGACTTCAGGCTTCTGACCCGATCAGGGACTAGTCGCCCTGGTCGGCGGTCTCCGAGTCCAGTGGGGCCGCTTCGTAGGGCGACCGCGGCACGCCGGTGGGTCGCTGCATCAGCGCCTCGAGGTCCGGGCGCCGCTCATCCTCATGGCCGGTGGCATCGAAGTAGATCCCGTTGCGCTGCGAGGGCATCCGTTCGTCCATCAGCGACAGCAACGTGTAGGCACGCTCGTCCGCCGGAAACAGGTTGTTGATGTCGACACCGCGTGGCCATAGACGCCATGCCCACACCACCGACGCCTCGTAGGCGAAGACGATCGAGTTCGACGCGAGGAACAACACGGAGATGAAGGCCACAACGGTGGTCATGGCGCCATACACAGCCGACGAGTTGTTGAGGAACCTCGCGGTGATCGCCCCGGCGAGCGCAAGAATCAGCGTGAAGGCGAGCGCGCCGGCAACCGCCCCCACCACCACCTCCTGGTTCCGGATGGGGCGGCGAGCGAGGATCTTCGGCGAGGCAAAAAGAATGGCCGCCACAGAAACGAAGGTCACCACCCCCCTGGCGAAGCCCTGCCACGAGGAGGGGAGGTACTGCGCAGCCACGAGAGACGCACCTGCGATGACAATCACCCCGAGGCCGATCAGCAGAAGCGTGAGGAGCACCCGCAGATACCGCGGTCCGAACCCGTAGCGGAAGCGGTAGGGCACACAGAAGACCTGGTTGACCATCGCGTAGATGGCGAACGCGCTACCCGTGCCGGCCAGCAGCAGACCGACCAGCGCGATCCAGAAGGCGGCACCACCGCTGGGGAGGGTGCTGTAGGAGTTGATGATCTGGTCCTGATACTCCGGTGGGACCACCTCCTTGACCAGGTTGTTGACGAGGTCCGGATTGTTGTCTGCGATCGTGCGCAGTACCGCGTAACCCCCGATCGCCAACGGGAAGATACTCAGGAAGAAGTAGTAGGCCAGCAGCGCCGCGAGCCGACTGCCCTCGTCATCGGCGTACTTCTTGAACACCGCATATCCGAAGGCCACTGGGGTGAATCGCGACTGCGCCTTGTCCACCAGGCGGCCGGCCCCGAGCACGACCTTCTCGACTCGGCCCGCAACACCGGTGTGTGACGTGGGCGGAGGCCCGGCGGCGTAGTCGCGCTCGGGGTCACGCCAGGGCTGGTAGAACGCGCCGTCGCGACGGTCGTCGGACACTCACCAGATCCGGACGCGATCGGCCGGATCGCGCCACATCCCGTCGCCGGGCTTGACGCCGAAGGCCTCGAAGAAGGCGTCGGTGTTCACCAGAGTCCCGAACACCCGGTATTCCGGCGGGGAATGCGGATCGATCGTGACCCGGCGGATCGTCTCTTCGGGCCGGGTCTTGGCCCGCCACACGTGGGTGAACCCGACGAAGAACCGCTGTTCCCCCGTCAAGCCGTCGATGACGGGTGCGGGCTCACCGCCGAGCGAGAGCTGGTACGCCCGATAGGCCACCGCGAGACCCGACACATCGGCGATGTTCTCGCCCAGGGTCAACTCGCCGTTGAGGTGGTAGCCCGCCACCGGTTCGTACGTGGCGTACTGCTCGACGAGCACCCGGGTGCGGTCGGAGAAGGCCTCGTGGTCGGAGTCCGACCACCAGTTGCGCAGGTTCCCCGAGCCGTCGAACTGGCAGCCCTGGTCGTCGAACCCGTGCGAGATCTCATGCCCGATCACCGCACCGATCGCTCCGTAGTTGACCGCGTCGTCGGCGGCCATGGTGAAGAACGGCGGCTGCAGGATCGCAGCCGGGAAGACGATCTCGTTCATCTCCGGGTTGTAGTACGCGTTCACGGTCTGGGGGTTCATGTGCCACTCATGGCGATCTACCGGGCCCCCGAGCTTGTTCACCTCGTAGTCGTGGTGCCACTGCCGCGCGGCACGCACCGAGGCGATGAGGTCGCCGGGAACGAGTCGCATGTCCGAGTAGTCCTTCCAGACATCCGGATAGCCGATCTTGGCCGTGAACATCGTGAGCTTCGCGTGCGCCTGTTCCTTGGTCTGGTCGGTCATCCAGTCCAGACCGTCGATCGACTGCTCGAAGGCCTGCAGGAGGTTGTCGACGAGCTCCAGCATCCGGGCCTTGTGCTCCGGCGGGAAGTGCTCGGCCACGTACTCCTGGCCCAGCGCCTCGCCAACCATCCCCTCCACGAGGTCCACACCGCGCTTCCACCGTGGCCGCATCTGCGGCACCCCCCGCAGGACCTTCCCGTAGAAGTCGAAGGATGCTTGCACGGTTTCCTCGGAGAGCAGTCCGGTGAACGAACTCAGGATCCGCCAGCGCAAGTAGGGCCGCCAGTCCTCCAGCCCTACCTCGTCCAGCAATGCCACGAACGCCTGGGCGTAGTCGGGCTGGGCGATGTTGAGGGTGTCGATGCGATCGATGACACCCACACTTCGCAGATAGGCGTCCCAGTCGTAGCCGGGCGTCAGGTCGGACAATTCAACGAGCCGGTACTGGTTGTAGGTCTTCACCGGGTCCCGATTGGCGACCTGGGTCCAGTGGGCCTGCGCCAGCCGGGTCTCGAGGTTCACGATCCGCTGGGCGTCCTCGGCCGTGCCCACCCCGCAGCGCTCGAGCATCGCGCCGACGTGCTCGAGGTAGGCCTCGCGGACCGACGCGAAGTTGTCCTCCAAGTAGTAGTCCCGATCGGGCAGGCCGAGCCCGCTCTGCCACATGTCGAGCACATACCGGGTGGAGTCGCGGTTGTCCTGGTGCACCGCACCCCCGATCGGCGCACCGACCCCCTCACGTTCGAGGCGGCCGAAGAGTGCGGGCAGTTCTGTCACATCGTCGAGTTGGTCGACGAGCGCGAAGAGGTCCGCGATGGGTTCCAGACCTGCGACGTCGATCGCATCGAGATCCATGAACGCGTTGAACAGCACCGCGATCCGGCCCGCATTGCTGTGGGGGTCCGGGGACTGAGCCGACAGGCGCTCGATGATGGCCCTCAACTGCTCCTGGGCGGTGTCGTGCAGTTCCGTGAAGGACGCGAACTCCGCCTTGTCCTCCGGGATCTCGTAGGTGTCGAGCCACTTGCCGAGCCAGTGCCGGTAGAAGTCGTCCTGCGGACGAACGCCGCTGTCCTGCCACTGCAGGTTGAGTGTCATGAGGCAACCCTAAATGGGGGTGGGGTCACCTGGCACGAGATGCCTGGCAACCAGCGCGCGGAAGGCGCGGCCGCGGTGGCTGATCGCGTGCTTGCCGGCGGCGTCGAGTTCGGCGGTCGTGCGCGGACCGGCCGGTGTCTGCACCTCGAAGATCGGGTCGTAGCCGAAGCCGTTGTCGCCACGCGGCGAAGTGGTGAGCACCCCGCGCAGTTCGCCGACCTCGACCGCCTCCCGGCCGTCCGGCCAGACCGCCACCGCTGCGCAGAGGAAGCGCGCACTTCTGTGTTCGGCGGGCACATCAGACAACTGGGCGAGCAGCAGATCAAGGTTCGCTTGGTCGTCGCCATGCCTGCCGCACCAGCGCGCCGAGAAGACACCCGGTGCACCGCCGAGCACGTCGACCGCGAGGCCGGAGTCGTCGGCGATCGCCGGGAGGCCGGTGAGTGCCGCCACCTCCCTGGCCTTGAGCAGCGCGTTCTCCTGGAAGGTCACCCCCGTCTCGCGGGTGTCGGGGATATGCACGGCGTCGAGGTCGAGCACCTCCTCGGCAAGCCCGGCATCCGCGAGGATGGTCGACAGCTCGGCCAGCTTTCCGCGGTTGCGAGTGGCCAGGACCAGGGTCACGAGGCGCCACCGGGCTGAGCGCCTGCGGCCACCGTCGCCGGGCCCCCGTCGAGCAGACGACCCCGCGCCTTGCCGTCTTCGGCCAGTGCCGCCTCCTGCAGCGCTGTCAGTTCCGCACACCCGCCCTGCGCCAGGCCGAGCAGGGCATCCAGCGTGGCGCGCTCGAAGGGCTCACCCTCCGCCGTGCCTTGCACCTCCACGAACCGGCCGTCGCCGGTCATCACGACATTCATGTCGGTGTCGGCGGTGACGTCGTCGTCGTAGTGCAGGTCCAGTCTGGGCTCACCGTCCACCACCCCGACGCTGACCGCGGCCACCGAGTTGCGCAGCGGCCATTTCGAGATCAGTCCTTCGCTCTGGGCCCACGCGCACGCGTCTGCGACTGCCAGGTATGCCCCCGTGATGGCAGCCGTCCGTGTTCCGCCGTCTGCCTGCAGGACGTCGCAGTCGACCTGGATGGTGTTCTCACCGAGCAATTCGTCGTCGACGGCTGCCCGCAATGCGCGGCCGATCAGCCGGGAGATCTCCTGGGTGCGACCGCCGGGACGGCCCTTGATGGACTCTCTGGCTCCACGGGTGTCCGTCGAGCGCGGCAGCATGGCGTACTCGGCGGTGATCCAGCCCTGCCCGGAGTCCCGGCGCCACCGCGGCACTCCGGCGGTGAAGGACGCGACACACAACACACGGGTGCGTCCGAACTCCACCAGACACGAGCCCTCGCCGTTGTCCTGCCATCCTCGATGGAAACGAATGGGACGCAGTTCATCGGCCGCTCGGCCGTCGGTTCTCGGCATGGCTCCGACTGTACTGAGTGCGTTACTGGGATCGGTGGGACGGGACTGGCCCCCACAATTGGACCGCAGCCCCACCGAAGGCCGCGCCGGAGCAGATTGCGAATCCGGCCAGTAGCTGGTCACCTGCGCAATCTGCTGCCCAGGGACGCCTCACGCCCCCCACCATCAAGAGCCAGCCCGGGCAGATTGCGAATCCGGCCAGCAGCTGGTCAGCCGCGCAATCTGCTGCCCAGGGAGGCGCTAGATCTCCACCTGCAGTCCGCTACTGGCGACCATCAACTCCCCGTCGTAGACCTCAGCGGCCTCGGCGCGGACCTGCTCGTTGTCGTTCCAGGCAACCAGGTGGGTGAGCATCAGTCGCCCCACGCCCGCCCGCATGGCCAGATCGGCGGCCTGCCCTCCGGTCAGGTGCAGGTCGGTCGGATTGTCCGGGCCGGCCAGGAACGATGCCTCGAACAGGGCCAGGTCGGCCCCCTGCCCGAGCTCCACGAGCGAGTCCGTGGGGCCGGTGTCGCCGGAGTAGACGATGGATCGGCCACCGGCCGTGACCTTGATCGCGTACGTCTCGACGGGGTGGGCGACGCGGGTGGTCTCGATGGAGAACGGGCCGACCACCGTCGGGTCGGGGTCGTGGCGCATGAAGTTGAACTCGTCGTGCATGCCCGGCTTGAGCGGCAGGCCGTAGGCCGCAGCCATGCGGTCAGCCGTGCCGCTGGGACCGAAGACCGGGATCCGCTGGGCCGCCCCTCGCGGACAGTACTTGCGCGCGACGTAGTAGGAGCAGAGATCGATGCAATGGTCGACGTGGAGATGCGACAGGAAGACCGCGTCGATGGCATAGATGTCGGCGTAGCGCTGCAATGCACCCAGCGAACCGTTGCCCATGTCGAGCAGGATCGCTGAGCCCTCGTGCTCAAGCAGATAGCTCGAAGCCGGGCTGTCCGGGCCTGGGAATGATCCGGCCCACCCCACCACGGTCAGTCTCATGACACCACCTCTACAGCAGAGTGCACGTCCCGGACCTCCGGGCCCAGGAACCGGCGCCCGAGGGTCGCGAAGGCGCCCGGGTCGCCGGTGGCCAGGAATCGGTGTTCCGGCTCGGGCAGGGCGCCATCTCGCAACAGGTCATGCGCCGCCAAGGTCTTGTAGACGTCCTTGGCCGTCTCCTCCGCACTGGACACCAACACCACGTCATCCCCCATCACCCACTGGATCACCCCGGTCAGCAGCGGGTAGTGGGTACACCCCAGCACGAGCGTGTCGACTCCCGCCTCCCGCAGCGGTAGCAGGTACTGCTGGGCGACCCGCAACAGTTCAGGGCCGCCGGTGATGCCCGCCTCGACGAACTCCACGAAACGCGGACAGGCCTGCATGAACAACTCCACGTGCGGGGCAGCGGCGAAGGCGTCCTCGTAGGCACCGGAGGTCACGGTGGCCTGCGTACCGATCACGGCAACGCGATTGTTGTCCGTCACCCGCGCTGCCCGTCGGACCGCGGGCTGGATGACCTCGACGACCGGCACGTTGTAGCGCTCCCGGGCGTCCCTGAGCACAGCCGCACTCGCGGAGTTGCATGCGATCACAAGGGCTTTCACCCCGTGGTCGACAAGGTGGTCCATGATGTCGAGTGCGTACGCGCGGACCTGCGCCAAGGGCAGCGGCCCGTAGGGGCCACGTGCAGTGTCGCCAACGTAGATCACGGGCTCGTGCGGCAACTGGTCGATGACCGCCCGCGCCACTGTCAGTCCCCCCACCCCGGAGTCGAAGATGCCCAGCGGGGCATCGGATGTCACGCCCACAACTGCCCCGAGATCGCCTGTTCGGCCTCTTCGAGGCTGCCCTCATAGGCGCCGGTCGACAGGTACTTCCATCCGCCGTCGCACACGATGAAACAGATGTCCGCGACCTGCCCGGACCCCGCGGCGCGGTCGGCCAGACCGAGGGCAGCGTGCAGGATCGCACCGGTGGAGATGCCGGCGAAGATGCCCTCCTCGTGCAGCAACTGCCGCGTGCGCATCAACGCGTCGTGCGGTCCGACGGAGTATCGGGAGGTCAGGACGGACTCGTCGTAGAGTTCCGGCACGAAGCCTTCGTCGAGATTGCGCAACCCGTAGACCAGTTCCCCGTACCGGGGTTCCGCCGCCACGATCTGCACCTCCGGTTTGTGCTCTCGCAGGAACCGTCCCACCCCCATGAGCGTGCCGGTGGTGCCCAGCCCGGCGACGAAGTGGGTGATCTCGGGAAGGTCGGCGAGGATCTCCGGGCCGGTGGTGTCGTAGTGCGTCTGCGGATTCGCAGGATTGCCGTACTGGTAGAGCATGACCCAGTCCGGGTTGCGCGACGCCAGATCCTTCGCGACCCGCACCGCCTCGTTGGATCCGCCCTGGGCCGGGGAGTACACGATCTCGGCCCCCCACATCCGCAGCAGTTGGGTGCGCTCGAACGAGGTGTTCTCGGGCATCACGCAGATGACGTGATAGCCACGCTGCCGCGCGACCATGGCCAGCGAGATGCCGGTGTTGCCACTGGTCGGCTCCAGGATCGTGGCACCCGGCGCCAGGGTCCCATCGGCCTCAGCCCGCTCAATCATCGCCAGTGCCGCTCGATCCTTCACCGAACCGGTGGGATTGCGGTCCTCGAGTTTCGCCCACAACCGAACGTCGGCGGTCGGGCTGAGCCGAGGAAGGCCGACGAGGGGGGTATGGCCGACCGAGGCCAGCAGATCCGGGTAGCGCAAATCAGCCGCCAGCAACCGCCGGCAGGATCGTCACGGAGTCGCCGTCGCTCAGCGGCGTCGCGAGACCGTCGAGGAAGCGTACGTCCTCGTCGTTGAGGTAGACATTCACGAAGCGGCGCAGGCCGGCGTCGTCCACCACCCGATCCTTGAGACCGGGGAACTTCGCGTCGAGATCGGCCACCAGGTCGGCGAGCGTGCCCCCGTCGGCGGTCACGGTCTTCTCACCACCGGTGTAGGTGCGCAGGATGGTCGGTATCTGAACCTCAATAGCCATAAGCACTAGGGTACGGACTGCGTTATCTGCACCGTCTCCTCGGTCACCTCACCGTCGATGATGCGGTAGCTGCGCACCTGGGTGGAATCCTGCAAGCGGGTCGACAGCAGCACGTAGTGAGCGTTGGGCTCGGACGCGTAACTGACGTCGGTGCGGGACGGGTAGGCCTCGGTGGCCGTGTGGGAGTGGTAGATGACCACGGGTTCCTCGTCGCGAGAATCCATCTCCCGGTAGAGCCGCAAGAGGTCCCCCGAGTCGAACTCGTAGAAAGTCGTCGAGCGAGCGGCGTTGACCATCGGGACGAAGCGCTCCGGGCGGTCACTGCCGGCCGGACCGGCGATCACCCCACACGCCTCGTCGGGATGGTCGGCGCGGGCGTGGGCGATCATCGCGTCCACGAGGTCCTGGCGGATTGTCAGCACGGATCTATTGTGCAGGGGCGGTGGTGGGGCCGGGGCGGTCGGATCGCCTTTGTGACGAAGGTGGGGCGGGCCGGGGCTCGATTGTCACGAAGGTGCGGGGTTCACCCCCGACGCACCCCGCACCTTCGTCACAATCCGAGCCAAGGGGCCCGCACCTTCGTCACAATCGCCGGGGCCGCTCACCCCCCTATCAACTCCTCCACGAGGGTCTGCTGCAGATAGCCGAGGTACAGGTAGAGGTTGTGCTCCGGATCGTTGGTCGGGACCAGTTCGTCGTCCTCGGTGACCCCGAGTCGCGTACCGAGCATCAGCCGGGCGTCGGCCAGGAACGCCAGCCACGCCTGCACGTCGTCGGTGATGATGATCGGGTCCTGCTGCACCTGAGCCCGGACCACCGCGACATGCGCCAGTTTCGTGGCACGCAGTTCCGACTCGGTCAGACGGCGGAACTCGGATGCGCGCTCAGGATCGTCGTAGGCATCCGGCAGCAGTCGTGCGATCACGGGGTCCTGCGGCGTCGGCCGGGACTCCCCCACCCCGGAGAGTCCCAGTTCGCGCGCCCAATCCGGCACATCGGGGTCAGGCACCGGGTCGGCGAGAAGTGCGCTCAGTTCATCGCACACGAAGGCGAGCACCTGTCGTTCCTGCCCGTCGAGACGAGCGATCATCTCGCCCTTCTTCACCTTGAACGGCTTACCCATCAGTCGTCCTTCTGGACGGTCGCCCACAGACCGTACTCGTGCATGGCTGTGGCATCGCGCTCCATCTGCTCCCGACCCCCGGTGTTCACCACAGCCCTGCCTTTGGTGTGCACGTCCCACATCAGCGACTCCGCCTTCTCGCGCGAGTAGCCGAAGTACTGCATGAACACGTAGGTCACATAACTCATCAGATTGATCGGGTCGTTCCAGACCAGGCACACCCAGGGTGTGTCGGGCGCCAGCCTGGTCTCGGGCGATTCCAACTCGGACGGTGCAACACTCATCATCGCGATTGTCCCACTGGCCGGGCCACATTCGAACGCAACGGGTGGTTGCGCCCGTTACGGTACGGCCATGGACCTGTCCGATCCCGACCCGGCCCTGCCCCAGCCCGCCATCCTGCAGACCATCCGCGATGCGGTGATCGGCGACGACCAAGTGATGCCAGGGCCGTACGGCCCGCGGCGGGTCACGTATGCCGATTACACCGCCAGCGGCCGTGCCCTGCGTTTCATCGAGGACTTCATCCGCGATGAGGTCCTACCGCGCTACGCGAACACCCACACCGAGAGTTCGGGCACCGGACTGCAGACGACCAGGCTGCGCGAGGACGCCCGGCGAATCATTCGCGACGCGGTCAATGCCGGCGACGCCGCAGTCATCTTCTGTGGATCCGGGTCGACCGCGGCCATCAACAAACTGGTCGGAATGCTCAACCTGCGCCTTCCCGCCGACCTCGATGCTCAGTACGGGCTGCTCTCGCAGATCCCGGAGCAGCAACGTCCGGTGGTGTTCGTCGGACCCTTCGAACACCACAGCAACGAACTGCCCTGGCGGGAATCGATCGCCACCGTGGTCACGATCCCGGAAGACGTCGACGGCCACATCGACCTGCAGGGCCTGCGAGCCGCGCTGCTGCAGTACGACGACCGGCCCTTGAAGATCGGCTCGTTCAGTGCCGCGTCCAACGTCACCGGAATCATCTCGAACACCCGGGCCATATCCCGGGTCCTACATGAGCACGGGGCCTTGGCCTTCTGGGACTACGCGGCCGCCGCGCCGTACGTCGACATCGACATGAACCCTCCGGAGGAACTGGCACACGCCGACGCCATCTTCGTCTCCCCCCACAAGTTCATCGGAGGACCGGGTACCCCCGGACTGCTCGTGGTCCGCCGCGACGTGGTCCACAACACCGTCCCGGAGGCTGTGGGCGGCGGCACCGTGGAGTACGTCAACCCTGAGGAGCACATCTACCTGACGGACATCGAGCACCGGGAGGAGGCCGGCACACCGGCCATCGTGGAGTCGATCCGCGCGGGACTGGTGTTCGGCCTCAAGCAGGCGGTCGGCGTGGACGTCATCCGTGCCCATGAGGAGGACTTCGTGCGGCGCGCCATCGAGGCCTGGAGCGCACACCCGAACATCGAGATCCTCGGCAACCGCGACGCTGAACGGCTGTCGATCGTCAGTTTCGTGATCCGTCGACCCGGCGGGATGTATCTGCACCACAACTTGGTCGTGGCGATCCTCAACGATCTGTTCGGCATCCAGTCGCGCGGCGGGTGCTCGTGCGCCGGACCGTACGGGCACCGTCTGCTGGGGATCGACCTCGATCAGTCCGAGGAGTTGCGCACCGAGATCTCGCGGGGCTGCGAGGGGATCAAGCCGGGCTGGGTCCGCGTGAACTTCAACTACTTCGTCTCCGAGACCGTGTTCTCGTACATCGTCGCGGCCGTCGAGCTGATCGCGGATCTGGGGTACCGGCTCATCGAGGACTACCGGTTCGACGCACCCTCCGGGCTCTGGCGGCATCGTTCAGGTCCGGTCGAACCGCCTTTGCGATTGGACCAGGTGCACTACGTCGACGGCAAGTTCACGTACCCGCATCACGACGACACCGCCGACGAGTCCGCCCTCTCGGAATACCTGGCGGAAGCCGCCGACCTTCTTCAGGGGCGACCGGATCCCGACACCAGCATCACAGCGAACATGTCGGCGGAGTTCGAGCACCTGCGCTGGTTCGAACTGCCCGCCGGATGTGTCAGCGCGAGCGGAAACTGATCGGCGAGCTGTATCCCCTGGCGTACCCGTCGAACGGCTCAGACACCACGCGGTAGGTGTAGCTGCCGTTCTTCACCGTCGGTGTGACGCTGAAGCGGTAGGAGCCGTCAGAGCGCGTGCGGGTCCGCCCCAGCGGCGTCCAGGAACCCTCCACGAGCCGCTGCCTGACGACCGTGATCCCCTTGCGTGCGGGCAGCACGGTGCCACTGAGCCGGACCGGTTGCCCTGTGAAGGCGACGATGGAACTGTTGACCCGGACTGCGGCCCTCACCTTCGTGCGCACGACCACGCTGCGGGCTGCCTTGCGGGTTCCGGTCTTGGAGACCGCGATCCGGAACTTCGAGTTCTTCTTGACCTTGTGCGAAAACACCACGCGTCCGGACTTCGGCAGCTTCTTGCGCGCCACCGTGCGCCAGCCGCCCTTGCCCGCGGGGTTGGCCTGCAACCGGGCCTTGCCACCACTGGTGGGTTTGCCGTCGACCGTCACCTTCGCCGAGAAGGAGCCGGCTTGCCCGCGGGTCACGAAGCGGGGTGCGCCGATCTTCACGTTGGCGCCCTTGCGTGCGGCCGGCTTGTCCTTCTGCACACCCACCGCCTTGCGCACGGCAGGCCATTGGTCCGCGGATTCGCCGCCGATCGTCCACAACGCGGCTCCGGCGAGCCCGGCGGCCCGCGCGACGCGGACCCGGTCGGCGACCGAGGTGGCGTCAGCGAAGAACGCCTTACGGCTGACCGCACATTCGGTCTTCTCCCCCTTGGCGTCCAGACCCTTGTACGTGATGGAGTACGACACCGTCAGTTCGCCGGAACTGGCATCCCGGGTGATCTGACTCGGTGCCACCCCGTCGCCGGCAAGCGACGATAGCGCGTTCCCAGCGGTCATCGAGTAGTTGCTGGTCTTGATCTCCTGGCCGACCGGGCACTTCCCGGTCTTGCCGGTGTACCAGTTGCGACCGTAGACAGGGATGCCGAGTTGCACCTTGCTGCCCGGCAGTTGGGTGGGCGCGAACGCTGCGACCTTCTGGACCCAGCCCAGTGGCGCGATCGGTCCGGGGCTGCCGACGGAGTAGTCGTAGGCCATGATCCGCAGCAGGTCGACGTGCTTGCCGACCGCGGCGTAGTCGTAGACCCAGTAGCCACTTGAGGAGTCGTAATCGGCGTCGTACATGGGCGGCACCGTGACGGACAACAGTTTGCCCTCGGCGTGCAGCGCCGCGGCCAACTCCTCGACGAAAGCCACCCAGTTCGGCCGGGTCTGGGCCCAACTGGAACTGCCGTCGCTGAAAGCGAACGTCTCGTAGTCGAGGTCGATGCCGTCGTAGCCGTTGGTGAGAACCAGATCAACGATGTCCGCGACGTGTGCGGCGCGCTTGGTCTTCGAGGCCAGTGTCGCGGCCATCCGGCCCTTGCCGGAGCCGTCGGTGATCGATGGCAGGATCTTGACGCCCTGCCCCTGCAACTTCGCCAGCGCGGCGGCCTGGGCAGTGGCGGACAGGTGGTTGTGCACATAGATCGACGATCCGTCCCAGCGCGCGTCGTGCCAGAACGGCGAGATGTCGCTGAAGAGGTCCGAGTTCGTCAGAAAACTCGCGGTGGAGGTCTGTGTGCTCCAATACGGCAGCCAGCCCGACAGGTACCGACGGGGCTCCGGGGCAGCATGCAGCGGGGCGACCGCACTGGCGGTCAGACAGCCGGCTGCCAGAGCAGCAACGACCGCGCCTCGGCGCTTCATGGGGCCTCCCAGGTGTGTCCCTGACTGCATCGACACACAGCCAAGAAAACATGAATCACGTGTGTCCAGTGTAGACCGGACGGGGCAAGGAGTCTCAGGCGTCCGGTTAGCGGTCGAATGCGCCTCCTGTGGCCCCCCGACTCACCCTGTCGGCGACCGAGTCCAGAGGTACACCCCACCGGCGGGTTACCGTAGGTGTCCATGCGGTCCGTCATTGCGCTGTGCAGCGCCGCCCTCGTGTTGTCCGCCGCCCCAGCGGTGGCCGATTCCGACTCCCTGGCCCAACGTGCCGACGCGGCAGCGGCCGCCGCGCGACTCAGTGCCAAGGTCTCCAGCGCGCAAGCGAACGCCACGATCGCCTTCCTGGTGCCACTGCGGGTCAGCAACCCGCGCATCGGTAGCAGGTTCGGCCTCGACGTCGTCGATGCCGCTACCGGCGAACGCCTCTACTCCCGCATGGCCGACACCCCCCTGCGGCCGGCATCCAACATGAAGATCGTGACAGCGCTCACGGCCCTGAAGGTCCTCGGACCGGACAACCGGATGACCACCGACACCTTGGTGCCCGAGAAGGGCACCGTGATCCTGCGCGGAGGTGGGGATACGACGCTGGGCTCGGACGAACTCACGCGACTGGCAAGAGCCACCGCGAAGTACCTGCGGACCAACGCCCTGCTGCCCGACCGCGTCCAGCCGCCCGACTACCGACCGAAGACCTGCACCGTGGACGGCAAGACCCGCAAGTCGACGACGAAGCGACCCTGCCCGCTGGTGACCCCGCCCACGAAGCGGCCGGCGGTCAAGGTCCTGGTGGACGATTCGCTGTACGGCAAGCCCAAGAAGGGGCCGGGGTGGACCAACTCGTACCAGCCCTACATCGCACGTCCGGTGCGGCCTCTCGGCAGGATCGGGGTCTATCAGTGGGATGCCGCCGGCGAGGCCGCGTCGGTGTTCACTTCCGCGCTTCGGGCACGGGGCGTGAAGGCCCGCACCAAGGGCCGTGTGAAGACACCGGACACAGCGACCGTGGCAGCCCAGGTCACCGGTGACACAGTCGCCGCCCAGGTCCGCTACATGATGCAGGTCAGCGAGAACAACATCGCCGAGATGCTCTTCCGGCAGGTGGCCGTGGAGAGGGGACGCAAGGGCACCTTCAAGGGCGGCCGCCTGGCGGCCCGGGACACCCTGCGCGAACTCGGTCTCGATACCGCCGGGCTGCAACTCAAGGACGGCAGCGGGCTGTCCCGTACCGACCGCCTCACCCCGCGGTTCGTGACCGATCTGCTCGGCGTTGCTCTACAGACCGACGAGCACCCGGAATTCGACTCGTTCCTGTCGAGTCTGCCCATCGGCGGGCGCACGGGGACGCTCTCAGCCGGTACCGGGCGCTACACGACGAACCCGAGCAAGTGCGCGGCCGGGCAGGTGTTCGCCAAGACCGGCACCCTCTTCGACACCATCGGCCTCTCGGGCTACACCAAGGGCGCCGACGGGGAGTTGAAGATCTTCTCGGCGCTGGTCAACAACCGTCCGCAGTCCTACAGCCCGCTGTCCACGCGGCAGGCCGTCGACGGGATCGTCGCCACGGTCAACGGCTGCTGGGGACCCACGAAGAAAACCGGTGAGCCCCCGAACGTGGGCTGAACCGCTCAGCGAAGGCGGGTGGCGATGGCGTCACGCGCGGCCACCAGTTCACTGAGGACGGCCTCATCCGGTGACGTCAGCAGATACAGGCCGACCACGGCCTCGATCCCCGGCACCGACAACGCGGCGGCCGCCGAGGCCACACCCCCGGGCCCGCGCGGAGGTGCCACCACGGGGCGAGCGTCACCGCGGCGCGAGAGCAGGATCGCTTGGCCCGCGGCGGTCTCCTCCAGCCCTGAGCGAGAACCCACCCGCAATCCCACGAACAACTCCGCGCGCGGAGGCTCGGCCACCGCCACCACCACCAGGCCGTCAGCACCGTCGGTGATCGTCAGGTGGGCCGTCGCGGTGGTGGTGTCGGCCAGCCGCCGCAGCGGCGGCAGCGCCGCCTCCCGCAGGAGCGGCTGAACCTGACGGGCCAGTCCGATCAACCCGAGACCGACGTGACACCGGCCATCGGCAGCCCGCCGCAGCAGGGCATGTTTCTCGAGGGTGACCACGAGGCGGTAGACAACCGTGCGCCCGATCCCGAGTTCGGCGGCGATCTCGCTCACGCGCATGCCCTCGGGGTGATCGGCCAACAGCGTCAGCAGGGTCAACCCGCGATCGAGCGTCTGAGAGGTTTCTGCGGTCATCAATCCACCTTCTCGCCGTACCGCACCAGTGGCGATCACCGGATGCCGGAGTGTCGGCCTCGGGTCATAGATATCCGGATTTCGGAGGTTCATTCCTCCGAATCGTCACCACCGGGCGCCAGGCCCTTGTAGATCGCCTCGCATGTCGGACAGACCGGGAACCGCGCAGGATCGCGGTTGGGGACCCAGACCTTGCCGCACAGAGCCACGACCGGCTCGCCCATAACGGCACTGGCCAGAATCTTGTCCTTCTTCACGTAGTGGGCGAAGCGCTCGTGGTCCCCCTCCTCGAGTCGGGGGTCGGCCTCCACCAGGGTGTCGCCGGACAGCCCTGGGCTTTCCAGCGGATCAGAAGTAGCCATACGGCTGAGTCTACGTGAGGCAGATCACACTGCACATAAGGCACATCTCACACAGCGTGAGGATGGTCAATACCGCTCCATGCGGCGCGGATTGCCTCTTTCGTGTGACGCTGCGTGTCCGAACTGACCCTTGGGACGGATTCACGCGAGTAACTTGACCCGAAGGTGATTACTCTGCGCATAATGTCGTCGAACGGCTGAGGGCGAGACCAACCGAATGGACGATGCCCCGACCGCTCACTGTCAGTAGCGTTCATGTCGTGGTTAAGGCGCACCGATGAAGTCAGTGGAGCGCAAGGAGGGAGACCGCTCACAGCAGGTGTGAGTGGCCGTCGCCGGCACCGGCCGGCTGATTGGAGAAGGTCTACATGCCGCAACAACCTCTGTCACAAGTGCCGGCCGATGCCATCTGGGACTGGCAGGAGATCGGTTCCTGCCGCGAAGCCGACCCTGAGTTGTTCTTCCATCCGCAGAACGAGCGGGGGCTGGCAAGACTGCGTCGGGACCGTGCTGCGAAGGCCGTGTGTGCCCGGTGCGACGTGCGCATCGACTGCGCCGACTACGCCATCCGCGCCCGAGAGCCCTACGGCGTGTGGGGCGGGTTGACCGAGGAGGAGCGAGAGCGCGTTTACGTGCGCATCGCTCTTGCCCAGTTCCCCCGCCAACGCGGAGAGGGTGCGGTGGCCGCGGCCGCCGAGATCTCCGAGGCCGTCTCCCCTGGCGCCCTGGGCGTCGTGTCCTGAAACCTCGAAACGCCGCCTACCCATCGCGGGTGGCGGCGTTTCGTCATGTCCGGGGCTCCCTGGCGTCGAGGTCGCGCAGGAGGGATCGATAGGCCCGCCACGAGACGACCGTTGCCACTGCAAGCAATAGCGCCATCAGTCCGTAGACCAGGTTGGGTCCCGTCACCGCCACGAGTCCGAGCCATATCGTGCCCACCGCGCACATCGCGGCCAAGAACATCAGCACGTTGCTCTTCGCTGCCCCGCTCATGCGTCACAGCCTAATCGCGATGGGCTCCACGACCGGGATCTGCCGGATAGACACCCAGGATCTTGACGTCGGTGGTGAAGAAGCGCAACTCCTCGAGCGCCCGCTTGACCGGCGGGTCGTCGGGATGACCGTCCACTTCCGCGAGGAACTGTGTGGCCGCGAACGCGCCGCCGACCATGTAGCTCTCCAGCTTGGTCATGTTGACGCCGTTGGTGGCGAACCCACCGAGTGCCTTGTACAGCGCAGCCGGGATGTTGCGAACGTTGAAGATGAATGAGGTCACGATCGGGCCATCACCGCGCGGTGCCTGCACGAGTGCCCGGGACAGCACCACGAAACGGGTGGTGTTGTGCTGCTCGTCCTCGACGTCATCCCGCAGGATCTCCAGGCCGTAGGTCTCGGCCGCCAGGGGCGGCGCGATCGCGGCCTGGGTGAGATCCCCGGATTCGGCCACCTCCCGGGCCGCGCCTGCAGTGTCACCGGCGATGACCGGCCGCAGGTGCAGTTCACGGATCACTTTGCGGCACTGCCCGAGCGCGTGTACATGGCTGTGCACGGTCTTGATCGAATCCAGGCTCGCGCCCGGCAGGGCCATCAGGGCGAACTGGATGCGCAGGAAGTGCTCGGCGACGATGTGCAGGCTGGACGTGGGCAGGAAATGGTGGATGTCACTGACCCGGCCGGCGATCGAGTTGTCGATGGGGATCATGGCCAGGTCCGCTTCTCCGCTCTCCGTGGCCGAGAAGACGTCCTCGAACGACGCGCACGCCATCGCCTCCATCTCCGGGTAGTGCTGTTTGCACACCAAGTGGGAATTGGCGCCGGGTTCGCCCTGGTAGGCGATGCGTCGGGTTGTCACACACGCCATTTTCCCACGCGGGCTTCTCGTCCTGCGGGCCGGTTCCGGCGTCCCATCACCGACGCGTCCGATGGGGTTCAGGTCGCGGCGAACCCCACCCAACGGCGGCTGGGGTCCGACCGCCCGACCCGACAAAGGATGGGGTTCAGGTAGACCGATGGGGTTCAGCGCCCCACGAACCCCACCGAGCGCAGCCTGCCGAAAAGCCTGCGCACCCCGGACACACCGCGGCCCCCGGTCCACGAGGGATCGGGGGCCGTCGGCGTTCTGCGTCAGTTGCCGCCGAGTGCTGGCACTGCCACACCGAGGGCGAGCAGGACACAGGTCAGCACGAACAGGATCACCAGCAGCGGCCACACCCACTTCAGGTACCGGTCGTACCGGACCTTGGCAATGGCCAGACCACCCATGACGATCGCGGATGTCGGCGTGAACAGGTTCACCCATCCCGAGGCCGACTGGTAGGCGGTCACCACGATCGCGCGGCTGACACCGGCGAAGTCGCCGAGTGGAGCCATGATCGGCATCGCCAGGGTCGCGTGACCCGAGGACGACGGCACCAGGAACGCCAGTGGGATGTTGACGATGAACATCATCACCGCGAAGACCGCCCCGGTCATGCCGGTCACGATCCCCTCGAGCGAACTGAGCACGGTGTCGGTGATCCCGGCGTTGTTCATCACCACCGTCACGCCGCGGGCGAACGCGATGATGAACGCCGCACCGATGAAGTCACCCATTCCGGCGATGATCGCGGTGACCATCCCCTCCTCACCGAGTTTGCCGATGAGGCCGATGATGATCGCGGCCACCAGGAACATCGCCGCCAACTCCGGGAAGTACCAGTAGAGCGTGATGCGCTCCATCCACGAGATGTCGCCGAGACCCGGCAGGTCCGCCCACGGCACCACCGAGAAGATCATCAGCACGAAGGACAGCGCGAAGACCCACATGACGGCCTTCTGCGAGCCGGTCATCTCCGGCGGCTCGCCCTCGCTCTCCATCTCGAGGGCCTTGTCCTCCTCGGTCCACGGCACGAGCATCTTCTCGGGGTGGCCCTTGATCTTGCGGGCGTACCGCAGCACGAAGAAGATCGAGGTCGCGGTGAGAACGATGTACATCAGGAACCGCAGGACGATGCCGTTGCCCAGGTCGATGCCGGCGGCGTCGGAGGCGACACCGGTGGCGAACGGGTTGACCGTCGATGCCATGGTCCCCGTCCCGGCTCCCACCAGGATGACCACGGCGCCGAGCAATCGGTCGTACCCGAGGGCTACGAAGATTGGCACGATCAAGGCGTAGAAGCCCAGTGTCTCCTCCGCCATGCCGTACGTCGTGCCACCCAGGGAGAACACGATCATCAGCACGACTATCAATACGTTCGCGCGGGTCCGGTACCTGTGGGTCAATCGCGCGATACCGGCATCGAGCGCCCCGGTCTTGATGGTGACCGTGATGAACGCACCGATCGCCAGCACGAAGAAGAACACCTGGGCGGCACCGAACAGCGAACCCTCGTTGTACGGCCCGGTGTTGCCCGGTGCGGTGACGAGCTCGGCAGGCGCACCCTCACAGGTCTCGTCTGCGACAGCCTGCTGCTCCGGCGTCACCTCCTCGACGGGCTCGGAGACCTCGCGGATGCCGTAGAGGCCGTTGACCGGCGACAACCACAGGTCGTACAGCCGCTCCTTGAACGTCATGCTGGTGTCGATCTGCTCGTACGAGCCCGGGATCGGCTTGGCATTGCCGCCGTCGCAGGAGACGTAGGAGTACGACCCCGGCTTGATGACGAACGTCAGCGCGAAGACGAGCAGCAGGACGAAGAACAGCACCGTATACGCGGTGGGGAACTTGAATCCCCCCTTCTTCTCCGGTTCCGATTCGACCGGTGGCGAGGTCTCTGTGGCCATCGTTGCTCCCAATCCCTTCGTACGCGTTGTGTAAACCACTACGCGCTTCCTTGCCTAGCAGGTGCGTCCGTGCGTTGTCGCGTCCACGCGCGCCGTGTCGGCTCCGCAGGTGAACTGCGGGTGTCCAGGTCATCCCCGAGAGGGGACATGTGTCCCCGAATCGGCGCCAAATGGCCCCGGATCTGCCGCTCGATCTGCCATGGGCACGCCGAATGTCGAAAGATCGGAGCATCCCGCAACTGCGCGGGGACCGCGACGAAGGGAATTCGTGAATGTCTGAGTATCACGTCGACTCAGAGGTGGGACGTCTGGAGTCGGTGATCGTGCACCGGCCCGGACTCGAACTGGCCCGCCTTACCCCGTCCAACGTCGAGGACCTCCTCTTCGACGATGTCATGTGGGCCGCACGCGCCCGCGAGGAGCACGACGCCTTCTCCCAGAAGTTGCGGGACAAGGGCATCGAGGTCCTGCACTTCCAGACGCTGCTCAAGGAAGCCCTCGACCAACCCGGCGCCCGGGAGTTCCTCGACGAGCGCCTGACCAGCGCCACCCAGGTGGGACCGGCCCTGGACGAGCCGCTGTCCGAACTGGTCATGCAGCAGGAGTCCGAGTTGCTGTCGGAGGCCCTGATCGGCGGTGTGCTGAAGAAGGACCTGCACCTGCCCAACACGCAGAGCCTGCTCTGGAGCTACCTGGATGACTACGACTTCATCCTGACCCCGCTGCCCAACCACCTGTTCCAGCGCGACAACACGGCCTTCGCCTACGACGGGCTGAGCGTCAACCCGATGGCCAAGCCGGCGCGTAAGCGGGAGACGTTGCACTCACGCACCATCTGGAACTTCCACCCGCGCTTCGCGAACGCCGGATTGAACTTCTACTACGGCAACGACGACGAGCACCACGAACCGGCCACGGTCGAAGGTGGCGACATCCTGGTGATCGGCAACGGCGCGATCATGATCGGCATGGGTGAGCGCACCACACCACAGGGCGTCGAGGTCCTGGCCCGCAAGTACTTCAAGTACGGGCAGGGCAAGATCACCAAGGTCATCGTGGTCGAGTTGCCGAAGACACGTGCGTTCATGCACCTCGACACCGCGATGACGATGATCGACAAGGACGCGTTCTCCTGCTACCCCTACCTGCCAGACCACCTGCGCTCGTACACCCTCGAGCCGGTGGGCGACAGCGGCGAGTTCACCGTGGAGGAGAACGAGGACATGTGGCCGGTCGTGGCCGACGCGGTCGGGGTCGACGAGATGCGCGTGCTGAAGACCCCGATCGACGAGCTCGGCGCCCAGCGCGAGCAGTGGGACGACGGCAACAACTTCCTCGCCGTCGCCCCCGGTGTGATCTTCGGGTACGAGCGCAACACGACCACGAACACCTTCCTGCGCAAGGAGGGCATCGAGATCGTGACGATCGTGGGATCGGAGCTCGGTCGTGGACGCGGTGGACCGCGTTGCATGAGCTGCCCGATCATCCGCGGATCAGCGGAATAAGTCCTCGTGTGGGGTGGCCCGGGTGGCCACCCCACACACTTCTCACCTCACACACCACAACCAAGGAGATGTAGTGCCAGTCAACCTTCGCAACCGCGACTTCCTCAAGGAACTCGACTTCACCCAGAAGGAACTGCAGTTCCTGCTCGACCTCTCGCGCGACCTCAAGCGCGCCAAGTACACCGGCAACGAGCGCCGGCGCATGCAGGGCAAGAACGTCGCCCTGATCTTCGAGAAGACCTCCACCCGTACCCGCTGCGCGTTCGAGGTGGGCGCGTACGACCAGGGTGCCGGCGTCACCTACCTGGACCCGAGCGGTTCGCAGTTGGGACACAAGGAGTCGATCGCCGACACCGCCCGCGTGCTGTCCCGGTTCTACGACGGCATCGAGTACCGCGGCAGTGCCCAGAGCAATGTCGAGGAACTCGCCGAGTTCTCGGACGTGCCGGTGTGGAACGGCCTGACCGACGAGTGGCACCCCACCCAGATGCTCGCCGACTTCCTGACGATGATCGAGCACTCGCACCGGCCGACGCATGAGATCACCTACGCGTACATGGGCGATGCGCGCTCGAACATGGGCAACTCGCTGCTCATCATGGGCGCGATCATGGGTTCGGACGTGCGCATCTGTTCCCCCAAGGACCTGTGGCCGAGCAAAGAGGTACAGGACGCCGCGCACGCCCGGGCCGAGGAATCCGGCGCGAAGGTCATGCTCACCGACGATCCCGACGAGGCGATCCCCGGTGCGATGTTCCTGCACACGGACGTCTGGGTCTCGATGGGTGAGCCCAAGGAGGTCTGGGACGAGCGCGTGAAACTGCTGACGCCCTACCAGGTGAACCGGGCGGCGCTGGAGAAGACCGGCGAGCGTGACGCCAAGTTCATGCACTGCCTGCCGGCCTTCCACGACACCAACACGAAGGTCGGCAAGGACGTCGCTGCGTCCACCGGCATGGACAACGGCCTCGAGGTCACCAACGACGTCTTCGAGTCCTCGTCCAACATCGCGTTCGACCAGGCCGAGAACCGCCTGCACACCATCAAGGCGATCATGGTCGCCACGATCGGCGACTGAGTCACAGCACCGCGAAGCCGCGGTCCGGGACGTTCCTGGGCCGCGGCTTCGTCATGTGTGGACCCCGCCGGGAGCTCGCCCCGTCTCAACGGCTCTTCCACTGTTCGTATCCGGGGACGCGCACCGTGACCAGTTGCTTGCTCGGCCATGCCTGCAGCCGCGCCTTTCCCTTGGCGTTCGAGCGTGTCTTCTGCCGTCCTACCGTCACGCGGGCCTTCGCCACGGGCACCCCGGCGTCGCGGACCACGATCGTGCCGGCGCGAGGCCTCGCAGTGACGGTCAGTGCCGGCAGGAACCGCGCGTACAGAGCCTTCGGCGCAACCGTCGCCACCACATCGGCCCACTTCCCCGCGGCCAACGACACCGCACTCGCCGCCCCGGCACGACAAGACGTCGCCCCGAACGTCGATCCACCCGCGGCCGTGCGCTGAACGCACACCTGGTTGGTGGTCGCATACGCCAGCCACAACCGGGACCCTGCCACGGCGAGGTCCACGGCGACCACACGTTTCGGGGTGGAGATCTCGATCGCGGAACCTTGGCCCGCACGCCAGACGCGGATCCGCTTGGCCCCGCTCTGGTAGGCGGTCCAGGCATCACCTTTGCGCACCGCCAGCGGGATCCGCTGGGTCGGAACCGTATACAGCGATCCGGGTGCCAGCGACGGCGCGGCGATCGTCGTGGTCCCCGGTTGCGACGCGATTCCGGAGACAAGAACACCTTCGCCTGCCGAGAACCAGCCGACGTGAGCCGTGCCACCATCTGCGGCTATCGCCGGTTCCAGCGCCGTTCCCCGGGTGATCTGCGCGGGGGCACCATCCGGTGCCGACACCTGCACAGTCGCCCCGCCATCGGTGTAGGCGTAGAGCAGGCGGCCATCGAACAGAACAGCGTCCTGTCCCTGCGACAGGTAGGCACGGTCGTCTCCGAGGGACCGCAGGGAGGTGCCGTCTGTGACGAAGGCGGCCCCGGGCCAGTACGAGGGGGATCCCGGCAGCGACCGCGTGCCCGCCGCCACGTAGCCGGACCCCACACGCACCGGATCGGCACTGAGATAGTTCCATCCACGCTGCAGAAGGCGCGGCGATCGGAGTCGCCCCTTGGCCGACACACCGCGGGTCCGCAGTTCACCGCCCGGAGTGGCCCACACGATGGTCGTGATCGACCCGCGCATAGAGACATCCGGACGACTGGTATCCGCCAGACCGTTGCCGACCGTCGCCCATTCGTCGGCGTGGGCGACGGGCATGGCCAGACCAGTACTCATGATCGCCGTCGCCACGACCGCCCACCGCATACCCCATTGCACCACGGGCCGACCTCGTAGCCTGTGAAGTGTGACGAGCGGACAGCGAGCGGTACTCGCCGCTGTGTCGGTCAATCTGATGGGAGTGCTCGCACTGTTCCTGACCGGCGCGATGGCGGTGCAGATCGGTCGGGAGTTCGACGTCCGACCGGCCAGCGTCGGCGCTCTGGCCTCGATCTTCGCCTTATCCACCACGTTGGGCAGCGCTCCGCTGGGCCGACAGGTGCGCCGCTTGGGCGTTCGGCGCAGCCTGTGGGTGGCAACGGCCACGTCATGTGCCGCCCTTCTGTTGTGCGCCGTGGCCCCGTCCGTGCCGATACTCGGCGCAGCCCTGCTGGTGGGCGGCCTGGGAAACGCGTTGGGGCAACCGGCAGGCAACGCCCTGGTCGCCGCTCAGGTGCGCCCGGAACGCTACGGCCTCGGCTTCGCCATCAAGCAATCCGGGATTCCGGTGGCCACCATGCTCGGCGGCCTGGCAGTACCGCTGGTCGCCCTCACGGTCGGCTGGCGTTTCGCCTATGTGCTCGCCGCTGTAGCCGGGCTTGGAGTGGTCATGCTCGTGCCCGCCGACCGGGCCAGCACCGCATCTCGCAGCGAGCAGAAGATCCCCGCAGAACGCGTCCGCGGACTCTGGCTATTGGCCACCGGAATGGTCGGTGCAGTCCTGGCGGCGACGTCGATCGGGGCGCTGGGCGCGGCCGGCGGCGTACAGGTGGGACTGGCAGAGGCGCAGGCGGGATATCTCGTGGCCGTCGGCGGCCTGGCCGGTCTGGCGATCCGGATCGGTTCCGGGGTGAGCGCGGACCGCTGGACCTTCGACCCGCTGATCGGTGTCAGTCTGCTCTGCGTGCTGGGCGCGGCAGGCTGGTTCCTGATGGCGACCGGGGCACCGGTCGCTTTCGTGGTTGGCCTGGTCGTCGCCAATGCGTTCGGCTGGGGCTGGCCCGGACTGCAGCATCTTGCGGTGGCCCGCAGGTTCCCCACATCGACCGCAGCGGCCTCCGGCGTGGCTCAGACAGGAGTGGCCATCGGACTCCTCATCGGCCCGCTGACGCTCGGGCTGATCGCCAACGGACTGGTCGGTGATGTGGATGATGGCAGGCGCAAGCGCGCTGGTCGGCGCTGGCATCGTCCGCCGGGTCGCGGCGTCCGGCTCCCACGCCCGCATGCCCACTGGTCCCGGAACGGGCGTGAGCCGACCTACACTCGGGGATGTGCGACGCTTCCCGTGCTGCTCTGGCCGCGCTGCTTGCGCTGATCCTGGCGTCCGCTGGGGGCCTCGGGGATGGCGACAGCAGTGGCGACCAAGAAGCGCACGTCCGCGAACATCTGGGACGTGGTGCTGGTCCTCACCGACGATCAGCCGACCGGCACGCTGGCCGGGATGCCGAACCTCAGCCGACTGCTGCTGCGCAAAGGGATCAACTACACCAACGCCGTTGTCCCCACGAGCCTGTGTTGCCCAAGTCGCACGAGTCTGCTGACAGGACAGTTGACACGGAGACCGGGATCTACAGCAACGAGTCGGACACCGGCTACGGCGGGTATCCGGCGGTGAGGCTGCAGGCCTGAGAAGCAACACCATGGCGACGGCGCTGGACGCCGCCGGCTACAACACTGCGTACTTCGGCAAGTACCTCAATGAGTACGGACCGCTGTACGACGGCACCGCCCCTCCCGGCTGGGATACCTGGCGGTCGTTCACGACCAAACAGAGCGGCAAATACCGCAGTTTCGGGCTGAGCGACGCGGTGCCCCTTCGGGCAGAAGGCCAAGCGCGCCAGCCAGGAGTATGTGCGCACATACTCCACCACGTTCCTCGGCAAGGAGGCCGCGCGCACATCCGCAACGCGCCCGACCGGACAACCGCTGTTCACGGTCTTCGCGCCGTACGCCCCACGCGCCGTTCACCGCCGAGCGGAAGTACCGCGGAGCCAGAGTCGGGTACCCGCGAACTACCGCAATGACTCAGTGATGGAGGCCGATGTCTCGGACAAGCCGGCGTATGTCCAGCAACTGCCCGGAGTCTGCCACCGTCGAGGGCCAAGGCCCCGGCATCAACCTGGCACGTCAGATCGACACGCTGCGCAGCGTCGATGATCAGGTGAAGGCGATGTACGACGCGGTGAAGCAGAGCGGGCGGCTGGACCGGACGTTGTTCGTGTACGTGTCGGACAACGGGTACATGCATGGCGAACACCGTCTCGACGGCAAGGGCTACCCGTACCTGAAGTCGACCAACGTACCGCTGGTCGTGCGCTGGGGCGCCAGGTCCTTCAGGCACCGTGGACGATCGTCTGACGATCGCGAACGTCGACATCCACGCGACGATCCTGCAGGCTGCCGGATTGCCGAACACCAGTGCCGGCACCTCGATGATCGCTGACCGCAACAGTGACGGGGTGCCGCTGTTCGGTGCTGAATCGACGAGCCGGGTCGTACGTCCACCGTTCTGTGCCTGGCGCACCCGCGAGGATCTGTTCGTGCGCTACGGCAGCGGCGAGGGAGAGTTCTACGACTACCGTGTCGATCCGCACGAACTCGACAACCGGATCGGCGACCCGCCTACGCGACCCGCGTCGAGCGAGGTGCGCGGAACGCGCACGGGCGGCATGCGTCGACCCGCCACCGGGCTTCGGGCCGACCTTCGATCTCCCGCGGTGGCATCCGGTGCGCGGCGGCGCCACCGCCCGACACCGACAACCGACAACGTGAAGGTGAGTCAGGTGCCATCTTGGTTTGGTGTTCTGTCCAGGCCTCGTGAGGCGGCGCTGCGTGAGCCGGAGCGGCGGTCATCGCGCATCCGGACAGAGATCGGCATCTTGGTTAGAGATCCGGCACTCCGGTTAGCCCTGTACGGCCGTGGGACTCTAACCAACCTTCCGCCGACTAACCAAGATGCCGATGTCTAACCGGGTTGAGCCACGGGGTGCGTGCGTGGTGACAACCGGGCATGCGAAAGGGGGCGCCCGTCGCGCCCCCTTCACGGTGATCAGCTCTTGGCCGCCTCGAGCCGCGCCCGCAGCGTCGCCAGTTCGTCGCGCAGGGCCTGCGGGACCTTGTCGCCGAACTGCTCGAAGTACTCCTCGGTGAGGTCGCACTCGGCCAGCCAGGTGTCGGGGTCCACCGCGAACAAGTCCGTCAACTGCTCGTCAGTGAGGTCGAGGCCCTCGACGTACAGGTCGCCCTCCTTGGGCTTGCCACCGATCGCCGTGGGCTCGGCGTCCGTCCGGCCCTCGACCCGCTCGATGATCCACGCCAGCACGCGGCTGTTCTCGCCGAAGCCCGGCCAGATGAACTTGCCGTCCTCGTCCTTGCGGAACCAGTTGACCTGGTAGACCTTCGGCAACTTGTCAGCGTCGGCGGTGGCACCGATCTTCAGCCAGTGGTTCCAGTAGTCGGCCATGTTGTAGCCGCAGAAGGGAAGCATCGCGAACGGGTCACGGCGCAGTTGGCCCATGCCACCGACTGCCGCCGCCGTCATCTCCGAGGAGACCGTGGCGCCGATGAACACACCGTGGGCCCAGTCCCGTGCCTCGTTGACCAACGGCACGTTCGTGGCACGCCGGCCACCGAACAGGATCGCCGAGATCGGCACGCCGGCCGGGTCTTCCCAGTTGTCCGCGATCGACGGGCACTGTGCCGCAGGAGCGGTGAAGCGCGCGTTCGGGTGGCTGCTCGGCTCGTCGGAGTCTCGGGCGTCCAGTCCCGGCCCTTCCAGTCGATCAGGTGTGCCGGCGGCTCGTCGGTCAGACCCTCCCACCAGATGTCACCGTCGTCGGTGAGCGCGACATTGGTGTAGATGCTGTTGCCCCACAGGGTCTTCACCGCGTTGGCGTTGGTGTTCTCGCCGGTGCCCGGCGCCACGCCGAAGAAGCCGGCCTCCGGGTTGATGGCGTAGAGGCGGCCGTCGTCGCCGAAGCGCATCCAGGCGATGTCATCCCCGACCGTCTCGACCTTCCAGCCCGGCACAGTGGGCTCGAGCATGGCGAGGTTGGTCTTGCCACAGGCCGACGGGAATGCCGCGGTGAGGTACTTGACGTCACCGTCGGGCGCGGTGAGCTTCAGGATGAGCATGTGCTCGGCCATCCAGCCCTCGTCGCGTGCCATCGCCGAAGCGATGCGCAGCGCGAAGCACTTCTTGCCCAGCAGCGCATTGCCGCCGTACCCGGACCCGTAGGACCAGATCTCCCGGGTCTCCGGGAAGTGCACGATGTACTTGGTGTCGTTGCACGGCCATTCGACGTCCTCGCGGGCGTTGCCTTCGGCGTCGACCAGCGGGTACCCGACGGAGTGCAGCGCCGGGACGAAGTCGCCGTCCTCACCGATCAGATCGAGCGCGGCCTGGCCCATGCGGGTCATGATCCGCATGTTGGTGACCACATACGGCGAGTCCGTCAGTTCGACGCCCAGCTGGGAGATGCGCGAGCCCAGCGGACCCATCGAGAAGGGGATGACGTACATCGTGCGTCCCCGCATGCTGCCCCGGCGAAGAGCTCCTTGAGGGTGCCACGCATCTCGGTGGGGTCCTGCCAGTTGTTGGTCGGTCCGCGTCCTCCTCGCGCAGCGAGCAGATGAACGTCCGGTCCTCGACGCGTGCGACATCGGAGGGGTCCGAGCGCGCAAGGAAACGAGTTGGGCCGGATCTCGGGGTTGAGTTTGATGAACGTTCCGCTATCGACGATCGACTGCGTCAAGCGGTCCCACTCGGCGTCGGAACCGTCACACCACTCGACACGGTCTGGCTGGGTGAGGTTGGCGACTCTCCTCGACCCACTCGAGCAGTTTCTTGTTCTTGGTGGGCGGGTTTTCCAAACCTGCGATCGTCATCTGTGCACTCCGTCTCCGCGCGTTGGATGGAACGGCGCGGGTCGGGCGCCGATTGGCTGCGCGATGCCTGACTCCAACTTTGCCATGCGTGCCTGCCGCTGCGCACCCCGGGGTCGGTGCTCGATGCGTCCGGTAACCGGCCGGCAACAATCCGTTTCTGCCGTCATCACCCGATTGCGATGCGTGTTTGGCATCTCACGGGGGGTAATCGGTAAGGTCGGGCGCGCAACTGCCGAAAGGGTAAAGGTGATGAAAGCCGCGATCGCCGCCGCGCTGTGCTGCTTGGCCGCAGCACCGGTCGTGGCGACGCTGCCGAGCGAGGCGAAACCCCCGCGGCTGCCAGTTCCGGCAACGGAAGGTGTCAAGGGACTCGGACAGTACGCCGCTGCCTCTGGCAAGGCGGAGACGTTCGCGCCGTATGTGCCGCAATCCAGTTGCGACCCCAAGTGGCGCAAGGGGGTGGCGAAGTTCCGCGACCTGGTGATCAAGACCTACCCGCAGACCAGCGACTGGGGGTCGTTGCGGGACTGCACAGACGACGGAACAAGCGAACACCTCGACGGCCGGGCGTGGGACTGGCGCGCGGACGCCAAGGACCCGGAGGAGTTCGCCGCGGCCACCGATCTGATCAACTGGCTGATGGCGAAGGGCCCCGACGGCCAGCAGGCGTACTGGGCCCGCCGCCTGGGAATCATGTACATCGGCTACAACCACCGGATCTGGGGCGCCTACCGCGCCGGCGAGGGGTGGCGCAAACTCAGCAAGTCCGACCCGCACACCGACCACGTCCACTTCTCCTTCTCCTGGGCCGGCGCCTTCGGCAAGACCAGTTTCTGGGACGGCACCGTGGCCGCCACCGACTACGGTCCGTGCCGGCCGTTCCAGAACGAACCCGCACCTCTGCACGCGCTCGACCCCGAACCGTCGTCCCTGCAGTTTCCCGCCGCGCCTGGCACGCACGTCGGCCAAACCGGGCCTGCTGCTGTGGCGCGGCAGCGAGACCCGTGAGGTGCGCGCGGTACAGGACGCGCTCGGCGTCCCCTGGGGCAAACGGCTACTTCGGCCCGGCGACCATGCGCGCCGTGGCTGCCTACCAGGTGAAGAACAACCTCCCGCGCACCGGGGCGGTCGACACTCTCACGCGGGCTGCGTTGGTCTCGGACGGGTTCTGAAGCGCTGAGGCACCAATGCCCGGCGGGGACCGGCACGTCCGACGGTCTGTGCGCGATCGTCGCCCCCAGCGTCAGCATCGGCCCCCAGTGACCGCAACAGCGACGGCCATCGGCCCACGTAACGCCGCCCGAGGCGTGCATCACCGGCATTCCGCAGGCGCATGCCCCTCGCACCCAGCGAGCCACCTCCGCGCTCCGTTCGCTTGCACAGACAGGGCACACCTGTCGAAGCGTCTCGATTGTGGCCTGCCGGCTCGCGACGGTGTCGCGCCAGCGGCAGTCGCCATGTAGCAGGGCCGCCACGAGGCCGGCCAGCGGTACGTACCGACCGGCAACGGCACACTGCGGATCGGACATCCAGTCCTGCACGAGGAACAGCGGCAGACCCGGACCTGCCCGGTGACCGTGCGGCACTCGTGCGGCGAACCAGACACAGCGCACGCCCTCGGCCTCGTAGGCGTTCTGCCTGCGTTCGTACTCCCGCAGAACCTGGGGCGAACGCTGCACCTCGAGGGTGACCGGACCGCCGGGCCCCTGTGCCAGGACGTCGGCCACGTACCCGTTGCCCGCCACCTCCGTGGCAGCGGTCCACCCGGCAGTACTCACGGCGGCGGCGATCAGTGCCTTGAGGTGAAGGTGCTCGGCGGATTCCTGATGGGTGCAGCCACTGTCACGGGTGTGCACGAAATGGCGGGTGCCCAGCGGCGACACCCGCGGGAAGCCAGGATGTCCGCACGGTTGCAGCAGGATCGTGTGGTCGCGGATGCTCACCCACTGCTCGTCGGGCAGCAAGGGGGCACAGACCAGGGAGTCGTCGACGAGGGCGCTGAGCGGCATACCTCAGTCCTACGCGCGTCGGCTCCGCTCAGGAAGACCGCGCGGGCGATCTGTGGATCACTTGTAGTACGGGGACGCCCAACCCAGGTATGGACCCCAGTCGTTCATGGAGCGCCACTTGATCGCCTTCACGCTGCCATCGGGCATGTTGGTCACCGCGCGGCCATCGCCCACATAGGTGGCGATGTGACCGGCGTAGTGGCCGGGATCCCAGAACATCTGGGCGCCCACCGGCGGATCGGGGTCCTTGGGATGCGCCACCCCGGCGTCTTTGGCCCGGTGCCACTGTTCCAGGGCTGAGCCCACCCGCGGGCCCTTGGGCATGTAGGCGTCGTCGGCGAGTTTGAGGCAATGTCCCAAATAGCCGCCCGCCTTCGCGTCCGCGAGCTCCATCAGGTACTTCACTGCCTTGGCCGGTGAATGTGACACGCCTATGGGGCGCATCGTCGGCTCGCTGCGCGACACCAGGATCAAACGTCCCGGAGCCCATGACGCACCGATCTCGGTCCCCACTCCGAGTTCGGAATCGGCCATCGCGGGCGTACCCGCTACGACCAGGCTGATCAAGATTCCCCCGCACACACGGCGGTACATACTCCCTAGTGACCCATATTTCGCGTTCCGTTGTTCCGGAATGCGGGTGACGTTGGTCACATATCGTCATCGGTGGTGGGCTCGTCGCGGTCGATCAGCAGCAGACCGGCGGCCGCCACCGCCGTCACCGCCACAACGCCCAATCCCGCGATCAGCCCGGCCGCTGCGGCCAGCGCCCCCACCAGCAGGCTCGCCAGGGCGCCGCCGCCCTGGAACATCAGGCTCTCCACAGACATCATCGTTGCTCGCATTCGGGCCTGAACCCGATCATGCAGCAACCCTGCCATCACCGGTCCCTGCAGCCCGATCATCATGTAGAACAGCAGGAAGCTCACCGCCGCCACCCCTAGCAAGGGCACGCCTACCAGCATGACGAGCCCGGCTGCCACCAGATACGCACCCATCGCGACCCACTGTCGGCGACCCGGCAGCCGGGTGCTCAGCGCCGCCCCCGCAGCGGCGGTCACGAACCCGGCGGCGGTCAGGATCCCGTACAGGCCGGACGTCTGCGTGGCCCCGCCCAGCAGGCCCGCAAACGTGTTGGGTGCCAGCAGTTCAATGCCGCTGAGCATGAGCCCGAGGCACAGGGCCACCAGCAGCACCCGGCGTACCGGCGCGTGCCGCATGCTGTGCCGGGTGGCGTCCATCACGGTCCCAGCCACCGACGCGGATCCGCTCGCTGAGCCGTCGGACACGAGCGCGGCCGCGATGAGGGCGAAGACCACCATCATGACGGCCGCCGCGACGAAGGGCACGGACAGTGCGATGAGTCCAGGCCCCGCTGTGGGTAGTGCTGAGAAGAGCCCGGGTAACAGACCCCCGATGACCGAACCTGCGCCGAGCGCCAAGGACTCGGCGATTCCGCCCTTGGCAAGTCCCGCTTCGATGTCGAAGTGACCGGCCTCGTGCATTGCATCGACGAACCAGGACTCCACCGGACCGGAGGAGAGCGCACGCGCGGCGCCCAGAGTCGCCACCGCCAGTACGATCAGCGGCACCTGGCCCACGAAGGCGAGCGCCGCGAGCCCGACGGCACTGAGCAGTGCCGCCGCGACCACCACCGGGCGCCGGCCCCAGGCGTCCGCGAGCCCGCCAGTGGGCAACTCCAGCGACAACGTCACGATGCCGTACACCGCCATCACCTGACCCACCTGATTCAAAGGCAGGCCCCGTGCGCCGAGCAGCAGGATCAGCACCGGCACCACGAGCCCCACCGGGAACCAGCGCATGGCCGTGAGGACCACGAGGCGACGGGTGAAGTGAACCGGCATCCGGACCACACTACGGTGCATGCTCAAGACCGGAATCCACGACACCGATGAAAGGGGAATGGTGCGCCGCAGTTTTGCGATCGCGACCACCACCGCGGTGGCCGCAGGGGTTCTCGTCGCCCCGTCCCACAGCCAGCCGCTTGATCCGCCGCGGGTGCAGATCACGGTCGCCACCTACAACGTCTGCAAGGTCTCGTGCATGGGCGGGCGGTTCAGCTGGGCGAAGCGCCGCAAGGCGATCGCCCGGACGGTGGCCGCTGCCCACCCCGACGTGTTGGCGGTCCAGGAGGCACCCACGCTGCCCTGGCGCGGCACCACCCAATGGGCCGATCTCACTCGCGTGCTCTCCCGCCGCGGGTACCGCCCGACGAGCACGCGCGACGGCTGCTCCGCAGGATGCACGCGAGGTGCACACCTGTACTTCGATCCCGGCCGGGTGCGGTTGTTCGGCACCTCACGGCGGGCCACTGGAATGGAGTCGCAACGCCGGCTCAGCGGCACCGCCTGGGGTGGAATCCAGGACCGCAACCTCAGCTGGGCCTACCTGCAGGACATCGCCAGCGGCGGGGTCTTCCTCGCGGTGTCACTGCACCTGCCGAACGAGAAGACGCAGCGGGCCGAGGTCGTGCGAAGGAGCACGGCCGCCGGGGTGGCCTCCTTCGTCCAACGACTGAACGCCGGGCGCGGCCTGAGCGGGATCCCGGTGATCGTGATGGGCGACCTCAATTCGTACGCTTCACGGCAGCCGAAGGGCGCCCAGCAGGTCTTCCAGGAGGCAGGCTTCGTGGACGCCTTCGACGCCCCGGAGCGGATCAACGGTCGATACCCGACGGCCAACTACACCCCGGCCACCCGCCACTGGCATGGGTTCCCGCCTTCCCCCTTCCGGTATTCCGGGTGGGCCAGTCGTATCGACTACGTGCTCGCCGCCAACGGGGTCCGGCCACGCTCGTACGAGGTATTCCTCAAACTGCGCGCCGATGGACGTTTCGACAACCGCTTCCGGGGATCGGATCACAACCTGGTGCGCGCCCGACTGTCCATCCCCGTGGTGGCCGGCTGACGCGGCCGTCCGGCACGAAACTGAGACGAGCGACGGCCCCGGCTCAACGCGTGAGCCGGAGCCGTCCAACGCACAGCCGTCCCCCTCAGAACGGCTGGCGGTCCTATAGCCCGAGGTGCTTCTCAGGGTCGACGGGCTCGCCCTTCACGAGCACTTCGAAGTGCAGGTGCGGACCACTGGAGTTGCCGGTGTTACCGAGGTTGCCGATGTGATCCCCGCGCGACACCTTCTGACCGACCTTGACGTCGATGTCGGAAAGGTGGGCGTAGCGGGTGCGCATGCCGTTGCCGTGTGCAATCTCGATCATGTTCCCGTAGGCGCCCGCTGGGCTGGCCGAAACGACCCTGCCGCTGTCGGCGGCGAGGATGGTACGACCTTCGGGGGCAGCGAAGTCCAGCCCGGTGTGCCGACCCGAACTCCACATGGGTCCGGACTGACCGAAGCGGGCGGAGATCTTGTAGCCCTTGGTCGGCACGGTCAGCAGTTCTGCCTTCGCGGCCTTGGGGTAGTCGACGCTCTGGCCGATGAAGTCCAACTGCTCGGGCGCGGGGGCGGCGCTTGCCGGAGCGACGATGGCGCCGCCGGCAGCGGCGGTCATGGCGAGGGTGATGAGGGCGGTTCTCATTTCGGGTCCTTCCGGCCGGGTGAGGGGATGTCCGGCACCCCTGTGATCCCCTTTCCACAGGCGACTCAACACGTACGAAGTTCGCGAACCGGACATTCCGCCCGTGACCCCCCGCACATGACCGTGCACTGGTTCACACCCGCGCCTTACTCAGTTCCAACATCGCTCACAGGTGGCCCCACGACAGTGAGGCCATGGACACTCCAACCACGCCAACGACCGATTGGCGCAGCCTCTACAACAGCGAACGCACGCGCTCGCGCATCCTCGGCGCCACGACTGTGGCCGTTTCCCTCCTGGCCGTCGCAACAGGGGCCTGGGGGTTGAGCAACGCAGACGCCGGGGGCACGAACGGACCCGGCGGCATGGGTGGTCCCGGCACGAGTCAGATGGGTCCCGGGCAGGGGCAGTTCGCCCCGGGCCAGGGCACCACGCCGGGCCAGGGCACCACGCCCGGGCAAGGGCAACTCACCCCACCGGGCGCAACCGGCCAATCCCAAGACCAACTCGGCCAGGATCTCGCCTCGATGCTCTTCAACAGCGACGGCAGCGTCAATGAGGAACTGCTCGAGGAGTTCCTCAGCCGGCTGCCCGGCGGCCTCGATCAGTTCCTGGAGATCGCGGTCCAGGACGGTCAGTTGACACAGGAACAGGCTCAAGCCCTGCGTTCCGCCGCAGGCACCACGGATTCCCAGGAGACGTGATGACCGCCCTGCAGATGCGCCCGGAAGACACGATCAGTCAACTGGTCGATGTCGAGATCGTGGTCCCGGTCCACAACGAAGAACGTGCCCTGCGGCCCAGCATCCTGGCCCTGCACGACTACGTGCGCACACAGCCCTGGACCCACCGCATCGTCATCGCCGACAACGCGAGCACAGATGCCACACAGGCTGTGGCGTCCGCTCTGATCGAGGAACTGCCCGATGTGAGCTACCTGCGACTGGAGGAGAAGGGCCGTGGCCGCGCGCTGCGACTGGCCTGGGGCACAGCCAACGCTCGCGTCGTTGCGTACATGGACGTCGACCTGTCTACAGATCTCGCTGCGCTGCCGGTGCTGGTCGCGCCCCTGCTGTCCGGACATTCCGACGTCGCCATCGGCACCCGTCTGAGTTCGGCCTCGCGCGTCATCCGCGGCCCCAAGCGGGAGTTCATCTCGCGTACGTACAACCGGCTCCTGCGCCTCGCGCTGCGGTCCCGCTTCTCCGACGCTCAATGCGGTTTCAAAGCCGTGCGGGCCGATCGCCTCCCCGCGCTGCTCGAACAGGTCAAGGACCAGGAGTGGTTCTTCGACACCGAACTGCTGGTGGTTGCCGAACGTACCGGGCTGCGGATCCATGAGGTGCCGGTCGACTGGGTGGACGACCCGGATTCGCGGGTCGACATCGTGTCGACCGCCATCGCCGACCTCAGGGGGATCGTCCGCCTGAGCCGGGACATCGCGGCCGGCCGCATTCGCGTGAGCGACGTGCCGCAAAGCGGGGGCCCCGGGCAGGTGTTGCGCTTCATCGCGGTGGGCATCGGGTCGACCGCGCTGTTCGCGGCGCTGTACCTACTGGCCCGGACCGTGATGGATCCGGTGGCCGCCAACGTCGTCGCGCTGCTGCTGGCAACCGCCGCGAACACGGCGGTCAACCGCAGTTTCACGTTCGGCATCTCCGGACGTGACCGCTGGTGGGTCCATCAGGCCAAGGGCTACGCGGTGCTCGGCGTGGCGCTCGTGATCACCACGGCGACGGCGGTCCTGCTACCGGCCACGGCCACCCGAACTGTCGAACTGGTCGCTCTGACGGCCGCCAACCTGTTCGCGACCCTCGTCCGCTTCATCCTTTTCCGTTCCTGGATCTTCGGAGGTTCCCGATGACTGCCACTCTCGACGTCCCCACCACGACACCCGCCGCGACCCCGGCAGCCCCGCCGTCGTGGACCCGACCCGCCCTGTGGGCCCTGCTGGCCGGCACCGCCGTGCTGTACCTCTGGGGTCTCTCGGGATGGGCCAACAGCTTCTACTCCGCCGCGGCCCAGGCCGGCGCACAGAACTGGGAGGCCTTCTTCTTCGGTTCCAGCGACGCTGCGAACTCGATCACCGTTGACAAGCCCCCCGCGGCGATCTGGGTGATGGCCCTTTCGGTGCGCCTGTTCGGGCTGTCGTCCTGGAGCCTGCTGGTGCCACAGGCCCTGATGGGTGTGGCATCCGTGTTCCTGATGTACCTGTTCGTGTCCCGCTACTTCGGCAAGCCGGCCGGTCTGCTGGCCGGGGCGATCCTCGCCACCACCCCGGCCGCCACGCTGATGTTCAGGTTCAACAACCCCGATGCGCTGCTGGTCCTGCTACTCGTGGTCGCCACCTACGCGGTCGCGCGGGCGATCGAGCACGAGCGCTTGCGGTGGATCGTGCTGGCGGCTGTCGCAGTCGGCTTCGCGTTCCTCACCAAGAGCCTGCAGGCGTTCCTCGTCCTCCCGGCTTTCGTGATCGCCGTGCTGGTGTACTCGAGGCGACGTGTCTCGATGCTGCTGACCTCCGCGGTCGCGCTGCTGCTGGCCGGCGGCTGGTGGGTTGCCGTCGTCGAAATGGTCCCGGCATCCGCCCGGCCCTACATCGGAGGTTCGCAGACCAACTCGGCGCTGGAACTCATCCTCGGGTACAACGGGCTGGGTCGCCTGACCGGCGACGAGGCCGGCAGCGTCGGTGGCGGCGCGGGCGGTGGCGGCTGGGGCACCCCGAGCTGGCACCGGATGTTCGATGCCGACTGGGCGGGCCAGATCGCCTGGCTGCTGCCCGCCGCATTCGCCGCCATCGCAGTCTCCTGGCTTCTGAGCAATACCCGCATGCACCGGGTGTCGACCATCCTGTGGGGTGGGTGGCTACTCGTGACCTGGGCGGTGTTCAGCTTCAGCCAGGGCATCATCCACCAGTACTACGCCGTTGCCCTCGCCCCCGCGATCGCGGCGCTGGTGGCGATGGCCGTGACCCTGCTCTGGCGGCGGCCCGCCTACGTGGGCCTGGCGGTGCTGCTGGGAGGTTCGGCGGTCTACGGCGGAACCCTGCTGCTGCGAGCGAACTACGATGTTCTGGCCTGGGTGGTGATCGGGGTCGGTGTCGTCGCAAGCATCCTCCTCGGCCTCGGCGATCTCACATCGACCAAGATCCGCACCGCGCTGGCCGGGGGCCTCATCGCCGCCATGCTGATCGGTCCGACGGCCTTCAGCCTCGAGACCGCATCGCGGGTCACCAGCGGTTCGCTGCCCACGGCCGGGCCGAGTCTGGGGGCATCCAGTGGGCCCGGCGGCATGGGCATGCCGGGTGGTGGCAACGGCGGCCCGGGTGGCGCGACCGGTGGCCCCGGTGGCGGAGCCGGCGGCGGGCTGCTCAACTCCCCCGACGTCAGCGGCGAGTTGGCGGCCACACTCACCCAGGACGCCTCGTCCTACACCTGGGTCGCAGCCGGGATCGGCAGCCAGACCGCGGCCGGCTACCAGTTGGCCACGGGATACCCGGTCATGGCGATCGGCGGTTTCAACGGCAGCGACCCCTCGCCGACGCTGGAGCAGTTCCAGCAGTACGTCGCGGAGGGCAAGATCCACTGGTTCATCGCAGGTGGCAACGGCGGCGGTCCGGGCGGCATGGGTCCGGGGGGCAACACCAGTTCCGAGATCAGCAGTTGGGTTCAGCAGAACTTCGAGTCGGTCACCGTCGACGGAGTCACACTGTACGATCTGTCATCCGGCTGAGGCATCGGGCCCGGACACGTTCCGGGCCCGATAGGCCCCCACCAACGTCGGCAACGTCGGGAAGATGTACTCCTCGCCGATCTGAGCGACCAAGGGGGTCTTGGCCAGTGTCTCGACCAGTTCACTCTTGGCACGCACCAACGTGAAGCGGATCCCCGCGGCCTCGACCTCGTCGGCGAGCGCCTGGACCGCGTCGACCCCGGTGGAATCGATCTCGATGATCGCCTCGCACTGCAGGGCGAACCACTGCAGACCGGGCATGCGCTCGCGCATCGCCTCCCGTGCCCTGATCAGGAAGTTGTCAGCGTTGGCGAAGAACAGCGGCGAGTCATAGCGGAAGATGAGAAGCCCCGGCTCCTCCCGCGCGTGGGAGAAGTCCGTGATGTCGTGCATACCGGCGAGGTCCGGCACGAACCCGAGCACCGCGGAATGCGGTCTGGCCACCTCGACCAGCAGCAGCAGGACGGACAGCCCCACGGCCACGAGGACCCCGTACAGGACCCCGAAGACCAGGACCCCCGCGGTCGTGACGATCGCCAACCAGAACTCCGACCGACGGAAGCGCCAGAGCCTGCGGAACCCCTCGACATCGATGAGCAGGATCGCCGCATAGATGACCAGCGCACCGAGTGCGGCCTGCGGCACCACCTCGAGCAGCGGTCCGGCCACCAGCAGGACCAGCGCCAGGAACAACGCCGCCGCGATCGAGTAGCCCTGGGACGTGGCCCCCGTGGCGCGTGCCACTGCCGAGCGACTGCCACTGGTGGACACGGGCATGCCGCGGAAGAGGCCGGCCGCCACATTGACCAGCGCCAGTGCCCGCAGTTCGGTGTTCGGCAGCAGCGGCGGATCGCCCGCCCGGTGGAAGGATCGCCCGGTGAGCGTGGCATCCGCGTACGCCACCAGCAGCACTCCGAGGGCTGCGAGCAACAGCTCCGGGAGGGCCCCCGCCGGCACGGAAGGTACCGCCGGTGTCGGCAGCCCCGCGGGGATCTCCCCGAGCAGGAGCACTGGCTGGTTGATCGCATTCAGAACCGCAGCCACCACGACCCCGAGAGTGAGTGCCAGCAGCGGACCGAAGGCCTTGATCCGGGTGCGGCTGATCAGGAACAGGGCCACCAGGACGACCACAGCGGTCAGGATGGCCGGCCACTGCGGATGTGACGAGACCAGGAACCAGAGGTGCTCGAAGACGGTTTCGGAGTCCGGGGTGATGGCACCAAGCACGCGGTCGATCTGGCTGTCGATCATGAGCACGGCGATCCCGGCCATGTAGCCGACCAGTATCGGTCGGGACAGGAGGTCGGCCACGAATGACAGCCGCAGGAGGCTGGCGAGCAGCCCCACGACCCCCACCGCCAGAGCCAATGCCGCCGCAGCGTTCGCCGAGGTCGTTCCGCCCGCGGCGACGAGCGGAACGATCACTGCAGCGGCCATCACCGCCACGCTCGATTCCGGTCCGAAACTGAGCCAGCGCGACGTGCCGAGGATCGCGTAGAGAGGGATCGCGACCAGCGCCGCCCACAGGCCGGTGACCGGAGACAGGCCCGCGATGATCGCGTAGGCCATCACCTGTGGAACGAGGTAGGCGGTGACCGTCAGGCCGGCAATGAGGTTGCTGCGCGAGAAGGGGCGCAACTCATCGCCGAGGCCGGGCAACCACCGGCTGACAACGGATCCGGTCACCACGCCATCTTGTCGGATTTCTCAGCGGTAGTAGGGGTTTGCCCAACCGAGGTAGGGTCCCCACTCGTTCAAGTCGTGCCAGTCGACGATTTCGACGCTGCCGCCGGGCATGTTCGTCACGACCTTGCCGTCACCGACATAGGTGGCGATGTGGCCGGCGGGGTGAGACGTCTCCCAGAACATGTGCGCACCGACCGGGATGTCCTTGCTGCCCGGGTGAGCGACGCCGGCGTTCTTGGCGCGGGCCCACTGGGCCAGTGCGGTGGAGGTGCGGTTGGAGGCACCGAAAGCGTCGTCTGCCAGGCGCAGACACTGGTCGGGGTACCCGCCCATCCCCTGGTTGGCCCACGCCTTCAGCCGCGCCACGGCCTGCTTGGCGTTGTGGGCAGTTCCGAAGGTACGTAGACCACCGGCGCGGGCTGCACGCTTGCGGTCACGGATCTCATCCTTCTTCGCCCAGGAGGCCGCCGAGGCGAAGTCGGTGTCTCCCGCGATCTGGATGGTCGGGGCTGAGACCGCGACCGCGGTGGCAGCATCGGTGGCGGCAGGTACGGCCTCGGGGGTCAGGGCGGCGACAGAGCTGGCGAACAAGGGCACAGCCACGACGCCGGCTACCAGCGACACGGTGCGCTTCACGATGAGTCTCCAATCGGTGTGTGCGATACGGATTCGTGATGCCCTATACCCCTGTCCCCTATAGGTGAAGTGACTCACCGGATTTGCGTGATGCGCGCCACGTGGGGGCGCGAGCGGGGCAGGACGTGCCGGCCACCCTGTGGCATGACCCCAGGAACAGTGAAAGCGGGGAGCCGATCGGTATCGACTCCCCGCTTCCGCAGGTCTGTTCGGCTCAGCCGTAGTACGGCTCGGCCCATCCCAGGTACCGGCCCCAGGAGTTCATCTTCTTCCAGTTGATCTTCTTCACCGCTCCACCTGGCATGTTGGTCACGGCCTTGCCGTTGCCGACGTAGGTGGCGATGTGGCCGGCCGGGTTGGAGGTCCGCCAGAACATCTGCGCACCGACCGGCGGCCGGCGGTTGCCCGGGTGGGCGAAGCCCTTGCGCTTGGCCCGGTGCCACTGGCTCAACGCGGTGCCGGTGCGGTTGCCCTTGGGCTGGTAGGCGTTGTCGGCCAGACGCAGGCACTGGTTGTGATAGCCGCGCGTACCACGCTTGGCCCAGCGCTCAAGGCGCTTGACGGCGGTGTTCGGGCCGAACCTGGTGCCCCGGGTGCGCATGGACACGCCGGCGGCACGACTGGCGCGCTTCTTGGTGGTCTTGCGCTTATTGGAGTCGCTCTTGTCGGCGTCAGCCACGACCACCGTTGCCACGGAGGCAGTGGTTGCGGAGGCCGGCGCGGCGGCGAATCCCGTCATGAGGATCGGGGCGGCCACCGCGGAGGCGATGAGGGTCTTGGCGTTCATGGGTTCGAGGTCTCCTGTTTGGGAGGAAATCTGGACACCCATGTCATCCCCGCCTGATACCCGCGCTACGCGTGACGTCGGCCACGCGAAACGGGTGATCGGGGTCACAGAAAGGACGCGACACGCTGGCTGGACGGCCTTCGTCAGCAGCCGTGAGCAGTTCGGGGATCCGTGAGCGCTTGTGCGCGACCGAACCGCTCCCGGATCCTCAGAGTGCTAACGGTTACGCCCGGCCCCGTTGTCGATGGTTGCGCCCGGCCCCGGTGTCGATGGTCGCGGCCGGCTTCGGCTCATCGACCGGCGAACGCCTTCCCCTGACTGCGCACAAGGTCGATCAGATCACCGAGCGGCAGATTGATGTCGTACAGGTGCAGGCCCCACCCCGGCGTCGGTGCCGGCGAGAGCTTTTTCGCCTTCCCGATGCTCTTGACCATCAACACATGCGCCCCGTTGGACCGCTTGCACTTGGCCTTGTACCGCCCCTTGGGGGTGAGCCAGGGCGTCTTCGCCGTCGGCGGCTTGCCACCGAACGTGATGCCGGCGTTGATCCCGAGCAGTCCCGGGATCGGCTCCGTGCGCAGGATGGTGTCGATCCGCGACCAACCACCCTTCAGCGCCGCCGGGTTCGTGCACGCCGCCTCATACGTCAGGTTCGGATCCAGCGTGCTGCCCTCGGTGCGCACACGACCGAACGACCCGTCAGGTGGCGTCTGGTTGAACGTCGCATAGGAGACCACGCAGTTGACCTGTTTCGGCCGGGTGCACACCGGGATGCTCTGGAAGTCTCCCCCCACTGTCTTGCCGACCGGGACGGCCACCGTGCTGCCGAGGAGGAGGGCCGAGACCATGTCGGCCCGCAGCGCGTCGTCGGGTTCGATGACCTCGCGCATCAGGCGCTTGAGGACCCCAGAACCCTGTGAGTGCCCGATCAGGACGTACCCCCGGCCGGGATTCGCCGCCCGGAACTGCTCGAAGGCCGCCTTCACGTCGGTGAAACCCAGCTCCCGGTCCTCCGGGGTGGGGGTCGCGGTCCCGAGGATCGCCTTCAGGGTGATCTGCTGGTACATCGGGGCGTACACGTTGCAGACCTCACTGAACCGCGCCGCCTGGTACTTCGCGATCGTGATCTCCTGCGGATCCTTCGCCCGGTTGGAGGTGACCGAGTTCTGTTCACTGACCGTCGGATAGACGTAGAAGCAGTCGATCTTCGGCTTCTTGGCGGCCTTCGGGGTCACCACCCGCGGCGACTTCTTCTCGTAGCGGATGGTCGTCTTCAGCGAGCCTTTGCACGGGTTGGGGGTGGCTCCGGGTCGGCACAGCCAGATGGTGTCGGCGTGTGCCGCGGCGGGCGCGGCGAGTACACCGGTGGCCAGCGCGACAGGGAGCATCAGGCGAAGAACCTTGCGCATGTCCCGCAGCCTAACCCGAGACCGGCCAACGCGCCGCCGGTCACGCCCCGTCGAGCCCGGGGTCGTAGACCACGGTCCGGGCGCGACCTTCCCGTTTCGCCCGGCACAGTGCCGCATCCGCCTGCCGCATGGCGACATCCGGGTCCTCCCCTGGGCGCACGACGGCCACACCGATGCTCAAGGTGACAGCCAACTGACGGCCCTCGGCGGTAATCGGCACCTCGACCGCGGAGTGCACTGTGTCGGCGATGCGCTGGGCGTCCTCGACCGAGTGGATCGCCGGCAGCACGAGGACGAACTCGTCACCGCCGAACCTCGCGAGGACGTCGTTGTTCCGGATCTGACCACGGATACGCTGCGCCACCGTCACGATGACCTCGTCGCCGACGGCGTGGCCGTTGCTGTCGTTGATCGCCTTGAGGTTGTCCAGATCGATGAACAGCACGCCGACGTTCACGCCCGTACGGGGCGTCTGCCCGAGAACCCCGGATATCCGCGTGACGAGTTCGCGGCGGTTGAGCAACTCCGTCAGGGAGTCGTGGGTGGCCAGGAAGCGGAGTTGGTCGCGCGCCTCGCGTGCTTCGGTGACATCGGCGAACTGCGACACGTAGGCGCTGGCCTGACCGTTCTCGTCGTGCAGCAGACCGATGGACTGCTCGACGAGGACCCGTTCCCCGTCCGACCGGATCATCTGGTGATCGCGGGTGAGCGTCGGTGACAGTCCGGCGAGGATCTGTGCCCGCAGGCGGCGGTCGAGATCGTCGTCCACCGGGTCGAGCACATCGCCCATCTCGTGGCTGAGTAGCCACTGCTCACTGCGTCCGAGCAGGCCGCACAGGGCCGGGTTGACCTCGACGAACTCGCGGTTCAAGCCGATGACAGCCATACCGGTCGGCGCCGATTCCATCGCAGTGCGGAAGCGTTGCTCACTGCGCCGAAGGGCCTCCTGTGCCTCGTGCTGTCCTTGGATGTCCCGCAACCTGCCCGCTCGGCCGATCATGACGCCGTCATCATCGATCAACGGACGGGATTCGATGTCCATCCAGCGGGTGGCCCCGGCGGCAGTACGCACCCGGCCCTGGAAGTCCACATCGTCACGATTCCCCGCCTCGAGTTGCAGATTCGCCGGCACATCGTCGGTCTCGCCGAACTCGAGGATCGAACGGCCGATGACGTCCGCCGGACTCCAGCCCAGCACGTCCTTGACCGACGGCGAGACCCACTCCAGGCGGCCGTCCACCGACGCCCGGAACACGACATCTGAGGAGTTCTCCGCCAGCAGGCGATAGTGCTCCTCGCTGCGGGCCAGGGCCTCTCGCGCCCGCACACTGTCGGTGATGTCGATGACCTGGGACATGAAGTAGCGGACTTGGCCCTCGCCGTCGCGCACACACGACACCGTGAGGTCGGTCCAGACCACCTCGCCGTCGGGGCGCATGTAGCGCTTCTGCAACCGATAGGTGTCGCGCTCACCGGCCAGGACCTCACCGACGAGTTCGAGGTCGGCCTCGAGGTCGTCGGGGTGCGTGACGTCCTGCCAGGTGCTCGCCATGAGTGTCTGCTCGTCGCGTCCCAGCACCTGGCACAAGGCCGGGTTCACACGCATGAACTGCCCCAGCGGGGAGACCATGGCCATGCCGATGGCCGCCTCCATCATGGAACGCCGGAAGCGTTCCTCGGACTCGGCAAGAGCGTTTGCGGCGTCCTTCTCCACCTGGATGTCACGCACGGCGTCCACGCCACCGATCAGATTGCCGTCATCGTCGAACAGCGCCTTTCCCAGCACACTCATCCAACGCCATCGGCCATCGGCCGTCGCCATCCGGTATTCCACTCGCCCGGACAGATCGCCCGCCGCGATCATCTCCTTCTGCAGCGCCATCACGCGCACCAGATCGTCGGGGTGGATGAATTCCGGCATGCCGTGGCCCAGGACCTGGTCCACCTCCCACCCGAGCACCCGGGTCACCGAGGGGCTGACCCAGGCGATCAGACGGTCTGGGCCGTTCTGGAAGACCATCTCGGAGGCGTTCTCCGCCAGCAACCGGTAGTGCTCGCGGGATTCCGCGATCTCCCGTGCCACCGCGACACGGTCGGTCACGTCGCGATGGGTGAAGCTCACGAGATCGCCGGCCCGGACGCCCCGGACGTCGAAGAGCCGCACGCTGCCATCGGGGAGATGCACCTCTTGCTCGTCCAACGACAGCGGCTCCCCGGTCAACAGGATGTGCTTCGCCCAACCGAACACCAACTCCGCCGCCGACTCCCCGGGCCAAAGGCCGCGTAGTCGATTGCCGATGACCTCTTCGCGGGGTTTGCGCAGGAAGTCACACGCCGCCTGATTGATCTGGACGTAGTCGAAGTCCACGACCTCGGCGGACTGATCGACGACGGGCCTGAGGACCTGGAACGGGTCGAGCAGTGACTCCAGGGTGGTGCGCCACTGCGACTCCGCCCTTGCCACCGCTCGGTCTCCCCAGTAACGCTGCGTGACGTCCCACCAGGACACCCCGAGGCCATCGCCAACCTTGTTGGCGCTGACATCGTAGAAGTGGCGATCACCCTTCGGAGGCGTCGAAGGGTACTCGAAGTCGTCGAGGATCAGCGGTTCGCCGGTCACCACCACGTCCACGAAATGCTCGAACAGGATTCCGTCTCCGGTCAGAGCATGTAGCCCGAGCAGGGTGGACGAGAGCAACTGCTCCCTTTCCAGGCCGAAATCCGCCACTGCGGCGGCGTTGGCGGCCAGGTACCGGAAGTCGACTATCGCGCCCGACTCGTCGCGCACCGATCCATACAGCACGTACGGATCCGCTAGGGCCTCGATGTCGATGAGGACCGGGTCCGGGGTCGCACGCGATCGACGCGGCTGATGGGCGCCGACCTGGCTCATACCGGCCTCCTTCCAGGCATTCACGGTAATTCGCGCACGCCCGGGGTTTCGCGGCGGCGATCCGGCACCCCAAGTTGAGCAGTCGCTCAAGTCTGGTGTACGGTGGAGGCTGTTCCACACAAGGAACCGCCGACCGGGGTGGCTGTCCACCCACTGTCCGCCCCTCTCGACGACCTCTCACACGGAAGGTTGTCATCTCACATGCGATCCGCTCGCAACTTCATCGATACGCAGGACCTCGGCCCCGACACGATCCGGGCCCAGATGGAACTCATCCGCCTGCTCAAGCAAGCCGACAAGCAGAACGCCTGTCCCCGACTGCTCGAGGGCGCCTCGCTGGGCATGATCTTCGAAGAGGCCTCCACCCGGACCCGGGTGTCCTTCGAAGTCGCCATGACCAAACTCGGTGGACACGCCCTCTACCTCAAGCCGGGCGAGATCCACCTCGGCGCCAAGGAGAACATCAAGGACACCGCACAGGTGCTCTCCCGCATGGTGGATGCGGTCGAGATCCGCGCCTTCAAGCACACGACCGTGACCGACTTCGCCGAGCACGCTGAGGTTCCGGTCATCAATGGCCTCACGGACTACAACCACCCGACGCAGGCCGTCTGCGATGTCTTCACCATGACCGAGCACACCGACAAGGCGTTCTCCGATCTGACCGTCGTGTTCGTCGGTGACGCCACCAACGTCTGTACGTCCACTGCGCAGATCGTCACCATGCTCGGCGGAACGTTCATCCACGCCCGCCCGGAGCAGTACGGGATCAAGGCCCAGTGGCCGACCGTTCTCGATGAGATCGCGAAGAACGAAGAAGCCTACGGCGGCCGGTACTTCGAGACCGAGGACGTCGAGGAGGCAGTCGTCAACGCCGACTTCATCTACACCGACCTGTGGTGGTGGTTCGGCCAGGAGGACGAGATCCCGGACCGCGTCAAGGCGTTCAAGCCGCGCTACCAGGTGAACGCCGAGCTGATGGCCCGGGCACCGTCGCACGCGAAGTTCATGCACTGCCTTCCCGCCTCGCGTGGCGTGGAGGCCACCGACGAGGTTATGGACTCACCGCAGTCGATCATCTACGACCAGTCGGAGAACCGGCTGCACACCGAAAAGGGTCTGCTGGCGTGGTACATCACACCGCACCTCGAGCACCCGACACCGGCCCTGCGCGCGTACCACGAAGGGCGCATCGAGTCCTTCCTGCACGACGCCGTGATGGCGTGAAGGGGATGACGACAATGAGTACCCCACAACAAACTCCCCGCGCACTGCGGATGTTCGACATGGTGCTGTTCAGCGTGTGTGCGATCCTGCTGCTCAGTCAGGTCACCCTGACCGCGCAGATCGGGCCGTCCGCGATCGTCTGGACGGTCCTGATGATCGCCCTCTTCTTCCTGCCGTACGGATTGATGACCGCTGAACTCGGATCGACGTACCCCGACACCGGCGGTATCTACTCCTGGATCGTGCGTGCCTTCGGCAACCGCTGGGGCACCCGGGTCTCCTGGTGGTACTGGCTGAACGTGGCACTGTGGGTGCCGTCGGTCTACCTGATGTTCTCGGTGGTCCTGTCGGACATGTTCTTCCCGGACCTCGGCTTCTGGCCCCAGGTGGGCATCGCCCTGGTGTTGATCGCGATCAACTGGGGCGTCAACGTCCTCACCCTGGAGACCGGGAAGTGGGTGTCGAACGTCGGCGCCATCATCACTGTGGGCGTGATCCTGCTGATCGGCGTCGCCGGCCTGATCACGTGGAACGGCGACGGGTCGGCAACGGCGTTCGAGTGGACGACCTCCTCGATGATCCCGACAGCCGCGACGATGGCGCTGGCTTTGCCGATCATCATCTACAACTTCCTCGGATTCGAACTGATGAGCAGCGCTTCCAACGAGATGCGCAACCCGCGGCGCGACGTACCGCGCACGATCATCATCGCCGGAGTGCTCATCGGCGCCTTCTACCTGATCTCGACGATCGGTATGCAGGTGGTGACTCCCGCAGAGGAGATCTCCGAGACCAGTGGCCTGCTGGACGTACTGACCGTCGTCTTCGGCGCCGGCGTCTTCACCACGGTCGTGGGAATCGGAATCCTGTACGCGTTCTTCGCTGCGCTGATCCCCTGGACCATCGGGGCGAACCGTGCGGCTGCGGAGGCCGCCGAGCAGGGTGACCTGCCACCGGTGTTCAAGAAGATGAGCGCCACACGGCGCACGCCGGTGGGAGCCGCTGGATTCACCGCGCTGGTGAGTGCGACCATCACGCTGGTCTACGGGGTGCTCTTCTCGCTGACCAACGGCGACATCGATGCCCTGTTCTGGAGCCTGTTCGCGTTCTCGTCGATCGTGTTCCTGCTGCCATACGTGGCGATGTCACTGGCGTTCCTGCGGTTGCGTTCGCAGGACCCGCAGGCACACCGGCCCTACCGGGTGCCGGGCGGAGTGGTCGGCGCATGGACGTCGGTGCTGCTGGTCGTGGTGTTGCTGGTCGCCGCGGTGTTCTTCTTCGTGTGGAACCCGTGGGCCGAGTTCGACGCCACCACGACGTGGCTGATTCTGGGAGGCCTGGCCGCCACGTTCATCGCGCAGGAGATCCTGGTACGGCGCTCGTCGCACTGGAAGGACCGCGCGGAACACCCCGAGCTGTCCGCACGGGTGGACCTCGAAGGCATCGCCCCGGACACCCCCGAGGGCGCTGAGCGGGCATTGCAGCCCCATGGCGGTGAGCAGTCATGACGAGGACGCTGACCGGCACTCCGAAGGCCGACGGGTTCCGCATGCCGGCGGAGTGGGAGCGGCAGTGCAACTGCTGGATGGTCTGGCCTGAACGGCCCGACAACTGGCGGCTCGGCGCCAAACCCGCGCAGGAGGCGTTCAGCCGCGTGGCCCGGGCGATCTGTGACCACGAACCGCTGACCATGGTCGTCTCCGGCGGCCAGTACCTCAACGCCCGTGAACACCTCCCGGCACAGGTCCGGGAGGTGGAGATGAGCACCGACGACTCCTGGATGCGCGACACCGGCCCGACGTTCGTCATCAACGACGCCGGCGAGTTGCGGGGCGTGGACTGGCGCTTCAACGCCTGGGGCGGCCTCGAAGGCGGCCTCTACTTCCCGTGGGACCACGACGACTTGGTCGCGCGCAAGGTCCTCGAGATGGAGGGCGTGCCGATGTACCGCGCGAACTTCGTGCTGGAGGGCGGATCCATCGACGTGGACGGCCAGGGCACTGTCCTCACGACCGAGGAGTGCCTGCTCAACCACAACCGAAATCCCCACCTGACCAAGGCGGAGATCGAGCACAACCTGTGCGAGTACCTCGGTGCGGACAAGGTCATCTGGCTGCCGCGCGGGGTCTACCTCGACGAAACCGACGGCCACGTCGACAACTTCGCGAGGTTCGCGGCACCGGGCGTGGTCATGCTCACGTGGACCGACGACCAGAACGACCCGCAGTGGGAGATCAGCAACGAGGCACTCGCCGTCCTGGAGAACGCCACGGATGCCCGCGGGCGGCGGCTCGAGGTGGTGAAGCTGCACCAGCCGGGGCCGATCCACATCACAGCCGACGAGGCCGCCGGCGTCGATCACATCCCCGGTGTCCAGCCGCGGGTGGAGGGCGAGCGCCTCGCGGGCTCGTACGTGAATTCGTTCATCGGGAACGGCGTGGTGGTGCTCCCCGTGTTCGACGACGTGCACGACGAGGACGCCATCCTCACGTACAAACGGCTCTTCCCGGATCGGGAGATCGTCACGGTACCCGGTCGTGAGATCCTGCTCGGGGGCGGCAACGTCCACTGCATCACTCAACAGGAGCCGAGCGGTAGTCGATGAGCAACCAGGTGCACATGACCGCAAGCGATCGGCGTGAGGCGCTGATCGCTGCGGCGGTGCGCACCATCCGCACGAACGGCATGCTCGAATCCAGCACCCGCACGGTCTCGGCCGAGGCGGGTGTGAGCACGGGACTGATGCATCACTACTTCGACAGTTACGACGACCTGATGGCCGCGGCCTTCGAGCGGGTCGCTGCCGAAGACCTGCAGCGCGCCAGGGACTTGGTGGACGGACTCGAGACCGCAACCGAGCAGCTCGACGCCATCGTCTCGGAGTTCCAGCCCGCTCGCGACGCGTGGCAGTTCCAGTGGTGGATGGACGCATGGAGCAGTTCTCCCCGCCATCCGGCGGTACGGGACATCGCGGCCAAATTGAACAGCGGCTGGCAGGGGTTGCTGGAGCAGATCCTGCGCGATGGCAACGACAGCGGCGAGTTCGTGTGCGCCGATCCGAGGGCCTCCGCCTGGCGACTACTGGCGCTGCTGGACGGCCTGACCATCCAGGTGGTCGCGCAGACCGACGGGCCAGGACGCGAGGACGTTGAGCGCTGGTCGCACCACCTGGCACGGGTGGAGACGGGGCGCGCCTGAGGCCACGCTGGCTGCCCTGTTTGTGACGTTGTTGCGGACCACCCTCCCCCTTTTGTCACGAAGGTGCGGGGTCTGAGGCCCCTGAACCCCGCACCTTCGTGACAAAGCTGGTCGGGGTAGGAACAACAACGTCACAAACGCCGAAAGAGAAGACCCGCCGACCGGCCGACCCTGTTCAGAGCAGGGCCGCAGCCACCAACTCGAGGATCGGGGTCTGCCCCGAGACCAGTTTGCGCCTGGCGGTGTCCAGATCGAACCACCGCGCATCGTCGGTCTCCGGGAAGGAGGCGATCGTGCCTGAACCTCGGGGCCATTCCATCTCGAACAGGTTGCTGGAGACGAAGTGGAGATCCTGATCCGTCTGGACCAGGAACACGCGGACGCGCTTGCCGCTGGGCATCTGATGCTCGCCGATGTCCATGGGTTCCCCTGACGGCGCCGGGAGGCCCACTTCCTCGTCGAACTCCCGTTGCGCCACCTCCCACGGGTCCTCGACGACCGGATCGTACTCACCCTTGGCGATGGACCACGCGCCGTCGTCCTTGTGCGCCCAGTAGGGGCCGGCCATGTGCACGAGGAACACCTCCACACCCTGCGCTGCTCGTCGCCACGGCAGCAGCCCTGCGCTGTGTCGAACGGCCATCAGATGCTGCCTCGAAAGACCTGCCACGACTCGGCCACCGGCCGCAGACCGCATGCACGGTACAAACGGGCGGCATCCGAGTCGGGTTCCGCCACAATCACCCACCGGGTGGCACCACGGTCGCGGGCCCACCGCCCTGCCACCGACAACAGGTGCGAGGCCAATCCGCGTCGACGATGTCCCGGAACAGTACCCACGCTCTGGTAACGCGCCCCGTCGTCGCACAGGACGATGCCGAGTTCGGCCACCAGCTCTTCCCCGGCGAACACGCCGAAGAACGCTGCCTCCCCATGGGCGGCCATCGACTGTCGTGAATCGATGCGGCGCCTGGCGAAATCGGCGTAGGCGGCCATGTCCTGTGTCTGTGACCCGGCGATCTCGTTACGCAACGACTGCTCCCAGTCGTCACCGGTGAGCGGGCGCGCCACATAGCCCACAGGCAGATCCCGGCCCGCGGGCACCTCGGTTGCGACCAGCACCTCGTCGCGTTCGACGTCTACGCCGAGGCCTTCCCACAGGCCGGGCGCCGGCGGTGCAGGCAGACCAATGGCCACATGGTGCGCATCCGGGAACGTCCTGGTCATCAGCTCCAAGCAGTCAGCCGGTCGTCCCGCCAGCGCCGGATCGGTGATGAATAGGAAATTCCCCCAGAAGTACCCGGGGTTGTCCGGCGTCTGGACGATCACATACCCGTCGGATGACCTGACCCGGGTGCCCGACTTCTGCAGGACATCGAGGTCCGTGCGCCAGCCCAAGGGCATCTCCGCCATACCTTGAGCCTAGGTTGGCTGTCATGAAACGCCTCGGTCTCCTCGGTGGGATGTCGTGGGAATCGTCCATCGAATACGAACGGTGGATCAACCAGGAGGTGAGAGACCGCCTCGGCGGGACAGCGTCGGCCGACCTCGTGATCCGTTCGTTCAACTTCGCGGATATCGAGGCCATGCAGGAGGCCGACGACTGGGACACGGCAGCGCGCACGCTGTCCACGGCGGCCCGCGATCTGCGGAGCAGTGGTGCCGAGGCGATCCTGATGTGCACCAACACGATGCACAGGGTTTTCGACGAGGTCCAAGCAGCCATCGACGTGCCACTGCTGCACATCGCGGACGCCACGGCCGATGCCGCGATCTCACAAGCAGTCCGCAGAGTCGCTCTGCTGGGCACCCGGTACACCATGGAGCAACCGTTCTACGCCGATCGCCTGCGGGCCGCCGGCCTGCATGTCAGCGTCCCGGACGAGCCGGATCGGACCATGATCCACGACGTCATCTACACAGAACTGGTACGCGGCATCGTCTCCCCCGATTCCAGAGGGCAATACCTGGCGGCCATCGACCGGCTGGTGGACGCCGGCGCGGAGGGCGTGATCGCCGGGTGCACGGAGATAGAGCTGCTCGTAGGCGCTCAGGACGTGGCCGTCCCCTACTTCCCGACCGCTTTCCTGCACGCCCAGGCAGCAGCCCGCTTCGCCCTAGATTCCTGAGGGGACACCGATCAAGCGCGCTTCCACAGCGTCAGCCGCGGCAACCGGACCGCCTGCGTCCCGATAGCCCTGCGCCACCCGGGCCGCACCCTCCCCCTTCGTCATCGCCGCCCTGACGCCCGCCAGCAGTCGGCGGTCGTCGAGTCGACCGGCCGCAAGACGCACACCGCAGTCGGCTACCTCGACACGTCGTGCCACCTCGCGCTGGTCACGCCCGAACGGCACCGCCACCACGGGAACCCCGAGGCTCAGTGCCTTCTGCGTGGCACCCATGCCACCGTGGGTGATCACGACCGCCGCTCGCTCGAACAGCGGCCCGTGCGGCGCGAACTGCACGACCCGCGCGTTCCGCGGCACCCGGAAGGCGGTCGGATCGCCCGCAGGTACCGTCGCAACGACCTGCGCCGACTGTCCGGCCAACGCGTCCATGGCCGTCTGGACCAGGCGGCCATCGTCCTGGAACTCCGAGGACGTCGTCACGACGACGAGCGGATCGGTCAGTTGCGAGTACCAATCCCGCTCTAGTGCCGGTGGCTCCCACATGCACGGTCCCACCATCAGCACCGAGTCCGGCCAGTGAGAACGGTGGTACTCGAAAGGCTCCGCGGTCAGGTACAGCAGCAACGGTGGCCGCAGGAACTGATCACTGAGGTGCTGGAGCCCGGGAAGCCCCAGCGCTTGCCGCACGCCGTTCACAGCTGGCAACATGCTGCGATTCATGGCTCCCTCAACGACGGGACGCAGCACGCCGTCGCGAAGACGGCCCAGCGCCCCGGCGGCAGGCGTGAGCCCCGGGCCGTAGGGAGGTGCCTCACGCGATGGCAGGGGAAGCGGGTACGGGCAGAAGGCCGCCCACGGTCCACCCCACTTCTCGGCAACGGCCAGAGCCCCCCACGCGTTGATATCGACGAGCACTGCGGCCGGATCCTCTTCGGCGATGGCGCGCTGCAGATCGGCGGCGTCGAACTGTGCACGGTCCACGAAGGTCTGGACGCTGGCCGCCAGAGCCTTCTGCGGACTGCGGTGTCGCCAGTCCCGCAGCTCGATGGCGGCGACCCGCTCATGCACTGGCCGCGCTCCGAAACCCAGGTCCCGCATGGCCGCCACTTCCGAGGCGAGCGTTCGCACGCGGATGTCGTGACCACGGGTCTGCAACTCCAGCAGGATCGAGGTCAGTGGATAGAGGTGGCCCCTGGCCGGTGTGGTGTACGCGAGGATCCTGGACATCATGACTCCTTTGTGAGCGGGCTGAGCATCTCCACGAGTGCGAGTTCGGCCTGGCGGCGACTCAATCCGGCGTCGCGCCGAAGCAACTTCCACGTGTAGACGTCGCACAGGGCCACGAACTGTGCGAGTCGGCGACGGCGCTGCACGGACGAAGCAGCATCCAGGTACGGCGCGAACACGCGCTTGCACCACGCCATATGCACCTCGCGGCCCTTGTCGGCGATGTCCGACAGGGCCGGCACCTCGACCTCGGCGGCGAGCAACCGCACCACCCTGTCGCCGTACTCCTCGTAGTGATCCATGAGCACGCTCACACTGCCCGGCACGTCACCAACCGGTGCCTGGCCGCGTTGCTGTGCCACACCAGCGCCGGCCCATTCGGCTGCCGAGGCCAGCAGGTTCTCTTTGGATCCGTATCTGCGGATGACGGTCCGCGACGAGACACCGGCCCGCTCGGCGACGTCCTCCAGCGATATCTGGACGCTGGGACGCTCCCAGAAGATGTCGACGGCGGCCTGCAGGATGCGCTCCCCGGTGAGTTCGGCTGCGTCCGCTCGCGCCTGCATCCGGTACGGCCTGGACATTTTCATGTCAGTCATAGTGACACGAAAGTCTCGGATAGACAAGCCCACCGGGACTCCACTCGACAGGCCCCGGGATCCGCGATAGGCATTGAGGCATGGCAACCACTCGCAGCGCATCGACCATCTGGACCGGCACTCTCTTCGAGGGCAGCGGGGAGGTGACCATGGACTCCTCAGGCGTGGGCCGCTACCCGGTGTCATGGCCGGCACGCGCCGAGGAACCCGCAGGCAAGACCAGCCCCGAGGAACTCATCGCCGCCGCCCACTCGGCCTGCTTCTCGATGGCGTTGTCGAACGGACTGGCCAAGTCCGGCACCCCGGCCACCCGACTCGAGACCCGCGCTGATGTCGACTTCCAGCCCGGGACCGGGATCACCGAGATCCGGCTGCATGTACGCGGGGACGTGCCCGGCCTCGACGCCGACGGCTTCACCGCGGCCGCGGAGGACGCCAAGAACAACTGCCCGGTGAGTCAGGCACTCAAGGCGGTTCCGATCACGCTGTCAGTCGAACCCGCCTGACCCGCTGTCCATGCGATAGGTGTCGATGGCCTCGGCGGTGAGGCGCTTTGTCGTCTCCAGCAGGTCGCCCAGGGTCGCACTTCCCAGCAGTCGCCAGGCATCCAGTGCGCCGACCGGCGCCAAGGCAGCCATCTGCCAGCATCGCCCGACCGGGTCGTCGGTGAGTTCGACGTCGGGCTCGCCGCCCATCAGCGCTATGGCCTCCCGCACCAGCGCCTCCACCGAGTGCCGCTCATCGGCGAGCGCCTCCTCCCATTCGAACTCCGGCACGATCGAGACCTCCGCGCGCGGGAAAGGGTCGTCGGGCAGCCACTGGTCCACCCGGACCCGAGAGGTTCCCACGGACACCACGGCCATGAACTCCTCCCGCGCCTCCACCTCGATGAGCCGCGCCATGGTTCCCAGACCGAATCGATGATCCCCACCACCGACCTCGTGACCACGCTCGATGAGCACGACCCCGAACTCGGGTCGCGGCTGTTCCAGTAGTCCGGCGAGCATCTGCAGATAGCGGGGTTCGAACAGGCGCAACGCCAAGGGCATGTGCGGGAAGAGCACGGAGCCGAGGGGGAACATCGGGGTCGCCGTCACGCCTCCACACAAGCACCCCCGTGCCGATCCGGCAATCGCTCTTCGCCGGAGCCGGGTGGGCAGACTTGATCCATGGGCGAACCAGGCGCTGCGCACCAGGGCTCTGGCGGGCGCGTCGCGCTGCTGCTGGCCACCGCGATCGTGCCACCCCTACTGCTGACGGGCGTGGTGTTCGAGCCGGGCATGAGCATCGTCACCTTCTTCGGCATCGTGGTGGGTCTGGTCACAGCCGTCATGGCCGGACCCAGACTCGCGATGACATCAGCGCTCGTCATCACCCTGCTCGGACCCATCGCGGTCGTGGTCGGGCTCGTCCCCGCCGCCGGGGCGGCCCTCATGGCGCTCGCGTGCATCGGTGTCGGCATCACCGCGGGGTGGGGAGTCCACAAAGGCACGGCCATGATCCTGCTGGGACTGTCCTACCTGCTGGTCGACCCTCCGACGATCGGCGCGACCCCGGCCGAGCGACTCGACAACGCCTACATCGCCGCCGTCCTCGTGACGCTGGCAGTGGGCGCCTTCTGGCCTGCTCTGATCGTCCCCCGCCTGCTTGCGGGGCACGACATCGCCAAGCCGGAGCGGAACACCCGGGCGGACACCGTCGAATACCTCGCCGTGATCACCACGACCTGCACGCTCGCCACCTGGGGTGTGTTGACGTGGGCACCTGAGACCAACGCCTCCTGGCTGCTGCTGACGTTGATCGTCGTGGTTCAGGTCGGCCCGCAGGCCACCATCTCGAAGACCGTGCAACGCGTCGGAGGGACGGTCCTGGGAGGTGCCGTGGCAGCGGGACTTGTGGCGCTCCTCCCCCACAACCGACTGCTGGGACTGGCGGGGCTGGCCGCCCTCGTCCTGGCGATGCTGACGGCCACCAGGTCCCGCTACTGGCTGTTCTCCTCGTTCATGACCGCGGCGATCGTGCTGCTCTCGGGGGCCGACGACCCCACCGGCGTAGACACCGCCCGCGTGGGCTACACAGTTCTCGGCGGGCTGATCGCACTCCTCGCGATCCTGGTCTCCGGCTGGATCCGCAGCGGGATCGCGCGCCGCCACGCGAAGACCTGATCACCAGGTGTCGATGTGTCGGCCGCTCGGCCTCGCCGGAGCCGCCGCCAGCAACCTCGCAACCAGCCCGCGCGTCTGCGCCGGATCGATCACATCGTCGATCTCGAACACGCGCGCGGCATTGAAGGCGGCCACATGCTGCCGGTATGCGTTCGTGGCCTCCTGGAACCGCGACTGGCGCTCAGCGGGGTCGGCGATCGCGTCGAGTTGCTTGCCCATCGCCAGTCGAACCGCGCCCTCCAAACCCATGGGACCCATGTGAGCCGACGGCCACGCAACGGTCGCCAGCGGCTCCTTCGTGCTGCCCCCGAGCATCGCCTGCGCCCCGAGGCCGTAACCGCGCCGCAGCACCACTCCGATCAGGGGGACCGTCAGGCGGGCGGTGGCGACCAGCAGCCGTGAGGCGTGCCGCAAGATGCCGGTGCGTTCGGCCTCCGGTCCGGCCATGATCCCGGGAGTATCGACAAGGGACAGCAATGGCACCCCGAGGGCATCGCACATCTGCACGAACCGCGCCGCCTTGTCACCGGCAGCCGCAGTGAGCGCACCGGCCATATGCAGGGTCTGGTTGGCGAGGATGCCAACGGATCGCCCCTCGATGCGGGCCAGCGCCGTGACCAGTTCCGGTGCGAACTGCTCTCGCAAGAACACGACCGAACCGAAGTCGGCGAGCGTCGTGATGATGGGCCGGACGTCGTAGGGGACCCGCTCCCGCTGCGGCAGCGCCTCGCGCAACAGCCTCTGGTCAGCAGCCCCGGCATCCGGCACCGGCCCGGCGAACAGGCCGAACACGTGCCGGGCCGTTGCGACCGCCGCCGCCTCATCCGGGACGAGTACGTCGATCACGCCGTTGCCGGACATCACGTCCGAGGGCCCGAGTTGCTCAGGTGTGTAGTCGCCGAGACCGGCCCCCGCCACCATCGCCGGTCCCGCGACTCCCATGGTGGCGCGCTGCGTGGCTATCAGGATGTCGGAGGATCCGGCGATGACCGCATTACCGGCGAAACAGTGCCCCGCCACGACAGCTATCCGCGGGACCAGGCCGGACAGGCCGGCCCACAGCGCGAACGTGCGCACGTCCAGCGCTGACACCACCGGGTAGTCCGTGTCGGTGGGCCGGCCTCCCCCACCCTCGGCGAAGAAGACGACGGGTAGTCGCAGTTCCTCGATCAGGCCCAGCAAGCGATCTGACTTGTGGTGACCCCGGATGCCCTGCGTCCCGGCCATGACCAGATAGTCGTAGGACAGGACCGCGCAGGACGTCCCATCGATGGCACCGATACCTGCGATCAGGCCGTCGGCAGGGCTGCGTTCGAGCACCCGGTCACCGAGTCGCTTCTCCTGCGCCGCGGAGGCCAAACGGCCGTACTCCACGAAGGACCCGGGGTCGAGCAGTGCGTCGAGGTTCTCACGCGCGGTTCGGCCACCCGACGCATGGCGGGCCGCCACCTTGTCGGCCCTGGCCTCGTCACCGGTGAGCGCGCGCCTGCGTTCGAGTTCCTCAAGGGGGTCGCCAGCCACAGACACGACCGTAGCCCTTCAAACGCTGGACATGCGAAGGCCGCGGGGCGTTGGAACCCCGCGGCCGAGCAGCGGATCAGGAAGCGGGCTTCACGTTGACCGTGACCCACTTGCTGATCTCGGCGCCGAGGTTCTGCTCGACGACCACGCGGATCTTGCGCTTGCCCGTTGCGTTGAGGACGACGTGCATGCTGCAGTCACCGTTGGACGACACGGTGCGGTGGGCGTTGATCGTCGCCCCCTTCTCCTCCAGGTAGGCGTCGGCGCCGTTGAACACACTGGCCGGCGTCAACTTGCACTTCAGGATGAAGGTCTGGCCGGCCGTGGCGGACTTCGGTGCCTTGACCTTCTTGAAGTTGGGGTCGCTGGCCGCGTTCGCCGCACCGGCACCCATGAACAGAGCGCCGCTGGCGAGTGCTGCAGTGGTACTGACCGCCAGGACCTTGCGAGTGACACTCATGATTCTCCTCCTCAACGTGGGACCCTCCCGGAATCACCCTAGGTCGACCGGCTCCCTATTCCTCGGCGGCGCGGCGACGCTTCGCGCAATGGACACTTTCGGGTGAGAAACGCGCCAGCCGGGCGATTACCCAGCGTCACCGGGCGGTGGATTTCGTGGCACCCGAGTCCGCAGAGACCTGCATTCCAGCCGTGTCCACAGCCTCGAAAGCCCCGCTGGGCACGGTCTTCAACTCCTCAATCAGCCGCTGTGGCCACTTGGCGGTGCGCTCACCCTGGAAGTACCAGGCCGAGCCGTTGTCAGCGAGCACCAGACCGTAGGTCTGCATGGCTGTGAGCACCACGCGCGCCCGCTTCGAGTAGGTCGTGGTGTCGAAGTCCGCCCGCAGCCTGAAGCGGGAGCCCATGGGCGGCGCAGAGGAGTCCGAGCCCGCCTGGTGACGCGCTGGCCACAGGTAGCTCGGGGCGGTCCTGGGCGCCGTGAACCGGATCGCGTGCTGAATCGACCCCGAGCGCACCTCGGACCACCGCAACAGCCCGGGCAGGATCGGCAGCCCGGCAGCGTCGGCCGACGTCCAACCGGCCGGCCGCAAGGCGTTGGAGCGCAGATTCCAGACCGCCCCGGATCCGGCGCGCCACCCGCGTGGGGTACGCCGGGTGTTCCACGTCTCGTAGAGCCGGCAGTAGCGGGCGTCGACGACCACGGTGTGGCGGTCACTGCCACCTTCGATCAGGGTCGAGCGGCGCAGCGGGTAGCGGACGCGGTCGCTTTCCGTGGAGTAGTCGAACCGCACCTTCGTACGCGGCTTCTTTCTCGTCACCGTGATCGGGATGCCGTAGCGCGCCCCTCCGAAGTCCGGATGGAGTTGGGCGGCGCCGATGCTGTCGAGCCACTGCGACGACCGGGAGTGGACGGGCAGCGCCGTGACCGGGGTGTTCCAGTAGTTGTCGGGCGGGAAGACGGGACACCCGGCAAAGGCACCGATGATGACGAAGGCGATCACGCCTTCATCATCGGCCACCATGATTGCGGTCCTGGGCCATTCGACCCGTTCGCCACGATCATTGTCGGCAGGACCGGTGCACACGTCGGCGGGTACCTTGTCCCCGTAGCGAGGGGAGGTGTCTGGTGTCCTCGCAGGTTCCGACGCACCCCTCTTTGGGGCGCCCAAGCGTCTTCGCGGTCGTGTGGCACCTCTGCACATGGATCGGCTGGACGATCGTCGTGCTGTCGGTGATGCGGCTGGCCCCCTCCGATCTGAGGGCCATGGGGGAGCCGTTGGCCATGATCGCGGCGATCGTCGTATTCAGCGAACTGCGCCCGATCGTCATGACACGACTAGCCGGCAATCCGGTCTCGATCTCACTGGCGTTCGTGTTCGCCGTGATGTACCTGTGGGGACCGTACCCCGCCGTCCTGCTGTACGCGGGCTCGATCGTGCTCTCGGAGATACTGCAGCGCAAGCCGCTCTGGAAGCTCCTGTTCAACGTCGGGCAGTACATTTGCAGCCTCGGCGCCGCCTGGCTGGTTCTCGTCGTCGCGGGGGTCAGTGCGAGCGCGACGTCACCTCACATCGACCTGTCCCTGCGCGACGTGTGGTGGATCGTCGCTTCCTGGATCGTGTACCACCTGATGAATCTGGCGCTGGTCGCCGCCTTGTCCGAGGACGAAGGCATCAGTTGGTGGGAGGACTTCACCGACGAGTTCTGGTTCTATACGGTCTCGACGCTTGCCGTGCTGGCTCTGTCGCCGTTGATCGCGATCGTGGCGGTGGCGTATCCGTACTCATGGACGATGCTGCCGTTGCTGCTGCTACCGCTTCTGGCGGTTCAGAAAGCCGCGGAGATGTCTCGCCACCAGGAGCATCTGTCCTTGCACGATCCGCTCACAGGCCTGCCCAACCGGGTTCTGCTCAACGACCGCATCGAACAGGCACTCGCGCGATCGAGTCGCATGCGCGGATTCGTTGTCGTCTTCTTCCTGGACCTCGACCTCTTCAAGGTCGTCAACGACAGCCTCGGACACCACGCCGGTGACGCCCTGCTGGTCGATGTCGCGAAGCGACTCAGCTCCGCGGTGCGCTCCGGTGACACGTTGGCGCGTTTCGGCGGCGACGAATTCGTGGTCATGTGCGAGGACGTCTCCGAGGATGAGGTCACGACACTGGCGACACGGATCACTCAGGCCCTGCGCCAGCCCTTCACCTCCGACGACCGGGAAGTGACAGTCACTGCCAGCGTGGGGGTGGCGGTGGCTGACCGATCGTCCACCCCGCACACGCTGCTGCGCGATGCCGACGTCGCGATGTACCGCGCCAAAGAACGCGGCCGCAACAAGGTGGTCGCCTTCGACGCCGCGATGCACCAACAAGCCAACGAACGCCTGCAGGACGCGGTGGGACTGCGCAGAGCTCTCGAACACGACGAGTTGCGGGTCGCGTACCAGCCCATTCTGGATCTCACCACCGGTCGCACCATCGGAATGGAGGCGCTCGCGCGGTGGGAGGACCCCGACCGAGGGCTCGTGCCACCAGGACTGTTCATTCCTGCCGCCGAGGAGAGTGGCCTCATCACCGCCATCGGCCAGTGGGTTCTGGACGCCGCACTGGCCGACGCCAGCCGGTGGCGGGAGGACAGGGGTCTGGACAACGTCTGGGTCGCGGTGAACATCTCATCCCGGCAGCTGCTCTCACCGACCCTCGTCGACGAGGTCGAGAGCTCATTGTGCGCCGCGGGCGTGCCGGCCTCGGCCCTGCAGTTGGAGATCACCGAGTCGGCGGTGATGAACGACCTCGAACCTGTCGTCGACGTGCTGTCGGGGCTGCGGCGCCTCGGTGTGAGCTTGGCAGTGGACGACTTCGGAACCGGCTATTCCTCGCTGGCCTACCTCAAGCGGCTGCCAGTGACCACACTGAAGATCGACCGGGCGTTCATCGATGGTCTCGGTGGCGCCGACGACGCCTTCGACCGACCCATTGTGGACGCGATCATCAAGATGGCGCAGTCCTTGGGGCTCGACGTCATCGCCGAGGGCGTGGAGACCCAAGAACAACTCGACGCACTCCGCGCGCTCGGTGGGCGGTTCGCGCAAGGATTCCTCTGGGCGCGGCCGATGGCGGCTGAGCAAGCTGGGTTGTGGCTGCGCAGCCACAGCTACCTCGGGCGGCGCTAGCGGGCCTGGCAGTTGCGGATGTGACTGCCGACGTGGGTGCCGGGGAAGCGACCCCTGGCCAACCCGGTTAGAGATCGGCATCTTGGTTAGTCGGCGGCAGGTTGGTTAGAGTCCCACGGCCGTATACGGCTAACCGGAGTGCCGTATCTCTAACCAGACTGCCGATCTCTAACCGGAGTGCCGACGACGGCGACCGCGGGCGACCGACACCTTCGGCGCTGGTGCAGCCGTTGCGCGACCGGCCTGGCCCTTCGTCCTTGTGGAGGTGCCGGGAGCCGTCGCGCCCCTCCGGGACACTCCTCCCGATTCCCGACAGCGCAAACCCGAACAAAGTGAAAGACCCCCAAAGCCTTGGGGGTCTTCAACTTTGTGGAGGTGCCGGGAGCCGTCGCGCCCCTCCGGGACGCTCCTCCCGATTCCCGACAGCGCAAACCCGAACAAAGTGAAAGACCCCCAAAGCCTTGGGGGTCTTCAACTTTGTGGAGGTGCCGGGAATCGAACCCGGGTCCAACGGTGCGAATCGGAGTCTTCTCCGGGCGCAGTCGCGTTGTGGTGGATTCGGCCTGGCGGGTTCGTGCGACCCATCCGCCAACACGGCCTACGTCACTGTTGGGAGTCCCTTACGCCTCCGTGACCGAGGCGCTCAGCAAGCCTTCTGAACGACGCCGGGAACTGAGGGGAAGGCACCCTCAGGCCGACGGACTCACGCTCGCTTAGGCAGCGAGGGCGAAGTCAGTGCGCTTGGAATCGGCACTTGTGATTTTGACGGATCGTTCATGAGATGACCGTCGTCCTCAGCCCGCTTCTCTCGTCAGCACATCCGCTGTCGAAACCGTTCACCCCCTGTTGAGTTGTACCGCCACGGTACCGGCACCATGCGACACCAGTCCATGGAGTTCCAACACTCCCGCCCCCGGCGGCATTCCATCGAGTGCGGCGGCCCACCCCGGTGGGCCGTCGGCCAGACTGGGTGTGTGACCTGGGACTTCGACGTGGTCGTCATCGGCGCCGGCCTGTCCGGGATCGATGCCGGGTACCACCTGCAGACCCAGTGCCCGGACAAGACCTACACAATCCTCGAGGCTCGATCGGCGATGGGCGGCACCTGGGATCTGTTCCGCTACCCCGGTATCCGGTCGGACTCCGACCTCTACACGTTCGGCTTCCCGTTCAAACCATGGCGCGACGAGATGTCACTGGCGGACGGGCCTGCCATCAAGCGGTACATCGAGGACACCGCTGCCGAGTTCGGGATCGACAGGCACATCCAGTTCGACAGCAAGGTGATCGCCGCCGACTTCGACACTCATACCTCGACCTGGACGATCACGCTCGCAGACGACCGGACGATCACCGCGAACTTCCTCTACTCCTGTGCGGGCTACTACGACTACGACCAGGGCTACCTACCGGACTTCGCGGGCATGGCCGACTTCCAGGGAACGATCGTGCATCCGCAGTTCTGGCCGGAGGACCTGGACTACCGGGGCAAACGTGTGGTGGTGATCGGGTCGGGAGCGACTGCGGTCACCTTGATCCCGGCGATGGCCCCGGACACCGCGCACATCACGATGCTGCAGCGCTCCCCCACATGGATCAGTCCCCTACCGCGCACCGACCCGGTGGCAGATTTCACACGCGGCCACCTCCCCGAACGTGCCGCCCACCGGCTGATCCGCGCCAAGAACATCGGTCTGAGCACCGCCTTCTACCGCTACGCCCGCCAGTTCCCCAAGAGCGCGGCGAAGTTGCTGCGTGGCATGGCCGTCAAGCAACTGCGTGACGAGCACCTGGTGGATGAGCACTTCAGCCCCAGCTACAACGTCTGGGACCAGCGCGTGTGCGTGGCGCCCGACGGCGATCTGTTCCAGACCATCACGTCAGGCAAGGCCGACGTGGTGACCGCGCGGATCGACCGCTTCGTCCCCGAAGGAATCCGGCTCGTCTCCGGCGAGGTCCTCCCCGCCGACATCATCATCACCGCCACCGGACTCCAACTGCTGCTCAACGGCGGCGTGGAGCCCACCGTCGACGGCTCGTCGGTCGACCTGCCCGAGCAGTTCGTGCTGCTGGGAGCGATGATTACCGGGCTACCCAATTTTGCGATCGCCGTGGGCTACACCAATGCCTCCTGGACGCTGCGCGCGGATCTCACATCCCGACTCGTGTGCAAGGTCCTCAGGTGGATGGGTCAGCAGTCCTACACCTGGGTGGTGCCCGAATCGCGAGCACCCCTCACACCCCGACCACTGCTGGACATGCAGTCCGGCTACATCCAGCGCGCGGCCGGAGCCTTCCCGAGACAGGGGCCGAAGGCACCCTGGCGAATGCGCCAGAACTACATGCTCGACGCGGTCACGACGTTGCGGACCGACCTCGGCAAGTACCTGCGCGGCGGCCGGAACACAGTGTCGACCACCACCCCTTGACCGTCCGCTTTCCGGGCGATCCTGGCCGCATGGCCGGAGAACTCGCCTACGCTTGATACCAGGGGTGGGTTGATCATGAGCGAGAAGATGCTCTTCGGCGACGACGGTTCGACGTCTGCGGACGCAGCCTGGCTGTGGGTGAACAGTCATGACTGGCCCGACTGGACCATCGATGTGTTGCGGGCGGTGGACGGCGGGCCGCACGTGGACTTCCCCCGACTGCTACTGCGTCCGCAGGCGGCCGGCGCAGTGAACACCCTCACCGTCCACGAGGATCCCCGCTACGCCCTGCACACCCGCGGGCGCGACTACGACTTGATCGTCATCGGACGAAAGGGCCGTGGCGTGATGAAGGCACTGCACATCGGGAGCACCGCGGAGTGGCTCATGCATCTGCCCCCGGCGCCGACGGTGATCGTGCACGGCGGACATCGCACGAAGCGCATCCTGTTGGCCCACGACGGCTCGCCGGATGCGATCGCAGCCGAGCAGGCAGTCGCGTCGCTCCCGTGGATCGGCGACGTACACGTGCGACTGGTATCGGTATCGGACGGCACGTCGGATGCCGTCGCGGTGACAGATGCCGCAGTCGAGCGCCTCGACGGTGTTGCCGGCGAACTGACGGTTTCGGTGCTCCGGCCCGATGAGCTGCAGGTCTTCTACCGTCCCCGCGACATCATCATGGATGCCGTCGACTCCTGGCATCCCGATCTGCTGGCCATCGGAAGTCGTGGGATGTCCCGCTGGGAATCCCTCAACGAGACCGCGCTGCGGCGGGCCGGTTCGACTGCCACCGCACTGGCGACCCACGCGCCCTGCTCGGTCCTGCTCGCGCACCATCGCGACTGAACCATGGCACAGGACGTCCGCGGTGCCGCAGCGCCACTGCCCTGGCATGCCACCGAGATCGAAGAGACCCGCTCAGCGCTGGGGACCGACCACGCATCCGGGTTGACCACCGCGCAGGTCGCCGACCGGCTTGACCGCTTCGGACCCAACGTCGTCCCCCAGGGCGGTGGCCGCTCGGCCTTCCAACGTCTGATCGGGCAGTTCAGCAACCCCCTGATCGTGGTGCTGCTGGTGGCCGGCGTCGTGACGCTGTTCATGGATCACCCCATCGATGCGGCGGTCATCTTCGCAGTCGTGCTGATCAATGCCGGCGTCGGCTTCATCCAGGAGGGGCGGGCCGAGCAGGCCCTGGCCGCCGTGCGCCGGATGATGCCCGAGCGCGCGGTGGTGATCCGCGAGGCCGAACGCTGCGACATTCTCGCCGCCGATCTGGTGCCGGGAGATCTCGTTCTGGTCGAGGCTGGCGATCGCGTCCCGGCGGACCTCCGGCTGATCCGCACCCGCAGCATGCGCACCGACGAGGCCGCCCTCACCGGCGAGTCGGTGCCGGTCGGCAAACGCACACTGGTCCTGCCCGAGACGACGGCTCTGGCCGACCGGACCTGCATGGCCTACAGCGGCACCACCGTGGTGAGCGGCGCCGGTCGGGGCCTGGTGATCGCGACCGGTGCCGAAACGGAGTTGGGCCACATCAGCAGCCTCGTCGAGCAGACGGGGACCACCTCCACGCCGCTGACCCGCCGCCTCGACGTGTTCGCACGGCAGATCACCGTGTTCATCCTCGCGGTCGGCGCCGCGCTGCTGGCGATCACGGTCATGCTGGAACGACTGCCGCTGGATGAGGCGTTCCTGGCTGTCGTCGGTCTCGCGGTCGCGGCGATTCCCGAGGGCCTGCCGGCCGTGATCACGATCATCCTGGCGATCGCGGCCCGGACCATGGCTCACAACCGTGCGATCGTCCGCCGCCTGCCTGCGGTGGAGACGCTCGGGTCGGTGTCCACGATCTGCTCGGACAAGACCGGGACACTCACCCGCAACGAGATGACTGCGGTCGCTCTGTACGGCCCGGACGAGTCGATCCACGTGACCGGGACGGGGTACGACCCAGAGGGCGGATTCCGGGACCAGGGGGGCTCGCATCTGCTGCTGGCCGACCACCCATGGGCGGTGGAGTTGACGACGGCCGCAGCCCTGTGCAACGACGCCTCGCTGCGCTTCGCCCAGGACGCCGGGGAATGGGTCATCAGCGGTGACCCGACCGAGGGTTCGCTGGCGACCCTGGCCCACAAGGCGGACATCGACCTCGCCGCCCTGCGTGCGGCCTGTCCCCGCATCGACGAGATCCCCTTCGCGTCGGAGAACCGGTTCATGGCGACGCTGCACCACGACCACCAGGGACATGCCTGGGTCATCGTCAAGGGCGCCCCGGAGCGTGTGGCGAAGATGGCCGTCGGGCCAGACCGAACATGGCATGCAGCAGCTCTGCAGGCAGCCGCCGAGGGACAGCGCGTACTGGCCGTGGCCACCGCCGCGGTGACCTCAGGCACGACCTCGTTGAGTGCCGAGGAACTCCCCCCCGACCTGCGGATGGTCGGGATGATCGGCATCCAGGACCCCGCCCGCGGCGAGGCCGTCACAGCGATCGAGGACTGTCACCGTGCTGGGATCGCGGTCAAGATGATCACCGGCGATCACCTCGCAACCGCCGAAGCCGTCGGCTCAGCACTCGGGCTGCACATCGGACGCGGCGGACTCGAGGGCCACGACATCGACGCGATGACCGACACGCAGGCACGTGCAGCCCTTCAGGACACCGACATCATCGCCCGCGCCAGCCCCGACAACAAACTGCGGTTGGTCCGGCTGCTCCAGGAGGACGGGCAGTTCGTGGCGATGACCGGGGACGGGGCCAACGACGCCCCCGCGCTGAAAGCCGCGGACATCGGCGTGGCCATGGGCGGGCGCGGCACCGATGCGGCCAGAGAGGCCTCGGACCTGGTGCTCGTCGACGACAACTTCCGGACCATCCGCGATGCCGTACACGAGGGACGTGTGGTCTACGACAACATCAAGAAGTCCCTCGCCTTCATCCTGCCCACGAACGGCGGCGAGGGCTTGCTCATCCTCGTGGCTCTGCTCGCCGGGTGGGCGCTACCGGTGACCGTGACCCAGATCCTGTGGGTCAACATGGTCACCGCCGTCACGCTGGCGCTGGCGCTGGCGTTCGAAGCACCCGAGCCGGACGTCATGACCATGCCCCCGCGGCCTGCCCGGCAACCGCTGCTCACCGGGCCGTTGCTGACCCAGATCGCGTGGGTTTCCGGGCTCCTGGTCATCATCACCACGGTGGCGTTCGAATGGGAGCTCTCCCGCGGGAGCAGTGTCGAGACCGCCCGGACGGCCGCTGTGACCACCCTGGTCGTGGCGGAGGTCTTCTACCTGTACAGCGTCCGGCACTTCACCCGGTCGGCCTTCACACTGGAGACTCTGCTGGGAAGCCGGCCGGCGCTGATCGTCACCGCCATCCTGGCGGTTCTGCAGGGTTCGCTCATCTACGCGCCCTTCATGCAGGCCGTCTTCGGGACGCGGGCACTGGATACGCAGTCCTGGGTGATCGTGCTGGCTCTGTGCACAGCCATGTTCGCCGGTGTCGAAGCGTCGAAGTGGCTGTGGCGGCGGGTCGGTGTGAGCCGCCTGTGATCAGGCTGGGACACCCAGCAGCCTGGCAGGCGCGCGCCAGAGCACCTCGGGCATGTCCAAACCGTGCTCGATGAGCACATCGACTTGATGGGCGTAGGGGTAGGGGATGTTCGGGAAGTCGGATCCGAACAACACCTGACCGTCCCTGCTGGCGTCGCGCAACTGCGGAAGCAGCGCCTGTGGAAACGGCCGCAGACCCTCCATGAAACCCGTGAGTCCCATCGTCGTGTCGAGCCAGGTGTTGGGCCGGGTCCGCGCCATCTCGAGGAAATCCGCGAACTCACCGGCCCCGAGATGTGCGACCACGAGCCGCAGGGACGGGAACCGGCGAGCGACCTCACCGATCGGGCCCGCCCCGGTGAAGCGCCCCGGCAACGGCGCAGATCCGCAATGGGTGACCACCGGGATCCCCGCATCCGCGAGATGCCCCCACACCGGATCCAGCAGGCGATCGCGGGGGTCGAAGTCGCCGACCTGCAGGTGGACTTTGAAGACCCGGGCGCCACGACGCAGGGCCTCGTCGACGTACACCGACGCGTCGGGTTCGGGGAAGAACGTCGCACTGGGCAGGCACTCCGGAACGGACTCAGCGAAGTCCAGCGCCCAGTCGTTCAGCCACGCCGCCATGCCGGACTTGTGGGCGTAGACCAGCGCCGTGAAGTGCAGGATCCCCATGGCCCGCAGGTGGGCCAGCCGGGCGTCGTCCTGCCACCGGTAGGTGATCGGCCAGGACACTCCGTAGTTGGCCTCCGCCTCGTCGAAGTAGGCCCACACCGCCTGCATCACCGGCGCCGGTAGGAAATGGGTGTGGATGTCGATCGTCCCCGGCACCCCGAGTTCCTGCCACAGACGCGGCAGGTCGGCGTCAGTTGACACGACGACGGGCGGCGGCGACTGCCCGCTCGGCGTCGCGCTTGGCCTCCCGGGCGGCGATGGCCTGCCGCTTGTCATGGCTCTTCTTGCCGCGTCCGAGACCGATTTCGACCTTCGCCTTGCCGTCGGAGAAGTACAACTGCATCGGCACCAGCGTCAGCCCGCTCTGCTTGATCTTCCCGATCAGTCGGTGGATCTCGTGCCCGTGCAGCAGCAACTTGCGCGGTCGGCGCGGCTCGTGATTGGTCCAGGTCCCCTGGTCGTACTCCGGGATGTGGACGTTGACCAGCCACACCTCGCCGTCACGGATCTCCGCGTAGCCGTCGACCAGCGACGCCCGGCCGGCCCGGAGCGACTTGACCTCCGTGCCGTGCAGCACGATGCCCGCTTCCCAGGTGTCCTCGATCGCATAGTCGTGACGTGCACGCCGGTTCACGGCGATGACCTTGCGGCCCTTCTCCTTGACCATCGCCTCAGCACCGCACCGGACCCTTGGACCCGCCGAACCAGCCCATTGGGTCGTAGGGCGTGCCATTGACGTGCACCTCGAAGTGCAGGTGCGGCCCGGTCGACCAACCGGTCGATCCGACCCGTCCGATGACATCGCCGCGCTTGACCTTCTGCCCCACGCTGACCGAGGTCGACGATTGGTGGGCGTACATGGTGGAGATGCCCGACCCGTGCTGGACGAGCGTGTGCAGGCCGTAGGGCCCGCCGTTCTGGATCGACACCACGACGCCGTCGGCCGCGGCGAGGATGGGCGCTCCCATACCTGCACTGATGTCGGTTCCGGTATGACATGAGCGGTACCCGTAGACCGGATGCACACGCGGACCCACGTTGCCCGACACCGGCGCTCCCGGTGCGGGCCAGGCAAGGCCACCGGGACCGATGTTCACCGGGATGCCCCCTTGGCCGGCAGCCGCCTTGGCCGCCGCCGCCCGTGCGATCGCGGCGATCCGTTCCTGCTCCGCCTTGAGTTGGTTGTACTGTTTGCGGACGTCGGCCTTGCGCTCGCGTGCATCGCGCAGCGCGGAACTGCGGGCGGCCACCAATTCGTCGATCTTGGCCTTCGCGGCGTCAGCGCGGGCCTTGGCCGCCGCTGCCTTGTCGACCTCCTGCTGGGCCTCGGCCTGTGCCTCCTCGGCCTTCTGCTCGAGGATCCGCAACCCGGCCAGCCTCGTCTGCAGTTGCGCCTTGGCATCGTCGAGGTCGGTCATGGTGTTGTTGTTGTCCTGCGCGATGCTCCGCAGCGCCTCCAGGCGGGCGGCGAAGTCCCCGGGGTCCCGGGAGTCGAGCAGGATCTCGACCTCCGAGATCTGGCCACCCTGCTGGTAGACCTCCCGGGCCATCTGGCCGATGCGCTGCTCCAAGTAGGCGATCTGCTGCTCGGTCTCGGCGATCTCCTGCTTGGCTTTGGCGACCTTGGCGATCGCCTCCGCCACCTTCACGTCGGCTGCGGACTTGCGTTGCTGCGCTTGCGTCAACTCCGACTGCGCAGCGGCGAGCTCCTGGCGGGCCTCGGGCAGCTGCTCGCGCGCGGAACTCAGTTGCTTGATCGCGGCATCGACCTTCGCATCGGCCCGCGCGAGGTCATCGGAGGCCTCCGCCACCTGCTCGTTGATGTCGTCGGAGTGCGCCGGAAGGGCCACCGTGCCTGCCGCCAGCCCGATCGCCAGCGACGCGGCCGCGATGCGGACCCCGCGCCGAGCGCTTCGGGACGAACTGGACATGCTCAAGGGTACCTTCACACTTTCAGATATCGGCGCAATGTGAGCCCGGCTGCAATCATCGCGATCACGATTCCGGTGAAGAAGATGATCGGCAGGATCACGATGACCTGATCCCAGGAGACGAAGGCCGTGAACTGGTACGACGGCGCGAGCACCTCGTCGATGAGGAAGACCTTCGCGCGACGATGGCGCCCACCGCGATCAGGCCCGCCGATCGCCGCCGATACCGCCGCCTCGAGCAGGAACGGCATCCGGATCATGAAGTTGCTGGCCCCCACCAGCCGCATGATCCCGACCTCTCGTCGGCGGGCGTGCGCTGCCACCCGGATCGTGTTGACCACCAGCAGTGCGGTCACCACCAGCATCGCGACTGCCACCGACAGAGCGATCACCTTGCAGACCGTTGAGCAGTTTGAAGAACCGATCGAGCAATTGCCGTTGGTCCTGGAACCTGTTCGACCCCGGGTCTGCCTTCGAACGCCGCCGCGATCACCTTCGTACTTGGTGGGATCGGACAAGTTTCACGCGGAACGACTCGGGCAACGCATCCGGGGTGACGTTCTGGGTGACCGGCGAGTCCTTGAACTGCTCGAGGAAGCGTTGATACGCCTCCTCCTTGGATTCGTAGTAGATCTCCTGCACCAGGGGCCGCAGGGGCGTGAGTTCCTGCTCGATCTGTGTGCGGACCTCGGGGTCACCGCCCCCAGCGAGCAGGAGGGCGCGGACGAACTCGCGCCGCACAGGAAGATCGACACCTCGACCCGGTCGTACCAGTAGTCCTTCATCGAGTCGACCTGCGCGCGCACGAGCAGACCGGCGCCGAACAGGGTCAACGACACCGCCACCGTGATGATCACGGCGAACGTCATCGTGAGTTGCGTCGCAGGCCCTGGAACGTCTCGCTGAGGATGAATCGAAGTCTCACGGCTGGTGGTCCTGTCCGTAGACACCACGCGCCTCGTCGCGGACCATCTGCCCCGCGTCGAGTTCGACCACGCGCTTGCGCATCTGGTCGACGATGGCCGCGTCGTGGGTGGCCATGAGCACCGTGGTCCCGACGCGGTTGATGCGGTCCAGCAGTTTCATGATCCCGACACTGGTGGCGGGGTCGAGGTTGCCAGTGGGCTCGTCGGCGAGCAGCAGTGGTGGACGGTTGACGAAGGCGCGCGCGATGGCCACCCGCTGCTGCTCACCGCCGGAGAGTTGGTGGGGGTAGCGCTGCATCTTGTCCGCCAGCCCCACGAGGTCGAGCACCTCCGGCACGGCCCGCTCGATCGCGGAGTTCTTGCGCCCCAGGACCTGCAACGTGAAAGCCACGTTCTGGTAGACCGTCTTGCTCTGCAGCAGTCGGAAGTCCTGGAACACCGCACCCATTCCGCGGCGCAACTGCGGGACCTTCCAGCGCGAGAGTTTCCCGACGTCGCGGCCCGACACGACCACCCGACCGGTGGTGACCTCTCTCCTCGCGCAGGATCAGGCGCAGGAAGGTCGACTTGCCCGAACCTGAGGCTCCGACGAGGAAAACGAACTCCCCGGGCTGGATGTCCAGCGAGATGTCCTGCAGCGCGGGGCGGTTGCGCTTGTCGTAGCGCTTGGTGACGCGCTCGAACGTGATCACAGATTTCCCACCCTGCTGGCTGACTGCCTTTCAGTGTAGGCACCGACCCGCCTCCCCGTTCAGCTGCTCCCGGCGGGTCGGGTGAACACGCTGCCGGTACGCCCCTGGCCCTGCCAGTCAGGGACCGGGTGGCGAAACCGCCGCCGCCAGGGCGAAACGTCCCCCGCTGCCAGCGTCCTGCGGTTGCGCGGATGAATGGTTTGTACGTCCGGGGAGACTCACGAAGATGGCAGATTCATGACCAGAGTGCGGTTCTCGCCACCTGTCCGCCCCAGGTGACCCGGGAACCGAGCGTCAGTTCGCCGATGCCTGCTGACGGCGCCAACGGATGCCGGCCTCGACGAACTCGTCGATCTCGCCGTCGAGGACGGCCGCGGTGTTGCCGGTCTCGACCTCGGTGCGCAGGTCCTTGACCATCTGGTAGGGGTGCAGCACGTACGAGCGCATCTGGTTGCCCCAGGATCCGGCCGATTCGCCCTTCAGTGCGTCGATCTTCGCCTGCTCCTCCTGCCGGCGGCGTTCGAGCAACTTCGCCTGCAACACGGCCATCGCCGTGGCCTTGTTCTGCAACTGCGAGCGTTCGTTCTGGCAACTCACGACGATGCCTGTGGGCAGATGGGTCAGGCGCACGGCGGAGTCGGTCGTGTTGACCCCTTGGCCCCCGGGCCCGGAGGAGCGGTACACATCGACGCGCAGCTCATCGTCCGGGATATCGATGCTCTCGGTCTTCTCGACCACCGGGATCACCTCGACCTCGGCGAACGAGGTCTGCCGCCGACCCTGATTGTCGAACGGTGAGATGCGGACCAGGCGGTGGGTGCCCTGCTCCACGGACAGGGTTCCGTAGGCGAACGGCGCCTTCACCGCGAAGGTCGCGGACTTGATGCCGGCCTCCTCGGCGTAGGAGGTCTCGTAGACCTCCGTGGACCAACCGTGCCGCTCGCAGTAGCGGCTGTACATGCGCAGCAGCATCTCGGCCCAGTCGGCGGCATCCACTCCCCCGGCACCCGATCGAATGGAGACCAACGCCTCACGCTCGTCGTACTCCCCCGAGAGCAGGGTCCGGACCTCGAGTTCGCTGATCTCGGTCTGCAGGGCTTCCACCTCACGGGCGGCCTCAGCCAGCGATGCCGCGTCGTCCTCGTCCGTGGCCAGTTCGATGAGCACCGGAAGGTCATCGACACGCTGACGCAGCGCCAGAACCCGCCGCTGCTCCTGCTGCAGGTAGGACAGCCGCGATGTGACTTTCTGCGCCGACTCCTGGTCGTCCCACAGATCGGGGGCCGACGCCTGTCGCTCGAGCTCTGCGATCTCGTCGGCGAGCGCGGACAGATCCAGCACCGCCTCGATCTGCTGCAGAGTGCTGTCGAGCGCGGTCACTTGGTCGGAGAGCTCCAGATCGGCCACTCTCGTAGGGTAACCGCGCCCGACCCGGCGGCTACCAGTTGGCCAGGTAGCGCTCCTGCTTGTCCTTGAACGATCCGACCAGGATCATGATCAGGTCGATGAGCGGCCAGATCCCGAAGAACCCACCGATGGTGAGGATGATCGCGACCCCGGTGCCGATCTTGCCGACGTAGAAGCGGTGCACGCCGAAACCGCCGAGGAAGAAGGCGAGCAGGGCGGCCGCGAGCCGCGACTTCGGAGAAGCCGGCCGGCCCTGCGCATCGACCATCGGCTTTCCGTCCGGGAAGGTGGGTACACCTGCGACCGCCGGAGCTCCCATCGGGGCAGGAGGTGCCGGGGGCGGCGGGGAGTCCGCGGCCGGGGGCGGCGGCGGGGTCTGCGCGACCGGCGGCGTTGTCTCCGCGGGCGGTGCGGGGGTGGCCGCGGGTGGGGGCGGCGGCACGCTGGTGCTCTCGGGGGGTGTGGATTCCGGCTCAGGTGTCTGCGTCATGCGGCAAGACTAGACCCATCGTTGCCGGTATCGCGGCAGCCGCGGCGCTCAGCCTACGGCCATCCCCAGCGCCGGCCCGCTGTCGGAGGCCATCTCCTCGGCGAGCCTGACGACGGCCGTCGCCGACTTCCGCACCTGTCGTCCCAGGCGGTGGCTCGGGGCCAACTCGACGGTGACGAACCAGCTCGCCGTGTTGCGGGCGGTCCAGCGGTTCATGGTCCCGGGCAGCCACCGGCCACATGAGCTGGGCCGGCCCGGTTGCCGGAGCCCGATCAGTTGGGCGGTGCGCCGGACCCAGTACGCCGAACGCTGGTCGCACACGCTGAGCACGGTGTTCCACGGTTGGTGGAAACTCAGCACCCCGGTGGGCTTGAGCCGCTTGATGAACCGCATCATGGCGCGGGTCTCGGGCTCACTGCCAGGTCCTCGGCCCGAGCGGTACTGGCGCGTCGACCAGGTCCCGGGGAAGTTGCGGTTCAGGTCCACCCCGCGTGCGTTGTAGCGGTTGCCACGCGAGGCGCCGTCCGGATTCATGGTGCGGATCGTCCACAACTGGTAGTCGGCGTCCGCAGGCACAGGCTTGCGTCGCAGCCGGTCGGTGACCCGCAGCCCGGCCGGTTCGCTGCCGTGCATCTGCCCGATGCTGAGCATGACGTCGACGGCCAACGGATTACCCTGCCGCACCGCCCAGATCTTGCGGCCGCGCACGGAACGTCCCACCAGGACTTTGTCCTTGGCGAAGATCGGCTCGGCCAGTTGTGCGCGTAGCCGGACCGGCGTACTGGGCACGGACGCCGGACTTGTCACAACCCCATCGGTCGCGGTGACGGTGAACGTGTAGGTGGTGCGCACAGGCAGGGTGTCGAACACGCAGGAGGTCGTCGCGGTGACACAGGTGGCTCCGCTGGGATCGGCGAGGACCTGGTACGACGTGGCGCCGGTCACCGCCTCCCACGTGACCTGCAGACCAGTCCCGAACTGCTCGGCGACCACGTTGCCGGGAGGCGCCAGTGGGACGGGCGACTCCACGGGGACGACGTCGTCGGCCACGGCGGCGGAGGCGGGCAGAAGGGGCAGACACAGGGCACTGCAGGCAACAGCAAGGGACTTCATCGTGCACAGCCTACGTCATGACCGTTTCACTCGTACGCACGTTCGAATGTTCACATCCGTGAGCACTTCGGGGATCCGGGAGCGTAGCGGCGCGTCCGGAGTGCTCCCGGATGTACAAAGCGCTCACGCATGCGGCACAACCGCACGCAATCCGAGAATAGAACGCGTGTACGACATAGGGTGGGGGCATGACCGTGGACCTTCAACCCTCGCTCTTCAGCGATGGCCTGAGCGCAGACCCGGGGGCCCTGGAACGCCGGCAGCACACCGAACTCGGCAACGGCGCCTGGATCGACCACCTCGAGGGATGGCTCACCGACGATCTGGCGGTGTTCGACGCCTTGTCCACACACGCCCCGTGGCGACAGGGACGACGTGTGATGTACGACCGCGAGGTCGATGTCCCTCGCCTCACTGCGTGGTGCAGAGATCCCGCTCGACTCCCGCACCCGACATTGGGTCGCGCGTTCCACGCTCTCAACGCCGAGTACGGTCCGGACCCTTTCACGACCGCTGGGTTGTGCTGGTACCGCGACGGGCTCGACAGCGTGGCATGGCACGGCGACAACATCCGCAACTCCCGCGCCGAGACCGTCATCGCGATCGTGTCCCTCGGCGCGGCTCGGCCCCTGCAATTGCGCCCGCGCGGTGGTGGACCAAGCCTGACGTTCCTGCTTGGCCACGGCGACCTCTTCGTGATGGGCGGCACCTGCCAGACGACGTGGGAGCACGCCGTTCCCAAGGTCCGCGCCGCCGGCCCGAGGATCAGCGTCCAGTTCCGCAAAGCGGGCGTGGACTGACACCGACGCCGCAGCTACACCCCTTGCTGCGACACGTTGCGCAGCACGCGCAGCGCCACTGACACCGTCGCCAGGCTCGGCGGACCGGAGACCCGGATCTCATTGAGGGTGGCGGTCGCCCTGGTCAGCCCCTCCGGGTTGGCCTTCTCGAACTCCTCGATGCGCTCCTCCGGCGGGAGATCGCCGTCCGTACGCCGCAGGACCCGCACGGTGAGTCCGGCCTGTGCCGCGTACAGGTCCTGGCGGACCGCCGCCCTGGCCAGCGCCGACCAGCGGTCCGCACGCTCCAGGTTGGAGATCTGCGTCAGGAGTGCATCCACCCCGAACCGCTCGGAGATCGCGAAGTAGAGCGCCGCCACCGACTCCGCTGGTTGCTTCTCACGCTTGGCGATGTCCGCGATGTCCAGCAGGGAGTACTGGTCCAGGCAGGCGGCCGCCCGCGCATGGCCAGGGGCTCCGGAGCACCGAGAGCGACGAACTCCGCAGCGCGCTCGGACAGACGCTGCGCCTCGCTGCCACGCAACAACTGAGGAACCATCGGCGTGAGGGTGTGAACCACCGGATGCACGTCCTCGATGAGTTTGGAGGCGTCCAGCACACCACCGCGGGTGGTGAGCACCCAGCGCACCGAGCGGTCCAGCAACCTGCGGAACTCCAGGTAGAGGGCGTTCTGAGCGGCGGTCGGGGCGACCCGGTCCAGGGACTTGATCTCCTCCCAGACACCGTCGAGGTCGAAGATCTGCCGGCAGGCCACGTAGGCGCGCGCGATCTCCTCGACCGACGCGCCTGTCTCCTCGATCACGCGGTGAACGAACGTGATACCACCGTGGTTCACGAGATCGTTGGCCAGCATCGTGACCACGATCTCCTTGCGCAGGGGGTGTTCGTCGAGCCGGTCGCCGTAGCGTGCCTGCAGATCCGGCGGGAAGTACTGCGCCAAGGCGTCGATCGCCCAACTGTCGGTGTCGACCGACGTGGCCATCAGGTCGTCTGTCAGCGCGATCTTCGACCACGCCAGCAGTACCGACAACTCCGGGGAACTGAGCCCGCGGCCCTCCAGGATCCGCTGGGCGATCTGATCGTCGGTGGGCAGGAACTCGATCTCCCGGTCGAGCAGACCGCGCTGCTCCAGCACCCCCATCAGCCGCTGGTGGACCGGCAACAGGCCACCGCGCTGGGCACGGCCATTGGACAGCAGCATGTTCTGCCAGTAGTTGTTCGCCAGCACCAGATCCGCCACGTCCTCGGTCATGGCGGCAAGCAGCTCGTTGCGCTGCTTCATCGTGAGATCGCCGTCCTGCACGATCCGGTCGAGCAGGATCTTGATGTTCACCTCATGGTCGCTGGTGTCCACCCCGGCGGAGTTGTCGATGGCGTCGGTGTTCAGGCGAACGCCGTTCTCCGCGGCCTCGATCCGCCCGAGTTGGGTCAGGCCGAGATTGCCGCCCTCGCCGACCACTTTGCAGCGCAACTGGGCACCGGTGACACGGATGGGATCGTTGGCCTTGTCCCCCACCTCGGCATCGGTCTCGGAGGTGGCCCGCACGTACGTTCCGATGCCACCGTTCCACAACAGATCCACCGGCGCCTGCAGGATCGCGTGCAGTAGGTCGTTGGGGGTCATGCTCTTGACGGAGTCCTGGATTCCCAGGGCCTTGCGGACCTGCTTGCTGATCGGCACGGACTTCAGCGATCGGGAATAGACCCCGCCCCCGGCACTGATCAACTCCTGGTTGTAGTCCTGCCAGCTCGACCGGGACAACTCGAACAGGCGCTTACGCTCCTGGAATCCCACGGACGGGTCCGGAGTCGGGTCCAGGAAGATGTCCCGGTGGTCGAAGGCTGCGACCAGACCGATGTGCTCGGACAACAACATCCCGTTCCCGAACACATCGCCGCTCATGTCGCCGACACCGACGACTGTGAAGTCCTCGCTCTGGGTGTCGACACCCATTTCGAGGAAGTGGCGCTTCACCGACTCCCATGCACCACGGGCGGTGATCCCCATCGCCTTGTGGTCGTAGCCGACGGACCCCCCGGAGGCGAACGCATCACCGAGCCAGAAGCCGTACTCCACGGCCTTCGCATTCGCGATGTCCGAGAACGATGCGGTCCCCTTGTCGGCGGCGACGACCAGATAGGTGTCGTCACCGTCCCGGCGGAACAGATCCGGGGGCGGCACCACCGCACCGTGTACCAGGTTGTCCGTGAGGTCCAACAGGCCGCTGATGAAGGACTTGTAACAGTCGATCCCCTCGGCCATGAACGCCTCGCGGTTGGACGCCGGAGGCGGGTTCTTCACGACGAAACCACCCTTCGAGCCCACGGGGACGATCACGGCGTTCTTCACCATCTGGGCCTTGACCAGACCGAGCACCTCGGTGCGGAAGTCCTCTCGACGATCACTCCACCGCAGCCCGCCCCGGGCCACCCGGCCGAACCGCAGGTGCACGCCGGACATACGGGGCGAGGTCACGAAGATCTCGAAGCGCGGGCGTGGCAGTGGCATGCCCGGCACCTCGCGTGGATCGATCTTGAAGGACAGCCACTGTTTGGGGGCGCCGTCCACCCGCTGGTAGTAGTTGGTGCGGAGCACGGCGAGCACGATCCCCAGCAATTGCCGGATGACGCGGTCGTCATCCAAGGAGGCGACCGCATCGAGCGCGGTCAGGATCTCCTGATGGATGCTCTTGGCCTTCCGCTCGTCGTTGGCAGACGGGTGGTGCCGGGCTTCGAACAGGTCGACCAGCAGTTGCACGATCTGCGTGTGGGAGACCAGGACCTCGATCATGTACTGCGCGGAGAACGGCGATCCGATCTGCCGCGCGTACTCCACCCACGCCCGCACCGCGGCCACCTCGCGCCAGTCCAGCCCACCGGTGGTGACCAGAGTGTTGAGCAGGTCCGCGTCGGCGTACATCGACCAGCAGGCGAGGAAGGCGTCGCTGAACCGCTGGGTGAACGTGTCCTCGTTCGGCATCTCCTCGTCCGGCAGGCGCAGGCCGAAATCGTAGATGTGCCGCTCGATGCCGTCGGCACCGATGATCCGGTAGGGACGCTCGTCGAGCACCTCCACCCCGAAGCCGTTGAGGATCGGGATCACGGAGGCCAGCGAGACCTCTGGGCCGGCACGGTAGATCGTGAACCGTCGGTCGCGCAGCGAGGAGACGATTGCCGGCTGTGCCAGCGCGACCGAGATCCCCGACTCCCCGAGCGCGTCCAGGCTCACGATGTCGGGGACGGCTTCGCGCGCGGTGGCGTCCTCCTTGTAGGCCTCCGGGAAAGACCCCTGGAAGGTCGACAACAACTCGCCCGCCCGCTCCTCTCCGACGCTGGTCAGCAGCGCCGTGGAGAACTGGTCGTCCCAGGACCGGACGGCATCGGCGAGTTCACGCTCGAGGACGTCCTCGTCGACCTCGGGGATCGGCGTCCTCGGCGGCATGTGCACCACGATGTGCAGGCGGGCCAGGACGGATTCGCTGAGCAGCGCGGAGTGATCCACCGACACCCCACCGTAGGCGCGTTTCAGGGTTTCCTGGATGCGCTCGCGCACCTGTGTGTTGTAACGATCGCGCGGCAGGTAGACCAGCGCCGAGACGTACCTGCCGTAGCGGTCATGCCGGGTGAACAGCCGGGTCTGGCGACGTTGATGGATCTGCAGGACCGCGCGGGCGATCGGGAACAACTCCTCGGCATCGGTCTGGAAGAAGTCATCGCGCGGGTACGTTTCGCAGAACTGCAGCAGGTCCTTCCCGCTGTGACTGGAGGGCGGGAATCCGGTGAGTTCGAACAACTCGTCCACCCGGCGTCGCAAGACCGGGATCTGCGTGACCGACTGGTTGTACGTGCTGGACGTGAACAGCCCTATGAACCGGTGCTCGCCGACCACGACTCCCTCGGCATCGAAACGCTTGACGCCTACATAGTCCAGTGGCACGGGACGGTGCACCGTCGACCGGGAGTTCGCCTTCGTGAGAACCAGAACCCGCGGTTCGGTGGCGTGAGCGCGCACAGCCGGCGGCATCTCGGAGAACGACTGCGATTGCACCCGGTCCGACCGCAGAAGGCCCAGACCCGAGCCCGGTTGACTCACCAGTGCCACCGGGTCGGGGTCGCGCACCAAGTCGTAGGCCCGGTAGCCGAGGAACGTGAAGTTACCTTCGCCGAGCCATTGCAGGAACTCCGCGGCCTCCTCGCTGTACTTGGCGGGCACGGACACCGGCGGCGAGGCACGTAACTCGTCGGCCAGGGTGAGCGCCTGCGTAGTCATCCGCTGCCAGTCCTCCACGGCCTCCCGGACGTCCCGCAGTACGGTCTGCAGTGCCTGCTCGAGCGCGGCGTTGGAGGCGGGGTCGGAATCGAGGTCGATCTCGAGATGCAGCCAGGATTCGCGCGTGGCCGAGGGGGCGCGTCGTCGGGCGAAACGGCGAGTACGGACTTCAGAGCTCCCGCGACATCGCGCTCGACGGCGAAGATGGGATGCGCCACCAGGTGCAGGGCCTTCCCCTGGCCGGTGACCGCCGCCACCACCGAGTCGAGCAGGAACGGCATGTCGTCAGTGATCACCTGCACCACGGTGTGCCCACAGGTCCACTCGTTGGCGGCCACGGTGGGGGTGAAGACATCGACCACGGCTGTGCCCTGGGGCGGCTCGCGCCGAGGGCGGAGCATGTGCGTGGCTGGTCCGACCACATCCATCGGATCCTTGCCGACCAGATCGTCCGGGGCGACATCCTCGTAGAAACGGGAGAGGAAGTCGCCGAGGTCGACCTCGAACTCCATGGGCCGGCTGGCCTGCGCCACCTTGCGGGCGGCCGTGAGCAACTCGGTCAGTTCGTCGTTCACCGTCGTCCTACTTCATGTGGGGTGGGAGTGGTCGGTCGGCGGCACGAAGTCTCCTTGATCGACCGGGTGCTCGTCCAGCGCATCAGGTTCTGCGCCGCCCCCGCCTTGTCGTTGGTACCCGATGCGCGCCCCCGCCGAACGGCTGCTGGCCGACGACCGCGCCGGTCGGCTTGTCGTTGATGTAGAAATTGCCGGCGGCGAACCGCAGCGTCTCGCGGGCCTGCGCGATGGCGGCACGGTCCTGCGCGATGATCGAACCGGTCAACGCGTACTTCGCGATACCCTCCATCTGGTCCACCACCGCGGCCGAGTACCGGCGGTCGTCGTAAACGTACACACCGAGCAGCGGCCAGAAGTACTCGTCGGTGAAGAACTCGTTGGTCGGGTCCTTGCTCACGGCCACCGTGGGCCGCACGAAGTAGCCCTCACTGTCGTCGTAGGTCCCGCCGGCCACCACCGAGACGTCGTCGTCGGCATGCGCGCGGTCGATGGCGCGCGGACAGTTTCGCGCGAACGCACGCTGGTCGATCACCGCACTCATGAAGTTGCTGAAGTCCGGTCACCGGACCCATCGACAGACCCTCGACCTTGTCCAGGAAGTCATCCTTCATCTTCTTCCACACGCTGCGGGTACGTAGGCGCGCGATGCCGCCGAGCACTTCTGGCCCTGGAACTCGTAGGCACCGCGGATGAGGGCCGTGGTGAGCACATCCGGATCCGCGGAGGATGTGCGACGACGAAGTCCTTGCCGCCGGTCTCGCCCACGAGCCGGGGTAGGTGCGGTACTTGTCGATGTTCTCGCCCACCGTGCGCCACAGCAGTTGGAAGACCGGGGTGGAACCGGTGAAGTGGATCCCGGCCGAGATCCGGGTCGTACAGGGCGATGTCGGACACGGCGATGCCGTCCCCGGTGACCATGTTGATGACGCCCGGCGGCAGGCCCGCCTCTTCGAGCAACGTCATGAGATGGTGCGCGGCGAACTGCTGCGTGGGCGCCGGCTTCCAGACCACGACGTTGCCCATCAGTGCTGGCGCGGTCGGCAGGTTGCCCGCGATCGCGGTGAAGTTGAACGGGGTGATGGCGTAGACGAAACCCTCGAGCGGGCGGTGGTCGGTCTGGTTCACACACCCCTGGACTGGAACGCGGCTGCTCGCGCAGGATCTCGCCGGCGAACAGCACGTTGAAGCGCCAGAAGTCGATGAGTTCGCAGGCGGAGTCGATCTCGGCCTGGAAGGCGGTCTTCGACTGCCCCAGCATCGTTGCGGCGTTGAGGGTGTCGCGCCAGGGGCCTGCCAGCAGATCGGCGGCCTTCAGGAAGATGGCCGCGCGATCGTCGTCGTAGGACATCGCGCGCCAGGCCGGGGCCGCAGCCTTGGCGGCGGCGACGGCGGCTGCCGCGTCCTTGCGGGTGGCGTTCTTCGTGACGCCGAGGGTGCTGGCGTGCGCATGCGGCTGCACGACCTTTATCCGCGAGCCGCCACCCATCGTCCATTGGCCGTCGATGTACATCGGGAGGTCGATCGTGCCCTGGGTCCCCATCTGCGCCAGGCGGGCCTGCAGTGAGACGCGATGCGGCGAGCCCGGCTCGTAGAGGCGGTTCGGCTCGTTCTCGATCGAGGGGATCTTCGTGACAGCATCCATGACGCCGATCCTTCCATCACTTGCCCGATCGTGGCGAGTTACTGCAGATGTGGGATCTCCTCGATCGCGTACCACTCGAGGTCGTCGACGAAAGGCAGCCGCCCAGTCCGCAACCGGCACGTCCGCAGTCGTCGTCATCGAGGTCACAGCGCCGGCCGTCTCCGTGGCCACATCACCGGGCAGGTCGACGGCCAGCGTCGCGCGCCGATGCCCCGAGGTCATCGCCGCAACGGTGGAGATCTCCTCCGCCGCTTTGGTCGCCAGGAACTCCAACTCCTCGTCATCGGCCCCGGGGTGCTGCGTGCGCAGTGTCGTGGTCACGGCGTTGATCCGCGTGCCGGCGGGGACCCGGCCGGACTCGTACCAGCCGACGACCTGCGGCAGCGTGCTGGGGACGTACGCGCGGATCAACTGACGTCGGCCAGGTGGTCCGGGCCGACCCGGTCGGGATCGCGCAGAGCCTCCACGGAGGTTCGAAGCGATGTCTCGAGCACGTTCATCCGCCGGCTGTTGTCCATCACGTTCGCACCCATCGCCTCCAGATCCTCCGGCCCCGGGCCCAGGATCGTGACGTCAGCGCCACCCGCGCGCAGCTTCCCTACCTCGCTGACGCACCGTTTGGTGACCTGCGCGCGCCAGCGCCGCTCGACGCGCCCGAGCACCGTGTCGGGCTGGTCCATGGCGAAGGACAACATGGGGGCCAGTACGTACACCTCGTCGAGGTCGAGTCCGGCAAGCAGGTCGGCGGAGGTGGCCGACCATGCGCCCCCATCGATGTATGTGCGGCCGTCGATGGCCACCGGCCGGAACCAACCCGGGATCGCGCAGCTGGCCATGACGGCCTCGGACAACGGCACGTTCGGCGCGTTGTCGTGACCGAATGCCACCCGACGACCGCTCTCGTAGTCCAGAGCCACGATCCAGACGTTGTCGTGCGGCGACCACTCGCCGTACGGGGTGAAGGCCTCGACGAGATGACCGACGCGGTCCAGCGATCCTTTGCCTGCGGGCATGAACGCGGCCAGCACTGCGGTCGGCGGCATCTTCCGGGCGCGTCCGGCCAGGGAGCGACGGATGAGTTTGCCGCTGCCGGGGCCGAGCAGACGGGGGATCGAGGGCCGGTGACCGCCGGTGGCCTTCTCGTAGTCCCAGGAGTAGCCGGCAAGCGGACCGTCGACGATGGGGTTGCCGCGCTGGTGGTCGATGAGCTGTTCAACGCTCACACCGGCACCGAGCAGGGCGGACAGCACCGATCCCGCAGAGGTCCCGACGATGTAGTCGGCCTCGCGCGGGTCGAAACCGTGGAGCTCCTCGACCGCCTTCAGTGCACCGACCATCCAGGCCGCCCCGAGGATGCCCCCACCCCCGAGCACCAGTCCCCGCCGGGGGGCCGCGGAGCCATCGCTCATCGCCCAAGCCCTCCTATCCCGGTCGGTACACCACCGCTCGCGCTGACGTTAGCCCCTTCGGGCGCTTTTTGCACGGTTACGCGTCCGCCGTGTCGTATCCAGTAGCTCGTCCATCGCCTCGGACAGGCACGCGGTGAGCACATCGACGTCGTCCATGGCGTCCCGGTCGGCGTTCAGGCCGAAGAACACGCCGCCGTTGTACGACGTCAGACCGATGGTGAGCGCCATCCCCTTCACCAGCGGCAACACCGGGTAGGCACCCAGCAGCTCGGCGCCAGCGACGTACAGCGGCGTCTGTGGGCCGGGGACGTTGGTGATCACCACGTTGGAGACCCGCCTGGAGAGGTCACCGGCGACCCGGGCACCCATGGCGTGAAGTGTGGGCGGCGCGAAGCCGGTGAGTGCGACCAATGTCTGCGCGCCCACCATGTGTCCGCTGGCCGAGTACTGGGCCATTTCGAAACTGATGCGGGTGAGCCGCACGACGGGATCCGGCTCACCCGTGGGCAGGTCGACGACGAACGCCTCGACCTCGTTCCCGGGCCGCCGGGCCCGATGTCCCTGCACACTCACCGGCACCATCGCGCGAATGGTGTGGCGGGTTCCGACGGTCTCCTGACGGGTCATCAGCCAGGCGCGCAGGCACCCGCCACCACCGCCAGCACGACGTCGTTGACCGTGCCCCCGTGATACCGACGGACGGTCTTGAAGTCCTCGAGGTCCAGCGTGGCGGTACCGAAGCGGCGCTGGGCGCCGATGGGGACGTTGAGCGGGCTCTCGGCCGGTGGTCGCGCTGCACCCACAGCGCCGTGACCAAGCCGCCGGCCTGCCGCAATGCGTTCGCGGCGCCGCGTCGCTGACGTCGGTCAGGCTCTTGCGGGCGTGATCGACGATCGCGGCTGGGCGCCGGATGGTGTCCACCACCGCCCGGCGACGAGTTCAGCGCCGCTGGGTTCCTGGGAGGGTTCCAGTGCAGGTCCGGGGTGGGTTTGGGATCCGGCGTCGCATCGAGGATCACCTGCCCGATGTCCACCGCCGCCGTACCGTCGATCATCGCGTGGTGGGTCTTGGTGAGGATCGCGAACCGCCCGCCCTCGAGGCCCTCCACGAGGTACACCTCCCACAACGGCCGACTGCGGTCCAACGGCCGACTCATGATCCGCGCCGCCAGTTCGCGCAGTTGTCCCTCGGTACCGGGCGAGGGCAGCGCCGAGCGACGGACGTGGAAGGCGACATCGAAGTCCTGGTCATCCACCCATACCGGGTTCGCCAACCGGCCCGGCACCCAGCGGACGCGCTGGCGGTACCGCGGCACGAAGGCGATCCGTCTGCGGATCAGAGTGACCAGGCGGTCATAATCGAATCCGCTGTCGGGGGCCTGGAAAATCAGCATCTCGCCCACATGCATGGGCGTGGTCTCCTCCTCCAGGTAGAAGAACGAGACATCCAACGCACTGAGGCGATCCGGCACAGGTCCCTGCCTTTCCCAAGTCGCCCCATTGTCCCACGTGGATGGCTGCGGACACCCCTCGTGGCCCCGCCGCGTCATTGCGGCGTCGCGGTGCACGGCTTTGCCAGGGCGGTCCAGGCCTTCGGCACATCCGTGAGCACTTCGGAGATCTGGGAGCGGTTCTGCGCCACCGGACGGCTCACGGATTTCCGGAGTGCTCACGGATGTCCCGCGTTCGCCCCCGACGCCGTCAGCGGCTCAAGGTCCGTCCGAACAGCGCGTCTATCTCGCCGGCGGTCGAGGGGTAGTCGGTGTGGTGGATGGCAACGAAGCCCAACTCCCGGGCAGCATGCACGTTCGGGAGCAGATCGTCGACGAACACGCACTCCGGGGCCACCAGGCCGATCTGGTCCAAGGTGTAGTGGAAGATGTCGGCATCCGGTTTGCGCATCCCCACCTCCCCGGAGATGACCACCACGTCGAACATCCCGTCGAACAGATCCGTCGGGTAGTTGTTCCCCCAGGAATTGCTGAGAAGCGCCGTGCGGATCCCCTGCTCCTTGGCCCGTCGCACCAGCGCGATCATGTCCGGGCTGTGTCGGAAGAACCGGAACATCCGACCCAACAGGCCTTCGGCGTCGATCCGCTGGCCGGTACGGCGGGCCAGTGCGTCTGCGAGCTGCACCTCGAACTCCGGAACCTCGAGCTCACCTTTCTCGATGGCGTGGATGGGGTTGTAGGCCGCTTCCATGCCGTACTCCGGGCCGAGCCATTCACGCATGACGGCGATGTAGGCGTCGACGTCGATGGCCTCGTCCTGCACCCAGGCGCCCATCGCCTCGCGCATGCCGATCGTGAGCACGCCACCCCAGTCGACGACCAGTCCGGATAGGGGCATGGCGCCAGGCTATCGGGTGGTGGGTCCGCGCTCTGCGGCCAGTTCGGCCACGATGGGCGCGAGATCCTGCTCGGAGAACGGCTCACCGATCCATCCGACCGCCGCCTCCGGCAGATAGTCGCCGAGCTTCTGCGCGATCGCTGCGGTGGCTCGGCGGGGATCGTCACACCGGTTGACGACCACGGTGGTACGGCCACGCACCAGGTCCGCGACGGCCGGCAGGCTACGCCACAAGCGCGTGTGCGAGACCTCCGATTCCCCCACGACCAAGACCACGTCATCCGCGGCCTGCAGGCACACCGCGGTGGCCGTGGTCCAATCCGGAACCAGACCGATCTCCCCCGCGGCGTCGACCGCACTGTCCACATCGACCACGACGTACCGGAAGCGCGAACGTGCAAGATCCAGGAGCTGGTGCAGCGCTCCCGGGTGGGCCGCTGGGTACAACGCTGGGTCGAGGCCCGTGAGCACCGCCAAACGTCCGTCCTGCACCGCGAACAGTTCTGCAGAACCCCGGTCCGCCGAAAGGCAGGCGCTGAGAAGTCCGCCGGGCGGCACACCGGTCAGTTCGGCGACTCCTGGTGCGTGGACATTGGCATCCAGGAGCAGGGTGCTGCTCATGTCCGCAAGACGGCGCGCGACTCGGTGGGCGACGGTCGTGGTGCCCCATGAACCGGGCGGGCACCAGACGACAACCATGCGACCGTCGGCGGCGGCCGCCAGATTCGCCGCGGATCGCAGCTCACGCAGGGTCGCCTGCTCGGCGGGACAGTCGGCCGATCCCCCACTACCCACGACCACCACGGGCGTGAGCCCACGCAGCCGGGACAAGGCCTCGGACAACCGCGGGAAGTCCTCGGAGATGACGACGAGGTCGGGCGCCTCAAGTTCGGCGGTGACCAACAACTCGACCACCGTGCGACACTGTCCGGTCGACACACGCTGGGCATCCGCCTCGTCCAGCAGAGCCTGTTCCCACATCTGCCCGGTGCGCCCGAGCACCAACTCCAGCGCCACGCGATCGTCCCCAGGGTGTGTGCAAGTCCTTCTGCTCATTATGCGATGTGGGAGGATCGCAGTCGTGCGCTTCATGACGCTGGCCGACGTCGCCGAGACGCTGAACATCTCCTCGGCGCAGGCCTACGCGCTCGTCCGCAGCGGCGAGTTGCGGGCGATCAAGGTCGGCGGTCGTGGCCAGTGGCGCGTGGAGACCACTGAACTCGAGGCATACATCCAGCGCGCGTACCAGCAGACGGCCGAACTACTGGACGGCTCCGAGCACGGCAGCGATCTGGGCTAGCGGGACCAGCGTGGGCCGTCCCGCCACCCGCGCGTGCACGAAGTCCGCCGCAACCCAATCGAGTCCCACCACCACGGACTCGCCGGACAGCAGGACGATCTCCCGCGGCACGCGCCCGGAGTACTGCCGCAGGCACTGCCGGAACGTCAACGTGGAACGCCGTATCTGCTCTCCCCGGCCCAGCGGGCGCAACTGCTCGCAGGCGGCCGGACGAACGAGTCCCGTGGACAACTGCACCCACTCGTCACCCACGGCCAGCAACTCACCCTTGAGCACGTGACCACCCACGACCACCTGCAGGATGCTGAACCGGCATAGATGATCGGCCAGTAGCCACTTCCCGCGGGCAACTGCCCGCGCGTCCTCATGCTCGTAGTGCAACTCCAGCCGATCGAGCGCGGTGGCCCGGACCTCCTCGGCGGTCAGATCGGGCCACTCCTGCATATCCACAGAGCGTACCCGGCCTGATCTCAGTGGCCGTATAGTCGAGCAAACAACAGTAAACTTCATCAAACGACAGCAAAGAGCATCAGATATGAACAACGCCGCCGCCCTGATCGAGAGTTGGACCCCCACCACCCACGCGCCGCGACCACGCCATCTGCAGTTGGTCCCCGACCTGGCCAACGACGTGCCGGACGACGGCTGGGTCCGTGGCCTGACGCAGTCGGTGGTCGAGGTCCTCGGAGGCCAACGTTCGGCCAGCACGCTGGTGTCACATGTGAGCCCCGTGGTCTTCCAGGCGCTGCGGACCCCCTCTGCCGGACTCCGCTTGCAGGGTGGCAGGGTCCTGTCCGTGCGAACCCAACAACTGGGGACGGACAGCATCGAAGTGGCAGCGGTCGTGGGGTGCCCGGAACGCACGCGCGCACTGGCGCTACGTCTTTACCGCCGGCACGAGCGCTGGCGGTGCGTCTGCGTGGTGGTCCTGTGACTCAGGCAGCGTTGCGCGGATCCCCGTGGCAACGCTTGAACTTCTTCCCCGAGCCGCAAGGGCACAGTGCGTTGCGGGACACGTTCTGGAACCGCGGGTCGGTGTCCCGGAGTCGCTCACCGCCGGTGCTGCCACCGCCGCCGAGGGTGCCCCGCTCCACATGCGCCGGCACGTCCTCGTCGAGCGTCGGGGAGGAGTACTGCACCTCACGCGGTCGTTCACGTTCCAGGCCGGGCGCCACGATCGGCGCGGCGGGCGCCACCGCGGCGACCTCCTCCGACTCCTCGTCCGACTCGTCCTCCTCGTCCTCGGCGGTCGTGGGCTGGACGTGGAACATGTAGCCGACGGTCTCCTCCTTGATGCCGTTCATCATGGCGACGAAGAGGTCGTAGCCCTCCTTCTGGTACTCGACCAGCGGGTCGCGCTGGGCCATGGCACGCAGACCGATGCCCTCCTGCAGGTAGTCCATCTCGTACAGGTGCTCCCGCCACTTGCGGTCAAGCACATTGAGGATGACCTGTCGCTCGAGTTCGCGGGCGACCGGCTCGGTCAACTCCTCGCATCGCGTGTCGTAGGCCGCCTGCGCATCGTCCTGCAGTGCCTGGGTGATGAAGTCCGCACTCAACCCGGAACGATCGCCACCGGCCTCCGTCTCCAGCGCCGCGATGGACGTACCAACCGGATACAACGTCTCGAGCTGGGTCCACAACTGCTCGAGATCCCACTCCTCCGGATAGCCCTCGGCGGTGTAGTTGGCCACAGCGCCGGCGATGGTCTCATCGAGGAACGTGCGCACCTCGTCCTCGAGGTTCTCCCCGTGCAGCACACGCTGGCGCTCGGCGTAGATGACCTGACGCTGGCGGTTAAGGACCTCGTCGTACTTAAGGACGTTCTTGCGGATCTCGAAGTTCTGCGCCTCGACCTGTCCCTGGGCGCTGGCGATCGCGCGGGAGACCATCTTGGCCTCGATCGGGACGTCATCGGGCACGTTGAACCGGGTGAGGAACGCGTCGACCATGGTGGCATTGAAGCGCTTCATCAGGTCGTCCTCGAGTGACAGGTAGAACCGGGTGGTGCCGGGGTCCCCCTGCCGAGCCGCACGACCCCGCAGCTGGTTGTCGATACGCCGTGACTCGTGACGTTCGGTGGCCAGCACATACAGCCCACCGAGCTCGGTGACCTCTTCGTGCTCGGCTTTCACCGACTCCTCGGCCTTGGCCAGCGCGTCCGGCCAGGCGGCCTCGTAGTCCTCAGGGGTCTCCACCGGGTCCAGGCCGCGGGCCTCGAGTTCGGTGTTCGCGCGCATCTCGGGGTTACCCCCCAGCATGATGTCGGTTCCACGACCGGCCATGTTGGTGGCCACCGTGACCGCGCCCTTCCGACCGGCCTCGGCGACGATCGCCGCCTCCCGCTCGTGGTACTTGGCGTTGAGCACCTCGTGGCGGACGCCGGACTTCTTGAGCAGCGACGACAGCAGTTCGCTCTTCTCGACGCTCGCTGTTCCGACCAGGACCGGCTGGCCCTTCTCCTGGCACTCCTGGATGTCCTCGACGACGGCCGCGAACTTCGCCGCCTCCGTGCGGTAGATGACATCCGACATGTCCACCCGGACGTTGGGGCGGTTGGTCGGGATCGGGACCACGCCGAGCTTGTAGATCTGGTTGAACTCCGCCGCCTCGGTCATGGCGGTACCGGTCATGCCGGAGAGTTTGTCGTACATGCGGAAGAAGTTCTGCAAGGTGATCGTGGCGAGAGTCTGGTTCTCCGCCTTGATCTCCACGTTCTCCTTGGCCTCGATCGCCTGGTGCAGACCCTCGTTGTAGCGGCGGCCCGCGAGGATGCGGCCGGTGTGCTCGTCGACGATCAGGACCTCGCCGTTCTGGATCACGTACTCCTTGTCGCGCTCGAACAGCTCCTTGGCGCGGATCGCGTTGTTGAGGAAACCGACGAGCGGGGTGTTGACGGTCTCGTAGAGGTTCTCGACCCCGAGCCAGTCCTCGACCTTCTCGACACCGGCGTCAAGGATGCCGACCGTGCGCTTCTTGATGTCGACCTCGTAGTCCTCGTCCTTCTTCAAGCGACGGACGAGTTTGGCGAAGTCCGAATACCACTTGGGCGACTGATCGGCCGGACCACTGATGATCAACGGCGTACGCGCCTCGTCGATGAGGATGGAGTCCACCTCATCGACGATCGCGAAGTTGTGTCCCCGCTGGACCATCTCTTCGACGCTCCACGCCATGTTGTCGCGCAGGTAGTCGAAGCCGAACTCGTTGTTCGTGCCGTACGTGATGTCGGCCGAATAGGCCTTGCGCCGCTGCTCAGGGGTCATCTGCGCGAGGATCACGCCGACCTCGAGCCCGAGGAACCGATGCACCCGGCCCATCCAGGATGAGTCACGTTCGGCGAGGTAGTCGTTCACCGTGACGACGTGGACCCCCTTGCCGGAGAGCGCGTTGAGGTACGCCGGCAGCGTGGAGACCAGGGTCTTGCCCTCACCAGTCTTCATCTCTGCGATGTTTCCCAGGTGCAGCGCGGCACCACCCATGATCTGGACGTCGTAGTGACGCTGGCCCAGTGTGCGAGAGGCGGCCTCGCGTACGGCGGCGAAGGCCTCGGGAAGCAGGTCGTCCAACGTCTCGCCCGCTTCGAGTCGCTCCCGGAACTCCGGGGTCAGTGCCCGCAGCTCCTCGTCGCTCATCGCTGTGAAGTCGGCCTCAAGGGCGTTGACCTGCACGCTGATCGCCTTCAACTTGCGAAGGATCTTGCCTTCGCCCGCCCGCAGGATCTTGTCTAGAACTCGCACCATTGCATGGTACGGGACGCCGAAGGTGGTGGGATGGGGTCGTGATCCGGGACACCATCGACTTCGCCCTCGGCATACTGCGACCGTTGCGTCCCGACGACGCCGAAGACCTGGTGCGGGCCTGCAACGACCCGTCGATCGCACGCTGGACCCAGGTGCCTGTCCCCTACGCACTCTCCGACGCGCGGGAGTTCATCGGCAGCCATGCCGGGGAGGACCACGCGTGGGTGATCGACGTCGATGGCCTGGCCGGAGTGATCGGCGTGCGGGGGACGATGGCGACACTTCCGGGCCCCGTCACCGAGGTCGGCTACTGGGTGGCCGCGTGGGCTCGCGGTCGCGGAGTGGCGACGGCGGCCCTCGTCGCGGTGCGCGACGAACTCGCACAGGCCGGATACCAGCGCATCGATTGGGCCGCGGTGGCCGGCAACGAAGCATCCGTGCAGGTGGCACGCAAAGCCGGGTTCGCCATCGAAGGGCAGCGTCGACAGGGGCTGGTCCACCGCGGCCGGCTCGTGGACTGCGTCGTCGGGGGCTGGACGGCATCCCGCGACGTGCCGGAGTTGGTGGCCGGGCAGTGGCAGGTCCAGCCGGTGGGCCCGCAGGAGGTCCTGCCGGACCTGAGGCCACTGGCCAGCAGCGCGCTGGCCGTCTGGGTCCCCCGAACCGCGGTGGGCGGCAACGACTGTGGGTACGTGATGGCTGTGCGGTCGGTCGCCGGAGTACACCTGGTGGCGATCGACGCTCCGGACGAGGCCACGGCGGCGGCCCGGCGATACCTGCAGGCGCAGGGCTGCCACATCACCGAGGATCCGCTGCCCAGCGGGTGGCTGTAGGGAGCAGTCGGACCGGGCTGGCTCAGACGGGTAGGCGCAACCAGCCGAGTTGTCCGGCGCGCACCACGGCTTGAGTGCGCGATGACACCCCGAGCTTGGAGAACACATGGCCGAGATGGTTGCGGACCGTGTGCTCACTGATGAACAGGGCCCCCGCGATCTCCCGGTTGCTGAGCCCCTGGGCCAGCAGCGTGGTCACCTCGAGTTCGCGGGCGGTCGGTTCCGTGGGCCCGGTCGAGCCCCTGCGCGGCCTCGGCCGCGTCTGATGCAGTGCGTGCACCGCATGCACGAGGTCGGACGGTGTGCAATCGCGGGCCAGGACCTGCTTGGCGCCGGCGCGCCGGAGATCGACCACCGCACGTTCCGACGACGGTACGCCGAGGACGATCGTGGGAGTGGCGGACTCCAGCGCGCGCAATACAGCCTGGGCATCCTCCGGGACCCCTCGTCGTACCCCCATGATGAGCGCACCCTTCGGTCCCGGCCACGCAGGCTCGGCACCCCACGAGCCCACCACGGGCTCGGGACTCACCACGCCCGACAACGTGGCGGCCACCCCGTACGCGAACACAGGCTCCGGATCGAGGACCAAGGTCCGCGGACCGCAGGCGGCCGATCGGCTCAGGCCGACTCCTCGGCGCGCCCATCGGCGGTGTACACGCGGATGAGGCCGTAGTCGAAGCCGCGGCGCCGGTACACCACAGCCGGGGTACCGGTGCGTTCGTCGATGAACAGGAAGAAGTCGTGGCCGATCATCTCCATCTCGGTGACGGCCTGCTCGACCGACATCGGGACGGTCTCGTGGCTCTTCTCGCGGACCACGAGCGGACCCTGCTCCCACACAGTGTCCTCAGCCTCGTCAATGTCGACCTCCATCTCGGCGGCAGGAACCTCGAGGTTGTCGAAGCCGGCAGCACGGTGGCTGCGTGTGGACTCCGCACCATGGCGGTGGAAGCGGTTCTTGTCGGCGGCACGCCGCAGCCGCTGCTCCAATCGCCCGTAGGCGATGTCCAGGGCCGCGTACTTGTCCGAGGCAGCAGCTTCCGCCCGGATCACGGAGCCGTTGGCTCGCGTGGTCAACTCGACCTCGAAGGCCCTGTCGGCCAGTCGCGGGTTGGCCTCCTTGGAGACCTCCACGTCCACGCGGCGCAGCGGGATCCCGAACTTGTCGATCCGCTCGAGTTTGCTGTGTACGTGCTCGCGGAATCGTCTGGACACCTCGACATGTCGTCCGTGCACCACGATCTCAGCGACGTCGCTCACGACAGCCCTCCTTCATTGCCACCCCCGGTGAACAGACTCACGCTAACTCTTCCCGCCCCCAGACCGCACGTCGGGTCCGCTCATCGCACCAGCGATGACCACATGGGCTAACGGGGTGTAGCCGCCGGTGCGCAGTGCGCGATCACACTCGCTCAGAGTGGCCCCCGAGGTCCGCACATCGTCGACGAGGACCACGGGACCGCTGCCGGGTGCCAGAACCCGCACCCGTCCGCTCACGTTGCGCCGCCGATCAGCGAATCCGAGCCCTGCCTGATCGGCACGCTTGCCCCCTCGCAGGAGGTGTCGGCACGGTCGCCCGACACGTTCGCCCGCGCGGGCGGCCAGCACGGCCATGTGGTCGAATCCACGTTTCCTGACGGCCGCCGGGGACGACGGCGCGGGGACCAGGATGGCGTCCTCCTCGAGACGCTCGCCCAGAGCGAGCAGGCCGGCCGCCAGGACATCCGACAGCTGCCCGGCCAGGACGTGCACTCCACGGTCCTTGTAGGCCACGATCGCATCGGGAACCGTATCGGCGTACGGCAGGCATGCCAGCGTCGGAGGATCGTCGGCCAGCCACACGGGATCCACCGCTTCGTCGAGCACCTGGGCACAATGGCCGCACCAGGGCCGCCCAGGACGGCCGCACCCGACACACACACCCCCCAGCAGAACAGCCACCACCGCGTCCACCCAATCCACACCACGAGCCAAACCCGCCACTGCGCGCTCGGCAAGCAGTGGCCGGGTCGCTGTGGACAGACGGGGCGGGGCGTCCCTGCCGCCACGAGGATTGATCGCCGCAGGGTGAGTGAGGGACTGTGTCCAGCCAGGTTGGTCACCGTGGTGGCGTGACTCCCGGTGACCGAACCTCACAAGGAGGCCCTCATGTCTCACGCCGACCGAGGCACTCCGGTTAGAGATCGGCATCCCGGTTAGAGACACAGCACTCCGGTTAGAGATCGGCATCCCGGTTAGAGATACGGCACTCCGGTTAGCCCTATACGGCCGTGGGACTCTCACCAACCTGCCGCCGACTAACCAACATTCCGATCTCTAACCGGACTGCCCAGACAGACCCTGACCGACCCTGCAACCGGCCACAGACCAACGGCACCGTCGAACGCGTCCACAACACCGTGATCCACGAACGGGCCTGCGCCAAGGCCGACTCCACCGAAGCAAAGCCGTCCGCACTACCCCGGGTAGCGGGGCTGGCGACCTGCCACCAGCGGGATCCAGGTGCTGCCGTTGAACTGCCAGATCTGACCGTCCGCGGTGCCGGACAGCAGCGGGCGGTTGGGGCCTGCTGCCACTGTGCGCGCCCGCGGCGGCCCACCGAGCAGTCGCGCCGAGAGAAGTCCGAGGTCGACCGTGGCCACCTGGGAAGGCTGCCCGGGATCCTCCACCAGCAACGCCACCTGGGTCGCAGACGACCATGCGGCCGCACGAACCGGTCCCGTCGGCAACTGACGAGGCGCCGACAGAGCGGGCGGTCCGGCGCTGCGGTCCACACGCAGCACGAACGCGCGGGCGGCATCGCCGGTCCCAGCCACCACCAGGGCACGCGATCCATCGCGGGAGATCTGCACCGAGCGCACGTCGCCGAGGTCCAGTGCCACGTCGCGAGAGCCCAGTACGGTCACCACCTGCACCCCCCGCCGATCGGGCAGCCAGAGCAGGCCTGTGCGGTCCCAGGAGCCTCCCGCACTCGTGCCGTCGGTACGAGCAGGGCGCCATTTCGCACCCGGCTCGGTGCGCACGGTCAGGACCTCGCCGGAGAGCGCGTCGGTCGCGGCGACTCCCGTCTGATCGAGGCTGACCAGCGGATGCCGCACCGCCGGCTCGCCCACACCTGCGGCACCCGGCACCGGCGTCGGCACCGAGGTGGCGCCCATCGAGAGCACCGCACCGCCCCGGATCATGTACCAGGACGCATCCGCGGCCAATCCGTCCGGGTTGTACTGGGGCCAGGATCCACGGGACTGGATGGTTTCGGCACCGGTCACCGGGTAGGGCTGGCCGGCAGCCGTGATCACCACCGCGCGCATGGACGGCACCTGCCGCAGAGTCCACAGCAACTGCGCCGAGAGTTGCTGGCGGGCCACCTCGTCGGCGGCCAGCGCCTGCTCGGACAGATCCACCCGGACGACGCCATCGGAGGCGCTTACGGACACCAGCGTTGTGTCCTGCGGGAAACCGGTGATAACTGCCGGGGCGAGCCATGCCCCGGGACCCCCGAGCAGTGAACGCACGAGCTCCTCGGTGACGTCGCTCTCGCTGCTGCGGAACAGCACCGGATTGGGCGCAAGGATCCCGCCGGGCTCGGCGACGAAGTAGGTCTGGTACTCGCGGTACGAGCGCTCCACCCCGGCGCGGGAAAGCATCAGACCCTGCGGCGCATCTGCGATCCGCCACTGGCCGTCCTGCTGCACCAATCCGAACACTTGCGCCAACTGCGCGTCAGGATCGGCGGGGATGTACTGGGCCCGTCGGGAGATCACCGCGACTTCAGTGGCGGTGAACGTCACCTCGGTCTGTGTCGTCGCGGTCAGGGTCTCGGTGCCGTTCCCATAGACCCGCACGCCGGCGTCCGGATCCCACTGCTGCGCTGCAGTCGGGGTCAGATACATCTTCGCCACGGCGTGTGAGTCTTCGAACCCGGATGCGGCATCCAGGAAGCCCTGCACGATCTCCGTCTGTGACATGCCTGCCCGCGGCGGCCGTGCCAACGCACGCACGAAACTGGTCGAAGCCACATCCGGCACCGACTGATCGACCTCTACGACCGGGCCGCTGGTAGGCACCTGGGCGCACCCCGCGACAAGCAGGGCTCCGGCCACTGCCACAGCAATCGTTCTCATAGCTGCACCTCGGTGGACGGATCCAGCGGAAGCGGGGAAGCAGGCGGCAATGTCTGTCCCGCGACCCGGGGCAGGGTCAGTCGGAACAACGCCCCCTGTCCCGGTCGTCCCCAGACCGACAACCGGCCGCCGTGCAGTCGGGTGTCCTCCATCGCGATCGACAGGCCGAGCCCGGTGCCACCGAGAGTCCGGGCGCGTGCCGGATCGGCGCGCCAGAACCGGTCGAAGACCCGATCGAGATCGGCGTCGTCGAGGCCGTGACCATGGTCCCGCACCGAGATGGCGATCGCCTCCTCGGTCCCCGCGACCCGTACCTCGATCGGCTGGCCCTCTCCGTGTTCGATCGCGTTGGACAGCAGATTGCGCAGGATCCGCTCGATGCGGCGGGGGTCGACGGCCGCCACGCATGGCTCCGGTGACAACTCGACGCCGATGCTCGACCCGCGCGACTCCGCCAGCGGTTGAGTCGCGGCCACCACATCTTCGACGAGATCGCGAACATCGACCGACTCGGTCTCCAGATGCGCGGCGCCGGCATCGAACCTGCTGATCTCCAGAAGCTCGCCGAGCAGTTGCTCGAACCGATCCAACTGGTCATGCAGCAGTTCACTGCTGCGCCGCAGTTGCGCCGGCATGTGGTCACGCTGTTCGAAGATGATGTCGGAGGCCATGCGCACGGTGGTAAGCGGCGTACGCAGCTCGTGGGACACATCCGAGACGAAGCGCTGCTGCAGCCGGGAGAGATTCTCCAACTGCCTGATCTGGGTCTGCAGGGACGCGGCCATGTCGTTGAACGCCAGGGCGAGGGCTGCCAGATCGTCCTCACCACGTACCGGCAGTCGCTGTTCGAGATGCCCTGCCCGAAGCAACTCCGCGGCCCGCGCCGCCTGCCGTACGGGCAGGACGACGTGACGGGCGATCAGCAGCATGATCAGTGCGAGCAGCCCGACGAGCAGGACGCCGGCCAGCCACGCCGTGGAGCGAACCAGATCCAGAGTGCCCTGCAGTTCGCCGTACGGGAACAGGTAGTAGACCTCGTAGGCCACATCGGCACCGAGCGGCAGGAGAGCCCCCACCACCAGGCCCGGCTGGTCGGGGGAATCGACGTAGCGCACCGTGGTGTAGGTCCAGACCTCCTGACCCTCCAACTGCACCTCGGCGCGCATCTGTACGGGCACGCTGCTCACCTGCACGAGGTTCGTACCACGTTCGGGAAGCTCGGCGATCGCCGGACCGGAGCCGTCCAGCAGCAGCACCTCGAACGCCGACCCCGCCTCACTACCGGTCAGCAACGCGCTCATCAGCGCATCGGCCAGGCCCTCGCTCGGCGTGGGCGGGCCACCTTCGCTGGACTGCAGAACGACCTGCTGGGCGGCCGCGAGGCCGACATTGGCCTCGGCGATCGACTTACTGGTGTTCGCGTCGACCAGGCCGTTGGTCACCCGGATCAGCAACAGGCCCAGGCTCACTCCGACCACAAGGGTCGCTGCGACCAGCGTGGAGGCCACGACCCGGAAGGCCAGCGAGTGGCGCCACCTGTTGACCAGGGCTGTGAACACTGCTCAGCCCGTGTCGTCGCACGCCTTGTACCCGACCCCTCGCACGGTCAGCACCAGCTCAGGGTTCTCCGGGTCGTGCTCGATCTTGGAGCGCAGCCGCTGCACGTGGACGTTGACAAGTCGGGTGTCGGCCGGGTGACGGTAACCCCACACCTCCTGCAGCAACACCTCACGGCTGAACACCTGCCAGGGCTTGCGGGTCAGGCACACGAGCAGGTCGAACTCCAAGGGAGTGAGATCGATGGTCTTGTCCCCGCGGCGCACCGTGTGCCCGGCGACGTCGATCGTGAGGTCCCCGAGGTGCAGCACCTCCGGCTTGGCATCCTCCAGTCGACGCAGGCGGGTCCGGATCCGGGCGATGAGTTCCTTCGCCTTGAAGGGCTTCACGACGTAGTCGTCGGCGCCGGACTCCAGACCCAGCACCACATCCACGGTGTCGGTCTTGGCCGTCAGCATGACGATGGGCACGCCACTCTCGGCCCGGATCGCCCGGCAGACCTCGATGCCGTCCTTACCGGGCAGCATGACGTCGAGCAGCACGAGGTCGGGACGGGTGTGCCGGAAGGCTTCGAGGGCACGCGAGCCGTCGGCGACGAAGAAGGGCTCGAAGCCGTCACCCTGCAGGACGATACCCAACATCTCCGACAACGCCGGATCGTCATCGACGACCAGCACGCGACCCTTCACCCTCCCACTATCGCAGACTGCTACAGCAGGAACAGGATCCCGATAGCTCCCGGCATGTTGTTGGTCATGTGCGCGACGATCGCGGTGGTCGTGTTGTTGCGGTGCACGCGCGCCCAGCCGAGAATCAGCCCGATCGCGAAGAGCAATGCGAAACGGATCGGCTCGAGATGCATGGCGGCGAACAGCGCAGCGGACAGCACCACCGACAGCCACCGGCTGGTCCCCCGCTTCAACAGGCTGCTCATCAGCAGACCGCGGTAGCACAACTCCTCCACGATCGGTGCGCCGAACCCGACCGCCAACGCGAACAACAGCCGCGCCACCGGGAAGTCGTCGAGATCGCGGGCCACCTCGCCGGCACTGGAGTCGAACTCACCGAAGATCGCGGTGAGCCCTGCGGCGATCAGACCGGCGGCGACCAGCGCGCCGATCCCGAACAGCAGACCCCATCCGATGTCGGCCTTGGTGACCCGCAGACCGAAGTCGAGCCGCATGCCGTTGCCACGCAATCGGCTGATCAGCCAGGGCCACCCGCCCATCCCGAGCCACGGCAGCGCAACGCCGACCAGCAACAACCACGCGTAGGCCGCCGTTCCCTCCTGGGCGAGCAGGATCGGGACCCCGGACACGATGCTGAAGACCAGCCACGCCGCCACGGCGATGAAGAAGTCGGGGACACCCCATCCGGGGCGCTTGAGGCGTACACCCTGCCACCACGCCGCGATCGCCGCATCGGTGGCACCGGGATATGGGGCCTGCGTGGACGCGGGAGCGACGACCGGATATGTCACGCCCACCAGTGTGCCAGCCCTGGAAGGTCAGTCCAGCGGGGGCGAGACCGAGCGGTCGAGGTCGGGCTCCAGATATATGTACCGGGCCGACGGAACCACGGCGCGCACAGCCGACTCCGCGGTGTCGATGCCCCGGGCGATCGTCGCGGCGTCGTCCTCCCCACCGATAGCGATCTTGGCGGCCACCAGCAACTCGTCCGGACCCACGTGCAACGTCTTCAGGTGGATGACCCGGTCCACATCCTCGGTGTCCTCCAGCGCCTGCCGGATCGCCGCTTCCTGCTCCGGCAGCGCCGACTCCCCCACGAGCATGCTGGACATCTCGAACGCCAGGAAGACGGCGATCACCACGAGCAAGGTGCCGACCGCCATCGCGCCCAGCCCGTCCCAGCGGCCATCCCCGGTCAGCGTCGCCATCCCCACCCCGACCAGGGCGAACATGAGCCCGATCAGGGCACCGAAATCCTCTAGCAACACGACCGGAAGTTCGGGCTGCCGGGCATCTCGGATGAAGCGGAAGAGCGAGCGTTTGCCGCGGGACTTGTGCGACTCCCGCAGGGCCGTGCGGAAGGAGAACGCTTCCAGACCGATCGCGATGAGCAGCACGACCAGCGCGATCTGCACGTCCCGGAGTTCCTCGGGGTGGGTGAACTTGTGGAAGCCTTCGTAGAGGCTGAAGATGCCGCCCACCAGGAACAGCACGATCGACACCACGAACGCGTAGACATAGCGCACCCGCGCATACCCGAACTGATGGGTCGCATCCGCCACTCGCCTGGCGCGTCTGCCGCCGAGCAGGAGCAGCAACTGGTTCGCGCTGTCCGCCACCGAGTGGATGGCCTCCGACAGCATCGAGGACGATCCGGTCAGGACGAAGGCGACGAACTTGGAGATCGCAATGCCGACGTTCGCCGCCAGCGCGGCGAGTACGGCCTTGGTGCCGCCTTCTGTGCTCACCCGGCAATCCTGCCCTATGCCGGCCCGCTGTGGTGCGCCACAACCGCCCGCCCTTCGGCGTGGACGTCGATCGCCGGTTCCGCAGCCGCCAGCAGTATCCCCTCACCTGGCTGCAGAGCCACATCCGCGACCGTGGTGCGCCCCTGCAGACCGACGACGATCCGGGCCTGTCCGGATTCAGCCCGGCAGCCGGCAGCCGACACCATGTCGACGCGGAAGGGGGCGTCCTGCGGGGCATAGGACACGACCCCGTCGATCTGCGGCGGTGACAGGGGATGCGGCTGCCCATGCAGGGACAGCGCCGCGAGTGCCGCATCCACAGCGATGGTCTTGGTGGTCAATCCGAGACGCAGGACGTTGTCGCTGTTGGTCATCACCTCGACACCGGTGCCGCGGACATAGGCATGCACAGTGCCGGGATCCACGTACACCGCCTCTCCGGGCGCCAGGGTGCGGGCGTTCAGCAGCGCCGCCACGAACACACCGGGGTCGCCGGGGAAGTAGTGCGCCACGTCGTGGATCACGCCGGCCTCGTACTCGGTGAGTCCCGCTGCCCCGAAAGCGGACGGCAGCCTCTCCGCGTTGACAACGACATCGTCGAGGGGCAGCGTCAGCAACGTGCGCACGCAGGCACGGATGTCGTCGGCCAGCAGCGCCGCCGTAGCCGCCTGCATACCGGCGCCGAGGTGACTGAACACCTCCGCGCTGCGCCGCGGCTCACGGAACCCCTCCAGGATCACGAATGGTTCGAGCGCGATGAGGATCTCGGCTTTGGCGTAGGGGTCCGACAGCAGTTTCGGGACACCCGGGTCGGCCTGCTGCACGTCGTATTGCGCGCGGGCCATCGCCGCAGGCGGATGGATCTGGATGGACAGCGGTCGTGCCGCCGCCAGGATCTTGGTGAGGATCGGCAACTCGGTGCTCGCCAGCGCATCGCCGTCGCGCAGCGGCGAGGGTCCGTTGGGATGGGAGCCGAACCACAACTCCGCCTGCGGGGTGCCGGTGGGCGCCGTCCACGCCGACAGCCCGTCGATCGGCCCCCAGTCGTACGTCTGCAGATGTCCGCGCACGATCTGCATGATTATCGGCCCTCCGTCCGGCGCCAGCGACCGAACCGCGGGTCGATGTCCTCGGCACTGTGGGAGGGGTCACGGCGCTGCATCAACGCCGTGTAGATGCTCGCGAAGTCCACCAGTCCCACCAGATCCGCCAACTGTTCGATCGCATGTCCGCTGGTGGCCGTGAGTTCCTGACACGGCACGTCGAGCCGCTCGCAGGTCTGAACGACCGCGTCGGCGATCGTTGCGGTGTCCGGGTGTTCCATCGCATCGCGCAGCAGGACTGCCCGCAGGCGCGGTTGCGGACCGGAGTCCAGGGTGCGATCGCGGAAGATGTCCTCCTCGCGGGCGGGGGCCGCCCAGGGTCCGCCGAGCAGTCCGGCATGAGTACGTGCCCCCTCCGGCAGCACACCCACCACACTGGGCCAGTCCGCGTTCTCAGCCAATTGCCGCCCGAGCCGCCGGGCAGCGACCGCCCCGACATCACCACTGCCCCATGCCAGGGGCAGCCCCGACGTCAGGTGGATGCTCAGATCCTTCGCAGGGTTCTCCGGGGTCAGCACCTCCACGCCGCACTCCAGGGCACGGGCATCGAGGCGGTCGGCAGCACCGGCCAGTCCGTCCCGCGCCTCGGCGACGATCCCGAGTTCGCCTGCCAGAAGTAGCAACGGCGCCGACAGCGCCCACAGCAAAGAGCGGGCCTTCTGGACGTCCTGCAGCGGGCTCAGTCGCGAGACGGGCCAGAACGACACACCGCGGGCGTTGCTGCAGACCTCCTGCAACGGGGAGTTCGCCGCACCGATCCCCAGCACCGAACTCCCTCGGCGCTGGGCCTCGCTGACGAACGTCAGGATCTCCGGGGTCCGGCCGGAGGCCGACACCGCGACCACCAGGTCCATGGGGCCCACCCACCCGGGTAGCGCGGGACCGCCGAGCGCGAAGACCGGCAGTGGGGACCCCCGCCCGGCCACCGCGGCGAGCACCTCCCCGGGTGCACTCGAACCCCCGGCTCCCACAACGCACAGGCTGCGCGGACGACCCTGTTCGACCAGTGGTCCCAGGGCATGACCGTCGTCGGCGTCCAGAGTGCTCCGGATCGCGGCTCCGGCCGAGGCGGTACTGGCCAGCATCCGCTGGGAGTCGATCCCGACCAACTCGTCGGGTTCGTCGAGCAGGGTGTCGTCGACGCTCACGAGGGATCCGGCACACCGACCACCCCGGACGGACCGGGGGTGGCCTGATCCAGCAACATCACCGGGATCCCGTCCCGGACGCTGAACACCGCCTCACATTCGGTGCACCGCAGACCGTCAGGAACCTCTGCCACAGGGGCATGCCGAGGGCATGGACAGGCCAGTACGTCGAGCAGTTCGGGATCAAGACTCACGGGCCCCAGCCTATGCCCTCACGACCACCCGCTCAGCGATACAGGGCGAGCACCTCGTCGCGCAGCGACGCCATCTGATCCTCGGTGGGCGCCTCGACGTTGAGCCGCAGAAGCGGTTCGGTGTTGGAGGGCCGCACGTTCACCCACCACGTGCCACCGTCCACGGTGAGACCGTCGAGGTCGGAGAAGGTGACATCCCGATCCGCGAAGTGCTCCCGGACCGCAGCGATCGCCGCCTGCTGGTCGGAGACCTCCGTGTTGATCTCCCCGGACAGCACGTACCTGCTGTAGGGGACCAACACCTGCGACAACGTCGTGCCCGCGGGCGTCGCCGCCAGGCTCGACAGGACGTGCAGGGCCGCCAGCATGCCACTGTCGGCACGCCAGAAGTCGCGGAAGTAGAAGTGCCCGGAGTGCTCACCTCCGAAGACCGCACCGGTCTGCGCCATGGTGGCTTTGATGAAGGAGTGGCCGACCCGTGTCACCACTGGGACGCCGTCGTTCTCACTGATGATCTCGGGCACCGCTCGGGAGGTGATCAGGTTGTGGATGACGGCCGCGCCCGGAACCCGTGCCAGTTCCTGGGTGGCGATCAGGGCGGTCAGAGTGGACGGATTCACCAGCTCCCCCCGCTCGTCGACCACGAAACAGCGGTCGGCGTCACCATCGAAGGCCAGTCCCAGATCCGCGCCCGACGACTTCACCGCGGCCTGCAGGTCGACGAGGTTCGCCGGGTCGATCGGATTGGCCTCATGGTTCGGGAAGGACCCATCGAGTTCGAAGTACAACTCCTCGACCGTGACCGGCAGCTTCCCGAGGACCACCGGGGCGGTCAGCCCAGCCATGCCGTTGCCGGCGTCCACGACCACTCGCAGCGGGCGCTGCAGCGGGGGCACCAGGCTGATCAGGTAGTCGGCGTAATCGGCGAGCATCTCGCGCTCGCTGATGTGCCCGACCCGGCCGGAGTACTCCGGGACACCCTCGACGAGCATGCGCGAGATCTCCCGCAGTCCCGTGTCCTGGCCCACCGGTGCCGCGCCTGCCAGGCACAGTTTGATGCCGTTGTAGGCGGCCGGGTTGTGGCTGGCGGTGAACATGGCCCCCGGCAGGTCCAGGGTGCCGGAGGCGAAGTACAAGCCGTCCGTTGAACACAGACCGATCAGGATCACGTCCACACCATGGGCCGTGGCGCCCTCAGCGAAGGCTCTGGCGAACGCCGGCGACGACGGGCGCATGTCATGGCCCACGACCACGGCCCCCGCCTCCCGCAGACCCAGCGACTCGACGAACGCCGCGCCCACCGCTGTCACGAACTGCGGGGTGAGTTGTTCGTCAACGAGACCGCGAACGTCGTACGCCTTGATCAATGCGGCTACGAGGTCGGCGGGGAATACCGTGCTGTCGGGGCTCATGCCCGCAACGCTATTCGATCGGCCGCAGTACGCGCAGATGACCTTTCCCGCCGACCGTCAGTTGCCCTGCCTCCTCAACGGTGGCGACGCTCTCAGGGCGTGCCGCGGAACGCACCGCATCGGCGAGCGCCTGGAGAGCGTCGTGGGACGGTTCGAGCGCAGAGGGATCGGGCTCCAGGCGCACCACCTCCCAGCCCCGAGGAGCCGTAAGGCGTTGCGAGTGCTCCTCGCACAGGTCGTACGAGTGCGGCTCGGCGAAAGTCGCCAGCGGCCCGAGCACTGCGGTGGAGTCGGCATAGACGTAGGTCAAGGTGGACACGGCCGGCCGCCGGCACGAGGGCCGGGAGCAGGTGCGGGTAGTCACCGACCCACCGTAACCTCCGCTGGTGACACCTCCGGTTTCGGGCTCAGACACGGGGATACGCCCCATCGAGATCCTGCGGGGCGACACCCAGGAACACACCTGCCTGCTCGGTCAGCACATCCTGCAGAAGGTCACCGAGGTGACCAGGGGTGTCTGCTCGCAGTTCCAAGGCCCACCTGTATACCGTGATCCGCGCTGCGAAACCTGCATCCGCCGGGTCGAACACGGCCAGCGCCGGGTGCTCGGCCTCCGGGACGTCACTGACGGCGATCTCGATGTACTGGAGCTCGGGGTTGCCCATGACCAGTCGATCCCACGCCACCAGCACCTGCTCGTCGAAGCGAGCCGCACGACTGCGGGCAACCGGGACGGCTCGCGGCGCCAGGGGACCTCGCAGGCCACGATCGCGCCGGTCACGGCGCCGAGCCCGCGGGCTTCCCGGTCGGGCGGTGGACCAGGTGACCCGCACTCCGTCCGAGGCATGGGTGGAGCGGTGATTGACGCTCGTCAGCATACGGCCGACTGTAGTGGCGGGTACGACAAAGGGCGGCTCACCACGCTGGTGAGCCGCCCTTTGTCGTATGTATTTATCGGGGAAGAAGTGGGGAAGGTGGATCAGACTGCTGCGCGCTTGAGGCGGCGGCGCTCACGCTCGGAGAGCCCGCCCCAGATACCGAACCGCTCGTCGTTCTCCAACGCATATTCCAGGCACTCGCCGCGGACCTCGCACGATGCGCAGATGCGCTTGGCCTCCCTGGTCGATCCTCCCTTTTCCGGGAAGAACGACTCGGGGTCGGTCTCTGCGCACAGCGCCCGCTCCTGCCAGCTCAGCTCTTCCACTTCCTCCAACGGCAAACGGACGATCGATTCCTGCATGTTTCCTCCACTCCCGCGCCCCGATGCGCGAAAATCTGACGACAACGTTGAAATTACATGCTCGTAAGTAGGCCCTCAACCGGAATCCCCAGAATGGGCCGTTCAGGTGACGTGATATCGGTCGCGCGTCACGGATCTGTGGATGACACGCCGCGCAAGGCGCTCCAGACGGCGTGTCGGCGGTCACGCAGAGTGATCTCGGCGCGAGGCTGACGAACCCCCCCGCGTCCACGGTGCAAGCGCAGCACTACGCCGGCCGCGGGGTGGTCATCCCCCACTCCGGTTAGAGATCGGCATCCCGGTTAGAGAAACAGCACTCCGGTTAGCCCTGTACGGCCGTGGGACTCTAACCAGAGTGCTGTTTGTCTAACCAACGTGCCCAGGACTAACCAACTCGCCGCCGCCGGTCGGGCGGTGGTCATCGGCATTCCGGTTAGAGAACGGCGTCCCGGTTAGAGAGACAGCACTCCGGTTAGCCCTGTACGGCCGTGGGACTCTAACCAGAGTGCCGTTTGTCTAACCAACGTGCCCAGGACTAACCAACTCGCCGCCGCCACGTCCACAGTGGCGAGCCAACGGTGGACGTGGGCTAGCGCCGCGTGACCGCTGCGTACGTCGTTGTGCGTTCGACCGCGGGCCGGCCGGCCATTGCAGCCGTCTGCTGCAACTCGTCCGGGGTCATCGAGGACCCGTGGGCCGAACCGGCCATGCGGCTGATCGTCTCCTCCATCAGGGTGCCACCGAGGTCGTTGGCGCCGGCCTTGAGCAGTTCCGCGGCACCTGCGGGCCCCAGCTTGACCCAGGAGACCTGGATGTTCGGGATCGAGCCGTCGAGCAGGAGCCTGGCCATGGCCGTGACCAGGACGTCCTCGCGGACCGTCGATCCGGGCCGCGCCTTCCCGGCCAGGTACAGCGGCGCGTTGTGGTGGACGAACGGCAGGCCGACGAACTCGGTGAACCCCCCGGTGCGATCCTGCACCTCACGCAGCGTGCGCAAGTGCCGGATCCAGTGCAGTGGGGTGTCGACGTGTCCGTACATCATCGTCGAACTCGAGGGCAGGCCCACCTCGTGTGCGGTGGTGACGACGTCGATCCACGCGGAAGCGGGGAGTTTGCCCTTGGTGAGGATCCAGCGCACCTCGTCGTCGAGGATCTCCGCTGCCGTACCCGGGATCGAGTCCACCCCGGACTCCCGAAGCCGCACCAGGAACGCGCGCAGGTCCAGGTCCGACCGCGTGGCCCCGTTGACGACCTCCATCGGGCTGAAGGCGTGCAGGTGGATCTCCGGGACGGCCTGTTTCACGGTCCGGGCGAGGTCGAAGTAGGCACTGCCCGGCAGTCTCGGGTGGATGCCGCCCTGCATGCAGATCTCGGTAGCACCGGCGTCCCAGGCCTCGTGCACTCGCCGGGTGATCTCCTCCGGCGACAGCGTGAACGCATCGACATCGGACTCCCGCTGGGCGAAGGCACAGAACCGACAGCCGGTGTAGCAGACGTTTGTGAAGTTCAGGTTCCGGTTGACGACGTAGGTGACCTCGTCACCCACCCGTTCGCGTCGCAGTGCGTCCGCGACCGCAGCAACCTCGCCCACCTGCTCCCCGGTTGCGGCGAACAACGCCAGCGCGAGCGCCTCGTTGGCCGGATCGGCGAGGGCGGCCGGTTGCACGCGGGCCAAGGCGAGCGCCTCCGCGAAGTCGCCGATCGACACGGCCTCCGCCCCCGCCACGTCGAGCGCGTCCCAGGATCCGAAGGCGGTGTCGAAGTCGCTGCGACGCTCGGCGTCGCGTCCGCGGATGTCGATCGTGATCGCCAGATCGGTGCGGCCGGCCCCGCCGTCGGCAAAACTGCCGTAGTCGACGGCCTGTTGCCACGGCTGACCGGTCGGGACCACACCGTTGCGCAGAAGTCCCCGCTCATCGGCGAGTGCCGCGACGAAGGGCCGCAGGCGGGGATCCAGCCAGGCATCACCGCGGGCCAGGAACTCAGGGTGGATGGTCAGTCTGGGCGCGAGGGCGAAACCACTGCCTTCGGTGACCTCCCGCAGCAGATCGATGCTGGGCCAGGGACGCTCCGGGTTCACGTAGTCCGCGGTGACCGGACTCACACCTCCCCAGTCGTCGATGCCGGCCCCGATCAGCCGGTGCAGAGATTCGGCGTCGGTGAGATTGGGCGGGGCTTGGATGTGCACCGCTCCCCCGAGTACCAGCCGGGCCGTGGCGACCGCGGCGAGGTACTCGTCGGGACCGCAGTCCGCCACAGCCGCCATCGCGGTGTCCGGCTTGGCGCGGAAGTTCTGGATGATCACTTCCTGCAGGCCGTGGAACCGCCGCTCCACGCTGCGTAGCGCCAGCAGCGATTCGGCACGTTCGGTGAGCGTCTCACCGATACCGATCAGCAGACCAGTGGTGAAGGGCACCCCCAGCCGACCGGCATCGGCCAGAACGCGCAACCGGACATCGGGATCCTTGTCCGGCGATCCGAAGTGGGGGGCACCGGGGGTCTCGTACAACCGACGGCTCGTCGTCTCCAGCATCAGCCCCATGCTGGGAGCGACCGGACGCAGACGACTCAGGTGCTCCCAACTCATGACGCCGGGATTCGCGTGCGGAAGCAGGCCGGTGCGTTCGAGCACGGCGACAGCCACTGCCCGGACATAGTCGATCGTGGTGTCGTAGCCACGGGCATCCAGCCATGCACGTGCGGCCGGCCAACGGTCCTCGGGTGCGTCCCCCAGCGTCAGCAATGCCTCCGCGCACCCGGCGCGCGCGCCGCGAGCCGCGATCGCCACCGCCTCGTCGATCTCCAGGTACGGACCGTGGCCCTCGCGACGTAGGGCTGCGGGATCCGTGGCGAAGGTGCAGTAGTGGCAGCGGTCACGGCACAAGCGGGTGACCGGGATGAAGACCTTGGGCGAGTAGGTGACCGTGCGGGTGCCCCGGTCCCGCACGGCCGCTGCCACCGCACACAACGCCTCCAGGTCGGGCCCCGTGGCCGACAGCAACTGTGCGACTTCGGTCACGTCGAGGGACACGGCACGTTCTGCGCGCGCCAGGGCCCGACGTAGAGTCACGTCCAAAGCCTAAGCCCCGGTGCGGCGCAGGAGGGATGGTCGTATGCGGATCACGGTGCTGGCGGGCGGCGTCGGAGGCGCCCGGTTCCTGGTGGGTCTCCGCTCGGCGTACCCGAACGACGAGATCACGGTGATCGGGAACACCGCCGACGACATCTGGCTGCAGGGGCTGAAGGTCTGCCCGGACCTCGACACGGTCATGTACACCCTCGGCGGCGGAATCGATACCGACCGGGGCTGGGGCCGCCGCGACGAGACCTACACGGTCCTCGACGAACTCGGGGCCTACGGATTCGAGCCGTTGTGGTTCACCTTGGGCGACCGCGACCTCGCCACCCATCTGATCCGGACCCAGCTGCTGTCCGCCGGCTACCCACTCGACGAGGTCACGGCCGCGTTGTGCAAGCGCTGGGATCCCGGCGTGACGCTGCTGCCGATGACCAACGACCGGGTCGAGACCCACGTGGTCGTGGACACGGACGCGGGCCCGGCAGCGATGCACTTCCAGCAATGGTGGGTGCAACACCGTGCCGCGCTTCCGGCACATCGATTCACCTTCGTCGGCATCGATGCCGCAACGCCGGCATCCGGGGTCCTGGATGCGATCTGGCAGTCCGATGTCATCGTTCTGCCACCGTCCAACCCGGTGGTCAGCATCGGACCGATCCTCGCGGTGCCCGGGATCCGGGAGGCGGTCCTCGACACCCCGGCACCGGTCGTCGGCGTCTCCGGAATCGTCGGCGGCCGACCTGTGAAGGGGATGGCCGACGTATGTCTGGCTGCGATCGGTGTCGCGGCGGACGCCGCTTCGGTCGCCGCCCACTACGGCGCCCGCGGGGACGGCGGCATCCTCGATGGGTGGGTCTATGAGTCCGGTGACCCCGAACCCACGAGCGTCCGGGCGAGCCTGGCGACCACCACGCTGATGCACGACGAGGCAGCAGCCGCCGAACTCGCCCGGGTCACCGTCGGGCTGGTGACCTGATGCAGATCGTGGCGGTCCCCGGGCAGGTGCGCTGATGCAGATCGTGGCGGTCCCCGGACTGGTGACCTGATGCAGATCGTGGCGGTCCCCGGGCTACCCCAGTTCGACGAGCACACCGACCTCGCCCGCACTGTCGCAGCCGCTGTCACCAACGTGCACTGGCCGGACGGCGGCCGCGGACTGCAGGACGGCGACATCCTGGTGGTGAGTTCCAAGATCATCAGCAAGGCTGAGGGGCAGTGGGTGGCCGATCGGGACGCGGCCGTCCGGGCCGACACCGTGCGCACGGTTGCCGAGCGTGAGGACCTGCGGATCGTCGAGAACCACCTCGGGGTCGTCATGGCAGCAGCGGGGGTCGATCGGTCGAACACCACCCGCCCTCTACGCCTGCCCCGCGACCCCGATGCCAGCGCCGCACACCTGCGAGCCGCAGTGGCCGCGCAGACCGGTGTCACGGTCGGCGTGGTGATCACCGATACCGCGGGCCGGCCGTGGCGCCTCGGCGTGACGGACTTCTGCATCGGGGCCGCCGGGGTCCGCGTTCTGGCGGACCTGCGCGGTTCGACCGACGACTTCGGGCAGCCACTGGAGATGACACAGGTGGCGCTGGCCGACGAACTCGCAGCCGCCGCGGATCTTGTGAAGGGCAAGACCGGCGGCACTCCGGTGGCCGTCGTGCGCGGCGTGTCGGCTATCGGCGAGGGGGCGGCCCGCGATCTGGTGCGGCCCAGCGAAGAGGACCTGTTCGCGCTCGGTACCGACCTGGCTCGCCGATCAGCGGTGACCGGCCGCCGGACGGTCCGCGCGTTCGCCGATCGAACCGTTCCGGTCGCGCTGATCGAGCAGGCGGTGGAGGCGGCGTGCACTGCGCCGAGCCCGCATCACACGCGCCCGTGGCGCTTCGTGTTGCTGGCCGAGCGTCGTGAGCAGGTGCTGGGCGCGATGCGGGACCAGTGGATCGCAGATCTGCGCGACGACGGTTTCAGCGACGAGTCGATCCGGAAACGGCTGCGGCGAGGGGACGTGTTGTGGAACGCCCCCGAGGTCGTTCTGGCGTTCAGCGACTTCGCGGGGGCGGTCCACGCCTACCCCGACGACCGGCGAAACGGCTTCGAACGCGACCTGTTCCTCGTGGCCGGTGGTGCTGCGGTCGAGAACCTGCTCGTCAGCTTGTCCGCCTCCGGGCTGGGCTCGGCCTGGATCTCCAGCACCATGTTCTGCCCACCGGTGGTCCGCGGTGCACTCGATGTGCCCGACAGTTGGCAACCGCTGGGAGCGATCGCCATCGGGTGGCCGGCGTCCGATCCGGCCGACCGACGGCCGGCCGACCTCGGTGATCACTGGTTCGTGCGCTGATCGATCACTGGTCCGATGAGAACCGGACGGCACAGTCACCGAGTTCGACGCCCGGCCATACCCGCACACCAGCGAGCAACTCGTTGTCCGCGCCGATCCTGGCACCGTCCCCGATGACCGCGGAGCGGATGACACATCCCGGCCCGATCACCGCTCCGGCACCGATGATGCTGTCCTCCACGATGCTGTGGTCGCCGACCTCGGCCCCATCGAACAGCACCGAGCCGCGCACCTGCGCGCCGATGCCCACGACGCTGTCGCGACCGGCCGCGGTGCCCTCGGTGCAGGAACCCTCGATGCGCGCCCCCGCGCCCGCGAGCATCTCCCCCGGGCTCCCCGGCAAGGCCGGGGAGACGACCTTGCCCATCACGATGTCCGCGCTGCCGCGGGCGAACGCCAGCGGTGTGCCCAGGTCCAGCCAGTAGCCGGGGTCCACGTGCCCCACGACGACCCTGCCGGCGGCCAGCAACTCGGGGAAGGTCTCCCGTTCCACACTTACCGGTCGGCCCACCGGGATCTCGTCGATCACACTGCGGCGGAAGACATAGCACCCCGCGTTGATCTGGTCGGTGACGATCTCCTCCGGGGTCTGCGGCTTCTCGAGGAACGCGGTCACGCGTTCGCCCTCGGTCGGCACCAGCCCGAACGCCCGCGGGTCCTCCACCCTGGTCAGGTAGAGCGCCACGTCGGCGTCGGCGTCCCGCCAGGCCTGCACCAGTCCGGTGATGTCCAGGCCGGTGAGGATGTCCCCGTTGAACACCACCACGGGATCGTCGGGTCCGCAGGTCAAGGCGTCGGCGGCATTGCGGATCGCCCCGCCGGTGCCGAGCGGCTCGGCCTCCACGCGGTAGTCCATCGCGACCCCGAAGTCGGAGCCGTCGCCGAAGTAGTCACTGAAGACCTCCGCGCGATACGAGGTGCCCAGGGCCACCCGCGTAACGCCCGCCGCACGGGCGATGGCGATCTGATGCTCGGTGAAGGGCACGCCGGCCACGGGGAGCATCGGTTTCGGGTGGTTGATCGTCAGCGGACGCAGGCGGGTACCTTTGCCGCCGACCAGCAGGATCGACTCGAGCACGCTCGTCAGTCTGCCATGCGTACGATGCGCCCGTGACCACTCTGCGACAGACCCGCTCTGAGGCCCTCCGACTGCATTCCGGCGCGCCCCTGATCACCGACTGCACCCAGGGCCGAGTGGAGCTGTCGCACGCGACGTTCGACAACTGGGTGAACAAGACGGTGAACTTCCTGCAGATGGAAGCGGACGTCACGCCCGGAACGACGGTCGCGCTGCGTCTGCCTCTGCACTGGATGACAGCAGTGTGGTGGGTATCGGTGTGGGAGGCGGGCGCCGATGCCAGCTTCGACGCCGCCGGCGCGGATCTGGTCGTGGCCACCGATGCGCCGTGCGACATGCTCGTCGTCGCGGACGCCTTAGGAATGGCCCCGGCACCCACCGGCGCCAGCGCGCAGTGGTTCTTCCCCGCCGACGTGCGCGCGATGCCCGACCAGCGTGTCCTGCCACCGGGGGACCTCGGCGGGCTCCCGGACATGAGCGCCGGGACGCTGTACACGGCTGCCATCGAGTACGCCGAATCGGTGGGGCTGCTGCCCGGTGGTCGCTTGAACACCTCGCTGCGTCCCGACGATCTGGCCGGTGTGCTGGCCGCGATCGCAGCACCCCTGGCCATCGGCGCCAGCGTGGTCTACAGCGGCGCGGAGGCCGAAGGCGCGACCGCGAACGCCTGATTGGACCGCGCTGGTCGCGTGGAGGCCTCAGGCGCGGCGGGCAGCGGCCAGCGCGGCCGGGTCGGCGCCGACACTTCGCAAAGTGGCGATGGCCGGACTCGCCTGCAGGAACCGCAGCGCCTTGGCATTGCCCGACTTGCCAGCCACGAAGAGCACGGGCCGCCTCGACGCCGCCGCGGTCGCCCCGGCCATCACCCGTGCGCTGTCCACGATGATCGCCTCACCACGGCGAGGGCCAAGGGCCGCGATCCTCGCCGCTCGCACGACTGGGTCCTTGGCGCTGAGCCGTACAGGCCGACGCAGCCCACCGGCATCAGCGTTGGACAACTCCTTCTTGCCGGCCACGACGATGCTGCGGGTCGCGTGTGCCTTGACCCACTTGCGCATCGCCGCACCTGGGGCGTCTGTCAGCGCCATCAGGTACCCGCCTGCCCGCGCCGCGCCCATCGCCGCACTGGCCATGGCCGCCGGGTTGCCCGGGACCGCCACGAAGACGGCTCTGCGGTCCTTGCGCACAGAGAGTTCCGCCAACCGCAGCGACAGCGCGGTGGCGTTGCCGGCAGTGACCCGCCGTACCTTGGCCAGGCGGCCCAGTGCCTTCAGGGAGGTGGCTGTGAAGGCACCCACGGCGGTCACGGAACTCGCCGGTCGCAGCGCACGGGCGGCCGACCTGTCCGGACCGGATCGGCCCACCACATAGAACGGTCGTTTGGTGCTGCCGGCGAATGCGGCCGCCAGCGCGACGACTGATGTGTCGGTGGCCTGCGCAACGACCGGTGCGCCCTTGCCCCGCTGGGCCAAGGCCGAGGACAGAGCCGTCGCCGTGGTGGGCTCCTGGGTCGCACTACGGGCGATGTACGCCGATGGCAGCCCGAGACCCGTGCGCAGTTTCTCACCACTGATCGACGCCGTCTGACCGGACGAACTCGTGGCCGTCGCCGTCGCCACCGCGCCACCCGTGAGCCGCGTACGCAGGTCGAGCAGGACCACGTCCGGCAGCCCGAACAGCGCGGCCACGTCGGTCTGTGGCCGGGTCTGCAGGTCCCAGACGAAGTACGACGTGTTCTTCTTCTTCAGACTCCACGGATCATCGGCGCTGCGCAGCCACGGCACATCCTCACCCCAGACATCGGCCGCGTTCAGCGTCGCGCCACCGGTGGAGTCGAAGACTGGAACGGATATCGGCGCCCCGGCGTGCTGCACGGTCTTGCCAGCGGTCCGGTTCACAGCCTTGGACCACGCGGAGTACCCCTTGGCCGTGGTCGCCCGCTGTCCGGTGAACCCGGCGTCGGACATGTGGCAACCGCACGCGGGATCCCACACAGCGGCTGCGGCGGCACTGCGGGCGACCATGGCCATCGTCCGCTGGGCCTGCACCGGCCACGATCTGGGGGCCACATCGAGGTAGGGCAGGTACTCGTCGCGGATCCGCAGATTCGCGACGACCCGCAACCGACCGTCGACGTTGCTAACGGTGACCGTCCCGCGTCGCAAGACGTCCTTGCCGACGCGTAGCGCCGTCTGCGCCTGGCCCAGTTTGCCCGCCGACCGGGTCCCGGCCCATCGCAGCTTCACAGTGGCCACGGTGCCCACCGATCGCCACTTCTTGCCTGACTTGCGCGAAATGAGGATCCCGTCGCCACTCGTGCTCAACCGGACTTTGGTCCGTTTCGTGCCGGTGACCGCCGTCTTGCCCGAGCCTGCGCGGAACCGGCCCCCGCCCTTGCCCAGCGCATCGCTGCTCACGAGCAACTTCTTGCGCTTCGCGAGGGAGACTCGCAGGATTCGCTCATCGTCGCCCGGCGCAACTGTGACACCCGACAAGTAATGCTTGAGGATGCCCGCGGCCTTCTTCCCGTCGCGGGCCTGGCCGAGCACTCCGGCCTTCGGCAGTCCGACCCCGTCGCCGTAACCCGACCCGCGGAAATTGAACTCGTCGGTGACCGGGTCCGGTGTGATCAGGTCGGGGATCTCCGTGGTCGTACCCCCGCCGCTACCGAAGATCTGCGCGGCGCGGGCGCGGATGTCCGGCACTTGTGCGTAGAGGAACTTCCCGGGGCAGGCGGTGTTACCCGCGTCCTTGTGGCCGGACACGCGGTTGAGGGTGGCGGTCTCCCCCTTCTCCCAGTAGCCGGAGTTCAGCGAGCCGGTGCTGACCAAGGTGTCCTTGCCGCCGGGATCCCGCTTGCTCAGGCCCAACTTCCAGGCCATGAGTTTGGCGATGGATTCCTTGATCGCATCCATCTGCGGGTCGGCCGGCTTGAACTCCTCGAAGTTGCCCATCGCGGACACGGCGAAACTGTCGTTGTTCAGCCCGGCGGTATGGCCACCGACCACCGGCCGGTCCATCCCGCCGTACCTGCCCTCGTACAACCGCCCGAAGCGGTCGACGAGGAAGTTGTAGGCCATGTCCGAGTACTTCAGCCCTTCGGTGTACCAGGCGTAGAGGTTGCGTACCTGCGCGGCCGCCTGCGACTCGCTGTAGGTGCTGCTGGAGACCGTGTGATGGACGAAGCCAACCTTGACGACACTGGAGTAGATCGGACCGCGGTTGCGCATGCTCTCGTCGGCACCCCACTGGGCGCGGGTGATGATCGGCGGCATCCCGGGCGCGGCAGCGGCCTGCGAGGCCGGCAGCGACTGGATGTCGACAGCATCGGTGTCCACCAGATGAACCTCTGCATCGCCGGGGGCCTGCCCGTCCGGGGTCTGGACCCACACCTGCAGGGCATCCGAGGGGCCGGTGAGCATGGGATCGGTGCCCGCGCGCACCCCCTGCTGCTCGACGGAACCTGGATCGGGTCCGTGGTCGGCTTCGAAGGGGATCGTCAGCCAGGGCGTCCACCCGTCGTCCTCACGCACCCGGACCTTGACCGTCGAACCCTCCGGCGGCGCGGTGTCCCAGGACAGCCCGACAAGGCCGAACGGCTCGGTCTCGACCACCGAGCTGCGGGAGGCCGTGGGCTGATCCACACCCGACAGACCCTGGCCGCCTCCGACCGCGATCTCGTCGAGCGCGAGGGTCTGCACGCGCGTCGGGACGGCCTGCGGACTTCCCAGACCGACCATGGGCAACAGCGCGATTCCCAGGACCAGCGCAAGCAGGACGGGGAAGCGGGACCGCACAGTGAACCACCACCTTTCCGAAGACTCAGTGGATCAGACGTCACCGCCGAGGTGGTGGTGCCCATGCCGCGAATTGCGGATTTGTGACCGAAATTGGCCACATATCGGACAGCTGGGTGCTGTCGACGATGTCCTCCTGCCCCTCCGGCGTTCGTCCAGAGACACAATTCACCGCCCCCCGGTCGTCACCGGGGTGGGCGGCCGTCGTTCCTCGCCACGTGTGCCGAGGAACCGCAGTCGTGGCCCCACCGTCCAAACCCGTGCGACGTTGCCCACAGGTCAATCGGTATTCACCTCGACGCAAGGTACGCTGGAAGTCCACTCGGATCGGAGGATGATGGCTGCTCGTCGACGCCGTCGTTGGCCCCGCGTGCTCGCCGGAATCGCCTCGACCCTCGTTCTCGTCGCCACCGGTGCGGCAGCGGCCGGTGCCGTGCTGTACCAACGCCTCGACAACAACATCAGCACCCTCGACACGACCGATCAACTCGGCGAACGTCCTACGAGTCCGGTGGGCGCCACCGAACCCGTGAACATCCTCGTGATGGGCTCGGACAGCCGGACCGGCAAGGGCAACAACAAGAAGTACGGCAATGCCAACAACGCCGGCATCGAGGGACAACGCAGCGACACCACGATCCTCTTCCACGTCTCGGGCGATCGCACCCGGGCGATCGGCATGAGCATTCCGCGCGACTCGCTGGTCACCCTCCCGATGTGCAAGAACAAGATCGGCGAGATGCAGGGCGGGTACACGGGCCGGTTCAACGAGGCCTTCGACATCGGCGGGCCGGGGTGCACCATCAAGGCCGTGGAGGAACTCACCGGCATCTACGTGGACCATTTCGTCGTCGTCGATTTCAACGGCTTCAAGAAGATGGTGGATGCCGTCGGCGGCGTCGAGGTCTGCCTCAAGGAGCCGGTCAACGACTACCACGCACGTCTCAACCTCCCGGCCGGCAAGCAGACGATCTCCGGGGAGGACGCTCTGGCGTTCGTCCGGGCCCGGGAGTCGCTGGGGGACGGAAGTGACATCCAGCGCATCCAGCGTCAGCAGGACTTCATCTCCTCCATGATCCGCGAGGTCACCAGCGCTGGGACCCTTGCCAACCCGATCACGCTGTTCAACCTGCTCGACGCAGGAACCAAGTCGTTGACAACAGACAAGGGGCTGTCCAGCCTGCGGGACATCCAGGGCCTGGCCGAGACGATGGTCGATCTGCGGCCGTCCGACGTCACATTCGTCACGGTGCCGTTCGTGTACAACAGCGACTTCTCCACAGTGTCCTGGGAGCAGCCCAAGGCGGACAAGCTCTTCAAAGCGATCATCAACGACAAGCCGTGGCCGGAGCCCCCGACGACCCCACCGGGACAGGACCCGCTGACCGTCCCACCGGAGCAGATCGACGTGATCGTGGTCAACGGCACCCCCACGGCGGGTTTCGGGAACATCGTCGCTGAGGATCTTCAGGATCAGGGCTACAACGTCGTCGGGGTGCGCTCGTCCAAGACGGACACGGACACCACGACATTGAAGTACCCCACGAGCGAGGCGGAGGCCGCGCGCACACTGGCCTACGCCGCGGGCGCCACGCAGACCGTCGTCAAAGCAGGCTCGGGAACCACGCTGGTTCTCAAGGTCGGCTCCGACTACACCGGGATCAAGCCGGTCGTGACCAAGAAGAAGAAGAAAGACCCGCTCGACACCTCGGCACCGAAGACCGCCGACTCGTCGTTCGAGTGCGTCAGTTGATGCAGACCGACTACGCGGTCGTTCTGCTCACCCAGGGGCTGCGGCCGGCTGAGCTCGACCGCGCCCTACGGTCCGTCCTCGCCCAGCAGGGTGTGTCGACCGACATCGTCGTGGTCGGCAACGGATGGCAGCCCACCGGGCTTCCCGAGGGGGTTCGGGCGGTCGGACTGCCCGAGAACGTCGGGATCCCTGCCGGCCGCAACGCCGGAGTCGCGGCCACCTCCGCGCCCATGATCTTCTTCCTCGATGACGACGCCTGGCTTCCCGAACCGGACACCCTGCTGCGCATGTCTCAGATGTTCGCTGCCAACCCCCGGTTCGGCCTGATCCAACCCCGCGTCACCGACCCGCAGGCGGGGGCCGACCCCACCCGCTGGATCCCCCGCATGCACAAGGGTGATCCGCGTCATTCGTCGGCTGTGTTCAGCGTGTGGGAGGGTGCCGTCGCCATTCCGCGAGAGGTCTTCGAGTGCGCGGGCGGGTGGCCGGATCCCTTCTTCTACGCCCATGAGGGCATCGAACTTGCGTGGCGGGTGTGGAACTGCGACCGCATCGTCTGGTACGCCGGGGATCTGGTTGCGCACCATCCCGTGATCGACCCCCGGCGCCACGACGAGTACTACCGGCTCAACGCGCGCAACCGGGTGTGGCTCGCCCGGCGCAATCTCCCGTGGCCGGTGGGTCTTCCGTACATCGGCACCTGGACCGCGGTTCAGCGGATCCGTTCGCGCCATGATCCACAGGCCTGGCGCGCGTGGTGGGCGGGCTTTCGCGAGGGGTGGGAGTCCGACCCCGGTGCTCGGCGACCCATCTCCTGGATGACCGTGGCCGAGATGGCACGGTACGGCCGGCCCCCTGTGGTCTGAGGGGCTCGGATCTGACACCCGCAGTTGTCCATACGGCACCCAACCCCCCGACCCACCCGGACTGGGTGCCCAACTGACACCTCAGTTGTCCATACGGCACCCAACCCCCCGACCCACCCGGACTGGGTGCCCAACCGACACCCGCAGCCCGCCCCCGACGTCGATCAGGTCCTGAACCAACTCCACAGCGAGTCGACCACCGCTACCACCGCCACATACGCCGCGAACCACAGCCACGTGCTGGTGCCGATCGCGAGCAACAATCCGATCGCCACGAGCACCCTGCCCTCGGTGCCCAGAAGCATGAGCCACGCGGTCCTGTCGGGTAGAACCTGCTGATTGCGGATGCGGTAGATCACGTCGTAATGCCGCCAAGCGCCCGCCGCGAGCAGCGCGAAGACTGCCACGGGGTCCATATCGGTGGAGAACCAGGCCAGAGCCAGCAGCGCGCTCATCTCGGTGCTGCGAGCGATCGACGGCGCCATCCATCCGAGCCGGCCCCGGGGGCCGCGGCCGTAGGCCAGCGCATACAGTCCCAGAGCCACCGCGAACCCCGCCAGGATCACCCATGCCGGACCGGTGGCTCCCGCGAGCAACACGAGGAAGCCGATGACCGCCGCACCGCCCCACGCCGCGCGCGCAGGCCGCAACGCCAGCAGAAGTGGCCCCGGATCTGTGATCGCCTGCAGACGGGGCACCATGACCTCGTCGATGCCGGAGTGGCTCCACCGGACGCGGGTGAGCACGGTGTACGCCCAGGAAACGGCGCCGAGCACCGCGAGTGCGATGAAGGCGGGCCATGGACCCACCAGCGGCAGCAGCACCGCGATCAGCAGCCACCGCTCCGCGATGGGCATGCCGAGGATCCGCCGCCACGACGGCGGGCGCACCGCAGGGGGTACCGCACCTTCGCGGTGCCAGGGGTCGGCGGCCGCAGTGATCTCGACCGGGCGCGGCTGCCATGGCGGATATCGCAGCGACCACCCGTAGTCGAGGAAGTGCTTCGAGGTGAACACGACCAGGCAGACCAGCACGAGCACCCAGAAGCGCTGCTGCCCCACCGCCCAGGCGACGGCGAACCAGACGGCGTACTCCTTCACCCGATCCCCGACGGCATCGAGCCATGCACCGCCCTTGCTGTACCGGTGCGTCCACCTCGCGACCTCGCCGTCCACGCAGTCGAGCACGAGCGAGACGAGCATGAGGACCGCGGTGGCCAGATACCCCCACCGGGTGCCCGTCAAAGCGGTCGCGACCGCACCGGCTCCTGCCAGCAGGCTGATGACGGTGATGGCGTTCGGGGCCAGCCCCAGCCGCACCGCGATCGGAGTGATCCGGCGCGATATCGGCCGCACGGTACGTTCGGACAACCACCCATCACCCCCGCGCGCACACCTGCGCGCCTGCAGACGGATGGGGTCCCGGTCGCGGGGCACCGGCGACGAACCCACGGTGAAGGGAGCGGCATCGACCGGCACCACCCGCGTGCCGGCCATCACCAGCACACTCAGGATCTGCTGCCACAACTCACCCGCGGGTCCCCGAGCGACCTCAGCCAGTCCCTGTTGCAGCGCTGGGCGGTCCGCGGCGGCGATGTGGAGGCATCCGATGGCCGAGTCCTGCTGGTCGACCAAACGGGCCTGCGAGGTTCCCGCCGACACCACAGCACCGCCGGCGATCCGCACCCCCGCCGAACCACCAGCACCGACGATCACCGCGGTGCGTTGCGGACGGCACACGTCGACCACCGGGAACCGCGCGGAACAATCGGCGTCCGGGGCCACGAGCACGACATCGCCGTCGAGGTCCTCCAGCAGTGCCTCGAGTTCGACAGCGGTCGTTGCGTGCGCCAGCGGGGCGGCGGGCAGGAACTCGCCCAGCGCAGGTGCACCCGATCCGAGGACGACCACCGATGTCACGCCTGCACCTTCCATTCGACGTTGTGAACGTAGCACCGGGGCCGACGCACACCCCGGAACCCCACCACACCCCCATGCCGGGTGTGATCCGGCGAACCGGTGCGGGCAACCGTGAACCCCAGCCGTCACAATGGACACAGTCGATGAACGGAGAAACGATGACGATCCAGGTCGCGATCCTGGCCGCAGGCATGGGCACCCGGCTGGGCCGCCCCTGGCCCAAGCCCCTCACCAAGCTCGACGACGGGCGCAGCATCATGGGGCAGCAGCGCGACAACATCGCGACTGTGTTCGGCCAGCAGGCGCGGGTCATGACTGTGGTGGGCTTCAAACTCGAGTCCATCCTCGAGGCCTTCCCGGACGGCCTCTTCGTCTACAACGAGAACTTCGACACGACCAACACGTCGAAGAGCCTGCTCAAGGCCCTGCGTTTCTCCGGCGAGGGCCCGGTGCTGTGGATGAACGGCGACGTCGTGTTCGACCCGCAGGTACTGGCCCGCCTGGAGTCGAGCATCCTGCGCGGCGACAACGTGATCTGTGTGAACACCTCGGCGGTCGCCGATGAAGAGGTCAAGTACACCGTCGACGCAGAGGGCCATGTCAACGCGCTGAGCAAGCAGGTCCAGAACGCCCTCGGTGAAGCGGTCGGGATCAACCTGGTTTCCGGCAAGGACAAGGCCCGGCTCATCGAATGCCTGGCCGACTGCGACGAGCAGGACTACTTCGAACGCGGCATCGAACTGGCCATCGAACGCCACGGCATCAGATTCACACCGGTGGACATCTCCGATCTTTTCGCCGTCGAGATCGACTTCGATGACGATCTGGCGCGCGCCAACGCACGCGGTTAGGGAGCACGGATGGCAGGCAAGGCCAAGCAGATCTACTGGGCTGTTCGCAGGGTCCTGACCCAGCCCCCCGGGGCGATGGTCGAGGAGTGGGAGTCGCAGACCGGCGACCGGGTGCTGCCCGACAACCACTTCGAGACTCTTGTCTACTACGCCGACGGCCCGGTCAACCTCTACCAACTTCGTCAGTGGTACGAGCCGCTGATGGCCCTCGACGCCGAGGCGCCGGCTGTCATCGTCTGCCGATCCGTAACCGCCGCCCTCGAACTGCTCAAGGAATCCCCGCTGCCCGTGGTCTACGCGGGCAGGGTCGAGGACCTCGAGAACCTGGTCGACAGACAGCGCTTCTCCATGGCCCTGTACGTCAACCAGAACACCCGCAACTTCCAGATGATGCGGTCGAACACGATGCTGCACGTCTTCATCAGCCACGGCGAGAGCGACAAGTCGTACATGGTCTCCGGCCAGACCAAGGCATACGACTACTCCTTCATCGCCGGCGAGGCAGCTGCCGAACGACTGGCCGCGAACCTGATCAACTTCGACGTCGAGGCCAAGACCATCCGCATCGGCCGTCCCCAGTTGGACAGTGCGCAAACGACAGCCGGGCCCGGATTGCCGACAGACGACCGCATCGTCGTCCTCTACGCCCCCACGACCGAGGGTGACCGGCCGAGCATGCGCTACAGCTCGCTGGCCTCCCATGGCGTGGCCATGATGCAGGCTCTACTGGCCTCGCCGCGGCACCGCGTGATCTTCCGCCCGCATGCTCGCACGGGGCTGTTCTCCGAAGAACACGCCGCCGCCCGCGACCAGATCGACACGATGATCGCGACGGCGAACCTGGCCGACCCGACCGCGCGACACCTGTCGGACAAGACCGCGACGTTCGACTGGCAACTGCAGTCCGCCGACGTGTGCATCGCGGACGTGAGCGCGGTGGTCATCGACTGGCTGACCACCGGCAAGCCGATCGTCGTCACCAAGCCCACCAACCCCGCAGCACCGGTCCCGACGGAGGGCTTCATCGCGTCCACCGAATTGCTCACGAAGAAGAGGGCTGCAGACATCATCGAGGTGCTGGACAGGGCCACCACCGACGAGGCTCTGGCCGAACAGCGCCGCACGTGGACGCACCACTACTTCGGTGACACCACACCCGGGGCTGCGACCGAGGCCTGGCTGGCAGCCTGTCGCCGCGTGCGCGCCGAACGTGACGACTGGCTGAGCCACCACGAGGTCACGACCGCCGATCCGAACACGCCGACCGAACCCCATCGGATCGTCAGCGACATCCAGGAACTCGATATCGAGAGCTGACGTACGGAACTGGTTGGCGACGGGGGCCGTGAACCAGTTCTAAGTGCGGTTACTTGCTGAAGCCCCGCTTGAGCGCCCGGGCGGCGCCGCGCGCGGTCCACCGGCTGCGGCGGGTCGGAGCCGGTGCCTCCGCGGCCGCGGACTTCACCTTCTCCTCCAAGGCCCGGCGCTCGGTGAGCGCCTCCAACACCAGTCCAGCAGTACCGGCGACTGCGGCGTCGATGGAGACCACGTCCGGCCGGTCCAGATCCCCGGAGCGCGGGCGCAATGCGAGATCGGCCGGATCCCCGACGACCTGCACACCCAACTCGGCGATCCCCTTGGCGAAACGCTGTCCGTACTCCTCGGCCTTGTCCGCGGCCCACTGCGGGGTCTGGATGCGGGGCTCGTCGGCTGCCGGCCGACGCTTCTCGACCATGTTCAGGATCATCGCCCGGCGCACCATCACCGTGTACTCGTCCCAGGACATCTGACCGGCAAGTTCCTTGTTGAGCCGACGAACGAACTCCGCCTCGGGAGTCGTCATGGACCGGTTCTGGATGATCTGCTCACGATTGGCCAGGAAACCCCCGGGCAGCCCCAACAGACCCTCGAACGCGGTGAAGATCGCCGTGCGGTCCCCATCGGGGATGACCACGGCGTAGGTCCGGTCCGCACCGACGATGTCCGCCCACCGTTTCACCTGCTCGACCTGATCGTGCCGGAACCAGAACCGCTCCGCCCGCGGGGTCGGGTCCTCGTCGAACATCACCTTGAGCCAGGAGTTGTACGGCGTCGTGACTCCCGCCTTGAGCCCCTGCTGCCAGGCCGAGGGCAGGATTGCGCCGATCGAGCGCAGCGTCACGACCACGCTGACCCGCTGCCGACCCCCGAGGTCGTCGACCACCCGGGCGCAGACTTCTGGCGAGATGTCGTCGAGGAACTCACTGCTGATGATGGTGCGACCCTCGAAGTCGGCCTCCTTCAGCATCTTCTTCCAGTGCTTCTTCGGCGTGATCCGTGCGCCGTTCTCGCGCCAGCCGTACGGGCGGTCGGCGCCGGCCAGGATCGCCTTGTGGTGGTAGAGGCCCTTGCCCGGATAGCGCACCCCGTGGTCCTCAAGGGCACCCCGCGCATCTGCGAGGGCGACCTGCAGTGCGGTCGTGCCGGTCTTGTGCAGACCCACGTGCAACAGGACCTCGCCCTTGCCGATGGGGGTGATCGTCGACTCCATAGGTACTGATTCTACGGCTGCTCGACGTCCGGGTCGGCAGGCTGCGGCGCACTGCGCGCGCGGCCCGGTCGACGCAGAAGAATCTTCAGCGCATCCGACCGACTCGGCTGCGATTCGGTCGCGGTGCTCCGGCGCACGAGCCCCGCCGCGGCCGCCACCGCCGCGTCCATCGCAAGCGCCTCCTGCTTCTCGTTCTTGCCCGACGCCGGTCGGCGGGCGAGTTCGGCAGGATCGCCGATCACGTTCACACCACTGGCAGCGATGCCGTCGGCGAAACGCTGTCCGTAGTCCGCGGCACGATCGGCGGCCCAGGCCGGGGTGTGGATCTTCTGCTCCCCGGCACCCGGCTGACGCTGCTCGACCATGTTCAGCACGAGACCGCGCCGCACGGTGCGGGTGTATTCGTCCCAACTGAGGTCGTCTGCGACCTCCTTGTTCAGCCTGCGCACGAACTCCGCTTCCTGCGCGGTCATGGATCGGTTCTGAATGGCGATCTCGCGGTCGGCCAGCAGGCCGTCGGGCAGGCACAGCAGCGATTCGAACGCGTTGAAGATTGCGCGCCGGTCCCCCGCCGGGATGATCACCGCATAGGTCCGCCCGATCCCCACCAATCCCGCCCAGCGCTGGACCTGCGCCACCTGATCGTGGCGGAACCAGAAGCGCCGTGCCTTCCCGCTCGGCTGCTCGGCGAACACCATCTTGAGGAACTGGTTGTAGGGGTTGGTGTAGCCGGCCTTCAGCCGTTGCTGCCACGCCGACGGCAGAATCGCGCCGATCGCCCGCAGGGTCACCGCCACCCGGACCCGTTGCGGGCCACCGAGGTCGTCGATCATCCGGCGAGCCGTGGCCTCATCGACGTCGTCGAGGAACTCGCTGCTCACGATCGTGCGACCGTCGAACCTGGCCTCCGCCACGAGCTCATCCCAGTGCTTCCGGGGCACCGCACGGGCTCCGTTGTTCTGCCATCCGTACTTGCGGTCGGCCCCGCCGAGGACAGCCCGGTGGTGGAAGGTCCCGGTGCCGGGATAGCGGACACCGTGGGTCGCGAGTTCCGGCCGGGCATCGGCGAGTGCGACCTGCAGCGCAGTCGTCCCGGTCTTGTGCAGACCGACATGAAGGAGCACTTCCCCGGCATCGATCGGCTGCATGGTTCAGCAGTCTACGAAGCAGGGCCGAGCATCGTGCGGAGGCCACCGTGAGTCATTTTCCTCACTGGAATTCCGACACCGAGCGCAACGGGGCTGTTGGCCGGCGTGTCGGGGCCCTGGCGGGGTTCCAGTTTGGAAAATGACTCAGGGCACCTGGTACAGCCGCGCCTTGCCATCCGTCGACTCCCACACCAGGCGGTAATCAGCCAGCGGTAGCGCGTTGCCCTCGGCCTTCCACAGGTCGTAGTCGAGTTTGCAGAACTCGCAGGTCTCGTCGGTGTCGCTGAAGATCAGCACGTACTGCCCGGAGCGGGGCCGGCCACCCTTGCGCGTGAAATCCCGGAAGTCCAGGTCGGTGGCACCACGGTACGCCGGGAGGATGCGCAGGGTGCGACCGTCGGTGTAGATCTGCGGCCCGGCCGGAAGGTTCTGCACCACCTCGTACGGAAGCTGGCCGGAGTTGGGGTGGAACGTGGGTTCTGTGGAGGCGAAACGCACCCCCGGCACCACGACCACCGCGGCCAGAACGGCGGCCCCGACCCAACCGGGCAGGCGGATCCGCGAGGCGGCAGCAGCACACAGCGCCACCGCGGAGATCGTCAGGCCGGGCAGGAACGCCAGCCAGTACCGCGGGACGTCGACCCGCACGCTGGGGTGCTGCGGGTCGATCACCCCGGCCTGCAGTACGAGCAGCATCGCCGGGAACAGCACCCAGATCACGTATAGCCCGACCCGGCCCCGCAGGATCAGGCCGCCGAGGATCCCCAACGCCGCGACCACCAGCAGTACCCAGCCCCACGGTTCCTGGGCCATGGCTACTGGCAGCCGGGCGAGGTACCACCAGCGCTGCTGTCCCAGGTAGGCGCCGTCCAGTGGCGAGGTCGAGTCGTTGAGGTCCGAGCCCGTCAGGACGTGCCACTTCGCCAGAGGATCCCCCAGCGTGAGCCACGACAGCCCGAGATCCAGCACCGCCCACGGCACCAGGCCAACCAGCACCGCCGCGTACCCCAACCAGCGCCGCGACAGGCCCCAGATGAGCACCGCGAAGATGGGCCAGGTGAAGACCGTGGTCTCGCGTACCTCGAAGGCCCACCCCGCGACGAGCCCGGCGAGCAGCAGCGGCCCGACCCGGTCGGTGTCGCGGGCCCGCAGCACGAGGATCAGGGTGAGCCCGTTGAGCGCGACGGCCATCAGATCCGGGTAGCCGCGCGAGAGGTTGATGAAGGTCAGCGGCATCGCGATGAACGTGACCACCGTGAGCGCGGCCACGGTGGTCGGGCCCACCCACCGCGCCAGGACGTACACCACCGGTACCACGATCGCCGTGGCGAGGAACGCGAAGGCGTAGAACGTGGGCAGGGTCTGCCCGAAGACGGCCGCCACCGGGATCAGCGGCACGATGATCCCCCACCGCGTGAGTCCCGACGGGATCCACTCGTGGTTGCCGAAGTCCAGGGCCGCCATCGCGTAATGCCACGGATCCGAGGTGACCAGGACAGTGCGGAAGTACCAGGCGAGGCCCAGCGCGACCAGTGTCAGTCCGACCATCACGGGCACATCGACCCGAGACCGCCAGCGATCAGCGGAGAGCGGCATCGATCACTCGTGCCGCCGCGTACCCGTCCTCCCACGCGCAGAATCGCTCGCGGAACCGGCCATAGGCGCCCGCGTACTGCTGTTGCACACCGGCGAGATCGTCGAGGGCCGCCAGGATCTCGCCTGAGGTGCGGCAGATAGGCCCCGGCGGGTCCTCGGTGAGGTCGAAGTACAGACCCCGCACCCGGTCGCGGTAGTCGTCGAGGTCCCACGTGAAGAACAGCATCGGCCGGCCCGTGTTGACGTAGTCGAACATCACTGACGAGTAGTCGGTGATCATCACGTCGGCGATCAGGTAAAGATCCGCGATGTCGGGGTATGCCGAGACGTTGCGCACGAAACCACCCTCGGCCGGAATGCCGGCCCGCGTCGCCAGCAGGTGGTGCCCGCGCAGTAGCAGGACGTGGGTGTCCCCGAACCGTTCGCGCAGCGCATCGACGTTGAGCTTCAGGTCGAAGATGTACCGGCCCCGATCGTCGTAGCGGTCGTCGCGCCAGGTGGGCGCGTACAGAATGACCTGCTGGTCGGGTCGCAGGCCGAGTCGTTCCCGGGTCGCCGCGGCCCGCGCCTCGCGCTCGGGACGGTAGAAGATGTCGTTTCGGGGATAGCCGGTCTCGAGCAGACCCTTGCGCGGAGTGCCGAACGATCGCAGGAAGATCTCGGACGAGTAGGCGTTCGGCGACACCAGGTAGTCCCACTTCGACGCCTCATCGGCGAAGGTCTCCAGATAACCCTTGCGGGCGAAGTTCACCTTCTCGATGTCCTGGCCGACCTTCTTCAGCGGCGTGCCGTGCCAGGTCTGCACGTAGGTCTGCTGGTCACGCTTGACGTAGCTGGGGTCGATCGAATCATTGGCGAGCACCCAGCGGGCGCGGGCGAGCATGTCGTAGTACTCGGGGCTGAAGCGCAGCACTGTTTCGACACCCTTGGGCATCCGCACGCCCTGGTCACGCACGACCCAGACCCGCCGACGCCGGTCGCGCCTGCGGCGCAATTCCTCATCGATGGCACGCAGGCTGTCGCTGTACTGCTTGCCCTTCCAGTTCTCGAACAGGATCAGCTTCCGGGTCCGCTTGCGGCGTCGTTTCGGGTAGTACGCCTCGACGATCTCCCGACGACCGTGCAGCCCCGGTGGACGGATGTCGCCCGCCGGATCGACCTGCAGATACGCGGTGGCACTACGGCGGGCCCGCGGACCGATCTTGACCCCGTCGAAGAACAGCCAGGCAGGCTCGGTCATCCGCTCCCTGGTCGCCTGCGCGACGTGCACCGGCACATCGTCTTGTGTGAGCAGGCTCCAGCGCCCAGCCGAAAGATGGGTGACGCCGTCCACGGAGTCGGCATCATCGGCCGGCAGCAGAACCTCCCAGGTGTCACCGGCAACGTCCACCGGGTACTCGCTGCGCACGCCGTTGCGGTTCTCCAGAGCGAGCGTCGTCATGCCGGCGACCCGGTCGCCGAGCAACGACAGCCCGACCCGGGTCGGTCTGACCTCCAGGAGCCTCGGCCGGGGGTCGCGGGCCGTGATCAGCAGGCCACCGGTGATCCCGGCCCGGCAGTAGAACTCACGGCCGTCGTAGGCGGCGAGCGTCTCCGCGACGTCCGGAGCGAGGATCGCAGGCTGTGGCTCTTCGTCACCGGGGGCCTCGATCAGCACATCGAACTCGGTCTGTACGAGGGTCTCGAGCGGGGGCATCGACGACAGATCGAGTTCGACCTGCGACGCCATGGGCATCGACACCTCTTCGAAGTCATCGCGACGGCGGGCGATGACCTGCGCACCCTCGACCACCGCATCGAAGCCGACCACGATCCGATCCACTTCGGGTACCTCGACAGTCGTGACGATCGGGCGCGGCGGATAGACCGCCACCCCGAGCGACTCCCCGCGCCAGCGCACGACCGCCATCCGGCCGTCCGACAGGCGCACCCGGCGCGGCAACTGCGCAGCCCCGTCGAACGTGCCCGCCAGCGGCACCCGGCGGCGACCACCCGGAGCCGCCACGTCGACGTCGATGCGCAGCAGCGCCTGCGCGGGCAGGGACTCGTACGGCACTGTGAACGATAGACCCACGTTGCTGTAGGTGACATCGGCCGCGAACTCCCGCGCCGTCAGGTCGTCACGGTTGTGCCACTTCACCGGCACTCCGAAGGGCTCCTCGCCCCCCACGACCCGGATGCGCAGCTTCCGCTCCTCAGGACCCCCGGAGTCGATGCCCTCCAGGTAGGCGTATCCGGCGACGAACAAGCCGTCCGGGGTCCAGTCGATCTGCTCGACCTCGGAGACCACGGGTTGCGCCTTGCCCCACACGTACAACTCATCCGGAACACCCGGCTGGCCGCGGAACGGCATGTCCGCGTAGGTGACCCCGTCGCCGGGCACCGTGCGACGCAGGCCATAGGGATCGCGCTCGAACTCGAGGAACTCGAGCAGATCCTCGTGCCGACCCTGTTCGATGAGCCAGTAGCGCACCCGGTCGCGGGGCGGCAGTTCCTCGAGGACCTCCGGGGAACTCCCCCGCACAAAGGCACCCACCCGTTCAAGGAACATCTGTTGGTAGTCGGTGTCGGCATGCGGGTAGTACGGCAGGTACAACGGGATGTCGAACGTCAGGACCTTGCGGTCGTGCGTGCGCTTGAGGAAGTCGTCGTCGGCCAACAACCGCTCGACATCATCGATGGCGTTCATCCTGTCGCGCAGATTGTTCAACTCACCTCGGCGTTGGGTGATGGAGGCGTCGGAGTCGATGCGGCGCCGCCACCAGTAGACGGGTGCCTTGAGCACGTCCACGGACTCGGCCCGCACGTGCGCCGCGATCATCACGGGCAGGTCCTCGTAGGTCACATCCGGTTGGAACCGCAGCCCCGCATCCCGCCAGAAGCGCGTACGGAAGACCTTGTTCCACGACGTCGTGTCGTACATCAGACTCGGGGTCTTGTGGATCGTCGTGCGCAGCCGTGTCTGCAGAATGGCATTGCGATGCGGTCCGCTGGGCTGCAGGTGAACGCCGTCGTAGCGCATCACGTCGCCGGCGGCGAAGTCGGAGCCGGTCTTCTGCAATGTGGTCAGCAGGACCCGGAACCCCTCCGGGGGCACGACGTCGTCGCCGTCCACGAACGCCAGAAACTCCTCGGTCACGTGTGCCAGGCCGAGATCCCGCGCCCCGCCGGGGCCGCTTCCCGGCCCCTCGACGACCACCCAGCCCTCGTGTTCGGTGGCGTATTGCCCGCAGATGAGTCCGGTGTCGTCGGACGATCCGTCATTGACCAGGATGACCTGGGTCGCCTGCAACTGCTGGGCGAGCAGAGAATCCAGGCAGGCAGGCAGGAACTCCGCCACGTTGTGGCAGGCGACGACCACACTGAGCCCCATCGAGACGACTCTAGTGCGTCAGTGGGCGTGGCTCGTGAGAGGTTGTCTCGTTCGGGAGACGTTGAAGCGGCGACAAGACCTGCCCGATCGCCGCGGGGTGGTTGTCGCACATCCCGGTTAGAGATCGGCACTCCGGTTAGATATCGGCATCCCGGTTAGATATCCAGCACTCCGGTTAGCCGTATACGGCCGTGGGACTCTAACCAACCGGCCGCCGACTAACCAAGATGCCGATCTCTCACCGGAATGCCCGGGTTAGATCCTCACCGCCACCGGGCCTGGATCCCGCCACCAGCACACACCGCGCGAGGGGGCCGGCAGCCCTTCACCCGCGGCCGCGTGACCAACCTCCCCGGGCAGAACACCTCACCAACTGCGGATCAACTCCGATCCACACCCGCCACCCGGTGGCCCACCGTGTCCCAGTAACCGCGGACGAGACGCTGTGCGCGATCGGACACGGACATGCCGAACCGGGCAGGGGCATCGAGCGTGATCGACAGCTGCGGGAGGAGGCCTCGGTCGGCGACCCTGCGCGTGCCCTGGACCCGGTTGCGCCGGGACCTCAGATACCGCCGATGGGAGACCAACCACCGCCAGCCCGCCACCTTCTGCCCGGCCCAACCCTCCCGGCGGCTGCGCAGGAACAGCGCCCCCTCCGCGGCCACCAGCAGCGGCGCGACCGCGATCAAGGTGCGGCCCTCGTAGGTGGTCAGCACAGTGACCAGCCGGTTGCGCTCCAGCAAGTACATCTTCGTGGCGTTGCGACCGAACTCGTAGTGGTGCCTGACGCGCGCATCAGCAAGCACCTCCACCGGCCTGCCCTGCAGATGCGCCCGCAGACTGATGTCGACGTCCTCGCCGTAAGCGAAGTACACGTCGTCCATTCCGCCGAGGTACTGGTAGACGCTGCGCTGGACCGCGAAAGCGGCACCGGAGATGCTGGCCACGGGTCCGCCACGGACCTGCTCGACGGGGTGGCCGTAGCCGCCCGCCCAGGAGAAGCCCAAGATCTGCACCGGATTCCCCCACGAGTTCACGATGTCCGGCTCGTCAGCCAGCAGCACAGTGGCCCCGACAAGGCCGCCGGACGTGAGAGCGCGTTCGGCCAGCAGCTCCAGACACTCCGGATCGACGATGGCGTCGCTGTTCAGGAAGGCGAGGACCTCACCATGGGCGACGCTCGCCCCGAGATTGCAGCCGCCGGCGAACCCGAGGTTGTGACCCGGCTCGATGAGCGTCACATCCGGGGGGAGGCCCGCACAGTCGGGACTGCCGTTGTCCACCACGATGACTTCAACGCCCGGGGTGGCGCGCACTGCTGCCACCGCCGCCTGCAATTGGGGTTGCTCCCCGAAGGCACAGATGATCGCCGAGATCACCGCAGGTCCCGCGGGCTGGCGAGGAAACCGACACCCCAGCTCATGTGCATGGTGGCCAGAGCCAGCGGCACCCGGGCACGCACCGCCGCCGGTTCACCCCTGCTGATCACCCAGCCCCCGGCACTCACCGCTGCTGCGTAGGAGACCAGAGGCAGCACGCCCAGCCACGCGTGCTTCCTGCGTGCCATCGTCCCGATCACCGCGAAGGCAGCGCTCCCGGCGAGCCCGGCCACCGCGGCCGGTGGGGCGAGATAGCGCAGGCTGACGGTCTGCGGGTGCTGCCGCATGATCTCCCGGCGCCACCGCCCATACTGCAAATACTGGGTGGCGAGCGCCTTCACCGTGCTGCGCGGCCGGTAGGTGACCTCCATGCCGGGGGTGAACCAGATGACCCCACCGGATTCCCGGATGCGGTGGTTCATCTCCCAGTCCTGAGCCCGCACGTAGGCCTCGTCGTAGCCACCCACTCGCTCGAGAGCCTCCCGCCGGAAGGCGCCGAGATAGACGGTGAGGGCGGGCCCCTCCTCGCCGCCGGTGTGGAACGACGCGGCGCCGACTCCCAGGGGCGAGCGCATCGCACAGGCCACGGCGCGCTCGAAGTCGGTGACCCCCTCAGCGGCCATGACGCCGCCCACGTTGTCCGCCCCGGTGCGCTGCAGGACTTCCACAGCGGTGCTGATGTAGTCCGCCGGCAGCAGCGCGTGGCCGTCGACCCGCACCACGATGGGGTGGGTGGTCGCAGCCAGGGCGGCGTTGAGACCGGCCGGTGTCTTCCCGGTGGGATTGGGCACCAGCAGGATTCGAGGATCATCGGCCCGCAGGCGTTGAGCCACCTCGTCGGTGGCATCCGTGGACGGACCGAGCGCCAAGGCGATCTGGAGTTCACCCGGGTAGTCCTGCCCCGTGATCGCCGCGACCGCCTCCGCCAGGTGTTGCTCCTCGTTGAGCACCGGCATGATCACAGCCACGGGTGGGGGTACGTCGTCCATCGAGATCGACCGTACCGCCTGGCGGGACACGCAGCGGCCGTGGATGCACCGGATGCCGGGGAATGGCGATGATCGCAGTTACGGTGGAACCCGTTCGATGAAAGGGATCCCCGCAGTGCAGCTCCGTCGCTCAGCGCGTCTGCTGGCAGGCGTTTCCGCCGCCGCCATCCTGCTCGGCAGTGGTGCCGGATGGGCCACCGTGCGCCACTACGCGGGCCAGGTCCAGCGCATCGACGCATTCGGTGAGCCGCGGGAGGCGCCAGCCGCCGGCGAGCCGATCACGTTCCTCGTGGTGGGCTCGGACAGTCGCGAAGGACTGTCCGACCGGCAGGTGCGCCGCCTTCACACCGGGTGGGACGTCTATGGTCAACGCACCGACACGATGATGCTCGCCCACGTCGGTCGCGGGGGCGAGGTGACGGTGGTGAGCCTCCCACGCGACTCGCTGGCCAGCATCCCCGAGTACACCGACGAGAACGGCGAACAGCACGGGGCCTCGGAGGGGAAACTCAACAGCGCATACGCCTACGGCGGGGCACCCCTGCTGGTGAAGACCGTCGAGCAGACCACTGGGGTGCCGGTCAATCACTACCTCGAGGTGAACTTCGCGGGCTTCGTGAAGATGGTGAACGCCCTCGACGGCGTGGAGGTCTGCGTGCCGGCGGACATCTACGACGCCCCGTCCGGTCTCGAGTTGCCGGCGGGACGCTCCACGCTCAAGGGCCGCGACGCACTGGCCTACGTGCGGGCGCGCTCCTTCGACCCGACCGCCGACATCGGCAGGATGAAACGGCAGCAGTCCTTCGTCGGGAGCATGGTCAACAAGGCCGTCAGCTCCGAGGTACTACTCGATCCCGCCAAAGCCACCGGTTTCGTGGACGCCATGTTGAGCAGCATGCGGGTGGACCAGACGCTGGACAACGCACAGGTTCTGGAGTTGACACGGCGCCTCGCGCAGGTCGATCCGTCCCAGGTCACCTTCCGCACGGTGCCGGTGGTCGGTGAGAAGCCCATGGGGGAGATCGGCAACGTGGTCGTGTGGGACGGCCCCGCCTCGGGCGACATCTTCACTGCGCTGCGCAACGACACCGAGATCCCGAAACGCCCCGCGGCCCCACGCGTCGAGGTGTCCCCGTCGCAGATCAGCGTCCAGTTGCTCGGCACCGGGGACACGGCCACCCGGGCTTACGAGGACTTCGACACCGCGGGGTATTCGCTGGTCGCCACCCCGGTCCCCGGCACGTACACCCAGACCACCATCGAGTACGACCCGGGCTATGACGTCTCCCTGAAGACCCTGCAGGCCGCTCTGCCCGGCGCGAAAGCCGTCGAGGTGCCGGGGCTCGGCTCGGTGTTCCGCGTGACGATCGGCGATGACTACGCCGGTGTCACCACCGTCTCGGTGAAGGACCCCACCGAGTCCGATCAGCCACGCACAGCCGGCGACGACATCTGCGGCTGAGCCCCTACTTGAGCAGGTTCCTGGCCATCACGAGGCGCTGGATCTGGTTGGTGCCCTCGTAGATCTGCGTGATCTTCGCGTCGCGCATGAACCGCTCAGCGGCGTAGTCCTTGACGTAGCCGTAGCCACCGAGGATCTGCACGACATCGACGGTCACCTTCATGGCGGTGTCGGAGGCCAGGCACTTGGCGGCGCTGCCGAGGAAGGTGGTCCGCTCATCCCCGCGCTCCCCCGAAGCCGCCGCGAAGTAGACCAGTTGCCGCGCCGCCTCCACCTGCATGGCCATGTCGGCCAGCATGAACTGGATGGCCTGGAAGTCCGCGATGGGCTTGCCGAACTGCTTGCGTTCCTTGGCGTAGTCGATGGCCAGGTCCAGGGCCCCCTGCGCGATCCCGACGGCCTGCGCACCGATGCAGATGCGGGTCAGATCGAGGGTCTTCATCGCGGTGCTCCACCCGGTGCCCTCCTCACCGATCATGCGATCGGCCGGCAACCGGACGTTGTCGAAGTAGAGCTCGCGGGTCGGGGATCCTTTGATGCCGAGCTTGCGCTCCTCGGCGCCGAGCGAGAACCCGGGATCGTCGGCGTGCACGACGAACGCGCTGATGCCGCGCGGTCCCGCGTCGGGGTTGGTGGACGCCATCACCGTGTAGTACGTGGAGACGCCGGCGTTGGTGATCCAACGCTTGGCGCCGTTGAGGACCCAGGCGTCGCCGTCCCTGACCGCCCGGCTCTTCATGCTGGCGGCGTCACTGCCCGCCTCGGGCTCGCTGAGCGCGTAGGAGAACATCGCCTCCCCGCTGGCGACCTGCGGCAGGTACCTCTGCTTGAGGTCCTCGTCGGCCCCCACCAGCAGAGGCGTCGTGCCGAGCTTGTTGACCGCCGGGATCAGCGAGGACGACCCGCAGACCCGGGCGACCTCCTCGATCACGATGCAGGACGCAAGGTTGTCCCCACCGCTGCCGCCATACTCCTCAGGGATGTGGATCGCGTGGAAGCCGCTGGCCGCGAGCGCCTCATAGACGTCCCAGGGGAACTCCCCCTTCTCGTCGATCTCCGCAGCGCGCGGGGCGATCTTGTCGGTGGCCAGAGCCCGGACCGCCTGCTGCAGCTCGCGGTGCTCCTCAGGTAGTCGGTAGACGTCGTCCATGATGTGTTCTCCTATCCCTCGCCCATCGTACGAAGGTCGTGAACCACCGCGCCGTCGGCATAGACTCGGGGACGTGGACCTCTCACGAAACCGCCCCGGCGGACCCTACGACCACCTGCCCGAGGTGGGCACTTTCACGCTGAGCAGCGAGGACATCGCCGACGGCGAGGTGCTGCCCATGACCCACGTGCACGGCAGCGCCGGCGGGGAGGATCTCTCGCCGCAGTTGTCGTGGTCCGGATTCCCGGCCGAGACCCGCAGTTTCGCCATCACCTGCTTCGACCCGGACGCCCCGACCCACAGTGGCTGGTGGCACTGGGCCGTGGTGAACATCCCGGTCTCGGTCACGTCGTTGCCCCGCGGTGCAGGCGCCCCCGACGGGTCGGGGATGCCACCGGGAGCCGTGCAGTTCCGTACCGACTACGGCACGGCCGGCTATGGCGGTGCCGCGCCCCCGCCCGGCGACCATGACCACCGCTATTTCTTCGCGGTCCATGCCCTGGATGTCGACCACCTCGACTTGTCGCCGGACACCCCGGTGGCCATCGTCGGTTTCAACCTCACCGCCCACACACTGGCGCGTGGCGTGCTGGTGGCGACTTTCGCCCACTGACGCGGGGTGAGGACCGCCGCTTCGCGGATCCGTGAGCACTCTGGCAATCCGGGAGCGCTTTGCCGGCTGTGGCCTCAAGGCGTGGATGCAACACCTGAACTGAGAGGCGGGTGTTGTGGTGGTTGTTCATGTGGGGTTTTCGCGGCGGACGCGAGCGGCGTTCTGGGAGCTGGTGGCTCAGGGGGTGCCGGCGTCGGTGGCAGGTCCGATGGTGGGGGTTGCTGTGCCGACGGCGACGCGGTGGTTCCGGCAGGCTGGCGGGGTGAATCCTGGTCTGAAGACGTCCAAAGCCCGCCTGGATCTGGAGGAGCGGGAGGTGATCATGTTGGGGCTGGCGCGCCAGCAGAGCCTGCGTGCGATCGCCGCGGAGCTGGGCCGGGCACCGTCGACGATCAGTCGTGAGGTCGCCAAATACAGCTTGGCCTCGGGGAAGTACTCCGCGGCGCATGCCGAACGCAGGTCGGCGCGCAACGCCTGCCGCGCGCAGACCTCGAAGCTGGCCTCCAACCCGCGGTTGTGTTCCGAGGTCGCCGATCGGCTGACCCGCCATGACAGCCCTGAGCAGATCGCGAACCGGTTGATAATGGACTTCCCTGACGACCCGGAGATGCGCGTGTCCCACGAGACCATCTACAAGGAGTTGTACGTGCAAGGCCGGGGAGTGTTGCGCCGGGAGCTGGCCGCCTGCCTGCGTACCGGCCGGGCGGTGCGTAAACCCCGTAACCGCCGCGCGAACACCGGCCGGGGCACCCTTGCCGGGGCGGTGTCGATCAGCGAACGACCCCCGGAGGTCGAAGACCGGGCCGTGCCCGGGAACTGGGAGGGTGACCTGATCGAGGGGTCGGTGGCCAGCCAGTCCGCGATCGGCACACTGGTGGAACGCACCACCGGGTTCGTGATGCTGCTGCACCTGCCCGACGGGCACACCGCCGAACAGGTCGCCCAGGCGATGGTCGCGAAGATGAGCCAACTGCCGGCCATCCTGCGGCTGACCCTCACCTGGGACCGGGGCACCGAGATGGCCAACCACGCCCAGATCGCCGAAGCCACCGGCCTGGACATCTACTTCTGCGACCCCCGCTCCCCGTGGCAGCGCGGCAGCAACGAGAACGCCAACGGGCTGCTACGCCAGTACTTCCCCAAAGGCACCGACCTGTCGATCTACCCGGCCGACTACCTCGACTACGTCGCCAACCGGCTCAACAACCGGCCCCGCAAACGCCACAACTGGCACACCCCCGCCGAAATGCTCGACAAGCTACTCTCAGACCACGACGTTGCATCCACGGCTTGAATCCACCGGCGCCAGATGGCTCACGGATTTGCGGACTGCTAACGGCTGTGGCGGGGGGCGCCCCCTCAGGCCGCCGGTCCCAACCGCGGCCAGTCGGCGGCCGGACACCGGTCCATCACCACATCGAGGCCCGCTTCCCGCGCCCGGCGGGCCGCCTCCTCGTCGATCACGTCGAACTGCATCCACACCGCGCCGGCGCCGACCGCGATGGCGGCATCCACCACCGGACCCACCAGTTCGCTGCGCACGAAGCAGTCCACCACATCCGGCTTGCCCAGCAGGGCCGCGGCGTGCTCAACCGTCGCGAAACCATGGGCCCCCAGCGCATCCTCGGCTCTGGGGTGGATGGGCACGATCGTGCGACCCTTGCGCTGCAGGAACTCCGCGACACCGTAGGCCGCGCGGGCACGATTCGTGCTGAGCCCCACGACGAACCACGACTGCGCATCCGCCAGCAACTTGGCCACCAGTTCGTCATCGCCGTAGAGGCCGGGGTCGCGCGGGCTGGAGGGCACCCCGGGCAGCCGGCACACCTCGCCGTCGGGCGTCATCCGACCTCCGCCGAACGCACGACCTCACCCTTGGCCGCCGCTGTGTCGCGCAACGCCTCCTGGAACTCGCGCATCCGCTCCTGAAGCGTGGGGTCGCCGGCCGCGAGGATCCGCACCGCCAGCAACCCGGCGTTGCGGGCGTTGCCGATCGCCACGGTCGCCACTGGCACACCGGCGGGCATCTGCACGATGGACAACAAAGAGTCGAGGCCGTCCAGCTTCGCCAGCGGCACCGGCACACCGATCACCGGCAGCGGCGTCACCGACGCGAGCATCCCCGGCAGGTGCGCGGCACCACCGGCGCCGGCGATGATCACCCGCAACCCGCGATCGGCGGCGGTCCGGCCGAACTCCAGCATCTCCTCGGGCATGCGGTGGGCCGAGACCACGTCCTTGTGACAGTCGATGCCGAACTCGGCGCAGGCCTTCACGGCCTCCGACATCACCGGCCAGTCCGAATCGCTGCCCATGACGACCGCGACCTGCGGTTCACTCATCAATGGCTCCCTGGAAGTAGTCGGCGGCGTGCCAGGCGCGCTCCCGCAACTCGGACTCGTTGTCGCCGAGTGCGGTCACATGGCCCACTTTGCGCCCAGGACGCACACCTTTGCCATACAGATGGATCTTCAGACCGGGGTCGCGGGCCATCACGTGCCGGAAGGCCACGTGCAGATCCGGGAGTTCACCACCCAGGATGTTGACCATCACCGCCTTCGGCTGGCGGGGCCGGGGATCGCCGAGTGGCATGTCCAGCACCGCACGCAAGTGGTTCTCAAACTGGGACGTGTAGGCCCCTTCGATGCTCCAGTGCCCCGAGTTGTGCGGCCGCATCGCCAACTCGTTGATGACCAGGCCGTCAGGGGTGTCGAACAACTCGACCGCGAGCATCCCGACCACGCCGAGTTCCTTGGCCACCCCGAGTGCGAGTGCTTCGGCCTCCTCCGCTGTCGCGCCGTCGGGGGCACAGGGGGCGACCACCTCCACACAGATCCCGTCGGTCTGCACGGTGCGCACCGGCGGGTACGCCACGGCCTGCCCGTGCGGCGAGCGGGCGACCTGCACGGCCACCTCCTGGGTGAAGCCGACCATCTCCTCGACCAGCCAGACCGCATCGGGCCCGAGATCGTGGGACATCACCTCCGCAGCCTGTTCGAGGGTCTCGACGACCCACACGCCCTTGCCGTCGTACCCGCCCTTCGACGCTTTGAGCACCTTGGGCCACGGACAGTCGAAGGCCGCGACGTCCTCGGCGGCAGCCACGACCTGCCAGCGCGGGACCGGGAACCCGGCAGCCTCCAGCCGACGGCGCATGGCGGCCTTGTCCTGGGCGAACTCCAACGCCGCCGAACCCGGGTAGACCGGCACCCCGTCCGCCTCGAGGCTCTTGATGATCTCCTGCGGCACGTGTTCGTGGTCGAACGTCACGACGTCGACACCATCTGCCAGTGCCCGGATGGCGGCCGCGTCCCGGGCGGTCCCGACCGACATCGCGGGGATCACCTGGGACGCGCTGTCGTGTTCGGAGTCGGCCAGAACGTGCAGTTGGACACCCAGCGCGATGGCCGGCTGCTGACTCATCCGCGCCAACTGGCCACCCCCGATGATGCCGACCCGCGGGGTGCCGGGGGGTAGGTCAGGCACCGGGCAGTCCGAGGTCGCGGGCGATCAGCATGCGCTGCACCTCGCTGGTCCCCTCACCGATCTCGAGGATCTTCGCGTCCCGGTAGAAGCGACCGGCGGGGAACTCGATCATGAACCCATAGCCCCCGTGGACCTGGGTCGCGGCGCGGGCGTTGTCCATCGCCGCCTCCGATGTGTAGAGCTTCGCGATAGCCGCCTGCTGCTTGAACGGCTCACCGCGCTGCATACGTCCGGCGGCCTCCCGCCAGGACAGACGCGACAGATGCGCACGCATCTGCATGTCGGCGATCATGAACTGGACCGCCTGGTTGGTGCCGATGGGACGGCCGAAGGCCTCCCGGTCATGTGCGTACCGCACGGACTCGTCGACACACCCCTGGGCCAGGCCGGTTGCCAGCGCCGCAATCGCGATGCGGCCCTCGTCGAGGATGGACAGGAACTGCGCGTAGCCACGGCCACGTTGCCCCACAAGATTGGCTGCGGGCACGCGGACGTCGACCAGCGATACCTCGTGGGTGTCGCTGGCATCCCAGCCGACCTTCTTGTAGGGCTCCGACACGCTCAACCCGGCTGTCCCTGCCGGGACGAGGATGCTGGAGATCTCCTTGCGCCCGTCATGCTCGCCGGTCACCGCCGTGACCGTGATCAACCCGGTGATGTCCGTCCCGGAGTTGGTGATGAAGGCCTTCGTGCCGTTGATGACCCACTCGTCGCCGTCGAGGCGAGCCGTGGTGCGAGTACCGCCGGCATCTGATCCCGCCCCGGGCTCGGTGAGTCCGAACGCGCCGAGCATCTGTCCCGAGGTGAGTTTCGGCAGCCACTGCGCTTTGAGTTCGTCGGAGCCGAAACGGTAGATCGGCATCGCGCCGAGGCTCACCGCCGCCTCCAACGTGATGGCAATGGACGAGTCGACCCGGGCCAATTCCTCGATCGCCACGCACAGGGCGGCGTAATCCCCACCCATCCCGCCGTACTCCTCGGGGAAGGGCAGCCCGAACAGGCCCATTTCGGCCATCTGACTCACCAGCGGGTAGGGGAACTCCCCTCGGGCGTAGTAGTCCCCGATGACAGGTCCGACGACATCGTGCGCGAACGCTTCGACGGCCTTGCGCAACGCTTCGTGCTCGTCGCTGAGTCGTAGATCCATCAGTCCTCCGGTGAGTAAAATCACGGACGAGTCCTAGCCTAGTTTCCCGTGTCCGCGGGTACCCTTGAGAGGTGGAACTCCCTGTCGCCGTGAAGTCACTGTGGCTGCGCGCCGAAGATCTGGTGCACCAGATCATGAAGTTCGGCGTCGTCGGCCTCGTGGCACTCGTGGTGGATGTGGGACTGTTCAACATTCTGCGCTTCGCCGGTGGCGAGGGCCCGCTGTACGACAAGCCGCTGACGGCCAAGGTCATCTCCGTCATCGTGGCGACGACTGTGGCCTACATCGGCAACCGCATCTGGACGTTCTCCGACCGAGGCCGGACCAGTTATCTGCGCGAGTACGTCCTCTTCTTCGTGCTCAACGGCGTCGCACTTCTGATCACCCTGAGTTGCCTGTGGTTCAGCCACTACGCACTCGGACTCACCAGCCCACTGGCCGACAACATCAGCGCCAACGTGATCGGCCTCGGCCTCGGCACCCTGTTCCGCTTCTGGTCCTACCGCAAATGGGTCTTCCCAGAGGTGCCCGAGAGGATCGTCGCCGACGAGGCCCTGGTCTGAGCCTCGCCATCCCCGCCCCGTTTGTGACGTTGTTGGTGCCCGGCTGGGCCGCATTGTTGCGACGTCACACACCTCCCCCTGGGCACCGCACCTTCGTCACAGGCACCTAGACCGGGGTGACCCCGTGGCGACGGTGGGAGAAGAACCGGTCCTTGGTACGCGCCCGGTCGATCCGCGTGATCAACTCGGACCGCAGATCCTCGGGTTCGATCACCGCATCCACGACCAACTCCGATGCCAGTCGCATCACATCGATGTCCTGCTCGTACTCCTCGCGCATGGCCAGGATGAACTTCGTCTTCTCGTTGTCGGTCTCCAGCGCCGCGATCTTGTTGGCGTACACGGCGTTCACCGCGGCCTCTGCCCCCATCACCGCGATCTTGGCGGTCGGCAGCGCGATGGTTGCGTCCGGGTCGAAGCCGGGGCCGGCCATCGCGTAGAGCCCCGCGCCGTATGCCTTGCGCACCACCACACACACCTTGGGCACCGTCGCCTCGCTGATCGCGGTGATCATCTTCGCCCCGTGCCGGATGATCCCCTGCTTCTCCACGATCGTGCCGACCATGAATCCGGGAACGTCCGAGAGGAACACCAAGGGGACGTTGAAGGCGTCGCACAACTGCACGAACCGCGCCGCCTTGTCCGCGGAGTCCACGAACAGCGCGCCGCCTTTGGAACTGGAGTTGTTGGCCACCACACCGACGACCTCCCCGTCGAGCCGCGCGAATCCGACGATGAGTTCGGTGGCCCACAACGCGTGGATCTCGAAGAAGGAGTCCGCGTCGACCAAGCCCCGGATGTAGCGGTACATGTCGAAGGCCTGCCGCTCGGACTCCGGCACGAGGGCTCGTAGGTCGACGTTGGCGGGCTCGGCGGTCGGTGCTGCCGGTGGGTCGAACTCCCAGTTGTCGGGCAGGTAACTCAAGTACCTCCGCACGCCCAGCAGAGCATCGGACTCGCTCTTGACCAACATGTGGCCCACCCCGCTGTCGACGCAGTGCACACGGGCACCACCCATCTCCTCCAGCGTGGTCTTCTCCCCGGTGACCATCTGCACCATCCGGTCGCTGGCGAGGTACATGCTGGCGTTGCCCTCGACCATGATCACGATGTCGCAGAAGGCCGGGATGTAGGCACCGCCGGCCGCGGACGGCCCGAACAGTGCGCATACCTGTGGGATCGCGCCGCTGGCCTTGACCTGGGTGTGGAAAATCTTGCCCGCCCCCCGCCGACCCGGGAACAGGTCCACCTGGTCGGTGATCCGGGCCCCCGCGGAGTCCACCAGGTAGACCATCGGCACGCCGGTCTTCAGCGCCACTTCGATGATCCGGATGATCTTCTCGACCGTTCTGGCACCCCAGGAGCCGGCCTTGACCGTCGAATCGTTGGCCATCAGGCACACGGTCCGGCCGTCGATGGTCGCGGTGCCGGTCACGACACCATCGGCGGGCAGGCCATCCGCCTTCACGTTGGCGTAGAGCCCGTCCTCCACGAAGGAGTCGGGATCGACGAGCCGCTCGATGCGTTCGCGGGCGAAGAGTTTTCCCCGCCTCGCGTTCGCCTCGTGGTATTTCTTGGCCCCGCCGGCCCGCACCTGATCAGCCAGCGACTTGAGTTGTTCGGTGTCCACAGTCCGTAGCGTATTGGGATCAGTCGGGAAGACCGGTGCCCCGGGACAGCACGAAGGCGCGCAGGACCCCGAAGCCGCGGACCGGGCGTCCCCGTTGGCCCCGCAGGACGTAGTGCGGATCGTCCTGCAGGTGCGCCCTCGTCTCGGCGTCCACCAGCGTGCCACCGGGCTTGGCCATGGCGGTCAGACGACTGGCCAGGTTGACGGTCGTGCCGAACACATCGCCCATGCGAGACAGCACCTGCCCCGTGGCCAAACCGACGCGAACCTCCGGCACGCTGTCGTCCTCGGCATGGGTGGCGTGCAGCCGCAAGGCGATGTCGGCAGCCTGTTCAGCGGTCGTCGTCGTGAACAGAACCTCGTCGCCCACCGTCTTGACCAAGCGGCCGCCGCACGCTGCCACCACGTCGGCGCTGACACCTTCGAAACGCTGCACCAGTCGCGCGAGGTCCTTCTCGGGCAGCCGGCGGGACAGCCGCGTATAGCCGACCATGTCGGCGAACCCCACCGACATCACCCCGGCCTCGGCGCCGTCCGCGGATTCCACACCTGTGGTGGCCGCACGGGTGACGGCAGTCGCCAACGCCCGGCGCCACACGTAGACCAGCAACGCCTCAAGATCCGGGAGCAGCTCATCGAGTTCGTCGGAGAAGGTGTCCAGGGTGCTTATGGCCAAGCCATCGGCGACGTCGAGGATCTCCCGGCGCTCAAGGTGGCCGGCCAGGGAGTTGACCTGCCAGTCCGCGAGCCGGGCGGTCGTCTGTCCCAACCCGCGCACCAGATCGCTGGCGGTGTCCCCATCGAGATGTCCCACATCGATCAGGTGCAGCATGCGGTGCAGTGCCGCGACATCGGCGTCGGTGAAAGCTCGGGCCTCTCCGACATCGGCGTACCCCATGGAGCGCCACAGGACCCGGGCCGACTCAAGCGGGACGCCGGCATCCTTCGCGACCTCTTCCCGTGTGTACTTGATGGGGCCGCCGAGCAGGCGCTCCTGGAATCGGGTGACTGCTGGGTCGTGCTCCTCGTGGCCCGGGTTCTCTGTCACGATTCGTTGGTCGGCGGACTGGGATCGATACCGCTGGAACGGGCCCGCCGGAAGGCGTCGTCCTCGTCGTGCAGCCGGTAGACCTCTCGCTGCACATTCTCGACATCGGGGATGTTCTCGATGATCAGCTGTCCGCTCTCCGCAGCACTTTGCACCATCAGGGTGCCGGTGTTGAGCAGTCGCTCCCACACGGTGTTGTCGAACGAGACGTCGTTGACCTTCGACAAGGGCATGTCCCGGCCCTTTCGGGACAGAATGCCCGTGCGGATGATGATCCGGCGGTTCGTGAATACGTACTGGGTCGTCCACCAGAACAGGAACGGCCGGATGACCAGCACGATCAGGGCGATCAGAGCCGCCACCCCGATGACCCACAGCATGATCGTTGCTGTCGAGCCGTCGAACCACGAGTTCACCTTGCCCATGAGGTAGGCGAACACGCCGATGATGACCAGCAGCCAGATCACCGGCCAGATCAGCGTTTTCCATGCCGGACGCAACTCGAACTGGATCTGTTCGTCATTGCCGAGCAGTTTCTGCGGGTAGCCCATAAGCGAATCGTGCCACGTCCGGGGCATAAGATCACGCCTTCGGTGCACACGCGCGACCGCCGCGGGCTTCGTGCGCCAGGCGGTGCAGTACTACGCCGGCCTCGCGGTGGTCATCGCACATTCCCGTTAGAGATCGGCATCCTGGTTAGAGACACGGCACTCCGGTTAGCCCTGTACGGCCGTGGGACTCTAACCAACCTGCCGCCGACTAACCAACATGCCGATCTCTAACCGGACTGTCCACAAAGACCCTGACCGACCCTGCAACCGGGCCAACGCCTCGTGGCGGGGTATCAAGCGCCACCGCGACCAGATTGGCCTGGATCTGCCACCTCCCTGGACAGAACAGTCAGCCGGATACGGCCGGCGAGCGCTCACCAAAGCGGCCCGGATGACCGGCCCACCCCCTGGAACGCCTCAGCTCAGCGTCACATCCGCAGCGTCGACCGTGCGCACGATCCCCTCGCGGTCGACCAGCAGCCGACCTTGCTCGTCGATGTCCACCGCACGTCCGCGCCAGGTCTCGCCCGGGGTGCTCACCTCGACATGGCGGTCGAGCGTGACGCACTGCCCTGCGTAGGCGTCCGCCAGTCCGCACCGACGCGCGTCCCCGGCGGCTTCCACGAAGCGGGTCCACCAACCGTGCAGGTTGCCCACCACAGTGGCTGCCAGCGCGTCCGGGTCGGGGTCACCGCCGACCTCGGCGACGCTGACGGCCTTCGGGTCCGGCCGTTCGCCGGCGAACGCGAGATTGATCCCCATCCCGACGATCACACTCGAGCCATCACGCACCGACAGGATGCCGGCGAGTTTGCCGCTGCGGGCCACGACGTCGTTGGGCCACTTCACCGAGACGTCCGTGCCGCCGGCGTCCCGCACCGCGTCCGCAACCGCCACACCGGCCAGAAGTGAGATCCAGCCCCACGCGCTGACTGTGCTGGGCACGTCCAGCCGCACCGAGAAGGTCAAACCTTCACCCGGGCGGCTCACCCAGGTACGGGCCAGCCGGCCGTGTCCTGCCGTCTGCACCTGTGCGATCCGGACCAACCCGTGTCCCGGCAGCCCCACCAGATCGTCGTTGGTCGAGCCGGTGGTCGCCACGACCTCCGGAGCCGGCCACCCGATCCGGGCACAGACGTCGGTCACCGCGTGGAATCGATCAGTGTTCACGTTGCTACCGTACAAATCATGAGCGCCCAATCGGCAGATTCGAGTCCGGACCTCACCACCACCGCCGGGAAACTGGCCGACCTCGCCGCTCGCCGCGAGGTCGCAGCCGTCGCCGGTGGTCAGCGGGGGATCGACAAGCAGCACTCACGCGGGAAGATGACCGCACGCGAGCGGATCGAGTGGCTGCTCGACGAGGGCAGTTTCGTGGAGCTCGACGAACTCGCCCGTCACCGCTCCAACAACTTCGGCCTGGACAAGAACCGGCCGTACGGCGACGGCGTGGTCACCGGCTACGGGACCATCGACGGCCGGCCGGTGTGCGTGTTCGCGCAGGATTTCACCGTCTTCGGCGGCAGCCTCGGCGAGGTCTTCGGCGAGAAGATCGTCAAGGTCATGGACATGGCCATGAACACCGGCGTTCCGGTGATCGGCATCAACGACTCCGGCGGAGCGCGCATCCAGGAGGGTGTGGTGTCCCTGGGCCTGTACGGGGAGATCTTCCAGCGCAACGTCCATGCCTCCGGCGTCGTTCCGCAGATCTCCCTGATCATGGGCCCGTGTGCCGGCGGTGCGGTCTACTCCCCGGCCATCACGGATTTCACCGTGATGGTCGACAAGACCTCGCACATGTTCATCACCGGCCCCGACGTCATCAAGACCGTCACCGGCGAAGACGTGGAGTTCGAGGAACTCGGTGGTGCCCGTACCCACAACAGCAAGTCCGGGGTCGCCCACTTCATGGGCAACGACGAACAGGACGCCCTCGACATCGTCAAGAACGTCTTGAGCTACCTGCCGAGCAACAACATGGATCCGGCACCGGTCTTCGACAACCCCGCGACCCTCGACATCACCGATGAGGACCGCGAACTCGACACGATCATCCCGGACTCCCCCAACCAGCCCTACGACATCAAGACCGTGATCGAGCACGTCCTCGACGACGGCGAGTTCCTCGAGGTCCAGCCGCTATGGGCTCCCAACATGGTGATCGGCTTCGGCCGGGTCGAGGGACGGTCGGTGGGCGTGGTGGCCAACCAGCCGATGCAGTTCGCCGGCACCCTGGACATCGACGCCAGCGAGAAGGCGTCGCGCTTCGTGCGCACCTGCGACGCGTTCAACGTCCCGGTGATCACCTTCGTCGACGTGCCCGGCTTCCTTCCCGGCACCGACCAGGAGTGGAACGGGATCATCCGCCGCGGCGCGAAGCTGATCTACGCCTACGGGGAGGCCACTGTCCCGAAGGTCACGATCATCACCCGCAAGGCGTACGGCGGAGCGTACGTCGTCATGGGCTCGAAGCACCTCGGTGCCGACATCGAACTGTCGTGGCCCACCGGCCAGATCGCCGTGATGGGCGCCCAGGGCGCAGTGAACATCCTGTATCGCAAGGAGGTGGCCGCTGCGGCCGACCCGGATGCCGAGCGGGCGCGGCTCATCGCCGAGTACGACAACACCCTGGCCAACCCCTACCTGGCAGCCGACCGCGGATACGTCGACCGTGTGATCATGCCGCACGAAACCCGGATCCAGGTCGTCCAGGCGCTACGGGCCCTTCGCACCAAACGCGAGGTGCTGCCCCCCAAGAAGCATGGGAACATTCCCCTGTGAACATCGAGGTCTCCCACGGCAACCCCAGCGACGAGGAGCTGGCGGTGGTGGTGGCGCTGCTGACGGCGGCTCACAGCGCCCCGACGGCGGCTGACGAGCCCCAGCCGTCGAACTGGGCGCGGCCGGTCATGCGGCAGACCCCGGCCCCTGGGCCGGGCGCATGGTGGCGATCAGGAATCCCCCAGCCGTGATCGACGTCAGCGTCATCGTCCCGGTCTTCAACAAGGCCCCGTACCTGCCTGAACTCCTGGACAGTCTGCAGCGGCAGACCTCGGAGTCCTTCGACGTGTGGCTGGTCGACGACGGTTCGACCGACGGTTCCGAGACGCTGTGCGACGAGATCGCGGCCGAGGACCAGCGGTTCCACGTCATCCACCAGCCGAACTCCGGCTGGCCTGGTCGGCCGCGCAACGTCGGGATCGACGTCAGCGAGAGCCGCTACCTGTTCTTCGCCGACGCCGATGACTGGTGCGAACCCACGCTGCTGGCCGATCTGGTTTCCTTCGCCGACGAGCATTCCAGCGACATGGTGCTACCGGTGGTGCTGTCGGAGGGACACTCCTACACCACCCGGGAGCCGGTGTTCCACAGCGCGATCGACCTCGACCCGCGGGAAGCGTTCCACAGCCTGACGCCGCACAAGCTCTTCCGGCGGGCCTATTTCGAGGCCCTGGGCCTTCGTTTCACTGAGGACCGGGTGCCGTTGGAGGACGGACAACTCGTAGCCCGGGCCTATGTGGGCGGTGGCCGGATCAGCCGGTTCGGGGAACGACTGGGCTACCACTACATGGGGCGGGAGGGCACCAACATCTCCTACGCCCCCCGGGATCCGCTGGCCCACGGACACAGCGTCGCCGACATCATGCGGTCGGCCAAGCAGGTGCCGGAGCACGCCGACGAGATCATCACGGACCTCTACCGACGCAAGTTGCTGCGCTACCTGGGCCCCCGCTACCTCCCCGGGATGCCCCCGGAGCGGCAGGCCGCCTACGTGCACGCGACTGCCGAGATCGCTGCCGAGTTCATCAGTGACCAGATGGAGTCGACGCTCACCCCATGGCCGCGCCTGGCCTCGCGCACCGCCCGACTGGACGATGCGGGGATCTCCGTGGCGCTCGCGCAGGCCCGTGCCGAGGACCTGGTCCCCGCCGAACGCAACAACGGCCACTGGTTCATCGGCCCGGTGCCGGCCGACGACATCGTGGTCATCCGCCCCAAGGCCCGCAAGGTGCCCACGAAAGGTGTCCGGGTGGTCGTGCGGCCGGAATGGCTGCGGGTCACCGCCGCCCGTCTGGAGTTCCACGTGGATACGGCCGTGGTGCCCGCCGACGAGGCGTTGAGACCTCAGCAGCCACTGGTCGGCCCTGCCCATGTCTACGCCTGCTGGGACGACGAATGCGTACCGGTCACCTACGACGGGGATCCGGCGACGGCAGACGGACTGCGCTACCAGGGCGACGGCGACGGGCGACTGGTCGTCACACCGGTCTGACACGCGAGGACCTCCATCGGCGGGCGCGCATGTCCCAGCAGACGTCAGGCCACCCAAGGACCCCTCAGGTCACGGGGACTCCCACAAGTCCGTCCAGCGCAGCCCCGCGTCGCGGACCATCCGCCGCAGCAGCGGGATCCCCAGGCCGATGACATTGGCCGGATCGCCGTCCACGCCCACGACGAAGGCCGAGCCGTACCCGTCCAGGGTGAAGCCGCCAGCCACCTGCAGTGGCTCCCCCGTAGCGACGTAGGCGGCGATCTCCTCATCGTCGATGTCGGCGAAATCCACCCGGGTGCTCGCCGCCGCCGACACCTCACCACCGGGATGGATGAAGCAGTGGCCGGTGATCAGGTACGCAGAGCGTCCACGCAGTTCGTGCCAGCGCTCGTACGCGACCTCGGGCGTGAGCGGCTTGCCAAGACTGCGGCCGTCGAGGTCCAGCACCGAGTCCGCCCCAAGCACCAGGCGACCCGGGTGGCGCGCAGCGACCCACTTCGCCTTGGCCTGCGCCAGGTGCACAGCCACCTCCGTGGGCGCCGCATCGCCCAGCTCCACCATCAGGGCGTCCTCATCGACCCCGCTGACCACCACCTCCGGGTCGATGCCGGCAGCGCGCAACAACCGCAGGCGGGACGGCGAAGCGGACGCGAGGATCAGACGCACGCTGGCATGCTACGTGGCACGCCCGATGGGCTGGCATCGGGCACTTGCCGGCGTTGATTGCTGCGCGGTTACGGGTTTGCCGGTCCGAAACCCGCAACCCTGCAGCAATCAACCGGCGCGGGAGGCCAGACGGGACCGGCGCCCCCAGCGGTCTGGGTCCGGCAGATCTCTGCCCCGCCCCCGCTGCCGGACCCCAGCCGCCTAGACTCGGGGTGTGCGCAAAGTGCTGATCGCAAACCGTGGGGAAATCGCCATCCGCGTCGCGCGGGCCTGCCGGGACGCCGGGCTGGCCAGTGTGGCCGTCTACGCCAACTCCGACCGTGACGCCCTACACGTCAAGGCCGCCGATGAGGCCTACTCGCTGGACGGCGAGACCGCTGCCGAGACCTACCTCGTGGTGGACAAACTGCTCGACGTCGCGAAGCGTTCGGGCGCCGACGCCGTCCACCCCGGCTACGGCTTCCTGTCCGAGAACGCCGACTTCGCGCAGGCCGTCATCGACGCGGGCCTCATCTGGATCGGACCGCCGCCCTCGGCCATCCGGTCCCTCGGCGACAAGGTGTCCGCCCGCCACATCGCGCAGCGCGCTGGCGCCCCGCTGGTGGCCGGCACCTCCGACCCCGTGTCCGGATCGGATGAGGTCGTCGAGTTCGCCAAGGAGAACGGCCTGCCGATCGCGATCAAGGCAGCCTTCGGCGGTGGGGGTCGTGGCCTGAAGGTCGCCCGCACCCTTGATGAGGTGCCGGAACTGTACGATTCCGCGGTGCGAGAGGCCGTGGCGGCATTCGGTCGCGGCGAGTGCTTCGTCGAGCGCTATCTGGACAACCCGCGCCATGTCGAGACCCAGGTGCTCGCCGATATGCACGGCAACGTCGTGGTGGTCTCCACTCGCGACTGCTCGTTGCAGCGCCGCCACCAGAAGTTGGTCGAGGAGGCCCCGGCCCCGTTCCTGTCCGAGGCGCAGATCGCCGAGCTCTACCGTGCAAGCAAGGCCATCGTGAAGGAAGCCGGCTACGTCGGGGCAGGGACCTGCGAGTTCCTCGTGGGCGAGGACGGCACGATCTCGTTCCTGGAGGTCAACACCCGTCTTCAGGTCGAGCACCCGGTGACCGAGGAGGTCGCCGGTATCGACCTGGTGCGCGAGCAGTTCCGGATCGCGGACGGTGAGGAGATCGGCTACGACGACCCCGAGTTGCGCGGCCACTCGTTCGAGTTCCGCATCAACGGCGAGGACCCGGGACGCAACTTCCTGCCCGCGCCAGGCGTGCTGACGGTCTGGAAGCCACCGTCCGGTCCTGGCGTGCGCCTCGACGGCGGATTCACCACCGGCGACGTCATCGGAGGCAACTTCGACTCCCTGCTTGCCAAGCTCATCGTGACGGGGGCCGACCGGCAACAGGCACTCGAGCGCGCCCGCCGGGCACTCGCGGAGTTCGAGGTCGAGGGCATCGCGACCGCGCTCACCTTCCACCGGGTGGTGGTAGAAGACCCGGCCTTCGCGCCCCTGGACCCCAAGCAGCCATTCACGGTGCACACCCGCTGGATCGAGACGAGTTTCGACAATCAGATCCCGCCCTACGACGGGGGCGTCGACGCCGAGGAGGGCGAGGGCGAGCGGCAGGCGGTCACCGTGGAGGTCGGCGGCAAGCGCATCGAGGTGACTCTGCCGGCAGCGCTGTCGGTGGGCACCACGGCGGCGGCCACGGGGGGCGGCAAGCGGCCGGCCAAGCGCGCCAAGAAGTCCTCCGGCGGCGGGGCGTCGGGTGATTCCCTGACCGCCCCCATGCAGGGCACGATCGTCAAGGTCGCCGTCGAAGAGGGTCAGACGGTCGAGGCCGGTGAGTTGGTGGTGGTCCTCGAGGCGATGAAGATGGAACAGCCGCTGAATGCCCACAAGGCGGGCACGGTTACTGGGCTGAATGCCGAAATCGGAAGTACAGTTCCTACAGGGACGGTTCTCTGCGAGATCAAGGACTAGCCACCTGGAGGCGGGCCATGCGACGGGTGCTGTTGGCACTACTACCCCTGCTACTCGTCGGATGGGTCGCGAGCCCGGCCGCCGCGACGACCGTCGACGACGTCGTGAGCGCGCTGCGTTCCGATCCGGTCTACAACGACCCTGAGGCGGAGAACGCCCTGACCGACGCTCAAGCCGCCGACCTGTCCGAACAGATCCGCAGCAGCGGTTCGTCCGTGTTCATCGCGATACTCCCGGAGGCCGCCAAGGGCTCCCAGAGCACCGAAGACGTCGTGCGATACCTGCAGAGCACCGTCGGCGAGCCGGGTACGTACGCGGCAGTGGTCGGCAACCAGTTCCGGTCCACATCCTCATCGGCGGCCACCTCTGCCTTCCAGCAGCAGCAGGGCAACGGTGTCTACGCCGTCCTCAGCCAGTTCGTGACCAACGTCGAGACGATCGACAGCGGCGGCACCGTCAGTGAACCGGCTGGCCAGACGTCATCGGGGGGCAGCGCACTCGTACCGCTGCTCGTCCTCGGTGGCCTGGCCGCGGGCGCCGGCGGCCTGGTGTTCATGGGTTCGCGACGCAAGAAGAAGGCAGCCGCCGAGGCTCTGGCGTCGGTCAAGGAGACCGTCGACGAAGACATCACCGCGTTCGGCGAGTCCTTGGACTCCGTGGATTCTGCGGCCATCACCACCGATGAGAACCGCGCGGACTGGATGGCGGCACTCGACGAGTACGACAAGGCGAAGCGTGCCTCCGACACCATGACGAACCCGTCTCAGGCCGCCACGGTCACCGAGTCATTGGACGAGGGCCGTTTCCGGGTTGCCTGCGTGCAGGCACGGCTGGCAGGGGAGCCGCTGCCGGAGCGGCGACCACCGTGCTTCTTCGACCCCCGCCATGGGCTGAGCGTGCGGGACGTGAGCTACACACCCATGGGCACGACCGCGCCCCGTGATGTCCCGGCCTGCGCCGCCTGTGCCGCAGCGATCGACGACGGTCTCGACCCCGAGATCCGGATGGTCCCGGCCACGACCGGTGGCCGGCAGCCGTACTGGCAGGCGGGACCGCAGTACGGCGGGTACGCCAGCGGCTACTACGGCAACAGTGGCATGGACCTGTTCTCCACGATTCTCGTCGGCACGATGTTGGGGAACATGATGACCGGCGGCATGTACTACGGCGGGTACGACAGCGGCTGGTCCGCCGGCGATTCCGGCATGGACTTCGGCGGTGGCGACTTCGGCGGTGGCGACTTCGGGGGCGGGGACTTCGGCGGCGGCGGGGACTTCGGCGGCTGGTGAGCCTACTTCTGCACCGTGATGTCGTCGCCACGAAGGAAGAAGCTCGCCGCTGTGATCTCATCAGCCTCCTGCCAGGCAGTGAGTTCCGGGGCCCGGTTGTTCTTGATGTAGACCGTTCCGTCCAGGATGATCCGGGCGGTGCGGGGGAAACTCAACTCGGCGTACGTCACCGCCAACGGGTCGTCGCCCAGTTGTGGCTCCACGTGCAGCGTGAACACCCCCGAAGGGTGCCCGAGCGTGAAGTCACCACCTTCGCCGGAGCGCATGTCCCCCTCGCCCAGCACCGAGTTCGGCACCGTGCCGGGCACGGCCGCAGCCGCAGCCAGGCATGTCGAACCACTGCCCGGGGCGGCGGTGTGCATGATCGATTCCAGATAGAACCGCGCAACGAGGTCGATGTCCGCGGCCGACACCGTGCGCCCGTCCATGTCCGTGTAGTCCGCCGGTTTGGCCACTGAGACCGCGAAGGGCAGCGTGGCTTTGCCGATCGTGTCCAGGGTGTAGTCGTTCCAGCCGATGAGTTCGGCGATCTTCAGACGCAGTTCCGTCAAGCGGTCGAGCATTCCATCGGGGGTCACGATGCTGCCGTCCGGCGCGGGGAGTTCGAACCCCGTGCAGCCGATGCCGAACTGCTCGGCGTCGAAGAATCCGCAGATGTTGACCATGTCGACGATCGTCACGTCGACAGTCGATCCATCACTCATCCCGACCGTGTCCACCAGTCTGCCGGTCGGGAACGTCGCCCCCGTGAAGCCCCCGCCCTGATCCCGGAAGTCGACGAGGATCTTGGCCCCGGTCCCGGGGATCCCACCCACCGTCGTTGAGCCGTCCACGCACGCCTCGCCGTTGAGCACGTCGAGGGTCATGTACATCATCTTCTGGGTGTTCGTGGAGAAGGCCCGCACCGTCAGCGAGCCGTCCGCGACATGGCCGAGCATGTTCTTCATGAGCGCGAAGACCGGCACTCCGGCCGAGATGTTCCCGCAGTTCATCTTGTAGGTGACGGTGGCCGGCTGGTCGGGGAAGATCTGGACGAACGTGTAGTCGACGTCTGCGTCCGGCCGCGCTGACGGGGACACGATCGCGGTCTTCGATTGCAGGATCGTGTCCCCACCCAAACCGTCCATCCCCATGGGATCCGGTGACCCGCGCACCGCGAGGAGGAACTCCTCGAGCCCTTCACCGGGCTCGGGGACGTTCTTGCCCTCGAAGTAGAACCCCCGACTGCTGCCACCGCGGATCATCGTGATCGGCGCGAGGACCTGTTCCAGATTGCGGTCGTGATGCAGGAAGCCCATACCTGCAGGTTGGCACTCCCGCCTGCACCGATGCGCGGCGTGCTAGTCCACCTGGTGCAGCCTGCGGGCTGCCTCCGCGATCGACCCGCTGAGCGACGGGTACACGGCGAACGTCGTCGCAAGATCGTCGACGTTGAGCCCGAGTTCCACGGCCAGAGCCAGCGGATAGATCAACTCACTGGCCCCGGGGGCCACGATCACGGCGCCGACCACGGTCCCGGAGACGCGGCAGAAGATCTTGACGAACCCGTCCTCGAATCCCTGCATCTTCGCCCGCGCGTTGGTGGCCAGCGGCAGTTTGATGCCATGCGCCCGTGCCACCCCGGAGTCCACCTCGGCCTGGGTGACCCCGACGCTGGCGATCTGGGGGTCGGTGAACACGTTGCTGCTGACGACCTTGAGGTTGAGGGGCGACACGGCCTCCCCCAATGCGTGCCACATGGCGATCCGCCCCTGCATCGCAGCGACGTTGGCCAAGGGCATGACCCCGGTGCAGTCGCCGGCGGCGTAGATCCCGTTCACACTGGTCCGGGAGACCCGGTCGACCTGGATGTAGCCGTTGTCGTCAAGGGCGACCCCGACCCGGTCACACCCGAGGTCGGCGGTATTGGGGATCGCACCCACTGCCATCAGACAGTGCGTCCCCACCAGTCGGGAACCGTCCTGCAACGTGACGATCACACCAGCGCCGGTGGGCTCGACCGACTCGGCCCGGGTCTGCGGGGCGAGTTCCATGCCTCTGTGCTGCAGAACGACCTCGAGCACCTCCGCCGCGTCTGGATCTTGCGTGGGCAGCACACGTTCCCGCGAGGACACCAGCACCACCTCGCTGCCCAGCGCGGTGTAGGCACCTGCGAACTCCGCGCCGGTGACCCCCGACCCCACCACGATGAGCCGCTCGGGGAGTTCGGTGAGGTCGTACAACTGCTGCCAGGTGAGAATGCGCTCGCCATCCGGCACGGCGGTGGGGAGTTCTCGCGGGGCGGCTCCGGTGGCCAGCAGGATGACGTCGCCGTGGAAGGTCCGGTCCCCCACGGCAACGGTGTGCGCATCCACCAGGCGCCCGTGCCCCTCCACGATGTGGACCCCGGCATCGCGCAGGCGGCCGGCGATGTCGTCGCTCTGGGCGGCCGCGAGGTCCAGCACGCGCTTGTTCAGCAGTTCCAGATCCACACTCACCGTTCCCGGGCCGGGGATCTCTCCGCCGACCCGGATCCCGAGTTCGCCGGACATGTTGACGCGACCCACACGATCGGACGTGGCGATGAGCGTCTTGCTCGGCACACAATCGGTGAGCACCGCCGCGCCCCCGATCCCGCCGGACTCGATGACCGTGACATCCGCCCCGAACTGGGCTGCGACGAGTGCGGCCTCGTACCCCCCGGGCCCGCCTCCGACGACGACGACCGACTGTGGGATGCCGCTCATGCGGTCTTCCGGGTGCGCTTGGCCGGCGCCTTCTTCGTCGCTGCCTTCTTGGCCGGCGCCTTCTTCGCTGCTGCCTTCTTCGCTGCGGCCTTCTTGGCCGGCGCCTTCTTCGCTGCCGCCTTCCTGGCCGGCGCCTTCTTCGTCGCCACCTTCCCGGCCGGAGTCTTGCGGGGCGCGGACTGCTGAGTCGTGCCCGCCCGCTCGAGGGACTGCCGCAGCGCGGTGAGCAGGTCGACGACGTCGCCGCCCGAGGACGTCGGCGCGTCGCTGGCCACGATGCCCTCCCCGCCATGAACCTTCGTGTCGATCAGGGCCAGCAACTGCTCCCGGTAGTCATCGTGGTACTGATCGGGGTCGAAGTCGCCAGCCAACGACTCGACCAGCGAGGACGCCATGGCCAGTTCCTGGGGGCGCACGTCGACCTCCTGGTCGAGGATGTCGAAGTGGGCGGCCCGCACCTCGTCGGGCCACAGCATCGTCTGCAGCATCAACACGTTCTCCCGCACCCGCAGCACGCCCAGCTGCTGCTTCTGCCGCAGGCTCACCTTCACGATCGCCGTGAGGTCGGTGTCCTGCAGGGTCTGACGCAGCAGCACGTAGGGCTTCAGCGACCGTTCGTCTGGTTCGAGCAGATACGACTTGTCGAAACGCACCGGGTCCACCTGATTGGACGGCACGAACTCGACGACGTCGATCTCCTTCGAGGACGTGACCGGGAGACCCGCGAAATCCTCGTCGGTCAGCACGACCGTCGGGCCGTCGGGCACCTGGTAGGCCTTGGAGATCTCAGCGAGTTCCAGCACCTTGCCACATTCCCTGCACACGCGGTTGTACTTCACGCGCCCGCCGTCGAGGGAATGCACCTGGTGGAACCGCACGTCGTGGTCCTCCGTGGCGGTGTACGCCTTCACCGGCACGGACACCAGACCGAAGGCGATCGAGCCCTTCCATATCGCACGCACCCACCTAGCATGCTCTGTCTCGGGTGCGCTATGCCAGTGTCATCAACAGTTCATCCTTCTGACCAGGTCATTTGTCCGTACGGCAACTAGAGTCGGGTTGTATGTCAGCCATCGTCGCGCAAGTGGAGGGCCGCCAGGTCAGGCTGACCAGCCTGACCAAGGTGATGTACCCGAAACTCAACGTGACGAAGAGCCAGGTGATCGACTACTACGCGACCATCGGTCCCCAAATCATCGAGCAGACATCGGGGCGTCCCGTGACCAGGATCCGATTCCCGCACGGGATCGGGCATCAGTCCTTCTTCGAGAAGAACGCTCCGGACGGTATGCCCGAGTGGATTCCCGAGATGGTGGTCAGTTCCATCCACTACCCGGTGTTCGATGAGGTGGCGGCCGTGGTGTGGTCGGCCCAGATCAATGCGCTGGAGCTGCACACGCCGCAATGGCGTGAGCCCGGGCGGTGCGACCGGCTCGTCGTGGACCTCGACCCCGGCCCGGGTGCCGGCCTGGCGCAGTGCTGCGAGGTGGCGCTACTCGTCGCCGACTACCTGACGTCCGATGGTCTGTCTGCCGTACCGGTCACGAGCGGCTCGAAGGGTATGCAACTGTACGTTCCCTTCCCGGAGCCGATGGATGCCGATGCCGTCCTGCACTACGCCCGCTCGATGGCGGGGGACCTGTCCAACGCCCATCCCCAAGCCATCGTGGCCACGATGACGAAGTCCAAGCGGGAGAAACGGGTCTTCATCGACTGGAGCCAGAACAACCCCGCGAAGACCACGATCACCCCCTATTCCCTGCGCGGCAAGGACCTGCCGTTCGCCGCCACCCCGGTGACCTGGGACGAGGTCCGAGAGGGTCTCACCGAACAGTTCCTTTTCACCGAGACCATGGCGCGGGTGCAGGAGTACGGGGATCTGATGCAGGCCTGAGGCACCTCGCCCGGCCCCGGTTGCGCGCTACCGGCGCGACGGACGCGGCTTCAAGACCACCGTCGGTAGCCCAGGCGCCGGAAGGCGCGGATTGGGATCCCCGGCCACCACCCCGAAACGGTCGGACCCGGCTTCCCACTCCTCGCGCGCACGCACGATCTCGTCGTGGGTGCGACCCACGAAGTTCCACCACATCAACAGGTCCTCGGCCAGGGGCTCGCCGCCCAGCAAGAGCACGCGGGTACCGCTCTCGGCCCGCAGACCCACGTGGTCCCGACCCCACCCGAGGTACTGCAGAGCCCCCCGTGGAACCGGCTCACCTGCGACGGTCACATCGGCATCCACCGCAAGCACGGCGTACTCGAAATCCGGCTCGACGGGCACAACGACATCCTCCGTCACCTCGATCTGCGCGCCCACCAGCGGCGAGTACACAGCAGCCGGCGACACCGCCTCCGCGAACTCACCCACGATCACCACTGCGCGCATACCACCGTCCTCCACCACGGGAAGATCGGCATGGTGGGCGAATGCCGGTGCCCGGTCGCGCACCTCGTCGGTCAGCGCCACCCACAGTTGTGCGCCGTGCAGGGGCCCTTCACCGACTGAGTACTCCGAATGCGCGATCCCGTGGCCGGCGGTCATGAGATTGAGTTCGCCGGCGCGAGCGCGCTGCCACGATCCGAGGCTGTCCCGGTGCTCGACCTCTCCGGCGAACAGCCAGGAGACCGCTTGCAGGCCGGTGTGGGGATGCGGCGGCACCGACATCGTCACGTCGTCCGGACCGAAGTGGTCCACGAAGCACCACGCTCCCACCGTACGGATCCGCTTATGAGGCAGGGTCCGGCGCACAGACATCGCCCGCGTCCCCCCTAGTGGCACGTCACGCGGCTCCAACTGCTGGGCGGCAGGTGAGACCTCCCCTGCCCTGTGGCCTTCGCACGTCTGCTCGGCCGGACGCCGTTCGAGGTTGCTCATGCCATCAATTGCAGCACCGATCCACCGACCTCACGAATGCGCGGCGCTGCATGCGCACCGGGTGCCGGGCGCTACCCTTCGAACGTGACCCTCTATGCGGCCTACGGCTCGAGCATGGACCCCGAACGGATGCTGGAGATCGCCCCCCATTCGCCTGCCGCCGGCGTCGGGTGGCTGGACGGATGGCGACTCACGTTCGGGGGGGCGGACATGAGCTGGGAGGGGGCGCTGGCAACAGTCGTCGAGGATCCCGGCCATCAGGTGTTCGTGATGCTCTACGACGTCAACGAGATGGACGAACATCTCATGGACCAGTGGGAGGGGACCGAACTCGGCATCTACTCGAAGATCCGGGTCCGGGTGCTGACCCTCGAGGGTGATGCTGTCGCGTGGCTCTACGTGCTCAACGACTATGAGGGCGGGCTGCCCTCGGCGCGGTATCTGGGAATGATCGCCGACGCCGCGGAGGTCGCCGGCGCCCCCGAGGACTATGTACGGGACCTACGTACGCGACCCTGCTCGTCGATCGGCCCCTGAGCCCACCCACTCAACCGGCGGCCATCAACCTCTGTGAGCGCGTAGGGTTGGCCGCGTGACCACCGCTGAGGAACTGGCTGCGCAGGCGGCGGCCGCCATCGCAGAGCGCACCGGGCTGGAACGCCATGACATCGCCGTCGTACTGGGAAGCGGCTGGGGCGGCGCCGCGGACTCCTTCCCGGTGACGGCTGACATCCCCTACGAGCAGTTGCCGGGGTTCGCGGCATCTGCTGTGACCGGCCACAGCGGGTCCTTGCGGAGCTGCGCCGTGGGAGACAAGAACGTGCTGTTCTTCGCCGGCAGGACCCACTACTACGAGGGCCGCGGAGTCGACGCTGTGGTGCACGGGGTACGGACTGCGGCCGCCGCGGGCTGTACGGTCCTGGTGCTGACCAACGGTTGCGGCGGCCTGAACCCGGACTGGCCCCCCGGCACACCGGTGATCATCCGCGACCACATCAATCTGACGGCCACGACGCCACTGGTCGGGGCGAACTTCGTGGACATGACCCAGACCTACTCGCGACGACTGCGTGACATCGCCCGGACCGTCGATCCGGATCTTGACGAAGGCGTCTACGCGCAGTTCCCCGGCCCGCAGTATGAGACCCCGGCCGAAGTGCGCATGGCCGGCATCCTCGGGGCCGATCTGGTGGGGATGTCCACCGTGCTGGAGGCCATCGCGGCCCGTGCCGCGGGCCTGGAGATCCTCGGCCTGTCCTTGGTGACCAACGCCGCGGCAGGTCTCAGCGGGGAGGCTCTGCACCACGCCGAGGTCCTCCAGGCCGGCAAGGACGCGGCGACCCGGCTGTCGGACCTGCTCAGCCGGATCCTGGAGCAGGCGTGACGGATCTGCTGGCCGCAGCCAGGGCTTGGTTGGCCGAGGACCCCGATCCCGCCACCCGTGCCCAATTGCAGGAGTGGCTCGACGCCGACGACCGCGAACGGCTCGAGGCCGCCTTCGCCGGGCCGCTGACATTCGGCACCGCAGGGCTGCGGGGACCGCTGGGGCCGGGGCCCGCAGCCATGAACCACATCGTTGTCGCCAAGGCTGCCGCGGGATTGTGCCAGTACGTCAAGGACACCGGCGGCGAGAGGATCGTGGTCGGCTACGACGCGCGGCGTAACTCGGAGGCGTTCGCCGAGTTGACCGCAGCCATCGCGGCCGGGGCGGGTCTCACCGCAGAGGTGCTGCCGCGTGCCCTGCCGACACCCGTGCTGGCATACGCGATCAAAGCGCAGGGCGCCGATGCCGGCGTCGTCGTCACGGCCAGTCACAACCCACCCGAGGACAACGGGTACAAGGTCTACCTCGGCGACGGGATGCAGATAGTGCCCCCCGCTGACGCCGAGATCTCCGCCCGGATCGCCGCACAACCGGCGTTCGCGGACATCCCGCAGTCCGACGGGTGGACCCGGCTCGGCGAGCAGATCGTCGAGGAATACGTGCAGCGCGCGGTCTCGTTGGCCGATCCGGCCCGCACCGACGCCGCCGAGTTGAAGGTCGTGTACACCGCCATGCACGGGGTCGGGGGACGTCTCTTCGAAACAGTGTGCGACCGGCTCGGCTTCGTGGAGCTCTTTCCGGTGGCCGAGCAGTTCGACCCCGACCCCGCGTTTCCGACCGTGGCCTTCCCCAACCCCGAGGAACCGGGGGCGATGGACCTGGCGCTGGCGTCCGCGGCCGGCGTGGGGGCGGATCTGATCATCGCCAACGACCCCGACGCCGATCGCTGCGCGGTGGGTATCCCGACGGTCGAGGGGTTCCGCATGCTGCGAGGTGACGAGGTGGGCGTGCTGCTCGGCTGGTGGACCGCGGCCCGCGGGCCGGTGTCGGGCAGCCTGGTGACGACCATCGTGTCGAGTTCGATGTTGGCATCGATCGCACGCGCAGCCGGCCTGCGCTTCCAGCAGACCCTCACCGGCTTCAAATGGATCACCCGTCCCGACGACATCGTCTTCGGCTACGAAGAGGCACTCGGATACTGCGTGGATCCCGCGGCGGTTCGGGACAAGGACGGCATCAGCGCTTCCGTTCGGATGCTCGAACTCGCCGCTCACCTGCAGACCCAGGGTCGCAGCATCACCGACCTGCTGGACCAACTCGCCGCCGAGCATGGCGTCCACTTGACCGACCAGATCAGCATCCGTGTACAGGATCTGTCGGATCGCGACCGTGCGCTGGCGGCCTTGCAGGCCGACCCCCACAGCGCGATCGCCGACCTCGCCTCGATGACCGACCTGTCAGACACGGCTGCCACCGGTCTACCGCCCACGGAGGGGCTACGACTGGAGCTGGCCGGCGGTGGTCGGGTGATCGCACGGCCCAGCGGCACCGAGGCGAAACTCAAGGTCTATCTCGAGGTCGTGGAGAGCAGCGGGGATGTGGTGGCCGACCGGCAGCGGGCGGCTGAGCGGCTCGCTGAGTTGCGCGCAGGACTAGAAGAGTTCCTGGCGGCCGTATGACGTCGATCAGGTCCGTGGTGGCCGCTGTCGTCGTGCTGCTCGCCGCCCTGACCGCCGGCTGTTCGGCGGACACCGCTGCGCCGCCGGTCGCCTCGACGAGCGCGCTGGTCGCGGCCGCCGGGACCAGCGGTCTGCCGAGCGTCGCACTCACGGAACTGCCCGTCGAAGCGCAGGAGACCTACGAGGTGATCCTCGACGGTGGCCCCTATCCCTACTCTCAGGATGACCGGGTGTTCGGCAACCGGGAAGGCATCCTGCCGGAGCAGGACTACGGCTGGTACCGGGAGTACACCGTCGAGACCCCTGGCTCGGCCGACCGCGGAGCCAGGCGCTTCGTGGTCGGAGAGGACGACGTCTTCTTCTACACCGATGACCATTACGACAGTTTCCGGGAGGTGCTCGGATGAGCCTGCCCCAGGTTGTTGCGCTGGACACCCGTGGCGCGCACGACAAGGCGGCCTTTCTCGCCGCCTGCGCGCAATCACTGGACTTCCCGGACTACTTCGGCCACAACTGGGACGCTCTGTCCGACAGCCTCGGCGACTTCGCGCGCCAGCACGCACCGGTGCTGGTCGTGTGGACGGGATTCTCCGATCTCGAGCCGGACGTCCGGACCACGGCGCTGGACATCATGACCGAACGGTTCGTGGACGGCGCCGACCTGCTGATCGTCGATGACGTGGTGGCCCCGCCGCAACCGGACTTCGCCCTCGACCACGTGCAAGTGGCGATTCCGGCGGGAGGGGAGGACACTGCTCGCGCCTTCTGGGTCGGATTGGTCGGTCTGGCGGAGACTCCGAAGCCACTGGCCCTGGCCAGGCGCGGCGGACTGTGGCTGACCGGCGACGCGCTCAACCTCCACCTGGGTATCCAGCCGGACTTCCAACCCGCGACCCAGGCGCACCCGGCCATCATGGTCAAGGACTACGACGCTTTGGTGGAACGCCTGCGCGCGGCCGGACACGATGTGACCCCGGCCGGCGACCAGCCCGACACCCGCCGCTTCCACACTCATGACCCCTTCGGCAACCGCCTCGAATTCATCGCGTTCTGATGGAAGGAACCACATGATCACCCCCCTCGAAATGGCCCGCATGGTCGACCACACGCTGCTCAAGCCGGAGGCGACCACGGCGGATGTGGAGGTTCTGTGCCGACAGGCCGTCGACCTCGGCGTCTACAGCGTGTGTGTCTCGCCATCGTTCCTGCCCCTGTCGGGCGAGTTGCTCGGCGCGGTGAAGGTCGCCACTGTCTGCGGTTTCCCCAGCGGCAAGCACAAGGACGGGATCAAGGCCACCGAAGCCGCGCGTTCGGTGACCGACAAGGCGGACGAGGTCGACATGGTGATCGATATCGGCAACGTCATCGCCGGAGACTGGAACGCGGTCCAAGCCGACGTGCGCGCGGTGCGCGAGGCGATTCCCGCGACGGTGCTAAAGGTCATCATCGAATCCGCGGCGCTGTCGGATCTGCAGATCATGGAGGTGTGCCGGGTGTGTGCTGACCTCGGCGCCGACTACGTCAAGACATCGACCGGCTTCCACCCCTCCGGCGGCGCCTCCGCGCACGCGGTGGAACTGATGCGACGCACCGTCGGTGACGCGCTGGGGGTGAAGGCCAGCGGCGGTATTCGCACGTGGGAGGCGGCCGTGGACATGGTCAATGCCGGAGCCTCACGGCTCGGACTGTCCGGCACCGCTGAAGTGCTGGCAGGGGGTACCGCCACCGGCGACTACTGACCGCCCGAAACGGCTCCACCCGACTTTGTAGACTGGCCTTTTGATCACATGACAGGAGTTGCGCAATGCCCGCCGGCACAGTGAAGTGGTACGACGTGGAGAAAGGCTTCGGATTTCTCGCCGCCGAGGACGGCGACGAGGTCTTCGTCCACGCCAGCGCCTTGGAGCCCGGTACCACGCTTCGCCCCGGCGCCAAGGTCGAGTTCGGAGTGGTGGACGGCCGCAAGGGCAAGCAGGCCTTGTCGGTCACCGTGCTGGACCAGGTCAGTGTGACGAAGGCCCGCCGTCGACCCGCCGAAGAGATGAGCCCGGTGGTGGAGGACCTCATCAAACTTCTGGACTCCGTGGGAGGGCAGTTGCGCTCCGGTCGTTATCCCGACGATGCCAAAGCGGCCAAGACCGCCCGTCTGCTGCGGGCCGTGGCCGATCAGCTCGACGTCTGAGGGCGCGGGCCGTAAGGCACGTTGGTTAGAGTCCCACGGCCGCATATGGCTGACCGGAACTAGCGTGGATACCGATCTCAGACTGTTCTGGCCAGGGAGGTTGGTCACACGGCTGGCGGGATTTCCGGTGGAGTGGGCCCGTCGAGGATTCGACCGTGCCGTTGTTCCTGGGAGGGTGCAGGCTTTCTGTGGACCCCTGGCGGGGCTGCGCCAGGATCTGGCTGGACGGTCCGGTTAGAGATCGGCATGTTGGTTAGTCGGCGGCACGTTGGTTAGAGTCCCACGGCCGTATACGGCTAACCGGAGTGCCGTGTCTCTAACCAAGATGCCGATCTCTAACCGGAATGCCGGTGACCACCGCTACCGTGACCAACCTGTCTGGACAGAACATCTCACCAGGACGCCGCAACAAGCCGAGCGTCACACCTAGCCCTGCACGTCCATCCGGACCGCCCAGACGCCCTTCTGCTCCCCCTCGGAGATGATCGCCAGGGGGTAACCCTGCGGGTTCGCGGGAACCCTGGGGAACGAGAAGCGGAAGTACGTCTCAGTGATCGGCTCCTGCGAGAGGCGCTGGCCGGCGATGGAGGGGTACCAGCCCTGCTCGGCGATCGATGTGTCGACGCTGATCCCCACGACGTTCTCGGGTACAACTGTCAGGCTTGAAGTCTGACCGCTGGCAGCCTTCTGCGCGGCGTCGTTCAGGCACTGCTGCGGGTCGATCTGTCCGTCCCAACTGAAGCACGTAGGTGCGAGCCGCTCGGAGGATGTGCCGGTGAAGACCGTCACCCCGGGCGGGGGCTTCTCACAGGCGGCCAACGCCGCGGTCCCAGCCACCGCCAGCACCACTGCGGCCATCTTCTTCATGCGTCCTCCTCGGCATCCGGCACGTGCATCGTCGCATCCTCGGCCGCTGGGACCTCCGCAGCCGCATCCTCCGCGTCCTGCTCGGCCGCTGGGACATCCTCCGCGTCCTGCTCCGCCGCAGGGACATCCTCCGCGTCCTGCTCCGCCGCAGGGACACCCTGCGCGTCCCCCTCGGCCTCACGGCGGACATCCTCCGCGTCCTGCTCCGCCGCAGGGACACCCTGCGCGTCCCCCTCGGCCGCTGGGACACCCTCCGCGTCCTGCTCCGCCGCAGGGACCTCCGCAGCAGCCACATCCTCCGGCAGTGGTCCGAGTTCGTCGTACCCGACGTCGTCGACCACGGTCTGCGCCACAGGTACCGGGGCACTCTGAGCGCTTTCGCTGTGCGCACCACATCCGAAGGTCATCGCCACCACTCGGCCATCGGCCGGAGAATAGCCGTTGGCGCAGACCCCGAAGGCCTGACCCAACGGGCCCCCGATCAGCAGCAGGAAGCCGCACGTCGCACAGGTCAGATCCGCACCCCTGGCCACAGCCGAGCGCGGACCGACCTCCCGGTACCAACGCTGCGCGGCCTCTCGGCGGCCCTCCGGGCTCAGCATCCGAACCCGACCCAGTCCGATTTCCCACTGCGCTGGGCGCAGGTCGTCATCCTCCACGACTGCCGTATCGGTCTGGCTCATGCCGAGCAGCAACCGGGGATCGTCGGCCTCCGTCACCAGCACGTCTCCGGCACCGATGTCCCCGGGCTGGATCCGCTTCTTCCACGGCACCCAGGCCGGGGCCAGCAGCGCGTCACCATCGGGCAGCAACGCCGTCTCATCAACCGTCACCGTGTCGTCCTCCGGCGCGCGGGTGACCGTGACGGCCCACCGCCAGCCCGTGTAGCCGGGGACGCGACCTTCGAAGAAGTGCGTGACCACGAGTGGACCATCGGCGACCAGCCCCGTGTGCTCACCGATCACAGCGGCCTCGGCCTCCGCCAGCAGCGCCTCACGAGCACGGTCGACGGCCGCCGCGCACACCTCATCCACGGGCCACGATTCGTGCTCTTCTACCACCGGGGCCTGCGCATGCCCTTCTCCGACGACGATGGTCACGAGGTCGTCGTACTCCTGCTCGTCATCCATGGGTTTCCCGAGCACGTCGGTAGGCCTCGCGCCGCCGAACCGTGTACCAGCGGCCCGCCACGCCGAGCCCGGCCCCGACCAGACACACGGTCAACCACCATTCGCTGCCGTTGGCCTGCAGGTCAGCCCGGAAGAAGAGGAACAGCACCGCGAACGCCACGAGCCACGCGACGGTCCCGAGTGTGACGGCGAGGACACCGTCCTCGTCCAGCGGCTGCACATCCACATGTCCGACCGTACTACCTGCCACCGGTACCCCACCTGCGAGGCATCAGCGAACCACAGCCAGGACGACGAGCAGAGCGACCAGACCGATCAAGACCGCCAGTGTGACCAGACGGCGACTGCGTGGGTCCACGGTCAGGGAGCCCCGCCATCGGTCTCGAAGTCTCCCTCACCGTCCACCGCTGAGGGCGGGACCTCGGTCGGTTCGATCTCCTCCTCGATCGGCGGCGGAGTGACCGTCTTCGTCGGCTTGGGGGTCTTGCTGGCCGTGGGTGTCGGACTCGCCGAGGTGGCCGTCGGGGTCGCCGACTGCGTCGTGGGGGCCTGTGTGGTGGGCGCCTGCGTGGTCGGTGTCGGCGTCGGCGTCGCAGAGACCGAACGGGTGGCCGAAGGTGTGGCGCTCGGCGAGGGCTCGGGCTCATCGGATCCGCTGCGAGCCGCCCACAAGGCCCCAGCGCCCAGGCCGAGTGCAATCGCTATCAGGACCGCCAGCACGATCGGCCACCGCGAGGCCTTCGGCTCCTCCGGGGGCTGCTCGGGCTCCTGCGCGGGGGGCATGGCCATGGTCGGGTAGTCGCTCACCTCTTCAGGCTATGCCGGACCCCGCGCGGACTCCGGCAGCGGCCCGCCCGGCGAGTCAGCCGACCTGCTCGACCACCCAGTCGATGCTCCTCGTCAGAGCCTCCACATCGGCCGGGTCGACAGCCGGGAACATCGCCACGCGCAACTGGTTGCGGCCCAGTTTGCGATATGGCTCGACATCGACGATCCCGTTCGCGCGCAGCACCTTCGCCACCGCCGCGGCGTCCACGGAGTCCGCGAAGTCCACCGTGCCGACGACTGCGGATCGCAGCGCCGGGTCGGACACGTAGGGCGAGGTGAACTCGGTGCGCTGCGCCCAGTCGTACAGGATTCCCGAGCTCTGGGCCGTGCGCTCGGTGGTCCACTTCAATCCGCCGTTGGCGTTGAACCAGTCCACCTGCTCGGCCATGAGTGCGATCGTGGCCAGCGCGGGTGTGTTGTAGGTCTGTTCCTGCAGCGAGTTCTCGATCGCGATGTTGATGTCGAGGAACGCCGGCATCCACCGCCCCGAGGCTTTGATCGCCGCAGCCCGCTCCAGCGCCTTGGGCGACATCAGCGCGAACCACAATCCGCCGTCGGAGGCGAAGCACTTCTGCGGCGCGAAGTAGTACACGTCGAAGTCCTCGGCGAGGACCGGCAGCCCTCCGGCCGCGGAGGTGGCATCGAAGATCACCAGAGCGTCACCGGCACCATCTGGCCGGACTGCGTCGATGGCGACGCCGGTGGACGTCTCATTGTGAGGGCTGGCGTACACATCCAGGCCGGCGGTCGGCGCGAACGGCCCGGCCGTGCCCGGTTCGAAGGTCCGGACATCCTGCTCACCGAGGTGCGGCGCGATCTGCGCGGCCTTCGCGAACTTGGAGCCGAACTCTCCGAACGACAGGAATTGACCACGGTCTTCGATCAGGCCGAACGTCGCGATGTCCCAGAACGCCGTCGAGCCACCGTTGCCCAGGATCACTTCGTAGCCCTCGGGCAAGGAGAAGAGGTCGCGCAGACCCTGCCGCAGGCGCTTGACCTGGTTCTTCACACCGGGCTTGCGATGGGACGTGCCGAGATACGTCGGCGCCATGGTCACCAGTGCGTCGACCTGCTCGGGACGCACTTTGGAAGGGCCGCTGCCGAAGCGGCCGTCAGCGGGCTTGAGGTCGGCGGGGATCTGCAGATCGTTCACATTCCCAGGCTAGACACGGCCGCACCGACCCCACGGGCCGGGTCCACGGCCCTGCCCGACCTACTCGACGCGGAAGCCCACCTCCGGGTGGTAGCCGCTCGGCGCGACCATCTCCGGATCCCAACCGGGCACATCCTCGGGACGCCGTGGGGCGGGACCCACGTACTTCGCCGACGGACGGATGAGGCGCCCGGTCTTCTTCTGCTCCAGGATGTGCGCGCTCCAGCCGGCCAGACGGGCACAGGTGAACATGGATGTGAACATGTGGGACGGAACTTCTGCGAAGTCCAGCACGATCGCGGCCCAGAACTCCACGTTCGTCTCCAGGACCCGGTCGGGGCGGCGGGCCCGAAGTTCGGCCAGCGCGGCCTGCTCGAGCGCTTCGGCCACCTCGTAGCGCGGCGCATTCAGTTCCTGGGCGGTGCGCCGCAGCACGCGCGCCCGTGGGTCCTCGGCGCGGTACACACGGTGCCCGAACCCCATGAGCCGCTCACCACGGTCGAGCACGCCCTTGACGTAGGCGTCGGCGTCGCCGGTCCGCTCGATCTCCTCGATCATCCCGAGCACACGGCTCGGGGCACCACCGTGCAGAGGCCCGCTCATCGCACCCACCGCGCCGGAGATCGCGGCAGCCACATCCGCGCCGGTGGAAGCGATCACCCGGGAGGTGAACGTCGAGGCGTTCATCCCATGCTCGGCGGCCGAGACGAAGTACGCGTCCACGGCCTGCACGTGGGCGGGGTCGGGCTCGCCGCGCCAGCGGACCATGAACCGTTCGACGATCGTCTTGGCTTTGTCGATCTCGGCCTGTGGAACCATCGGCTGGCCCAATCCCCGCGCGGACTGCGCGACGAAACTCATGGCCATCACCGACACATGGGAGAGGTTCTCGCGTGCGGTGTCGTCGTCGATGTCGAGCAGCGGCCGCAGTCCCCAGGCAGGGGCGAGCATGGCGATGGCCGACTGCACGTCCACCCGGACATCACCGGAATGCACCGGGATCGGGAACGGCTCGGCGGGGGGTAGCCCGGGGTTGAACTCGTTGTCGACCAGCAGCCCCCATACGTTGCCGAACGAGACACGACCGACCAGATCCTCGATGTCGACACCCCGATATCGCAGCGAACTACCCTCTTTGTCCGGCTCTGCGATCTCCGTCTCGAAGGCGACAACGCCCTCGAGACCCGGTACGAACTCGCTCATCTGCACACTCCAGCGCTTGTAGGACCGCTTAGGTCAATAACCTAGTAGTCACATGACATGAACGCTGCGGTGAGGCGCGAATGAACGAGATACGCAGGATCGACTACATGTCCGGTCCCCTGCTGGAGCAGGACCTGGCACCTTCTCCACTGCTGCAGTTCGAGCAGTGGCTACAGCAGGCCAATGCCGCCGGCATCGAGGAGCCCAACGCGATGATCGTGGCTACCGTCGACGCCGACGGCCAGCCCCACGTACGCACGATGCTGTGCAAGGAGATCACCGGCGAAGGTTTCGTCTTCTTCACCAACTACGACTCCGACAAGGGGCGTCAGATCGACCAGAACCCACGGGTGGCACTGTGTTTCCACTGGCAACCGCTGCACCGACAGGTCCGGATCACCGGGGTGGCCGAACCACTCTCCGACACCGCCTCCGACGAATACTTCGGATCCCGGCCACGCGATGCACAACTGGGGGCCTGGTCATCCGCGCAGTCCCAGGTCATCGACGACCGGGGGGAACTGCGCGTGCGGTGGGAGGACGCGCTGCAGCGGTTCCCCGGTGACGTGCCACGTCCGGCCAACTGGGGCGGGTATCTCGTGCGGCCCTCGTCCGTGGAGTTCTGGCAGGGTCAGCCCTCGCGACTGCACGACCGGCTGCGGTTCGGCACGTCCGGCACCGGTCGCCTGGACGACGAGCACGCCTGGACGGTACAGCGCCTGGCGCCGTAGGGAGTTTCCGAGGGCCGGACTGCTACGCCCGGTCGAGATAACCCTGCAGCGCCGTGGCGACCACGTCATCGAGGCTGTCGCCACGGGACTTGGCCCGGCGTTTGGCGGACTTGGCCAGCGCCTTGGGGACCTTGACCTCCAGCGTCGTGCGCTTGGTCTTCTTCGGTGTCCGCACGACGAGGGTGTCGGAGGTCCGCCCCCCGATGCCGACCACCGGCCGCAACTCCGGCCGCGGAGCGGGGACAACGCTGGCGGGTACCGGCGCCACGGGGTGCACGTCGGAGTCCGGCGCCTTGCGCAGCGCGGGGCGTGGCGGCGGGTTGATCACCTACCCATGCTAGGCGGCCTCCCGGCGGCATGGCCAGCGCGAAGCCCCGGCGAGCCGTCAGCTGATCGTGATCTTGATGGTCTTGCGCTTCTTCCCCTTCGCGGCCTTTGCGAGGATTTTGCACGTGCCCGCCTTGCGCGCAGTGACCTTGCCCTTCTTGGTCACCTTGCACACCCGTGGCGTCTTCGACGAGTAGCGGGCCTTGCCGAACTTCTGCTTCTTCGGAAGCTTGGTGGACTGGCCCACCGTGAGTCCGACCGGGGTCGTGCCGGGGTTGGCGACCGGCCCGCCCCCATTGGCCGCCGGGAACACGAAGATGTACTGCTCGGCGATCAAGGGGTCGGGGGTCTGATTGAGGTCACTGACCACGGAGAAGACTCGCGCCGCTGCCCCGTCGCCGATTCCGTTCTTGGGCTTCGTGAACGACATCGGAACGCTGACCTTGAAACTCTGCGCGTACTGCAGCGGTCTCGTGCCGAACGTCAGACCGCCACCTGGCGTCGGAGTCGGCTGCTGGCTGCAGGATTCGGGGACCTCGTCCCACGTGGGGTCGTCCAGCGAGGTCTTCAGGTAGCAGCGAACCGGGTTCTGCGCCGAGATGGCCAGACCGCCATCTGGTTCGAGTTTCTCGTCGAGCGCCACGCCCATCACGGGAGCTTGACCGCCGTACAGAGCGGTGACCACGGTGCTCACATAGAAGACATCGCCGACCCGTGGGAAGGTGCCGGCCTCGTCGACCTGGTATTCGACCCACGTGCCTGAATACAGGTCGAAATTGTTGAAGAACGGGTTGTAGATGTAGGACTGCTGCAGGATGCCCGGCGAGTCGACGACCGCCGCCTGGCTGGGCGCCAGAGACAACGTGGACGTCGCCAGCACGAGACCGCAGCCGATGACCGACGCCCGCTTCATGGTGACCATGGGCCAGAGGATAGGGCAGGCCGAAAGAGCCGTCAAAGCGCTGGGCCCACACCCATCCGATCAGGTGACCGCCGGGCCCGGACCGTGCAGCCGCCGGTGCTCCCGGGCACTGACGTCGGCGACCCGTCCGAGCAGATCCTCGAAGGCCAGGGCGGCGCTGCGGGCACCCGTGGAGCGCCACGCGTGGATCGGAACCCCCGCACCCTGCGCCTGCTGAATAGCGGTGCGCTCGGGGATTGCCTCCGTCACGGTCGCGCCGAAGACTCCCTGCAACTCCTGCAGGCGGTAGCGGTGCTCGGACAATCGGACCCGGGCACGGTTGGGGACGATGGCTACGACGTGCAGCCCGACATTGCCCTCTCGCCGTGCCACTTCGACGGCTTCGACCGCCTGTTGCGCGCCCTGCACCGCGAAGTACGTCGGCTCGGTGACCACGATCGCCTGGTCGGCCGCGAAGAGCGCGTTGCGGGTGAGTTCCCCGAGCGAGGGAGGACAGTCCAACAGGATCAGGTCGTAGCGATCCGCCGCACCTCGCAGGGCGCGCTGCAGTCGTCGCACGGGATCTGCCCCGGAGGGGACGGCCCTGTGTTCCAGAGCGCGCTCGGCAGCGATCGCATCGATGAGAGGCCCCCAGCCAGTGGCAACCACCGCGTCGAGAGCGACCCCGGTCCGTCCGTCGTACAGGACGTCGGACGTCGTGAAGGTCGGCACGTCGGAAAGGTTCAGCCCAGCTGTCGCGTTGCCCTGCGGATCGAGGTCGACCACCAGGACCCGCCGCCCCTCCTGCATCGCCGCGCTGGCCAGCCCGAGTGTCACCGTGGTCTTTCCGACGCCGCCCTTCAGGCTCAGCACAGCGACAACCGGGGCGTCCATTCGCACATTCTGTCACTGATGAGGACGTTTACCTGTGATTCCGGAAGTCAGGATTGCTGGTCCTCGGCACCGCGGTTAGTCCTAAACGCCCGTCCAGTGCTGTGCGTGCTCTGTGCTGGTTGAGATCCAGACCCATCGGTCACGGCGGCGCCGGATACCTCGCCACTGGACGGCTTGTGCCAAGGCGTTGGACCAGTCCGTTGTCGGTCAGGGGGACAGTCCGGTTAGAGATCGGCATCTTGGTTAGTCGGCGGCAGGTTGGTTAGAGTCCCACGGCGGCGTAGGGCTAACCGGAGTGCCGTATGTCTAACCAACATGCCGATCTCTAACCGGGATCTGCAGCAGCGGACCCGGCTCGCGATGTTCGTTGCCGGGCCTACTGACGTCCTCGCGGCTCGTGGCCCCAGTGGCCGTGCGGCGCTCACCTCGGCGGCAGGGACTGGAAGCGCGCAAGCGCCTCATCGCGTTCACGGCTGTGATCCACGATCGGCGCGGGATAGTCGGCGGCCAACACCCCTGGCTCATGGGGATCCGGTGCGTCGGTGAGTTCCGGCACATACCGGCGGATGTACTCGCCATCCGGGTCGAAGCGGCGACCTTGGGTGACCGGGTTGAAGATGCGGAAATAGGGTGCGGCGTCGGTACCGCACCCGGCGACCCATTGCCAGCCCAACTGGTTGTTCGCGACGTCGGCATCCATCAAGTGCTGCATGAACCATGCGGCACCCCGCTGCCACGGCATGTGCAGATCCTTCACCAGGAAGCTCGCGGTGACCATGCGCAAGCGATTGTGCATCCAACCCTCGCTGGCCAACTGCCGCATGCCCGCGTCGACGAACGGATAGCCGGTGCGACCCTGGGTCCACGCCTCGAACATGGCGTCGTCCTGGTCGTACTGCATGTCGGTGTCGAAGCGGGTGTCGAGACTGGACCACACCGCCTGCGGCTGATGCCAGAGGACATCAGCACAGAACTCCCGCCAGGCCAGTTGTCTGGCAAAGGGGTTGGTCGTGGCGTCGGGAATCTCGGCAAGGATCGTGCGGGGATGGATCTGCCCGAAGTGCATGGCCGTCGACAGCCGGCTCGTGGCCGCTAATGCCGGGAAGTCGCGATCGCGTTTGTATGCGCCGAGAGCCTGCTCGCGGAACGCCCGCCATCGCTCGAGCGCTGGGGTGGCGACCACCGGACCGTCCGGCGCCGGCCATCCCCGCGCGAGCCACGCCTTGTAGAACGGCGTGAAGACCTTGTACGGCGAGCCGGAGCCGTTGCGCACTTCGCCGGGCGGGACCGCATATGGCGAGTCGATCTGACGTAGTGCGACCCCGGCGCGGGCGAGCGCCTGTGCCACCTGCGCATCGCGGCGACGGGCGAAGGGGGTGGCATCCCCCGTGCAATACACCTCCCCCGCACCGAGTTCTGCCGCCAGTTCCACCAGGACCTGGGCCGGATCCCCGGTCCGTACGATCAATGCCCTCTCCGCCGCCAGTTCCTCGAGAGCCGCCTGCAGGTATCGGGTCCGGACCTTCCCCACACCTTCGAGCCGGGGATCGTGGATGAACACCCCCAGCGCGTCGCGACCGGCGGCGTCGAGGGCGGGGTTGTCCGAGGCGCGCAGGTCCCTGCGGAACCAGTGCAGCGCCGGCATCAGACGGGTTCGACAGCGATGTGCTCGGCCACGCCGAGCGAGACTTCGGCGTACTCCCCGCCGCTGCCCACGAGCAGACCCCCCGGCGAGCGGCTGACCTTGACCGTGGACCCCGGGGTCGCCCCTGCCCGGCGCAAGGCGGCCATCACGTCGTGCTCGGTCTGCAACGGCTCGTCGATGCGCCGTATCAGGACACGGATCGGCGAGTCCCCCATACGGCCGACCAGCGAGGCCAACGCGGGCGCCGCCGCCATCCGCTCATCACTGGCCGCACCGAGATCCCCGAGACCGGGGATGGGGTTGCCGTACGGCGACGTGGTCGGCTGATCGAGCAGTTCCCAGATGCGCTTCTCCACGGCCTCACTCATGACGTGTTCCCAGCGGCAGGCTTCAACGTGCACGTCTTCCCACGGCAGTCCGATGACGTTGACCAGCAGACACTCGGCGAGACGGTGTTTGCGCATCACCGAGACCGCATAGGACCGTCCTGCCGATGTCAGCTCGAGATGACGGTCGCCTGACACGATCACCAGCCCGTCGCGCTCCATCCGGGCCACGGTCTGCGAGACGGTCGGGCCGGACTGACCGAGTCGCTCGGCGATCCTGGCGCGCAGCGGGACTGTGCCCTCCTCCTCGAGTTCGTAGATGGTCCGTAGATACATCTCGGTGGTATCGATCAGCTCGCCGCTCACTACGACATTGTGTCGCAGCGGACATTACGCGCAAGAGCGACAGCTCTGAGGTTGGTGTCCGGGGCGGTGGACGAGTCGCGCACCGTCACGCAGCGTCGCACCTCAGTGACTTAGGTCACGTTCGGAGTAGTCATCGGACACAACATGTTGGGGTTCTACCTTCGCCCCACACCAGATGTGCGGGCGGATCGGAAAAGGGCCTCTCATCAGGCATTAGACCCGGCTTTCGGGTAGGTGCTCGCGGTGGCGAGCCGAGCCACAGATCCGCTAGCGTGACATAACCGTTACGTGAAACGTCGGGCGTGTCGCTTGACTTTCGCGATTCAGATACCGATGGAACCGGCACAACTGGGAGGTTACGGATGAGGCGCACTGTGATCGGTGGCATCGCCACCCTCGCGCTGCTGGCGCCGGCCGCACCGGCCTTCGCCGATGGCGAGCCCATCCTGACCTCCGGCATGGAACACCGGGCCGTGAAGCGGGTCCAGAAACTGCTCGGCGTGAGCCCGCAGACCGGCTACTTCGGCCCCGTGACGCTGGCGGCCGTCAAAACCTACCAGCGGGCGCACGGGATTCCCACCACAGGGGTCGTCGGCCCGCTGACATGGGCATCGCTGCTCGAGCAGCAGAAGACCAAGCGCACGCAGGCCAAGAAGAGCAAGCAGAAGGCAGCCAAGAAGAAGGCGGCGAAGAAGAAGGTCGCCAAGAAGAAGACCAAGAAGAAGTCCGCCTCCAGCGCCTTGAAGGCCGCCACCCTGCAACTCGGGGACCGGGGCGCCGCAGTGCTGTTCCTGCAGAAGGAACTGAACGTGCAGCCGCAGACCGGCTACTTCGGTCCGATCACGCAGTCCTTCGTGAAAGCCTTGCAGACCGCCGCGAAGATCCCCGTGACCGGCGTGGTCGATGCCAGGACCTGGCGCAAGGTCGGCAAGGTGAAGTTCACGGCGCCCGCACCTGCGCCGGCAACGGCACCGGCATCCACAGCGTTGCCGGCCCCCTCGAACGCCACCGCGGCACAAGTGCTCAAGGTTGCCGCCTCCCAGGCAGGTGTCCCCTACGTCGCCACCGGCTACTCCCCCGAGCAGGGCTTCAACTGCAGCAGCTACACCCAGTGGGTCTACGAGCAGGTGGGCATCGATCTCGGCGGTGCGTACACCGTGTGGCAGTACAACAAGTCACGGAAGATCAGCGCGGCCGAGGCGAAACCCGGCGACCTCGTGTTCTTCTACAACTACAAGGACAACTTCATCGGCCACGTGGGCATTTACGCGGGCAACGGCATGATGTGGCACGCCCCGCGCACCGGCAGGGTCGTGTCCCTGGAGCGCGTGTACACCGACAAGGTGTACTACGGACGGGTCCTCAACCAGTAGGTCGGTAGATTCCACCTCATGGTGCCCACGTCTCCCGATGCCCTGTCCGTCTTCGCCCCAGGCTTCATGCAGGGCCGGCACGCTCTGATCACCGGCGGTGGTTCGGGCATAGGTCGGGCCACCGCACAGTTACTGGCCCGTCTTGGCGCGCACGTGACCGTGGTGGGGCGGCGCCCCGAACCGCTGGCCGAGACCGCCGAGTTCGCACCGGACCTCATCACCACCGCCACCGCAGACCTTCGCGAAACGGACCAGGTCGACGCGATGCTGGCCGACGTCCCCGCCTGTGACTTCCTGCTCAACAACGCCGGCGGGCAGTTCGTGGCACAGGCCCAGGACATCACCTACAACGGCTTCCGCGCCGTCACCCGCCTCAACCTCGACGCGCCCTGGTACCTGACGACCCAGGTGGCCAATCGGTTCTTCATCCCGTCGAATTACGGCAAGATCGTGTCGATCACCATGACCCCGCACCGCGGGATGCCTCTGATGGCCCACTCGTCGGCGGCGCGGGCGGGTGTCGAATCCCTGACCCGGAACTGGGCCACCGAGTGGGGGCGCTTCGGGATCCGGGCGGTCGCACTGGCCCCCGGCATCGTTCACACCGCCGCATGGGAGCGCTACGGCCTTTCACCGGAGCAGATCGGGGCGGGCTTGCCTGCCGGGCGGCTGCAGACGGCCGATGAGGTGGCCGCGATGGTGGCTTTCCTATTCTCACCAGCCGGTGACTACATCACCGGGGCGACGTTCACCTGCGACGGCGGCTTCGACATCGCCGGACCCACCCTGGGCGGCTGAACTCCCGTCCGATTCTGCTCAGCGCCCGACGAACCCCACCCGACACGCCGTCCGATGGGGCTCAGGTAGACCGATGGGGCTCAGGTAGACCGATGGGGCTCAGGTAGACCGATGGGGCTCAGCGCCCGACGAACCCCACCCGACTACACGAACCCCACCTACCTGCACGAACCCCACCCAACGCAGCAGGCGGCAGGCCGCGCGACCCGACAAAGGATGGGTTCAGGCAGACCGATGGGGCTCAGGCAGACCGATGGGGCTCACCCGACGGGGCGCGATGGAACTGCGACCCCCGTGGCACATCGCAATGCGCAGAGCGTTGCATCCGGGCTCGTCGGCGCGTAGCGTCAGATCCCATCCGCGGGAGGTGACAGCGATGCACAAGGACCCGGTCGAGGTCTCCCCTTTCCATCGTCGCGACCTGAGCCTCGCCGGATTCCTGCTTCACCGCCGCTGGCCGGACTCCACACTCGAGTGGTCGCAGGTGCTCGCCCTCGCTGTCCGGGTGGCGGCCGTTCCTGGGGTCCTTTCCACGACGACGGTGTTTCGGGCCACCGAGGACACCCCGGAGGTCGGTGAGTCACCGGCCGTGGGCGTGCTGGCAAGTGCGGGACCGGTGCTCGGTGACGACGCGCCCGAACCTGGCTCCTTGGCCACGCCCCGGCCACCCGCGCTGTTCATCCTGCACCCGCCCGCAGAAACGCGGCCCTCACTGCCGGAGGCCGATGGTGTGGCCTCCGGCGTGCTGTGGCTGCCGGGACTCCCCGAACTCGGGCTGGAGCACCGCGCGGCGTGGGTCGAGGCCGAGGCGGACGGCACGGTCACCCGCCTGGTCAGTGCGGTGGACGTGGATCCCTGGCACGACGCGGATCTCGCGGTGATGGCCACGTTGGTGGCCGCATGACTGAGATCCTCGAGATCGGGCACGGTTCGACGACTGCGCGGATCCTGCCCGAACGGGGCTTCAACTGCTTCTCCCTCGTGATCGACGGCTTCGACTACATGCACCAAGCGCCCGACCTGTTCCCCGATGGCAGCCCGACCCGCAGCGGCTGCCCCATCCTCTTCCCTTGGCCGAACCGAATCGCCGGTGCCCGATTCACCTGGGACGGCTCCGAGTACCACCTGCCGGTCACCGAGCCCGCGACCGGTTCGAGCCTGCACGGCTACGCCTGCCACAGCCCGTGGCAGGTCGTGTCCACGGGGCCCGATCATGCCACCGCGCAGTTCGTCCTCGAAGCCGACTCCCAGCACCCCTGGCCAGGGACCGGCGGCCTACGGGTGACCTACCGGGTGGAATCCGGCGCACTGATCGTGACCTCCGAAGTGTTCGCCGGAACGGAGGACCTCCCGTTCGGCCTGGGGTTCCACCCGTATCTGCGGGTCCCGGGCCCGTTCGATCAGTGGCACCTGCAGTGCGACGCCGCGCAGAGCTGGCCGCTTTCGCAGATGATCCCCACCGGGCAGGTGGCCCCGGTAGACCCCCGGCTCGACTTCCGCACGGCACGGACCCTCGGCGACGAGCACCTCGATGACGTGCTCACCGGCCTGCCACCTGCGACCGAACTGTCCCGGCGCGCCTCGCTGGCATCGCCGTCCACCCTGCTGACGATCTCGAGCGACCCCGCGTTCCGGGAGTACGTGCTGTTCACGCCGACCTCCCGGGATGCCGTGGCGGTCGAGCCTTACACCTGCCCGACCGATGCGGTGCACCTCGAGCAGCGTGGGATGGACGCCGGCTGGCGGGTGCTACCAGCCGGGCACGCGCAGACGTTCACATGGCGTCTCGACGTCTCCTGAGGTCCGGATCCCGCAGCGTGCGGACGTTGCACGGATTGCTACCGTTCAACTATCTGATGAGGGAGTTCCATGGGACACCTAGCACGTTGGGCTGTGCGCAAACCCGTCATAGCGATCATCTCGTGGTTCGTCGTGTTTCTTGTGATCGGCGTGCTCGGTGGCAGGTTCGGCGGGGAACTCAAGGACTCCTTCGAGTTGCCCGGGACCGAGTCGCAGGTCGCGCAGAACCTGCTCTCGGAGACCGCCGGCGCGGACGCCGCATCGGGGGCCACCGCGAACCTGGTGTGGGGCGTGGACTCGGGCACGGTCACCGACGCCGAGGTCAAGCAGACGGTGACACCGTTGATGGAGAAGTTCGCCGATCTGCCCGGCGTGGCCTGCGTGAGTTCGCCGTACGGACAGACGTACGGCTCGGGCTGCCCCAGCCAGGAGCGCGAACCCAGCCCCTTCCCGCTTCCTCCCGAGGTGCAGGCCAAGATCGACAAGGCCACCGCCGCTGCGATCGAGGCCACCAAACCCATCAGCAAGGACGAGAAGGTGGCGTACGCCACCATCACTTTCGAGGGTGCCACCGACGTGCCGACGCAAACCGCGGGCACCATCGTCGATGACGTCGAGGCGGCCAACGGGACCAACGGCGTCACGATCGGCGCGAACGGCCAGGTCCTGGCCTTCGCCGGCCAGGAACCGCCGAGCGGCGAGTTGATCGGCATCCTGGTCGCGATCATCATCCTGCTCATCGCGTTCGGTTCGGTGGTGGCGGCGGGCCTGCCGATCGTGACGGCGGTGTTCGGCCTGGCAGCGGGATTGAGCCTCGTGACCTTCACCGCCAACTTCTTCAACGTCGCCACGTTCGCCCCGACCCTGGCCGCCATGATCGGTCTGGGTGTCGGAATCGACTACGCGCTGTTCATCCTCAACCGCTTCCGACAGGCCGTCATGGCCGGACACGAACCGAAGGACGCCGCACTGGAGTCCGTGAACACCGCCGGCCGGGCGGTGCAGTTCGCCGGAACGACGGTCATCATCGCCCTGCTCGGCCTGTTCGTGCTCGGCATCGGCTTCTTCAACGGCTTGGCAGTCGCGGCGTCACTCACCGTGGCCATGGTCATGTTGTCCGCAGTATGGCTGCTGCCCGGCCTGCTATCCCTGCTCGGTCACAAGGCCCTGGCGATCCGCATGCCATGGGCGCGCAAGCAGAAGGAATGGCACCCCGAGGGCGGCGGCTGGGCCCACTACGGACGCAAACTGCAGAAGCGCCCCTGGCTGTACACGATCGCGGCAGCAGTCCTGGTGATGGTGCTCGCCATTCCGTACTTCAGCATCCGCCTCGGTTTCCCCGACGACAGTGGTCAGCCCGAGGGCAGCCCCGCGCGCACCGCGTACGAACTGCTCGCAGAGGGCTTCGGACCGGGCAGCAACGGTCCGTTCTTCGTCGCGGTGCAGTTGCCCTACGCCCTCGATGAGGACTCCCTGCGATCTCTGATCCGCGACCTCAACGACACCCCCGGTGTGGCCCGCACCATCCCCAACGAAGAGATGGTGCCGATCTCCGTGGTGCAGAACCAGACGATCACGGCCATCCAGGTGATCCCGGACACCGCCCCACAGGACCCCGCCACCGAGGAACTCCTGCAGCGATTGCGCAACGAGACGATCCCACAGGCCGAGGAGAACACCACGATGCGCGCCTACGTGGGCGGCGCGACAGCCGTGACGACCGACTTCACGACCGTGCTGTCGAATGCACTACCGGTGTTCCTCGCAGTCGTGGTGGGTTTGGGCTTCGTCGCCCTCACCATCTTGTTCCGGTCCATTCTGGTGCCTCTGATCGGCGCCGTGACGAGCCTTTTGAGCCTCGGCGCGGCTCTGGGGGTCACCACCGCGGTCTTCCAGTGGGGGTGGGGGGCGAGTCTGCTCGGCTTGACCTCGACCGGGCCGATCCTGCCGTTCCTGCCGATCATGGTGTTTGCGATCCTGTTCGGCCTGTCGATGGACTACCAGGTCTTCCTGGTCAGCCGCATGCATGAGGAATGGGTGCACACCAAGGACAACCAACTTGCCGTCCGCCGTGGTCTTGCCGGCTCCGGACGGGTCGTGGCAATTGCGGCGGCGATCATGTCCAGCGTCTTCCTGGCGTTCATCCCGACCCCTGAGGACACCATCAAACTCTTCGGCGTCGGGCTGGCGACGGCGGTGTTGGTGGACGCGTTCATCATCCGGCTGGTGCTGGTGCCCTCGTTGATCAGTTGGATCGGACCGCCGACCTGGTGGCTGCCGAAGTGGCTGGGCTTCCTGCCCGAGGTGCACATGGAGGCCGAGGGCTCGTCCGACGAGATCGTGGACGACGACCCGGAGCTGGTGGGGGCCAAGTAGTCGGCGGTGGCTGTCTGCCCACCCCGCCGACAGCCGTTAGCAGAGTGGAGAACGGTTAGCGTGTCCATGGCTCACAACCGCTAACGCCTCTCCGTACTGCTAACGCCTGCGGTTGTGGACCCACGTCAGAGACCGGCCGGCGCGACGTGCCGAGTATCCCGTCCCGTTGAGGTCAAGTCCAGTGAGGTGGTGTACGAACTGGTTGGGTTCGTGATCCTCAGGTGGGTTGATGTTACGCGCTGAGCGCGGCTGTGGTCACCTCCTGGACGTCGGTGTCTGCGGGGTCGGGGTGTAGCAGGGCCAGTCGGCATCGTTTGAGGACGTCCAGGCCGATGTAGCGGCGCATCTCGGTCCATTCGTCGTGCTGTTCGGCCAGGACCGCGCCGACCAGTCGGATCGCGGAGTCGCGGTTCGGGAAGATCCCAACCACGTCGGTGCGCCGGCGGATCTCCCGGTTGAGCCGCTCGTTGGGGTTGTTGCTCCAGATCTGGCGCCACACTTCTTTGGGGAAGGCGGTGAACGCCAGGATGTCCGCACGTGCCTCGTCGAGGTAGTCGGCGACATCGGGTAGTTGCTCGGCCAAGGTGGCGACCATCCGGTCGAACTGGGCGTGCACCGAGGCGGCGTCGGGCTGGTCGTAGACCGAGTGCAGCAGCGCCTTGACCCACGGCCACGCCGACTTCGGGGTCTTGGCCATCAGGTTCGCGGCGAAATGGGTGCGGCACCGCTGCCAGCTGGCACCGGGCAGGGTCGCGCCGACCGCGTCGACCAGCCCGGCGTGGGCATCGGAGGTGACCAGCCCCACCCCGGACAGTCCGCGGGCCACCAGGTCGCGGAAGAACCCCAGCCAGCCGGCGCCGTCCTCGGCGGTGGACAGCTGCAACCCCAGGATTTCCCGGTAGCCCTCGGCGTTTACGCCGGTGGCCACCATCGCCGCGACCTTGATCACCCGCCCGCCCTCACGCACCCGCAAGGTCAACGCGTCAGCGGCCACGAACGTGTACGGCCCGGCGTCCAGCGGCCGGGTCCGGAACGCCTCCACCTGCTCGTCGAGGTCTTCGGCCATCTGCGAGACAGCCGACTTGGACAGCCCGGTGATCCCCAGCGCGGCGACCAGCCGTTCCATCCGGCGGGTGGACACCCCCAGCAGGTAGCTGGTGGCCACCGCGGTGACCAGCGCCTGCTCGGAACGCCGGCGGCGTTCCAACAGCCACTCCGGGAAGTACGAGCCGGTGCGCAGCTTCGGGATGGCCAACTCGATGCTGCCCGTGCGGGTGTCCCACCGCCGCTCCCGATACCCATTACGGGAGTTCGTGCGGGCCTCGGAGCGCTGGTTGTAGCCGGCCCCGCACGCCGCATCAGCCTCCTCACCCATCAACGCCTCGGCGAACGTCTTGAGCATCTGACGCAGCAAATCAGGGCTTGCCTGGGACAGTTGCTCGTCCAGGAACCCGGACAGGTCAATACTGGGATTAGCGGTCATCGTGATGATTCCTCTCAGAGATCTTTAGTCGGTTCTCTGAGGATCACGCGGTGACCGCTCCTGTCTGCGACACCACGCCGAACACGATCAGCTGTTACACCACGCCTCTGGACTCAACTCCCGTTGAGTGCTGCATGGTTACTGATCTAGGCGCCGCAAACCGGCAACCGTGCAGCACTCAACCGGCTATCCGCAAGCATGACGAAGCCCCCGACCTCTGTGGCCGGGGGCTTCGTCGTAGGTCAGCGGTAGTCGCCACCCTCGCCCATGTAGGTGTCATCCAGCGGGACGCTCGCGCCGGTCACATCGTCGAAGTGACCGTACGAGAAGTCGTCGTACGCCCGGTACTGCGCGTAGACGGCGTCGCGTGCCTCCTGGGTGGGCTGCACCTGCAGGTTCCGGTACTGCGAGAGTCCGGTACCGGCGGGGATCAGCTTGCCCAGGATGACGTTCTCCTTCAGACCGAGCAGCGGGTCGCTCTTGGCCTGGATGGCGGCCTCGGTGAGCACCCGCGTGGTCTCCTGGAAGGACGCTGCCGACAGCCACGACTCGGTGGCCAGCGACGCCTTGGTGATACCCATCAACTCGGGACGCCCGGAGGCCGGCGTGCCACCCTCCATGACCACCTGGCGGTTCACCTCGCGGAAGTTCGCGGTGTCCACCACGTCACCGGTCACGAACGGGGAGTTCCCCGGCTCGATGATCGTGACGCGCTTGAGCATCTGGCGGACGATGACCTCGATGTGCTTGTCGTGGATCGACACACCCTGCGGGCGGTACACCGCCTGCACCTGGTCCACGAGGTGCTGCTGCACCGCGCGGGCGTTCTTGATCCGCAGGATCTGCTTCGGGTCCTCGACACCGGCGGTGAGCTTGGTGCCCGCCTCGATGTGCTCGCCCTCCTCGACCTCGAGCTTGACCTTCTTCGACACCGGGTGCTCGATCGGCTCGGAGCCGTCGTCCGGGGTCACAATGATCTTGCGGGTCTTGTCGGTCTCCTCGATGCTGACCCGTCCGGTGGCCTCGCTGATCGGGGCCAGACCCTTGGGGGTCCGCGCCTCGAACAACTCGGTCACACGCGGCAGACCGTGGGTGATGTCCTCACCTGCGACACCACCGGTGTGGAAGGTACGCATCGTCAACTGCGTGCCCGGCTCACCGATGGACTGTGCGGCGACGATACCGACGGCCTCACCGACGTCGACAAGCTTGCCGGTGGCCAGCGAGCGGCCGTAGCACAGCGCGCACACGCCGACCTTGCTCTCGCAGGTCATCACGCTGCGCACGCGGATCTTCTCGACCCCCTGCGCCACCAACTCCTGGATCAACGGCGTCGTGAGGTCGGAACCGGCCTCAGCGACGACCTTGCCGTCGGCCTCGACGTCCTGCGCCAAGGTGCGGGTGGCCACCGAAGTGTCCACATACTCCCCGATGATCCCGTCCTGAGCGATCTCGACCTCGATGCCGCGCTCGGCACCACAGTCGCGCTCCCGGATGATGACGTCCTGCGACACGTCGACGAGACGGCGGGTCAGGTACCCGGAGTCGGCGGTCCGCAACGCGGTGTCCGCCAGACCCTTCCGGGCGCCGTGCGTGGAGATGAAGTACTCCAGCACACTCAAGCCCTCGCGGAAGTTGCTCTTGATCGGCCGCACGATGGTCTCACCCTTGGTGTCGGCTACCTGACCACGCATACCCGCGATCTGGCTGATCTGGTTCATGTTTCCGCGGGCGCCGGACTTGACCATCATCCACACGGGGTTGCGCTCGGGGAAGTTCTCGGCCATGGCGACCGCGACTTCGTCCTTCGTCTCCCGCCAGATGTTCTCCAGGTCGCGCCGGCGCTCGATGTCGTCGAGCTGACCGCGGTGGAACTGCGTCTCCACCTTCTCGGCCTTCTGCTCGGCGTCCGCGAGCAGCGCCGCCTTGGAGTCCGGCATGTGGAAGTCGGAGATGGCCACGGTGACACCCGAACGGGTCGCCCAGTGGAAGCCCATCTCCTTGAGACCGTCGAGGGTCTGCGCCACGATGCCCTTGCCGTAGCGCTCCGACAGGTCGTTGACCAGCGCACCGAGCCGACCCTTGTCCACCTGCTCGTTGACGAACGGGTAGTCCTCGGGAAGGGTCTCGTTGAACAGCGCCCGTCCCAGGGTCGTCTCGACCGGACGTCCCTCGTTCTGACCGTCGAGGCGGATCTTGATCTGCGCCTGCAGGTGCAGATCACCGTGGTCGCGCGCCATCAGTGCCTCGGCGATCGACGAGAACGCCCGTCCTTCACCTTCAGCACCCTCGCGGTGCGTGGTGAGGAAGTAGATCCCCAGCACCATGTCCTGCGTCGGCGTGGTGATCGGCTTGCCGTTGGCCGGCGACAGGATGTTGTTGCTCGAGAGCATCAGCACGCGGGCCTCGGCCTGCGCCTCCGCGCTCAGCGGCAGGTGCACGGCCATCTGGTCACCGTCGAAGTCTGCGTTGAACGCGGTGCAGACCAGCGGGTGGATCTGGATGGCCTTACCCTCGATCAACTGCGGCTCGAAGGCCTGGATGCCGAGGCGGTGCAGAGTTGGCGCGCGGTTGAGCAGCACGGGGTGTTCGGTGATGACCTCTTCGAGGACGTCCCACACCTCGTGGCGCTGCTGGCGCTCCACCATGCGCTTGGCGCTCTTGATGTTCTGCGCGTGGTTGAGATCCACGAGGCGCTTCATCACGAACGGCTTGAACAGCTCGAGAGCCATCTGCTTGGGCAGACCGCACTGGTGCAGCTGCAACTGCGGGCCCACGACGATGACCGAACGGCCCGAGTAGTCCACGCGCTTGCCGAGCAGGTTCTGACGGAAGCGGCCCTGCTTGCCCTTGAGCATGTCGGACAGCGACTTCAGCGCACGGTTGCCCGGTCCGGTGACCGGCCGGCCGCGACGGCCGTTGTCGAACAGCGCGTCCACAGCCTCCTGCAACATGCGCTTCTCGTTGTTCACGATGATCTCGGGAGCACCGAGGTCCAGCAGTCGCTTCAGCCGGTTGTTGCGGTTGATCACCCGTCGGTACAGGTCGTTGAGGTCGGAGGTCGCGAAGCGGCCACCGTCGAGCTGCACCATCGGACGCAGGTCCGGCGGGATCACCGGGACGGCGTCGAGCACCATGCCCAGCGGCGAGTTGCTCGTGTTGAGGAACGCGCTGACGACCTTGAGCCGCTTCACGGCACGCACCTTCTTGGCGCTCTTGCCGGTCCGCACGATCTCGCGCAACTTCTCGGCCTCAGCCTCGAGGTCGAAGGTCTTCAGCCGCTCCTGGATCGCCTGGGCGCCCATGTAGCCGGAGAAGTACTTGCCGAAGCGGTCGCGCATCTCGCGGTACAACTGCTCATCGCCCTCGAGGTCCTGGACCTTCAGGGTGCGGAAGCGGTCGAACACCGCGTCGAGGCGGTCGATCTCCTTGTCGAACCGCTTGCGGATCTGCGTCATCTCGCGCTCGGCGGCATCCCGCGTCTTCCTCTTGACGTCGGCCTTGGCCTCCGCCTCCTCGAGCTTGGCGAGATCCTCTTCCAGCTTCTCCTGGCGCTTGTTGATCTCGTCGTCGCGGCGGTTCTCCAACTGCTTCTTCGACATGCCGATCTTGGTCTCGAGGCTCGGCAGGTCGCGGTGACGTGCCTCCTCGTCGACGCTGGTGACCATGTAGGCCGCGAAGTAGATGACCTTGTCGAGGTCCTTGGGCGCGATGTCGAGCAGCAGGCTCAGCCGGCTGGGCACACCCTTGAAGTACCAGATGTGCGCGACCGGTGCCGCGAGCTCGATGTGGCCCATGCGCTCGCGACGCACCTTGCTGCGGGTCACCTCGACGCCACAGCGCTCACAGATGATGCCCTTGTAGCGGACTCGCTTGTACTTGCCGCAGTAGCACTCCCAGTCCCGGGTGGGGCCGAAGATCTTCTCGCAGAAGAGTCCGTCCCGCTCGGGCTTGAGCGTGCGGTAGTTGATGGTCTCGGGCTTCTTGACCTCGCCGTGCGACCAGGCCCGGATGTCCTCACCGGTGGCCAGGCCGATGCGCAGTTCGTCGAAGAAGTTCACGTCCAGCACGTGGTGGTCCTTTGCTGTCTCGTTGGGGGACTAGTTGGCTTGTGTGATGCGGTCCTCAGACCTCTTCGACGCTGCTCGGCTCACGCCGCGACAGATCGATACCCAGCTCCTCGGCTGCACGGAAGTACTCGTCGTCGGAGTCCTTCATGTCGATCGCCGAGCCGTCACCGGCCAGCACCTCGACGTTCAGGCACAGCGACTGCATCTCCTTGACGAGAACCTTGAAGGACTCCGGGATGCCCGGCTCCGGGATGTTCTCGCCCTTGACGATCGCCTCGTACACCTTCACGCGGCCGAGCACGTCGTCACTCTTGATGGTCAGCAGTTCCTGCAGCGCGTACGCGGCACCGTAGGCCTCGAGGGCCCACACCTCCATCTCGCCGAAGCGCTGGCCACCGAACTGCGCCTTACCGCCCAGCGGCTGCTGGGTGATCATCGAGTACGGGCCGGTGGAACGGGCGTGGATCTTGTCATCCACCAGGTGCAACAGCTTCAGGATGTAGACGTAGCCCACCGAGATCGGGTCCGGGAACGGCTCGCCGGTGCGGCCGTCGAACAGCCGCGCCTTCGACTGGTCGTTCACAAGTCGCTCGCCGTCACCGTTGACCAGCGTCGAGTCCAGCAGGCCCTCGATCTCGCCCTCGCGCACGCCGTCGAACACCGGCGACGCCACGCGCGTGTTCGGCGGCGCCGAACGCGCGTCCTTGGGCAGGTTCTTCGCCCAGTCCGGATCGCCGATGACGTTCCAGCCCTGGTGTGCCACCCAGCCGAGGTGCGTCTCGAGCACCTGGCCGACGTTCATCCGGCCCGGCACACCCAGCGGGTTGAGCACGATGTCGACCGGCGTCCCGTCCTCGAGGAACGGCATGTCCTCGACGGGCAGGATCTTGGCGATGACACCCTTGTTGCCGTGGCGGCCGGCGAGCTTGTCGCCCTGGGTGATCTTGCGCTTCTGCGCCACGTAGACCCGCACCAACTGGTTGACACCACCGGGCAGCTCGTCATCCTCCTCGCGGTCGAAGACGCGCACGTCGATGACCACGCCGCTCTCGCCGTGGGGCACCTTCATGGAGGTGTCGCGCACCTCGCGGGCCTTCTCGCCGAAGATGGCGCGGACCAACCGCTCCTCCGGGGTCAACTCGGTCTCACCCTTGGGCGTGACCTTGCCGACCAGGATGTCGCCGGGACCGACTTCGGCACCGATGCGCACGATCCCGCGCTCGTCGAGGTCCGCGAGGACCTCCTCGGGCACGTTCGGGATGTCGCGCGTGATCTCCTCCGGACCCAGCTTCGTGTCCCGCGCGTCGACCTCGTGCTCCTCGATGTGGATCGAGGTGAGCACGTCGTCCTGCACGAGACGCTGCGACAGGATGATCGCGTCCTCGTAGTTGTGGCCCTCCCACGGCATGAACGCCACGAGCAGGTTGCGGCCGAGTGCCAGCTCACCGGAGTCGGTGCAGGGACCGTCGGCGATGACCTGGCCGGCTTCGACCCTGTCCCCCAACGCGACGATGGGCTTCTGGTTGTACGCCGTGCCCTGGTTGGACCGGCGGAACTTCAGCACACGGTAGGTGTAGACCTGCCCGTCGTCCTGGCTGACCTCGATGGCATCCGCGCTGACCGCCGACACCACACCGCCGGCCTTCGCGACGACCACATCACCGGCGTCCTTGGCCGCCCGGTACTCCGTGCCGGTGCCGACCAGCGGCGCCTCGCTGCGGATCAGCGGAACGGCCTGCCGCTGCATGTTGGCGCCCATGAGGGCGCGGTTGGCGTCGTCGTGCTCGAGGAAGGGGATCATGGCCGTCGCGACGGAGACCATCTGGCGCGGCGAAACGTCCATGTAGTCCACGTCCGTGGGCGGCACGTAGTCGACCTCGCCGGGCTCCACGCGCACCAGCACGCGGTCCTCAGCCAGGTAGCCCTTCTCGTCGATCTTCACGTTGGCCTGCGCGATGACGAACAGGTCCTCCTCGTCGGCGGTCAGGTAGTCGATCTGGTCGGTGACCTTGCCCGCCTTCACCTTGCGGTACGGGGTCTCGACGAACCCGAAGGCGTTGACCCGGGCGAAGGTCGACAGCGACCCGATGAGGCCGATGTTCGGGCCTTCCGGAGTCTCGATCGGGCACATCCGGCCGTAGTGCGACGGGTGCACGTCGCGGACCTCGAAGCCCGCCCGCTCCCGGGACAGACCGCCCGGGCCGAGCGCGTTGAGGCGCCGCTTGTGGGTCAGACCCGCCAGCGGGTTGGTCTGGTCCATGAACTGCGACAACTGCGAGGTGCCGAAGAACTCCTTGAGCGCCGCCACGACCGGACGGATGTTGATCAGGGTCTGCGGCGTGATCGCCTCGACGTCCTGCGTGGTCATGCGCTCGCGCACGACCCGCTCCATCCGGGACAGGCCCATGCGGATCTGACCCTGGATCAGCTCACCCACCGTGCGCAGGCGGCGGTTGCCGAAGTGGTCGATGTCGTCGACCTCGACGCGGACATCGCTGTCCGGCATCGTCGGCTCACCGGCGTGCAGGCGCACCAGGTACTCGACGGTGCGCACGATGTCCTCTGTGGTCAGGACCGTCTTGCTGGGCTCCTCGTGGGTGCCGAGCTTCTTGTTGACCTTGTAGCGGCCGACCTTCGCGAGGTCGTAACGCTTCGGGTTGAAGTAGAAGTTTTCCAGCAGGTTCCTGCCGGCCTCGATCGACGCCGGCTCACCCGGGCGCAGCTTGCGGTAGATGTCGACGAACGCCTCGTCCTGGGTGCCGATGGCGTCCTTCTCCATCGTCAACTGCATCGACTCGTACTGGCCGAACCGCTCCGCGATCTCCTCGCTGGTCATGCCGAGGGCCTTGAGCAGCACCGTCACCGGCTGCTTGCGCTTCCGGTCGATCTTGACGTTGACGATGTCCTTCTTGTCGATCTCGAACTCAAGCCAGGAGCCCCGGCTCGGGATGATCTTCGCCGAGAAGATGTCCTTGTCCAGGGCCTTACCCGAGGTCTTCTCGAAGTACACGCCGGGCGAACGCACCAGCTGCGAGACGACGACGCGCTCCGTGCCGTTCACGATGAACGTGCCCTTGTCGGTCATCAGCGGGAAGTCACCCATGAAGACGGTCTGCGACTTGATCTCGCCGGTCTCCGCATTGAAGAACTCCGCGGTCACGAACAGCGGCTGCGAGTAGGTCAGGTCCTTCTCGCGGCACTGCGCCTCGGTGTACTTGGGCTCCTCAAAGCGGTGCTCGCGGAACGACAGCGACATCTGTCCGCTGAAGTCCTCGATCGGGCTGATCTCCTCGAAGATCTCCTCGAGACCACTGGTGTTCGGGATGTCGGTGCGACCGGCGTCGATCGCGTCCTGGACGCGCTTCTGCCAGGCCTCGTTGCCCAGCAGCCAGTCGAAGGACTGGGTCTGCAGGTCGAGCATGTCGGGGACGGGGATTGGTTCGCGGATCTTGCCGAACGAAACACGGTGCGGGGCTGGGGAATTAACGCGGGCGGCCAAGTGAGGTCCTTCCGAGGCTCGCGGTGTGTGGGTCGCGCAGGTCAGAACACGTCGAAGCGACCGCACCGGATACGTGGCTGCATCCGGGCACGGTCATACGGGTGGTCTTTGGCATGCGCAGAACACCAGGATAACTGAGGTTGGTTGAAGTACAACATCGGGGGCCAACTCACAATGATGGCCCCTGTGCTGGGATCCGTCAAGCAACGCGTTCAGCCGCCGCCCACGGCCTGATGACCGGGGCGACGGCTGAGGCGTTGCAGAACGCGGAACTACTTGACCGAGACGGTGGCGCCGGCGCCCTCGAGGGCCTCCTTGGCCTTGTCCGCGGACTCCTTGTTGACCTTCTCCAGGACCGGCTTCGGGGCGCCCTCGACGAGGTCCTTGGCCTCCTTCAGCCCGAGGCTGGTCAGCGCACGGACCTCCTTGATGACCTGGATCTTCTTGTCGCCGGCGGCCTCGAGGATGACGTCGAACTCGTCCTTCTCCTCCGCGGCACCAGCGTCGCCACCGGCACCACCGGCGGCCGGGGCAGCAGCTGCCACGGCGACCGGAGCAGCGGCGGTCACGCCGAAGGTCTCCTCGAACTGCTTCACGAACTCGCTGAGCTCGAGCAGGG
>JACJWU010000017.1 GCA_020636995.1 Actinomycetota bacterium | reverse complement strand
TGTCCGTGGCCATGAGAAAGTCCCCACTGGTGGCCAGGTCGAGGTCCCCATTGGTGGCCAGGTAGAAGTCCCCACCCTTCGTGTCGTGTCGTAGCCGACGGGGAGGGCCCTGCGTGGTGACGGTGGCGGTGCCAACCAGTCACCGGACACCACGCAGGGGCTTCCATTGAAGAACGCGAAGGAACGTATGGACGTGATTGCCGCCTACCGAGATGTAGGCACGTATCGAGGGGCTGCGGAGATCTGCGGCACCACTCACAAGACCGTGAAGCGGATCATCGAGGCCCATGAGCTGGTCAGTGAGGGTGGGTGCCCGCCGCAGCGGGTGCCTCGGGCGAAGAACTACGACGAGGTCGCCGAGCTGGTCGTGACGAGTGTGAGGAAGACGGCAGGCAGGATCAGCGCGAAGCGGCTGCTGCCGGCCGCCCGCGCGGCCGGATACCAAGGCTCGGACCGCAACTTCCGGCGCCTGGTCGCCCGGGTCAAGCGTGAGTGGCGTCGTGGTCAGGTCCGCGCGGGTGGCCGGCGTCCGGCGATCTGGTCGCCGGGTGAGGTGCTGGCGATCGACTGGGGTGAGCAGGTCATCGCGGGCCGGAAGGTGCACGTGTTCTGCGCGGTGCTGGCGTGGTCGCGGTTCCGGTTCGTCCGGTTCGCTGCGGATGAGCAGCAGGCCACGACGCTGGGGATGCTCGCGGAGTGCTTCGAGGTGCTCGGCGGTGTCCCCAAGACGGTGCTCGCGGATCGGATGGGCTGCCTGAAAGGCGGCGTGGTCGCGAACGTCGTCGTGGCGTCCCCGGACTACGTGCGGTTCGCGACCCACTACCGGTTCCGGCCCGACTTCTGTCATGCCGCGGACCCGGAGTCGAAGGGGATCGTGGAGAACCTGGTCGGCTACGCCAAGGACGACCTGCTGGTCCCGCTGGAGCTCGACGACGACCCGTGGGCTGACGGTCTGGCAGGATTCAACGCCCGCGCACAGGTGTGGTGCGAGCAGGTCAACAGCCGCCGCCACAGCGAGATCCACGCGATTCCGGTCGAGCGGCTGACCACCGAGGTCGAGTTGCTCGGTGAGTTGCCGTCGCTGCGGCTGGTGGTCGGCCCGAAGCCGACCACGCGCAAGGTCGACAAGCTGTCCTGCATCCGGTTCGGGTCGGCGCGCTACTCGGTGCCCAACCGGCTGATCGGCACCACCGTCACGGTGCTGGTCGACGAGCGCGACCGGGTGCTGCGGGTGATCGACCCGATCACCGGCGAGCTCCACGCCGAACACGGACTCGTGGCCCCGGGTGAGACCAGCATCGTCGATGCCCACTATGACCGGCCCCGCCCGGACACCCCACGGCGAGCAGCCCGCCCGCGGACCCCGGCCGAGCGGGAGTTCCTGGCCCTGGGACCGGTCGCCGAGCAGTTCCTGACCGGCGCCGCGGCTGCCGGTGTCACCAAGCTGGGCACCGAGATCGCCGAGATCCTCACCCTGGGCGCCGCGCACGGCAACGAGGCGCTGCTGAGCGCACTGGAACGCGCCGTGGACTTCGGCCGGTGGCGGGCCGCCGATGTCCGGTCGATCCTGGCCACCGGCGGCCACGCACCCCGGCCCACCCCGGCCGGTCGGTCCTTCGATACCGGGGTGGTGCTGACGTTGCCGTCGGTGCCGACCAGGTCCCTGGACGCCTACCGCATCAGCGACCGGACCGATGGCGGTGAGGTGTCGTGACCGCGACAACCCCGCCGCCGCTGCCAGCAGACCTGGCCGAGGGCCTGAAGCGGTTGAAGATGGCCGCGATACGCAGGCTGGCACCCGAGCTGCTGGTCACCGCCAAGACCCAACGGTGGACCCCCGAGGAGTTCCTGCGCACCCTCATCGAAGCCGAGATCGCATCGCGTGACCAGTCCAACGTCCGCACCCGGATGCGCCAAGCCGCGTTCCCGGTCACCAAGACCCTCGAGGAGTTCGACCTCGCCGCTTCCTCGATCCCACCGGCCACCTTCGACTACCTCGCCAGTCTGGAGTGGATCCGGGCCAGTGAGAACGTGTGCCTGATCGGACCGGCCGGCACCGGCAAGTCCCACACCCTCATCGCACTCGGGATCGCCGCAGTCCAGCACGGGCACCGGGTGCGGTACTACACCGCCGCCGAGCTCGTCGAGACCCTCTACCGAGGGTTGGCCGACAACTCCGTCGGGAAGATCATCGACACCCTGCTGCGCAACGACCTGATCCTGGTCGACGAGCTCGGATTCGCACCCCTGGACGACACCGGCGCACAACTGCTCTTCCGGTTCGTCGCCGCCGCCTACGAACGCCGCTCCCTCGGCATCGCATCCCACTGGCCCTTCGAGTCCTGGGGACGGTTCCTGCCCGAGCACACCACCGCCGTCAGCATGCTCGACCGGCTCCTGCACCACTGCCACACCGTCGTCACTGACGGCGATTCCTACCGCATGCGACAAGCCAGAGCGAAGGGAGGAACCCGACTCAAGACCAGCTGAACATCCGCGAAGGGTGGGGACTTCCAGTTGGCCACCAGCGGGGACCGCAACTTGGCCATTGATAAGGACTCTCTGACAGGATCACACGATGACCGCTAACCCCAGTAATGACCTGTCCGGGTTTCTGGACAAGCACTTGTCCCAGGCCAGCCCGGGTTTGTTAAGTGAGATGCTCAAGACGTTCGCAGAGGCGTTGAAGATCAGCCCGCAATCGGGTGCGGC
>JACJWU010000016.1 GCA_020636995.1 Actinomycetota bacterium | reverse complement strand
TGGTGGAGTGCTCCCGGATCTCCGAACTGCTCACGGATCCGGAGGAGGTGGCACGTCCCGGCGTGAGCCTTCGTCGGCGGCACCTTCTCCGGCATCTGCCTTCCGGGTCTGCCACGATGGCTCCCGTGAAGTGGGTCAAGCGCATCCTCATAACCCTGGGCGTTCTCGTCCTCCTCCTGATCCTCGCGGTCGTCGGCATCCTCTGGTATCTGAAGATCCCGACCACGGGTGCGGCAATGGCGGCCAAGGCGGTCTGCTCGGCGACGTTCGTGGCCGGTCGGCCGGCCGAGGTGGACACGTTGATGGAGCAGGACGTCACCCCGGCAAGCCCTGCACTGTTCGGCCTGGTCTCCACTGAGATCAACACCGAGGAGCATTACGTCACCGGCAAGTTCCTGGGCATGTTCAAGCGTCAGGCATCGCTGACCACTGACCGCGGCTGTGTGCTCGGTGCCCCTGCCGACCCGACCGCGGTGCCGTATCAGGCCGCACCCCCCGACCCTGCGGCCTGGCCTGCGGGTGATGCGGCAGTCCCGGAAGCCGAATGGCCCGCGGGCACCGACTCCGCGGCACTCACGGCGGTCGTCGACGAGGCCTTCGCGGACTCCGGCGATCCGCTCGGTGCCAACGCCCGTGGTGTGGCAGTGGTCCAGGACGGCAAGCTCCTGCTCGTGCGCAGCGGCAAGGACATCGACAACACCAACGTCGCGCTGCACGGCTGGTCAATGACGAAGACCGTGGCGGGCATGCTCGCCTACAAGAAGCTCACCGAGATGGGCATCGACATCGAGACCCCGGTGGTGGAGGCCTTCCCCGAGGGGAAGGCGCCGGAGTGGGTCGAGCAGTGGCAGGCCGACGAGCGTGCGCAGATCACGATCGCAGATCTGATGTACATGCGCGCCGGGCTGAAGATCGATGAGGGCTACGAGCCGGGGAGCGATGTGCTCGACATGCTCTACAACCAGCCGGACATGGCGGGCTGGGCTGCGGAGCACCCTGCGGAATACCCGGCGGGCGAGTACTGGGAGTACCTCAGCGCGGTGTCGAACATCTTGGCTGAGGTCGTCGAGGCGCAGTTCGACTCGCCCGAGGAGTACTGGACGTACCCGAAGACCGCGCTCTACGACCCGCTCGGTGTGAGAACCGCGACGTTGGAGACCGACGAGGCCGGCACCTGGGTCGGCTCCTCGTACCTGTGGGCCAGCCCGGGCGACTGGGCGCGCTTCGGAACGATGATGATGGACGACGGACAGTGGCAGGGTCAGGAGGTCCTCCCCGCCGGGTGGTTCAAACTGGCCGGCACGTCCGCCGTGGCCGAGGGCGAGGGCGCGGGCTACGGTGCCCAGACCTGGATCCCCAAGAACCCGGTCGGCGGCTCCTGCAAAGACACTCCCGGCATCCCGGAGGACACGTTGTACATGGGCGGGCACTGGGGCCAGACCGTCGCGATGGTGCCGTCGCGCGACGCCGTCGTCGTGCGACTGGGCTGGACGTTCAACGGTGAGGAAGCCTTCGATCGCTGCGAGTTCCTGGCTGACGTACTCGAGACCCTGCCGAAGTGACCATCACGCCCGAGCAGGCGACTGCTTTCGTCCACCAGACCGTCCCTGCGATCGGTCGCCTTGGTGTGGTCGTGGACGAGATCGGACCTGGCTCGGTGCGTCTGCGGGTGCCGATCGATGGCAATGGCAACCACTTCGGCACGATGTACGCCGGTGCGCTGTTCGGGCTGTGCGAACTTCCCGGGGGTTTGATCCCCCTGGGCGTGCTGGACCCGTCGAAGTACACCCCGATCGTGACCCGTGTGGACATCCGGTTCCTGGCCGCTGCGCGCACCGATGTGACGTTGGTGGCGACGGTCGACGAGGCGCAGATGCGCGCACTCGGGGAGCAGGTCGACAGCGAGGGCCGTGCGGAGTTCACGCTCGAACTGCATGGGGAGGATGCGACGGGGCGCACGGTGGTGAGCAGTACGGCGTACTACCAACTGCGCCCCAACCGTGGCTGAGGTCCTCGACTGGCTCCTGGCCGGCGATCCGGCGATCCGCTGGCAGGTGCAGCGGGACCTGCTTGATGAGCCGTGGGAGGCGACCCGGGCGCAGGTGGTGACGCAGGGCTGGGGCGCGCAGTTGTTGAGCCACCGCAACGCCGACGGCACCTGGCCGACCGGGTGGTACTCCCCGAAGTGGGTCTCGACCTTCTACTCCCTCCAGTTGCTCCAGCAGCTGGGCGTGCCGGCGCCGGAATCGGTGCACGCGCTGCTGGACTTCGGCCTGAACGACGACGGGATCTTCCGCCCGTGGGAGGCCGGCCACGACGACCTGTGCGTCACCGGGATGATGCTGGGGATGGCACAGGCCGCAGGGGTCGCGATGCCCGCAGCGATCGAACGGTTGCTCGGCACGCAGTCCCCCGACGGCGGTTGGAACTGCCAGCGCTCGGCCACCCACTCCTCACTGCACACCACGTTGAGTGTGCTGGAAGGGCTGGCGCCGTTCGAGAGCCGGCAGGACGTGCGCGCGGCCGCCGACGAGGGCCGGGAGTTCCTGCTGCAGCACCGCCTCTATCGCAGCCACCGGACCGGGGAGGTGATCCGGCCCTCCTTCACGCGCTTCTCCTTCCCGTACTACTGGTTCTACGACGTGCTGCGCGCGTTGGACTACTGGCGCGGGCACGCCTGGGATGAGCGGTTGAGTGACGCCGTCGATCTGCTGCGCTCCAAGCAGCGTGACGGCCGCTGGAAACTGCAGGGACGGCACGCCGGGCGTACGTGGTTCGACATGGAGACCCCCGGCCGGCCGAGCCGGTGGAACACGCTGCGGGCGATGCGGGTGCTGCGGTGGGTGGACGCCTGAGTTGTCCGTTGGGCACCCAGTCCGACCCGCCGGGGGGTTTGGGTGCCGGATCGTCGACTGAGTTGTCCGTTGGGCACCCAGTCCGACCCGCTGGGGGGTTTGGGTGCCGGATCGACACCTCAGCCGCGGAACCGGTAGGTCGGCATCCGGTCCCTGATCCGCTCCACGTACGCCTCGGTCTCCCGGAACGGCGGAATGCCCTCGTACCGGACCACCTGACTCCAGCCGGCGTTGTACGCCGCCAGCGCGAGATCGATGGGATCGCCGTCGATACCCGACGCCTTGGCCTCGAAGATGAGGAAGCACATCAGCCGAGCCTGGGCGTCGATGGCTTCGCGCGCGTTGTACACCGACGCCACACCGTCGCCGTCGAGGTCCTCACCCCACACCGCCCATGTGTCGGGAACGAACTGGGCGATCCCTTCGGCGCCGGCCTTCGAGACCGCGTCCGGATCGAACCCGGACTCCTGGTCCAATTGCGCCGCGAGCAACTTCGGCGTCAACTCGGGGCATTCCTTGGCCGCCTGCTTGATCGGCTTGCGGTACTGCTGAGGAACCACCCGGTCGGGGTTGCTCGCACACGCCGCCAGTGCGAGGACCGCGGCGAACACCACAGCCACGCGTCGCACTCCTCAATCGTATGTGCGCTCCTCAGCGGCCACCGATGTCATGCCGCCGGTAGGCGATCGCCGCGATCACGAGTAGCACGATCGACAACCCCAGCAGCAGCCCGGCCATCGCGACGTCCACGCCGTTGAGCAGCGGTTCGTTGCCCAGCGCCCACCGGAACGGCGACGCGTCCTGCCAAGGCTCCAGCCAGTCAGCCAACGGGGCGAGCGCGTTGAGCAGGAAGGCGGCCAGCGCCAGCCCGACCCCCACTCCCAGTGCCACCGTGCGTTTGCCCGTCGCCGCGCCGATGAGCAAGGTCACCGCCCCGAAGAACAACGCCAGCAGCGTCGTCATGAGTATGCCCGCGGCGAGGTCACCCGCGGCGATCTCGAGGTCCACAAACGGCGCGCCGACGGCGATGGTCAGCCAGGTCGCCCCCGCCACCAGCACCACCGCGATGCCGCCGGCCAGGACCTTGGCCGCCATCACCCGGTTCCTGCTCACGGGCAACGAGAGCAGCAGATCGGCGGTGCCGCGCTCCTCCTCACCCGCGGTTGCCGCCGCGGCCGCCGTCGTGGCGATCGCGATCAGGACCAGGGGGATCATCATGGAGAACATCTCGGCGTTCAGGAACCCCGCGCCGGTGGTGTAGGCATCGAGGCCGAACGCTTCCTTCAGCGCATCGGGCCACTGGTCAACGAACGCCTGCATCCCCTCCGAGGAGGAGGCCACCGAGGGGTAGACGGCGAGTTGCATGATGCCGATGAGTACCAGTCCCAGTCCCCAGCCGAAGGTGGAGCGCCAGCGGTCGCGCAGCGTGCGCAACGTCAGTACCAGCACTTGCGGCGCAGCATGCGGGACGGGAAGAACGACTGCGCTCATGAGTCCTCTCCTGTCACGTAGCCGAGGAACGCGTCCTCCAGATCGGGTTCGTGGGTGTGGATGTCCACCACACCGTGATCGACGGCGAGTTTGAGCAGCGATCCGGCTGGCCCGGTGAGCCAGCAGGTCGCTGTGGCACCACGTACGTCGACTCTTTGCACACCCGGGGCGCCGGTCAGATCCGGCGGTGCGGCCGGGAAGTCCAGTTCGATCTTGCGGGCGGCCCGCTCCCGCAGCGTGTCGACGGTGTCCACCACCGCGAGTCGCCCGGACACGACGATGCCCACCCGATCGGCCATCTCCTCCACCTCCGCCAGCACGTGTGAGGAGAGGAACACCGTGGCTCCGGCGTCCACGGTCTCGCGGACGAGGCGCTGGAACTCCTGCTGCACCACGGGGTCGAGCCCGCTGGTCGGCTCGTCGAGCACAAGCAGCCGCGGCGAGTGCATGAAGGCCGCGACGACACCCACCTTCTGGCGGTTGCCTCGGGACAGGTCCTTGATGCGCCGGTCGAGGTCGAGTTGCATGCGCTCGGCCAACTGCTCGTAGGCAGTAGCCGGCACGCCGCCGCGCATCCGGCCGACGAACTCCAGCAGGTCCTTGCCCTGCATGCGGTCGTACAGCGCGAGATCCCCGGGCAGGTAGCCGACCTGCGCCCGCAACCGAACGCTGTCCTTGACGATGTCGAGGCCGAGCACCTCGCCTCGGCCGCGGGTCGGATGGATCAAGCCCAGGATCATCCGGATGGTGGTGGTCTTTCCGGCGCCGTTGGGGCCGAGGAACCCGAAGACTTCGCCGGGTCTGACATCGAGGGTCAGATCCTCGATGCCGCGTTGGCTCCCGTAGAACTTGGTGAGGCCCTGGAGCCGCAGAGCCTTGTTCGGCTCGTCCACCCCTCCAGGGTACGCCTGCCGGTGCTAGCTCGGAAGCCACGCTCCATGCAGGCCGAGCGGCACCCGGGACCCGATCGCGATGGTCGCCACCGGTCCCGCCGCGACGTCATCGGCGCGCAGGATCAGCAGGAAACTGCGGTAGTCGGTCCGGTCGATCGCGAACGTCAGCAGGTGATCACCGGCGAAGCAGGGCTCACCCACAGCGAGATCCCCGGCGTCGAACACCGCAGTGCTGCCGGTGTCCGGGTCCAGCGTCATGATCGCGTCGAACTGCCCGACGGGGATGCCGGGGCGGATCCGCGTCCCCACCGCCACCCGCTCGTGCCGCTGCCCGACCCTGCGGTCGTCGATCCGGGGGAACTCCATCTGCCGGTCGACGACCGTCTCCACCTGGACGTGCGCTGTTCCCGGCCGTAGCCGGAAGCGGGCGTAGTCACCCGAGTTCTCCCCGTTGTCACCCGCCAGATCGATCCCGAGGTGGTCCCAGCGCACTCCGTCGAACACGACATCGTCGCCGTCGTCGAACCCGTTCCCGTAGTGCCAGGTCCAGAACGCGTCGGTCTGGTACCAGCGGGTCGGGGACACACCGGCGCGGTCGATCACGGCGATCCGTGTGCCGAGGTCGGGCCGCCAGTCCAGCGGCGACCCCTCGCCGCGCAGCAGTTTCTCGAGTTCGAAGATCGCCGGGCTGACGACCAGCACGATCTTGGTGGCGGTGATCACGAAGTCGTGCACCATGTGGGCGGCGTCGATCCCCTCCACCGGGTTCGGGCCAGAAACGACCCTGCCATCGCGGTCCACCACCGCCCACTGCAGGAACGGCGCCCAGAGCGCGTACTGGAAGACCACCATCTCCCCGGTGGTGGGGTCGACCTTGGGATGCGCGCAGAAGCCCATCGGAAACGCCCCGCCGAGGGTCTCGGCCTCGAGTGTGCGCAGGTCTTCGGTGATGCGGTAACTGCGGGACTGTTCGGCCAGGGCGATGATCCGGCCGTGATGGCGCACGATGTTGATGCTCGGCAGGTCCTTGGGCCGGTACGCGAGGTCGGGACCCACCACCTCCGGGTCGGGCTGGTAGCCGCTCATCAGACTGGCCCAGATCGCGTGCCCGGCCTTCTCCTCCAGCGCCAGGGCAGGCGTGCGCAGAAAGCGGTTGCGGTACGACGCCTTACCGTCGGCCAGCTCCACGGCATGGACCATGGCGTCGCCTTCGAACGGGTAGACGAAGCCCCCGAGAGGCGTGAAGCGGGGGTTCCCGCCGTTGCGCATGTAGATCCCGTTCAGGTCCGGTGGGATCTCACCTGCCACGGCGGTGAGTTCTCGACGGTCGCATTCGGTGGAGATGGGCGCGAAGCACCCGGAGAGGAAGTCGTAATCGGCCGGATCGACCGGAGCTGGCGGGGTGCTCACCCGTGCACCCTACGTGCCCCGGGCACGCCGAAGGGCGGCGAGCCGAAGCCCACCGCCCTTCGCGGGTGAGTCAGTTCTGCAGGTCCGGCAGAAGCACGTTGCTGATGCCGTGGACGACCGTGTTGTCGGTCTGGATCACGTCGATCTTGCTCTTGACGACCAGGTCGTTGAAGAACTTGCCGTCCTTGTCACCGAGCACGATGACCGGGAACCTCGCACTGCGGGACAGCACAGTGACCCGCAACTTCTCGCCGTTGGCCATCGTCAGACGCTGCGAGAAGGGACCGGAGAGCACCTGCTTGCCGGTCACCTTCGCGCCCGGGAGCACGTGGTAGAGCAGAACCTCTGTGATGTCGACGCCACTGTTGGCGATCGCGTTGAAGACCTTCGTCTCGTCAACCTTCGCTCCGAAGCGGTAGTTCTTGCCGAGTAGGCCGAGGTCGTTGGCCAGCACCTCGAAGGCGCGGTCGTTCGGTGCGAACAGCGTGAACGCGTCCTGCGAGGCGAGGATCTTGTCGGCGCCGGTCACGAGCGCCGCCTTGGTCACGATGTCGAAGTCGTAGGGGTTGCCGTCACTGGACACGGCCGGGTCGTTGTACGAGGCGGTCAGCTGGCCCAGGAAGGCGTTCGTCTCAGACTCGGAGAGCGCAGTGGCGGGTGCGGCCAGACCGATGGCCATGCCGGCTGCGGCGGCGGTGGCGGCAACGGTCGTGGCGATGCGGCGTCGTAGTCCCATGAGTGGATCCCTTCGTCATCAGCGGCGACCCGGTGCCGCGCTGGTTAGACAAGGGAGTTCGCAGGAGATGACTCTCCTGGATGCAACGACTTTGAAGCGGATTTCAGTAGGTGTCTCTGCGCATTCGCCGTTGGCGCTGCGAGTGCCTCACCGCCCAGCGGCGCGCTGCCGGGGTCACGGCCTGTTCCACCCGGTTGACGCGTTTGCGGACCGCCCGCTCGGTGCCCACCTCGACCAGGCGTGTGTGTCCGTGCTCCACGAGTTGGGCGTAGTACCGGCCGGCGGCGGTGGGGGTGCGCACGGCAAGATCCAGGGCTCCCAGCACCGCGAACACGGGATCGGGCAGATCGGCGGTTCGCACGCGGCGTTTCAGGTCGTCCAGCACCCCTCCATCGTCGGTCACGCCGCGCGCCAGGTGGTGTATCCGCCGAGTCGTGTCCCATTTTCCAAAGTGCAATCTGCGACACGCCGTCGGATCGTCCGGAACGTCGGCGTGTCGACTGAACCCCGCCGAGGCAGTGAGGAAATCGTCCTCAGGGGGAGCCGACACCCCTCCGATGGCCAGATCAGAGGCATTTCTGTGGGAGGGGATTCTTATGCATCGCTTGATCCCGACCGCGACGGTTCTGGCCGTCGCAGCGTCGATCACCGTCGCTGGCGCACCCGCCATGGCCGACGGCAGCACCATCAACAGTGCCGGGTATCTGACCTCTGCGGGCAAGCGGGGCGTGGTGGACCTGACCGGCACCGGCACGAAGGCGGAGGTACCCGGCGAAGGACCCATCGTCGTCAGCCTCGGGGACTCGTACATCTCCGGAGAAGCCGGACGCTGGGCAGGCAATGTCATCAAGAACCTCGACTACGTCCGTGCGGACGCGCTCGGCTTCAAGGCCTACAACGACGTCGCTGGCGATGAGGCGATCAAGGACTGCCACCGTTCCCGGCAGGCCGAGGTGAACTTCACCCCGGCGGGCACCACGTCCGTCAACCTCGCGTGTTCAGGGGCGACCGCACGCAGTGACTACGACTCGAAGACGAACACCTGGAAGCCGGGGGTCGACTTCGCGCAGCAGAAGGTGCGCAGTGGGGCGGTGGGAGTCGGCCAGGCGCAACTGCTGCAGAACCTGGCCACGGCGAACCCGGGGCGGATCGGATTCGTCGTGCTGTCGATTGGGGGCAACGACTTCGACTTCGGACCGATCGTCGGCGCATGCGTGGAGGGCTTCATCGCAGGCGGGCCCTGCTCGAAGGACAAGAAGATCACCAGCAAGGTCGAGGAGCCCAACATCTCCACCCAGCGCACGAAGATCGCGGCGGCCATCGACCGCTTGATCTCCGCGGTGGGCGACAAGGGGGCATCGAATTGGAGTCTGGTGGTCCAGGACTACCCGTCACCGGTCGCGACGTCGAGCACCATCCGGTACGGCGAGACGTACAACGCTCGCTGGCGGGAGGGTGGCTGCCCGATGTACAACGTCGACCTCGACTGGGCCAATGGGACAGCCCTGACGAACATCGACCGGACCGTGCGGGAGGCCGTGGACCTGCAGCTGGCCGCGCACCCCACCCAGAACATCCAGTTCCTGGAACTGCAGGACGCGCTGAAGGGCCATCGTCTGTGCGAGAAGAACGTGTATCCGGTGGACCAACCCTTCGGTCCCGTCTATGACTGGGAGAGCAAGGGCGCAGTGGATTCCACCGAGTGGGTGCAGTCCATCCGCGCCCTCGGACAGGTCATCAACGAAGCCGTGATCTGGCCGTTCAAGACCCAGGAGTCGCTGCACCCCAACTACTGGGCGCAGCTGGCCTACCAGAGTTGTTTGGCGCAGGCCTACGGCGACGGCAAGACCGTGATCGGCGGCACCTGCCTGTACGGCGGTACCGGACTGGACAAGAACAACCGACCGCGCATGGACCTGGTGTCGTTCGCCTCGCAGGAGAACCCGGGCAAGGTCTCCCCGGCGAAGGTACGGCACCTGAAGAAGTCGCGGTTCACGAAGCGTGCGGTCAAGGTGCGCTGGGACGCGCCGCGAGGGGCGCCGGCCGGTGTGCAGTACGTCTACCGCCTGAAGACCCCGAAGAAGGCGTGGAAGGGGTGGATCCAGGCGGGCACCTCCGAATCCATCGTCGTCGCGACCCCGGACAAGGGCAGGTACCGGATCCGGGTGGCGGCGAAGTGGGGGACGCGTCGCGGGGACTACCGCCAACTCAGTCTCCAGGGGCGCTGAGCCCTACTCCGCGTAGCCCGCTGCCTCCGTGCGAGCAGCGTTCCGCGGAAGGAAGAACGCGGCCAGCAGCCCGAGCGCGATGAGGAAGGACGCCACGTAGCCGACCTGCTTGGCGGCGGTCGCGAATCCCTCGGAGGCGCCCTGGAAGAGCACGTCCCCGTTGGGTTGCGCAGGCAAGCCGGCGACCGCGGTGCCGGCGGTCTGCTGCACGACCTCGGTGACCTGCTCGGCTGCTGGCTGCGGAACGCCGCGTTCGGTCAGATCGTTGGTGATCGTTCCCAGTCCCGTGATCAGCACCGCGCCGAGCAGGGCCGTGCCGATCGCAGCACCCACCTGCCGCGATGTGGACTGCACGGCCGAGGCCATCCCGGACTCGGCCACCGGCACCTCGGAAAGGATCACGCCGGTCAACTGCGCGGTCGCAAATCCGACGCCGAGGCCGTAGACGAACAAGCCGGGCGCCATCGTCCATCCGGTGACGCTGGTCGACAGCACCAGAGCGATCCACAGGACACCGATCACCTCCAACGCCATGCCGATCCGCAGCACGAGCACAGGCCCGATGCGTCGCGCCATGCCCGCACCCGCGCCGCTGGCGATGAAGGACCCGGCGGCCAAGGCGAGCAGGATCACGCCGGTCTCCAGCGCGTCGTAGCCGATGACCGACTGCAGGAACAACGGAAGAATGAACAACAGCCCGAACTCGCCGAGACTCACGATGAGTGCGACGAGGTTGCCCGCGCCGAACGTCCGGATGCGGAAGAGGCTGAGATCGACCAGGACCACCGCGCCGACGGCTTTGCGCCGGGCCTCCGCCCACACGAACAGTGCCAACAGGATCGCGGCTAGGAGCAGGGCCACGCCCGGCGCGGAGATGCTGTCGAACGGCCAGGTGAACCCCGCGGCGGTGAACTGCTTCTTGGGTGTGATCCACCCGTAGTTCTGGCCTTCGATGAGACCGAACACCAGCGCGCCGAGGCCGAGGGTTCCCAGCACTGTCCCGCTCATGTCGATGCCGCGCTTGTCCACCGTGTCGCGGGTTTCGGGTACCAGCAGCAGCACCCCGACAATGACTGCGATGGCGATGGGGACGTTGATGAGGAAGGCCCAGTGCCATGAGTGGTAAGTGGTCAGCCAGCCACCCACCAGCGGGCCGAGGGCGGCCATGCCGCCGATCGTGGCGCCCCAGACGGCGAACGCGATCGCACGATCCTTGCCGCGGTAGACAGCGTTGAGCACCGAGAGTGAGGCGGGCAGGATCATGGCCGCGGCCACACCCTGCAGTGCGCGGGCGCCGATGAG
>JACJWU010000015.1 GCA_020636995.1 Actinomycetota bacterium | reverse complement strand
TGTGCTTCTTGCAGGTGGGGCAGAACTTCTTCAACTCGATGCGGTCCGGGTCGTTACGCCGGTTCTTCCGCGTGATGTAGTTGCGGTTCTTGCATTCCACGCACGCCAAGGTGATCTTGGGACGGACGTCCGATTTCGCCACGATGTGCCTTTCCTAGTGGTGTTGTAGCGGAGGCCGGACTTGAACCGGCGACACAGCGATTATGAGCCGCTTGCTCTGCCAGGCTGAGCTACTCCGCCTCGCGAGGGGTTGACCCCCCGGTCGAGCCCCTTTACGGAATCGAACCGTAGACCTTCTCCTTACCATGGAGACGCTCTGCCGACTGAGCTAAAGGGGCAACCAGTACAGGGTACAAGGTGACGTCGCGAAGGCTTCGACAGGCCTCGTGGTCGAATGCTGAATACGATGTGAAAGTGGCGAACCGGGTTGCCGCGGATTCGGTGTCCGGCCCGGGCCTGGGGTCGGATGTCTCCGACGCTGCCCGCCGACGCGCCGGATGGATGTACGGCCTGGGAACCGTGGTGTTCGCCGTCTACGCGATTTGGCTGATCACCGGGTACGGCGATTACCTCCCGGCTCGCGACCTGTACCTCTACACCGCGCTGCTCGCGATCCCCGCCGTCTCGTTCACTGTTCGCGCGTTCCTGGGCGGACGGACCGCGGTGGCGTGGCGGTTCTTCGCAGCAGGCAGTCTGCTGTGGTTGGCCACCGACGCCACATACATCCTCACCACGGCATCGGGTGCCGATGCGCCGGGCTGGGTCGACTGGACCTACATCGTGGCCACGGGTTGCTTCTACGTCGGCGTGGTCCTGCTAGCCCGCGCCGTGCTCCCGGCGGGCAACAGCAACGTCTGGCTCGACGGGTTGATCATCACCTGCACCGTGGTCGCCGTCGGGACGTTGTTCTTCCCGCAGTTCCTGCAGAACTTCAGCGGCACACCCGTCGAGATCTTCGCCGATGCGAGCGGGCCCATGATCGGACTGCTGCTGGTGAGCCTGCTCATAGCGGTCATAGGCGTCATGTGGCGCGCCGCCGGTCCGATGTGGTGGTGGCTGCTGGTCGGCGCGGCCTCACTGTGGATAGCGGACATGCTCTGGCTGACCGAACTCGCCGAGCAGACCTACGACAACGGCGCGCTGCTGGATCTCGGCTGGCCCGCCGGGATGTTCACCATGGGGGTGGCGGCGTGGTGGCCGGCGGCACGCGACCGTCCTCTGCCGCAACTGCGCTGGGCGGTGCCGTTGAGCGTGACCGTCGCGGCCTTCGGCATCGTCCTTCACGCCACGCAAACCTCGACCCCGCAGATCACCGTGGCGTTTGCGGCGGCTGCCGTGCTGTTCGGGGCTGTGCGCAGCGCGCAGGCGTTCCGTGCCGTGTCCCGCCGGGAGGAGGCCCAACGCCAGGCGATCGCCGACGACCTGACCGGGCTGGCGAACAGGCGTGGGCTCGCAGTGGCCCTGGAGTCGCACCCGACGAGCCAGCGTGCGCTGCTGCTGATCGACATCGACCGCTTCAAGCAGATCAACGACACGCTCGGGCACCAGGCCGGCGACGACGTCCTGCTGCAGGTGAGCGCAAGGCTGCGGGCCGCGGTACCGCCAGGCGCGGTGCTCGCCCGACTCGGGGGCGACGAGTTCGTCGCACTGCTCGGACCCGGGGCCGGGTGGGAGGATGCGGTGCGCGCCGCGGAGGACCTCCACACGGCGTTGGGTGCGCCCGTGCAGGCACGCGACATCGAGATCCAGGTCGACATCAGCGTCGGCATCTCCTTCGCCCCGCAGAACGGGACGACGGCCACCGAGTTGCTCAGCTCAGCCGACCGTGCGATGCGGCGTGCCAAAGCGGAGCGGGTCGGCAGTATGGTCTTCGACCAGCGCTGGGAGAGTGGACAGGCTGGCGGCCTGCTGCTGATGCAGGACCTTCGACGCGCCCTGGAGCAGGACGAGTTCGTCTGCTACTTCCAGCCGCAGTTGGATGTGCTGACCGATGAAGTCGTGGGAGTGGAGTCGTTGCTGCGGTGGCAGCACCTCGAGCGTGGCATCATCCCCGCCGGGCAGTTCCTTCCGATGCTCGAGCAGACCGCGATGATCCGGCCACTCACGGATTTCGTGCTTGATGCCAGCCTCGCGCAGTTGCGCCACTGGGACGACCAAGGGCTGCATCTGCGACTGTCCGTGAACCTATCGGCGACCAATCTCATGGACCTCGGCCTGCCGTTGCGGGTCGCACAGATGCTGACCCAGCACCGGATCACCGCACCGCGGCTGACGCTGGAGGTGACTGAAACCGCGCTGGCCGGCGACCAGGAGAGGGCCCATGTGGTCCTCGGTCAACTCCACGAGATCGGAGCGCAGTTGTCCATCGACGACTACGGCTCCGGCTACAGTTCCCTGCAGCAAGTGGGCCGGCTCGGCGCGCAGGAGTTGAAACTGGATCGGGAGTTCGTCACCGGCGCCGGTCAGCGCGGCGACCTGCAGTCGATCCTCTCGGCCACCGCCCACCTCGCGCACGGACTGCGCCTGCGGATGGTCGCCGAAGGTGTGGAGTCGGCCTCCGACCTCGACCAGGTGCGCGCCGTGGGCTGCGACGTGGCCCAGGGGTTCTTCATCAGCCCCCCGCGCAGCGCCGAGGAGATCACACAATGGATGACCATCCAGCGCGCAGAGCGGGCGCTGGATGGTGGACAACCGTAATGGTGGCGGGTGCTGGGTTCGAACCAGCGTAGGCGTACGCCGACGGTTTTACAGACCGTTCCCTTTGGCCACTCGGGCAACCCGCCAAGGTGCGTAAGCAGAATACACGGTCGAAGTATGGTGCTGACATGGCAGATAGCAGCTTCGACGTCGTGAGCAAGGTCGACCGGCAGGAGGTCGACAACGCGCTCAACCAGGCCGCCAAGGAACTGTCCCAGAGATTCGATTTCAAGAACACCGGTGCCGCCATCTCGTGGGCCGGGGAGATGGCCGTCGAGATCAAGGCGGGCACCGAGGAACGTGCCGCCGCAGCGCTCGATGTGTTCAGGGACAAGCTTGTGAAGCGGCAGATCTCCCTGAAGGCCTTCACGGCCGACGAGCCCCGTGTGTCGGGCAAGGAGTACAAGATCAGCGGCTCGTTCCAGTCCGGGCTCAGCCAGGAGAACGCCAAGAAGATTGCCAAGATCATCCGCGACGAAGGGCCCAAGGGCGTGAAGACCCAGGTGCAGGGCGACGAGTTGCGGGTGTCGAGCAAGAAGCGCGACGATCTGCAGGCCGTGATCGCTCTCCTCAAGGGACAGGACCTCGACGTGGCGCTGCAGTTCGTCAACTATCGCTGAGGCGTCAGCGCACCCATCCGTTAGCCCTTCGGAAATCCGGGAGCCATCTGGATGCGCCCAAGCGCTAACGGATCTACGAAGTGCTCACGGATCCGCCGCGCGCCGCACCCCCGCCGAACACAGCTGCTCGATGGGGCGGGGAGCGAGCCTCAGGCGCAACCTCGCTCACGGCTTGCCGGTTCGCTGACTGATAGTTGGAGATCCAGGGGTTGGACCAGTCCCTTGTCGGTCGGGGTCTGGCTGGACAGTCCGGATAGAGATCGGCATCTTGGTTAGTCGGCGGCAGGTTGGTTAGAGTCCCACGGCCGTATACGACTAACGGGAGTGCTGTTTCTCTAACCGGGATGCCTTTCTCTAACCGGGATGCCGATCTCTAACCGGGATGAGCGATGACCACCGCCCGGCCCGCACATGCCGTGACCACCGGTCTGAGCAGAACTGCTGACCGCTGCCCGCAGCCACCACTGCCCGAACCCCCGTCAGCCGCTGCCCCCGTGCTCCCATTCGAACTGCACCGGCGGCAGTCCGTCCGACCAGCGCAGCGCGTCGAACGGGCAGATGTCCACACACAGCCCGCACATCATGCACGTCCGGTAGTCGATCGCGAACCGGTCGAGGTGCAGGGAGGACCTGCGCCGGCCGCCGTCCTGCGTGACCTCCAGATGGGCGTCGAGCCCCAGACACCACACCGGGCAGGCGCGGATGCACAGCATACAACTCGTGCAGTTGTCGGGGATCAGTTCCAGCGATGCCCGCGGGTTCACCGCCATGGTGTCCCCGGGGGGTCCTGAACCCGCCGGGGCTTGGCGGGATCCACGGCACCTGGCCACGGCTCCAGTCGCGCGGGCAACGCTGCGTCCTTGCGCAGGACTCCGCGCTGCTCCTCGGGAACCAACAAGGGCCGGGGGTCGGGATGGCCGGCGAAGTCCACCTCGAACATCTCGGCGGTCTCCCGCTCGTGCCACACCGCACTCGGATACATGTCGGCGATGGATGCGACCGGTGCCGGCGCCGTGAGCAGTCGGGCTTCGGCGGGTTGGTCGGAGCGCACGAAGCAGGCCGTGATCACGACCGCGCCGTGCGACTCCTGCACCGCGCTGAGCCAGTCCAGAACGTCGAAGCCCTGGTCGCGCAGGGCGCGCACCTGCTCGCGCCACGTCATCGCAGCACCTCCAGCACCGCCGCCGACAACGCCTCCGGCCGAGGCGGACAGCCTGGAACGACAACATCGGCCGGGATCCCAGGCACCACGCAGTAGGAATCCCAGTACGGCCCGCCGGCGATAGTGCAGACGCCATATGCGACCACCAGTCGCGGCTGCGCCACCCGGTCGATCTCGGCCGTCACCATGTCGGCGGCCGCCTGGGTCACGGTGCCCGCGACGACCACCACGTTGGGGCCCGGAACTGCGCGTAGGGCCTCGGCCGTGGCCCTGGCCTGCTCGCTACCCGCCTCCACCCCACAGCAGGCCAAGTTCAGGTAGTGGACATCCACGCATTCACTGTATGGGCCATTGGGTACCGTGGAGGGATGCACAGCTCTTCTTCCATGTATCGATGTCGCTGACGTCCGTTCGCCTGCCATGCCGGTGAGGCCGGATACTGGAAGAAGTAGCAAACAGCGAGGAAAACGTGGTTGAGAACAAGACCGTTCGCCTGGACCGGGTGATCGTACGATTCGCGGGCGACTCCGGGGATGGCATGCAGTTGACCGGGGACCGGTTCACCTGGGAGTCCGCGGCCAACGGCAATGATCTGTCGACGTTGCCCGACTTCCCGGCCGAGATCCGGGCACCGCAGGGCACGCTGCCAGGGGTCAGTGCCTTCCAGATCCACTTCGCCGCCCATGACATCTTCACCCCGGGCGACTCCCCCGATGTGCTGGTCGCAATGAATCCCGCCGCCCTGATGGCCAGCCTGCCGCTGCTCAAGCCCGGCGCAGAGATCATCGTCAACACCGATGAATTCACCAAACGCAACCTGACCAAGATCGGGCTGACCGCCAGTCCGCTGGACGACGGCACACTGGCGAACTTCTCGGTTCACCCGGTCGGTCTGACATCACTGACCGTCGAGGCGCTGGCCGGTTTCGACCTCGGCAAGAAGGACGCCGAGCGGGCCAAGAACATGTTCGCGCTGGGCCTGCTGTCGTGGCTCTACCATCGTGATCTCGCAGCCACCGAGAACTTCCTCGGCGAGAAGTTCGCCCGCAAGCCGGAGATCCTCAAAGCCAACATCGCGGCGCTGCACGCCGGATACAACTACGGCGACACCACCGAGGATTTCGTGGTCCGCTACGAGGTTGCGCCAGCGCCCATGCCCACCGGCACCTACCGCAACATCAGCGGGAACCTGGCGTTGTCCTACGGGCTGATCACGGCGGCCCGCCAAGCGGGCATCCCACTGTTCCTGGGGTCCTACCCGATCACGCCGGCCAGCGACATCCTGCACGAACTGAGCCGGCACAAGAACTTCAACGTGACGACCTTCCAGGCCGAGGACGAGATCGCGGGCATCGGCGCCGCCCTCGGAGCTGCGTACGGTGGCGCCTTGGGAGTGACCACCACGTCCGGGCCCGGTCTGGCGCTCAAGAGCGAGACCATCGGTCTGGCGGTGGCACTGGAAGTGCCCTTGCTCGTCGTCGACGTACAGCGCGGCGGGCCGTCGACCGGACTGCCGACAAAGACCGAGCAGGCCGATCTACTGCAGGCGCTGTACGGACGCAACGGCGAATCCCCAGTGGCAGTGATCGCCCCCAAGTCCCCGGCGGACTGCTTCGACGCGGCCATCGAGGCCGCCCGGATCGCCATCACCTACCGCACCCCCGTCCTCTTGCTCTCCGACGGTTACCTGGCCAACGGACAGGAACCGTGGCGGATCCCGGACCTCGACACGGTGCCGGCCATCGACCCGGCGTTCGCGGACGGGCCCAACGGCGAGGATGGCGAGTTCCTGCCGTTCCTGCGCGACCCACACACGCTGGCCCGCCCATGGGCGATCCCGGGGACGCCGGGACTCGCCCACCGCATCGGTGGCATCGAGAAGGCCGACCGCACCGGCAACATCTCCTACGACCCGGACAACCACGACACCATGGTCCGGCTGCGGCAGGCCAAGATCGACGGGATCGACGTCCCTGACCTCGAAGTGGACGATCCCACCGGCGACGCCGAACTGCTCGTCATCGGGTGGGGCTCCACCTTTGGGCCGATCACAGCCGGCGTCCGGCGGGTCCGCAAGGAGGGCAAGAAGGTCGCGCAGGCGCACCTGCGTCACCTGAGCCCGATGCCGCGCAACACCGGTGAGGTGCTGCGGTCCTACCGCAAGGTGCTGGTCCCCGAGATGAACCTCGGTCAACTCGCGCTGCTGCTGCGCGGCAGGTACCTCGTGGACGCCGTGGGTTTCAACCAGGTGCGCGGGCTGCCGTTCAACGCCCCGCAGATGCAGGACGTCATCAACGAGATGCTCGAGGAGGTGCGATGACCGAGATCCCGCTGAAGGCCAAGGATTTCAAGTCCGACCAGGAGGTTCGCTGGTGCCCGGGCTGCGGTGACTACGCGATCCTCGCCGCGGTGCAGTCGTTCCTGCCCGAGCTCGGACGCACCCCTGACGACATCGTGTTCGTCTCCGGGATCGGCTGTTCGTCGCGCTTCCCGTACTACCTGTCCACCTACGGCCTGCACTCGATCCACGGCCGGGCCCCGGCCATCGCCACCGGTCTGAGCGTGACCCGGCCCGACCTCGACGTCTGGGTGGTCACCGGCGACGGCGATGCCCTGTCGATCGGCGGCAACCACCTGATCCATGCCCTGCGCAGGAACGTCGACATGACCATCCTGCTGTTCAACAACCGGATCTACGGCCTGACCAAGGGTCAGTACTCCCCCACTTCCGAGCCGGGGAAGATCACGAAGTCGACCCCGGCGGGGTCCGTCGACCGGCCGTTCAACCCGGTGTCCCTGGCCCTTGGCGCCGAGGCGACGTTCGTCGCCCGGACGATCGACTCCGACCGCGGTCACCTCATCGATGTGCTGCGAGCGGCGGCCGAACATGAGGGAACGGCGCTGGTCGAGATCTACCAGAACTGCAACATCTTCAACGACGGCGCGTTCGACCTGGTGAAGAACCCGCAGAGCCGGGACGAGGCACTCATCCGTCTGGTCGCAGGTGAACCCATCACGTTCGGCGACCGGCGGGTGGTGCGCGACGCGGACGGCCATCTGCAGGTCGCCGACGCCGGTGAGCCGGTCGTCCATGATCCGACCGACCTGGAACTCGCTTTCGCACTGTCCCGGCTGTCGGGCTCAGAACTCGACCACACCCCCATCGGGATCTTCCGGCAGGTGTCGGAACCCACCTACGACGCCGGAGTGCAGCAGCAGGTCGATGACTCCGCCACGGAGGCCGATCTGCGGGCGTTGCTCACCGGGCCCGACCCCTGGGCCGTGAGCTGAAGTCAGACCGCGCTGGGCTCTTCTACGGCATCGGCGCCTACACACTGTGGGGGCTGTTCCCTCTGTACTGGCCGCTGCTGGCACCAGCGTCCTCGTGGGAGATCCTGGCGCATCGCATGCTGTGGAGTTTCGTCTTCCTGCTGGCCATCACCGCTGTGCTGCGTACCTGGTCGCAGGTGCGCGCGGCCCTTGCCGATCGGCGCGTGCGCCTGTTGCTGCTGGCCGCGGCAGCCCTCGTCTCAGCCAACTGGGGCACCTACATCTGGTCGGTGAACAACGGATACGTGGTCGAGGCCAGCCTGGGGTACTTCATCAATCCGCTGGTCTCCGTGGCGCTGGGCGTGGTGGTGCTCGGCGAGACGCTACGTCGTGTGCAGTGGGTCGCGGTGGGCATCGCCGGTGTCGCCGTGCTGGTACTGACCGTCTCGTACGGCCGCCCGCCGTGGATCGCTCTCATCCTCGCGTTCTCGTTCGGCCTCTACGGGCTGGTCCGGAAGCAGGCCGGCGTGCAGGCAGTCCCCGCCTTGACGGTGGAGACCGGTCTGCAGACGCCGTTCGCCCTGGTCTACCTGGGCGTCTTGGCCGCCACCGGCAGTCTCACGTTCGGGGACGACCCCGCCAACTCGGCCATGCTCATGACCGCGGGCATCGCCACGACCGTGCCGTTGCTGCTGTTCGGGGCTGCCGCCATCCGTCTGCCACTCGTTGTGCTCGGTCTCCTGCAATACCTCGCACCGGTCATCCAGTTCCTGATCGGCGTCACCTACTTCGGCGAACACATGCCGACCTCTCGGTGGATCGGGTTCAGCCTGGTGTGGCTGGCACTCGTGGTGTTCACCGTCGACGTGGTTCGGAACTCCCGTCGCAATCTGGCCGAAGCCCCCGTGTGACGGGGCGCCGACTCACCGTTTGCGACGAAGGTGTTACGGCCCGGAGCCCGTTTGTGACGAAGGTGCGGGGTCAGGGACCGGTGGACCCCGCACCTTCGCGACAAAGAGCGCGATGAGCGCCGCAACGTCGTCACAATGCCGACGAGTTGCGAAGAGGCCTACTTGAGTTTGTACTTCTTGGTCTTGTCCAATGCGTCGGCCTTGTTGGAGCCTTCCGCCGTGTAGGTCAGGGTCACCTTCCCCTTCTTCTTGGTGACCAGCGAGACCTTGCCGTTCTTGCCCCTCTTCAGCTTGGCCTTGCCCTTGACGGAGACCTTGACCTTGGTGCCCGCGGACGTCTTGCACGTCTTCTTCAGCAGCACCACTGTGGTGTCGCCCTGGAGTTTCTTGGGCATCGCGGCGCACTTCGCCTTGGGCTTGGCACAGTAGGTCGTGGAATCACCCCACGCCTTGTACGCCTCCGGGTAGTCCGTGATGACCCCCACCGGGCGGAACCGGGAGACCTCCGACCAACCACCCGGGTTCTCATCAGGGAGCTTCTCGTTGTACCAGGCGTAGATCTCGATGCCGGCCTTGCGCAGGTCGGCGGTGTTGGTGCCGAACTCCACGGAGACGTTGATCAGGCCCGCGTACGCACCCTGCGGCACCGCGCTGGCTTTGAGACCGATGCCGTCCTTGAGGATGTCCTGGAACCAGATCTGCCTGTTGTTCGGAAGTTTCGTCTTGAACTGCGCCAACTCGTCCTTCTTGAAGGAAGGGACCACGGCGTCCACACCGGTCTCGGTGATCAAACGGGCGTAGTCGTCGATCCACACCTGGTTGAAGTCCTCCGGCTTGTACTCCGGCCACACCTGGACGTTGTGGGCCTTGGCCCGCAGCAGGAACTCCTCGAAATGCGGCACCTTGCCCGCCCCGTTGTCGAGTTCGAGAGCGTCGATCTCCGCGATGGTCAGATCCGCGACCTTGCCGGTCCCGTTCGTCGTGCGGTCGACTTCCGGATCGTGCATCAGGATCGGGACGTTGTCCTTGGTCCACCGCACGTCGGTCTCGAAGATCGTCACCCCCGCGGCCAACGACCGCTCGAACGCCGCCCAGGAGTTCTCCCAGAAGTACGGGGTCTCACCCTCCCCGCCGCCGAGGCGGTGGGCGACCCGCTCCGGGATGTAGCAACCCTTGGAGTTGTTGGCGCCAGCCTGCACGGTGGCGTCGGCGGCGGCGGGACCGATGGCAGCCACACCGGACACGGCCAGTGCAGCACAAAGCAGAGGTATGCGCATGTGCCGCAAGATACCCCGGCCGGTCCAGCCGTTACCTGCTGGCATCGACGAACCACCCGGTCGTGGGATCTCAGCGCAAGGGCAGGCCAAGGACGCCCGGGTTGAGGATCCCACCCGGGTCCAGCGCACCCTTCGCGGCGGTGAGCGCATCGCCGAACACCCCGGGACGCTGTTGTTCGTACCAGGGAGCATGGTCGCGTCCCACGGCGTGGTGGTGCGTGATGGTGGCACCCGCACTGATGAGGATGTCACTGACCCTGGCCTTCACCGCATCCCACGTGGCGATCTCCTCGCCCTGCGCCACGGGCGCGAGGACCGTGAAGTAGGGCGCAGCTCCGTCGGGGTAGACGTGCGTCAGGCGGCAGGTGACCCGGCCCGGATCACCGCATAGGGTCCGCAGCGCATCACCCACATCCGACCGGACCCGCGCGATGAGGCCGTCCAGCCGATCCCATGTCACCGCGGTCTCGAACGTCTCAGCGAGGATCCCCATGCTGACCAGGGTGTCCCGCAGGTACGGCGCCTGCAGGAAGGAATCGCGCCACTGCCGCTCCCCCGAACCCTCGGACTGCACCTCACCGCCGACACCCGTACACAGCCCCAGCGCCGCGATCAGATGCCCGGACATGTCGACACCGCCCTCGAAGCCGAGCACGAGAAGCGGCCGATCGTCATCGCCCGGCGCCTCCTGACCGTCGATCAGGCGGCAGTTCGACGGCACCAGCCCTACCTGCAGGATCTCGCGGATGGCTTCGCAGCCACGCGCGAAGTCGGGGAACCGGACCGTGGCCGAGTGCTTGAACGGCGGGCGCGGCACGACCCTCAACCAGGCCTCGGTGATGACGCCGAGCGTTCCCTCACTGCCCAGCATCCAGCGGTCCGGACTCGGGCCCGCCCCACTGGCCGGCAACCGCCGGGACTCCCACACGCCCACCGGGCAAACCGCCCGCACCGACTCCACCAGGTCGTCGATGTGTGTCGGTCCGGCGGCGTAATGACCACCCGCGCGCGTGGCCACCCAGCCACCCAGTGTCGAGAACTCGAAGGATTGGGGGAAGAAGCGGGTGGTCAATCCATGGGGCCGCAACTGCTGCTCGATCCGCGGACCCGCCGCACCGGCCTGGATGCGGGCAGCACGGCTGGTCGGGTCGATCTCCAGGACCTCGTCCAGCAGGGCGAGATCCAGCGACAGGACCCCCTCGAACCGGTCGAGGTCGCGTCCCTCCACACCGCCCACCACGCTGGTGCCGC
>JACJWU010000014.1 GCA_020636995.1 Actinomycetota bacterium | reverse complement strand
AACCACAGACGTCTCAAACCTCGTCCTACTGTGCAACCGGTGCCACCACGACCTCCACCACGGCCACTACACCGTCCACATGAACAACGGCATCCCCCACATCACCACCACCGCCACCCGAGCACCACCCCAAACCGCGTAGTTGGTGGTTCACGGTTTGGCGCAGGCGGCAGCGATCGGTTGGCTCGCTGCCAGCAGTTCGGCCGTCGTGCCGTCGGGCATCGACAGGACTTCTCGCAGCTCCTCGCCGGATCGGGCGACCGGCGGATACTGACTGGCAGCGTCAGCGAGTTCGACGGAGCGGGCCCGGATGGCGGTATCGGCCGTGATCCCGTCGGCCACAAGCGCGGTACGGAACGCGTCGTAGTGCTCGCACAGGTGCTCTCGACTCACACTCTGATGTGTGGTGCGCAGCGCCGTGGCCCAGAGCCCAACTGAGACCGCCACACACGCAGATGCCGTGAGAACAGCCATCAGCCAGGCCCTTCTACTCCTCGTCATGCAGCAGTCCGTCCTCACGGGCCGCTGCCTGCAGTTCGGCCTTCGTGCGCGCGGCTCGACCGGTGGCCAGGTATTTGGCCCGCACCCGGTCGAGATACTCCTTTGCCGTGTTCTGACTCACCGACATCCGGCGCGCGACGGCCTTGAGCGTCAGCCCCTGCGCGTACAACTGCAGGGCCCGCAGTTCCTGCCCGCTGAGGTCGGGCAACGAAGGGCTGTACATCACCTCGGCGATCTCTCGGGTGAGGACGTAGTTGCCGTCGGCCACCTCACGCAAGAGGTTCAGCAGCGCGTCCGGGTCCGATGCCTTGGACACGTAGCCCCCCGCTCCAGCCAGCAGGGCCTCGCGCAACGGCGTCCCGCGGACCACCGCGCTGACCAGCAGTACGGGGATCCCGCGCGCGCTGAACGCCTCAACGGTGTCGGCGGCCCTCGGACCGCCCGGCCCGAGATCGATGTCCAGCAGCACGACGTCCAGCTCTTCGAGATCCATCACCTGCGCAGGATCGACGCCCAGATAGACCACCTGGACAGTAGGTGCATGTTCGGTGAGCCAGGCCCGCAGACCCTCGGCGAACATCAGGTGGTCGTCGATGATGGCCACCCGCATCTGATCCCCGCTCACCTGCCCATTGTGCCAACGGCCCTAACAAAGGCTGTCCCCCGATTCGGTGACACGCCGAGGTGGACCCACCGTCACCACCGGAGCACTCTGTGTCACAGAGGGGGGTGCACTGCGGGGGGGTGCACCCCCTCTTGCGTTTTCCGGACATCACGCCGTACAGCAGGCGCACAATGGGCGCATGTGCGACACCTTCGTCTCCCTGCCGGACGCAACCGCCGACGGTTCGGTGATCCTCGGCAAGAACAGTGATCGCGAGCCCAATGAGGCCCACGAACTCGCGATGCTCCCCGCGGCCGACCATGACGATGCCACGGTGCGGGCGACGTACATCGACGTCCCGCAGGTGTCCCACACCCACGCCGTCCTGCTGTCCAAGCCGTACTGGATCTGGGGCGCGGAGATGGGCGTCAACGAACACGGTGTGGCGATCGGAAACGAGGCGGTCTTCACCAAGGCCAAGCGTGAGAAGTCGCCCGGGCTGCTTGGGATGGATCTGTTGCGGCTGGGCCTGGAACGTGCCGCGACCGCCGATGAGGCTGTCGACGTCATCACCACGTTGCTGCAGACCCACGGGCAGGGCGGGCAGGCCGGCCACACCCACAAGCTGGTGTACGACAACAGCTTCATCATCAGTGACCGCACGCAGGCGTGGATCCTGGAAACCGTCGGCCGGGATTGGGCCGCCCAGCAGGTCGACCGGACGGCCTCGATCAGCAATGGGCTGACCCTCGGAGAGGTCGACAGGGCCTCGAGGGGGCTGCAGGGAGCGGCAGTCACGTCGCATTCCGATTTCCTCTACACCCGGTTCTCGGACTCCGCAGCACGGCAGTGCCGGACCTCCGACAGCCTCAGTGCAGCGCGCGGCCGCATCGATGTGTCCACGGCGATGCGCCTGTTGCGCGACCACGGGGACGTGGGACCGGCCTGGTCCCCGGCGCAGCGTCTGACCGGCCAGACCGTCTGCGCCCACGCCGGGTTCGGCCCGATCCGCGTGGCCCAGTCCACCGGCTCGATGGTCTCCCACGTGACCGGTGACGACATCACGGTGTGGCTCACCGGGACGTCGGCCCCATGCACGTCGGTGTTCAAGCCGGTGTGGTTCGAGGGCGGACTGCCGACGTCGAAGCCGCCCGGCCGGCAGTTCGATGCCAACACGCTCTGGTGGCGTCATGAGGTGCTGCATCGAGCGACCCTGCGCAACTACCCGGACCGCCACGCCGCCTTCGCCAAACTCCGCGACGACCTCGAGGCGGAGTTCCTGGCAGCCGCCGGGACGACCGGCGACCGGGCGCAGTTCACCGCTGACTGCTTCGCGCAGGCGGCGCGCGCGGAGGACGGTTGGCTGGACACGGTCCGGGCGATCCCGGCCGCCAAACTGCCCACGCTCTATGACCGCGCCTGGCGCAAGTGGGACCGGCTGGCGGGGCTGTCATGAGTTCGGCGGACAAGCAGCGTGCACTGCAGTGGTCCGAGGCGTACGTGTGCCCGGACCGGGTGCGTTTCCTCGGTGCGGCGGGTATCGACCTGGTGATCGGACGGCGCGAGGGCTACCGGATCTGGGACGTGGACGGGCGGGAGTTGATCGACATCCATCTCAACGGTGGGGTGTTCAACCTGGGCCACCGCAATCCGCAGGTCATCGATGCCCTGACCACGGCGCTGACGACCCTGGACATCGGCAACCACCACTTCCCCAGCGTGCAGCGCGCGGAATTGGCCCACCAACTTGTGGAACTCACCCCCGGAATGCAGTACGCGGTCTTCGCCAGCGGTGGCGGTGAGGCGATCGACCTGGCCATCAAGAGCACGCGGCGAGTCACCGGCCGGCGACGGATCATCTCGATCACCGATGCCTATCACGGGCACACCGGCCTGGCACTGGCTGCTGGTGACGAGCAGGCCGCGACTGCGTTCCTGTCCACCGATCCCGACGTGGTCCGGGTGCCGTTCAACGACGTCGACGCTCTCGGGCAGGCGCTACGGGAGCCGGCGGCCGCCGTCATCCTCGAGACCGTGCCCGCCACCGCCGGCTTCCCACGTCCCTCCGATGACTACTTGCCCGCCGTGCGCCGACTGTGCGACGAGGCCGATGCTCTGTACATCGCCGACGAGGTGCAGACCGGACTCGGCCGCAGTGGGCGGATGTGGGGTGTGGAGTTGTTCGGGGTGGTGCCCGACATCCTGGTCACGGGCAAGGGACTGTCGGGAGGGATCTACCCGATCGCGGCAACCATGCTCAACGAGCGCGCCGGTCAGTGGCTGCAGACCGACGGCTGGGGGCACGTCTCGACGTTCGGAGGGGCCGAACTCGGATGCCGGGTCGCGGCGCGGGTGCTGGATCTGACCCAGGAGGCTCTGCCGGGGCTGCCCATCGACGCGTGGGCACAGGGCTTCGCGGACCTCAAGACCGCATTCCCCGAGTGGGTCGTGGCGATCCGGCAGACGGGTCTGATCATCGGCGTGAAGTTCGCCAACGAGATGGGCGGGATGCTCATGACCAGGCTGCTGTTCGATCAGGGCGTGTGGGCCATGTTCGCCGGGTTCGACCGATCCGTCCTACAGGTCAAGCCGGGGTTGCTGATGGGTGACGCTGATCGCCAGCAGGTGCTCGAGGCGTTCCACCGCGCGTGCGCCGCGGCGGTGGCGCTGTGAGACAGATCCTCGAACGACTCGAAGCCGACCTCGATCCTGCGGATCCGCACGATGTGACGGTCCTGGCCTACGGCGAGATCTCGGCGGCGTTGCTGGTTCCGGGCCTCGAAGGCCGCGTGTGCAAGCGCATGTCCGGCTTCGCCGACCACGCGATGGCCGCGCAGTACTGCGAGTTGGTGACCGACTACGTAGCTGTTCTGCGGGACAACGGCGTACGTGTGGTGGACACCGAGGTCGTTCTGCTCGACCGTCCGAGCCGGCCGCCGGTGGTCTACCTCGTGCAACCTCTGGTCGGGGATCTGGGCAATCAGATCCTGCACACCGCCTCCGACGCGGAGTTGACCGGTTCGATCCACACGGTGCTCGACCGCGTGTGGGAGCTTCATCAGCGCACCGCCTCCCCGGAGGTCGCCATCGATGCGCAGTTGTCCAACTGGTCATTCACCGACCCCGATGATCCGGTGCTGCTGGACGTGGGGACTCCATTCGTGCGCGTGGCGGGCAGGCACGTTTTCGACCAGGAGATCCTGCTGTCGGCCGTGCCGCCGGGGATCCGCGCCTACTACCGGCGCAAGGGCACAGCTTCGGAGTACATGGACGATTACTTCGAACCCCGCCTGGTCGCTGTGGACATGCTCGGGAACTTCATCAAGGAAGGTGCCGTGCCACGTTTGCCAGAGGGAATCGTCGCCGCCAACGACTGGCTGTCCGCACACGACCTCGCGCCGATCGAGCGCGCGCAGGTGGACGACTACTACAAGGAGGATGCCGCGACGCTGGAACTGTTCCTGCGGGTGCGCCGCCTCGACCGGGCGGCCAAGCGAATCCTGCGGCGCGACTACGACTTCATCCTCCCCGGGAGGGTGAAGCGCTGACAGGACGGGCTGCGTGGCCGTCGAGTTCCACCGGACCCTGCGGGTCACACAGTGCGCAAGTAGCCTTGCCACGTGCGCGGATTCGATCGGCGGCTGCTGACCTACGCCCGATCCACGCGCGCCTTCCTCATCGCCAGTGTCGCGGTACAAGCGTTCCAAGCCGTACTCATCGTCGTGCAGGCGTTGCTGATCGCGACGATCATCGTGCAGGCCTTCACCGAGGGCGCGACGCTGCAGGATGTCATGCCCCGGATCGTGCAGTTGGCGGTGGTCTTCGGGCTGCGCGCGCTCACCGCGTTCGTTGCCGAATGGCTTGCGCACCGTACGGCTGCCACCGCGATGAGTGAGCTGCGGATGGTCGCCTGGCGGCACATGATGGGCATGGGTCCGGCCTGGCTGGCCAACCAGCGAACCGGAGAGTTGGCGCAGCTGCTGGTGCGTGGTATCGGCGGGCTCGAGGCCTACTACGCCCGGTACCTTCCGCAGCTGGTGCTGGCGGTGGTCGTGCCCCTGATCGTCGGGGTCGCGATCCTCACCCAGGACCTTCTGGCGGCAGTGATCGTCGCGTTGACGGTGCCGCTGATCCCCGTGTTCATGATCCTCGTCGGGTGGGTGAGCCAGAGCCGGGTCGACCGCCAGTGGCGGTGGTTGTCCGTGCTCGGCAACCACTTCCTCGACGTGGTCGAGGGCCTGCCGACCCTCAAGGCGTTCAACCGTGCGCAGCACCAGGTCGGACAGATCCGCCGGGTCGGCGACGAGCACCGGCACGCGACCATGGGCGTCCTGCGGATCACCTTCCTGTCCGCACTGGTCCTCGAGCTGCTGTCGACCCTGTCCGTCGCGCTGATCGCGGTGTCCATCGGAGTGCGCCTCGTGCACGGCGACATGACGCTGATGGCGGGGCTGTCGGTGCTGATCATGGCGCCCGAGGTCTACCTGCCCCTGCGAATGGTCGGCCAGCACTTCCACGCCGCGGCCGAGGGCGCTGACGCCGCCGATCGCGTGTTCAGCATCATGGCGCAGGAGCCGCCGGCGACGGGGACGGACGAACTGGTCACCGCCGATGCGGACCTGAGTCTGCGTGACGTGACTCTGGCCTACGGCGACGAACCCGTGGTCACCGGGTTGTCGGCCACCATCCCGGCGGGACGCATCACCGTCATCAACGGGCCGTCAGGGGCGGGCAAGACGACCGTGCTCAACGCGCTGCTCGGTTTCCTGCCGCCGCGCAACGGTGAGGTGCTGATCGGCGGTCAGGACCTCGCCCACGTCGACGTGCGGCAGTGGTGGGCGCACCTGGCATGGGTTCCGCAGTCCCCGCAGTTGCTGCCCACCACCCTTCGGGAGAACCTCACGCTCGGCCTCGACGCGGACGTCCGGGACGTCCTCGCACAGACCCGTCTCGCACCGTGGGTCGCTCAGCTCCCGGACGGACTGGACACCGTTGTGGGGGAGGGTGGGCGACCCGTTTCGGTCGGTCAGGCGCGGCGGATCGCCCTGGCTCGGGCGTTGCTTCGGAACGCGCGGGTGCTCATGCTCGACGAGCCGACCGCTGGGGTCGACCCCGAGTCCGAGGCCGCGATCATCGACGTCCTTCGGGAGGTCGACGCCACAGTGGTCGTGGTCGGTCACCGGTCGGCCATCAACGCGATCGCCGACCACACGGTGAACGTGGGGGTGGTGGTGTGATCCTGCACGATCCCGCGGTCGCCCGGCTGCGGCAGATCTACCGGCCGGCCTCCGGACGGTTGTGGCTGGCGGCCGTTCTCGGTGCACTGGCTCTCGGCTGTTCCGTGGGCCTGATCGCCGCGAGTGCCTGGCTGATCTCGCGTGCCTGGGAACAGCCGCCGATCCTGTTCCTGCAGGTCGCTGTGGTGAGTGTCAGGGCATTCGGCATTGGTCGTGGCGTGTTCCGGTACGCCGAGCGGCTGGTCAGTCACCAGGCGGCGTTCCGGTCGCTGGTGGACCTACGGGTGGCGTTGTACGAGCGATTGATCCCTCTGGCACCGGCGGGCCTGCCGGCGTTCAAGCGCGGAGATCTGCTGCGCCGCATGGTCGATGACGTGGAGGCAATGTCCGACCTGAGTCTGCGTGTGATGCTGCCGATCTTTTCGGCGATCCTCGTGGGCACCGGTTCGGTCATCCTGTGCGCGTGGCTGCTGCCCACGGCGGGAGCGGTCATGGCGGTGATGTTGCTGCTGGGCGGTATCGCCGTGCCCGCAGTGATCATCTGGTCCTCCGGCCGGGGCCAGGCCGTGCAGGCGCCGCTACAGGCGGAACTGTCGTCCGAAGTGCTCACCGCGCTGCACGCCGGTCCGGAACTGATGGTGCTCGGTGCTGATGACGACTACGCGCGGCGCATCGAGGACGTTGACAGCCGACTCACATCCGCTCTCCGCAAGACCGCAGTGGGCTCTGCGCTCTCGTCGGCTCTCGGGATCCTGATCCAGGGTGCGGCCGTGCTCGCCATGATTCTGGTCGCAGTGCCGGCCGTGCGGGATGGCGACCTGAGCGGGGTCAACCTCGCGGTACTCGTGCTGTTGCCGCTGGCAGCCTATGAAGCGGTGGCGGTGCTGGCGCCGTCGGCTCTGGCAGCGATCCGCGTGCGCGCCGCCGCCGGGCGACTGGTGGAGATCCTGGAGGCGCAGCCGCCGGTCCATGAGCCGCAGGCGCCACGGTCCGGTGAGGGGACGACCATCGAGGTTCGCGACCTCAGTGCGCAATACCCGACCGGGCCGGTGGCCGTGCGCGACGTGACCTTCGACCTGGCGCAGGGCCGACGCATCGGGCTGGTCGGTGAGTCCGGATCGGGCAAGTCCACAGTCCTCAACGTGCTGGCCGCCTACCTCGGCTACCGCGGACAGGCACATCTCGGCGCCGTCGAGATCGCCGATCAGTCGGGTGACCACGTGCGCCGGCAGGTGTTGTGGACCCCACAGATCCCGCATGTGTTCGATGCGGACGTGGCAGCGAATCTGCGGATGGCCAAGCCGGACGCCACGGACGAGGAACTCCAGGCCGCCCTCGACGCGGTGGGCCTGCCATTGGGTCTGGACCGGGCTGTGGGCCAGCACGGTGCGACCCTGTCCGGCGGAGAGCGCCAGCGCCTCGGGCTGGCGCGGGCGGTGCTGGCCGAGCACCCTGTGCTGCTGCTCGATGAACCCACCGAGCACCTCGACCCGCCGACTGCCGCAGGCGTGCTCGCCACGATCGAACAGGTCAGCGCCGGGCGCTCGTTGGTGGTCGTGACGCACCGGCCGATCGAGTGGCTCGACGACCACGTCGAGGTGCGGGTTCCGTGAAACCGCTGGCGCAGATCATCGATCCGGGGTGGGCAACAGCGCTGGCACCGGTCGAGCCGCAGATCCGGGCGATGGGCGAGTTCCTACGGTCGCAGCCCGCGTACCTGCCCGCCGGTGCCGACGTGCTGCGCGCCTTCACCTATCCGTTCGATGCTGCCGAAGTGTTGATCGTGGGCCAGGACCCCTATCCCACGCCCGGGCACCCCATCGGTCTGAGTTTCGCGGTGGCCCCCGAGGTGCGACCGCTTCCGCCGAGTCTGGTGAACATTTTCACCGAGTTGGTGTCGGATCTCGGGGTGCCGGAGCCGTCCAACGGTGACCTGCGGCCCTGGGCGCAGCGCGGGGTGGTCCTGCTCAACAGGGTGCTCACAGTTGCGCCGGGCAGATCCGCCTCGCACCGGGGGAAGGGGTGGGAACCGATCACCGAACATGCGATCCGCGCCCTGGCCGCCCGCGAGAAGCCGTTGGTGGCGATCCTGTGGGGACGCGACGCGCAGACCCTCACGCCGATCCTGCGCGACCACGGTGTGCCGGTGCTGACCAGCGCGCACCCGAGTCCGCTGTCGGCCCATCGCGGGTTCTTCGGGTCGCGGCCCTTCAGCCGGGCCAACGCCGCCCTGATCGCGCAGGGCGGCGTGGCCATCGACTGGTCGCTGCCCTGACGTCGGAAGACACATCCGAGAGCAGTCCGTGATCTATTTGCCGTCCACCGGCTCCACAGGGCTCACGGATCTCCGAAGTGCTCACGGATGTTCAACGCCGGTCCGGGTCAACATCTGCTCAAGGTCGGCCACAGTTCGCGCGCTGCGGCCGTCGGGCGCGCTACCGTCAGGTGCTCCCGACGAGAGGAAACCCATGAGCGAGAACGACAACATCGAGGTCGTCGAGGCGGTCACCGCCGAGGTGACAGAAGACGGCGACATCGTGGCGGAGGACATCGTCGCAGCCATCGACACCGAGACCGGCGAGGCGATCATCGATGACGTCGTGGCGGTGGAGGCCGCCGACGGCAGCACGTTCGTCGAGGAGACCGTGACCGCGATCGACGCCGAAGGCAACGAGACCCTGTTGGCCGACGTGATCGAGGAGACCGAGGCCGAGTAGGGCTTCGCAGCGATCTAGACTATTCCCGGATCCGTTCGAGGGTCCTGCACACTTACAAGGAGTTACTGTATGGACGGCTCTGTATTCCAGGCCATTTTGCTCGCCTTCCTCTTCATGGCGTACCTCATTCTGGTGTTCGTCATCGTCGGGGACCTCATGCGTGACCACAAACTCAGCGGCTGGTGGAAGGCGGTCTGGATCATCGCCCTGATCCTGATCCCGTGGCTCACCGGCTTGATCTACATCATCGTGCGCGGCAAGGGTATGGCCGAGCGCTCGGCTGCCCAGGCCGCCGAGATCCAGAAGGCCCAGGCGGACTACATCAAGCAGGTGTCCGGCAACGCCGACCCGGCAACCCAGATCGCGAACGCCAAGAAGTTGCACGACGAGGGCGTCATCAACGACCAGGAGTTCGAGGAGCTGAAGGCCAAGGCCCTGGCTTCCTGACCGTACCCGAAACGCCCCTCGCCGACTGGTGAGGGGCGTTTCGCGTACCCAACTGGTTGACGGCAGGGGTCCGCCAACCAGTTACACGCCGACGGTGGCCACGAAGGTACCGTTCTCACGGCGCGTCGCGTACCGAACTGGTTGGCCGGGGGTGCTCCTCAACCACTTCTGTACGCCTGGGACCGGAAGCCGACTCCGGCCACTACCGCACCCACGACGCACAGGAGCGCCGAGATCAGCATCGCCCGACCGTAGCCCGGGTCGAGCCCGTCACCACCGACCCCGATCCCCGCCAGGGCAGGCAGGACGGCGATCGCGATGAGTCCGGCGATCCGGGCCACGGCGTTGTTCACCCCCGACGCCGTACCCGAAAGACCCGGGCCCACGTCGAGCAGCGCCGCCGTGGTGACGGGCGCGACCACGAGCACCAGGCCCACGGCGAACACCAGCAGCCCGGGCAGGACGGACGCGGGGTAGGAATCGCCAGGACCGATCAGGCTCAACCACGCCAGCCCGGCGGCCATGATCACCGGTCCGGCAACCAAGAACCAGCGCGGGCCGAAGCGGCTGACCAGTGCGCCGACCCGCGCGGAACCCAGGGCCAGCAGGATCGTGATCGGCAGACCCGCGGCGCCGGCGGCCAACGCCGAGAACCCCATCTGGATCTGCAGGTACACGGTGAGCAGGAAGGTGGACGCGCTCAACGCGCCGTAGACCACGAACGTCACCAGGTTCGCCACGCTGAAGGTCCGGATGGCGAAAATGCTCAGCGGAAGCATGGGCGCCGGGCTGCGGTGCTCGACGACCAGGAACACCGCCAGCAGGGCGAGGCCCGCAGCCACCAGCAACCACGCAACACCGCCGAGCCGGTTGATCTCGATCAGCGGTCCGACGACCAATCCCAGGCCCACAGTGGCCAGCGCGGCCCCGAGCAGATCCAGTTGCCCCAACAAGCGAGCGTTGCCGCGACTCCCGGCACTGGCAGGCACCGCGCGCGCCAGCCACATGGCCAGTGCTGCCAGGGGAAGGTTGATCAGGAAGGCCAGTCGCCAGCCGACCGGGAAGGCGTCCACCAGCGAACCCCCGACGAAGGGCCCGAGCGCGGTGAAGATTCCGGACAACCCCGACCAGGCGCCGATCGCGCGACCGCGGTCGTCGCCGGAGAACTCGGAGTTGAGCAGGGCCAACGACGTGGGCACCATCAGTGCGGCGCAGGCGCCTTGCACCATGCGGGCGATCACCAGAGCCGGCATGGTGGGCGCGAGTCCGCACACAGCACTTGCGAGCGCGAATCCGACGATGCCGATCAGGAAGACGCGTCGCTTGCCGATCAGGTCCCCGAGTGACCCGCCGACCAGCACGAGCGCGCCCAGCGTGAGCAGGTAACCGTCGAGCACCCATTGCATGCCGGAGAAGCCGCCGCCGAGGTCTTCGGTGATGTGTGGCGCGGCGACGGTGACGATGGTGGAGTCGAGGAACGCCATGCCGGATGCGACGACACTGGCCGCGAGCGCCCGGCGGCCCTGACCTGAGGCCAGGGTGAGAGACATGCCCCAACACTAGGGCGCGGCTAGGGGACACGAGTCGGATGTGGCGCACGTCTCGGCGACGCAAAGGGACGGGCGCGACGGTCACCCCTGCACCGGGTGTCACCATGGAGCCATGGCCGACCGACCGGGGCGCAGCGGCGCACTCTTCGATGAACTCGAGCGCTGGAGCAATTTGGGTCTCGGCATGGCCGCTTTGGCCTCCGGCTACACGCGATCCCGACTCGTGGCCGACGAGCAGGCGTCGACCGGTGAGACGGACGTCGTCACCCTCGCGGATCTGCTCGCCGTGCTGCCCGGTGCCGCAGCCTCGATGGCAGCCGCCGCGCAAGCTGCGATCTTCGATGCTGTCGCCGCAGTTGAGGAGCTGTTGAACCAAGCGTCCGCCGCCGCCTCGCAGGTGGAGTTCACGGGTCGCCCGATGCGCGCGCTGCACGCATGGTTGACCGGTCTCGACCGGCAGTTCCGCGACAAACAGGCCGAGCGTGCGGAGACCGCCGCTGTGTTCCTTGCCACTGTCGGCCCCGAGACGACCGCGGAACTGCTGTCGCGCGTTGACATGAACATGGTGCTCAGCGAGGTCGACATGGACGCGCTGGTGGATCGTGTGACCTTGGAGAAGGTGCTTGAGAAGGTCGACTTCAACTCCGTGGTCGCCGACGCCCTCACGCAGATCGATGCAACGGATCTCACGGGCGTGCTGGCGACGAACACGGTGGATTCGATCCGGACGCTGCCCGGCGCCGCGACCCGGATGGCCGGCCGGGTTGTGCGCCGGCCCGGTTCCTGATGCGCGCCCTGGTCCAGCGGGCCGATGGCGCGTCGGTGAGCATCCACGGTGACGTGGCCGGTTCCTTCGACGGTCCGGGTCTGGTGGTGCTGGTGGGCGTCACGCACACCGACACTCCCGAACTCGCGACGCGGCTTGCCGCGAAGGTGTGGGGCGCCCGGCTGTTCGACCGGGATCGCCTGCCGTCGGTGTGTGTACCACCGGGTGGACCCGCCGAGCTGTCGGCCTCCGACGTCGGCTTGCCGCTGCTGGTGATCAGCCAGTTCACGCTCTACGCCAACACCGGCAAAGGCCGCCGCCCGACCTGGGACGCTGCCGCCCCCGGGCCCGTCGCGGAACCTCTCGTGGAGGCGTTCGTCGGCGCGCTGCGCAGCGCGGGGGCACACGTGGAGACGGGCCGGTTCGGCGCCGACATGCAAGTCCGGTTGACCAACGACGGGCCGATCACCGTCCTGTTCGAGGTCTGAGGCACTAGCCTGAGCCGCGTGTACGACGCTCCGATCCGCGAGGTGAGCGGGGCGTGCTTCGCCGGGGACCGCTTGGTGCTGGTGGGTGATGCTGAGCCCGTGGTGGCGTGGACGACCTGGACCGCCGGGCCCGGGCCGTGGGAGACGCTCGATGTCGCGAAACTGTCCGGCGCCCCGGCCGACACCGGTCAGTTCGAGGCGGTCGAGTACCTGCGCGAAGACACCGTGGTGATCCTGTGCGAGGAGCCCGCACTGCTCGTCGCGGTCGACCTGCGCCGGCGCAGCATCGTCGGCTCCTGGCACCTGGAGGTGGATCTGAAGGGTCTTGCCAAGCCCTGGCGCAAGGATCCCAACTCGCACGGCGAAGGCTTCTTCTTCGGCCCGGACAGACTGTTCGTGGTCAAGGAGAAGAAGCCGGCGGCGATCCTGGAGTTCGGGCTCGCCGGGCAGGACAGCGTGGGGACGCCGGTGCCCGGGACGTGGGAGCCACCGGAGGACGGCGTGCTCACCGCTCTGGCATGGAGCGAACTAGACCTCGACGACGTCAGTGATGTCTGCGTGGTGGGCCGGGACGTCTGGCTGCTCAGCGACAAGGCCAGGTGCCTGCAGCCACTCGGCGGCTCGCCGATTCCGCTGCCCGAGCACATCGAGAAGCCGGAGGGGTTGGCCCGCACACCGCAGGGTTGGTGGCTGGTGGCGGTGGACAACCGGGACGGCGCGGGGGCATTGTTCGTGCTGGACCGGGCTGGTCAAGACCGCCTCTCGGGAGAATGATGGACCTGTTCAGGTGGTTCGGATGGCCGTTCCGCCGCGACCAGGAGACTGACGTGAGTGAGCCAGAGGACGTCCCCACCAAGGACGAGTTCCTCACGCCCCGCGCTCGTTTCCAGGGCGAATTCACACCCGCGAACCTGGCTTTCGACTCGAACCTGCAGGAGTTCGCCCAACGGGTTGCGTACATCTGTGGCCTCGAGACCGCCGGAAAGATCACACCCAATGCCGCACACGCGCAGATCCGCGACCTGTACGAGGAACTCGCGCGCACCCACGAGGGACTCGGGATCGGGGAGCCGGAGCAGTGAAACACGGCCCCCCTTCGACAAGTCCACTGCTGTGTGCCACACTTCTGCACAACGCAGGAAGGAGGACCACGACGATGAGCACCCGGCAGATGTGTATGTGTCGAATGATCTCCATCGCCGGGGCCTGAGCGACGTCTTTTTGCGTTCCCCGGCGAATAGTCCGGGGCTTTTCCTTTTGGTGCGGTGAGCGCCCGGACTCAACATCCGGCACCGAACACATCCCAGACCTGAGAAAAGGAAAATCATGAGCGACGCCTGGTCCTTCGAAACCAAGCAGATCCACGCAGGACAGACACCCGACGAGACCACCAACGCGCGGGCCCTGCCGATCTACCAGACCACCAGCTACACCTTCAACGACACCACCCACGCCGCGAACCTGTTCGCCCTCAAGGAACTCGGCAATATCTACACGCGGATCATGAACCCCACGCAGGCCACCGTGGAGGACCGGATCGCGGCCCTCGAAGGCGGCGTCGGCGCGCTGCTGGTCTCGAGCGGCCAGGCTGCGGAGACGCTGGCCATCCTCAACGTCGCGGAGGCCGGCGACCACATCGTCTCCAGTCCCAGCCTGTACGGCGGCACGTACAACCTGTTCCACTACACGCTGCCCAAGTTGGGCATCGAGGTGAGTTTCGTGGCGGACCCGGACGACCCGCAGGCCTGGCGCGATGCGATCAAGCCGAACACCAAGGCCTTCTTCGGGGAGAGCATCTCGAACCCCAAGAACGACATCCTCGACATCGAGGCCGTCGCGGCGGTGGCCCACGAGTTCGGCGTGCCACTCATCGTGGACAACACGGTGGCCACGCCGTATCTGGTGCAGCCCCTGAAGTGGGGTGCCGACATCGTCGTGCACTCCGCGACCAAGTACATCGGCGGTCACGGCACGGCGGTCGCCGGCGTCATCGTGGACGGCGGGACGTTCGACTATGCGCAGTACCCCGAGCGCTTCCCCAACTACAACGAGCCCGACCCGAGCTATCACGGACTGGTGTATGCGCGCGACCTCGGCGTGGGTTCGCAGTTCGGTGCCAACCTCTCGTTCATCCTCAAGGCCCGCGTGCAGTTGCTGCGTGACCTCGGTGCCGCGGTGGCGCCGTTCAATGCGTGGCTGCTGTCCCAGGGACTGGAGACGCTGAGCCTGCGGGTGGAGCGCCACGTGCAGAACGCGCAGGCGGTGGCCGAGTGGCTGACCACCCGCGACGAGGTGGAGAAGGTCAACTACGCGGGTCTGGAGACGAGCCCCTGGTACGAGACCGGCCGCAAGTATGCGCCCAACGGCACCGGTGCTGTGCTCTCCTTCGAGATCGTCGGCGGTGTGGAAGCGGGCAAGGCCTTCGTAGAGGCGCTCGAACTGCACAGCCACGTCGCCAACATCGGGGACGTGCGCAGCCTGGTCATCCACCCCGCGTCGACCACGCACTCGCAGTTGAGCCCGGAGGAGCAGCTGGCTGCCGGGGTCACGCCGGGGCTGGTGCGACTGGCGGTAGGGATCGAGAACATCAACGACATCCTGGCGGACCTCGACGCCGGCTTCCGCGCCGCGAAGCAGGCCTGAACGATGAGCACCTCCGGTGGATGGCGCGAGGGTGATCCCGTCGGCTGGCGGCAGTTCGCCGACCTGGGGCCGATGGAGCTCGACCTCGGCGGCCGTCTGCCGGAGGTGCGCGTCGCCTACGAGACCTGGGGGACCTACAACGGCAACAACGCGGTGCTGGTGCAGCATGCGTTGACCGGTGACGCCCACGCTGCCGGACCCGCCGGACATGGGCAGCAGACCGCCGGGTGGTGGGACGCACTGATCGGCCCGGGCAAGGCCATCGACACCCGGCGCTGGTTCGTCCTGTCATCCAACGTCCTCGGCGGCTGTCAGGGGACCACCGGCCCGTCGAGTCTCGCGCCCGACCGCCGCGCCTTCGGTTCGCGCTGGCCCCGCATCACCATCCGCGACCAGGTCGCCGTCGAGGTGGCACTGGCAGATGCCTTGGGCATCGAGCACTTCACCGCTGTGATGGGCGGATCGATGGGTGGCATGCGAACCCTTGAGTGGGTGGTGCAGCAGCCGGAACGCGTGGGTACGGCCCTTGTGATGGCGACGTCGGCCTCCGCCACCGCCGACCAGATCGCCACGCAGAACGTTCAGATCCAGGCGATCCAGGCCGATCCGGCCTGGCAGGGCGGGGACTACTACGACACCGGTCAGGCGCCGCTGGTCGGGATGGGTGTGGCGCGGCGCATCGCCCACCTCACCTACCGCACCGAGCGCGAACTCGCGGCGCGCTTCGGCCGCGACCACCAGCTCGGCGAGGACGCCCTGGCCGACGGACGGTTCGCCGTGCAGTCCTACCTCGACCATCAGGCCGACAAGCTCAGCAGGCGCTTCGACCCGGGCACGTACGTCTGCCTGTCGGACGCCATGAGCCTTCACGACGTGTACCGGGACCGCGGCCCCGACGTGCTGCGGCGGGTGGAGGTTCCGACCCGGGTCGTGGGCATCACCTCCGACCGGCTCTACCCGCTGTATCTACAGCAACAGCTCGCCGACGAGCTCGGCGTCGATCTCGACGTGGTCGACTCCCCGTTCGGGCATGACGGTTTCCTGCTCGAGGACGACGAGATCGGCCGGGTGGTCTCAGATCTGCTGGCACCGCAGGCGACCCCCTGCTGATGGCTGAGCCGAAGACCCGTCCCACAGACGCCAGCGTCGACGCTTTCCTGGACGCGGCGACTCCGGCGCAGCGGCGCATGGACGGGTTCGCCCTGTTGGAGATCATGCGTGAGATCACCGGCGAGGAACCCGTGATGTGGGGGCCGAGCATCGTGGGCTTCGGCTCCCGGCCCCTGGTGTACGCCTCCGGCCGGGAGGTCGACTGGCCCGTGGCGGCTTTCAGCCCCCGCAAGGCGAGCCTGGTTCTCTACATCGATCACGACGATGAGCTGCTTGCTCGACTCGCAAACACAAACTCGGCAAGGGGTGCCTCTACATCACCAAACTCGCCGACGTTGACGAAGAGGTGCTCCGCGAGTTGATCATGCGGTCGGTCACATAACCGTAGGACCAGTGGCGGGTTGTCCACAGATGTTGTCGCTGTCGGTTTCGTGTCGTACCTTCGGCGTAGTGTGGACGTATGTTCGAGATGGGTGGTGTGGTCGGGGGTGGGTCCGGTGCGCTCGCCCCCTTGACCGCGGCGGTGGACGGGCTGGTCGCGGCGAATCACCGGGATGTGCCGCTGGCCGATCTGGTGGCCGACATCGCTGTGCTGCACACCCAGGAACAGCGCCTGGCCGCGGCCAAGATGGCCATGATCCGGGCGTGTGACGCCGACGGTGGGCATCATCTGGCCGGGCATGCCACCACCGGGGCGATGCTCACCGACGGGCTACGCCTGGCACCCGGGCAGGGCCAGTCCATGGCCAAGACCGCCCGGCTGCTCGAGTCCGACTTCCCGGCCACCGCCGAAGCCCTCGAGAACGGCCGGATCAGTTACCCGCACGCGGTGGCGATCACCCGGGCGAAGGCGAAGCTGCCCGCTGACCGGCTGGCCGAGGCCGAACCGATCCTGCTCGAGGTGGCT
>JACJWU010000013.1 GCA_020636995.1 Actinomycetota bacterium | reverse complement strand
CTCGACGATGAGGCGTCCAACCTGTCAGCCGGCGAGAAGCAGCTGCTCACCATCGCGCGGGCGTTCCTGGCCAACCGCCCGATCCTGATCCTTGACGAGGCCACGAGTTCGGTGGACACCCGCACCGAGGTGTTGATCCAGCAGGCCATGGCCACGCTGCGCGAAGGCCGCACCTCGTTCGTGATCGCACACAGGCTCAGCACCATCCGGGATGCGGACATCATCCTGGTCATGGACGCGGGCCGGATCGTGGAGAAGGGCACCCACGACGAACTGATGGCGGCGCAGGGCTTCTACTACGACCTCTACCAGTCGCAGTTCCTCGCCAGCTACGACCAGGATGCGGACATCCCGGTGGGTTGAGGTGCCCGGCGGATAGGCCTACCCTCGCCACATGGAGCTCAGTTCATACATCTCGTTCACCGGTCAGGCCCGCGAGGCGATGGAGTTCTACCAGAGTGTGTTCGGCGGGGAGTTGCTGATGAACACGTTCGCCGAGTTCGGGATGGAAGGCGAGATCGCCGACCAGATCATGCACGCGTCGCTGGTGATGCCCTCCGGCCAGACGCTGATGGGCTCGGACACACCCCCGGGGATGGAGTACACAGAGGGCAAACGCGTGCGGATGATCGTGCACGGCGACGACGAGGCCCAGTTGCGCGAGTACTGGGACCGCCTCGTGGTCGGTGGCAGCGTGGAGACGCCGCTGGAGAAGCAGATGTGGGGCGACATCTACGGTGCCTGCACCGACAAGTTCGGCGTCGACTGGATGATGAACATCGCGCAGCCAGGCGCGTGACCCTCTAGTCTGTGCGGCATGAGCGACACCGCCGACGTACAAGTTGAAGCTCTCGCCGAGCCGGAGCGGAATGTCCGGGGCCTGTTCATGGCCGGGCTCGCCCTGGCCAACCTGGGCATCATGGTCGCGTTCTTCGCGCCCCTGCAGAACCTTCTGCCTCGAATGTCCGAGCAGATCTCCGGGCCCACCGGCAAGGAAGCCGCGCTGGCGATCGTGACCGGTGTCGGTGTGATCGGGTCGGTCATCGGGAACCCGCTGGCCGGTGCGCTGTCCGACCGCACCACCTCGCGCTGGGGACGCCGGCGGCCGTGGATGCTGGGCGGGTCGCTGCTGGGTTTCGTCGGGTTGATCCTGCTGCCGAACATGAACACGATCTGGTCGCTGACCATCGCCTGGCTGGCGGTGCAGTTCGCGGTGAACGCCGCCTACGCCGGGCTGACCGCCACGATCCCCGACCAAGTGCCGGTCCGGCAGCGTGGTGTCGCCTCCGGTCTGGTCGGTCTGGCGCAAGCGCTCGGACCCGTGATCGGCGTCGGGCTGGTGACGTTCGTGGTGGTGTCGTTGGTCGGTGGCTCGTACCTCACCGCGGTCCTGTTCGTGGTGTGTGTTGCCGTTCCTGTTCATCCTCAAGGACCCGCAGCTGCCGGAGGACCAGAAGCCGCCGTTCCACCTTGGTGAGTTCATCCGCAGCTTCTGGGTGTCACCCAAGGAACACCCCGACTTCGGGTGGGCCTGGCTGGCGCGGTTCCTGGTTTCGCTCAGTGTCGCCATGGCGACTCTGTACCTGCTGTTCTTCCTCACCGACCACCTCGGCTTCGACGACGAGGCGGCCGGCCAGCGGCAGACGGTGCTGCTCGCGCTGTACGCCGGCGGCACGATGCTCACCGCGGTCATCGGCGGGTACATCTCCGACCGGATGGGCAAGCGCAAGATGTTCGTGATCATCGCCAGTTTCATCATGGCGATCTCCGGAATCATCCTCGCGTTCGTGCCTGATGATCAGAGCGGCTGGAGCCTGACCATGATCGCCGCCCTGATCCTCGGTATCGGCTACGGCTGGTACCTCGCGGTCGACCAGGCGCTGATCACGCAGGTCCTGCCCACCGCCGGCGACCGCGCGAAGGACCTCGGCGTCATCAACATCGCCAACTCCATGCCGCAGGTGCTGGCGCCGGTGCTGGCCGCGCCGCTGGTCACCGTGCTCGGCGGGTACACCTCGCTGTACCTGGCGACCGCCGTGATCACCGTGTTCGGTGCGCTGGCGATCATCCCGATCAAGTCCGTGCCCTAGGTGATCCGCTGGCTGTTCGCCGATCAACTCGGGCCGCACTTCCTCGACGACTGGGACGGTCGCGTCCTTCTGATCGAATCGCGGGCGGTCCTGCGGCGGCGGAGGTTTCACCGGGCCAAGGCGCACCTCGTGCTCTCAGCACTGCGCCACCGTGCCGCTGAACTCGGCGAGCGGGCGGTCTTCATCCAAGCCGACACCTACGCCGAGGCCCTGTCCCACGTGGATGAGCCGGTCCAGGTGATCCACCCGACCTCGCACGCGGCGCTCGAGTTCGTGCGCGGGTTGGGCGTCGAGGTCCTCCCGCCGCGGGGCTTTGTCACCAGCGGCGAGGAGTTCGCGCAATGGGCAGGCCCGAGGCCGCTGTTGGAGCGCTTCTACCGGCGGGCGCGGGTGCGCACCGGGATATTGATGGATGGCGGCGAACCGGTGGGCGGACGGTGGAACTTCGACGCGGACAACCGTGAGCCGCCGCCGCGCGGGGTCACGAGTCTGGGGGTTCCGGATCCGTGGTGGCCGACCGAGGATCCGATCGATACCCAGGTGCGCACGGACCTGGGCGGGGTGGAGTGTGTGGGCGACGATGGGCCGCGGCGTTTCGCGGTGACGCGGGCTGAAGCGCTGGCGGCGCTCGAGGTCTTCCTGCGCGACCGGTTGCCGGACTTCGGTGCGCACGAGGACGCGATGCTGGCCGCTGACGCGTGGATGGCGCACTCGCTGTTGAGCGTGCCGCTCAACCTCGGGTTGCTGGATCCGCTCGAGGTGGTGCAGGCGGCTGAGGCGCGGTACCGCGCGGGGCAGGTACCGCTGGCTGCGGCTGAGGGCTTCATCCGGCAGATCCTCGGATGGCGCGAGTACATGTGGCACCTGTACTGGTCGTTGCCAGAGGACTATCGGGCGAGCAACCACTTGGCTGCGCATGAGCCGCTGCCGTCGTGGTGGCATGAGTTGGGGGGCTCGGACGCGCGGTGTGTGGACGTGACTTTGGCGCAGGTACGGCAGACCGGATGGGCCCACCACATCCAGCGGCTGATGGTGCTCGGGTCGTGGGCCCTGCAGCGGGGGTACGACCCAGCCGAACTGACGGACTGGTTCCATCGGGTCTTCGTCGACGGCTACGACTGGGTGATGCTCGGCAATGTGATCGGGATGTCGCAGCACGCCGACGGCGGCATGGTGGCGACCAAGCCCTATACGTCTGGCGGCGCCTACATCAAGCGCATGAGCGACTACTGCGGCCAGTGTCGTTTCCGGCCGCAGGATCGCACCGGGGAGCGGGCCTGCCCCTTCACGGCCGGCTACTGGGACTTTCTGGCCCGCAACGAAGCGGCATTGGCGAGCAACCACCGGATGAAGCAGCCACTGGCGGGAATGCGACGGCTCGCGGATCTGGACGAGGTGCGGGCGACGGCACAGCAGTGGCGTTGAGGGGGCGGCGGCGCCCTTTTGGTGAAGAAGTGACACGTGAGATGTCAGATCTTCACCAAAAGGCTCAGACCTTCAGCAGTACCTTGCCGAAGTGGCCGGAGTCGGCGAGCAGACGGTGGGCGTCGGCGGCGTCGGCAAGTGGGAGCACCCGGTCGATCACCGGCCGGATGGTCCCGGAGGCGTAGAGCGGCCAGACATCCCGCACAACCGCTTCGCAGATCTCGGCTTTCTGCTCGACGGGGCGGCTGCGTAACGAGGTGGCGATGATGGCACCGCGTTTGGAAAGAAGAGCACCGAGATTCAGTTCCGCCTTCACGCCGCCCTGCAGTCCGATGACCACCAAGCGGCCACCGTCGGCAAGTGCCTTCACGTTGCGCTCGAGATACTTGGCGCCGACGACGTCGAGGATCACGTCGGCGGGTTGCGGCAGAGCCTCCACGAAGTCCTGCTCGCGGTAGTTGATCAGGACCTCCGCGCCGAGTTCGGCGCATCGCTGCAGCTTCTCCTCGCTGCCCGCGGTGACCGCCACATGGGCACCAATCGCCCGCGCCCATTGGATCGCGAAGGTGCCGATGCCGGATCCGCCGCCGTGGACGAGCAGCCACTCGCCGGGCTGCAGGCGGGCAGTCATCGCGAGGTTGGAGTAGACGGTGCAGGCGACCTCCGGGACCCCCGCTGCCGTGACCACATCAACTCCCGGTGGAAGCGGCATGACCTGTCCGCGCGGGACCGCGACCTGCTCGGCGTATCCGCCGCCGGTGAGCAATGCGCACACAGGTTCCTCGTCGAGGGTCCCCGACACCTCCAGACCGAGGATGTCGCTGGCACCCGGTGGCGGCGGGTAGAAGCCCTGGCGCTGCAGCAGATCGGCGCGGTTCACCCCGGCCGCGACCACCTCGACGACCACCTCGCCAGGTCCGGCAGTGGGATCGGCCACGCTGCGTAACTGCAGGGACTCGGGCCCGCCGGGAGAATCGACCACGATCGCTTGCACGTTCACGAGGCTACGCCGTGTCACGCCCCCACTTGCGCCCCGGAGCAGTAGTTTGAGGACGACTCAACGGGAGGGTCCTCATGTCGAACGAATACGGCGAACCGGAGTTCCCCGGCGCACCAGAACCCGAGTTCCCGGGGGCGCCCGGGCCGCAGCAACCCCCGGCCGGTCCGCCGCCGGGTGGATTCGCACCGCCCCCCGGCGCCGCCATGCCGCCCCAGGGCCCCCCGCCGCAAGGTCCGCCGCCCGGGATGCCGCCGCAAGGCCCCCCTCCGCAAGGCCCCCCGCCGCAAGGCCCCCCGCCGCAGGGTCCGCCGCCCGGGATGCCGCCGCAGGGCCCCCCGCCCCAGGGCTTCGGACCTCCTCCGGGGGCGCAGCCGCCAGCAGGCCCTCCCGGGCAGTTCGGTCAGCTGCCGCAGGGCCCCCCGCCTGGAATGCCGCCCACCGACGAACCGCCGGCCTCCGGTGGTGGCAGTGGGGTCGGGTGGAAGGTCGCAACCGGCGTCTGCGCGCTGCTCGCCGCGGGTGCGCTCGCGTGGGGTTTCATGCAGAAGAGCAACGCCGACACCGCTGCGCAGGACAGCGCCGCACAGGTCGCGCAGCTGCAGGCCCAGATCGACGCAGACACCCAAGATGAGGAAGAGGTGAAAGCGGCGCTGGACAAGGCGCAGGCCGCACACGCCGAGGTCGCCGCCAAGTTGAAGACCAAGGGCAAGGAACTCAAGAGCGAGGCCGGCAAGCTCAAGGACCTCCAGCAGCAGTACAACCAGGCGGCCAAGGAGGCGGCGTCGAAGAACGCGACGCTGAAGGACGAACTGCAGGCGCAGGAGGCCAAGACCGCGCTCGCGACCAAGTGTGCGCAGGTGCTGGCCACCGGCATGGAGGTCATCTACAACGCCGACTCGCCGGAGAAGGTCATGAACGACGTCGTCAAGGAAATGAACAAGGCCGCGTCGAGTTGTCAGGGTGTGGTGGCCTTCAACTAGTCCCGGTGGCGGTGTGACCCGCTTGCCCTGAGACTGAAGGCCATGAGCATCTACGACTTCAAGGTTCAGGCCGGCGACGGTTCCCAGGTGGACCTCGGTGATCACCGGGGTCAGGTCCTGGTGATCGTGAACACCGCGAGCAAGTGCGGATTCACGCCGCAGTTCGCAGGCCTCGAGGCCCTGTACCAGCAGTTCAAGGACCGCGGCGTCACGGTCATCGGGTTCCCCTGCAATCAGTTCGGCAACCAGGACCCCGGCACGAACGAGGAGATCGCCGAGTTCTGCCAGGTGAACTACGGCGTGACTTTCCCGATGATGGCCAAGGTCGACGTCAAGGGCGACGACGCTGATCCGCTGTTCACATGGCTGACCGCCGGCGACGACATCCAATGGAACTTCACGAAGTTCCTGATCGGCCGCGACGGTGAGGTCGCTGAGCGTTTCGACACACGGGTCGAGCCCGCGACCATGAGCGACGCGATCGAGAAGGCGCTGTCCGCCTGACACACTGCACGTGTGCGTGTCGTCGTCTGTCCGGACAAGTTCGCCGGGACCCTGAGCGCCGTTGAGGCGGCTGCCGCCATCGCCGACGGGTGGCTGCGGGTGCGGACCGCCGACGAGGTGCGGCGGATCCCCTTGGCCGACGGTGGGCCGGGGTTCGTCGAGGTTCTGCACGCGAACCTCGGGGGCGCTGTGCACGATGTGGCGGTGGCCGACCCGCTTGGCCGCCCGATCACCGCACACTGGCTGCAGGTGGGCGACACCGCGTACATCGAAGCCGCACAAGCCAATGGGCTGGCGTTGCTGGCGCCCGAGGAGCGGAACCCATCTGAGACGTCGAGTGCCGGTGTCGGGCAACTGATCGATGCTGCCCGGGAGTGCTCGCACATCGTCGTGGGGCTCGGGGGGTCCGGTACCAACGACGGCGGGCGGGGTGCGGTGGAAGCGTTGGACGGACTGCAGGTGCCGGGGCTGCTGCTCGCCACGGATGTGGACAGCCCCTTACTCGGGCCACAGGGTGCGACCTACGGCTTCGCCCCGCAGAAGGGTGCCTCACCCGAGGACCTGCCCGCACTCGAGGAGCGGATGGCGGCCTGGGCCGCGCAAGCACCCGACCTCGCCGAGTCCCCCGGCGCGGGCGCCGCGGGCGGTCTTGGATTCGGCCTGATGCTGCTCGGTGGGCGGCGGGTGTCGGGCATTGACCTCGTGGCGCAGGCCGTGGGGCTTCGGCCCGCGTGTGCGGTCGCCGATGTGGTCATCACCGGAGAGGGCAGGTTCGACTGGCAGTCCTTGCACGGCAAGGTCGTGTCCGGGGTGCGCGAGGTCGCCACGCGGGTGGTCGTACTCGCGGGGCAGGTGGACCTCCCCGACTCCCCGGTGCCGGCGTACTCACTGCTGGACTTCGCGGGGGAGCGCGCGTTCAGCGATCCCGCAGCAGCACTGGCCGACCTGGCGGCATCGGTGGCAGCGTCCCGTCCTTTGTGACGAAGTCACGGGCCTGGTTACTGGGCGAATTCCGGCAACTTCGTCACAAACGATCCGCGGAGGGGCGCAGCGCACACGCGTATTCGGTGCGCCCGAACCACCGGTAGCGGTTGGCGGCCACGACGTCGTAGACGCGGTCGCGGATCCCGCGGGGGACGATCCGCAGGACGCCCAGCGCCGGCCATGGTCGGCGGAGGTGACCGATCAGGTGCAGCACGGCATCGGACTTGGTGTATTCACGGTCGCCGTCGATCACGATCACGCTGGTCTGGTCGGCCGCCGGATTGGCCACATACTCCAGAGCGCCCGGAACCGCGTGACGCTGCAGGAACGTCACCGTGCGGTTGCACAAGGTGCAGTACCCGTCGAAGACCACTGTGACCATGACTCCATTGTCCCGCGTCCGGGTGAAGGGGCACGGCGAGCCGAATTGCGCGGCGGCGTCACCGGTTGCACGCTGTAACCCATGTGGGGACGCGCGCCGAAACGTCAACCGGTCGGGCCGGGCCAGGAGTCGGTCTGGGATTACCCGCGCCCGCCGGCCGTCGTGCCCAGTGACGAGTTGGTGCGCGTCGTGCACGCGGGGCACGTGCTGGCAGAGAGCAAGCGGACGCTGCGGGTCCTGGAGACCGCCCACGCGCCGGCCTATTACATTCCCGCCGGGGATGTGGATTGGTCACATCTGCATGAGGTCAGCCTGCGCACTGTCTGCGAGTACAAGGGCGTGGCGAGTTACGCCGACCTACGCCTGCCCGGCGGTCCGGTGGTGCCGCAGGTCTGCTGGTGGTACCCCCGGCCGTCGCGGGGGTACGAGGACCTGGTCAACGCGGTCTGTTTCTATCCGCAACGGGTGGACCTGTGTGAGGTCGCCGGTGAGGCGGTGACGCCGTTGCCCAGCAGCTTCTACGGGGACTGGCCCACGTCCCGCATCGCCGGGCCGTACAAGGGCGCCCCCGGTACCGAAGGCTGGTAACCCGGCCACCTGGCCCCCTAGCCTGACGCTCGTGGGGAAGACGCTCGCGATCGTCCTGCCGCTCGCGCTCGGCGCGGCGGTGAGCCCCACGCTGCTCACCCTGCAACTGCTCATCCTCGCGGGGGTGCGTGACCAGAAGAGGCGGGCGTGGGCCATGGCTCTGGGCTGTGCCGTGGTCCTCCTGGGCTTCATGGCGGTCCTCGCGACCGTCGCGAAGGGGATCGACATCGCCAGCTCGCACCAGGATGCGGTGGAGAGGGGTGTGAAGATCGGGGCGGCGGTGTTGCTGATCCTGTTGGGTCTGCGTTCGCTGCGCCACCGCCACGATCCGCCGAAGCCGCGGTCGGAGCGGGTGCAGGAGGCCAAGCCCCGCCTGTTCTTCGGGGTGGGGGCGGGTGCGATGGCCGGCAACGCCTCATCACTGGTCCTGGTGCTGGCGGCCACCCACATCACGATCACCGCGGGACTGCCGCCGGACCAGCAGTTCATCCTGCTCGCGATCGTCTACGTGTTCACGATGTTGCCGGTCGTGCTGCCCGTTCTCGCGGCCACATTGATGGGCAAACGCGCCGACCCGGTGCTGGCGCGGATGAACCATGTGACCACCACGTACGAGCACCAGATCAATGCGGGCATCGCATTCTTCTTCGCGGTGCTGCTGCTCTACTCGGGTCTCAAGTGATCTTTGCCTGGAACCCGGTCGGGCTGGCACACTCTGGCGAGTGATCTGGAAACAGTCCCTTCTGTACCGTCTGTGGGTGGTCGGTGGCCTGGTCGCCATCGTGTTCGTCGTGGTGCGGGTGGGCATCAGCACCAAGCCCGGGGACGAACCCCCCTACCTCGTGTTCGGCGCCGCTGTGGGCATCTACCTGATGGGCATCCTGCTCATGCAGGGGATCGCGCTGTTGCGCACCAACCCCACACCTGAGGTCGAAGCCACGCCTGCCGGCGAACTCCCGCAGACGCCGCAGGGCATGCAGGCCGCGCTCACGCTGCCGGGCGCGGACGGGGCTCGGGCCCGCTCCGGGGCGAAACGTGCACACAAGCAGTCGATCGGGCTGTTCATCCCCACCGCGCTGATCGCCATCCTGCTGCCGTTGGGGGGATACCTGTACATCTCCGGGACGGTGACCGGCGTGTGGCAACCGTTCGGGGAGACCGGGATCGGGATCCCGATCGCGGCGCTGCCGGGTCTGGCCATGGTGTTGGTGATGGCGCTGATGCTGCCGTTCAACATGCGCCGGGCGCGAGAGGCGACCGATGACTACAACTCGGGGCTCGGGCTGCACATCTCCGCGACGCCGAAGTCCATCCTGCTGCCGCGCATCGGTACCGACGGCATCGGCCACCATGTGGTCGGACCGACGGTGATGGAGGGGGAGCGGTACGGCCGGCACGTCGTGATGGAGGCGTACTCGGGCAGCACGGCGGTGCTCGTGCAGGCGCCCACCGAGCCTTTCCGGCTCACGGGGTCCGGGGGCCGGGTCACCGCCGATGGGCCGGTGCCGGGATGGGTGAGCCAGGCGCTCACCCGGGTACCGAGCGACTCCCGGTGGCACAAGGTGACCATCGAGGGTGGGCCAGCCGGCATCCGTGCTGACCGCAAGGGGTCCGCGTTGGACTCCGACTGGCTCGTCGATCTGTGGCTGGCAGAGGTGCTCGCCGATGCGAAGTCCGGCGGCTGATTTGGCATCGTGAAGGGGTGACCGCCACCTCTGCGCAGCCCGCTCGCGCCACTGCGGTGCTCGCGACCCTGATCGCCGTCGCCGGAGTCGCCAATCTCAACCTCTCCGTGGCCAACGTCGCGCTGCCGTCCATCGGCCGGTTCTTCGACGCCGGGCAGACCTCGTTGAACATGATCGCTGTCGGATTCTCCCTGGGTCTGGCGGCCTCGGTGCTCTACCTCGGGGCGATCGGTGACCACTCGGGGCGCAAACGCCTCCTGCTGCTGGGAATGGGGCTGTCGATCCCCGCCGCCCTGTTGGCCGCGTATGCGTGGAACGAGGCTGTGCTCGTGATCGCGCGGATCTTCGGAGGCGTCTGCGCCGGCATGGCCTACCCGACCACGCTGGCCTTGATCACTGCGCTGTGGGCCGACGGTCCGGAACGCACGAAGGCCATCGCCAAGTGGTCCGCCATCGGCAGCGGGGTGATGGTGATCGGACCCCTCACCGCAGGCTGGCTGCTGGAGCATTTCTGGTGGGGTTCGGTCTTCCTGGTCACTGTGCCGCTGGCGGCGATCGCCTTGCTGTTCGCCTGGCGACTGATCCCCGCGCATGTCAACGAGACCTCGGAGCCGGTGGACAACCAGGGTGGCCTGCTGTCCATGGTGTTCATCGCGAGCCTTGTCCTGGCCATCAACTTCGCCCCGGTGCCGAACGGGTGGGGTATCGCACTGGCCTTCGCTGTTGTGGCGGTGGTGTCGGGGGTGCTCTTCGTGCGGCGGCAACGGCGGGCGGAGAACCCGCTGTACGACCTGACGGTGGTGGCCCGACGCATCTTCTGGGTCGCGGCGGTGGCCGGGATGATCGTGTTCGGAACATTGATGGGGACGATGTACATCGGCCAACAGTTCATGCAGAACGTCCTGGGCTACGACACGCTGTCCGCAGGCGCCGCCGTGCTCCCCGCGTCGATCGCGATGGTCGCGGTCGCCGGACTGAGTGCACGAATGGTCGATGCGCGCGGTTCGCGGGCGACGCTGCTTCTGGGATTCCTGTTCTTCCTGCTCGGCTTCGCAGCGATGTTGGTCCTGTGGGACGTCAATACGCCGTACTGGGCCGTGGCGCTGGCCTACATGCTGCTGGGGATGGGCGTCGGGTTCGCCGGGACGCCGGCATCGCACTCGCTGACGGCGTCGGTGCCGGTCAAGCGTGCGGGGATGGCCTCGGGCACCGCCGACCTGCAACGCGACCTCGGCGGTGCGGTGATGCAGTCGATCCTGGGCGCCTTGCTCACTGTGGGTTACGGAGCCGCAATTGCGTCAGCCGTGGCATCCTCCCCGCAAAGCAACCTCGTCAACGACGAGATCCAGACCCAGTTGCAGAAGTCCTACGCGGGCGCGGAGGCGGTGGGTGCGCAATACCCGCAATACCAGTCTGTGATCGAGGAGGCCGCACGAAAGGCCTTCCTGGAGGGATCGAACGCCGCCTATGCCGCGGGGATCATCGCCATCCTCATCGCAGTGGCGATCACGTGGTTCGCCTACCCGCGCAAGCAGGACGAGCTCGACCTTGTCGCGCAGTATCAGCGTGAGGACACGCAGTCGCCGACAGGCGTCCATTGATCAACCTCCCATAACGTGGGGGCCATGCAGTGGCAGGTGAGCGTGTACGCCCTTGCGCTGTTCGCGGCGGCCGGGATCATGCTCGTGGCGCTGATGTTCGTGTGGCCGCGACGGCGCGCGATCGGTGGTCGCCCGCTGGCCGGTCTGCTGCTCGCCGCGATCCTGTGGAGCGTCGGCTATGCGTTCGAGGCGATGGCGACGACAGTGACCGCGAAGGTCGTCTTCGGCACCATCGGCTATCCGGGTGCGCTCGCGGTCCCGGTGTTCTTCTTCCTCTTCGTCGTCGAGTACACGCAGAGTGAGAAGTGGGCGCCGCGGCCGCGCTGGCTGGTGTGGATCGTGCCGGCCTTCTGCGTCCTGGCGGCGGTGACGAACTCCTTCCACCATCAACTGTGGACCGAGTTCGTCATGGAACCGAACAACATCCTGGTGTACAAACACGGGCCATTGTTCTTCCTGGTGATCGGGTACAGCTACCTGCTTCTCCTGGCGAGCATCGGCATCCTGCTCGCAGCGTTCGGGCGTCACGACGCCAGTTACCGCAACCAATTCATCCTCGCCCTGGTGCTCGCCTTCTTCCCGATCCTCGGATCGGTCGCGTACGTCTTCGGCTTCAGCCCGTTGCCCGATCAGGACCCCGCGCCCATCGCCTTCTCCATCACTGCCATCGGGCTCACCTGGGGCCTTCTGCGCCAGGGGCTGCTGACCGTGGTGCCCATCGCACAGGAGTCCGTGCTCCAGAACCTCCATGACGCCGTGCTCGTGCTCGACGCGGCGAACCGGGTGGCGATGGTCAACGGCGCGCTCGTGCGGTGGCTGGGCCTGACCCGGACCGACCTGGTGGGTCTGCCGGTGGAGTCGCTGCTCGCGCCTTGGCCCGGATTGCTGCACACGGTGTACAGCAGTCGCGACGACACCGACGTGTTCATCGACCACCCGACGCCCCGGTACGTGGATGTGCGGCGCTCCATGGTGACCGATGAGCGCGACCGGCTGCGTGGGCGCGTGTTGGTGTTGCGGGATGTCAACGCCCTGCGGCTCACCGAACTGGAACTGCGTGATGCCAATGAGAAGCTCACCGCGCAGTTGGCCACGATCCACACTTTGCAGGACGGTCTGCGTGAGCAGGCGCTGCGCGATCCGTTGACCGGCTTGTACAACCGGCGCTACCTCGAGGAGACGTTCGGGCGCGAACTGGCTCGTGCGGCCCGCGAACGCACGCCCTTGAGCCTGGTCATGATCGACCTCGACAACTTCAAGCGGCTCAACGATGAGCACGGCCACGCCGCCGGAGATCAGGTCCTGAGGTGGTTCGGCGATCTGCTGCGGGCCCGGTTGCGGCCAGGCGACATCGCATGCCGCTACGGCGGTGAGGAGTTCATCGTGTTGATGCCGACCGCGTCGGCGGAAGTTGCGATGGAGCGGGCCGAGCAGTTGCGCTACGCGTTCACGCCACTGGTCGCCACGGCCTCGGGACAGCGGCTGACCAACGTGACGCTGTCGGCCGGAATGGCGGTCTTCCCCGAAGACGCACACAGCGCCAGTGAGCTGCGCAGGTGTGCCGATGTCGCCCTGTACGCCGCCAAGCGGTCGGGTCGAAACCGTGTGTCCGCCTATGGCCAACGGGTGCCCGCGCAGTCACCCGAGCAGTAGCGTCACGGCTGGGGTGGGCCCCAGAAGAACATGTCGAACCGGTCGGCGCCGGCGGCGACCGCCTCGGCGTACATGAAGGACCCGTCGTAGAGCGGCTCGTTCAGGATGATGCCGTCGAGGCCGTCGGGCACCAACTCGTGCAGTTCGTGCAGGTCGTCGAGATGTTTGATCCCACCGTTGGCCACGACCTTGGCGTGGGTCTGGTCGCAGAACTCCTTGAGCAGGTGCCGGTCTTCATGGCGCCAGTGGTGATGCGTGGCGACGTCGGTGATCAGGTAACGACGGCACCCCGCTTCGTCAAGCGTGGCGCGGATGTCGAAGACATCGGGCCGGCGGATGTCCAGGCCGACGGCCAGCAGGTCGCCGTGTGCGCCCAGGGCGTTCTGGGTCCACTGCAGGTCGGTGGGTTCGATGACGATGCGGCTGGGCTTCGCGGCCATGGCCGTGCGCAGGGCGCTCTCATCGGCGATGCCGGAGGCCAGCTGGACATGGGCGCCGGTGGCTCGCGCGATGGACGTGTAGTTGGTCTCGCCGGGGTCGTTGTCGACCACATGCACCCACGATGCGCCCTGCTCGGCCCACGCGGCGATCGCCTTCTCCGGGGTGCCGTACTCGGCCTCGGTGCCGGGGACGAAAGGCAGTTGGGCCAGGCCATCGGTGATGGTGACCTGCGGGAGCAGTGCCAGCGGGTACAGAGTCATGGCGCCAGCCTAGTCAGCGGCTGCGACCGAGGCTGAAGGTGCAGCCTCCGGGCAGCGGTTAGTCCCAGGTTCATCCGTTAGTCCCAGAACAGCTGCCAACCTCTAACCGGAGTGCACAACCTCTAACCGGAGTGCCAAGCCCCGTCCACGGCACCTTCTTCGACCTATTCCATCGGTGGCCGGCGCCGGGTCGCCTTCAGCGATGACCGTTTGCGTTTGGCGTCGAGGCGACGGGTCTGTGAGGCCGCCGAGGGCCGGGTCCGACGGCGGCGCTTGCGCTTGGGCTCGAGGGCTGATTGCACCTTGCGGACCAACCGATGGCGAGCGGCCTGCCTGTTCTGCAACTGGGAGCGGTGCTCGGAGGCGGTGATGACGAAGGGCGTGCGCAGCGCGTGGCGCTGGTACGGGGTCAGCACGTGCGAGGTCCGCGGGTCCCAGATGAGTTCGACGCGGGAGTCGCTGGTGTTGACCGACTGCCCGCCCGGGCCTGACGAGCGGCTGAAGCGCCACTGCAGTTCCGTGGCGGGGATGGTGAGGTCGTCGCTGACCTCGAGGTCGGAGGTGGGGTCACTCATCAGCGATCACCCAGGCGTCCACCCTGACGTCGTGTGCCTCGGTAGGCACGTCGGCGAGGAGTTCGTCGTGCCAGATCAGTGCGACGGTGGGTGCAGTGGCCGTCGGGAGGAAGCGGTCGTAGTACCCGCCGCCTTGGCCCAGACGGCGACCTTCATGGTCCAGCGCAAGGGCCGGCACGATGACGGTGTCGGGGGTGGGCAACTCAGCCGGTTCGGGTGCCTGGCCAGGGCGCAGGCCCCATGCGTGCCACGGTCGAGAGGTCGCGGCCGGCGTCCAGTGCAGGGTGTCGGTGGCGATCGGCAGGTAGACGTCGTCGCCTCGGGCGAGCAGCGCCTCGATGACCTCGACGGTGGGGGGTTCACCGGGCAGCGACACGTAGGCGCACACGACCCCGGGGGGAACCGCGGCGAGGACCCGATCGACGTAGCCGGGGGAAGGGGTGTGACCTTGCCTGCGCCGATCCCGGATCTGCGCGCGCAGTCCGGCCTTGTCCATGTCGCTCAGGCTAGCCGGGGAGGCAGTCCGCCTCAGCCGAACAGGTCCCCGAGTTCGGCATCGACGGCGGAGGTGGTGTCGACGGTCGCGATGTCGGCGAGGTTCTCCGCATCCGGTCGAAGCAGCGTCACCTCGTCCATCGTGGCCTTCACCGAGGCCGACAGGAACCGCGAGGGCTGCCCCCAGGAGTGCTGGTCCCCGTTCGGGCGGTGGTGGTAGCGCAGGGGTACGTAGACGTGCAGGTCGTGACGGGCCCGGGTCACGCCCACGTAGAAGAGGCGCCGCTCCTCTTCCAGGCCGTTGCGATCTGTCAGCGCCATGTCGGAGGGGATGTTGCCGTCTGCGGCGTGGATGATGTGCACGGCATCCCACTCGAGGCCCTTGGCCGAGTGCAGGGTGCTGATCACCAGCCAGTCCTCGTCGATGGCAGGCGTCCCTGCGAGGTCCCCGGTGGAGCGTGGCGGCTCAAGTGCGTGATCGGCGGCGACGTCGGACAGTCGCGGCACACCCGCTGCGGCTTCCACCAACGGGTCGAGGTCCGCAAGGCGTTCCTCGGGGTTGTCGTACGCGGCGCGGATCAGCGGGGCCATCGCCTGGCGCAGCGCTTCGGCCTGCTTGGTCCCCACTGCGCGGGCGACGGCCTCGGCGGGTTCTTGCGCGACGTTCGGCAGTTCCGCCAGCGCCAGCGGCCAGCGCAGCATCACCTCGGCATCCTCACCGTCGGCGGTCAGGCCGAGAGCTGCGATCGCGCGCTTCGCCTTGGCTGGCCCGACCGCCGGCAGGAGCTGCAACACCCGGAACCAGGCGACCTCGTCGCGGGGGTTGTCGGCGATCCGGAACGAGGCGAGAAGATCCTTGACGTGGGCGGCCTCCAAGTAGCGCAGCCCCCCGTACTTCACGAAGGGGATGCCCCGGCGGCCGAGCTCGATCTCGAGACGGTCGCTGTGGTGGGCGGCGCGTACGAGGACCGCCTGCTGCTGCAGGGGGACGCCGGCCTCACGGTGCGCCAGTACCTGCTCGCAGACCGCCGTGCTCTGGTGGTCCTCGTCGGCGCAGCGGAGCAGCTGCGGGGTGGTCGAAGGGTCCACGCTCGGCGCTCGTAGACGCGTGGAGAACCCCGATGGCGCGTCGTCCGCGATGGCGTTGGCCGTGTTCAGGATGTTCTGAGTGCTGCGGTAGTTGACTGTGAGTTGCAGCGTCGTGGCGTCGGGGAAGTCGGACTCGAACTCGAGGATGTGTCGGGGGTCGGAGGCGCGGAACGAGTAGATCGCCTGTGCGTCGTCGCCCACCACCGTGATCCGCGGGTCGTGTTTGCGCAGCAACTGCAACAACTCCACCTGCAGGGAGTTGACGTCCTGGTACTCGTCGACCAGCACGTGGTCGTACATGCTCGCGAGACTGCGGCCCACGAGGTCGTCGCGCAGTGCCTGCCGCCAGTGCAGTAGGAGGTCGTCGAAGTCGAGCAGGCCGAGGCGTCGCTTACGGGCGATGTAGGCCTTGCACACCGCGCCGATCGGCTCGACCAGGTCGCTGGCCCAGGGCGCGACCGCGATCACCACTTCCCCGACCGGAGTGCCGGTGTCGACCGCACGTGAGTAGATGTCCAGCAGCGTCGACTTGCGCGGGATGCGCCGGCCGTTGGGAAGATCCTTCAGGACCTCGTCACGCACCACGTCCATCACATCGGCAGCGTCGGCGGGGTCGAGCACCGAGAAGCCCTCGGGCAGGCCGAGCCGTGCGGCATGCTGACGCAGCGTGCGATGGGCCACGGAGTGGAAGGTGCCTCCGGAGACCCGGCCGGAGCGGTGGCCGGCGCGGGCCAGTCGCGCGTGGCTGCGCTCGACCATCTGCCGCGCCGCTCGGCGGGTGAAGGTGAGCAGGAGCACCCTCTCCGCCGGGATCCCGTCGGCGACGATGCGTGCCACCCGGGAACTCAGGGCCGTCGTCTTGCCGGTTCCGGCGCCCGCGAGCACGCGAAGTGGTCCACCGTCGAAGGCGGCGACGGCGCGTTGCTCCTCGTTGAGCCCTTCCAGCAGGTCGTACATGCGTTCGAGCATAGCGCTGTGGGGTGACATCTGAGTGCTCGACAAGAAATGTGTCTGCCGGGCGCGTTAGGTTCACAGGGCACGAGAGCCGAAGGAGTGCCGAATGTCCAAGAAGATCTCCCGCGTCGACAAGTACAACGCCAGCGCCGACGACATCTGGGCGATGCTCAACAGTCGTGACTACGTCGACGCCAAGTACCAGGCGCTCGGAGACATCTCCACCGATGTGGTGCAGTTCGACACCGGCGACGCGATTGCACTGTCCGTGGAGCGCGTCGTGCCCGCCGAGCTGCCCGATTTCGCGAAGAAGATCATGGGCGACACGAACAAGATCGTGCAGAACGAGAACTGGAGCGCCGCCGGCGGCGGCTACGTCTGCGATCTGCACATCGAGTTCCCCGGCAAGCCGTTGAAGGTGACCGGCAAGCTCGAGGTCAAGCCCACCGGCGATGCCACCAGTGACTGGGTCGTGAACATGGAGATCAAGGCCAGCGTGCCGCTGATCGGCGGCAAGCTCGAGGGTGTCGTCGAGAAGGAGACGCTGGCGAGCCTGGACAAGGAGTACAGCTTCAACCAGGAGTGGCTCGCGGGCTGAGACCCGCCTCGTACCATCGAGGGGTGCGAGCCCTTCTACTTGAGAACATCCATCCCGACGGTGCTGCCGCCCTCGAGAAGGCCGGCTTCGTCGTCGAGACGATGGACAGGGCCCTCGAAGGTGAGGAGTTGGCTGCGCGCCTCGAGGGTGTGCATGTCCTGGGAATCCGCTCGAAGTCCCAGGTGACGGCGGCCCATCTGCGAGAGGCCGACAGCCTGCTCGCGGTCGGCGCCTTCTGCATCGGGACCGATCAGATCGACCTCGCGGCCGCCACGGACACCGGTATCGCCGTGTTCAACGCGCCCTACTCCAACACCCGATCCGTCGTCGAACTCGCGCTCGCGGAGGTCATCGCACTGACTCGTGGGCTGGTGCAGAAGAACACGATGATGCACGAAGGTGTGTGGGACAAGTCCGCGGCCGGCGCGCACGAGGTGCGCGGCCGTGCGCTGGGCATCGTGGGCTACGGCAACATCGGCGCGCAGCTCTCGGTGCTCGCCGAGGCGCTCGGGATGGTCGTGTACTTCTACGACACGGTCGACAAGCTCGCCCTGGGCAACGCCCGCCGCTGTGGTTCCTTGGAGGAGTTGCTCGCCGTCTCCGACGTGGTGACCCTGCATGTCGACGGCCGGCAGGGCAACGCCGGGCTTTTCGGCGAGCCGCAGTTCGCCGCGATGAAGCAGGGTGCGCTGTTCCTGAACCTGTCCCGTGGATTCGTCATCGACACCGCGGCACTGCGTGACCACCTCGCCAGCGGCCATCTCGGCGGCGCTGCGGTCGACGTCTTCCCGGTGGAACCTGCGGGTCGTGGCGAGGAGTTCCGCAACGAACTGCGCGGGCTGCCCAATGTCATCCTCACCCCGCACATCGGCGGCTCGACTCAGGAGGCCCAGCAGGACATCGGACGGTTCGTGGCCGGCAAACTCGTGGACTTCGTGGCCGACGGCTCCACCGTTCTCAGCGTGAACCTGCCCCCGTTGAGCCTGGCCGAGCATGAGGGCACGCACCGCCTCGCGCACCTGCATCAGAACGTGCCGGGTGTGCTGGCCGCGATCAACTCGGTGCTTGCCGAGCACGGCGTCAACGTCGAAGGTCAGTTGCTCGGCACCCGGGGGGAGTCGGGGTACGTGCTCACGGACATCGGGGTCGACTACGCCGACGAGGTGCTCGAGCGACTGCGGGCGCTGCCGGAGACGGTGCGGTTGCGCGTCCTGTACTGAAGTATCACGGCGTGATACTTTGTGATACATGGCTGAAGTGTCCATCCGGGAGTTGCGCAATGAGGGCGGTAGCGTCGTCGAGCGGGTCCTGCGGGGTGAATTGATCACCATCACCCGCTCCGGTGCGCCGGTGGCGACGTTGCAGCCCATCGGCCGCGTTCCGCTGAACAGCCGTGAGCTCGTCGACCGGTGGCGCAGGGTGCCCGTGGTCGACATCGAGGCGCTCCGGTCGGATGTCGACTACGTGCTGGACACGCGCTTGTGAGGGGGCTGCTGGACACCTCGGTCGTGGTGGCACTGAGTCAGGTGGCCGCAGAGCAACTGCCCGACGAGCCGTTGATCGGTGCGGTCACGCTGGCCGAGCTGTCCCTCGGCCCGCTGGTCGCGTCGGACCCCGCTGAGGCTGCGAGGAGACAGCTGGTCCTGCAGCAGGTGGAGGCCGACTTCGAGCCGCTGCCGTTCGATGCCTCCTGTGCCCGTGCGTTCGGGCTGGTCGCCGCGTCGCTGCGTGCGTCGAACCGCAAGGTCAGGCCGCGGGCGCTCGATGCGCTTATCGCCGCAACTGCGCTGGCCCATGGGCTGCCGCTCTTCACGGCGAATCCGCGGGATGTTGTGGGTATCGACGGCCTGGATGTCAGGGAGGTCAACCCAGGCTCGGACCCCCGTTGAGGGCGCTCACCCCACTGGCGACCAGTACCGCACCGACGCCGATCGCCGCGACGATCGCGGCCAATTGACCGTAGCGGTCCAGCCAGGCCGTCACCGTGTCGGCGACCCGTGCCCGCCGTTCCGGTCCGGCCCAGGCGTAGGCCGCGACGATGGCGATCTGCACGGCCAAAGCTGCGGTGGCGTAGACGAGCACCGCCACCACGACCTCGAACACGGGGAGGTTCTTCGCGCCGACGTTGACCATCGCCACGATGAACACGACGTCCAGCAGGCTCTGCAGGATGACCAGGATCACCCCGAAGCCGAACAGGCTGCCCAGGGGGAGGTCGAGCCGCCGTCGCAGCGAGTCCGACACCTCTGGACCCTGTTCGCCGCGTCGACGTTGCCACCACAGGTAGAGGCCGAAACCCGCAAAGATCACACCACAGGCGATCTCGATCCCCGGCTCCAACCACGGGAAGTCCTTCGTGACGCGCAGCATGACGTGACCGGCCCCGATCGCGAACACCACGCCGAGCGCGGTGATACCCAGCGCCGAGCCGATCAGGAACCACACGCTGCGGCGGATGCCGTCTGCCTGTGTCAGCAGCAACGGCATGACGGCGATGCCCACCGGGTCCACGGCGGCAAGACCGAGCAGGCCGAGCGACACCAACAGGCTGAGCACGCAGACGAGTCTGGCAGCCCACCCCCTCGGCGTGTGAAGATCTGTGCCTTAAGGCGACAGATATTCACGCGTTGTGGCTCGACTAGCCTTGAGCCATGCGCGCAGCGGTGGCGGCCGGAGCTCCCGGAACGGTCGAGGTGGCCATGGCCGTGCTCGCCGCGGGCGGCAACGCCGTCGACGCCGCAGTATCGGCGGCCTTCGCGATGCCGGTCACCGAACCCGGGTTGGCCAGCCTTGCCGGAGGTGGGTTCATGATGGTGCGCGATCCGGATGGCACGACCCGCCTGATCGACTTCTTCGCCGCCGTACCCACCCCGCATGAGAGCACCTCGCACGAGGTGGTCACCGTGGAATTCTCCGGAGCGCATCAGGACTTCAGCATCGGGCCGTCCACGGTTGCGGTGCCCGGCGTGCTCGCGGGGTTGGTGCACGCACACGCCGCGCACGGGCGGATGGAACGCGCCGCGATGCTTGCGCCTGCCCAGGCGCTGGTCCACGCAGGTGCCGCGATGACCGCGGAGCAGGCCTTGGTGCTGCAGTTGATCGGGCCCATCGTCACGTCAACGCCGGAGGCGGCGGCGATCTACGCACCCGGCGGGCGACTGCTCGTCGAAGGGGACGTGATGCGCAATCCGGCGTACGCCCACTTCCTCGATGAGGTCGCCGCAGGACTGTCCGCGTTGCCTGCCGAAGGGCCGTTGCATGCCGGCGACCTCGCCGCCTACACCGTCTATGAACGCGAGCCGCTGACCGTGGACCTGCCCGGCGGGACGCTGTTCACGAATCCTCCGCCGTCGTTGGGTGGGTCGATCATCGCGCACGCCCTTGCGGACCTTCCGGACCGACCGACGGCCCTCGACCTGCTCGAGGCGTTGCGCGACGCCACCGATCACAACAAGACCCTGGCGCCCACCTCGGTGCGGGGGACCACGCACATCAGCGTCACCGACGGTGTGCAGACCGTGGCGATGACGGTCTCCAACGGCAGTTGCTCCGGGGTCATGCTCGGGGACACCGGCGTGCAGTTGAACAACATGATGGGCGAGAGCGACCTTCACCCGGACGGCCACGTCGCGCAGGTGGGGTCACGGATCCGGTCGATGATGGCGCCGAGCTTGGTGGTGCGCGACGGTGTGGTGACGGCGCTCGGGACCGGTGGCAGCGAACGCATCCGCAGCGCGATGACCCGCACGATCGGCGGGCTGCTGAGGGGCGTGCCGTTGCAGGAGGCCATCGATGCCCCGCGCATCCACCTCGACAACGCGCGTGTGGTGCAGATCGAGCCGGGCTTCCCGGCCGCCGAGGTGGCGGCGCTGCCGGAACCGGTCTCGCACTGGCGGCACAAGGACTTCTACTTCGGGGGAGTGCACGCGGTGTCCAGCGATGGGGAGGCGGCGGCCGACGCCCGCCGGGGCGGTCACACCGGTCGGCTGTGAGTGTTGCGTCGTTGCGGTGCTTGCCCGACGAGTGTTGCGCCGTTGTTGATTTCGGGGCAGGGAATCAGCAACCGTGCAGCACTCGCGGTGGGCGGGCAGCAACCGTGCAGCACTCGCGGTAGGCGGAAGGGTCAGTCGATGACGCCGATCTCGGCGAGCAACTCCCAGTTCGCGATCAGCGCGGCCTTCTTCGGGAACGGGTGGTCAAGGTTGGGGCTCGCCGCGCGCATCTGCGCAGGGAACGGGGCGTAGGCGATGTCCCAATGGTGACCGTGCAGCATCGCAACCCGCGTCGACATCGCGATCGGAAGCGAGGCCTGCTTCTGCGTCAACTGCATGTCGTTATTCGCGTCGTACTTGGTCATCCGGACCGTGTCGGCGAACTGGAAGTTGGGGACCTCCATCGGGGTCGTCGCGCCGGCGACCGAGAAGAACGGGATCCCGAGGTCGTCGAGGTAGGCCGCGTGGTCGGCGATGTACTGCTCGCTGGTCGTGGTCTGCAGGTCGTGGAACGCGCCGATGACGTCGTACTCGTCCATGCGCCGCAGGCCTGCGGCGGAGACCACGGAAGGGTTGACCATGGACAGCACCTGCGACAGCTTGTCGGTGGACGACTTGACGTCCATGTCCTTGATCTGGCTGTAGATCGTGTCGGCGGTGTATGAACCGCCCATCGCGCCGGCCCAACTGAACACCGCCTGGACGCGATCCACGTATTCGGGGTGGTTCACGAGGAAGTGGATGATGTCCGGGCCGCCCTTGCTGTAGCCCAGCATCCAGACCTTGGTGGGGGGATCAACGTTGATGCGCTCACGCGAGGCCATGTCGTAGACGAGCCCCTCGTCGAGGGTCTCGATGATGTCGGCGCCGTTCGCGTCGCATCCGCGCAGGGTGTGTGCGTCGCACCGGTAGTACCGCCACCCCCGCTCCGCCTGCAGTTCGTCGGCTTCGGTCGGGAAGGCGTGTGCGCCCGGATGCAGCAGCCCGGTGAGCATGCCGGGGACCAGGAGCAGGGCGCTGTTGCGGATCTCGTCGTACTGCGCATCGGGCAGGTCGACCGTCCAGTCCAACGTCGTGAGGTCCTTGAGGAACCGGTTGGCCATCGCCTTGCGCAGGTCGGGGTCGGCCTTGCCCTTGACCGGCAGGTGGCGCAATGGCCCAGGGAGCTTGCGCAGTTCCGCGAGCGCCGCCTCGTCGGTCATGGCGGCCTTGAGGAACAGGTCGCGCCAGCGCAGCCCGAGCCACTTCTTGACCGTCGGGTCGGTGAGTGTGCGGGGGTCGTCGGTGACCTGTGTGCGAAGGGTGGCGATGAGGGTGTCGTAGTCGCCGGCGTCGAAGAGGGACTGGATCTCGGGCATGGCTCCGAGGGTAGGGACGAGCCGGGGGCATCGCCTGTTGAGTGCTGCGCGGTGACGGATTCGATGGTCCGTCACCGCGCAGCAGTTGATGTGTGGTGTTAGCGCATGTCCGAACTGGTCATGCCCAGCGACGCGCGCGCCGCTTCCAGCCGGGCCACCGGGACCCGGAACGGCGAGCAGGACACGTAGTCCAGGCCCACGTTGTGGAAGAAGTGCACTGACTGCGGGTCGCCGCCGTGTTCGCCGCACACCCCGAGGTGCAGGTCGGGCCGCACCTCGCGGCCCTCGGTCGAGGCGATGTCGACCAGCCGGCCGACACCCTCCTCGTCGATGCTCTCGAACGGGGAGACCCCGAACACGCCCTTGTCGAGGTACAGCGAGAAGAACCCGGCCTCGACGTCATCGCGGCTGAAGCCCCAGGTGGTCTGGGTCAGGTCGTTGGTGCCGAAGGAGAAGAACTCGGCACTCTTCGCGATCTCACCGGCGGTCAGGGCCGCACGCGGCAACTCGATCATCGTGCCGATCGGGAAGCGCAGCGTGCAGCCGTGCTTGCTGGCCACGTCGGCGAGGACCTGCGAGGCCTCGTCGATGATGAGCTCGAGTTCGTGCACCGAGCCGACCAGCGGGATCATGATCTCGGCCTGCGGGTCGCCGCCGAGGCGCTGGCGGAAGCATGCGGCCTCCGCGATGGCGCGCACCTGCAGCGCGAACAGGCCCTGCACCACCAGGCCGAGCCGCACACCGCGCAGCCCGAGCATCGGGTTGGACTCGTGCAGACGGCGCACCGCGCGCAGCAGGCGCAGGTCGGCCTCGTTGGGCTTGCCCTGCTCCTCGGCAACGGCCACCCGCACCGACAGTTCGGTGAGGTCGGGGAGGAACTCGTGCAGCGGCGGGTCGAGCAGGCGGATCGTGACGGGCAGCCCGTCCATCACCTCGAGGATCCGGATGAAGTCCTTGCGCTGCAGGGGCAGCAGTTCAGCCAGTGCCTCCTCGCGCTCCTCGTCGCTCTCGGCGAGGATCAACTTCTCGACGTACTGCTTGCGGTCACCCAGGAACATGTGCTCCGTGCGGCACAGGCCGATGCCTTGGCTGCCCATGCGGCGACCGCGCGCGGCGTCCTCCGGGGTGTCGGCGTTGGCGCGCACCAGGAGGCGGCGGTTCTCGTCGGAGTGGCGCATGATCCGGTCCACGGCATTGACCAGGTCGGTGGTCGCCGCGTCCGCGTCGTCGAGGGCGGCATCGATACCGGCGTCGAAGTACTCGACCACCGGAGAGGGCCGGACCTCGACCTCGCCGTCGAAGACCTCGCCGGTGGAGCCGTCGATCGAGATGACCTGTCCCTCCACGAGGCGCTTGCCGTCCGGGAAGGTCAACGTGCGTGCGACGCTGTCGATCTCGATGGACTCGGTACCGCACACAGCGGTCTTTCCCATGCCGCGGGCGACCACGGCCGCGTGGGAGGTCTTGCCGCCGCGGGTGGTGAGGATGCCGGCCGCGGCGACCATGCCGGGCAGGTCGTCGGGGTTGGTCTCGCGGCGTACGAGGATGACCTGCTTACCCTCGGCGGCTGCGGCCACGGCGGCCTCGGAGTCGAACACGATCTTGCCCACCGCAGCACCCGGGGACGCCGCGGTCCCCTTCGCGGCGGACTTGGGGGCGTGCGCGTGGTCGAACTGCGGGAACATCAGCATGCCGAGCTGTGGGCCGGAGACGCGGCGTACAGCCTCGTCCATGTCGATCAGGCCCTCGTCCACCAACTGCACCGCGATGCGGAACGCGGCCGCGGCGGTGCGCTTGCCGACACGGGTCTGCAGCATCCAGAGCTTGCCACGCTCGATCGTGAACTCGATGTCGCACAGGTCGCGGTAGTGGTTCTCCAGCGTCGTCATGATCTCCATGAGTTCGGCGTACGGCCCGGGCTCGAGCTCGGCGAGGTCGGACAGCGCCAGCGTGTTGCGGATGCCGGAGACCACGTCCTCGCCCTGCGCCGATTCCAGGTAGTCGCCGTACACGCCGGGCGCACCGGTGGCCGGGTCGCGGGTGAACGCCACCCCGGTGCCGGAGTGCTCGCCGGAGTTGCCGAAGACCATCGCCTGCACGTTGACCGCCGTGCCGAGGTCGTTCGGGATGCGCTCCTGGCGGCGGTACAGCTGGGCGCGCGGGGTGTTCCAGGAACGGAAGACGGCTTCGATGGCGCCGAGCAGTTGGTCGCGCGGATCCTGCGGGAAGTGCATGCCGTGGCTGGTGATGATGTCCTCGTAGCGCTTCACGAGACCCTTCAGCGCGTCGGCGGGGATCTGGACGTCGGAGCTGACGCCCGACTCGACCATGACCTCGGCCAGGGCGTCGGCGAACAGTTCACCGTCGAGGTCGAGCACGGTCTTGCCGAACATCTGGATGAGCCGACGGTAGGAGTCCCAGGCGAACCGGTCGTTGCCGGACTGGGCGGCGAGGCCGTGGACGGACTCGTCGTTGAGACCGATGTTGAGGACCGTCTCCATCATCCCCGGCATGGAGAACTTGGCGCCCGACCGCACTGAGAGCAGTAGGGGGTTCTCGGGGTCGCCGAGCGTGCGGCCCATCTGTTCCTCGAGCGCGTCGAGGCTCGAGCGCACCTGCGAGAGCAGATCTTTCGACATGGCGCCGGTGACGAGGTAGTCACGACAGGCCTCAGTGGTGATGGTGAACCCCGGCGGCACCGGCAGCCCCAGATTCGTCATCTCGGCGAGGTTGGCACCCTTGCCGCCAAGCAGGTCCTTGAGGTCCTTGTTGCCTTCAGAGAACGCGTACACCATCTTTTCCGTCATGGGTCCCATTCTGCCGCGCAAGGCAACCCTTCGTAGGTCATTGGGTGAAGTACCGGGGGTGGGTACGCGAACAGCGGCCGACCGGGCGCCCACAGGTGGTGGGCCGGGGGTGTGGGTGTCTGGGCGTCACCGCTCCACGTAGCGCGGGTAGGTGGACTTCGCGGTCCGGGCGACCTCGAGGTCGAGGTCGGCGACGATGACCGGCTGCACGGCCGAGGTCACCGCCAGCATGGTGCCGTCCGGGTCGGCGATCCATCCGGCGCCGCCCATGGTCGTCCCTGACACGGCCTCCGAGCGGTTGCTGGAGACGCAGAAGGCCCCAGAGGTCACCGCGTGGGCCATCCCGCCGGCCAGCCATTTCTCGGTGGTCTCGATGGGGGTGGCCCGCGGCACGGCGATGATGTCCGCGCCGGCGAAGGCGTGCTGGGTGAACCACATCTCGGTGCACACGCTCGTCCCGACCCGACCGGCCGGGGTATCGATCACCTGGAAGGAAACCGGGCCGCGGTCGTACCAACTCGCCTCCCAGAATCCCTCCTCGTCGGGCAGATAGGTCTTCTGGTGCAGGACCTGCAAGCCGGTGTCGGCGGTGAAGGCGAACGCCTCGTTGAGCCGCCCGTTGGCACGCGTGCCGACGACCACCCTGGCGGGGATGTCGGCCAGGCGCTCGAGGTGCTGCTCCTCGGCGGCGCGGGCCCAGGCGACCGGATCGACCTCCCGCGTGGCGCACAGCCACGGCATGAACGCCAACTCCGGCAGAACCACCAGGTCCACCTCGGGGATCTGTGTGACCGTGTGCCACGTGGTGTCGGGGTCCGAGCAGTCGATCCCCAGGGCGGCGACTCTCATCGGTGGGTCCGGGTCTGTGCGCGGGTGAGGGCGTCGCCGATCGCCACCCCAGCGGGCTGGCTCGCGAGGTAGTGGGTCTCGCCGTGCATTCCGAGGCCCAGGCTGGCGAACGTGTCGATGGCCTGCGGGTACCAGAGGTGGATCCCGTCCCCGGCCGTCACCCAGTCGCCCTTGTTGACGAGGTTCACCCATGTGGTCACGGTGCTGGTCGGGAAGCGGCCACGGAACTCCTGCAACGTCTCGCGCCACGGCCGTCGCGCCATCGGGCTGCCGATCGTGAGCAGCAGCTCAACGTGGGTGTCCTTCGGCAGGTAGTGCAGCAGGTCGTAGGCGACGACTGCGCCGAGGCTGTGCCCCACGATCAGCAGGTCGCCCTTCGGCAGCTGCTCGAGGCAACTCGCCCGCACCGCAGCGCGCACCTGTGGGTTCGCGCGGTACCGCTGGATCTCCGGCATCCGGCTCATGAGGAACCGCGTGACCCACTCCTTGGGGAAGAAGTCGTAGGGGCTCGTCGGCCGGGTGGTGAACGGGTGCATGGACAGGCGCACCATGCGTTGGTGACGGTGGTAGTTCGGAGAGGGCTCGGTGACTTCGATTTCCCGCTCGGGCATCGAGGCGAGCACGTCATGGAGCACATCGGCGTAGTCGACCTCGACGATGTCGACGTCCTCGGTCAGCTGGTCCCGGCCCGCGGACTCGAGGCCGGTGTTGATGGCACCTACCCAGTCGCCGCTCTGCGCCCATCGGCCGTGGATGAAGACCAACGACCTGTTCACGCCGCCACTGTAACTCTTGGTGCGCACCCCATAACTGGGGCCTGCGCAGAGATGGACGGGTCGCCACGCCCCAGTTGTGGGCCCGAATTGTCGCCCTTGCCCGTGGGTGTCACGTCCTGCTCACCCCATAACTGGGGCCTGGGACCGCTGTCGGCCCCAGTTGTGGGCTCAGACCAGGTGGTAGTCGCCGGCCTCGCTGAGGGCCGCGCGCACCGCGTTCTGGTCCAGCGGTCCTGCGGCCTCCACAGTCACCGTCGAGACCCCATCCGGGACCAGGTCGACGGACACCGAGGTCACGCCCTCGAGCGCCCCGAGCTCCTCGGTCACCGCATGGGCGCAGTGCCCACACGTCATGCCCTGAACCTTCAACTGCTCACTCATGACCGCACCAATCTGGCGATTGCCGCCGTGATCTCGGACACCTTCTCCTGCGAGTCTACGCCGTTCTCACTGGCCTCCCGCACGCAGGTCTGCAGATGCTGCTCGACGAGTTGGATCGCGAACGACTCCAGGGCCCGGGTAGTGGCCGACACCTGGGTGAGCACGTCGACACAGTCGCTGTCGCTCTCGATCAGCCGTTGCAGGCCGCGCACCTGGCCCTCGATCCGGCGCAGGCGGTGGACCTGGGCCTTCTTCGCCTCGTCATCGAACTGCATCAGTGACCTCCGTCGTCGTGAAAACACCATACGCGTACGGGGTATTCCTGCGCGTCACGCCACCCGGTCAGCGGCCACCTTGTCCCACCTGTCCAGCACGATGGCGGCGACCACGCCGACGGCCACCCCGACGATGGTGAAGAAGACCCGCTCGCCGGTGTAGACCAGGCCCTTCTCCTCGTCGCCGAGTGTGGCGAAGATCAGCAACATCGGGGTGAGGAAAAGGGTCTGCATGAAGTAGTTGCCGCTCATCGAGTAGACCGCGAGCCAGTAGAGGCAGACGGCCGCGACCAGCGCCGCCAGCAGAGTGGGCAGGGCGACGATCACCAGGAACGCGATGAGCGCGCCGAGCAGGGTGCCGAGGAGTCGGCCGCGCAGGGTGTCGGCCCGTTCCTCGGGCAGTGGCCGCAACGCCACCACCAGCGTGACCGCGATCCAGTAGCCGTGGGGGATGGAGTTCGCGACCGTCCAGTACATGGCCACTGCGGAGAGCACCCCCACGACCACGGCATGACGCCATGCCACCTCGGCGGGCACGGGCCGGCGATCGGCGGTGAACTTCAGCACCCGGACCAGCAGCCAGCCGAACACCCCGCCGGCCAGCACATAGCCGAACGCCGCCGCCGGGGTGAACTGCAGGGAGGCGGGACCGAACAGGATGACAATGATCGGTGCCAGGGTCATCAGACCGGCGGAGAACTGGTTGGTCACCGCCTGCAGTGCGGCGGCCACGAGCATCAGGGCGGCGATCGCCCACGCCCGCTCGTCGGCCCAGGAGGCCGCGGCGGCCAAACCGGCGGCGATCACGGCGGAGCCCAGTGCCTGGCGGGTCCCGGCGAACGGCGCCACCGCCATGGTGAACCCGGCCGCCAGCCCGAAGGCCATGCCCGCCTGGGTGCCGCCGATCGCCGTGGCCACCGCCGAGGGGATCATGATCGCCACGAGCAGGATCGCCGCGAACTTCCCGGTCCCCTCGGCCGGTTTGGTGAACAGTGCCATCAGGCCAAAGTGGCCTTGAGTGCCTCGTAGTCCCGCTCATTGAGGTCGGCGTAGCCCATGGCGAAGTCTGCGACCGCCTCATCGAAGGTGGCCTCCTCACCGAGGTAGCCGGTGATCTTCGAAGGGTCCCCACCACGAGCATGTGCGCGTGCCAGCACCGCGCCGCAGATACGGGCGTACACCTGCAGGGCGTCCGGGCTCAAGCCGACGGTCTCGATGGACCCCTTCATGTCACGCAGCTGCCGGCCGTAGAAGTCGAAGGGGTGGTCACCGGTACTGCGGCACCATCCGAGGAACGGGTCCCCGACTGTTTGCATCACTCGTTGGCCCACGACCACCCGCTTGCCCGACTCGCTGAAGTTGCTGGGTGTGAGGTAGTTCTCCAACACCGACTGCCCCGCCTGCTTGAATTGCAGGATCAGCGGATCCTTGTCGCCGGACTCCAGAAGAACGGCGATCGCGCGGGTCCCCACGCTGCCGACGCCGACGACTTTGTGGGCGATGTCGAGGTAGGAGAACTGCATGAGCAGCGCGATGCGGTCCGGCGGAAGGGTCGCCAGATACCTGGCGTAGATCTCGGCGAAGTCCCGTTCGACCCGCTCGCGATCCTCGTCAGGGACCCGCACGACAAGGGGCGGGTCCGGACGGAACTGCCGCTTCCCATCGACCACCTCGGTCAGTTTGGCCACGGCACTGTCGCCGGTGCGCCTGCCGGCCTTCTTCCCCGCCTTCTCCGCGGCCTTCCCGAGGGACGTCTGGCGGACCGCCTTAAGGAGTTCGGCGAAGTTCACGGTGGCGTACCAGACGTCCAATGTGCGCATGGTCGCCAACTGCGCCATCGTCTCGCGGTATTTGCTGACAGCCTCGCGCGCCGCTTTCCGGATCTGCTTCGGCTTGTGGCCGTTGGCATGGCCTGCGACCACGAGGCTCGCGGCAAGGCGCTTGACATCCCACTCGAAGGGCCCGGGAAGGGTCTCGTCGAAGTCGTTGAGATCGAATACGAGGTCGCGTTCCGGCGAGGCGAACATGCCGAAGTTCGCCACGTGCGCGTCACCGCACAGCTGCACGCTGATCCCGGAGTTCGGGGTGCGGCTGAGGTCGTCGGCCATCACCAGCGCCGCGCCCCGCAGGAAGGCGAACGGGTCGGTGGTCATGCGCTCATGACGAAGTCGGATCAGGTCCGGGAGCCGGTCCTTCTCCTGGCTGGTCAGTAGCGCGAGGGCGTCCCCCCGTTCGGAGGGCAGATCCGCCATGGACTCCAGTGGAACCTGTGCCCGCAGGCCCTCGCCCTCCGCGTGCCGCTGCTGGCGGCTCGGTCGGGGTGTACTGAAGAACGCCTGCACCTGTTTGGCGGTCTTGGGTGCCTGTTGCAGATCCATTGCTCTCCTCGCTACTTCCGGTACGTGTTGAGGCTAGAGGAAATGCGTCGATCCGCGAGTCACGTCACTCCCGAGGGATGACCCGCTTCTGCGCTGGCGCCATATTCTGGAAGGACATGACCCTCAACGTGCCCGTGTTCCGCCTGCAGGCGCCGCCCCTCGCGGCCGCTCTGGTGCAGCGACCACGCGTGGACGAGAAGATCCTCGCGACGCCGCCGGGGGAGACCTGCGTGATCACGTGCGCGCCAGGTTACGGGGCCACCACTGCGCTGGGGCAGGCCATGCGATCCCGGCGATGCGCCTGGGTGGCACTGGACGCGACCGTCACCGACGAGCAGGCCCGTGGACTCCTTGCCGCAGCACTCGGGGCCGACGGCCCGGACCTGGATGATCTACTCGCGGCGTTGACCACCCATCAGGGTGACTGGGTGATCCTCGACGGGTTGGATCCCGACATCCACCTCGAGCTGACCAGGGACCTCAGGATGCTCGTGCAGCGCCTGCCCGCATCCGTCCGGTTGGCGATCAGCACACACTGCAGGATCGGGCCGTTCGCGAGGGTCACGGCTCTGGATGAGCAGGACCTGGCGTTCACCGCCGACGAGGCGTTCGCCCTGATCCAAGCGATCGTGCCGTCGGTGGACATCGAGGACGCGGAGACGGTCATCACGGGTGCCGACGGCTGGGCTGCGGCGCTCGTGGCCGGCGCGTCGCAGATGCGGGTGGCGCGGCAGTGGCGCACGGATGAAATCGCCGTCGAACTGCTGGGCGCATGGTTCGCCGAACTGCCTCCACACCGCCGCGACTTCCTGATCGCCACGACGGTCCTGGCCGAACTCGCAGCGGGTCCGGCAGCGGCTGTCACAGGGGACCCGAACGCCGCCGAGCAATTGCTGGAACTCGAGACCGCGCATGCCTTCGTGCGGCCGGCCCCGGCGCCGGAGGGACACTCGGGGCGCTGGTGGGTGCGGCATCCGCTGCTCACCGCACTGTTGATGCAGTACTCGTACGCGGGCCGGGTCGCGGCCCATTCGGCGGCGGCCGAATGGTTCATGGCCTCTGACGACGTCCCCCGGGCTATGCACCACTTGGTCGCCTCGGGTCGTTCCGAGGACGCTGGCAGGTTCCTCACCCACCACGAGTCGGAGTTGTTCGCGAAGGGTCGGGCCGACGAGATCCTGCAGTGGTACGACCAGATCGGTGCGGGCTATCACGACCGGATCGGGCACCTCATCCGGGTGGGCTGGGGGCAGGCGCTGTCCTATGACATTCGTGGCGCCGACGCGACGCTGGCGTTGATCGGTGCCGAACTCGCCGCGCGCAGAGAAGCCGCGGACCGGGACCCCGCGTTGGCGGACGACTCGTGGTACGCCGACGAAGCACTACTGCGCGGCTACCTCGCCGGCTTCCACGCCGATACGGCCACGATGATCTCTGCGGGCCGCCGGGCGCTGGCGCCGTACTCCGAAGCCCTGGTGACCAGTGATGCCACACAATTGGCTCCGTTGGTGACGGTGCGGGGCATGCTTCTGTGCGGACAGTACGAGGCGGCCCACCGACTTCTGCAGGCGTTCGAGGACCGGCCCTTCACCAACGACATCATCCGGGAACTGCGTCTGGCGGGTCTGCGCGCGCAGGTGGCTTTCGAGAACGGCTATGTCACGCGGGCGGCCGTCCATGTGGAGGCGGCGAGGCGATGGGCGCTGCGCATGGAGATCGACGAGACTCGGTTGTCCCACTTCATGCCGTTGCAGGCCGCGGCATGCGTCGAGATGGAGCGTGGCAACTTCAGCGAGGCGGTGGAGCAGGCGAGCACCATTGCGGAACACTCGGAGGCCATCGGCAACCTGTCGGAGGCGGCGTGGGCGTGGCTGACGGTGGGGCGAGCGAACACGCTGCGGGGGGACTACCCGGGCGCCCTGCGGGCCCTGACCCAGGCGCGGGCTTTGGCCACTGCGGACACCCCTGACACCGGAATGCTCGTGCCGCTGAACCAGGCGCAGGCACTGGCTCACCTGCTCGCGGGGGACCCTGTGCGCGCGGAGCGACTCATCCGCGGTCTGCCGCCCGGGGATCTGCGCTCGCTGCTGTGGGCGCGTGCCGGGCTCACCCGGCAGCCGGCGCTGGCCCGCAGGACCCTGGAGGGTGTGCGTGGTCAGAACCCGCGCGTGGAGTCACTGCGGCACCTGCTGCTGGCCTGCCTGCACCTGCACTCCAGCCGGCGGATGGCACAGGGGCACCTGCGCAAGGCGGCGTCCATCGCTGCCGCGAACGGAATCGGACAGTTGCTCTCCCCACCCATGGAGGACGTGCTCGAGTTCGCCCGCGACACCGCACGTGAGTATCAGGATGACGACCTTCTGTGGCTGCTGAAGTCTCGGCCGGCCGATGACGTCGAGCCGCGGGTGCGCGAGCTTGACACCTCGCTGAGCCGGGGGGAACTGCAGTTGCTGGCGTTCCTTCCCACCCGCGCGCGCAACGCCGACATCGCCGACAGCCTCGGGATCTCCGTGAACACGGTCAAGACCCGGCTCCGCCGGTTGTACGCGAAACTGCACGCCGGAAACCGCGACGATGCCCTCGCGCGAGCACGGGAACGCGGGCTGCTGGAGTCCTGAGCCGGGTGGCGCGCGAGACTGATCTCATGGTGGATCTTGAAACGGCGCTGACCCTGCACACGGAACCTGGTGGATGGTCCGCGCACGTGCCTGATGGATGGGGTCAGGGGCGCACGACCTACGGCGGGCTGGTCGCCGGGTATCTGGTCCGGGCTGCGCAGGCCGCCGATGAGCGCTCGGTGCGCAGCGTCGACGTGTACTTCATCGAGCCGGTGCCGCCGGGGGAGGTCCACCTGCGCATCGACGGCCGCCGCGCCGGCAAGAACATGACACACCTCGGGGTCACGCTGGAGAAGGACGGCAAGCCCAGTGCGATCGGCCGGTTCCTGCTCGCCGACCCGGGGGAGGGTCCCTTCGACCACGTCCCGGAACTGCCGGAGCCCGAGCGGTCATTCCACGACGCCATCGAGATTCCGCGCATCGACGGCGTCACCCCGGAGTTCCTGCAGAACATGTCCGTCCGCTACGGCGAGGGGGACTTCCCGATGAGTGGGTCCTCGCGGGCGGTGGCCGGCGGATGGGTGCGCAACATCGGCCCGGCCCGTGGGGTCGCGGCGCTGCTCAGCCACCTCGACGCCTGGCCGCCGCCGGTGATGGCGCTCGTCTCCAAACCGGTCTCGGCGAGTTCGGTGCGCTGGCACGTGCATTTCCACGGCGACGTCGATTCCTGCGACGGCGAGCAGTGGTCGTGGCTGCGGGAAGAGGCGACCTGGCGCAGTGGGCCGCTGTCGACCGTGACCGGGATGCTGGTCCGCGACGGTGTGCCGGTCGCGTACAGCGAGCAGACCCAGGTCATGTACGGCTGAGCGTGTGGGTGGAGACCCTTGCGGCGGCTTTCGGTGAAGAAGTGACACGTGAGGTGCCACATTTTCACCGAAAGGAATGTCACTCCACGTGCAGCCTTCCGTCGATATCGACGACCAGGTGCTTGATGTGGCCGAGTCCCGGCAAGGGCACGTGGACGTCGGAGAACTGCGAGGAACCTGAGACCTCGAGTGGGCCTGTGCCGCTCGTGTTCAAAGTGAGGGGGACGATGAGGCTGCCGGCCGTGGCCTGACCGTCGAACGCGTCGCCGTTACGCTGTCCGGAGTAGGTCAGGATCCCGCGGGTGATCTCGCGGATCAACGCGTGCAGCTCGGGGTCGAGCAGTGGGTTTCCGGTGACGACCTGATCGATGCGCACAGTGAAGTTCAAGGCGGACTCGGATACCTCGCCGTCGATCACGGGTGCTGTCGCATGGATGCTGAGCAGTCCGAGGCGGTTGGTCCGCACGTTCATCTGGCTGCCGTCACTGACGACTTTTCGCTGCGCCACGGTCATGAACTGTACGTGTCGGCCCGCTCGACCTGCCACACTGCCAGCATGTTCGGTCGGCGCACCGCCAGAGCCTGGCTCCTGGCCTATGTCGTGGTGTCGCTGGTGAACATCGCCTCCGGACTGCTTGAAGCGACCGTCGTGAATGTGGGGACGAAGGCGCTGTTGATGCCGCTGCTGCTGG
>JACJWU010000012.1 GCA_020636995.1 Actinomycetota bacterium | reverse complement strand
CCACCGAAGTGCTCCCGGATGTTCGAAGCGCTCCCGGATTCGACGGATGCGCCCTCGCGGAGCCGGCGGGAGCCCCAAGATCCGTGGCCATGGTCCACCATCACGAAGGGGCCCCGCCGCAAGCGACGAGGCCCCAAATCGATGGCGGAGGCGGCGGGATTTGAACCCGCGATGGGATTGAGTCCCAAACCCGCTTAGCAGGCGGGCGCCATAGACCGGACTAGGCGACGCCTCCGCCGACAAGTGTACGCAGGGGTCTTTGTCACAATGGCGGTCGGGAGGGCTGTCCGAGTGGCCTAAGGAGACGGTCTTGAAAACCGTTGTGGCGGCAACGTCACCCAGGGTTCGAATCCCTGGCCCTCCGCACAGTGAGAGCGCGACATGCGCGAGGTGGGTCGTCGCCCTTGGCATCACGAGGATCGACTGCCCTAGCCTGGACAGACCCTTGGAGGTTTGCGATGGCCTACTCATTCACCTCGAACGACGACTTCAACTTCCGGATCCAGACCATGCTCGGCGGGGTCTACTACGGCCTCGGCGATGTGGGGGAGATCCTGGCGACGGTCAGCAAGGTCCCCGACGGCGACGACCGGGCCTGGGCCAAGCAGTTCGGCGAGTTGGCTGAACGGGTCGAACGCAGCGCGAAGGAATCCAAGGACCCCCGCAGTTCAGCCGAGGCCCACCTGCGAGCAGCGGTCTACTTCGCCGCCCGGCAGGACGCCGAAGTCACCTACGCCAGCGATGAGGTCATCCTGCGCACGTTTCACAACCACCGGCGATGCTGGGACGCCTTCGCCGAAGCCGTCGGCCTCGAACAGGTCTCGATCCCGTACCCGGAGCAGCCCATGCCCGGGTACTTCGCGGCCGCCGGTACGGGACCCGCTCCCACCGTGGTGATCATCAACGGCAGTGACGGTGCGTTGACCTGGGTCTGGACCCTGGCACGGGCAGCTCTGGACCGTGGCTACAACGCCTTGATGTTCGACGGCCCCGGTCAGCAGTCGATGCTCTTCGAGCACAAGATCCCCTTCCGCCCGGACTGGGAGGCCGTGATCACGCCAGTTGTCGATCTGCTTCTCAGCCGGCCTGATGTGGACCCTGACCGGCTGGTCCTGTGGGGTGGCAGTCAGGGTGGCTACTGGGCCCCGCGCGCACTGGCCTTCGAGCATCGGTTCGCCGCCGGAGTCGCCGACCCCGGGGTGATCGATGTCGGCCAGTCGTGGTTGGGCCACCTCCCTCCCGAGCTGATCCAACTCCTCGACAGCGGGGATCGCAAAGACTTCGACGCGGCGATGAGTGGCTGGATGCAGGACCCGGCCACTGCCGCGACGTGGAAGTTCCGGGCCCGGCCGTACGGCACCTTTGACCCGTTCGAGGTGTTCTCCGCGATGCGGCAGTACGACCTGACCGACGTGGCCGGTCAGATCACCACACCGTTGATGATCTGCGACCCCGAAGGCGAGCAGTTCTGGCCCGGCCAGGCCGAGAAGCTGGCCCACCTGGTCAAGGGCCCGGTCGAGTTGGAGAAGTTCACTGCCGCCGAAGGGGCGGACATGCACTGTGAGCCGATGGCTCGCAGCCTGGTGTATCAGCGGATGTTCGACTGGCTGGCCGGCGTGCTGGCCTGAACGGCCTTTCCCATCGAGCGGGAAGGCGCCGCTCCGTGCGCAGCCCGGGCCCGACGTACGCTTTCCGTATGACTGCCGACCCCATCTGCAGCACCTGCGGCACCGACTTCGCGTGCTTCGACGGTGCGGTTCAGACCGCAGACGCGCATGGTTGGTACTCGTGCCGGCGACGCTGCCCGCTCTGTGACGGCTCGCTGCGCGTCGGTGCGACCATGGAACATCCAGGTCTAGGCGCTGTGATCCACTTGGGCTGCAGCCCGACCCCGGAGGAGACGGAACTCGACGTCTTCGCCTGATGCGAGGCGCAGTCTACTGATCGGCCTCGTGCATCTGCGTCCCGGTGAGTTCGGTGTCGGCCGGATGGGAGAAGCGGCCGGCGTCGTAGTAGTCCGTGGGGATCACGAGGTCGAGCTGTGGTGGGGACGCGAACCCACCCATCATGGAAGGCCCCAGATCCTGCGTGCTGCGATGCCCGTGCATCACCCCGCACGGAGCCATCGCGACATCCCCCGGGCCCGCGTCCACCCAGCCGATGTCGCCGACGAACAGCTGCCCCGCGCCGCTCCACAGAACCAAGAACTCATCCGACACCGGATGGGTGTGGATCGTGTCCTCGACGCCGGTGCCGCAGTACGCATAGTTGAAGCCCACCAGCCGCGTGCCCGCGCCGGGCCACAGGACCAGGCGCATGGGAAGTCCGATCCCCGTGAACGCCGCGCCCTCCAGGACGTTGAACAAGGCGCCGGCGGCAGTCACCTCGGACGGTGAGAGATTCTGTGCCCGGACTTCGGGCTGATCGTCGCGGTACTGCATCTCGTCGAGCTCACCGACATCCAGCGGCTCGGCGTTGATCTTCGCCTTGTGCACCGCCGAGTCGTTCATGACTCCCCACGCCGGGTTGTAGAGGCCGGCGTCGGCATACAGGTCGAACTGCGGCGGACAGATCTGGTTGACCAGATACGCCTGTCGATCCGACCTGTTGCGGATCGCATGCGGAACACCTGCGGGGAAGTAGGCCATGTCACCGGGGCGAAGAGTGACCCACCCGCCGCGCAGGAACACCTCCACCTCGCCGTGGCGGCACAGGAACGCCTCCTCGGACAGGTCGTAGGTGTACTCGTCGCTGGACTGGTCGGGCTCGACGATCGTGAGGTGGACCGCCTCGGTCTGGAAACCCGTCCCTGGCCAGGCCAGGACCAGCGTCCTCAACCCGTGGACGGTGATCTGTGGGCCGTCGAAGATGTTGCCGATCGCACCCCCCGCGCGGATCTGCGCTGCGGAGCGATATCGCGCCCTGTGCTCGTCACTGACCATGTGGTCTCCTCGGTTTCAGGCTGTTCCTTGGGGCGCCGCGATCACGCCGGCGGGGCGATCTCCCGCTTGAGGATCTTGCCGGTCGGGCCCTTCGGCAGTCCCTCGTCGAGGAACCACACGATCCGCGGGTACTTGTACGCCGCGATCCGCTCCTTCACGAACTCCGCGATCTCTTCGGAGGTGGCAGTCGCGCCCGGCTTGAGCGTGATGGCCGCGCCGATCTCCTCGCCGTACTCCGGGTCGGGCACGCCGACCACGGCGGCCTCGGCAACCGCGGGGTGCTCGTACAGGACCTCCTCGACCTCGCGCGGGTAGACGTTGTAGCCGCCGCGGATGATCATGTCCTTCGCGCGGTCGACGATGAAGAAGTAGCCGTCCTCGTCGACCTTCGCGAGGTCGCCGGTGCGGAACCAGTCATCGCGGATCGCCTCCGCCGTCGCGTCCGGGCGCTGCCAGTAGCCCTTCATGACGTTCGGGCCCTTGATCGCGATCTCCCCGATCTCGCCGGCGGGCACGTCGTTCCACTCGCTGTCGATCAGCTTCATCTCCACGTCGCGGATCGGGGTTCCGATGGAGCCCGCCTTGCGCTCGCGGTCGGCGTGGTTGAACGATGCGATGGGACTGGTCTCACTGAGGCCGTACCCCTCGAGCAAGATCGCGTCGAACTCCGACTCGAACCCGCGCAGGATCTCCACCGGCAGCGAGGCCCCGCCGGAAACGCTGACGCGCAGGGTGGACGTGTCGTAGGCGTTGTGCTCGGGGTGCTGGACCAGCGCCACGTACATCGTCGGCACGCCCTGCATGATCGTGACCTTGTCCCGCTGAAGGACCTCGAGTGCCTTCGTCGGGTCGAAGCGCGGGATCAGGGTCAGCGTGGCACCGCAGGTCATCGCGGCGTTGAGTCCGCACATCTGACCGAACGAGTGGAACAGCGGCAGCCCCCCGAAGATCACGTCGTCCGGGCTGCCGTCGAACAAGTCCACCGCCACGGCCACATTGCTCAGCAGGTTGCTGTGGGTGAGTTCAGCACCCTTGGGCTTTCCGGTCGTGCCGGACGTGTAGAGGATCACCGCGGTGTCGTCGGGCGCGCGGTCCACCACCGCCGGGGCCGGTGCATGTTGCCCGAGTTCGGCGGTGAAGTCGGCACCCACGAGCACGCAGGGGACACCCGCCGCATCGGCACCCGGCTGCGCCTCGGCCGCGACCCCATCCCAGGCGAAGATCGCCTTGGCGCCGGAGTCGGACAAGTAGAACTCCACCTCGCGGGCCTTGAACAGCGGGTTCATCGGGACCACCACGGCGCCCGCGCGCAGGATGCCGTAGTACAGCACCGGGAACTGAGGGATGTTCGGAAGCATGATCCCGACGCGGTCGCCCGGGCCGACCCCGAGATCGGCCAGCCACCCAGCGGCCATGCTGCTCGCGACATCGAGGGCCGCGTAGGTGAGTTCGAGGTCGTCGAACTTGATGGCGACGTGGTCGGGCTGCGCAGCGGCGGTGGTGACGAAGTTGTCGGCGAGGTTCATGGGCCCACCCTAGGTGAGTGCCTCCGGCTTGGGTACGGCCGTCAGGTCACAACCTCCCACCTGCGACTCCATCGGTGAGCACTCCGCAAATCCGGGAGCACTTCTGAGCAGGTAGAACCGCTCACGGATTTAGGAAGTGCTCACGGATCCTCGTGGACTAACCAGCAGGTGCGCACACTCGCCTTTCGGACATACCCTGTCCCCACCATGGACGTGCGACGCGCCACACCTGACGACGCCGAACTGATCGGCGAATTGCTGCACGCCTTCAACACCGAGTTCGACGAGCCGACGCCGAGCGCCACGCAGATGGCGGCCCGGGTTCGGGAACTCCTGCCACTGGACACCGTCGTCCTGCTGTCCGGCGATCTGGGTCTGGCGGTGATCCGCTTCCAGCCCTCCCTGTGGAGCCGCAACGACGAGGCGTACCTGGCCGAGTTGTACGTCCGGCCCGAACACCGCGGCGCGGGGATCGGCCGGGCGCTGTTGACCGCCGTCCTGGACCACGCGCGCGGACGCGGCGCCGACTACATCCATCTCGGCACCACCGAGGATGACGTCGCTGCCCGGCACCTGTACGAACGGATGGGATTCCGGCGCACCGAGGGTGACGACGGACCGTTGATGTTCGTCTACGAGCGTGAGTTGTGAGCGGCTGGCATGCTGAACACCGTGGCTCACCTCCCCCGCCGGCTGGCGTCTGGCTTCAACGCAAAACTGCGCAGCCCGGAGACCGCGGCCGTGGTCGCCGAACTCGAGGGCAAACTGACCCGACGCCGGCGCGAGCAGAAGATGGAGTCCGGCGCATTCCGCGGGATGCGCGTGACCGTCTACCGGGGCTACGTCGCTGAGGGTGTGGCCAAGGTGCGGGTCCGGGTGATCGAGGCACCCGAACTGCCCGGGGACAGTCGCATCCCGTACTGGGAGACGATGCAGTCGAACCTGCGCCGCCATGCCGCGCTGGCGATCGTGGGCGTCGAGGTCGAACTGCGGATCGGCAAGTACAGCGCCAAAGAGGTCACCGACGCCCGCGGTTTCGCGAACTTCTCGCTGCCCGTGCCCCGGTTGCGCGCAGGCTGGCACGACGCGTACGCGGTGACGACCCCCATCGAGGACGGGGAGTCCGCCTCCGGAACGGGGCGCGTCATCAAGCCGGCCGCGAAGGCCCCGTTCGCGGTCATCTCCGACATCGACGACACGATCCTCGTCAGCGGGCTCACCGAGGGCCTGACCGCGGTGAAGCAGGCATTACTGCGCGACGCCAACACCCGCAGCGCGGTGCGCGGGATGTCGTCGCTGTACCGCGGCCTCGACCGCGGCGTGGCGGGGTCGAGCGGCGCTCGCAAGCCCGAGCCGGCGTTCTTCTACGTGTCGACGGGGAGCTGGGCGTTCTACGAGATGCTGCAACAGTTCATCCAGTTGCGGGCGTTCCCGCAGGGCCCGATGTTCCTCACCGACTGGGGGCCGACCGAGCGCTACCTGCGACGAAGCGGCGCCGAGCACAAGCGCGTGGCGATCCGGCGGCTGTTCGAGTCCTACCCCGACACCTCGTTCGTGCTCATCGGCGACAGCGGCCAGCGCGATCCCCTGACCTACGAGGAGATGGCCCGCGAGTTCCCGGGGCACGTCAAGCTGATCCTGATCAGACAAGTGGGGCCCAAGTCCGACGAACGCAACAAGGAGTTGTCGAAGAAGGCAACTGCGCTACGCGGAGAAGGGATCCCGTTGTACCTGGTGAAGGATGCTGCGCACGCTGCCGACCTCGCGCACGCCCTCGACCTGGTGGACGACGAAACGGTGCTCGAGGTGAACACCGAGTTGGGCCGGCGCTGAGTCAGAAGCAGCGCTGGTTCCCCAACTTCCGCAGGCCGCGCAGGTCGCCGGGACCGAGAGTGTCGGCCCGCTGCGGCAACAACCGCGGAAACATCAGTTGTTTCTTGTCGCGCACGTGCGTCAGCCCGACCGCATGGCCGAACTCGTGCATGTACAGCGAGCGCACCACGTCCGGTGGACGTTCGGTGGCGGGCCGGGGATCGAACGGCGAGGTCGTGGCATTGGTCTTGCGCGCGACCTCTTTCGCGTCGATGATCACGTAGCCGTAGTCGACGCGAGCCGCAGCGGTGGATTGTCGCCAGGAGATCCCCGCGATCCCCGCCACCGGTCCTGCGAGCACCCGCCCGTAGCCGTACCGACCGCGCCGTGACTCCGAACCGAAGGTGATGATCAGGTCCACACCCGAGGACGAGCGCGGCTGCACCCCATTGCTCGCGCGCGAGCGGATCCGGCCCTCGTAGACGAAGCGCACACCCATCGCGTCCGCGACCTCTGCGACAGCTGAGCGCCACCGCCTCTCCTCGCGCACCACCCGCAGGCCCTGCTTTCGGGCGTAGGTGAAGTCGATCCCGTAGCGCACTGTCGAGCAGGGGTCCCAGTAGGCGCCGGGTTTGGTCGGCCTGCCCGCGTTCTTGAAGAACTTGTAGCCGGGCCCGTCCGCCTGCGCCGGGGCGACCAGGATCGCCGACAGCGTCGTGGCGGCCAGGGCGGCGCGGATCAGTCGCACCCTTCGACGGTACGTGGCGCTTGGCCCGCCCGCCAAGGCCGGGCGGACGATCACAGGGCCAGGTCGGTGATGAGCGGCGCGTGGTCGCTCGGCGGTGGGGTGCCCTTGGTCCCCGTCTTGCGGGCGTCGCGGTCGATGAAGGTGTCCGAGACCGACGCGGTGAACGTCGGGTTGGCGAGGATCAAGTCGATGCGCATCCCGAGGCCCTTGTGGAAGTTGCCGCCCCGGTAGTCCCAGAAAGTGAAGGGCTGACCCTTGCTGATCGTGGGTGGCAGGTCGGTCAGCCCGAGCCCCTCCAACTCCTGGATCGCCACCCGCTCCGGCTCGGACACGTGGGTGCTGCCGACGAAGTCCGCCATGTCCCACACGTCGTCGTCATGGGGTGCGACGTTGAAGTCACCGAGGATCGCGAAGGGCTGCTGCCCTGCCGCGGGACCGGCGGCGTACCCGTGCAGAGCCGACAGCCAGCGCAGTTTGTACAGGTAGTGCGGGTTGTCCAGCGTGCGTCCGTTCGGCACGTAGACGCAGGCCACCCGCACGCCCCCGCACACCGCGGCGATGAACCGGGGCTCCGGGGGATCGGCCTCGTTCGGGAATCCCGGTACTCCCGGCAGATCGGTCAGCACCTCGTCGATGCCCACGCGGGACAGGATCGCCACCCCGTTCCAGCGGCCGTCCCCACGGTGGACCGCCTCGTACCCGAGATCGCCGAGTTCTTCGTACGGGAACTGCTCGTCGGCGATCTTGGTCTCTTGCAGGCACAGGACATCGGGTTTCATCACCTGCAGCCACACGCGCATCCGCGGCATCCGGCTGGGCAGGGAGTTGACGTTCCAGGTGACGATTCGCACGGGTTCAGTCTCCCAGACGACCGCCACTGCTCAGGAAGGTTGAATGAATCCGACCACTGAGTTGTCCGATCCATTCAACCTTCCTCGACGATCACCCAGCCGTGCGCCGACACCGTGCTGCCGTCCACATGCCCGGCCACCACCCGGCCTCCGATCGGCAGCTCGGCCGGATCGTCGGCCAGGTTCAGCGCCACCAGTAGCGCCCCGTCACCGAAGGCGGTGCGGTACACGATCTGCTCGTTGGTCAAATGCCGCACCTCGGTACGCGCATGCTCCAGCCACGCGTGCCGACGTCGCAGGCCGATGAGTTCCTGGTGCAGGTGGAACCAGTGCTCCCCCAGGCTCGACAACTGCTCGGGGAGCTCGGGAAACGCCGGCCGGACCTCGTCGTCACCGCCGGGGCGGTCGCGCTTGATCCCCCGGAAGCCCTGTTCATCGCCGGCATAGATCGAGGGCGTCCCGCCGACCGTCATCAGCAGAACCAGGGCGTGCGGATAGTGCTGTTCATCGGTGAGCTTGCTCGCGATACGCGTGACGTCGTGGTTCCCCAGGAAGGTCATGGGCACGAAGGTGTCGAGGAAGTCGTTGTGCCGCTGCAGGTTCCAGTCGAGTTCGAACAGGTTGCGGTCGTTCAATGAACTCCAGGTCGCCTTCCACAGCTCGTACTGGGTGACTGCATCGAGCCCGGCCTCCTCGACGTAGGCGCTGTAGTCGCCGTGGATCATCTCGCCGACGATGTAGACCTCGGGGAACCGCTCGCGCACCCGCGGAAGCACCTTCGCCCAGAAACCCGCCGGGATCGCATACGCCGCGTCGAGTCGCCAACCGTCGGCGCCGCGCTCCAGCCAGTGGCACATCACGTCGACCACGAAGTCCGCGACGACGTCGGACTCGTGATTGAGCGTCACCAGATCGCGATGTCCCTCGAAGTGCTCGTACTCGCCGCCCGGGTACAGGTGGAACCACTCGCCGCGGCCTTCGGCGAACGCCGGGAACTCGCGGCCCACGTGGTTGAACACACCATCGAGCAGCACCCGGATACCTCGGCGGTGGGCGTCGTCGACAAGATCCCGGAAGTCCTGCTCGTCACCGAGTCGGGGATCGATCCGGTAGTAGTCCACCGTGTCGTATCCGTGGGTTGCGGAGGCGAAGACCGGGCCGAGCGCCAAGCCGGAGGCGCCGAGTTCGATCAGGTAGTCCAGCCAGTTCCGAAGACGGGGGAGGCGATGAACCACCTCGGGTTGTGACTGTGCCGGCGCGTCCACGAACCCCAGTGGGTAGACCTGCCACCAGACGACGTGGTGCACCCAGTCGGGCATGGGTCAGAAACTCACCTGAGGAGCAGCGCCGGCGCCACCCTCGAGTTCGAAGTACTCCGCCTTCTGCGCGCGCATCAAGGCCGCCACCAGGTTGTCCGGGACCGACGCGATCCGGGTGTTCCATTCGCGCACGTTGTCGTTGTAGTACTGCCGCGCGAACGCCACCTTGTCCTCGGTGTCGGACAGTTCCTCCTGCAAGTGCCGAAAATTCTGGTCCGCCTTGAGGTCCGGGTAGTTCTCAGCGACGGCGAACAGGCGGCCCAAGGCCGCGGTCAACACGTCTTCGGACTTCCCTGCGGCCGCCGCCCCCTGCGCTGACACCGCGGCAGCGCGGGCCGCCGTGACCTCCTCGAGAGTGGACTTCTCGTGCGCCGCGTAGCCCTTGACCGTGTTCACAAGGTTCGGGATCAGGTCGTGGCGACGCTGCAGTTGCACGTCGATCTGAGCCCACGCCTCCTCCACCTTGTTGCGCAGCCGGATCAGCCGGTTGTAGAGGATCACACCGAACACGGCTATCAGGACTACGATCGCAAGCACGATGAAGGTCACGAGGGCAGGGTAGCGTCATGCGGATCCCCAAGTTCCGGTTCTTCCTGGTTCTCCTGCTGCTCGCGGCCGTCGTCGCGGGGTGGCGCGGGCTGTACCCGATACCGCTGAAGACCGCGTTCGGCGGCAGTGGCGAACAGGTGACCGACACCTCGATCCTGGACAAGTACGCCGTCGACTTCTCCCTCGACGCTGACGGCCGGCTGACCTCCACCGAGCGCCTGGATGTGCAGTTCACCCAGTACGGCAAACACGGCATCTACCGGATCTTCGACACCCAGGACGCTCAGTACGGCAACGTCCAGCACCCGGTGGAGGTGCTGAGTGTGGACCGCCGGGAGAACGGTGAGTGGATCCCGGAACCGTATGAGGTGAGCCAGAATGGCGGCGGCACCATGACGATCCGGATCGGGTCGCCCCACCGCACCTTCGACCCCGGAATCCAGCGCTATCGGATCGTGTCCTCCACTGACAACGCGATCACCCGGGCCCAAGACGGCCCGCAGGGCGCTGCCTCGCAGTGGTACTGGGACGTCGTGGGTTCGGGCTGGGCGATGCCGATGCGGGCGGTCGAGGTCACCGCGCAGATTCCGCCGACCGTGGCTCCCCCCACGTGCGAGGCCAGCGTCGCCTGCGAGCTCCAGGACACCGGCGACGTGTACTCCATCGCGCTACAGAACCTGCGGCCCTACACACCCGTCACGATGAAGGCCTTCTTCGCAGCCAGTCCCCCCGGCATCCAGCGGACGCTGCGGCAGAACGCCGGGATGTTCGGGGTGCTGGCGTTCGTTGCGCTCTCACTGGCCCTGACCGGTTCGACGTTCGCCCGATCCCGGGAACGACGCCCGGCGATTGTGCCCTACTTCGAGCCGCCTGGACCCGACCCGCTCACCTGCGCCTGGACCCTCGACGAGGCACCGGCCGGCAAAGCGGTCCCGGCGGTGTTGCTCAACCTGGTGGCCCATCGCGTACTGGAGTTCTCCGCCGAGCAACGCACCGCTACTTCCGATGCCGGACCGGCGTGGATCAAGCTCACCAGGACCACTGCTGCCGTTCCGGACCTCGTGGGCTTCCCGGAGGCGTTGAGCCGCCTGGGCCTGATCGCACCGGGCAGCGAGCGCCTCATCTCCAAGAGCAGCGTGGCCGATGGCAAGGTACTCGGTGAACTCAACGGCGACATCACCGGGCAGACCGACGACAAGGTCATTCGCGACGGCTACGCCACCCGGGTCGCCGGATCAGGATGGGCGCTGCTGGTGGCCTACCTGGCGATCATCGGCGGCTTCACCGCCTTGATCTGGCTGACTGACGGGCTGTTGATCGCCACCATGTTGTTGGTGGCCGCCGTGGCCAGCCTGGCGATCAACCGCCGAGACACCACCCGGCTCACCGAACGGGGATCGGCTGTGCGCGATGCCACCGCAGGGTTCAAGCAAGTCCTGTCAACACCGGCCGCCACAGAGCGGTTCGACTACGCCGCTCGAATCCGACACTTTGACGAGTACCTGCCGTGGGCGGTGGCCTTCGACTGCGCCGACGAGTGGGCGGCGTCGTGCACGCCACCTCCTGGCAGCCCGGAAGCGACTGCGATGGCCGGTACCTCCACCTTCTACTCCTCCCCCACGACCACGTCGAGACTATGGGCGATGAGCACCGGCGTGGCAGCGGTCGAGGCATCCGCGGTCGCCGCCTACCAGGCAACGCAGCGCTCCTCGTCATCCGGTGGTGGGGGCGGCGGCGGAGGTGGGGGTGGATCCGGTGGGGGCGGCGGCGGGTCATGGTGATGGACCGGTTGACTGATTTCAGTCAACCGGTCCCCTGGAGTCCCAGGGCTGCCCTAGGGTGGTGACCACCTCAGGAGGTTGCACATGCGTCGTTCGCTCTGGGCCGTTCCGGTCGCCCTACTCACGTCCTTGGCAGTCACGGCTCCCGTCCAGGCCGACGGGCCAGGGACCTACGGCAAGAACGATGCCGGAGGGTTCCGCAATGTCCTGCCTCCAGGACAGAACGGACTGGACACGCTCGGGCAGATCCTGCAGTTCCGAAGCAATGGCGCACTGCCCAAGCACTGGGCCGATCAACAGCCGCTGTACGACGGACTGCTGTATGCGTCGCCCACGCTGACCGACGCTCAGGTCAACGACTACTACAAGGACGCCACGTTCGGCGTCAAGAAGAAGAACCGCACCGGGGTGGTCAAGCCGCGCAAGGGCGTGACGATCTTGCGCGACAAGCAGTACGGTGTCCCGCGCATCTACGGCAAGACCCGCAGTGACACGATGTTCGGCGCCGGATACGCATCGGCGAATGATCGCCTCTTCCTGATGGACGTGCTGCGGCACACCGGTCGCGCTGACCTCACCAACTTCCTCGGTGGTGCGAACCTCAACGCCGATGCCAGCCAATGGCAGAACAACGCCTACACCGAGGCCGACCTGAAGAAGATGCTCAAGGCCCCGGCGCACGGCAGCCAGAAGGAGTGGAACAAGCTCCACAAGGACGTCAACGCCTACGTTGCGGGCATCAACGCCTACATCAAGGCGGCCCGCAAGGACGACGCCCTGATGCCCGGTGAGTACGCCGCGGTCGGCAAGAAGCTGAAGAAGTGGACGAGTCTGGACGTGATGGCCACCGCCTCGCTGTTCGGCGGCATCTTCGGCCGAGGCGGTGGTGCCGAGGTCACCGCAGCGCAGATCCTGCGCGCGCTCGAGGCCCGCTTCGGGGTCGACCAGGGCCGGGCGATCTGGACCGGTTTCCGCTCGAAGAACAACCCGACGGCACCCACGACGATCCCGGGCAGCTTCCCGTACATGACCGGTGATTCCTTCGCCACTAAGGGTCTCGCGCTTCCCGACGCAGGTACTACCGTGACCCCGTGGACCGTGATCTCAGGCGGGTCGTCGACGTCGGCCCTCGCAGCCGCAGCCGATGACACCGTGTCCTTCGGCGATGCGCTCCAGGAGGAGCAACTCGACGCCCACCACTCCAACTGGGAGCTCATCTCCGCCAAGAACTCGGCCAACGGCCGCCCGCTTGGTGTGCTGGGTCCGCAGGTGGGCTACTACCTGCCCCAGGTACTGATGGAACTCGAACTGCATGGTCCCGGCATCGATGCCCGCGGCGCGGCCTTCCCGGGCGTGAGCATGTACGTGCAGTTGGGCCGAGGGCGCGACTACGCGTGGAGTGCGACCTCTGCCGGATCGGACAACGTGGACACGTTCGCCGAGGCCACCTGCGGCGGCAGCAAGTACAAGTACAAGTACAAGGGCAAGTGCCGCAAGATGGAGAAGCTCGTCCGCGACCTCTCCTGGACACCCAACGCCGTCGACAAGACGCCGGCCGGCAAGGCGAAGCTCAAGGTCTACCGGACCGTGCACGGGTTGGTCACTCACTACGGGACCTCCCACGGCAAGCGCGTCGCATACGTCACTGCCCGCACCACGTACCTGCACGAGGCCGACTCGATCCTGGGCTTCCGGCGGTTCAACCAGCCGAGCCAGATGAGTTCTCCCAGCAAGTTCCAGAAGTCAGCCTCGAAGATCCAGTTCACGTTCAACTGGGCCTTCCAGAACGCCAAGCACACCGCCTACTACCTCTCCGGTGCCTACCCGAAGCGGGCCAAGGGCACCTCACCCGACTTCCCGCTGCTGGGAACCGGGAAGTACGACTGGCAAGGGTTCGACCCGAAGACCTACAGCTCGGATCTGCTGGCCTTCAAGCGGCACCCGAAGACCAAGAACCAGCCAGTCATGGTCTCGTGGAACAACAAGCCGGCCAAGGACTGGTCCGCCGCCGACGAGCAGTGGGGCTTCGGGCCGTTCTACCGCTCGAACCTCATTGAGGAGAAGCTGCAGGAGGCAGTCAGTGGCGGCAAGAAGGCCACCCTGGCGCAGGTTGTTCAAGCCATGGAGGAGTCGGCCACGCAGGACATCCGGGCCGCCAAACTGCTCCCGACGGTCTTCGACGCCATGGGGACTCCTTCCGATCCGGAGGTCGCGGCCGCCGTGGACAAGTTGAAGGCATGGATCGCCGACGGTGGACACCGGCGCGATCTGGACAAGGACGGGGTCTACGAGCACAACGAGGCGATCCAGATCCTTGACGCCTGGTGGCCCAAACTCGTCACGGCGCAGTTCCAGCCAGGGCTAGGCGACGAAGCCTTCGCGGCGCTGCAGACCATGATCTCGTTCGGAGCGGTCTCGAGCCGGCCGAGCGCGCCGAGCTTCTCCGATGGTTGGTGGGGCTACAGCCTGCAAGATCTGCAGCGGGTGGCCAGCGGCGCCGACGTCCCGGGCGGCTTCCCTGTCGCCTTCTGCGGCAACGGCGATCAGACCGCTTGCAGCACTACTCTGCAGGACTCGTTGAAGCAGGCGCTCACAGTGACCCCGGAGCAGTTGTACGCCTTCGGGGCGTGCACGACCGACCCGCAGCCCTCGTGCTGGAACGCCAACCGCGCGCGGGTGACCGCCGGGGTGACGCAGCCGAACGTGTACCCGTTCCAGAACCGCCCGACGTTCCAGCAGGCGGTCACGGTCGGGAAGTAGCGGGTTCGGGTCAGCCAACGGACGTCGCCCGCCGCCGATCCTTGAGGGCTGGACCCGCGGGACTCGAAGCTGACCCTCGACGGTGCTTGCCGTCGCTGGGGCCCACGCAGGCACACCTGGTGGGCCCCAGTCGGCTGGAGTCAGCGGACGATCTTGAAGTTGAAGGCCGACGTGCCCAAGGCGCCCCACAGGCGAAGCCAGACCGGCAGCAGCATCTCGGTGCCGCGGGCGGTGGTGATGTCGCCGAGATCGATCACGTCGGTGTGGCCGAACTCCTCGAGCAGTCCAGTGACGGTCTTCTTGGCGTCGTCGTCGTTGCCGGAGACGAAGACGCTGGAGCCTTCGGGGAGGGCCGCCGGGTGGACCATCAGGTCCGCGTTGAGAGTGTTGAGGGTCTTGACGACCTTGGCCTCCGGAAAGGTCCGCTGGATCTGCTCGCCGAGGGAGTCGGTGTCCTTGACGAAGAGAGTCGGCGGCATGCCCTGGCTGAAGTCGAGGGGGTTGGCGATATCCACGAGGACCTTGCCCGCCAGGTTCTCGTTGCCAGCCCGACTGAGCACCTCGAGACTCGCCGCGCCGCTGGTGGCGTTGACGATCAGCTCAGCGCTTGCGGCGGCACCGGCGAAGGTGGCCGATCCGATGCCGTCGTGCGCGGCCGCCCACACGGCATAGGGGGCGGTGCCCATGGCGTCGGGCTCGGAACGCGCAAGCGTGGCTTGCGGGTCGCGGGTGCCGACGGTGACGGTGTGGCCGAGTTCCTGGAGGCGGCCGGCGATGGTCCGCCCCACCATGCCGGTACCGAGGACTGCGATGTTCATGGTTCTCCTTTGATTGTGTACTGAGGTAGACAGATCTGTCTGCTACCGAGCATGACACTAATAGACAGATCTGTCTACCTCGGCGCTAGAATGGTGCCATGAACGCGACTCCGGCCACCTCCGCCCGCCGTGCGGCATCGGTTGCGCCGCCGGTCCGCGCAGCTCGGGAGCGGATTCTCGACACCGCCTTCGGGCTGTTCTACGCCCACGGCATCCGCGGCGTGGGAATCGACCGGATCATCGCCGAGTCCGGGGTGGCAAAGGCGACCTTCTACAAGTACTTCCCAGCCAAGGACGACTTGGTGCTGGCCTATCTGGACAAGGTCGACGCGGTGTGGAGCGAGCAACTGCACGCGGCTGCCTCGGCCGCCGGCCCTGACCCAGCGGCACAACTGGTGGGGATGTTCGACGCGCTCGACAGCGCCTGCCGACGGGAGGGCTACCGGGGGTGTGCGTTCATCAACGCCGCGGCTGAGAACGAGGCCGGGACTCCGATCCACACCCGCACCCTCCGCCACAAGAACCAGGTCCGGGCCTGGGTGCGCCAGCTCGCCGTCGACGCGAATGCGGCTGACCCCGACGCGCTGGCCCGCAGCCTCACCCTGTTGCTGGACGGCGGATTGGCCAGCGGATCGGTCGATGCCGGCGCCGATGCACCGGTGGTGGCGAAGGCAGCGGCGCAAGCGTTGGTGAGTGCCGCAGTTGCCTAACGACTGACAAGTATTGACAATTGTCAGTCGTTAGGCCATTCTGGAGTGGTGAGCACAGAACCGTTGACCGCCGAGGCGATCCTGGACGCTGCCGAGGAGGCGCTACGCCGCTTCGGTCCGGCAAAGACGTCAGTGGTGGACGTCGCCCGAGCCCTCGATGTCAGTCACGGCAGCGTCTACCGGCACTTCCCCAGCAAGGCCGCCTTGCGCGACGCGGTCACCGAACGGTGGCTCGAGCGGGTTTCGGCGCCGCTGGAGGACGTGGTCACCCGACCCGGAACGGCTTCGACGCGGCTTCGCGACTGGGTGGTGCTGCTCTCGACCACGAAACAGACCATCGCCCGCGAAGAGCCAGAGCTGTTCGAGACCTTCCACCAGCTGGCGACCGCCTCCCGCGAAGTCGTGGCCGAACACGTTGACCACTTGATCGACCAGGTCTCACGCATCGTGGCCGACGGCATCACATCAGGCGAGTTCGCCGACGGCGACCCCGACGTGCTCGGCCGGGCCGTGCTCCACGCCACCGCGCGCTTCCACCACCCCGCCCTGGCCGGGGAATGGGGGACGCCGGACCTCATGGCGGCCGAACTGGACGCCGTGTGCGCGCTGGTGTTGCACGGTCTGCAGCGCAACCCCTAGCCCCTTCCCACACGACACTCACAACGCAAAGGAACCCCCATGACCATCGACAACGACGTCATCATCGTCACCGGCGCCAGTTCCGGCATCGGTCTGGCTACCGCACGCCACCTGGCCGGGCTGGGTGCCCGACTCGTGCTGGCCGCCCGCAACGCCGACGCCCTGCGCGAACTTGCGGCCGAACTCCCGGGTGCGATTGCCATTCCCACCGACGTGACCGACCTAGACGAGGCCACCCGGCTCGTCGAGCAGACCATCGCCCGGTTCGGACGCGTCGACGTCCTGGTCAACAACGCCGGCCGTGCCATGGCCAAGCCCGTCGAGCACATCGACCTCGGCGAGTACACCGATCTACTGGAACTGAACGTCGTCGCTCCCCTGCGGCTCATGCAATTGGTCATCCCCCACCTGCGCGCTCAGGGCGGCGGCCAGATCGTCAACATCAGTTCACAGGCCTCGACCGCCTACATCCCCTACATCGCCGGCTACGCCTCGACGAAGTTCGCACTCAACAACCTGTCCCTGACCGCACGCGAGGAACTCGCCAAGGATGACATCGTGGTCAGCATCGTCAAGCCCGGCATCGTCGACAGCGACTTCGGTCAGAACACCCCCAGTCCCGAGCCGGGCCACCTGCGCCGCGCCGAGGACGGCAGTCTGCTCTCCCACGTCATCGCACCCGAAGCGGTCGCCGCAGCCGTGGCCGCCATCATTGACAGCGGCGACGCAGAGATCAATATTCTCGGATCCTGAGCGGACCGGTCGAAGGCCCTACAAGGGGTGGCCTGGGTCTTTGGGTACCTCAGCGACAACTCAGTTGTCTGTGGGGTACCCAGTCGGAGCCCTGACCCTGGCAGAGGATGCGGGACCCGTGGCCGCCACCGGCTCAGAAGGCCCCACAAGGGGGCCCTGATCCTGGCGGAGGATGCGGGATTCGAACCCGCGAGGGCTGTTAACCCAACCCGCTTTCCAAGCGAGCGCCATAGGCCTCTAGGCGAATCCTCCACCGACGATGGTACGGGTAGGTCCCTGTGCGTATCCTGGGAGGGACCCCTCGTGCGGCGGCATCATGCCCAACTCCCCCAGGGCCGGAAGGCAGCAAGGGTAAGCGTGCTCTGCCGGGTGTGCGAGGGGTCCCTTTATGCCCGGTTCGCGACGCTGGGGAAGTACGCGGCCTTGCGTGCCCGCATGATTTCCCCGAGTGGACGATGCTCGACCAGGGCAGACCACGGATCGAAGTGGTCATTGGCCACCGCGTCGGGGTCAGCGAGCGCATCGGCCTCCAGTACCGCAACCGACTGCTTGGTGGCACTCCATGGCGTCCGGCCGTCCTCGATCGGCGTGGCCTCCGGATCTGTGTAGAACTGAGCCTCCACACGCCAGCGCAACGGTCCGGCCTGGATCCGACTGGCCACATCGGTTCCCCAGTCCCGCCATGCCAACAGATTGCGGCGGGCGCCGATCGGGCTCAGGTGGACGTGCGCGGCATAGGGACCCCAGGCCACCGGGGCACAACTGTGGAAGTCCGAGGTCGCGAAACCGGTGAACGGTCGGGCCATGCCCGCCGCCTGCTTGAGCATCTCAAGCGGCCCGGCGACCACCCCGTGTTTGGCGATCAAGTGCTGTGCCAGCGCCTTCTGCCCCTTGGCAGCCGCCGGCACGAGTTCCGCGAAGTCGCGGGAGTCGCGGAAGCCGAAGGACGGCCAGTTGATGAGCAGGAAGTCCTGGCGGTCGGTTGTGCCACCCAGCGCCGCCTCCCCATCGAGACCGCGTACGGAGAACGCGAATCCGCGGATGTCGGGCACCGCGTCAGCCTGCGGCACCATCGACCCGTTGGACAGGCGGATCACGACGTCGTACTCGCCGGGTTGGGCGAACAGGCCCTGCGCAGCGTGCTGCGGCAGCCCCCCGGGCACAGTCAAACGTCCCGTGAGCGCTGCCACCCCCCGACGGTGGAAGGCCCGGCCGGGTCCCTTGCGGTCGTTGATCCGGGACTGCAGCCCGGTGATCACCTTCGCGAAGTCCTCGTGCCGCTGTTGCTCGTCATCGCCGATCACCTCGGCCCACGTGGTACTGGGTTGCGCCATGGGGACAGTCTGCCCTCATCCGACCGGTTGGGTGGAGTCCTCACCGACGGTCGCACCCTGCGCTTAGGCTGGGGCAGTGGCCCTCGCCCTCTACCGCAAGTACCGCCCGGGACGCTTCGACGACGTCATCGGTCAGGAGCATGTCACCGAACCGCTGAAGCGCGCCATCGACTCCGACCGGGTACACCACGCATATCTGTTCTCCGGGCCACGCGGATGTGGCAAGACCTCCAGCGCGCGCATCCTGGCCCGCTCCCTGAACTGCGAGAAGGGCCCGACCTCACAGCCGTGTGAGGAGTGCGAGTCCTGCATCGCGCTGGCCCCCAACGGTCCCGGCAGCCTCGATGTGATCGAGATGGACGCCGCCACTCACGGCTTGGTCGACGACGCGCGCGAGTTGCGGGAACGAGCGATGTTCGTCCCCGCCAACAGCCGCTACAAGATCTACATCATCGACGAGGCGCACCAGCTCGGACCGGGGGCGGCCAACGCACTGCTGAAGCTCATCGAAGAACCCCCCGAGCATGTGCGGTTCGTCTTCGCCACCACCGAACCCGACAAGATCATCGGAACCATCCGCTCGCGCACACATCACTACGCGTTCCGGCTGGTGCCCATTCGCACACTCGCCAACCACCTGGCGGCCGTCTGTGAATCCGAAGGGGTTCCGGCCGAGCCGGCGGCGCTCGCGCTGGTGGCCCGCGCCGGCGAAGGCTCGGTGCGTGATGCGATGTCGATCCTTGGCCAGTTGGTGTCGGGGACCGGACCGGACGGTCTCACCTACGCGGCTGCGGTCCAGCAACTCGGTGTCACCGACGCCAGTCTGCTCGACGACGTGACCGCGGCGATCGCCGCCGGGGACGTCGCGCGGCTGTTCGTACGGATCGGGGATGTGGTGGACTCCGGTCACGACCCCCGCCGTTTCGTCACCGACCTGCTCGAGCGGTTCCGGGACCTGCTGGTACTGCACGTCCTCGGAGTCGACAAGGCCTCCCAGCTCGTCGATCTGCCCGACGACCGCCTGCCAGAGCTGGCGGAGATGGCGCAGGGATTCGGCCGCGCGGAACTCAACCGCGTCGCGGACGCCCTGTCCGAGGCCTTGAGCGAACTGCGTGGTGCCACCGCACCGCGACTGCACCTCGAACTGCTCATGTCCGAGGTGTGTCTGCCCACTGGCGCCACGGATTCCCTCGACATGCTGGCCCGGCTCGATCGGCTCGAGCGGCGGATGGAAACCGTGGCAGGACGGGCAGCCGCCGCACCGGCCACACCGGCCGCACCGGCCGCACCGGCCGCACCCGCGCCGCGCAAGGAACCCACACCCGAACCGGCAGCACAACCAGCCAAACCCGCGCCGAAGCCCGCCGGCCGACCCCCGGCGGCTGGCGGCAGGCGACCGCCCGGTCCGCCGCCGGCCCCGTCGCTCGACACCGCGCCACCGTCGGCACCCGAGTCGGTCGCGTCGGCGCCTGCCGCGTCGAGCTCGGACGTGCCGATGGACAAGCTCATGGCCCTGTGGCCACGTGTACTCGACCGGGTGCAGGCCAACAGCCGCGTTGCCCACCTGTTGGTGCGCGACTGCCGCCCGGTGTCGCTGAGCAACTCGATCCTGACGCTGAGTCAGACCAATGCCGGCGCGGTTGCCGCCTTCGCGCAGGGCGGTCACGCCGAACGCGTCCGGCAGGCGATCCTCGACGAACTGAAGCTCGATCTCACCGTGGAAATGACACTGGGTGACCAGCCGCCTGCGACCCGCCCCGCCGCGCCGGAGGTGGTTGTCACGGACAGCGAGGACGACACCCCCAGCGAGGACGACGAGTCCGTGGAGGCCACCGCGGAGACCGGCCTCGAACTTCTGCAGCGGGAACTCGGGGGGCGCAAGATCGCCGAGTTCGACGCGGAGTGATCGATGTACCAGACGTCGTACGAGGGTGTCCTGCAGGACCTGATCGACCAGTTGGTGAGGCTGCCGGCGGTGGGCCCGAAGGGCGCGCAGCGCATCGCGTACCACCTGCTCGAGACCGACCGCGAGGATGTTGAGGCGCTGGCCGGGGCACTGCTGGCGGTGAAGGACCGGTTGACGGTGTGCGAGGTGTGTTTCAACACCGCTGAGGGAGCGCTGTGCCGGGTGTGCCGCGACGAGACCCGCGACCCGGCCGTGCTGTGCGTCGTCGAAGAACCCAAAGATGTGATCGCGATCGAGCGGACCCGGGAGTTCACCGGCCGTTATCACGTGCTCGGGGGCGTGCTCGATCCGATGCGCGGGATCGGTCCCGATCAGTTGCACATCAGGGAACTGTTCACCCGCCTCGCCGACGGCACGGTGCAGGAGGTGATCCTGGCCACCGACCCCAACACCGAGGGGGAGGCGACGGCCGCATATCTGGGGCGCCAGATGGCGACCATCGGCGTGGCCGTGACACGTTTGGCAAGTGGATTGCCGATGGGCGGCGACTTGGAGTTGGCTGATGAGGTGACGCTCGGACGAGCGTTCGCAGGACGCAGGAGGATCGATGCCTGACCTACCCGGCGACGAGGTGTCGGTGACCGCCGCCCCGACCCCCGTCGACTCGACCGCCCTCGAACTCGCCGAGGAGATGGCGATCGCGGTGCAGGAGTTCGTCGTCGCGGTGGAGCGGGTGGCCACCGTCGGCCTGGGCGACAGTGCCATCGCACTGCTGCTGATCCACACCTCCCAACTGGCCGCGCACGGCGCGCGACTCGGCGCGGTCACCGATGTCGTCCCCGAAGGACGCTACGAGCCGGACACCGGCGGCGAGCCCGAGGTCGACGACCTACGGCTGCGGCTGGCCGAGGTCTTCGGTCCCGCGGACCGCTACAACACCATCGACGACCCGTACTTCCCCGCACCGGAGATCGTCGAGTCGTCGCTGTCCGATGATCTGTCGAGCATCGTCACCGACCTCAACCATGGGTTCGGGCACTTCGCGGCGGGGCGGCCGATCGAGGCCCTGTGGTGGTGGCAGTACGCGTACCTGTCGAGTTGGGGCGAGGACCTGCTCAACGCCCACACCGCGTTGCGGTCGATGATCTCGCACATCAGGCTGGATCTGGAGTCCCGCTGACCCGGTCGAGGAACTCCACACTGAGACCCACGTAGTACGGAGGCCTCCCACGGCTGTGGAAGCCGACGTGTCCGCCGTGGTCGGTGAGCACCAGTTCGGTGGTGGGCAGAGCCTCCCAGTCCACGGACAGGTACGGACCGAACGGAACCATGGGATCGTCCTTGGAGTGGATCAGCAGCAGAGGCAGCTCGACCTTGTCCAGGTAGTCGATGCTGGAGTTCACGGCGTAGTACTCGGCCGCATCGCGCCAGCCGTGGCGCGGCGCGGTGACGGCGTTGTCGAACTCCACGAGACCCTTCGCGGCCACGATGCCCGCCCGCTCCTCCGGGGTGTAACGGGCGCCACGGCGCAGTGCCTCCTTGCGCAGGCGGTGCACCAGGAACTTCTCGTACAACCCTCCGGCCATGTGGTGCAGGTGCTCGACGCTCACGGCGAGGTCCAGCGGGGCCGAGACCGCAACCCCCGCCACGACGTGATCGGTGTGCTCACCCAACAGTTTGATGGTCAGGTTGCCGCCCAACGAGAAACCCACCACGGCAACAGGGCGGTCCAAGGAATCGATCACGGCTCGGACGTCCTCCGTCTTGCCGCCGTGATACATGCCTACGGCGTGCTCCCCGGTGCCCGCCCCACGCAGATCGAGGCGCCCCACCGGGAAGCCGGCGCCGATGAGCCCGGCGGCGAGGTACCGCACATAGTCGGACTCAGCACTTCCACCGAGGCCATGGATCACAAGCACCAACGGCTTGTCCGGGTCGCCCTCATGCAACAGCAGCGCGAGCCGGTCACCGGAGCCGTCGGGCATGTCGACCAGCACCACCTCCGGTTCCGGCAGACGTACCCTCGGCGGCAGGAGCCGACTGCGGGTCGTCTGCAGATGGGGGTTGCGCAGTGCCCGTCCCGGCAAGTAGGCGTCCATCGGCTTCAGGCTAGCCGCATGTACAGGGCAATGCGGTGACCCCACTGCCACTGTTGTGCGGTCCAGGATCCCCCCAAGACGCACGATACGGACGTCGACCCCACACGAAGATGGCAGTTTCCGGAAAGGCGATTCGCAAAACGTCCACTTCGCGAGGCCCGTGCGGCGGACACACGCCATTTCCCTCTGACGCGGGCTGCCCGTAGGCTGGGCACGGAGGGAGGTTGACGTGGCAGCAGCGATCTTCTGGCTCATCGCGGCAGTGGTGTTCGGGATCCTCGAGGTCATGAGCCTCGACTTCGTGCTCATCATGCTCGCGGCGGGGGCGCTTGCCGGCGCCGGCGCTGCGGCCGTCGGCGCACCGCTGATCGTGCAGGCAGGAGCAGCGGCGGGCGTGGCGGTGCTCGGGATCTTCGCCGTGCGACCGATCGCGCTGCGCCACCTCAAGACCGGGCCGACCGCCCTGACCGGCGTGGACGCCCTCATCGGACAACGTGTCACGGTGTTGGAACCGGTGACCCCTGACAGCGGCCGGGTCAAGCTCAACGGCGAGATCTGGTCGGCGCAGCTCGAAGACGCCTGGGACCCGCTGGACACCGGCGCCACCGGGACCGTCGTCGCGATCCGCGGCGCCACCGCGATCATCCGGCCCTACTGACATCCGGCCCTACTGAGGAGAAGACATGACCGCAGCCATCGCCAGTGCCGTAGTAGTCCTACTCGTCCTGCTGTTCGTGATCATCGTCATCGCGAAGACGGTGCGGATCGTCCCGCAGGCACAAGCGTGCGTGGTGGAGCGCCTCGGCCGCTACAGCCGCACCCTCGGAGCCGGTCTGCACATCCTCGTACCGTTCGTGGACAGGATCACCTCGCGGCTGGATCTGCGCGAGCAGGTCGTGAGTTTCCAGCCACAGCCGGTCATCACCGAGGACAACCTTGTGGTGAGCATCGACTCGGTCATCTACTTCCAGGTCACCGACCCCAAAGCCGCGACGTACGAGATCCAGAACTACATCTGGGGTGTCGAGCAACTCACCGTCACGACCCTGCGCAACGTGGTCGGCAGCATGGACCTCGAGGCGACCCTGACCTCCCGCGACCAGATCAACAGCCAACTGCGCGGCGTGCTCGACGAGGCCACGGGCAAGTGGGGGATCCGCGTCAACCGCGTCGAGCTCAAAGCGATCGACCCGCCCCCGAGTGTGCAGGAGTCCATGGAGAAGCAGATGCGCGCGGAGCGGGACCGCCGGGCCGCGATCCTCACCGCCGAGGGCATCAAGCAGTCCCAGATCCTCACCGCCCAGGGTGAGCGGGAAGCCACGGTGCTGCGGGCCGAGGGTGACAAGCAGTCGGCGATCCTGCGCGCCGAAGGTGAGGCGCAGGCGGTCCAGAAGGTCTTCGACGCCATCCACCAGGCCGACCCGGATCCGAAACTGCTGGCCTACCAGTACCTGCAGGCCTTGCCGGAGATCGCCAAGGGCGAGTCGAACAAGGTCTGGGTCGTGCCCGCGGAACTGACCGGGGCGCTGGAGAATTTCGCGTCGGCCTTCCAGAGCAAGCCCCCGGCGTAGATGGAGCTGCTGGAGCACACACCGCGACGGGTGTTGGCCATCGTCGCGCACCCCGACGACATCGAGTACGGGGCGGCCGCGGCGGTGGCGATGTGGACCAGCGCCGGCGCCGACTGCCGCTACCTGCTCGCCTCCCGCGGTGAAGCCGGCATCGACGGCATGGATCCGAAGCGGGCCGCCGAGGTGCGTGAGGCCGAGCAGATCCGCAGTGCGGACGTGGTGGGGGTGTCGGTGGTTGAGTTCCTCTCCCACCCCGACGGCACCATCCACGACAGCATGGCGCTGCGACAGGAGTTCGCCCAGGCGATCCGGCGACACCAACCCGACACAGTGCTGCTGTTCAACCACCGGGAGACGTGGGGACCGCACGCCCGCAACAGCGCCGACCACCGGGCTGTGGGAACGGCCGCACTCGACGCCATCGGTGATGCGGGCAACCGGTGGATCTTCCCCGGCACACCACCACACTCGGTGCGGATCGCGCTCGTGGCCGGATCCCCCGAGGCCACCCATGCCCTCGACGTGTCCGACGGCGTGGACCGAGCGGTGGCCTCACTGTCCGAACACCGGGCATACCTCGAGGGCCTCGGCGAGCATCCGATGGCCGATCCCCAGTTCCTCCGGGCTTTCCTCGAACAGACCGGCGATCGGGTGGGCGTGCCTGCCGCGCTTGCCGTCGAGGTGTGGCGGTTCTAGTCAGAGACGTCAACTGGATTACCGGGCTCCCGTTCGGGGGAGGCTATTCCGTTAGAGATCGGCATCTTGGTTAGTCGGCGGCAGGTTGGTTAGAGTCCCACGGCCGTATAGGGCTAACCGGAGTGCCGTGTCTCTAACCGCAATGCCGATCTCTAACCGGAGTGCTGTATCTCTAACCGGACTGCCGATGACCACCCCGCGGCCGGCGTAGACTGCGCGGTCAGACCGTCGGCCGGCGCTGGACCAGGTCCTGCGGCTTGGCCGGGGGTGGCTGCGGGCCGCCGAAGAGATGTCCCTGGAAGATCTCCGCTCCGTACCTGGACAAGGCCTCGAGCTGCGCCGAGGTCTCCACCCCCTCGGCCACGATGCGCAGACCCAGCGTCTGGCACAGGGACATGATCGCCTGCACGATGGCCACGTCCTGCGGATCGTCCGGCAGCCGCGCCGCATAGCTGCGGTCGATCTTCACCTCGGAGAACGGCAGACCTCGCAAATAGGTCAGAGACGAATAGCCGGTGCCGAAGTCGTCGGCGGAGAACTCGATGCCGTGCGCCATCAACGTCTCCATCCGACTCGCGGCGAACTCCACGTCACTGACGACTGTGGCCTCCGTGATCTCCAGCCGGATCGCCTTGCCCGACACGCCCGTGCGTTCCAGGACGGCGAGTACACGCTGCGGGAAATCCGGGTGCAGGAACTCCGCCGAACTCAGATTCACCGCGATCCGCGAGTCCGGGCCCGAACCCCACAGTGCCGCCTGCCGGCACACCGTCTCCAGTGCCCATTGACCCAGTTCATGGATGAACCCGCTGTCCTCGGCCGCGGTGATGATCTCAGCCGGCGCCACTGGGCCGAGATCCGGCGGGTACCACCGCAACAGCGCTTCGGTGCCGTACAGCCGGCCGTCGACATCCACCTGTGGCTGGTAGTGCAGCTCGAGTTCCCCGGCCGCGAACCCCTCCCGCAGTCGGGCGTCGAACCGTGCCCGCTGCTCCAACTGCATCTGCATGGCGAGTTTGAAGACCCGCACCGCGTTGCGACCGGCGGCCTTGGCCTCGTACATGGCCACATCAGCCTGCTTGAGCACGTCGTCGACCGTGGCAGACGACCCGGCTGCCAGTGCGATGCCGATGCTGGTACTCAAGTGGATAGTCCCGGCGTCCAGTTCGAACGGGCGGGTCAGTGCCTGCTGCAGCCGCTCCGCGACGAGTTCGGCCGACCTGACGGCACCGGGCACATCGTCGCCGGCAGACGGCAGCAGCGCGACGAACTCATCGCCGCTCAGGCGGGCGACCGTGTCGGCTCCGCGTACCTCCGCATGCAGCCGGTGGGCCGCGATCCGCAGCAGTTGGTCACCGGCGGCGTGTCCATGGGTGTCGTTGAGGGTCTTGAACCTGTCCAGGTCGAGCATCAGCACTGCGGCGATCGCCCCCGTCTGGCTGTTCACGCGCAACGTGTCCTCGATGCGGCTGATCAGCATCCGCCGGTTGGGAAGGTCGGTCAGCGGGTCGAAGAACGCGAGCCTGCGGACCTGGCTCTCCTGGCGGTGCCGTTCGGACAGATCGAATATCGAACCCGTGAACCGGATCGGCTCACCACCCGACGAACGGGTGATGGTGCCCCGCACCAGCACCGGCAGATACGTGCCGTCGCGGTGTCGCATTCTGATCTCCGCCTCGAGTCCGGAGGCATCCTCGGTCAGTGCGGTTTCGAGGTCGGTCCGGAACGCGGGTAGATCCTCGGTATGCACGCGGTCCCACCAGAAGCCGTCGTGCGCTTGGACATCACCGGCCTCCAGGCCGAGCATCTGCAGCCACCGCTGCGACACAAGACATGTTCCGGCGGTGAGTTCCCAGTCCCACCATCCATCGTTGGTGCCCTTGAGGACCAAACCGAGCCGCTCCTCGGAATCCCGCAGCATCACGACCTGCTCGGCGATCACCCGGCGGTCGGCCAGAACGGCCATGTGCGCGGACAACTTCTCGGCGATGAGGGTGAGGATCTCGAGTGTCTCCGTCGCGGACGGTTCGTACATGCCGGCCATCGAGGTGGTGTTGCTTGCGATCAACAGCGCCCGCGGATTCGTGGCCGATCCTGCTGCGCGGCAGACGATGGGATCCACGAGGACCGGTCCGGGCAGCAGGTCCCGCAACTCCGGCGCCAGGGGCACGGCGCGGTTGTCGGACAGCCGCTGCGCGATCTTGGCACCCGCGGTTGACCATCCGCTGTCGGGTGTTCCGAACACGGTGAATTCGACGGGCTCGGTGTCGTCACCGAAGATCCACACCGCACCGACGGCCACGTCCAGGATGTCGACGATCGCTTCTGCGAAGAACTGCGCCAGGGGCGTGTCCTCATCGGTGTGCAGGAGTTCGTCGGAGATCCGGTTGAGGCGGATGAGTTGGCCGACCTGCCTGTCCAGCCGCGCGCGCACCGACACCAACTGCTGCTGCAGAAGTGTGTACGCACCGGCGTCGATCCGGCGCGTGGTGCTGGACTCGGGATCGGTCATCGGGACACCGGCCTAGGCCCCGTCTGCTCCCACGCGATACAGCGCCGCCAGCGCCGTCGTGTAGTTGTGGTAGCTGTTACACCCCCCGAGCCGGGCGTACTCACCGAAGCCGTACATCCCGAACCACGCGGGGATCTCACCATCGGTGGCCATGGGCTGCTGCATGCGGTGGACGAGTTCCTCCTTCATCACCCGGTCGAACAGCCGTCGGCCGCGCGCCAGGCAGTCGGCCTGGAACACCGCCACGGGCTTGCTGTCGGGGTACCGCTGCTCCATCGAGAGCATCATCCGGTCCATGTCGGCGAAGATCCGCTCCTCGTCCCGGACGGTGAGCCACAGCTTCGTGCCGACCGGGACCTCCGTGGCGTAGATGATCTCGCCTTCGTCGGTGTGATGCGTCACCACGCGCAGGATGTGGGAATTGCCGTACTCCTGCGCCAGTTCCGGTGACAACTCCTCAGCCAGCGCACCGATCGGGATCGTGTCTCCCTCGGTGGCATCCGGGCCCAGACCCATCCGTTCCAGGTAGGTCGGCCACGCCGGCTTGCCGTCGAGTTCGATGATCCGGTTGCCGTCGGCCGCAGTGACCACCATGGGTTCCCCGACCGCGATGAAACCATGCGTCGCCTGCGTGTCCACGGCCAACGTGGGGTCCCAGAACCCCACAGCGAAGGCGGCGTGCTGGAAGGACTCGCCGTCTATGGCCTGGTACGTCGCAACACCTTGCATCTGGTCCGACGACGTGGCGCCGAAGATCACCACGTCCGGTCCAAGGACCGACTCGATGCCTTCGATGACACGGTCGTTCGCGATGTCGATCCCGGACGCGAGCAGGTAGATCATGGTCACCGGTTCCGGGGTGCCGGCCAATTGCCGGCCGAGCGCCGCACCCATCTCCAGCGACGTGGCTCCGTACAGGCCATCCACCTGCGCGACGGTGAACTCCGCCCCGCGCACCCCGATCAGACCGATGTCGTGAAGCGACTCACCGGGCCCTTGCGGTCCCACAACACCGGCGCACGATGCGGCCAGCACCCGGGCGCCGGGACACTGGCGCATCGCGACGTGTGACAGGGTCTGCAGATCGTGGCCCACAGCGGCGTTAATCAGCAGCAGATCGACCTCCGGGTCGGGAACCCCGTAGGCGAGTTCCAAGGCCTCAAGAACGGCGCGTTCGGCGTTGACCGCCCGGCAGTTCGATGACGCGAATTCGAGCATGAGGCACTCCCGTCGGCAGGCAAGATCACCTCAACTGTGGCACAGGGGACGCGCTGTTCACCGGCCGAGAAGAGCAGCTACTCCGCCCGCAGACTGTACTGCTGGAAGAACTTCCACATCAGTGACGAAGCATTCACACTCTGTGAGGTCTTGCCCAAGGACTGCTCGATCGCATCGGCGATGAACGGTGCGGTCCCGGGCCAGGTGTGGCCGCCTCCCCGAACCCGGTAGTAGTCCACATCGGCGTCGGCCGCACAGCCGGTCCACTCCTGCAGGCGGACGTCCTTGCCGATGCGCTTCACAGTGTCTTCGGTGCACCCGTTGTGCTGGGCCCACTCGCGCATCGCCACCGGGACCGCCGGCAAGTCGATGTCCTCGCCCTCCGGCTGTCCGCCGCGGAAGGGAACCACCTCATCGGCGGTGCCGTGGAAGTAGATGATGGGCGCCGGCGGCGTCTGCTCACACTGGGGCTCGAACAGGGTCAGCGCCACGCCCCCGAAGGCGGCGAACTTGCGCTCCGGGGCGCACGCGAGCGCGAACGTCATCGCCGAGCCCATCGACATCCCGGAGGCGTAGACACGGTCCGGGTCCATGCATGGCACCGCGTCGCCGACCGCCCGCAGGTAGTCGGTGTCGCCGCCGGTGAAGTCCCACCGCCCGTTGCGGGCCTCCGGCGCGACCACCAGGAAGCGGCCTTCCTCCGCGACCTGGTCGAAGCCTGTGAGCAGCAGTTGCTGCTGCGCGTTGGAGCCCCGGCCGTGGAAGGTGAAGACCGCCGGTGACGGGTCCTGGAAGTCCGTCGGCACGTGCAGCAGGAAAGAGCGCTTGCCCACCTGGACCTCACGGGTACCGGGAGGCCCCGGATCGCAGGGCGCCGGCGGGCTGGGCGCCGAGGCCGTTCCTCCCCCGCACGCTGCCAGGAGGAGGGCGGTCACCAGCAGGAGCACGCGTTTCACCGGACCATCCTCGCCCATACCGCCGAAACCTGCTGGTCGGGTACGCCCGTTGTGTGGTTACCTGGCAGCCGTGTCGAACCTCGCGATGAAGGTCACCGGGCTACCGCCGGGGCTGCGAGCGACGCAGGTGGACGACCCTCACGTGCCTGCCGTGACCGCCTTGCTCACCGCCAAGGAGATGGCCTTCTTCGGTCGGTCCGACAGCAACGACAAGGAGACCCTCGGGGCGTTGCGTGCGCCGGAGCTTCACGGTGCCCGCGGCACAACCGCTGTGTGGCAGGACCAGGAACTGATCGCGGTGCTGCTGGCCTACGAGGACTTCGAGCGCTGCCGGGACCTCTACCTGGACATGTTCATACACCCCCTGGCCGCGCATCGGCAGGAGCTTGCATCCGCCCTCCTGGCCGCCGCCGCGGCCTACGCCCGCGAGTACGACGTTCCGCCACAGGCGTGGCTGAAGATGGAAAGCTTCCACGGCGACGAACAGATCGAGGCCGCGCTGCACGCTGCCGGGTACCGAACCCACCGCGTCTACCAGCGGATGCGCCTGGACTTCGCCGCGCCCCCCGCCTCGCCGACCCCGCCGGCCGGTGTGACTGTGCGGACCATGCGCGAGGAGGACTGGCACGACATGTACGAGGTGGTTCAGTCGTCGTTCCTGGATCACTACGACTTCCACCCCCGGACCTTCGAGGTCTTCAAGCGCGACGCCCTCGACGAGACCTCGGATCCAGGTCAATGGCGACTGGCCTTCGACGGTGGGACGTGCATCGGTGTGTGTATGGGCAGCAATCGGTACGCCGCGCACAGGCTGGGGTACGTCGAGACCCTCGGGGTGCTGCGTGCGTATCGGCGCCGAGGGGTCGCACAGTTCCTGCTGCGCGACGCCTTCCACCGTGACGCAGCCCTCGGGTTCGCCGGTACGTCGTTGCACTGCGACGCCACCAACCCCACCGGAGCGACCCAGCTCTACGAAGGTCTGGGGCTTCGCCGCGATCAGGCCTACAACGCCTGGCGGATCGAACTGCCCACCCGCGTTGCAACTGCGTCGGGGCGTTGACGACAATGCACAGGTGAGCGAAACACCCCGCGAACCCAATGTCGAGATGCAACTGCGCAGTGTGGTGGACGGGCTTGTGAACCACACCGGCGGGGCCATCTCGCGGGAGCGGCTCACAGCCATCGTCGATGACCTCTACGACCAGATGGCGGCCACCGCGTCGGTGAAGACCTACCTGCCGGTGCTGGTCGGGCGTGCTGCTCTGACCCAGGTCCGGGCCGAACAGATCAAGGCCGGCGAGGTACTGAAGACCCAGCCCGAGGTCCTCATCGTCTGCCAGGACAACATCGGGCGGTCCCAGGCCGCCGCCGCGCTGTTCCGCTACTACGCCCCGGGGCTGGTGTACGTGGTTTCCGCCGGGGTGGCGCCCAAGGGGCACGTGCTGGACGAGGTGACGAACGGGCTCGCCGCGCATGGCGTGCATTTGACCGACATTCCCAAGAAGTTCAGCGATCAGATGCTCGACGTGGCTGACCGATTGGTGGTCGTGGGTGCGACCACAGCCGGTTCCCTCCCGGTCAAGGACGACCAGGACCGCTACGAGTGGCGCGACATCAGCCATCTCGAGGGGCTGTCCGGAGCCGAGGTCCAGCAGGTCCTCGTCGAGATCGACCTCAAGGTGCGGGAGCTGGTGGCACAGTGGTTCCCCGACCTCGACCTCGGGGACCCCGTGATGCAGCAAGCGCCCGACTTCGTCTGACCACCCCGGCTCCCGCGTGGCGTCACTGCCCCGTCGGCACCCAGTCGAAGGTGCGGGTGACCGCCTGCCGCCACCGGTCGAACAGCCACTCCCGGTCCCCCGGCGACATCTGCGGCTCCCAGCGCTTACCCTCTGCCCAGTTGGTCCGGATGGCGGTCTCGTTCTCCCAGAATCCGACGGCCAGCCCGGCCGCGTAGGCCGCACCGAGCGCAGTCGTCTCGATGGTCCGCGGCCGGATCACCGGAACGCCCAGCACATCGGCTTGGAACTGCATGAGCAACTCGTTGAGCACCATCCCGCCGTCGACCTTCAGCGTCGTCAACTGCACGCCGCTGTCGGCCTCCATGGCCTCGATCACCTCGCGGGACTGGTACGCCGCCGCTTCCAGTGCCGCCCGTGCGATGTGGCCCTTGTTGATGAATCGGGTGAGGCCCACGATCGCGCCGCGCGCATCCCCGCGCCAGTAGGGGGCGAACAGGCCGCTGAAGGCCGGCACGAAGTAGCAGTCGCCGTTGTCCTCCACCGAGCGCGCCAGGGTCTCGATCTCCGGGGCGGATCTGATGATCCCGAGGTTGTCCCGCAACCACTGGACCAGGCTGCCGGTCACAGCGATGGACCCCTCCAAGGCGTAGACCGCGGGAGCCTCGCCGATCTTGTAGCAGACCGTCGTCAGAAGGCCGTTGCTGCTCAGCACCTTCTCGGTACCGGTGTTGAGCAACAGGAAGTTCCCGGTGCCGTAGGTGTTCTTGGCCTCTCCCGGGCTCAAGCAGGCCTGGCCGAACGTCGCCGCCTGCTGATCGCCGAGGATGCCGGAGATGGGCACGCCCTTCATCGAGGCCGGGCTCTGGACCTCTCCGAACACCTCCGAGGAACTGCGGATCTGCGGCAGCATGCTCATCGGGACGCCGACCGCCTCCGCGAGCTCGGGATCCCACTGCAGGGTGTCGAGGTCCATCAGCAGGGTGCGTGAGGCATTGGTCGGGTCCGTGGCGTGGACCTGGCCGTTGGTCAGGTTCCACAGCAGCCAGGTGTCGATCGTGCCCATCAGCAACTCACCGGATTCGGCCTGCGCGCGTGCGCCCGGGACGTTGTCGAGGATCCAGCGGACCTTCGGGCCCGAGAAATAGGTGGCCAGCGGCAGGCCTGTGACCTGCCGGAATCGGTCCTCGCCCACGGCGGCGGCCAACTCGTCGCAGATGGCCTGGGTGCGGGTGTCCTGCCACACGATCGCGTTGTAGATCGGAAGACCGGTGGTGCGGTTCCACACCACCGTGGTTTCGCGCTGCTGGGTGATCCCCACTGCGTCGATGTCGCTGAGCGACAGGTTGGACTTCCCCAGGGCCGCCCCCATCACCTCCCGGGTGTTGCGCCAGATCTCCATCGGGTCGTGCTCGACCCAGCCGGCCTTCGGGAAGATCTGCTCGTGCTCGTGCTGATCCATGGCCAGCGGCGTGCCGGCCTCGTCGAAGATGATCGCCCGACTCGATGTGGTGCCCTGATCGATGGCCATTACCGCCATGTGCCGCCTCCATTCATCTGCGCTCAACCTAGCCGCCCCGGCCGGTCGAGGCACAGTGGCCGTTCGACGGTTGCGCCGATGTCGGACCTCGGGCATAGCGTTGAGCCACAGGCGAGAGGAGAGACGAATGCGGTATCCGAATGGACTGTTCGGCTGGGCCGACATCATGACCCGCGACCCGGGTCGGGCGATCGAGTTCTACGAGGGGTTGTTCGGGTGGACCCATGTGGACCAACCCACCCCGATGGGCCCGCCCTACACCCAGTTCTTCAAGGACGGGAAGTTGGTGTGCGGCCTGTCCCCGATGATGCCCGGAGTACCGGAGTCGGTCGGAGCGTTCTGGAACTCCTACATCCTTGTCGAAGACGCGGATGCCGCGGCGGCTGCCGCCGAGGCGGCCGGTGGAACCGTGACCATGCCACCGATGGACGTCATGGATCAGGGACGGATGGCGATGCTGGCAGATCCGACCGGCGCCGCGGTCGGCCTGTGGCAACCCGCCGCCCACGAGGGTGCCGAGGTGTTCAACGCCCCGGGGTCCATGACCTGGAACGAACTCCAGACCCGCGACATCGACGCCGCCCTGCCGTTCTACGAGAAGGTCTTCGGCTGGGAGTGGGCCGACGGCCCCACACCGGGGTACTACGTCGCCAACATCCCCGCCAAAGAGGGGGACGACAAGTCCAACGCGGGTGCGATGTCGATGCCACCCGGCGTACCCGATGAAGCGCCCAACCTGTGGATGGTCTACTTCGCCGTCGAGGACTGCGACACATCGATGGCGGCTGCGGAGGGACTCGGCGGTGAGATCTTCCTCCCGGCGATGCAGATGGGTCCGGGGAAGTTCGGTGGGCTGGTGGATCCGACCGGAGGGATGTTCCTGCTCGGATCGTTCTGACGGGCTGCGCGGTCGTGCCGTAGGTGCCATACCCTCGAGTCATGTTCCTGCATCCCGACGGAATGTTCGGCTGGGCCGACACCTTCACCTCCGACGAGGCAAAGGCACGCCACTTCTACTGCGAGCTCTTCGGTTGGCAGGCCTACGACCGCACCGAGGACATGGGTGCGCACTACACGCAGTTCTTCCTCGACGGTCAGTTGGTCGCGGGGATGAGTCCGATGCCGCCGGAGATGTCGGCTGAGGGGCTGCTCCCGCAGTGGGTCTCCTACGTGCTGGTCCACGACGCCGATGCCACCTGTGTGGCGGTGCGGGCCGCGGGCGGACAGGTGATGCTGGCCCCGATGGACGTCACCGATCAGGGTCGGCTGGCGAACATCATGGATCCCAGCGGCGGGATGCTCGGGATCTGGCAGCCGTACTCCCACCACGGCGCGGACGTTTTCGACGAGCCCTGCTCGCTGACCTGGAACGAGTTGCAGACACGAGATCTGGACGCTGCCCTGCCGTTCTACGAGCAGGTCTTCGGCTGGGTCTGGAACGACGGCACGACCCCGGGCTACAAGGTGGCGCACCTGCCGGACAAGCCGGGTGACGACCAGACCAACGCCGGCGCGGAGGACATGCCGCGCAACGTTCCCGAGGAGATCCCCGCGGTGTGGCAGGTGTACTTCGCCGTCAACGATGTTCCCGGGACTGTCGATGACGCCCTGACCCTGGGCGGAAAGGTGTTCGTGAAGCCTTACGAGACTGCCACCAGCGTCGTGGCGGGGATCCTCGACCCCAACGGAGCGCGGTTCTTCGTGGTCTCGCGGCGCTGACGCGTTCGCGGCCGGTTAACTCTGCCCGAACCCGGTTGACCCCCCGGGACAGGTGTGGGGGGATGAGGACATGGCACCTTGGCGCCACACCGCGGCATCACTGTTCACCGTCTCAGCCGTTCTGCTGACCGGCCAGACAGCCGCATCCGCAACCCCGCCGCCGGCCGTCACGCAGAGCCCTCGACAGGGATTCCGGGCGGCGGCCCAATTCGCCGCTGATGAGTACCGGGAAGAGCGCCGCCGGATCCTGCTCGCGTACCGGGATGCGACCCGAGGGGCCCACCATCGACTACGACTGGCGCTGCGTGACGCCGCGGACGAACAACAACGCCAAGACGCTTGGCGCGTCTACGCCGACGAGACCGGGCCCTTGCGCAGCGCGGCGAACCGCCACATGCAGCAGGCGCGCACGCGATTCCGCGATGTCGTCGAACAGGCCCGGGAACAGTACGGAGTGGTGACCAACCCAAGCACCTTCGTCACCGTCCGCTGACTGACGGCGACGCCCCTCGAGAACGCTCTCACGTGTCCGTCGACGACCTCACACCGATTACGGCCCCGACTCCAGTACGCCGCCGCGGGTTAGGCGGCGGT
>JACJWU010000011.1 GCA_020636995.1 Actinomycetota bacterium | reverse complement strand
GCACACACCGCGCAAGCAGGTGTGTGCCCTGCACAGTGATCGGGTCGCCGTACATGGTGAAACCCTTGGCGACCACGCCCATCGCACGAGGGGTCGGAAACCTCACGTCGGGCAGCGACAGACAGCCTTCCTCTTCCTCCTGCATGTCGTCGCTGAGATCGAGGTCGGGATTGACGAGATGCCCGAGTTCGCCGTCGACGTAGTACGTGAAGACGCGAAGTCCGACCCCCAGTTGGGGTGCGGCAAGTCCGACTCCGGGCGCATCCATCATGGTGTCGGTGAGGTCCTGGACCAGGGTGCGCAGCTGCTTGTCGAAGTCCACTACCGGGGCGGCCGGGCTTCGCAGCACGGGGTCGCCGAACAACCGGATGTCCACAACTGACACGGGGCGCCTCCTCGACCAATGAGTTTACGGGCGCCCGATCGCACAGGCGGCGACACCCGCGACCTGGGATTCCCGGGTCGGCCACCGGCACGTGAGCCGCCGATGGAACCTATGGTGGTAGACGAGGAGGGTATGTCGTGGGCGATCGTTCCGGGGGATCGTGGGCCGCGGTGGCGGACCCTGGTTCTCGTCGGCCTCGGGGTCCTGCAGTGGGTGATCCTCGGTCTGGATCTGGCGATTCCCAGCGTGGCCGTCTACTCCTACCTGAGTCTTCCGGTGCTGGCGTCAGCGGTGTTGGCCCGGCCGGCATGGACCGGCGTTCTCGCCGGCCAGGCGGCATTCCTGGGTCTGATATCAGCGGCCTTGCTGGGCTACTTCGACACCCCGCAGGGCTGGACCCGTTGGCTGCTGCTGCTGGCCGTGAGCCTGGCAGGGTGGTTGGTGTCGTGGGTCCTGGCACAGCGTGACGAAGCCCTCGAGCGCGCGGCATCGGCAGAGAGTCGCTTCCGACTGCTCACGCTGGCGACCTCGGACGTCGTACTCGAGGTCGGAGCCGACGGAGTCATCGCCTGGGCTTCCCCATCTGTACAGACAGCGCTCGGGTTCACGCCTGATGAGGTTGCCGGCACAAGGGTCGTCGGCCTGCTCCATCCCGCAGACGTCCGCAGTCTTCGCTCCGACGCCCAGGAGGCGCGGGACCTGCCCAACCGCGGAGCCTTACGAATGCACCGGAAGGACGGCGGGTATCGCTGGATGGACGTGCAAGGCGATCGCCTACCCGGAGACTCCGGCAGCCAGGTCATCCGACTGCGTAACGCCGAGGAGTACGTCGAGCACGTGCGTGGCCTTGAGCAGCAGGCCAACACCGACCCCCTCACCGGATTGTTCAACCGCAGAGAGGCAATGCGCCGTTTGCAGGCGTTCGCCAGCCGGCGGCGGAACGGGACCGGAACGGCACTGCTGTTCATCGACGTGGACCGGCTCAAAGAGATCAACGACACGCATGGACACGAGGCAGGCGACATCGTGCTCACGGCGCTTGCCGGCCGCATGAAGGAACAGATCCGGACCACCGACGTCGCGGCACGGATGGGTGGCGACGAGTTCGTCGTCGGGCTCACCGGCGTCGACACCGTCGTGGACGCCGCTGGCGTCGCGGACAAGATCCGACAGGCATGTGCCGCGCCCATCAGCTTGACCGATGGCTCCACGGCGGTGTCCACGGTCAGCATCGGAGTCGGCCTGCAGGTCGGTGGTGAAGACCTGGCCGATGTGCTCAAACGAGCGGATCAGGCACTCTATGCGGCCAAAGAAGCGGGGCGGGACCGAGTGGTGACCGCGACCGAGAAGTCGGCAACCGGCTAGTTCTCGCCCAGATCCACCGGATCCACCCGCACCTCGACCGGAGGGCTGCCCGCCTTGGAGCGTTCGGCCTGCCTGCGCTGGACGAACTGCAGCATCCCCGACGCCCGATCGTGTGGAGCGAGCAACAGCGCCTGGCTGCCCTCCACCGTCTCCAGCGGACCCAGCACTTCCCCCTCATAGTCCGTGAGCCACTGGCTGACCGGTTCGGATGTTCCGCGCAGACGCACGCACCGGAACGCAGGCGGCATATGTGCCGCGGCGCGCTCGTCGCGCTCGACTGCGGCCAGGGTGCCCAGATCGTTGCGGACCAGTGCCTGTACGACGGCGAGATCCTGCGGGGCCACCAGCAAGGTGGTGGCATGGGGTGCGGTCAGCGACACCGCAGCCATCCACCTGCGGGCAGCCTCTTCACGCGCGCGCAACGCACTGCGCGCCAGGAGAACCTCCGTGTCCAGTACCAGGAGCGCGGAGTAACCACCGATGACCCGCGGTTCTGCTCCCGGCGTGGCGACCACGATGGCCGTTGCATCACCGACGCTGTCGAGAACACCTGACTCGGCATCACTGCGGACAACGGCCAGGGCCGGGAATGCCTTCTGCAGCTCCTCGGCGCTGCGCCGGGATCCGGCCCCGACGCCTACGAACTCCCGGGATCCACACGAACCGCACGCGTGGGCGGGTTCGTGACACAGACGACACCGAGGTGTGCCGGACCGGTCCGGACGAACTCCACCACCACACCGCGCACACCGGATCGGATGGCCGCACTGCGCGCAGATCAGACCCGTCGCCGCGCCCGCCCTCGGCACCTGGACGAGCACAGGCCCCCGCTCCACCGCATTCCGGATCAGGGCGAAGGCCCGCCCCGGGATCCGTCGGGTGTCCGCGTCAGGTTCAACCTGTGCCATCACCTGGTACCGGCGGGAACGCGCGACCTGTCGCGACAACTGGACATCGGCGGCGGTCTCGTCGACCAGCCACTGCGCGGTGGTGGCTGTCCGCGTGAAGCCGCCCACGATCAGACGGGCACCCGACTGCCACGAACGCACTGCGGCCACCTCGCGGGCATGCCAGCCGGGGGTCTGCGGCTCGGCGAGTACATCGTCGCCGTCGTCCCAGACCACCAGCAGGCGCAGGTCCGCGACAGGTGCGAAGACCGCCGACCGAGTGCCGATCACGATCCGCCGGGCACCGGCGAGGATCTGCAGGTGGGTGCGGTACCGCACCCGGTTCGAGGCCTCTGCCGACACCACGGCGACCCCGGCCGGGTCGACCAACGCCGTAAGTGCGGTGTGCAGCCTGCGTACATCCCTGGCGTCAGGCACCACCAGGACAGCCCCGCCCCCGGTGGCCAGAGTCTGAACCGCCGCCCTCGCCAGCAGGTCGAAGGGGTCGTCGTGCGGATGGCAGATCCAGGACGCGGCGCCATCGGCAGGTAGCGGGTACGACGACCAGCCGTCCATGTCCGGCGGTTCGGGGACCGGCGGGGCCGACCCGTGTTCGCGGCCCTCCACGGCCGCCACCCGGGGCGGCACGGCGAACCGGAGCACGTCGGCCAGGGTGCCTGCGTACCGGGCGGCGACCCTGCGGGACAAGGCGATGATCTCGCTGGTGAGCACAGGCGGGCCGGAAACCCGTTGCAGGGGTTGCAGCGTCCCCTCGAACTCGCTGGGACCACGCTCGATGATCCAGCCGTTCACCAACCGCCCGTGGAACCGGACCCGTACCCGGCACCCGGGCAGCGCGACCTCACCGAGTTCCTCCGGGATGGCGAAGTCGAACAACCGGTCCAGGTGTGGCAGCGGTGACTCGATCGCCACCCGGGCGACGTCCGTCACTACTTGACAGCAGCCTGCAGCGCGTCCACCCGGTCGGTGTGCTCCCAGGTGAAGTCCGCGTCATCACGACCGAAGTGACCGTAGGCGGCGGTCCGCGCATAGATGGGCCGCTTGAGGTCGAGATCACGGATGATCGCCGCCGGCCGCAGGTCGAAGGTGGCCAGGATCGCGTCCTCGAGCTTCTCGTCGGGGACCACCCCGGTACCGAACGTCTCGACGAACAGACCAACCGGATGGGCCGTGCCGATCGCGTAGGAGACCTGCACCTCACACCGGGTGGCAAGTCCCGCGGCGACGACGTTCTTCGCGACCCAACGCATGGCATAGGACGCCGAGCGGTCGACCTTCGACGGGTCCTTGCCGGAGAACGCACCGCCTCCGTGGCGTGCCATACCGCCGTAGGTGTCCACGATGATCTTTCGACCGGTCACACCAGCATCGGCCGCCGGACCACCGGAGACGAAGCGGCCGGTGGGATTCACCAGCACCCGCACATCCGAGGTGTCCAAGTCGACGCTCTCGAGTTCGGGCCGGATCACGAACTCCTCGATGTCGGGTGCCAGCAGCGTCTCGAGGTCGATGTCCTCGATGTGCTGGCTCGAGACGACAACAGTGTTCACCACCACCGGCGTGACGCCGTCGTACTCGATGGTGACCTGGACCTTGCCGTCCGGACGCAGATACGGCACCACCGCCTGCTTGCGGACGTCGGTCAGCCGACGGCTGAGCCGATGCGCGAGAGCAATGGGCAGTGGCATGAGCTCTGGGGTGTCCGTACAGGCGTAGCCGAACATGAGGCCCTGGTCCCCTGCCCCCTGTAGGTCGAGCGGGTCGGCACTGTGCTCCAGTCGCTCCTCCCACGAATCATCGACACCCTGCCGGATGTCCGCGGATTGTTGATCCAGCGACACGGAGATGCCGCACGAATGGCCGTCGAAGCCCTTTTCCGATGAGTCGTAGCCGATCTCGAGAATCCGATCCCGCACCACACGTGGGATGTCGATGTATGTCTGGGTGTCGACCTCCCCTGCCAAAACGACCAGCCCGGTGGTCACCAGAGTCTCGACCGCGACGTGCGAGTCCGGGTCATCGGTGAGCATCGCGTCGAGGATGCTGTCGCTGATCTGGTCGGCGATCTTGTCCGGGTGACCTTCGGTGACGGATTCGGACGAAAACAAGCGCTTGGCCACGGGCCCTCCTTGGTTCTCGCCCGAGTCTACGTAGGGGTCCGGACACGTTGGTCGCACCCGGTCCTCGAGCCCCGGCGTTGGATGAGGTTCAGGTGGGCCGGTGGGGTTCAGCGCCCGACGAGCCCCACCCGACAGGGGTCCACCGCCGCCCCGGCTCACACGGCCGGCGCCACCTCTGGTTCTCGGCCGTCCTCGGCAGGTGTGAGCTTCCCACGCAGCGTGAGAATCAGCGCCGAACCACTCAAACATCCCAGTACGGTCACCACGATCCAGATCCCGACATGACCATGGCCGAGAACGAGGGCGCTGAACGCCGGACCCGCAACACCCGCGAGCCCGAACGCACCGGTCCCCATGGCGTTGTACCGGCCGCGCAGGTGTTCCGGGGAGATGTCGTTGAGCAAGCCCGGCGACACCGGGGACCACATGGTCTCCCCGATCGCGAAGACCGCCAGCCCCGCGCAGAAGAGCACCCCCGCAGTGACCGGCGGGACGAAGGTGGCGACCCCTGCGACCAGCCAACTCCCGGCGTAGACGGCACCGACGATGGCCAGCACATTTGTCCGCGACCTCCCCTCGACGCGATTGATGACGAACAACTGCGCGGCCACGATCACCGCCGTGTTGCAGGCGTAGGCGATAGCGAGCCACTTGACCGAGAGGCCGGCCTGCTGAGTGACCAGGATCGGCAAACCGACCTCTTGCGCACCCCAGCCACAGCCCGCGGTCACGAAGGTGAACCCCATCAGCGTCACCAACCGGCGATCGCGCAGAACCTCGCGGTAGCCACCCTCCGCAGTGCGCTCAGCGGGAGGAAGCCGGCCCCCGAGGCCCACAAGCGTGGCTGCGGCGGCGAAATACACCAGGTACGTGAGGGCGTCCAACCGGTACAACAGGACGAAGCTGCCCGGATCGCTTTCGTTCACGATCACCGCGCTGACCAGCCCACCGAGCCCGATGCCGAGGTTGAGCAGCATGAACTGCACTCCGTATGCCCGCTGCCGCCCGGGACCGTCCACCAACCGGGCGATGAGGGCCGTCTGCGAGGGCCACAAGTGGGCGGCGCCAAGGGCGTACAGGCCGGTCAGCAGGAATGCCGTTCCCACATCGGAGATCAAGGGGAAGCAGGCGACGCCGCTGGCCTCGATCAGCAGACCCTGCATGAGGACCGGCCGCGGTCCGACGCGGTCGATCCACCATCCGATCGCCGGGGTGAGCAGGAACTGCAGGCCCGCGACCCAGGCAACGACAAGCCCCGCCGTCGTCGTCGGGATGCCGCGGATGTCGTGCAGGTACACGATCAGTAGCGGGATGGTCAGGCCGTTGCCCAATGCCGAGAACGCCAGACCGGCGAGGAGGCGTTTCAGCGAAGCGGGCACGCATGCGAGGCTACGGCGTCGATCGTGGGGTGAGCATGCGGGTTTCGGCCAGCCGGCCCGCTCGAGGAGTCAGTGGTTCAGACGAGACGCTCGACGACGGCGTCGAGCACACGCTGCGACAACTCCACCTTGCTCGTGCCGGGAATCTCCTCGGTCACCCCGCCACCGAGCAGCAGTACGGCTTCGTTGGTGTCCGTGCCGAAGGCCCGATCGTGTCCCACAGGGTTGGCGACCATGAGATCGCACCCCTTCTTCTCGAACTTCTGCTCGGCGTGTTCCAGCCACGTGCCGCTGTCATCCCCGGTCTCTGCAGCGAAACCAACCAACAACGGGGCCTTGCCCTGCCGTTCCGCGACCAGCGTCGCGAGCACGTCGGGATTGTGCACCAGATTGAGGTCCAACGTGGAACTGTCGGTCTTCTTGATCTTCGCGTCGGGCAGCGTTTCCGCGCGGAAGTCCGCGATCGCCGCGGCCATGATGATCACGTCGGCCGCCACCGCGAGTTCCCGGGCGCATGCCAGCATCTCGTCCGCGGTCAGCGCGTCCACGACGTCGACTCCAGCCGGCGTCGGCACATCGACGTCTCCGCGGATCAGGGTCACCCGCGCCCCACGGGAAACAGCGGCGGCAGCCAGCGCCATCCCCTGCTTACCACTGGAACGGTTCCCGATATGGCGTACGGGGTCCAGCCGTTCCCGGGTGCCTCCGCCGCTGACCACGATGTGGCGCCCTCGCATGTCCTGCGTCAGATTCGGCTTGGCCAGCGCCGCTTGCACGATCCAGGCGATCGCCTCAGGCTCTGGCAATCGGCCAGGGCCGGAATCTGCCCCAGTGAGCCGTCCGGAGTCCGGGTCGACAACAAGCACTCCCCGATCGCGCAGGGTGGCCACGTTCGCACGTGTCGCCGCGTGCTCCCACATCTCGGTGTGCATCGCGGGGAACATGACGACGGGGCAGTGGGCGGTGAGCAGGGTGTTCGTCAACAGGTCATCGGCCAATCCGTAGGAGGACTTGGCCAGGAGATTCGCCGTGGCTGGAGCCACCACCACGAGGTCGGCCTGCTGGCCGATCCGCACATGCGGCACCTCGTGGACGTTGTCGAAGAAGTCGGCGGTGACGGGCCTGCCCGATAGTGCCGACCAGGTGGCAGCGCCAACGAACTCCAGTGCGGTGCGGGTGGGCACGACTGTGACATCGGCTCCGAGCGCCTGGATGCGGCGCAGGACCTCAGCGGCTTTGTAGGCGGCGATCCCGCCACCCACGCCAAGGACGACCTCGGGGCTCAGGCTTCGGTCTCCTCGACCGTGACGGTGCTGGTCTCCAGCAGTCCGTCGTTGATCTCACGCAGGGCGATCGACAAGGGCTTCTCGTGCTGGTAGGTCTCCACCAGCGGACCCACGTGCTCAAGTGCACCCTCGGAGAGCTGGCTGTAGTAAGCGTTGATCTGCCGGGCGCGGCGCGCGGCCTCGATCACCAGCGAGTACTTCGAATCAGTCTTCTCGAGCAACTCGTCCAGCGGGGGGTACGTGATGCCCTCGGCACGACTTTCAACAGCCACAGGGGAAACCTTTCGTCAGACACGACTCCCCCTAGGGTAGCGGATCGTGCCGGTGTGGCGTGTCGGCGCATGGACCAGACGGATTGCGGCCGGTACCACGTCGAGCCGGGCGCGTGGCTCGTGAGCCGCAGACCACGGTGCGGCGCTGGGTGAGCCGGAAGGTCGACGCGTCGCGACGGCGCCGCCCCTCGGGGTGGTCATCGCACATCCCGGTTAGAGGTCGGCATCCTGGTTAGAGACACGGCACTCCGGTTAGAGATCGGCATCCTGGTTAGAGATACGACACTCCGGTTAGCCCTATACGGCCGTGGGACTCTAACCAACCTGCCGCCGACTAACCAAGATGCCGATCTCTAACCGGAATGCCCGGGACAGATCCTCATGGGCCCCGCCACCGGCCACAGAGCCACGGCAACGTCGAACGCGTCCACAACACCCTGATCCATGAGCGGGCCTGCGCCAAGGCCGACCACCCATCAGCCACAGCCACCTGACCAACCTCCCGGGACGCCCCGGCGGGCACTGGCCGAAACACCTACGACCAACCAGGATCCGGAAGTACGCGGGACAGTCCTAGACGATCAGCGCGGACAGCTCCTCAGCGGCGGTCGCCACATCGATATTGCGCACCACATGGTCGAACTCCGCCACAGCAGCCAGTTCGGCATCGGCCCGTTCGAGGCGGGCACGCACTGAGGCATCGTCCTCCGTGCCCCGACCGACCAGTCGGCGCTTGAGTTCCTCGGGACTCGGAGGGGCGAGGAAGATCAGGACCGACTCCGGCATGGCGTCGCGGACCTGTCGAGCCCCCTGCAGTTCGATCTCCAGCAGTACCGGTCCACGTTCCAGATGCTCCTGCACCGGACCCCGTGGGGTGCCGTATGAGTTGCCGGCAAAACTGGCCCACTCGAGCATGTCACCGGCATCGGCCCGCTGCGCGAATTCCTCGGCGGACACGAAGAAGTACTCCCGGCCACTCTGCTCGCCGGGGCGAGGAGGGCGGGTCGTGGCCGACACGGACAACCAGATGTCGGGGCGGACCTTGAGGACCTCGGCAACGACGGTCGACTTCCCGACGCCGCTGGGACCCGACACGACGTAGAGCCGGCTCACCGGGCGAGGGCTTCGTTGAGGCTGGCGATCTGGTGCGGTCCAAGGCCCCGCAGGCGGCGCGTCGGAGAGATGTTGGCCTGCTTCATGAACCGATGGAGTCGCTGCGGTCCCACGCCCGGCAGACACAACAGCGCCTCCTGCACCCGCAATGCCGCCACCACCTCGTCGATGTGGGCGAGCGCGAGCAGGTCCTGCCATGACAAATGGCCGCTGCGCAGGTGCGCCTTCACCTCCGCGCGACGGCGTCGGTTCGCGACGGCCTTGGCGCTGGCCGCCGATCGCTGCTCGCTGCTCAGGGACGGGGGCTGCACGGCGTCGACCCTACCGAACACCCCGCAGGGCCTGCACCGCTTGGGTGGCGATATCCATCGCGGCGGCGCGGGGTTCGGCGGCAGCAGTCACCGGCCGGCCGACCACCAGCAGGCCTGAGCCGGCCGAGATCGCGTCCGCAGGAGTCACCACCCGCTGCTGATCGGCGTGGTCGGCCCCCGCCGGGCGGATGCCCGGCGTGATCAACAACGGGTCGGCGCCGAGCAGAGCCCGCAGAGTCGACACCTCCTGAGCAGAGCTGACGATCGCCCTTGCCCCCGCGGACACGGCCAGCCGCGCCCAGCGCATGACGACCTGCTCGGGTGTGCCCGACACACCGAGTTGGGCGAGGTCCAGTGTGCCGAGACTGGTGAGCACCGTGACAGCAGCCACCCGGGTCTCGGGCAGTGCCTCCGCCACGGCACCGATCCCCGCCTCGCCGGCAGCGGCGTGCACGGTGAGGATGTCCGGCTCCAGCACTGCCACCGAGCGTGCGGCACCCGCCATCGTGTTGGGGATGTCGTGGATCTTCAGGTCCAGGAACAACGCACAGTCCGGCGCAGCCGCCCGGATCTCCGCGACTCCGACGGCACCGTCGCGCAGGTAGGTCTCGAGACCTACTTTGATGTGGGAGAAGATCCCGTTGACGGCGTTGGCCCAGGCGCAGGCCGTGTTCAGGTCGGGGGCGTCGAGTGCCAACGCGACGGGTGCGGTCATGACGGAATACCTCGATTCGCTGATTGTCCGTGGGGCACGCTCACACCAGGCCTCCTCGATGGGCGACCCCCACCGCCTCGGACACACTCGCGAAGCCCCGCTCGTCGAGCAGTCCGAGTAGTTCCTGCTGCACCCGCAGCGGCGCCGACGGGTCGTGGAAGGTCATCGTCCCCACGCTTACGGCGGTGGCACCGGCGGCGATGAACTGCAGCGCGTCCTCGCCTGTGGCGATGCCGCCCATCCCGAGAATGGGTACGTCGGGAAGCACGTGGTGGACCTGCCACACGTTGCGCACGGCGATGGGCCGGATCGCCGGACCGCTGAGACCCCCGGTCACCCCGCCCAGGATCGGGCGCAGCGTGTCGGTGTCGATGGCCATCCCCAACGTGGTATTGATCATCGAGAAGCCGTCCGCGCCGGCGTTGTGACACGACAGAGCGATCTCGGCGATGCTCGTCACATCCGGGGAGAGTTTGGCGAAGATCGGCACGGTGGAGCTCGTATTGCGCCGCACCTGGTGGATCACCGAGGACGCCGACATCACGTCGCATGCGAACACCTGGCCGCGGCTCTCGACGTTCGGGCACGAGATGTTCACCTCGATGGCCTTCACGTCCGGTTCGTTGCGCAGGATCCGGGCGAGTTGCGCGTACTCCTCGACGGTCTCCCCCGCGATGGACACCACGGCTGCCACGCCACGTTCGGCGAGCCACGGCAGATCGTTGGCCAGGAACGACTCGATACCCGGGCCCTGCAGGCCGATGGAGTTGAGCATCCCGGACGGTGTCTCCACCATCCTCGGGGTGGGTCGGCCCGATCGGGGCCGCATCATGATGCTCTTGGTGACCACACCCCCGATCTCGGTGAGGTCGAAGAAGCCGGCCAGCTCCTTGCCCGCTGCGGCACACCCCGAGGCGGTGAAGGCAGGTCCTGCGAACTCGACACCGGCCAGTGTCACGCGGGGATCAGTCATCTCGGGCCTCCGGAGAGCCGAGGGTGTCGGCGGGCACCGTACCCACGTCGGACCACCGGACCCGGTCGCCGAAGAACACCGGGCCCTCGGTGCAGGACCGCACCATGCGGGTCACACCGTCGTCGCCGATCACGGGCAGGACGCACGTCATGCACACCCCCACACCGCACGCCATTGACTCTTCCACCGCACACTGCGCGACCGCCCCGAATTCCGCACTGACCTCCGAGACCGCCTGCAGCATGGCCATGGGTCCGCAGGCGTAGACGGCCGGATGCCGCCCTTCGGCGAGTATCCGACGCAACGGGTCGGTGACCCTGCCCTGTTCGCCGGCGGAGCCATCGTCGGTCGTCACATGCACCGCGTCGCTGACCCGGCGCGCCTCGACGACTCCGTGCAACCGCGCGGCATCGCCGGCCCCGACAATGATCTCCACGCCGCAGCCCCTGGCACGCAACTGGTTGGCGAGTTCGAACAACGGCGCCACCCCGTAGCCGCCACCGACCAGGACGCACGGCACCGGTTCGGTCGGCAGCCGGAACGGCTGACCCAACGGAGCGATCACGTTGATGATGTCGCCGGCCCGGCGTCTCACCAGCCATTGGGTCCCAGGGCCCTTCGGGGAGACGATGATCTGCAGCGCTCCGCCTGCCTTCGTCGACGCCGAGCGGATGGAGAAGGCGCGGCGCAGGATGTGGGCGTCGTCGACCGCGATCGCCACGAAGTGCCCGGGCCGGAACCCGTCCGCGATTCCGGGCGCGGCGAAGGACATGTGGTAGTACGCGCCATCCCGGCGCACGCTGAGGATCTCGGCATCGGCCTGGATCATCGGGACGCCCACAGACTCGCGAGGTCGGCCTGGTGCTCCTGGATGCTGCGCACGCCGATACGCCCGGTCTTCAACGCCTCTATCCCCTGCACCGCGGCCGCCAGACCCTGCACCGTTGTGATGCACGGGATCCCCTTGACCACGGCTGCAGTGCGGATGTCGTATCCGTCCACGCGGGCACCCGTACCCACCGGCGTGTTCACCACCAGGTCCACCTCGCCGGCCAAGATGCTGCCGACCGTCGTGGGCTCCCCGTTCGGTCCGACCCCTTCGGCGTTCTTGCGCAGCACTGTGGCCTTCAAGCCGTTGCGGCGCAGGACGTCGGCCGTGCCCTTGGTGGCGAGGATCTCGAACCCGAGGTCCGACAGTCGCTTCACCGGGAAGATCATGGAACGCTTGTCCCGGTTGGCCACGGTGATGATGGCCCGGCCCGACAGCGGCAGACCCGACGAGTACGCACCGGACTGGGACTTCGCGAAGGCGGTGCCGAAGTCCGCGTCGATACCCATCACCTCACCGGTGGAGCGCATCTCCGGGCCGAGCACGGTGTCCACCCCGTGGAACCGTCCGAACGGCATGACGGCCTCTTTGACAGCCATCGCTGAACCGACCGGCAGGTCCGCCCCGTCTCCGGTGGTCGGAAGCAGGCGCTCGGCACGCAATCCCGCGATCGACTCGCCCACAGCGATCCGTGCCGCTGCCTTCGCCAACGGCACCCCGGTGGCCTTGGACACGAACGGGACGGTTCGCGACGCACGTGGATTGGCCTCCAGCACGTACAAGCGGTCGCCGGTCAGCGCGAACTGGATGTTCAGCAGGCCCCGCACGCCGACCCCCTCGGCGATCGCCCTGGTACTGCTGCGGATCTGCTCGATCTCCTGCTGCCCCAGGGTCATGGGCGGCAGCGCACACGCGGAGTCGCCGGAGTGGATACCCGCCTCCTCGATGTGCTCCATGATCCCCCCGAGATACAGGTCGACCCCGTCGTAGAGCGCATCCACATCGATCTCGATGGCCTCGTCCAGGAACTGGTCGACCAGCACCGGATGCTCCGGGCTGGCCTCGGTCGCCCGCTGGATGTAGTCGGCGAGCATCGACTCGTCGTAGACGATCTCCATGCCTCGCCCACCCAGCACGTACGACGGCCGCACGAGCACCGGGTAGCCGATCTCGGCAGCGATCGCACGGGCCTCCTCGGCGCTGCTGGCCAGCCCGTGCCGGGGCACCGGCAGTCCGGCCTTGTGCAGCACCTGTCCGAACGCCCCGCGCTCCTCGGCCAGGTGGATCGCCTCCGGGGTCGTCCCCAGCAGCGGCACACCCTCCGCCTTCAACCGAGCCGCGAGCCCCAGAGGCGTCTGACCACCGAGTTGACAGATGACGCCTGCCACCGGACCCACCGCCTGTTCGGCCGCGATGACCTCGAGCACGTCCTCGAGTGTCAACGGCTCGAAATAGAGCCGGTTCGCGGTGTCGTAGTCGGTGGACACCGTCTCCGGGTTGCAGTTGACCATGATCGCCTCGAAGCCGGCCTCGCGCAGCGTGAGAGTCGCGTGCACGCAGCTGTAGTCGAACTCGATCCCCTGACCGATGCGGTTGGGTCCCGAGCCGAGGATGATGACCGCCTCCTTGTCGCGCGGTTCGACTTCGGTCTGGGCGTCATAGCTGGAGTAGTGGTACGGCGTGTACGCGGGGAACTCGGCCGCGCAGGTGTCCACCGTCTTGAACACCGGCCGAATGCCCAGGGCATGGCGGACACCTCGGATCACATCCTCGCGGCTGCCCCGCAACGCCGCGATCTGCACGTCGGAGAAGCCCGCCTGCTTGGCCTTGCGCAGCAGACTCGGGGAGAGCCGGTCGGCCGCGCGCACGCGGTCGGCCATGGCGTTGATGCCGACGATCTGCTCGAGGAACCAGGGATCGATCGCAGTGATGTCGTAGATCTGCGCGACCGTGGCTCCCAGCCACAGTGCCTGCTGCACCTTCTGCAGACGCCCGTCGTGCGGGCGCCCGATCTCCGCGAGCAACTCCTCGAGGGGTCGAGGTTGCTCGGGCCAACTGAACTCCGCGCCCTTCTGTTCGATGCTGCGCAGGGCCTTCTGCAACGCCTGGGCGAAGTTGCGGCCCAGGGACATCGCCTCACCGACGCTCTTCATGGTCGTGGTCAGGGTGTCGTCGGCGCCGGGGAACTTCTCGAAGGCGAACCGCGGGACCTTCACGACGACGTAGTCCAACGTCGGTTCGAACGAGGCCGGTGTCTGGCGGGTGATGTCGTTGGGGATCTCGTCGAGGGTGTACCCGATCGCGAGTTTGGCGGCGATCTTCGCGATCGGGAAACCGGTGGCCTTGGAGGCCAGCGCCGAACTGCGCGAGACACGGGGGTTCATCTCGATGACGATGATCCGGCCGTTCTCGGGATGCAGCGCGAACTGGATGTTGCAGCCACCGGTGTCGACGCCCACCTCCCGGATGACCGCGATCCCGACGTCGCGCATCCGCTGGTACTCACGATCGGTGAGGGTCAGCGCAGGGGCCACCGTGATCGAGTCGCCGGTGTGCACACCGAGCGGGTCGAGGTTCTCGATCGAGCAGACCACCACGACGTTGTCGTTGCGGTCGCGCATGAGTTCGAGCTCGAACTCCTTCCAGCCCAGGATCGACTCCTCGAGCAGAACCTCCGTGGTCGGGCTCGCGGCCAGACCGGAACCGGCGATCCGGCGCAGATCCTCCTCGTCGTAGGCCATCCCGGACCCGGCGCCGCCCATCGTGAACGACGGGCGGACCACCACGGGATAGCCGAGATCCTCGACGGCCACCAGACATTCATCGAGGGTGTGACAGATCGCCGAGCGTGCGGACTCCGCGCCCACCTTGTCCACGATCTGCTTGAAGAGTTCCCGGTTCTCCCCGCGCTGGATGGCGTCGATGTCCGCACCGATGAGTTCCACGCCGTAGCGCTCGAGTACGCCGTTTTCCGCCAGCGCCACAGCCGTGTTCAGCGCGGTCTGTCCGCCGAGGGTGGGCAGCAGCGCATCGGGGCGCTCCTTCTCGATGACCTTTTCGACCATCTCGGGGGTGATCGGCTCGATGTAGGTGGCGTCGGCGAACTCCGGGTCGGTCATGATCGTCGCCGGGTTGCTGTTGACCAGCACGACCCGCAGCCCTTCGGCCTTGAGGACCCGGCACGCCTGGGTGCCGGAGTAGTCGAACTCGCACGCCTGCCCGATCACGATCGGTCCGGAGCCGATGACCAGCACGCTGGTGATGTCGGTGCGCTTGGACATCAGCGTCCCCCTTGCATCGCGTCGGCGAATCTGTCGAACAGGTAGGCCGAATCGTGCGGTCCGGCCGCGGCCTCGGGGTGGTACTGGACGCTGAAGGCCGGTACGTCCAGGCACTGCAGCCCTTCGACCACGTCATCGTTGAGACACACGTGGCTGACCTGGACGCGGCCGAAGTCGGTCTCGGTCATCTCGTCCAGGGGCGCCTGCACCGCGAAACCGTGGTTGTGCGCGGTGACCTCGACCTTGCCCGTCGTCCGGTCCTGTACGGGCTGGTTGATCCCCCGGTGACCGTAGGCGAGTTTGTAGGTGCCGAAACCCAGCGCCCGGCCGAGGATCTGGTTGCCGAAGCAGATCCCGAAGGTGGGCAGGCCGGCGCCGAGCGCCGAACGGGCCACGGACACGGCGTGGTCTGCGGTCGCCGGGTCACCCGGGCCGTTGGAGAAGAACAGTCCATCGGGGTTCAACGCGGCGATCTGCTCGTACGTGTAGTGCGCGGGGACCACGTGCACAGTCATCCCGCGTTCGGCCATGAGCGCCGGCGTCATGCGCTTGATCCCCAGGTCGAGGGCGACCACGGTGAAGCGGGACTCACCCACCGCCGGGACCTCGTACGGTTCGGGGGTACTCACCTGAGCGGACAGATCGGCGCCCAGCATGCCGGGCGAGGCCTTGACCTGCTCCAGCATCGACCCGGCATCGGTCAGTGCGTCTCCGCTGAACAGGCCTACGCGCATGACCCCGCGCTCGCGCAGATGGCGGGTGAGCGCGCGGGTGTCGACCCCGCGCACCCCCACGACCCCGGCAGCGCTCAGTTGGGCCGCGAGCGTGTCGGTGGCCCGCCAGTTGCTGGCGACCGGGCTGAGGTCGCGGACCACAAAACCGGCCGCCCAGATCCGGGCGGACTCCGGATCCTCGGCGTTCATGCCGGTGTTGCCGATGTGCGGGGCGGTCATCACCACCACCTGCCGGTGATACGAGGGATCGGTCAAGGTCTCCTGGTAGCCGGTCATCCCGGTGGCGAAGACGGCCTCGCCGAACACACTGCCGCGCGCGCCGAACGCCTCCCCCCGCATCGACGTGCCGTCCTCGAGCACCAGCAGTGCCGGATCGTCGACGCCGGCATCGGCCTCTTCCAGCATGGGGATGGTGAAACTCATCGGCTCTCCTCACCTGCGAACAACTCACGACTCCGGGTGTACAGCGCAGCGACATCCTCAGCTGCGTCCGGACGGAACCCGGTCTGCAGCGCGTGGTCCCCCGCTGTCCACAGCCACAGGACCACGCCATCCTTCTCGGCCACCTGTCCGGCGACACCGCGGCCGAGGTCCACGCCCACGATCTGGTCGGCTGCGATGAAGATGCTGTCCTCGCCGACCCGTTCGAGGTGCAGTCCGGCGGCCGCAACCTGCGCGACTGCGTTGCCCGGGGCGCCGAGTCCGGATGCGACGACCCGCTGCATCCAGTCGGCGGCCGGGGCCGTTCCCAGGTACCGGCCTGTGACGACCACTTCCGGCGCGAAGTCCGCCGGGAGCTGCCGCAGCGGCAGATCCAGCGCAGCGCGGCGCCGCCAACTTCGCCACATCCCCCAGACGGCCAGCGCGATGACGGCCACCACCCCAGCGGTGAGGGCCAACCGTTGCGGCCACGACGTGACCTGTTGCGATTCGGCGGCCAGCAGGATGCTCATCAGACGGTTTCGAACTCCACCACGACGCCGTCGAGGACAGTGGCGCGACCGCGCAGCCAGGTGCCCAGAACCTTGCCGTGCAGAACCATCCCCGCGTACGGGGTGTTGCGGCTGCGGCTGACCATGTCGGAGGCCTGCACGACCCACTCGACGTCGGGATCGAACAACGTGAGGTTGGCCGGCTCGCCGACCTCGATGGGCCGGCCATGGTTGCTGACCCGGCCGATCTCCGCCGGCACCGTCGACATCCGCGCCGCGACCTCGGTCCAGTCGAGCAGACCGGTGCGGACCATGGTCTCGTTGACGACCGGCAGCGCCGTCTGCAGGCCGAGCATCCCGAAGGACGCCGCCGCCCACTCGCACTCTTTGTCCTCCATCGCGTGGGGGGCATGGTCCGTGGCGACGATGTCGATGATCCCTTCGGCCAGGGCCTGCCGGACCGCCGCGACATCCGACGGCGAACGCAGCGGCGGGTTGACCTTGTAGATGGGGTCATAGGTGGTCGCGGTCTGATCCGTGAGCAGCAGGTGGTGCGGCGTGACCTCGGCGGTGACGCTGATCCCCCGGCTCTTGGCCCACCGCAGGATCTCCACGGAGCCGGCAGTGCTGACGTGGCAGATGTGCAGCCGCGAGCCGACGTGGTCGGCGAGCAGGACGTCGCGGGCGATGATCGCTTCCTCCGCGACCGCGGGCCAACCGCGCAGACCGAGTTGCCCGGACAGATCCCCTTCGTGCATCTGGGCGCCCTCGGTCAGGCGCGGTTCCTGGGCGTGCTGGGCGATGACGCCATCGAAGGCCTTGACGTACTCCAGGGCGCGACGCATGAGCAGCGCATCGGAGACGCAGTGACCATCGTCGCTGAAGACGCGCACGTGGGCAGCGGAATCAGCCATCGCGCCCAACTCGGCCAGACGCTCGCCCGCCAGCCCGACGGTCACCGCTCCCACGGGGCGGACATCGGCGTATCCCGCCTCCTCACCGAGGCGCCAGACCTGCTCGACCACGCCGGCGGTGTCGGCCACGGGATCGGTGTTCGCCATCGCGTGCACCGCGGTGAAGCCGCCTACAGCGGCCGCCCGGGTGCCTGTGGCCACGGTCTCGGCATCCTCCCGGCCCGGCTCACGCAGGTGGGTGTGCAGGTCGACCAACCCGGGCAGCAGGATCGCACCCGCGCCGTCGACGACCTCCGCCGCCTCAAGCCCGGTCCCGATCTGCGCGATCACCCCGTCCTCGATACGGACGTCGACGATGTCCCCGCCGAGCGGCCGGACGTTCTTGAGTACCGTCATGCTTCCTGTCCTCCCAGCAGCAGATAGAGCACAGCCATCCGCACATGCACGCCGTTGGTGACCTGATCCAGGATCACTGAGCGGTCGGCGTCGGCGACGTCGGCAGCGATCTCCATCCCTCGGTTCATCGGGCCTGGGTGCATCACGAGTGCGTGGTCGGGAAGCGTGCGCATCCGCTGCGCGTCGAGCCCGTAGCGGCGGGAGTACTCACGCGCGCTGGGGAAGAACGCAGCGTTCATCCGCTCGAGTTGAACGCGCAGCATCATGACCACGTCGGCCTTCACGATGGCCTCGTCGAGGTCGTAGTTGATCTGGCACGGCCAGGTCTCGACACCGACCGGCAGCAGCGTCGGTGGGGCAACCAGTGTCACGTTGGCGCCGAGTGTGTCCAGCAGCCAGACGTTCGAGCGGGCCACCCGCGAGTGCAGCACGTCGCCGACGATGACGACGTTCAGCCCCTCCAGCGACCCGGTGTTACCTCGCAGATGGTCGCGCATGGTGTAGGCGTCGAGCAGGGCCTGGGTGGGGTGCTCGTGGGTGCCGTCCCCGGCGTTGATGACCGCTCCGCGGATCCAACCCGAGGTGGCCAGGCGGTGAGCCGCCCCGCTGGCACCGTGCCGGATGACCACGGCGTCAGCGCCCATCGCTTGCAACGTCAGTGCCGTGTCCTTCAGCGACTCGCCCTTGGACAGGCTCGAACCCTTGGCCGAGAAGTTGATCACGTCGGCCGACAGTCGCTTCGCAGCCGCCTCGAAAGAGATCCGGGTCCGGGTGGAGTCCTCGAAGAAGAGGTTGACCACAGTGCGCCCGCGCAGCGTCGGCAGTTTCTTCACCGGGCGGTCGGCCACCTGGGCCAACTCGCGCGCGGTGTCGAGGATCGACAGCGCCTCGTCCTGGGTCAGATCGGTGGTGGACAACAGATGGCGCATCACTTACCTCCGGCGCGCACTAGCCGCACTGCATCGGTGCCGTCCGTCTCGGCGAGGGTCACCTGGACGTCATCCTCTCGAGCGGTCGGGATGTTCTTGCCCACGTAGTCGGCTCGGATGGGCAGGTCGCGGTGGCCGCGGTCGACGAGGACCGCGAGTTGTACGGCCCGGGGGCGGCCCACGTCGTTGAGGGCGTCCATGGCTGCCCGCACGGTGCGGCCGCTGAAGAGCACGTCGTCCACGAGCACCACGGTCTTGCCCGTGACATCGCCGCCAGGGATCACGGTGGGGTGCAGCGCCACGGTCGGGCGCAACTGGAGGTCGTCGCGGTACATGCCGACGTCGAGCGCCCCGGCGGGAACCTCTCGACCCTCGATGCCGGCCATGGTCACGGCGATGCGGCGGGCCAGATGCACGCCGCGGGTGGGGATCCCCAGCAGGACGATGTCGTCGGCGCCGCGATTGCGTTCGAGGATTTCGTGAGCGATGCGGACCACCGCTCGATGGATATCAGAGTCGGTGAGGAACTCCTGGTCAGGCGTCATCGCGTCCAACCCCCTTCTCCGCCTCGCTGGACGGTGGTTAAAGGAAGGCTTTCGTCTGCGACGTTACCACCCGGCCGGGCACCTGCTGCGCAACCGGTTGGCGTTCGAGTTGCTACGCCGCCGTCACTCTCCGTAGCCTCGCATTCGAACGGTCGAGGGAACGGAGCGGGCAGCCCATGGCGACGGAATACGCGCGAGCCCTCGGCGCGAAACTGCGGTCGATCCGCCAGCAGCAGGGGCTCTCCCTGCACGGTGTCGAGGAGAAATCCGAAGGCAAATGGAAGGCCGTGGTCGTCGGTTCCTATGAGCGGGGCGACCGGGCGGTCACGGTGCAGAAACTGGCAGAACTTGCGGACTTCTACGGCGTCCCCGTCGCGGAGTTGCTCCCCGACAGCAGCCCCGGGTCGGTCGCCGAACCGCCATCGCGGCTCATCCTGGATCTCGAACGGCTCGGACAGGTCCCCGCAGACAAGGTGGGCCCGCTGGCCCGTTACGCCGCCGCCATCCAGGCCCAACGCGGCGACTACAACGGCAAGGTCCTGAGCATCCGCCAGGATGACCTGCGCACCCTGGCCGTGATCTACGACGAGCCGCCGGGGGTGCTCGCCGATCAGCTCGTGGCCTGGGGTGTGCTCAACGCCGAGGCCCGCGGCAAGCTCGACTGACCCTCGCGCCCATGAGCAGTTCGGTGGTTGGGGAGCACTGCATCCGAACTGCTCCCGATCTCAGCGACGCTCACGGATGTCGATCGAGCACGAGGCCGGCCTGAAACTCCGACAACGACGCAACCGGCGCGTCAGACCTTGTGGGCCTCTTCGGCCTGCGCCATCGTGCCTGCCGAACCCGAACCGACCGTGTGGACACGCATGCCGTTGGTCGTCCCGGGCACGCCCGGCGGTACGCCGGCGATCGTGATCACCTTGTCCCCCGGCGAGGCCAGCGACATCTCCGAGATCCGCAGATCGACGTGCTCGACCAGTTCATCGGTGTGTGTGACCTTCTTGCCGGTGTACGGGGTGACACCCCATACCAGCGCCAGGAAGTTGCGTACGTGCTCGGCCGGGGTGAAGCACAACGACGGGATCCGGGATCGGTGCCGGGCCACCAGCCGCGGGGTCAACCCGGTCTCGGTGAAGGAGATGATGAACTTCGCGTCCACCTCCTCGGCGACCTCACACGCGGCCCGGGTGATCGCCCGCGCGGTGGACCCGGTGCGGTTGTCCAGCGACTCCGAGACGGTGCCGAGCGCCTTCTCCTCGACGTACTCGATGATCCTGGCCATCGTCTCGACGACGAGTTCGGGATGGTCGCCGACGCTGGTCTCCTGACTGAGCATCAACGCGTCCGCCCCGTCGAGCACCGCGTTCGCGACGTCCGAGGCTTCCGCCCGGGACGGCCGACTGGCGGTGACCATGCTGTCAAGCATCTGGGTGGCGACGATGACGGGTTTGGCGGCGGCCCGCGAGAGTTCGATGGCGCGCTTCTGCACCAACGGCACCTGCTCGAGGGGCAACTCCACGCCGAGGTCCCCGCGCGCGACCATGATCCCGTCGAAGGCCTCGATGATCGCCGTGAGGTGATCCACGGCCTGCGGCTTCTCGATCTTGGCCAGGATGGGCCGGTGCACACCTTCTTCGTCCATGACTCTGCGCACGTCGTCGATGTCCTCCGGGCGCTGGACGAACGACAGCGCCACGATGTCCACGCCCGCGCCGAGGGCCCATCGCAGGTCCTCGACGTCCTTGTCCGACAGCGCCGGGACACTCACCACGACTCCGGGCAGGTTGATGCCCTTGTTGTTGCTGATCCGTCCGCCCACGAGGACTTTGCACACCACATCGGTGGAGGTGATCTTGACGGCCTGCAACGTGATGTGACCGTCGTCGATGAGGATCTCGTCGCCCTCGCGCACGTCGTGCGGGAGTCCGGCGTAGGTGGTCGAGCAGATCTCGGCATCCCCGGGAACGGCCCTGGTGGTGATCGTGAAGATCTGCCCCTGCATCAGGTCGGCCTGGCCGGCTTCGAAGGTTCCGAGCCGGATCTTGGGACCCTGCAGATCCGCGAGGACAGCGATGCCCGCCCCGGCATCATCCGAGGCCCGACGCACCATGTCGAGCCGCGCTTGATGCTCGGCGTGGCTGCCGTGGCTGAGGTTCAGACGCGCCACGGACATGCCACGGCCGATCAGGCGGGAGATCACCTCGTCGGAGTCTGTGGCAGGTCCGAGGGTGCAGACGATTTTGGCGCGACGCACGCTCCGACATTAGTCACTGCCGGGCACGCCCGCACACCGGTGCCCACGCTCGGACTGTCGCCGCCGCTTGTTGTCGGGGGAACTGACCCTTCTGGTGAAGATGTGACACCTCACGTGTCAGATCTTCACCACAAGGCAGGATCAGCGCTCCGCGGTCAGGCGGTGACCGCCCGGGCCGAGGCCGGCAGCGGACGCGGCAGGTTCGTCTCCCCCATCAGGAACTCGTCGATCGACGCGGCAGCGGCGCGCCCCTCGGCGATCGCCCACACGATCAGCGATTGCCCGCGCCCGGCGTCACCGGCCACGAACACCCCCGGCACGGTGCTGGCGTAATCGTCGCCGCGCACGAAGTTGCCGCGCTCGTCGCGCTCGACCCCGATCTGAGTGCTGATGGCATCCGCTTCCGGACCCACGAAGCCCATCGCCAGCGTGACCAGATCGGCGGGGATGACCGTCTCCGAGCCCTCCACCTCGACGGGCCGCCCGTCCACCCACTCGACCTCGACAAGAGCGAGTCCGGTCACGCGGCCGTTGTTCCCGAGGAACTTCTTCGTGGAGACGGAGAACTTCCGCTCACCGCCCTCCTCGTGAGCCGAGGAGACCCGGAAGACCATCGGGTACGTGGGCCAGGGCTGACCGGCGGGTCGCGCCTGCGGCGGAGTGGGAAGGATCTCCAACTGCGTGATGCTGGCGGCACCCTGTCGAATGGCGGTGCCCAAGCAGTCAGCGCCGGTGTCACCACCACCGATGATCACCACGTGCTTGCCGCGTGCATGGATGGGCGAGTCCTCCAGGTCACCCTCCTGGACACGGTTGGCCAGCGGTAGGTACTCCATGGCCTGGTAGATCCCGTCCAACTCCCGGCCAGGCACCGGCAGTTCGCGCCCGATCGTCGAACCCACCGCGAACAACACCACGTCGTAACGACGGCGCAGGTCGTCGGCGCTGATGTCCTTGCCCACCTCGATGCCGGTGCGGAACTTGACCCCCTCGGCCTCCATCTGCGCGATGCGCCGGTCGAGGTGACGCTTCTCCATCTTGAACTCCGGGATGCCGTAGCGCAGCAGTCCCCCGACCCGGTCCGCCCGCTCATACACGGCCACGGTGTGCCCGGCGCGCGCCAATTGCTGGGCCGCGGCCAAGCCCGCCGGACCCGATCCGACGACGGCGACGGTCTTGCCCGACAACCGCTCGGGAGGCTGGGGCGTGACCCAGCCGTGCTCCCAGGCCTCGTCGATGATCGACACCTCGACCTGCTTGATCGTCACGGGGTCCTGGTTGATCCCCAACACACAGGCGCTCTCGCACGGGGCCGGGCACAGGCGGCCGGTGAACTCCGGGAAGTTGTTCGTGGCGTGCAGGCGCTCGATGGCGCCCTGCCAGTCGCCGCGCCGGGTCAGGTCGTTCCACTCCGGGATCAGGTTGCCCAGCGGGCACCCGTTGTGGCAGAACGGGATGCCGCAGTCCATGCAGCGTGCCGCCTGGGTGCGCAACTTCGTCTCACCGAACGGCTCGTACACCTCGCGCCAGTCCTGGATCCGCACATCGACGGGGCGCCGCGTGGGCAGTTCCCGCCCGGCCTTCAGGAATCCTCTGGGATCAGCCACGACTCGCCTCCATGATCGCCTCGTCAACATTGCGGCCCTCACTTCGCGCGAGGGCGATCGCGTCCAGCACCTTGCGGTAGTCCCGCGGCATCACCTTGCAGAAGCGCCTTAGCGACGCCTCCCAGTCCGACAACAACTCCGCGGCGACCTCGGAACCGGTCTGCTCGGCATGCTCGGTCACCACACCGTGAAGCCAGATGGCATCATCGGCGTCGAGGTCCTCGAGCGCGACCATGTCCTGGTTGATGCGATCGATGTTGGCGTCGAGCAGGAACGCGGTACCACCCGACATCCCCGCGGCGAAGTTGCGGCCGATGGCCCCGAGCACCACTGTGTGACCGCCGGTCATGTACTCGCAGGCGTGGTCACCGACTCCTTCGACAACGACGGTCGCACCACTGTTGCGCACGCAGCACCGCTCACCGACCATGCCGCGCACGAAGATCCGGCCGTCAGTGGCGCCGTACGCGATGACGTTGCCCGCGATGATCTGATCCTGGGCCACGAAGGTCGCCGCCGTGTCCGGCCGCACCACGAGCGTGCCACCCGACAGGCCCTTGCCGAGGTAGTCGTTGGCGTCGCCCTCGAGACGCAGGGTGATGCCCTTCGGCACGAACGCGCCGAAGCTCTGGCCGGCAGAACCGGTCAAGGTGATGTCGATCGTGTCCGGTGGCAGTCCCACGGCGCCATATCGCCGGGTCACCTCTGCGCCCAGCATCGTGCCGACCGTGCGGTTGACGTTGCGGATCGGCAGGGCCGCCCGCACCGGCTCTCCGGTCTCGAGTGCCGGCGTGCAGATCTCGATCAACTGCACATCCAGCGCCTTGTCCAGGCCGTGGTCCTGGGTCGTCACGCGTCGCAGCGGGCCATCGGCGGGATCGGGAACCGCAAGGATGGGTGTGAGATCCAGACCCTGCGCCTTCCAGTGCTCGACCGCCTCGCGCGCATCGATCAGATCCACGCGTCCGATCGCCTCGTCCAGGCTGCGGAAGCCGAGCTCGGCCAGGTACTCGCGGACCTGCTCGCCGATGAACTCGAAGAAGTTCACGACGAACTCGGGCTTGCCGGCGAACCGCTGGCGCAGCACCGGGTTCTGTGTGGCGACCCCTACCGGGCAGGTGTCGAGGTGGCACACGCGCATCATCACGCAACCCATCACCACCAGCGGCGCCGTGGCGAAGCCGAACTCCTCGGCACCGAGCAGAGCAGCGATCACCACGTCCCGACCGGTCTTCAACTGGCCGTCGGTCTGAACCACCACGCGGTCGCGCAACCCGTTGGCGATCAGCGTCTGTTGCGTCTCCGCGAGTCCGAGTTCCCAGGGGCCCCCCGCATGCTTCAGCGATGTCAGTGGGGAGGCACCCGTGCCACCGTCGTGTCCGGAGATCAGGATGACGTCGGCGTGCGCCTTGCTCACACCCGCGGCCACCGTGCCGACACCCACCTCGGCCACGAGCTTCACGTGGATGCGGGCGCGGTTGTTCGCGTTCTTCAGATCGTGGATCAACTGCGCCAGATCCTCGATCGAGTAGATGTCGTGGTGCGGGGGCGGCGAGATCAGCCCCACGCCCGGCGTCGAGTGACGGGTCTTGGCCACCCACGGGTACACCTTGTGGCCGGGCAACTGGCCACCTTCGCCGGGCTTCGCGCCCTGCGCCATCTTGATCTGGATGTCGTCGGCGTTCACCAGGTACTCGCTGGTGACACCGAACCGTCCCGAGGCCACCTGCTTGATCGCGGAGCGCTTCGAGTCGCCGTTCTCGAGCGGGATGAAGCGCTGCGGGTCCTCACCACCCTCGCCGGTGTTCGACTTGGCGCCGATCCGGTTCATCGCGATCGCCAGCGTTTCGTGCGCCTCCTGAGAGATCGAGCCGTAGGACATGGCACCTGTGGAGAAGCGCTTGACGATCTCGCTGACGGGTTCCACCTCCTCGATGGGGACCGGGGGACGCTCGCCGATCTTCAGGTCGAACAACCCACGCAGAGTCATGAGGCGGCGGCTCTGGTCGTCGACCTTGTCCGTGTACTGCCGGAACACGTCGTAGCGACCTTCCCGGGTGGCGTGCTGCAGACGGAAGACCGTCTCCGGGTCGAACAGGTGCGGCTCACCTTCGCGACGCCACTGGTACTCACCCCCGACGTCGAGCTGGCGGTGGGCCGGCGAGATCCCGGTGAGCGGGTAGGCCACGTCGTGGCGGCGGCTGACCTCGTCGTGGATCACGTCGATCCCGATCCCGCCGAGCTTGGTCGGTGTCCCGGTGAAGTGACGGTCGACGAGCTCCCGGCTCAGTCCGAGCGCCTCGAAGACCTGCGCGCCGCGGTAGGAGGCGACCGTGGAGATGCCCATCTTGGACATGACCTTCAGGACACCCTTGCCCAGAGCCTTGACCAGGTTGCGCACGGCCTGTTCCGGCGAGATCTCGGTCAGGGCACCGGAACGGACCATCGACTCGACAGTCTCCATGGCCAGGTACGGGTTCACGGCGGCGGCGCCGTATCCGACGAGCAGAGCCACGTGGTGGACCTCGCGCACGTCACCGGCCTCGACCAGCAGTGAGGTCGAGGTGCGGGTCTTCTGGCGCACGAGGTGGTGGTGCACCGCCGAGGTCAGCAGCAGCGACGGGATCGGCGCGTGATCGAAGTCGGAGTCCCGGTCGCTGAGGACCAGGAAGCGCACGCCGTTCTCGATGGCCTCGTCGATCTCGGCGAAGATCTCCTCCAGCCGGTCGGCCAGTGCCTGCGCCCCGCCGTTGATGTCGTACAGCCCGCTGACCCGCATCGCCGCGAAGCCGGGAAGATCCCCGTCCTGGTTGATGTGCAGGAGTTTGGCCAGCTCATCGTTGTCGATCACGGGGAACGGCAGCAGCACCTGTCGGCAGTGCGCCGGGGTCGCTTCGAGAAGGTTCCCCTCCGGACCGATCGGGCTGCTCAGCGACGTGATGATCTCTTCCCGGATCGCGTCGAGAGGCGGGTTGGTCACCTGGGCGAACAGTTGGGAGAAGTAGTCGAAGAGCAGTCGCGGCCGGTCGGACAGCACTGCCACGGGCGTGTCGGTACCCATGGAGCCGATCGGCTCCGCGCCGGTCTGCGCCATGGGCGCCAGCAGGATCCGCAGCTCCTCCTCGGTGTAGCCGAAGGTCTGCTGCCTGCGGGCGATCGACAGTGGGGTGTGGACGATGTGCTCACGTTCGGGCAGTTCCTCGAGGTGCAGAACGCCGGCGTGCAGCCACTCCTCGTAGGGGTGTTCGGCCGCGAGTTGGGCCTTGATCTCGTCGTCCTCGATGATGCGGCCCGCGACCGTGTCCACCAGGAACATCCGGCCTGGCTGCAAGCGACCCTTGCGCACCACCGTTGCCGGGTCGAGGTCGAGGACACCGGCCTCCGAGGCCAGGACCACAAGACCGTCGGAGGTCACCCAGAACCTGCCGGGACGCAGGCCGTTGCGGTCCAGCACCGAACCGATCATCCGGCCGTCGGTGAACGACACGCTCGCGGGCCCGTCCCACGGCTCGGTCAGCGACGAGTGGTACTGGTAGAACGCCCGACGCGCGGGATCCATGTCCGGGTTGTTCTCCCAGGCTTCCGGAATCATCATCAGCACCGCATGGGGCAGGGACCGCCCCCCGAGGTACAGCAACTCCAGGACCTCGTCGAAACTCGCGGAGTCGCTCGCGGTCGGGGTGCAGATCGGAAACAGCCGATCGAGATCGCCGGGGATCAGATCGCTGCGCAGCAGCGCCTCACGGGCGCGCATCCAATTCCGGTTGCCTTTGACGGTGTTGATCTCGCCGTTGTGCGCGATCAACCGGAACGGGTGGGCCAGCGGCCAACTGGGGAAGGTGTTGGTCGAGAAACGCGAGTGCACCATGCCCAGGGTGGACGTGGTCCGAGGGTCGGACAGGTCCGGGAAGAAGGGCTCAAGCTGAGCCGTCGTCAGCATTCCCTTGTACACGATGGTGCGGGTGCTCAGGCTCGGGAAATACACGCCAGCGTCGCGCTCAGCGCGCTTGCGCAGGATGAACGCGAGCCGCTCGAGGTGCAGTTCGTCGTCGCCGACGGGACCGGAGATGAAGATCTGCCGGAACGCGGGCATCGCGCTGCGGGCGGTCTTGCCGACCATCGAGTCGTCGGTGGGCAGGTCACGCCACCCGAGAACCGTGAGACCCTCCTCGGCGGCGATCGCCTCGATGGTCTTGACGGCGACGCCCGCCTCACCCGGCTCAGTGGGGAGGAATGCAGTGCCGACTCCGTATCGGCCGGGCGCGGGAAGCTCGAAGTCCACCACGGCCCGGTAGAGCTCATCGGGCACCTGGATCAGGATCCCGGCACCGTCGCCGGAGTCCGGCTCGCTGCCGGACGCGCCGCGGTGCTCGAGGTTGGTCAGAGCAGTGAGCGCCTGCTGCACGATCTCGTGCGTCGGCTGCCCGGTCATGGTGGCCACGAAGGCGACACCGCAGGCGTCGTGTTCGAACGCCGGGTCGTACAGGCCGCGGGAGAGGGTCATGCGCACTCCAGGATGATTGGTCCACCGGTCAGGTGTGCGCACGCTTGCGCCCACCCGCGGGACGCCGTTGGCCCGAAGTCGCTTCAGCATACCCGCCTCACCGTTCAGGCGCCCCCGGGCCCTTGGGAAACGGACCGGCGGCATCACCGGCACGAGTCCCGCCGGACGGCCGCAGCGGTGCACACTGTCCCTGTGACCCAGTACCCCGTGCGCAGTCCCGATGGCACGGTGCTCGCGGCGTGGCGCAACGACGCGGCGGGGATACCGCTTCTCATCTGCAACGGCCTGGCCTCCAGCCCCGCCGCATGGCCTTCTTTGCAAGACCCCGATTGCGGCTTCGACGCGCGGACCTGGTGGCATCGCGGCATCCCGCCCTCGGAGGTGCCACAGGGCGGCATCGAGATGGCCGACCACGTCGCCGACGCCTTGGCCGTGGTCGATGACGCCGGGTGGGACCGGTACCTCGTGGTCGGGTGGTCGCTGGGGGTCAACATCGCACTCGAGCTCGCAGCTGCCGACGAGCGGGTCGCGGGCGTGCTGGCACTGGCGGGGATACCGGGAGGCACCTTCGACGCGATGCTGCCCATCCCGGCGCTACCGCGGGAGGTGGCCACCTCACTGGTCGGCTTCGCCACCGCCCTGTTGCAGCGGGCGGGGGCACAGATGGGTTCGGTTGCGCACTGGTTGGGGTCGAACCCCCGCACTGCGGAGTGGCTCACTTCGAACGGCGTGATCGGCGCCAGCGCCGACATCGCACATGTGCGTGAACTGGTGCGGGACTTCCTCGGGATGGACGTGCACTGGTACGGCCGGCTCGCCGGGGGGTTGCGAAGGCATCGCACCATGGACGTCTCCACCCTGACGTGCCCCGTCGTCTACGTCAGCGCCGGTCAGGATCTGGTCACGGATCCGATGGCGGTCGAAGCGGCCGCCGACCGCACTCCCGCCGGGCGTGTGGAGCGCTGGGACGCTACCCACTTCCTCGTGCTCGAGTACCCGGACCGGGTTCGCGAGGCGCTGCTGGGTCTGGCCGGCGAGGTGGGCCTGAGCTGAGGACGCGAGTGCTGCGGAAACGTCGAGATCATGCCCATGAAACCGACCACTTCGCGCCACTCGGGCTCTGCCTCAGGCCGCCGACTCCACCGGCTCCCTGCCCGGCCGGTAGACCGTGGATTCCCTGCCCGGGGCGTACCGTCGTGAGATCAGGATGTAGGCGATCGCACCGACGAAGACGACCACCGAGGTGAAGACGTTCACGCGGATCCCCAGGATCAGCGTCGCATCGTCGATGCGCAGCAGTTCCCAGAAGAACCGGCCCACCGTGTACAGCGCCACGTACGTGGCGAACACCCGTCCGTGCCCCATCTGGAACCGGCGGTCCAGCCACCAGACGGCCACCGCCACGAAGAGACACCACAACGACTCGTAGAGGAACGTCGGGTGGAACGTCTCGAACTGCTCGTAGCCGGCCGGCCGGTTCGCCGGATCGATCTGCAGCCCCCAGGGAAGCGTGGTGGGCTCCCCGAACAGTTCCTGGTTGAACCAGTTCCCCCAGCGTCCGATCGCCTGGGCGACCGCAAGACCGGGCGCAAGCGCGTCACCGAGTGGCGGCAGCAGGAGTCCGTACCGGCGGCAGGCGTACCACGCGCCGAGCGCCCCGCCGAGCACCGCACCCCAGATCCCGAGACCGCCCTGCCAGATCTTCAGCGCCGCGACGAATCCCAGACCCCCGTCGCCGAAGTACGTCGACCAGTCGGTGATCACGTGGTACAGGCGCGCGCCGACGATACCCGCAGGTACCGCCCACAGCGCGACGTCGGCGATCTGCCCGGACTTTCCGCCGCGGGCCTGCCACCGCTTGTCGGTGATCCAGATGGCGACGAAGATTCCCAGCAGGATCGCGAGCGCGTAGGCACGCACCGGGATCGGACCGAGTTCCCACACCCCTGTAGGTGGCGATGGGATGAACGCCGGCGTCACTGCTGCGGGTTGGTGAGCGCCTCTTGCAGCGCCTCTTCGCTCTGCAGAGCCGAGCTCGGCAGTTCCTTGCCGTTCACGAAGATTGTGGGCGTGCCGGTGACCCCGGCGGAGAAAGCCGCCTCGTTCGACAGCTGCGCCCAGCCCTTGTAGGTGCCCTCATCGACGCACTTGTCGAACTGGGTCTGGGCGTCTCCGCTCAAGCCCGCGTCAGCGCCGAACTGCTTGAGCTGCTCGTCGGTCCAGCCGTCGCCCTCGTTGGCGGGCTGGTTGGCATACACGGTGTTGTGGTACTGCTCCCCCACACCCGCGGTGATGGCACAGCCGAACGCGTTGGCGGCGTTCAGCGAGTACTCGGTGTTGAGGTTGTTGTCCAGGAAGGTCATGATCCGGTACGACAGCTGGATGTTGCCCGCGGCTGCCTCCTCCTGGATCATCGGCCCGTAGGTGGCCTCGAGGTTGGCACAAGCCGGGCACTGGAAGTCCTCGAAGATCTCGACCGTGGGCTTGCCCTCTGCGGTGTTCACCTGGAAGGCGTAGCCGGTCTCGGCGGTCACGCCGGTGGGCAGTGCGGAGTCGGCGCTCGGTGCCGGGGTGTCGTCCTTGCGGGACTGCATCACGCCGATCCCGAGGATGATCGCGACCACGGCCAGGACGGCGATACCGCCCACGATGCGGATCGTGCGCTCGCGGCGCCGCTCAGCGGCCTGCGCGGCGGCACGTGCCTCTGCGGCCTTCTCGCGCGTACTCTTCGCGGATTCGTTCTTCTCAGCCATGTGGCTAGACCTGCCTTTCCGAGTCTTCAGAGTAAACGTCTTCGTCGACTGGCCTGTTCACCGACTCGCGATCCAGAGACCACAGGGTGCGCGGGCGGACCGTCAACCATGCGGCCATCCCCGCGAACAGCAGGTCGCGCAGGATCTCCGAGGCGTACCGCCACGTGCGGCCTTCCGGCGTGACATCCCCACCACCACCGAAACACCCGCAGTCGATGGAGTACCCGCGGATCCAGACACTGGCGATACCGATGATGAAGGCGACCATCAGCAGTCCCGACACCAATGCCGCCCAACGGGTGAACAGCCCGACCAGCAGGAGCACGGCCAGAAGGATCTCCAGTGCCGGTAGTGCCCATCCGAGGAAGCCGGTCCATTCGACAGGGAAGACCCGGTACGCCATGACCGCGATCTTGGCGCCGTCCGGTTCGAAGATCTTGGTCAGTCCGGCGAAACCCAGGATGCCCGCCAAGACGAGGCGGAACACCAGCCCGATGACGTCCTTGGTCCGTTCGCTCATGCCTGGCCGCCACGCCGGGCGGTGCGCAGCGCGGCCGCCATGCCGGCTGCGAGTTCTGCGACCCCTGCCGCGGCCTGCGAGGGTGACTCGGCGTCGAGCACGAGCCGAACGAACGCGGACCCGACGATCACACCGTCGGCATATCGACCGACCTCTGCGGCCTGCTCCGGCGTGCTGACACCCAGACCGACGCACACCGGCTGCGAGGTCACCTCCCTGGTGCGGGCCACCAGTGCGCGCGCATCGACGGAGACCGACGTGCGGGTCCCGGTGACGCCCATCGTGGACGCGGCGTACACGAAGCCGTTGCTGATCTGCGCGACCTGTTCGATGCGCTCCTGCGGTGAGGACGGCGCGACGAGGAAGACCCGATCGATGAGTGCGTCGTCGGTCGCGCTCACCCAGGCGTCGGCCTCTTCGGGAATGATGTCGGGCGTGATGACACCGGCTCCCCCGGCCGCGGCGAGTTCCTTCGCGAACCGGTCGACGCCGTAGCGCTCGATGGGGTTCCAGTAGCTCATGATCAGGGTCGGGGCGCCGGTGGCCGCGATCGCCTCGACAGTACGCAGCACATCGGCAACCGTGGTGCCGTGGGCGAGGGCCTGGTCAGCAGCGGCCTGGATGACCGGGCCGTCCATCAGCGGATCGCTGTAGGGCAGGCCGATCTCGACGACATCCACGCCGTTCTCCACCATGGCCGACACGACAGCCACAGCATCCACCCAGGTCGGGAAACCTGCCGGCATGTAGCCGATCAACAGTGCCCGGTCCTCCGCCCGGGCCGCGGCGAAGGCCTCCTGGAGTCTGCTCACACCGCCCCCAGACCGAAGTACTGCGCGGCGGTCGACACGTCTTTGTCGCCGCGACCGGACAGATTGATCAGAATCGTGGCCTCCGGGCCGAGACGCTCCCCGAGCCGACGGGCTCCGGCCACCGCATGCGCACTCTCGATGGCCGGGATGATGCCCTCGGCACGACAGCACAACTCGAAGGCCGCCATCGCTTCCGTGTCCGTGACGCCTTCGTAGACCACACGGCCGGAGTCGCGCAGCCACGCGTGTTCCGGACCGACCCCGGGGTAGTCGAGGCCCGCGGAGATTGAGTGGCTCGCCTGGGTCTGCCCGTTCTCGTCCTGGAGCAGATAGGAACGGGTGCCGTGCAGGACCCCCACGGACCCCGCCGTCAAGGTGGCCGCGTGCCGGCCGGTGTCGATGCCGTCGCCTGCCGCCTCGAACCCGTACAGCGCCACTTCGGTGTCGTCGAGGAAGTCGTAGAAGATGCCGATCGCGTTCGACCCGCCGCCGATGCACGCGACCACCGCATCGGGCAGTCCGCCGCGGTCGAGGCACTGCTGCCGCGCCTCTTTGCCGATGACCCGGTGGAACTCGCGCACCATCTCGGGGAAGGGAGCCGGGCCCGCGACGGTTCCGAGCAGGTAATGCGTGGTGGCGACGTTGGTGACCCAGTCCCGCATGGCCTCGTTGATCGCGTCCTTGAGCGTGCGACTGCCGGTGCGCACCGGGACGACCTCGGCGCCGAGCAACTGCATCCGGGCCACATTCAACGCCTGCCGCTGCGTGTCCTCCTCGCCCATGTAGACCACGCACTCGAGGTCGAGCAGTGCTGCTGCGGTGGCGGTGGCCACACCGTGCTGGCCGGCACCGGTCTCCGCAATCACGCGGGCCTTGCCCATGCGCTTGGTCAGCAACGCCTGCCCCAGGACGTTGTTGATCTTGTGACTGCCCGTGTGGTTAAGGTCCTCACGCTTGAGCAGCACCTCCCGCACACCGAAAGCGCGGGCCAGCGCTGGGGCCGGCGTCAACGGGGTGGGACGCCCGGAGTAGTCACGCAGCAGGGCGTCGAGTTCGGCGTGGAAGGCCTCATCGAGCCAGGCCTTGCGGAATGCATCGTCGAGTTCGTCGAGTGCGGCCACCAGCGCTTCGGGCACGAAGCGGCCGCCGTACTGTCCGAAATGCCCACGGGCGTCGGGCAGACCCACTGTGAAAGCCTCCTAGTCGGCGTGACGGACTGCGGGGTGCTCCCCTGCGGACACGAGGTCCTGAACAGCGGCGGCCGGGTCGGCCTGTGTCACGAGTGCTTCGCCTACTAGTACAGCATCGGCCCCATCGGCGGCATACGCCAACAGGTCCTGCGGGCTCTTCACACCGGACTCGGCGATGCGCACGATGCCCTCGGGAATCGCCGGCGCCACTCGGGCGAAGACTCCCAGGTCCACCTCGAGGGTCCGCAGATCGCGGGCGTTCACGCCGATCACCTTCGCGCCGGCATCCACGGCGCGAGCCACCTCGTCGACGTCGTGGACCTCCACCAGTGGCAGTAGCCCGATGGACTCGGCACGTTCGACTAGCGAGACCAGCGCCGGCTGCTCAAGCGCGGCAACGATCAGCAGGGCCAGGTCTGCGCCGTACGCCCGAGCCTCCCAGAGCTGGTAGGAGGTCACGATGAAGTCCTTGCGCAGCACCGGCACATCGACGGCTGCGCGCACGGCCGCGAGGTCGTCGAGACTTCCGCCGAAACGTCGCTGCTCGGTGAGGACGCTGATGCACCTGGCGCCACCGCGCTCATAAGCCTGGGCGAGGTGGGCGGGGTCGTCGATCGGCGCCAAAGAGCCCTTGCTGGGAGAGGAACGCTTGACCTCGGCGATGACGCCCACACCGCCTTGGCGCAGGACGGCCAACGCATCGATGGGGTCGGGCACGGTCTCGACACGTCGCTTCAACTCGTCGAGCGGCACCTGTTGTTCGCGCGCCGCAAGGTCCTCCCGGACCCCGGCGATGATGTCGTCCAGCACGCTCACATGGTCAGACTAACTGCGCACCGAAAGCGCCCGGGCACCCCCTCAGGCGGAGGTACCCAGTGGCATGCCGGGAAGGTTGCGCACGACCGTGAAGGCCACCAGAAGCACCGCGACGGAGATGTTGGTCCACAACGGCACCTTGCGCGCCTCCGTCCTCCCGCGCCATTGATCGCGGGTCCACACGACGTAGACGACCAGCATCGCGGGGATGAACAGCAGCACGGTGAAGGCGTTGAAGTCCAGTGCTGCGGAGAGGTTCCCATGCATCAACTCATGGGTGGAGCGAAGACCACCGCAGAAGGGGCAGTCGAGGCCGCTGAGCACCTTGGTGGGGCAGGGCGGGAAGTGGCCGGGTTCGGACGGGTCGTTGACGTACACGTACGCACAGGCCGCCAGCCCGCCGGCCGCCGCGTACACGGGTGTCCGCATCCGATCCCACCGACTCATGCCTACAGGGTAGGACGAATACCCGCCAGGGGCCGTGCTTCGCGGAGGTTTCGCGTGGCGGGGTCACCGAGGGCTGCGACACTGCTGGGTTGCAACGCTCGACGCCGGGTGCGATCGCGGATCAGCCGGCGACCGGCGGGAACGACACCCGGAAGCAGGCGCCACCCTCAGGCGCGTGCCCCGCTGACGCCTGACCACCGAGCCGGTCCGCGAGCCGGCCCACCAGCGCCAGTCCCACGCCCGTACCGACCTGGCGCAGGCCACGGTACCGGCTGTACAGCTCGGCCGGTTCGAACGCGACCTCCAGATCGCTGTCAGACAACCCCGGCCCGCCGTCCCGGACCTCCAGATACCCCACCGGCGGATCCATCGCCGCCTGCAGGATGATCGGGTGTCCTGCGGGTGTGACGCGCAGGGCGTTCGCCACCAGGTTGTCGATGATCTGCCGAGCACGTCGCGGGTCACAGCGCACGAGCACCGGTCGGTCCGGAACGTGGCAGTACCAGTCGACCCCTTCCGCGGCACACCGGTCGGCCCACACCTCGTCGGCGGACAGGGCGACGTCGCGTAGATCCACCTCCACGATGTCCACCGGGAACTCCACCGCCCCCAGCCGGGCAAGGTCGAGCAGATCGGCGATGAGGGCGTCGAGGCGATGGGTCTCAGAGAGCATCGTTTCGGCCACTCGCTCGACGTCACCGGAGGGCACGACACCGTCGGCCAACGCCTCGGCGTATCCCCCGATCGCGGTCATCGGAGTGCGCAACTCATGGCTCACGGACAACAGGAAATCCCGCTGTCTGGCCTCACTGGTCGCGAGGCTGTCCCCGAGCTGGTTCAACGCGACCGCCAGTTCCGCGACCTCCACCGGGCCCTCCGGTTCCAGTCGCAGATTGCGATCGCCGGCCTGCAGCCGCCGGGCGGCATTGACTAGCGTGCGCAACGGCCTGGTCACGCGTCGCGCCAACAGTGCGCCGGCGATCGCCGCGAGCACACCGCCGATCACGATGGCCATACCGATCCGGCCCCACAGTTCCCGCAGGCCGAAGCCGGACACAGATGTGGGCTGGATCAGCAGCAGTGCGGTGTCGGCAGCGATCAGGCGGCCTTCGAGCATGTAGGACTGCCCGTCCACCGAGTAGGTGCTGCTGACCTTCCCGGTGGTCCAGATCGGGGCGACCGACAAGGCCGAAACGCCGTCCGGCGTGGTGCCCCCGGGGCTGATCAGGGCCAGGCTCACCTGCTCCTGCCGCAGGGTGTTGATCAGCCGCTCCTGGATCTCGTCGGTGAGGGGTCCGGAGGTCTGGGTCGAGGCGGCAGCCGCATCAGCGAGCTGGGACAACTGCCTGCGTTGGTCACGCAGTTCCGCGTCACGCAGCAGGGGAAGAGCCGCGAGGCCGGTCATCAATACGGCGAGCAGTGCGACCAGCGTGGTGACCAGTACGGTTCGCAGGCCCAGGGAGGACCGGGAGTGGTTGTCCGACGACGCGGATTCGGTCAGGATCTCGTTCGGGGCATCACTGGGCATCGTGGCCGGACTCGCTCACCTCTGCGCCGTACCCCACGCCACGCACGGTCCGGATGATGTTGTTCTCGCCGAGCTTGCCGCGCAACTGCGCCACGTGCACGTCCACCGTGCGCGTGTTCACCATCGCGGCGTAGCCCCAGACCTCGCTGAGCAACTGGTCGCGGCTGAAGATCTGCCCGGGGTGGGTCATGAGATAGAAGAGGAGGTCGAACTCGGTCGCCGTGAGGTCCACGAGTCGCCCGTCCACTGTGCAACGGCGGGTCATCGGGTCCATCTCGACCTTGCCGAGGCGTACCGTCTGTGCCTGGGCTTGCGGTCCGCGAGCGCGACGGACCACGGCCTTGACGCGGGCCACGACCTCTCGGGGACTGAACGGCTTGGTGATGTAGTCGTCGGCTCCGAGTTCGAGACCGAGCACGCGGTCCACCTCATCGTCACGGGCAGTGCAGAAGACCACCGGCGTCCAGTCCTGCTGGGCACGCAGCCTGCGACACACCTCGATCCCATCCATGCCGGGCAGACCGACATCGAGCAGGATGCAGGATGGCCTGTGATCGGCCACGGCTGTCAGCGCTTCCTGGCCCTCGGCCTCCACGAGCACCTGGAAACCCTCGCGGCTCAAATACATCCGCAGCAGGTCTGCGATCGCCGGTTCGTCCTCGACGACCAGCACCACCCCACGACTGTCGGTCACGCGTCGGTTCTCTCCGCGGCGTCCTCGGGCTCGTGCAAGCGTCCAGCGGCGTCCTTCTGCGGCTGTCCCATCCCGGCCATCGCCATGGCCTTGCCGACGATGGCGCCGATCGGGATGAGCGCAACGCCCACCCAGAACAGCCACGGCTGCGCGATCGTCAGGGCGATCGTGCCCACCAGGAACCCGATCGTCACGATCGTCGTTCCGGTCCACATCGCCGCGGTACGGCCGTGGTGGTTCTCATACATCGGCATCAGTGAAACCTCCAGATTCGCTATCGGGAGTCTAACCAGAGCCCGTCGCTCGCGCCCCACGGCTTCGCCGTGTCGGGCCAGGCGTTAGTTCCCGGTCCAGCCGTTAGTCCCCCCCCCCCAGCTGCAAACCTCTAACCGGAGTGCAGAAGGTCTAACCGGCAACCGCGCACACACCGGACCCCGGTCCATCCGCTAGTTCCCGGTCCATCCGTTAGTTCCCGGTCCATCCGTTAGTCCCCCACAGCCGCAAACCCCTAACCGGAGTGCACAAGGTCTAACCGGAGTGCACGACCTCTAACCGGAGTGCCGCCCCAACCTTCAGTCGGGGTCCCCCGGCTTGCGGGTCGGGTCAAGTCCGCGGTCGAGACTCTCCCACATCTGGCGCGGGCTGATCAGCCCGTCCTCCTCAAGGTCGGAGGCCCGGGCGTACCGACTCGAGAACCCGGGCCACTGCCCGCCCTTGGCCAGCGTGAGAACACTGCCGGCCAGACCGACCACGGCCGCAACGACGGCCGCCGCCGACCCGAAAACCGCCAGCACCAGTGCCAGCAGCCACAGAACCGCACTGATCACGGCCAGGACGAACCGGATCCTCCCCGATGCCAACCAGATCGCCGCAATGGCGATCAACCCCGCCATCAGACCCGGGGCCGAGGCCGCCTCGCCCGCGGCCAGGAAGAACAGCAGTCCCGCGCCGAGGATCGTCAGGACCAGTGCGGCGGTACGCGATGTCATAGCTCCTCCGCGATGGTCAACGCCCGGAGGACGGCCGCGGCCTTGCTCTGGCACTCCTCGTCTTCAGCCGCTGGATCGGAATCGGCGACGATACCCGCCCCTGCCTGAACATGTGCCATCCCGTCACGCAGCAGCGCGGTCCGGATGGCGATGGCCGTGTCCATATCTCCCGCCACGTCGAAGTAGCCGATACAGCCGGCATACAGCCCACGCCGGCTGGTCTCCAACTCGTCGATGATCTCCATCGCCCGCGGTTTCGGCGCCCCCGACAGCGTTCCAGCGGGGAACGTCGCAGCCAGCAGGTCGTACGCCGAAGCGCCCTGCTGCAGCCGTCCGACGACGGTCGACACGATGTGATGCACATGGGAATACTGCTCGACCTGCATGAACTCAACCACGCTTACGGTGCCCGGTTTGCAGACACGGCCCAGGTCGTTGCGTCCAAGGTCCACGAGCATGAGGTGTTCGGCGCGCTCCTTCGGGTCGGCCAGCAGGTCCGCCACAAGCTCGGCGTCCTCGTCCGGCGTGGTTCCCCGCGGCCGGGTACCGGCGATCGGGTGCAGCATCGCTTCATCCCCGGTCAACTTCACCAGCGCCTCGGGGCTCGAACCGACGATGCTGAATCCGGGCGATTCCATGGAATCGCTGCCGGGGATGTTCAGCAGGTACATGTATGGGCTCGGATTGGTCATCCGCAGGGCCCGGTAGACCGACAACGGGCTGGCAGAACTCGGCCGACTGAACCGTTGCGACAAGACGATCTGGAAGGCGTCCCCGGCCCGGATGTACTCCTTGGCCACCTCGACCTTGGCGCGGTAGTCCGGGTTGACCTCCAGGGTGCGGGAGGGCGCCGCAGGGACCACGGCAGCCGCCGCCCGGACCGGGTCATGCAGGTCAGAAACCATCCGGTCGAGGCGCGCGACGGCGTCCTCGTACGCCTGCTCAACCCGCTCGTCGGTGTTGTCGTAGTTGACGGCGTTGGCCACCAGCCATACGGAACCGTCGACGTGGTCCATCACCGCGAGATCCGTGACGAGCAGCATCGCGAGCTCGGGGACGTTGAGCTCGTCCGGGTTGTCGTCGGGCAACCTCTCCCACCTGCGCACGGCGTCGTAGCCGATGAAGCCGACCAGACCACCGGTCAGCGGAGGCAGCCCCTCCGGCCGCGGGGTCCGCAGCGACTCGAGCGTGTCCCGCAGCGCCTCAACCGCCAGTCCCGTGGTCGGCAACCCGACCGGCGGGTTCCCCACCCACTGCACCTGGCCGTCCGACTCGGTGAGCATGGCAGCGCTGCGCACCCCGATGAACGAATACCGGCTCCAGGTGTGGCCGTTCTCCGCCGACTCCAGCAGGAACGTGCCCGGGCGGTCACCGGCGAGTTTGCGGAACACCCCGACCGGGGTCTGATCGTCCACCAGGAAGCGGCGAACCACGGGGATCACCCGGCGGTCCTTGGCCAGTTGCCGAAAACCCTCGGCAGTGGGCGCCGTGACCCCGCTCGGGGTGGCACACGGGCGGTACACGTCGCTCACGCCAGCTCCACGGTCTCGGTCTGGAAACAGGAACGCAGTCCCGTGTGGCACGCGGGTCCGTGCTGGTCGACCAGCAGCAGGATCGCGTCCCCGTCACAGTCGATACGCAGTTCCTTGACCTGCTGAATGTTGCCCGAGGTCTCCCCTTTGGTCCAGTACTGCCGGCGCGAACGCGACCAGTACGTACCACGGCCGGTGGCCAGGGTGCGGCGCACCGCCTCGGAATCCATCCAGGCGAGCATCAGCACCTCGCCGGTGTCCCACTGCTGCGCGATGGCGGGCAGCAGCCCGTCCGGCCCGAACTGCAGCGCTGCCAGAGCCTGCGAAACGTCGCCCATGGGGCCATTGTGCCGCCGCTGTCGCATGCGACCATTCAGGTATGGGGTCACGAGGCGCACGGTGGGCGGCTGCATTGACCGTCCTGCTGGTGGCGGCGATGGTCGCAGTGGCTTCCGTGTGGATGATCCGCAACGCTCCGGACACCTCCGAGGAGGCCGCCGACACCGTGCCCGGGGTGCGCCCGATCGCCAGCCTCTACTTCGCCGACTGCTACGCGATCCCACGCGACGCCCGGGGCGACATCATGACCGCCGACGGCGTCTACGTGGTGAGTTGCGACGAGGAACACGACGGGCAGATCCTCGACCAAGTGGACCTCAGCAACCTCGACTGGGCGGGATCGGTCGCGATGAAGGCCTCCGCGCAGAACCAGTGCTCGACCGCCTTCAACACCTACCGGCCCACGTTCGACGAGCCGGAGACATTGATCCCGGGCTACTTCCTGCCCAACGAGAAGCAGTGGGAGAACGGCAACCGCACGATCACATGCACGCTCACGATGGAGGCTCCGTTCACCGGGCCGCGCCTGTGAACCGGTGGTCCCGTGTTGGCCCCTGGCGACCCTCCCCACCGGCCCGTCGCGACCCCCCCGCCGGCCCCTAGCGACCCTCCCCACCGGCCCCTGGCGACCCTCCCCACCCAATTGTGACGAAGGTGAGCCCCGCCAAATCCCGTCTGTCACGTTGTTGCGGGGTTTCGGCCCCCAGACCCCGCACCTTCGTAACAAACCGGGATTGAGGACCCACAACTTCGTCACACATGGGGACCGGCGGGGGCGTTGTCCATTCGTGACAACCGCCGGGAGCGTTGGCCAAGCATCAGAACCGGCGGGAAGCGTTGGGCTTCCCCCGGCGGGGGAATCGGGGGAAGCCCAACGTTCACACTCTATCGAACACCTGTACGCAGGTCAAGTGAGTCGGACCGTGATCCCCTGCTCGGCCATCGCCTGCTTAACCTCGCCGATCGTCAACTGCCCATAGTGGAAGACACTGGCCGCGAGCACGGCATCAGCACCCGCTTCAACAGCGGGCGCGAAGTCCTCCACCCTGCCCGCACCGCCGCTGGCGATCACTGGGACGTCCACCGCCTCCCGGACCAGCGAGATCAGTTCGGTGTCGAATCCGGAAGTAGTGCCGTCGGCGTCCATGCTGTTCAGCAGGATCTCGCCGGCTCCGAGGCGCGCGCCGTTCTGCGCCCACACGATCGCGTCGATGCCGGTGCCCTTGCGACCACCATGGGTCGTGACCTCGAAGCCGCTGGTCGCACCGCGCGCCCGTCGTGCGTCGACACTCAGCACCACGCACTGGCTGCCGAAGCGCCGCGCCGCACGGGTCAGCAGATCCGGGTCGGCGATCGCTCCGGTGTTCACCCCGACCTTGTCCGCCCCCGCCCGCAGCAGCGCGTCGAAATCGTCGACCTTGCGCACACCGCCACCTACGGTCAAGGGGATGAACACGGCGTCGGCGGTGCGGCGCACCACATCGAGCATGGTCGCCCGCCCACCGGAACTGGCCGTGATGTCGAGGAAGATCAGTTCGTCGGCACCCTCGGCGTTGTAGCGGGTGGCCAGTTCCACCGGGTCCCCGGCGTCGCGCAGACCCTCGAAGTTCACACCCTTGACCACCCGCCCGGCGTCGACGTCCAGGCACGGGATGACCCGTACGGCCAGACTCATCGGACGGCCGCCAGCGCCTCGGGAAGGGTGAAAGCCCCGGCGTACAGCGCCTTGCCGACGATCGCGCCCTCCACCCCGGGCACCCCGGCGATGGCGCGCAGATCATCGAGCGTGGAAACCCCGCCCGACGCGACCACGGGGCGGTCGGTGGCGGCGCACACGTCGCGCAGAAGGTCGAGGTTGGGTCCGGTCAGCGTCCCATCGCGGCGCACATCTGTGACCACGTAGCGGGCGCACCCTTCGGCGTCGAGGCGGGAGAGGGTCTCGAAGAGCTCGCCGCCATCCTGCGTCCAGCCCCGCGCCGCCAGCGTCGTGCCCCGCACATCGAGCCCGATCGCCACCCGGTCGCCGTACTCCGCGATCACCTTCGCGCACCATTCCGGCTGTTCGAGCGCGGCGGTGCCGATGTTGACCCGCCGGCATCCGGTGGCCAGCGCAGATGCCAGGGACTCGTCGTCGCGGATGCCACCGGACATCTCCACGGCGACGTCGAGGGCGCCGACGACCTGGGCCAGAAGCTCGGCGTTGCTCCCCCGGCCGAAGGCGGCGTCGAGGTCCACGAGGTGGATCCACTGCGCACCCTGCTCCTGCCAGGTGAGGGCGGCGGCCAGCGGGTCGCCGTAGTCGGTCTCCGAGCCGGCCTCCCCTTGGACCAGGCGCACGGCCTGACCGTTGGCGACATCGACGGCGGGCAGCAGTTCAAGGGGCATGTTCCGAGGGTACGCAGGTGCGACGTTCGCCAGGCAGGAGAGGTTGTGGCCCGATCACGCCGACCGCTACGAAACTGCGGCCCGATCACGCCGACCGCTACGAAACCGCGGCCCGATCACGCCGACCGCCACGAAAGCGCGGCCCGATCACGCCGAGTGCCACGAAGATGACCGATCCCACTCCTCAAAACCGACCTGTTCGTGGCACTCGCGGCGCAAGGCCTGCAGCAACGTGACACTCCCGGAAGGACGTCCGACAACTCGGACCCGGTGCCCTACCCCAACCCCAGCACCCCGGGGTTCATCAACCCGTCGGGATCCACGTGGGCCTTGATCGCCCGCAGCAGATCCACCCCGGACTCCCCCACCTCGCCGGCCATCCACGGCGCGTGGTCGCGGCCCACCGAGTGGTGGTGGGTAATCGTCGCGTCGGTGTCCACCAGCGCCTGGGTCGCCGCCGCCTTGGCGGCCTGCCACTGCGCCACCGGGTCGTCGGCCAGCGGCGTGATCACGGTGAAGTACAGACTCGCCCCGGTGGGGTAGATGTGCGAAAGGTGCGTCCCGATCAAAGGCTCACCCAGCGCATCCCGCAACCCCGCATGCACGGCGTCGTAGGTGGCGTCGAGTTGCGACCACTCGTTGGCAGTCTCCAGCGTCTCCACGAGGTACCCCGCGTCGAGCAGGTCGTCGCGCAAGTAGGGCGCAGCGAAGCGGTTCTTCTCCCACGACCGGCCCACCGTGGCCGGCAGGCGCACCGCCCCGAACTCCTTGAACACGCGGTACGCGTGCGCCCGGCGGACAGCGACAACCTCCTCCGGCCCCTCCCACCCGACGATCGCCAGACACCCACCGGCGACCTTGCGCAGCGCGGTGTACCGGTCGAACGCCTGCTTCTTCACCCCGGACAACCCGCTCATCGCGAGGTTGACCGCACTCTCCTCTGCGTCGGACAGCCGCATCATGTCCGCCGGCACGCGCTCGAGGGCCAATTGCCTGAAGGCGCGCTTACCCGCGGCGAAACTCGGGAACAACAACCCCTCGTAGACCTTCTTCTCCGGCAGCGGACGCACCCGAAGTCCGATCTCGGTGATGACCCCGTAGGCGCCCTCGCTGCCGAGGAACACCTGCCGCAGATCCGGTCCCGCGGCGGTCCCCGGCGCCTTGCCCAACGCGTAGTCGGCCGCCGGCGCCGCGACCCGCAGACTCGTCACGGTGGCGTCGGCGCGACCGAACCCGGTCGACGTCTGTCCCGCCGAGCGCGTGGCCACATAGCCGCCGACCGTCGCACGCTCCCAGGACTGCGGGATGTGCCCCCACGTGAAGCCGCGGGCCTCGAGCCACCGCTCCAGTTCCGGACCGCCT
>JACJWU010000010.1 GCA_020636995.1 Actinomycetota bacterium | reverse complement strand
GTCGCCACCGGCGAGCCGTTCTGGCAGATCGACCAGTAGCGCATCTGCCCGGATCCCATGGTGCGGACCTTCGGGCCGGTGGCCGGTGTGGTCGGCAGTTTGCCCTTGAGGACCAGGACCTTGCCGTAGGCGGCGTTGATCGGGCCGACCGCGTACTTGACGCTCCGGTTGTCGTAGTAGCCGCCGATCTCACCGAGCGCGAGGTCCTTGCGGCGGTCCTTGGCGGTCGGGGTGCCGATCCGGTACACCGACAACGCGAGCTGCTGGTTGAAGAACTTCTCCCAGCGAAGAGGGGAGTAGGAGGGGTTCTTGGCCGGGTCGGCGCCGGGCAGGTTCACCAGCCCGGCGTAGACGGGTGCGGGCATGGTCTGGAAGGAGAAGGAGCGCTGGGGGTCGTTGATCGCGTCGCACAGCGCTTGCCCGCGCACGACCTCACCACCGGACAGCGTGAGGACCGGCTCGGGTAGCGAGGCCGCACTGCGGTCGCTGGCTGCGTCGGGCAGGTAGACGCGGTAGATGAGCTCCTGGGCGGCCTCGTTGGTTGCCGGGGCGTCGATCACGTTCGGTTCGTCGGAGGCCACGCCGTCGGTCATGGTCAAGGTGTACGAACGGTTGGCGGCGTAGCGGTCTGCGCCGGGCAGATAGGGGTTGATGCTGCCGGGGTTGGGCTGGATCGCGGTGTCGTCCAGGGCGTCCACGGCTGCGTGGTCCACGCCGAGCACCTTCCCGTAGGCGTTGACGGACATGTAGCGCGCGTGCGGGAACGAGCCCTCGAGCCGCAGCGTGGCCCCCGTCGGGATCCGGAAGCGTGCGCCCCAGTACAGGGCGCCTTCGTCGGGGTAGGCGAGGTTCGTGGCCTTGTTCTTGATGCTCATGGGGCCGAACCAGAAGCACGTGGCCTGGGGGACGTCCTTGCCGGCGGCGCCGGTGGTGTCGGCGGCGTGAGCCGGGAGCGTGAGCGTGATGGCGGTCGCTGCAACGCCGACGACGAGGATTCTGCGCATGCGCGCAGGATAGGTCCTCGTGGTACCGGCAGGGTGCCCGGGCGTGAGAAACACCGGAACGGGTGGGTGTCCCACCTCAAGATCGGGCCGAGACTCTGCCGATCCCTCCACACGACAAGGGAGGAATAGATGAGTCGTGTGATCGTGCTCGCCGCAGTGCTGGCTGCCGGACTCGCGGGGTGTTCGGACCCGGCCCTCCCCGATCTGCAGGGGACCTGGACCGGCGCCTCGAACTACGCCGATGCCGGGGGAACTGCGAAGGGTGGCCCGGAGACGCTGGTCATCGAGAGGCAGGAGGGGGCGCTGCTATGGGGCTACACCGAGTACACCGACATCGACGGGACGGCCAAGAAGGAGGTCGTCACCGGCACACTCACCAGTGACGGCGGTGTGGTGCTGACCGAGCAGGCCACGTTGTGGCAGGGCGAGTACGACGACGGCGAGCTGACCTTCGTGGTGAGTTGGACCAAAGGTGCTGGCAATCACAGTGCCTTCGACATGACGATGACGAAGCAGTAGGTGGTCAAGGGTTCACCGAGATGGCGCATAGGCCACCCGATACACTTGTCCAGAAGCGCCCGTAGCTCAACGGATAGAGCATCTGACTACGGATCAGAAGGTTAGGGGTTCGAATCCCTTCGGGCGCGCAAAGAAACCCCCGGTCAGAGCCATGTTTCGGCTCCGCCGGGGGTTCTTCGTTGTTCAACTTGTCACGAACTTGCCACGATGGCCCCCAGTTGGGCACCAGCGGCGGCGAGGCCGTCGTCGAGCGCGACGGAGTAGAACGACCTCATCACCTGTTCGTCGTGACCATGCCACGCCGCGACGAGGTGGTCGGGGACGCCGATCTCCCGCATATGGGTCACGCTGGAGCGCCGTGCGGCCCGCAGGTCCAGCGGCCGGACCTTGGCCCGCTTGCAGAGTTCCACCCACTCGTCGGAGTAGACCTCGGGGCTGATGGCGCGTCCGTACTCGTCGGTGACGATCCACCCGGCGATGGCAGCCGCCTCACGCCGCTTCGCGGTGAGCAACCTCGCCAGCGCGTCGTCGAGCGGCAGGATGCGCGACCCCCTGAGCGTCTTGGTCGCGCCCACCGAATCGCCCACCTTCGCCACCGCTACCCGTGAGCGCCGGATGGCGAGCCGCTTGCCGTCGAAGTCCTCCCACTGCAGCCCCATGACCTCGGACCGGCGCAGGCCGCTCAAGGTGAGCCGAAAGGCACTTTCGAGGCGGTGCCCCTCGGCGGCAGATGCCAACCGGCGCAACTCCTCGACCGTGAACGCCTCGGGCTTGCTGGTGCGCTTCCCAGCGGGCTCGAGCAGCCGAGACTCGGGGCGAGGACTGGAACCCCGTGAACAACACCAGCAGCCAGGAGCCTGGTCCGGCGTCCCGGGTGGTCCCGCGACCGCGCGTCCAGTTGCCCGGACTCAGCGACCAGCTCATTGGCCGGTCCGCCCTTCTGGACCGGCTCGACGCAGCCGGTGAGCGACAGGCGGTCGCCTTGGTGTGCGCGCCTCCGGCCAGCCAGCAGGATGGCCCCTTGCTGACCTCCCAACGTCCACTACTGCGGCTGTCCGGATCACCTCCGCGTACTCCGGCGTCTGTATACAGTTCACTGCTGCACGGTTGCCGATTCCGTACCCCGAAACCCGTAACCGCGCAGCAGTCAACACCAGCAGCCGATGACGCCCGGACACGACAGGACTCCCCGACCACCGCTGGCCGGGGAGTCCTGCGTGAAAGGGAGTCAGACCGCCTTCATCGTCATCCGCACGGTGACCTCGAAGCGCAGGTCGGGGGTACGGGCCACGGTGAACGTCTTGGTCTGCGCCTTGCCCTGCTTCAGGTCGAAGGAGGTCTGCGCGTGAGAGAACTGGTAGCAGTTGCTGCCGCTGTCGCCGGAGTTCAGCCAACGGGCTGTGTGGTTCTCGCCGGGCTGACGGTAGGCGCTCTCGCAGAACGTGCGCTCCGACTTGCCGACCCAGTCCGACTCCCGGCCCTCGACCTGCACCGTGAACGCCGACTTCTTGGTGGTGAACACGTGCCGCGGGGCCTTGGCGGCGGTGGGCGTCACGGTGTCGCCGGATCCGATCTTGGTCTCTCCGAACGGATTGCCCCAGGCACCGCTCTTGGACGGCGAGGTCGTGCCGCGGACTTGGAAGAGCAGTTCGCCCTTGCCCCGAAGACCGGCGTCGGCGTCGTCGATGACCTTGATCTTCTCGACGGCCACCTCGATCTGCTGGCTCTTCGTGCTGGTCTCGGTCAGGCGCTGCGTGGTGTGCTGTCCACCGGCCACCGCCAGCACGTAGTACGTGGTGCCCGGCGTGAGGTTCGCGAATGTGTGAGTGAAGCGGGAGGTGTCGCCCTGTGGCTTGCCCTTGATGACGACAGCGGTGCTGCCCTTGAGCTTGCTGCCCACGATCTGCGGTGATGTCGACACCGAGACGGTGGCCGAGCCTGCGCTGGCCGTGAAGTCCAGGTCGAGGGCGTTGGTGCGACGGGTGATGGTGTGCGCACTGTGGTGCTCGGTGCGCACGCTGCCCACCATCTGGACAGGCTTGAAGCCAGCGCCCACCGGGAGGTTGATCAGGTAGTGGTAGGTCGTGCCCTGCTTGAGGCCCTCGACTCGCTGTGTGAACGCGTACTTCTGGCCGGGGAGCGCGAGGCTGTTGGGATCGGGGTTGCCGGCGCCCTTGCCGGTGAGGGCGACGGGCTGGCTCGAGCCCATCGAGTAGACGCCCTGCGCGTTCTGCTTCGGGGCCTGTGTGGACACCTGCAGGACCGCGTTCTTCAGGGTGGCGTCGAACCGCACCTCGAACCAGTCGAGGCCCCAGTCCTGGCTCGTGCCGGTGATCGCGTGGTTGGAGGTCTTCAGCGGCGCGTCGGCGAACTGACCGGGCCCGTTGTTCGGGATCGGGGCCGGGGTGTCGGCGAAGGCCAGGCCGGGGGTGGCGACGAGGACCGCTGCGGTGAGAATGCCGGGAAGGATGTTCATCGGGTGCTCCTTGGGTAGGTGGCTTACACAGGTAGGAGCGCGGTGGGGCGAGCGGAACAACAACTTTTTGCGACGAGTTTTCGAATCTGCGGCCTTTCCCGATTCCGAGCGCCGTCGTAGAGTGAGCCAATGCTGACCATCACCCGTGCATTCATCGGTGTCCTGGCAGCGGGACTGACCTTCGCTGCCGTGCCGACCCAGGCCGCCACGCCCACGAAACTGCCGCCGGGGTCGATCAAGCACCAGAACTCGCAGTGGTGGAGCTGGTTCGCGCCGCGCAGTTGGACGTCGGTCGACAGTACGAACGGCATCAGCATCACGTCGGGCAACCAGCGGCTCTTCCTGGACTACGGAGCCAGTCCGGTGCTCTGCTCCGCGGGGGACTCCGTGGAAGCCTCGGTGAACGCACACTTCGCCGAGCAGCGGGCAGACGTCCGTCGCACTCTGCGCCAGTCGTGGCGAAGGGTCAGGATCGGGCAGTCGCAGATCCGCCAGTTGCCCGAGAGCGGGTACGGCCCCCTTTACTTCCGGCAGCGGCTCACGTTGTCCGGCCGCACCAACGGACGCCCCTACGGCGGCGAGGTCATCGTCGACTACTCGCTGGCCAACGGCCCGCAGTACTGCTTCTCCCGCAAACAGGCGCGAGTGGCTCCGGCGGCGGGACTGCGGCAGTCACTGCGCCAACTGCGGTCGGTGCAGGCGTCGATCGCCTACTTCGCGCCGGGCGTGCCCTTCGAAACCTCCTGAGCAGCGCAGGCCTCACCGTGGTGGTTCCCACGGTGTCCGGCGCGGGATCCACGCGGGCACGTTGGCCGCGTACTCGTCGTAGTCCGCGCCGAATCGCGCCCGCAGCGCGGGCGTCTCGACCAGGGGGATGTAGACGAGGTTGATCGCGACGAATGTGCCGAACCAGAGGAACAGGCCGGCGCTGCGGAACACAAGCGATTCACCGAGCAGGACGGCGAATACTCCCGTGATCATCGGGTTGCGGACGTGACGGTACGGTCCGGCGACAACGAGTCGGCGGGTCGGATCCCAGGGGGCCAGCGTTCCCTCGCCCGAACGCGCGAAGAACCGAATGGTCGTTGCCATCAGCGCGAAGCCGGCTAGGGCGAGCGGCAGTCCCAGCAACCACCCGGGCCATGGCGCAAGGCGCGGCGCACCTTCCAGGAGCAGCACGCAGGCGGGCACCACCACAGTGACCACGAAGGGCAACTGCAGGATCGCGCGGGCCTGCCGCCAGCCGGATGGTGAGTTGGTCATGGTGGCTCCATCCTGGAGCTACCCGGTGAGCGGTGGTGCTCGGGTGCCGGTGGTGGTGACGCTACGTCACCGCGATCGCGATCCCGATGAACTGCGCCAGGAACGCCGCGATGGTCAGCGCGTGGAACAGTTCGTGGTATCCGAACCAGCCCTCGTGGAAGGTCGGCTTCTTGCGGGCATAGACGACCCCGCCCGCGGTGTACAGCAGCCCGCCGAGGGCCATGAGCAGCACGACCCCCGCGCCGAACGCCTGCCAGATCGCCGGCAGGAAGAAGATCGCGACCCAGCCCAGCCCGATGTACGAGCCGACAGCCAGCCAGCGCGGAGCCCCGCGCCAGGTCACCCGTGCGACCAGACCGATGGCCGCGATCGACCACACGAGAGCCAGAATCACCCAGCCCTGTGTTCCCCCGAGTGCTACCGCGAACGGTGTGTAACTTCCCGCGATGAACAGGTAGATGTTCGCGTGATCGAGGCGGTTGAGGAACGCGTTGACCTTCGGGCCACCCGCACCGAGGTGGTAAGAGGCGCTGACCGAGAACAGCAGCACGGTGGTGAAGACGTAGATGGCCACCGCGACCCGCTCGGCGAAGGTCGGGGTTGCGGCGAGCAGGCCGAGTCCGAGCACGAACGACAGGGGTCCGGCGCCGAAGTGAAGCCAGCCACGCAAGCGGGGTTTGGTCTCGACGTGGAGTGAACTCACAAACCTACGGTACCGTAGGTTGCTCAGAGAACCGACGCCAGAACCCTCTCCGCCTCGTCCCGGCCCGCGTCGTAGAGGGCCTTCCCGCGGCTGAAGTCCATCGCCGAGCGCAGCCGCCGCACCGCACCCATCGGCAGGTTGATCACGCGCACGTGCGTGTCGTGTTCGGCCTCCTCGGTCGCGTCGGCCTGCGCGGCCAGCGCCATCGCAAACCCGGTGGCCACCGGATCCAGGCTGCCGGGGTGGTAGCTGCGGGTCGCCTTCACCGCCGAGGCGACATCGAGCACCCAGACGCGCTTCGGCCTCTGCGCGAGCGCCATCTCGACCGGAACCATGCAGCGCACGCCGCCGTCGACGTGCGTCCCAGGTCGGGTCGGCGCGGACATAGGACTGAGCCGCACAGGCGGGAACACCCCGGGGATGGCGGCTGAGGCCAGCAGGATCTCGACGGCGGATCCGCTGCGGTGCAGGACCGCGGTACCAGTCCGCAGGTGCGTCGTCACGACGCCGACCGGAGTAGGCGCGTCCTCGATCCGGTAGTACGGAAGGTTCTCGGCGATGACCTCGCGCAGGCCTTGTGGGGAGGACAGGCCGGAGCGGCCCCGCAGGAGGTTCGCAGCGCGGTGGGTCGTGGTTCCGAACACCTTGCGGGTGGTCAGTTCCATCCAGATGTCGGCCAGGTTCCGCACGCCTCGCAGGGTTGGATCGCTGGCGAAGAAACTCGCGTTGATGGCGCCCGCTGAGGTCCCGAGCAGCAGAGCCGGCTTCACGCCCGCCGCAGCGAGCGCCTCGAGCATCCCGACTTGCGCCGAACCGAGCGCGGCACCGCCGGACAGCACAACGACCTCGCCGCTGCCGGCGAGCAACTCGCGTTCGAAGATGGGTTCAGCAGAGCGTTGGGTGACGGTGACGCGGGCGGCGGCTACGAGTGCGCCGAAGGGGGATACCGCCATGTGGCACACCTCCCCACCGACACCGCTGCGCCGGAAACGACCGTGGCGGCGTCCTTGATCACCATCGTACGCCGGGTGGGTGGTCTCGAAGACGACGCTTCGCCGCCCGGCGTATCGAACTGGTCGGCGCAGCGCCTCCAAACCCGCGACACGCCGATCGCTGGACAGTTCGAGCGGCGTGTCCGCGGCGCGCCAACCAGTTTCGTACGTTTATCCGGCGGGAACCGGCAACTGCATCGCCATGATTCCGTTGAACTCGGCGAATCCGATCCGCCCCCAGTAGTCCGCGAGGGCACGGGCGGAAGCATCGCGCGCCGCGAGATCCTCAAGCCCCGGTTTCATGGGGAAGAGTGCGGCGACGTCCGCGCAGCGGCCGAGTTCGCCCAGGACCAGTTCGGTGGCCAGCAGACCGTAGGCCGCCCCTCGCCATTTGTGGCCGATCTCCATGTTGGCCACGATCACGGCGCGTTGATGAGTGGTCGCGAACGAGGCGCGCAGTTCCGCCTGGTCGAAGTTCTCGCCGAGCAGTGCCCGTCCGACCAGCCCGAAGTCCGGTCCGACGTCTGCGAGTTCTTCGCAGAAGCGCGGTGCGCTCAGGTCCACGACCGCGAACTCCCCGCGTCCGACGGTGGTCGTCAGCGTCTCGGGGATCGGCCCGGACAGCTCCGGCAAGAAGCTCTCTGTGTCGAAGCCGGTGAGTTCGGACAGCACTGCGAGGTCCACGTCGGGACCATGGTCGGGAGACCAGCTGATTCGGACTTTCGCATCGTGGAGTTGAACCGCGGTTGCCGGTTGCACCAAAGAGGTCCGCAACCTCACATGAAGCGTGGATCGCAGATCGGCAACCACCGACAGGGTGCGTCGGTGCGTGTGCTTCACCCGTCCAGTCTGAACCGGCAGGGGCTCGGTTCGCGCTACCACCCGCAGCCACCTCAACGGCGGTCGAGCACTCTGGTGAGAGATCGAGCACTCCGGGTAGAGATCGGCACTCCGGTGAGAGATCGAGCACTCCGGTTAGTCGTAGACGCCCGTGGGACTCTAACCGGGATGCCCGGTCTCTAACGGGGATGCCCGGTCTCTAACCGGGCTGCCGGTCTCTAACCGGGATGCCGGGGCGTGGCTGGATCGGCGGCTCGTCGCTAACGTCGCAGGCATGGCGCGCCTTCTCATCGTTCACCACACGCCGTCGCCCGCGGTGCGGCAGTTGCTCGAGGCCGCAGTCGCCGGGGCTCGTGTGCCGGAACTGGCAGACGTTGACGTGCAGGCCGAACCCGCACTGTCGGCGACCGCGAGTGATGTGCTGGCCGCCGACGCGATCCTGATGATCACCCCGGCCAACATCGGCTACATGAGTGGAGCGCTGAAGCACTTCTTCGACACCATCTACTACCCCTGCATGGACGCCACCCGGGGGATGCCCTGGGGGCTGGTGGTCCATGGCAACGACGACACCGCCGGAGCGGTCTCATCTGTGACGAAACTGGCCGGCGCGCTGACGTGGCGGCAGGTCGTGCAGGTGGTGTCCGTGGTGGGGCAGCCGGACTCAGCGACCCTCGACACCGTGCGCGATGTGGGTGCCACTGTCTGCGCGGCCGCTGTGCGGACGTAACAGAGAGTGAAGAACGCTGCGTGATCGGTTGGATACCGCACGTAACGAAACGTGGATCCCTAAATTGAAGGGCGTTCGAGGAGAGGGCGAGCGCATGGCGTACGGTCGGCAAGTTGCAGTGGTGGCGTCGGGGGCGATGGTGCTGGGATTGGCGGCCGGTGTGCCGGCGGTCGGGGCTTCGGTCCCAGGTGGTGTGGGTGCCGCCGTGATCGCGGCCGACAACTCGATCCCCAACAAGACGAAGGTCAGCTTCTATGTCGGTCTCGACCGGCCCGAGGAAGCGGCCATCAAGAGACTGCGAAAGATGTCGGACCCGACGTCGTCGTCCTACCGGCAGTTCCCCTCGCGCAAGAAGGTGGCCAGCAAGTACGGCGCGAGCACGAAGACCATCAAGGCTGCGCGCGCCAGTGTGAAGAAGTACGGCCTCAAACTGCATGTCGACGACACCGGTGTGTTCGCCCGGGTGAGCGGCACGGCCAAGCAGATGAAGAACTGGGTGGGCAAAGCCGTCGGGGCGGAGCAGGTCCCGCTGCCGGGTGGAACCGTCACCATCTACGCGACGACTGCCAGCTTCCCGAAGGGCAAAGCGGAGGGGATCCGCGAGTTCTTCGGCTACGACGTCCAGTCCGATTTCGGCGGGGCGACCAGCAGTCTGTCATCGAAGAACCCGCCGTACGACGGGGTGCAGACCGGCACACCCCTGAACAGTTGCTTGGTGACCGACCCAGAACTCAGCGGGTACACATATTCGGTCAACGAACTGCGCACCGCCTACGGGCTGGACTCGCTGCCAGCCGGTCCGAAGGTCGCGAAGGCGGCGCGGGTCGTCATCCTGGCCGAAGGTGACGGCTTCTCGGACGAGGCGCTGGCCATGTTCGCCGAGTGCTTCCAGTTGCCCGCGGTGTCGTTCGATCGCGTGGACGTCCCGGGGCTGACGGGGGATCTGCCGGAGGGTGACGAGGGTGACCTCGACGTCCAGGTCGTCCACTCGGTGCTCCCTGCCGGCAGCAAGGTGTCTGTCGTGCAGACATCCAGCGTGGACATGCGGGACTTCCTGATCTGGTCCACGGCGTTCAGCCTGAACAAGTTGCCGGACGTCATCACGACGTCCTACGGCTCGTGCGAACCGCAGCAGCGAAAGAGTTCGACGGTGGGGATCACCATGACGGAGTCGGTGCTTGCCAGGCTCTCGCTGGCAGGTGTCTCGATGTTCTCCGCGGCCGGTGACCGTGGTTCCAGTGACTGCGTCAACAACGAGACGGGCAAGGGGAACACCCGCTTGGCCGTGGACTACCCGGGTTCCAGTCACCACGTGACCTCGGTGGGTGGCAGCCGCATCGAGCTGACCGCAGCGAACAAGCGCGCCGACGAGGTGGTGTGGTTCGGGCCGGCTGCCGCGCCGCCGCTGGACTCATCGAGCGGTGGCGGCGGTGGCACGTCGATCCTGTTCGAGCGTCCGTGGTGGCAGCCCAAGAGCGTGACCAAGTCGTCCATGCGGACGGTTCCGGACGTCGTGGCGCACGCCGCAGAGACGCCCGGATGGCCCGTGGTGACGGTGTTCAACGAGGCCGGAGAACTCGGCCTCTTCCCGGTCGGTGGAACGAGTGCCGCGACGCCGTTCACCGCATCGACGATCGGGCTGATCGCAGCGAACGAGCGGGTCAAGGGGCGTCCGGCGCTCGGCCAGGTGCAACCGCTGTTCTACCACTTGGCAGACAAGAAGCCGAGCACCTTCTTCGACATCGTGACCGGTAACAACGATGTCTTCGACAAGGGGTGCTGCGCGGCCAAGAAGGGCTACGACAAGGCCTCCGGCCTCGGTGCCCTCAAGTTCGACAAACTGGCGCAGCGGCTGCCGAAGCCCTGACGCGACGATGCCGCCGGGATGACCCCGGCGGCATCGCGCATGCGCACTACTTGATGGCGGCGAAGACCTCGTCCTCGCTGTAGGCCTTGGTGCAGAAGAACCAGTCGACGCACTCGACCCCTTCGACCTCACCGTCCATGCGCTCCTTGGCGGTACCGCAGGAGCCGGCCGGCGGCACGATCACGCGGTCGCCGGGGCGCCAGTCGGCCGGAGTCGCCACCTCGAGGGCGTCGGCGGCCTGCAGCGCCACGATCACGCGCTTGAGCTCGTCGAAGTTGCGGCCCAGGCTCAGCGGGTAGTAGATGATCGTGCGGATCGTGCCCTTCGGGTCGATCACGAACACGGCACGCACGGCCTTGGTGCTGTCCTCGCCGGGCATGATCATCCCGTACTTCTCGGCCACCTTCATCGTGATGTCCTCGATGAGCGGGAAGGTCACCTCGATGTCCTTCATGCCGTTGAACTCGATCTTGTCCTTGATCGTGCGCAGCCATGCGATGTGGCTGTAGAGACCGTCGACGGACAGGCCGACGAGCTTCGTGTTGAGTTCGGCGAACTCGTCCTGCATGGAGGCGAAGGTCATGAACTCGGTGGTGCAGACAGGCGTGAAGTCGGCCGGATGCGAGAAGAGGATGACCCAGCTGCCCTTGTAGTCACCCGGGAAATTGATGTCCCCCTGGGTGGTGACTGCGGTGAACTCCGGCGCGGGATCCCCGATCCTCGGCATGGGCGTGGCAATCGTTTCTTCCATCGTTATCCTCATTTCTCCTATACCCCCTGGGGTATACAGTACCCCGCGTCGTTTCGGGGTCGCAACCGGGCTACTCGGCCTCGGTCACGTCGGCCACTCGCGCATCCAGGACCCGCACGAGATCGGCGGAATCCACCGTGAATGCGACCCCGTGTGCACCGCCTCCGACGGACACGTGGCCGGCGGGGATCGTGGCGTCAGCGATCACTGGCAGGTCGCTCAGCGAGCCGAAGGGGGTGATCGTGCCGCGCGCGTACCCGGTCACGGCGAGGGCGTCGTCGGCGCTGGGCATGGACAGCCGGTTCACCGCCAGCAGGCTGCGCAGTTTCGGCCAGCTGATGGCCCGGCCTCCCGGCACCAGCACGAACAGGTAGTCGCCTTCGCCGCGCCGCACGACGATCGACTTCAGGACGCGGTCGGGGGTGAGCCCACGCGCCTCGGCCGCTTCTTCGAGGCTGCGCACCGGCCCGTGTTCGGTGACGACGAATGCAACGCCTGAGTCGCTGATGGCTTGCCTGGCGCGGTCCGCGGGAGTGGGGTTCATTTGCCCAGCCTAGGAGGGACACGAACAGATAACGACCGCATCAATGTGTGTGAAGACCTCCGCGATCTGCCACATGCGGTGCCCTAGTGTCGGGGCATCACCACCCACTTTGAGGAGCACACATGAAGAAGACTGCCACCCTTGCGGTCGCCCTGGCCGTCCCCGCGCTGGGGGCCGCCGCGATCACTCCGGCCGCCGCTGCGCAGGATCCGGCCCAGGTCGTGATCACCGCGCTCGACGCCCAGTACATCGGGCCCCTGAGCTCGGCCGGCAAGATGCCCAAGATCCAGGTCGAGGCCGAGGAGGTCTCGCGCGCCTTCACCAGCATGATCACCTACAAGACCGTGTCCAAGGTGGCGAAGGCGACCGACGGCGAGGCCGATAGCAAGAGCACGGTCGTGAAGGCGGAGGGCTACCGCTGCAAAGTGAAGTCCATCTCCGTGGTCAACCCGGGCACGGCCGGGGAGTACGAGAAGGTGAAGTGGAAGTGCACCTTCCAGGCCGCCGACACCCCCACCCAGATCACCCTGACCTACAAGCAGTCGTCCCTGTAGGTCTGCTGCTTGCTGTGGCCCCTGTCCGTCGACGGGGGCCACAGCCGTTTGGTTCTCGCGACCTAGCCGATGTCCCGCCGGAACGTGGTCAGCCGTCCGATCACGAGGAACACCAGCGCGTAGCCGAGCAACACCAGCACCCCTTGCCACGCGGTCAGCAGGTCCGCCAGACCCGAGCTCACGTAGAGGCTCGACCCGGCGATCGCTTCCCCCGCCGCCCCCGGAAGGAACTTCGACAGCGTCTCGGTCGCGTCGAACTGGGCCATCAGGATGCGCAGCAACGGCTCGACGAACTGCGTGAAGACCAGCAGAACCACGATCGCGGCGACCTGGTTCGTGAGCACGGCACCGAAGCCCACCCCCACCAGTGCCCACAGGACCAGCGCAACGACTGACATCGCGATGGTGCGCACCATGTCCGTGTCACTGAGGAATGTGGGCTCACCCATCAGAGCAAGCGTGCCGGCACCACCGAGTACCGTGCCCACCACCCCGGCGACCGATACGACGACCGCGAACGGCAGTACTGCCACCAGCTTGCTCACCAGGACCAGCGTGCGCCGCGGCTCCGCGAGCAGGGTCGGTGTGATCGTGCGATGCCGGAACTCCGAGGTCACGACGAGCGCACCGAGGACCGCCGGGAAGATGTAGCCGAGCGCGACCGCGAGGGTGTACACCGACGAGGCGATCGCCTCCGGGTCCAAGGTGCCGCCGCCGGGCAATCCTGTGGAAGACGCCCCCTCGCTGCGGATGCTCAGTACGAACGACGCGGCCATGATGGCGGCCAGCACGAGCATGTACCCGAACATGACCGTGGCGTTGATCCACCAAGCCCGCGTGGTGGTGGTCTTGCGGACCTCGGTCCGCAGCGCGGCGATCACGATGTCTGCTCGGAGGTCAATGCGAGGAAGAGGTCCTCCAGGTTCGTCCCCGCCGCGCGCAGTTCATGCAGTTCGAGCCCGTGAGCGAACGCCGCCGCCCCCACGTCCGAGGCGTGCTGGTCGCTGATGGCGGCGATCCCCGGCGCCTCGAATTGAGCCAGCCAACCGGATTCGCGCACCAAACGCTCGAGCCCTTCTGCGTCCGGCGAGACCACTCTCACCGCGGGTCGCGCCTGCTTCTCGAGATCAGCCAGCGAGGACTCCCGGATGAGCCGGCCCTTCGCGATGATGACGACGTCGTCGACAGTCTGCTGCACCTCGGACAGCACATGTGAGGAGACGAGAACGGTACGCCCCTGACCGGCCAGGTAGCCCAGGAACTGCCGTAGCCATCTGATTCCCTCGGGATCGAGGCCGTTTGCCGGTTCGTCGAGCAGCAGGACCTGCGGGTCGCCGAGCAGGGTCGTGGCCAGCGCCAGCCGCTGGCGCATCCCGAGGGAGAAGCCGCCCACCCTGCGGTCGGCCGCTTCCATCAGCCCGACCAGGGACAGCACCTCGTCGCAGCGGCTGTCCGGAACCCCCACCTCCGGGGCGTACACGCGCAAGTGATCGCGTGCTGAGCGGCCGGGGTGGAAGCTGGCCGTCTCGAGGGCGGCGCCGACATGGTGCGCGGGCCTGGGCCGTTCGCTGTACCCGACCCCGCCGATCGTCACAGTGCCGGCATCCGGAGTGGCGAGGCCGAGGATCATGCGCAGGGTCGTGGTCTTGCCCGCGCCGTTGGGGCCGAGGAAGCCCGTCACCCGTCCGGGGGTCACGGTGAACGACAGGTCGTCGACCGCCGTCACCGCGCCGAAACGTTTGGTCAGTCCGCTGACCGCGACGACTCCGGCATCAGCATCGAAGGTGGAGGTCATGCCACCACCCGCTCCAGAACCACTCCGACGCCGAGCCCTGCTGCCCCACTGACCCCGGCGACCGCGTACCGGCCGTCGCGGCGCTCGAGCTCGTCGACTGCGCCGCCCACCATGATCGCTCCGGTGGCGCCGAAGGCGTGCCCCATCGCCATCGTCCCGCCGTTCGGGTTCATCCGGTCCAGGCCGGCGTCGAGGTCCCTTCGGAAACGCAGGCACAGCGCCGCGAACGCCTCGGCGAACTCGAACACGTCCATGTCGGCGGGTTTCAGACCGGCTCGCTCGATGGCGATCTCCATCGCCTCTTGGCCGGCGGTGAGCATGAGCACCGGGTCGCAGGTGGCGGTTGCGCTGCTGAGGATGCGGGCGCGGGGGGTGAGGCCGAGGCGATCCGCGTGCTCTTCCGTGCCCAGAACGAGCAGCGCCGCGCCGTCGGCCATCTGCGGTGAGGTGCCAACCGTGTGCAGGTGGTCGATCGCGTCGTAGCGGGCGAGTACCCGGGAGTCGTCCTCCGGACGGTCGGCGAAGGCGGGTGGCAGCGATGCGAGGGCCTGCGTGTCGACCCCGGGCCGGATCAACTCGTCGCGTTCGAGGTCGTTGAGACCGACGACGCTGCGGTCGAACGCACCGGATTCCCAGGCCTGGGCGGCCTTGTGGTGGCTTTCCACCGCGTAGGCGTCGAGTTCCTCGCGGGTGAATCCCTCCCGGGTGGCATTGAGATCCGCGGCGATCCCCATGTGCACCGAGCCCACGGTGTCGACGACCGCCGGATCCGTCCACAACGCTCCACCGTCGCTGAAGATCGGTACCCGGGAGACGCTCTCGACGCCACCGGCGACGGCCAGGCCGTAGTCGCCGGCGCGGATGCGGGCGGCGGCGGTCGCGACGGCGTCGATCCCCGAGGCGCAGAAGCGGTTGAGTGTCACCCCCGGTGCGGACCATCCGGACAGGAGGTTGGCTGTGCGGGCCAGGTCGGCACCCTGCTCGCCGGCCTGGGACGCGACCCCGAGCAGCACGTCCTCGACCGCATCGGGGTCCAGCCCCCGCTCGACCAGGGCGTTCTGCAGTCCGGTGACCAGGTCCAGCGCGGTCAGATCGTGCAAGCCACCCTTCGGACTCGCCTTGCCGCGGGGAGTCCGGACCCAGTCGAGGATGTACACGTCGCTCACGGGCTCAACACTAGGCGGGCTGTTGTCGTGTGGGCACCCAGTCGGTGGGGGCTGGGGGTTTGGGTGGCTGATGGTCGACTGTGTTGTCGTGTGGGCACCCAGTCGGTGGGGGCTGGGGGTTTGGGTGCCGGATGGTCAGCACCGCGCCTACCCTGAACCCATGATCGGCATCCTCGGCGGCTACCAGACCGACTACGCCCGCAACTGGACCAAGGAGGGCGGTGACATTACGGCGATGACCGCCGAGGTGGTGGCGGGGACCTTGGCGGCGGCCGGCGTCGGCCCGGAGGACATCGAGGTCATCCACGTCGGGAACGCCTTCGGGCAGTTGTTCACCGGGCAGGGTCACTTGGGTGCCATGCCCGCGACCGTCGAGCCGGCCTTGGCCGGCATCCCGGCATCCCGGCACGAGGCGGCGTGTGCTTCCGGCGGCATCGCCCTGCTGGCGGCCATGGCCGATCTCGAGGCCGGTCGCTACGACGTCGCGCTGGTACTCGGGGTCGAACTCGAGCGCAGCGTGTCCGGCGGCCAGGCCGCCGACCACATGGGCGCTGCGGCGTGGGTTGGGCGCGATGCACAGGGCGCCACCTACGTCTGGCCGTGGTCCTTCAGCCAACTGGCCGACGAGTACGACCGCCGGTACGGCCTCGACGACGCCCATCTGCGAGCCATCGGTGAAATCAACCTCATCAACGCACGGCGCAACCCGAACGCACAGACCCGGGCCTGGACCCTGACGCCCGAGTCGTTCGCCGCCGACGATGTGGCCAATCCTGTGGTCGAGGGCCGGTTGCGCCGGCATGACTGCAGTCAGGTCACCGACGGCGCCGCCGGTGTCGTCCTGGTGTCCGAGCGGGCCGGTCGCCACCCCGGTTCGTACATCCAGGGCTGGGGACATCGCACCGTCGGGCTGGGTCTCGATGCCAAGCTGGACCAACGCGAGACGCTGATCATGCCGCACGTGGCGCAGACCATCCGCGATGCCTTCGACCGGGCGGGGATAGAAGGTGTCTTCGAGGTCGACGCCATCGAGACCCACGACTGCTTCACACCGACTCAGTACATGGCCATCGACCACTTCGGGATCACCGCGCCGGGGCGCAGTTGGGAGGCTGTCGAGTCCGGGATCATCGCGCGCGACGGGCGTCTGCCGATGAACCCTAGCGGCGGCCTGATCGGAGTCGGACATCCGGTCGGCGCCAGCGGGGTACGGATGGTCCTCGACGCCCATCGGCAAGTGACCGGCACGGCCGGTGAGTATCAGGTGGACGGCACTCAGCGGGTGGCCACACTCAACATCGGTGGCAGCACGGCGACGACGGTGAGTTTCGTCGTCGGGGTCTGACCACGCGGCCATCGCCAGTGGCGGGGTGCTGGCGCGGGGCGGCCCGGGCGGTCGTGGCGCGAGATCGGCGGAGGTCGCCCGCAGTGGCTGGGCAGTGGGGAGTTACTCTTGCAGAGTTGCATACTTCTGCAAGTGAAACGAGGATTCATGCCCGTTCCGCTCTACCAGGCGAAGGCAGAGTTCTTCCGCACGCTCGGGCACCCGGTGCGCATCCGGGTCTTGGAACTCCTGGCAGCCGGTGACAAGCCCGTCCGCGAGTTGCGCGCAGCCATCGACATCGAAGCGGCGAGCTTGTCGCAGCAACTGGCGGTCCTGCGCCTGGCCGGACTCGTGACCAAGCGCCACGACAAGGGCGACGTGATCTACTCGCTGTCGTTGCCAGCGGTGGAGCAACTCCTGGCGGCCGCCCGAGAGATCATCCAGACCGACGCCAAGGGACGCGGGGGACTCGTCGACGATCTCGCCCGTCCGGCGGCCACCCCGTGAGCACGTCATCTGAGGGGGATTGGCGACAGGACGTGCGGTCCGGCACCGCGTGGTTCGGACATCGGGTCGGGGCCCTTCTGCCGAGGGGCGCCGACTACCGCGCCATGCGCATCGCACCGCAGAGGGATCTCATCGCCGGGATCACGGTCGGGGTGGTCGCACTGCCATTGGCCCTGGCCTTCGGCATCACCTCGGGGCTGGGCGCAGCGGCGGGGCTGATCACCGCGATCATCGCGGGCACGGTGGCTGCCGTGTTCGGGGGGAGCAACGTCCAGATCTCCGGTCCCACGGGCGCCATGACCGTCGTTCTGGTGCCGATCGTGGCGCAGTACGGCGCCAATGGTGTCCTGGTTGTGGGTCTGATGGCCGGTGCCCTCCTCGTGATCATGGCGCTGGTGGGGCTGGGGCGCTACGTGCGCTTCATCCCGCTGCCCGTCATCGAGGGATTCACGCTCGGCATCGCGGTGATCATCGCTCTGCAACAAGTCCCCGCGGCTTTGGGGGTGACGGGCGCGGGCGAGCAGGTCGTCATCGTCGCGGTGCGTGCGGTCGGCCAGTGGTTGACGGCGCCGCAGTGGGTGCCGGCGCTGCTCGCTGCGGGGGTCGCGGGGGTGATGATCGTTGCCGCGCGTCTGCGGATCAGGCCTGCCGTACCCGTCGCGCTGATCGCGGTCGTGGCCGCCACGCTGCTGGTGCAGGTGGCACACCTCGACGTCGCCACCATTGGGGCATTGCCGTCCACGCTGCCACTGCCGAGTCTGCCGACGTTCACGCTCATCGATCTGCGCACACTGGTCGCACCCGCCGTCGCAGTGGCGGCGTTGGCGGCGCTGGAAAGCCTGTTGTCGGCGACCGTGGCGGATGCGATGAGCGTCTCCCAGCGCCATGACCCCGATCGGGAACTGTTCGGTCAGGGGTTGGCCAACATCGCCAGCCCGCTGTTCGGTGGTATCCCCGCCACCGCGGCCATCGCGCGTACCGCGGTCAACGTCCGCACGGGGGCGGTGTCCCGGCTGGCGGCGATCGTCCACTCCGCGGTGCTCCTGGGAGTGGTCCTGATTCTGGGGGCCGCGGTCAGTCTGATCCCCTTGGCCGCACTGGCAGGTGTGTTGATCGCCACGGCGCTGCGGATGGTCGAAGTGTCGAGCCTGCGGGCACTTCTGCACTCGGGCCGCAGTGATGCGCTGGTCCTGCTGATCACCTTCGTGGCGACGGTGGCTCTCGACCTCGCGACCGCGGTGATCCTGGGGATCGTCACTGCGGGGGCGATCGCGCTTCGTCAGGTGGCCCGCTCGGCCACTCTCACCGAGACCCCGCTGCAGGATGTGGGCGGGTCGGACGCCCACACAGCTGAGGAGCGGGAACTGCTCGATGAGCACATCGTCGCGTTCCGCTTCGAGGGTCCGCTCTTCTTCGGGGGTGCACACTCGGCGCTGCTGGAACTTGCCGAAGTCAGCGACATCCGGGTCGTCATATTGCGATTGGCGCATCTGACCTCCCTCGATGCCACCGGGGCGGCGGTGCTGTCAGACACGATTCGCAGTCTTGAGAACCGAGGGATCACTGTGTTGGTGTCGGGACTGCCGGATCGCTTCCGCCCGCCGATGTCGGCCACAGGGATGCTGGAGCACCTGGCCGAGCAGAACCACGCCTTCGACCACACCCCCGACGCCATTGCCCACGCCCGCCGTCACGTCGCACGCGACGGGCACCACCTCACCGGCTAGGCAGTCGCGCCGTGCCCGCCTACGCTGCGGGTATGGACATCGAGATCGTCGGCCGCATGCTCAGCAACCTCCCCGAGGACGACGACCACCCTTACCGGACCGGGCCCTGGCGGCCGCAGAACACCGAGTGGCGCGCCGATGACCTCGAGGTCGAAGGGGAACTGCCGGCCGATCTCGACGGCGTGTACCTGCGCAACACGGAGAACCCCGTCCATCCGGCGATCGGGCGCTACCACCCGTTCGACGGCGACGGGATGATCCACATGGTGGGCTTCAAGGACGGCCGCGCCTTCTACCGCAACAAGTTCGTGCGCACCGACGGTCTGCTGGCCGAACAGCAGGAAGGTGGTCCGCTGTGGGCCGGGCTGGCAGAGCGCCCGGACAAGGCCAAGCGTCCCGGTTGGGGCGCCCGGCGCATGCTCAAGGACGCTTCGAGCACCGACGTGGTCGTGCACAACGGCTTCGCGGTGTCCAGCCACTTCGAGTGCGGCGACGCGTACCGGATGGATCCGCTGACACTCGATCCGCGCGGCAAGGCCCCCTGGACGCCTGAACGCGGGACCTCGGCGCACCCGAAGATCGACGAGCACACCGGTGAGCTGATGTTCTTCAACTACAGCGTCGACGAGCCGTTCCTGAACTACGGCGTGGTGGACGCATCGGACACACTCGTCCACTACGTGCCCATCGACCTGCCCGGCCCGCGCATCCCGCACGACATGGCGTTCACGGACAACTACGCGATCCTCAACGACTGCCCGCTGTACTGGGAGCCGGCGCTCATGAGCAAAGGGGTCTACGCCCCGGCGTTCCACCCCGAACTGCCCACCCGGCTCGGTGTGATCCCGCGCCGTGGCGCCCCCGAGCAGATCCGCTGGTTCGAGGCTGATCCGACGTACGTGCTGCACTGGGTGAACGCCTACGAGGATGGCGACGAGATCGTGCTCGACGGCTTCTTCCAGGACGATCCGCAGCCGAGCGTGGCGCCGGATGCGACCTACTACGAGCGCATCTCGCGGTTCCTCTCCCTGGACGGGATGCAGACGTACCTGCACCGCTGGCGGCTGAATCTGGTGACCGGCCTGGTGAAGGAGGAGCGACTGTCCGAGACGATCACCGAGTTCGGGATGATCAACGGTCTGCACGGGGGCCGTCCGCACCGCTACGCCTATGCGGCGACGGGTGTGCCGGGGCGGTTCCTGTTCAACGGGCTGGTCAAGCACGACGTGGTGACAGGTGCGGAGGAGCGCTTCTCGCTGCCCGAGGGTGTCTACTGCAGCGAAACCGCCATGGCTCCCCGCGTGGGTGGCACGGGTGAGGACGACGGCTACCTTGTGACCTTCACCATCGACATGGTCGAGGACCGCTCACAGGCCCTGGTGTTCGATGCCGCGCGGGTGATGGACGGGCCGATCGCCCGGGTCACGCTGCCGGAGCGCATCAGTAGCGGAACCCACTCGACGTGGGCCCCTGGTTCGGCGTTGCCGGGGTGGGACGCGGCGTAGGCGTCAGCGCGGGTCCAACATCGTCAGCACCATGCGCGAGGGTTGCGTCGCGACCAGCGAGTGTGGTTGCCGGGCGGGCAGGTGGATGACACCCCCGGGTAGGAGTTCGACGGTGTCGTCGCCGGCTGTCACCGTGATCGCCCCGTCGATGAGGTGCAGCAGCACGGGCATCGCGGCGGTGTGCTCGGTGAGTTCTTGCCCGGTGTCGAAGGAGAAGAGCACGATCCGTACACCTTCGGCTCGCAGTGCCGTGCGGGAGACGGTCGCGTCCTCGTTGGTCTCGATGAGCGCCCCGAGGTCGGGTAGATGCGTCATGGCCATACCTATGCCTACCTCACAGCAGTCCCAGCGCCGAGGATTGCCATCGCCCCCTGTGTCAGTCGGACAACTGGCGCGCGTACGTGATCAACGTCGTCGAGTTGATGACCCAGTCCCGTTGCGGGGTGCGCGTGTACCCGAGGGTCTCGTACAGGGCCTGCGCGGCGGTCATCTCACGTTCGGTCGACAGCACGATGCGGCGTGCGCCACTGGAGCGGGCCAGATCCTCACACGCCCCCATCAGCGCCCGCGCGACACCGCCTCGGCGTGCGGTGGGCAGGACCCCCAGCATCCGCACCTCCAGTTCGCCGGGTCGTGCGATGTTCGCCCAGGGCGGTCCGTCGGTCGCGGTCACCGTCCCCACCGCACGTCCTCGATGCTCGGCCAGCAACACCGTCGCCGTCGCGATCCGGGTGCGGGCGTCGAGCAGGGACCGCACGTACTCCGGTGACGTCACCGGGTCCGCCCAGCCGCCTCCCACGTAGACCTCATCGATGATCGCGCGGACGGTCTTGGCGTCGTCGTCGGTGGAGGCCCTGCGTATCCGCACACAGCCATTGTCGAAGATGGGGGTGTGCGGATAGGACTGGCCCTCGGCGGGGGTGGACTCACCGGCACCGCTTTCCACGCCGGTGTGCTCAACGCCCTGGCGGATCATGTGGATCCCCGGGAGGCCGAGGTGATCGTCGGCACCTCTGCGGGGTCGACCGCTGCTGCCCTGATGCGCTCCGGATTCCCGGCAACGGACTATGTGGCCCGGGTGACCGGCAAGCCGATGTCCGCGGAGGGCAGGGCGATCCTCGGCGGGATGCCCGCGCTCGCCGATCCGGTCGAGTCTGTGGGACGCCAGCGCCGGCCCGCCTCGCCGCAGTTGGTACGCGCGGTTGTGCGCCGCCCCTGGAGATACCCACCGGGGGTCGCGCTCTCAGCCTTCCTGCCGGAGGGCACACGCCCCGTCGATGCCGGTGCGCAGAGGTTCGCGACGTTGTTCGACCGGTGGCCCGAGCGGCCCACGTGGATCGTGGCCGTGGAACTGGACACCGGGCAGCGGGTGGTGTTCGGTCGTGACGCGCACACCACCGTGGCCGAGGCTGTTTCAGCGTCCTGCGCCGTGCCCGGGTACTTCGCGCCGGTGACGATCGAGGGCCGCAAGTACATCGACGGCGGCGCGCACTCCATGGTGAGCCTGGATCTGCTCGGGGATCTCGACCTCGATCTGGTGATCGTGTCGGCACCGCTGTCGACCACCGACTGGGTGGCGCGTGATCCGGGGAACGTGCCGAGGGCCGCGATGCGTGCACAACTGCGCAGCGAGGCCCGCACGCTGCGGGGGACCCGCATCATCACAGTGGCACCCGATGCGCGGATGCGCCGGATCATGGGGACGAACTCGATGGTCGCGGCGAAGCGGGCGCCGGTGGCGCAAGCAGCGCTGGAGTACGCGAGCGGGGTGTTCGCCCGCCACTTTACGGCTCGATGAGCGCGAAGGTGGTCTCCTCCTCGAGGGCGTTGTGCAGGCGCAGGACCCCGTAGAGGCCGTACAGGGTGCGACGCACGTCGGTCACTGTCTCCGAGTCGAGGTCCGGCTCGTCCAGGAGGCGGTGCAGCCCCGCCACATGATGCTCGATCTCGGCGTGACTTCGGCTCAGGGCGCCGGTGGCCTCCGCACTGCCGGTGATCCGCGCCAGCGCGGGCAGCAACTCCGCCTCGTCAGCCCGTTCGTGCGGCAGCAGCGTGCTGTCGAGGTCGTGGAGCAGGCGATGCACCGGCGTGAGGTCTGCGCCCTCCTCGAGGTCATCGGCGACGTCCCGGACCCGCTCCACCAGCGCGAGCGTCTCCTGGTGGTCCTCCGACAGCCGGGCGAGGACCTCCGCATCCGCCGCCGCGATCTTGGGCGTGCCGTGAGGCCTCAGCAACCCCACCCGCAGTGCCCAGACGATGGCCACTAGGTCGATCCCCTCCTGCAGGACCGCACCGGCCGCGGCGGGCAGCAGACCCACTGCGGCGACGCCCATCGCGACGAAGCACAAGCCCATGCCCAGCCACGCCGCCTGGGTCGCCGTGCGCCGCGCGCTGCGGGCGATCCGGACCGCCTCCCCGAGCCGGTCGATCCGGTCCACGGTGAGCACGACATCAGCGGCCTCGGACGAGGCGGTGGCGCCGCGGGCGGCCAAGGCCACGCCCACGCCGGCAGCGGCCAGCGCCGGCGCGTCGTTGATCCCGTCACCGACCATGATCGAGGGGCCGCGTTCGCTCTCCTCGCGCACCACGGCGACCTTGTCGGCCGGCGATTGATCGGCCCAGACGGCGTCGACGCCCACGATGCGACCGATCGACTCGGCCAGATCCGCGCGGTCGCCGCTCACCAGCACGATCCGGCCCATGCCGTCGGCCCGCAGTGACCGGACCATCCCGGGGGCATCGGGCCGGATACGGTCGGCGAACAACAGGGCGGCGATCGGTTCGTCGTCACGCGACACGAACGCGATCAGCGATCCGTCCAGGTCGGCCCGACGGCGCGCGCGGTGGGCCCAGGTGGGCTCGTGGTCACCCAGGATCCAGTCCGCCCGCCCGATGCGGATCCGGCTGCCATCAACGCCTGCCTGAACCCCCTTCCCGTGGATCTCCTCGACATGTTCAGGCATCGTCAAGGGCAACTGACGCTGGCGCGCTGCGTTGACCACAGCGGTGGCCAGCACGTGGGGTGACATCTGATCGACACTTGCCGCCACGCGTAGCGCGTCGGCGTCATCGACCCCCGGGGCCAGGCTGATGTGGGAGACCTCGGGTCGGCCTGCGGTGAGGGTCCCGGTCTTGTCGAACAGCAGTACCCGGCCACCCGCGAGTTGCTCGAGCGCCGCACCACCTTTGACCACCACGCCACGCTTCGCGCATTGTGAGACCCCGCCGATGATCGCGATCGGAACCGCGAGCAGCAGCGGGCACGGGGTGGCTACGACCAGCACCGCCACGGCTGCGGTGGGGGTGCCGTTGAACCACCAGGCGAAGCCCGCTACGGCCAGCGCCAGGGGGACGAACCAGAACGCGAGACGGTCGGCCATCCGCACGAAGGGGGCGGCGGCGGCCTGTGCCTGTGTCACCAGCCGGATGACGCCGGCGTAGGTGCTTTGCTCGGCTGCGGCGGTGGCCAGCATCCGGGTGGGGTGGCCGGCGTTCACTACGCCACTGCGGATGACCTCGCCGGGCTCTCGGGCGACCGGCAGTGCCTCGCCGGTCAACACCGACTCGTCGAACGTGCCGGATTCGGTCAGCCGGCCGTCCGCGGGCACGATGTCGCCGGCGGCGATCAGCAGGGTGTCGCCCGGCGCGATCTCAGCCACACCGATCTCATGGACCTCTTCGCCGTCCACGCGACGGGCGACCTGGGGTGCCCGCTGTGCCAGCAGGTGCAGTTCCCGCTCGGCGCGGGCCTGCGCACGCTCTTCCAGGTACTGGCCGCTGCCGACCATCACCGTGACGATCGCGGCAGCGAAGTACTCGCCGGTGGCCAGTGCTCCGGCGATGGCCAGCAGTGCCAGGATGTCGACACCGCCGCGACCGGCCCGCAGGCCCTTCCAGACGGTGAGGGCGGCGGCGCCCGCCCCGAGCACACCGGTGAACGCCCACAGTTGATCGCGTCCCGCGGGTATCAGGAATCCGAGGAGAAGCATTACCGCAGACACGATCAGCAGCAGAGTTCCCGGCCTGCGCACGGGCGATCACCTCCCCTTGGGAGCCTCTTCCAGGGTAGTGCCGTAGGTCACGGTGCGGCGGCCAACAAGCTTTCCCGCGGACAGTAGCGGCCGGATAGGTGACCGCCGAGCGGCGTCATCGGGACCTGCCACCGCAACGGTCGGTGCGGCTGTGTGAGGAGTTGGGGAAGCACCTGCGCCGTCGCCCGGGCGTCACCGAGTGCGGAGTGGGGGTTGTGGATCGTGATCCCCGCCCACTGGCACACGGTCGGGAGTCTGTGGTTGCCGGTGGGCACGACACCTTGCGCCAGCGCAAGAGTGTCCAGCGCGGGCACCGCCGGCAGCTTCCAGCCGGCACGGGCGAACTCGGCGGACAGGAACGAGTCCTCGAACCCCGCGTTGTGGGCCACGATCACCGTGCCTTCCATCCAGGCGAGGATCGCCGGCGCGATCTCCGGGAACGTTGGGGCGTCGCACACCATGTCATCTGTGATGTGGTGAACTGCGGTGGCGCCGACCGGCCGGCCCGGATGGATGAGGGTCGAGAAGGCACCCAGTTCGTGGCCTGTGTGGTCGACCCGCACGATGGCGACCTCGACCACCCGATCGTTGCGACGGGCGTCGAAGCCGGTCGTCTCGAGGTCGATCACGGCGTATCCATTGGCGGTGTAGGTATGTCCGCGTGGCGCGGGGTAACTGAACATCCCCCATCCCCTTTCGTCGGTTCGACCGTAGGTCGGGGGTGCGACAACGCTGCGGTTGTGCGCGGGGAGGAACCTCGAGAGGCTGAGAGCGTGTCCAAGGCTTTGCTCGTCGCAGCGAATCTGGTCGTGCTCGCCGTGTACGTCGTGGGATCCGGCCTGTGGGTGCGGACCGGAGGTGCCTGGTACCGCAGCCTCGAGCGGCCGGCCTGGCAGCCGCCGGACGTGGTCTTCGGACTGATCTGGCCGTACAACTTCCTGGTGCTCGGTGTGGTCGGGACGCTCGTCGCACTCAACCTGACCGCCGGCCGGTGGCTGTGGATCGGCACGTTCACCCTCAGCGTGGCGGGGGCGTTGGCCTGGGCGTACCTGTTCTACGTCCAGCAGTGGCCGGCGGCCTCGGCGTGGGCTCTTGCCGCCGCGGCAGTGTTGACGATCCCGATGGTCGTGGTCGCCTTCCGGTTCAACGTCTGGGCAGGTGTCGCGATGATCCCCTACCAGGTCTGGCTGGTCCTCGCGACGTCGCTCGCGGTCGGGTACGCCGCCCTCAATCCGCGGTCCTGAGAGGTCCTAGGACCAAGGTCCGATTGTCCCGCGGACCACCGGCGCAGCAGGCTGATCCTCAAGAACAACGAAGGAGGCTTCAATGCTTACCAAGAACAAGGCGATCCCCGGTCTCATCGCAGGCACCGGACTGATGCTGGCCCTTCCGATGGCCCCGGCCATGGCCAAGGGGGGCAGTGATGACCGCGTCGAGGTCGCAAGCGAGGGCATGTGTTCCGGCAGCGCGCGCTGGGAACTCAAAGCCAAGGAACGCGACGGCGGTGTTGAGGTGGAATTCGAGGTCGACTCGAACGTGGTGGGCCAGGAGTGGGCGTACACGCTCAGCGGACCCGGCGGAGTCCTGTCCAGCGGTACCCGGACCACCACCGGACCGAGCGGCTCGTTCAGCGTGGAGGTGAAGACCGGCGGCTCGGCCAACGACACGTTCGTCGGACAGGCGACCTCCGGTGGTCAGGAGTGCACCACGGGCGTGAATGTCGGTGCGACCGACGATTCCTCCGACGACTCCGGCGATGACTCCAGCGACGACAGCACGTCGGGCAAGGACCGGAAGAAGGTCCGCACGACCGGGACCTGCTCTGCGGGATCGGAGATCACACTCAAGGTGCGGCAGAAGGCCAAGAAGCGGGAGGCCGAGCTCGAGGTCGACTCCAACCGCTCCGGCCAGCGGTGGAACTACACCATCTCCCGCAGCGGCAAGGTCATCAAGTCCGGCGTGAGGAAGACCACCGGTCGTAGCGGTTCCTTCTCGGTCAAGGCCAAGACGCGGTCAGCGGGCAAGATCACGGCCACGGCACAACGTGTGTCGGGTTCCGAAGACTGCACGATCTGATCCGGGCACAATCGTCACGTGCCTAAGTTCGCCGAAGGCGGGGTCGTCCGAAGGGAGGTCCTCGCCTTCGCGATTCCCGGATTCATCCTGCTCGGTCTGCTCGCCGCCATCAGTTTCTGGGTCGCGCGTGATGTGGCGCAGGAGGAGTCCGTGCGGGACGCTGTCGTGGCGGCACAGCAGGCCGAGCAATGGGCGGTGGGTCCACACGTCAGTCGAGCACTCGAAAAGGGTGATCCCGAGGCCGTCGCGCAACTGGACGAGGTGGTGCGGGAGCGCCTGCTCGATGACCCGGTGGTGACGGTGAGGTTGTGGAGCAGCGACGGCACCATCGTCTACTCCGACAAGCCGCCACTGATCGGTCAGCGCTTCGACCTCGGCGATGAGGAACTCGAGGTGCTCAACAACGGAGGTGTGGAGGCCGAGGTCAGTGATCTGTCCAAGCCGGAGAACAGGTTCGAGCGCTCGTACGGAGAGCTGATCGAGGTGTACCTCCCGGTACAGGGGGAGGACGGCAGCCGCTTCCTGCTGGAGGTCTACACCCGGCAGGCCTTCCTGGAGCAGCAGACCCAGAGGCTGGTCATCGCGCTGGCGCCCACGGTGGTCGGGGCCCTGGCCGTACTGGCGCTGATCCTGTTGCTGCTGGCCTGGCGGATGGCGCGGCGGTTGGATCGCGACCGGCAGCACCGCGAGGACCTCTTGCTCTATGCGGTGAACTCGTCGGAGGCGGAACGCCGTCGGATAGCCGCCGATCTGCACGACGGCGTCGTGCAGGACCTGGCGGGCGTCTCCTTCGGGTTGTCAGCTCTTGCCAACCGCGCTGAGGACCCGGGAGTCGAGAGGCAGTTGACGACTGCGGCCGACCGCACCCGCAAGGCGGTGGGTTCGCTGCGCACTCTGCTCGTCGACATCTACCCCCCGAATCTGCGCGACGCCGGCCTGGGTGCGGCACTGCAGGACCTGGGCAACGGTCTCGATGCCCACGTCGAACTCGACATGGACGGTGGTCTGCATCTGGACGACACCTGTCAGCAGGCGTTCTACCGGGTCGCCCGGGAGAGTACCCAGAACATCGCGAAGCACTCGGGTGCCACCGCAGTGTCCATCTCGTTGACGAGGGTGGGGGATCAGGCTGTGCTCACCGTCACCGACAACGGCCGGGGTTTCCTTCCCACGCCGGCGCAGAGCGGGCATGTCGGACTGACCCTGATGCAGGATCTCGCGACCCAACTCGGCGGTGACCTCACCATCGAGTCGGCACCGGGACAGGGAACGACCGTGCGGTTCGGACTGGGGTGCGGAACATGATCAGCGTGATCGTCGTGGATGACCACACAGTCGTGCGTGAGGGCTTGAGTCTCTTGGTCGCCGGCGAGGACGATTTGGACGTCATCGCGGCGGTGGACAGCGGTGAGGCCGCCGTGGCGGCGGTGGGAAGGCAGGTGCCGGATGTCGTGCTCATGGATCTGGCGATGCCCGGTATCGGGGGAGTCGAGGCCACACGATTGATCACCGAGTCCAGTGCCGCCGCGGTCGTGGTCCTCACAACCTTCGGCGAGTCCGAGCGTGTGCTCGCGGCCCTGGATGCCGGGGCAGTGGGCTACCTGCTCAAGGACAGCCAGCCGTCCCAGTTGCTCGCGGGGATCCGCTCGGCGGCAAGTGGCGGTTCACCTTTGGATCCCCGAGTCGCGCGCGCACTCCTCGATGCCCGCCATGCCCCGACGGCGAAACCCCCGGCGCTCACCGAGAAGCAACAGGAGGTGCTCGATCTCGTGGCGCGGGGACTGTCCAACCGCCTGATCGCGCGGCAGCTCGGGATCAGTGAGAAGACGGTGAAGGCCCACCTGACCGCCATCTACTCGACCCTGGGCGTCACCGACCGTCTGCAGGCGGCGCTGTGGGCGACCCGGGGACAGGCCTCCGACTGAGCGGGCGGGTTTACCGGCGTGGGGTTGCAAGGGTCCGGCGGGTATCGCAATACGCTCGGGCCATGCGCACTCCTCTGATCGTCGCGGCCGCCTGCGTGGTCGCGCTCGCGGCCTGTTCGTCCGACTCCGGCGGGGGCGACGCATCGCCCTCGCCATCCGTTGCGCCAGCGCCCACGATCACCTCGCTGTCGATGAAGTCGGCCGTCCATTGCCAGAGCGGTGACGTTCCCGTCAAGGTCTCGTGGCAGACCGAGGGCGCACAGAGCGCAGCCCTGTCGCTGGACGGTTCCGAGGTGTCCCCCGATCTGCAACCCTCGGGTAGCGACAAGATCACTGTGCCGTGCAAGAACGGCACCCACGAGGTCATGCTGACCGCGAAGAACGCGCAAGGGGAGACCGCGACGGAGACCCACCGGCTCAAGACCGTGAAGCAGGCGCCGGTGAACCCACCTGTGATCGACGCGTTCACAGTCACCCCGGGCCAGTGCGAGGGGTCCACGCTCGCGGTGTCCGCGACCTACCGCACGAGCAACGCCACTGCCGTGTCCTTCGAGGTCGACGGCCAAGCACCCGGCGCACAAGCCGGTCTGGACACCTCGGGTACGGCCAACGTGCCGGACGTGCCGTGCGACGGGAAGTCCCACCAGATCACACTGGTCGCCAGCAATGCCCAGGACCAGAGTGTGCAGGCGACCCAGTCCGTGAAGGGCAATGCCGTACCGGTGATCGCATCGTTCTCCGTGGCCAGTTCGGTGCACTGTGACGGCAGCGATGCGGAGGTGTCGGTGTCCTGGAAGAGCACCGGGGCCAAGAGCGCGGAGGTCACATTGGACGGGGGGATCGCCGCCAAGGATCTGCCCGCCAGCGGCTCCACCACGGTGCAGGTCCCCTGCTCCCAGGGCACGCAGAAGATCGGGCTGGTCGTGACTGCGCAGGACGGCCAGCAGGCATCGGTCGTGCACTCGATCAGGACCATCCCGTCCGGTGGGGGTACGAAGCCCGTCATCGACTCGTTCACGCTGACCGCCCCGGGCTGCCAGGGCGACACGGTGCGGGTGAAAGCGACATGGCAGACGACCAATGCGCAGACCGTGGCCTTCGAGGTCGACGGTGAGGACCCCGGCGCACAGGCCGGCCTACCCACGTCGGGGAAGGCGAACGTGCCCGATGTTCCGTGCGACGGCAAGTCCCACCAGATCACGCTGGTGGCGACCAGCGCATCGGACAAGAGCGTTCAGCAGAGTCAGACGGTCGGTCCGCTCTACGGCGCGCAGCAGTCGACGGCAGGCGAATGAGCTGTCGGCGGTGACAGTCTGGGGCAGGTGAGGTTCCCGCCGCCCAGGCATGTGCTGCCCACGGCCCTGAAGGTCACGGCCGTGGTTCTGATCCCCCTTGTACTGGTGTCGTGGCTGGTCGGCGGTGACGCCGTCCTGCCCGGGGTCCTGGCACTGCTCAGTGTGGCCTTCGTGCCGTACTGCACGCTGCGGCAGGCCATCGTCATGTGCGCGGCACTTGTGGCGGTGGGGACGCTGGGCACGATGGCCTACGGTCACGATGTCGCGGTGGTTTCTTTGGTCGTGGTGACCTGTCTGGTCGCAGGCTTGCTCAGTCGGTTCAGTGCCGGGGTGTTCGGTGTCGGTCCGATCGTGGCGGCGGTCGCCTCCCTGGACACCCCGGAGAACAAGCCCATCGTGGTTGCCCTGGTCATGACCGCTGTCTGCGCCTACGTCGTCCTCGTGGTGCGCCTCATGAAGGTGAACCTCGAGCCTGCCCCGGTTCCGCTCGATGTCGCGAAACGGCACGCGGTGGTCATGGCGGTGGCGTGCGGTGCGGCCACCGCGGTCGCGCTGTACTTCGACATGCCCAAGGCCTACTGGTTGGTGATGACGCTGGCCATCGTGCTGCGGCCCTATGCGCTGGATTCCCTGGTGAAGAACCGGCAGCGTGTGCTGGGCACGGTGGCCGGGGCGATGATCGCCGCACTGCTCTCGCCGCTACCGCGGCCCTGGCAGGTGCTCATGGCGGCCGTGTGCATGACGCTGATGTTCGCCTACATGGCCCAGCGCGACTACGTCCTGCAGGTGACCTTCATGACGCCGATGGTGATCTTCCTGGTGAGTTCCGGATCGGTCGACGACACGTTCTACCTCGATGGCCTTCGCCTGGCCTACACCGTGGGTGCGTGCGTCGCAGGAGGGCTGGTGTCGCTGGCCCTGGTGCGTGGGCCCGACGCCGCGTCAACCGCGCACGCGTGACCTGCCACGATGGCGGCGTGCTGATCCTGTTGCCGCCGTCGGAGTCCAAACATGCACCGGCTCGTGGCAAGCCACTCGACCTCGACGCGCTGTCCCATCCGGAGTTGACGCCGTTGCGAAGGCGCCTGATTCGTGACCTGCAGATGTTGTGCCGCCGCGATGCCGCCGGTGCGATCGATGCGCTCGGCCTGGGACCCACCCAGTTCGACCTCGTCGTGCAGAACGCAGAACTGGACTCGGCGCCGACCGCGGGCGCCATGCGGGTCTACACCGGAGTCCTCTACGCCGCGCTCGACCATCCGACTCTGACCGGGCAGGCCTTGCGACGTGTGAACGCCCGGATCACGATCGTCTCTGCGTTGTTCGGCCTCGTGCGTCCGACCGATCGGATCCCCGCGTACCGGCTGTCCGGAGGCTCCCGGGTGCCGGGGGTGCCGTCGCTGCCGGGCTACTGGCGGGACGCCGTGTCGGCGCAGGTCGCGAGTCACCGCGGGCTGGTCATCGACATGCTGTCCACGCCGTACTCGTCGTTCGTGTCGCTGCCACCGGGGGCGATCACGGTGAAGGTCTGGCAGCAGGGCCCGGCGGGTCAGCGCACGGCGGCCAGTCATTTCAACAAAGCCACCAAGGGCCATCTGACCCGGGCGCTGGCCACGTGTGGTGCGATCTCTCACGCCCACGAGGTGCTGGACGTGGCTCGCGAGGCGGGTTTCGACGCAGAACTCGACGGGCGCCGGCTCGACGTGATGCGGGTCGAGTAGGGGGGCGAGTGCCGGCTGGGCACGGGCGCCGGCGTTGAGTGTCGCGTGGTCACGGTTCTGGGTACCTGACGTCGGTAACCGCGCAACAGTCAACACTCCGGGTCGCGCCCCGCGGGACCGCTCAGTCCGCCGGCTCTTCGGCGGGCACGTACTCCTGTCCGCCCATGGCTTCGATCAGTGTGGACAGCGCCGAGCGGAGTTGATCGGCCTCCGGCAGGCCTGCGAGGGCCTGTTCGGCGTGATCGTGGCGCGTGGCCTGCCGGAACGCCTCCCGACCCGCATCGGTCATGGTCACGAGGAATCGGCGGCGGTCCGTGGGGTCCTTCTCCCGGGTCACCATTCCCAGGCGCTCGAGCCGGTCCACGCTCTGGCTGATCGTCTGCTCCTCCACCCGCGTGGCGTGGGCCAGTTCACGCTGGGAGATCGGCCCTCGTGACACCAGCGCCAGAACGCCGAAGCTCGCGTGGGTCAGGTGGTAGGGCCGCAGTTGCTCGGCGATGTGGTGCTCCACAAGACGGCTGGCAGTGATGAGCAGACGACTCAGCGTCCAGGTCTGCACGGGTGCGTCGGGTGTGGTCACCATCACACGGTATCCGATAAAAAGTCAGGTTGCTGACTATAAGGACGTGAAGTAAATTGAAATACGTGAGATCAACTACTTCGACGGTACGGCCGGACGTCGGTGTCCGCATCCGGAGACGACCATGAACCTGGCTCTGACAGAGATGCGCCGGTCCAAACTCCGGTTCGGCTTGCTGGCCGGTGCGGTGTCGCTGCTCGTCTTCCTCGTACTGCTGTTGACGACCTTGTCGACCGCGCTCGTCAACTCCATCACCGGTGCGCTCAACGGCGTGGACGCGCAGGTGCTCGTCTACTCGGCCCAGGCCCGCGACAACCTGCAGGCCAGCCGCCTCGAACCCGGGGTCGTCGAGCAGGTCACCGGCGTTGACGGTGTGGGTGCCGCCGGCCCGATCTCCACCCTCACCACATCGGCGGCTCTCAAGGACGGCACCGAGGACCTTCAGGTCTTCGGCTTCCAGCCCGGGCAGCCCGGGGCGCCGACCGGTCTGAGCGAGGGGCGACTCCCGCAGAGTTCGGCCGAGGTGGCCGTGGACGGCGGGGGCTACGTCATCGGTGACTCCCTTGATCTCACCGCCGCCGACAAGCAACTCGAGGTCGTGGGCCTGCTGCGCGGTGCGCAGTTCTCCGCCACCCCGACCGCCTACATCACCGAGGACCTCTACGGCCAGATCGTGAAGGCGACCAATCCGGGCGTGCCGTTCGTGCCTGTCAACGCCGTCGCAGTGTCCACCCAAGACGATCCCGCAACCGTGGTGTCGGCCATCAACGAGCAGGTCCCGGGGACGAAGGCCTACACGAAGTCCGACGCCGTCGCCCTGATCCCGGGCGTCGCCTCGATCAGCCAGACCTTCGGAATCCTGGTCGGGCTCACGTTCATCATCGGCATCGTCGTGATCGGCTTCTTCTTCCTGATCCTGACCGTTCAGAAGATGAAGTCGTTCACGCTGCTGCGCGCCATCGGGGCCGGCACAGGGAGGCTGTCGCGGGTGGTGGCCATGCAGATCTCCGTGGTCGTGCTGCTGGCCTCCGCGATCGCGGTGGTGCTCACGCTGCTGGCCGTGCGCGGGCTGAACTCCGGCATCCCCGTGTCGCTCTCGCCGGCACTGGTGGCCGGGACGGTCCTGGCCGTCCTCGTCTTCTCCCTCCTGGCGGGACTGCTGAGTATTCGCCGGATCGCCAAGATCGATCCCTTCACTGCGGCAGGTGCACGATGATGCTGGCACTCAATGAGATCCGCCGGGGCCGGGGCAGGTTCGCCTCGATCATCGCGGCGCTGTCCCTGATCGTGTTCCTGGTGCTGACCCTGGCTGCGCTGGCCGACGGGCTGTTCTTCGGTGCCACCGGTGCCGTGCGGTCGACCAACGCCACCGCGTATGCCTTCAGCCCCGACGCGAAGGGTTCGCTGATCCGGTCGAGCATGACCCCGGAGCAGGTACGTGAGGTCAGCTCGGATCCCGGAGTGGCCACTGCAAGTGGTGTCGGGGTCCTGCTCACCGCGGGCACCGCGCCCTCGGGGGAGTACGACGTGGCCGTGTTCGGGGTGCAGCCCGACGGTGCCGGCGTGCCCACGACCCTGACCGACGGCCGGCTGCCGCAGCCCGGCGAGAACGGGACAGCCGCCATCGACCAGGAGCTCGCCTACGAAGGGGTGGCCATCGGCGACAGCATCACGGTGGGCACCCAGTCCGCCGAGGTCGTCGGGGTGGTGCGCGACTCGTCGTACCAGTTGCAGCCGACCGTCTGGACGTCTCTGGACACCTGGCGTGCGATGCGCAACGAGGTCCGGCCGGAGTTCACAGGGGTGACCGACGACGTGAATGCGGTCGCGATCATCACCGACTCGGGCGTGACCGCCGAGCAGGTCCAGTCCGAGGTCGGGGACCTCACCGTGCTCAGCGCGGAGGCGACCGGGCTGGCGATCCCCGGCGTCGAGCAGCAGAGTTCGACGCTGAACTCGATCATCTACACCGCACTGGCTGTCGCCGCACTGGTCGTGGCGCTCTTCTTCGCCCTGGTCGTGCTGGAGAAGCGGGAGTTGTTCGCCGCGCTCAAGGCACTTGGGACCTCGACCCGCAAACTCGGGGCAGGTGTCGTGCTGCAGGCGATCATCGCGTCGGCCATCGGTGTGGTCATCGGGGCGCTGGCGTCCCGTGGCCTGGGGGCCATCGTGCCCGATGAGGTGCCGACGTTGTTCCGCACCGAGACCCTGATCACCATCTCCATCTTCACCCTCGTCGCCGGCGTCGTGGGGGCTGCCTTCTCACTGCGCCGGATCGCCCGTATCGACCCCGCCACCGCCATCGGAGGAACACTGTGAACGACGACTTCGTACCCGCTCACCCGCAGGACCCGGGGCTGGACCCGGCGCAGGACGCGGGCTCCCACGCCGACGCGATCCTCAAGGTGGAGGACGTCAGCAAGATCTACCGCTCCGGGGACACCGAGGTGCATGCGGTCAGCAGCGCCACCATGGCGGTGGACCAGGGTGAGTTCGTCGCCCTGCTGGGTCCGTCCGGCTCGGGCAAGACCACTCTGATCTCCATGATCGGGGGGTTGCTTTCACCCACGACCGGATCCATCACGCTGGCCGGGACGGATGTGGCCGCCTTGTCGAAGCGGGAACTGACAGCGTTCCGGGCCGAGCGGGTGGGTTTCGTGTTCCAGGCCGCGAACCTCGTGCCCTTCCTCACCGCCCGCGAGAACCTGTTGTACGTTTCGACGCTGCAGAAGCGGATCAGCCGCAAGGAGGCCCATGCGCGCGCCGATCAGTTGCTCGAAGAACTCGGACTGGCCGCACGGGCCAAGAACGTGCCTGAGCAACTCTCCGGCGGCGAGCGCCAGCGGGTGGCCATCGGGCGGGCCTTGATGAACGACCCCGACCTGATCCTGGTCGACGAGCCGACCGCCGCACTGGACACGAAACTCGGCCGGCAGGTGGTGGAGTTGCTGGCACGCGAGATCAAGCAGCGGGGTAAGACCGGCATCATGGTCACCCACGACCTGCGCATGGTCGAGTACACCGACCGGGTGTTCGAGATCCTCGACGGTCACCTGACGCACGTGGAGCAGCCGAGCGCTCTGGCGCACTGAGGGCGGCGGGCGGTCCCCACTTCTGGGCCGGATGCGCCGTTGCTGGCTCGGTCAGGCGGCGTCGCAATATCGACGGGCCGGTCGTGCCGATCAGCGCACGCGTACCCGTTCGCCGTCGCGCGGCACCACGGCGAGCCATCCGAGCTCCGCGCCGATGCGCCTTGCCAGCTCCGCCGAGGCCGCCGGCTCACCGTGCACGACGTAGGTGACCTGCGGCGGTTCGGGTGCCGAGGCCAGCCACGCGAGTAACTCGTCGGCATCGGCATGCACGCTGAACCCTTGAACGTCGACCACCTCGGCGCGCACCGGCACGTACTCGCCGTGGATCTTCACCTGGGTCGCGCCGTCCACCAGATCCCGGCCGCGGGTGCCCACCGCCTGATAGCCGACGAGCAGGACGCTGTGCCGGGGGTCGGGCAACATCTGCTTCAGGTGGTGCAGCACTCGGCCGCCACTGGCCATGCCCGACGCCGAGATGATGATCGACGGTTCGGCCGGGTCGTTGAGGGCTTGGGACTGCGTCGTGGAGTGCGCCTCGTGCACGTCGCTGTCGGACAGCAGGTCGACGGGCAGGTCGGGCCGGACGTCGCCGCTGCCGCGCGCCACGGCGGCTTGGTACACCTGCAACCCACGCAGGGCCATGGGGCTGTCGAGGAAGATCGGCAGACGGGGTATCCGCCCGGCCCGGGTGAGGTCCTGTAGAGCCAGCACCAGCAACTCGGTGCGGTCCACGGCGAAGGCGGGGATCACCACCGACCCTCCCCGGTCGACGGTGCGGTTGATGGCGTCCGCCAGAGCCTGCTGCGGGTGCGGCGGATGAATCCGATCGCCGTATGTCGACTCCACGATGATGGCCGAGGCCGCCGGCGGTGGGGCGGGCGGTCGCAGCAGAGGGTGGTTCGCTCGCCCAAGATCGCCGGAGAAGGCCAGGGTGACGCCGTCCGCGGTGAGGACCGGCGACGCCGATCCGAGGATGTGACCGGCAGCCGGCAACCGAACTGTGACACCGCCGCCGAGAGGAACGGGAGTGTCGAAGTCGACGATCTGGAACAGCGGGAGCGTGCGCTCTACGTCATCGGCATCGTAGAGAGGTTTGGGTGGACGGTGCTTGGAGTAGCCCCGTGATGATGCGTACTTGGCGTCCTCCATCTGCAACTTCGCACTGTCGCGCAGGACGATCTCGGCCAGCGCCGCCGTGTCGGCGCTCAGCAGGATCGGGCCGTTGAAACCCTGCCGCACGAGCGCCGGGAGGTAGCCGCAGTGATCGAGGTGGGCGTGGCTGACCACGACGCCGCGCAGACTGGTGGCGGGGAAGCCCAGCGGGTCCCAGTTGCGCCGCCGAAGAGCCTTGAGGCCCTGGAAGAGCCCGGCGTCGACGAGGAACTGCGAGGAGTCCGCGCCGACGAGGAACTTACTGCCGGTCACGGTGCCGGCCGCACCGAGAAACGTCAGAGAAACGTCCACGCCCCCATTGTGGCGCGTCGTGGTGCGGTCAGTCCTGCAGTCCGCGGATGCGCTGGGCCAACGGCTCTGGGATCACGGTGTCCGGATCCTGCAGTCCGCCGGCCATGGCCTCGCGAACGCTCACCAGCGACGCGTACAGCGGAGGGCAGGTCGGGCAGGAGGCCAGGTGCTTCTCCACCGCGGTCGCCGTGATCTGCGACAACTCCCCGTCCAGGTAGGCGCTGACGTGCTTTCGGGCGTCCCAACACCGAAGTGGGACGTTCGCGGTCGCTACCCGTCGCTCGTGACCCTGCGCCATCGCCGACACCAGCATCATCCGCCCGCGCCGTAGACGTTGTTTGGTCGCGGGGAGGCCGAGGTCCATGACGTCCGCGATCTCACGCGCTGTCCACCCCTCGGCGTCATGCAGGACGACCACGCTGCGGTAGGCGAAAGGAATCCGCACCAGCGCATCCTGCACCTCCTCCGCGGTCTCGGTTCTGGTCACCACGACGGACGCGTCCACGGTGTAGTCGTCGTCCTGCCATCGCTTCTCCACCTCGAGCGCGAGATCCTCACTGGGTTCCTCGCGCTGCCGGCGGTAGTAGTCGATCGTGGTGTTGTGGGCGATGCGGAACAGCCACGACCGGAGGCTGGCCCCGGAGCGCAGCGTGTCGGACTTTTCAAGTGCCCGTACCAGCGTCTCCTGCACCAGATCCTCGGCCGTGGCTGAGTCCCTGCTGATGGAACGCACATAGCGGTAGAGGGCGTTGGTCTGCTCGGGAAGGATCCCGGCGAGTTCGTTCGCGTCCACCGCCAAGCGATGTTACCGGGACGCCGGCACCTTGCACGTGCTGATGCCGAACACACGGTACAGCGGGCAGAATCCGACGGCCGCGGTCACGAGCATCACGACGCCGACGACGGCGAGAATGATGCCCCCGACGCTGCCGAACCCGACGGCGAATGCGCCGACCAGGGCGGCGATGCCGATGACGAGGCGGATGATGCGGTCGATGGACGATTCGTTCGTGGTCATGGTTTCCTCCTAGGTCCTTCACCGTGTAGGACGCACGAGGCCCGCAAAAGGATACAAAGGAATTCTGAGCCGGCTGCTGTGGCATCCGTGAGCACTTCGGGGATCGGGGAGCGTTTCCGCGCCGCCAAACCGCTCCCGGATCGCGGAACTGCTCCCGGATATGCGCCTCGCCGTTTCCGCGCCGCCGCCGGACCCGACCCGATGTAATGGAGGTATGTACGACGTCGCGGTGATCGGCTCGGGTTTCGGGGGAAGTGTGGCGGCGCTGCGGGCCGCGCAGGCGGGCAAGAGTGTTGTGGTGCTCGAGCAGGGCCGACGGCTCACCCCACAGGATCTGCAGGCGGGATCAGAGCGGGCCACCGCGTTGCTGTGGGAACCCGCGCTCGGCCTGCATGGCTACTTCCGGCAGTCCCTGCTGCGACACCTCACGGTCGTCGGCGGCATCGGAGTGGGCGGGGGGTCGATCGTCTACGCGGCGGTCCTGCTCAAGCCCAAGAGCTACGACGCGCCCGGATGGGCCGCAGTCGGCGTGGACTGGGGCACTGAACTCGAGCCGCACTTCGAGCTGGCCGGACGCATGCTGGGCCGCGAGCGAAATCCGCAGCGGGGTCTGCAGGACGAATGGTTGCAGCAGGCCGCGGAGTTGCTCGGCGTGGGCGACACGTACGGGGCCACGTACCAGGGAATCCGGTTCGCCGACTGCATCGCATGCGGGCAGTGCATCACCGGGTGCCCGCATGGCGCCAAACAGTCCACCGACCTGACATATCTGGCTCAGGCCGAAGCGCTCGGCGCCACCATCCAGCCGTTGAGCAAGGCCGAGATCCTGGTTCCGCACGCAGATGGCTGGCGGGTCGTGCTGCGCAACCCGATGACCAAGCAGGTCAGCAGCGTCGAGGCGCGGGAGGTGGTGCTCGCCGCCGGGGTGCTGGGCACGGTGGAGTTGTTGGCCGCCTGCCGCGATCGATGGGGCACGATGCCCGAGTTGTCGCCGATGCTCGGCAGGCGCGTGCGGACCAACTCCGAGGCCTTCTCCGCGATCCTGCACCCGCCCGGAACGGACATCTCTGAGGGCGCGACGATCTCCAGCGATTTCTATCCCGACTCGCACACCCACGTCACCAATAACCGTTTCCCGAAGTCGTACGGGTTCATGCGCTGGTACCTCAGTCCGCTCGTGGCCGGCGACCGTCGCAGGCAGACCCTGAAGGCCATGCTGCGTCATCCAGGGCTGGCCACCGCGAACGCGCGCGCCCGCGACTGGCACAAGCGCGCGACCGTCCTCACCGTGATGCAGCACGCCGACAACGAGATGGCGCTGGAGTACCGGAAGGGGCGCACCGGATGGGGTCTGCGTTCGCGCATCCCGAAGGGTGTCGATCCGGTGCCCGTCTCCCTGCCCCAGGCCGATGCTGCGGGCCGGGCGGTGGCTGAGGTCAGCGGTGGACGGGCGTACTCGACCGCGCTGGAGAGCCTACTGGGGATGGGTGCAACGGCCCACATACTCGGTGGGGCCGTACTCGGGGCTGAACCGGCCCAGGCGGTGGTCGATGCCGATCATCGGGTGTTCGGGTACGAGGGCCTGCGGATCATGGACGGATCAGTGGTACCGGAGAATGTCGGGGTCAACCCGTCGTGGACGATCACGGCGTTGGCCGAGAGGGCGTGTGAACGCTGGTTGTCCTCATAGTCGGTATCAAAATGCAGGAATAGTAATACCCATTATCCTTGAGAGTAGGAGGCGATGATGGGTTTCTCGAAATGGATGAAGCAGGCGCATGAACTGGCCGCCGAGCACTCGGACAAGGTCCATGCCGGGATCGACAAGGCGGCGACCAGCGCCAAGCGGAAGGCGCCGGACAAAGGCAGTTACATCGACAAGGCCGCCACGGCAGCGAAGTCGGCCGTCCAGCCCAAGCACTGACGGCCGTTCGGATGATCGTCCCGGCGCGCATCCTGGACCGTTCCGTCCCTACCGTGGGGTTCCGCCACGACGAAGGAGAGCAGATGGGCATCGAAGACATCGCCAACCAGGCCAAGGACCTCGCGGGCCAGCACGCGGACAAGGTCGGGGAAGTGATCGACCAGGCAGCCGAAAAGGCCAAGGCCGTGGCACCCGACCAGGCTGACGGCATGGTTGACCAGGCTGCCCAAGCCGCCAAGGACGCGATCAGCGGCCAGTGAGCCCGATCGGCGAAAGGCCCGCTCCGCAAGGGGCGGGCCTTCGTCGTTGCCGGGCAACCCGGGTTGGTCGGAATCCTGGCTGGAGTCCGGCACCTTGGTTAGGTGTTCTGTCCAGGCAGGTTGGTCACGGTAGCGGGCCGGGCCCGGTGCCGGCCGGGCGGTGGTCATCGCACATCCCGGTTAGAGATCGGCATCCCGGTTAGAGAAACACCACTCCGGTTAGCCCTATACGGCCGTGGGACTCTAACCAACCTGCCGCCGACTAACCAACATGCCGATCTCTAACCGGAATGTGGGGACAGATCCTGCCGGGCCCCGCTACTGGCCACAGACCATCCTCCCCAGAACAACGGCACTCCACCGGGAAAGCCCGCCACGCCGCCTTGACCAGATGGGCGGGATCTCCAACCATCACCAGGCGTACGACCACCCATCAGCCGCAGCCGCCTGACCAACCCCTCTGGACAGAACAGTCAGAGTCCGACGGCCGCATAGGGCTAACGGGACTGCCAATGACCAACCAACATGCCGGGAAGGCGCCCGTTCTCAGTCGTGATGACGCGGAAGCACCATCGTGGCGACCGTTGCGGCGCGCAGGATCTTGTAGTTGGTGTCGCCGAGGAAGACCCGCTTGAGCAGACCTCCCGTCCCTGAGGCGACCACGAGTAGATCCTCGCCGTCCCAGTCCTCGCGACCCAGGGCGGCCTGGGGGGAGTCCCCGACCAGTACCTCGGTGCTGATCTCCAGGCCGTCGGTGTCGGTCAGTGCCAGCGCGTGGGCCTGATGCTCGCGCAGCATCTCCAGGGAGGCGGTCAACACCCCGCCCTCGGCGTCAGCCCCGAGGTCCGAGCCGTACACCCGGTGCCGGACCAGGATCGTGAGGACCCGCAGCGGTACGCCGCCGGCCCTGGCCAGTGCGGCCCCTCGGGCCAGAGCCGCCTCGCCCTCCTGCCCCTGCGCGAAGGCCACGAGGACGCGACCGATCCGCGGGGCGGGGTGGCGTGCGTAGCCGTTCGGCACGAGGACGAGGGGGACAGCGCTGCGATGCAGCAGGGCGTTGGTGGTGCTCCCCATCGAGAAGCGACCAATGGAACCGCCGGGACCACTGCCAACGATCACCATGTCCGCGTCGAGATCTGCCGCGATCTCGGACAGGCCCGTACCGAGACTGCGGTGGTGATGCACCACGGTCTGGGCACGGATCCCGAACTTGGATGACATGACCTCTGCGATGCTGTCGACGAGCCGGGCCTCTTCGTCCGCCCGACCCTGGCCCATGCGCGGATCCAGATGGTCGTTGATGTACTCGTCTGCCGTCGCTGAGACCGTCACTACCGTCACGTGCGCGTCGTAGGTGCCCGCGACGGTCGCCGCGAACGCCACCGCGTCCACGGAGGTGGCGTCGTCGGCCACTCCCACAACCAACTTCATCGAGAACCTCCCGTCGTGGTGACATCAGTCGACCATGGCCAGTACCGTAGCGCCGTTGACCTGCGCTTAGTGGGTCGAGGACGGAGTGCCGATGTCCAGCAGCCAGCCCCTGGTCAAGCAGGTGATGCGGGTCAAGAACCCGGATCACATCGTCGAGGAAGCCGACCACGGTGGCCTGAAGCGCAGCATGGGGCTGTTCGCGCTGCTCATGTTCAGCGTCGGCAGCATCATCGGTACCGGCATCTTCGTCATCCTCGGCGAGGCCATTCCGAAGGCCGGGCCGGCGGTGATCCTCTCCTTCGTCCTGGCTGCGATCGTGTGTGCGTTCTCCGCGTTGTCGTACGCCGAGCTCGCGGGGACGATCCCCGTCTCGGGCTCCTCCTACTCGTACGCATACGCGACCCTCGGCGAGATCCTGGCCTGGGTGTGCGGGTGGTGTCTGATGCTGGAGTACGGCGTTGCTGTGTCCGCGGTGGCCGTCGGCTGGGGTCAGTACCTCAACGAGTTCCTCGCGGCGTTCGGGATAGCCATTCCACCGGAGTTCGCCCAGCCACCCGGGGAGGGCGGCGTGGTGAACATCCCCGCCGTCTTCGTGGTGGTCGCCTGCATGTTCCTCCTGCTTCGTGGCGCCAGCGAGTCCGCCACGATGAACAACATCATGGTGATCCTCAAACTGGGGATCCTGCTGTTCTTCTGTGTGGTGGCTTTCACCGCGTTCGACGGCGGCAACTTCCAGCCCTTCCTGCCCCTGGGTGTGGCGGGTATCGGCGCCGCGGCAGGACAGGTCTTCTTCTCCTACATCGGGTTCGATGCGGCATCCACAGCGGGCGAGGAGGCGAAGAACCCGAAGCGCGACCTTCCGATCGCCATCATCGGGTCGCTGATCATCGTGACGATCATGTACCTGCTGGTCACGGTCGCGGTGATCGGCGCCAACGGCGGGCAACCCTCGGATTACGAAGGTCAAAGCGGTGAGGCGATCCTGGCCACCATCGCGAACAACGTCACCGGCAGTACGTGGGCGGGAACCCTGATCGCACTCGGCGCGGTCATCTCGATCTTCTCGGTCGTCCTGGTCACGATGTACGGACAGACCCGCATCCTGTTCGCGATGGGCCGCGACGGCCTGCTTCCCAAGACCTTCACCAAGGTCAATCCGCGGACCCAGACCCCCGTCAACAACACGATCATCGTGACCGTCATCATCTCGATCCTCGCCGCCTTCATCCCGCTCGGGCAGCTCGCCGAGGCCACATCCATCGGCACCCTGTTCGCGTTCATGATCGTCAACGCCGGCGTGATCAGCCTGCGCCGCAGCCGGCCCAACATGCCGCGGTCGTTCAAGACGCCGCTGTACCCGATCACGCCGATCCTCGGCGTCGTCGGGTGTCTGTACCTGATCGCATCGTTGGCCTGGATCACCTGGGTGGTGTTCTTCGCCTGGCTCGCGCTGGGCATGCTGATCTACTTCACCTACGGCATCAAACGTTCGCGCCTGGCACGCGGGGAGGCCGATGACTGGACGCCCGATCCCGAGCCCCCCGTGGTGAGCTGACGCGATGAAGATCCTGGTCGGAGTGGTCCCGGACGCCTCCGGGTCGGACGCCATGGCGCTGGCCGGTGTCCTGTCCAGGAGCCTGGGCGGCGACGTACTGATCGCTCACGTGTATGCCGCGCCGTCGGCGCAGTCGGGCAAGCGCAAGGTGGACGCCGAGTGGGTCGCCTACCTGCGGGCAGACGCCGAAGCGGTCGTCGCCGACGCGGCCGAGGCGGCGCCGCGCTACGGACTCACGCAGTTCGAGACGGCGGTGCACGGGCACAAGTCCAGTGGCGTGGGCCTCGATGAATTGGCCCAGCGGATCGGCGCCGACATGATCGTCATCGGCAGCGCCCCCGGGGCGTCGAACGGCCGGTTCCTGATCGGTTCCACAGCCGACCAACTGTTGCACGGCAGCCATGTCCCAGTGGCTGTCGCACCGGCCGGGTACCGGCGCGTGCACCCCGACGTGCTCGGTCGGCTGGTGGTGGCGTTCCAGGACACCACGGAGAGCCACAAGGCACTGGAGTGGGCCGCCGAACACCGGGGGGATCGACGGCTCACCGCCCTCACAGTGCTCCTGCGCCACCGGGTCATGGGCAGCAACCTTGCCTTCGACGGGGAAGGCCTGGTGAGCCGGCAGTTGGAGGAGGACGCCCGCGTGGCGCTGGGTGCCGCGCTACGGGCGCTCGACACCGATGCCGACTCCGAACTCACGATCGGTGACGACGCGTCCTCGGCCATGGGTCGCGTGCAGTGGCACGGCGATGAACTGCTGGTCCTCGCGTCCGGTGGCAGTGTCTTGCGGCGCGTCTTCCTCGGGGACATGACGTACAAGTTGGTGCGTGCGACCCCGGTGCCGGCCATCGTGCTTCCCCGCCACACCTGAGGTTCGGTGGTGCGCGTGGTGCAGGAGTCGCGGCCTGGGCACTCCCGTTAGACATCGGCACTGCGGTGAGATATCCGGCACTCCGGTTAGTCCCCCACGGGCGTCGATGTCTAACCGGAATAGCTGCGGCCGCGAGGCACTCGGGTTGGTCCCCCACGGGCGTCGATGTCTCACCAGGCTGCCGATCTCTCACCGGAGGGCCGGCGGACGGGCAGTAAGCAGGCGCACCGCGAGCATAGGCTGACCTCGTGAGATTCGTGGTCACCGGCGCGGCGGGATTCATCGGCTCAACGCTCGTTGCGGCACTGCGCGAGCAGGGACATCACGTGCGCGGCCTCGACGTCGCGGGAACGGACATCATTGCCGACATCGCGGTGACCGGTGGCTGGATGGACCTCGGTGACGTGGATGTCGTGATCCACACCGCCGCCATGGTCGGGATGCCGTCGGCCACCGAGGCCTTCTGGCGGGTCAACACACTGGGCACACGGCACGCCCTCGATGCGGCGCGGGACAGCGGGGCGCATCGCTTCGTGCTCTTGTCGAGCGTGACGGTGTTCGGCAACGACTTCCCGGACCAGGTGACCGAGGCGTACCCCACCCGTCCCACGGGTGTGCCGTACGCCGACACGAAGATCGCCGCCGAGCACCTGTGCCTCGACGAGCACATCAGATCCGGCATCGAGGTCACGATCGTGCGGCCCGGCGACGTCTACGGGCCACGAAGCCGGCCGTGGACGCTGCTACCGCTGCAGATGATCAAGAGTCGGCGCGTGGCGGTTCCCACCACCGGTGTTCACAGCCCGGTCTACATCGACGACGTCGTCGACGGACTCATCCGGGCGGCGACCGTCCCGGCCGCCGGTGGCGAGATCGTCACGCTGTCCGGTGGTGTCGGCGTCGCGACCGGTGAGTACTTCGACTACTACGCGCACATGCTCGGCCGCACGTCCGTTCCCCGGTTGCCCCGGGCCGTGATGCTCGCGGCCGCCGGAGCGCAGGCGGGGGTGGCCAACCGCCTCGGTCGAACCATCGAACTGAGCCCAGCAGCGGTGCGCTACCTGGCCGACCGCCGCGGCACGTACTCCATCGAGAAGGCCGGTCGGCTGCTCGACTGGCGCCCGCAGACCGTGCTGGATGACGGGATGGCGCGCACTGCGGATTGGCTGCGCACGGAGGGTCTGCTCCGCCCGGTGTAGGTTCGACGACGTGGCGACCGGCAGCACCGAGGCAACGGCTTCGACCCGTGTGCCCGCGACTCGCGGGTGGAAGCCGCATCGACCCCTGCTGCTCGCGCTGCTCGGGTACCTGCTGGTCCGCGGCACCGTCATGCTCAACGGGTACCTGTACGCCGACGACTTCGCGCTGCGCTACTGGGCGGACACGTCAGGGCTGACGCCCGAGTACCTGTTCCGTTCCTACTACGGGCACGTGCAGCCGTGGGGGCTGCTCGCCCAGTGGATCCTGCAGGCGGGGTGGCCGGGTTCGTGGACGGCGCTGATGGTCTGGTCGCTGGCCATGCAGGTGGCCATTCTGGCGTTGTTGTGGCGCATCGTCCTGCGCCTGACCGGATCGCAGGTCGCCGCACTGCTCGCATTCCTCGTGCCGGCGGTCTCGTCCTTCACGTTCGAGGTGGGCGTGTGGTGGTGCATGATCATCGAGAGCGCGCCCTACGGGCTGTTCATGATGCTGTCGATCTGGTGGCTCATCCGGGCGCTGTCCGGCGATCCCGGCCGGTGGTGGCTGTGGTCCGGCCTGGCGTTCGGTGCAGCGGTGCTCTCGATCAGCAAGGGGTCGCTGTTCATCATCGCGATGGTGGTCATCGCGGCGTTCCTGCCGATCGGTGTGGAACGAGCCCGGGGGCTGCGAGGCGCGTTCCGTGCGAATCCCCGCTACTGGGTGCTGCTGGTCGGGTTCACCGCCGCGTACGCCGTGTTCCTGCGCATCCATGCGCCGATCTCGCGGGACCCGGACTGGAACCTTCTGCGGGCACTGCGCTACAGCCGAGACCTGTTCCTGTTGAACATCGTCAACGGCTCTGCCGGGGGGCCGTGGCGCTGGTTCAGCGCCCAGGGCGAGACGTGGAACGGCGTCCTGGTGATCCCGCTGCGGACCACCGGGTTGATGGTGATCGCGGTGGTTCTGCTGATCGCGGTCTTCGTCGTCGTGCGCCGGTACCGACCGGTGCTGTTCCCCTACCTGTGGGGCATGCTGGTGTACGCCCTGGCGCTGACCGCCCTCGCTGCGTACGGCCGCGGAGGCTCGCTCGTGGCCTCCACCGGGTACCGCTACACGTCGGACTTCTGGATCCTGCTGGCGCTGTTCGCCGGTCTGTTGTTCTACCCGACGGTATGGGAGACGCAACCCTTCAGCGCCAAGGCCCAAGCGCTGGGCCGACGACTCCGGGCCCGTGGAATCCGTCGCAGGACGGTCGCCCTCAGTGCCGCTGTCGCGTTCCTGGTCTCGAGTCTTATCTCCGCGGTCGAGCCCTCGTTGCGGTGGGTCAACAGCCAGACCAAGGACTACGTCACGACCGCCCGGAACTCCATGCCGGCCATCCCGGCCAATGCGGAGTTCCTGCCGCAGCGGACGATGACCGACCTCGTCCACCCCATGTTGATGCTGCCCTACGCCAGCACCGAGGTCGTCTTCTCGCCGGACCCGGCGTTCCGGCCGTTCGTCGACTACTCCACCGACGGCTTGTTCGGGTTCGCCAACGACGGCTCCGCGCAGCAGCAGTTCGTCGCCGGTACCCCGTCCCAGCCCAACGGTGTCTGCGGTTACCGGATCTCGACCGCGCCGCTGGTGATACCGATGACGCGCGAGGTCCCGCAGTGGACGTTCGTGGCGCAGGTGTCCTACCTCAGCGACGCCGACACCACGGTGCGGATGCGCATCGGGCCCAACGACCATGAGGTCCCGATCAGGCAGGGGCTGCACAACGTCTTCTTCGAGGTGGAGGGCCCGGTCCCCGATGTGACCGTGACGGGGACCGACGTGGGAGTGCAGACGTGTATCGATCTGATCAGCATCGGGCCGCGCCTGGGCCCGGACTCCCAAGAGCCTTTCTACCCGCCGCCGGAGTGGCCACAGTAGGTGCCGTGGACAGTGCAGTGCCGGGCCGTCACCGTGCGCCACGGATGGTGACAGCGGGTTGTGCCACGATCTGATCATGGCGGTGCACACGACCTCTTTCGCGACGCGGCGCAGACTCGCCGCGCTCGGGGCGCTCGCCGCCGCCATCACGGGTGTGATCGCCCTGTTGAGAGGTATCGCCGAGAGTCCCTTCGCGATCATGATCGCGATCCTGTGTCTGGTCGGCGCCTTCGCCTTCGGCTGGGTCGCGCTGACCCGCAGAGGTGCCGACCGCCGCCGGTCAGCGTGGATCGCCGTGGTGCTCTTCGCGGCGTCGCTGATCGCCGCTGTTGGGGCCCACAGTGAGGGGTGGGTGATTGTCTTCGGCGCGATCAGCATGGCGGTCTCCCTTCCGCTCGGCCGGTACGCACTGGGCCGTGACCGCCGTTCACTTGCCGAACTGCCACCGCCGGGGGTTGCCGTACCGGCCGCCTCGAAGCCGGTGCTGCTGGTCAACCCACTGTCCGGGGACGGCAAGGCGCAGCGGCTCGGGCTGATGACGGCGGCCCGAGCGCGCGGCATCGAATGCCACGAGTTCGGACCCGGCATCGACCTGCGGCAATTGGCCGCGGATGCGCTGGCCGAGGGCGCCGACGTGATCGGAGTGGCGGGTGGGGACGGCTCACAGGCGATCGTCGCCGACCTGGTCAGCCGAGCACGGGCACAGATGGTGTGCGTTCCGTCGGGCACCCGAAACCACTTCGCCATGGACCTCGGGCTCGACCGCGCGGATCCCCTGGCCGCCCTCGACGCGTTCGGGGAGGCGAGGTTGAAGACCGTCGACCTGGCTCGCGTGAATGGCGAGGCGTTCCTGAACAACGTCTCCATGGGTGTGTACGGCGCGGTGGTGCAGAGTGCGAGCTACCGCGAACGCAAGGTGGAGACGACCGTCGACGAGTTGCCCACACTGGTGGAGAATCCACCGGATCTGCGCTTCACGGGCCAGGACGGTCAGCCGCACCGCACCGCGCACATCGTGCACGTGTCGAACAACCCGTACCTTCTCGATGTCCGGGGTGCCGGCGGCCGGCCCAGTCTGCGCACCGGAGAACTCGGCATCGTCACCGCGGAACTGGGAAGCGCGGCGGCCGTCACGGAGATGTTCGCCCGGGCGGCGGTCGGTCTGCTCAACTCCGCGTCCGGATTCAACTCGTGGACGGCCACCCGCTTCGAGGTGGACTCCGACGAGCCGATCGCGGCGGGAGTCGACGGCGAGGCCGTGGAACTGACGCCCCCGGCGGTGTTCACCATCGAGGCGGAGGTCCTGCAGGTCCGGATCCCCAGCAGCGCCGTCGGGCGTTCCCCGGCCGCGTTCGTTCCGCAGGTGCCGCACGCGGTGGTGGAATTGCTGCGCCGCGCTTTCCTGCCCGCCGACCACTGGCAGCCGTTGCCGCGTAGCTGACAGCGACTGTGGCACCGTAGGGGCGTGACCGAGCCCCCGCTGCCATCCACCGGGCACCTGCTGCGCGCGGGCTTGCCCGGCGTGTTGGGCGGGTTCGCCGTCATCGTCGCCCTGCTGGTCCTGTACGCGGTCGTACCGGAACCGACCGGCGACGAGCAGCCCTGGCTGGTCTTCGCCTTCATCTCTGTGGTCGTGCTGATCTACTCGGCGGGTGCGGTGTGGTCGCTGCTGTACATCAGCCGGGCGAAACACCCCGTACGGGCGGGCTTGATCACGCTGGCGGTCATGCTCACCGCATTGGTGGTGATCTTCGCGCTGACCTACCTGTCGCTGAGTTCGGAGAATCCGGGCAGCTTCAACGTGCCACTGACCAAGGTGGGGGCTCTGTACTTCACCATGACCATCCTCGCCACGGTGGGGTTCGGGGACATCGTCGCGGTGTCGGATTCCGCCCGCATCGTCGTCATGGTGCAGATGGTCGTCGGTCTGACCCTGGTCACTGCGCTTGCCCGGGTGCTGATGGAGACCACCCGCCGCGCGGCCCGCAAGAGGCGCGCGGAGCAGGATCAGGCGGGCTTGCCCTGATCGAAATCGCCTCGCCGTACGGCGTCGGTGATCTCCTCGACCTTTGCCCAGATGACCGCCCGGACCTCTGGTGCGCTCATCTCCCCGATATGTGTGATCCGGCCCTCGATGTGCCCGTCGAGCGGCAACTCCGGATAGGCGACCAGATGGCGCTTGTACTCGGCCTCGGTGGCGATGAGGTAGTTGCTCACACCCGGCACGTCGATGTGAGCGGCGGTGTAGGGGCTGATGAACAACTCGTGGGTGCTGTAGATGTTCGTGACGCGGTCGCCGATCACGTTCAGGTCGTCGTGCAACTGTTCCAGGAACGGCGAACCCTCGGCCATGTCGGACAGGGCGGGGGTGATGTCCCGGGGTGTCCACCTGAACAACCGCGACACCCGGCGTGCGCTGGCCGAACCGAGCCAGGGGGCGCCCACACTGACCACGTGCAAGACCTGGTGTGGATGGTCCACCGCGTAGCGCAGCGAGGCGATGGCTCCTTGGGAGTGGCCGACCAGGACCACCGGGGAATCCGGATCGCGGCCCTGCTTCTCCAGACCGCTGCGGATGTCACGCGTCAGGTGCTCCTGCGACTTGTGCATCGGCAGGGTGACACCGAAGTTCGCCAGCGTGATCAGGAAGGCGTTCGGGTGTCGCTCGAGCACGCGTCGCATCATCAACGTGGCTGCCACGCCGCGGATGGCGGTACCCGCGACGATGGGCACGGCTACCGGCACCGGTTCCTCCCACTTCCCAACAGGACTTTCACCGTAACCGATGTTGTGCCGTGTCTCAGGGGTAGCGCGCCGCGATGTCGTTGGCAATGTCGGAACGCTGGCGACCCTCCACGTCGATGGTCCAGTCGGCTGCCCGTTCGTAGAAGGGCAGGCGAGCCCGCATCAGGTCGATCGCCGAGGTGCGTGAGTCCAGCGTCGGTCGCCGCGGGTCGCCGGCGACCTTGGTGGCCAGGCGTTCCATGTCCCCGGACAAGAAGACGATCTTGCCACCGGCTTTGAGCAGATCCACCTTGCGGTCGCTGAAGACTTCGTGGCCCGCGGCGTCGAGGTCGACCACGATGCCTCCGCCGGCGTCGATGATGAGACCGTCCATGGCGCACAACTTGCGCAGCACCTGGTACTCGGCCTCGCGGAACGCAGCCCACCCCTTCTGCTCGACGAACTGCGGGATCGGCAGGCCCACCTCGTATTCGACCAGCACATCGGTGGACATGACCGGACGTTTGGTGAGGAAGCAGACCCGCCGCGCGATGTTGGTCTTGCCGACCCCACGCATGCCGATGAGCACGATGTTCACGCACCCCACTGTGGCATGGATCATGGTTTCGGCCGCCGTATGCCTGGCACAGTTCAGGTATGGACAGTCAGCACCCGCGGCACCGCGTGGTCATCATCGGATCGGGTTTCGGTGGCTTGTTCGCCGCCAAGCGACTCAAACGTGCGGACGTCGATGTCACCCTCATCTCGCGGGTGTCACACCACACGTTCCAGCCGTTGCTCTACCAGGTCGCCACCGGGATCCTGTCGCAGGGCGAGATCGCACCGGCCACCCGGGAGATCCTCAAGCGGCAGAAGAACGCGGAGGTCCTGCTCGGTGAGGTCAGCGACATCGACCTCGCCGCGCGCACCGTGACGTCTGCGGTCGGTCCGCACAGCACAGTGACCGAATACGACTCGCTGATCCTCGCGGCCGGCGCCGAGACGGGCTACTTCGGCAACGACGCCTTCGAGCCGTTCGCGCCCGGCCTCAAGAGCATCGACGACGCCCTGGAGCTGCGGGCACGGATCTACGGGGCCTTCGAGATGGCGGAGTTGGAGCCGGACCCCGCCTCGGTGGAGGCCTGGATGACCTTCGTCGTCGTCGGTGCCGGTCCCACCGGCGTGGAACTGGCAGGACAGATCATCGAGTTGTCTCGGCGGACGATCAAGAACGACTTCCGCCGCATCGATCCCCGCAGGGCGCGGGTCATCCTGATCGAAGGCGGCGACCACGTCCTGGCCAGCTTCGGACCGAAGCAGTCGCTGAAGGCGCAGGAACAACTGGCCAGGATGGGCATCGACGTTCGCCTGCAGGGCATGGTCGATGCGGTGAATGAAACGGGGGTCGAGGTCCGCTACCGCGATGGCCGCGTCGAGCACATCGCCTCGCGGTGCGTCATCTGGGCCGCCGGTGTGCAGGCATCCGGCCTCGGCGCGCAGGTGGCCGAACAGAGCGGCGCCGAGGTGGACCGGTCGGGGCGGGTCAAGGTCCTGCCCGACCTCACCCTGCCCGGTCACCCGGAGGTCTTCGTGCTCGGCGACATGATCGCCCTCGACGACCTGCCGGGGGTGGCCCAGGTGGCGATGCAGGGGGCGAAGTTCAGCGCGAAGAAGATCCGGGCGCGGCTGGAGGATCGCGAGGAGGAGACCACCTTCCACTACTTCGACAAGGGGAGCATGGCGACCATCTCGCGATTCCGGGCCGTGGCCAACGTGGGTCGGTTGGAGCTGCGCGGTTTCATCGCGTGGTGCGCCTGGCTGTTCATCCACATCCTGTACCTCGTGGGTTTCCAGGAGAAGGTGTCCACACTCGGTCACTGGGCGGTGGCGTTCATCGGCCGCAGCCGTGCAGAGCGGACGTTCACCCTCGAGCAGGCGCGGGGATCGTTGACCAATGAGCGCGAGCCGCGGGTGCCTGGAACGGGCTAGCCGTGATCCGGCGGGACGTGCTGCACGGGTCACGTGGCCGCGCTCGTTGTCGGTCGGGTCTGTCTGGGCAGGCCGGTTAGAGATCGGCAGG
>JACJWU010000001.1 GCA_020636995.1 Actinomycetota bacterium | reverse complement strand
TTGGTTCTCGAGGATCTGAACCCGATCGAAGGCCTTGACGCCAGCGGCGCCATCGAGCGCTGGCCCACCGAGCAGATCGAGGCGGCGCTGCGTGCCGCCGCCGGCTTCCATGCTGCGACAGCCGGGCATGACTACGCCTGGACCATTCTGCGACCGAGTACCCGCACAGTCGCTGGTGACGCTGGGTTGTGGCAGGCGATCCTCAGCGACGCGGCGCAGCGACTGCCAGAGGTGGTCACCTCCGACACTCTTGCCCAGCGCCTCGCGCTCATCGAGACGATCACCGAGTGGCACCCGGTGAAGGACGCGATGCCCGCCTGCTTGGTGCACAACGATTTCAATCAGCGCAACGTGGGGTTCCGGGACTCCGGGCAGGTGGTGGTGCTCGACTGGGAACTCGCGCGTGTGAACACCCCGCAACGCGATGTCGCCGAACTGCTGACCTTCACGCTCGACGCTCACACCGGGGTCGACGAGCTGCTGCACCTGCTCGCCGTGCACTGGCAGGCATTGTCGGACAACGGCCTGGACGTCGACCCGGACCTGTACGCGGCCGCGGCAGCCGCGGAATTCCGGGTGCAGTCGTTCGACCGGGTGGGTATGCAACTGCTGTTCGGGGCCGCCTTCGACCTGCCGTATCTCATGCGCATCAACGGGACGGTCGATCACCTGGTGAGGATCACTGGGTGACGCTGCGTGCAGGAAAGCGGGTGTGCGGGTGCGAGACGGTGCCGGCAACTGGTCGACGTGGCGCTCGCCCGGGTGGTTGCGCTGGAAGGTTGAATGAGAAGGGCAACCAGGTTGTCGATTTCATTCAACCTTGATCGCCCTGACCTCCGGCTGCCCCGGATACCCCCGCTTCCGGTCTACTGGGTGACCCGCGGCGTCCATGAAACGGTCACGGTCCGTGACTTCGCCAAGACACCACCGCTCTTCCCCAGCAGGAGCACGCGGTACTTTCCCACGCCGGGGTTGTACCCCTCGACGTCGTCCTCGACAACACCGGACTTGCCCAGACGGAAGGTGTCGAAACCCCGCCATCCCACGTACGCCTTCACCTGGATCCGCACGCGCTTGCCCTTCGCCTTGGCCGCGGGCTTGACCGTGATCGTGTAGGGGACGTCCACACCCACAGGGGCGGTGCTCTTGCTGATCCGCAGCACGGGAGTCAATTCCGCGGCCTGGGCCGGTGCGATGGTGAGAAGCCCGATTGCAGCAGTGGTGCCCACGATTCGCAACATGTCGACCTCCCTTCCCATTCTGCGCTCGGTGAGGGCTCTGATGTGTAGCAGCGCGGGCGGGGGAGAATAGGAGGTATGGCGGAACCTGCGTTCTGGGCCCTTGTCGATGGGGTGCTGGCTGACAACCCGGACCTCACAGCGACGACCCGCAGCGTGCTGAGCCTACTGATCGAGATCGATGCCGAGTTGGCAAAGCGCGGTGCTCCGTACCCGCAGACGCTGGCCTACCTCCTGGCGCTGTGCACACTGCACGATGAGAGTGTGCGCGAGCGGCCGGTCCGCGGCGGGCCGCAGACCGTCGAATCCCTGCTGGCGGCCTACGCGGGCGGGGGTGTGGCTGACTGGTCGGCCCTCGGTGCGGCTGCCGCCGGATGGCTGTCGGAGATCGTCTGAGCAGCTCCTGCTACGCTTAGGGGGTCGAAAACTCGACACCTGTGCAAGCGGAACGTCCGTTCCCACCTCCCGGATCTGCGAATCCGATGGTCTGCGGGTGCCTGATCCGTCAGGCGCGCCTTTCCGTTTGCCAACGCAACGAAGGAGGCGCCTCATCAGCGAAGAACCACGCGTCAACGACCGCATCCGGGTCCCGGAGGTCCGTCTTGTCGGGCCGAACGGCGAGCAGGTCGGCATCGTCAGGGTGGAGGACGCGCTGCGACTAGCAGCCGAATCCGACCTGGATCTGGTGGAAGTGGCCCCGATGGCCAAGCCGCCGGTGTGCAAACTGATGGACTACGGCAAGTACAAGTACGAGACCGCCCAGAAGGCACGCGAAGCCCGCCGCAATCAGACCCACACGGTCATCAAGGAGATGAAACTCCGCCCGAAGATCGACACGCACGACTACGAGACCAAGAAGGGTCACATCGAGCGGTTCCTCGGGCAGGGCGACAAGGTCAAGGTGACGATCATGTTCCGTGGCCGGGAGCAGTCCCGTCCGGAACTCGGTTTTCGTCTCCTGACCCGTCTGGCGGAGGACGTTGAATCGTTGGGATTCGTGGAAGCTGCGCCGAAGCAGGACGGCCGCAACATGATCATGGTCCTCGCCCCGCACCGGAAGAAGTCCGGCAAGGGCGAGTAGGCCTGAAGCACTGAAGGAGAAATAGATGCCCAAGATGAAGACCCACAGCGGCGCCAAGAAGCGCCTGCGCAAGACCGGCAAGGGCAAGATCATGCGCGAGCAGGCCAACAACCAGCACCTCTACGAGCAGAAGTCGTCGCGCCGCAAGCGCCGCCTGCGTCGTGACCAGGTGCTGAGCCCTGGTGACACCAAGATCGCGAAGCGTTTGCTGGGCGAGCGCTGAGGAGGACTGACAGATGGCACGTGTGAAGCGCGCAGTCAACGCGCAGAAGAAGCGCCGCAGCACCCTGGAGAAGGCCAGCGGCTACCGCGGGCAACGCTCCCGGTTGTACCGCAAGGCCAAGGAGCAACTGCTCCACTCGGGCGTGTACGCGTACGATCACCGCAAGGACCGTAAGGGTGACTTCCGTCGCCTGTGGATCCAGCGGATCAATGCGGCCGCCCGTGCGAACGGCATGACCTACAACCGGTTCATCCAGGGCCTGAAGGCCGCTGGGATCGAGGTCGACCGCCGTATGCTGGCCGACCTGGCCGTCAACGACGAGAAGGCGTTCGCCTCGCTGGTGGAGACCGCCAAGGCAGCGCTGCCCTCCGCAGCCTGACATGACCTCGAACGGCCCCACCTCGGTCAAGTCCGACCGGGTTGGGGCCGTTCGGCGTCTGTCCAACCGCAAGTTCCGCGAGAAGGTCGGACGCTTCCTGGTCGAGGGGCCGCAGGCCGTACGCGAGGCGGTTGTGCACCACCCCGAACTCGTGGACGAGGTGTTCGTCGTCGACGGCGTCGACTTCCCCGCCCACGGTGTGAAGGTCACCACGGTCCCCGAGCCTGTCCTGCTCGCCATGACCGAGACGGTTCACCCGCAGGGGGTTGCCGCGGTCTGCCGGTTCCTTCCGTTCGAGCCGCGGGTTGATCCGCGGCTGATCGTCGTGCTGCACGATGTGCGTGACCCCGGAAACGCCGGCACGATCCTGCGGACCGCCGATGCTGCGGGTGCTGATGCCGTCTACTTCACTGGGGATTCGGTCGACCCTTACAACGGCAAATGTGTGCGCAGCACCGCTGGTTCGCTGTTCCATGTGCCGTTCACGACCTGCGCGTTCGATGAGGTGCCTGTGGCGGGGCTGCAGGTGTTGGCGACGTCAGGAGCGGGGGAGCAGGATCTGCGCGGGGTGGACCTGCGGCAGCCGACGGCGTGGGTGTTCGGCAACGAGGCCCACGGCCTACCCGACATGGGGCTGCCGACCGTGTCCATTCCCATCTTCGGCGCGGCAGAGTCGCTGAACCTGGCTTCGGCGGCGGCGGTGTGCTTGTACGCGACCGCGATGGCACAGAATCCGTGAGCACTTCGGAGATCCGTGAGCCCTTGGGCGGCGTTCAACGGCTAACGGATCTGCGTAACGCTAACGGCTGGGATCGGGGCCGCTCGGATGCCGCGGCTCAGTCTCCCCGCTCCTGCAGGTCCAGCCATCGCATGATCCCGGCCACGTTGGCCTGCGTCCCCGACAGCTCCTCCTGCTTGGCCAGCAGTGCGGGATCGTCGTAGAGCCGAGCATGGCGGATGCGGTCCTTCTCGCGCACCATCGCCACGGCATGGTCCATGTCCGGCGACACCTCGCGGGCCACTCGCACGGCATCCACCCACGCGTGCAACTCGTCCACCGAGGCATCCAACGTCTCGTCGATCTCCGTTACCGGCCCGAAGTGGCTGAAGAGCAACCGGGTGGGTTGGACGTCGCGCATCGCCTGCAGCGAGGTCAACGTGAGGTCGAGGTCGAAGTCAGGTGGCGGCGTGGCCGGGCGCACGTCGGCGGTCTCGGGCACATACACCCCCGCTGCATCCCCTGTGTACAGGTCTCCCGTCGCCGAATCCACCAGACCGATGTGGTGGGATGCGTGCCCCGGATTGTGAAAGGCGGCCAGCGAACGGCCGTCGCCGAGGTCCACCGAACCGCGCTGCGCGATGGACACGATCCGCGCGGCATCCGTGGGCCGCAGGTCGCCGAACAGCCGGTCCATCGCCTCCCCGAACACCCGATGCGCGCTGGCGACCAGCCGACTCGGATCCGCCAGATGCCGCGCCCCGCGTTCCTGTACCACGATCTGGGCGTGCGGAAACGCCTCCGCGAGGTCGCCGACGCCGCCGGCATGGTCGAGATGGATGTGCGTCACCACGATGGTCGCGAGGTCGTCGCGCCCGATGCCGAGCGCTGCCAGTTGCTCGATCACAACCGGTGCCGAACGAGCGGTGCCGGTCTCCACCAGGCACGGCCGGGAACTGCGGATGAGGTACGACGACGTGATGGCCTCGTATCCACCCATCCTCGTGTCCATCATGAAGACGTCGTGGCCGAGGTCGACGGTGTCAGAGTGCATGGGCTCATCCTGCACCCGCTAAGCCGCTTGAGGCCGCCGAATAGAATCTAGGGGTGTCCGCACCCAACAAGAACTTCGACCCGGTCATGCCGGCCGCGCTCGACCCCGCGAACCTGCAGGCCAACGTCGATGCCGCCCTGGCCGCCATCGCCGGCGCCGAGGATCTCGCCACCCTGAAACAGGTCCGCCTCGATCACACCAGCGATCGCTCGCCACTCGCGCTGGCCAACCGTGAGATCGGTGCGCTCCCGCCGAGCGCGAAGGCAGACGCCGGGAAGGCCGTCGGTGCTGCTCGTGGCCGCGTCAACCAGGCGTTGAAGGCCCGCGAGGCCGAACTCAAGGAGGCGGAGCGCGAGCGCATCCTGACCGCCGAGCGTGTCGACGTCACGATGGTCAACGATCGCGAACCGGTGGGCGCGCGCCATCCGATCCACAGCATCAGCGAGCACATCGCGGACGCGTTCGTCTCCATCGGGTACGGCGTCGTCGAAGGCCCGGAGCTGGAGTCCGAGTGGTTCAACTTCGATGCCCTCAACATCAACCGCGACCACCCGGCCCGCACGATGCAGGACACCTTCTTCGTGGGGTCCGCGGACAGCGGCGCGGTGCTGCGGACGCACACCTCTCCGCTGCAGATCCGCACGCTGCTCGACCAGGCCCCGCCGGTCTACGTGGTGTGCCCGGGCCGGGTGTACCGGACCGATGAACTCGACGCCACCCACACCCCGGTCTTCCACCAGGTGGAGGGATTGGCCGTCGACAAGGGCTTGAGCATGGTCGATCTGAAGTCGACCTTGGACTGGTTCGCCGCCACCATGTTCGGCGAGGGCATCGTTACCCGGCTGCGGCCGAGCTACTTCCCATTCACCGAGCCGAGCGCCGAAGTGGACCTCGAGTGCTTCGCCTGCCGCGGGGAAAGTGTCGGCAACCCCGACCGTCCCTGCCGGACGTGTTCGTCCGAGGGCTGGATCGAGTGGGGTGGCTGCGGCATGGTCAACCCACGCGTCCTGCAGTCATGCGGGATCGACCCGGACGAATACACCGGCTTCGCGTTCGGGATGGGCATCGAGCGGACGCTGATGTTCCGCCATGGGATCACCGACATGCGTGATCTCGTCGAGGGGGATGTCCGCTTCACCACGGCCTTCGGAATGGACAGCTGATGCGCGCACCACTGAGTTGGATCAAGGAATACGCCGCCCTTCCCGAGGGTGTGACGGGCCGCGATCTCGCGGAGAAGTTGATCGGCATCGGCCTCGAGGTGGAGACCGTCGACGAGATCTCGATCAGCGGACCTCTGCTGGTCGGCCGGGTGCTCGAAATCGAAGAACTCACCGAGTTCAAGAAGCCCATCCGGTACTGCCAGGTGGACCTCGGTGGCACGGTCAACGGGATCATCTGCGGCGCCACCAACTTCGTCGTCGGTGACCTGGTGCCGGTCGCACTGCCCGGGGCTGTGTTGCCGGGTGGCTTCGAGATCAGCGCACGCAAGACCTACGGACACATCAGCGACGGCATGATCTGTTCTGGACGCGAGTTGGGGATCAACGACGAGTACGACGGGATCCTCGTGCTGACCGAGGGCGAGGTCGGCCAGGACGCAGGTCCGGTGCTGGGGCTCGACGACGCCGTCCTCGACATTGCGGTCACCCCTGACCGCGGCTACTGCTTGTCGATCCGGGGCATCGCTCGGGAGGCAGCGCTGGCATACGACGTGGCGTTCACCGACCCGGCGTCGCTGGTTCCGGAGATGCCCTCGGACGGGCCCGTCCGCGAGGTTGATCTGCAGTACGGCGCCGATCGCTTCACGACGCGGGTGCTCACCGACGTCGATCCGGATGCCCCGAGTCCGGCCTACATGGTTCGGCGGCTCAACCAGTGCGGCATGCGGCCGGTGAGCCTGGCGGTCGACATCACGAACTACGTCATGCTCGAACTAGGTCAGCCGCTGCACGCCTTCGACGGCACGAAGCTGACCGGTCCCATTCAGGTGCGCCGACCCCGCGATGGCGAGGAACTCGAGACGCTCGACCACGTGGACCGCGTACTGGACGCAGCGGACGTTGTGATCGCCGACGACTCCGGCGCGGTCGCACTGGCCGGTGTGATGGGTGGGCTGACCACGGAGATCGATGAGGCCAGTAGGTCCGTGGTGCTCGAGGCGGCCCACTTCCAGCCCGCGCTGGTGGCCGCGACTTCCCGCAGACACAAGTTGTCGTCCGAGGCGTCCCGGCGATTCGAGCGCGGGATCGACAGCGATGTTGCACTGGCGGCGTCGAACCGCGCCGCGCAACTGTTCGCCGCCCTGGCCTCAGCCACGGTCGGCGGGCTCGTCGACGTGGATCGACGTGAGCCGATCATGTCCATCGAGATGGCGATGGACATGCCCTCGCGCATCGTGGGCGTGGACATCCCGGAAGAAACGGTACGTGCGATCCTCGCCAACATCGGCTGCTCTGTGGAGGGCGAGACGGTGACGCCGCCCACGTGGCGACCCGATCTGATTGCCGCCATCGACCTCGTGGAAGAGGTCGCGAGAGTGGTGGGCTACGAGAAGATCCCATCGCGTGGACCCGCCATGGGGACCGGCCTCGGGCTGTCTGACTCCGACCGCCTGCGCAGGCAGTTGCGCCGCCGCCCGGCTGAGCTCGGATTGATCGAGGTGCTCAGCTACCCGTTCGTCGGCGAAGGGGAGTTGGACCAACTCGGACTGCCCGCCGACGATCCGCGCAGAGTGGCCGTGCGCCTTGCCAACCCGCTCAGCGACGAGCAACCACTCATGCGCACGAGCCTGCTGCCTGGTCTGCTGGCCGGGGCTCGCCGCAACGTCGGCCGCGGGGCGGAGTCCGTGCACATCTACGAATACGGTCAGGTCTTCCGGGATGTGGAGACGGTGGATGCTCCTGTGGCGCCGGCCGGCTCGCGCCCGGCCGACGACGTGCTCGACGAGATGCTGTCCGGCCTTCCGCGACAGCCGGAGCACCTGGGATTCGTGCTCTGCGGGGACTGGTCGCAAGCGGGGTGGTGGGGTGTCGGCAGGCCTGTGGACTGGTCGGATGCTGTGCGGCTCGCAGCGCTGGTTGCACGCGCCGCAGGCGTCGAGGTGGAGGTTGCGCAGGACGCGCACTCGCCGTGGCACCCAGGTCGTTGCGCACGCTTGTCGGTCGCAGGTCAGGTGATCGGCCACGCCGGGGAATTGCATCCGGACGTGGTGGCGGCTTTCGGGTTGCCCGTGCGCAGTTGTGCGGGCGAGATGGACCTGTCGATCCTGCTGGACGCCGCCTCGCCCGTCGCCTCTGCGCCACGGGTGTCGACCTTCCCCGTCGCCAAGGAGGACGTGGCCCTGGTGGTGGATGAGGGTCTGGCGGCCGACGCCGTGCGGGAAGCACTGCGTTCCGGCGGTGGCTCGTTGCTGGAGAGCGTGCGACTCTTCGACGTCTACTCAGGCCCGCAGGTGCCGGAGGGCAAGAAGTCGCTGGCGTTCTCGCTGCGGATGCGCGCGGACGATCGCACCCTCACCGACGAGGACATCGCTGCAGTGCGCGAATCAGCACTGGCTGCGGCGGGGGAGTTGGGCGCGACGCTTCGCGGGTAAGTGTCGCGGTGTTGGAACACTGCCTGGCGGGCGTGCGGCCTAGAGGAGCAGGTCTTCCTCGTCCAACTCGTCCATGGTGACCTCGCCGGCAAGCACCCTCCGCAGGATCTTGCCGGTCGCGTTGCGGGGCAACTCGTCAACGCGTCGGACCTCTCGGGGCCGATGGTGGGGGCCGAGATGGTGTCGCGCCCAGTCCAGGAGTTCCTCGTCGGACAGTCCGGAGTCTGAGAGCACCACGTGCGCAACGAGCACCGACCCGTAGACCGAATCCGGCCGGCCCGTCACCGCGACATCGGCAATACCCGGATGCAGGCGCAGGACCTCTTCGACCTCGGTCGGGTGGACGTTCTCGCCGCCGGTCACCACGACGTCGTCGGCGCGACCCTTGATCGTCAGGCGGCCGTCGGCGTCGATGCAACCGATGTCACCGGTCGGGACCATGCCCTTGATGCTTCCGCGCGTGCCGTCGGCCATGTACTCGGCGATCGACGTGCGGCTGCGCACGTAGACCCGGCCGTCCTTGCCCTTGGGCACCGACCGTCCCTTGCGGTCGAGCACCTCCACCCGGACTCCGGGCATCGGTCGCCCGGCCGTGTGGGGGTCCTCGCGCAGGTCCTCCGGTGTGGCGATGGTGGCGTATGCCGCTTCCGTCGTGCCGTACAGGTTGTAGAGCACGTCGCCGAAGTCGTCCATGAATTCTGTCGCGAGGTCGCCCGGGATGGCAGAGCCCGACACGGCCACGCACTGCACGGACGAGAAGTCGTAGCGATCCTTGGTCTCGGCTGGGAGGTCGACGAGGCGTTTGAGGGTGACCGGCACGGTGATGATCGTGTCGACCTCGTAGGCCTGGACCAGAGCAAGCAGTCGCTCAGGATCCGGGTGCCGCAGCAGGACCTGCGTGTGGTCCAGTACGGTCGCCATGCGGTGGTGCATCCACCCCCAGGCGTGGAACATCGGCGCCGCCAGCAGCGTCACACCCCCGAGTTTGGTGGGGAAGGCGTTGAGCAGCGCAGCGACCGAATCCAGTGGCGCCGTCGTGCGGGCGGCCCCGCGCAATGGCCCGCCCGTGGTGCCGCTCGTGAGGATGACGTGTCGAGAGGCCGTTCGGGGTGCGGTCACGTCGCCGCTCCAGGGCATGGAGTCGAGCAGCGGGATACCGGCGGGATCGTCGAGGCCGAGCGTGAGGACCGAACCGGGACACAGATCCGCGAATTCGCGGTCCCGGATCATCATCGTGATGTCGTGTGCGGCACAGACCGCGGCGACCTGTTCGGCAGAGGAGCCCGTGTTCAGATACACGAGGTCCGCGCCGGTTCGAGACACGGCCACGATGGTCTCGGCATACGCCCGCGAGTTGCGGCCGAGCAGGCCCACCGTCGTGCCGGGCTGGGCTCCACGATCGATCAGGGAGTTGGCCAGCACGGTGGTGCTGTACTCGGCTTCAGCGAAGGTGATCTCCTCCTGATGCGGATCGTCGACGTCGACGATGGCCGTGTCCTCGGGATCGCGCACCGCACCGAGTGTGAAGCCCAGGGCCGGGGTTGTTCCCCATTTGCGCAGCGCCGACAACATCCGGCTGGCGACCAGCGGATTGCGGGGCTTGGCGAGCCCGGAACGCACGGCGCCGAGGGTCCCGGCCCGGGCGATGTCCGCTGCTTCGGCCACGTTGCGCAACGGGTCCAGGGGACGCATGCTCCCATTGTTCACCCAGGGTGAAAGGGGGGTGCCACCGCATCCATGCGTATATGCGTATAGAGTGCGGGTCATGGTCTCAGTGGGAGTGCTCGGAGCGTCCGGCTACGGCGGCGGCGAGCTCTTGCGGCTGCTGGCCGACCACCCGCAGATGCAGGTGAAGCAGGTATGGGCGAACGCCTCCGCGGGACAGTCCGTCGCGAGCCTGCACCCTCACCTGGCGACGCTGGCCGATCTTCAGGTTGCCGCGTTCGACCCCGAGGCCATCGATGTGGATCTCGTGTTCATGGCGCTTCCGCACTCGCAGTCCGCACAGTACGCCGCCATGATCGAGGGCACCGTGGTCGATCTCGGCGCTGACTTCCGGCTGCGGGATCCGCAGGCCTGGCGCACGTACTACGGCGGCGAACACGCCGGCACCTGGACGTACGGGCTGCCCGAGATCCCGGGGCAGCGGGAGATGATCGCCAGTTCGACCAGAGTGGCCAACCCCGGCTGCTATGCGACGGCCATCGCGTTGGCCGCAGCACCAGTGGTGAGCTCGGGTCTCGTGGATCCAGCACAGATCGTCGTCGTTGCTGCCAGCGGTACCAGCGGCGCCGGTCGCTCACCGTCGGTGCCCTTGCTGGCCAGCGAAGTGACCTCGGGCGTGCGTGCGTACAAGGTCGGAGGCGTCCATCAGCACACCCCAGAGATCGAGCAGACCCTCGGCCATGGCGCTCGCATCAGTTTCACCCCGTTGTTGGCGCCCATGGCACGGGGGATTCTTGCCACGGTGACAGCACCGTTGAGTCCGGGAACCACACCCGATGCCATCGGAGAGGCGTTGCATGCGGCCTACGACGCCGAGCCGTTCGTGCGAATCCTGCCCGACGGGCAATGGCCCGCTACGCAGATGACACTGGGCACGAACAGCGTCGTGCTGCAGTGGGCGTACGACCAGCATTCCGGCCGGGTGGTCATCTGCAGCGCGATCGACAATCTCGGCAAGGGTGCCGCCGGACAGGCGATCCAGAACGCCAATCTGATGTTGGGTCTGCCTGAGGGAACCGGGCTGCCCGTGAACGGAGTTGCGCCGTGAGCGTCACCTTCCCAAGGGGTTTCCGGGCGGCCGGAGTGACGGCCGGGCTGAAGGCTTCAGGTGCCCCCGATGTCGCAGTGGTGGTCAACGATGGTCCCCGCTGGGACGCCGCCGGTGTGTTCACGCGCAACCGCGTGCAGGCCGCACCGGTTCTGTGGTCGCGGCAGGTCCTCAGCGACGGACGTCTGCGCGCCGTGGTGCTCAATTCCGGTGGCGCCAATGCGTGCACCGGACCCGAAGGGTTCGCCGACACCCACCACACCGCCGAAGCCGTCGCCGGGCAACTGGGAATCGGACCGATCGACGTCGCCGTGTGCTCCACGGGCCTGATCGGTGAGCGCCTCGACATGCCGAGACTGCTGGCCGGCGTGCACCACGCGCTGGAGATCGCCGACGACACCGGCGGGCCGGCCGCGGCGGAGGCGATCATGACCACCGACAGCGTGCCCAAGATCAGCACGTTCGAAGCCGGGTACCGGATCGGTGGCATGGCCAAAGGAGCGGGCATGCTCGCACCCGGCATGGCCACCATGCTCTCGGTGATCACCACGGACGCTGTGATCGACGCCGCTGACCTCGATGCCGTGTTCCGCAGGTGCGTGGCGCAGACTTTCGACCGGGTCGATGCCGATGGCTGCATGTCGACCAACGACACGGTGATCGTCCTGGCCAACGGCGCCAGCGGGATCGCAGCGGACGCCGGTTTCGAGGCCGGTTTGCAGCAGGTCTGTGCGGATCTGTCACGGCAGTTGGCCGCCGATGCCGAAGGTGCGTCCAAGTTGATCGACGTCCGGGTCGTCGGTGCCGCCAGTGAGGATGACGCCGAGGAGACGGCGCGAGCCGTCGCGCGCAGTGCGTTGTTCAAGTGCGCGATGTTCGGTGAGGACCCGAACTGGGGTCGGGTGCTGTCCGCAGTGGGCACGACCAGCGCCGAGTTCGATCCCTTGCGCATCGACGTGGCCATCAACGGTGTCATGGTCTGCCGGGACTCCGGTCCGGGAGAGCCCCGCGAGTCGGTCGACCTCTCGGCACGGGAGGTCGAGGTGGTCATCGACCTGCATGCAGGGGATCAGGCCGCCACGATCGTGACCACCGACCTCACCACCGACTACGTCCACGAGAATTCGGCCTATTCCACATGAACGACATCGAGATCGCCACGACCCTTGCCGGCGCCCTGCCATGGCTGCAGCGCTGGCACGGCCAAACCGTCGTCATCAAGTACGGCGGGCATGCGATGGTCGACGACGAGTTGCGCAAGGCCTTCGCTGAGGATGTGGTCTTCCTGAAGCTCGCCGGGATCAAGCCGGTGATCGTGCATGGCGGCGGTCCCCAGATCACCGACATGCTGTCACGGCTCGACGTACCCACCGAGTTCGTGGACGGCCGCCGGGTCACGACCCCTGAGGTCATGGACGTGGTCCGGATGGTCCTGGTGGGGCAGGTGCAGCGGGAGTTGGTCGGACTGATCAACCAGCATGGTCCGTTCGCGGTGGGTGTGAGCGGTGAGGACGCCCACCTGATGACCGCCCGGCCCCGCAGTGAGGCTCTCGGTCTGGTCGGAGACATCACCGAAGTGCGGCCGGAGTTCGTGCACACGCTGCTCGAGGACGATCTGATCCCCGTGGTGTCGACCGTCAGCCGCAGCGACAACGGTCTTGTCTACAACGTCAACGCGGACTCCGCCGCAGCGGCCTTGGCCGTCGCGCTGAACGCCGTGAAACTGGTGGTGCTCACCGACGTCGCGGGGCTGTACCGCGACTGGCCGACGTGCGAGGACTTCGTGCACCAGATCACCCCCGGAGAGCTGCGTGGACTGCTGCCCGGGTTGGACTCCGGGATGCTGCCGAAGATGGAGGCCTGTCTGCACGCGATCGACGGCGGGGTGACCCGTGCGCACGTCGTGGATGGTCGCATCGCCCACGGGGTGCTGGTGGAGGTCTTCACGGATTCGGGGATCGGCACGATGGTGGTGGACGAATGACCACCTCCTCCCAGTGGACGGACCGCTGGCGTGCCGTCATGAGTGACAACTACGGCACGCCGCCGGTCGTCATCGTGCGCGGCGCCGGTGCGCTCGTGTGGGACGCCGATGGCAACGAATACCTGGACATGGTGGCCGGGATCGCCGTCAACGCCCTGGGGCACGCACACCCGGCGGTTCAGGAGGCTGTGGCGACACAGATGGGCCAGTACGGACACACCAGCAACCTCGCCATCCATCCCGCGGGGGTGGAACTGGCCGAGAGACTCATCGCACTTGCCGGACGCCCTGGTCGGGTGTTCTTCTGCAACTCCGGCGCGGAGGCCAACGAGGCCGCCTTCAAGGTCGCCCGATTGACGGGTCGCCGGGTCGTCCACTCCGCAGAAGGCGCGTTCCACGGACGCACGATGGGCGCCTTGAGTCTGACCGGCCAGCCGGCCAAACGGTCGCCGTTCGAACCGCTCGTGCCCGGTGTCGAGTACTTCGGTTTCGGCGAGATCCCCGAGGTCGGACCGGAGTCCGCGGCAGTGATCATCGAACCGGTCCAGGGTGAGGCCGGCGTGATCCCGGCGCCGGCGGGATACCTCGCCGACCTCGCCGCACTGGATGCGCTGCTGATCGTGGACGAAGTGCAGACCGGTGTCGGGCGCACGGGCGCCTGGTTCGCCCACCAACATGAAGACGTCGCCCCGGACATGGTCACATTGGCCAAGGGTCTCGGCGGCGGGCTTCCGATCGGAGCGCTGCTGACTTTCGGTGAGACCGCCGAACTTCTGCAGCCCGGACATCACGGCTCGACGTTCGGCGGCAATCCGGCGGCGTGTGCCGCTGCGCTGGCGGTCATCGCCGAGATCGAGTCCGAGGGTCTCCTGCAGCACGCCGCGGACCTCGGTGCGCGCATGGCGAGTGACCTCGCCGCAGTCCCGGGTGTGGCTGCGGTGCGCGGGCGCGGCCTGCTGCTCGGTGTGGTCCTCGACCAGCCGATCGCCAAGGCTGTGGAACTGTCCTGCAGGAGCAACGGCGTGCTCGTGAACGCGATCGGGGACACCGTCATCCGCCTTGCGCCCCCCCTGAATCTGACGACCGAGCACGCCGACCGCGCGGTCGCCACACTCGCCGATGGGATTTCGTCATGACCATCCTCAACACCCGGGCCGCGCGCCGCGAACTGATGATCGAGATCATCCGCAACAACGCGGTGGCCTCGCAGTCCGAGCTTGTGGAGCACCTGCGGGAACGCGGTATCGACGTGACCCAGGCCACCGTGTCGCGCGATCTCGACGAGATGGGTGCGGTCAAGTCCGTGGCCGCCGATGGTCGCCTCCTCTATGCCGTACCTGCCGAAGGTGGAGAGGACCGGTTCTGGGTCGACGAGGCCGAGGACATCAACGCGCGGCTGGTGCGGGTGGCGGAGGACACCATGGTGTCGGTCGATCACAGCGGCAACCTGGTGGTGCTGCGCACGCCGCCCGGCGCGGCGCAGTATCTGGCCAGCGCGTTCGACCACTCCCATCTGCATGATGTCGTCGGGACGATCGCCGGCGACGACACGATCCTGCTTGTGGTGGCCGAATCCAGTTCCGGACAGGCGGTCGCGGACCGCCTCCAACAACTCATCAAGAACCGTCGATAAGGAGACAGGAAATGTCAGACAGAGTGGTGCTCGCCTTCAGCGGCGGTTTGGACACCTCCGTGGCCATCGGGTGGATCAAAGAGGCCACAGGTGCCGAGGTGATCGCGCTGGCCGTGGACGTGGGGCAGGGCGGCGAGGACATGGACGTCATCCGGGAGCGGGCGCTGGCCTGCGGGGCAGTGGAGGCCGAGGTCGCTGACGTGCGCGACGAGTTCGCCGACGACTACTGTCTGCCCGCGCTGAAGGCGGACGCGCTGTACATGGACCGCTATCCGTTGGTCTCCGCGCTGTCGCGACCGATCATCGTCAAGCACTTGGTGGCTGCGGCGCACAAGCACAACGCCAGCGTGGTCGCCCACGGCTGCACCGGTAAGGGCAACGATCAGGTGCGCTTCGAGGTCGGGATCCGGGCGCTGTCCCCGGACCTCAGCTGTATCGCTCCGGTGCGGGATCTGGCACTCACCCGGGACAAGGCCATCGAGTTCGCCGAGCGCGAGGGCCTGCCGATCGATGTCACGAAGAAGTCGCCGTACTCGATCGACCAGAACGTCTGGGGCCGAGCGGTGGAGACCGGTTTCCTCGAGGACATCTGGAACGGCCCCTCGGAGGAGCTGTACACGTACACACAGAACCCGGCGACACCGCGTGAGCCCGACGAGGTGACCATCACGTTCGACAAGGGTGTGCCGGTCGCCATCGACGGTGAGAAGGTCTCGATGCTGCAGGCGATCGAGGTGCTCAACGAACGGGCCGGCGGGCAGGGTGTGGGCCGCATCGACACCGTGGAGGACCGCCTCGTCGGCATCAAGAGCCGTGAGATCTACGAGAGCCCGGGCGCGATGGCACTGATCGCAGCGCACTCCGAACTGCTGCACGTGACGACGGAGCGGGAACTCCTGCGGTACTTCCGCGGCGTGAGTCAGCGGTGGGGCGAACTGGTCTACGACGGCCTGTGGTTCAGCCCGCTGCGCAAGGTCCTGAGCACCGTGGTCGACGAGGTGAACGAGGCGGCCAGCGGTGAGATCCGGATGGTCATGCATGCGGGCAAGGCCACGGTCACGGGCCGCCGCTCCGAGGCGAGCCTGTATGACTACGGCCTTGCGACCTACGACTCCGGAGACACGTTCGACCAGTCCCTGGCGCACGGCTTCATCGAGTTGTGGGGTCTGCCCAGTCGGATGGCCCACGCCCGAGACAACCGCATCAATGGCTGAGGGCCGCACGGGGGAGGGGAGTCTGTGGGGCGGCAGGTTCGAGGTGCCGCCGGCAGAGGCGATGGTGGAGTTGTCGCGATCCACGCACTTCGACTGGACCCTGGCCCCCTACGACGTCGCGCAGGGCAAGGCACACGCGGCCGCGCTGCTGCGAGCCGGGTTGCTCGATGACGCGACGTACTCGGCCCTGAACGTAGGACTGGACACCCTCGCGGAAGAGGTCGCATCAGGATCGTTCATCCCGGCGCCGACGGACGAGGACGTGCACGGGGCCCTCGAACGCCGACTGGTGGAGATCACGGGCGAGGACGTCGGCGGACGGCTGCGAGCCGGGCGCAGCCGCAACGACCAGGTGGCCACGGACCTGCGGCTGCTGCTGCTCGACGTCGCACTCAGCCTGCGCGTGGAACTGGTGGCGCTGTGTGAGGCACTGCTGGATCAGGCTGAACGCCATCACGCGGACCCGGCGCCCGGTTTCACACACCTGCAGCACGCGCAGCCGGTGACCTTGGGCCATGAAATCGGCAAGCACGTCCAACCCTTCCTGCGGGATCTGTCCCGGCTCGCGGACTGGCGGACGCGGACCAGCGTGTCTCCGATGGGTGCCGGCGCGCTGGCGGGCAACGGCCTCGGGCTGGACCCGGTGGCCACGGCCGCCGATCTGGGTTTCGCGGACAGTTTCGCCAACTCCATCGACGCGGTGACCGACCGTGACTTCGTCGCCGAGTTCCTGTTCATCGCGGCCATGATCGGTGTACACCTGTCACGGCTCGGCGAGGAGATCTGCCTGTGGGCGACCACGGAGTTTGGCTGGGTGAAGCTTCACGACGAGTTCTCCACCGGCTCGTCGATCATGCCCCAGAAGAAGAACCCGGATTCCGCGGAGTTGGCGCGTGGGAAGTCCGGTCGCCTCATCGGAGACCTCGTGTCCGTGCTGACGATGCTCAAGGGTTTGCCGTTCGCCTACAACCGCGATCTGCAGGAGGACAAGGAGCCGGTGTTCGATGCCATCGCGACACTCCGGCTGGTGCTGCCCGCCATGACCGGGACAGTCGCAACGTTGACCTTCCGGCCCGGCGTGGCCGGTGCGACCACTGCCGACGGTCACGCGCTGGCGACAGAACTTGCGGACTGGCTGGTGCGCCGGGGGATGCCCTTCCGACAAGCCCACGAAGTGGCCGGCCGGGCGGTCAAGGCCGCTGATGAAGCCGGACTGGCGTTGTGGGAACTCGACCTTGCCGATGTGGATCCGGTGCTCGACGGCGCGCACGAGGCGTTGTCGGTCGATGCGGCCCTCGTGGCGAGAGACCATCCCGGTGGGACAGCACCCTCGGCAGTCGCTGAGCAACTGTCGCAAGCCCGGGCGGCGCTGGCCGATTTCGGCTGAAAGACCCGGACGTTCTTCCGGCAGACCCCTGCGGCCACCGACGGGCGATGTGGCCGGACCGGCACTCCGGTTAGAGATCGGCACTTTGGTTAGAGATGGGTACGTCCGGTTAGAGTCCCACGGCCGTATACGGCTAACCGGAATGCCGTTTCTCTAACCGGGATGCCGATCTCTAACCGGACGCCGGTAGCCCGTCACGTCAGCCCCCCGAACGGGCCTGATGGGCGGACGAAGGTGGGGGAGCGGACCGTCTCCGGGCGTAGACTTGAAGCAGGGGTGGTTTTCATGATTGATCGCCTCGATCGCACGCTGACCCACTTCGTGGATGAGGGGCGGTTACCCGCCGACCTCGCTGCTGATCTCAGCCGGGAGTTGCACGCGCCCCGGGTGGACGCCAAGCAGCGACTGGCGGAGTTGGCCGCATACGCCGGCGCCGGGCTCGCGACGGTGGGACTGATCGTCATCGGTGGTCAGGTGTGGAGTGACTTCAGTTCCGTTATCCGAGTGGCCTTGCCGGGGATCGCCACCGTCGGACTGCTCGTGGGCGCGTGGTTGATCGTGCGAGCGGTGCCGGTTCTGACCGAGCATCCGGTACGCGCCCGGCTGGCTCAGGTCATGGGTGTCGTGGCTGCTGTGCTGGCGGTGCTCACGACCTTCATGCTCCTGCCGCCGGTCGAAGGGTACGACGGTGACTGGGACTGGCACTTCGCGGTGGCGGGCAGCGTGGGTCTGCTGGTGTGCTTCGTGGCCTCGCGGTGGGCGGCGGGAGCCATCACCACGATCGGGCTGGTCGTCCTGGGCGTCATGACGGGGATCTCCTGGCTGCAGCCGCTCGTCCTGGCGGCGGGCTCCTCGCCGTGGCCCGTGGCGGGGTTCCTCGTAATCGTCGGGGCGTTGTTGTGTCTGCTGCTGGACCGGTACCTCCCGCCCGACTGGCTGACCCGGGTCATGGGCCTCGGGCTGTGGTTGATCGGCGATCTCGTGCTGCTGACCGCCATGGTGGGCTACCCGGACGCACCCGATGAGCCGTCCCGGTGGGCGGGCCGACTGAGTGCACTTGCTCTCATCGTTGTGGGGACCAGGATGTTCGCCCGCGGTGGTGACTGGACCTGGGCGTTCGGGGCTGCCCTGTCGGCAGCAATGCTGGTGGGCCTGTGGTCGATGGTCGCCGTCAATGCTGGGATCGCGCTCCTGCTGGCCGGCTTCGTCCTGATCGCGACAAGTGCCGCGCTGTACGCGTGGCATCGGCGCTCGGCCGCCAGGCCCGGCTGAACGGACATAGACTCGGGCGGTGCGCGCTGCGATCGGGCCCAAGTGGCTGATCCTGCTCATCCTCACGTTCGGTGTGCTCGAGATCCCATGGGTCGGGTACCTGTTCTTCTTCCAAGCGCCCGAGGGTGTCGCCCAGCACACCCACGTCGCCGCGGCCGGCCTGATCGGTGGCTCGGCGGTTCTCGCGGCCCTGGCCGCGGGCTGGCTGTGGCGGGGCGCGCGTTCCGCCGCGATCCTGACCGTCATGACCGGAACCTGGATGGGAGTCGTTCTCCTCTTCGCCCTGACGATCTCGTCCGTGCCCGTGGTTCTGGCGACCATCCCGGGCCTGCTTGTGGCGGCCATGGCCACCCGCGACGTCCTGCAGCATCCCGACGTGACGGTGTCCCGGTGGCTTCCTGCACTCCTGCTGGGCATCGCCCTGGTGCTCATAGTCCGTCTGGGCGTCAGTCTTGCGTGGACTGGTACCTCGATTGCCGCAGACCATCTTCGGTTCCTGATCGTGGTCTACGACTGCCTGGAGGTGGTCGCCCTGATCGGCCTGGGGCTGGGGATGCGTGCGGGCAGGCACCGTACCGCCATCGTGCTCGGCTCCATGGGCATGGTGCTGTTCCTCCTGGACGCCTTCGTCAACGTCGTGGTCGTCTCCGAAGGCCCGGCCTTCATCGCGGCGGTGTTCTTCGCGGTCGTCGGGGAGTTCCCGTCCATCGCGATGAGTGCGGCGGGTGTGGGTCTGGCGATGCGGCGGTGGACCGAGGTCACTGCGATGCCGTCGCGCGATGCCAAGATGGGGGCGTGACCGACCTTCTCTCCGATCTCGAAGCCCGTGGCCTGATCGCTTCCTCGACCGACCTCGGGGCGCTCGCCGAGGCCATGGCCGAGCCGATCACCCTGTACTGCGGCTTCGACCCGACCGCCTCGAGCCTGCACGTCGGCAACCTCGTGCCACTGCTGTTGCTGCGTCGTTTCCAGATGGCCGGGCACCAGGTGATCGCTCTGGTCGGTGGAGCCACCGGCCTGATCGGCGACCCGAGTGGCCGCAGCTCCGAGCGGGTACTCAACACCGACGACACGGTGGCCGAGTGGGTCGAGCGCGTCAAAGGACAACTGCAGCACTTCTTGGACTTCGACGGCGACAACCCGGCGACCCTGGTGTCGAACCTCGACTGGACGTCGCCGATGAGTGCCATCGAGTTCCTTCGCGATGTCGGCAAGCACTTCAGCGTGAACGCCATGCTGGCCAAGGAGTCGATCGCCGCGCGACTCAACGGTGACGGCATCAGCTACACCGAGTTCAGCTACATGCTTCTGCAGTCCATGGACTACCTGCAGTTGTTCCGCGACCATGGCTGCCGCCTGCAGGTCGGCGGCTCCGATCAGTGGGGCAACATCACCGGCGGACTGGACCTCATCCGCAAGGTTGAGGGGCCGGACAGCCACGCCCACGGCCTCACCGTCCCGCTCGTGACCAAGGCCGACGGGTCGAAGTTCGGCAAGACCGCCGGCGGGGCCATCTGGCTGGACGCCGGGCAAACCACGCCCTTCGCCTTCTACCAGTTCTGGCTCAATACCGATGACCGGGACATCGCGAACATGCTGCGGTACTTCAGTCTGCGTCCCCTTGCCGAGGTCGAGCAGATCATCGCCGAGGGGCAGCAGAATCCCGCCCGCCGCAGCAGTCAACGGGCGCTGGCGGCCGAACTCACAGACCTCGTGCACGGCCGGCAGACCCGCGAGCACATCGAAGCGGCCAGCGCTGCGTTGTTCGGCCGCGGTGACCTCGCAGCGCTGCCCGAGGAGATCCTCGAACAGGCCACACAGGACGTACCGACGGTCTCGGTCGAACCTGGTGCGGCGCTTGTGGACGTCCTCATGTCGACGCAGTTGTGCGCATCGAAGTCCGCTGCGCGCCGTGCGATCTCCGAGGGCGGCGCCTACGTGAACAACGAACGTGCAGGGGACGTGGAGGCGGTGCTGGATGCCACAGAGGCCCTGCATGGGCGCTGGTTCCTGTTGCGCAGGGGCAAGCGGTCGATCGCAGTGGTGGACATGCACGCATAGCGGTCGCTTCGTCCGGAGTTACCGGACGGGTCGTCCCACCCGGCGTTGACTGGGCGTGAGGAGGCCAACATGAAACGACTATTCGCGATCATCACATCCATAGCCACTGCCCTCCTGGGACTGACCCTCGTGGGGCCCGTACACGCCGCCGACGTTGTGACCACTGTGACCGTCGGCAACTTCGCGCAGAACGTCGCCATATCGCCGGACAACACCACGGCGTACGTCACGAACTCGGACTCCAACTCCGTGTCCGTCGTCTCGATGCAGGCGGGTGCTGTATCGGCGACGATCCCGGTCGGGCTGGATCCGCAGGACGTCGTCATGACTGCCGACGGTTCGCGCGTCTTCGTAGCCAACAGGGCGGACAACAACGTCTCCGTCATCAACGCCGCAACGAACGCGGTGATCGGCACGGTCGCCGTCGCGGGCGGTCCGGACGGCCTGTCGCTGTCTCCTGACGGCTCCCGGCTGTATGTGTCGGCATCCGCGGCGGGGCGGGTCGTGGCGATCAGCACGGCGACCCTGGCCGAAGTCGCCAGTGTGGCGGTGGGCAACTTTCCCAACTCAGTGGCAGTCACCGATGACGGCGCCTTTGCGTTCACCGCGAACAGGGCGGATTCCACTGTGTCCGTCCTGGCGCTACCGGCCCTGAGCGTCGTCGCCACCGTGCCCGTGGGCCCGGATCCGTTCTGGGTCGTGACGCGCGGCAGCGGTTCGGGCATCCGTGCCTATGTCACCAACTTGGGCTTGGGCGCCAACGCGGTCCAGGAGATCTCCCTGGGAGCCGGCGGATGGTCGGTCTCGCGCACCCTTCTCGTGCCTGGCCGGCCCATCGCGGCAGCGCTGTCCGCCGACGGTCAGACGCTGTACGTCACGCAGTTCGACGGCGGAGCGGTGGCAGCCGTGAAGCTGTCCAACGGAGCCATCACCGGTACGACCCCGATTCAGCCAGGTCTGAACGGCATCGCCGTGAGCGATGACGGCAGTCGCGCGGTGGCGGTGCGCTCGCTCGTGGCCAACAGCACGGCGACGATCATCGCCCTCGTGCCGAAGGTGACGCTCGCCGAGGCTCAGGATGTGAAGGGCACAACCGCGACGGGTCGTGCCACAGTCACCACAGACGCTGATGGCGCAACCGACATCCGCTGCATCTACAGCCGGCAGGAAGCGGATCTGGCCGATCCGTACGACTCGCCGGCGTCCTCGATGAAGGGGAGTCCGCAGACGGCTGCCGCCAACGGTGAGACCAACGTGACCTGCGATTTCGAGGATCTCAAGCGTGGTCGCACGTACTTCTACAACGTGCTCGCGACCGATTCCGACGGGATCGGTGCAGCCACTCAGGCCGAGTCGTTCACGACCCGACCGCCGAAGCCGGACGACCTGAAGGTGACGCGCAAGAAGAAGCGGATCGTGCTGCGGTGGGACGACGTGCGGACCGCGACCTACTACAAGGCCCGTATCCGCAAGGGCGGCTCCTACAAGAACTGGCGCACGCTGGACAACCCGAAGGTGGTGTTCAAGAACCTCCAGCGCAGGACGACCTACAAGATGCAGATCCGCGCCGGCAACGAGTCCGGAGTCGGCCCGAAGCTGACGCTGAAACGCAAGACGCGGTAAGGGCTCTGAGGGTCGGAACCCACGCGTCAGCATCCCGGGGGTGACCCCCCTTCGCAGGCCCCCGGGATGCCTGCTACCTTTGATCCTGTTGCTCGAAAGAGCAGCCCCCAACCGCCTCGAGAGCCTGCAAAGGCCAACCGAGACGCGCGGGAACCAGGGGGTGGTTGACAAGTCAGCCCAACCTGGTACAGTGGAGAAGTTGCCCCGGAAACCTCCTAGCGAAAGCTGAAGGTGATGGTGTGCGCCCGCTCCTTGAGAACTCAACAGTGTGCCAAAAATCAATGCCAACCCCGTTCGTTGGCCGGCCTAGCCGGTTGGCGATTGGGATTTCTTTGAGGCATGACGAATTTGATGAATAGTCAGATTTGTTCTTGCCAGGCTTACGATTCGTGAGCGAACACAATTCATTCACGGAGAGTTTGATCCTGGCTCAGGACGAACGCTGGCGGCGTGCTTAACACATGCAAGTCGAACGATGAACCAGGGCTTGCCCTGGGGATTAGTGGCGAACGGGTGAGTAACACGTGGGCAACCTGCCCCAGACACCGGGATAACCTCTCGAAAGAGTGGCTAATACCGGATACGACCACTTTGGGCATCCAACGGTGGTGGAAAGGATTCTGGTCAGGGATGGGCCCGCGGCCTATCAGCTTGTTGGTGGGGTAATGGCCTACCAAGGCGACGACGGGTAGCCGACCTGAGAGGGTGATCGGCCACACTGGGACTGAGACACGGCCCAGACTCCTACGGGAGGCAGCAGTGGGGAATATTGCGCAATGGGCGCAAGCCTGATGCAGCGACGCCGCGTGAGGGATGACGGCCTTCGGGTTGTAAACCTCTTTCACCAGGGACGAAGCGCAAGTGACGGTACCTGGAGAAGAAGCACCGGCCAACTACGTGCCAGCAGCCGCGGTAATACGTAGGGTGCAAGCGTTGTCCGGATTTATTGGGCGTAAAGAGCTCGTAGGCGGTTTGTCGCGTCGGATGTGAAAACCCAATGGCTTAACCTTGGGCCTGCATTCGATACGGGCAAACTAGAGTGTGGTAGGGGAGACTGGAACTCCTGGTGTAGCGGTGGAATGCGCAGATATCAGGAAGAACACCGATGGCGAAGGCAGGTCTCTGGGCCATAACTGACGCTGAGGAGCGAAAGCGTGGGGAGCGAACAGGATTAGATACCCTGGTAGTCCACGCCGTAAACGGTGGGCGCTAGGTGTGGGGATTGTTTCCACGATCTCCGTGCCGTAGCTAACGCATTAAGCGCCCCGCCTGGGGAGTACGGCCGCAAGGCTAAAACTCAAAGGAATTGACGGGGCCCGCACAAGCGGCGGAGCATGCGGCTTAATTCGATGCAACGCGAAGAACCTTACCTGGGCTTGACATGGAGACTAATCCGGCAGAGATGTCGGGTCCTTCGGGGTCTCTCACACAGGTGGTGCATGGCTGTCGTCAGCTCGTGTCGTGAGATGTTGGGTTAAGTCCCGCAACGAGCGCAACCCTTGTCCTATGTTGCCAGCGGGTTATGCCGGGGACTCATAGGAGACTGCCGGGGTCAACTCGGAGGAAGGTGGGGACGACGTCAAGTCATCATGCCCCTTATGTCCAGGGCTTCACACATGCTACAATGGCACGTACAGAGGGCTGCGATACCGTGAGGTGGAGCGAATCCCTTAAAGCGTGTCTCAGTTCGGATTGGGGTCTGCAACTCGACCCCATGAAGTCGGAGTCGCTAGTAATCGCAGATCAGCAACGCTGCGGTGAATACGTTCCCGGGCCTTGTACACACCGCCCGTCACGTCACGAAAGTCGGTAACACCCGAAGCCGGTGGCCTAACCCGCAAGGGAAGGAGCTGTCGAAGGTGGGACTGGCGATTGGGACGAAGTCGTAACAAGGTAGCCGTACCGGAAGGTGCGGCTGGATCACCTCCTTTCTAAGGAGCATCTGGCCAGGTGGAAACACCCGGTCCAGAGAGCCGGCGAGACGAATGTTCTCAACGGCTGCTCAACTAAGTGGAAACATTGATTATTTGGCCTCGGTCCCGTGAGGGATCCAAGTACTGCTCGAAAGAGCGTGGAACGGATCGCAATCGGGAGGGGGGCCTGGCACGCTGTTGGGTCCTGAGGGAACGGACGCGAGTGCGCGACCTCGAGAGTGGACCACGAAAGGCCTGACGGCCTGGACGATCCCCTCGCCCGTACCTTGAGAACTGCATAGTGAACGCGAGCATCTAGAAATAAATCTGTGGTCAAGTTACTAAGAGCAGATGGTGGATGCCTTGGCACCAAGAGCCGAAGAAGGACGTAGGAGGCTGCGAAAAGCCTCGGGGAGCTGTCAACCGAGCTGTGATCCGGGGATGTCCGAATGGGGAAACCCAACTGGAGTCATGTCCAGTTACCCATGCCTGAACACATAGGGCATGCGGCGGGAACGTGGGGAAGTGAAACATCTCAGTACCCACAGGAAGAGAAAACAACAGTGATTCCGCGAGTAGTGGCGAGCGAAAGTGGAAGAGGCTAAACCGAATCCGCGTGATAGCCGGCAGGCGTTGCGAATTCGGGGTTGTGGGGCCGTCCTGAGGATTCTGCCGAATCCTCAAGGAGTCAGAAATCCAGGATGTAGTCGAAGACTTTGGAAAGAGTCGGCATAGCGGGTAACACCCCCGTAGACGAAACACCCTGGACTCCTGGACGACACCCCAAGTAGCACGGGGCCCGAGAAATCTCGTGCGAATCTGGCGGGACCACCCGCTAAGCCTAAATACTCCTTGGTGACCGATAGCGGACAAGTACCGTGAGGGAAAGGTGAAAAGAACCCCGGGAGGGGAGTGAAATAGAACCTGAAACCATTTGCTTACAATCCGTCGGAGCGATGACTTCGGTTGTTGTGACGGCGTGCCTTTTGAAGAATGAGCCTGCGAGTTAGCGGTGTGTGGCGAGGTTAACCCGAGTGGGGTAGCCGTAGCGAAAGCGAGTCTGAATAGGGCGATTCAGTCGCACACTCTAGACCCGAAGCGGAGTGATCTACCCATGGCCAGGGTGAAGCGACGGTAAGACGTCGTGGAGGCCTGAACCCACCAAAGTTGAAAAATTTGGGGGATGAGCTGTGGGTAGGGGTGAAAGGCCAATCAAACTCCGTGATAGCTGGTTCTCCCCGAAAATGCATTTAGGTGCAGCGTCATGTGTTTCTTGCCGGAGGTAGAGCTACTGGATGGGCTAGGGGGCCTACAAGCTTACTGAACTCAGCCAAACTCCGAATGCCGGCAAGTCAGAACATGGCAGTGAGACTGCGGGGATAAGCTTCGTAGTCGAGAGGAAACAGCCCAGACCACCAACTAAGGCCCCTAAGCGTGCTAAGTGGGAAAGGATGTGGAGTCGCACAGACAACCAGGAGGTTGGCTTAGAAGCAGCCACCCTTGAAAGAGTGCGTAATAGCTCACTGGTCAAGTGATTCCGCGCCGACAATTTAGCGGGGCTCAAGCACACCGCCGAAGTTGTGGCATTCACACACCTGCTAGGCCTTCGTGGTCCAAGCGTGTGGATGGGTAGGGGAGCGTCGTGGCGAGCGAAGCGGCCGGGTAACCGAGCCGTGGATGCCACACGAGTGAGAATGCAGGCATGAGTAGCGAAAGACTGGTGAGAAACCAGTCCGCCGAATGACCAAGGGTTCCAGGGCCAGGCTAATCCGCCCTGGGTAAGTCGGGACCTAAGACGAGGCCGACAGGCGTAGTCGATGGACAACGGGTTGATATTCCCGTACCGGCTGTACCGCGACCCTGCCGAGGCAGAGGATGCTAAGCGTCCGAATCCGCAGCGACCTTCGGGTCAAAGCGGAGGAGCACGCGAACCGAATCTGTAGTAGGCAAGCAATGGGGTGACGCAGGAAGGTAGCTCAACCCGGGCGATGGTTGTCCCAGGGTAAGGATGTAGGGCGAGACGTAGGCAAATCCGCGTCTCACATGCCTGAGATCTGACGCCGAGCCGATTAAGGCGAAGTGAGTGATCCTATGCTGCCGAGAAAAGCCTCTAGCGAGTTGTACAGCCGCCCGTACCCCAAACCGACACAGGTGGTCAGGTAGAGAATACCAAGGCGATCGAGAGAACTGTGGTTAAGGAACTCGGCAAAATACCCCCGTAACTTCGGGAGAAGGGGGGCCGATTGATGTGACGGGACTTGCTCCCTGAGCACCGGTTGGTCGCAGAGACCAGAGAGAAGCGACTGTTTATTAAAAACACAGGTCCGTGCGAAGTCGTAAGACGATGTATACGGACTGACGCCTGCCCGGTGCTGGAAGGTTAAGAGGACGGGTTAGCGACTTCGGTCGCGAAGCTCAGAACTTAAGCCCCAGTAAACGGCGGTGGTAACTATAACCATCCTAAGGTAGCGAAATTCCTTGTCGGGTAAGTTCCGACCTGCACGAATGGCGTAACGACTTCTCTGCTGTCTCAACCACAGACTCGGCGAAATTGCAGTACGAGTAAAGATGCTCGTTACGCGCGGCAGGACGAAAGACCCCGGGACCTTTACTACAGCTTGGTATTGGTGGTCGGTTCGATTTGTGTAGGATAGGTGGGAGACTGTGAAGCGGTCACGCCAGTGATTGTGGAGTCGTTGTTGAAATACCACTCTGATCGTATTGGACCTCTAACCTCGGACCGTATATCCGGTTCAGGAACAGTGCCTGGTGGGTAGTTTAACTGGGGCGGTTGCCTCCAAAAATGTAACGGAGGCGCTCAAAGGTTCCCTCAATCTGGTTGGCAATCAGATATCGAGTGTAAATGCACAAGGGAGCTTGACTGCGAGAGTGACGGCTCGAGCAGGGACGAAAGTCGGAATTAGTGACCCGGCGCTGGCAAGTGGAAGCGGCGTCGCTCAACGGATAAAAGGTACCCCGGGGATAACAGGCTGATCTTCCCCAAGAGTCCATATCGACGGGATGGTTTGGCACCTCGATGTCGGCTCGTCGCATCCTGGGGCTGGAGTAGGTCCCAAGGGTTGGGCTGTTCGCCCATTAAAGCGGTACGCGAGCTGGGTTTAGAACGTCGTGAGACAGTTCGGTCCCTATCCTCTGTGCGCGTTGGAAACTTGAGAAGGGCTGTCCCTAGTACGAGAGGACCGGGATGGACGAACCTCTGGTATGCCAGTTGTTCCGCCAGGAGCACGGCTGGTTAGCTACGTTCGGAAGGGATAACCGCTGAAAGCATCTAAGCGGGAAGCACGCTTCAAGATGAGGTTTCCATGAGGATTCGATCCTCGAGAGGCTCCCAGCTAGACGACTGGGTTGATAGGCCGGAAGTGGAAGCACAGTGATGTGTGGAGCTGACCGGTACTAATAGGCCGAGGACTTGCCACACATATGCTTTATTTCTGCACGCGTTCACTATGCGGTTCCCGAGATACGGTCGGGAACGATTGATATCTCCATAGAGTTTCGGCGGCAATAGCGAAGGGGAAACGCCCGGTCCCATTCCGAACCCGGAAGCTAAGCCCTTCTGCGCCGATGGTACTGCCCTGGTGACGGGGTGGGAGAGTAGGACGCCGCCGGACATTCTTTCCGATGGCGGGCCAGGTGACTGGCCCGCCATCGATGTATTTGTGGAGGTAGTGATGGCCCAACACAGTGGTGATCGGCGTGGTGACGCCGGCAGATCATCAGGATCCCGATCTGGGGCAGGCCGCAAACCGCCACGCTCTTCGAAGCCGAGCGCGCCCGGTAAGGGCGGTGGGCCCGGTGCCTCTCGTCCCAGCAAGCCTGGTGGTGGGCAACGGAGTTCGTCGGAGGGCTCATCCCGCCCCCGCAAGCCCAGTGGCGCCGGCCGGCCCAGTGGCGATCGTCAGTCCGGTCCGCCGCGGGGCAAAGCCTCCGGACCATCCCGGTCGGGCAGCGACAAGCGGTCCGGTTCGGACTCCCGCGGTAGTCGCAGCGACAAGCGGTCGGGTTCGGACTCCCGCGGTAGTCGCAGCGACAAACCTCCGCGTCGCGATTTTGCTGATAAGGGTGGAAAAGCGGAGAGGTCTAAGCCTTATGTGAAGGGTCAGACTCGAGGTCGGGATGCCGAGCGCGAGCCGCGCGACACCTCCAACGACCTGCCCTGGCCCGATGAGATCTTCGACCTCGAACTCGAGCCGGATCTCATGGCCGAACTCGAGTCGTTCGGCGGTCGCACTTCGACGCTTGCCAAACACTTGTTGAGCGTGCAGGTGCTCGCCGAGAGCGATCCTGAGATGTCATACCAGCACGCCGCCCGGATCCGTGGACGGATCCCGCGGTCGGCGCTGGCCAGGCAGACGCTGTGTATCTCCGCATACCGCACGTCGCGTTTCAAGGAAGCGGTGAAGGAGGAGGCCGCATACCGGCGGATCAGTGGCAACTTCGACCTCGTGCCCATCGCAGCCGACAGCGAGCGGGGACTGAACCGGCCCCAGCGTGCGCTGGAGTTCGGAGCTGAGTTCGAGCACGAGGACCTCGACTCCGACACTCGCACGGAACTGTTCATCGTGATGGGAGGTGCCCGTCGCGACCTGGGTGACTCCGACGCGGCACGGGTCCTGCTGCAGAAGGCGGTGCGGGCTGCGAAATCGCCGATGGCGATGGCGCGGTCGCGGTTCGCCCTCGGAGAGTTGCTCGTGGCGTCCGGTGATGCCCAGGATGCGAAGAAGTGGCTGCAGTCGGCGGTCGACATCGATGAGGACGCCGCATGGACGGAGGCCGCGTCCCTGCTCGAGAGCCTCACATGAGTCCGTACGACACCCTGTTCGTCGATCTCGACGGTGTCGTCTACCGGGGTCGGCGCGCCGTGCCCCACGCGGTCGAGGTGTTGTCCACGTTCCCGGGCCGTGTCCTGTACGTCACGAACAACGCCAGCCGCACTCCGCAGGTGGTGGCCGAACAACTCGCCGGCTACGGGCTGCAGGTCACGGCGGCGGATGTGGTGACCTCTGCGCAGGCGGCCGCGGCCCACCTCGCAACCTTGGTGCCGCCGGGGTCCCGGGTTCTGGTCACCGGTGGCGACGGACTGGTGGAGGCCGTCGGGGAGCAGGGACTGCGGATCGTCTCGTCGGCCGATGAGGCCGATGCCGTGGTGCAGGGCTACTCGCCGAAACTCGCGTGGAAGGACCTGGCCGAGGCCTCGTACGCCCTGGCGCGGGACATCCCCTGGGTGGCGTCGAACACCGACATGTCTGTGCCCACGGCTCGTGGGATCGCACCGGGCAACGGCACGTTCGTTGCCGCGGTCGCCTCCGCCACCGGACGCCAGCCGATCGTGACCGGAAAGCCGCACCCACCGATCATGGAACTGGCACGGTCGCGCGCGCACAGCGAGTCGCCCCTGGTGATCGGGGACCGGCTCGACACCGACATCGCGGCGGCGAACGCGGCAGGGATGGATTCGCTGCTGGTGCTGACCGGTGTCAGCACGTGGGAGGAACTCGTGGACCTGCCGGCCACGGACCTCCCGACGCGCGTCGCCCCGGATCTGCGGGTGCTGGCGGGCCATTCGGACGACCGCACCCGGTTGCTCGATGAACTCCTCGCCGCGTTGCAGGCGGGTCAGGACCCGGACCGTCTCGTGGCGGCGCTACATCAACTTCCGTAGCCGCAGCAGGTCCCGAAGCCCGGCATCGAGGTGCAGGCGTCCCGTGGCCCAGGCGTGTGAGAACGCCAGGCGCTTGTCCGTGAGGTCGATGAGATCGTCACTGCTCATCGTGAGCCTGATGTTGGGCTTCTCGCCGCGACCGCGCGTGATGTCGACGAGTTGACCGTCGTGCAGCCGACCACGGAAGGTGACATCGAGATCCAGGAGCGTGAGTTCGACCGTTCGGTCCGGGATGTGCTGGCGGCGCTGATCGTGCGGATACTGATCGAGTCGAGCTGCGAGTTCGGCCAGAGCCGCCTCGCACTGCTCGACGGACGCCATCTGCATACTCCCTTGAATCCTGGCCACGAGGTGACCGTACCGGCCGGGTCATGTCCCTGCCGGGATTGACATGACCCCTGAAGTAGCGTTGTTGCCAACGCCACCACTGGAAGGCCCCGACACGTGATCGAGACTCTACGAAGTTACATGCAGTTGGCTGCCGGCTTGCTCGAGAATGCCACAGAACTGGCCAAGGATTCAGCCACTGACCTGATCAGCCAAGGCATGGAGGCCGGCACAAAGGGTCCCGAGACCGTCTCGGCGCAGGTCCAAGGCATCGCCGAGGACCTCATCGAGCAGGGCCGGACGAACCGGGAGCTGATGATCGGTCTTGTGCGCACCGAGGTGGAGCGGACCGTCGGGAAGATGGGCTTCGTGCGCGAGGAGGAACTCGCCGCCGTCCGCAAGCACGTGGAACGGCTCGAGCGCCAACTCAATCAGCGGGGCGACCAGGCCTCCGCTGCGGCGAACCTCGCCGTGTCCACCGCGACATCCGCGGTGCCGGCAGCCACCAAGGCCGCAGCGATGGCCACCGACACCGCAGTGAAGGCGTCCAGAGCGGCAGCGGGAACCGCTCGCACCGCGGCACGCACCGCGGCCGGCGCCACGATGGCGTCGGGACGTCACCCGGCGGATACGCCAACGCCCACCCCCAGTGCCACGGCCCGTACGGGACCGGTGAAGAAGGCGCCCGTGAAACGCGCGCCGGTGAAGAAGGCCTCGGCGAAGAAGCCAGCCACCAAGAAGCCCGCAGCTAAGCGGCCTGCGGCGAAGAAGGCCACCGCCAAGAAGACGACGAAGGATGTGTGATGACCGACCACATCGAAGAGATGATCGACGGCGCCGAGTCGCTGGAGGGCGACCGTTACCCCCTGCTGCTCGACATCCACGACGCGTTGCGTACAGCGCTGGCTGAGACCGACGGTGATCCGGCGGCGACTGGACGCTGAACTTGTCCGGCGAGACCTCGCGCGCTCCCGGCAGCAGGCGTCCGAACTCATCGCGGCCGGTCGGGTGAGGGTCGATCGGGTGGTGGCCACCAAGCCTGCAACTCAGGTGGCTGACTCTGCTGCGATCACAGTGGACGCCCCGCAACGGCAGTACGTCTCCCGGGGAGCTCACAAACTGCTGGAACCTCTGACTGACTTCGGCATCGACGTGTCCGGGCGGCTGGCGATGGATGCGGGTGCCTCCACAGGGGGATTCACCCAAGTGCTGCTCGAGGCCGGCGCCGACCATGTGCTGGCCGTGGATGTGGGCTACGGCCAGCTCGCGTGGAGTCTGCAGCAGGATCCGCGGGTGACCGTCATGGACCGCACCAATGTCCGAAACCTCCGCGTCGATGACCTGCCGTACCGCCCCGACCTGATCGTGGGTGACCTGAGTTTCATCTCGTTGACCAAAGTGCTCCCAGCGCTGGTGGAGGTCTCCGCACCGCAGGCCGACTTCGTGCTTCTGGTCAAACCGCAGTTCGAGGTGGGGCGTGGCCAGGTCGGCAAGGGTGGGGTGGTGCGCGACGCACGGCTGCACGCCGAGTCGCTGCGCCGGGTCGCACAGGCAGCCGAGGGGTTGGGATTCGGCGTGGCTGGGCTGCGACGCAGTCCCTTGCCGGGTCCTAGTGGCAACATCGAGTTTGTGATGTGGCTGCGGCGAGGTGCTCCGGCGCTGCGAGAACAGGACGTCGAGGAGGTGGTGTCCGCGTGACAGCACCCGAGAAGGTCATGCTCATCGTTCATCCGCAGCGGCCGGTTGCGCTCGAACTCGCGGTGCAGTGCGCCACCGGACTGCTCGCCCGAGGCGTGAAGGTCGTCGCACCCAGGGAGGCGCCGGAAGGTCTTGACGTACCGCGAACCGATGCCGAGGAGCCGACCGACCTCGTGGTCGTGTTCGGTGGTGACGGCAGCATTCTGCGTGGCTCGGAGGTCGCGCGTGCCCACGACGTGCCGTTGCTGGGGATCAACCTCGGTCATGTCGGCTTCTTGGCCGAACTCGACGAGGAGGAGGCCGCCGGAATCGTCGACCACATCGCTGAAGGCGCCTACGTGATCCAGGAGCGGATGACGCTCGACGTGAGCGTCATGCGCAACGGCGAACTGCTGTCGACCTCGTGGGCGCTCAACGAGGCCAGCGTGGAGAAGGCGGCACGCGAGCGGATGATCGAGGTGGTGGCCGAGGTGGACGGGCGTCCGTTGAGTGAGTGGGGGTGCGACGGCGTACTGTTCGCCACCCCTACCGGGTCCACCGGGTACGCCTGGTCCGCCGGGGGACCGGTGGTCTGGCCGACGGTGGAGGCTATGCTGCTCGTCCCCGTCTCCGCGCATGCCCTGTTCGCGCGCACCATGGTCGTGTCCTCGTCGACGGCACTGGCGCTCGAGGTGCTGCCCAGGTCGCCGTCCGCGGTCCTGTGGTGCGATGGGCGGCGGTTGATCCCGCTGGAGCCGGGCGATCGTGTGGAGGTGGTCCGGGGACACCGCCCTGTCCGGCTGGCCCGCTTACGGGACTCGTTGTTCGTCGACCGGCTCGTGGCGAAGTTCCAGCTCCCCGTGCAGGGGTGGAGCGGTCGACGATGATCGAGGAGTTGCGCATCGAACACCTCGGCGTGATCGCTGCGGCGTCAGTGCGGCCGGGGCCTGGATTCACTGCACTGACGGGCGAGACCGGGGCTGGCAAGACGATGGTGCTCACCGCGCTGGAGATGCTGCTCGGCGGGCGGGTGGACTCGGCCATCTCCGAGGGTGCCAGCATCGAGGGGCTCTGGACGGTCAGTCCCGATGGCCCGGCGGCTGTGAAGGTCATGGAGGCCGGCGGGCGCGTGGACGATGGTGAGCTCCTGCTGGGTCGCACGGCGGCCAACGGCCGGCTGCGGGCGTTCGCCGGCGGACGCATGGTGCCTGCGTCACTGTTGTCGGAACTCGGCGAGCATCTGGTGACGATCCACGGCCAGACCACCCAACAGCGCCTGCGCAATCCAGCCGCCCAACGCGGTGCATTGGATCGGTTCGGTGGGGCCGACCACCTGCATCTGCTCGCCGAACACCGCAGCGCCCACCACTCGTGGCACGCGGTGGCTGCCCAACTCGTGGCGGCCCGGACCAGCCAGCAGCAGAATGCCCAGCGCATGGTGTTCCTGCGCTCCGCGCTCGAAGAGATCGAGCGGGTGGACCCGCAGCCCGGGGAAACGCACGCCCTGCACGCTGAACAGCATCGTCTGGCGAATCTTGCCGACCTCAGCGCCGCCACGGCCGCAGCGGGCGCGGCTGTCCTCGGCGATGACACGACGGAGGCGGTGGGGGCGGCCCATCTGCTTCACCTGGCGGCAAGGGAACTGGCATCCGTCGATGACCCTGAGCTGTCGGCGTTGCACGAGCGGCTCGTGGCGCTGGCCGAGGAAGCGTCCGAGGTCGGCCGAGATGTCTCCGGCTTCACCGACGCGCTGCAGGATGAACCGGGTCGCCTCGAATGGATCAATCAGCGCCTGCACGACCTCGCGGTGCTGCAGTCGAGGTACGGAGAGGACGAGGCTGCCGTGCTGCGCTGGTCGCAGGAGGCGTCGGCGGAACTCACGGATCTGGAACGGGGAAGCGACCTCGATTCACTGGCCGATCAGGAACTGAGGGCGCGCAGGGCACTGGACCGTGCCACCGAAGCATTGAGCGCATCGCGGTCGGCACTGGCGCAGACCCTGGGTCGGGAGGCGACCGCAGAACTTCAGCAGTTGGCGATGCCGAACGCTGTCCTGCAGATCGTGGTCAGTGATGCGGATCTGGGACCCGATGGCGCCGACGACGTGGCGTTTCTGCTGGCGGCTCACCCGGGCGCCGCACCCGCACCCGTCGCGAAGGCAGCGTCCGGAGGCGAGTTGAGCAGGATCATGCTGGCACTTGAGGTGGTCCTCGCGGACACCGATGCCGTCAGGACGTTCGTGTTCGACGAGGTGGACGCGGGGGTCGGGGGTGCGGCGGCCACGGCCATCGGCCGCCGGCTTGCGGCGCTGGCCCGATCGGCCCAGGTCATCGTGGTCACGCACATGCCGCAGGTGGCGGCCTTCGCCGATACCCACCTGCGGGTGGTCAAGCAGCAGGACGCCGATGTCACGGTCTCGGACGTCCGCGCCCTCGACGACGAGGAAAGGGTCGTCGAGATCGCACGGATGCTGGCGGGCCAGGAGGACTCGCTGCACGCGCGCGAGCACGCACGCGAGTTGCTGGCCGCTCGTCTGTGACCGGCGTCGGTGCCCCGCGGCCCCTACCCTGATGGGGTGAGTGACGACCACGACGCGAAGAAGTCGCACCGTGGTCCTCTCGCGCGCATCACCGATGCCGCTGCCAGCGCGTTGCCCGTCAACTCCATCGTGGAGGCAGTCGACGTCGATGCCGTCGCCGACCGGATCGATGTCGAGGGGATCGTCGACCGGATCGATGTGGACGGCCTTGTCGAGCGCATCGACATGGATGCTGTGATCGCCCGCATCGATGTGGACGCACTGGTCGACCGGATCGATGTCAACGCCCTGCTGGACCGTGTGGATCCCAACGAGTTGCTCGACAGGGTCGAGCCGAACGCCCTGCTTGCCCGGGTCGATCCCGATCTTCTGCTTGACCGGGTCGAGCCGGATCGGCTGTTGGCCCGTGTGGATCCAGATGCGCTCCTGGACCGTGTGGATCCCAACCGGCTGCTCGATCGGGTGGACCCCGATGCGCTGCTCGACCGGGTCGACGCGAACCGCCTCCTCGATCGGGTCGACGTGAACCGGCTGCTCGAGCGCGCGGACGTCGACGCCCTGGTCAAGCAGGTGGATGCCGATGCACTGGTACAGCGGGTCGACGTCAACGCCCTCGTCGAGCAGGTGGACCCCAACCCTTTGCTGGAGAAGGTCGATGTCGACACGTAGTTGTCGCGGATCGATCCCGATGGGCTGCTGGACCGCGTGGACATCGACCGACTGCTGGCCCGGATCGACCCGCAGGCGTTGGTCGACCGGGTGGACCCGGAGGCACTCCTGGGGCGAGTGGATCCGGACCTCCTGCTCGATCGTGTGGACACCGATCGGTTGCTTTCGCGCATCGACGTCGACGCCCTGATCCAACGGGTGGATGTCAACGACCTGATGGCCCGGGTGGACGTCGATCAGGTGATCGGGAGGGTGGACCCCAACGTACTGCTCGAGCGCGTCGACGTGAACGCACTCGTGGACCGGGTCGACGCGCAGTCGCTGGTCGACCGGGTCGATCCCAACCCGCTGCTGGACCGGGTCGACATCGACACGGTGGTCGACCGGATCGATGTCCCGAAGATCGTGGAGCGGGCGAACGTGTCCGACATCGTGGGGGAGAGCACCGGTCGGGTCGCCGGATCCCTGCTCGATGCGATCCGTCGGCAATTGGTCTCGCTCGATGAGATCGTGGGCAGGATCTGCTACCGGATCGTACGACGCGATCCGCGCACGACCCCGGAGGGTCCGGCGGCGCTGGTGGGGCCCAAGACGCAGGACGAGCGGGGCCGGGGACTGATCGAGGGACACTACGCCGGGCCGGTCAGCCGGTTCGTGGCGTTCCTCATCGATGTCGGGGTCATCTTCGGCGCATACACGGTCGCGGTCTCGGCGGTCTCCTTCTTCGTCGTGTCCATCCTGGGTTTCAGCTTCCCCGACCGTGCGCCGGTTGCCGGGATCGGGGTGTTCCTGCTGGGTTCCTGGGCGTTCGCCTACTACCTGGTGGGGCTCGTGGTCGCCGGCGGCACCGTGGGTAAGGGCTTGGTGGGCCTACGCGTCGTGTCGCGCGACGGCTCGCCGCTCACCGGTCGGCAGGCCCTCATCAGGGTGGTCACCTACCCGTTGTCCTTCGTGGTGTTCGGCCTCGGGCTGTTGGGGATCGCGTTCGGTGCTCGGCGGCAGGGCTGGCACGACAAGTTCGCCGGCACCTGTGAGGTCTACGAGTGGGGCAATCGCAGCGACGCTGCTCTGCCCGCGCCGTTGACCCAATGGCTGGACAAGCGGGCTGGCCACGTCTGAGCCGGACGTGTGCCGCGTTGGGCGGTTACCTCCGGCCGGCTGTACCCGTCACCGTGCCGCACGCGAACGAGATGCCCGGGACTCGTCGCGAGTGTCACTGCTGCACAGCGCCGGAAGGCTGTATTCTGGACCCCCGTGGAGAGTCCAGGGTCTGCAGTACACATTTTCGTCACCGGGGGCGTGGCCTCCTCGCTCGGCAAGGGCCTGACGGCCTCCTCGCTCGGGCAGTTGCTCACAGCGCGTGGCCTGCGGGTCACCATGCAGAAACTCGATCCCTATCTCAACGTGGATCCGGGCACCATGAACCCCTTCCAGCACGGTGAGGTGTTCGTCACCGACGACGGTGCGGAGACCGACCTCGACATCGGGCACTACGAGCGCTTCCTCGACCGCAACCTCGCCAGCATCGCCAACGTGACCACCGGACAGGTCTACTCCCGGGTGATCGCTAAGGAGCGTCGCGGCGAATACCTGGGCGACACAGTCCAGGTCATCCCGCACATCACCAACGAGATCAAGTCCCGCATCCGTGCGATGGCGACCGAGGATGTCGACGTCGTCATCACCGAGATCGGCGGAACGGTCGGCGACATCGAGTCGTTGCCCTTCCTCGAAGCCGCCCGGCAGGTGCGCCATGACCTGGGCCGGGACCGGTCCTTCTTCCTGCATGTTTCGCTGTTGCCCTACCTGGGACCCTCCGGGGAGTTGAAGACCAAGCCCACCCAACACTCCGTGGCGGCGCTGCGCAGTATCGGTATCCAGCCGGATGCTCTGGTCCTGCGTGCGGATCGGCCCGTACCCGAGGGGATCAAGCGCAAGGTCTCCCTGATGTGTGACGTCGACCAGGAAGCAGTCGTCGCCGCCGTCGACGCCCCGAGCATCTACGACATCCCCCGGGTCCTGCACGGCGAGGGCCTCGACGCTTACGTGGTGCGTCGTCTTGGTCTGCCCTTCCGCGACGTCGACTGGACGTCCTGGGGCGGTCTGCTCGAGCGCGTGCATAACCCGGCGCACTCGGTCGAGATCGCCCTGGTGGGCAAGTACGTCGATCTGCCCGACGCGTACCTGTCGGTCACGGAGGCGCTGCGGGCCGGTGGCTTCGGTGAGAACAGTGCGGTACGGATCAGGTGGGTCGCGTCCGACGACTGCGCCACCGAGGAGGGTGCCAAGGAAGCGCTCGGCGACGTGGATGGGGTGTGCGTGCCCGGCGGATTCGGGGTGCGGGGGATCGAGGGCAAACTCGGCGCGATCCGCTACGCCCGGGAGAACAAGATTCCAACGCTGGGTCTGTGTCTCGGCCTGCAGTGCATGGTCATCGAATACGCGCGCGATGTCGCCGACATGCCCGATGCCAACTCGGAGGAGTTCGACGCCGACACCACCCATCCGGTGGTGTCCACGATGGCAGACCAGACCGATGTCGTGAGTGGTGAGCGTGACATGGGCGGCACGATGCGGCTGGGCCTGTACCCGGCGAGACTCGCGCCCGGCAGCGTCGTTGCCGAGGCCTATGGGGAACTCGCAGTGGATGAGCGGCATCGTCACAGGTACGAGGTCAACAACGCATACCGCGAGCCGCTGTCCGAGGCCGGGCTGGTCTTCAGCGGGACCTCGCCGGATGGTCACCTCGTGGAGTATGTGGAGTTGCCCGCTGACGTCCACCCGTACTTCGTCGCAACCCAGGCGCACCCGGAGTTCCGCTCCCGCCCGACCCGCCCGCACCCGCTGTTCAGCGGCCTGGTGCGTGCGGCGTTGGCCCGTCAGAATGGATGAGATCTGGCACGGACCCGTCGAGGACGACTTCGACGCCCATGAGGTCGTCGGGCGGCGCACGCAGTTCGTCGGGGCCGTCTGGGACGTGCGTTCCGACGACGTGTTGATCAGCGACCACAGCGTTACCCGGGACCTCGTGGTGCACCCGGGGGCGGTGGGGATCATCGCCCTCGATGAGCACGACAGATTGCTGCTCATTCGGCAGTACCGGCACCCGGTGGGCAGTTATCTCTTCGAACCGCCGGCCGGCCTGCTCGACACCCACAAGGAATCGGCGCTGGCCTGTGCCAGGCGGGAACTCGTGGAGGAGGCCGGGTTGCAGGCCCACGTGTGGCATGTCCTCATCGACTTCCTCAACTCTCCGGGTGGGACCTCTGAGACCTTCCGGTGCTTCCTGGCGCGGGGCCTCGAGCAGGTGCCGGAAGGCAGGTCGCACACCGGCGAGGCGGAGGAGGCGCATCTGCCGCAGGCGTGGGTGGGCCTCGACGAGGCGGTCAAGCTGGTGCTGGCGGGCAAGATCCAGAACCCCACTGCGACCAACGGCATCCTCGCGGCAGCGGCTGCGCGTGCCCGCGGATGGGCGGATCTTCGTCCTGCTGATGCGCCGTGGCCTGTGCGAGACTGGGTCGAATCGCTCGGGAACGTGCGCACACCACCGGTGTAGCGCGGAAACGGATGAAGCATGCGCGTCGGGGTGCCGACTGAGGTCAAGCAGCAGGAGTACCGCGTTGCGATGACGCCCGCGGGGGTGCAGGAACTGGTGCGCCACGGCCACAGCGTCGTGGTCCAGGCCGGCGCGGGCCGGGGGTCGTCCTTGACCGACGAGGAGTTCGAGGCCGCCGGTGCGAGCATCCTCCCCACGGCTGCGGATGTGTGGGGCACGGCCGACATGATCGTCAAGGTCAAGGAGCCGCTGCCCAGTGAGTACGGGTTCCTGCGCGAGGGGCTCGTGCTGTTCACGTATCTGCACCTTGCGGCCTCGCGGGAATGTACCGAGGCGCTGCTGCAGAGCAAGACCACGGCCATCGCCTACGAGACCGTCGAACTGCCCGATCGGACTCTGCCGCTGCTGGCACCCATGTCGGAGGTCGCGGGTCGGCTCGCCCCGCAGGTCGGGGCGCAGGCCCTGCTCAAGGCCAGCGGGGGTCGGGGTGTCCTGCTCGGTGGTACGCCAGGTGTGCACGCGGGCAAGGTGGTCGTGATCGGTGCCGGCGTTGCTGGACAGAATGCGGCGGCCATCGCGCTGGGGATGCAGGCCGAAGTGCTGCTGCTCGACCGGGACATCGCACGCCTTCGCACGATGGATGCGATCTACCAGGGCCACATGCAGACCGTCGCCTCCAATCAGTACGAGATCGAACGATGTGTGCTGGATGCCGACATGGTCATCGGCGCGGTCCTGATCCACGGCGCGAAAGCTCCGAAGCTGATCAGCAACGAGTTGGTGTCCCGGATGAAGCCCGGCTCGGTGCTCGTGGACATCTCCATCGACCAGGGCGGTTGTTTCGAGGACTCCCGGCCGACCACTCACGCGGACCCGACCTATGACGTGCACGACAGCCTCTTCTACTGTGTGGCGAACATGCCCGGTGCGGTTCCGCACACGTCGACCTGGGCGCTGACCAATGTCACGCTTCCCTACATGCTCGACCTCGCCGATCATGGGTGGCGCGAGGCCTGCCGACGCGATCACGCACTCGCACTGGGTCTGAACACACATGCCGGGGAGATCACCTACAAGGCGGTGGGCGAGGCTTTCGACCTGCCGAGCGTTTCGCTGGACTCGGTCCTGGCCTGACCGACGTGGCTGTTCCCGTCGATGCCGGCGTCACGGGTTACCTGGACCACGTGGTCGTGGAGAAGGGGTTGTCGGCGAACACGGTCGCGGCCTATCGGCGCGATCTCGATCGTTTCGAGGTCTGGCTCCACGAGTCGGAGATCGACGATCTGGCGGCTGTGAGCGCGTCGCAACTCGGAGATTTTGTCACGTGGGCTTCGCGTGAGGCCGGATTGAGTGCGTCCTCGGTGCGGCGCACGGTCAGCAGCGTGCGGGGCCTGTTCAGGTACCTCGGTGCTGAGGGGCTGATCGACGTGGACCCGACGGAGGACGTGGCGTCGCCGAGCATGCCGCTGCGGCTGCCCAAGGCCTTGTCCGTCCACGACACCGTGGCGATGGTCGAGTCGTGCGACCCCGGGACGATCCTCGGGATCCGGGACCGGGCGTTGTTGGAGTTCCTCTACGGAAGCGGCGCGAGGATCAGCGAGGCGGTGGAGATGACCGCTGACGCACTCGATCTTCAGACCCGCTCAGTGCTTCTGAGGGGCAAGGGAGGCAAGCAGCGGCGGGTGCCGATCGGGTCGTACGCCGCGGCGGCCCTGGAGGCCTACCTCGTGCGCTCGCGGCCGGTGTTGTTGACCAAGCGCAAGGCCGGGCGGGTCCCGCGGGAGGTCTTCCTCAACATGCGCGGAGGGGTGCTCTCACGGCAGAGCGCGTATGGAATCGTGTCGGCGGCAGCGCAGCGAGCAGGGGTGCCGGAGGTGTCGCCGCACACACTGCGACACTCCTTCGCCACGCATCTGCTCGAGGGTGGGGCCGACGTCCGGGTGGTCCAGGAGTTGTTGGGGCACTCGTCGGTGACCACGACGCAGATCTACACGAAGGTCACGATCGACCGGTTGCGCGAGGTGTATGCCGAATCGCACCCGCGGGCGCTGGGGTAGCGGATCGCCGGTGCCCCCGCCGCCGGTGCCTTCACCGCCCCCGCCGGCCGCCTTTGTGACGTTGTTGTCGGGGCCCGGAGCCCGTTTGTTGCGAAGGTGTTGCCTTGAGGGCCGGTGGACCCCTCAACTTCGCGACAAACGGGGTGGGGGCCGTCGCACCTTCGTCACAAAGGGGCGGACACAGAGCCATGCGTGTGGCTACCCGGGGTTGCGCGAGCCGCGGGTTACGGTGGCGTGGTGACAGCAGCGCCCGTGCATGCCGAGGAGCCCAGTGGCTTCGCGGTGCACCTGGAGGAGTTCTCGGGGCCGTTCGACATGCTGCTGCAGTTGATCTCCAAGCACAAACTCGAGGTCACCGAACTGTCCTTGAGCACGGTCACCGACGAGTTCGTGCGCTACATCCGCCAGCAGGGGCAGGCCTGGGACCTGGAGGAAGCCAGTCACTTCCTGGTCGTGGCAGCCACCCTGCTGGACCTGAAGGTCGTCAAACTCCTGCCCGGCGCCGAGCTCGAGGACGAGGAGGATCTCGCGCTGCTGGAGGCCCGCGATCTGCTGTTCGCCCGCCTCATGCAGTACCGGGCGTACAAGGACGTGTCTGGCATCTTCGCTCAGATGATGGCCGACGCCCCGACCATGCTTGCGCGCACGGTCGGGCTCGACCCGGACCTTCACGGCCTGCTACCCGACGTCGTCCTCGGGCTGGGACCGGACGCCTTCGCCGCACTCGGTGCCCTGGCGTTGACGCCCAAGCCGGTACCCGAGGTGGCCACGGATCACGTGCACGCTCCGCCGGTCAGTGTTCCGGAGCAGAAGGAGATCCTGTTCGGCCGCATCCGGGCCACCGGACGCGCGACCTTCCGCGATCTCATCGAGGATGCCGAGAACCGGATGATCGTGGTCGGACGGTTCTTGGCGTTGCTGGAGTTGTACCGTGACGGGACCGTGCGCTTCGAGCAGGAGAAGGCGTTGGCCGAATTGACGATCGTGTGGGAGGACGACAGTGACCCATCGGGTGATTGACCTGACGGACCGGCTCGGTCCCGTAGAGACCACGCAGCCAGAGCTCGGGGCACCGTCCCTACCGGCGGCCGTCGAGGCGCTTCTCCTGATCGCCGATGAGCCGATGTCGGCCGAGGACCTGGGCGTGGCGTTGAACACCCCGCCCGATGAGATCACCGCGACCGTTGAGGGACTGCAGAGCGAGTACGCCACGTCGGGCCGCGGTTTCACGATCCGCAGAGAATCCGGCGGCTGGCGGTTCGTCACGGCCGCGGACTGCTCGGAACTGGTCAGCCGCTACGTCAAGGACGGGCAATCGGCGCGCCTGTCGCAAGCGGCACTGGAGACTCTGGCCGTCGTCGCCTACCGTCAACCGGTCTCGCGCACCCGGGTCAGTGCCATCCGAGCTGTCAACGTCGACGGCGTCATGAAGACGTTGGTGACGCGCGGGCTGATCACAGAGGTCGGGCACGACGCCGAGAGCGGGGCGGTGCTGTACGCCACGACGGAGTACTTCCTGCAGCGCTTGGGAATCGCATCGCTGGACGAGTTGCCGCCGGTCGCCGACTACTTGCCCGACATCGCCGACCTCGACTCCCCGGAACTCACCGGCGAGATCTGAGTGGACGGCGAGCGACTCCAGAAAGTGCTCGCCGCGGCGGGTGTGGGTAGTCGCCGGGTGTGCGATCAGCTGATCGCCGAGGGCAGGGTCACTGTCAACGGCAAGACCGCGATCCTGGGTACCCGGGTCGATCCGCAGACCGCGGTCATCCACGTGGATGGCACCCGCATCCCCACGCGGGCCGAGCACGTCGTCCTGGCGTTCCACAAGCCGCGGGGCGTCGCCTCGGCGATGACCGATCAGAAGGGTCTGCCGTGCGTGGGTGACTACGTCGCGGACCGGCCGGAGCGGGTGTTCCACGTCGGACGTCTGGATGTCGACACCGAAGGTTTGTTGCTGCTCACCAACGACGGCGAGCTCGCCAACCGGATCGCCCATCCGTCGCATGGTGTGTCGAAGACATATGTGGCCACAGTGCGTGGTCGGGTCGATCCCGGTCTGCGTGCGCGCCTTCGCAAGCCTGTTGAACTCGATGACGGGCCGGTGAACGTCGATGCCAGCCGGATCGTCGCGGTGGAGGACGAGCGCAGCGTTGTCGAGGTGTCATTGCACGAGGGTCGCAACCGCATCGTGCGTCGCCTCTTCGACACCTTGGACCATCCGGTGCAGCGCTTGGTGCGCACGAAGGTTGGCCCAGTCAGATTGCGTGGACTGGCTCCTGGGGAACTCCGGGAGATCACAGGGAAGGAACTGCAGGCGCTCTACACAGAGGTCGGCTTGTAGTCTTCGGGTGTGGCTGTACGAGCGGTGCGCGGAGCGACGCAGGTTACCGAGGACGCGCGGGATCCGATCATGGAAGCGGTGGGCGAACTCGTGACGCAGATGCTTGGCGCCAACGACATCGACCCCGCGGATGTGATCTCTATGATCCTCACGTCGACCCCGGATCTGGTCTCCTGCTATCCGGCAACCGCTGCTCGCCTGGCCGGGATGGAGGACGTGCCGCTCTTGTCGGCCACGGAGGTTGCCGTCCCCGGCTCGATGCCCCGGGTCGTGCGGGTGATGGCCCACGTGGAATCGCGGCTGGCGCGTTCTGATGTCCAGCACGTCTACCTGCGCGGTACCGAGGGCTTGCGGCAGGCCACCGCCAATGACTGAGATCCTCATCCGGGGTGCCGGCCTGCTCGGCACCTCGCTGGGTCTGGCGTTGTCCCAGACCGGCGCGCGGACGTACCTCGAGGACCTCGATCCGTCAGCCGTCGACACCGCGGTGGCGATGGGGGCCGGTTCGGCCGAATCGTGTGCCGCCCCCGATGTCGTCTTCGTGGCGGTGCCGCCGGACCAGATCGCCGACGAGGTCGAGGCTGCGCTCAAGGCCTTTCCGGACGCGACGGTCAGCGACGTGAGCAGCGTGAAGTCCGAGCCGATCGACGCGCTACTTGGCAGGGGCGTCGATCTGAGCCGCTACGTGGGTGGACATCCGATGGCTGGCAGGGAGGTGTCCGGGGCAGCGGCCGGCCGCGGCGATCTCTTCGAGGACCGTCCGTGGATCCTCACCCCGATCACGGCGACCCAGCCGCACCGCCTCGAGCAGGTGGCCGCACTCGCCGGGGACCTGCACGCAGTGGTTCGGCTCATGGACCCCGACGAGCACGACCGTGCCGTTGCGCTGTGCTCGCATGCGCCGCAGGTCGTGGCATCACTACTCGCGGCGCAGTTGCTGGGGGCCTCGGCGGCAGATGTGAGCGTCGCCGGTCCGGGTGTGCGCGACACCACGCGGATCGCCGCGAGCGATCCTGCCCTGTGGGCGCAGATCCTGCTGGCGAACGCCGATCATGTCGAGGTGTACCTGGAGCGCTTCGGTCGTGACGTGGCGGCCTTCCGCAGTGCGCTGTCCGCCCACGACGAGTTCGGTGTTCGAGAATTGCTGGGCAAGGGCGTCGAAGGCCGCGACCGGCTTCCGGGCAAGCACGGCGGCGAGGCTGCCGATTTCGCCACGGTGTCGGTGGTCATCGAGGACGCCCCGGGTCAGTTGGCGGCTCTGTTCGTGCGGGCCGGTGAGGCGGACGTGAACCTTGAGGACGTGCGGATCGAGCACACCCTGGGTCGGTTGCGGGCGATCGCGCACCTCGTGGTGCGCCCGGAGAGCGAGAAACGCCTGCGGGACTCGTTGCTCGATGGTGGGTGGCGGCTGCGCGGCTGAGCCGGCGGGTATTCCGCGGACGAATGGTTGGCGTACGGCATTCCGGTGAGTCCTGTGCGGCCGTGGGACTCCGCCTAGGGAGGTTGGTCACGCGGCCGCTGTTGTGGACCCGTAGCAGGGCCTGGCCGGGCAGTCCGGGCGTTCCGGTTAGAGATCGGCATCTTGGTTAGTCGGCGGCTGGTTGGTTAGAGTCCCACGGCCGTATAGGGCTAACCGGAGTGTCGTATGTCTAACCAAAATGCCGATCTCTAACCGGATGGCGATGACCAGCCCGTGGCCGGCGTAGGAAGCCCGCGGAGTGGGGCCGGCCGGACTCGCTGGCCGGGACCTGTCGGTAATGGCTCACCCAGCGCCGGACCGTGGTTCTGGAAGCCTGGCAGCCGCCCGTCTCTGTCAACGTGGCATCAGCGTGGGGCTCCGTGGCAAGTGTGAGGTCCGACGCCACAGCGCCACCACGCCACGATCGTGACCAACCTGTCCGGACAGAATCAACCAACGTGCCTAGTCGCCCCAACCCCGGTGCTGGTTCGACCGAGGAGGCGACGGCGCTGCCCGGTAGGCTCGCAGTCATGCCACCAGTGATCGTCGCCATCGATGGGCCGTCCGGTTCCGGCAAGTCCAGCGTGTCCAAGGGAGTGGCCAGCAGGCTCGGATTCGAGTATCTGGACACCGGTGCCATGTACCGGGCTGTGACCTGGTGGGCGTTGGAGAACCATATCGGCACCGATGAGATCGCGGGCAGGCTGGACGATTGCGCGATCATCAGCGGGACCGACCCCGCCGCCCCCTTCGTGACTGTCAACGCCGTTGACGTGTCCGAGGCCATCCGCACCCCGGAGGTGACGGCCGCGGTCAGCCGCTACAGCGCGGTTCCGCAGGTGCGAACCATGCTCGTGCAGATGCAGCGGGAGGCGGCCGGCAATGCCGGCAAGGGTCTGGTCGCTGAAGGCCGTGACCTCGGAACCGTGGTCTTCCCCGACGCCAACCTGAAGGTCTACTTGACCGCGGATGTGCAGGCCAGGGCAGAACGCCGCGCCGCAGAGAACGCGGAGCGCGGGCACGATGCGGACGTGACGGACACCCACCAGTCGCTGGCGGCACGTGATGCTGCGGACAGTGGACGGGCCGTGTCCCCGCTACAGGTGGCCGAAGACGCTGTCGAGGTCGACGCCACCTTTATGACGTTGCCCGAAGTGATCGACCATGTGGCCGCCCTCGTCCTGGAGCATTCGTGACTGAACAACAACCCGGCGACGAGGTCTACGTCGACGACTACGCGGGCGACGACGAGGACTTCGAGGCATTGGCGCAGGCGGCAGAGGCCGTCGCGGAGCACGAGTACGACGAGATCGAGATCGTCGAGCCCACGGTGCCGACGTTGCCGGTGGTGGCCATCATCGGCCGGCCCAACGTGGGGAAGTCCACGCTGGTCAACCGCATCCTCGGGCGCAGGGAGGCCGTCGTGCAGGACGTGCCCGGTGTGACCCGCGACCGGGTGCGGTATGAGGCGGACTGGGCGGGGACCGATTTCCAGCTCGTGGACACAGGCGGTTGGGAACACGACGCGACCGGGATGCGGGCCGACATCGCGCAACAGGCCCAGCGAGCAGTGGACGAGGCCGACGTGGTGGTGTTCGTCGTGGATGCCACCGTCGGTGCCACAGACGCCGACGAACGCGTGGTGCCGATCTTGCGGGCGTCCAAGAAGCCCATCGTGCTTGCCGCCAACAAGGTCGACGACGCCGGGACCGAGGCGGATGCCACCGCGCTGTGGTCGCTGGGGCTGGGGGAGCCGTACCCGGTGTCAGCGTTGCACGGTCGCGGCAGTGGGGATCTCCTGGATGAGATCGTGGCGAGGCTGCCGGAGGAGGGATCCGGACAGATCATCGCCGGACCCCGCCGGGTGGCGATCGTCGGCCGACCCAATGTCGGCAAGTCGTCGCTGCTGAACAAACTCGCGGGACATGAACGCGCAGTGGTCGACAACGTTGCCGGCACGACGGTCGACCCCGTGGATGAGGTCGTGGAACTCGCGGGGCAGGAGTGGCTGTTCGTCGACACTGCGGGGATCCGCCGCCGGGTCAAAGAGGCCAGCGGACACGAGTACTACGCCTCGATCCGCACCCAGCGCGCCATCGAGCGTGCGGAGGTGGCGCTCGTTGTGATCGACGCAAGCGAACCGATCTCGGAGCAAGACATCCGGATCGTGCAGATGGTCGTGGACGCCGGACGTGCGTTGGTGATCGCATTCTCGAAGTGGGACCTGATGGATGACGAGCGGCGGCGGGAACTGGCCCGCGAGATCGACCTCGACCTCGTCGGTGTTCCGTGGGCGGACACCGTCAACATCTCGGGGCTGACCGGTCGCGGCGTGGACCGGATCGGCAAGCACCTGCAGAAGGCTCTGGACTCATGGCAGACGCGTGTGCCGACGGGCCGGCTGAACAAGTTCCTCGCCGAACTGGTCGCGTCGCACCCGCACCCGGTGCGCGGTGGTCGCCAGCCCCGGATTCTCTTCGGCACCCAGGCGGCTGTGAGGCCGCCGACGTTCGCGCTGTTCACCACGGGCTTCCTGGAGCACGGGTACCGGCGGTATGTAGAGCGGCGGCTGCGAGAGGATTTCGGCTTCGTCGGCACGCCGATCAGGATCAACCTGCGAATTCGGGAGAAGCGCAAGCGGCGGTGAGGGGGCGTGTCTCGGATCAGTGCTTGTGCCCGGCTCGCACGCGTTCCATCGACTGTGTGAGCGTGATGGCATGGCCGCTGCGCAGGAGTTTGCGGTCGGCGCTGACCAGAGTGCATCCGTGTTCGCGGGCAGCTGCTGCGAAAGCGGCATCGTAGAAGGTCAACTGGTCGGTGGCTGCGATTGTGGCGGCCGTCTCGAAAGCAGCGTCGGGCAGTGTCAGCGGGGGACCACACAGTGCCAAGGCCGCCTCAAGGACGGCCCGGGTCTGTTCTGCGGTGCGGTTCAGGGCCGTGACCAGCACGCTGCCGAGTTCGTACATCCCCAAATCCAGGACATGTGCATGGACGAAACCTTCACGGTGCGCTTGCAGATGCCACTCGGCCTGCTCGATCTCGTCTTCACCGTCGCGATGGAACCACTTCAGCATCACCGAGGTGTCCAGCAGCAGTTCACGCATCAGTGAGTGAGCCGTTGCTCGGCGACCACGTCTTCGGCCGACCAGGATCCGCTGTCGGCGAGCGCCTTGCGGGCACTGGCCAGCAATTGGTCCACTCGGGCAGCATCAGGCGCCGTGATCTCGCGACGTGTTGCGAGGGCGATCAGCCCGCTGCGAGTCATATTGCGAGCCTGTGCCTCGGCATCGAGTTGCACCAGGAGTTCATCGGGAATCGAGATCATCACCTTCGCCATGAGGTGAGTATATATGTGAAGTATGTCCAGCCGTATAGCCGCTGGACGGGGTGCCCTTGTACGCCCGTAGCGGGTCGAATCCCTCGCGGGGGTACCGCGTGGTCTGATCCGGCTCCCGGGTGCCTTTGCAGCTCGCGATCTGTGAGAAGTGCACGGCGTCATGACCGAGCGAGCGGGCTTCGCCGATTGCCATGACGCGTGTACGTCGGACTTTCAAAGACTCCCTGTGATTGACGGCAACCGATACTGCTCGTACGGGGCCAGGTGGATCGCGTGCAGGCCACCGACGACCGAAACTGGGATCAGGTAGTTGCTGAGGTCGCCATCGATGATGAAGAAGTCATCAATCTCGTCGGGGTCGTACGTCCTGCGTTTGCGGCGACTGGTGGAGAGGTACACCTTCCAGGTGCGGCCCACCCGTACCGTTGTCGTTTTGACCTGAACTCGGCGAACGGCGTCCCGAGTGCTCACAAGAAGGTCGAATCGGCTTGGCTCGAGCGGCCAGGACACCGACAGCCCACTCAGCGTGAACCAGGCAGCGGCGAGCAGTGAACCCGCACGGTCGAGGTGCGCTGGAGAGGGCGTGAGGTTCCGATCGGTTGGTTCTGTGGTGAGGGGAGTTAGATGCGCGACATCCAAGTCAAGCCGAGCGGCATGCCCCCTCAGTACTTCGATGTCGCACGCGTCGAGTTCGAGCACCTCGGCCACCTCAGACCATGTACTGCTATGTGCCACGGCTCTCCGAAGGTCGACCTCCGTCCAACGACGTCTGCCCTTGAAGTGGTCGTAGTCGAGGCAGAGGGTATCGGCATGCGATCGGACGGACCTCATCGCTGCCGACGAGGATGCTGTCAGTCCCAGTTCCCGCAGCACTCCCCTCCAGGACGTCGATTCCGCGATGGCGCTGGCGAGTTGGCCGTCGGTGTACTTGCGCTGATGACCCATGGCCTGACCGTACGACGGACCACTGACACATGTAGCGGACCGGTTCGGTCGGTCCAGTCAGACAGGGTCCCGCACCCTCAGCGTGAAAGCAGTGCCTCTCGGGGGCCCCAATAGGACCCTCTTGGCTCCCGGGTATTCTTTGGGGGCACGCGTTCGCGTGTGGCGGGCTGTAGCGCAGCTTGGTAGCGCACCTGACTGGGGGTCAGGGGGTCGCAGGTTCAAATCCTGTCAGCCCGACGAAGCGCGGGACCCGGGATTCTTCCCGGGTCCCGCGCTTTGTTCGAGACCGCACTGCAGGATTTGGGAGGCCACTCGCCGGAGGTGAGTGGCCGGTTCCTGTCAGCCCGACGAAGCGCGGGACCCGGGATTCTTCCCGGGTCCTGCGCTTTGTTCGTGGCCGCACTGCGGGATTTGGGAGGCCGCTCGCCGGAGGTGAGTGGCCGGTTCCTGTCAGCCCGACTCGGTGAACTCGCGGGGCATCCTCGAACGGTCTACGCTGTCCACTCTGCATCTGCCCGCCGGGCGCGATGCTGCCCGGCTCACTTACCCTTCTTCTTGTACTGACACCGCAGTCCGCCTGCGAACACTAGACCGTCGGTCCCGTCCCGGTTGAACATGATCTGGAATCCGATCCCCATGATCTTGCCCTTGCGGTTGAAGCGGACCTGGCCGAAGCCGGGCGCAGGGAAGGGCGGTACGTACAACGTGCTGAAAGCAGCCTCGCCGTTCTGGGTGATCGATGCGTACGGGTCGGCGTCCTGGCCCTGCTCGAGGTCGTAGGTGCGGAATCCGCGGAATGCTTCGATGCTGACGAACAACCGATAGCCGTTCACGACCGGTGTGAGAGCTTTGAAGTCTCCTCCCGACTTCCGGCATCGGGCAGTGGTGAACACGGCGACCTGGTTCTCGCCGCTGAAGACGGTGACCTCCGGTGTCGGATCGGGTTTCGCCTGGGCCGGGCTCAGTGAGGGCGCAAGAACGGCGACGAGCATCGCTATGCTCAGCAGTCGCGCGGTGGCTCTCACATGACGAACCTAGGCCGGGATGTCGGCGGCGGCTATGGGCCGTTCGATCGACCGCAGTACGTCGGTCGGTTGTCGGCTAGCCTGACCAGATGCAGTGGCTGGTTCGCGGTGAGTCGCAGGTGCCGCGGGGCCACCAGTGGTTGACCGCAACCGAGGCGGCGCGCGCTTCCACGATGCGGTACACCAAGCGCCGCAACGAGTACCTGCTTCGTCGCTACGCAGGCAAGTGTGCCGTGGCTGCGGTGGTCGGCCACCCCTCCGACGCTGCCAGTCTTGGCCGCATCGCTGTCCTCAACCGGGTCACCGGCGCGCCCTACGTGGAGGTCGACGGCCGGACCCTCGACATGGACATCTCCCTGACGGACCGGGCGGGCTGGGCGGTGTGCCTCGTCGGGCCGGACCTCCGTGCTGTGGGGGTCGACCTCGAGATCGTGGAACCGCGCAGCGACGGGTTCGTCCGCGACTTTCTGACGCCCGCGGAGCGCGAGATCGTCGGAGGTGCTTCCGGCTCCGACGGTCACGATGCGGCTGCGAACCTCATCTGGTCGGCCAAGGAGAGTGCGCTGAAGGTCCTACGCACCGGCTTGCGTGCGGACACCCGCACGGTCGAGGTGGTCGTGGCGGAACCGTCGAGCGTGAGTAGGCGAACCAGCCAGTGGCAGCGCCTGAGTGTGGTGTCGGCAGCGGGGACGTTCCCGGGATGGTGGCGGCGGGACGGGGTATTCGTGCTCACCGTCGTGGCGGCCGCCGGGCTGGCCGACCCCCCACAGGCGCTCCCGGACTCGGCCGATCTCTCGCAGGCCGAACCCGTCCACTCCTGGGTCGATCGGCCCCTGGTCGAGTAGTCCGTGTCAGGCGTCCGTCTGTTCCTCGGCCATTCCCCGCTCGAGTGCGTCGATGACGTAGGGCCTCAACTCCGCGGCGGAGATGATCCGGTCCACCGATCCCATCGCCAGAGCCCGCTCGATCGTGTGCACTGCGTCGAACTCGGCTGCGGCCTCGCCGAGCTTCTCCGAGCGCACCTGTTCGGTGATCTCCGCCAGTCGGGCGCGCCGCTCGGTCGCCTCGGCGCCGGATGACTCGGCCAGCAACTTCTTGGCCTCGGCCACGCGGGGATCGGCGTTGACACGTCCGCGCACCTCCCGGGCGAACACGGTCGCCGCGGCCGGGGCACCCCCGATCACCGAGGCGTACGACCCCTCCACGGCAGCGACTTCCATGCGGGGGTTCAGCGCCTTGGAGAACACGACGAACGCGCCACCGTGGTACCGCGAGATCACAACGAACACGATGGGGCCTTCGAAGTTCGTCACGGCACGCCCGATCTCCGCGCCGTACTCCAGTTGCCAGTGCCGCATCGACTCCGGTGACCCGTCGAAGCCCGACAGGTTCGCCAGCACCACCAGTGGTCGGTTGCCACTCGCGGCCGTCACCGCCCGCGCAGTCTTGCGTGACGCTTGCGGGAACAGCGTGCCCGACGTCCATGACAACGGTCCGTCGGCGGACACGAAACCTCGTCGCGCGATCGGTCGCGATTCCACACCGAGCAGGCAGACACTCATCCCACCGATGCGGGCATCCCAGACCACGGAGTTCTCGCCGCCGCGCCAGTGTTCCCATCGCTCCAGGGGCTCGCTGTCCTGATCGGTCACCGCCCGCATCACCGACCGTACGTCGAAGGGCTTCTTGCGCTCCGGGTTGTGCTCGGCGGAGAAGACGTCGCCCACGACCGTGAAGTCGCAGTCGGGTACCGCGGCGTGTGGGAAGGTCCGCACATCGCGTGCGCGCCGGTCGGTCGACTGGACCCGGCGCGGGAAGCGCTCGCCGGGCATCACATAGGTGTGTTCGTAGTGGCGAAGCAGCAACTCACAAGCGTCTGCCAGCGACGGCGCCCAGTACTGCGCCTGGCCGTTGGGGCCCATCACCCGCTCGTAGCCGCCGATGCCGAAGTTGTCGTCGGCGGACACGCCACCGGAGAAGTCCAGCGCCTGCTTGCCGGTGAGCACCATCGAACTGCCCGGGGTCATGATGAGGATGCCGCGGGTGTGCATGAGCATTGTGGCCTCAGCGTTCCAGTAGGGCTGGCCGCCGACGTTGATGCCCGTCACGACGATGTTGATCTCGCCGCCGCCTTGCGTGAACTCGATGATCCTGCGCAACGTCAGTGCGATCCAGTCCATGTTCTCCGTGCCGGACTCCATCGAGATCAGCGCACCGGAGGAGACCGCGAACCATTCCACGGGCACACCCATGTCGGCGGCCAGGGCAAGCGCCGCGTTCACGATGCGGCACTCCGGCTCGGCGAGGTTGCCCAACCCGCGTGTCGGGTCGGACAGCAGGATCACCCGGGTCATGCCCTCCGGGTAGGCCGCCGTGTAGGTGGTGAGCAGCCCGACGACCAGGTTGGAACTGTTGAGGCCGGGTTCCCGCTCGACCGGGATCAGGGTCTCGCCGGTTTCGTCGAGGTCATGCTCCACGAAGTGACCGGGAAGGAACTTGCCCACGATGCCGGGCTGTGGGGCGAACATCCGAAGGATCTCGAACGGGTAGGGCACGCCGAACCGCTGCGCGGTGAGAACTTTCTGCCGGTAGCTGGTGAGCGGGCGCACGATGTCGTCGCGGACGGGCTCCTCGGAGATCGTGACGTCGCGGGTGATGATGCCGTCGACATTGAGCACGGTGGGCTTCAGGGTCCCGTCGGGCTGTGGGATCGATGTGCGAAGCACCACCAACTCCAGGCCCGCGCCGCCGGCCAGCGGGATCATCATGTCGGCCAGATCCGACCAGTGTTCCCGGGGCACCGTCCAGGGTGGCCGCACGAACAGGGTGATCCTGTTGGCCTGTGGGCGGGCGCGCTCCGGGAACGTCGCCCGGGCACGGCGCATGGCGATGATGGCTTGCAGCCCCATCCGCCACAAGTTCGGGTAGCCGGGGGCGCCGCCGAAGGAATCGGGAACGACGGTCATGTCGCGGACCTCGGCCAGGGCGAACAGGCGATGGTCCTTGGGGTTGTCGTGAGCCACGCCGTGGAACAGGTACACATCCTCCAGCGACGGCAGGCGGGTCAGTTCGAAGTTCCCCAGGCGCCACAGTTCCAGACGCTTGGCCAACATCGGATGCAGGTTGCGGTAGAAATGGTCCTCGGCAAGAGTGCCGTCCTCGCCCGCCCGGAACGTGAAGTACTGGGTCCGGATCTCCGGATCGACGTCGGCTGCGGTGCTGGTGACTGTCACGTCGAGGCGCCAGATCGGTCGGCCCAGGTCCCAGGTGCCGACCAGGTCGGCGACTCCTGCGCACAGGTCGTCGCCGTTCGGCTGGCTCTCGTCACGCCACGTCATCAGGTCGACGATGGGGTGGCGCCCTGGGTCCACGTCCGCGAAGTGTTGGGCGACAGCGTTGCCCACTGCGCGGACGTCCTGCAACGGCGTGGAAGCCATCACCAGGTGGATGGATCGCCCCTCGAAGTCGTAGTCGGCGTGACACAGCAGGATCCCGTCGACCTCCACGACCTGCAGGTCGCGCAGCGGGCGGGTCCGGTACCAGCGCCGCGCGCGGATCTCCAGGAGTGCGGCCTGCAGGCCCTTGCTGGCGCCCGCCATACGGCGGCGCAAGAGCAGTTGGCGCATCGGCTGGGGGGCTTCCACCAGGGCCGCGATGCGCTCAGCGCGCTCGGGGCGATTGGGGTCCTCGGCGAGGGCGTCGAGGTGGGCCTCCATGCGGGCCTGCGTCTGGGCGCGCCCTGCCTCCACCACCGGCTCGTCGATGAAGCGGAACCGGGCATCCCGGGCGAGGTCGGCCACGTACTCGAGGTGGTCATGGCTCGATGCGGTCAGGCGGTCGTAGCGGGTCCGCGTCGAGTCGTCGACGAACGGCAGGATGAGGTCGCGGTAACGCAGGCGTCGCTCGAGGATGCTCGTCACGACCCCGGCCAGTTGCATACGCCGCTCCTGGGATCCGAACAGCAGGACGACGGCCTGCTCCAGGCCCGGGTTGCGGCGCAGGTCGGTCACGCCGTAGTGCGCCAGGACCTTCGCCAGGCGGCGACGCATCTGTGCCGGCAGACCTGCCCGGTCCGGGTCCAGCCACTGGATGTAGCTGAGGATCTGCTCGCGTGCCGTGGTCACGCCCTGCTCGGACTGGGCACCGCTGTCCCGTTCGGACCGCCAGAGCAGACCGAGGTCGGCGAAGAGGTCGAGGAAGTCATCCTCGGCGGTCAACAGCCTCGTATCGCCGGCGCTGGTGCGGGTCGCAAATGAATGCTGCTCGTCCAGAAGGGCCGACAGTGCCGCGGGGTCGAGCTCGTAGCCCAGCAGATAGCCGCGCAGGGCGTCGTAAACCCGCTCGAACCGCGGGCGGCCCGAGGTTTCGGGCAACGCCATGCCGTCGAAACTGACCCGCGAGCCCTTGGTCCGTCCGAGGGTGCTCTGCGCCTGCCCGTTGGACTCCGGGCGGATCAGGACCAGCGGAGCACCGGAGTGCACCTGCTCGTTGGGCAGTACCTCCACGGAAGTGATCGTTCCGGCGAACGGTGCACGCAGCGTGGACTCCATCTTCATCGCCTCGCTGACGACGAGTGGATCGCCCTCGGCCACGTCCTGTCCGGGGGTGACGGCGACTGAGACGATGAGACCGGGCCACTGCGCGCGCACCGCCGTGCCCTCATCGCGGTCCACTCTGTGGGCGATCCCGTCGAGCTCGAGCAAGCACCCGTTCGCATGCGAAGTGATGACCACGTGGCGATCTCGGCCCGCAGCTGTGACTGTCCATTCGAAGTCGTTGACCCTAGAGATGGCCACCTCAGCCAAGGCGTCCCCGGTGTCGATGCGGTACGTGCGGGGCCCCGTCTGGAACACGTGCAGCGAGTACTGCTGGCCGTCGTAGTCGAGGTGGGTTGATACTCCAGCAGCGTCCACCGGTTCCGGGCGGCCACGTGCGGCGCGGGCGTGGAAGGCCGCCCGCTGGGTGTCGCGTTGCGAATCGCTGGCCCGCACCGCCGATACCAGGACCGCAACCGGATCGGACGCTCGCGGTCGCACCGGTGAGCCGGCCATCTCGGCAGCCACGGCGGCGAGTAGCGCCGGGCGGTTCGTGGCACTGTCCGCGACCACGACCGCGCAGTCGGACAGGGCGCGATGCAGTCGGGCTAGCGCAGTCGCCCGGTCATGGCCGTGGGCGACGATCCGCAGGACCACGTCCGACCCCACGACGCCACCCACAGCGGCACTCTCGACGACGTGGACCCCCGGACCCTGCGGAAGTCGCAGGTACAGCAACTGCGCACCATCGGGGGCATCGGCTGCGGACAGCCGTGCCTCGATGGCGTGCCCCGAGGCCGCCGGGGGCTCGGCGTCCTCACGTTCTGTCAGATCGACGGCCAGCAGTTCCTCGGCCAGTGACCACCCATCCAGAGGTACCGCCGGAGCGTCGGGGGTGGCCGTCGGGGTTGGGCCCACCGTCACTTCCAGTCCGACGTTGTGTCGGCCGGGACCGAGCTTCAGTGCGGCGTCACAGGCAGCCCGGTATGCCACCTCGCGTGAGGTGGCGTCGAGTGCGGGACTCTCCACGAGCGAACCCTGCGCCAGGCCGGCGCCGGCGACCGCGCGGCAGGCCGGCAGTGCCCATGCCTGCCCCGATGCCCCGACCTGCACCGGGACCTCGACCTTCACGACATCCCTGCGTTCGGCATCCGGTGCCGTCTTGCTTCCACGCGGTGCGCCCATGTCGTCAGTCCGCCATCACCGCACGGATGGGTGCTTGCAGATCGTCGGGCAGCGGCTGCGGGAGTTCAACGGTGCGGTAGCCCTCCAGCCGGACCAGGACCGAGCCCGAACCGTCGGTGACGGTGCAGTCGAACCCGTCCGAACCCCGCTGCGCGGTCACCGTCAGGGGACCCTCAGCAGCCTCGTGCGCCGCCGGCAGAACGACCGCACGGGTGACGTGGGTGGGCAGGGCCATGCGCCCGTCGCGACCGATCTCCCAGAGCCCGGCGGCCTGGAAGCACAGCTCGATCAGGCGAGGGGCGGCCTGCGTCGGCTGATCGCTCGGAGCGTGGTTGTCGGGCAGGTCCGAGGCGAACTGCGCCGCCGAGCGGTCCCCGTCGCGCCACGCGACGTCGACAACCTGGTAGGCGGGGCCGTGGAAGTAGGCCGCGTACACGTCATCGGAGGTGACCTCGGCGCCCTCACGCACCGGGGGGTCCGCCTGCTGCGCTGCCGGCTGCGTGCGGGCGAGCCGGACCCGCCCGGTGAAGTGTGTGGTCCGGGTCGGGGTGTCCGATCCGGGCAACTCACGCTCGGCTTCGACCCGGCACTCGGCCAGCAGGTCCTCGCCGTCGGGGTGGAGCAAGGCGCTGATCGTCAGCGCGCGTGGCTCGTCCCGATAGAACTTCAGTGGTGCCAGGAAGTCCACGTCCTCGACCGCAGCCAGGGCCCAGTCCGGCACCAGCAGCCGTGCCGTCTCCACCATGCCCTCGATGCCCATCACGGCAGGCAGCAGAGCGGTGACCCGGTCACCGCGGTGGTCGTTCAGGAACGGCTGCTCCTTCGGGTCCAACGTGGTGCTGACCACCAGGCCGTCGTTCACACTGGCCCTGACCACCCGACCGACCATTGGGCCGGCCTGGGCGCAGGCCTCGGTGAATGCCTCCGGGTCCACACCCGGTGCCGCGTCGAGCTCCTCGGCCATCTTGCCGAGCCTGCCGGCGACGACGACCTCGCCCCTGTTGGGGCCGCTGGTGAGCTCCCGGCGGATCCAGGCGATGCCCGCCTCGGGTGGCAGCATCTGCACACCGAGTGCCTCCATGATCTTCGGGATCGAGCCTCGCGTGGCCATGCCGATGCCTGCCCACGCCGTCCAGTCCAGCGCGATCGCGCGGGTGTCGGGGCGCGTGCGCCGCATGCCGCTGGCAATGCTGCACAGCAGGTTGTTGGCCGCCGCATAGTCGGTCTGCCCTGGGTTGCCGAACCGTCCGGCCACCGAGCTGAACGCGACGGTGGCGCCGATCGGCATGTCGCCGGCCGCCTTCATCAGGTTGAACCAGCCGTCGGCCTTCACCCCGAAGACCAGTTCGAACTCTGCCCGCTCCTTCTTCGCCAGGCCCTTGCTGATCTCCAGGCCGCCTGCGTGCAGAAGCACATCGATCCGGCCATGTGCCTCGCGGATCTGATCCACGACTGCGGTCACCGCCTCCCCGTCGCGCAGATCGACGCTGTGGTAGTGCACCGTGCCACCTGCGCTGGTGACCGCGTCGATCGCGGACAGCGCCGAGGCCAGCCGTTCGAACCTGGCGAGTTCCTTCTCGATCAGAACTGGCGTCGGCTTCTCGCCACGGGCGGCGATCTGCTCGGCGATTGTCGTCTTGAGCGAGTTCGGGTCGGCGAGGTATTGCTGCAGGTCCGCATCTGCGGGGTCCGGTGCAGGTGCCAGATCGAGCAGGTGGAACGTGCCGCCGGAGTGTGTCGCGAGGTCCGCCGTGATCGCCGAGACGATGCTGCCGGCGGCGCCCGTGATGAGGAACACCGAGTCGGTGCCAAGATCCATCGCGCCCGGTTCTGGGGAGTCGACCGGCGGGAAGGGTACCTCGGCCAGACCGACGCCCCAGCGCTGGTCGTCGACGCGTCCGATCTCGACGCACCCCGGGTCGGCCAGCGTCTCATCGACAAGGACGTCCGCCAGTGCGGTTGTCTTCCGGCTGGCGGGGAAGTCCACGGCCTTGACCAGGACGTCGGGGCGCTCTCGCTTGTAGGACTTCGCGAAGCCGACGACGGCACCCCCGAGCGGGGCGGTCGCTCCGTCCGCGTCGTGGCCATGGAACCCGCCGAGCCGGGAGCCGGTGACGAGGAAGGGCTCGGCGTCGATGACCTGGTGGAACAGGGCGTGCAGCGCGACCACACGACGGCGCAGGGCCTCACGCCAACTGTCGAGATCGAGCTCACCCAGGGGGCCCTCGTCGTCCAGGGAAGCCAGCCAGTAGACACCGGTGAGTGGCTGCTCGGTGCTCCATTTGGCGACCTGGGCCAGCAGTTCGTCCGTGGCCGTTGCTGCCTCGACAGCCAGGATCTCGGCGCCGCGCTTGGCCAACTTCTTGACCAGGGCTGCGCCCACGCCGCCCTCGTCGAGCACGACGAGGATGCGCGAACCCGCACCGAGTTCCACGCCGGTTGGGACACATGCGGTCAGGCTCGGACGCATCGCCGGCAGCGGGACCCGTCGGGGGAGTTCGTCGACGGCGGCGAAGTCGCCCACGAACTTCGGAGCGGTGGATGACGCGGCGGTGGGTGCTGAGACTGTCGCCGCCCCGGCCATCGTCACGGGTGTGGCCCCGGTCTTGTCGCGTACCCAGCCGATCACGTGGGTGAGGGTGGGGAAGTCGCGTAGTTGGAGGTTCTCGTCGCGTTCGACGCCGAACTGTTCGCGGACGGCGGCGAAGACTTCGGCCTGTTTGACGGTGTCGACGCCGAGGTCGGCTTCGAGGTCGAGGTCGAGGTCGAGCAGTTCGGCGGGGTAGCCGGTCATCTCGGCGACGATGGCCACCACCGCTTCGGTGACCTCATCGCTTGTCGCGTCGCTGGCCGCCGGCGCGTCGCTGGCCGCCGGTGCCGCGGCGGCAGGTGCTTCAGGCGCGGCGGGGGTCGCAGCTACTGGTGCGATGCCGGTCTTGTCGCGGACCCAGCCGATGACGTGGGTGAGGGTGGGGAAGTCGCGTAGTTGCAGGTTCTCGTCGCGTTCGACGCCGAACTGTTCGCGGACGGCGGCGAAGACTTCGGCCTGTTTGACGGTGTCGACGCCGAGGTCGGCTTCGAGGTCGAGGTCGAGGTCGAGCAGTTCGGCGGGGTAGCCGGTCATCTCGGCGACGATGGCCACCACCGCTTCGGTGACCTCATCGCTTGTCGCGTCGCTGGCCGCCGGCGCGTCGCTGGCCGCCGGTGCCGCGGCGGCAGGTGCTTCAGGCGCGGCGGGGGTCGCAGCTACTGGTGCGATGCCGGTCTTGTCGCGGACCCAGCCGATGACGTGGGTGAGGGTGGGGAAGTCGCGTAGTTGCAGGTTCTCGTCGCGTTCGACGCCGAACTGTTCGCGGACGGCGGCGAAGACTTCGGCCTGTTTGACGGTGTCGACGCCGAGGTCGGCTTCGAGGTCGAGGTCGAGGTCGAGCAGTTCGGCGGGGTAGCCGGTCATCTCGGCGACGATGGCCACGACGGTGTCGCTCACCTCGTCGGCCGGTGCGGCTGTTGGTGCGGGTGCAGCGGCGGCAGGTGCTTCAGGCGCGGCGGGGGCCGCAGCTACCGGTGCGATGCCGGTCTTGTCGCGGACCCAGCCGATCACGTGGGTGAGGGTGGGGAAGTCGCGCAGTTGCAGGTTCTCGTCGCGTTCCACACCGAACTGCTCGCGCACGGCGGCGAAGACTTCGGCCTGTTTGACGGTGTCGACGCCGAGGTCGGCTTCGAGGTCGAGGTCGACGTCCAGCAACTCCGGTGGGTAGCCGGTCATCTCCGAGACGATCCCCACGACCTGCGCGGTCAAGGGGTCGGCGGTCGGGGTGCTGGGCGCGGCAGGTGCTTCAGGCGCGGCGGGCACCGGAACGGGCGCGGCAGGAGCCTCCGGGACGGAGGGAGCGGCTGGGGCCGCAGACGGGGCGCCAGCGTCGACGATCCTCAATCGACGGTGGTCCACCTCGAGGACGGCGCCGGCCCGACCGGCGGCGTCAGCCAGCCAGCGCTCCCAGGCGGCCTTGTCCACGATGCGGTAGGCGTATCCGAGCTCGCTGGGTGTGCGCCGACGGCCGTCGGGCATAGGGGTCCAGCGCAGAAGGGTCATCGCGATCTGCGAGCCGAAGCCCGCGGCCAGACGCAGTGCATAATTCACCGGGTAGGCGCCGCCGACGGACAGATTCAAGGTGCCGAGCTCGGGGTCGGGCTCCTTGTAATTGGGCACCGGCGGGACGATCCCGGTCTCCAGCGCCTTGATCGCCACGACGTCCTCGATGCCGGCGCCCATCGCGTGGCCGGTGAATCCCTTGGTGTTGGTGATCACGATGGAACTCGCAGCGTCGCCGAACACCCGGCGCAGGGCGTTGATCTCCGCTGCCGCGGAGCCGCCACGAGCCGGAGTGTAGGTCTCGTGGGAGACGAACACCGTCTGGGGGGCGATCTGTGTACGGTCGATCCCGCGGGCCTCCGCGGTGGTGATCAAGCTCTCCATGACCTGGCCGACGTGGTCCACGTCGAGGCGGGTGCCGTGGAAGGCGCTGTTCGCGGTGACGGACGCGAGCACCTCGCAGATCGGCTGTAGTCCCCGTTCGGCCGCCGACTGAGGGGACTCCACGACGAACGCAGCTGCGCCCATGCCGACGATCATTCCGTGACGGCGGCGGTCGAACGGGGTGGCGACCTCGCTGGCGACGTCCTCGATGGCGGCCGCGCCGGAAGCCAGGAAGCCCGAGCCGACCCAGGGCAGCAGGACATCGCTGCTCACGTCGTCGGCGGACACGACGATCACACGGCGACAGCGACCGGTGCGGATCCAGTCCTCGGCCAGCGATACCGCCTGGGTGGTGCTCGCGCAGGCGGCGTTGATCTGCGTGTTGGGGCCGCGGGCGCCGATCAACTCGGCGAACTGAGAGTGCCCCATCGCCAGACAGCGGAAGATGAAGCGGCGGTCGTACTCGAAGCGCTCGACCTCCAGCAGGTGGCGCAGTTCCGCGATCCGCCGATCCACCTCGGCGGCCGCAGGTTCAGAGCCGGTCATCCGTGCCCGCACGGCTTCCAGGGCAAGGACCTGCTCGCGCCGGCCACGGTCGGTCATGTACTTCTCGATGTCGGCGGCGAATTCCCCGTACCCGGGGAAGGCCGAGGCGAAGATGACGCCGGTGTCGTCGCGCATGGACTCCGGCAGTCCCCATCTGTCGGGTAGCGACGTGCCCAGCGTGGTCGATCGGTAGCGCATGACCAGGGGGATTCCCGCGTCACGCAAGGCATCGAACCCGGCGCCCAGGGCCAGGCGCGTGGTGCGGTCCAGGGCGGCGTCGCGAGCAGCCTCGACCCCGAACTCCTCGACGACATCCAACGGCGCGCCGCGGCCGGCCAGCTTGATGACACCGGCCTCGTCCTCGATGGTCTCGAACACCGGGTCCTGCCCGGCCTTCTTCACCAACCTGGTGATCCGTTTGTCGACGATCGCCTCACGGAAGCGGTGCGGGATCACGTCGATGAACTGCTGCCCGTCAAGGATGTGGGCGAGGTTCTCATCGTCGAAGACGCGGTCCACGCCCGGCAGGCCCAGGGCAGCACCCGTGATGGCCACCGGGGCACTCGAGACCGTCGCTTGGCCGGACGTGCCCGCAGCCGCGCTTGAGGGCTCGCCCGCGTAGACGCGCAGGCCCTGCTCCAACACGCCGGCGAACAGCCGGCCCAGTTCCTCGTAGCGGTCGTTCGACATGGGGATCCTCGGGGTCGTGGGGGCGGCGGCGAGCGCAGGTTCGGCGAGCGCCGCCGGAGCCGGAGCCGGCGCCGGTGCGGGCACTGTCGCGGGGGTCGCCGGTGAGAGGCCGAGACCTGCCGCGTATAGCCCGCACAGCGCCTGGTTGAACGAGGCGATGTCGCCGAGTTTGGGGTGGTTGGTGAACAGCGCCAGGACGTCGTCGTGTTCCGAACCGAGGACCTCTTCGACGAATCCGTGCAGGGCTTTCTTCGGGCCGACCTCCACGAAGACCCGCGCGCCGGCGTCGTACAGGGTCTGCAGTCCCTTGACGAACTGCACCGGCTCGGCGATCTGCCTACCGAGGATCTCCAGCATGGTCTCCGTGTCTGCGGTGGCCGGATAGAAGTCACCGGTCACATTCGCCACGATGGGCAACTCGGGTGCACGCACCTGAAGGCGGCGCATCGCGACCTTCAGCGGCTCGCTGGCCGGGGCCACGATCTGCGTGTGGAACGCATGCGAGACGGGGATGCGCACGGCCGTCATCCCGGCCGCTTGGAACGCGGTCACGGCTGCCTCGACTGCGCTGGTCGCGCCGCCGACGACGGCTTGGGTGTTGGAGTTGATGTTGGCCACGACGACGTAGCCGTCCACCTCCGCCACGATCCGCTCGATGTCGGGAAGTGGACCGAAGACCGCGGCCATCGCGCCGTTGTCGTCGGTGGAGACGTGTGTCATCTCCCGGCCGCGGGCGCTGACGGCCTCCAGAGCGGCGTCGAAACTCAGCGCGCCGGAGGCAACGAGCGCGCCATACTCCCCGAGGCTGTGGCCCATCACCAGATCGGGGGTGATCCCGTAAGCGGCCATCAGGTGCGTCAGCGCAGTGTCGGTGGTGAGCACCGCGGGTTGCGTGATCTCGGTCTGCATGAGTTGTGCTTCGAGGCGGGAGACCGCTTCTGGGTCCGCGGAGTCGCCGAACACGAAGTCCGACAGGGGCTTACCCAACAGCGGCGTCATGATCCGGTCGGCCTCGTCGTAGACCGCCCGCACGATGGGTTCGTGATCGCGCAGGCCAGCCAGCATGTTGACGTACTGAGACCCTTGCCCGGTGAACAGGAACGCGACCTTGGGCGCCGGGCCGCGGCCGACGAACACACCCTGCGAGCGCAGCAGTTTCCACATCGCCGGGTTGTCGGCGCTGAACGCTTGAACGGCCTTGTCGGCTTTCTTCGCCAGATCGGGGGCATCGGCGAAGTCGATCGCCACACGGATCGCGGCAGACGCCAGCGAGGAGTCGGGTGGCACCTGGGCAGGGGTGCGGCCGGCCGCAGCCTCGGTGGACAGCGACTTCAGTCGCGCGACGACCTCGGCCTCATCGCGGCCGCCGATCACGGCCGCGCCGCGCAGGGGGGCCTTGCGTTCGGCGTCTGGGGCAGCCGCATGGGTGACCGGTGCGGCAGTCGCGGTCCCGATGTCCGCTCCGGCGAAGGTGCGGGCGGCGTCGGGTGCCTTGTGTCGTCCGGGCTGGTACTCCTCGAGAGCGATGTGGAAGTTGGTCCCGCCGAAGCCGAAGGCGCTCACACCGGCGCGGCGCGGGTCCTGACCGGAGTGCGTCCATTCGCGCAGTTCGGTGTTGACGCGGAACGGGGTCGAGGCCCAGTCCACGTTGGGGTTGGGGTCGTGGAAGTGCAGGCTCGGGGGAAGGACCTTGTCGTTCAGGCTCATCACCGTCTTGAACATGCCCGCGGCGCCCGCGGCGGCCTTCAGATGTCCGATGTTCGACTTGACCGAGCCCAGGGCGATGGACCCCGGGGTCAACCCGTAGGCGGCGAAGATCTCGTCGAGGGCACCGAGTTCGGTGGCGTCTCCCACCCGGGTGGACGTACCGTGTGCCTCCAGCATCCCGATGGAACTCGGATCGACTCCCGCGTTCTGCCACGCCCGGGAAACCGCAAGCTTCTGTCCGATCGGGTTGGGCGCGGTGATGCCCTTGCCCTTACCGTCGGACGAGCCACCGATCCCGAGGATCACCGCGTAGACGTGATCCCCGGCCTTCTCTGCATCCGAGAGTCGCTTGAGTACGAACAGGGCAGCACCCTCGCCCATCACGAAGCCGTCAGCCCCTGCATCGAAGGGCCGGGTCCCCGTTGCCGACAGGGCGCCGATCTTGCAGAACCTCACGAAGGCGCCGGGGCTCATGTTGTGGTCGACGCCACCGGAGACACAGGCGTCGTAGTGGTGGGCCTGCAGACCGGCCACGGCAGCGTTCATGGCCGCCAGTGCCGAGGCGCACGCGGCGTCGGAGGTGAAGTTCGGCCCGCGCAGATTGAACAGCGCCGAGACCCGGCCTGCCATGACGTTCGACAACTCGCCCGGCATGGTGTCCTCGGTGATGGTCGGAAGGCCGGAGAGGAACCGCTCGCGGGCTTCGGAGCGGATAGCGCTCTGGACCTCGGCCGGTAGTGCCGCGAAAGAGGGTGATGCTGCGAGTTCCTGCTCGAACTCCGGATAGGCGATACGCAAGGTCGTGCGCACGTACTTGTCGCCACCGAGGGCACTGCCGAGGATCACGCCCACCCGGTCTGAGTCCACATCCCAGTCGGGCCAGCCGGCATCGAGCAGGGCCGAGCGGGAGGCGCTGACCGACCACTTCTGGCCATCGTCGAAGTGCGCGGCCACGCTCGGCGGGATCGGCAGGCGCCACGCCATCGGCTCCCAGGGAAACTCCCGGACCCAGCCGCCGATCTTCGAGTAGGTCTTGTCCTCCGCGGTGTAGGGGTCGGCGTCGTAGTACAACGCCGGATCCCAGCGGTCGGCCGGAACATCACTGATCGAGTACCGTCCGCCTCGGATGTTGCTCCAGAAATCCTCGGCAGTGGGCGCGTCGGGCATGATCGCGCTGATCCCGACGATGGCGATCGGCTCGGGCTGGGCCATGGTGCTTCTCCTGGGAGTGTCGAGCGGTGTGGTCAGGCGTAGAGGACATCGGCCAGGGCGGTCATGTCGGAGATGAGTCCCGCTTGTGCGGCGCGGACGTCGTCCAGACGTAGAGCGGTCGGCAGCGTTGCTGCCAGCCCCAGTGCGGGGTCGGAGGAACCGACAACCCAGCGCATGCCCTCCTCCGCGGCCTTCATGGCGGCCTCCCGGGCGAAGATCCGGGCGATGATCGCAAGGGCGTCGGCGTCGAAGCGGCGGTCGGCCTTCTCCACCAGGGTGCCGTCGGCTGCGGCGGCGGCACGTCGGCACAGCGCGGCTGAACACTCCACGTTGGCGACGAGTTCGCCGAGGCGGAACAGCACATGCTGGTTGCGGGTGAGCCGGCCGGCCTGGCAGGCGGCGAACACCCCCGCGAGGGCCTCGAGTGCCAGGGCGGAGACGTCGGCACCCACATTCGGGTTCTTCGCGTGAAGGGCGGCCATCTCCTGTGCGGCTGTCAGGTAGTACGTACCGCGGGACTTCAGGTGCTGTTGCCAGCGGTCACGGGCGATGGTCATCTCGAGGATCTCCGAGGTGCCCTCGTAGATAGTGGTGATGCGTACGTCCCGTTTGATCTTCTCGACGACGTACTCGCGGGTGAAGCCGTACCCGCCGAGGGCCTGGATGGCGTCCTCCGCAGCGCGGTTACCCGACTCGGTGGCCAGGTATTTGGCCACCGCGCCCTCGGTGTTGAGCGCCCCGTCGTGGCCCTCGCCGCCGTCGATGCGCGTTGCGGTCTCTTCGATGTAGGCGCGCGCCGCCTCGAGTCGGGCGACGTGGGGCACGATCAACTTGTGCGTGTACCCCTGCTTCTCGGCCAGGGGCGACCCGCCGGAGTTGCGCGTCTTCGAGTACTCGATCGCGCGGTCCACTGCCTCCCAGCCACCGCCGAGGCCGAAGGCGGCGACCATCACGCGGGTGTATCCGAAGACCTGCTGGGCCTGAACGAGGCCTTTGCCTTCGACGCCGCCGACCAGGTTCTCGATCGGCACCTCGACGTTGTCCAGGAACAGCGCCGCGGTGTTCGACAGCCGGATCCCGTGCTTGTCCTCGGGTTTGGCGCTGGAGAAACCGGCGATGCCCTTCTCGAGGACGAACCAGGTGGGGCCGGCAGGGGCCAGGGCCAGGATGGTCGTGGCGTCGGCGATGGAGCCGTTGGAGATCCACTGCTTCGCGCCGCTGATGCGATAGCCGGTGATCTCGCCGTCGACCTCGATCGGGACGGCCTTGGTCTTCATCGCGCCCAGGTCGGACCCCGCCTCGGGCTCAGTGGCGCCGTAGGCGAACACGATGCCGTCCTCGGCGATCGCGCCCAGCCACTTCTCCTTCTGCTCCTCAGTGGCCCCGACCAGGATGGGGTCACTGCCCAGGAAGGTGGCGAAGATGGCGGTGGCCAGACCGATGTCCTTGCGCGCCATGACCTCGCAGAGCCGGTACGAGTCGAACGCACCACCACCCATTCCGCCGTAGGCCTCGGGCACGAAGACCAGTTGGATGCCCATGTCGGTGGACATGGCGCGCACGGTGTCCTCGGGGCAGATGTCCTCGTGGTCGAGCTCCAGTTGGCGCTCAGGGGGCAGTTCGCCGTCGAGGTACTCCTGCAGCCCCTCCAGCATCTGGCCGAGCGTCTCGGCGTCCAACCCCTGTTCAGCGTTCATGTGTTTCCTCCCGCGGGCACCCACGCTCAGGCTATTGGGTACCGGTAGGTCCCGCACTGTGTTCGAAGTGACCTGTGGGGCGGAAACGGGAGTGTTACCCGGTGTTCCCGTCCGGTTAACAAGGAAGCGAGTCCGCGCAGTCCGTCCGGGGTACGGTCGCAGTGGCGCGCCGGGTCGCGGCTGCGAGGTTGCGACGTGCGCATCATCTTCCAGCCCTCGCGGCGCGCACGCACCCGCAACCGGTCTTCACTCGGATTCATCGATCTGATCGAGTTGGCTAGTGTGACGGCGTGACACACCACCTCGCGCAGGTCAATATCGCCCGCTTGGTCGCTCCCCTGGAATCCGAAGAACTGGCGGACTTCGTGGCGGCGCTCGACGAGGTGAACACCGATGCCGAGAACGCGCCGGGGTTCGTGTGGCGACTGGCAGACGAGTCCGGCAACGCCACTGGGATCGCCGCGTTCGCCTGGGATGTGGAGGACTCAGCGGGCGTGATCGTGAACCTGTCGACGTGGGAATCGGTGGATGCGCTCAAGGACTACATCTACGACGGGCGCCACGTCGCGATGCTGCGACGCCGCAGGGAGTGGTTCCACAAGGTTCCCGAGGCGACGACTGCGCTCTGGTGGGTGCCGGCGGGCCACCGCCCCACGACGGCGGAGGCGGAGGCACGGGTACGCAGTCTGCGCGAACACGGTCCTTCGCCGTTCGCATTCACGTTGCGCGAGACCTTCCCCTACCGGGCCTGACGTGACTCATGTGAAGCAGTTGGGTGGGGTTCGTGCAGGTAGATAGGTTCGTAGGGCGCTGAACCCCATCGGACTGCCGGGTCCGTGCTACGTCGGACCGATCTGCCCCGCCGACCGGCGTACGGTGGAGCACAGGGGTGAGTCCATGACCGAACACCAACCGTACGAAGTCCTCCAGCGGTACTCCGGATTCGAATTGCGCCGGTACCCCGAACACGTTGTGGCTGAAACAGATGTCACCGCCCCGTTCGGGGTGGCGGGGAACCTTGCGTTTCCGAAACTCGCCCGGTACATCGGGGGGCACAACCGCGCCTCACGCAAAGTCGCGATGACTGCGCCGGTTGTTCAGGAGCAGGACCCCAGAAGTGGTGTCTTCGTGGTGGGTTTCGTGATGCCTTCAGACATGGCGCCCGACGACTTGCCGGAGCCGCTGGACACCGCCATACGCACCCGTCGAATACCGGCCCAAACAGCGGCCGCGGTCACGCTCTCCGGGCGCTGGTCACGAAGCAGTTACCAGGCGCACACGAATGAGCTGCTCGCTATGGTGGCGCGGGCCCACCTCGAAGTGGCAGGTCCACCGCGCTACGCACGTTTCGACCCACCGTGGACGCCGTGGTTCCTGCGCAAGAACGAAGTGGTCATCCCGGTCCGGGACCCGGGGAGTGGCTGAAGGGGTCCACCACTGTGCAACAACGCCACCCCGCCGCGGTTCTGATGGCTGGAGGGAGCGGAGTCGGCTCGCGTTGCATGGGCAACTGCGCGACGAGCATGCTGCGTGCGTGAGGGGTCGGGAGCGTCCGGAGAAGTCGCGCACCTCCAGTGGCGATCCCGTGACAACCCGAAAGGCGTGGGCGATTCTGGCGGCCATGGGTTTCGGAGCCCTCATCGCGCAGATGTTCAGCACTGTCATCGGCCCGGCACTGCCGACCATCCGCGCAGAACTTGGGCTTTCCCTCACCGAACAGACATGGACGATCACCGCGTATTCGCTGGCCTTCGGGACCGCACTGGTCGCGGGGGGCCGTATGGGGGACCTCGTCGGTGAGGTGAGGATGATCGTGGCCGGGTTCGCATTGTTCGGTGTGGGTCTGGTGGCCGCAGCGGTGGCGACAAATGGTGGGGTGCTCATCGCCGGCAGGGCGATCCAAGGCGTTGGGATCGGGATCTCGGCGCCCGCCACCCTGTCGATCGTTGTGAACTCGTTCCCCGTCACCCGCCGTGGGCTCGCGGTGGGCGTGTGGGGGTTCGCACACGGTTTCGGCCTACTCATCGGACCCTTGGTCGCCGCTCTGATCCTGAACATCGCCTCGTGGCGCCGGGTCTTCTGGGTCGCACTACCCCTGACGGGTCTGGTCATCGTCGTCACTGGGTTGGCGACGCGCGGCTACCGCAGCACATTGGCCAGTGGCTCGTACGACTGGCTCGGCCTGCTCGTAGGAGGCGCTGGAATCACGCTGATCACCTACGGATTGCAGAACTCCGTGGCCGGGTGGACGACACCCGGAGCGTGGGCCACGCTGCTCACCGGGGTGGTGCTTCTGCTCCTGTTCGCCGCACTGGAGACCCGTATGGCGTACCCACTGGTGGACTTCGCGCTGTGGCGGGAGCGACTGTTCACCGGGGGGTTCGTCGCGCAGAGTGCGGTCGGGTTCGTCTACATCCCCATGCTGACCTTCATCGGTTCGCTGTTCTTCATCACTGTGTTGGACTATTCGCCGGCGACGGCGAGTTGGGTCATCGTCATCACCACCGGAACCTGCATGGTGTTCGAACCCCCCGCCGGCAAGTGGGTCGACAAGATCGGACCGGGGATTCCGATCACCGTGGCGCTGGGACTGCAGGCTGTGGCGTTGTTCTGGATGAGCACCTTCGGGCCGGACACCGCGTTGGCGCAGATGGTCGTGCCCCTGGTCCTGATGGGTGTTGGGGTGGGCATCGCCCTGCCTGCTTGCAACACCGCAGGCATGTCGGCCGTCGACGCCGAACGTGCTGGCATGGGATCCGGCCTGATGCAGATGACCTTCAACATCCCGGCAGCCCTTGGCGTAGCCGTGGTGACATCGATCATCGGCACAGCCACGTCAGCCACGGTGAACAACGCTGTCCCGGATCCGAGTGTTCGTTCGGTGGCACAGGAGTATGTGGCGGCGGTCCAAGCCGGGGACCCTGCGACGGCGGACATGATCTTGGCCTCACTGCAGCCGGAGGTGTCCGAAGCGGTCAGGCAGGCGGCCGTGATCGCAGAGTCCACGGGAATCACCACGGCGATGGTGGCTCTGGGCGTTGTCGCACTGGCCGGTGCGGTCTTCGCTTGGATCGTGATCGGACGCAGGCGGGTTCCTGGAGCGCTCGACGTTCCGCAAGGCGCTCGGTGAGGTGGTTTGTCGCCCGGCGTCTGCAGGTTCACCACCCGCACTGGTGGCACACGACCCTGACGGAGCTGACTGGCGGCCTTGTGGAACCTGCGGCTGCACGCCGTACCGTACTTGCGTGGGCCATGTTGACGTCTCGGGTGTGCGTTACGACTTGCCGGACGGGCGGGTCCTACTGGACGACGTGTCGTTCCGCGTGGGCGATGGGCAGAAGGTCGCGCTGGTCGGGGCCAACGGCTCGGGAAAGACCACCCTGCTGCGGATCATCACCGGTGACATCAACCCGCACGAGGGTGCGGTGGTGCGCTCCGGAGGTCTCGGTGTGATGCGGCAATTCGTCGGCCAGGGGGTGGTCGACGATGGCACCGCCGTCGACGACCCGACAGTGGCGGACCTGCTGCTGTCCGTGGCACCGCCGCGCGTACGCGCCGCGGCCCGCGCCATCGAGCACCTCGAACTGGCACTGATGGACAACGACGACAATGCCACCCAGATGAAGTACGCGGAGGCACTGGCCGAGTACGCCGACGCCGGCGGTTACGACGCGGAGGTGACGTGGGATGTCTGCACCACGTCCGCGCTCGGGATGCCCTTCGACAGGGTCAAGTACCGTTCTCTGCGCACGCTGTCCGGCGGCGAGCAGAAGCGATTGGTGCTCGAGTACCTGCTCGCCGGGCCCGACGAGGTCCTGATGCTCGATGAGCCTGACAACTACCTCGACGTTCCGGGCAAAGTCTGGCTCGAGGAGCAGATCAGCCAGTCCGACAAGACGATCCTCTTCATCTCCCACGATCGTGAGTTGCTGGCGAACACGGCGACGCGGGTGGTCACTGTGGAACTCGGTGCAGCAGGCAATCGGGTCTGGACCCATGCCGGTGGCTACGCGTCCTACCATGATGCGCGGCGGGACAGGTTCGCCCGTCTCGACGAGTTGCGACGACGCTGGGATGAGGAGCACCAGAAGCTCAAGACGCTCGTGACCACGCTGCGGCAGAAGGCCACCTACAACGACGGGATGGCCAGCCGCTACCAGGCGGCCCAGACCCGCCTCCGCAAGTTCGAGGAGGCCGGACCGCCGACCGAGCAGCCACGCGAGCAGCGCGTGGTCATGCGCCTGGCAGGAGGCAGGACGGGCAAGCGGGCACTGGTCTGTGAACAACTCGGACTGCGGTTGCCCGACGCGGAGTTGATGCGACCCTTCGACCTCGAGGTCTGGTACGGCGAACGTGTTGCAGTCCTGGGCTCCAACGGTTCCGGGAAGTCGCATTTCCTCCGACTGCTCGCTGCCGGTGGCTCGGAACCCGACCTCGAGCACTCACCGGTGGGGGAGGAAGAGATCGAGCGCGTGGCACACACCGGCATCGCCCGCCTCGGCGCCCGCGTGCGCCCCGGCTGGTTCGTGCAGACCCACGAGCATCCCGAACTGATGGGGCGCACCCTGGTGGACATCCTGCACCGCGGCGACCGGACCGCCGACGGGCGGGGTCGTGCCGGAATCGGTCGGGAACAAGCCGCGCGGGTGCTCGACAGGTACGAACTGGCGCACGCGGCCGAGCAGTCCTTCGATGCGCTGTCCGGCGGGCAGCAGGCGAGGTTCCAGATTCTGCTGCTGGAGTTGTCCGGTGCGACGATGCTGCTTCTCGACGAACCGACTGACAACCTCGACGTCGAGTCGGCAGAAGCGTTGGAGGAGGGCCTCGCAGGGTTCGAAGGCACCGTCCTGGCGGTGACCCACGACCGATGGTTCGCCCGCGGTTTCGACCGGTTCCTCGTGTTCGGTGCCGACGGGCGTGTCTACGAATCCGACGGACCGGTGTGGGACGAACAGCGGGTCCAGCGCGCGCGGTGACTCCCGGGCGCGACCGCGATGGCACGAGGAGCCCGTGTCGATCAACGTCGAGAGTCGCCCTGCGGAGCCGTCAACTGCATTGCTCGAAGCCGCTATCGGTCCCCGCGCTCGGTTCCGTCGGCGCGAAGCGCCATGCGAAATCGGTTGCCCCGAGAGTCAGCAGCAACACCCCGTGACTGTCGCTGAGCCGCACTTCGGAACCCGGGGCGTTGCCAGGTATCTCGCGAAGCGCCTGTCCGCCGGTTCCGACGACGAACTCCCGGATCCCGGAGGAACTGGGCGCGCCCGCAGAGTCCAGGCGGGCGAACCGCTCGTAGTTGTGCTCGTGGCCAGTCAGCAGAAGATCCGTGCCGTGCGTGACAAGTAGTTCGTAGAGGGCCGTGACGCTCGCGTCCGGGCCGTGGACCCCGCTCGACCACCGGGGGTGGTGCCACACGGCGGCCGTGCATCGAGGCTGCGGCAGGGACAGCTGCGTCGCCAACCACGTGTACTGCGCGGAACCGACATCGCATCCGCCCGCCTGGGCGCAGTTCGAATTGAGCATGAAAACGCGCCACTGAGCTATTTCCACGACGTACCAAGGCTGCTCGAGAGTCCCGACCCGGTCCCCGAAATAGGCGAAGTATCCAGCTCCGCCGGAGTTGTACTCATGGTTGCCAGGGACAGGGAACGTGACGTGTTTGAAGGGGCCGTAGGAAGGGTCGTAGCAGTTGGCGAAGTCCGCGCTGGTGCCATTGGGATACGCAAGATCCCCGGTCGCCACAAGTACGCCGGTGCGTGGGTCGATCAGCGCGGCGGTGTTGTCCGCCTCACCGCCGCACTGACCGATATCACCGGTGACGTAGACCAGTGACGTGCTGACGGGCGGTGCGGGATCGTTGGGGGCGCCGGGAACAGTCGAGGGTTGCGGGGTCCACACGACGATCCGTCGGCTCTTGGATGTCTTTGCCGCCGCGGTCCGAGTGGCGCGCACCCGGACGCGGTACTTCCAGTTGCCCTCATCGGGGGTTGTGAAGCGTAGCGTCAGGCGCCCGGCGGCATTGGTTCGTCCGCGCCAGATGCGCGTCCACTGCGTGGATCCGCTGCGGGCGCGAAGCAATGCGACCGTACGCCGTGTGGCGTAGCCGCCGGACGTGATGCGGATCCTGTCGCGCACTTCTGCGCGGGGTGTCACCCGGCGGGTGTTGTTGTTCCATCCCCTGATGTGGGTGGGCCGCGGCACTTCACCGGATGTGGGAAGCGCCGCACCCGCGAGCGGTCCGCGGCTGGGTGTAGGTGAAGCATGCGCCGGGAAGATGGGCAGCAGTAGGCATCCTGCCGACATGGACAGGAAGGCGGACATGGGGCGCCCGCGACTCATGGGTCAAGGATGGACCTCGCCGAACGGGAATCAAAGGGCTGGTGCGAAGACCACTAGATCGGATGAGGTGGTGATCGCATCGAGTGGTGATCCCCGGGATCTCCCAGTGATCGCGTCTTGCGAGCGGTAGGGGCCTCGGAATGGCGGCTGAGGACGTGCATGTTCCGTGCCGCCACGTCGCCTCGAAGAACTGTCAGCCGACCTTGACCTGCCTGGACCCCGCGCGTAGCCTCAGCCAGGCACCCAGTGGTCGGCGCCTGTCGGTTTGGGTGTCCAACGGTCAACTGAGGTGTCGGTGAGGCACCCAGTCGTCCGCGGCTGTCGGATTGGGTGCCTGACGGTCAACTGAGGTGTAGCGAGGGAGGCAGTCATGAGATTCCTGATGGTCACCGTGATCCTCGCGATCGGGTTGTGGCCGTCTGCCGCCCTGGCGGATTCGGCCACGGTCACCGACGAGGTGGGGGACATCATTGTCGGTCCTGAGATCTCGGACATCACGGCCGCGACCATCGACTTCTCAGCCAAACGGCTGAGTATCTCGGTCACCCACGCATCGTGGAGGTCGCAATGGCGCCGGTACCGCAGCGCAACGGGCGGCCGGATCAGGTTCGACAAGGGTCCCATCTTCGTCATCGTCCCCAACGTGAATGGCCGCAGGTCCCAGTTGTACACGCTCAAGGGCTTCCGGAACTGCCCGCCGAACAAGAAGTGCGTCTTGCCGTGTAAGGGATGGCGATACGCCATCGACGAGGCCGCTCTGTCGACCGGTGTGAGCGTGCCGCTGCGCTGTTTCGGGCTCGCTGAACGCCCGAAGCGTGTCCGAGTCCGGCCGTTCCATGTCATCCCACTCATCGGTCAGCAACCCGTCGTTGATCCGGTGGCAATGACCCCGTGGATCGTGCGGTCGGGGACCCGCTCTGGCTGACACACGGGTCGGTGCCGACCCACGGCGGGCACGCTCGAAGCGATTCGCGGGTCTTGCCTCGGCGATCGTTGTAGGCGAAGGTTTCGCACATGGACCTCGGTGTGCACATCGTGAACTTCGACTTCGACGGCGGACCGGCGAGCATCCCGGCTGTGCTGGCGGAAGCGGCTCGTACTGCGGAGTCGGCTGGCCTGACGAATCTGTCGGTCATGGACCACTACCTCCAGATGGACGTGCCGGCGATGGGAGGCGCGCTGGCCCCGATGCTCGAGGGCTACACCACGCTCGGGTACCTGGCCGGTCAGACGCAAACGCTGGAACTGCAGTTGCTGGTCACGGGCGTGACCTACCGGCACCCCGGGCTCTTGGCCAAGATCGTGACCACGCTGGACGTCCTGTCCGGTGGCAGAGCCATGCTGGGCATCGGAGCCGCCTGGTACGAGCGCGAGCACCGCGCATACGGCGTGCCGTTCCCAGGATTGGCAGAACGTTTCGAACGGCTCGAGGAGACGTTGCAGATCGTGCATCAGATGTGGAGTGCGGACGACGGACCCTACGAAGGACGGCACTACCACCTCGCCGAGACCATCAACTCCCCGCAACCACTGCGACGCCCACTGATCATGATCGGCGGCCAGGGGGAGCGCAAGACGCTGAGGCTGGTGGCGCAGTACGCCGATGCGTGCAACTTCTTCGTTCGAGGTAGTGCCGATCGTGATCGGATCGAGCACAAGCTCGAGGTCCTACGCGACCACTGTCAGAAGGTCGGGACCGACTACGCGGGGATCCGCAAGACAGTCCTCTGGACGGGTTCCCTGGACGGCTTCGCGAAGGAACTTGAGCCCTTCGCCGACATCGGCATCACGGAGGTTCATGTGATGCCTCCGGTAGGCGATCCCGTGCGTTTCATCGAGCGACTGGGCCGGGATGCCGTTCCCCAGTTGGCGGAAATGGGCTGACTCGGGGACTCGTTGAGAGAGCAAGTCGTGTGGGTAGGCAGTCCCCATCTATTTCTTGCGTGCATCATGATGCACAAGCCTGATGCTACGATGCGATTGTGCGCACAACGGTCACGATCGACAACGGCCTGCTCGCTCAGGCCAAGGAGTTGGCGGCCCGCTCCCATCGCACCCTGAGTTCGGTTCTGGAGGATGCATTGAGGGAGACCCTGGCGCGTCAGGCGGCGACGAGCGACCGGCCCGGAGTCTCGATCCCGGTAGGGGGCAGCGCTGACGATCGGCCGCTGGTCGACATCCTCGATCGGGAGGCCCTCGCTGACGCTCTGGGGGACAACGGGTTCCTGGACCCGGCCACGTGATCATCCTCGACGTCAACGTCATCGTCTACGCCGCGCGTCGTGAGTTCCAAGAACATGAGGCGGCGCTTCGATGGCTGGAGGCAGCCCTTTCAGGAGACGAGCCGGTGGCCGTCCTTGACGGTGTCCTTGCGGCTGCCACTCGCCTCATGACCAATCACCGCGTCCTGCGGGATCCTTTCGGACCGGATGAGGCCCTGGCTGTGTGCGACGCCGTCCGGTCAGCGCCGGCCGCCATCACGCCGGCGGTTTCAGTCCGCAGATGGTCGGCATTCAGCCGACTCACAAGCGAACTGGGGTTGCGGGCCAACGACATCCCCGACGCGTATCTGGCTGCCACAGCGATCGACCTGGGGGCGCGTCTGGCCACCTTCGATCACGGGTTCCGACGGTTCCCGGGGCTGACGGTGATCGTTCCGTCCTGAGCGTGACGGCCCGTCCTGGCGCCGCATCAGGACTAAACGCCGCGATGTTGGCAACCGGTGACACCGGAATGCCAACGCGATCGTTCGGCACCACGCACCGGATTCGCGCGATACCGGCCCGTCCCTGTCGCAGGTTCGGTCCGGGGAGCCGCGATCATGAATGGGGGTCCGGCGCCGATCTCGAGTAGGGTCCGTGATCATCTGCAGGGCGTCCGCCGTGCGGCAATGATCAGCAAGGAGCCAGACGATGTCGAACGGCCAAACGACCGCTGACCGGATCTTCTTCGGGGGTCCGATCCTGACGGTCGACGACGATCGGCTCACCGTTGAGGCTTTGGCGGTGGCGGACGGTGTGATCGCTGGTTTGGGAAGCCTGACTGATGTCTCCTTGCTGCGCGGGCCGGACACCGAGATGGTCGACCTTGGCGGGGCGACTCTGGTGCCGGGGTTCATCGATGGGCATGCGCACTTTCTCGGGTTCGGATCGCAGGCGGTGGGTGCCAATCTCCTGGCGGCGCCGGATGGCAACGTGTAGACGATCGACGACTTGGTCGACAAGCTCTCGGAGTTCGCCGCGGGACCGGATGTGGATCAGACCGGCTGGATCTTCGGTCTTGGCTACGACGATGCACTGCTGGGGCGTCACCCTGACCGGGACGATCTGGATCGGGTGTCGACGGAACTGCCGGTCATCGCAGTGCACATCTCGGGGCACTTCTCGGCGATGAACAGTGTGGGCTTGGCGAAGGTCGGATACACAGCCGCGACACCAGATCCGGAGGGCGGGGTGATTCGGCGGCGCGAGGATGGGGAGCCGAACGGAACCCTGGAGGAATTGGCGAGCATCCCGCACATGCTGGCGGCGATCAACCCCACCACGCCTGAGGGTCAGTTGTACTTCATGCAGCGGGGCCTGGCGATGGCCAAGAGTTACGGGTACACCACTGCGCACGAAGGCCGGGCGTTCGGGTTCAACCACGATGCGATGGCGTCCCTCGCCGAAGAGGGGGTCTATGACATCGACGTGCTGTCCTACATCGACTACACGAGCAAGGACATCCTCGATGGGCCCTGGCACAGCCGCGACTACCGCAATCGTTACCGCGTCGCTGGTTTGAAGATCACGTTGGACGGATCACCGCAGGGTCGCACGGCATGGCGGACAGTGCCGTACCTGCTGCCACCGGACGGGCAGGAGCCCGGCTATGCCGGTTACCCGGCCATCCCGGACACCTCAGACGTCGCGGCATTGTTCGACGAGGCCTACGCGAAGGGCTGGCAGGTCCTGTGTCACACCAACGGCGACGCGGCTGCGGACCAGATGTTCGCTGCCATGCGCCCGGCGCACGAGACCAGCCCGGAGCAGGACCGCCGGCATGTCTTGGTCCACGGTCAACTCATCCGCATCGAGCAACTCGACACCTGTGCGGAATTCGGCGTGATCCCGTCGCTGTTCCCGATGCACACGTTCTACTGGGGCGACTGGTACGACCAGATCATCGGGCCGGAGGCGGCGCAGAAGATCTCGCCGACGCGGTCCGCGCTGAATCGCATGCCGGTGATCACCAGCCACACGGACGCCCCCGTCGCGTTGCCGAACCTGATGCAGATCCTGTGGTCGACGGTGAACCGGCTCTCCCGGTCCGGCAAGGTGATGGGACCCGATGAGCGGCTGACCCCGCTTGAGGCGTTGAAGTGCATCACCATCTGGGGTGCCTATCAACACTTCGAAGAGGACCGCAAGGGATCGCTCAAGGAGGGCAAACTCGCCGATCTGGTGATCCTGTCCGACAACCCGCTGACGATCGATCCGCTGGAACTGAACACGATCACGGTCCTGGAAACGATCAAGGAGGGCAGCACGGTCTGGCGGCGCGAGGGCTGATTCGAACGTCGCGCGTACACTGATCGGCGTGATCGTGGCGCTGCCGCCTGTCACGCCGTGCGAGTTGCCGCTCACGGCGCAATACCAGGTGGACCCCGAGCGACATCGGCAGGTACTGATCGCCACGGGGCACGGCCGCCGTTCAAGTCACACCACTCTCACCCGCTGGGCCTATCAGTCAGGATGCTGGCACAAGGTGTCCAGCACCCCGGCGCGCAACGGCGCGCGGGGCTGGCATCCGAAACCGTGGGACTACAGCTACTTCTCGCCGATCGGAAAGTTCGGTCTCACCGACGCCGGCGGGCGGTTGTCGGCGCCCAAAGGCACGCGCCTTCCCTACCACCACTCCCGGCGCGGATTCGCGGGTCCGCCCGGAGGTGAGTGGGTGTTCGACTACGTGGTGGCCATCAACTTCAACCGCGTCCCGGGTCGAAGCCCGTTGGATCTGACGCGGCCCAACCCCAAGATCAAGGACGGTGGTATCTGGCTGCACGTGTCCGGTCGGGGCGCCACCCGTGGTTGCATCTCGATCAGCCGGCCCGCGATGCGGGCCACATTGCGCTGGCTCGATCCGGCGGCGAAGCCCGTGATCGTGATGGGTCCGCGGGCGGTGGTTCGCAGCGGCTGACGACGCCCCGCTACCTTGACACCCATGAGGCAAGTGGGGTCCTTGGTGTTCTGGGCATTCGTGGTCCTCAGTTCGGCGGTGCTGTTCCCGGTCGCCCTGATCATCTGGGCCGTCACCGCGCCGTTTGATCGCCGCCGGCGTGCACTGCACCTGTTCACGTGCTTCTGGGCGTCGCTGTACACGTGGCTCAACCCGGCCTGGCGGGTCACGATCCACGGCCGCGAACACCTCGACCGCGACGCTACCTACGTGTATGTGGCCAACCATTTGTCGTTGCTGGACATCCTTGTGCTGTTCCGGTTGTTCGTGGACTTCAAGTGGGTGTCCAAGGCCGAGATCTTCAAGGTGCCCGGCGTCGGCTGGAACATGACGTTGAACCGGTACATCCCCTTGCAGCGCGGAAACCGGGACAGTGTGGTGAAGATGATGGCTCAGTGCGAGCAGGCGCTCGCGCAGGGGAGTTCGCTGATGATGTTCCCCGAGGGCACCCGATCGGCAACAGGGGAGCTGAAGGCGTTCAAGACGGGGGCGTTCGAGCTCGCGGTGGCGGCGCAGGTCCCGATCGTGCCCATCGCGATCGAGGGGACGAACGACGCGCTGCCCAAACACGGATTCGTACTGCGCGGTCGCCATCGCATCACGGTGACCGTGTTACCGCCGTTCCAGCCGGGGGACTCGGTGGAGGCGGCCACCGCGCAGGCGAGGGAGCGGATCGCTGGGGTCGTGGGCTAGCCGGCGCCGCGCTGTCCGGTGGGGTTCGGGTAGTCCGGTGGGGTTCAGGTAGTCGGGTTCAGCGGCCGACGAATCCCATCTACGGGCACGAACCTCATCTACCGGCACGAACCCCATCCAACGGCCTGTCCGGTGGGGCTCGGGTTGTCCGCGATGATGGGTGGTGAGAGGAACCATCCCGGAGGAAGACGAATGAGCCAGCCCACATGGCGCAGCTACTGCCAGACCATCGGGGATCGTGCGCCGTTGTTCGCGGCCATCCGCGAAGCATGGGATCCGGACGTCGCGTTGTACCCGGGCAGTTATGTCGACCTCTCGCCGTCGACCGCGATCCCCTCAGTGACCTATGTGGATACTGACCGTCGCGCCGCCCGCTTCTTCGGCGATGCGGATCTGGTCGCCTCTGAACTGTCCGGACGCGCACTCCCCGAGGCCGGAGCGGACGTCACCTTCATCCATCAGGACTACTCCACGCCTCTGCCTCTGGAAACGTCGAGTTTCGACCTGCTGATATCGCTCTATGCGGGCCCGGTGTGGGACAACTGCCGGGAGTATCTGACCCCGCAGGGCCTGCTGCTCGCCAACGCCAGCCATGGCGACGCCAGTCTGGCGGCACTCGATCCCGGTCTGCGACTCATCGCGGCGGTACAACACCGAGCGGGCGTCTATCGCCTCATCAGGGAGGGACTGGGCGATTACCTCGTGCCGAAGCGCCCGGAAGCCGCCGACCCTCAGACGATTCGCGATCGGGGCCGCGGGATCGCGTACACCAAGAGTGCATTCGCGTACATCTTCCAACTGGTCTGAATGCACCCGGCGGGCATCCGCTACTCGTATCCTGGAATTGGGTGGAGGGAGCCGAGATGACCATCGAATACCCCTACGGAACCTCTGAGCGGATCCTCGCCTTCATTCCCAACGTCACCCTGAAGGCAGGGTTCCTGGGGTTCGGAAGCCGCCAGCACAGCCTGGTGATCACGAACAACCGCATCCTCTTCGCGCGGATCACGGTTGCCCAATTGAAGGAGTTGTCCCAGCAGGCGAAGGCGGAGGCCCAGAGTCAGGGCAAGGGACGAATGGCCCAGATGCTGGCGAATCCACACGTCTACGACCGGCTCGTGGAGCGCTACGCGCAGTGGGGTCCGGAAGGTACGCTCGCGGACAACCCGAAGAACTTTGCGGTGGATCGTGCGACCGTGACCAAGGTGAAGTTGAAGACGACCACAGGCCCGGAAGGCGGGGTCGGATCCGACATGCTCATCCTCAAAACCACCGGGAAGACGTACAAGTTGACTTTGGGAGGTTCCAAGAATGCGGCCCGTGAGGCTCTGGAGACCGCGGGGCTGATCTAGGGGCGGATGCTGTCCGCCGGACCGCGACTCTGGCAGAATCCGCGCGTGGACCGTGAGCGTGGAGATGTGCCGTCGGTTCCCAAGGTCGTCCTCGTCGGGATCCTCGGCGGTCTGCTCGCAGGGATGTTCGGTGTGGGTGGAGGCATCGTCATGGTGCCGCTGTTCGTGTTCCTGCTCGGTCTGGATCAACGCACGGCCGTCACGACGTCACTGTTGGCGATCATCCCGATCAGCGCCCTTGGCACCCTCGGCTATGCGACCGGCGGGGCGGTCGCTTGGACCGAAGCGATCGTTATCGGGCTCGGCAGTGTCGTGGGGGGTCAGGTGGGGGTGCGACTGCTGCATCGCATCCCGGTTCCCGCGCTGCAACTTGCGTTCGCGGCACTGCTGTTCTTCTCGGCGTACCGTCTTGTGTTGCCGTCGACGGCCGAACAATCCGCGGGCGGTGGACCGCAGTGGATCCTGTTAGTAGCCCTCGGGATCGCGGCGGGGATGCTGGCCGGACTGCTCGGGGTCGGAGGCGGGATCGTGATCGTTCCCGGACTCGTACTGCTGGCAGGGGTGGGTCTCGACGTGGCCCGGGGTACAAGTCTGCTGGTTGTTCTGTTCACCGCCGTGACCGCGTCGTTCACCACGGTGCGCAGTGGGCAGACGGCGACCCGGGTCGGTCTGTGGGCGGGGTTGGCCGGTGCGCCGGCATCGTTCGCTGCGGCAGGACTTGCACAGTGGATCCCGGAGCGTCAGGCCGCGATCCTCTTCGCAGGGCTTATGGTCCTGGCGGGCGTTCAGTTGATCAGGCGAGCGCTCGCCGCGAGAACTGATCCTGACGTCGGATGAGCCGGGCCGTGCGCCAGCGCGAAGAATTGCAGGGTCAGCGCCGACGTCACCGGGTACAAGTGTTCCTGGAGGTGTGCGCATGACCGACCATGCCGTGGTGATCGCAGGTGCTGGCCCGACGGGCATGATGCTGGGTGCCGAACTGACGCTCGCAGGCGTGGATGCTGTGATCGTGGAACGGCGAGCGACACCAGAGCTTGACGGTTCGCGGGCCGGTGGGCTCTACCCCCGCAGCCTCGAGGTTCTGGACCAGCGCGGGGTCGCCGACCGATTCGTGACCGACGGCACGAAGTATCCGTTCCTCGGTTTCGCGCTGATCATGATGGACGTCACGGACTTTCCGACTCGGCACAACTACACGCTCGGTCTGTGGCAGAGCGACATCGAACGCATACTGGCTGACTGGGTGACGGAACTCGGTGTGCCGATCATCCGCCAGCGCGAGGTGATGGGTTTCCAGCAGGACCAGGACGGCGTGGATGTCGAGTTGTCCGAAGGCGGCGGTCTGCGCTCGCAGTACCTCGTCGGGTGCGACGGTGGCCGTAGTGCTGTGCGCAAAGCGGCGGGTATCGACTTCGTCGGAGTTGAGGCCACCACCAGTTGGATGGTGGCCGAGGTCGAGTTGGACGAAGAACCTGAGTTCGGTGTCCGGCGGGACAGTGCCGGTACGCACGCAATGAACCGCCGCCTGGAGGGCGAGCCGATCCGGGTCGTCATCACGGAGCGCGAACTGCACCTGGGGACCGAGCCTGGCCTCGAGGACCTGCGGGAGGCGCTCATCGGGGTGTACGGGACCGATTTCGGGCTGCGACGTGCGGGCTGGATCTCGCGATTCACGGACATGGCGCGGCAGGCTCAGCCCTATCGCCGTAGCCGCGTGCTGCTGGCCGGCGACGCCGCCCACGTGCATTCGCCCCATGGTGGGCAGGGTCTCAACACTGGCCTGCAGGACGCGGTCAACCTGGGTTGGAAACTGGCCCGCGTGGTCAGTGGCGCGTCGCCGGATGCGCTGCTGGACACCTACGAGCAGGAACGTCATCCGGTGGCTGCCAGGGTCTTGCAGAACACGTTGGCGCAGGTGGCCTTGAGTGTCAACGACGCGCGTCACGAGGCGGTTCGGGAGATGCTCCGTGGGCTGCTGGCGATGGATGAGCCACGACGCCACACCGTCGGGATGCTGTCTGGACTCGACATCACCTACGACTTCGGCGAGGGCCACCCGGTTGTGGGGAGGCGTATGCCGGATCTGGACCTGTTCACCGGAGATGGCCCATCGCGGGTGTACGACTTCATGCACGACGGCCAGCCGCTACTGCTGAGCTTCACCGGTGGTGCCGCTGATGTGCCGGTGCGGGTGGTGGAAGCCCAGTGCGCCGAGGTGTGGGAGTTGCCGGTCATCGGTGAGGTTGACGCACCAGAGGCGGTCCTTGTGCGGCCGGACGGTCACGTGGCTTGGGCGGGCTCGCCGGACGATCCCGCCTTGTCACGTGTGATCGAGCAATGGTTCGGCGAATCGCAGATCTAGCGCCGTGACGGTTCGATCCTGTGGATCTGTGACACGATGAGTTTCCGCGACGACGCCGGAGGTGGCCACCATGGCGGACAACAACGATGGATTCAGCGCCGCAGAGCGTGCGGCGATGAAGCAGCGCGCCGAGGAACTCGCGGCCATGAAGGGCGTGAAGGGCTCTGCCAAGAAGGCCAAGGAGTATCAGGCGTGCATCGACGCCATCGACGCACTGTCCGGGCTCGATCGGACGATCGCCGAACGATTCCATGTGGTCGTGACGGAAGAAGCGCCACACCTGGATCCCAAGACCTGGTACGGCTTCCCGTCCTACGCCCGTGACGGCAAGGTCGTGGCCTTCGTCCAGCCCGCCTCCAAGTTCGACACCCGCTACGCCACCATTGGATTCAACGAGGACGCGACGCTGGACGACGGTGATATGTGGGCTACGACGTTCGCGGTCGTGGAGTGGACCGACACGGTGGAGAAGCGGCTGCGGGAGTTGGTGCAGCGCGCCGCTGGCTGAAAGTCAGGTGTTGTGCAGGGAGGTTGGCCACACGGCTGGCGGGCTTTCCGGTGGAGTGGGACCGTTGTGGATTCGAGCGTGCCGTTGTTCTGGGGAGGGTGCGGGCTTTGTACCCGGCCCCCGTCCGGTTAGAGATCGGCAGGTTGGTTAGTCGGCGGCTGGTTGGTTAGAGTCCCACGGCCGTATAGGGCTAACCGGAGTGCCGTATCTCTAACCAGGATGCCGATCTCTAATTGGGATGTGCGATGACCACCGCCCGGCCGTCACCGGGCCCGGCACGCTACCGCGACCAACCTGTCTGGACAGAGAAGCTAGAACGCGTCCCCGCGCGGCTCAAGTAGTCCGTTCTCGTACGCGAAGACGACCGCGTGGACCCGATCCCGAAGCCCGAGTTTCATCAGGATTCGCTTGACGTGGGTCTTCACCGTGCTCTCACTGACGTAGAGCTGCCGGGCGATTTCGCGGTTCGACATTCCCTGTCCGATGTGCACGAGGACTTGCTGCTCACGCGCGGTGAGGCTGTCGAGCTTCGACTCATGGGAGTCGCGAGCACGAGCCGGGCTTGTGCGCGCGAACTCATCCATGAGCCTGCGTGTCACTGAAGGTGACAGCAGAGCATCGCCAGATGCCACAGTGCGAATACCGGCGAGGAGATCCTCGGGTCGCGTGCGCTTCAGCAGGAAGCCACTCGCTCCCGATCGCACCGCTTCGAACACGTATTCATCCAGATCGAAGGTCGTCAGAATCATCACCTTGATTTCGTCGGACATGTCCGTGATGAGTCCGGTTGCCGCGAGTCCGTCCGTGCCGGGCATGCGGATGTCCATCAGGACGATGTCGGGCGTCAGGCTGCGGGCCAGCGTCACCGCGTCCGCTCCGTTGTCCGCCTCGCCGACCACCTCCAGATCGGACTGCGACTCGATCATCATGCGCAGACCCGCGCGAACCAGGGTGTCGTCGTCGACGATCAGGACTCTGATGTTCATCGGGTCGCCGGGTGCTGTCCGTCGTTCACCGTCTGGGGGATCGGCCCGAGTGGCAGGGTCGCCGTGACCTCGAACCCACCGTCGTCGCGCGGCCCTGCGCGCAGGTCGCCGCCAAGTATTCTGGCTCGCTCGCTCATGCCCACGATGCCGCGGCCATGGCGGTCTGAGTTCGGCAGCGCGGTCGATCCGGGGCCGTTCCTGACGGTCACGAGCAGGTGCCGGGGTGCGCAGGAAACCGTCACGTCGGTGTGGGCGGCGCCCGCGTGCTTGAGGGCATTCGTGAGCGACTCCTGGACGATACGGAAGGCAGCTGCCGACACATGGCGCTCGACCGGGCGGTCGCAGTCGATCCGCAGGGTGATGTCGGCTCCCGTGTCCCGCAGATCCGCCACCATCTGCGTGATGTCGCCGATGCCTCGCGCCGGATCCCTCTCGACGTCATCGGACTCACGCAGCAGGCCCAGCATCTGGTCGAGGTCGGTCAGTGCGTTGCGTCCGAGATTCTCGATCTCCGCCAGCGCCTCGAAGGCCCGGTCCGGCTGTTGTGAGATGCGGGCGGCGCCCGCCTGCAGGACCATGACGTTCACTGCGTGTCCGACGGCATCATGCAGTTCGCGCGCGAGGCGTCTGCGCTCCTCGGCGATCGCAGCGGCCGCGACCTCGTCCTGGTGTGCTTCGAGGTCGTCCACCGTCTTGGTCAGCCGGGCAGCGCGGATCCTGTTGCTCCGCATACTCGCACCGATCAACCAGCCGATCCCGAACAGGACGAACCACACGACGATGACGAGTGGGTCGGGCTCGCCCGGCCCGTAGAACGTCACTGTTGACAGCGCCAGCGCCGCGCCACCCACGATTGCTCCCGAGACGGGGACCGTCCGGGTGGCCGCGACCGAGTATGCGAAGAATGGGATCGCAAGCGGGGCGTTGCTGTCCCCCTGGGTCGCGCTGGCCGCGAGGTACAGCGCCGTGGCCGCCACCAGTGCGACGACGGGCATCAGGCGTCGGACGAGTAGGAGCGCGTTCGGCGCGAGCGCCAGAATCCAGCCCAAACCCTCGACCTGCCCGTACTCATCCACGTACGCCGGGCTCTGCAGGGAAACGACCGTGATCCAGGTGAACAGCGCAGCAAGCGCCGCGTCCGTGATCAACCACCAGGGTTTGCGCTGGTGGCCTGCGGCGTCCTGTGGCCGGCTGGGCACGTCTTCACCGTACCGCCGTCCCGGTGGCCGTTCGTCCTCCCGCGGAGGGATTGTGAATCCCTCCACAGGACGACCGCGTGGATCTCCTGGGGTGACGACGCGGACGGTTGGGAGCGCGATCGTGGAAGTGGACGTTGAGGAGGCGCCATGAGCATCTTGCAGAATCTCGAGGGACACCCGACCACAACATCCGACGACACGTCGGGAAAGGTGCGGAACCTGGCGGCAGCGGGACTTCTTGTGGCCGCCGCGTGGGCGGCCATCGCCGCATGGTGGATGCCCCGCGGCCCGATGACGACGAGCCAGGCGATCTGGTCGATCGCGATCAGCCTCATCGTCGGCGCGGTCGCGGGAGTCCTGTTGCGTAGCCGTTGGGCGATCGTCCTGACTCCTGCTGTGTTCGCCGTCGTGTTCGAGGTGTTGCGCATCGGTCTGGACGGGCCGATGGTCGACGGTATCCACGCGAGCATGTACGGGATCATCGCGCTGGTGACCGGCCGTGGCTTCCACGCAGTGTTGGCACTGCTTCCTTTGGCGCTCGGGTCCGCAGTAGGAGTGGGTCTGGTCGCGGGGCCCACCTCCCGCTGGTCGTCGCTGATCATGAGGACCGGTGTGGCAATCGCCGCGCTCGCGGTCCTCGTCGTGAGCGTGGGCCTGCTGCGGCCGGCGACGACGGCTCCGATCGTGGGGCCCGACGGGCGGCAACTCACCGGCTCTGTCGCCGAGTTGACGGGAGTCGACATCGGGACCCATCAGGCCAAGCTGATGATCCGCGGCCACAGCACGGACAATCCGGTCCTGCTCTTCCTCGCGGGAGGACCGGGTGGATCCGAGTACGGCGCGATGCGCCGGCATCTGGCCGAACTCGAACGGCACTTCACCGTGGTGACATGGGATCAGCGAGGCGCAGGTACGGCGTATTCGGAGTTGGATCCCACTGGCACTGTGAGCCCGGAAGGCGCAGTTTCCGACACGATCGCCGTCACCGAGTACCTGCGTGACCGGTTCGGACAGCAGACCATCTACCTGCTCGGGCAGTCCTGGGGTTCGACGTTGGGGGTGCTTGCCGTCCAGCAGCGGCCTGACCTGTACGCCGCTTTCATCGGGACGGGTCAAATGGTCAGCCAGTCGGCCACGGATCGGATCTTCTACCGGGACACGTTGGCATGGGCGCAACGGACGGGCAACGACGAGCTGGCCTCCGAGCTCCTGGCTTCGGGTCCACCACCCTACGAGGACATGCTGCGCTACGAAGCAGCGCTGTCGCACGAACAGGATGTCTACCCCTACGACCACAGTGCGAACTCTGAGGGATCAGGTCAGATGTCTGAGAACCTGCTCGTGGAGGAGTATGCCCTGATCGACCAGATCCATGTCCTGGGTGCGTTCATGGATACGTTCGCCGCCCTGTACCCGCAGCTGCAGGAGATCGACTTCCGGCGGACGGCAACTGACTTCTCCGTTCCCGTGTTCTTCGTCCAGGGCGCTCATGAGGCCGACGGCCGTGCCTTGCCATTCAATGAGTGGTATCCGATGATCGATGCGCCCATCAAGGACCGGGTTGTTCTTGAGACCTCCGGGCACCGCCCGCTGTGGGAGCAGCCGGACGCCTTCGTGGACTACATGGTGAACACGGTGCTCGGACGGACGTCCACCATGGGTTGAAGCACACGCTGGCTAGTGGCCGCCTGTGTGGCCCAGCGTCGGCAACACGGTGGGTGGTGCGCTCCCCGGGCACACCACCCACCGTGCGGCGGTCAGTTCGTCGGGCGTTCCGAGCGCAGCATGGTGATTCCGATCCAGACGTACCAGACGATGATTCCGAGCCCGAACAACGCGGTGAGGACGTCGGGCAGCAGCAAGGTGGTCGTCAGGATGCCCGCCGCGCCCACCACCAGACCCAGGTAGTTCAGGTTCTTCGGCAGAGACCGCGACCGCAGAGCCGCCACACTCATCAGCGTGATCCACAAGCCCCCCACCAGTTCGATACCCCCACCCAAACCCTGGATGAGCATCTGGATGGTCGCCCACATGGATGCGGCCAGGGCGCTGTCCTGCGCGGCCACGTCGAGCACCATGTCGCTGCCGATCATGGCGGTCATCCCGACGGCGAACATCAGCGTGGCCCATATCAATCCGAAGGCCGTACCCACCCGGGCCATGAACGACGCTCCCACCCGTGACAGCAGGGCGAGCGACTGGACCACCAGGAATGCGCCGAAGGCCAGGTAGATGGCGGCGTACCAGACGTTCAGCAGCAGGGTGTTGTCCGCAAGGAACCGCAGGTGCTCGCCGACATCGGTGTCCAGTGCGCCGTAGTCGGCGGAGGCGACGACAGTCGCGAACAGGATCATGCCGATGATGAACGTGGCAGCCTGCCCCAGAGCGGCCCAGCCGCCGGCGCGACGGCCGATCGCGTCGTCGGTCCGGCTCACCTCGCGTGTGAGAGTGGTACTCATGATCGTTCTCCTTGTCCGCGCCCGGTGGCGCGATCGATGAGGTCCTGACTGCTTGCGTCATCCATGCTTCTCGCCGTGCCCGGTGGCGTCGAGGTCCGACGATTGACGATTCGCGCCACCGGCTGGCTGGCCGGAAACGTCAGGACCAAGTCATTGACGCCACCTCTGCTACATGCTGGCCTTGGATCATGAGAACTCGCAACGTCGTCCTTGTGACCTTCGACGGTGTGCAGGGCCTCGACATCTTCGGCCCGCTCGACGTGTTCTACTTCGTCAACTACTTGGTGGACCGCGATGGTGGATCCAGCCCTGCGTATGTGGTGGAACTGGCCGCTGCACGTCCGGGGCCGGTTGCGACTGCCGCAGGCCCCGCAGTTCACGCCACAGCAGGCGTGGGTGACCCCGAACTCGCGCCGGATCTGTTACTGGTGCCTGGCGGCCTGTCGGTGGCCGAGGTCGCCACCAATGCGGAGTTCATCGATGCTCTACGAGGGTTGGCTGAACGCAGCGAGGAGGTCGGCTCTGTGTGTACGGGCGCGCTTCTGCTCGCCCAAGCGGGCCTGCTCGAGGGGAGGCGGGCGACCACGCACTGGGCACTGGCGGATCAACTCACCCGCACCCATCCGGAGATCGACGTGGACTCCGACCGGATCTTCATCCACGACGGTGTGTGGAGTTCGGCAGGGGTGACCGCCGGCATCGATTTGGCGCTTGAGATCGTGCGCCGCCACCATGGGAGTGCGCTATCGGCTGAGGTCGCACGCAATCTCGTGGTGTACATGCACCGGTCCGGGGGCCAGCGTCAGTTCAGCACCCACCTCGCTGTGGAGCAGGCGTCGGATCAGACGATCAACGACCTGCTGGCCTACATCGCCGATCATCCGGACGGTGACCTAAGCGTGGCGGCCCTCGCAGAACGTGCTGGTCTGGCGCACCGCAGTTTCCAGCGCTTGTTCACCCGTGAGGTGGGTGTGAGTCCCGGCAGCTATGTCGAACGTGTGCGTATGGACACCGCCCGGCGGATGCTCGAGCGGACCGACGACGGCATGGCCCGGGTCTCGCGACGTTGCGGTTACGCCAATGTGGAGACGTTCCATCGGTCCTTCCAACGCGTGATGGGTGTCACGCCGGGGGAGTACCGCAGCCGCTTTCGGGAAGTCGTCGAGTAGCCGCTGGCGCTCGCTGCCGATCACGAAGACGCCCGGGTGGGTGGCTCCGACTTCGTTGCCAAGACGTGTGACGTGACAGCAGGCCACGGGTGGCACCGTCTGGTTCACTGGAGGCCGAGGAGGCGGTGATGGACGAGAAGAACTGGCCTGAGCAGCAGCAGGTCGCGGCCGATCAAGCGCAGGAGATCGACCCCGAGGCGGCAGTTGCGAAGGAACCCGCCAGCGACTGGAGCGAGAAGCAGTCGCAGGAGATCGAGGAAGCCGCGGACGCGGCGTTCGGTGCCGGGCAACTCCCGAAGTAGGGCGTCTCGGCAAGCGGAGATCTATCTGCGGGGCCGCCACGCCCGGAGGTCGGCCATAGGCATTTGAGTACCCATTACTCATCCCGCCGTCACGCCGCCCCGCTTGACTGCGAGGCATGAAGACACCACACATCATTCTGGCAATGGCGCTCATCGCGCTGGCTTCCACACCGGCAGTCGCCGTCCTCGCTCCGGAGCCCGAATCGACACTGTCCATGCCAGACCGAAAGACCACGACCTTCACAAGTGCCACGAGCGCAGACACCTCACGCGCCGTCGCTGTGTGGCGACAGTTCGACGGTGCACACGAGCGGATCCAGGCCCGTTCCCTGGAAATCGGTCAATGGGGACCCACGGCCGTTCTGTCCTCCTCAAACGGCGACGCCGGCAGCCCCCAAGTGGCCGTCTCACCATCAGGAGAGAATGCGGTCGCCGTGTGGGTGCTGGAGGACGGCAACGAATCGATCGTGCAGTCCCGGTGGTTCAGCAACGGCACGTGGGGTGTCCTCAAGCAGGTTGGCACCGACACAGAGGCAGCGGTTCCGCAGGTGGACATCACGAGCGACGGTGGAACCGCACTCGTGATGTGGCGTGAGGGGAGTGGCGCCGACCGGACTATCCGAGTCGCCTGGGGGCACGATGGACAGTGGGACGCCCCTGACGATCTCACCGCTCCAGGCACAGACTCCGTGACGCCGACGATGGATCTGAGTGACGACGGTACGCGGGCGATCGCGCTGTGGCGCAGGTACGCAGGTGGTTACTACAACGTCGAATCCACGGAATGGGCGGGGTCGACCTGGTCGCCTCCCCAGTGGCTGTCGGCATCGGCGCAGACCACGAGCCCCGACGTGGCGCTGGTGGATGGCGGTGCCGTCGCAACATGGGTCGAGGTCCGTGACGCCACCCTGCGCGTGCTCAGTGCTCGACGCGCGGCCGGTCAGTGGGGTGAGGAGGACGTGTTGTCCGCTCAGGGCAGCAACGCCTATACGCCGGTCCTGGACACCGCCGGATCCACGGCTGCAGTGGCTTGGCGGCGCGACGACTCCGGCACCGGGGTGGTAGAGGCAGTGGTCGACGCGGGGACTGGCTGGGGTGCCACGCAGACCCTGTCGCGGCCCGGGGAGTCCTCGTTCGATCCGCACGTTTCGCTGTCCAAGGACGGTGCGTCCGCGATGGCTGTGTGGACCCAAGCCGTCGGACAGTTGCGCAAGGTGACCGGCGCTCACTACGACGACGGATCCTGGGACATGCCGGTGGATGTCTCATCGGTCAGCGCTCTGGCCGGGTCACCGACAGTCCTCGTGGATGAGAGCGCGAACTCGGGTGTGGCCTTCTGGCGAGGTCACAGCGGGACGTTCGGTGTTCTGCGGACGAGTCGTGTGCGCAACATCGACGATGCCATCACCCCGCCGGCTACAGGAAGGAGTACACCGGCCGCTGTCACAGGTCTGAGGGTCAAGGTGCGCAAGCGGTATGCCCGTGTGTCATGGCAGCGCGGTGAGGCGGCCAACAGCTACCGGGTCGTTGTCAAGAAGCGTGGGTCGAAGAAGGTGCGGATTCGGACGGTTTCGGCTCCGCGGACCCGCTTCGCGGTGACCAAGGGTCGTTACCGCGTCAAGGTGAGTGGTATCAACGCAGTTGGGCAGGGTCCGTCCGACGCCAAGAGGTTCAAGGTCCCGCCCAAGCGATGAGCATGAAGGAAGGGGCCGGGTCGGATGTTCTCGACCCGGCCCCTTCGCGTGCCGTCAGCTGAGTTTGGCGACGAACCCCGCGCTCTGAGTGCAGTAGCTCGCCTTACCGGTGATCGTGCCCGCGATGCGCTTGGCCGACACGAACCGGCCCGTGATCTCCAACGTCGCCGCTCGGTAGGTGAAGGTCCGCTTCTTCCCGCGAACCTTTGCAGCAGTGCGAGCGGTCACCCGCATCGCTTGGTACGTCAACGGGATCACCGGCTCGCCGTCGCAGCGAAGTTCACCGGAGACGGTGTACCGCGACAGATACACACCGATGCCCTTCTCGTGGGCGAAGGTGAGTCTCAGGCCTCCGTTGAGGCCATGCTCTCCACGAAAGGTGCCGGGGGTGGGCTTGTCGGCTGCGTGCGCGGTCTGCGCCACCGGTAGTAGTGCGGTCACGATCAACAGGACAGGTATTGCTCGATATTTGGACATGGGCACAGTCAAGATCGAACGGCAGGTGCTGGCGTGAGTAGCCGGTACTCAAGTCCCCCGTAGGTACTGTTCGAGTTCGGCGCGGTTGGTGACCCCGAGTTTGGTGTACACGCGCTGCAGGTGGTTCTCCACCGTTCGACGCGACAGGACGAGGCGTTCGGCGATGCTCGCCGCAGTGAGGTTCTGGATCGCCAGATCGGCGATCTCGCGTTCTCGTCGTGTGAGCGCGGTGGCCTGTTCGGATGGCCGAAGGAGGCCGGGTGTCCGAGCTGCCTGGCATTTGCCGCGCAGTTCATCGAAGCGGGTCAGCAGTGCCGACGCTCGACGACTCTGTCCCGCCTTGTGCTGCAAGTCCACTGCAGCCGCGAGTGCTTCCGCGGCCTCGATGACGAAACCTAGTTCTGCCCACCGCAGTGCGACACGTTCGAGTTCGATCGGATCCCGTTCAGCCACCGCCCGCGCGTGCTCCCCGGCCGCCACGGCCCAGCGTGTTCCTCCGGCGGAGAGCAGATCCGCGCTCGGTGGTGCGCCTAGTCGGAGAAGATCGTGCTCGAGTTGCCAGCCGGACACGATCTGACCGAGGGCGCGGGCGGTGGTTGCCGCTTCTGTCAGAATTTCCTTCGCGCGCACGGGCTGACCACACGCCACGGCCGCCCATGCCAAGCCACGCTGGACCAGATCGGGTTCGAACAGCCCGGCCGGTTCGACAGTGTCCAACCGGATCCGCTCGGCGGCTTCGCTGGCGGCCTCGGCATCACCGGTGAGCCCTGCCGCCAGCGCCACTGCCCCGAGTGACCATCGGATGCCGATCTGATCATCGAGACCTTCGTTGATCGCTAGGGCTCGCTCGAACAGTCGACGTGCCCTGAGTACATCTCCGGAGGCGATCGCCACGCGACCCCGAAGTAACGCCCCCGTGGCCTCACCCTCGAGGTCCCCGAGGCGAACCATGCCTGTCTGCAGAGCATCGGCATCCGACCCGGCAGCCGCCAGTTCACCCGCGAGCAGGTGGGCAAGGGTGCTGCCGATCAGTGCCTGCTCCTCAGGGATGGGGATGTCGGTCTCCCGGCGCAACCAGTCCGCGAACTCCCGGCAGACCCGCAGCGCGTCGGCGCTACGGCCGATCAGCGGCAGCGCCAGCCCCGCGACGTAGTCTGCTCGCATCCGCGACCGCGTGCTCATGGTCGCCTGCCCGCCATGGCGCAGTTGATCCACCGCGGCGAGTGCCTCGCGGGGCCTGCCTGCGTTCTGGATCATCAGCACTGCCGTACGGCCGGCGATCTGCTCCGCAGACTCCGGCGACACCTTCTGGCGAGCAGCCTCGAGTACCTCGAACGCTTCGGCCGAGCGACCCGCCAGACACAGAACGTGCGCCCGCGTGTCAGCGATCCCCGCAACCTCGTCGTCGGATGTCGCCGCATCTGCGGCCTGGGCCAGCACCTTGAGAGCACTTGTGACGTCACCGTTGCGGAAGTCGGCCTCGGCGAGCGCCACGGCGGCCTGCGTGCCACCACCTGCCGCCATCGCCTGCTGGGCCAGATCAATCGCGAGCGGAAGGTCGAACAGGGCCTGGGCGCGTTTGCTGGCGGCGACCAACTGCTCTGCGGAGGCCACCTGATCGGTGTCGCGCAGCCAGGTCACCAAGTGCAGGACGTCATCACGTCGCCTTGCACCGCATCCTTCGATGTGGGCGGCCAGCTGGCTCTTGAGGCGTCGTTCCCGGGTCCTCGGCATGTCCGCACGAAGGATCTCTGCGAACACGGGGTGGCTCAGTCGCACCTGCGAACGGTGGCCGTCACGTGCCAGAATGATCAGCCCCCGGTCCTCGAGATCCTCCAATGGCGGGTCGGGCAATACCGTGTTCAGGTCGGACTCGGACAGCACCTCTGCTACGGCCAGGAGTTCGAGGGCCTCCATCGCACTCTTCTCGAGACTTCCGATCCGACGTCGGACGACGTCGGACAATCGCGAAGAACGCGTGTCCGTGCGGTGCAGTTCCCAGATCCCGGAGTCCTTCGTGAGGCTCTCGTCGACCAACGCCGCGCGGACCATTTCACGGACGTAGAGCGGATTGCCCTCCGTTCGGCGGAAGAGTCGCTCAGTGGTCGTCATCGAAACCGGCGGGCCGAGTATCTGCTCCAGCAGTCGGTGCAGGTCCTCGGGTGTGAGCGGGTCCACATCGATGATCTCGAGGTCTCCAGAGCGCCACAGCGCATCGATGGCGTCGGGCAGGGGGTTGTCGGAGCGAATGGTCGCGAGCAGTCGGCACACGCCTGCGCTGCGCAGTTGCTGCACCAGGGCGGCCGAACCTGGATCCAGCAGGTGGCAGTCGTCGATGAACAACACCAGGGGCGTTGTGCCGTGCTCAGCCTTCCATGCCGCAGTCACCTGCTGGAACAGCGCAGTCGCATCGCGCTGGTCGCCCAGCGGTGGCAGCAGAGGAGCCAGTGCGGCGAACGGGAAGCGGGCCGTGGTCTCTCCGCCGACCGCGCGTAGGACAACGAATCCACGTTGTTCGGCCTCAGTGGCGAGGTCTGTGGCCAAGTGGGTCTTCCCGATGCCCGCCGGTCCGACCAGGGCAACGGATCCGTCCGTCTGGGACAACACCGACGTACGTAGGGCGCGCAGGCTGTCGCGACGCCCCACCGTCGGCCATCGCTCCACGCGGTGCAGTATGCCACTGCGCGGGGTACGAACCGGTCAGACGCCGAGGTCACGCAGGATGAGGCGCAGCGCTCGACTGCGCACGGTGTCAGGCGTGGAGTCGTCACCCACCACATCGCACAGCAGGATGGCGATGCGCCGTCTTCGCGCCGTCGCCAAGACTTCGCGGACTTCAGCGCTGTGGACGTCGAAGCCGTCCACACTGACCGCTTCAAGGAGTTTCATCGATGTGCTCATGTCGTCGATGACATCGTCGATGCGGCGTCGGTTCGTGAGTAGCCGCTACTCATCTTCAGGTGAGGTTCTCAGGGCGAACTCACCGTCGCTCGCGCACCCGCGCCGCGGCGGCCCGTCCCTGCTCAAGGATCTCCTCCTCGCCGGGCACATGACGGCCGGACATGAGAACGCGACCGTCGCAGATCACGGTGTCGATGACCGATGAGTCCGCGGCGTAGACCAAGTTCGACTCCAGGTTGTGGTCGGCGATCAAGTTCGGCTGATCCAAGTCGATCAGCAGAGCGTCTGCGAGCCCTCCCTCCGCGATCACGCCGGCGTCGATCCCGAAGGCCAGCGCGCCAGCAACGGTGGCCATCTCGTACACCTCGTGGTCGCGGGCAGCGGTCGGTGAGCCGGACCGGATCTTGGCCGACAGCGAAGCCAGCTTCATCTCGGTCAGCATTGACAGGCAGTTGTTGCTGGAGGCGCCGTCCGTGCCGAGCGTCAGGTGCAACCCGGCTGCGCGTGCTGCGGTGTGATCGAACTGGCCGCTGCACAACTTCATGTTCGAGGCGGGTAGATGAGCGATGACGGCATCGTGTTCTGCCAGGATGCCCCGGTCCTCGTCCGACAGGTGAACGCAGTGCGCCAGGATGCTGTTCGGTCCGATGACGCCGAGGTCGTTGAGGTACGCCACAGGTGTGCGCCCGGTCTGCGCCAGGCAGTCGGCGTTCTCCTTGCGCGTTTCGCTGACGTGGATGTGCAGCAATCGGCCGGCTTCTGCGGCGGACTCGGCCGCAGCGCGCAGGCTCGCCTCCGGCACCGTGTACACCGAGTGGGGAGCCTCGGTGATCTGGATGCGGTCGGGCAGGTCTGCGGCCATCTCCAGCAGTTCGGCGTTGCTGCGCTCGCTGCGTGGGTTGGTGCGCCCGTCCGGTCCAGACAGGTAGAGCAGTCCGATGGCAGCGCGCACCCCCATTTCTTCGGCGGCCCGCACCGTGGCCGACTGGTCCCAGTACATGTCGTTGAAGAAGACCGTGCCCGACTTGATCATCTCGAGGATCGCGATCCGGCTGCCGGCATAGATGTCCTCGTCGGTGAGTTGGGCCTCGGCGGGCCAGATGTGGTCGGTTAGCCACTCGGCGAGTTCCACGTCGTCGGCGTACCCGCGTAGCAGGGTCATCGCCGCGTGGGTGTGCGCGTTGTAGAACGGCGGGACGATGACCATCCGGGCGTTGCAGGTAATGACCTCGTCTACGACGGCGTCAGGCTGCGGGCCGATCGATTCGAAGCGATTGCCTGCGATGAGCACGTCGGTCCGTTGGCCGTGCAGAACCACGTCGCTGATGAGTAGCCGTGTCACAGCATGTCCTCCTCGATCGCGGACAGTTCGATCGTCCCGCGGCGCCGGACGATTCCGAGGATGTCATCCTCCACCGCACGCGGGGGGCGGTTGATCCCGGGATGGTAGGCGCCAGAGCGCAGTTCCACGGCACCGGCGTTGTGCAGGGCCATCGTCGCGTCGATGTAGCGCAGGTGGGTGGGTTCGTCCAAGGCGAAGTTCACGGGCGCTTTGTCGTTGAGGACACGGTGTTCGGGCATGTCCGGGCCGAATTCGTCCTCGGCGCCGAGGTTGGCCACGACGAGGTCGGATCCCGCGAGGTACTCGGCCCACGGACCGAGGGCACCCGCGATCCCGGTGGCCGAAGCGACGCCCCAGGCGCGGTCCAACGCAGCCCGCACTGCCGACGTGTCCGCGGCGTCGATCAGCGAGCAAACGGCCGGTGGCCGCACATCGGGATCCGGATCGACAAGTGTCACAGAAGCACCGGCCGCGAGTGCGGCCAGCGCCGCCCCCCGCCCCACCTTCCCGCACCCGAACACCACGATCGCCCGCCCGTTCAGATCCGGATGGCCGAAGTGGGCCAAACCCCGGACGAAGCCGTCCCCGGTGCCCAGGACGGTCTCGATGAGTTTGATGCGGCTGTCGTCGGCGAGGAAGACCGGTGCCGTACTCGACTCGTACACGTGCTGGCCCGACTTGGTGAGTTCGACGTAGCCCAGTCGGGCCGGTGTCTCGGCGAGGATGCCGGCGCAGTCCAGGGCCACGTCGCAACCGGCCGGGGATCGGGTGGTCACCGGGACGCCGACCTCATGCAGCAGTGTGACTGTGTCCGGATCGTGAGGCAGCAAGGGGGACAGGACGACGGTCAGGTCGGCTCCGCCAGCCAGCAGCGGGACGTATTTGGCCAAGGTGTTGTGGAACACGGGGGTGGCGTCCGCGATGCGGGCACCGTCCAAGGGCCGCTCCACGTGCCACTGCTCGGTCTGCCAGATCAGGGCCGGATGGTCCGAGGGGGAGTAGGCCTGATCCAGGATTGCGCGCAGGGCTTCGGCGCGATCATCAGGCACACGGCGATCGTAGGACATGGTGCGGCCCACGGGCGTCCGTCGAGTCGGGCCGGGCCCGCCTTGACCCCATTGAGCGCAGTTCCGCAATGATGGGCAGATGACCGCGACCACGCGTGCACCGCTGCCCCGCACCCTGCCCGAGGCGCGCAGGGAGTTCGTCAAGCACCGTTCGCCACGGATCCTGATGGCCTGCTTGGCGCTTGCCGTGCTCGTGCGCGTGTTCGTCGGCGATTTCACGTGGTGGAACGTGGTGCCTTTCGTCGCGGTCGTCGCGGTGCAGCCGTTCCTTGAGTGGACCCTGCATGTCGAGTGGTCGCATTTCCTCATCCACACCGACTACAAGCCCAAGACAAGGCCCTACCGCCACCTCTACGACAACCATCGCTGGCATCACTACCGCAACGAGCACTACTGGTTCGGCATCACCTCGACCATCGGGGATCAGGTGCTACGGACCGCGCCGGGCCGCGACGAGGTCCCTGTGTCGGCGACGGCCAAGAGTCTGCCCGGGCTCTGAGGTGGTTCACCCCGCCGCGTTGGGTGGGGTTCGGGTAGGCCGGTGGGGTTCGGGTAGATAGAAGAGCCTGCCGGGTCTCTGATGCGGTTCGCCCCGCCGCGTTGGGTGGGGTTCGGGTAGATAGAAGAGCCTGCCGGGTCTCTGATGCGGTTCGCCCCGCCGCGTTGGGTGGGGTTCGGGTAGATAGACGGGGTTCGGGTAGTTGGGTGGGGCTCGTCGGCCGCTGAACCCCATCGGACGGCACGAACCCCATCGGACGGCACGAACCCCATCGGACGGACGCCATCGCACTGCTCATGGCCGTCTGGGCTCTGGCACCCGGCGTCCGACGGAAGCGATCACTAGCGTGTCCGTGTGGACATCGCGTCGGCTGTGAGGGACCCGCGCTACCTGCGGCTCCTGATCCTCACAGCTCTGACGGGCATCCCCATCTCCCTGGCCGCGCTTGCGTTCGAGGTGGCCTTCGAGACCGGTATCCAAGTGATCTGGTACGACCTGCCCACGGCGATGGGGATGGACGAGCCGCCATGGTGGGTGTTGCTCTGCGTTCCCACGGTGGGCGGGTTCCTGGTCGCTCTCGCCCGCCGCTTGCCCGGCGATGGCGGACACAACCCGCTCTTGGGATTCGCCGGCGGGGTGCTCGGGCCCAAAGCACTGGCGTCCGTCGTCCTGGCTGGTCTGGTCACGCTGTCATGCGGTGCGGTGCTGGGGCACGAGGCGCCGCTGATGGCCATCGGTACCGGCGTGGCCCTGTTCATCGGCGCGAAGTCGGCCGCATCCGACTCGTCGATCGCGGCCATGTTCGCGGTTGCCGGGGGCGCAGCAGCCGTGAGTGCGCTGTTCGGCAATCCCCTGGTCGCAGCGGTCCTGATCATGGAGGGCATGAACTTGGGCACCACGGACCGTCGGCCACTGGTGCTGCCGGCACTGTTATCGGCCGGTGTCGGATACTTGGTCTTCACCGGGGTCGGGAACCTGTCCGGCTTCACCTCTCCTAACCTCGCGGTGCCCACGAATCCGCCAGGGCAGGGAATCACCTGGTACGACCTCGGCTGGACCTTCGTGATGGCACCGCTGGCAGCGCTGCTGATCATGGCGATCCGCGCTGCTGCCACCCGGCTCGACGCCATGCAGACGAAGGCTCGGCTCATCTGGTTCATCCCGCTGGCGGGACTGGTCGTGGGTGCGGCAGCGCTGGGCTATTCCGTGGTGACCGGGGACGACCCGCGGAACGTCCTGTTCTCCGGCCAATCCCAAGTGGGGCCACTCGCCGACACCGGCTACGAGACCGCGACTCTGGCGCTGCTGGCATTGCTGGTCTTCAAGGGCGTTGCCTACGTGGCGAGTCTGGCCGGTGGATTCCGCGGCGGTCCGGTTTTCCCGTCGATCTTCTTCGGTGCTCTGGTGGGCACGGCTTTCGGCACAGTGCTGCCCGGGGTGTCGCCACTGGCCGCCTTCTACGTGTCGATGGCCGCAGCCACGGCGACCAACCTGCGGATCCCGGTCGGGTCGATCTTGTTGGTCGCGCTGGTCGGTGGGGTCGCGAGCCTGCAGTTGCTGCCACTCATCATCATCGCCGCCGTCGTAGGGATCGTGATCCGGGCGTGGTTCGACGGGGGAGTCCGGGACACGTCGCCGGCCCCGGCATTGTGAGCCCCGAGTTGTCGTGTGGGCACCCAGTCGGCGGGGGTCGGGGGTTTGGGTGCCGGACGGGCAACTGGGTTGTCGTGTGGGCACCCAGTCGGCGGGGGGTGGGGGTTTGGGTGCCTGAGGGGCAACTGGGTTGTCGTGTGGGCACCCAGTCGGCGCGGGCTGGGGGTTTGGGTGCCGGACGGGCAACGTGGGACCTCCCGCAGTTAGCGTCGGGGGCATGGCCAGCGACTCACAGATCGTGACGTGCCCCTCCTGTGGCACCAAGAACCGCGTCCCGGTGGCTGCGTCCGGCAAGCCGTCTTGTGCCTCATGCAAGGCGCCGCTGCCCTGGCTGACGATCGCCGATGACCGAAGTTTCGCCAAGGTGGTCCTCGAGTCCAAGGTGCCTGTGTTGGTGGATCTGTGGGCGCCCTGGTGCGGTCCATGTCGCATGGTGTCGCCGATCGTCGAACGCATGGCTGCTCAGTACGCGGGTCGGCTCAAAGTCACCAAAGTGAACGTGGACGAATCCCCGGCAGTGGCTCGCGACTACGACGCCATGAGCATCCCGACCCTGCTACTCGTCAAGGGCGGCAAGGTTGTGGACAGGATGGTCGGCGCCGTGCCCGAGACGCAGTTGACGCAGTTCGTGAGCAGGTCAGTGACCTAGTGGCGTAATGGAGGCATCCGGACCTCCGGTTCTGCTTGCATGAGGCGCGTGGACCCGCAGCTGTGGCCGAGTCGGCGACGGATGGCCGCAGCGCAATTGAGGCGCGGCGCCCTGGACGCACCATGGCCGCAGGCTTCCTGGTTCTCAGTGGCTCGACGAAGCCTTGTGGTCACCGGCTTCCTGGTGTTCGCGTTGGCCACGGGTCGGCTTGAGAGCGCTGTTTTCGCCGCCTTCGGGGCTCTGCAGATCGGCCTGGGTGAGGCGGTGCTACCTCTACGCGCCCTGCTGCGGCAGTCTGTGCTCTCCGTACTGGGTCTGATCGTGGTCGCGTACGCAGCTATGACCCTGAGTGGTACGTGGTGGACCGTGCCGCTTCTCGCGGTGGTGGCATTCGTGCAGGGGGCGTCGTCCACCGTCGGCCCCATACCGCGCTCCGTGGGCATCGGTGCGCTGGCGATGGGTGTGATCTTCGCGGGGATCCGCGCCGATCCGGCCATCGCAGTGACGTGGCTGGCGATCGGTGCCGCCACTCAGTCGTGCTTCGCGATTCTGTTCTGGCGCACGGAGCGCAGGCGCGCTGTCCACGTACTGCTCGCCAACTCCGTGCGAAGCGCCGAACGGATCTCGTCGGCCGGCCATATCTCGGGCCGGAACAGTAACGCCGCTTCGGCAGAGATCGACCAGGCCATGCACACGATCGATTCCTCCGGGGTTCCCAACCGCCAGGCTGCTGTGGCGGTGGCTGAGGCGGTGAACCAGGTTCGGCGCAACCTTGTGGCATGGCGGGAGATCGAACGGCCGGGCCTGGCCGAACGGCTGCGGATCTCGGGTCAATTGCGGCACTGCATCAGAGCCTTGTCCGGGCGCCAGGATGCCGGGGATGCGTCAGCCCCGGGCGAGACCTGGCCCGTTGGCAGTTACTTGGCCACGACCATCGGGAACCTCCGGGATGCCATCGCTCATCTCCCGGACGCAGACGATCGGCCGAGGCCTGTGCCGGAGACCTCGAACTGGGGGGATTGGCATGGGTTCAGGGTCGGAACATCCGAGTTCCGGCACGGTATGCGGATGGCCTTCGCGTTGGCTCTGGCTCAATCCCTGGCACTCGTGCTGCCGCTGGATCACTCGTTCTGGATTCCACTGACGTGTGTGTTCGTGGTCAAGCCGGACTGGGCGTTCACCATCATCCGGTCGCTGGCCCGCGTCGGAGGAAATCTCCTCGCGGTGCTTCTCGTGCCCGCCATCACTTATGCAGCCGGCGACAGTGTCTGGGGGATCTCCGTCGCGGTCCTCATAGTGTCCGCAGTGGCCTTCCGGTACTTCACCGGCACCTACATCCTCGGGTCGTTCGGCATCGCCGGAACGATCCTGATCCTCGACTTCTTACTCGCGGATGATGCGAATCTGTACGTGTCACGAATCATTGCCACACTCGTCGGGGCCGCGGTGGGAATCGTCACTGTCGCGATCCTTCCGGCATGGCGCAGTGGGCAGGCGATCCGACTGGTGGACGATACCGTGCGGGGCTTGGCTGATTGGGCCCGCGCGGTGACCTACGCCGTGCTGTACCCGGCGGCGGTCCCAGAGGTCCAGGTGCGTGCGCTCGCCGAAGCGGAGCGTGCGAACCTGATCCGACTGCGCCCAGCAGTGGATGCGGCGATCGTGGAGCCGTGGCCGGCTGCTGATCCACGCTGTCTGGCGGTGATCGTCGACGCTGCCTCGCGTGCCCACCTGTGCCTGTTGGCGTTGATGTTCGAGGCCGACCGACGACGTGCATTGGGAGAGCCGGGCCTGGACGTGGGGATCGCTGCCCGCAGCGCGGATACGTCGTTCCAAGAGGCCGTAGTGCTCGTCGGGGGTGAACCACGTGGGTATCCGCTCGGTGTGGGTCCGTCCCCCGAGTCACCTCGTTCCGAGCCGGAGATCGCCGTCACCGTCGAGGTGGTTCGTCTGCAGCAGGCTGCCACTGACCTCGCGGCGGCAGTTGCATTGGTGAAACGGGTGACCTGAGAGCGGACCCATCGCGAGTGGATCTCTGAGCGCTCCATCCTCAACCGAGGCATCCCCAGAGTGTGGACCTATCGAATCGACCACGTGCGTAGACTTGAGATGTCGGCCCAGGCGAGGGCGGTGAAGGCTCATGGGGGCGCACACAGGCAGCGGGGCAGATGCGTTCTGGGTCCTGAACCTGGCCAGCCACTCGCCGGCTCCGTTGTGGGTCGCGGTGTCGCTGGGGGTTCTGGCGGCGCTCGCCACGATGATCGGCTGGGCCCTAGCGGCAGCGCGTCGGACATGGCCGGCATCCGTCCAGGCATCAGGACTGGTGCTGGCGGCGGTGGCCATGATCGGACTGTCCTTGCTGGAAATGGTCCCCGATGCCCGCGAATCGGGGCTTCCGAACCCGCAGGTGGCGTGGCTGTTCGTGCTCGGCTGCGGCATCGCGGTCGGGACGGTGCTGGTGGCCCGGATCATCTTCTCCTCCCACACGAGACTGGCACGCACGGCATTGGTGGTGGCTCTGGTCATCGGACTGCACAACATCCCGGAGGGCAGCATCGTCGTGGGCGTGGCGATGCTCTCACTGGATGCCGCCGTGCTGAGCATGGTGGTGATAGCTCTGCAGAACATCCCCGAAGGACTGGCCGTCGCCACCCCGGTGATCGCGTCAGGTGGCAGTCGGACGCGCGCCTTCGTCTACACCGCCATCGCAACCGGCGGGGAGATCCTGGGTGTTCTGCTGGCTGCCCGCTATGCCGCCGTGATGTCGCCGGAGCGGGTGGGCACGCTGCTGGCTGTGGTGGCCGGGGTGATGTTCACCATCAGCATCGTCGAACTGGTTCCGGCCGCATGGCGGATCCTGCGGGGCTCCCGTCGCGTCGCCCGACTCGAGAACAGAGACGGCCCGCGTGTGGCCGGCGATCCGCTCGTCTCAGGGCGAGGCGGCAGGTGACTACACAGTGTGAACACGGATCCTTCGAACGGGCCGCGAACGGCGGCGACTCGTAGGTCGCTCCGACGGACGGTGTGTTCGTTCGACCGGAGTCCGTCAGTGGGCTCCCTCGCGAACGAGAGCCCGAGGAGCGCGATCTCGACGTGGGGGGGCGCTGGGAAACCTGCCACCGATCGGCGCAGCCGGCAGGCCCGGAACCGGTGAGTCGTCCCACCTCTGACCAGAAGGCCACGGCAGGGATGGGAGGTGAGGCATTGATCGGCCCCATGGAGCCGGACCCATGATCAACATGATTCGGCAGGAGGCGACTTGTGATACTTCGCCTGGGCAGCAGGTAGGAGAACTGGAGAGGCATGGCGCGCGACCAGGTGTTCCAGGACAACGAGCTCGCGCGCCTGTACGCCGAGTACTCCACCGACTTCGTGTGTCTCGTGGACACCCGCGGTGTCGTCGCCTGGGTCGCGGGATCCATCGCAAGCAGCCTCGGCTGGAAGCCGGATCAGTTGGTGGGTCACCCGCTGCTCGATTTCGTCGATCCGGAAGACCGCGGGCTGCTCCTGGATCTGGCAGAGGGTCTGCAGGCGGGACGCGCGGTCGGGACGGAGCCCCGGGAACGACTGGCCGCCCGCCTGCGTACTCCTGCGGGCGCGATCCGGTGGGTGAGTGGGACCGGGATCCCGCGGCAGGACTCCGACGGACGGGTCCGCGAGATCCTGGTGATCCTCCGGGACGTGACGGAACTATTGCAGGCGCGACTACAGGCAGAAACCAACGCCAACCAATGGCGGGCAACGGTCGACAGCATGATCGATCCGTTCGTCGTCATGACGCCCGTTCGAGACGAAGACGGCGAGATCCGCGACTTCGTGTTCTCGCAAGCCAACTCGGCTGCGGCGTCGGAGCTTCTGGTGGAAATCGATGACTTGATCGGAAGCCACTTCCTCACGATGTTCCCGCACTTGGAGGATCAGGGTGTGCTCCACGCCTACGCCACCGTGATGGCCACCGGAGACCCCTTGGTGGTCGACGACGCCAAACTGTTCAACGACGTTCTTGGCGAGCCGCGGCGGTACGACCTACGGGCTGCCAAGGCGGGCGACGAACTCGTGCTCACGTGGCGGGATGTCACCGAACGTCACGACATGCTGCAGGAGCTGGCCCACCGTGAGGCCGTCTACCGGATGGCCACGGAAAGTGAGTACGACGCCGTCGTCCAGGTGGATGCGCGCGGGGACGTCATGTGGGCATCGCATTCGTTCGAACGGATAAGCGGGTACTTCTCTGAGGATCTGGTGGGGAGTTCGGCCTTCGTGCTGGTGGCAGATGAGGACAGGGCTGATATCGAGGCGAGTCTCGCAGCCGCACTCTCGGGGCGGTTGACGGACTCAGCCGAGGTCCGGATGGTGCGGGCAGATGGAACCCGGAGATGGGTGAGTCTGCGCAGCATGCTCGTGGAGAATCCAATGCCGGATGCGCCTCCGTGCTTGATGAGCCTGGTGCGGGACATCGACTCCGAGGTGAATGCCCGGCAGGCTGTGGAGAGAAGCCTGCAGCAGGATGCGCTCACCGGCGTCGCGACCTGGAGCGTCCTGCGTCCGGCCCTGGACAACGACCGTCCCAGCGCCGTCCTCTGCATCAGCGTCGACCGGCTGCGCGCCATCAACGAGGCTGTGTCGTACGCGGGTGGAGACGAACTGCTCGTCGAGGTCGCGCGTCGTATCAGCGCTGCGATCCCGCCATCGGCCACGGTTGGCCGCATCGCCGGCAGCGAGTTCCTCGTTGCTTTACCGGAGGCCGAGGATCGAACCCTGCTCGGCATCGTGGCCGAACGGATATCCGCGGAGGTGTCCACGCCGGTGAGTGTGGCCGGCCAGGACGTGCTGCCGACGGTGAGCATCGGCATCGCCCACGCGGATGCGCGGCCCGACGAGCTTCTGCGCAGGGCCAGTCTCGCGATGCGGACGGCCAAGAACGAGGGGGGCGATCGCTGGCTGTTCGACGACCCAGTGGTCGCTGCCGAGGCCGAGCGTCGCCTGTGGGTCGAATCCCGGGTACGCAAAGCCGTCTCGGACAGGGCGATCGTGCCGTGGTTCCAGCCCGTGGTGCGGCTCAGGGACGGCGTTGTGATCGGACATGAGGCACTGGCCCGATGGCCGCAGGCCGACGGCGGAGTCCAACTTCCAGGTCAGTTCCTGAATGTGGCGGAAACAAGTGGCTTGGTCGTGGCTGTGGACTTCGCCATCCTCGAGCAGTCGCTCGCGGCCTTCGCTCAGTTCGACCCGCTCACGGTGTCGGTCAACGTCTCAGCGCGCACACTGGCAACCGCGGACTACGCCGAACGGGTAGCCGCGGTGCTCGATGAGACCGCCTTCGAGCCGGCCAGACTGCGACTCGAAGTGACGGAGACGGCGCTTCTGTACGACGCGGATGCTGCCGACCGTGCCACGAACGCACTTGCCCTGCGCGGGGTCAAGTGGTGGCTGGACGACTTCGGCACCGGCTACTCCACGTTGACCCACCTCCGGGACTTCCCGATCAGTGGGATCAAGTTGGATCGCTCCTTCACAGTCGGAGTGGGCGATGAGGACCTGGCCTCGACCCGCCTCGCCAAGGCCCTGATCGGCATGGCGCACGGGCTGGGCCTCGAGACAGTGGCCGAGGGCGTTGAGAACACCACCCAGGCGCGGCTACTGCGTGAGCAGGGATGGCAGAACGCGCAGGGTTGGCTGTACGGCAAGGCCGCCCCGCTGCCGAAGTGAATGCCGGATTCACTGATGCCGAAGGCTGTGAATAGGCGACACTTCGCCGCGCGACATGTGTTGACGGCGGGGGCTGGCACAGTAGAGACGTGACCTATGACATCGCCGTCGAGACGCTATCGGCACAGCCGGCCGCTGTGATCAGTGCCCGCCTGGGCCGCGACGAGATCCCCGCGTTCCTCACTGGCGCGTTCCCGGAGATCTTCGGGCATCTTCAGCAGCGGGATGTCTCGATCGCAGGGCCGCCCTTCGCCCGTTACGGCATTGGAGAGCATGAGTTCGATGTGACTGCGGGCTTCCCAGTGGCAGGTGAACTGCAGCCGTCCGGGCGGGTGAAGGCCGATTCCCTGCCGGGCGGGGATGTCGCCACGACGATCCACACCGGTTCGTACGAGGGGTTGCCGGGCGCGTTTCATGCGGTGACGGAGTGGATCAGGGCCAACGGCCGCGAGATCGCGGGGGATCCGTGGGAGAGCTACCTCGACGGCCCCGAGGTCGCGGAACCGCGGACCAAGGTGTGCTTTCCACTGGTGGCCCGATGAGTGCCTTCCTCCAGCCCGGCGAGGTGCTGCTGCACATCGGCCCGCCCAAGACCGGCACGACCGCACTACAGCATTCGATGGCACAGGCACGGCCCCGTATGAAGGCCCAGGGTGTGCTGTATCCGGGCAAGAAGTTCTCCCACTGGACCCCATCGTGTTCCGCGCTCGGTATCGCGACCACCGCCCACCCGGCCGATCCGCCGGTGCCGCCGGAGGTCTGGGACAGGTTCGCGGCACGGGTGTCCCGGCGCAAGGACCGCGCGGTGGTGTCCAGCGAACAGTTCGCGGACGCGGATCCGGTATTGGCCGCGAAGGTCGTGGAGGACCTCGGCGGCGTGGATCGCGTGAGGCTGCTCATGACTCTGCGGCCGCTGGCCCTCATCCTGCCGAGTTCGTGGCAGCAGTCCTTGAAATCCGGCGCCCCGAAGCCGTTGCCAGGTCCGCTGCGGCATGCGAAATCCCGCGTGGTCAAGCCGTACGACCAGTGGTTGCAGGAGACCTTGCGAGGCAAGAACGCCACGTTCTGGGGCCGGTTCGACTACAGCGGTCTTCTGCAGCGGTGGGCGAGCATCCTCGGTGCTGATCGAGTCGCCGTGATCGTGGTGGACTCGGGCGATCCGCTGCGGATCCTGCGTGACGCCGAGCGGGTGATCGGTCTCGAACCGGACACTCTCGATCGCGTGACGACGAAGACGAACAGGTCGCTGAGCTACGAAGAAGCCGCCTTGGTGCGCCGGTGGCTCGTCGAGTTGGAACGTGGGGCGCCGATGGACGCCCAGCGCTACCACCAGTGGATCCGCCGGGGTGCTTTGTGGGGATTGGTCGACGGTCGTCAGCCAGGGCCCGACGAGCACGCCATCCGCACCCCGCAGTGGGCCATGGATGACGTCGATGAGCGCACCAGAACGATGATCGACGCCATAGCGTCCTCCGGGGCAGCTGTGTATGGCGAGCTCGACGATCTCATCGTGCCCGCCGCACCGGGAGGCCAGGGGGAGATCAGCGAAGTGCCGGTGGACGTCGCCATCCAGATGCTGATGGGGCTGGCCACGATGGCGGCCAAGGACGCCAAGGGCTAGGGTCGCCCCTGCCTTTGTGACGAAGGTGTCCTGCCTGGTCCGCGGTTGTCGCGAAGGTGAGGGGTTGGGTGGCGGTGAGTTCTAGGGGTCAGTGCAACAGTCCAGCATCGAGAGTGGGTGTGTTGCGTGGGACGTTCACGGACTCCGCGGAGTGTGGAAGACCTGTTTTGGGCAGTGTGGGCGCAAGGGGTGGGGGTGCTGGCAGCGGCGGCGGCTGCTGGCGTGTCGGAATCGATCGGGCGTGGATGGGTACGTCAGCGTGGCGGTGTGAAACCTCGACCGCAGAGCAATGAAGATGGCGCCCTGACGCTGGATCAGCGGATCCGGATTCAGGCGGGGATCGCCGCCGGGGACAACAACGCGCAGATCGCGCGGGATGTGGGTTGTCACCGAAGCACCGTGGGCCGGGAGTTGGCGCGCAACCGCCGTCCCAGCGACGTGGGCCCGGCCAACCAGCGTCGTGGCTACTCGGCGTCGAAGAGCCTGTCAAGTCTTCTGTGTAAGTCAGGTTCCGTTGTTTAGTTGATGTAGGGCTCGAGTCGGTCTGGATAGGTCAGGGCCAGGGCGCCGAGGGCGGCTTTCCAGCCTTGGACGGTTTGGCCTTCGACGAGGTGGCCGGGGGCTTTGCGGGTGCCTTTGGGTTGGCCTTTCTCTTTGGCTCGTTCCCGGGCGCGTTTGTCCTCGATGTTGCGGATGGCCAGCCAGAGCAGTTTGACCACGGCGTCGTCGTTGGGGAAGTGTCCGCGGTTCTTGATGATCTTTCGCAGCTGGTAGTTCAGCGACTCGATCGAGTTGGTCGTGTAGATGATCCTGCGCAGCTCGGGCGGGAAGGCCAGGAACGGGATGAACCGTTCCCAGGCGTTACGCCAGGCCGCGACCGTGGCCGGATACTTGGCTCCTAGCTCGGAGGCCTCGAACTCCTCCAGTGCCGCCGCGGCCGCATCTGCGGTCGGGGCGGTGTAGATCGGTCGCAGCGCCGCGGCGACCTTCTTGCGGTCGCTGTAGGACACGAACCGCATCGACGCGCGGATCAGGTGCACGGTGCAGGTCTGCACGGTGGCCTGGTCCCAGGTGGCCTCGATCGCCTCCGGGAACCCAGTCAGCCCGTCGCAACACACGATCAGCACGTCCCGGATCCCCCGGTTACGCAACTCAGCGCAGACCCCGGCCCAGAACTTCGCGCCTTCGGTGGCCTGCACCCAGATCCCCAGCACGTGCTTGACCCCGTCGAGGTCCACCCCGACGGCGATATGGGCGCTGCGATTACGCACGTGATGGCCGTCACGGACCTTCACGACCAAGGCGTCGAGGTAGATGATCGGGTAGATCTCCTCCAGCGGCCGGGACTGCCATTCCCGGACCTCTTCGAGCACCGCGTCGGTGATCTTCGAGATCGTGTCGGGGGACAACTCGGTGCCGATCGTGCGGGCCAGATGATGCTGGATGTCGCGGATCGTCATCCCGCCGGCATACAGACTGATGATCATCTCGTCCAGGCCGCCGACCCGCCTGGCACCTTTCGGGACCAGCCGCGGATCGAAGGTCCCGGCCCGGTCCCGCGGGGTGTCCAACGGCACCTGCCCGACCTCGCTGGACAACGTCTTCGGGGTAAAGCCATTCCGGGAGTTCGGCGAGCCCCGCCCGCCCGGGTCGCCCTTCTCGTAGCCCAGATGCTCGGACAACTCGGCCTGCAAGCCCCGCTCCAGCACCGCCTTGATCATCTCGGGCAGGAAGCCGCCCTCACCGGTCAGCTGCAGCCCGCCGTCGTCGATCTGCTCGAAGAGCTGATCAAGCAGCCCGGCCTCGACCATCGCGTCGACCGCCTCACGAGCAGACCGCGACTCCTCGACCACACCTAACGGTGACACCGCCACCCCAGGTTCGGGTACCTGTTCCATGTGCAATCCTCATTTCACTCGAGGAACCTCTTACACAGAACATCTGACACGCCCGCGTCGAAGGCTCAGGAACGCGCCGATTCCCAACGCCAGCGGCCGAAGCCGCGCAAACTGGACGAGAACCCGGTGCTGCGCGGGTACGTGCAGCGGAAACTGACGAAACGGTGGAGCCCTGAACAGATCGCGAATCGGCTTCGGCTGATGCATGGGAAGGATCCGGAGATGACGATCAGCCACGAGGCGATCTACCAGGCGATCTACGTGCGCGGCGCCGGCGGATTGAAACGCGAGCTCAAGGCCCGCCTGCGTACCGGGCGCCGCGTGCGACGTCCCCAACGCCACGCCAGCCAGCGCACCCCCGGATCCCGGACATGGTGCCGATCGTGGACCGTCCTGAGGAGGCCCTGGGCCGGGCGGTTCCCAGGTATTGGGAAGGTGATCTGATCACCGGTGAGGCGAACAAGACCGCGGTGGGCACGCTGGTCGACCGGTGCAGCCGGTACGTGATGCTGCTGCACCTTCCCGAACGGCACGGCGCCGAGGAAGTCCGCGACGAGATGATCAAAGCGATCCGCCGGATGCCTGCCCGAATGCGCAAGAGCGTCACCTGGGACCAGGGCAGCGAAATGGCCCGCCACCTTGAGATCACCACGACCACCGGCGTTCAGGTCTACTTCTGCGACCCCCACAGCCCCTGGGAACGGCCCACCAACGAGAACACCAACGGACTACTACGCGAATTCCTGCCCAAAGGCGGCAACCTATCCACCTACAGCCGCGAGGACCTTGACGAGATCGAAGACCTGATGAACAACCGGCCCCGCAAAGCCCTAGGCTGGCTCACACCAATCGAGCACCTCACCAAGGTCCTCGAAGAAGACATCGCTGTTGCACTGACCGAATGAACTCACCGGCCCTTGACCGCGCACCTTCGTCACAAATGCACTGTCGGCGGGCGCAACATCGTGACAAAGGCGGCCGGCCCGGCCGGCGGTCGCCCCTGCCTTTGTGACGAAGGTGTCCTACCTGGTCCGCGGTTGTCGCGAAGGTGAGGGGTTGGGTGGCCCTTGACCGCGCACCTTCGTCACAAATGCACTGTCGGCGGGCGCAACATCGTGACAAAGGCGGCCGGCCTCAGCCCGATCCCAGGACTGCCGGTCTACGGCAGCGGGAATGTCGCGGTCTGCTCGCGGGTGACCGACACGACACCATCGGTCAGTGACACCGACGGCGCGGATTCGCCGGCGGCCAGCACGCTCACCCACGTGCGCTTCTTGCCCTTCGCGATCGTGGCCCCTCGCTGCAGAGTCGTGCCCTTCACCAGTTCTCCGTAGCCGTTAGTGAACCAGCCGTCCTGGCGTTTCGACGAGGGCCGATACTTGCGCACCTTGCCGCCGCCGGTGAACAGCATCGTGGCTGCGGCGTTCGGGGACGTCATGGTGGCGCCTCTGGGCCGCTTGCTCACCGAGACCCCGTTCGGGACCTGCCAGCGCTGATCGGCGCGGATGCGCTTGCGCGCTTTGATGGTGTCGACCACCACGAGGCCGTCGATGGCTGTGTCGTAGTACACGCAGCGCTTGATGCGAGCAGCCGAGTAGGTGCCGTCCTTGAGGCAGGTCCGGTTGTACGGGTCCCCGTTCGTTGCCAGAACGGCCGAACTCCTCGGCGCTGATGAGAAAGCGAGGGCGCTGGATTTCTTCTTTTTCTTCTTCGGCTTCTTCTCGGTGACCCGAATGACGCTGTGCCCGGACCTGCTGACCATGTAGTCGCGGATCGCCGAGCTGTTGTACCGGTACGGTCCCGGATCGCCCACGAACTCCGTTCCGTAGCTGTTGAACGTGACCGACCCGAGGTCGCTGTGAACGTGGGCGGTCACGTACGGCCGGGACACCCGCACCGAGTAGAACGTGGGGCGGTGGCCGTCGATATCGGTCCAACTGTTCCGTGCGAAGACATAACCCCCGGCGAACACGTCGTAGAGGGAGGTCGAGGGCTGCCCTTCCGCGCCCTGCGTGGCCGCCCACCGGGCCTCCGAATCGGGCGCGAACCACTTGGGCCCCAGCTTGGCGCGATGGGTGTCACCGATCATGACGAGGTGGAAGTTCGGGTCCACAGTTGCGGCGAGGTAGTGCTGGAGTCGCTCGGTCGCCGCCCAGATGCGGTCGTAGGAAACCCCGCAGCGGGTGTAGATCGGTGCAAGGTTCTCGAGCAATCGCAGCGTGTAGTAGGCGTACCACGGGGAGCCTTCACGGTCGCTGCCGTCGGACAGGACCAAGTAGTCCGCGAGGCGGTTCAGGTTGTTCGCCGCGATGTCACGCTTGGCCGGGTCGCCCAGATAGCAGAACGCGGCCAGCGCGGAGCCCTGCGAATGGATGCCGGTGTTGTTGGTGCCGGTGCCCAGTTTGAACTTCCTGATCTGGGTGTTGGCCTCTTTGCGGGTCGCTTTGACGAACCGGGCGCCATCGCTGATGTCGGAGGCGCAGGTGAGGGTCCACAAACGTTCGCCGGCGATGATGGGCTGCGTCACCGACCAGGTCCGTGTCTTCTTCTTCTTGTGCTTGGCCAGCCAGTCGCCGATCAGGTCGAAGAAGCGGTCGACCATGGGGGAGTCACCCCGGCGGGCCCCTGTGTAGAGCAGGGGGACCGCCCAGTACAGGCCGTTGACGTGGGTGTTGCCCGAGCTGTCCAGCGTCCGCTGGGGCTTCCAGTCCGGGTTGTTGCTCAAGCGGTAGTAGCCGTACTGGCCGAGATCGACGATGTTGTCATCCATGATCGAATCGGCCTCGGCGGCGTCCCCCTTCTTGTTGGGGACCAGAAGCCTGCACCAGGCATCCTCGCGGATGTTCTGGTTCATCGGGATGCCGTAGGGACCCGGCGTCGGGGTGGTCGTGGGGCTCGGGCTGACGGTGGCGGACTCGCTGGGGGACGCGGAGGCGGTCGGTGAAGCCGACTCGGTGGGCTCCGCATCACCGGGCGCGGCGGTCGCGGGAGACACACCGGCGGCCAGCGCCAGCACCGTGAGCGCCACGAGAGGGGTACGCATACCTTTGTCCTATCAGAGTTACCGGGAGCGCTCCGTGATCGCCGTCACGCCCTTCCCGATATCGGACGCCCGCCGCCACAGGAGAGTTCCATGCAACCGTCAGAAGCCGAGCAGATCGTCGAGTTGCTGCGTGAGCGCCGGATCATGGCCCATGTGCACCCCACCGGCCTGCAGACGGCTGCGATCCGGGTGGTGCTGCCCGGTGGCAGGGAGGCGATCTGGGACGGCGATGCGGCTGCCGGCCTGGAGGCCCAAGTCCTGGCCGACGGCATGCTTGTGGGTTTCGTGCCGCTGATCGCCGGGTCGGAGCACTTCGACGCGGCGCAGAGTGCGCAGGCGATCGCGACCGCGGACTACGGGGCGCGGTGACGGGCTTGGGATAACCCCCGCAGGCGGTCCACAGAGCGCCGGCAGCCACTGGTTCGGCTGAGCGCGGGCGGCGAGTGTGGAGCCATGGCCCTTCGCATCGACAGCCCCGAAGCCGCGATCGCGGCAGCCCCCTTCCTGATCGGGTTCCCGCCCGAGGATTCCGTGGTGTTGCTCCTGCTCGACGAGCAGGACACACTGCAGGTCTCGATGCGGGTGGACCTGCCGGCCGGCGGGGACCTTGCGTGGCTGCAATCGATTCTGCGGGGTATCCCTGATCCTGTTCCCCTGTCGGTCGTGATCCTCGCGTACGCCGACGAGTTCCCGGCCGACTTCGCACAGGCGGCGGCGATGTGGGTGATGCACGCCCTGCTCCCGGTGATGGAGATCATCGACCTGGTTCTGATCGCCGATGGCCGTTACGCATCCTCGGTGCGCGGTGAGGCCGACATCGACGAGGGTCTGCCGCTGGCGTCACTGGCCGATCACGCCGTGGTGGCCGCATGCGTGGCCGCCGGCCTGAGCTACGTCTCATCGCGCGACGACCTTGTCACCTCGTTGGAGATCATCGACGACGATGTGACCGCCGCTGTGCGCAAATGCCTGCGACGCGGTCTCGACGGCGACTATCAGGTGCGCCGAGATGTCCTCGAGGAGCGGGCGCTGGCGCTGCTCACTGGCCGTGCAGATCTCGATCCTGACGATGTGGCCTGTGTGGCGAGGGCGTGCCGGGACGTGCATGTCCGCGACCCGTTGCTTGCGCTGCTACTGGATCAGTGTGAGGAGGACTCCGCCGTGCTCGCTGCGGCCCGCACACGACTGGTGTACTGCCTGACGCACACGCCGGGGCGCCATGCTGGATCGCTGGCTGCCACGCTGGCCCTGTTGAGTTGGGCCGACGGAGATGGGGCGGCCGCCCTCGTGGCGGTCGACCGCAGTCTGCAGGCGGATCCGGCCAACACATTGGCACCGCTGGTCGCACACGCGCTGGAGAACGGCCTGCCACCGCAGACATGGTCGCGCCTGACGGAGGACATCCCGCTCGAGGTCCTGCGCGGGAGGGGTCGCCGCAGCGCCTGACGAATGGCTCGGACACGGCTATCGACTTAGGGTCGGGGCATGAGGCTTGCCCAGGATCCGGACGCTGATGCCTTGCTGGAGGCCGATCCCTTCGCGCTGCTCGTCGGCATGCTTCTCGATCAGCAGCAGCCGATGGAACGGGCGTTCCTGGGGCCGTATCGCATCTGTGAGCGGTTGGGGTGGCGCCGTCTGGAACCCGCCGCGGTGGTGTCGCTCGGTGCGGAGCACCTGACCGAGGTGATGCGGCAGACGCCTGCAGTGCATCGCTTCCCGGGAAGCATGGCCCAGCGGATCGTGGCGTTGTCGCAGGCGGTGGTGGATCACTACGAGGGGGATCCCGAGAACATCTGGCGATCCGGAAGTGCGCGGACCGTTCTGAACCGGCTGCAGGATCTGCCGGGCTTCGGTGAGGCGAAGTCGAAGATCTTCCTGGCACTTCTGGGCAAGCAGCGCGGCGTACGTCCCCGCGGCTGGCGGGACGTCAGCGCTCCGTACGGTGCCGAGGGAACGACGCTGTCGGCGGCCGATGTGGTGGACGAGGCGTCGCTTTCCGCTGTCCGGGCGACCAAGCGTGAGATGAAGACACGTGCGGGCTAGGGCGGGGATCTACGTTTGGAATACGACTGGCGTGCCAGAATGTTGTACTGGACGTTCGCAGTTACTGTGCTGCAACTGCCCCAACAGATCTGATCCTCGACGAGAGGTTGTTACGTGCCGACTGTGAAGTCGAAGAAGGCTGCCCCCGCAGCCAAAACGACGACGGCCAAGAAAGCTCCAGCCAAGACCGCATCGACGGCCAAGAAGGCCGCGGCGAAGTCGGCGCCCGCCAAGAAGGCCCCGGCAAAGAAGGTTGCTGCGAAGGCGGCGCCGGCGAAAAAGGCTCCGGTCAAGAAGGCCCCCGCCAAGGCCGCGTCGACGGCCAAAGCCGCGCCGGCCAAGAAATCGCCGGCCAAGAAGGCTCCCGCCAAGGCTGCGTCGACGGCTCCGGCGACGAAGGCTGCGGCGAAGAAGGCTCCTGCGAAGAAGGTCACCGCGAAGGCCGGCAAGGCGGCCGGTGACGCCGAGGCTGTTGATCTGAACGAGGCCGAGGCGCTGGAGAAGGATCTCGAGAGCGAGCTGAAGGAGGACCTCGAGAAACTCGAGGAGGAGAAGGAGAAGGGCAAAGAAGCCACCTTCACGCTGTCCGACAGTGACGACTCCGACGAGCCCGTCGCCCAGGTCACGCAGGCCGGTGCCACCGCGGACCCGGTGAAGGACTACCTCAAGCAGATCGGAAAGGTCCCCCTGCTCAACGCCGAGCAGGAGGTGGAACTGGCCAAGCGCATCGAGGCCGGCCTGTTCGCCGAGGAGAAACTGGCGGAGAACCCGGACCTCGATACCGAGACCCGGATCAAGCTCGAGTGGATCGCCGAGGACGGTCGCCGGGCGAAGAACCACCTGCTCGAAGCCAACCTGCGCCTGGTCGTCAGCCTCGCCAAGCGCTACACCGGCCGCGGCATGCTGTTCCTCGACCTGATCCAAGAGGGCAACCTCGGTCTCATCCGTGCGGTGGAGAAGTTCGACTACACCAAGGGGTACAAGTTCTCCACCTACGCGACGTGGTGGATCCGGCAGGCGATCACGCGTGCCATGGCCGATCAGGCCCGCACGATCCGCATTCCGGTGCACATGGTCGAGGTCATCAACAAACTCGCCCGCGTGCAGCGGCAGATGCTGCAGGATCTCGGACGCGAGCCCACCCCGGAGGAATTGGCCGCCGAACTCGACATGACCCCGGACAAGGTCGTCGAGGTGCAGAAGTACGGCCGCGAGCCGATCTCGCTGTCCACGCCGCTCGGTGAGGACGGCGACAGCGAGTTCGGTGATCTGATCGAAGACTCCGAGGCGATCGTGCCTGCGGACGCGGTCTCCTTCACGTTGCTGCAGGAACAACTCGAGTCCGTGCTCGACACGCTGAGCGAGCGCGAGGCCGGTGTGGTCCGGATGCGGTTCGGGCTGTCCGACGGGCAGCCGAAGACCCTTGACGAGATCGGCAAGGTCTACGGGGTCACCCGCGAACGTATCCGGCAGATCGAGTCGAAGACGATGAGCAAACTGCGCCACCCGTCGCGCAGTCAGGTGCTGCGCGACTACCTCGACTGATCCACGACTCCTCCCACCCGGTGGTCGACGTTTTGTCATACCCCTGTTCGATGATGGAGGGGTTGGAAGGGGTAGCGGGTGGCGTTCTTCGAGATGTCCCGGCCGGCGCAACGCCGGATGCGGATCGCCGCTGAACTCCCCACTCAACACCCTGCGCAGATCGAGGAGATGCGGGCCATGCTCGCGGATCTCCCCGACCCGGATCTGATGTGTGCCGAGGAGCGGGCAGGCGCGATGAAGGCGCTGCAGGCGCTGCGTAATGGGCTTGATGCCTACTTCACGCAGTTGGTCGGTGCGGCGGATGCCGCAGGAGATGCCGGAGTGCTGCACGCTGGTACGACGGGAACACTCGTAGCCGCGGCCACCGGGCAACCGACAGCGGTGGGATCCGGTGTGGTGGCGACGGCTCGCGCGCTGCGGGACATGCCACGCGCCCAGGAGTCGTATCGCGCAGGCCGCCTGAGCACTGCTGACGTGCGGGCTTTGGTCACTGCGCGCCAGCACCTGTCCGACTACGAGGAACTCGAGTCCGCCCTGGTCGAGGTTGCCGTGGCCACGGATGCCGCCGAACTGCGGAATCTGCTCACGGTCCTCATCGCCCAGGATCAGCCCGAGGAGACCGACAAGGCGCTGGATGAACAGCGGGAGAAGCGGGGCATCTCGCTACGGGAACAGGCCAACGGCCTCTTCCGGCTCGAGGGCTACCTCGATGGTGTCGAGGGGCGACGCCTGCGCGATGCGCTGACGCACTTCATGGACCGGCCCACACCAGCCGACACCCGCAGCCCGGCGCAGCGCCGGGTGGATGCCCTCGGGGATATCGCAGCCAGCGCCATGGCGAACACCAAGCCTCTCGGCGTCTCGGGACTCACGGTTCTCGTCGACGTGGAGAACCTCGACGACGGGGCCAAGGCGGTGCTCGAGGACGGCTTGCCGATCGGTCCCGCGCAATTCGAGCGGCTCGCCTGTACGGCCGTGTGCGCCGTGATCTTCGGGACGAAGACCGAAGGTGGGTTCACGCCGCTGACCATGGGCCGGTCCGCCAGACGAGCCACGCCGGCGCAGTGGACCGCGCTGGTGGCCCGCGACCGCGGGTGTGTGCGCTGCGGACGTGGCCCTCGGTTCTGCGAGGCCCATCATGTCGTGCATTGGTCCGACGGGGGTGGCACGGATCTGTCGAATCTGGCGCTGCTGTGCAGTCGCTGCCACCACGATTTGCACAGGGGGCGCTACGCGATCACCATGAGCGACGGCCTGCCGTATGTCAGCGGCATTCGGCCTCCGCCGATCCGGGCGGGATGATGCGACGGTCGCCCGATCGCGTCGTCGGGAAGCGTGGAGCTCCGCTGGCTGCACGTGATGCCCACGGAGTAGGTGCGGGAGCGTTGGACGCTACTCGGAGAAAACACATATGCACGATGCGCACACAACGCCACGCACAGTCAGGGGTTGGACGCAGGACGGACCGTTGGAGTGGCGCACACAAGGGTGTAGACACCTGCGAAGTTGTCTTGCCCCACGCAGGTCACGTGCCACCCCGCGGTGCGCAACTCCTCCAACCGCACTGGCTGCCGGGACAGCGCCACGGCGCGCCTCACCGGGTCCAGCGGGGCTATCGGCTCCAGGATCCGTAGCGTGCCACGGCAAACCCGCGCCATTTCGCGCAGAATCGGCCGTCGTTCTGCGGGCAGACACAATCCGAGGAGGGCTGTACTGACGACAGTGTCGAATGTGCCATCGCCGAACGGTAGGGCGGCGGCGTCCGCGCATACCAGGGTGGTTCCCCCGGGTCCCTGCGACAGCATCGCCATTCTCCGATCCACCCCGACGTAGTGTTCGTGGCTGCCGTTGGCCAGGCGCGCAGGGCCGCAGCCCACATCGAGGATCGACCCATCGGCACCAGTCAGGACACCGCGCTGGGTGCGCGTCCACCCGACGATACGCATCAGCGGGTCGTAGAGAGGTGCTAGCGCCGCGCCGACGTCCATCAGCCGGCTCGAGATTCCACGCGCCGGCTCAATGCCCGTTCCACAACTCGCCATGTCGGGCCTGAGCGTGCGTTGGCTGTCTCCGCCCAGGGGACGTGCGACCCCTCCCGCTTGTGCTCGGCCAGCATCTGCGCCCAAAGCGGCTCGATGAAGTGGTAGGTCACCCATCGTTCGATGTCGTGGTATTGATCGAATCCGCGGGCGGTGAGGCGGTACACGCCATCCTCCCGGGTGACCATGCCCGCACCCGCCAGTGGGGCCAGCGCCGGTCGGATCAATCGCGCCCACCGACCGTAGGAATCGGACAGCGAACCGGTGTCGATTCCGCCCGAGTAGGCCTGCCAGAAGGTGTCGTACGCCATCCCGGCCGCTCGTCCCAGATGAAGCCACTTGGCGATCGGCGGGTGGCCGCGCCTCACCGTATCCATGTACGTCAGCAGACCGAAGTGGTTGACGTAGAAGTCTCGCCCGGCGAAAGACGAGGCCCCGGCCCCGAAACCCAGGAAGCGACGCCTGGTGATGGAGGTGTACGGCGCTGAGCCGATCCGGTTGAACGTCCAGACCGACCGGCGTTCGTATCCCATCGTTCGGGCCAGCGCGTCGACCTGCGCCAGGATCTCGTGCTCGCGATGCCGATTGTGGCGTGCCTCACCGAACGGCGTGTAGCCGAAGCGCATCAGCGGGTAGGTGCTGACCTGGTCCACACCCATCGCGAAACACGTTCGGACGTCGGTCAGGAACGCGCCCGGGTGTTGGGACGGTTCCTCCGGGGCCACGTCGACGATGAGGTCAACATCGACGCATTCGAAGGTGTCCAGCGCGTGGTGGACCGCAGCGAGGGCCTGTGCGGCGTCGTGCGGACGGTGCAAGTGCCGCAGGACCGGGTCGTGGAAGGACTGCGCCCCGATGCTGACGGCCGTGAAGCCGATCTCCTTGAGCACTCCGAGCCGTTCCACGGTCCCGTGTAGCGGGAGTACCTCGATGGCTCGCTCGCCCGTGACCGGGATGCGCGGCAGTACCTCGGCCAAGTGCTGCGGATACAGGGTCGGGGTCCCGCCACCCACGTACAAGGAGGTGAAGGGTCCGGCGCCGTACATGTCGATCTCTGTGAGCAACGCCGCGAAGTAGTCGGCCGCCAGGCCGAGTCGCGCCAGCACCTTGTTGTACGGGCAGAACGGGCAGATCCACTCGCAGAAGGGGATGTGCACGTACGCGCCGAGCGGGCCGTCGAAGGATGCCAGCACATCCGACGGTCGCAGTCCCGCCACCCGCGGACCGGTCACGAACCCAGTGTTGCACCGGCTCGGGTGGGAAGATCATGGCGCGTGCGCATCACTTCGGGAACTTGGTGATGGAACTGCGGTCGCTGCGGCCGGCCTCGGAGTCGGCCACCACGTAGAACCAGTACGTCTTCTTCTTGGCCGCCTTCACGCGCGCCGTCCTGCTCGTCGTGCGCTTCGCCACGGAGAACTTCGTGCCGTTCTTGGATCGGTAGACCAGGTACTGGCTCACTGGTGAACCGAACTCCTCGGATGCGCGCCAGTGGATGCGCAGGTACTTCTTGCCCGAGCGCTTGACTCCGGGCTTTCCGGGCTTCTCCGGCGGGAGGTCGGTGGCTGTTCCGTCGTCGGCGGGAGGCGCCTGGTAGACCGGTGCAGGCCCGGTCGGGGTGGGGTCGTCAGTGGGGAACCCGCCGGGTGTGGATGAACCGGGGTTCGGCGTGGAGCCAGACGGTGACGGGTCCGGATCCGGGTCAGGCTCTTCGGGCTGCACGATCGTGAAGTCCGGTCCCGTGGCCCACGCCAGCGGCACTTCCTGGCCGTCGTACGGGCGCACCCGCCAGCGGTAGGTGCCTGACGTCAACGGAGTATCGGCAGCGGTGCTGTACGCGAGGTTGTCCGTGAAGACCTTGTTTGCCTGCGCCCAGTCCCCGTCGGTGATCTGGATCTCGTACTTCTCGACACCACCGGGGGTGTAGGAGGCGTCGAGCGCTTGCGCGGCCGTCAATGCGTCACCCCATCTCAGCAGCGTATTGGTCTGGTCGTCGAGACTGGTCGCCGTCAAGCCGGTGATAGGCGTGCTGCGTTTGGCGAAGCGGCCGACGTAGGTGGGGTCGTTTATGGCGATTTCACCAGTGAGGCAGATTACGTCGGTCTGGGTGACATCGGTGTAGATGCACGGCTCCACGTGCCAGTAGTAACTGCGCGCGGGTCCGTTGTCGTCGTAGGTCTCCGGTGGCACCAGCGTCGCGCTTCGCGTGGTGTAGTGCGCGACAGGATTCGTGAAGTCACGGTCGAGGGCCACAGTCACCGCGTAGGCGTCGGCACCTGGTGCTGGCTCCCAACTGAGCGTTGGCACATCCGTGCCTTCCATGAGCAGATCCGTGGGCACGGCAGGGGTGTTCAAAGACCCGGATCCAGCGTCGGGTGCTGCGACTGTGAATGTGAGCCAGGAGCCCATCGGGTCCGTGGGCTCAGGGCGCTGGTTGGACCACATGCCGACCACCGGAGACAAGGGGTAGTCCCCGGCCGCCACGGCATCGACGGCCCGAACACGCGCGCTGTAACTGCCGTCTGCTTCGAACGGCAGGGAGACGACGAAGTACTCGGCAATTGCCTCCGGATCCACCGGGATAGTTGCAGCGTCCACGGTGAAGGCGCGAGGATCGCCGCCGGCCGCGGTCACGGTCGCCGAGAAGGCGGGAACGACAACGCTGTCGCCGCCCGAGTCGAGGAACCTGACGTAGACAAGGTCGCCGACTTCCGCGTCAGCGCTCTCGATCGCGACCGTTCCCGGTCCTGGTGACGACCATGCGCCCTCGACCCAGGCCCGAATCGGGGACTGGATGTCGATGTCACATCCGATCGCGGACCTGAGTTCGTACTTTCCGTGGAACGGAGGCGCCAGCGTGGTGTGTGGTGTGGTGCACACGGCATCGGCGTAAGGGCCATCAACCTGAACCTGGTAGAAGGCGGCGCCAGGCACCGGGTCCCATGTGATGGCGATCTTGTTCAGCGCAGGGGTGGTTCCCCCATCGACCAGACGGACGTTCTCAACGCGGGAGGATGGAACGTCGGACTCAGTGCCGGCCGCTTCGGCATCATTGGTCCACCGTCGCGTGAACTCCCAGGGGTCGCTCCACTCACCCTTGGTCCCGTCGGCGGCAACTGCCCGGACGTGCCAGTAGTGGGTCTTGGCCGTGTAGCTGAAGGTTGGGATGTAGGTGGTGCCGTGGACCACTCGCAGTTCGATCTCGTCGCCCGGGTCCGTCACCGTCACGAACTGATCGTCGAGCGCGACCTCGATCTCGTATTTCGCGGCACCATCGACCGGTGCCCACGAGAACACGGGTTGGTCGACTGTCGTCCCGGCGGTCGGCGTCGACGGTGCGGGCGCCGGTAGTGGCGCGGCGTTGGCGGCCATGGGCAGCAGGGCGATCCCGAAGGCAGCGACGATCGCGGCTGCGGTCCAGCGTGGTTTCATCACTGCAGTCCTCTCACCTCGGCACGAACACCCGGCTCGGCGGGCCTTCGCCGGCGTAGTTGCTCGCGGTGACCATGAACCAGTAGCGCTGACGCTTGCTTGCCGATCTTGAACGCCACCGCCGCGGCCACCACCTGGGTGAGTGGCTTCCACCGCTTGCCGGTGTTCGAGTAGTAGACCGTGTAGCTGGTCACGGGAAGTAGTCGCCTTTGGGGTCGCGCCCAATCGGACTTCACGCGGCGCGTTCGGCGCGGGCCTTCAGACGCCTGGGGCTGTTCGGGACACCGCGCGGTGTGCGCAGCGAGCGTGAGTCGCTCCATGGGCGGGCGGAACCGCTCTCGTCCACAGGGCGAACACGCCATTCGAAGCGTCCGCCGAACTGAAGATCGATCGGCAGCACGCTCGGGTGATCGGTGATGGTCGTGCGCGCGGTGTCCCAACTGGCGCCGCGGGCCTTGATCTGGAACTCGTACCACTTGAACTCCACCGCCGATGGATGCGTTCTCAGTACCCGGTCTTGCGGCGAAGCGGTACATGGTCGTGAGTAGGGCTCCCAGGTGAACTCCACCCAGGGTGTGCCACGCCGCTCGATGCACGACAGTTTCACGAGTACCGACTGTTTCTTGAAGGAACGGAACTTGCCGATCGCGGCCCGACCGCCTCGTTCGACACGGCGTCGAACCACTACTGCCAACTCCGCGCACGGCACGACGTACCAGTAGAAGGAACGGATGGCGGTGTTCTCCGGCAGGCGCTGGAGGGGTACCAATCGGGTGTTCTTTGGTGCGGAACGTTCCGACGACGTTGGTGAAGTCCTGGTCGCGGGCCAGTACGAGTTCGTACTCGGTCGCCCAGACGACGGCTGCCACTCGAAGGTGGGGACGTCGAGGAAGACCTTGCCGTTGCGCGGGGAGGTCAGCACGGCGGGTTGCTGGCCGTCCGGCCCGCTCAGGTCGGGCCCGATCGTGAAGTACGACGGCGCCAGGCACCGCACTGTCGATCAGTGCGGGCCTCGTCGGACCACAGGCTGTAGATCTTGCCCTTGCCGTCCCGACCGTCTCATCGACCGCTCGTACACGAACCCAGTGGACGCCGGCACCCAGCTCAGGGTTGCACTTGGACGACGTCTGCGATCGCTGAGGAACCGCTGAGATACGGAGTGAGGACGCTGTGTGGAGGTCGTGCAGACCTTCTCGCTGTTGCCGTCGAACTGGACTTCGTAGTGCAGCGCCTCAGCCACTGGTTCCCACGAGATCTTCAGTGCGTTGCCGGGCACCTGGATGCCGGACTCGGCACTGAAGTCCTCCACCTTCACTGCGTCCGGGCGTGCGATCTGGCGATCGCCAGCCCCGTGCCGTCAGGCCCCATCCACCGCCGGGTGAAACTGCGCACCTTGGAGTAGGAGCCATCGAACGGGCAGCGATGACCTTCACGCGCCACCAGTAGCTGGCCGGCGGCCAGGAGGAGGTGTCGATGAAGCGTGTCGACGGTGTGTCGACAGTGCGTGCGATATCGGTGAACTTGTGGTCGAAAGCCACCTCGAGCCGATACAGGGTGGCACCGGGGACGGGCCGCCACTGGAACTCGGGGTCGTTCATCACCGCCTTGGAATCTGGCAGTAGCGGTTTCGGCTCCCGGGAACCGGCACCAGAAGGTGCAGCGAGCGCCCCTGCGGCCACTGCCGTCGTGGCCACGGCGGCGCAGAGCCGTAGCACAAGTCCTCGTGAAACCTCCACGACTCTCCTTCGGCACGAACGGGTGAATCCTTGATCCAGGTGGGGCCCGCCTGCTCCGGGTGGGTGGTGGTCGCGGCCCTAGACTCAGTGATCGTGAGCGAATGGACCACGACCAGTGACGGAACCGTCCTCCGGATGACGTTCCACGACCCCTCGAGCCGCAACCGACTGACCACACCCATGCTGGAGGAGGCCCGCGCGATCCTCACCAAAGCGGTCCTGGATGGCATCCGAGTGGCCATTGTGCGTGCCGAGCCCGTGAAGGGCACGTGGTCGAGCGGCCATGACATCAGCGAGATCCCGCTGGAGGCCGAGGAGCACGTGTGGGCGAACCCTCTCGAAGGGTTCCTGGAGTACTTCCGGCGGCTGCCGATCGCCACGATCGCCGAGGTCGGTGGCGATGTGTGGGGAGGTGCGTGCGAACTGGTGCTCAGTTGTGACCTGATCGTGGCCACGGCCCACACTCGCATGGCGGTCACCCCGGCCCGCCTCGGTGTCGGCTACCCGCCCTCGGGCGTTGCGAGGTTCCTGGCGTGCCTGCCCGCCCAGGTGGTGGCCCGGATGTTCCTGACCGCGGAGCCGATCACGATGCAGATGGCCTACGAACTCGGCGCGATCACGCAGACGGTGGATTCGCCTGAGGAGCTTGAGACGGCGGCGGGGCTGTGGGCCGAGAAGATCGTGCGCAACGCACCGCTGACGATCGCCGCGTCGAAGGCGGCTTTGGCCGAGTTGTCGGACGCCCACCTGCCACCTGAGGTCGCCCACCGGGTCGATGAGACCGTTGCCCGGGCGTGGACCAGCAGGGACCTCGCCGAGGGTGTGCGGGCGTTCGAGGAGCGCCGAGCGCCGGAGTTCCGGGGCCACTGACAGGACCGCCCAATCCTGAGGTCGGCGTTGAGTGCTGCGCGGTTACGGGTTTCGGGCTCTGGAATCGGTAACCGTGCAGCAGTCAAGAGGGCTGACCGCCGGTTTGACCGAGGGCCGAGTTTCAGCCAACGCTAGTTGGCGTTCTCGTCCATCCGCTCGGTCTCGTCCTGAATGTGCGAGGCCAGCGATTCCAACGCAGGCAGGTGCTTGCGTGCGTGGTGGCCGCAGAACAGCAGTTCCCCGCCAGAGGTGAGGGTGACGCGTACGTACGCCTGCGCCCCGCACCGGTCGCAGCGGTCGCTGGCCGTCAGGGGGCTGGGGGACAGTGTGGTCATCACTGGAACCACCTCCTTGCGGTTACCTAACTTGCCGTACACCGTACTCAACACTGTTACAAGCATCGGGGATTCCCGCATCGAAGATTAGGGGTGTTTCGCGGCAAGCGAATCTATCCACACGAATGGGTGGCTGCCCGGAGTTCGGGTGGGGGCCATCTACTGTGGGTGGGTGCCCACCAAGACCGCCGCCTACTCCGCCGATGCGCTGACGGTTCTCGAAGGCCTCGATGCCGTTCGCAAGCGCCCCGGTATGTACATCGGATCCACCGACGCCAAAGGCCTGATGCACTGCGTCTGGGAGATCATCGACAACGCGGTTGACGAGGCGCTCGGGGGATTCTGCAACACCGTTGACGTGTCGTTGCTGCCCGACGGCAGTGTCGAGGTGCGGGACAACGGCCGGGGGATTCCCGTCGATGTGCAGAAGAAGTCGCGGCTCACCGGTGTGGAACTCGTGATGACCAAGCTGCATGCCGGTGGCAAGTTCGGCGGCGGGTCGTACGGGGCGGCCGGTGGTCTGCACGGTGTCGGCGCGTCTGTTGTGAATGCGCTGTCGGCCCGCCTCGACGTCGAAGTCGACCGGGCCGGGAAGACGTACGGCATGTCGTTCCGGCGCGGTGTGCCGGGGATCTTCGACGGGGAGGGCCCCGATGCGCCCTTCAGTCGCAAGACCGGTCTGCACCAGCGGGGCTCGGTGCCGAAGAACCGCACAGGTACCCGAATCCGCTTCTGGCCGGATCCGCAGATCTTCACCAAGGACACCACGTTCGATCGCAACGCCCTGTGGGACCGCGCCCGGCAGACCGCGTTCCTCGTTCCGGATCTGAGCCTGCACGTACGAGACGTCCGGCACGAACACGACCACCTCGAGGAGACGTTCCGCTTCAAGGGCGGGCTGTCGGAGTACGTGGACTTCCTCGCCGACGACGAACCGGTCACCGGTGTCATCCGTCTCGAGGGGGAGGGTCACTTCACCGAGCATGTGCCGGTCCTCGACGCCAAGGGGCACCTGAGCACGCAGGACGTCGAGCGGACCTGCACGGTGTCCATCGCGATGCGCTGGGGGACCGGCTACGAAGCGGTGACCAGGTCCTTCGTCAACGTGATCGCCACGCCGAAGGGTGGCACACATGTCACCGGTTTCGAGCGGTCCCTGACGAAGACCGTCAACGAGCAGTTGCGGGCGGCACGGGTGCTGCGCGCCAGCGAGGACTCGGTCACCAAGGACGACATCACCGAGGGTCTCACCGCCGTGGTGACCGTGCGGCTGGCCGAACCGCAGTTCGAGGGACAGACCAAGGAGGTTCTGGGCACCCCGCAGGTGTCGGGGATCGTCTCCCGGGTGGTCGCCAAGCGCCTCGCCGAGTGGTTCGCGAAACCCCCGCGTGGCGAGAAGGCCAACGCCAAGGCCGCCCTGGACAAGATCGCCAATGCGGCGCGGGCACGGCTGGCCGCCCGGCAGACCCGGGATGTGCAGCGTCGCAAGAATGCTCTGGAGTCCTCGGCGCTACCTGCGAAACTGGCGGACTGCCGAAGCAACGTCACCGACTCCACCGAGCTGTTCATCGTCGAGGGGGACAGCGCACTCGGGACGGCCAAGTCGGCGCGGAACTCCGAGTTCCAGGCACTGCTTCCGATCCGTGGGAAGATCCTCAACGTCCAGAAGGCCTCCATGGCCGACATGCTGAAGAACGCCGAGTGCTCGTCGATCCTGCAGGTGATCGGTGGTGGGACGGGGCGCAGTTTCGACCTCGACCAGGTGCGCTACGGCAAGATCATCCTGATGACCGATGCGGACGTCGACGGCGCACACATCCGGACCTTGCTCCTCACCTTGATCCACAGGTACATGTCGCCGCTACTCGATGCCGGCCGGGTATACGCAGCCGTGCCGCCGTTGCACCGGTTGGAGATCATCAAGCCGGGCGCCAAGAACGAGATCCGCTACACGTATGCCGACGACGAGATGAAACGTGTCGTCGCAGACCTTACGAAGAAGGGCCTGCGGGTCAAGGACCCCATTCAGCGCTACAAGGGCCTCGGTGAGATGGATGCCGGTCAGTTGCGCGAGACCACGATGGATCCGGCGAGGCGTCAACTGCGAAGGGTCACGGTGTCGGACGCCTCGGCGGCCAACGACGTGTTCGGGATGCTGATGGGCAATGAGGTCGGCCCCCGCCGCGAGTTCATCGTGGACGGATCCCAGGCCCTCGATCGCGACATGCTCGACGTCTGATCCACGTCACGCAGGAGTTCCTGTGGCAGGCGGCAGGGTCCGTCAGGATCTGGCTGCGCATTCCGGTTAGAGTTCGGCATCTTGGTTAGTCGGCGGCAGGTTGGTTAGAGTCCCACGGCCGTATAGCGCTAACCGGAGTGCTGTTTCTCTAACCGGAGTGCCGATCTCTAACCGGAGTGCCTTTTCTCTAACCGGAATGCCGTGTCTCTAACCGAGACCTGCGATGACCGCCGCCACCGTGGCCAACCTGGACAGAGCCGATGTTCGAACCCCGCCTGCTCAGTCGCAGTTGCCCGTAATGCCGAAGGCCGTGGCTGCCCGGCCGGCCCTAGAAGTCGTACATCTCCAACTCGCCGGTCGCCACGTCGTACATCCCGCCGACGACCACCACGTCTTCCGGGATGAACGGGAACGAGCGGATCTTCTGCACATCGGCACGCAGCGTGGCGATCGGGTCATCGATGGTGCGGAACTCCAGCGACCGGGTATCCACCCCGTGCACATCCAGGATGCTCTCGTGGACCTCGGCTTCGGTGTTCTTGGCCATCCGGCAGTCCGTGTGGGGCATGACGATGATCCGGTCCACGTTGAGCAGGTGGGTGGCCAGGACCAGCGTGCGCAGCACATCGTCGGTCACGCGGGCGCCGGCGTTGCGCAGGATCTTCATGTCCCCGGCCTGCATGCCCAGCACGGCGAGCGGGTCGATGCGGGAATCCATGCAGGTGATCAGCGCGAGTCCTTTGGCGGCGCGGCCGGTCAGGCCCGTCTCGTGGTACGAAGCCACGAAGGCACGGTTACCCGCGATGACGTCGTCGAACTTTTCCATGGCACTTCGAGCCTAACTAGGCCGAAGATTCTCCCGACGAGTGGCCTGGGAAGACCCCGTGGCTCGGGTCGATGATCGGTGCGGCGTTGTTCACCGCCAACGCCGCCTCGCCGAACCCGACGGAGATCAGTGGGACCTTACCGGGGTATGTGGCGATGTCCCCGGCGGCGTACACCCGAGGTCGGTTCGTGGCCATCGTCGTGTCCACGACGATGTGTCGCTTCTGCAGTTCCAGGCCCCACTGCGCCAGCGGTCCGATCGAAGCGATGAACCCCAAGGCCGCCACGATCGTGTCCGCGGGGAGCTGCAACGTCTCTCCGGTCTGCTTGTGTGTGACCTCGACGCCGGTCACGTTCCCGTCGCCCTTCACGGCGGTGACCGCGCTTGACGTGACCAGTCGGATACCGAGGTCGCGCACCTTGTCCACGGTGCCGGCATGAGCCCGGAAGGCCTCCCGTCGGTGGACCAGCGTCACGCTGCGGGCGATCGGGTGCAGGGACAGGGCCCAGTCGAAGGCCGAGTCCCCACCGCCGACGATGACCACGTCCTGGCCGGCGTGCACGTCGAGTTTGGGCACGAAGAACACGATGCCGTCACCGGTGAACGCGTCGGCCGCGGGCAGGGGTCGCGGCTGGAACGCCCCGATCCCTCCGGTGATGAGCAGGACCTTGGCATCGATCGTGAGCCCGGAGGCGGTGACCACCCGCACGCCGTCATCGGTGTCGCTGAGTTCGACGGCTTGATCGCCCAGTACGTATTCGGGGGAGAAGGAGTTCGCCTGGGCGGCGAGTCCTTCCACCAGGTCGCGCCCCCTGATTTCGGGGAAGCCCGCGACGTCGAAGATCAGTTTCTCGGGGTACATCGCGGAGATCTGCCCACCGATCTCGGGCAGCGTGTCGCACACGACCGTGCGAAAGCCGCGGAACCCGGCGTAGTAGGCCGCGTACAGGCCCACAGGTCCGGCGCCCACGATGAGCATGTCGGTGCTGTGGTTCATGATTGCTTCCACTTGATCCCGCAACCCATCGCCGGCCGGTGCGGTTCAGGCACAGGGCGTCCGGCTTGGACATCGGCGATCGCTGCCCGCAACAGATCACCGGTCCGGGGCTGCCCGTTCTTCGGTGAGGAGGCGTCGAAGGCGCCACGGTATGCCAGTAGGCCTTGAGCGTCGTAGAGGAAGAAATCCGGGGTGCACACCGCGCCGAAGGCCCGTGCCACGCTTTGGTCCTCGTCGATCAGGTACGGGAAGTTCCAGCCCGCACGTGCCATCTGCTCGCGCATCCCGTCGGGTCCGTCGTCGGGGTACCCAGCGGTGTCGTTGGAGGTGATCGCCACTGCCTGGATCCCGGTTTCGTCGATCAGGCTTCCAAGATCCCGCTCGAGCCACCTCACGTACGGGCAGTGGTTGCACGCGAACACTACGAGCAGGGGTTCGCCTTCACTCAGCGCCTGCACGTTGTGTGCGACCCCGGCCACGTCGGGCAGAGTCGCCGCAGGCACAGGCGTGCGCAGTTGGGTTCGCTGAGATTCGACAGCCACACTCTCAGGCTAGTCAAGGCCGGCGATCTGCAACTCGCGACACTACGTGGCGCGGGTTCGCTGCCGCGCCGATCCGCGCTCGACCGGACGGTCATGCGACCCTGGAACCATGGATGCTGTGCTGGGGGCGATCGTCGGTGTGGCCATCGCAACGGCGTCGGACGCCAACGACGATGTGAAATGGAGCAAGGGTTCCGGTCCGGCTCAGATGGCCAAGGGGCTGCCCAACCCACCCGGGTGGTACCGCGCAGCCGTCGGTCCGCGTTCCAAGGACAAGGTCCTGTACCTGACGTTCGACGACGGCCCATCCGTCCACACAGCTTCGTTGTTGAATGCTCTCGACCGCTACGACGCGAAGGCGACGTTCTTCGTGACCGGCAATGCCGGTATGCACAAGAAGCAGGTGCGCAGGATGGCCCGCCGTGGCCACGCGATCGGGAACCACACCTTCAACCACCTTCGGCTCACCCAGTATCCGAACAAGCGTGTGCGCTCCCAGTTGCTTGGCGTGAAGCGGTTGGTGGGTTCCGACATCGCACCGTGCATGCGCCCGCCCTACGGGATGATCGATGCGCGTGTGGCGAAGACTGCCATCGGCCTGGGCTTCCAGCCGGTCATGTGGACCGCGCATGTCGAGGATTGGCAGCCCCACAGCCTCCAGTGGACAATCGACCGTCTGCGCCAGGACACCAAGCCGGGCGCGGTGATCCTGATGCACGATACGCACAGCCAGACGGTCGCGGCGGTCAAGGCCATGCTGCCGAAGTGGGAGAAGCAGGGCTACCGCCTCGAGGTCGTGCCGGCCTGCCGCTGAGCCTGTCTGGTGTTGTCGGTTCGGCACCCAGTCTGAGCGGTGGGTGGGTTTGGGTGCCCTGATGTCAACTGTGTTGTCGGTTCGGCACCCAGTCCGGGCGGCGAGTGGGTTTGGGTGCCCAGGCGCCAACTGGGCCAGCCGAAACTATTCGAAACGGTGGCCGCAGTGAGCGCAGAAGTGGTCGTCGGCGGTGTGCGAACGGCCGCAGTTGGGGCAGAACAGGTCCACCTCCTGGTCGGCGACGGCCTCGGCGTCCGGCGTTGTGGAGTCGGTCGTGACCGTGGGGACCGGCTCGGCTGCCGGTGCCGCGGCGGGCGCGGGGGCCTTCGAGCGACGCTGCAGCGTCCAGATCAGAACCCCCACCGCGACGAGCGCCGCGAGCAGGATCAGCAACCAGAGCCACCACAACCGCACCACGGGGTTGGCGGACGGAAGGTCTTGCGCCTTCTGCAGGTAGTCCTGCGCGAACTGATGGCTGGGAACGGTGTCCAGTACCGCCTCGAAGTTCTCAATGGCGGCCTCCCGGTCACCTGCGAAGTAGGCGTTCAAGCCGGCCCGGTACTCCTGCGTCACGGTCCCTAGGGTGTTGTCCACCCCCTCTGCGCGCAGGAGTTCGTCGACATTGGAGGCCGGCTGCACGAAGTTGAACGGCTGCGTCTCGCCTTCGATCCCGAAGCTGTTCACGCCGATGACGTCGCCCTCGAGTCCTACCGTCGGTCCGCCGCTCATACCTCCCGAGACCGCTGCGCTGATCTCGTAGACAGGCAGCAGGCCACCGGCGGTTGTCTTCTCCGCGCTGATCGTCCCCTCTTTGAAACTCGGGTTGAAGCTCGCGTCGGTCACCAGGTCCACGGACGCTGGATAGCCCACAGACACGACCTCGGTGCCCACACCGGTCGTCGTGTTGTCGGACAGGGGCAGAACGGTGAGATTCTCAGCCTCGATCTTGAGCAGGGCCACGTCGCCCTCGTCGGCGGAGCGCACATCGAGCACCCTGGCCGGAAGCGCCTTCCCGCTCGGTTCGCCGGAGACCGTGACACCGTACGCGACGGCCACGTCAAGATCGGCCGTCCCTTCGCTGGTCGCACCGTCGATGCGCCAGTTGCGTGCGAACGTCGCGATGGTCTCCATCGACGGCTGGGCCTCGTAGTAGTCGTTGACGTAGGCCCACTCCACGACCTGCGTGAGGATGGCCTCGCGCACTGTCGAGTCGTAGTCGACGCAGTGACCGGCCGTCGCGATGTACCCGTCCGGGTTGACGACGAATCCGGTGCATTGGAAGGAGGTGACGAACGGCTCCTGGGTGAAGTAGCCCTTGTTGGTCTCGTCGTAGACGTATCCCGTCCAGGTGATCTGTTCATAGACCACAGCGGGCTGGACGAGTGCTTGCACCTGCTCCAGTGGTGCAACCGGGGGTGGCTCAGCAGCAGCGGGGGAAGTGCTTACCGCGAAACCGCAGGCGAGGAGTGCGGCGAGAGGTCGCAGAACGGCGTACATGATCCCTCCAGCGCGGAGGCCGACGGGTGCCGAAGCCTCCCAATTCCAGCGTACGCCTGACGGTCCATCCTGATCAGGGGAAGAGGACCCCGTCCACCGTAGCCGGCGGCGGAGCCGCGCTGCCGATGACGATCTTCGCGGCGGGACTCTGCGAGCCTGACGCGTCACGCCGTTCATCGATCTCCGGGAGCGGCAAGGGCTTTCCGCCGGGGGAACACGCCAACGGGTTGACGGCCACCCAGCCGGTGAGCAGGGCCGATTCGGCGGCCAGCAGTCTGTGGCACCGCACGCCCACACCATCCCGGCCGGTACGGGGGAATGCCTCCAGCGCCGTCACCTTGACGCTTGTGGCGGTCGCACCGGCACCAGCCACAGTGACCACCTGGCAGTCCTCCCCGCCGTTGCCGGCCGCCACCACGTGAGCACCGTCCTTGAGCTTCATCCCGGCCACGCCGCGGGCTCCGGCACCCTGGACGGGCACGCTGGAGGCGGCGCTGCGCAGCAACTGACCCGCCGAACTGATGAACACCACGTCGTCGGTCTCGCGGGTCGGGAACGCTGCCACGAGTCCGTCCTTGGCGTCGAGGGCCAAGGCCTGCTTCGAGCCCGGATCCACCACGAAACGCTTCACCTTTCCCTGCGCAGTGACCAAGGTGACCGTGGAACCGAAGGCGGCGACGCCCGCGATTGCGGCATCGGGGGGCAGGTGCAGGAAGTCGCGCACGGAGACGGTGGCCTTCAGTGATGGTGAGTCGGCAGTTGCCGGCAATGTCGGCAGGTCCACAACCTCGAGGGGCACGATCTGCCCGGTGGAGGTGAACACCGCGATCTGACCGCGGGTCGTCGCCGGAAGCACCCCCAGCAACGCATCGTGGGGCACACGCTTGCTGCCTGCATGGGGGGCGTCCGCCGTCGACGTACGCGCGGCCATCCCGGTCACGGACACCAGAACCTGGCATTCCTCGTCGGGGATCTCGAGATCGTGCGATGCGACAGTGGGGCCCGCCGAATCGAGCAGCACCGTTCGGCGGGGTGTGCCGAAGGTGTCTGCCACGTCGGCCAGTTCGGCGTCGAGCGTGGCCTTCAGCACCTCGTCGCTGGCAAGCAACTCTTCCAGCCCGGCGATCGTGGCATGCAGCTCATCGCGCTCCGCCTCCAGCTCGATGCGCGAGAACTTCGTCAGCCGGCGAAGCGGCATCTCGAGGATGTAGTTCGCCTGCTCCAAGGACAGTTCGAAGATCTGCATCAGGCGGGTGCGTGCGGCGGCGGTGTCGTCACTGCCGCGGATGACCTGGATGACCTCATCGATGTCCAGGATGGCGATCAACAGACCGTCGACGAGGTGCAGCCGCTCCTGGGCCTTGCGCAGTCGGAACGCGCTGCGTCGGCGGATGACCTCGATCCGGTGGTCGAGGAAGACCTGCAGGAGTTCCCGTAGCCCGAGGGTCTTCGGCGCGCCGTCGACCAGCGCCACGGCATTGATCGTGAAGTTGTCCTCGAGCGGGGTGAGGCGGTACAGATCGGAGAGCACCGCCTCGGGGTTGAAGCCACTCTTCACCTCGATGACCAGGCGGGTGCCCTGCTCGCCGTCCGACAGATCCGTCACCGCGGAGACACCGGTGATCTTCTTGGCGTCGTGCAGTTCCTTGATCTTCTCGATGATGCGCTCGGCCCCGACGTTGTAGGGCAGTTCCGTGATGACGATGCCGCGCTTTCGCGGGGTCAGCGACTCCACCTGTGCTGTCGCGCGGATCTTGAACGATCCCCGGCCGGCCTCGTAGGCATCGCGGATCCCGTCGAGCCCGATGATCTGGCCCCCGGTGGGCAGATCCGGACCCGGGACGTACCGCATGAGCGTCTCGAGTGTGGCCTTCGGGTGTTTGAGCAGGTGGCGGGCGGCGGCGATGACCTCGACGAGGTTGTGGGGGGCCATGTTGGTCGCCATGCCGACCGCGATGCCGGTGGTCCCGTTGACGAGCAACGCGGGGATCGCCGCAGGCAGGACCTCCGGCTGCACTTCGCGGCCGTCGAAGTTCGGCCCGAAGTCGACGACGTCCTCGTCGATCGCCTCGAGCATCGGGCGGGCAGCGGCCGCCAGTCGGCACTCTGTATAACGCATCGCGGCGGGACCGTCGTCCGGAGAGCCGAAGTTGCCGTGCCCGTCGACGAACGGCAGCCGCATGGAGAACGGCTGCGCCATGCGCACGAGGGCGTCGTAGATGGCCGAGTCCCCATGGGGGTGCAGGCGACCCATGACCTCACCGACGACGCGGGCACACTTCACGTGGCCGCGATCGTTCCACAGGCCCATCTGGCCCATCTGGTAGAGGATGCGTCGCTGGACGGGCTTCAGGCCGTCGCGAGCGTCTGGCAGGGCGCGTGAGTAGATGACGGAGTAGGCGTACGTGAGGAAACTGGACTTCATCTCCACGGAGACGTCGATGTCCGTCACGTGCCCCTCGTCAGGGGGGATCAGGGTGCCGGAGGCCATGAGCCTCATTCTCACTCAGGGATGCGGCAAACCCGCGCAGGGGTGCGGGCGGGTGTGGATGGTGTCAGGCAGCGGAATTGGACAGGGCCTCGATCTGCGCCAGGATCTTCTGACGGTCACTCTCGAGGTTGTCGCGGAGGAACGGATCCTCGGTGCTGGCGATTCGCGCTGACAGCAACTGCTCGCGCTGGCGGAGAAGGACCAAGTCGGCGGTCATCACGCACCTCCAAACTGCGTAACTCGTGGGCTGTTTTGTCCCACGACCGGAGTATCGGCCGTTGACAAGGTAGTCATTAGGGATTCCTTCAGCAACTCGAGACGAGTTTACCGCGCCGGCGTGTCGTGGCCGCCCGCGCATCCACAACTTCACACCCGGCCAGACCGCCGCGCGATCGCTACGGTGGGAGCCATGACTGCGGAACCGGTGTCCGAGGGGTACCCCGAGCACTGGGAGGCGGACGTCATTCTGCGTGACGGACGCATCTGCCACATCCGGCCGATCCGGCCCGAGGACCGGGACGCCCTGGCCTCGTTCCACGAGAGCCTGTCACCGGAAACGGTGTACTTCCGGTTCTTCGCCCCCTACCCGAGGCTCACCGAGAAGGACCTTCTGCGCTTCACCAATGTGGACTACGTGGACCGGGTTGCGCTGGTCGCAGTGATCGCCGGGGAGATCATCGGTGTGGGCCGCTACGACCGCATCGACCTGGTGGAGGCGGAGATCGCCTTCGTCATCAGTGACGAGCATCAGGGACGCGGCCTCGGCTCGATCCTCCTCGAGCACCTGGCGGTGGCCGCCCGGGAGCGCGGGATCACCCGTTTCGTCGCCGAGGTCCTGCCGTCGAACCGCCGGATGCTGGCGACCTTCGAGGAGGCGGGCTACAAGCCGACGTCAGCGATGGACGAGGGCGTGGTGAAGTTGCATTTCGACATCAGCCCCACCCAGTCCTCGCGGGAGGTCATGCAGGCCCGCGAACACCGTGGTGAGGCGCGCTCCATCGCTGCGCTGCTCGCGCCGCGGGGGGTGGCACTGGTGGGTGCGAGTCGACGCGAGGGGACCATCGGGAACGTGCTCCTGCGGAACCTGAAGCACGCGGAGTTCACGGGTCAGTTCGTGGCCATCCATCCGGAGGCCGAGATCATCTCCGGCGTTGCCTGCTTCCCGTCGGTGAGTTCGGCTCCCGGCCCGATCGACTTGGCAGTCATCGCCCTTCCCGCCGAGCAGGTGCTCGATGCCATCACCGATTGCGGGAAGGCTGGCGTGATGGGTGCCGTCGTGGTGAGCGCGGGCTTCGCGGAGTCCGGACCGGACGGCCGTGCTCTGCAGCAGCGGCTGATCCAGCACGCACGAACGAACGGCCTGCGGATCATCGGCCCCAATGCTCTGGGGATCATGAACACCGATCCGCACGTACAACTCAACGCCTCTCTCATCCCGTCCGAAGTGTTGCGCGGCAGGATCGGCTTCTTCGCACAGTCCGGCGCGCTCGGGGTGTCGCTGCTCAAGACAGCCCGGGACCGGGGACTGGGGGTCTCGACGTTCGTCTCGGCCGGTAATCGCGCCGACGTCTCCGCCAATGACCTGTTGCAGTACTGGGAGGATGACGACGCGACAAGTCTGGTGCTGCTCTACCTCGAGAGCATCGGTAATCCACGCAAGTTCGCGCGCGTCGCGCGGCGCCTCGGCGCCCGCAAGCCGATCGTGGCGGTGCGTTCCGGGCGCAGTTCGCAGTCTCTGCCGCTGGGTCACACGGTCCGGCGCACGGCCCTGCCCGCCCAGGCGATCGACGCCATGTTCGAACAGGCCGGCGTGATGCAGGTGGACTCCTTGACGGAGTTGTTCGACGTGGCAAGTCTGTTGACGTTCCAGCCGTTGCCCCGCGGACGCCGGGTCGCGGTGATCGGCAACACCGATGCCCTCGGTGTGCTCACCGCCGACGCCTGCGAAGCCAACGGTCTCGACGTCGCCGGTGATCCGGTTCTGCTCAGCCACACCGCCGATGTCGGGAACCTGCGTGACGCCGTCGCCGCCGCCATCGCGAGTCCGGACTCGGATTCGGTGATCGTGCTGCACGTCCCGGTGATGCGCGGCGACAACCTCAGCGTTGGGGATGCGCTGCGGGACGTGGCCGAGGACTCCACCAAGCCGATCGTGGCGGTGCTCATGGCTGAGGAGCACGACCGGCGCGTGATCGACATCCCGGGACCACACGGTCTTCCGGGGCGGGGCTCGGTGCCCGTCTTCCACGAGGTGGAGCCCGCGGTGAAGTCGCTGGCGACCCTGGTGGCGTATTCGCGGTGGCTCGACACGCCTCGCGGGACGGTCCCGGAGTTGCCCGACGTCTCGCCGCGGCGGGCCCGGATCGTCATCCAGGAGGTCCGTGACAATGCGGTTTCGGTGCATGGGGAGCACTCGTTGGTGCCCATGCAGACCGAGGAACTGCAGCGCATCCTCGAGTGCTACGGGATCCACCTGTGGGACTCCTACGTGGTCACCAGTGAGACGCAGGCCGTGGCGGTGGCCGGCGAGATCGGCTATCCGGTCGTTCTGAAGACCGCCCACCCGGGGCTGGTGCACCGACCCGACCTCGGTGGTGTGCGGGTCAATCTCGAGAACGAGGGCGCGGTCCGCACGGCATACCTGTCCATGATCGCGACACTGCCACCGGAGGCACAGAAGAGACTCGTCCTGCAGCAACAGGCGCCGGCAGGCGTGGCGTGCGTCGTGGAGAAGCGGGAGGACGCCCTCTTCGGTCCGGTCGTGTCGTTCGGTATCGCCGGGGAGGTCACACGTCTGCTGCAGGACCGGGGCTTCCGGATCCCACCGCTCACCGATCGGGACGTCGACGACCTGATCAAGGCGCCCAAAGCGGCCCCGTTGTTGTTCGGATACCGGGACTCCCCGCCGGCCGACATCGAACTGCTGGCCGGTCTCATCCATCGGGTGGGTCAGCTGGCCGACGATCTGCCCGAGATCACGCGACTCGAGTTGAATCCGATCATCGTCTCGGGGCGCGGGCTGGCCGTGGTGGGTGCCGGGGCATGGTGCGGGCCGGCGCTGATCCGGGCCGATCTGGAAGCGCGCCGTCTGCCGGGCTGAGTGGGATCCCTGACGATCGGGGGTCGCCGCACGCCGGCCCGAGCCGCCCACACGTTGCCAACCGCTCTGCCGGGGTCAGCCACAAGGTGTCAAGATGGACCCCATGGCGACACTCCCCACCCGGCCTACGTTGCGGGAAGCGATCGAGCGCACCGGCTACTACCCGGACGTCGTGCAGGACGTCATGGACAACGCGCTGGGCCGCGAGGCGGTGAAGGACTTCATCGTCCAGCATGAGACCACGTTCGACCGCGCCGATGAGATCCGTCGCCACATCACGGTGCTGCTGCTGACCGAGAGCCGGCTGCTCGTGGTGCATGTGGACGAACACTCCGATGGTCAGCCCGATGGTGCTGTGCAGGCGACGTCCACCACCGAGTCCGTTCCCCTGTCAACGATCGGGCCGGTCGTCGTACAACGGGTGGTCGACAATCCCGCCCACTTCCGCCCCGGCGACCTGCCGTCCGAGGTCGTCCTGACGGTCAACTGGGGCAGTATCAGTCGCATCGACCTCGAGCCCGCCACATGTGGTGATCCTCAGTGTGAGGCCGACCACGGGTACACCGGGGCGCTGGCCGTCGAGGACTGGAGCCTGCGCGTGTCACGTGCCGCGGACGGTGCCGAGGTCGTCGAGGCGACGCTGCGCTTCGCGGCATCCTTGATCAGCGTGACCAGTTCCTGAGGTTCAGAAGATCCGACTCGGATCGTCGGTCAGGGCCGGCTGCACCACGTCCACGGCTGCCTGTGCGCTGCGCGCGGCCGCTTTCGCCGCCGGGTGCTGTGCGTCCCAGTGCCTCGGCAGAGCGGGCTGACCGCCCTGCGTGAGGTCCACGACGCGATTGGCCTTCAACAGTTCCGCGGTGGCCGCGTCGGCGGGGGTCAGGGTGCCTTCGCTGACCCGGAAGATCAGGCTCAGAACGTCTTGGGTCGTGGTGCTGGCATCGATACGCCATGCCGAGTCATCCGTCTTGCGGCAGGACCACATCAGCTCCTCGACCGGGACATCTGCCCGGCGAGCGGCCCGGTCGACGAGGTCGTCCACCGGTATCTGTTGGCCCGCAGCGTAGATCGACAAGCGCCGCGCCCGCTGGATGACGAAGTCCATCTCGGCCATGACGGGTTCGGCGAAGCGCTGTACGAAGTCCTCGGCCAGGCCGGTGCGCGCCGCGACGTCCTCGATGCCGTGACCCTGCCGGATCAGGGCCTGGATGTCCCGAGGGGTGATGTTCCCCGGTGCTGAGCGCACCGCGGTGCGCTGCAAGCCGCGGCGAACCGATGCCGCGAGTTCCTCGTCCACAGGCAGCGTGTACTGCACGCCGCGGCTGTCGATGAGCACCATGTGTGCCCCATCATCCGACAGTCGCTCGAACTGCAATTCCCGCATCGGTGCCGCCCCCAGCAGTTGGTGTGTTGGTCCGGGCTTCAGTGTGGCAGACCCCGACCACGCAGCCCGCGCACGCGGATGCGGCGTGTCTCACACGGCGGACTTCGCAGCGATGATCTGCAGAGCACGTACTTCCGCACGGTGGACCCCCCGGCTACCCGCCCAGCTCGCTGCGCAGGCAGCGATCGCACACCCGGCCGTGACCAGGTAGGCGGTGTGCGCGCCGCGGGAGTCGATGATGACACCGGAGACCGGTGTCGCGATGGCCAGGCCCAGGGCCATGCCCGTACTGGTCCAGGTGATGCCCTCGGTGAGCTGCGCCGCGGGGACGATCCGCTCCACCAGGGCGGTCCCGGAGATCAGGACAGGGGAGACGGACAGGCCGGCCAGGAAGGCGACCGGCGCGAGGACCATGACATTGGGGGCCAGCGGAAAGCCGAGCGTCACCACTGCCATCACGCTGAGCATCAGCGTCATCCGGCGACCGTGGAACTGCGGGGAACGCATGGCCCCGTAGGCGAACCCGGCGAGCAGGGAGCCGAAAGCGTAGATGGCGAGCAGGACGCCCGTGGACGATGTGGCGTCCTGTTCCTGCGCGAACGCCACGGTGACGACCTCGAAGGAACCGAAGATCCCGCCGATGAAGACGAACGCGGCGATGACCAGCGGCATCCCGGGCTGAAGGATCGTCAAGCGTCCGATCCGCTTGGACCGGCCATGCGGGGCAGGCTCGGTTCGCCGTTGGGGGACCAGCCACGCGGTGCCGACGAGGACCAGGAGCACGCAGACGATCAGTGCCGCCGTCGGGTGCACATGCAGCGCCAGCACCGTGGCCAGCGGCGGCCCGATGACGAACACCACCTCATCCAGGATGCTCTCCCAGGCATAGGCGACGTGGATCCCGTCCGAGCCGGGAAGCACGTACGCCCATCTGGCACGCACCAGTGACCCGAAGTTCGGCATCATCATGCCCGCGCCGACGGCCAGTGGGATCACCAGCCACAACGACGAGGCCATGTCCAGGCTCACCAGCAGGCCCACCATGAACACCGTGTAGGCGGCAACCGCCAACGGCAGGATGCGGTGCTGCCCGTGGCGGTCCACGAATCCGCTGACCACGGGGCCGCCGATGGCAGCCGCCACGGCGAAACTGGCCGCGATGGTGCCCGCCACGCCGTACGAGACGCCCTTGGACGTCTCGAGCAGGACGATTCCCAGACTGATCATGGAGATCGGCAGCCGGCCCACGAAACCGGCTCCTGTGAACGCCGGTGCCCCGGGGGTGCGCAGGACATGACGGTAGGGGGCGAACACGCATCAACCCTAGGTGGACGTGCGGGCACTGCGCCGATCCGGGCACGATGGGGACATGGATGCGGTTCTTCTTGTGTCGTTCGGCGGTCCGGAATCGGTCGCGGAGGTCATGCCGTTCCTCCGGCGGGTCACCGCGGGGCGCAATGTGCCCGAGGAGCGGCTGCTCTCGGTTGCCGAGCACTACTTCGCGCGTGATGGCGTCTCTCCGATCAATGCCCAGAACCGGCAGTTGCTGGCCGCTCTGCGGTCCGAGTTCGCCAGTGACGGTCTCTCGGTCCACTGGGGCAATCGCAACAGCCCGCCGTGGCTCGCCGACGCCTTCGAGCAGATGCGTTCCGAGGGGGTGGACCGTGTGATCGCCGTGTTCACCAGTGCTTATTCGTCGTATTCGGGGTGCCGGCAGTACCGGGAGAACCTCGCCGAGGCCATCGGCGAGGCGCCCATCGAGGTGATCAAGATCCCGGCCTACTACAACCATCCCGGCTTCGTCGCGGCGAACCTCGAGCACCTCGAGAAGACGCTCGCCGGCGCCGGGGACGCGGCACACGTCCTATTCACCACCCACTCCATCCCGGTCGCGATGGCGGCGTCCTCGGGACCGGGCGGTGGCCAGTACGTGGCGCAGCACGAGGCTCTCGCGCAGCATCTGATGTCGGACATCGCCGACAGGATGCGCACGCAGTTCGCGTGGGAGTTGGTGTTCCAGTCCCGCTCCGGTCCGCCGCAGGTGCCGTGGCTCGAGCCGGACATCAACGACCGCATCGAGGAGTTGGCCTCGCAGGGGGTCGACGAGGTGGTGGTGGCGCCGATCGGCTTCGTCAGCGACCACATGGAGGTGGTCCAGGATCTGGATACCGAGGCGGCCGCCACCGCGCAGCGGTGCGGGATGCGGTTCCACCGGGTGCCGACGGTCGGCGACCATCCAGCGTTCGTCGCGGGGATCGGACAGAGCGTGCGCAGTGTGCGCGACGGGCGTGCGCCCGACACGTCTTTCGGCGCCGCGCTGCCTACCCCGTGTGTCGCAGGGTGCTGTCCGAACCCACGCACCCCGCGTGCGGCCCTGTGTGAGGTGACCTCGTGAACCACCCAGTGGAGGATCTGCTCGAGATCGCCACCCGCGCCGCAGCGGCAGCTGCACAATTCCTCGTGGACGGCTGGGCGACACGCAGCGTCGTCTCCACCAAGAGCTCGGGCACGGACGTCGTCACCCAGATGGACCGGGGCTCGGAAGCGCTACTGGTCGAGGCGATCCTGGCCAGTCGCCCCGACGACGCGATCCTCGGGGAGGAGGGTGGCAGCCGCGAGGGCACATCGGGTGTGCGCTGGGTGATCGACCCGCTCGACGGCACGGTGAACTACCTCTACGGATTCCCCGTGTGGGCGGTGAGCGTGGCGGCCGAGGTCGATGGGGAACCAGTCGTCGGAGTCGTGCACGCCCCTGCCCTCGGCACGGTATGGCGAGGTGCCACGGGCCACCTGGCTGAGGCCAACGGCACCGGCATCCATGCCTCGGGGTGCGACGACCTGGCAATGGCACTTGTCGGAACGGGTTTCGGCTACGAGGCCGCCGTGCGGGCTGCACAGGGCGAGGTCGTCGCCGGGTTGCTGCCGCGGGTGCGCGACATCCGGAGGGCGGGAGCCGCGGCCGTCGACATGTGCTGGGTGGCACAGGGTGTGTTGGATGCGTACTTCGAGAGGGGCACGCATCTGTGGGACCGTGCGGCGGCCATGGTGATCTGCCGGGAGGCGGGAGCGCAGGTGGGCGGATTGACCGGTGGACCGGCCTCGGATGCGATGACGGTCGCGGCGGCACCGGGTGTCTACCCGAGCCTTCAGAAGGCTCTGATCGAGGCAGGAGTCGGCCATGAGTAAGACCGACAGGTACCTGCGGTACCTGGCTGCGGAACGCGCCTCGGGCCACATGTACCGGGCGCTGGCGGACATGACCTCCGGACAGCGGCGCGAGGCGCTGCTGGAACTCGCTGCGATCGAGGACCGGCACGCCGCGCACTGGATGGCACTGTTGCACACGGCTGGGATCGCCATCCCGGAGGACTCCGGCGACCTCGAACCCGACGACGCCCAGGTGCTGCAGCGTGCGCGCGACCTCGGACTGGACGCGGTACTCGGCGATCTGGAACGGGCCGAACGCGAGGCCCAAGGGATGTACGACGCCGAACCGGATGCGTTGCCGGGGATGTCCGAGGACGAACGTGAGCATGCGGCGGTGCTCGCCGACCTCGGGGCGGCAGGTGTGCCGGCAACACCGAGCGACGTGCGGGGGCAGTTGAACGCAGCCGAGCCCTGGCACCGCACCGACAAGTCCGGTGCCCTGCGGGCGGCGATCTTCGGGATCAGTGACGGTCTGGTGTCGAACACCGCCCTGGTGATGGGATTCGCGGGCTCGGGGGTCGACCGGGGAACCGTGTTGTTCGCAGGTGTTGCCGGATTGCTCGCCGGGGCCTTCTCCATGGCTGCCGGGGAGTACGTGAGTGTGGCCAGTCAGACCGACCTGTTCCGCCGGGAACTCGCGCTCGAGGAGCAGGAACTGCGTGAGAAGCCGCTGGAGGAGCAGCGCGAACTGGAACTGCTGTACCGCGCGAAGGGCCTGGACCCGCAGACGGCGAAGGCCACAGCGGAGAAGATCATGGCCGATCCGAAGACAGCGCTGGACACCCTTGCTCGCGAGGAACTGGGGCTGGATCCCGACGAGCTGGGGAACCCCAAACGAGTTGCGGCGTCGAGTTTCGCGGCCTTCGCGGTGGGTGCCGCGGTGCCCGTCATCCCGTACTTCTTCCTGTCCGGTCTGACGGCATTGGCCGTAGCCGTGACGCTGGCCGTGATAGCGATGCTGGTCGTCGGTGGAACGGTGGGGCGGTTGTCGGGGCTGGGCGTGACCCGATCGGCGGCCCGGCAACTGCTGGTCGGCGGTGGTGCGGCAGCGGTTACGTACATCGTCGGCCGCCTCGTCGGCACAAGTGTGGGTTGACCGGCGCAGTGACGGGGCCCCAGCGTCAGTCGATGCGCCGCAGGTCGGCGTTGTACCAATGGGCGTTGTGCACGTAGGTCTTCACCGCGTCGTCGAAGTCACCTACGGCCACCATGTCCGGTTTGATCTTGGCCGGTACCCCCAAGGCCATGGCGAATGAGGGAACCTCGGTGTCATTGGTCACCATGGCCTGCGCACCCACGAGGCCGTGCCGGTGGACGACGACCCGATGCAGGACCACAGCGCCCGAGCCGATCAGGCAGTCGTCCTCGATCGTGCAGCCCTCGAGGTGGACATTGTGGCCGATCACACAGCGGTCGCCGATCCGGGTATCGAGCAGGCGCGTGCAGTGCACGATCGTGCCGTCCTGGACCGAGGTCTGGGCGCCGATCCGGATCGCGCCGTGGTCGCCACGGAGCACCGCTGTGGGCCAAACCGAAGACTCCGGGCCCACTGTGACGTCACCGATGAGGACGGCGTCCGGATGCACGAAGGCAGTGGGATCGATGACCGGGCGCTTTTCGCCGAGGGCGTAGACAGGCATGGGTCTATCTCACCCGACCAGATACCGGTGGCGCAACGGCGGTGCCCGGACCGCCCCCGGATGTGTCGTGAAGCCCCCTGATATGGCAACATCGGCGGTCAGGAACGACAACTCGGGCATGAATCGGGCCCCTGAGGCGTTGGCATGGACATCCGCAATGTGAGCAGGAGAGGGAATGGCAACCGACTACGACGCACCCCGTAAGACCGACGAGGAGATGTCCGAGGACTCTCTGGAGGAGTTGCAGGGTCGCGTCAAGACCGCGACCGGTGGCGTCGACGAGGACGAGACGGAGATCGCCGAGAGCCTCGAGCTGCCGGGCGCCGACCTGTCCAACGAGGCGCTGACCGTCCAGGTCGTACCCAAGCAGCAGGACGAGTTCACCTGCTCGGTGTGCTTCCTGGTGCACCACCGCAGCCAACTGGCCACGGAGAAGAACGGTGTCTACGTGTGCACGGAGTGTGCGGGCTAGGCCTCCAGCTCACCGTGCGGGCGTTCGGCCAGGCGGGCCATGCCCTGCTGAACAGCCACGTCGACCAGCGCCACGACCACCGCGGTGGCCAGTGCCCAGATGAGCACGCGGGCGAAGGGGACATCGACGTCGTCCTTGCTGGGAATCGTCCCGTCGTGCCGCCTCGCATACATCGCGTTGAGCGATTTCTTGGTCGCCCAGGCAGCGCCGACGGAGACCAACGGGGTCAGAAGTCGCGGGTTCACACATCCTCCACAGGTGTCGTACGGCGATCCTATAGCCCTCGTCGGCCCGCAGGGAGGATGACGGATCAGCCGTCGCGCAGTGCCGCGGCCAGCTCCTCCGGGTGAGCCGAACTCACCAGCCAGTACGGGGTCGGGCCCCGCGAGAGATCGATCTTCACGCCGTCCTTGGTCGACAGGTTGCGCAGGATCAAGTGCGCCCGGGTGTCGGCCTCAGGCCCGGCGACCACGCGAAGTTCCGGCGCGCCCAGCGGCAGAGCCCGGGCGATCTCGTCGCGGGCCAGGGATTCGTCGCCGACGCGCAGACCGGTGTCGTCCACGCTGATCTCGAGTCTGCGACGGCTGACCACCCAGACGGACAGAGCCACGATGATCGCGAACACGACCAGGGCCACAGGGACGGTCGCCGCGGCGGCCAGCGTGAAACTGAACAGGGCCGCCAGACCGACGGCCACCCCGTAGACCCACCACGGCGGACGCAGGACCTCCCGATATGTCATGGCCCGATTGTCCAACGCCGGGCCGGAGCACCACCCACTCGGCCCCATAGGATTGCCATGTGGGAGACCCTGAGATCACCTGGCCGGTGAGCCCGACGCTGCCGCCGCCACAGGCCCAGATGCCTACTCGGCACCCGCACGCGGTAGCGGTGGGTGAGGAGATCCCGAGCCACTACGACCGGTGTTACGGCTGTGGCTCGAAACACCCCGCGGGTCTGCACATGCGGGTGATCGCGGGGGAGTTGAGCGTGCACGCGGTCTTCGAGGTCACCGATGTCCATCAGGGCGCGCCCGGCCTCGCGCACGGCGGGTTGCTCTCGACGGCCTTGGACGAGGCCCTCGGGGCACTGAACTGGCTGCTGTTGGTGCCTGCGGTGACGGCGCGACTCGAGGTCGACTTCCGGCGGCCGGTCCCGGTCGGATCCGTGTTGCACATCGACGCCCGGATCGCGGGGATCGACGGGCGCAAGGTCTACACACGGGCCGTCGGCAGGCTCGGGGAGGACGGGCCTGTTGTTCTGACCGCCAGTGCCCTGTTCCTGCAGGTTCCGTTGGAGCACTTCCTGGACAACGGCCGCAAGCAGGACGTCGATGCAGCGGTGGCGGAGCGCACCGCACCTGGCAACGGCCTGGCGGTGAATCCATGAATCTACTCATCCACCGACTGGACCCGGACCTGCCACTGCCGTCCTTCGCACACCCGGGGGATGCCGGTCTCGACCTGTACACGCGCGTCGACGCCACGCTGTCCCCGGGGGAGCGGGCGCTGCTACCCACGGGGGTGGCCATCGCCCTGCCGGCCGGATATGCGGCCTTCGTGCATCCACGCAGCGGTCTGGCCGTGAAACACGGGATCGGGGTGGTCAATGGCCCCGGCACGATCGACGCCGGTTACCGTGGCGAGATCTCGGTGTGCCTGATCAATCTGGACCCGGAAAGCCCTGTGGCCTTCCGTCGCGGAGACCGCATCGCGCAGTTGGTCGTGCAGGAGGTGCCGCAGGTCGCGCTCATCGAGGTCGACCGCTTGCCCGGTTCGGCGCGAGATGTCGGGGGGTTCGGTTCCACAGGCGGACATGGCGGCGCGCAGTGACGTCCTACCGCGTTACGGTGGGACGGGTCGATCCATAGGAGAAGAAGTGTTCAAGCGACGCAAGAGCGGTTCGGACGCCGACGACACCACGGCCGAGGAGGTCGTGGCCGAGGAGGTCGTCGAGGAGGTAGCAGTGGAGCAGTCCCCGGCCGAACCGACGTCGGGACCATACGACATCTCGGCAGCCCCGGCCGATGAGATCGCCCGGGTGGACCTCGGGGGTCTGCAGATCCCGATCGTCGACAACATGCAGTTGAGCCTTGAGGGCCACAACGAGGAGAACAACACGTTCGCCATCGCAGTGGTTGTCCTGGAGGAGCAGCAGGCGGCGCTGCAGTTGATGGCTGTGGCCGCTCCTCGATCCGGTGGCTTCTGGTCAGAGGTGATGGACGAACTCGAAGCTGAGATCGGCCAGGCGGGCGGAACCATGTCCCGCTCGGAAGGTCGTTTCGGCACCGAACTCAGCGGCGAGGTCCCCGCGCAGGACCAGCAGGGGAACACGGCGATGCAGCCCGCGCGATTCGTCGGCGCCGAGGGGAATCGCTGGTTCATCCGTGGGATGTTCATGGGCACTGCCGCGACCAGCCCCGCCATGGGTGAGTTCTTCGAGGACATCCTGGCCGGCTGCATCGTCAACCGTGGCGAACGCCCCATGGCCCCGGGGGACCTCATTCCACTGGCGCCGCCCGAGGGCATCGAGGCCGAAGCCGTCGAGGACGACGACGAGGCTCAGTACGAGGACATGGAACCCTTCGAGCGTGGCCCGGAGATCACCGAGACGCGCTGAGCCTCACCAGAGTTCCCGTGCGAGAGCGGTCGACGCCGCCACGTGGCGGGGGATGACGGTCAGCGACGCGCCGGGGATGCACGTGGCCCAGGTGCGCGCCACGTTCTGCGGATGGGTCGGGTCGTCTGCGAGAGCCACCACCCGGGTCTCGGCGCGGATCCGCCGCAGTTGTGTGCAGTCCGGCGCCTGCTGTTCGGCGGCGACCCGCAGCGCGTTAACCAGATCTGCTTGCGACATCGATTGCCAGGCGGTGCGCAGTTCGTCAACGATCCAGTCGTCGGGCGCATCCGCTGCGATCTCGGCCAGCACCGAGGTGGTGGACGACCGCTCCAGCCGTTCAGCCGTGGCGCGGGTGAGCGCTGCGACCGCCTCCGGGTGCGCCAGCCAGGCCGGCATCACGGCGTAGAGCCTGCCGTGCCAGCCGCTGGTAGCGCAGAAGCGTGCTGCGGCGTGTGCACCGAGCGAGACCCCGCCTACCACGTCGCCGTCCGCGAGGTCCGCCCGCGCGATGATCTCGACCATCTGTTCCATGGTCGCCCCGCGCACATCGGGGGCGACCAGCTTCCAGCCCCGCGCGGTCGAGGTGGGGCCGAAAGTGCGACCGATGAACTCTGGGGTGGAGCCCGCCCCGTGCAACAGCAGGCAGGTGGTCATGACGCCATTGTGCTGAACATGGGTCCTCACGTGGCCCACTCTCGGACTCCCGCTCGGAGCCGCGCGTCGTGGTCAGCCTTCAGCGTCCTCGTCCGTCGTGTGCGTCCGTACCGGACCACCGGGATGCCGTTGGCCAAACGGGGATGCGACAGGTTCCGGCGAGCGCCGTACCCTGGAACGGTGACCGTTGAGAAGACATGGCGCGCGCGCACGAGCACGGGGCAGTTGTGCCAGCACGTGACCATCTGCGATGCCGAAGTGGGGGAGGTCGTGGAGGTCACAGGTTCCGTGCACAGCGTGACGCTGCACCCCAGTGGCGGTGTGGAGTCGTTCGAGGCCGATGTCTCTGATGAGACCGGGATGGTGCATCTGGTGTGGCTCGGTCGGCGGCGCCTCACGGGCATCGTCCCCAGTCGGCGGATCAGTGCGCGCGGACGCGTGGCGCTGCGCGATGGTCGCAAGGTCATCTTCAATCCCGAGTACGAGCTGACCATCCCGGGCAGCGAGTGACGGCCGAACAGCAGCCTGCGCCGGCGCACCCGGAGGCCGTGCTGCTCGAGCGTGCCCTCGGCGGGTGGCGGGGCATGATCGACTCCGCACTGCCGTCGGTGGTGTTCGTCGTGGTGTTCATGCTCAACGGTCGCGTCCTGCAGCCCGCACTGATCGCGGCGCTGGGCGCCGGAGTGATCATCCTGATCTGGCGTTTGTTCCGCCGACAACCACTCACCCAGGTGCTGGCCGGTTTCGCCGGCGTGGCCATCTCCGCCTATGTCAGTTCCCGCACCGGGGAGGCCCGCGACTTCTTCTTGTGGGGCCTCATCGTCAACGTCGTGTACGGTTCGGCGTTCCTGATCTCGTTGCTCGTGCGATGGCCGCTGATGGGGGTCGTGGTGGGCGCCTTCACCGGCGATCCCACCGGTTGGCGCCAGGAACCGGACCTCCGGCGTGTGTTCGCGGCCGCCACGTGGGTCTGGGTGTTCGTTTTCGGGGCCCGGATCGTTGTGCAGGTGCCTCTCTACCTGGCCGGATGGGTCGGGGCCCTCGGCACGGCGCGCATCATCATGGGGTGGCCACTGTTCCTGTTCGGGGCGTACGTCACCTACCGGTTGCTCCGGCCCGTGTTCGCTCAGAAGCGGCTAGCCGAAGCGACGGCCGAGCAGGACGCCGATGAAGGCGCCGAGGAAACCCCCGAGGCCCAACCCGACCGGCCCGATTCCGGGCACCCAGGTCAGCACGGCGCCCAGCACTAGCCCGATCACTCCGACCACCGCCGCGACGACGATCGCCAGGCCAGTTCCCCCGGAGGATTCGTCGCTCTTCTGAACCTCTGCATCCGGGCGACGCGCAGGCGGTTGTGCCCCGCCGGTGCTTCCGGCGCCGCCGGTCACACCGTCGATCTCCCGAAGCAACTTCTCGATGTCGTCGTTGTCGCTCATGTCTCCATCTGAACACACGTCGAACGTTGCTGCCCAGACCCGTGACGGGGTAGCGGACGGCGACCGGTATTGACAGGCTGGGGCCATGGCCTCGAAGACGAAACGGGCGAACCCGTCGCGCAGCAAGGTGAAGGTTTCCGCAGGCACTCTGGACCCCGCTGAGGCCGCCGCGCTGGACCGTTGGTTCCGGGCTGCGAACTACCTGTCCGTGGGGCAGATATACCTGCTCGACAATCCGATGTTGCGCCGGCCCCTGCGCGCCTCCGACATCAAGCCGCGTCTGCTGGGACACTGGGGCACCACACCGGGGCTCAACTTCATCTACGCACACCTGAACCGGATCATCTGCCGCGATGGCACCGACATGATCTACATCGCGGGTCCCGGGCACGGGGGCCCGGCGATGGTGGCCAACGCGTGGCTGGAGGGCACCTACACCCACTACTACCCGGATGTGACGCTGGACGAGGCCGGCATGGCCAGACTGTTCAAGCAGTTCTCCTTCCCGGGCGGTATCCCGTCGCACGTGGCGCCGGAGACTCCGGGCTCCATCCACGAAGGCGGCGAACTCGGGTACTCGTTGTCGCACGCCTTCGGTGCCGCGTTCGACAACCCCGAGCTTGTGGTTGCCTGCGTCATCGGTGACGGCGAGGCCGAGACCGGACCGCTGGCCACCTCGTGGCACGGCAACAAGTTCTTGAATCCGGTGACCGACGGAGCAGTGCTGCCGATCCTGCACCTCAACGGTTACAAGATCGCCAATCCGACCGTGCTGGCACGCATCCCGCATGAGGAACTCACTGCTCTGCTGGTCGGGTACGGATGGAAGCCGCACTTCGTAGAGGGGTCCGATCCACAGCGGATGCACGAGGTGATGGCCAGCACGATGGACACGGCCATGGCGGAGATCGCGGAGATCCAGCGCGCAGCCCGCGAGGAGGGGAAGACCACCCGCGTGCAGTGGCCGATGATCGTCCTGCGCAGCCCCAAGGGCTGGACGGGGCCATCCGTGGTGGACGGCAAGCAGGTCGAAGGCACCTGGCGCAGCCACCAGGTGCCCCTGGCGCAGACACACACCGACCGCCAGCACATGCGGCAACTGGAACAGTGGCTCAAGTCCTACCGTCCCGAGGAACTGTTCGACGACCACGGTAGGCCGCGGCCCGAGGTGGTGGAACTGGCGCCGGTGGGGGAATCGCGGATGTCGGCCCAGCCCCACGCCAACGGCGGGGTGCTGATGCGCCGGCTCGAGTTGCCGGACTGGATGGACTACTTCGTGCCGGTCCCGGAGCCTGCCAAGACCACCCATGAGCCGACCCGCGTGCTCGGAGGACTCCTGCGCGACACGATGGCGATGAACATGGCCGCTGGGAACTTCCGGATCTTCGGGCCCGACGAGACCGAGTCCAACCGGCTGAACGGCGTGTTGGAGGTGACCGGGAAGACCTGGGAGGCGGAGAAGCTCGACGAGGAGTGGGACGCGCTGCTCAGCCGTGACGGCCGGGTCATGGAGGTCCTGAGTGAGCACACCTGCCAGGGCTGGCTGGAGGGGTACCTGCTCACCGGCCGGCACGGTGTCTTCTCGTGCTACGAGGCGTTCATCCACATCGTGGACTCGATGGTCAACCAGCATGCGAAATGGCTCAACACGACCCGCGACATCGGGTGGCGGCGCCCGATCTCCTCGTTGAACTACCTGCTCACCTCGCACGTGTGGCGGCAGGACCACAACGGCTTCTCCCACCAGGACCCCGGCTTCATCGACCACGTGGTGAACAAGAAGGCAGACGTGATCCGTGTCTACCTGCCACCGGACACCAACACTCTGTTGTCGACCATGGATCACTGCCTGCGCAGCCGGGACTACATCAATGTCGTGGTGGCCGGGAAGCAGCCGGTCCTCGACCTGCTCGACGCCGAACAGGCCCGCATGCACTGCACCCGGGGGATCGGCATCTTCGACTGGGCCAGTTCCGATGGCGGGGGCGATCCGGACGTGGTGCTCGCCTGTGCCGGCGACGTTCCCACGATGGAGACGCTGGCCGCTGCAGCAATCCTGCGCGAGCAGCTTCCCGACCTGCGGGTGCGGGTGGTGAACGTGGTGGATCTCATGCGCCTCGTTCCGCACAGCGAACACCCGCACGGCCTGCGCGATGCGGAGTTCGATGCGTTGTTCACCACGGACAGGCCGATCATCTTCAACTACCACGGCTACCCCTGGCTGATCCACCGGCTCACGTACTCACGCGCCGGCCACGACAACCTGCACGTGCGCGGCTACAAGGAGGAGGGCAGCACGACGACCCCCTTCGACATGTGTGTCAGGAACGACATCGACCGGTTCCATCTCGTGATCGACGTGATCGACCGGGTGCCGGGCCTCGGTGCCCACGCGGCAGGGTTGCGGCAGGCGATGGTGGATCGCCGCATCGCCCACCAGCACCACATCCGGGAGCGCGGCGAGGACCTGCCCGAGGTCCGGGATTGGACGTGGCCGTTCTGAGGGGACGTCTGCGGGCCCGGACCCATAGCCTTGAGCGGTGAAGGACTTCGCCTCCGCCGACGTGACCCGGATGTACAGGGAGGAGTACGCGCAGGCGCTGAACTCGCTGGGGCGCTTCAACCTCGCGATCTTCGGTAAGACCGGGACCGGCAAGAGCACGTTGGTCAACGCGATCTTTGGGCAGGACGTGGCGGCCACGGGTACCGGCCGCCCGGTGACGACCGGCCTGGACTACTACGTGCATCCCAACGGGATTCTGGGGGTCTACGACTCGCGCGGATTCGAGACCGGCGAGGCCGGTGACCGCATCCTCAAGGCGCTCGAAGACATCGTGTCGGCCAGTCGTGGGGGAGACGCCTCGGAACAGATCCACGCCGCGTGGTACACGGTCCGATGGAGCGACCGGCGCTTCGAGGAGCACCAGGCGGCATTCGTGCGCAGGCTGCACGACTTGGGGTTGCCGGTGCTGTTCGTGCTGACCCAGGTACCGTGCAACGCGCAGGGGCAGATCCACGAGGAGGCGCTTGAGTTCGCCCGGTACATCGCGGGCCAGGGACTGCCACTGGCCGGCGAGGGGCGCGTGTTCCTCACCAACGCCAAGGCCGATCCGTTCCTCGGGACTGTGGTCTTCGGCTTGCAGGAGTTGCTGGATGCGACCTTCGACACGATCCCCGAGGTCGCTGTCGCCGCGTTGTCGGCCGCCCAGCAACTCGACTGGGGGCGTAAAAGACAGACTGCTAAGAAGATCATTGCAGCAAGCGCGTCGTCTGCCTTGGCCACAGGCGCGACCCCGATTCCGTTTTCCGACGCGGCCATCCTGGTCCCGCTCCAGATCGCGATGATCGCGCGGCTGACGGCCGCCTACGGAACCACGCTGCCGTCCGCCCAGTTGGCGTCGCTGGTCGGGTCGCTGATGCTGTCCAGTGGTGCCACCACGGCGGGCCGGTGGATGGTCTCGTCGCTGCTACGGGTCGTACCGGGGGGTCAGCCGGCGGCCATGGTCATCTCGGGCACGGTGGCGGCGAGCATGACCACCGCCATGGGCTGGGCCTGGGTGGCGGTGCTGGAGAAGTATCTGGTGCGCGGAGACCTCAGTGATGAGGACGCCTTGAAGGCGGTCTTCGTCGAGGAGTTCCGGCGGCGGTTCAAGCTCACGCGGGGGTCCGGCAAGGAGGGGTCCGGCAAGGAACTGCCGCCAGGCCAGTGAACCCGTGCCCCCGACCCACCAACGTGAGGGCCGGTGGCATGTTTGGGATGGCGGCGGCGCGCTCAGGGTGAGGGCGGCGGCGCGTTTGTGACGGCGGCGGCGCGTTCAGGGTGAGGGCGGCGCCGCGTTTGTGACGTTGTTGCGCCCCTACAGCGGCCGTTGTTGCGATGTTGCGGGGTTCGAGGGCCTGTGACCCAGCACCTTCGTCACAATCGCCGGTGAAAGGGCCGCACCTTCGTCACAATCACCGGCGAGCCGCAATGCGCTACTCACCCGGCAACACGGGCACTCTCAGTTCGCCGGGGTCTTCTTGGCCGGGGTCTTCTTGGCCGGGGTCTTCTTGGCCGGGGTCTTCTTGGCCGGGGCTTTCTTGGCCGGGGTCTTCTTGGCCGGGGCCTTCTTCGCCGGGGCCTTCTTCGCCGGGGGAGCGGCAGCCTCGGCCGGAGCCGGGGCCGGAGCCCCCAGAGCAACGACCTCTTCGAGCCCCGCACGCAAGTCGTCGACGAGTTCGGCGGGGTTCGCCACGGCCAGGGTGTCGATGTTGACGCCCACCTGGGCCACACCGTTGTACGACATCAGCGCGCAGTTCACCGCGGCGCCGGCCTTCGGGGCGTAGGGCAACATCCGCAGGATCTGGGCGCCGGCGAAGTACACCGGGATGGGCGGTCCGGGCACGTTCGTGGCGACGAAGTCCGTGCCCTTCATCAGACCGCCGGCAACGGTGGTGGCAATGCTGCGGGGCAGCATTGTGAGCAGCCGGAAGACCTGGTCCGTCAGCACAGCCGCAGGTTCGGTCCGCGCCTGCCTGAGCACCGGATGCAGTTGCTGGATCCGCTTGGCCGCATCGGCTTCGTTCATCGGCACCGGGAACCGCGCGGGCACCCAGGCGTTCCCCTGCTTGCCGGCATCGGCGGGACTGCGCAGGTTCACCGGCATGTTCACCCGCAACGCGTCGGGGACCGTGCCATGCCGTTCGTGGTACCGACGCAGACCTCCCACGACACCGGCCACGAACGCATCATTGAGCGTTCCCCGGCCGGCCTTCCCCGCCCGCTTCAATTCGTCGAGGGGCACGTCGACGAGGTCGAAGTACACCGACAGTGAACGCTCGCCGAACACGGTGGACATCGGCTCGGATGCCGGGGCCAGCATGCGCGACAGGGAGGCAGCCATCTCCCCGGCCGAGGTCGCCATACCGATGGGATCGGTCACAGCGTCCTTGACGAAGTCGGTACCCGTGCCCAGGGCGCTCTTCACGTCTCCCACGGTGGTACGGGCTTCGAACGTGACACCTTGACGCAGGCGTTCGGCGAACGATGCGGCCTCTCCTGACGGTGCCGACGGCATCGGGCCGGGGTCCTGGCCGTTGCGATCGAGGTCGAACAGCATTGCGGCCATCTGGAGGCCGCCGACCCCGTCGGTGACCGAGTGGTGGATCTTGGTGATGAATGCGGCCTGCCCGTCCTTGAGGCCGGACACCAGCAGCATCTCCCACAGGGGGCGTGCCTTGTCGAAGTCCCCTTCAGCCATCTGCTCGGCGAGGGTGAAGACCGGGCGCATCGTGCCGTCCGGGTTGGGCGCCTTCACCCATCGCAGGTGGTAGTCGAGGTCGAAGTTCGGGTCGATCTCCCAGCGCGGGGGTGCGAGGCTCAGCGGGTTGCCCACCGCGCGTTGACGCAGTTTCGGGATCGACCGGGTCATGCGATCGATCCTGCTGCGGAGGACCTCTTCGTCCGGCTCCTGATCGAGCAGCAGCACCAAAGTGATCACCGAGCGCAGAATGGGGTCCTCTTCGACCCCGAACATGACTGCGTCGGCCCAATCCATACGCGGGTCGTGGGCCACGATTCCTCCAGACAGACGGCGGTTCCGTCTGCCATCTTGTCGAATCTGGCGGTTTCGTGCGCGTTGACTGCTGCGCCGGTGGCCCGGAGTCCGACATCGACAGGCATAGGATCGGGTCGTGGATTTCGAACCCAGCGCCAAAGCCCAGGATTACATCTCACGCCTCACCGACTTCATGGACGCCCACGTGTACCCGGCTGAGCCGGTCTACGCCGAGCAGTTGGCGGAACTCGAGTCGGCTGGCCGTGGGCATGAACTCCCCCCGATCGTGCAGACGCTCAAGCAGCAGGCACGCGAACGGGGCCTGTGGAACCTCTTCCTGCCTGACGAGTCCGGACTGTCGGTCACCGACTACGCGCCATTGGCGGAGATCACAGGTCGTAGCCCGCAACTGGCCCCGGAGGCCTTGAACTGCGCGGCGCCCGACACGGGGAACATGGAGGTCCTGCACATGTTCGGCACCGCCGAACAGAAGCAGCGCTGGCTCGAGCCGCTGCTGGCCGGCGAGATCCGCAGCGGCTTCGCGATGACCGAGCCCGACGTCGCATCGTCGGATGCCACGAACATCGCCACCCGGATAGACCCCGACGGCGATGACTATGTGATCAACGGTCGCAAGTGGTGGACGACAGGTGCGATGGATCCCCGGTGCCAGATCCTGATCCTGATGGGCAAGACGGACCCGGAGGCCGAGACCCACCGGCAGCAGAGCATGGTGCTGGTGCCGATGGACACTCCGGGCGTGCGGATCGAACGCAATCTGACCGTGTTCGGCTACACCGAGCAACCGGGACATGCGGAGATCTCCTTCACCGACGTCCGCGTGCCGCGCAGCAATCTCATCGCTGAGGAAGGGATGGGCTTCGCGATCGCGCAGGCGCGCCTCGGGCCCGGTCGCGTCCATCACTGCATGCGCGCCATCGGGATGGCGGAGCGGGCACTGGACCTGATGTGTGACCGCGCACTGCAGCGGGTGGCCTTCCACCGCCCCCTCGCAGCCCAGGGTGTGGTCAGGGAGTGGATCGCCCGGTCCCGATTGGCCATCGACCAGGCGCGACTTCTGGTCCTGCAGACGGCCTGGGTGATCGACAAGGACGGCGCCAAAGCCGCACGACAGCACATCGCGGGGATCAAGGCCGTGGTCCCGCAGATGGCCCTCGACGTCGTGGATCGCGCCATCCAGACCTACGGCGGCGCCGGTGTGAGTCAAGCGACCCCGCTGGCCGAGATGTGGGCTGGACTTCGCACCCTGCGGATCGCTGACGGACCCGACGAGGTGCACCTGCGCGACGTAGCGCGGCTGGAACTCAAGGCCCATCTCGATGGTTGAGATGCAGGTTCGCGATCAGGACGCGTTCGACGTGGCGGCCTTCGGAGCCTGGCTCGCCGACGCGGTGCCAGGACTCGGGGACATCACGCGAGTCTTCCAGTTCGCCGGTGGCGCGTCGAACCTCACATTCCAGATCGATTGCGCCCACGACAGCGTGGTGATGCGGACCTCGCCCACCGGGCGCAAGGCGGCATCGGCGCATGACATGCAGCGCGAGGCGAGGCTGCTGACGGCGTTGCGGCCCGGCTTCGACAAGGTGCCGCGGGTGCTGGCAACCGCTGGCGACGATTCCCCGATTGGCCGGCCGCTGTTCGTCAGTGAGTACGTCTCGGGAACGATCCTGCGGCGGGACCTGCCCGAGGGGGCACCTGTCGAGGCGATGGCCGACACGTTCGTGCAATCGCTTGTCGACCTGCACTCGGTGGACACCTCGTCCGGCGACTTGGCCTCGTTCAACAAAGGTGAGGGCTATGTCCGTCGGCAGGTCGCCGGCTGGTCCACGCGCTACCGGCAGGCGCATACCGAGGACGTGCCCGACGGCGAGGCCGTCATGGCCTGGCTGGACGCGCGTCAACCCGCCGATGTCGGGGCGTGCGTGATCCACAACGACTGGCGCTTCGACAACGTCGTGCTCGACCCGGCGGACCTGTCCCGGATCAAAGCGGTGCTGGACTGGGAACTGGCCACTGTCGGTGACCCGTTCATGGACCTCGGCTCCGCCATGGCGTACTGGGTGCAGCCCGACGATGAGGAGGGCATGCAGGCGTTCCGGATGCAGCCATCCACGGCCCCCGGGATGCCCAGCCGTGACGAGTTCGTCGACGAATACTGTCGCCGAGCCGGCCGTGAGCGACCCGACTGGCTGTTCTACGAGGTATATGGCCTGTTCCGTCTTGCGGGTATCGCGCAGCAGATCTGGTACCGGTACTACCACGGTCAGACGACGAACCCGGCCTTCGCGATGTTCGGGCCCGCGGTGCAGTTCCTCATCGCGCGCTGCGACAAGCTCATCGGATAGACGCCCGGCGAGCCGCCGACGGCAGTGATCGGATTTCGGTGGCGGCGGCAGGGAGCGGCGCCACTTCCACCACGCCCACCCGCAGCTGGGCCAGGGGAGCTCTGAGATCGTCAGCTCAGCGGCGCTTCGGTGAACGACACGGTGAACGCGCGGCACCAGACGACGACGCGCCAGTCCTCGTCGAGATCGGTGCCGGCGGGGATCGCATACTGCTGGTTGCCCTGGTTGCCCTTCAGCGCGCCGAGATCGATGGCGCCCTCGTCACTGCCCGCGGGGCTGTCGGCGGGAACGAGATAGACCACCAGGTCGGGCCCGTTGTCGGTCTCGAAGTCGGTGAAGGTCACGACCCCGGCGCCGTCCGGCTTCTCGACGATCGAGGCCTTACCCGACCCAGGGTGGGAGGCGGCCTCGAACTGCCCGCTGGCGACCAAGCGGTTCTCCTGTGTCTGCGAGGCGTTCGCGGTGGACGAGACGGAGGGTGCCGTCACCACCTGCTCGTCGACCGTGCTGTCAGTGAGCAGCGGAAGGCCCAGCCACACTCCGGCCAGGCCCGCTGTGACGACGAAGGGGACCGCGAGCCAGCCCAGCAGTTCCCGCCGCCGCCGTATCACGAGGAACAGGACGACGGCGAACGCCCCGAAGAACAGCGTTGTGAGAACGATCGCCTGGATGTCGGTGTTCGCCAGACGGCCGAAGACGATGACGCCGAGCGCCACGAGGACAACGACGGACAGTGACAGGGCCAACTTTCTGATCATGCGATCCATCTTTTGTCGGCCTGGCCCACACATCAACAGCTCGAGGCACTCGGTAATGATTTCGGAAGAACTGGACTGCTGGCTGCGGCAGGCCGGCAGCAGGCGTCATCGATGCCGGGATCGGCTCACCCTCAGCATTCGCAGGTCGTCCACATTGGGTGCATCCCAGCCGCGTTTGACGCTGAGCAGCCGCACGATCACCAGCAGCACGATGGTGGACCATTCGTCGACCGGGCGTGGGACCAGAGTCCACATCGCGACGAAGTAGGCCGAGGCCAGCAGCGCCGCGCTGGCGTACCACGGACCCTGGGCCATGACTGTCGGCACCTCGCCGGTCATCAGGTCCACCAGGGTGCCGCCGCCGATGCCCGTGATCATGCCGAGGAAGATCCCGACGGGTGGGCTGACGCCGAGTGCCATCGCCTTGCCCGCGCCGACCACCACGAACATCGCCAATGCCCAGGCATCGAGCAACACCAGCAGGGTGGAGTCGGCGGACAAGCGTCTGGCCAGCAGTCCGCCGAGCAGCGCGCAGCACGCCGCAGTGCTCACGTACCACGGGTTGGAGACGGCCACCGGCGTGACGCCGAGGATGACATCACGCATGATGCCGCCGCCGAGGCCGAGTACGACGCCGGCCACCAGCACTCCGATGATCGGTGCACCTCTCCGGTTGGTCACCGCCCCGCCGAAGGTCGCGCCCACCCCCACTGCCAGAAGGTCCAGCCAGAGCGGGATCGCGGTAGGCGTCACGTCGACTCCTGTCACTCGTGGCGGCAGCCGGTGGAACGGCGAACACCAGATAGCGTAGGTGGCTGACCACAGTGGAGGCGGACCATGGATCCCACAGCAGCGGAGACCGAGCGCGATCCCCGCCGTCCGTGGCAGATCGCGGTCGCGGTCCTGGCCGTCTTCGCCCTGACGATGCTCGTGATCAATGTTGTGCTGAGGATGCGTGCCGACGAGGCGGTCAGTGCCCGGCAGGACGCTGTGGCCGCGATGGAGGGATTGCAGGCGGAGAACGCGCAACTTGCCTCCCGGAACGAGCAACTGCTCACTCAGTTGTCGGCGTCCAATGAGAGGCTGGCGGACATCATCGCCCGCCTCGACGACACAGGGCTCGGTGCCGCTGATGAGGACGTGGCGGAACAGGTGGCGGCCCAGCGCGCCGCGGAACGTGCCGCTGATCGACGGGGTGCGGGTCCTCGCGAGCAAGTGGTTGTCCTGCGAACCCAGTTGCGCAATGCCCAGACCTGCGCGGCCGGTGCCTTGCAGGCGCTGGCACAGGTACACGCCGGTCCCGATATCGAGTCCGGCTCCGCGCAGGCGGCGTCGACGTTGGAGGCCGTCCTCCCCGCGTGCCGGGCGGGTCTGGCCTAGCGACATGGAACTCGATGGCAACGGCTGGGTGGACTGCAGATGCGGCGCCCGGCATTGGGGTCGTCATGGAGCGGCCGGTCTGTTCCTCGTGGTCGATGGTCACGTCCTGGTGCAGTTGCGGCCCAGGTGGGCGCACCAGGGTGGGACCTGGGCGATTCCCGGCGGCGCTCGTGACTCCCACGAGTCCGTCGTCACGACCGCCCTGCGGGAGGCCCAAGAAGAGGCAGCGATCGATCCCGCCGTTGTTGACGTGGTGGGTGTGCGCCGGATGCAGCACCCCGATTGGCGCTACGACACGGTGATCGGCCGGGCGTCGGTTCGACCGCCCGTGCAGGAGCACGCCGAGAGTGTCTTGCTGGACTGGGTATCGCTGTCCGACCTGCCGGACTGGGACCTGCATCCGGGCTTTCGGGAGTCGCTGCCCGATCTGCTGGTGCCCCGGATGAGCCTGGTCGTGGATGGCGCCAACGTCGTGGGAAGTCGGCCGGACGGCTGGTGGCGCGACCGGGCCGGGGCGGCGCAGCGACTGCTGGACAGGCTTGAGGGTCTCGCGGGCCGGGTACTCATGCGGGAGGGGAAGAGGTATCTGGCCGCCCATGTGGAAGTGGTGGTGGAGGGGCAGGCCCGCGATGTGGCCGACCCGCCGCTGGACTCGTTGCTGCGGGTGGTACGTGCTCCCGGGTCAGGGGACGACACCATCGTGGACCGTTCGCGTAATCTCAGCGATGTGGTGGTGGTGACATCGGATCGGGGATTGCGATCGCGGGTCCCCGACAGTGTCCCGGTCTCGACGCTGTTCGAATGGCTCAGCTGATGGTCGGACGCAAGCTGGAGCGGTTCGCCTGGTTGTCCTTGGTCACAGGTGTGGTCGTCCTGTCGTTGAAGGTCTTCGCATGGCAACTCACCGACTCCGTGGGTCTGCTGTCCGATGCCCTGGAATCGACGGTCAACATCGGTGCGGCGCTTGTGGCGATCTTCGCTCTGCGTGCCTCCAACCGGCCGGCGGACGCCGAACACCATTTCGGGCACGGCAAGGCGGAGTACCTGTCAGCGATGGTCGAGGGCTTCCTCATCCTCGGGGCTGCCGCTGCCATCATCGCCACTGCCGTCAACCGGTTGCTGAACCCGCAGCCACTGGAACAGGTCGGCGTCGGACTGGCCGTGTCGGTGCTGGCTTCGGTGCTCAACGGGGTGGTGGCATGGATCCTCATCCGGGTCGGCAGGGAGCACCGGTCGGTCGTGCTGGTGGCGGACGGGAAACATCTGCTCACCGACGTGTGGACGTCTGCCGGTGTCGTCGTCGCCGTGGCGGCCGTGGCTGTCAGCGGATGGGAGATCCTCGACCCGATCATCGCCCTGGCGGTCGGGGCGAACATCTTGTGGACGGGGTGGGGGCTGCTGCGGGAATCGGTGTCAGGGCTACTCGATGAGCGCCTGTCCGACGACGACATCGACAAGGTCGTAGCCGTTCTCGCCGCCCACGAGTCCGACGAAGTGCACTTCCACGCGTTGCAGAGCCGTGCGGCCGGCCGCCAGCGGTTCGTGTCCCTGCACATGCTCGTGCCCGGGACCTCCAGCGTGCGTCAGGCGCACGACCTCGCGCAGCAGATCGAGGATGAGATCGATGCGGAACTTCCCGAGACCGTCGTGAGTATCCATATCGAACCGCTCGAGGATCCGCGGGCCTGGGACGACATCCCGCGGGGCGCCGAGCACCGGATGAATTCCTCACAGACGCGGTTCGGTGAGGGGCCGGTCTCCGGATAGCCAGGGATGTTCGCCTGCCAGCCACAGGTCGTGCTGGACCGGCCAGGTGTCCAAGTAGACCTGCGCCCGGCGCTCGAGTTCGGCATGGCCGGGTGTGTCGGCACGCATCTGCGCCACGACCTCGGGCGGACAGTTGGCCACCAGCGCAGCCCAGTCCATGGCGGGGTCGCCCAGGGCGGCGCCGTCCCAGTCGAGGACGGCGATCAGATCGCCGTCGGAGTCCACCAGGAGGTTGCCGGCACTCAGGTCGCCATGGACCAGGCTGAGGGGCGCCCGAACTGCCTCTTCAGCAGCCGCGACGCACGACGGTCGAGGAGCCACCCTGGCCAGGACACCCCAGAGCACGGCCCACTCGGGATCCGGCTCGAACCAGTCGGTCACGGTGCGCATGCGGCCCGCGAAAGCGGCGAGTTCGCTGCCGAGTCGGCGCTGTGCAGTCGGCGAGAGCGACGTTTCCATCAGCGGAGTTCCGCCTGCCCGCTCCATGACCAGATGCGGGTGCGGATCCTGCGCGTGCACCGCGAGCACAGCAGGCACGGGAAGTCCCGCATCCCGCGCGGACTGCTGTCGGCGCGCGATCTGTGTCAGCCGGTCGCGGTCCCACGACTGGATGGGGAAGCGGCGCACGATTCCCTGGTCGAACTCGATGCGATTGCGGTTGGTGCGCACCCTCGGATTCTCCCGTGGCGAACACCACGTGACAGCAGCGCCCCAGAACGTAATGATGATTACATGATTACAACCAAACAGATCGAGCAGTGGCTCACCGGTCGTTTGGGCGACTGGTTCGAGGATTTCGACGTGGTCGTCGACCGTGAGGAGATCACCATCGTGGGTCGGCTCTCGGACGAGGGGTTGGACGACGAGACAGCCAGGGCTGGGCGCATGAGGCGCTTCCGCGAACAGACCCGTGACGAGCGCATCCGTGTGGCCAGGGAGCTTGAGCATGCCACAGGGCGCAAGGTCGCCTGGGGTGTGCGATGCGGGCCTGACGAGCGGATGTTCACGCGCCTGAGCGTGCCGGTGATGACTCGCTTGAAGCAGGACGACCGCCGAGTGCTCGACACGCTGGTGACCGCCGGCGTGGCGCGTTCGCGCTCCGAGGCCCTGGCGTGGTGCGTTCGGCTCGTGGGCCAGCACGAGGGCGATTGGCTCGGCCAGTTGCGCGAGGCCATGGAGTCGGTGGCCGCCGTACGCGAGCGGGGACCGCAGGTCTAGGTCTGGCGACGTCCCTCTGCGCAGTCGGGCACTCGGGACGGCAACAGCCTCGCAATCGGGCTCAGCGCCTCCGTGCGTCGGCTCAATCCGCCCGCGACGGCGCTACGGTGGGCTCGTGCGAGTCCTGGTCGGCGTATGTGCGGGGGTGCTGCTGGTCGCGTCTCCGGCTCACGCCGGCTCGGGGAGTACCGACGGCGTCACAGTCACCGTGCCCGATGTGCTGTTCGCCAACTACGAATGCCAGAGCGCCCCTGTGGAATTGACTGTGTCCGTCTCCGCGCTGATCCCTTGGGCGGTGGGGGTTTCGGCGGCCCCCACGGGCACGAAGCAACTCGATGCCGTGGCGTTCACCGGGCAGGGGCCCATGTCGGCCACCGGCTCGCTGTTGATGTGTCCGGCGGACAGCGCAGGGTCGTGGACCGCGACTGTGACCTCCCGTGTGCTCCTCACGCAGAGTCAGTTCTCACTGCCTTTCGAAGTGCGCAAACTCTCGACCAGCACCGAACTGACGCGGGTGCGCACCACGGACACCGGGCTCAAGGTCAAAGGCACCGTGTTCGCGCAGAACGGTCTGGTCGGCCGGGCGCCCCTGACCATCAGGGGGCTGCGCAAGAAGGGCTGGCGAACGCTCGGTCACACGGCTACGCGCAAGAGTGGCTCGTTCCGCTTCGTCTGGCCCAAGTCGGCGAAGTCTGTGGTCGTGATCTACCCGGGCGACAATGTGACTCTGTCGAGCGAGGCGCGTGCCACGGTGGAGAAGGCCTAGTACCAGTTCTTCGCCTTGAAGTGCGCCCACGCGCCCAGTGGGTCGGTGTAGCGGCCCTTGATGTAGGACGCGCCCCACTTGATCTGTGTCTGCGGGTTGGTCTTCCAGTCCGCGCCGGCCGAGGCCATCTTGTCGCCCGGCAGCGCTTGCGGGATTCCGGTGGCCCCGGACGTCGGGTTGACGGCCAGGTGGTTCCAGCCCGACTCCCGCGTCCACAACTGTTCAAGGGCAACCCATTGGTCGTCGCCCCAGCCGTAGGTGTTGAGGATGTACACCCGGGCCCACGCCTTGTTCGCCGCGACCTGAGACGCGGAGATGGATGGGAACGGGGGTGTCGCGGATTCAGTCTCCTTGGCTTGAACAGCAAACGTCTTTACCGGAGTGCGGACGCGCTTGTACTCAGCGGTGGCCGGGACCTTCACCCGCCAGCGGTTGCGGTCGGGCGCGACGGTCATACGGATCTTCACCCGGCCGTCGACATCGGTCTGCTTGATCTTCTGGGTCACCCACGTGGAGCCGTCCCTGCTGTACTGGATCTCCACCTGGCGGGGGGTACCGCCGAAGACACGCATCCGGTTGCGGTGCACGTTCCCGTCCGTGGTCGTGCGAACGGTCGCCTTGAAACCCTTCACCCGGGTCTTCTGACGGACCACCTGCGTCTGTGCCGGCGGGGTCTCCGGTGCCGGTTCGGCGAAAGCGGGGGTGGCGGCCATCACGGTCAGTGCCACAGCACCGATGATCGCTCGCATCGCTGGCTCCACGGGGTCGGACGTTAGCGGGGTCTGGTCACTTTCGGCAACCGAACGTGACATACCGCACATCGGCATCCTGGCAGAGGAAGTTGAGGCAAACCACTCGAGACGGCGTGTCGCGCTTGACTCGGAGCTCCGTTCCGCTGCACGCCCCACCCTCGGTTCCGTGCGGCAGGATGGCCGTATGGACGTTTCCGAAACCCTGTTGCCGGGGGTTGGCATCCGTTACGAGTTCCTGACCCGAGATGGTCAACGGCTCGGGATCGTGGTGTACCGCGAAGGTAATGCCGAGTTCCTCGAGTACGACCGGGATGATCCGGACGCGAGCAGGGTGCTGCTCTCCGTCGATGAGGACGAGGCAGAGGTCATTGCCGAGATCCTGGGCGCCCCGCGCTTCGCACGCAAACTGGCCGACCTGACCCGCGAGATCCCCGGGCTGCATTCCGAGCCGATCCGGCTGCCGGCGACGTCGAGCTTCGTCGGTCGGCAACTCGGCGACACCCATTGCCGGACCGTGACCGGCGCGAGCATCGTTGCGATCGTGCGGGGCGATGATGTGATCAGTTCCCCGGCGCCGGACCAACTCCTGCTCGCCGGTGACGTCTTGGTGACCATCGGTACCGCGTCCGGTATCCGTCGCGTACGCACGCTGTTCGAAGCCGACGCGTAGTCATGAAAGGCGACGCGAGCTTCCTGGTGGAACTGGGCTTCCTGCTCATTCTGCTGGGTGCCGCGGGCGCCGTGGCCCTGCGTGTGGGATTGTCGACCGCGCCGCTGTTCCTGCTCGCAGGGTTGCTCATAGCCGAGGGAGGCCCGGTCTCGCTGACCAGCGCGGAGCCGTTCCTCGAGGCAGCTGCCGCAGTGGGCGTCGTCCTGCTCCTCCTGGCCCTCGGTCTGGAGTTCTCAGCCGATGAGTTCGCCAACGCGATGAAGCGTCACGCGCCAAGCGGGGTGGTGGACTTCCTGCTCAACGCGACCCCCGGATTCGTCTTCGGTTGGCTCATCGGCTTGGACTGGCCGGCCTGCCTCGCCATGGCCGGGGTCACCTGGGTGTCCTCGTCAGGGATCGTCGCGAAGGTCTTGAGCGATCTGAACCGACTCGGAAACAGGGAGACTCCGGCGGTGCTTTCGGTACTGGTGCTCGAGGACATCGCCATGGCGGTCTACCTGCCTGTGCTCGGTATCGTCCTCGTGGGTGGTGCCGTGCTGATGGGGGCTCTGGGGGCGGCGCTCGGGGTGGCCGCCGTGGTGACCATCGTGCTGCTCGCCCAGCGCGGTGAACGGATCGCCGAGCGGCTGCTCAACCACGACGATGACGAGCAGGTCCTGCTGCGTGTACTGGGCTTGACCTTGCTCGTGGCGGGGGCGGCGGAACTGCTCGGAGTCTCCTCGGCGGTGGGTGCATTCCTGGTCGGCCTGGCCATTCCGCCGAAGGCGGCGAAGCAAGCACGGCGCGTGATGGAGCCTCTCCGCGATCTCTTCGCCGCCGTGTTCTTCCTGGCCTTCGCATCTCAGGTGGACCTGGGGGCGATCCCCGCGGTGCTACCGGAAGCGTTGGGGCTGATGGTGGTCACGCTGGTGACGAAGGTGATCACCGGTTGGTACGCCGCGGGCCGGGAGCAGGCGGCGGACCGCGGACGCATGCGTGCCGGGACGGTACTGGTGGCCCGCGGTGAGTTCAGCATCGTCATCGCGGGCTTGGCGGTGACGTCGGGATTCGCCGAGGTGGGTGTGTTGACGACGACCTATGTCCTGCTCCTGGCCGTCATCGGGCCGATCCTGACGAGGTTCTCCGATCAGTTGGCAAGGCCGTGGGTGGCGCGAGCCCGATCCGTCAGTCCGTGACCGACTCGAAGGACTCCACGCCGTCGATGACGTGCTCGAGGGTGCTCTCGGTGGCGAGCTCGTCTGTGCCGAGATCGAATACTGCGGGCGGTGTGGGGGGGTGCATCGTGATACCTCCTGGTGGGAACGTCTGTTGGCCTCCGCCCCTATCTGTTCACAGCCGTGGCCGCCTGCCAACCCTTACCAGCGGGTAACGGGCCGTTCGGTCGATTACTCGTGGGTATCGTTCGACGATGTGATGAATCGGGTCAGTGACGTGCTAGTCGTCGGGGCCGGGCCGATCGGACTCGAGACGGCCGCGGTGCTCAGCGCAGAAGGCCATGATGTCCAAGTGGTCGACGCCGGTCCGTTGGGCGCGACCATCTCGCGGACCTTCCCGCCGCACACCCGCTTCTTCACCTCCCCGGAACGCCTCGCGCTGTTCGGCCTGGCGATCGCCCCGCTGGCGCAGGAGAAACTGACGGGCGAGGAGTACTTGGCGTACCTGCGGCAGTACGTGGCCACGCACGAGTTGAAAGTCGACACCTTCACCGAAGTGGTGGCGGGCACCGTCGGTCCGGTGCGGCTCGTGGGGCTCACTGCTTCGGGTCTTCACCGCACCTACGAGGCCCGCACGCTGGTCCTGGCCACGGGGGGCACGGATCGACCCCGCCGGCTCGGGGTGCCGGGGGAGGACCTGCCGCATGTGCGAAGCCATCTCGGCGACCCTCACCGGTATGCCGGCCGCAGGGTCCTGATCGTGGGGGGACGCAACTCCGCGGTGGAGTCTGCGCTGCGCTGCTACCGCGTGGGTGCGCAGGTCCACCTGTGTCATCGACGTGCGGCCGTTCATGAACGCGTCAAGTTCTGGCTGCGGCCGGAGGTGCAGTCGCTGTTGGACGAAGGGGCCATCGTCGGTCACCTGCCACGTGAGGTCGTGGAGATCACCCGCGAGCATGTCGTGCTGTCCGGCGGAGAACGCCTCGAGGTCGACGACATCGTTCTGCAGATCGGCTACGAGCAGGACGGCGAGTTGTTCGACATGTTCGGTGTGCCACGGGCAGGGGGCCGCGGTGCCCCGGTCATCGATCCGGTCACCATGCGCGTCAGCGACGACGTCTACGTCGTCGGGACGGCGACCGCGGGCACGCAGGATCGGTTCGAGATCTTCATCGAGAACAGCCATGACCACCCTCAGCGAGTGGCCGCGGCGCTCGCCGGTCGGCCCGCACCGTCGCCGCGGCGTGCCCGGCCGATACCGGAGGTCTAGGGAGGCTTGCGCCCAGTTGTCGTGTGGGCACCCAGTCGTTGACGGGCGGGGGTTTGGGTGCCTGACGGTCAACTGGGTTGTCGTGTGGGCACCCAGTCGTTGGCGGGCGGGGGTTTGGGTGCCTGACGGTCAACCACTACGCCCCGGCCAGTGCGCGCAGTGCCGGGCCGGTGACCCGCTGGACCGTCCAATCGTCCATCCCCACCGCGCCCAAGGTGCGGTAGAAGCCGATGGCGGGAAGGTTCCAATCGAGCACCGACAACTCCAGCCGCGCGTATCCGTTGTCGATGCAGACCCCCGCCAGCGCTCGTAGCAGGGCGCGTCCGGCTCCCTTGCCACGGGCGGTCGGGCGGACGTAGAGATCCTCCAGGTAGACACCATGTGTGCCCTCCCACGTGGAGAAGTTCAGGAACCAGATCGACATGCCGACCACCTCGCCGTCGATCTCCACGACGTGTGCGAAGACGTGCGGACGGTCGGCGAACAGCGCTCTGCCCAGCGCGTCCGCGTCTGCCTTGACCGCATCCGGTTCTCGCTCGTACTCCGCGAGTTCGGTGATGAATCCCAGCAACAGGGGCAGGTCGGCGGGGACGGCAGGACGCACGAGCATGGCTACAGAGGGTACGCCGCCGCCGGAGATGTGCGCAGCGCCCCCCACCGTCGATAGCCTGATCGCGAACAGCCTCGACGCGGCCGTCGACACGGGAAGGGAATCCGGGATGAGCGCCTCGGACGCATTGGTGGTCTTCGGGATCACCGGTGACCTCGCGAAACGTATGACCCTGCAGTCTCTCTACCGGTTGGAGTTGTCGAACTCCCTCGAGGTGCCGATCATCGGCGTGGCCGGGGACGACTGGACCCTGGACCATTTGCGGCAACACGCACGGGAGTCGATCGAGGCCGCCGGGATCACGATCGACGTCGAGGTCTTCGAGCGCTTCGCCGGACGGCTCTCCTACGTCTCAGGAGACTTCGCGGACGAGACGACGTACGAGAAGCTGAAGGTGGCCATGGGTGCTGCGACTGCGCCCACGTTCTACCTCGAGGTTCCGCCGTCGCTGTTCGCGATGGTCGTCAAGGGCCTGCACGACGTCGACCTCACCGACAACGCCAGAGTGGTGATCGAGAAGCCCTTCGGTCATGACCTGCAGTCGGCCAAAGAACTCAACGACACCCTGCACCAGTACTTAGACGAATCCCAGATCTTCCGCATCGACCACTTCCTCGGGAAGATGTCGGTCGAGGACATCATGTATCTGCGGTTCGCGAACGCTCTGCTGGACCCGGTCTGGAACCGGAAATATGTCTCGTCGGTGCAGATCACGATGTCGGAGGATCTCGACGTCGCGGACCGGGGATCCTTCTATGACGCGGTCGGTGCCCTGCGCGACGTGGTGCAGAACCACCTGATGCAGGTGCTCAGCATGGTGGCGATGGAACCGCCCTCCGGGACCTCGCTGGACATCATCAACGACCGCAAGTGGGACGTGTTCCAAGCCATGCCGGACGCCGATCCCGCGCACTGCGTGCGTGGGCAGTACGAGGGCTACCGCGACGTCGAGGGGGTTGCCCCGGACTCGACAACCGAGACATACGTCGCCCTGCGGTTGTACGTCGACAACTGGCGGTGGCAGGGTGTCCCGTTCTTCCTGCGCGCCGGCAAGTGCATGCCGGAGAAGGTCACCGAGGTGCGGATCGTCTTCCAGCGGGCGCCAACGCTGCACTTCGCGAAGGGCAAGCACAGGTGCCAACCGAACCAGTTCGTTCTGCGGATCGATCCTGATGCCGGTGCGTCGATGGTCCTGCATGCCCGCGATGCCGACGACTCAGGTCTGCGTGAGATCCACCTCGACATGGACTTCGCGAGTGAGGGCGGCGCCGGGCGCACGCCCTACGAGGAGTTGCTCTCGGCCGCGCTGCGCGGCGATCAGTCGAACTTCACCAGGCAGGATTCGGTGGAGGAGACGTGGCGGATCGTGCAGCCGTTGATCGACGAGCCGCCGGCGATCGAGGTCTACGCCCAAGACAGCTGGGGGCCTGCCCGGGCCGCGGCGATGACCGCGCACTGGGGCGGGTGGCATCAACCCTGGCTGTGATCCTGCGCCAGCGTCAGTGCTCCGATCACGCCGGCGTCGGCACCCAGTCCCGGTGCCGCCAGCAGTGGTGCAGGCACGTAGCCGGCCAGTGAGCGGCTGAGTGATTCCGGGAGCAGGGTGTGCAGCGCCGAGCGGCTGCCGAGACCGCCACCCACGATGATGCACCGCGGGCTGAGTGTGCAGGTGATGGAGTGCAGACCCGCAGCGACGATCCGGGCCTCGAGGTCCCAGGCGGGGTCGTCGTCCGGGATCTCTTGTGCGGGTCGGCCCTCCCTGGCCGCCATCGCAGGTCCCGACGCGAGCCCTTCGAAGCAGTCGCCGTGGTACGGGCACACCCCGCCGGTGGCGATGTCGGGCATCAGGATGTGGCCCATCTCCGGATGCGTTCTGCCGTGCAACACGCGTCCGTCGACGATCGCCCCACCGCCCACGCCCGTCCCGATCGTGAGGTACACGAGGTTCTGGTTCCCGCGGCCCGCACCGTAACGCTGTTCCCCGATCGCCGCGGCGGTGACATCCGTGGTCAACACCATCGGGGCATCGACCCGCGCGGCGAGTTTGCCCAGCAGATCCACGCCTGACCACCCCGGCTTGGGGGTGTTGAGGATGTGTCCGTATGTCGCAGATCCAGGATCGGGATCGCACGGCCCGAACGTCCCGACTCCGATGCTGCGCACCGGATGCGCCGCGAAGAACTCCGCGCATCTGTCGGCCAGTGCGTCGGCGTCCTCACCTGTGGGGAACTGCGCGCGATGCTCGACAGCGCCGTCCGCCCCTACCGCGCAGACGGTCTTCGTTCCACCTGTCTCGATCCCTCCGAACATGCTTCCAACGTAGCGGCCGCATCCGGGTATGAGAACCGTGAGTTACCCTGGGGCAAACACGCCGGAGGTTGTTGTAGTGAAGTGGTTGATGGCGCTGGTTGTGCTGCTCGGCGCTCTGACGGCCCCGGCCGCGGGTCCCGCGCAGGCTGTCGATGAGACCCCGCGCAAGGGAGCCGACATCTCCTGGCCGAACTGCCCGAAGGGCATGGGGATCCCGTCGCGCCGGACGCAGGACCAGCCGCTGCCCAAGAAGCACGCGCAGTTCGTGGTGATCGGTTTGACCAACGGCCCGGGGTTCTACCCCAATCCGTGTATTGCGCGACAGGTCCGGAAGATGAAGAAGCGCGGATTGCACATCGGCACCTACGCCATGACGACGTTCCCGAAGCGCAAGCAGATCGCCACGTACGGCCAGGAGGGTCCCTGGCCTGCCACCACGCGCCGGAACCGGTTGCGCAACACCGGTTACGCACAGGCCGAGTTCAACCTCGCGACGATGGCTCGCGTCGGCCTGAACTCCTCCTTCATGTGGGTGGATGTGGAGCCCTATCCCGTGGCGCCGTGGACGTCCAATCGCAAGAACAACAAGGCCGTCCTCGACGGTGTGCTCAAGGGGTATCGAGATGCCGGTCTCGATGTGGGGTTCTACACCTCGCCGGGGCCCTGGGCGGACATCATCGGCACCGCCCGCTACGGACTGCCCGAGTGGCGAACGGCCGGTGGGCATCCCTGGTCGAACACCGACTACTCCGACGCCCGTCGCATGTGCCGGGTGTCGTCGGTGCAGGGTGGACCGGTGCTGATGGGGCAATGGTGGGACACCAAACGCGACTACGACTGGCTGTGTGCACGGGCGCGGAACCCGGAACTCATCGACACCCTGTTCATCGACCCTGAGGAGTACTGATGAGGTTCGCGCTGGCTGCCGGCGTGGCCCTGACCGCAGCGATGACGGCCGCGCCGGCACACGCTGCCCCGCCTGCCACGGGCACGTGCCTGACCTACGACAGCACGCAGTGGGTGGCCACGGCGTTCACCGCAACAACTGTGGACTGTCTGACCGCACACAACGGTGAGGTGCTGGGGACCGTCACGCTGCCGGCGGACATCGCGGCCACCGGCTATGGATCGGCGTCGATGAAGGGCTGGGCGTTCCAGGCCTGTCAAACCGTGGCGATCGACTACGTCTGGACGACCACCAAGTCCAAGTACCCCAAGGCGAACTACGTCATGCCGCGCTCGGCCCGCCTCAATGTCCAGTTGCCCACTCCTGCGCAGTGGGCCGGCGGCGAGCGGTGGGCGGTGTGCCTCGGGCAGAGCCGTAACCAGAAGCTCAGTGCGGCGCAATCGCGTACCGGTTCGGTGCGCGGGCTGGGCCTCAAGCCGTACGTCTGCTTGAATCCGCGCGGGTGGGGTGGGATGAAGTGCAAGAAGGCCGATGCGGTCCGGCTGACGCACCAGGTATGGATCCCGAAGTCGTACTCGCAGGCCTACCCCGGCACGAATCGGATGCTGAGCAAAACCCAGAAGGCATGCAACCGGCTGCGCAAGAAGGGGTGGACCTTGCGCACCTGGTACGTCCCCGGCCAAGCTGCGTGGGATCGAGGCAATCGCTATGGATTCTGCGAGATTGTGAAGTAGGGCCCGTCCTGCACTTGTCAAATGGCAAGACGTCTTTCACACTGGACTCATGACACGCCTTTCGAAGACACAGGTCGGTCTCATCATCGCCGGACTGCTGTACGTCGTCTCACCGTTCGACTTCATCCCTGAACTCATCGCCGGGCCCCTCGGTATCGCCGATGACGCCGCCATCCTCGGCCTGATCGCCGCGACCATCCTGCGCGCGGCGCAGAAGCCGCAGGTCGTCACTGTGGAGACCCCGGCGCGATGACCGACAAGCCGACCCCCAAGCCGACCCGTGCGCAGCAAAGGCGGCAAGAGGAGTTCGAGCGACTGTGCGCCACCGGCTACACGGTGTGTTGCGGCGGTGGCGCGAAAGGCTCAGGCAGGTCCTGAAGGCCCTAGCGTCGAGGTGAGGTAGGCCATCAGAGCCGCCCCGGAATCGTCGCTGTACTTGCCGAGTTGCTCAGGTGTGGCCGTCACCTGGTCGCCTTGAAGGCGATCGAGCAGGGTGCAGCAGATCATGGCGAACCTTGGGAATCCCCAGTGGTTGAGGTAGCCCGCGAGCATGGCCCCCTCCATCTCGATGTTGCGGACGCCGTTGTCGTGTATCCACTCCAGCCAGGCCATCTTGGTCTCCGGCGTCTCCATACAGACGGCACCATCGAGGCGGAACTGCTCCAGGAAGAACTCGTTTCCGGCCACGGTCTTGCCCAGGACGACTTTCAGGCCGCTGCTGGAGTTGGCGGCCACGATGTCCTCAGCGACATCGCGGGGGAACGTGGAGTCGAACCAGTACTCGCCCATGCCGCCGTTGAGCACCCGGTAGGGACGCAGATCGGCCATGACACCCTCCGTGGTGACCACGATCGTTCCGCCGGGAAGGCCCACCCCGCCGCTGGTACCGACCCGCGCCCAGAACACCTCGGCCAGCGCGTCCAGATCGCCGCGCTTGAGGAAGTAGACCAGGCGCATCAGTTCCTGAACGGCGATGCTGGCGCTGGGCATACCCATACCGTGAGAGGCGAACAGCACGCCCGCGCAGTACCGGGTGACGAAACGTTCCTCCTTGGGTAGGGCGGTGATCTCCGCATCACCGTTCATGCGGCTCCACGTCCTGGCGAACTCGTCGATGCGCGCACCGGAGCCGGCCATCACAATGGCCCGTACGTCGCGCAGTCGTTCGATCACGGGGTCGGCGCTGGAGAGCCCGAAGTGGTAGTAGACGTCGACCTGGTCACCGGCGACGACCGGATCCAGGAACGCATGGTTGATGTTCTCGCTGTGCATCGTGGCCTCCTGCCACGACCTTAGGCGAGTCAGGCGATGAAGCGCGTGGTGATCACGCGGCCACTGCGAGAGCCATCAGCCGCTGTGTGGTCGGCGACCACGAACGTCCGTTGCAGCCACCGGTCGGTGCCGTCGAACCGCGGCGTGAACGGGGTCCGGCCGTGCACGGCGATGTCGTTGTCGACGACCAGCAGGTCGCCGGCCTCCAGGGTCACACCGGTCGCTTTCTCGCGAACCAGACGTGCCAGTTCTTCGAGGGCCTGTTGAGCGATCGGATCGGTGCCCTGCATGAGGTCGGCGTCCAGCCACATCTTCGGGGACTCCGGATCGCCGTAGAGCACGGGCCGCTGGACGGAGCGCGCGCTGGAGCGTCCGCCTGCGTACGACTCGTCGATGCCGGTGGTGAACCGAGGCTGGAACAGCACGGCCCGCGAGCGCGGCGACAAGGTGTCGATCACAGCCGCGATGCTGCACAGGGTGGTGGCCGCCGAGGGATCGCCGCGCAGGCACAGCAGCAGCAGGTAGCGTGGGCGGTGCGGGTGGAACGCGGCCTCGGTGTGGAACTCGAGCATCGACTTGCTGGAGGTGGAGACCTGCCGGTCCGCGTTACGCCGGGTGGGCGAGATGTTCTGGACCACGTCGCCGCCGTGTTCGGGCAGGTAGCCCACCGGGCGACCCAGGACTCGGCCCACCGTCAGCAACGAGAATTCGGAGACCTGATCGGCCTTATCGGCCAGCAGCGGGTCCTCGGGGGTCGGCGGCAGATCGCCCAGTGGCATGTTCTTCAGCAGCAGAGCTCCCGCTGCTGGGGCATCGTCGACGAAGTCCACGAGAGCGTCATAGATCGGGCCTGGCAACGTCCTTCCCGCATGTGCCACTGCACGCAGGAAGTCCGAGGAGTTGATGGGGTCCTGCGGTGCGGCCGGCGGCTGCCAGGACGAGCCGTCGATGACGTCCACCGCAGGGTGGTCCACATGCGGTCCGGGAGTCGTGAGGACCGTGTTCAGCATCTCTTCGACCGCCGGGTCGGCCTTTCCGAGGACAGTCCTGGCCCAGAACAGGGCCCCGTTCTCGTCGGCGATGGCGTCCTCCCAGCGGCCCGCGAGCACAGACAGTCCGTCGACCCTCCCGGCGACCGGGATGCCGTCGGCGGTGGCCCAGACCTCGTCGCACTCGATGCCGATGGCGCCGGAGAGCGGGAACTCGACATCTGCACCGCGCACCGTGTAGACCGGGTCAGCGACCAGCGGGTCGTGCGAAGGGCGGGCGGGAAGCGGGTGGGTCGTCACGCCCAAGGCCGCGAGCACGTCCGGCGAACTCGTGCACACGACCGTGGTGCCGGAGCGCAGTTGCTCGAGCAGCTCCGGATCCGGGACGTGGTGCAGGATGACAACGTCGGCTGCCTGGTCGGATGCGGCGGTGACGCCGAGGGGTTCGAGCACCTGCGAGAGAACGCTCATGGGTGGTTTCCTCCTGGTCGATCGGGGTGACCGTACGACGGTGGTGACGGCGTTGGGTGAGCCGTGCACCAGGACCATTGTGCCAAGCCTAGGGTGGAGTTTGTGCGTAGATCGCTGGTTCTGGCCGCTGCCGTGTCGTTGAGCGCGGCATGTTCGGCCAGTCCGGCACCACAGGCGGCCGTGCCGTCCACGCCGCCGGACGAAGCGGTACGGACCTCGTCCGTGGTGGAGTCCGTGTACGCGGACCTGTCGGCGCAGGACCGGGTCCGGCAGATGCTGATGCCACCTGTGGGGTCCCTGGACCCGGCCGCGGCACGAGCCCTGGTCCGCCAGACCCGTCCCGGTGGCCTGATCATCATGGCGCCCGGCACGGCGGCGCAGTGGGCCCGTGTCGTGAAGGCGGCGCAGGTGCAGGCGCGTGCCCTTGGACTGCCACCGCTGCTCATCGGGGCGGACCAGGAGAACGGAACGCTGGTGCGCAGGATGCGTATGCCGGTGACGTTGCCCGGCGCCATGGTGCTCGGTGCCGCGGTGGCCGGTGACCGCGACACCGGGCAGCGCGCCGCGCAGCAGACCGCGGACCTCACTGGACGCTGGCTGGCCGCGGGTGGGGTGAACATCGATTTCGCGCCGGTGGCCGACGTCAACGTGCGCCCCAGCAACCCGGTGATCGGGATCCGGTCGCCGGGCGCCTTCCCGGGGGTGGTGGGCGATGCGGTGGCCGCGCAGGTGGTGGGGTTTGATTCCGCCAATGTGCTGTCCACTGCCAAGCACTTCCCGGGGCACGGGGACACGGCCACGGACAGTCATCTGGGCCTGGCCGAGGTCACCCACTCACGTGCGGTCATGAATCGCGTCGACCTGCCCCCGTTCCGTGACGCGATCGAAGCGGGGGTCCCCGCAGTCATGGTTGCGCATGTGACCGTGCCGGCTGTGGATGACCGCCCGGCGACGGTGTCGAAGAAGATCGTGACCGGACTGCTTCGGCAGGACATGGGTTTCGACGGTCTCGTCGTGACCGACTCCCTGGGCATGGGCGCGGTGGCCGACAGGCCTGACCTCTACCGCGACGTGATCGCGGCCGGCAGCGATGTGCTGCTGATGCCCAACGACCCAGGTGCTGCGGTGGCGCAGGTCCGCAGGGCTGCCGGGGGATCGGTGCTGTCCAATGCCCGTGTCCGCGAGGCTGTGGTGCACGTGCTCGAGGCCAAGGAGCGGCTCGGCCTGCTCACGTCGAAGCCGCGCTACCCGGCTGCACCGTCGAAGAAGTCAACACGCAAGATCGCCCGCGCCACAGCGGCGGCGGGGATCACGGTGCTTGGGGCCTGCCGGAACCTGGTGGCGCGAGGAGCCACGGTGGTGGGCGCCGGCCCGGTGGCCCAAGGTGTGCGGCAGGGTCTGCGGGCCGCAGGCGTCGGTTCCGGGCCGACCCGCGTCGTGGTGTCGTCGGGATCGCCCGGCGCTGCCGACGTGTGGGTCGCGACCGGATCGCCGTATTCGGCGTTGCGCGCTCCTGCCCGCCAGCGCGTGCTGACCTACGGGGATGTGCGGGCCTCCGGCTGGGCCGCAGGCCAGGCGATCGCGGGTCAGGTGGACAGGCTGGGCGGGCTACCCGTGCGCGGACCGAAAGCCTGCGCACGGATCCGCTGAGCCAGGCCCCAACGGGCTGCTCTCAGTGCAACAGGTCGGAGAGGGCCTTCTCCTGTTCCTCGGTGGCCACGAAGAGCAACTCGTCGCCGACTTCCAGAGGGTCGTCCCTGGTGACCGAGATGACGCGGTCCTCGCGCAGGATCGCCACCAGAGCGGTGTCGACCGGCCATTCCACATCGCCGGCCGCCATGCCGATCACATGGGAATCATGGGGCAAGGTCATTTCGACGAGGTTGGTCTTGCTCTGCCGGAAGGTGAGCAGTCGGACCAAGTCGCCCACAGCAACGGCCTCTTCGACCAGGGCACTGAGCAACCGCGGCGTCGACACGGCAACGTCCACCCCCCACATCTCGTCGAACAGCCACTCGTTCTTGGGGTGGTTCACGCGCGCCACCACGCGCGGCACTCCGTACTCGGTCTTGGCGAGCAGGGATACCACGAGGTTCACCTTGTCGTCGCCGGTCGCGGCTACCACCACCTGGCAATGCTCGAGCCCGACGAGATCCAAGGAAGCCATCTCGCAGGCATCAGCCTTGACGATGTCGACCCCCTCGATGCGGGACTTCTCGACCAGCACGGCATCCCGGTCGATGAGCAGGACGTCGTGGCCGATCCCCGCGAGTTCGCGGGCGATGGACTTGCCGACTTTGCCGGCCCCGGCGATGGCTACCTTCATTCCGGATCAACCGCCTTCCCGGCGCAGTGCTCGCACACCTCGTCGAACGCCTCTTTGGCAGTGAGCAGGACCGGTTCGTCGCCTTCCTGCAGAACGCTGTCAGCGGTCGGCACGATGACGCCACCCTCGCGGTAGATCATCGCGACCCGCGAGGGCAGGCCGAATGTCAGGTGCTCCGCGCGGTGGCCGTACCAGGTGCGGTTGAGTTCCACGCGGTGCATCACGGCTGCGCCGGTCTCATCGGTCCACAGCTGGGCCGGGTCGCCGGGCAGAAGGTGTCGCATCACCTGCTCGGTCGTCCAGGCCACGGTGGCCACGGTGGGGATCCCCAGCCGGGCGTAGATCGCAGCGCGTCGGGGGTCATAGATCCGGGCGACGACCCGCTCCACGCCGAACTTCTCGCGGGCCACGCGCGCCGCGACGATGTTCGAGTTGTCACCGCTGCTCACGGCCGCGAACGCCTGCGCCTGCTCGATGCCGGCGGCCAGCATCGCATCCCGGTCGAATCCGATGCCCTGTACGGTCTTGCCCTCGAAACCCGAGCCGAGCCGGCTGAAGGACGCCGCGGACTGGTCGATGACGGCCACTGAGTGGCCCAGTTCGTCGAGGTTGCGGGCGAGTCGGGATCCGACACGGCCACACCCCATCACCACGAAATGCACAGTGCAACGCTACTCGCGTGCCACCAGAGGTGCTCACCGGTCTACCATCGGTGTCGTGCTCACACCCAAGGAGCTCCTGCTCGGCCGGGCTCAGCGCAGTGACAAGTTGCACTCGACACTGCTGCCCAAGCGAATCGCACTTCCCGTCTTCGCCAGTGACGCGTTGTCCTCGGTCTCGTATGCGACCCAGGAGATCCTGCTCGTGCTGTCGCTGGGCGGGCTCGCATACTTCGCCTACTCGCCGTGGGTCGCACTGTGTGTGGTAGCGGTCATGATCGTCGTCGTGGCCTCATACCGCCAGAACGTCCAGGCCTATCCCAGCGGTGGTGGCGATTACGAGGTCGTCACCAAGAACCTCGGGCCCAACGCCGGTTTGACAGTGGCCAGCGCACTGCTGGTGGACTACATCCTGACGGTGGCGGTGTCCATGTCGGCCGCCTCGGCCAACATCGCGTCGGCAATACCGTGGTTCGGCGAGCACCTCGTGGCGCTCACTGTGGGACTGATCATCGTGGTGACGCTGCTCAATCTGCGCGGGGTGCGTGAATCCGGAACGCTGTTCGCGATTCCGACCTACGCCTTCATCATCGGCATCTTCGCGATGATCATCACCGGCGCGGTGCGGTGGGCGGCCGGGGACACCATGCTCGCCGAGTCCGCGGGGTGGGAGATCAAGCCCGAAGCCACCTTCACCGGCTTGGCGCTGGTGTTCTTGCTGGCGCGTGCGTTCTCATCCGGGTCCACCGCGTTGACCGGAGTCGAGGCGATCGCTAACGGCGTGCCCGCTTTTCGAAAGCCGAAGGGGAAGAACGCAGCCAAGACGCTGGTCATGCTCGGCATGCTCAGCATCACGATGTTCATGTCGGTCACGATCCTCGCGCTGGTCACCAAGGTGAAGGTGGCGGAGTACAACGAGGACCTGATCGGTCTGCCCGCGGGCCAGGAGCAGAAGACCGTGATTGCGCAGATCGCGCAGGCCGTCTTCAGCAACTTTCCGGTGATGTTCATCTACGTGTCGACGGTGACGGCACTGATCCTGGTGTTGGCCGCGAACACGGCCTTCAACGGTTTCCCGGTCCTGGGCTCGATCCTTTCCCAGGACAACTACCTGCCCCGACAGCTGCACAACCGCGGCGACCGGCTCGCGTTCAGCAACGGCATCCTGACGCTTGCGTTCATGGCCATCCTGCTCGTCTACATCTTCGAGGCGAGCGTCACGGCCTTGATCCAGCTGTACATCGTCGGGGTGTTCATCAGTTTCTCGTTCAGCCAGTTGGGCATGACCCGTCACTGGACACGGCTGTTGAGCACGGAGGAGGATCCGACGGTCCGTTCGCAGTACTCCCGGCGACGGGTCGTCAACAGCATCGGATTCGTCATGACCGGCACAGTCCTCATAATCGTGCTGGCTACCAAGTTCACTCGTGGGGCGTGGATCGTCTGCATCGCGATCCCGGTCCTGTTCGTCATCATGAAGGCCATCCAGCGCCACTACGAGAAGGTGGCGATCGAACTGACGCCGCTGGACGATGAGCGCTTCCTGCTGCCTGCGCGTGTGCACGCGATCGTCCTCGTGGCTAAGATCCACAAGCCCACCCTGCGTGCACTGTCCTACGCGCGGGCCACGCGGCCCTCCACCCTGGAGGCGCTGACCGTCGAGGTCAGTCCTGGTGACTCGGAGGCGATCATCGAGGAGTGGGAGCGCCGCGACATCCCCGTGACCTTGAAGGTGCTGGAGAGTCCGTATCGCGAGATCACGAAGCCCATCGTCGACTACGTGCGCAACTTCCGCCGCGAGAGCCCACGCGACCTGGTGACCGTGTACGTCCCCGAGTACGTCGTCGGTCACTGGTGGGAGCACCTGCTGCACAACCAGAGCGCGCTGCGACTGAAGAGCAGGCTGCTGTTCACGCCCGGTGTGATGGTGGTGAGCGTGCCGTGGCAGTTGGAGTCCAGCGATCGCGTCGCCGACAAGGTGGACGCCGAGGCGCCAGGTGCCATCTACCGGGGGATCCCCTCGCAGATCCGGGAGTGATCGGTGTCCGACCTGGTTCTGCGGGTGGACAAGCCGGCACACGGTGGTAGTTGTGTGGGGCGTTCGGACGGCCGGGTCGTCTTCTGTCGGCACAGCCTGCCGGGGGAGATGGTGGCGGCGCAGGTCACGGGCGAGAGCAGTCGCTTCCTGCGAGCGGATGCCATCGAGGTCCTCGCGAATCCCAACCCTGCTCGGCGCGCCAGCCCGTGTGAGTGGTTCGGGCCCGGCTTGTGCGGGGGATGCAGTTGGCTACACGCGGAACCGGAAGAGCAACGACGACTGAAGGAACAGGTGCTGGCCGAAACCCTGCAACGCATCGCTGGGATCTCGCGTGAGCCCGTGGTGATCCCACTGGGTCTCGAGCGGGGATGGCGCACGCGCATGACATTGCACGCCGATCCCACCGGGCGGCTCGGGCTGCACACGTCGCGAAGTGACCACATCGTCGCCGTCGGGGACTGCCTGCAGGCGGCCCCAGAACTGGATCTGCCGGAGTTGCTCGAACGGCGGTGGCCGCCCGGCGCCGAGGTCCGGGTCAGTGTCAGCGATGCCGGTCGCGCCGTGATGGCTGTCCAGGCCGACGGGCGCAGGCAGATCGAGGGTGTCGAGGAGCACCTGTACGTCGTCGGTGGCCGACAGTTCGCGTGCAGCACCGATGGATTCTGGCAGTCACACACCCTGGCGCCGGCAACCCTCGTGGACGAGGTCCGGACACTGGTGGAACCGGCCCGGACGATCGTGGACCTCTACGCCGGGGTGGGTCTGTTCGGCCTGAGTCTGCTCGACGAGCACGTCGAGCAGATGGTGCTCGTGGAGGGGGACCGTCGCGCAGCGGCATTCGCCCGGCGGAATGCGGCGGGGGACCCACGCGTGCGGGTGATCGGCAGTGATGTGCGCCGTTGGCGGCCGTCGGGGGCAGATCTGGTGGTCCTGGATCCGCCACGTGCAGGGGCCGGGGGGAAGGTCGTCTCCGCCATCGCCGGCAGCGGCGCGGCAACCATCGTCTACGTCTCGTGCGAACCGTCCACACTGGCGCGGGACCTGGGCCTGTTCGCCGACCACGGATACCGGCCCGACCACATCCGCGGTTTCGACCTGTTCCCGGGAACCGCCCACGTGGAGACCGTGGTCCGTCTGCGCAAGGAGTCGACATGACATACCGTCTTGTCGACGTGTCGTGCTGGATGGACGACTTCCGTTTCCCCGGCGATGAACCCGTGACCGTGACCGGGCCGTTCAATGTCGTGACCGGGACGAATCCCGAATACGTGTACCACTTGTCGACGCCGACGCAGGCCGGCACGCACGTGCAAGGGCCTCGGTACTTCGTCGCCGACGGCGCCACGATCGACGAGTTCCCGCTGGACCGTTTCGAAGGTGAGGCGGTGCTGGTCGACATGCCGGCGCGCGGCGTGGACACGCAGTTGACCGACCTGCTCGATGCCCTCGACGGACGCAGCTTGCGCGACCGGATCCTGCTGCTGAGATCGGGTCACATGGACGAGGTGATCCGAACGGGCGCGACGGATCTGGATCCGGCGCGGCGGCCCGGCGTGTCCCTCGGGGCCGCCGCCTGGCTGGCGCACGAGTCCGGTGTGAGGATGATCGCGATCGACTCGGTCGGCCTGGAATCTCGCACGACGAGCAACTACGAGGTCAACGTCCTGCTCTGTCGTGCCGGAGTGCTCATCCTCGAAGGGCTGGTGAACCTCGGGGGGCTCGGCGACGGCCGGCTGTGGCTGGAGGCGTTTCCGCTGAAGGTGCGGGGGGTGGAGGGCACACCTTGTCGAGCGGTGGTCAAGGAGGAGCCGGGGTCGGGCAGCAACTAGGCTGGTGGGCGACCGACCAGCGATGGGAGAACCAGTGGCAAGCCTCGACAGTTTCGGTGCCAAGTCGCAGTTGCAGGTGGGGGAGGAATCGTTCGAGATCTTCCGGCTCGACGCGCTCGGCGAGCTGAACCTCCCGTACACGCATCGCGTGCTGCTGGAGAACCTCCTGCGCACCGAGGACGGGGCCAACGTCACGGCCGACCAGATCCGCGCCTTGGCGTCATGGGATGCCACTGCGGCGCCCAGCCAGGAGATCCAGTTCACGCCCGCACGGGTGATCATGCAGGACTTCACAGGGGTGCCGTGCGTGGTCGACCTCGCGACCATGCGCGAGGCGTTCACGGACATGGGTGGTGATCCGGCGCGCATCAATCCGCTGGCACCGGCCGAACTGGTCATCGACCACAGCGTGATCGCCGACTACTTCGGCACACCCCAGGCGCTGCAGCTCAATGTGCAGTTGGAGTACGAGCGCAACCGTGAGCGCTACCAGTTCCTGCGGTGGGGGCAGAGTGCGTTCGACGAGTTCCGGGTGGTCCCACCGGGCACGGGCATCGTTCACCAGGTCAACATCGAGCACCTGGCACGCGTGGTGATGGTCCGCAACGGTCAGGCCTACCCGGACACCTGCGTGGGCACCGACTCGCACACCACCATGGTCAATGGGCTCGGGGTTCTCGGCTGGGGCGTCGGCGGCATCGAGGCGGAGGCCGCCATGCTGGGCCAGCCGGTGAGCATGCTGATCCCACGCGTGGTCGGTTTCAAACTGACCGGCGAGTTGCCCGCAGGCGCCACCGCCACCGACCTTGTGCTGACCATCACCGAGATGTTGCGCCAGCACGGCGTGGTCGGCAAGTTCGTCGAGTTCTACGGCGAGGGCGTCGCCGCGGTGCCGCTGGCCAACCGCGCCACCATCGGCAACATGAGCCCGGAGTACGGCTCGACAGTGGCGATCTTCCCGATCGACGACGAGACCCTGGCGTATCTGCGCCTCACGGGCCGCAGCGAGCAGCAGATCGCGGTGGTCGAGGCGTATGCCAAGGCGCAGGGGCTGTGGCACAACGCCGACCACGAGCCGACCTACTCGGAGTACCTCGAACTGGACCTCGCAGATGTGGTCCCCAGTCTCGCCGGGCCCAAGCGTCCGCAGGACCGGGTGGCGCTGTCCGCGGCCGCGCAGGCCTTCTCCGACGCCTTGCCGACCTACACCGACGAACCCGATAGGACCGCGACCCTCACGCTCGAGGGCCAGGAGGTCACGATCGGGCACGGCGCGGTCGTGATCGCGGCGATCACCAGTTGCACCAATACCTCCAACCCATCGGTGATGTTGGGTGCGGCGCTGCTGGCCAAGAAGGCCGTCGAGGCCGGGCTGACCCGCAAACCCTGGGTGAAGACCACTCTGGCGCCAGGTTCGCAGGTGGTGACCGACTACTACGAGAAATCCGGGCTGTTCCCCTACCTGGAGAAGCTGGGCTTCGACATCGTCGGCTACGGGTGCACGACGTGCATCGGAAACTCCGGGCCCCTGCCGACAGAACTCAGCGAAGCGATCCAGGGTGCCGATCTGGCGGCCGTTTCGGTCCTGTCCGGCAACCGCAACTTCGAGGGCCGGATCAACCCGGACGTGAAGATGAACTACCTCGCCTCGCCGCCGTTGGTGGTCGCCTACGCATTGCTCGGCCGTATGGACGTCGACATCGTGAACGAGCCGTTGGGGACCGGCACGGACGGTCAACCGGTGTACTTGCGGGATATCTGGCCTACCGACGCCGAGGTCCAAGAAGTGATCCGGCGGGCCATCGACGATGACATGTACGCACGTCGTTACGCCGATGTCTTCGCCGGCGATCAGACGTGGCAGAACCTGCCGACTCCGACTGGGTCCACGTTCGCCTGGGACGCCGATTCCACCTACGTCCGGAAGCCACCGTACTTCGATGGCATGCAGCCGGTGCCCGCGCCGGTGGCCGATGTGAGCGGTGCGCGGGTGCTCGCCAAACTCGGGGACTCGGTGACCACCGACCACATCTCGCCGGCGGGGGCCATCAAGGCGGATTCGCCCGCGGGGCGCTACCTCGCCGAGCACGGTGTCACCCCGAAGGACTTCAACTCGTACGGCTCGCGCCGGGGCAACCACGAGATCATGATTCGGGGCACCTTCGCCAACATCCGGCTGCGCAACCAGCTCGTTCCGGGTGTGGAGGGCGGCTTCACAGTCGACTTCACCACCGGGGAGCAGTCGACGATCTATGACGCAGCGCAGAACTACGCCGCTGCCGGAACGCCCTTGGTGATCCTGGCCGGCAAGGAGTACGGCTCGGGGTCGTCGCGGGACTGGGCCGCCAAAGGGACGTCCCTGCTCGGGGTCAAGGTGGTGATCGCGGAGTCGTTCGAGCGCATCCACCGTTCCAACCTGATCGGAATGGGTGTGTTGCCGCTGCAGTTCCCCGACGGTCAGACCGCGGACAGTCTCGGGCTCACCGGTACCGAGGTCTTCGACGTCAGCGGGATCACTGCACTCAACGACGGTGACATTCCGGCGACCGTCGCGGTCCGGGCGGCTTCGGACAACGGTGTCGTGGAGTTCGATGCTGTCGTGCGCATCGACACTCCTGGCGAGGCGGACTACTACCGCAACGGTGGCATTCTGCAGTACGTCCTGCGGTCACTGATGGAGTCGTGACCGCGGCCACACCGCCGGGATGGCCCAGAGACCTGCCGCCTCCGGGCGCCGGGCTCGCCGAGCAGGTCACGGGTTGGCTGCTCGATCGGCTGCCGCCGGAGTACCGGACGTCACCTCTGCGCCGCTACCCGCTGGTGCTGGCGATGGCTGCGCGCCTGCATGCGAACGCGACGCTGGCGGGCACTCGCGACGTCTACCGCGATCTGCGGGCCGAACTGCGCGATCACCTGGATCCGACAGATGTCCAGGTCGCGTTGGTCGCGCTCGAGGAACTGGCCGCACAGTTCAGTCGCAGCGTTCGCGAGATCGAGTTGGTCGAGCAGTCCATGCGGGGACAGGTGTGGAAGCCGCGGCTGTAAACGGTGGCACTGGCACTCCCGTGAACGTTCGGTCCAGGGCGGTTGGTCACGGGGCTGCGGTTGCTGGGTGGTCGGGGCCGTGCACAGCGGGAGTGCGCTGTGGGGATTACCGGCCCCATCTGGTCAAGGCGGCGCGGCGTGCGTAAAGGCCTTGGGCCGGGGGCAGGGTCGGTGGGTCGGCTTGGACAGTCCGGTTAGAGATCGGCAGGTTGGTTAGTCGGCGGCCGGTTCGTTAGAGTCCCACGGCCGTATAGGACTAACCGGAGTGCCGTGTCTCTAACCAAGATGCCGCCGTCTAACCGGGTTGCCGCCGTCTAACCGGGTTGCCGCCGTCCAACCGGGTTGCCGCCGTCTAACCGGGTTGCCGCCGTCTGGACAGTACGGCTCACGGTGCGGGACGGACCCTTCGCGCCAGCACGACTCCACGGTGGCGTCTCCCGCCGGGCGCCGGCTGCGCGCCGCCGTACACTGAAACGGTGTACTTGGAGTCGATCAACGAGCCGGCGGATCTGCAGTCCCTGGACGATGCTCAACTCGAGGCCCTGGCCGCGGAGATCCGCGAGTTCCTCGTGGACAAGGTGTCCCGCACAGGTGGGCACCTCGGGCCGAACCTGGGAGTCGTCGAACTGACGCTGGCGTTGCACCGCGTGTTCGACTCTCCGCGCGACGCATTGCTGTGGGACACCGGCCACCAGGCCTACGTACACAAGATCGTCACGGGTCGCCGGGACGGGTTCGACACGTTGCGCCAGCGCGGTGGAATGTCCGGCTATCCGAGTCGCGCCGAGAGCGAGCACGACTGGATCGAGAACTCGCACGCCAGTACCGCGCTGGCGTACGCGGACGGACTCGCCAAGGCCTGGGAGGCGCGCGCGATGCTCGGCGACCGGCACGTGGTCGCCGTGATCGGCGATGGCGCGCTGACCGGCGGCATGGCGTGGGAGGCGCTGAACAACATCGCGGGTTCGGACCGGCCGATGGTGATCGTGGTCAACGACAACGAGCGCAGTTACGACCCGACGGTGGGCGGACTCGCCGATCACCTGGCGACGCTGCGGACCACCAAGGGCTACGAGCGGTTCCTGGAGTGGGGCCGCCGGGTCCTGGACCGCACGCCGGTCGTGGGCCGTCCAGCGTTCGAGACGCTGCACGGGCTGAAGAAGGGGGTCAAGGACGTCGTCGCCCCGCAGGGGATGTTCGAGGACCTCGGACTGAAGTACCTGGGTCCGGTGCCCGGGCATGACCGTGCTGCTGTCGAGCAGGCCCTGCGCAGGGCCAAGCGCTACCCCGGCCCGGTACTCGTGCATGTGCTGACCCAGAAGGGTCGGGGATATCCGCCCGCGGAACAGGACGAAGCCGACCGTTTCCACGGCGTGGGAGTGATCGATCCCGCCACGGGTCGCCCTACGGGCAAGGCCGCGACCTCGTGGACCTCGGTGTTCTCCGAGGAGATCTGCGACATCGCCGCGCAGCGCCCCGACGTGGTCGCGATCACCGCGGCGATGCTGGGTCCGACCGGTCTGGCGCCGATGAAACAGATGTATCCGGAACGTGTCTTCGACGTCGGCATCGCCGAACAGCATGCCGTCACATCGGCGGTCGGCATGGCGATGGGTGGTCTGCACCCGGTGGTCGCCGTGTACGCGACGTTCCTGAACCGCGCGTTCGACCAGGTGCTGATGGACGCCGCCCTGCACAAGGCCGGTATCACCATCGTGCTGGACCGGGCCGGCGTGACCGGTGATGACGGCGCGAGTCACAACGGCATGTGGGACATGTCCATCCTGCAGGTCGTGCCCGGGCTGCGTCTGGCGGCGCCGCGTGATGGTGCCGGACTACGTCAGAGCCTCCGCGAGGCGGTGTCCGTCAACGACGCCCCCACCGTGGTGCGGTTCCCCAAGGGAGCTCTGCCCGCCGACCTGCCGGCGGTGCGGACCGTGGGTGACGTCGACATCCTCGCAGAGCATGCGACCGGCGGGGTGCTGATCGTGGCGGTGGGCTCCATGGCAGGAGTCGGAGTCGATGTGGCGCACAGACTGTCCGCTCAGGACATCGCGGTCACGGTCGTCGACCCCCGGTGGGTCAAGCCGGTGCCCGCTGAGATCGTCGACATGGCGGGGGAGTACTCCTTGGTGGTGACCATTGAGGACAACGGCGTGGTCGGGGGAGTGGGGGCCGCAGTCGCAGGGGCACTCAGCGCGGCGGGCAGCACCGTGCCCGCCCGCTCCTTGGGTATTCCGCAGCGTTTCCTGGAACATGCCACGAGGGCGCAGACACTGGACGCGATCGGGCTCACCGCACAGCAGATCGGACATCAGGTGATCGGCTGGATGACGGCATCGGACCCAGAGGTCGATGTCGCTGCGGCCTTGGACGAGACCGCTGAGTGAGGCCACGAAAGGCCACGCGGTCACCGTTCACAATCAGTGACTAATCAACTACTGTCTGTTGTATGCCCGATTCGGGTCTGGCCGTGCCGCGCCCAGGTGTGCGCTGGGCGCTGGCGGTCGCTGTCACGGGGCTCCTGACGGTGATCTCAGCGCCCGGGGACGGTCTGCCCCCGCTGGCGCTGTGTGCGGGGATCGTCGTGGCGGCGGCCCGGCTCATGCCACCTGTACCTGCCGGACTGGTGGCTATCGGCGGTCTGTTGGTCACGTTTCCCGCCTACCTGTTGATCGGGTTCTCAGTGAACTCGAGCCTCTGGCTGGCCGCCGGCGCGATCGCGGGTGCCATCGGGGTCTCGGTCCTCCTCCACCTGGCACGGGTCCGCCGGATCCATACCCTGCTCGATCTGTTCGTCTTCGGCTGCGCCACCATCGCGGTCAGTGCCTTGGGTGCGACGCTGCTGGCGACGGTGCTGCCGGCCCAAGCCGATCGGTGGCCGTTCTGGTGGGTCTCCCTCTGCCTCGGGATCGCTCTGCCCGCTCCCGGTCTTCTCGACGTGACCGACTGGCGGATGCCGCATGCCTCCAGCAGGCGACTGGAGGCGCTGCTTCTGATCGTGCTGATCGCGATCACGACAGCGCTTGCTGCCACCAACGAGGCTGGGGTGATCCCTGGGCGTCCCGCCTACGCGTTGCCTCCCTTGTTGCTGTGGTTCGGACTGCGTTTCGGGCTGCGTGCGGTCAGCGCTGCGGCCACCCTCGTCGGTGCGGTGCTGATCGGTGGTGAGGTGCGGGCGGGCTGGGTCGCCGCGGCGGATGCCCAATGGCCGGTCCACCTCATGACCGTGGCCGCCACGGTGGCCGGGATCCTGCTGATCTACGCGGTGGCCCTGCAGGAAGGCAAGCGGCGGGCCGGGGAGCGACGGCTGCAGGCGAGCCAGGATTTCGTGCGGTCGCTGCTCGACAACAGTCCGGCGCTGGTCGCAGTCACCCACTACGACGGGTCCGGCCGGGGTCAGGTCGAGTTGGCGAGCCCAAGTCTGCTCGAGTTGGTCGGCGTCCCCGACCTGGCGGGGAGGTCCTGGCCGGACATCCTGGGTGGCTCGGCCGGTTCCGCGGCGCGCGAGGAGGATCTGCAGGTGCTGCGTTCCGGCCGTTCGCACGTCTTCGTCACCCGGCTCGGCCGTCGGGGCCACCGCCGCACACTCATGGCCACGAAGTTCCCCCTGCCCACCACCGAGAGTGGCGCGCGAGCGGTGGGGATGGTGGCTCTGGACGTCACGACCCATCGGCAGCGCGACCGCATCATGCGGCTGACCTTCGACCTTTCGCCGGTCCCGATGGCGCGACTGTCGGTCGACGAGGGCCGGCTCGGGCTCGTCCTGGACGCCAACGAGGCGCTGGGTGATCTTCTCGGCCGCAGTCCTGGGGACCTGCGGGGCACCGATCTTCGTCAGTGTTTGCACCCCGAAGACAGGCAGACCGCCTGGGCACCCGAGGTGACGGATGCCGAAGGTGCGCGCGGTGCGCGGGAGGTCAGGGTCGTACGCCCCGAGGGGTCGACGCTGTGGGCCGCGCTGACCATCTCGGCGGTGCGAGGTGGTGGGGACGACGAGGCGTTCGCCCTGGCCGTGTTGACCGACATCACCGACCGTCGCGCTGCGGAGAAGACCCTGACCTACCAGGCGCGCCACGATGCGCTGACCGGCCTGCCCAACCGGTATGCACTTGTGGAGCGTTTGGAAGCTGCCCTGCAGCGGTTGTGGGGAACGTCGTCGTATGTCGCCGTGCTGTTCTGCGACCTCGACGGGTTCAAGACGCTCAACGACACGTTGAGTCACCGCGCCGGAGATGAGGTGCTCACCGGGGTCGCCGAGCGTCTGCGCGGGGCGATCCGGCCCCAGGACACGGTGGCGCGCCTGGGTGGCGATGAGTTCGTCGTGATCGCGGAGGATGTGGCCACTCCGCGGGAAGGGGTGGCGTTGGGGGAGCGGTTGTGCGCCAGCCTGCGGGCGCCGTTCCGGGTGGAAGGCCGGGCGGTGGGTCTGAGTCTTTCGGTCGGAGTCGCGACCACCACCGATCCACGTGCAAGCGCCGAGGACCTGCTGCGGCAGGCGGATCTTGCGATGTATCGCGCCAAGGATGGTGGCCGCAACCGGGTCGAGTCCTATGTGGACACGTTGGAGGCGGCGGCACTGGCGCGGATGCAGTCGCAGGAGGTCATCCGGGCAGCGATCGAGAACGCGACGGTCCACGTCGAGTACCAGCCCATCATCAGCACCGACGGGACGGTGCGCGCCGTAGAGGCACTCGCGCGCATCCCGTCGGCCGGTAACACAGCTGACTTCATCGAGGCTGCGGAGTCCAGCGGCATGATGAACGCCCTCGGCGGAGAGGTCCTGCGGATTGCGCTCGGCGATCTCGGGCAATGGCGCGAGGCCGGTATCGAACCGAGGATCCACGTGAACGTCTCCGTCGCGCAGCTGTCAGACCCGTCGTTTCCGGAGCGACTGTTCGAGCGGGTCATAGCAGCCGGGATCCAGCCCGGCCGGCTGAGTTTCGAGGTGCACGACACGCCCGCTGTGTGGCGCGACGAGCAGGTCGGCGAGGCCCTGCAACGCCTGCACAACCTCGGCTTCCGGGTGGGCATCGACGGCTTCGGGGCCGGACACAGCGGCCTCCGGTCGCTCAAACGGATACCCGCGGACTACGTGAAGATCGACCGTTCGTTCGTCGCGGCGATCGCGGACAGCCACGAGGATCAAGTGATCGTGCAGGCCATCATCCAGGTGGCTCACGACCTCGGACGACAGGTCATCGCCTCCGGGGTGGAGACGGGCCGGCAACTGGAGATCCTGCGCGAGTTCGGGTGTGATGCGCTACAGGGTTACGCATTGAGCGTGCCACTGCGCGCGCACGCGGTGCCGGGCCTGTTCGAGACCACCTCCTGAACGCGCGAGGATCCCGGCCGCAGGGCGGACCGGGACCCTCACGTGACGCTGCTACGGCAGGCTTGCGACCCCGGCCGGCAGGAATCGCTTGCCGTTCACCGTCTCGCTGACTCCGCAGCGATCGAGGTAGGGCGTGATCCCGCCGAGGTGGAAGGGCCATCCAGCACCGAGGATCATGCACAGATCGATGTCCTGGGCCTCGGCCACGACGTCGTCGTCCAGCATCAACTGGACCTCCTCGGCCAGGGCCGTCAGTGCCCGGTCGCGTACCTGCTCCTCGGTCAGTGGCGCGTCACCTTGGGTGAACAGCGCGGCCACCTCCGGGTCGACCTCCGGAGTACCCGAGTCGTAGGTCCAGATTGCGGTCTTGCCCGCCTCGACCACCTTCTTGAGGTTCTCGGAGACGTAGAACCGGTCCGGGAAGGCCTGCTTCATCGTCTCCGACACGTGGAACGCCACTGCCGGGCCCACGAGCTGGAGCAACGTGAAGGGCGACATCGGCAGCCCCAGCGGGTCGAGCGCCCGGTCGGCCACATCGAAGGGGGTTCCCTCGTCGACACTCTTCGTCACCTCGCCGAGGAAGCGCGTGAGCAGGCGGTTCACGACGAATGCGGGGGCATCCTTGACGAGCACACACGACTTCTTCAGGGTCTTGCCCACCACGAAGGCGGTGGCCAGGGTCTCGTCGTCGGTCTGCTCCGCACGGACGATCTCAAGCAGGGGCATGACCGCGACCGGGTTGAAGAAGTGGAAGCCGACCACCCGCTCCGGATGGGTCAGGCCACTGGCCATCTCCGTGACCGACAGCGAGGAGGTGTTCGTGGCCAGTACGCAATCCGGGCGGACGACCGCTTCCACCTCGGCGAAGACCTGTTGCTTGACCTTCATGTCCTCGAAGACTGCCTCGATCACGAAGTCGGCGTCCGCGAAGGCCTCTTTGGTGACCGAGCCGGTGATCAGCGCCTTGAGGCGGTTCGCCTTGTCGCCGTTGAGCCTGCCCCGGGCGGCCATCTTGTCGATCTCGGCATGCGCGTACGCCAGGCCCTTGTCCACGCGGGCCTGGTCCAGGTCGGTCATCACGACCGGTACCTGCAGGCGCTGCGCGAACAGCAGAGCCATCTGGCTGGCCATGAGACCGGCGCCCACGACGCCGACCTTGGTGACCGGGCGCGCCAGTTTCTTGTCCGGTGCTCCGACCGGACGCTTGGCACGCTTCTGTACGAGGTCGAACGAGTAGAGCCCTGCGCGCAGGTCGTCGCCCATGATCAGATCTGCCAGCGCCTCGTCCTCGGCGGCGAAGCCCTCTGCGCGAGTGGCGGTCTTGGCCAGTGCCACCAGGTCCAGCGCCCGGTAGGGTGCCGGCGTCGCACCCTTGAGCCGGGCGTCGAGGCCGGCGCGCACGGCGTCCACTGCCGCATCCCAGGCCGCACCCCGATCGATCTCGGGACGCTCCACGCTCACGTCACCGGTGAGCACACGTGCTGCCCACAGCAGCGACTCCTCGAGGAAGTCGGCCGGCGCGAACATGGCATCCGCGATCCCGAGCTCGAGCACCTGGGCCGGCTTCAACTGCCGGTTCTGGGCCATCGGGTTCTCGATGATGACCTTGCAGGCCTTCTCGGGGCCGATCAGGTTCGGGAGCAGGTAGGCGCCGCCCCAGCCCGGGATCAGACCCAGGAACACCTCGGGCAGCGAGAATGCTGCGGCCCCCGAGGAGATCGTCCGGTACTGGCACTGCAGTGCCACCTCGACGCCGCCACCCATCGCTGCGCCGTTGACGAAGGCGAAGGTCGGGACCGTCGAGGTGCCGAGCATGCCCAGAACCTGGTGGCCGAGCTTGCCGATCGCCAACGCCTGGCCGCGGTCGGTCAGACGGGGAACCCCAGTGAGGTCCGCGCCGACCGCGAAGATGAACGGCTTGCCGGTGACACAGATCGCGGCCACGCCGGGCACGGCTTGGGCCTGCTCGATCGCGGCCTTCAGTTCCAGTAGCCCGCCGGGCCCGAAAGTGTTCGGCTTGGTGTGATCGAACCCGTTGTCCAGCGTGATGACCGCCGCGGTGCCCGCACCGAGCGGAAGCTCGACGGTGCGCACCTTCGCGTGCGTGACGACCTCGTCGGCGAACTGGATCGACTCGTCGAGGGCGAGGTCGGAATCCGACGTCGGGATCGGCTTGCTGATGCTGTCAGTCATGACTCAGGCCTCCTGCGTGTGGTTGGGGTTCTCCCAGATGACCGTGCCGCCCATTCCCAGGCCGATGCACATGGACGTGATGCCGTAGCGGACCTCGGGGTGGTCGGCGAAGTCACGTGCGAGATAGGTCATCAGGCGGATGCCGCTGGACGCCAGCGGGTGTCCGACGGCGATGGCGCCGCCCATCGGGTTGACCCGCGGGTCGTCATCGGCGATGCCGTAGAAGTCCAGCATGCTCAGCACCTGCACCGCGAAGGCCTCATTGATCTCGAACAGGCCGATGTCGTCGATGCTCAGCCCCGCCTTGGCCAGAGCCTTCTCCGTGGCGGGTACGGGGCCATAGCCCATCACCTCCGGCTCGACGCCGGCGAAGGCGTAGGAGACCATCCGCATCTTCTTGTTCAGTCCCAGCTCGTCGGCGACCTCTTCGGCTGCGAGGATCGCCGCGGTGGCGCCGTCGTTGAGACCCGCGGCATTACCGGCGGTCACCCGCCCGTGCGGGCGGAACGGGGTCTTCAGGCCGGACAGCGACTCCATCGACGTCCCCGGGCGCGGCGGCTCGTCAGCGGTCGCCAGGCCCCAGCCGTGCTCGGCCGAGCGCAGTGCCACCGGCACCAGATCCGGCTGGATCTTGCCGTCGGCGTAGGCCTTCGCGGTCTTCTCCTGCGACGCCACGGCGTAGGCGTCGGCACGCTCCTTGGTCAGTTGGGGGAACCGGTCGTGCAGGTTCTCGGCCGTCTTACCCATCAGCAGAGCCTCGGGGTCGACGATCTTCTCGGCCAGGAAGCGGGGGTTGGGGTCGACACCCTCACCCATCGGGTGACGGCCCATGTGTTCGACGCCTGCCGCCAGTGCGATGTCGTAGGCACCCACCCCGATACCCGACGCGACGGTGGTGGCAGCGGTCATCGCTCCGGCGCACATGCGGTCGACCGAGTAGCCGGGGACCGACTTGGGCAGGCCCGCGAGCAGTGCGGCGCTACGCCCGATGGTCAGGCCCTGGTCGCCGATCTGGGTGGTGGCGGCTACGGCCACCTCGTCGATGCGCTCTGGCGGGAGGTCGGGATTGCGGCGCAGCAACTCGCGCAGCACGCGCACCACGAGATCGTCCGCGCGGGTTTCGGCGTAGAGGCCCTTGGGCCCGGATTTGCCGAACGGGGTGCGTACCCCGTCGACGAAGACGACATTGCGACCTGCCTGTGGCATGTGAACCTCCGGGGCATAGATGTGTCGCCAATGTTACTCGCGAGTAGCAAAGGGCCCGCACTCACCCCTCGATCAGATCGACGGTGTTCTTCACCTGCCAGTCGCGCGCACCGAGTTCGAGCATTCTGGCGCCCGGGTCCGTCGGCGGCTGCCACGCCAGATCGGCGACGATGTCGGGGGCCAGCAGAGTCTGGGTCCAGACCTTCAGGTCCTGCGCCCGCTCGATCACGCGCGATTTCAGCGCGGTCCACCGTTCGGCCGCCTCCGGATCACGCTGCTCCCACGCTCGCAGCGACCGGGCGGGTGGACCGTCGGTGCGAGCAGGCAGGCGCTGAGGCTGGCTCGCACCGTCTCTGACCGCGTCGAGCCAACGCGACGCGTGCCGGAGCAACGGACGCGGCAGATTGGGCACGGCTGCGAGTTCCTCGGTGGATGTCGGCTGCACCTTGGCGATCTCCACCAGGACCTGATCTCGCACCACTCTGTGGACCGCGATGTCGCGGGTGCGGGCGATCTCGTCGCGCAGCAGCCACAAGGCCCGCAGCGCTCCCCGCTGGGCATCGGTCTTCAGGCGCCCCGCGCTGCCGGTGCGCCGCCAGCGCTCGTCCGGATCCGTGGACGTCCGGGGTCGGATCTGATGCTCGAACTCCTGTCGGGCCCACTCGTTCTTCCCCGCGTCGCTGAGATCCTCGGCGAGGGCGTCCTGCAGATCCGGCAGGACCTCGACGTCGAGAACCGCGTACTCCAGCCAACTGCGCCGCAGCGGCCGGGCGGACCAATCGGCTTGGCCGTGACCCTTGCGCATTGTGTATCCGAGATGGGACTCCACCAGACTGGCAAGGCCCACCTTCTCCAGGCCGAGCAACTGGGCGGCCAGTTCGGTGTCGAACAGCCGGGAGGGCACCAGATCGATCTCTGCGAGGCACTCCAGGTCGTTGTGCGCGGCCTGCATGACCCACTCCTCTCCGGCGAGGAGCTCTGCCAACCGTGAGAAGTCTTCGATGCCGATCGGATCCAGCAGGAGTACCGGTGCACCGCGCCGAAACACCTGAACAAGGTATGCCCGCTGGGAGTACCGGTAGCTGCCGGCGCGTTCTGCGTCCACACCGAGGGGTCCTGATCCTGCCCGCAACCCCTGCAGCGCCTGGTCGAGGGCGCTGTCCTCCGCCACCACCTCGGGTAGCGGAGCAGTCAATCGCAACACCTCGCTCACGCGAGTAAACCTAATCGCAGGAGCGACTATCTGAGGGTATTTGGGTGTTCAGCGGATGTAGCCGTTGCGGATCGCGGTGGCGACCATCTGGGCGCGGTCTCCTGAGCCGAGTTTGCGTGCGATGCGGGCCAAGTGCGACTTCACTGTCAGGGCGGACAGCCCCAGCCTCTCGCCGACCTCCCGGTTGGTCTGCCCATCGGCAACCATCCGCAGGACCTCCAACTCGCGTTCACTGAGGTGCGCCGAACCCTTGGGACGCATGGTCGGCTGAACGCTCTGACCGCTCGAAGGCTGGACCACGACGCTGCGGACGTCGGCGAGCAAGGCGGCGTGCACAGCCCGCGCGTCAGCGTGTCCGCTGAGCACCGTGATCTTGTGCCATCCGCGCGAGCGCAGCATGCGGATCAGGGGCAACACCGGTCCATCGGGCAGAGGGGTCACGATGAAGCAGGTATCCGGTGGGGTGTGCCGGTCTGCGTACTCGCGCACCTGACTGCCGGCGCCGAGTACCGTCGTGTCCAAGCCCATGGCCCCCATCGCGGAGTCCAGCGACGTGGCGCGGGTGGGGTCCGCGCACACGATCATGGTCGTGACGCGTGTGCGCACCGTGTCCGAGCGGACACCGGTGGGCAGCACCACGACATCGTTCACGGTCAACCTCCTGCACGGGCTGTGCCTCTTGCATCGGTCCCAGCGGCGTCGACCTTGAGGCGTGGACCGATCAGGACGAGATCTCACCTATTCGGGTGACACCGGGATGGTAGGGGTCGAGGCCCGCACACAGTTCCATCAGACTGATCCAGGCGGTGAAGTGCTCGGGAAGGTCCACCAGGCCCGACGGGGACCACGAGGCGCGCACCTGGATGCTGGTCTCGTGCCCGCGCGCCGAGAGCGCCTCGAACGAGGTGGAGCGGACCGCCGTTACGGTGCCTCCCAGCGCTGTGAACGGCGCCTCGGCCGCCGCCAGGCACTCCTGCAGCCAGGTCCAGCCCACGTCGGTCAGCAACTGGTCCTCTGCCATCTCGGCGTCGATGTCGGCCTCGACGTACACGACCACGCGGGTGTCGGACTCCCACGACGCGGGCCGCGCCGGGTCGTGCAGGAGAACGAAACGTCCGGTCCCCACCTCCGGGTCGGTGCCGATCTGCGCGGTCACGGCGTGTGCGAACGGGGCCAGTCGTCCGGGGGCGGGCGCAGCGGTCAACACGATGTCGGGGCGCACCTCGTCGGCGCCCATGCGCGCGACCGCCTCCTCGAAGGCTGGTTCCTCGCTCACCTTTCCACTGTAGGTCCGCGAGGCGCGATGTGTGCCTCACCGCGGGTGCTGTGTCGACCCCGGCCGGTTGGGCGTTGCGACTCGGCGAGGCCCGGGGCGACGCCACCCGTGAGGTCTGGTCGCGGTTCGGTGTCGCGGTGTGGCCTTGGCATTGCGGTTAGAGATCGGCATTGTGGTTAGAGACACGGCACTGCGGTTAGAGTCCCACGGCCGTATAGGACTAACCGGAGTGCTGTGTCTCTAACGAGGCTGCGTATCTCTAACGAGGCTGCCGATCTCTAACGAGACTGCCGATCTCTAGGTTGGGCGTCGCGATTCGGCGAGGTCCGGGGCGACGCCACCCGTGAGGTCTGGTCGCGGTTCGGTGTCGCGGTGTGGCTTCGGAATTGCGGTTAGAGATCGGCACTGCGGTTAGAGACACGGCACTGCGGTTAGAGTCCCACGGCCGTATAGGACTAACCGGAGTGCTGTGTCTCTAACGAGGCTGCCGATCTCTAACGGGGGGTGCTCAGGGCCAGCCCGAATCGTCGGCCTCTGCAGCGATGACAGTCTCCGAAGGCGGGGATCAGGCAGGTGCGACAGCGGCAATAGCGCGGCCATGCCACGATCGGAGGGTGACGTTGCCTCCCGAGCACCCCTGGTGGGTCGCCGACACCGCCAACAGTCGCCTGGTGCGCGCCATGCGAGCGCAGTCCGTGGACCGCCCGCCGGTCTGGTTCATGCGGCAGGCCGGTCGTTCGCTTCCGGAGTACCGCGAGGTGCGCGCCGGAATCCCGATGCTCGATACCTGCCTTGACCCGAGCCTGGCCGCCGAGATCACCTTGCAGCCCGTTCGCCGTCATGGGGTCGACGCGGCCATCTTTTTCAGCGACATCGTGGTCCCGGTGAAGTGCGCGGGTGTGGACGTTGTCATCACCCCGGGCGTCGGGCCGGTGGTCGCCGACCCGTTCGCGGAGGTGACCGACCTTGATCGTCTGCCGCAGCCTGCGCCGGAGATGTTCGATGCCGTCGCCGAAGGTGTGCGGCAGACCGTGGCGCAATTGGGCAGCACCCCGCTCATCGGGTTCGCGGGCGCGCCCTTCACAGTGGCCAGCTACCTCATCGAAGGCGGCCCCTCGAGGGACCTGCCGAAGACCAAAGCGATGATGATCCGCCAGCCCGAGATGTTCGCGGGATTGCTGGGCAAACTGGCGGACCTCGCGTCGGAGTTCCTGCGGGTACAGATCACAGCGGGTGCCAGCGCGATGCAACTGTTCGACTCCTGGGTGGGCGCGTTGCCCGCGCGCCTGTACCGCCAGCACGTCCTCCCGCACACGATGCGGGTCTTCGAGCAGGTCGCCGACCTCGGTGTGCCACGCGTGCACTTCGGGGTCGGGGCGAACCATCTGGCATCGGACATGGCCGGCGCTGGTTGTGATGTGCTCGGCGTGGACTTCCGCGTCGATCTGGACGCCGTGCCGACGGCCATCCGCTCACAGCTGCCCCTGCAGGGGAACCTCGATCCGGCGGTACTGCTCACCGACGCTGACACCATCGAGGCCGAGGTGCGCCGCGTGCTGGCCGCCGGACGTGCTCTTCGGGGCCACGTGTTCAATCTCGGGCACGGAGTCCTGCCCGACACACCTGCGGACAATGTCACTGCCGCAGTGCGGGCCGTGCAGGAGTTCGGCGAGTCTTTCGAGGGGGTGGCTTGATGGCGCTGCCGCACGTGATCGTGGTGGGCGGTGGGATCAGTGGATTGGCTGCGGCCTGGTACCTGACGCAGGGTCCGAACGGGCCCAGAGCGTCGGTGACGGTGCTGGAATCCTCCCCGCGCTTCGGAGGCAAGTTGGCTGTGCAGAGTTTCGGCGGGGTGCCGACCGACACCGGTGCGGAGGCCCTGCTGGCCGCTCGCCCGGAAGCCGTCGCGCTGTGCAGGGAACTCGGCCTCGAGACGGTGCCGGCGGCCACCACGCAAGCCGCCATCTACAGCCGTGGTCGACTGCGGCCCATCCCGCGCGGCTTGCTGACAGGGGTCCCCACCGACCTGCGCAAGTTGGCCGCCAGCGGCATTCTGTCCGTGCCGGCACTGTTGCGGATCCCGTTGGACCATCTGCTGCCACGCACTGTGCTGCACGGCGATGTCTCTGTGGGGGACTACGTCTCCACCCGCCTGGGTGGAGAAGTGACCGCGCGCCTTGTCGAGCCGATGCTGGGCGGTGTCTACGCCGGGCGCTCGGAGTCGCTCAGCCTGCAGATGACCGTGCCCGCGTTGTACCGCGCCGCGACGCAGCGGCGCTCAGCCATCGCATCGGCTGCGTCCGTGCTGTCCGACGGCCGCAAGACGATGGGACCGCGCAAGGGTCCGATCTTCGTGGGACTTGAGGGTGGTGTGGGCGCCATGCCCGCCACGTTGGTGAGTGCTCTGCGTGAGCGGGGTGTCACGCTGCGGACCACGTCGCCGGTGCAGCAGGTGCGGGCCCGCGGGCACGCGTGGGACGTCGTGGCCGGGAACGGTCGCGGCCGTTATGCGACCCACACCGCCGACGCGGTGCTGTTCGCCACCCCGGCCAACGTGACCGCAGAGTTGCTGGACACCGTGAACAGCGCCGCGGCCGACGAGTTGCGGGGGATCGAGTACGCCGATGTCGCTGTGGTGACCCTCGGCTATGCGGCGAACGAAGCCCGTCACTTGAGCGGCAGTGGGTTCCTCGTACCACCAGTGGAGGGCAGGGCTGTGAAGGGCGTGACGTACTCCAGCCTGAAGTGGAACTGGCTCGGTCAGCAGGCCCGCAGCCACGCCGACGACGGATTGTTCATCCTGCGCGCCTCGCTCGGCCGGGCAGGCGATCCACTGGCGGTGGAGGCGTCTGACGCTCAACTCGTCCGCCTGGCAGCCGACGACCTCTCCGAGATGATCGGCCTGCCCCGAAGGCCGGCGATCGAATCCGTGACCCGATGGCCGCAGGGGCTCCCGCAGTACGCCGTGGGGCACCGCACGCGCGTGGCCGATGCCCGGGAGTGGCTGCTCAACACGCCGGGTCTGGCCGTGTGCGGTGCAGCGTACGAAGGTGTGGGGATCGCGGCCTGCATCGGCTCGTCGCAGGCTGCGGTGAGCACCGTGCTGCAGCAACTGGCAGAAAGGCGAGAATGGGCCCATGGCTGAGAGTAAGGCGGCCGCGGCCCGCCGCATCAATGACACGATCCGCTACATGCAGATCTCGGTGTTCGCGGTCGATTCGTCGCTGGGCACCCGCCGGATCGACCTGCACGAGGAGGTCGAGACCGCGCTGGAGGCGGTCAAGGGCGACCTCGTGACCCGTGGTTGGTACGACGTGGGTGGACTGCGTGCGGATGCCGACGTCATGGTGTGGTGGCACAGCGACGAGAGCGAGACATTGCAGTCGGCCTACCACGCCCTGCGTTCGACTGCGTTCGGCCGGTGTCTGCAGCCGGTGTGGTCGGTGCAGGCGCTGCACCGGCCAGCGGAGTTCAACAAGTCCCACGTCCCGGCGTTCATGGCCGACGAGGTCGCCCACGACTACCTGTGCGTGTATCCCTTCGTGCGCAGCTACGAGTGGTACCTGTTGGCCGACGAGGAACGCCGGGAACTGCTCAAAGAACATGGGCAGATGGCCCGGGGCTACCCGGATGTGCGCGCGAACACAGTCGCGTCGTTCGCATTGTCCGACTACGAATGGATCCTTGCCTTCGAGGCCGACGAACTGCACCGCATCGTGGATCTCATGCGACATCTGCGAGGGTCGCGAGCACGGATGCACGTGCGGGAGGAGATCCCGTTCTACACCGGTCGGCGCTGGGAACTGGCAGACCTTGTGGAGCGTCTGCCCTGACCGCCCGCCGCTGTGTGCGGTGCAGCTTCGGCCGGTCAGTCGGTGGGCTCCAGGCGTAGCGACACGGAGTTGAGGCAGTAGCGCAAGTCGGTGGGGGTGTTGTAGCCCTCGCCTGCGAAGACGTGTCCGAGGTGGGAGCCGCATGACGCGCACCTGACCTCGGTGCGGATCATGCCCAGGGAACGGTCCTCGATCTCGATGATCCGGTCGCCTGCGAGGGGCGAGAAGAACGACGGCCATCCGCAGCCGGAGTGGAACTTCTCACTGGAACGGAACAACTCCTCGCCACACGCACGGCACGAATACACCCCCGCCGTCTCCGTAGCCGTGTATTCGCCGGTGAATGCCCGCTCGGTGCCCGCTTCCCGCAGCACGTGGTACTCCTGCGGCGTCAAGTGCGCGCGCCACTGCTCCTCGCTCTTCTGCCGCGGGTACGGGGTCTGGTCGTCGGCCGGGCTGCTGTGCATGTGTCCAAGGCTAGGTCGGGTAGCACGTGACCGCCACAGGTCAACGCCGCTGGGGCAGCAGCCACCAGCGCAGCTTGCGTGACCATGACGCGTGCTTCACCGCTGCCGCCACCACGCCATCTGCCAGTGTCCACGCCTGGTCGGCATCGGAGTCCGTCAGTTGCTCCGGGGCGTACATCGCGGTCTCCGTCATGGCGGCCAGCGACGACAAGCCGCGCTCGGTGGCCGGATCCGCGGCATACGCCGCTGGCGAGGAGGTGTCGGCAAGTGCTTGACCGAGGCGCTTGCGGGTGGTGCGAACGTATCGCCACGCGCCTTCGACCCGTTCGTCCGGATCGCCTGTGCAGTAGCGTCCGCGCACCCGGCGGCGGCGCCACGCCACCAGCACGGGCCAGCCGACTACAAGTAGGAGGCCGGCCACCGGCAGGACCAGTGCGGTCAACGACCGGGTCTCGGTCTGTTCCGGTTCCTTCGTCGGACTCGGCGTCGGCGTGGGTTCCTCGGTCGGTGTCGGTGAGGGGCTCTCCTTGGGAGGCTTGTCCTGCTTGGGCGGCTTGAAGCGCTGCACGACCGGGACGCCACGGGCAAGATCCCGCGGTCCCGGAGCGAACGGCACCCATCCCACCTTGGTGAGTTCCACTTCCGGATACACCAGGACATCGGTGGATTTCACCGTCCTGGTTGCGGCCTTGCCGCGCGTGGAGAAGCCCACGACCAGCCTCGTCGGGTATCCCTGACTGCGCGCCATCAACGCGAAGGCCGTTGCGTACTGCGCTTGTGTCCCCTCCTTGCTGGTGATGACCAGATCGGTCAACGAGGCCACATCCAAAGCGTTGTCGATGGAGTCGTTGGCCTCTTGGTACGGCGGGGCGGACAGCACGTCGGCCAGCGCCTCGAGCTTGGCGTACGGCGTCGACTGGGTGGACATCGCGCTCTGCGCGAAGTAGCGCAGTTCGAGCGGGAAGCCGGCCGGCAACTCCCGCAGCGTGCCGAACTCGGGGCGGTCGACCGGCCGCACCGTGGCCAGAGGTGCCAGTGAGCGCATCGCCAAGGCGCGGAAGTCCACCTGGTAGGTCTTGCCCGCCCCCTTGTCGTCACCGGCGACGATCGTCGCTTCGCGATCAGCGCGGGCGACCTGCCCGGTGACATTGGTCGGTCGGTATGACGCGGGCAACCACGGTCCAGGCAGCAACTCACCGGTTTCGAAGCCGGTACTGCCATCGATGGTGAAGCGCGGTTTGGGCCCCTCGTACGGGATGCCGTCCTCGCCGATCTGATCGAAGGTGGTGAGGCTGCTCCACGTCACGCCGTCGTACTTGGCGTTGATCGCCCAGTTCACCGCGCCCGGGATCTCCGGTCCGGTCACGGTGAAGACTTCGAACGGGTCCTCCCGCCGCAGCGTCTGCCACTTGGTCGCCAGCGACACCACATCGTCACCGTCGAGGTCGGTGTCGGGCCGGAAATTGTCCTTCTGGTGGGGGTCGAAGGGTGGCCGGATCGAGCCGATCTGTGCCATCGGGCCCAGCGCAGCGGCCACCACCGCGACGAGCAGCGCTGCCATCGAGACCATGCCCACCCGAAGTGGGCGCCCCGGCCGCTTCGCGGTCTCCACATCAGCGAATTCCGCGCCGTCCTCGATCCGGTTCTGCTGCTTGGCCGCCGGCATGAGCGCCAGCGCAGCGACCACCGCTGCGATGAATACGGCCGCGAAAGGGATGGGTGGAAGGGCTGATCCCTGCGACAGCATCAGGCCGACGATGAAGATGACCGATGCGGGAACCAGGCTTGCTGCGGGGACGAACGTGGTCACGAGCAGACAGGCGACGAGGGTGCCGTAGGCCGTCAGCAGCATGGCCGCCGTGATGGTCTCGGCATTGACCGGTGCGGGCACCACGGCACGGATGATGATGCCGAAGCCCTCGACCAGCCCGCCGAAGAAGCTGGATAGACCGACGTTCCCGTCCTGGTTCTGGATCGTCATCGCGCCGAGCACGACGCTGGCGATCACCGTGGTCAGAAGGCCCACCAGTGCACCGAGCCCCCGCTGTACGCGCTGTCCGCCCGCGGTTCCCAGCGCGTAGCCGACGCAGCACAGGATGATCACCGGATACAGCCGGCTGAACACGGGGATGTAGCCGAAGAGGCGGATGAACACCGCCGTGGCGCCCAGGCACATGATCCCCACCGCGACGGTCCGCCGGACCACGTCCATACGTGTCATGTCGGCCCCTGGGACACCAGGTCGTCGCAGCGCATCGCGTCGCGGAAGACCAGTCCACGCCGGGGACGGCTGAGCCCGCCTTCCTGCCCGATCCGTACGACGGTGCCCTCGCCGACCAGGCCCAGGGCAGCGATGGCACTGGGGAGCAGGCCGGTGTTCGGGCCGGTGACGAGGAAGAACGACGTCGAGCGGGTGGCCAGCAGAACCTGCCGCAAGGCTGGCGGCGACACCTTGAGTTCACGCGGGTCGCTGAGGGCCAAGGCGTCCAGCAGCCGAGTCAGGTCGTCGACGCGCAGGACCTCGACGCCCGCATCCTCGCCGGTGGTGCGCAGGGACACGGGCAACCCGGCCTGCACGATCGCACTGCCGATGGAAGCGGCGGCATCGACGGCCTCCTCGAAGTCCTGCGAACGGCGGTAGGAGCGGATGTCGTTGTCCAGCACGACCAGAGCGCGCGGTAGGGGGTTGTCGACCAGTTGTTTGACCATCAACTTGCCCACGCGCGCAGAACTGCGCCAGTGGATCTGGCGCAGTTCGTCACCGACGACGTATTCGCGCAGCGTGTGGAACTGGTTGGAGCCCAGGACGTCGCGATCCGCCGTGCCGCCTTCCTGGCCGATGCGGTTGCCGGCCAGCGCCACCTCGACGGGCAGCACACGCGGGTGGACCAGGACGGTAAGTTCCGCCGATGCGGTTGCCCGACGCACGAACAGCCCCCAGGGATCGCGCCGCTCCAAGGTGACCGGGCCGAGGTGGAGTTCCCCGCGGCGCAGGGGTACGAAACGGTAGGACACCGTGACCTCGCGGCGCGGTGGAACGGGCGGGATGAGTACCTCGACGGGCTGGCCACCGATACTGTCAAGCGCCTCGACGACCCCGGTGGGGGTCACGCGGGTGTTCACGCTCGTGATCAGTGCGGTGGCGGTCTCGCCGCGTGTCAGTTGAGAGGGTTCGACGGCACGACGCAGGTTCCCGCCGGGTCGGCGCCCGACCATGAACAAGGCGATCGCGACCAGCAGCAGGGGGGCGGCGGCCAGCGCGATGACCGCCGGATAGCCCAACATGAAGCCCAGACCCACAAGGATGGGCACGCTGATCAGCAGGCCTTTGGTGCGAGCGGAGACCTCCCGCACCGACTCCGGTTCGTCCCCGGTGACGGCGACCGGTTCGGTGGTCGTGTCGGCCATGGATCAGCCTTGCGGTACCGGCACCCCGCGGGTGGCCTCGCTGAGGATCTGTTCGGCCGTGGCACCACCTGCGATCGCCTCGGGAGAGAGCACGAGGCGGTGCGCGAGCACGGGTTGGATCAGCGCGCCCACATCCTCCGGGGTGACGTAGTGCCGGCCGCGCGAGGCGGCTCGGACCCGGGCGGTGGCCATGAGCGCCAGACCCCCACGCGGGCTGGAGCCCAGGCGCACGCCCGGTGAGTTCCGCGTGGCGGTGATCAGGCCCACGATGTAGGTGAGCACGCTGTCGGCGATGTGCACCCCACCGGCGGCCTTGATCATGCCGGTGACCTCGTCCATGCTCGACACGGCCCGCAGGTCTTCGAGGCGATGGCCCTCGTGGGCGTTCTTCAGGATCTGGGTCTCCGCCGCCGGGTTGGGGTATCCCACGGAGATCCGCATCATGAACCGGTCCAACTGTGCTTCTGGCAGCGGATACGTTCCATCCATGTCCACGGGGTTCTGGGTGGCGATCACGAGGAACGGCCTGGGCACGGGATGACTGCGTCCGTCGACGGTGACCGTGCGTTCGGCCATCACCTCCAGCATCGCCGACTGCGTCTTCGGCGATGCCCGGTTGATCTCGTCGGCGAGCACGATGTTCGCGAACACCGGACCAGGGTGGAACTCGAAGGCGTCCTTGCTCTGGTGGAACACGGTGACACCGGTGACGTCGGAAGGAAGCAGGTCGGGGGTGAACTGGATGCGACTTCCGCTGAGTCCCAGCGATGCCGACAGCGACCTGGCCAGCGACGTCTTCCCGACACCGGGAACGTCCTCCATCAGCAGGTGACCCTCGGCCAGCAAGGAGATCAGTGCCAGGCGCACGACGTCGTCCTTGCCCTGGATGAACCTCTCCACGTTGCCCACGACGGCCTCGAAGCGCTGGGCGAAGTACTGCGCCTGTTCCGGGGTCATGTCGAGAACTCTAGCGGGACGGGGCTGCCGCAGCCTGTCGCGAAGTCGTCGCCGTGCGGGAAGTCGGTCCGGGCCACGCGTTGAGACGCTACCAAGATGCTGACGGACCCCTTTGTGGCGTTGTTGTGCGCGGGTGGGGCGGCATTGTTGCGATGTTGCGGGATCCGACCCCGCGCTGCCCGACAACAACGTGACAAACCACCTCGCGACCATCGCACCTTCGTCACAAACGTGTTCGAGTCCAGAAGCCGAAGCCCGCCGTGTGGGGCGCTCCAGGTGTCCCGAGCAGCAGGCGGATCCCCGCGAGCACCCCGTCTATCCGTCTGCGCGAGTAACCTCGCGCATGGAGGTGAGTCGGCGTGCGCGCAATGTCCCCGGTGGACCATGCCTGGTACCGCATGGACTCCCCGGAGAACCTGATGATGGTCCACGCGCTCATGTGGACCGACGAGCCACTGGACTGGGACGTGGTGCGATCCGATGTGGCTCAGGGCATGCTCGACCGTTTCCCGAAGTTCCGGGAGCACCCCGTGGCAGCAGGTGTCCCACTGGGGCGGGCCGGCTGGGAGGTCGACCAGGACTTCGACCTCGACCGGCACGTCGTGTTCCACACGCTGGCCGGACAGGGGGATCGACGGGCCCTGGAGGAGTACGTCGCGTCGCAGATCCCGGACCCAATCGACCCCGCACATCCGATGTGGCAGGTGCACTGCATCGACGGTTTTGGCAGCGGTTCGGCGGTGCTGTTCCGCATGCACCACAGCATCGCCGACGGGATCACGCTGACCAGGGTGCTGCTGTCGCTCACGTCGACGGACGACACGCATGCCGGGTTCGTCGAAGCGAAGTCCGCGTCCGGCCCGGTGGGTCTGGCCGTGGAGTTGTCGAGATCGGCGGCCTCCGAGGGCATCCGGGCATTACGGCACCCGTCCCGTGTGGTCGACGCGACCACCGCCGCCGTGCGGGGGACACGTCGGCTGCTGCATCTGGCGACCATCCCGCAGAAGCCCCGCAGTGCACTGGCCGGTGGGGTGGGATGCGCCAAGGACGTGCGGTGGACCGACCCTTGGCCGCTGGCCGACGTCAAGGCCGTGAGTCGTGCGGCGGGGGTGACGATCAACGACGTCCTGCTGTCGAGCCTGGCCGATGCGTTGGGCCGGTACCTCGCCGAAGAGGGCACGCCACTGGAATCGGTGCGGGTGATGGTGCCGGTCAACCTCCGCCCGCTGGACCAGCCCTTGACCGCCGATCTCGGCAACGTGTTCGGCGAGTACATCGTGACCTTGCCGACCGGTGAGATGGCGCCGCACGAACGCCTCGCACGCATGCACGACATCGTGGCGGAACTCAAGGGCTCTCCGGAGGCTGTGGTCGCATACCTCACTCTGGTCGCGATCGGTGTGCTTCCCGGGCCCATCGAGGACCTTTCGACGCGTGTGTTCAGCGGCAAGGTCGTGGCCACCGTCAGCAATGTTCCCGGGCCACGGGCCACCGTGCATCTGGCCGGCACCGCGGTCGCCGGCATCATCGGATGGGTGCCCGGGGCCTCCGACGTCGGTCTGGGCGTGTCGATGTTCTCCTACGACGGTGGCGTGCGGGTCGGGCTGCTGACCGACGCGACCCTGATCGCCGATCCGGACCGGCTATGCGCGCACGTGACGCGAAGCCTGGCTGATCTGCAGGACTGTCTGCTCCCATGAGAACAGCGGCGCACCCCTCGGGGGAGTGCGCCGCTGCTTTGCGATCAGGCCAGTTCGAAACGGTCCAGCATCATGACCTTGTCCCACGCGGCCACGAAGTCCTCCACGAACTTCTGCTGCGCGTCGTCGCTGGCGTAGACCTCGGCCAGAGAACGCAGAATGGAGTTCGAACCGAACACCAGATCCACTCGGCTGGCGGTCCACTTGAGCTCGCCGGTCTCCCGGTCGCGGCCCTCGAAGACCTCCTCGGTGTCCGTTGCCGGCTGCCACGTCGTGCCCATGTCCAGCAGGTTGACGACGAAGTCGCTGGTCAGGACACCCGCACGGTCGGTGAGCACACCGAGGTCCGATCCGTCGTGGTTGGCGCCCAAGGCACGCATGCCCGCCACCAGAACGGTCATCTCCGGTGCGGTCAGTGACAACAGGTTCGCCTTGTCCACCAGGAGCGCCTCGGCCGGCAGGTCACTGCCCTTCGCGAGGTAGTTGCGGAAACCGTCCGCCTTCGGCTCGAGGACGGCGAAGGATTCCGCATCGGTCATCTCCGCGGTCGCGTCGGTGCGTCCAGGGGTGAACGGCACGGTGATGTCCACGCCGGCGGCCTTCGCCGCCTGCTCGACACCGGCACATCCGGCCAGGACGATGAGGTCGGCCATGGACACCTGCTTGGGTCCGGCGTTGAACTCCTGCTGGATGCCCTCCAGAGTGGCGAGCACCTGCGACAACTGGGCGGGGTTGTTGACCTCCCAGTCGTTCTGGGGCGCCAAGCGCACTCGGGCGCCGTTGGCCCCGCCACGCTTGTCCGAGGAACGGAACGTCGAAGCCGACGCCCAGGCCGTCGAGACGAGTTGCGAGACGCTCAGGCCTGAGGCGAGCACCTTCTGCTTCAGGCTCGCGATGTCCGCGTCGTCGACGAGCTCACCGGTCACCGGCGGCACGGGGTCCTGCCAGATCAGCGGCTCGGTCGGCACCTCCGGACCGCGGTAGCGCGCGATCGGGCCCATGTCGCGGTGGGTGAGCTTGAACCACGCCTTGGCGAAGGCCTGCGCGAATTCCTGCGGGTTCTCGAGGAACCGACGGGAGATGGGCTCGTAGATCGGGTCCATGCGCAGCGCGAGGTCGGTGGTCAGCATGACCGGGGCGTGCGTCTTCGACGGGTCGTGCGGGTCCGGGACGGTGGTCTTGGCCGCCGGGTCTGTGGGCACCCACTGCCAGGCGCCGGCAGGGCTCTTCGTCAGGTCCCACTCGTAGCCGAACAGCGTCTCGAAATAGCCGTTGTCCCAGGTCGTCGGGGTCGGCGTCCAGGCGCCCTCCAGCCCACTGGTGATGGTGTCGTCGCCGTTGCCGGTGCCATAGCTGTTCTGCCAGCCGAGGCCCATCTCCTGCAGCGGGGCGGCCTCGGGTTCGGGGCCGACGTGGTCGTCGGGAACGGCCGCGCCGTGGTTCTTGCCGAATGTGTGGCCACCTGCGATCAGAGCGACGGTCTCCTCGTCGTTCATCGCCATCCGGGCGAAGGTCTCGCGGATGTCACGAGCGGCTGCCAGCGCACTGGGCTCCCCGTTGGGGCCCTCGGGGTTGACGTAGATGAGGCCCATCTGGACGGCCGCGAGAGGGTTGTCCAGGTCGCGTTCGCCGCTGTAACGTTCGTCGCCCAGCCAGGTGCTCTCGTTGCCCCAGTTGACCTGGGTCGGCTCCCAGACGTCCTCGCGACCGCCGCCGAAGCCGTAGGTCTGGAAACCCATGGTCTCCAGCGCGACGTTGCCGGCCAGGACCATCAGGTCAGCCCAGGACAACTTCTTGCCGTACTTCTTCTTGACCGGCCACAGCAGGCGGCGGGCCTTGTCGAGGTTGGCGTTGTCGGGCCAGCTGTTCAGAGGGGCGAACCGCTGATCACCGTTGCCGGCGCCACCGCGGCCGTCGCTGATCCGGTAGGTGCCGGCGCTGTGCCAAGCCATGCGGATGAACAGCGGACCGTAGTTGCCGTAATCCGCGGGCCACCAGTCCTGAGAGGTGGTCATGACGTCCGCGATGTCCTGCTTGACCGCGGCAAGATCCAGACTCTCGAATTCCGCGGCGTAGTCGAACGACTCGCCCATCGGGTCCATCTTCGGGGAGTTCTGCGTGAGGACCGACAGGTCGAGGGACTCCGGCCACCAGTCCCGGTTCGACACTGGACGGTGGTGGACGACCGGGCACTTGCCGGTGCTTGCGACATCTTCAGACAACGGGATCCTCCTGATAGTTGGTTGTGGCGGTCAGTTGACGTTGGTGGTGGTGCAGTCCGGGCACGTGCCCCAGTAGATGACTTCGGCCTCGTCGAGGGTGAAGCCGTGGTCGTCGTCGGGGATCAGGCAGGGCATCTCGCCGACCGCACAATCGATGTCGATGAGACGCTCACAGGAGCGGCAGATCAGGTGGTGGTGGTTGTCGCCCACGCGATCCTCGTAGCGGGCGGGGGAGCCCGCCGGCTGGATCCGGCGGATGATGCCCTTGTCGACCAGGACTCCGAGGGCGTCGTACACGGACTGGCGCGAGATGGTGCCCAGTTCACCGCGCACGGACTCGGTGACGCCGTCGGCGGTGATGTGGGGGGTCTGGGCCACCGCGCGGAACACCGCCAGCCGCTGCGCCGTCACCTGCAGACCGCTGTGCCGTAGCACGCTGCCGAGGTCTTGACGCATGCCGAGACACTATCCCGAAAAGTGGACAAAGTCCAGAATTGGATTCAGTACACAAAGGTCAAGATTTCGCATCAGGTGCCGACACCACAGATATGGAGACCCATCTCGGGCAGGCCATACGGGGTGGTGTGCGCGTACCTGAGCAACGGGCTGTGGTGTCGGATCAGTTCGACCCGTTCCGGGACCAGAGCCTGCAATTGGTCATGAACCATGCACCGGTGGCGATGAATCTGGCCAGCCCGCAGGGGCATTTGCTGCGGGTCAATCCGGCGATGTGCGAATTCCTCGGCCGCGACGAACAGACGCTGCTGAACACGACGTGGCAAGCCCTGACGCACCCCCATGACCTCGGTGTGGACATGGCCCTGGTGTCCGACGTGCTGGCCGGCGTCCGCGACTCCTACCGCCTGTCGAAGCGGTTCCTCCGCCCCGACGGACGGGTGGTCTGGGGTGATCTGTCCGTGGCCGGTGTGCGTGACGATCAGGGGCAGGTCATCTATCTCATCGCGCAGATACTGGACATCACGGAGTTGGTGCGCAACCGCGAGGAACTCGCCGACTCCCGCGAGCAGTACCGGATGCTGGCCGAATACACCTCGGACGTCGTCTTGCAGGTCGCTGGTGACGGTGAGATCGAGTGGGCCTCGCCGTCGGTGGGTGCCACGTTCGGATGGGATCGCGACGAAGTGGTCGGGCGATCAATGACCGAGTTCGTGTCCACGCAGGACCAGGCGATCATCGCGGCGGCGCTCGATCGCAGTGCCGAAGAGGGCACCGAGGCGACCGGCAGGTTCCGGGTCCGGCAGCGCAGTGGCCATCGACTGTGGGTACACGCGACGGCGAGTTCGGTGTGGGACTCCACCGGGCGCCTGGTCCGGATCGTGCGACTGCGGGACATGGACGCCGAGGTGCGCGCCGAGATCGAGTTGCAGCACAGCGAGGAGCGCTTCCGGGCCGCGATGCGCGCCACCCCCATCGGGATGGCCCTGATCACGCGCACAGGGGCGTTCCTTCAGGTCAACGGCGCGTTGTGCCGGATGCTCAAGCGCACGGAGGATTCGCTGTTGGGTACCAGCATCACGGCGCTGACCCACGAAGGTGATCGCACTGTCGACCTGGAGATGTGGAACCTGCTGCACAGCGGCAGTGTCGGATCCGTGACTCGGGAGAAGCGTCTGGTCGATGCCGACGGAACGGCGGTGTGGGTGCAGAACGCGCTGGCATCGGTGAAGGACGAGGGTGGTCGCGACACCAGCTTCGTGGCGCAGTTCCTGGACGTGACGCAGACGCGGTCGGCTCAGGAGTCCCTCGAGGTGCTCGCCCTGAAGGACCCGCTCACCGAACTCTGGAACCGGCGTGCCGTTCTCGAGCAGATCCAGGAAGGGCTGGCGCGGACCGGGCGAGGAGGTGCCTGTCGCGCAGTTCTTTACTGCGATCTCGACGACTTCAAGCCCATCAACGACCGGCACGGTCATGCCGTGGGCGATGCGTTGTTGGTGACAGTGGCCAGGAAGATCGAAGGGTGCGTTCCGCAGGACGCCGTGGTGGGCAGGATCGGCGGGGACGAGTACCTGGTCTTCCTGCCGTCCTGTGCAGATCCGCTGGAGGTGGCCGGGATCGCCGAGTGCATACGGGCGGCGGTGAGTCGCCCGACGGACGTCGACGGTAGGGAACTGCTCATCACCATGAGCATCGGGGTCGGCCTCGCGACCGATGGTGATGACGCGGACTCCGTGATCGGGAAGGCTGACCAGGCGCTGTATTCAGCGAAGGGTGGAGGGCGCGACTGCGTCGTTCTGTGAGGCGACGTGCTCGGTTGCCACTTCTGCACGCGCCGTCAGTTCGACACGCCGTCGGGCTCGCCGACGCTGTCGTGTGAGTCGATCGCCGCGAGGACCAACGACTGATACATGTGCATGGCGTCGGGGATCTTGTCGGCGCCGCCCTCGAGTTGTTGTAGGCCGACAAGGATCGCCAGGCCGACGCTGGCCAACAGGTCCGCCCGGTCATCGGCGACCCCGGATCGGCGCAGCAGGCTCACGAGGTGTCGCCGGCGCTCATCGTCCACGTGCTCCTGTGCGATGCGCACCTGTGCGTTCGACAGGCTCCAGGCGCGGATCGCCGCCTCGGCGCCGTGCTGGTACATCGAGGCCAGGTCGCGGGCGATCTCGATGCGTCGAAGGTTCGACGTCGCTGTGGCAGCCTCGACCATCTGTTGCGCCTGATCGCCCTCCCACTGGGTCAGCAGGGCCGCGACGAACTCGTCCCAGTTGGCGAAGTGGTGGTAGAAGGATCCCGTCGACACGCCCACCTTGCGGCACAGTTCATGGATCGTGAGGCCCTTGTGTCCGGACTCCGCCAGGATCTCGAAGGCGCAGTCGACGAAGTCGCGCCGGGTGGCTCGTCGCGCGCGTGCTGTGGCAGGCGCGGTGACGCTGGTGTCTGCCATGTCCATGACCTTAAGCCGAGGGCGTGGCGGTCGGAACCGGGGCCGGTCCCGCCAGGTCGATGCCGCCGTCGGCGACCAGCGTCGTGCCGGTGATGTAGTCCCCGGCCGGTGACATCAGGAAGGCGATGAGCGCGGCCACCTCCGCCGGTCGCTGCAGACGGCCCAACGGAACCACCTTGCCGACCTGATCGGGATCGAGTCCGTATCGTTCCCAGGCCTGCGTGTGCACGATGCCCGGTGCCACGGCGTTCAGGCGGATCCCGTAGCGCGCCCATTCCATGGCCAGTGTCCGTGTGAGGCTCTCCACCCCGGCCCGGGCGGCCGACGAGTGCGCCATGCCCGGCATGCCGCGCCGGGGGGTCATGGTGATGCTCACGACCTTCCCGCTGCGCTGGGGGATCATGCTGCGGGCGGCCACCTGGGTGGTCAAGTACCAGGGGGCCTCGAGATTGAGCCGCGTCACCGCGCGGAATCCGTTCGCGCTGAGGTCTTCGGCCGTCGCCCGGAACTGGCCGCCGGCGTTGTTCACAAGCAGGTCGATCCGGCCGTGTTCGGCCATGACCCGGTCCAGGGCGCTGTCGACGTGGTCGAACTCCCGGAGGTCACACGGCACTGCCGTGATCCGGGGGGCGCCTGCGGAGTCGCTGCCTGCCTCGGCGCAGGTTTCGGCGAGGGGTTCGGCACGCCGCCCCAGGACGACCACCCGGGCGCCGAGCCCGGCCAGTGCCAACGCCGTCGCGCGACCGATCCCCGACCCGCCGCCGGTGACGAGGGCCACCCGGTCGGCCAGGCAGTCGGGCTGAAGCAGGGTGTTGGGCTGATTCATCGGCATGTCGTCCATTCACTTGATGGGAAACCATAACATCAGTTATGTTGAGCCATCCGGACGAGGAGGATGGGCGTGAATGAACGTGTAGGTCAAGTGAGCGCGAACAGCGTTGCCGAGGTGTTCCAGCACACCGCTGCGAAGGCGGGCGATAGGGTCGCGATCCGGACGCTGGGCGACACGGTGACCTGGACCTGGTCGGAATACGCGCAGCGGGTCGAGGAGATGGCTGCCGCGATGACCGCCCACGGCGTCGCGCGCGGGGACACGGTAGGCGTCATGCTCACGAACCGTCCCGAGTTCCATGTGATTGACAGTGCGGCGATGCATCTCGGTGCAGCGCCCTTCTCGGTCTACAACACGTCGCCGGCCTCGTTGATCGAAACCCTGATCGCGAACTCCGGGTGCCGGGTGATCTTCACCGAGGTTGCGTTCCTGCCCGCGGTGGGTGCGGCTGCGCAGACCGTGGGCATCGACGTCGTGGTGGTCGACGAGGAAGAACCGGTCTTCGGGGAGGGTTTGTCGACGTATCTGTCCCGCCGCGATCCGGCCTTCGACTTCGCCTCCCACTGGAGGGCGGTGGGGCCCGACGACCTGCTCACCATCATCTACACGTCCGGCACGACCGGCGCTCCGAAGGGCGTCGAGGTCACACACGCCAACATGCTCGCCACCCTCAACGGCTATCTGAGTGCCATCGAGTTCCCGGCCGAGGGGAGGGTCCTGTCGTGGCTACCCATGGCACACGTGGCCGAACGTGGCTGCAGTCACTACCTGCCGATGACCTCGGGATACACCACGACGTGCTGCCCGGACGCCACTCAGCTGCTGCCCTACCTGCAGGATGTCCATCCCACGTGGTTCTTCGCCGTGCCGCGGGCGTGGGAGAAACTGCGCGCCGGCATGCAGGCGATGGTCGCGGGGGAGCCGGACGAGCAGAAGAAGAGGGCGCTCACCTGGGGTCTGGAGGTGGCACGGCGACGCTTCGAGGCCGCCCAGCAGGGTGAGGTGCCCGCGGATCTCGCGGCGGAATACGAGATGGCCGACGAGATGGTGCTGTCGAAGATGCGAGCCGCTGTGGGGTTGGACCAGTTGGCGGTGGCCAACGCCGGAGCCGCACCCTCGTCGGTTGAGGTGCTTGCCTTCTTCCACGCACTGGGGATCCCGGTCTCGGAGCTGTGGGGGATGTCCGAGAGTTGCGCCGCAGGGTGCGTGAACCCACCCGGAGATATCAAACTCGGCACGGTGGGTCCGGCGCTACCGGGCTTCGAGATCCGGACCGCGCCCGACGGCGAGCTGCTCCTGCGGGGCCCGGGCGTGATGCGCGGCTACCGGGGTGATCCGGAGTTGACCGCAGCCACCATCGATGACGAGGGGTGGCTGCACACCGGGGATGTGGGGACGATCGATGACGACGGCTACGTGACCATCGTGGACCGCAAGAAGGAGATCCTGATCACCTCGGCCGGCAAGAACATCGCTCCGGCCCGGGTGGAGGCGCTGGTCAAGGGTGCGAGTCCTTTGATCGGGCAGGTGGTGGCCGTCGGGGACGGTCGCAACTACCTCGTCGCGCTGATCACGCTGGATCCCCAGATGGTCGGGGCGTGGGCGGGGTCGCAGGGGATCGACCCGGCGGAGGCTATGACCTCACCGCAGATCCAGGCTGTGGTCGCCGCAGCCGTCGCGAAGGCGAACGCCGACCTCACACGCCCGGAACAGATCAAGGACTTCACGATCCTGCACGACGACTGGGTGCCCGGCGGCGACGAACTCACGCCCACGATGAAACTCAAGCGCAAGAACGTCATGGACAGGTATGCGCGAGTGATCGACGACCTGTACGCCGATTCGCAGTAAGAGACCAAGGAGAAGACACGATGGCATATTTCGCCGACGCCGACGAGGTGTACAAGTACCTGGGTGGCGTGTTCCTCGCCGCGAACGACCACCCGGAGGTGGGGCCGAAGGTGCGGGAGGCCAACCTCGTACTGCGGATGGAGTACACGAACCCCGATGCGGCGTTCACCGTCCGCATGGTCCCCACCGGGGTCGAGGTCATCGAAGGTGACAGTGACATCACGCCGGACATCAGGATGGCCATGTCGGCGGACAACGGCAACCTGTTCTGGCGCGGTGAGTACAACGTCGCCGTCGGTCTGGCCCGGGGCCAGGTCAGGGCCAAGGGCCCGGTGACCAAGATCCTGAAGATGGTGCCGCTGAGCAAGCCGATGGTCCCGGTGTACAAGGAACTCATCGCGCAGAAGGACGCCGCCCGATGACCCAGCGGTGGGAGATGTTCATCGATGGTGGCCATGTCGGATCTTCGGAGTACGACGACATCATCGATCCCGCCACGGAGGAGGTCGTGGCGCAGGTCGCGCGCGGTGACCTCGCATCCGCTGACATCGCGGTGCGGGCCGCTCGTGCCGCGCACGAGCGCGGCGAGTGGCGGTCGCTGCCACCCGGCGAGCGTGCCGACGTGCTTCAGCGCCTGGTCGACCTGATGGGCGAGGACATGGATCGCCTCGCCGACCTGCACGTCGCCGAGAACGGGTCCACGATCCGCACCGCGATCGGCTTCCACGTCGGCTACGCGATATCGAACCTGCAGTACTTCGTGGACCTGGCGCGTCGCTACCCGTTCGAGGAGGGCGGCCCCACGCTGTTCTACCCGACGGCCGCCATGGGCCGGGTGCGCAGGGAACCCATCGGCGTGTGCGCAGCGATCGTGCCCTGGAACTTTCCCCTCCTGCTGGCGATCTGGAAGATCGGCCCAGCTTTGGCTGCTGGCAACACGGTGGTCCTGAAGACCGACGAGAAGACCCCGCTGACGATGCTGGCGGTCGCGGAACTTGCCCACCGGGCAGGTGTACCCGCAGGTGTCTTCAACGTCATCACCGGGCCAGGCGAGGTCGTGGGCGCGCGCCTGGCGGCCCATCCGGATGTTCGCAAAGTGGCGTTCACGGGGTCGACCGAGGTCGGCAAGCAGGTGATGGCCCTGGCCGCGGGGAACATCAAGCGGGTGACCCTGGAACTTGGTGGGAAGGGACCCAACATCGTCCTGCCGGACGCGGATCTTGAAGTGGCCATCGACGGTTCGATCTTCGCGTTCCTCCTGCAGACCGGGCAGGCGTGCGAGTCGGGGACGCGGCTGCTTGTGCACAGCAGCATCCACGATGATTTCGTGGCCGGCCTTGTGAAGAGGGCACAAGACGTCATCGTCGGGGATCCCAAGGATCACGACACCGACGTCGGTCCGCTCATCAGCGCCGAGCAGCGGCAGCGTGTCCTCGACTACATCGAATTGGGTGTGAAGGAAGGTGCCACGCTGGTGCTCGGCGGTGAGCAACTGCGCGGTGCGGGCTACGAGACCGGCTTCTGGGTGGAGCCCACGGTCTTCACCGACGTGACCAACGACATGCGGATCGCCCGTGAGGAGATCTTCGGACCCGTCCTGTGCGTGCTGCGCTACGACACGATCGACGAAGCGGTGCGGATCGCCAACGACACCGAGTACGGGTTGTCCGCAGGCGTGTGGAGCCGTGATATCGCCACCGCGATGGAGGTCGCGGAGAGGCTGGAATCCGGAACGGTCTGGATCAATGACTGGCACATGGTCAGTTGTGAGTACCCCTTCGGCGGCTACAAGCAGAGTGGTCTCGGGCGGGAGTTGGGGCCCGGCAGCCTCGACGAGTACACCGAGCAGAAGTTCATCCACGTGGACCTGGCGGGGGAGCGGGAGAACCACATCTTCGACGTGGTGCTCAGCACGCCCCCCGCAGAGGACGGCCGATGAGCAGGATCAGGGCGGCACTGCTGCGTGAACCGGAGCAGGAGCTCGAGATCGAGGAGGTGGACCTTGGGGACCTCGAACCTGACGAGATCCGTGTGCGTGTGCACTCCTCAGGGGTGTGCCACACCGATCTCAGCGGGATCGCGGGGGTGGTGCCGTTGCCCTACCCTGCCGTCCTGGGTCACGAGGGTGCGGGGACGGTGGTCGAGGTCGGGGACGCTGTCGTCGACCTCGCCGTGGGCGACCGTGTGGCGGTCAGTTTCGCCTCCTGTGGTGAATGCGAACCCTGTATGTCCGCGCATCCCGCCTATTGCGAGATCTTCGCCGCGCTGAACTACTTCGGTACGCGGTTGGACGGATCCACGACGATGTGCCAGGGGGAGTTGGAGGTGCACGGCAACTTCTTCGGGCAGTCCTCCTTCGCGACCGAACTGATCACCGCTGCCCGCAACGCCGTGGCCCTGCCCGATGACTTCCCACTGGAACTCGCCGGCCCGCTGGGATGCGGTCTGCTCACCGGCGCCGGGACTGTTCGCAACGTCCTGCAGTTGACCGAAAGGGACAGTGTGGCGGTGTTCGGGATCGGCACCGTCGGGTTGGCGTCGGTGATGGCCGCTGCCGTAGCCGGGTGCCGCACCATCATCGCCGTGGACCTGTCGGCCGATCGCCTGGAGTTGGCGCGTGAACTCGGCGCCACGCACGTCGTCGACGCCAGTGTCTCCGATGACGTCGTGTGGGACGTCATGGCCGTGGAACCGGCCGGCGTGGACGCTGCGATCGACGCGGTCGGTCTTGAGGTGGTGATCCAGCAGGGACTGGAGTGCTTGGCGGTGCGCGGAACCCTGGCCACTCTGGGATTGCAGGGCTTGGAGAATCCCGTCACCGTGAATCAGGGCCACATCCTGCTGGGCCGCACCATCACCGGTGTCATTGAAGGTGATGCGCAACCGCGGGAGTTGATCCCGGTGATGATCGACTGGTGGCGGCAGGGTCGCTTCCCCATCGAGAGGCTGGTCGAGGTCTTCCCCTTCGATGCACTCCAAGAGGCACTCGCGGCCACTGCATCCGGACGGGTCATCAAGCCGGTCGTGGAGATGCCGTGAGCCTGGAATCCGCCAGTGTGCTCATCTCGGGGGGCACGCGGGGGATAGGCCGGGAGATCGCGCTGAGGCTTGCCACCGACGGGGCCAACATCACCATGTTGGCCAAGACCCGGGAGTCCCATCCAACCCTGCCGGGGACGCTCGACTCCGTCGCGGCCGAGATCGAGGCTGCTGGCGGCCAGGCCTTGCCGGTGACCGGTGACGTGCGCAATGAGGACGACGTCGATCGAGCGGTTGCGCTTGCCGAGATGCACTTCGGCGGGATCGACATCGTGGTGAACAACGCCAGTGCGATCGACCTGTCTGGCACGCTCAGCCTCCCCATGAAGAAGTACGACCTGATGCAGGACGTCAACGCGCGTGGCACGTTCCTGCTGTCGAGGGCGGCGCTCGCCTGTTTGCGGCGTTCGGACCGGGCGCAGATCCTGACCCTGTCGCCACCCCTGAACCTCGATCCGCGATGGCTCGGTGCGCATGTGGCTTACACGGTGTCCAAGTACGCGATGACGGTGGTGACGCTCGGTCTTGCTGCCGAGTTCGCCGATTCCGGGATCACCGCGAATTGCCTGTGGCCGCGCACGACGATCGCCAGTGCCGCAGTGAATCTGATCGGGGGACAGGACATGGTGAGTCGCTCCCGCTCACCGCGCATCATGGCCGAGGCCGCCCACGCCATCCTTTCCGGCGCACACCCGGGGTCCGGCCGGACCTGGCTGGACGAGGAGGTGCTCCGCGCCCAGGGCGTGGAGGACTTCAGCGGTTACCGCTCCTGCTCGGAGGAGGAACTCGAGATCGACATCTTCGTCGATGCCTGAGCGTCGAGCACACCACCGAGGATGCTGAGGGCACGGCGCGCGGCGTCCGCCTCATCTCGACGGCACAGTGTGGTGAGGCGATCGACGTGGTGAGCCAGTTCGGCCATCTCCGCTGTGAAGATGGCGACCTGCTCCTGCTCCGACAACTCGATGCGGGGGACCTCTGCGGTGCCCAGACCGCTCACCGACCCTGCGATGGGGGAGTCCTCGTTCGACAGAGGAACGGCGGCCACCGCTTCACCGTTGTCGATCGCCGCGATCACGGACCGAAGCTGCGGGATGACTGCGGTGTCGCGACGGCGCATGGCCTCGGTCAGCGCGGCTCGCAGATCGTCCCTGATTGGCATGGGGTCAGTCTGGCATCGAGGCCCCCTACGGAGCGGGCAGGTTTCGGGGCACTGCCAGTCGGTGTTGAGTGTTGCGTGGTTGCGGGTTTGGGGCTATCAGATCGGTAACCGTGCAGCACTCGACTTGAGGGTGCCCACGGCCCCTCGGGTTACCGTCCCCGCTCTTAAGTTGATTGTCGCGCGGTTACGGGTTTGGGGCTCTGAGATCGGTAACCGTGCAGCACTCGACGTGAGGGTGCCCACGGCCCCTCGGGTTACCGTCCCCGCACTTACGTTGATTGTCGCGCGGTTACGGATTTGGGGCTCTGGAATCGGTAACCGTGCAGCACTCAACGGTGAATGCGGCGTCTTCGTGGGCGGATCCACACCTAGTCGTTGTCCTCGGCAATCTCGTCACCGTCGCCGATCACTCGGTTCGGATTGGTCACCTGGCTGTCGCCAGGCGGCTCGGCGGCCGACTTGCGCTGGTGCCTGTCGTCCGGCTTGGGTTGGTCGTTCACGGAACCTCCTCGGTTGGGGGCTTCTACCCGTGGGCGGTCCGGCTATCCACAGAAGCCCCGCGAGTCATCGACCCGGTCAGCCAAATCGTGAAGGGTTGAAACATGAGTTTCGAAGACCTCCCCAAGGGCTGGCAGGAGCTGCCCCTCGACGACGACAAGCTGATCCACGATGTCCTCGATCTGTTCGTGTCCATGCGAGATCGGTACGACGGCACGCTATTCGTCCTGCTGTGTGATGAGGATCGGCGTGTGGTACAGCCGATCGTCGTGGAGGAGGTTGAGAGGCTGCCGCCCCCCGACAGCGACATCATGCTGGGCAATCTCGTCACGGCCATCCGGGGGGTGCGCGAGGATCTGTGTGCTCTGGTGGCGATCGCGCGTCCTGGCCCGCTACGGGTGTTCGGGTTCGACGAGCAGTGGGCCGGATTCATCGAGCGGGCATTCACCGACCGCGTGCCGCTGCTGGGCATACATCTGGTCACGCCGTCAGGGTCCGTGTCTCTGCGTCCTCAGCCGATGGTGGCGTGACCGGGCTAACCCCCAGTGATCTGATCGATCAGGTTGTACGACGTGGGGTCATCGGGAAGCACCCAGGCGAAACCCTCCAGGAAGATGATCGCGATGACGTTCGCCGCGACCAGAATCACGAAGACCCACACGACGATCGAAGACAGCGTCAGCGCACCACTACTCTTGGGCGCTTCCGGAATGCCCACCGGTGCGAGGATGCTCAACACCGCGACGAAGAGGACCACGATGTAGAAGGTGATCAGCGCCCAGGTGTAGAGGTGATAGCCCATGACGGCTGAGCCGTAGCCGGGATCACCAGGCTTGATGTGCAGCAGAATCTGACGCACCGAAACAAGCGCGCCGGCGGCGGCCCCGAGGACGCCAAGCCCCATGCCCTGCATGTATCGCACGGGCGTGAGGTCCCCGCGACGAGCCTGCATGATGACCCACAACGCTCCGAGCGTGCTGAGGATCATTCCGTAGCGCTGCAACATGCACAGCGGGCACGGGAACTCGCCTTCGACGAACTGGATGGTGAACGCGCCGAGCAGAACTCCCACATAGGCCAGCACCCAGGCGTGCAGGCCCCAGAAGACCAGCTTCGGGAATGTCTTGGCCATCAGAAGCTCAGATCCAACGGCGACGTCACGTGGTACCGGAACAACGCCAGCATCAGCACGAACGCCACGATCCAACTGGTGAGAATCCACTTCCTCGGCGCGCCGCGGACCATCAGAATCGCGGTGGTCAGTAGGAGCGCCAGAATGATGATGTCCATCACGCCTCCTCGACAGAAGCGTAGGGATTCCGGCATCCGGGTTGCAGTGCTGACGGGTAGGGAATGCCGATTTCACACGAACGTGTCGGCCGTTGGCGGCTCGGCGAATTCAGTGAGTGCGTTCTGCGACTGGTTGGCGCAGGATCGTGCGCAGCTTCTCGGGCGCCGTCCGACGCGGGTCGCTCAGATAGATCTCGTGGTGGCGGCCGGTCATGATGAGGCCGTGCTGGGGGATGTACTCGTGGTGGAGACGCGCCAGCGTATCGGCTTCGGCGTCGTACGAACCGAGATGCAGGGTCTGGACGCACCGACCCTCCGACAGTGTTTCGAGTCGGATGTCGCCCAGGCGTGGAGGATGTGATTTGTCGGCAACCGTCTGCACGACGCGGGCGTAGGTGGGCTCGTCGATCCAGTCCGGAACCATCAGCATCATGGTCCAGTCCCAGTGGGACTTGTCTCTGCGTGAGGTGAACGCGTCCATGTCCTCGGACCACCAGAGCCCCTCCAGGGGTGGGACCGCGTAGTCGCGCCCCAACTCCCGCTTGCTGGCGAACTTGAGGCCGTAGGCAAGCGGGAACAGTGATTCGAGGGCGGCGGCGTACTCGATCGACGTGTTCGGATCCCCATGTCCGTCGACCATCAGATACCGCAGGTCGGGCACCTCAAGGAGCCGAAACTCGCCAGCCTTGGCCCGGTAGCTGTCCAGCTCTTTCCGGAAGTCGGTCTTGTCAGCCATCGGACCATTCTCGCTGCTGACTCAGCGTCGTTTGCCCTTGTAGTAGTCAGCCTGCGCGGAGTAGGCGAAGTAGCCCGTTAGTGCGGGGGCGGACAAGGTGACCTTGACGCGCAACTTCTTGTATCCGTATGTCCTGATGCTGACCTTGCCGTTCTTCTTGCGAAGCACTTTGGCGGTCATGACGCCCTTTGGCGAGCGCTTGGGACTGACCTTCACCTTCGTCGAGATCGCTTGCCCCGCGTTTGTCGCGGGGTTCGCGGGCACGATCACCGTCACCCCTTTGCGCTTGATCCGGGCCGGGAGGGCCACAGACTGCGAAGCGGTCTGTGCTTGTAAGACGGTCGTGCCTGGGTTTTCGGAGCCCGCTCCCGTTCCGGGCTCGACGGGCGCCGTTGCAGTGATACCCGTTCCTTCCACGCCAACCGTGAGCGAGGGCGTGTTGGAGGCGTCGGACATGACCTTCAACTCTGCACTCCTGACCCCTGTTGTCGTGGGGGAGAACGAGAGATTGACAGAGCAGTCACTGCCTGCCTCGATCTTGGCAGCTGTGCAGGTCTCTGAGTCGATCGCGAAAGAGGAGGCGTTCGTTCCTCCGAGTGAGACGTCATAGACCTCCAAATCCGCACCGCCGATGTTGCTGATAGTGAGGGTCTTCGCGGAGGACGTCGTCCCGACCACCTGATCTCCGAAACTAACGCTCTGAACGGCCGACACCTCTGGAACGGTGCCGGTGGCACTGATCGGAACGGTGTGCGGACTACCAGGCGCGTCTGAGGCGAAACCGATCTGGGCCGACTTCACCCCCGCAGAGGTCGGGGAGAAACCGACCCAGACTTCACAGGTTTCAGTGGCCGCAACAGTGAAGCCGCCGCACGAGTCGTAGATCACGTAGAACTCGCTGGCGTCGGCGCCGGTGATCTCATTCGACTGGATGTCCAGCGGTACGGAGCCGGTATTAGTCACTTGCAGGATCTGCTCGTTCGAGTCGGTACCCACGGGCTGGTCGGGGAAGGCCAGGGGGTCAGGCGTGGCGCTGAATTCGGGCACGGCGCCCGTGCCGCTTAAGGGGACCAGCATGTCTCGGTAGATGTAGTTGGGTGCTGGCGGTGCGTTCCTGCTGGTGACCTTCAGCGTGGCGGACTTGGGTCCCGGGCTACTGGGGGTGAAACGCACGTAGATGTGGCAGTAGGCGTACTGCCCGAAGTCTTGACTGGTGCAACTGTTGGCCGTGATCGAGAAGTCCCCGGCGTCAGGGCCAGTGATTGAGCTCGCGCTGAAGGCAAGGGGGTAGCCGTAATCGTTGCCCACAAGGAAATCGACGGAGCTCGACTGGACCCCGACCTTCTGTATCCCGAAATCGTGTGAAGCAGGGGTCGCCCTTGTGTACGGGGGAAGGTCGACCGCCTGGGCGGGCACGCCAGCAACCCCAAGCCAGATCAATGCCACGACACAAGAGGCCACGGCCCCCACAACCGCTCGAAACTTCGTCATCCGTACTCCCTCGACGAGTGGAGATGATCTTGTCAGGGAGGCGATCGTGGGTCAATCATGCGTTTGGCCGAAGGGTGAGCCAGTGTTCTCAGAAGGGAGGTCGCATGGTCAAGGAAATGGAGGCCGGCCAAGAACTCCCCGTGTGCGCCTACCGCGTTTTGTCGTACACCCGTGCGAGAATGGGGTATAGCGAATACGGGGTGATGGATGGGCTTCTTCGAGGTCTCGCGACAGGTGCAAAGGCGCCTGGAGATCGCTGCGGAGTTGCCCACTGAGCACCCGACAGCACTCGATGAGATCGGCGGTTTGCTGGACTCCATGCCGGATCCGGCGCTGATGTGTGCGGAGGAACGGGCGGGCACACTGTCGGCGTTGGGGAGACTTCGTAACCGCATCGAGGCGCGGATGACGGAGGTGGCGGCGGAGGCGGATCGGCAGGCCGATTCCCGGGTGCTGCACGCCGGGACGACCGGGACGATGGTGGCGGTGGCGACGGGACAGAATCCGCAGACGGGTTCGGCGCTGGTCAGCCGCGGTCACCTTCTGCAGGGCCTGCCTGCGGTGAGCCGATCATTCCGTGCGGGAAGGATCTCAGCGGCCCACGTGGGGGTGATCACCGCCGAATGCCACCGGATCACAGCCTTCGACCGCATCGAGGCGCACGTGGTGACCATCGCCGAGCGTGTAGAGCCGGCGGAACTGCGCCGGTTACTCAAGCTGCTGGCCGACCAGTGCCGCCCGGAGGGCAAGGACTCCGAGCATGCGCTACTGCACGACAAGCGAACCCTGTCGTTGTCGGAGACCACCGATGGGATGTTCCGGATCGACGGCTTTCTGGACCCGGTTGCCGGTGCCGCCTTGCGTGATGCGCTGGCGGGCCTGATGGATCGCACGGGTCGGGAGGACAAGCGCACGCCGAAGCAGCGCCGGGCCGACGCGTTGGCCGATCTGGTGTCCGCGGCGCTGGCCAATCGCAGCCCGCTTGGGGTGTCGCAGACGTCGGTGTTGGTCGACCTCGAAGACCTGAGCAGCGACGACGCGGTTCTCGATGACGACTCACCGCTCGGGACCCGGATGCTCGACATGATCACCTGCACCTCGATCGTCTCGGTCATTCTGGGCACCCGCCGCAACGATGTGTTCGTCCCCCTGGCCTTGGCGCGCGGCAAGCGGGGTGCCAGCAGCGGGCAGTGGCGGGCGCTCGTGGCCCGTGATCGCGGGTGTATCCGCTGTGGCCGCACGCCGAGGTTCTGCCAGGCACACCATGTCCACCACTGGCGTCACGGTGGAAAGACCGACGTGTCGAATCTGGTGCTCTTGTGCCAGCGGTGCCACCACGACCTGCACTTCGGCCACTACGAAATCCACATGGACCGGGGCATCCCCAGGATGACCCCCACCACACCGCGGGCGCCACCCCGTACCGCCTAGTCGGGGGTGTGTCACAACGGCCGCCGGGGAAAGGCCGTGGCAGGCTCTGGCCATGATCACGAACTCGGCGGGTCGGGCCGAACCCAGCATGCGCGCCGAGCGGCGCTGGCCGATGGCGGCTGCGGTGACGATCGCGGGGTTGCTCTTCGAGTTGTTGCCGGCGGACTTTCAGATGTTCCCCGATCAGTCGTTCGTGTACCCGGTGTTCCTGGCGGTGTTCCTGGTCGTGCTGATCGCCGGCGACCCCGGTCGTATCGATCGACAGCGGCGGTGGCTGCGGATCACCACCGGGCTGATGATCGCGACCATCACACTGGTGACTGCCGTCCAGGCCGTGCGCCTAGTGGTGGGAATCCTGACAGACGCGTCCTTCGACAGTGCCGGCCAACTGTTGGCGATCGGCGGGATCATCTGGGTGTCCAACGTCATCGCCTACGCGCTCTGGTTCTGGGACCTCGACGGGGGAGGTGCCGCCGCTCGAGCCGCCGGGGACTCCACCGTGCCCCGGGCGTTCGTGTTTCCGGAGCACTCACTGCCTGACCTCGTACCCGCAGGCTGGTACCCACAGTTCGTGGACTACGTGGCGCTTTCGTTCAACACGGCTCTCGCCTTCAGCCCCACCGATGTTTCGGCGATCCGGCCGTGGGCGAAGGTCATGATGATTTCCGAGTCGGCTACCTCGTTGGCGCTAGGTGCTCTGGTCATCGCGTATGCAGTCAACATCCTCTGACCAGCGTTTCTGGGTCTGACGTCAGACCCAGCCGTACCGCGGCCGCCCGCTGCAAGCGACTGGCGCCATGTCAGCGCGCCATCATGGTAGGTAGTACATCGAGTTAGGCATCAGGAAGCCGTACTTCAGACGCCCGTACGACATGTCGCTGATCTGGTCGCCCACGCTCGCGACGATGGTCCATCCCTTGTCCTGCAGGCTCTTGCGCGCCTTCGCCTTGAACCGCGCCGAACTCAGTGACGATGTGGCGTCGGTGCGTGTGATGAGCGTGTTCCACTCCTGGAAGCCGCGTTCGCGCAGGCAGTCCCGGGTGGCGGAGCGCTGGTCCTGCGGCCTGCCGGTGATGATGCCGATCCGGAAGCCGTCGGCCACGAGTTGGCGGTACAGCCGGCGCACCGGCACGTTCGCCGTCGCCTTGCACTCGAGCGCGAATTGGACGTCTTTGGCGTGGTCGTACGAGAACGCCGGGTCGTTCGTCGAGTACTCCTCGTAGTTGTTGAGCATCGTGTCGTCCACGTCGAAGATGACTGCGGGCTTGGACGCCTTCGGGTGTTGCCGCTGCCAGGCGCGAATCGTCTGGCGTGCCTGCTTTGCGACGTCCTTCTGCAGCGCCCGGATGGTGCCGTTCTCGTAGATCCCGCGCAATTGGGGGGCGAAACCGGGCCCGGCGTCGTACGGATCGGAGGAATCGAGGGACGGCAGGTTCTGTGTCGTGCCGATGATGGGTTTGCCCTTGCCGATCGGTCCGGGATCGACGGGGACAGTCTGGGCGTACGCGACGACCGGGGAGGCGACCAGAGCCACGGTCACGGCAACGCCGAGGATCCGCATCGTCCCTCCCATCCACATCATCGCCGCTCATCCTGTCATGTCCGTCATCTGTGATGGGCGTGGCACGAGCCGGTGACCACATATCCTGGGGTCGCCGCGGATGTCAGGGGTGTGGCATGGGAGCAAGAGTAGCTGTGATCGCTGGGATCAGCGTCGCGCTGCTCGCGCAGGCGACAGGGTCGGTCGCGGCTGACCGTGACGGTCAGGTGACTGTCCGGGTCATCGTGACCGGCCGGCTGCTGGATACGGCGGCGACAGTGCGGGTGTACGACGAGCATCGTGTCCAGGACGTGCGGGTCGACTCCTCCCGAACCGTGAAGGTCAGTACTGGTCGGGTGACATTCGTTCCGCTGCCCATCGCCGGTGAGGAGCCGTCGACGGCGCGTGTCCAGCAACTCACGGTCGGCGACGGGGCCACAGTGAGATTCCGCTATCGCAGGGACACGTCATCCCGGCAGGGTCCTTTGGCCCCTATGGCTGTGGGGAGTGACGGCGGTCCTGTCACGGGTCATGGATGGGTGGCCTCGCCGGACAGGGCCAGCGTGGCTTTCGTCTCCGACGACCCCTCGCTGCCGGGTGGCCCTGGGCTCTTCGTGAGCGACCTCGCCACGGGGGATGTGCGGAGGATGGGGGACTCCGGTTCGCGTGTCTTCTGGTCGCCGGACTCCCGGCGGATCTCGTTCGTGACGGCTTCCGACGAGGTGATCGTCGCGGATGTCGAAACAGTGGAGTTGCGCGTGGTATCCGCCCGCTCCGATCGCGCGCAGTGGGCCGACGACGATCATCTGGTCTTGTCGGTCTGCACGCCCCGGAACCGGTGCGGCATCGCTGTCACGACCGTGTCCACGCTGACGACCCGAATGATCGTGCCTGCGGCCAGCCGGGTGAGGGCCTGGGCGCTTTCCCCCGATGGACGGCGAGCGCTCTTCGAGTCGGCCCACGATCCATTGGCTCGCGGGCTGGCCCGATCGCTGTATCTCGTGGACGTGCAGAATGCCAGGACGAAGGTGCTGAGTGCTAACACGCGTGGAGGAGCCGTTTGGTCGCCCGATTCCAGCAAGGTGGCGTTCCGTTCGGCGGCGGGATCCGGCCGATCGCACGTGCTCGTCGAGGACCTTCGTTCCGGGGATGTGACCACTGTGTGGACAGCGCCGAAGGGGCGCAGACCTGTGGTGCGCTGGGCGCCAGACTCGAAAGTGATCGCGCTGCGAACACCCGGAGGTGGCTTCGTGGAGCGACTCGCCACAGGCCGGCAGCGGCCACTCATCCCACGCTCCGTCACCGTGCCGCACATGCCTGAGATCACCGGCCTGGCGTTCTCGCCCTCCGGCAAGCGGATCGCGTTCCGTTTCGGCGCCGGGAGGCGCTGCCTCACCGATGTGCTGCCCTATGCGGATCTGAACTGCAGCAACGTCCTGGTGCGCGACCTGCGCAACCGACAGATGGTCAACGTGTCCACCGGTGAGAGTGGTCTCGGCTGGCGCGGCCGGGATGCCAACGCGTGGTCGCCGGTGTGGTTGAGCGAGCAGCGACTGCTGATCGGGGGCCCTGGTTCCGGCTCAGCGACCCATCCCATGATCAAAGCGGTCGAATGGGCACCGGCGCCCGCCGCTACTCCAGAGCCGCAGGTCCCGCCATGGTGTGACCCCAACCGCTACTGGTGGTCCTGCTGATCGGGTCAGGCGGGCTTCACCTTGATCTTCAGCCAGGCCGACTCGAGCGCCCCACCGTTCTGAGTGACGATCACGCGGATCTTCTGCTTACCCGTCGGTCCGAGCACGACCCGCATGGTGCAGTTGCCGTTGGCCGAGACGTCACGCTTGGCCTTGATCGTCGCACCCTTCTGATCGAGTTGAGCCATCGCTCCGGACCAGTTGACGCTCTTCTTGAGTTGGCACTTGATCTTGAACATCTGGCCCGACACCACACTCGAGGGTGCCGACACCTTCTTGAAGTCCGGGTCACCGGCCGCGTTGGCTGCCCCGGCGCTGATCATCATCGTCCCGCCCGCAACTGCCACCGTGGCTGCGGCCGCCACAACCCTACGCATGCTCATGTCCGTGTCCAATCCGCGAGTTGTCTGACCCGCTTGCTACCGAGTATGCGTCAGACTCCCGATGTGCGGACGGGTCCGAACGTTCCAGCCTTCCCGCGATCACGCAGCGTGGTCGTTGCGGTTCTCATCACAGTCGACACCGGCCCACGCCCAGTGCGCGGCCTTGGAACCGCTGGGCTTTGCCTGGCGGGCTTTCGCCTTGAACACCCGCTTCGCGGTGATCCTCCAAGCGGTGGACTTCTTCATCCGTTCGCTGCGACGCGAGCCACGATGGTCCGATTGCGTCCGTGTGCCTTGGCTTCGTACAAGGCGGAATCTGCGTGCGCGATGGCGTCCCGAAGCGATTCGGCCGAGGCCCGGAAGTCCGCCACTCCGGCGCTGATCGTGATGACCAATGGGGTGTCCAACTCGAGCTGCGGGACGGGTTCGGCAAGCAGGTCCTGCCGGATCCGCTCGACGACCGTGTAGGCCTCCTCGGTCCCCGTGTTCGGCAGCAGGAGGCCGAACTCATCCCCACCCAGGCGTCCCAAGGTGTCCACATCGCGGGTGCAGCGTTGTGCGACGTCCGCGAAATGCACCAGGGCAGCATCCCCGGCCGCGTGTCCGCTGACATCGTTGATCTGCTTGAACCCGTCGATGTCGATAACGGCCACACACAGTTCCCGACGGGCGCGTGCGGCCCGGGTGATCTCGCGCTCAGCCTGCGAGAGGAAGTGACGCCGGTTGGCCACACCCGTCAGCGCGTCCGTCTCCGCATCATGGGTGAGTCGGGCTTCCAGCGCTCGCTGTTCGGTGACGTCACGCGTCAGACTGATGACATGCGGGGTGCCTTCGAGGGTGAGGGCGCTTGCCGACAACACGCATTCGAGCGTGCTGCCGTCCTTCCTGCGCAACACCACAGGGACGTTCTCGCTTACCCCGGTAGGGCGGAGTTGTGCCAGTAGCCGCTTCCGTTCTGCCGGCACTGCCCATAGGCCCATCTCGAGTGAGCTTCGGCCCACCGCTTCCTCCCGCCTGTAGCCGGTCAACCGGGTGAAGCCCTCATTGACATTGATGATGACGCCATCCGCGAGTCGACTGATGATGGCGCAGTCGGGGCTCGTCTCGAAGATCCGCGTCATGGTTTCGGCCTGCGCGGAAATGCGGGCCTGGAGTCGCTCATTGACCATGGAGATCAAGCCCACGACCCAAAGGACCGTGCCGCACACAGTGGCGACGTACGCCGTCGTGTAGATGGGACTGTTGGCGAACATCCCCTGCGGGCTGTCCCATCGTGCGCCCTGGACGAATGCCAGAAGAAGATAGATCGCGGCAAGTGCGGCGAACACAGACCGCAAGAAGCCTGCAGACGCGCGTACAGCAGGGTCGGCGAATCGGTGAACTGCGCGTGCACAGGCGATCATCAACGCGGCGGCACACGCGTAGATGGCGGCTCCACGGGGCGGCACCAGGAATACCACGAAGGTGAAGAAGCAGGACCACAGCGTCAGCGCAGCCATCAGCGTAATGAGGGGAGCCCAGCGCTCCCGGCGGCCGAAGAAGCGCAGGATGCCCACGTACAGCAGAACGAAACCCGTAATGGTTGTGGTCTGCCACACCGGGATCGCGATCTTGCCCGTCAGGCTGGTGCCGCGGAAGGCGCTGATGATCAGCCCTGCCGCGATGAGGCTCTGCCCCGCAGCCCACAGTCGCATGCCCGGAGGCCGGACATTCAATCTGGCTTGGATCAGCAGGGCCAGCGCGAGTGCAACGTTGACCAGCGCCACCAGGATGACGGTGGTGCCCACGTCCATCGGCCACCTCCAGGTACCCCTTCGCGTGAGACCTCAGGTCGCTCGCGCCGCTGAACCACTGTTGATCACGCTAGCAATCGGCCACCTGAGGCGGCGACCTCAGCGGTACTCGGTTCCGTGTGCCGGCGGCGGGTCGGATGCCGGCCGGAATCTGCCCGCGTCGGAGACTGGCCAACCTGACGTTCCCGCCCCTAGAGTTTCGTGCATTGCCCGATCCCCAGGGAAGCGAGTTCTTAGTGAAGCGTGGCGGAACACTGGCGGCGTTGACCGCGGTCGCCGTATCGGTAGCCCTACTGACCCCGGGGGGTGCGGCGGCGGATATCGGACAGAACCAGAACACGAAGGCCGCCGCGAACTGGGGCCGGATCAATGTGCAATGGGACTGGTCGATGCCCGCCTCGATGACGGACACCGACCAGTACCCCGGCATCCCCGATCAGCCGATGCAGCCTGTGCCGGGCTATCAGGCGGCCGGTAACGCCCTCTACGGTCCGTTGCCCGCAGATGGGCTCTTCCAGGTCGTCCTCGACGCGAGTGCGTCCACGATCGACGGCGGGTCCAAGAGTCGCCTGCGCTGCACCTGGACCGTCGCGACCACTCCGGCGACCACCTACGCCGACAAGCCATGCAGCACCCCGGTGGACGCGATGCTGCCCGAGGGTACTTTCGGCCTGCAGTTGGCCGTCACCGATACCAAGAAGTCAGTCACGAAGACCGTCTCGAGCAGCATCACCGTGCGCAACACGCTGCTGAGCATCCTCGGAGACTCCTACGCATCGGGTGAAGGATTCCCGCCGTTCCGCAACCCCGACGGGACGATTGATTGGGACGAGCCGGCCTGTGACCGCTCACGCTGGAGCGGTTTCGTGCGCTCCGCGCTTGCCCTGGAGCAGTCGGACCCACGGTCCAACGTGACCGTCGTGGATGTCGCGTGCTCGGGCGGAGAGATCCTCGAGCAGCCGAACAATCCCGCGGTCTCACCGACCGGGGGGTTGTTGTCGCCGCAGAAGAAGATCGTGCAGCCCTCGCAGCAGAGCAACACGGGTCCCGGTGACTACATGCCGCCGCAGATCGACCAGCTGGCCGCGATCGCGGCCGGGCAGACGTACGACGCCGGGCTGCTGTCGATCGGCGGCAACGACGCCGGACTGTCCCCGGTGATCATCAGTTGCGCAACAACCGACGTCCTGCCGGTGGTCATCAACGGGTTCCCCGACACCGGCATCTCGGGTTCGTTGAAGAAGTTGGTCCAGGGTTTCCCCAACTGTCAGGACGGCGCGCAGGTGTCTGGGAAGTTGGACTTCGCCAACATCCAGGACATCGAGTTCACCTGCGAGCCCAATGGCCCCAGCGCGTCGTTCAACGACCCTCTCGGGCTGTTGACCCTGGTGAGCAATCTGAACCTGATCACACCCGGATCCGATGGCGGGTACCGCTGCCTCACGTCCGACCCCTCGGCCCCGGACCCGGTGCAGGACAATCCGGAACTGGAGGAGGCGGTCTTCAACAACTTGCAGGTGCTGCAACAGGACTACGCGAAACTCGCACCCTGCTTCGGCGCGACGGGCGGCGCCGCACAGTGCCAGACCCAGAAGTTGGTGAACGGCGTGCCGCAGCCCGGCTACACCGCGTCCGACCCGGTTCGGTACAGCAAGATCGGGAACCTGACCCAGGCCATGTATCCCGACCTCACTCAGAAGGGCACCCCCGGCAACACCGAGTTCTGCGGAGTCCAACAGGATCCGACCCAGCCGTGGGGCGGGCAACTCACGCTGAAGAATCCCGCGGGCCTGCCGGAACCGGACAACATCAACTTCCCGACTGTCGAGCAGATGCTCACCAACCCGTTGATGTCACCTCTCAACCAGATCGGCAACGCGTGGGCGTACAACGTTCTGTACGAGGGGCAGGCCGGTCACGACGTCATCGCGATCCCTCAGAACACGTCGTTCCCCAGCAACGTGCCGGCGCTGAGTCCGGTCGTGACCGGTTTCGGGCAGTTCAACCCGGCCACTGATCCGCCGCTCCCGGCGCCGAACACCCGCCTGGACAACCGCATCGAGGTCCCCGTGAACGGTCTGGTCGCCCAGATCCAGAGCAACAGCGCGACCTACGGCTGGAACGCGGGATTCTCGATGTACCGCTCCAGTCACCCCTACGGTCTGTGCTCAGAGAGCCGGTGGATCACCAACATCACCGACTACATCCTCAACACGACAGCCACCGAGGGAACCGGCGCCGGATTCCACCCGAACGACGTCGGTCAGCAGCAGTACGCGAACATGCTGTCGACGACGCTGCTGAGTCAGGTGCCACCGGTGGTGCCGGCATTCACGACGTTGGTGCCCCTCGGCCCCTCCGTGAAGTCGAAGATCCGTGCCACGTTGCTCAGCCCTGGGACGATCAAGGCGGGCAAGCGCATCCGGCTGAAGGTCAAGGTCACGACCAAAGGCAAGAAGACTGGCACCATCGGCGTGCGCGCGGTGAGCACCAAGGCAGTTCTGCGCTACACGTCCGTGAGCTTGCCCAAGGACGGCACGCGCAAGATCTCCTTGCCCAAGAAGTGGTCCAGGGTGGGGAAGAAGGGCAAGGTGAAGGTGACCGTGCAGTTCCTGGGCAACATCTCTGTCAAGCCCTCGAACAAGGACAAGGTGACGCAGTACGTGGGCAAGCCGCGCAAGTAGCAAGCGCGAGACTGCAGCCGGTGACCGTGGGATCACCACCGGCTCCCGGTCAGCCTTTGCTCGAGGTTGCCACGTCCCGCACCACCAGCCGGATTCCACGCCAGGGGTTGACTGCATAGCCAGGCACGGTTTGAGTCGTGACGCCCACTGCTGACAACCACATCTGATAGGCGGTTGCGGTGACGACGCCACCGTGCCATCGGCGCCACACCAGTTTGGGATCGCCCTGCGACGGCGGTGGTGCGATCGTGTCGGTGATCTCGACGACATTGCCGCCTTGATCCAGCGTGCCCCACGGGGAGCGGGTCTTCGCCTGCCCCACGGTGCTCATGTTGCCGATGTAGTCGGCGGCGAGTTTCGGGAAGGGGGTGATGGTGCACTGCGCGGCGGTGAACGGCGCCGGACACCAGTCGGGCGCGACTCCCGGGACCGCTTCGAAGGAGGCCAACGGCTGGCTGCGCTTGTTGGTGACATCACCGTTGGCGTCGAGTTGGGTCGCCGTCGGCTGCTCGCCCTCTTCACACCCGGAGACGTCCACCGGACAATTCACGTAGCGACCGGGATTCGTCGGGTAATCCCAGTAGGAGAACTTGCCCCCACCCTTGGGGTCGAAGTAGGCGGCCTTGATCCACTCGTCCTCGCTGGACACCGCGAAGCCTTTCGACGAGTTCCGCGTCGCCGTGCGGTTGCTCATCGTGTACATGCCGGTTTCGGTCTTGGGTGACAGGCGCACCGTGAACGTTGTCAGCCGAAGCCGTGCGCCAGAGACAGTCTTCACACTACGGCTCTTCGTCGAGACGAGTTCGCCGTTGTTCAGTGAGTTCGCAAGCCGGGCAGCCCGCGTGAAATCAGCCACGTTGTAGGGCTTGTCCGACCACTGGGGATTGGCAACGTAGTAGCGCTGGCCCTTCGGCGCGCGCTTGTTGCGGTTGACGGAACCGTACTTCGGCCACACCCGCGAACTTTGCGCGGCGTCCCACAGCCGGTGCCGGTTCCGGCCGCGCGGATCGACGGTGTTCAGGAACTTCACCCACTGCGCGACTGTCAACTCGGTCTCGGCGATCCGATAGGTGTACGACACACGGCCGATCCCCATGCAGGACGTGGCGGACACGGCTTGGACGGCTGGATCGGCGTTCTGCGCGACCGCCTCCATCACGGCGGGGAGGGCGGCTTCGCAGGATGCCGTGTTCTTGTAGACGTCGTTCCAGAAGGGGATGATCCATGCGTTGCGGTTACGAGGCGCGCGCACGGTGACGGTGTTCAAGGACAGGACGTTGCGCGACCCTTTGACGGCGGGGTAGACCTCGGTCACGTCGTTTGACAGGAAGTTCGCGGTGTACAGGAAGCCGGCAGCGTCGGAGGCGATACCGATGGGGCGCCTGCCGGTGCGGGCGATCACCTCGGAAGCGCCACCAGGAACGATTCGCGAAACGGTGTTGGCGCCGTCGTTGGTGGTGAAGACGTCGCCGTTGGGGTCCACCGCGATCCCAATCGGACGGCGTCCGGTTCGGCCGAGGATTGTGGACTTGCCGGACGGCCTGATCTTCGAGACGCTGCGTGACTTCCAGTTCGCCGTGTAGACGGTCCCGGACGCGTCGAGCGCGATCGCCTGCGGCCACCGGCCCGTCGTGCCGAAGGTCGACGCAGCACCACCCGGGGTGATCTTCGTGACCGTGTCCGAGCCTTCGTTGGCGGTGTAGATGTTGCCGTCTGCGTCCACTGCGATTCCCAGCGGCCTCGATCCGGTCTTTGCCAAGGTCGTTGAAACGCCGTCAGGGGAGATCTTGCTGACTGTGCTGTCCGCGTAGTTCGTCGTGTAGACGTTCCCTTGACCGTCCACGGCGATGTCGATCGGCTGCCTTCCGGTCGACCCCAGGATCGTCGAGATCCCGGCTGGCGTGATCTTGGTGACGTCGTTGGACTGCAGGTTGCTCGTGTACACGTTCCCCGATTCGTCCAGGGCAATTCCACGAGGCTTGTCCCCGGTCGTTCCCAGGGCCGTCGCCTTACCGGCCGGGCTGGTCTTGGTCACCGTGTTCGCCCGCGAGTTGGCGGTGTAGACATTGCCGAAGGCGTCCACGGCGATACCGTCGGGCCCGGCATCGGTCTTGGCCATGCGTGAGGACTGGTCGGGCTTCGGCTGATCCGCTGCTGCTGGGGTGATCGCACCCATCACCAAAGTAGTGATCGCAGCGACCGGGATTGCCCCTCGGCCGAGCAGGGAGACTGTTCGCATGGAGGCGGCCTCTCATTCGGTATCGAAACGCTAGCCCGATGTCGGTGACGAAGCGCTAGGCGAGCGGCTGAGGTGGGTGCATTCACCGCGGCCACGCAGTAGGCGGTGACGTTCAGTCACGGATGGTGAGGTGTTGTATCCAGGGAGGCTGGTCACGCGGCTGCGGCTTATGGGTGGTCGGCCCGTTCGGTGCTTTGGCTGGTTGAAGATCCAGGCCCATGTGGTCAACGCGGCGCCTGATACCTCGCCGTTGGCGGGTTGGCGCGTAGGCGTTGGACCGGTGGCAGGGCCGGGTGTCGGCGAGGATCCGTCTGGGCATTCCGGTTAGAGATCGGCATGTTGGTTAGTCGGCGGCATGTTGGTTAGAGTCCCACGGCCGTACAGGACTAACCGGAGTGCTGTATGGCTAACCGGAGTGCTGTATGTCTAACCGGGATGCCGATGTCTAACCGGGATGTGCGATAACCACCGCGACGCCTGGAGCCGCTGGCCAGTCTGAGCCAGCAAGGCGACCCGTTCTTACCGAGCCAGACGCGACCGTCGGCTCACACGCGTCTGGTGTCGTACGCCCACATCGCGATCTCGACGCGGTTGCGGGCGCCGAGTTTGGCCATCAACGATGCGATGTGGGTCTTGACCGTGCTCACCCCCACGAAGAGCTCGCTTGCGATCTCAGCGTTGGTCCGGCCTCGTGCTACCAGCGCGAGCACCTCCTCCTCGCGCTCGGTGAGCGGGTCGATGGGTTGGACCGGTACCGCCGGCGCCTGGTCGGCGAAGGTCGCCAGGAGGCGGCGGGTGACGTTGGGGGCGATCAGCGCGTCGCCGTTGGCAGCCGCGTGGATGGCCTGCACGAGCAGGTCCGGCCCGGCGTCCTTGAGGAGGAAGCCGCGGGCACCGGCACGTAGTGCGCCAAGGACGTATTCATCGAGGTCGAAGGTGGTGATCACGACGACCGCCATGGGGTCCGTCACCCCTGGACCGGCCAAGCGCCGCGTGACTTCGACACCGTCGAGCCCGGGCATCCGGATGTCGACGAGCAGGACATCGGGACGCAGCCGCGTCGCCACCTCGAGCGCCTCGAGCCCGTCTGCGGCCTCCCCGACGACTTCGAGGTCGGGCTGCGCGTCGAGGATCATGACCAGCCCGGTCCGGACCAGGTCCTGGTCGTCCGCGACGACCACACGGATGCTCATGCCGCCTCCACGGGCAGGACCGCCTCGACCACCCAGCCACCCGCAGGCCCCGGTCCCGCGGAGAACGATCCGCCGAGGAGTTGGGTGCGTTCGCGCATGCCCAGCAGGCCGAACCCCGGCTCCTGCGTGAGCCCGGGCTGGCCATCATCGGTGACCCGCAGCCTGACGGCGTCGCTCTCGCGGCGTACGTCGATCTCCACGAGCGTTGCGCCGCGGGCGTGCCGTATTGCGTTGGTGAGCGACTCCTGTGCGAGCCGGAAGAGCGCGGCGTCCACGGCCGGAGCCAGGTCGGTCAACGAACCGTTCAGCGAGACATCGACTCTGGGCCTCGCGTCTGTGCGTGCGAGATCGGGCAGGTCCGCGACGCCTCGCCGCGGCGCGTAGTCGGCGTCGTCGTCCTCGCGCAGCACGCGCACCATTGTCCTCATCTCCGCCAGGGTGCGCGACGCTTCGGACTCGATCGCCGCCAGAACCTCGGCAGCCTTCTCGGGATGGATGCCGGCGACCACACCGCCGGCCTGCGCCTGCACCGCGATGGCAGAGACATGGTGAGCCACGGTGTCGTGCAACTCGCGCGCCAACGCCACCCGTTCCTCATTCCGGATCTCGCGCTGTTGGCGCTGCCAGAGGTCGGCCCGATAGCGGAATACGGCCGCGAGGGCGACGATCATCAGAAGGAGTGCGCTCGCGCCGAGGACCTCCGCCCAGCCGGTAGCAGAGGCGAACATCCCGAGCACTACGACGACAGTCGTGAACACCAGCCCCAGGACCATCTCCCGTCCCGAGCCCCACCGCACCAGCGCATAGAGCAGGATCAGGATGACCATCATGGAGGTCAGGCCGAGATCCCTGGCGTCCGCGCCGAGCTGAAGGACTGAGAGCACCCCGGCCACGCCCCACCCGATCACGACGGCCAGCAGGGGACGGCTCCGTCGCCAGAGCAGGGCAGGTATCAGCACCAGGGCGAGCACCATCACAACGGGGCGCAAGGCGAGGTCCGGCCGAGCGATGCCCTCGACCAGGACGGCAGCCGCGTAAAGGCCCACCAGTAGCCAGTCCAGGCGGCCGACGGGTGGGGCGTCATTGGGCCGCGGCTCATCCCAGAGGGAGCGGCGGACTGTGATCACGGGGTCCAGCCTAGGGATCGGCCAGCCCTGGCGTACCCGCCAAAAGAACGAGACGCAGATCATTCCGCGAGCCAGGCGAACTCCGGCCTCCGGGCGGATCCGCCTGCAGCCGTACTCAGCGACTGTGGAAGTACCGATCCTCAATGACAAGGGAGTCCATGATGAAGACACCGCAACCCGCCACCACACTGAACGAGCAGCCCATGCCGGTGAGAGTCAAGCTCGCCGCAGCGTGGACGAGTTTCATGTTCCTGTACGCCTACGTGGACATTCTCAACTTCTACACGCCCGGCACGATCACGGACATCCTCGACGGCAGGGTGTTCGAGTTCGCTCTCTCCCAGACCTTCTCGACGTCGGCACTGACCCTGATGGCTGTCCCGATCTTCATGATCGTGTTGTCGGTGACGCTGCCCGCCCGGGTGAGCCGAATGGCGAACCTCATCGTGGCCGCGCTCTACGTTCCCGTGACGGTGTTCAACCTGGCGAGCGAGTCCTGGCTGGTCTTCTACGGCCTGGGCGTCGCGCTGGAAATGGTTCTTCTCGGTCTCATCCTGCGGTCGGCTTGGACCTGGCCCCGTACCGCATCGACGGCCACCGTGGCGGTCCGGCAAACTGTTGGCGCCAGTCAGCGAGGGTGAACCCGCAGGGAGTCTCCGAACGGTTCGGCAGCTTTCTGGCTGCGGTACACCACCTGCCGGTAGGGCCTTCGAAGCCCTTACCGGCAGGTGGTGTCGTCCTCGATCGCGTAGACGATTCTGTGGTCCCCTAGCCGAACACGCCAGCGACCCCGTTCGCCGCCTCGAGGCATGGTGGCACCCGGTGGGCGCGGCTCGACACTGAGAAGTTCGAGGGCGCCATTCGGCCGATGCCGCCAGTCAGCAGAGGGTGGTAGCGTTCGTCAGCCGCTGGCAAGGGAGGCCCGAGATGATCAGTCGTGCAGTGGCCGCGTTCATGACCGTACTTGTGGTGGGAGTCTGCGCTGGTCCGGCCTACACCGTTTCGGGACCAATCACAGTGAAGACGGCGACCGGTGCCCTTGTAGGCCCGGCGGCCCCTCCGATACCCGAGGTGAAGACCGCCCGACTCGCCATCAAGGTGACCGGATACGTCGAAACCGAGGCTCTGACGGATACCACCAGCGACTGCTATCCAGGAGTCACGTACAAGCAGGCGAATTCCTTCCGTTTCACGACGCAGGGGTACCGCAACGTCTCGGTCAAGCGGATTCGCATCCCTGGCAGGGACACCCAGGTCTTCTCGTCCAGGTTCAGCAAGTCAGCCGGGTCGGCCCGCATTGCCGCCTCGTACTCGGACTACCGGACGACCAACTTCTGCCCGCCGGACCGGCAGGCCCCGGAGCCGCTGTCCCCGTTGTGCACGAACACGAACGGCAAGTTGCGGATCAACCTGGCATGGCCCAACGTCGAGGACACGGAGGGTGACCTGACGCCCATCAAGAACGTGGTGGGGATGCTCAGCATCATGAGGACGGGCGGCAGGAGCGACGATCCGACCTGCTATGGCCCGGGTGCAGGACGGATCACTGGGGGGTCTTACGCCTCGACATCGGTTGTGACCACGTCGCCGAACCCCGGGGTCAGTCTGATCGTGCCTGGTGGCGACAGAAGCGCGCGGGAGGTGTTCCGCCTGAAGAAGGGCAAGGTGCTGCGCAACGGCGTCGTGGTGGACGGTCCATGCACCAACGTGACGATGAAGTTCTTCACGGACGGGCTGCGGATCCCCGAGCCCCGGACCGGGGCGCTCAACGCCGACGGCGACTGCTGGCTGAGGGGCAGGATCGTGGCCAAGATCAAGGCTCGGGGTTGATTCCCTCGCGGGTGCGGCACCACCTGTGGTCCGAGAGTGGACCGGGGTTTGACGTTCGGCCGCGGATAGGTCGGTGCTGTGTGCGGGAACACAAGATACTCCGGGAATCCACTGACGGCGGTGGCCCTGGATCAGGGCTCGGTCGACTACTTGCCTTTGAACCGTACGGTGGTCACCGGTCCGCGCCCGCCGGCCGCGATCGCAGCGACCTGGAAGCGGTACTTCTTGCCTTGCGGACTTTGGCTTTGAAGACTCGCTTGCTGGTGGTCTTCCACTTCTTGAACTTCTTGCCACCGGGCTTGGAGATCCGCGCCTCATATGACGTTGCACCAGCGGTCGGTTTCCAGGTCGCCTTGGCGGCGCCCTTTCGAACCTTGACCTTGACGCCCTTGACCTTCCCCGGACGCACACTGGCAGCTTCGGGGACTACGGGGACTACGGGGGACGATGGCGCTGAGGGTGACGAGACTCCGATGGTGTTCCTGGCGGTCACAGTGAATGTGTAGGGCGTGCCGTTGGTCAGACCTGGCACCGTGCAGGTGGTGCCGCTGGTGCTGCACGTTGCCCCGCCAGGAACGGCTGTGGCCACATACTCCAGGACGGGAGAGCCGCCGTCATCGCCGGGTGCGACCCACGACACCGACACCTCTCGATCGCCTGGTGAACCGGTGACGGCAGAGGGGGCCTGCGGCGGCGCCGCAGCGAGCACCGCGGCATGGTAGTCGCCGGTGGCAACGATGGAAACCGTCTTGCCGGCGAGTGCCCCGGACGTGTCCACTCTGACCGGCATCAACGATTGCGTGGTGGTGCCGTTGCCCAACTGCCCGGATCCGTTGAAGCCCCAGCAGTAGGCCTGCCCGTCGGCCACCGCACACGAGAGCGCGGATCCGGCACCGACAGTCGTCACGGTCCTTGTGCCCAGCACGCCGGAGGTGGTGACCGGTACAGGCACCGGCGATTGCGTGGTGGTGTTGTCGCCCAACTGCCCGTATGCGTTGTTTCCCCAGCAGGCAGCCCGCCCTTCCACCGCGGCACAGGAGTGGGAACTGCCTGCGGCGATGGAGGTGATGGTCCGCCCAGCCAGTACCCCGGTGGTGTTCACTGCGACCGGCACTGACGAATCCGTGAACGTGTTCTGGCCCAGTTCGCCGTTGTTGTTATTGCCCCAGCAGTACGCCCGCCCGTCAGCCACCGCGCACGAGTGATAGTTGCCGGCGGTGATCGCTGTGACCGTCTTGGATGAGAGCGCCCCGGCGGTGTTCACCGCGACCGGAGACCTCACCGGGAAACTGGTGGTGTTGTTGTTCCCCAACTGCCCATCAAGGTTGTAGCCCCAGCAGTAGGCCTTGCCGTCGGCCACCGCACACGAGCGAAGGCCCCCAGCACTGATGGAAGTGATGGTCTTGCCGACCAGCACTCCCGACGTGTCGACGGCCACCGGCACGGAAGAGTTCGCGGTGGTGTTGTTGCCGAGTGACCCGTTCACGTTGAGGCCCCACGATATGGCACGTCCAGGTGACGGCTCAGCAGTCGCACCCGATGGTGCCATCATTACGCTCACCACCACAGCCAGCGACCCGAACACCGCAAGTGGCGTCTTCATGACCATGACGACCAACCCTTCGCCGGGACTGTTGGCCCGCCGTTGAGAGTAACTCGTACAACACGCCGGGTCCAGAGTGTCGGTGGCTGGGCGGCTGGGTCTATGAGCGCTTCTTCTTCTTGACTGTCCACTTCTTGGTGTAGGAGTAGGCGGTGTACTGCGAGGTCGCAGGTGCTGTGAGTTTGAGCGTGACCTTCAGCTTCTTCTCGCCGAAGGTCTTGATGGAGACCTTGCCCTTCTTGGTGGTCGTGACCTTGGCGTACTTCTTCTTCTTGGGTTTCACCGTCACCTTGGACTTGGCCTTCTGTCCGGCGTTGGTCCTGACCGCCTTCTTCAGCAGGACTGTCTTGCCCTTGTACTTGATCCTCTTGGGTACCTTCACCGAGGCGGTCTGCTTCTGCTTGGCCGGGGTGACCGGTCCTGAGGGCGTCGACGGTGCAGAGGTCCCGATTGCGTTGCGGGCGATGACGGTGAACGTGTAGGCGGTGCCGTTGGTCAGCCCGGGCACCACGCACGAGGTGCTGCTGGTGGTGCAGGTGGTACCGCCGGGGATCGTGGTGACCGTGTAGTCGATGACCGGGGAGCCGCCGTCATCGGCGGGCGCGGTCCACGCCACTGTCACCTGTGTGTTCCCCGGTGCGCCATTCACGGCCGTAGGTGGTTGCGGTGGGGCAGCCGCCAAGACCGCCGAATGGTATCCGCCGGCGGTGATCGCTGTGACCGTCTGCCCGTTGAGCAGTGCGGTGGTGTCAACCGCGACCGGCACGTATGAATTGGCGGTCGCGTTGTTGCCCAGTTGCCCGAAGCCGTTGGCACCCCAGCAGAAGGCCCTACCGTCTGCCGCCGCACACGTGTGGTACGCCCCGGCGGTGATGGCGCCAACCGTGCGGCCAGCGAGCGGCCCGGCGGTGCTCGCCGCGACCGGGACTGTCGAGTTGGTGATGGAGTTGTTGCCCAACTGCCCGAAGGTGTTTTCGCCCCAGCAGGAGGCCCTACCCTCAGCCACGACACACGTATGGACGTACCCGGCGGCGATCGCGGTGACCGTGCGGCCAGCCAGCGGCCCGGTGGTGTTCACCGCGACCGGGACTGTCGAGTTGGTGATGGAGTTGTCACCCAACTGCCCGGAACCGTTGTAGCCCCAGCAGTAGGCCTGGCCGCTGGCCGCGACACACGTGTGGAAGTACCCAGCGGTGATCTCGATGACCGTCTTGCCGGCCAAGGCACCGGCGGTGTTCACGGCGACCGGGACCTTCGAGTCGGTGGTGGAGTTGTTGCCCAACTCTCCGCCGCCGTTGTAGCCCCAGCAGTAGGCCTGGCCGTCGGCCACCGTACACGTGTGGTGGCGTCCGGCGCTGATGGCGCTGACCGTCTTGCCAGACAGTGCCCCGGTGGTGTTCACCGCGACCGGGACCTTCGAGTCGGTGGTGGAGTTGTTGCCCAACTGCCCGAAGGTGCTGTCGCCCCAGCAGTAGGCCTGGCCGTCGGCCACCACGCACGAATGGGAGAGCCCGGCGCTGATCGCGGTGACCGTCTTGCCGGCCAGTGCCCCGCCGATGTTGACCGCCACCGGCACGCTTGAGTTGGTGGTGGAGTTGTCACCCAACTGCCCATTGCCGTTGGCGCCCCAGGCAGCGGCGTGGCCTGTGGTAGGTGAGGCACCCACCCCCGGAGCCACCAACATCGACCCGGCCAGCGCGATACCGGCCAAAGCAGCCATCGAGGTCTTCTTTGCAAACATGACACGTCCCCACCTGGGACGGTGCCAAGCATCCGCTCGCCGGGTGCCGACCCACCCCGTCGGCTACACCTCCAGCATACGTCCGTGGACAGGCACATAAGGTCTTGCGACAGATCGCCAGTCGGTAACCCGGCAGCTCCCGCGATCTTCTGCCCACCGCCCAGACTCGCTTCTATGACATCCGGGCAAGATCGCCCAGTCCATCCCCAGGCGAGCGGCACCTACCTGTCCGACTTGGCATTCCGGCTCGGCTGCACCCGTTTCGGTTCGCCGGGCATCTTCGCCAGTGTCTACGGGGTGACGGTGTGCGTTGTGAGGGGGAGTGGGGTGCGCTGTGCGACAAGATGTTGTGGCGAATCTCCCGCGGGGGTGCGAGCGTGAGGCGGGGGTGCGGGTCAGGCTGTGTCGTCGCAGGTGCCAGCGGCTCGTGATGGGCGACGTTGCCGCGACAAGACGCTCCGTGGCGAGGACGTACCCGCGCCCATCTGTGCGGCTGGGGCAGAAAGGCTTGTTGTCAGATCCGGGTGTAATTGGTCATACTTGTGACCATGACAAGTCTGCCCCTTGCAGAAGTGAAGGCCCACCTTTCCGAGCTGATCAGCAGGGTCAGCACTCAGCACGAGAGAGTGGTCGTCACTGTGCACGGCCATCCTTCGGCGGTTCTGCTAGCCCCTGATGATCTGCAGCGACTGGAGGAGACCATCGCAGTTCTTGCTGACCCCGACCTGATCGCACAACTGGCCTCTTCAGAGGCGGATCTCGCTGATGGCCGGATGGAGTCGGCCGACGACCTGGCTGCGGCCATGGAGTCGCGCCGAAAGCCGCAGTGACGGCCGGTGTGTACCGACTACTGATCACCTCCACGGCACGCAGGCAACTCGCCGAGAAGCTTCCCGAGTCGATCGCGTTTGCGGCCCATGAGTTCATCACCGGGCCGCTGCTGGACAACCCACAGCGGGTGGGCAAGCAACTCATGCCACCCCTGGGCGACAGACACAGTGCCCGTCGCGGAACCTATCGCGTCCTGTACCGGATCGACGAGGACGCCATGACTGTCACCGTGCTTGCGGTCGGTCCCCGTTCGGACATCTACCGCACCGACTGACGAGTTGATCCCACGGTCCGGAGGAACCCCCAGCATCACTCAGTCCCGTGCCCGGCCCGGCTGCACCCGTTTCGGTTCGCCGGGCATCTTCGGACTGTTCACGGGCTGACGGTGTGCGTCGTGAGGGGGACGGGGTGCGCTGTGCGACAAGATATTCCGGCGAATCCGAGTCTTTGGGTCGGCTTCACTTGGCCTTGAACCGTTTGGTGCTCACCGGCCCTCGCCCGCCGACACCGACCGCGGCGACTTGGAAGCGGTACTTCTCGCCCTTCCGGACTTTGGCTTTGAACACCCGCGTGCTAGTGGTCTGCCACTTCTTGAACTTGTTGCCGCCCGGTTTGGAGATCCGCACGCGGTACGAGGTCGCGGCGATCAGTGGCTTCCAGGTGATCTTCACCTTGCGCTTCCTGAGCGCGACCTTGATGCCGGTTGTCGCAGGCGGCGGGCTGGGAACGGAAGTCATCGGCACCGCGATGGCCAACGTATGGGCGTGCTGTCCTGCCGCTATCGCGACGACCGACGTGTGGTGAAGCGCCCCCGCGGTGTTCACTGCCACCGGTACCGTCGACTTCTTGGTGCTGCTGTTGCCCAACTGCCCGCGGGCGTTCCGGCCCCAGCAGTACGCTTGGCCGTCAGCGACCGCGCACGAGTACCGGCCTCCAGCGGTGATCTCAGTGACCGTCTTGCCGGCCAGTACCCCGGACCCGACCACGACCGGCATCCTGGAAACGACAGGGGAACCGATCGAGCCGGTAGGGCTGTTGTTGCCCAACTGCCCGTAGTCGTTGCTGCCCCAGCAGTATGCCCGCCCGTCGACCACCCCACACGTGTGTAGAAACCCTGCGGCGATTGCAGTGACCGTCTTACCGGTCAGCACCCCGGATGTATCGACCGCCACCGGTACAGTCGAATTCGTGGAGCTGCGATTACCCAATTGACCGGCGTGGTTGTAGCCCCAGCAGTACCCCTGTCCGTCGGCCACCGCACACGTGTGATGATCGCCGGCAGCAATGGCGGTGACCGCCTTGCCGGCCAGCACCCCGGAGGAGTCGACCGCCACAGGCACTCCGGAGTCTGTCGTGCTGTTGTTGCCCAACTGCCCGTAGTGGTTGGAGCCCCAGCAATACACCTGGCCAACGGCCAGCAGGCACGTGTGAACTGCGCCGGCGGCGATGGCGGTGACGGTCTTGCCGGCGAGCACCCCGGAAGTGTCCACTGTCACCGGCAGGCTCGGGTGGGTGGTGCCGTTGTTGCCCAACTGGCCTTCGCGGTTGTCGCCCCAGCAGTACGCCCTGCCGTCTGCCACCGCGCACGTGTGGTTGCCGCCGGCTGCAATGGCGCTGACTGTCCGGCCGGCCAGCACCCCGGAAGTATCCACCGCCACTGGCACGCCAGAGTTGGTGGTGCTGTCGTTGCCCAACTGTCCCGCGTAGTTGGTGCCCCAGCAGTACGCCCGCCCGTCGGCCACCGCACACGAGAACCGAAACCCGCCAGAGACGCCTGTGACTGTCCGGCCGGCCAGGACGCCGGAGGTGTCCACCGCCACCGGAACACGACTGATGCCGGGGATGGCGTCGCCGGGCCAAGTGAGCCCACTGTCACCGAGTTCTCCGTCGAAGTTGCTCCCCCAGGCTGCGGCGTGACCCGGCACAGGCGAAGCGACCACGCCTGGCGCCATCAGAGTCGACCCAGCCAGTGCGATCCCGGCCAACACCGCCACCGAAGCCCTCGTCATGGACATGACCCACCCCCCGGGGAAGGAGCCAGACATCCGCTCGACGGGTGCAGACCCCCACCCCTCGTCGGCTACACCTTCAGACTACGCCTCCACCACCCCGACAGGGGTGTACTCACCGGGCGGGGCAGGACCCCGCAACCAACGATGTTCCGGCGAACCTACGCCATGCATCGCCCCGGCGCCTCGCAGTTACCCCTCAGACCTGGCCTTGCGTGAGGGCTGGACCCTAAGAGGTTCGCCGGGCATCTTCGGACTGTTCACGGGCTGACGGTGTGCGTCGTGAGGGGGACGGGGTGCGCTGTGCGACAAGATATTCCGGCGAATCCGTCGGGTGCAGCCCGGGCCTGGCTCACCTGGCTTTGAATCGTTTGGTGGCGGTCGGCCCTCGCCCGCCGACACCGACCGCGGCGACTTGGAAGCGGTACTTCTCGCCCTTCCGGACTTTGGTTTTGAACACCCGCGTGTTGTTGGTCTTCCACTTCTCGAACTTGGTGCCGTCCGGTTTGGAGATCCGCACGCGGTAGGACGTCGCGGCGTTCAGCGGCTTCCAGGTGATCTTCACCTTGCGCTTCTTCACGACCACCTTGATACCCCGCGGCGCCGTTGGCGGCTGCGGGACCGATGTCATCGGCACCACGATGGCCAACGTGTGAGTATGGAGGCTGGAGGCCATGGCGACGACCGACGTGTGGTGTAGGAGTCCCGCGGTACTCACTGCGACTGGCACCCTCGACTTCTTGGTGCTGTTGTTACCCAACTGTCCGCTGTCATTCCTTCCCCAGCAGTACGCCTGACCGTCAGCGACCGCACACGAGAACCCGCCTGCGGCTGTGACTGCGGTGACCGTCTTTCCGGCCAGCACCCCGGATCCGACCGCGACCGGCACCCTGGAAATGTCACGGTCGCCGATCGAGCCGGTAGGGCGGTTGGTGCCCAACTGTCCGTAGTCTCTGTCTCCCCAGCAGTAGGCCCGGCCGTCGGCCACGGCACACGTGTGAAAATGCCCTGTGGCGATGGACGTGACCGTCCTTCCGGCCAGCACCGCGGAAGCGTCCACGGACACCGGAACAAGGGCACTGGTGGTGGTGCCGTCCCCCAACTGTCCAAAGTAGTTCCCTCCCCAGCAGTACGCCTGTCCGTCGGCCACGGCACACGTGTGGAAATGCCCTGTGGCGATGGACGTGACCGTCTTCCCGGCGAGCACCCCGGAGGTGTCCACTGCCACCGGAACGCTCGAACTGGTGGTGCTGTCGTTGCCCAGCGGACCCGTCAAGTCTGAGCCCCACTGTCCGTAGAGCTTCTTTCCCCAGCAATAGGCCCGGCCGTCAGCCACCGCACATGTGTGAGAACCGCCTGCGCTGATCCCAGTCACCGTTTTCCCGGCGAGCACCCCGGAGGTGTCCACCGCCACCGGCACGAGCCTCTCAGTGGTGCTGCCATCGCCCAATTGACCGCCCCAGTTGCCGCCCCAGCAGTACACCTGTCCGTCTGCCACCACACACGAGTGACTGTCGCCGGCAGCGATAGCGGTGACTGTCTTCCCGGCGAGCACCCCGGAGGCGTCGACCGCCACCGGCACGCGCCTCCCAGTCTTGCTGCCATCGCCCAATTGACCGCCCCAGTTGCGGCCCCAGCAGTACACCTGTCCGTCGGCCACCGCACACGAGAACCGTGACCCGCCAGCGATGCCTGTGACTGTCTTCCCGGCCAGCACCCCGGAGGTGTCCACGGCCACCGGCACCCGCCAGAACCGCTTCGTGCTGCTGTCCCTGGCAGGGTTGGTCCCCCAGTTCACGGCGCGGCCCTCGACAGGCGAAGCGATCACGCCTGGGGCCATCAGAGTCGACCCAGCCACCGCCAGGCCGGCCAGCATCGCCACCGAAGCCCTCGTCATGGACATGACCCACCCCCCGGGGAAGGAGCCAGACATCCGCTCCACGGGTGCAGACCCCCACCCCTCGTCGGCTACACCTTCAGACTACGCCTCCACCACCCCGACAGGGGTGTACTCACCGGGCGGGGCAGGCAGCCGTGAAGCGCACCAAGGTCGTCGTGGCCCGTCACGGTGTGACGGTGCACGGGTCACGATCCGGTTGCCGGCGCCCAGCAGGGAGCGGGCGGGCGTAGCCTGGAGGTGGCGCTGAACGGGGCAGCGGCCCCTCCTGCGCCGCGGGGAGGAGTTATGTCGAACCGACGATGCCTGACCACGTTGGTCGCGACGGCTGCGGCGGCCGGCCTCGGCGCGGGGCTGCTGGCAGCAGCGCCCGCACTCGCCGACGTGCCGGATACCGAGCTGCACGACGGATTCCTGATCCGCGTGGGCGATGCGACCCCGGTCTCGGACTCGACGCCGGCTGTGACGTACTCCGGGGCTGGGGACGTCAACGGCGATGGGTTCGACGACATGGTCCTGGGGACGCCGGGCACTGACAACGGCGTGGGCGTGTGGTCGGGTGCGGCGTACGTGGTCTTCGGTGGCGGGACCGACCCGGTCGACGTGACGGCCCTGGGCTCCAGCGGGTTCCGCATCAACGGCGCCGACAAGTACACCAACACCGGCAGCGGTGTAGCGGCCGCCGGGGACGTCAACGGCGACGGGTACGACGACGTGCTGATCGGCGCTCCGGGCTCGGCGAACAACAACCGGGTGTACTCCGGCTCGGCCTACGTGGTGTTCGGGGGCCCGGACACCGACCCGGTCGACCTGGCGGACCTCGGGGATCGCGGGTTCCGAATCGACGGCGCCACCGGATCCGACCGCATCGGGACCGTGGTGGACGGGGCCGGCGATGTCAACGGCGACGGGTTCGACGACGTCCTGCTCAGCAGTTGGCGAGCCCCCACAAGCATCGAAGGCACAGGAACGACGACACGCTACGTGGTGCTCGGTGGGCCCAGCTCCACCCCTGTGGACCTGGCGGAACTGGGAAGTCGGGGTTTCCGGATCAGCAACACCGACGGCTCGAACTCGTACCTGCCCATCCAAGCCGCTGCGGGGGACATCAACCGCGACGGCTTCGACGACCTGGTCTTCAAGTCGCCGAGTGCGAGCAGCAGCGTACCTTACGCTTCCGACTCCGCCATTGTGCTCGGTGGGCCGACTTCCGACGTGGACCTGGCCGACCTGGGCGATCGCGGGTTCCGCATCGACGGCGCCGCGCCCTACGTCTACCTCGGGTCCGTGGCCGGCGCCGGGGACGTTAACGGCGACGGCGTCGACGACCTGGTCCTCGGGTGGCAGGCACGGTTCGGGAATGCATACATCTCGTACGTGGTCTTCGGTGGGAGGACGGGAGCGCTGGACCTGCAGAATCCGGGTGAGCGGGCAGTGACGCTGGCAGGGCTGGCGGCCGGCGTGCCTGGAGATGTCGACGGCGACGGAGTCAACGACCTGCTCGTGACCGAGCCCCGCGGTGTAGACGACCGGATGGTGTTCGGCAGTTCGTCGCCCGCCACAATCGGGGACCGCAAGGTCCGACTCGACGGGACCGGGTGGAAGGCCGCCGGCGGCGATGTGAACGGTGACGGCCACGCAGACCTCATCGCCTTGAGCAGCTACCGCTCCAAGCGTCTGTTCGTCACGTTCGGCGGGCCACCGACGACATTGCGGGTCACGGCCCGGAAGAAGGCGACGAAGATCCGCCGGACCGGTCGGACCAGGATCGTCCGGCGCATAACCGTGGGCGAGGGCCAGGCGGCCCGCACGACGGTGACCGTGGAGCCGAAGAAGGCAGGCAAGAAGGTGAAGGTCAAGCAGACCAAGCGCCGGGTGGAGGTGCGCACCAAGAAAGCCCCGAAGAAGCTACGGAAGAAGATTCGGGTTCGGGTGCGGATCGTCTCGCACGGTCCCGGCCACTTGACCACCACCTGGGTCCGCACCTGGCGGATGCGGTAGGAGGGATCATGGCGAACCGAGGCGTGAGCAGACTGGCACCAGCGGTCGGGGCGGCGCTGGCCGCCGGGCTGTTGGTAGCTCCACCGGGTCAGGCCGACCTAGCGGATATCACCATGCGTACCGCGTTCGACATCCGCATCGATGGCACGGTTCCCGATTCTGCCAGGGAGGTGACCCGTGTTGGGGACGTCAACGGTGACGGCGTCGACGACCTGCTCGTGGGCGAAGCGCCCATCGAGTACTACGGCAGGGCGCAGTCGGGCACCTTGAACGTGGTCTTCGGGGGTGTGACCGGACCGGTCGACCTCGGCGCCCTGGGCGACCGGGGATTCCGCATCACCACGGCGTCTCCCGAGGATGGCTGGGGCACCTCATCGGTGGACGGCGCCGGGGACATCGACGGTGACGGCTACGACGACCTGGTGATCGGCGTTCCCTCCGCGACCCAGAACAGCCGGTTCATCAGCGGTGCCGCGTACGTGGTGCGTGGGGGCGCCGCCCCAGGCGACGTCGACCTCGCCGATCTCGGCTCCCGGGGCTTCCGCATCGACGGGGCCGCCACCGGGGACGGCCTCGGGTGGTCCGTGGCCGGGGCCGGCGACGTCAACCGTGATGGGTATGACGACATCGTCCTCGGCGCGCGAAACGCGGAGAACAACGACCGCGAACGCTCCGGATCCGCCTACGTCGTGTTCGGTGGGAGCACGGACCCGCTGGACCTCGCCGCCCTCGGCAACCGCGGGTTCCGCATCGACGGGGCGGCACCCAACGACTGGCTCGGCGACTCGGTTGCCGGGGCGGTGGATGTCGACGCGGACGGGATCGACGACCTGCTGCTCGGGGCCATAGCCGCAGATCACAACGGCGTCGACGGTTCCGGATCCGTCTACGTGGTGTGGGGCGGGACCACCGCAGACGTCGACCTCGCGGATCTGGGGGACCGGGGATTCCGCATTGACGGCGCCCAGCGGTACGGCCAGCTCGGGGTGTCCGTGGCCGGCGCCGGGGACGTCAACGCCGACGGTGTCGACGACCTGCTCCTAGGCGCGTGGGGCGAGGATCATGGCGCCGGTTCGGTGTACGTGGTGTTCGGTGGTGACGGCAGGCCCCTGGATCTGCGAACCTTGGGCAGCCGCGGGTTCCGCATCGACGGCATCGCACAAGTTGGCGACGAGCTCGCCGGCACCGGAGACGTCGACGCCGACGGCTATGACGACCTGCTGCTCGGAACCTTCGGTGGAGCGTACCTGGTGTTCGGCGGCACCGCACGCACTGTCGCCCTGAGCCACCCCGGCAACCGGGCACTGCGCATCAAGGGCGCACGCAAGCCGGTGGCAGGGCCCGGGGACATCAACCGCGACGGCTACGCGGATCTGCTCGTCGGCGACCGCCGCCACGCGTACGTCCTGTACGGCCGCCCCAGGGCCACGCTGAATGTCAAGGCCCGCACGAGGACGCGGAAGGTCAACGCCACGGCGCGCACCAGACTGGTGCGCAGGATCACCGTCGGTTCGGGTCAGCAGGCCCGCGTGACGGTGAAGGTGCTGCCGAAGAAGGCGGGCAAGACCGTGACGGTGAAGGCGACGAAGAAGCGGGTCGTCGTGCGGACCCGAAACACACCGCGCAAGACCCGCATCCGGGTGCGGATCGCCTCCAGCGCACCCGACCACTTCACCAAGACCTGGACACGCACCTGGCGGGTCCGGTAGGAGCAGCCAGGTGCGGACCGGCGCCGGCCGACCGACTTGATGGCGGCGGCTATGGCCGCCAGCCTCGGCGCGGGACTGCTGGCAGCGGCGCCCGCACTCGTCGACGTGCCGGATTGACTCGCTGTGTGATGTCCTGCGCGAATTCCACGCGACGCAAGGCACCGGAGGCTGCTAGCCCCGCGTATCGGCGGGGCGGGTTGGTCTCACGGGTCAGTGGCTGCGCGTGGTGGTGGACGGTCCATCTATGGGGCTGCACGTCCCGACATTCGGTGAAGGAGACCCATGATCGGTTTCTCGCGCACGATGGTGGTTGTGGCAGCAGACTCCAGCGAATCCTGGTGCCTATACCTCGATAACGGTGACAAGGCCCGCGAGCCCCGTGAAGTCCTCGGGGTTGCGCGTCACCAGCGGGATGCCGCGCGCCGCCGCCACAGCCGCAATGAGCAGATCTACCGCCCGAGCACCCCGTGCTTTGCGTCCCTGAGCCATCACAGCCGCGTACATCAGTCCGTAGGCGCGGGCGGCGGCCGTGTCGAACGCGAGGGCATCGAAGGCCGCCTCCGCGCGTTGAAGGCGGTCCTGGCGACGAGCCTTCTCTGCGGGGTCTGTGGTGGCGTGGGGGCCGGCCGCGAGTTCCGCCATGGTGATGGCCGTGACCGCAACCTCTATAGGGAGTGTCCGCGGATCGATCCGTTCAAGGTCGATGACAACGGACATGTCGAGTATTCCCCTCGCGGGACGCTGCTCAGGCACGGCGGTCGAGTCCAGGATCCGCGACCGCGTCGAGATCCCTCCGAAGCCGATCGGGGTCGATACTTGGCGCACCATGGAATACGTCAGCCACAAACTGGGAACTGACGAAATGCTGGCGTCGGACGGGACCCAGTTCGCCAACGGGCTTGCCCGCTCGGGTCACGATGAACGTCTCTCCAGCCTCCAATCGGCGCATGATGTCACCGCTGGAGTTGCGAAGTTCTCTCTGGCTGATGGTTGTGGACATGCCCCCAGTGTCGCACCTCGTGCTACGACCGTCTAGCCTTGCTGTTCACCTGATTCAGTCCCGCGCGCGGCTCGGCTGCACCCGTTTCGGCTCGCCGGGCATCTTCGGATAGTCCGGGGGGTAGGCCATTTCCTCGCCGTCATACAACTCCAAGGCGGGAGTGAGGTCGAACGCCTGCCCCCAGCGGTCGGCGTGGACATCTCCGACCTCGGCCAGGCGCTGAGGAACGGTGGCGATGGTCCAGTCGCCCGGTTCGGTCTCGGGCACCTCGTCCCAGGTCAGGGGAGTGGACACCGGCGCGAGGGGACGGGGCCGCACGGAGAAGGCACTGGCGATCGTGCGGTCGCGGGCGTTTTGGTTGTAGTCGAGGAAGATCCGCTCGCCGCGGTTCTCCTTCCACCATTCGACCGTCACCAGTTCGGGCGCTCGGCGGGCCATCTCGCGGCCGATGCCGATCGCGGCATGCCGCACATCGATGAAGTCCCAGCGCGGCTCGATCGGCACGAACACGTGCAGGCCGCGACCTCCGGAGGTCTTTGGCCAGCCCTGCATGCCGAGTTCGTCGAGGATGCCGCGCAGCACCTCCGCGGCAGCGATCGCGTCATGGAAATCCGTGCCGGGTTGCGGGTCGAGATCGAGGCGCAGCTCGTCGGGGTGCTCGACATCCGGCGCTGTCACCGCCCACGGATGGAAGACGATCGTGCCCAGGTTGGCGCACCACACGATGACTGCCTGCTCGGTCGGGGTGATCTCGTCGGCGGTGCGTCCGGAGGGGAACGAGATCTCGTGACTCTTGATCCAGTCGGGGGCGTGAGACGGGACGCGCTTCTGGTAGAACGCCTCGCCCGGGCCGACCCGCCGTCCGCGCTGGGCCATCTTCACGCCCGGGTGCACACCGTCCGGCCAACGTTCCAATGCTGTGGGCCGGTCCATCAGGTACGGGAGCATGAACGGCGCGACGGTTGCGTAGTACGAGACGACGTCGAGCTTGGTGTAGCCCGGCTCGGGGAAGTAGACCTTGTCAGGGTTGGAGACGCGCACCTCACGACCGGCCACCTCGAGGAACGTCTCCTTGGCCATCAGCGCACCTCGCCTGACAGCACCGCCGCCACGTCGAACTTGACCGGCTGCTCGAGTTGGTCGTACGTGCACGAACTCGGCTCGCGGTCCGGGCGCCACCGGACGAACGAGGCCACGTGTCGGAAGCGGTCACCTTGCATGTGGTCGTACTTGACCTCCGCGACGAGGATCGGCTGGATGGGGTGGAAGCCCATGTCCTTCTTGCCGGTCCAGCGCGACTGCATGCCGGGAACACGTTGACTATCCCCGGCCCATCGCCAGGGATGGTCGTCGTCGGGGCCGATTTCGATCGCCGCGAGTTCCTTCGCCAGTGCCAGGCGGTTGTCCCTGGTGAACGACCCGGCGGCGCCCACGTTGTGCAGCATTCCGTTGTCGTCGTACAGGCCGAGCAACAGGGCGCCTACCATCTCGGAGCCGTCGGGCGCGGGGTTCTTGTAGGGCCGCCAGCCGGCTACCACCACATCGGCGGTTCGAACGTGCTTGACCTTCAGCATCGTGCGCTTGCCAGGGGTGTACGGGGCGTCCGCAGGTTTGCACACGACGCCGTCGAGGCCGGCGCCCTCGAACAGGTCGAACCACTCGCGCGCGACGGCCGGGTCGTCGGTGATCGGGGTCAGGTGCATGTCGGCGGGGAGGTCGAGCGTTTCCAGGACCTCGCGGCGCTGCGCGAAGGGCAGTTGGCTGATGTCGTCGCCGTTGTGCTGCAGGATGTCGAATGCGACGAACCGAGCCGGTGTCGCCTCAGACAGTTCTTTGATCTTCCACCCCCCGGCTTCCGAGCGCGGCCGGATGCGGTTGCCCAGTAGGTCGAACTCCAAGCCCTTGTCGCCGACGATCACGAGTTCTCCGTCCAGCGTGGTCCCTGGGGGGAGTTGTTCGGACACGGCGACCACCTCGGGGAAGAGGTAGGAGAAGTCCTCCTCCTTGCGGCTCTGCAGGACTACCGAGTCGTCCCGGAACACGATGCACCGGAAACCGTCCCATTTGGGTTCGTACAGCAGGCCCGCAGTATCGGGGACCTGATCGCCTACGGCCTTGGCCAGCATCGGCGCGATCACGCCAGGCCCCATAGCGTGTACAGCCCGTCGGCGTCGTGGTGGGTGTGGATGGGGGTGGCGCCGGTGGTGACGCCGTCGGTGATCAAAGCGCCGGTACCGCCGAGGACGCCGTGGGTGCTGAGCGCCAACTGGTCTATCAGCTGCTGTTCGAGCAGCGCGGTGAAGAGGTGCGGCCCGCCCTCGCACAGGATGCGCGGGTATTCGTCCTTCAGCGAGGCGAGATCCGTACCGTCCACAACCACCGACCCTTCGATATCAGGTACGTTCCCGCTTGCGGAGACCATAACCAGAGTCGGTGGGTCGGGGTTTGCGCGGAGGTCCGCCCACTGCGGTTTGATCGCGGGGGTCTTGTACTTCTCGATCCGGGCGGTTCCGGCTCCGACGAGGATCGCGTCGCAGCCGGCGCGCAGCATGTTGAACACTCGCCGGTCCTCCGGGCTGCTGATGCTTCCCGACAACCCATCGGGGCCCTGGACGTGACCGTCGATGGTCGTCACGAAGTTCACGCGCAGGCACCGTTCGGGCCAGGCGTACGCCTCCCAGAGTTCCGCGTCATCCATCGCACCATCCGACCATGCGGGCGACCCACAAGTCACGCCGACGCGTTGGATAGATTCGGCGCGTGCCCTCAAGTCTGTGCGATCGGTTGCCCGACGTGGCCGCACAGGACCTCGTGGCGGGCTTCGTCCCTCCTCCGCACTTCTCCCACGTGAGCTTCGAGTCGTACCGCCCGGACCCCTACTACCCGGGGCAGGCGGCAGCCGTTGCGGGCGTCCGTGCCTTCGTGGCGGCGCCGGCGCAGGTCAAGAAGCGCGGATGGCTGCGCAAGGCCACCCCGGCGGAGATGCGGCCCGGTGTCTATCTCGACGGGGGCTTCGGCGTGGGGAAGACCCACCTGCTCGCGTCCATCTGGCACGCGACCGACGGGGCGAAGTCCTTCGGGACCTTCGTCGAGTACACCCACCTAGTAGGGGCCTTGGGATTCGCCGGGGCGGTGGAGGCGTTGTCGCACCTCGCGCTGGTGTGCATCGACGAGTTCGAGCTCGACGATCCCGGCGACACCGTGTTGATGAGTTCACTGCTGATGGCGCTCACCGAGCGCGGGGTGCGGCTGGCCGCCACCTCCAACACGCTGCCCGACGCGCTGGGGGAGGGCCGCTTCGCCGCCGACGACTTCTTGCGCGAGATCCAGGGCCTGTCGGCGCATTTCGATGTGCTGCGGATCGACGGTGTCGACTACCGCCATCGCGGGGTGCCCAAAGCTCCGCCGGCGTTGAGCGAATCGGAGGTCAGTGCGCTCGTGGCCGCGACACCCGGCGCGACCCTGGATGACTTCGATGCGGTGTGCGAGCATCTGGCGCGCGTACATCCGTCGAAGTACGCGCGGTTGGTCCAGGGTGTGCCGCTGGTGGGGCTGACCGGAGTGCACCAGCTGTCGTCGCAGGACGTGGCGCTGCGGTTGGTCGTGCTCGTGGACCGCCTGTACGACAACGATGTGCCGGTAGCGGCTTCGGGGGAGTCGCTGGGAGCGATCTTCACCCCGGAGATGCTCAAGGGCGGGTACCGGAAGAAGTACTTCCGGTCCCTGTCGCGGCTCGCGGCGCTGGCCGACTTGGCACGGGACCGAGAGTTTTAGGGCCCTTTGTGACGACGTTGCGCCCCTTACCGGCGCGATTGTGACGATGGTGCGCGGTCTTCGGGCGCCCGACCCAGCACCTCCGTCACAACGTGGCTGACCGGCACCGCAACGTCGTCACAAACGCTCAGGCGTGGTCGGTCAGCCACTGCTGGCCGACACGTTCCTCCTTGTTCAGGTACTTGCCGATCCACTCCGCGGCGAAGTTCTCCACCTTGCCGCCGATGAGCGGAACGCTGCACTTCAGTGCGCCCTTCGTACGCACCGCCGAACCCTCGCCGTGTTTGTGCAGTTCGATGGTGCCGCCGAATGCGAGTGGCTGGCCGTCGAAGTCGACGCTGAACTCCGCCGTGCGCTGCCCGGAGCCATTGGCCGGACCCCAGTGTTGTGTCTCGTCGAGCGGGATCGTGTCTCCGAGGAAGCGCTTGACGAACCCAGGGACTTTCGCTGGCAGCACCCGGCGGTTGTGGATGCTCACCGTGTCACCCTCATCGATGACCTCGGCGGTTGCTTCCAGACTGGCGCTCTGCTCGCATTTGTAGAGGATAAAGTCCTTGTCGCTGAGCATGGCGAACACAGTCGCGGGGTCGGCGTCGTAGTGCTGTGTCACGTCGATGTGGGAGGGCATGCCTTTGATCCTGCCCTATCGCGGGCCGCCAGACCGTAAGTGTGACCGCGGACCTCCCCACAATCCGGGCCGAAACCATCAGCAGCGAGGGTTCCGTTGCCGACCGCGAGCCGGAATAGTCCGTTTTGCGCCTGTTCATCGGCACGACAGATGGCGTGCTCGGTCCAATTGTGGGGACGGTCAGGCCCCGACCTGTGCCCGGTCCAGGATCGCGGCGACGTCCTGCGTACCCAGGTCGACCACCCCGTAGGTTCCCTCGGACTGCCGCAGGCGGGCCGCGATGAATGCGTCCGCCACTGCCGAGGGCGCGTACTGCACCAGCAACGATGCCTGCAGCAGGAGCACCATCTTCTCGGCCAACCAGCGGGCCCGCGCCGGCGCTTCGGTCGGATTCTGCGCCAAGGCGTTGAGCACGTCCCGAAGACCGGTGTCGAAAGCCTCGTCGCAGCCCGATGCCGGCGCCAGGTTCTGCAGGTAGGCATCCAGGCTCTCCGGATTGCGTCCGATGGCCCGCAGCAGATCCAGGGCATTGACGTTGCCCGATCCCTCCCAGATCGAGTTCACAGGTGCCTCGCGATACAGCCGCGGCAGGCCGGTCTCCTCGACGTACCCGACCCCGCCGAGGCACTCCATCGCCTCGAAGGTGAGCCCGGGTGTGCGCTTGCACACGTAGTACTTGCTCATCGGCAACGCGATCCGCCGGAAGGCGGCCTGCTCACTGGAGCCACTTTCCGAGGCGTCAACGGCGTGGGCCAGGCGCATCCCGAGCCAGGTCGCGGCCTCGACCTCGAGAGCCATGTCGGCCAAGACCTGGCGCATGAGGGGCTGGTCGATCAGGGTGGCGCCGAACGCCTGCCGGTGGGAGGTGTGCCACACGGCCTCCGTCAGTGCGCGGCGCATGAGAGCTGTCGACCCGAGCACGGTGTCCAACCGGGTGGCCGACACCATCTCGACGATGGTGCGGACCCCCCGGCCCTCGTCACCCAGACGCTGCGCCCAGGTCCCGTCGAACTCGATCTCACTGGAGGCGTTGGAGCGGTTGCCGAGCTTGTCCTTAAGCCGCTGGATCTCGAAGACGTTGCGGGTCCCGTCGGGCAGCACCCGGGGAACGATGAAGCACGTCAGGCCACCGGGTGCCTGGGCGAGCACCAAGAACACGTCGCTCATGGGTGCCGAGCAGAACCATTTGTGCCCGGTCAACTCGTAGTGGTCGCCCATGTCCACTGCGGTCGTGGTGTTCGTGCGGACATCGGATCCACCTTGCTTCTCGGTCATGGCCATCCCCGCGATCAGACCGCGCTTGTCCGATGGCGTACGCAGACCGAAGTCGTATTCCCGGCTGGCCAGACCCGCCTCCCATTGCGCCGCGCGAGTCGGGTCCACTCGCAGAGCGGGGATCGCTGCGTAGGTCATGGAGATCGGACAGCCGTGGCCAGCCTCGGCCTGCGACCACATGATGAAACCTGCCGCGCGCCGAGCGTGTGCAGCTTTGTCGTCGGCGGTCCAGGGGGCGGCGTGCAGACCGTTCGCGACCGCCACCGTCATGAGGTCGTGCCACGCCGGGTGGAACTCCACCTCGTCCACGCGGTGCCCGTAGCGGTCATGGGTGCGCAGGACCGGGGTGTGTTCGTTGGCCAGGCGCCCCCACTCGCGAGCCTGCTCAGAACCCGCCATGGCGCCCAACTCGACCAGCCCGGCGTCCTGCGGATCGCCGCCGAACGCGGTGAGTGCCTCCCGCAGCGCCGTGTCGTCCGTGAAGGCGTTGTAGATCAGGGGCGGCGGCTGGTTCATCACCTCGTGCGTGCTCACGGTCCCACCGTAAACCCGCGGGCGCATCCGCAGTCCGCGTTCCCTTCGGCGCATCCGCAGTCCGCGTTCCCTTCGGCGCATCCGGTTGAGTGTCGCGCGGTTGCGGGTTTCGGACCGCTGAACCCGTAACCGCGCAGCAGTCAAGGGGGAAAGCGCCGGTCTCAACCCGCGGGCCTGCGACCCCGAACGTCCATCCGGCAGACTTCGCAGCGTGGGACTACCCGTGGGGATCGATGAGGAACACCTGTTGTCCGTGCTGGGCGCCTGGCTGCCGGACCGCAGGTGGTTCGGCGGCAAGGGTCACCGCATCACACGGTTGCGGGTCGTGTCGCGAACCTCGGTGTGCCACGGCGGTGAGCACCTCGTCCTAGGCGTTGAGATCGATGGGCGCTCCTCGCAGATCTATCAGGTGCCGGTCTTCTTCGAGGGGCGATCCGGGGCGGGTGTGATCGCTGAGGTCGAGGGCGGGTACCTGCACGACGGCTTGGCCCGCGTAGAGGTGGTCACGTCCCTGCTCACAGTCGGTGGACCCGCGGTCCTGAACCCGGCCGGAACCGGCGAGCGACCACTGGCGCAGTGGCGGCGGGACCCCGGCGTGCTCGGAGCGTGCCGCATTCTGGACGTGGAACAGAGCAACACGTCGGTCGTCCTCGACGATTCCGTACTGGTGAAGTTCTTCCGTCTGCTCAGTCCGGGGATCAACCCCGACATCGAAGTGCACGCCGGGCTGGCCGAGGTTGGCTGTGCGGATGTGGGGGAGTTGCTCGGCTGGGTCAACGGCGGGTGGACCGACCCGGCGTCGGGGCACACGGTCCACGGGCATCTGGCCATGATCCAGGAGTTCTTCCCCGGCTCCATCGACGGCTGGGATCTCGCCCGGCAGCGGGTGGCAGCGGGTGAGGACTTCGCGGCGGAGGGCTTCGACCTCGGAGCGACGACGGCGCGGCTACACCGCGACCTGGCAGGTGCCTTCGGCGTCACGCAGGTCGACGAGGCGGCATTGCGGGCGATGAGTCGCCGCCTGCACGCCCGGCTGTCGGCGGCCGGTGAGGTCGTAGACGGCGTGCATCAACTGGAGCCGCCCTTGCACGTCCACCTCGACCGGATCGCTGAACTGCCCACGCTGACGGTGCAGCGAGTCCACGGCGACTTCCATCTCGGGCAGGCACTTCGTACCCCGGACGGCTGGAAGATCCTCGACTTCGAAGGCGAGCCGGGTGGTGAGCTGGACTCGCGGCGTGTGCTCGACCACCCCATGCGGGATGTGGCCGGCATGCTGCGCTCGTTCGACTACGCGGCCTGGCAGGGGGGAGGCAACAGTGACGAGGCGGTCGCCTGGGGGGACGCGAGCCGTGCGGCGTTCCTTGCCGGCTATGCGCAGGCCGGAGACCTGGACCCGGTGGACCACGAAGTCCTGCTCACGGCCTACGTGATCGACAAGGCCGCTTACGAGGCCGTCTACGAGCAACGGAACCGCCCGGACTGGATCGACATCCCGCTGACCGCCCTGCGGGCGATCGCAGGCGGCTAAGGCAGGCGTTCGAAGACCGGGAACGACATCGGGTCGCACTGGACATCGACCCAACCGGCGTCGCCCGAGACCTCCGGACGGCCCAGGACCGGTCGCCACCGCCCTTCCGGCAGCCACATCCGCGTGGCACCACCGCGCCGCAGGATGGGTGCCACCAGCAGGTTGGCACCGAGCATGTATTGCGCATGGGCAAGGCGGCCCTGAGGGTCGTCAGTCATCAGCGCCATGGGCCGCATGACCGGCAGTCCGGTCGTTGAGGCCTGCTCGTGTGCTCGTCGTAGATGACTGACGATTCCACGACGGGCCTGCAGTGCCGTGATGGCGGCATCCCGCCAGGGCTGCGGGTACGCGGTGGGTTCACGCAGACCCAGACCATGGAAGCGCGTGACCGGACTGAACGCCGCGAACTGCGCCCACCGTCCGAACAACTCCGGCTCCACGTCCGCCGTGTATCCGGCCGCGCCACCATCGAGGAGGGTGGCCGGGATGTGGCTGGTGCCGGCGGTGTAGAAGCCGCCGCCATCGTGTGCGACAAGTGCGAAACCACTCGCCGACAGGGACAGACAGGCCGCGAGTGCACCCGCCATGGCCTCCCACGTCGATGGCGTGTCGCCGACCCAATGACACGGCGCGACCTGCGCCCCGGCCGAGCCGGAGCGGCAGAACAGCGGCATCGCCGGGCCGTCCCGCGTGGCCAGGGCGGCGGCCGTCGCCTGCTGGTAGAGCGTCGCGTAGGAGTTGCGCAGGAGCAGCCCCGGCCGGCCGTCATGAGTCACCGCGTCCGGCGGTACCTCCTCGGCGAAGTCCAGCTTGAGCGCATCCGGGCGCTCCGAGGCCACCAGATCGAGGATCTGCCCCTGCCACCAGGCGACCGCCGCGGGGTTGCTGAAGTCCACCAGGTTCCGGTAGGCACGGTCGCATGTGCTGGCAGGCGATCCGTCCGGCATTCGCAACAGCAACCCTTGCGAGTGCAGATCCGCCGCCAATTCGGTGTCCGCATGCACGAACGGGTTGAGCCACATGCTCACCCGGGCGCCGTCCTCGCGCAGTCGGTCGGTCCAGCCGACCGGGAACCGTTCGCGATCCACCTCCCAGTTCGTGGTGAAATCGCGGAACACGTTCCCCGTCATCCACGCGTCGACGTGGATCACATCCACCGGGCAGTCGGCTGCCCGCAGTTCACGGACCACGTCGGACATCTCGTCAGCCGACAGGTACGTCGCCCGGCTCATCCAGACGCCGTAGGCCCATTCGGGCCACAGCGGCGCACGACCCGTGCGTGCGGTGTGGTCGGCCAGCATCTGTCCCGGGGAGCCTGTGGACGTGTGGAAGACCGGGTCGGGATCCAACACCAGCACGGTGTATTCGTCCGAGAAGTCCATCAGCACCGGCGCTCCGGTGTCGATGTGCAGACCCCATCCCGCATCGGACCAGATGAAGGGCACGTTCAGGTAGGCCAGGTCCACTCCTGCCGCACCGTTGGTCTCACGGTTGATGAGCAGTCGCGCGCCGCCCGCGAGATCAGGACCGAGAAACGCCTCGCCGCTGCCGTGCACAGCCTCGCCGGGCAGTGCCGAGCGCCGCAGGAGCCAGCCGGGTCGGCCCTGCACGTCGACGGCCGCGACGCCCCAACCGTCGACGGCCCGGGTTCCGGGCCGCACCGACCAGCACCGGTCGTTCCACGCGTCGAGCAGCCACGCGAACGGATCATCGGGGATCTTGCCGCTGAGGTCGATCAGCGTCATGAACGCTGGTTCCACCCGAATTCGGGATAGGACATCGGCGGTGCCGATACCTCACTGAGCGCCTGCTCGATCTGGTCGGGGATCGCAAGTTCCTCGCTCGCCAGGGCGGTACGCAACTGGCTAGCGGTGCGGGCGCCGACGAGCGCGGAAGTCACCCCCGGACGGTTGCGGACCCAGGCCAGAGCCACCTCGGTGGGGCTCACTCCGAGGCCCTCGGCGGCTGTGGCTGTCGCGTCCGCGATGCGCCGGGCGGCATCCGTGAGGTACGGCTGGACGAAACTTGCGAACACCGGATTCCCGGCGCGGGAGTCTGCGGGGATCCCCGCGCGATACTTGCCCGTCAGCACCCCGCGTCCCAACGCCGACCACGCGATCAGGCCCATTCCGTGCGCTTTGAGCGCCGGTACCACTTCCCGTTCGACTCCGCGCTGCAGCAGGGAGTACTCGACCTGGCTGCACACCGGGATCGCCCGACCGGGGATCGCGCGCTGCCACGTGGCCACCTGCGCCGTCTGCCACCCCGCGTAGTTGCTGATGCCCACGTAGCGGACTTTGCCGGAGGTCACCGCGTGGTCCACTGCGGACAGCGTCTCCTCGATGGGCGTCAGCGGATCCCAGGCGTGCAGTTGCCACAAGTCGATGTGGTCCACGCCCAGTCGCCGCAGGGACCCGTCCAGGCTGCTGAGCAGGTGTGCGCGGGAGGCGTCGAAGCGCCGTTCGGTGTTCGGCCGTGACACGCTCTTGGTCGCGAGGACGACCGTGTCCCGCCGGCCCGTGTCCACCAGCAACCGGCCCAGAATCTTCTCGGACTCACCGTCCGCGTAGACGTCGGCGGTGTCGACGAGCGTGCCACCCTCGCTCAGGAACAGGTCGAGCAGTTCCGCGGCCTCGTGCTCGTCGGTGTCCCGGCCCCAGGTCATGGTTCCCAGGGCGATGCGACTCACCCGCAGGCCGCTGCGGCCGACCGATCGGATCTCCACGCCTCAAACCGTAGCCGAGCGGCACCCGTTCGGGGGGTTGATCGCCCCGCGCTAGGCTGCGGGTCATGCGACTGGGAGTGAATCTGGGGTACTGGGGCGCCGGGAACGACGCCGACAATCTGGCGCTCGCCCGTGAGGCGGACAAGTTGGGGTACGCGGTGGCGTGGGCCGCTGAAGCCTACGGCTCGGACGCGGCGACCGTGTTGTCGTGGATCGCGGCACAGACCGACCAGATCGACATCGGCAGTGCCGTGTTCCAGATCCCCGGCCGTACTCCTGCGAACTGCGCGATGACCGCAGCAACCCTCGACACCTTGTCAGGGGGGCGTTTCCGGCTCGGCCTCGGCGTCTCCGGACCACAGGTGTCCGAGGGGTGGCACGGCGTGAAGTTCGACAAGCCGCTGGCGCGCACCCGGGAGTACACCGAGATCGTGCGCAAGGCCCTGCGCCGCGAGAAGCTCTCCTACGACGGGGAGTTCTTCACCCTTCCCCTACCCGATGGGCCCGGCAAGGCGCTGACCCTGACCGTGCACCCGGTGCGCGACTACATCCCCATGTACCTCGCGGCAATCGGGCCGAAGAACCTCGAGCTGACCGGGGAGCTGTTCGACGGGTGGCTGGCGATCTTCTTCAACCCCGAGTTCGCCCCCGAACTGCTCGCGAACATCGAAACGGGCCGCGCGAAGGTCGGCAAGACCCTCGAGGGCTTCGACGTGGTGCCCACCGTGCCGGTGGTCTTCGGTGACGACCTCGAGACGTGCGCCATGCCGGTGCGTGCCTACTCGGCGCTGTACATCGGTGGCATGGGAAGTCGGGACAAGAACTTCTACAACCAGTTGGCCACGCGGATGGGTTACGAAGAAGCGGCCATCGACATCCAGAACAAGTACCTCGCCAAGGACCAGATGGGGGCCATGGCCGCCGTGCCGCTGGACTTCATCGACAAGACCGCGTTGATCGGTCCCGCCGACCGCGTGCGTGACCGATTGCACGCCTACGCCGACGCCGGGGTGACCACACTGACCGTGGCGACCTACGCCGGATCGTTGGAGGAGCGTCTGCAGACCCTGCGGACGATGGCCGAGGTGGTGGAATCGGCCGGCCTGGCCTGATGCACGACCCCATCTCGTACCTCGAGGCGCTCATCCTGGGGATCATCCAGGGCCTCACCGAGTTCCTGCCGATCTCTTCGAGCGCACACCTCCTGATCGTCAGCACGCTGGCCGGGTGGGGGGATCCCGGGGCGGCGTTCACTGCCGTCACCCAACTGGGCACCGAGACCGCGGTGCTTGTGTACTTCCGCAAGGACATCTGGCGGATCATCACCACCTGGACCCGCTCGCTCTACACGCCCGAACTGCGCTCCAGCATCGACGCGCGGATGGGCTGGTACGTCATCGTCGGCACCATCCCGATCGGATTCTTCGGCTACACGTTCAGTGACCAGATCGAGACCGCAGCGCGCAACCTCTACCTGGTGGCCACGGTCCTCATTGTCTTCGGTCTTGTGCTCGGGGCGGCCGACCGTTGGGGCAAACAGGAGAAGACCCTCGACGACCTCACAATCAAGACCGGCCTGATCTACGGTTTCGGGCAGGCGTTGGCCCTGATCCCAGGTGTCTCCCGCTCCGGAGCCACCATCAGCACGGGACGGATCCTCGGCTTCGACCGGCCGTCGGCCACCCGGTACGCGTTCCTGCTGGCCATCCCCGCCGTGGTGATCTCCGGACTCTACGAGGCGCTCAAGATCGGCGACGACAAGAACGTGTCCTGGGGCCCGACGATCCTCGCCACCGTGGTCGCCTTCTTCGTCGGGTACTCGGTCATCGCGTGGCTGATCCGCTACGTGTCCCACGGGTCCTTCATGCCGTTCGTCATCTACCGGATCGCATTGGGAACGGTGGTCCTGGTGCTGCTGGGGACCGGGGTCATCGCGGCCTAGAGACACGGCCGTACGGCTACAGCCAGCCGGACCGACGGAAAGCGCGGTACAGCGAGAAGCAGACTCCACCCATGAGCAGCAGGATCAGCAGGTAGCCGTACTTCCAGTGCAGTTCGGGCATGTTGTCGAAGTTCATCCCGTAGATCCCGGCGATCATCGTCGGCACCGCGGCGATGGCCACCCACGCGCTGATCCGGCGCATGTCGGCGTTCTGTTGCAGATCCTGTCGGGATGTGGCCGCCATGAGCAGCGTCATCAGCAACTGATCGTTCGTCTCCGCCTGGTCGGCGACCCGCAGGATGTGATCGCCCAGGTCTCGGAAGAAGGGCTGCAGCTGCTCGGGGATCCCCGGTACCGCATCGCGGACCAGGGCATGCGCCACAGGCACCAGCGGTGCGACGGCCCGGCGCATCTCCAGGTTCTCCCGCTTGACCCGGTAGATCGCCTCGGCGTCGTTTGTGCGGGCCGGCGAGAACACAGACTCCTCGAGCTGTTCGATGTCCTTGTTGACCTCCTCGGCCACGGACAGGTAGCCGTCGACGGTGGCGTCCATGATCGCGTGGGCCGCGGCTGTGGGTCCATGGACCAGCCGCCGGGGGTCGGCTTCCAGAGCGCGGCGGATGCTGGTGATGTCGCCCAACGGTCCGAACCGCACGGTGATCACGTAGTGCTGACCGATGAAGATCGAGATCTGTCCGGTCTCCACATCGGAGGTCGACTCGTAGTAGCTGAGGAGTTTCAGGATGACCAACGCGGACTGGTCCTCGAGTTCCACCTTCGGCCGCTGCCGGTGGTTGGCGGCGTCCTCGACCTGCAGGGCCGGGAGTCCGAAGATGTCCTGCACCAGCGCCAGTTCGGCCTTCGACGGTTCGAACAGCCCGATCCAGACGAACTCCGAGGGCTGCTCGCTGGCGCGGCGGTAGAGGTCGGCCATTCGCGCGCGCAGCCCCTCGGCGTTGCTCGGCATGATCTCCTCGCCGAGGGCCAGGCTGCCGCTGGACTCGACAACCTTGCCGTCCAAGTACAGCCCCATGCCGCGGATCACGAGGTTGAGTGTGCCGTATGGGCCCTATCCTGAGCCACGTGACCACCGTTCTGCTTCTACGCCACGGACGATCGACGGCCAACGCCCAGGGGGTGCTCGCGGGCCGCAACGACAGCGAGCTCGACGAGACCGGCCGTGACCAGGCGCTGGACCTGGGCAACCGTCTGGCGGATGTGCCGTTGGACGTCTTGGTGAGCAGCCCGCAGTTGCGTGCCCGCCAGACGGCCGCGATGGCGGCAACAGGTCGGGCCGAGGCGGTCGTGAACGACGCCTTCGCCGAATGCGACTACGGGGACTGGAGCGGTGCGGCGCTCAGTGAACTTGCCACGGAGCCCGCCTGGGAGATCGTGCAGTGGCAGCCGTCAGCGGCGCAGTTCCCGCAGGGCGAGACGATGGCCCAGATGGCACATCGTGCCACCCACGGTGTGCGGGAACTCGTGCGCGAGCACCCGGACGGCTTCGTGTGGATCGTGACCCACGGCGACATCATCAAGGCCATCGTGGCCGATGCCCTCGGCATGCACCTGGACCACTTCCAGCGACTGGTCGTCGACACCGCGTCGGTCACCGTGATCACGTACGCACCCCGGCGGTCCTTCGTGGAGCGGCTCAACGACACCGGCCCGATACGCCTTGCGCGTAAACCGGACGACAAAGGCTCCGACGCGGTCGTGGGCGGCCGTGCGGCACAGTAGGGTCGAGCCCGTGACCCGTCGGATCCTCTCGTTCTCGCATCCGCAGCGGTTCGTCGTCGGCACGGTCGGGCAGCCCGGCGATCGAACCTTCTTCCTGCAAGTCACCGATGCCGCCGCGCCGGTCAGCGTGGTCTGTGAGAAGGAGCAGGCCTCAGTGCTGGCCGAGAAGGTCATCGAACTGCTTGATCAAGTGCGGCGCTCCGGCGTGGAGGTGCCCGAGGACGCCGATGAGGAACTCATCGACACCGAGCCGCTCGACCAGCCGATCGAGCCGGAATTCCGGGTGTCGTCGATGGGCATCGGGTGGGATCCGACCGATGAATCCGTGATCATCGAGGCACACGGGGAGTCCGACAGCGACGACGTGCCGGACATCGGTGACGACGGTGGCGAGGCTCCCGACACTCTTCGCGTGCGGTTGACCCCTGTGGACGCGCTGGCGTTCTCCATCCGCGCGAGTCGAGTGGTGGCCGCCGGCCGACCGCAGTGCCCGTTCTGTCACCTGCCGATCGACCCGGACGGGCATATCTGCCCGCGTGCCAACGGATACCGCCGACACCTCGCATGATCGACGAGACGTGTCTGCGCGAGGCGCCGATGCGGGTCCTGGGACGACTGCCGGACTCCTCGAACAACGCTTTGCTGTGCAGCATCGACTGCGGGGCCGAGCCGGTGCGAGTGGTGTACAAGCCGCAGGCGGGGGAGCGGCCGTTGTGGGATTTCCCGTCCGGAACCCTGTGTCGCCGGGAGAAGGCCGCGGCGGTGCTCGACGAGGTGCTGGGGTGGGGTCTCGTGCCGGCCACCGCGTGGCGCAGCGATGGCCCAGCCGGTCCTGGGATCGTACAGGAGTGGATCGACGGTGACGTCGATCTCGGGGTGTTCCCCCCGCGGCAGGTGCCCTCGGGCTGGGTAGGGGTCGTGGACGCGGAGACCGCGGACGGCCCGGTCGTGGTGGCTCACCGGACCGATGATCTGACCGTACGGATGGTGGTCTTCGACATCCTGGCGAACAACGCCGATCGCAAAGGCGGTCACCTCCTGCGCACGGATGATCGCCTGTTCGGAATCGACCATGGCGTGACGTTCCACGTTGAGCCGAAACTTCGCACGGTGCTGTGGGGGTTGTCGGGCGCGAGTCTGCCTGAACCGATGCGCCACGACGTCGACGGGGCTCTGGATCGGTTGAGCGAGCTCGAGGAATGGTTGACGATCGAAGAGGTCCACCACACACGGCGCCGTGCCGAGCAGTTGCTGGCCGCCGGCACGTTTCCCGCGCCCAGTGGGCAATGGCCTGCCCTGCCCTGGCCGTTGATCTGACGCGAACTGGGGGGCGGGTGTTGGTCACGCGGCTGCGGCGTCAGTGATGCGGCCAAAGGGTGGTCGACCGTGTAGTGCGCTGTGTGCGTGAGTCCGGCCCGGACGGTTCGACAGGTCATGTCACGCCACGACGCCGACCCGTGACCGACCTCACTGGACACTTCTCTGGGCAGACCTCTCTGGACATTCCGGTTAGAGATCGGCATGTTGGTTAGTCGGCGGCAGGTTGGTTAGAGTCCCACGGCCGTATAGGACTAACCGGAGTGCCGGATCTCTAACCGGGATGCCGATCTCTAACCGGAGTGCCGGATCTCCAACCAAGATGCCGATCTCTAACGGGAGTGCTGCTTCTCCAACCGGGATGCCGATCTCCAACCGGGGTGCTGGTTCTCCAACCGGGATGCCGTGGCCGTTGATCTGACGCGAACGGGTGGGCCGGGGAGAGGCACATTAGGCTGACACAGTGCGTTCCTGGCCCGCTGAATCGATGCCCCCGCTGCCGCCCCTGGATGTGGACCTCGTCGCGTACGACACCGCGGCCGGTGCACTGACTCCCATCGCCGCGGGGCGCGAGGCCCGCATGTATGTCTGCGGGATCACCCCGTACGACGCGACCCACATCGGGCATGCCGCCACGTACGTTCTCTTCGACACGATCCACAGGTTCTGGCGCGCGACGGGGCGCGCAGTCACCTATGTGCAGAACGTGACCGACATCGACGATCCACTGCTGGAACGTGCGGCCCGTGACGGCGTGGACTGGCAGCAGCTCGCGGCCTTCGAGATCCAGCGCTTCCGGGACGACATGGTGGCGTTGCGGGTCCTGCCGCCGACCCATCTGGTCGGGGCCGTGGAAACGGTCGGGGATGCCGCTGCGCGGGTGGCGCAACTGCGGGAGGTCGGCGCTGCGTACGAGGTGGATGGGGATCTCTACTTCGCGGTGTCCGCCGCGGCCCGGTTCGGCAGCGTCAGCCATCTGCCGGAGGCCGACATGATCGCCATCTCGGCTGAACGGGGCGGCGATCCGGACCGTCCGGGCAAGGCCAACCCGGTGGATCCGCTGCTCTGGCAGGCGCCGGAGGAGGGGCACCCATCATGGGACAGCCCCCTTGGGCCGGGGCGGCCCGGCTGGCACATCGAGTGCGCGACCATCGCACTGAATCTGCTGGGACCCGGTTTCGATCTACAGGGCGGCGGTCGGGACCTCGTCTTCCCGCACCACGAGATGAGTGCGGCTCAGGGCGAGGTGCTGGAGGGCTGGCCCTTCGCGCGGCATTACGTGCATGCGCCGATGGTTTCGTACGACGGCGAGAAGATGAGCAAGTCCCTGGGCAATCTCGTCTTCATCTCACAGTTGCGGGAGTCGGGGGTGGATCCCATGGCCGTGCGGCTGGCGATCCTGGCCCAGTCCTACCGCGAGGACTGGCCGTGGACCCCCGACGTGCTCGCGGCAGCCGAAAAGCGCCTGGAATCGTGGCGCGGCGCGCTGTCGCAGCCAACCGGGCCCTCGTCGGTGAACGCGGTGGAGGCGTTGGCGCAGGCGCTCGGTTCCGACCTCGACACCCCGGCCGCCCTCGAGGTCGTCGACGCCTGGGTGGAGGAGCAGCGCCTGCGGGGCGGAGACGACCCGGGCGGACCGGGCCTCATGTCACGCGCGATCGATGCCTTCCTCGGGGTCGCCTGACCGGCGCTACGAGGTCTTCTCGTCGTGGCCGCCGAACTGCTTGCGCATCGCGGACTGCACCTTGTTCGCGAACGAGTCGTTGCCCTGTGAGGCGAATCTTGAGTACAGCGCGGTGGTGAGGACCGGAGCCGGTACACCCTCGTCGATGGCCGCGATCGAGGTCCAGCGACCCTCTCCGGAGTCCGACACCCGACCACCGAACTCGGCGAGATCGGGACTCTCATGCAGTGCGATCGCCGTGAGGTCGAGCAGCCAGGAGGCGACGACGGATCCGCGCCGCCACACCTCCGCCACCGCCGCGGTGTCGATGTCGTACTGGTAGTACTGCGGGTTCTCCATCGGCGCGGTCTCCGCGTCCGCGGTGCGGTCCTGCGTGCCGGCGTCGGCGTTCTTGAGGATGTTCAGGCCCTCCGCGTAGGCCGCCATCATCCCGTACTCGATGCCGTTGTGGACCATCTTCACGAAGTGGCCAGCACCGTTCGCGCCGCAGTGCAGCCACCCCTCCTCTTCGGGGGTGTAGTCACCGGAACGACCAGGAGTGCGCTCGATGTCGCCCACGCCGGGGGCCACGGATCGCCAGATGGGTGTCAGCCGGTCGACGGCCTCGTCCGGACCACCGATCATCAGGCAGTAGCCACGTTCCAGGCCCCAGACCCCGCCGGAGGTGCCGCAGTCCACGAAGTGGATGCCCTTCTCCTTGAGGTTGGCGGCGTGGCGGATGTCGTCGTGATAGTACGAGTTGCCGCCGTCGATGATCGCGTCGCCAGGCTCGAGCAGATCCGCGAGCTGCGTGATCACGGATTCCGTGATCTTCCCGGCCGGCACCATGATCCACACGTTGCGGGGCCGGTCGATCTTCTGCACGAAGGCCGCCAGATCGGTCGAGCCGTCAGCGCCATCTGCTTCGAGCGCCGCCACGGCGTCGGCAGAGACGTCGTAGACCACGGCCTTGTGCCCGTCGCGCATGATCCTCCGCACGATGTTGGCGCCCATGCGGCCGAGCCCGACCATTCCCAATTGCATCGGGGAATCCGTTGCCATCCGATCCTCCAGCAGATCCGTTCGCACCGGGCTTTCCGGTGAGGCATTCACTAGGGTCGAACGTAGGCCACCGAGCGTGGCGATTGCACGTTGTCTTGTCGTTTGGAGGCACTCATGTCCGTCAGCGAGAACCCGGCCTGGCAGGCCCTGACCCAGCACAGCACCGGAACGCTGCGGGAACTGTTCGACGACGATCCGCAGCGCGGCGAGCAGATGGTGGTGGAGGGTGCCGGGGTGACCCTCGACTACTCCAAGCAACGGGTGACCGCTGGGACGATGGACCTGTTGGTCGGACTGGCTGATGCGGTGGATCTGGCCGGTCGACGGGAGGCGATGTTCACCGGCCAACACATCAACTCCACCGAGGACAGGGCGGTTCTGCACACCGCGCTGCGGTTGCCGCGGGACGCGACGCTGGTGGTCGACGGGGTCGATGTGGTCGCGGAGGTCCACGAGGTCCTGGACCGTATGGCGGCGTTCAGCGACAAGGTGCGCTCGGGGGAGTGGAAGGGACATACCGGAAAGCCGATTCGCAACGTCGTCAACATCGGGATCGGGGGCTCCGATCTGGGGCCGGTCATGGCCTATGAGGCGCTCAAGCACTACAGCGACAGGGACATGACGTTCCGATTCGTGTCGAACGTGGACGGCACCGACTTCGTCGAGGCCGTCATCGACCTGGATCCGGAGCAGACCCTGTTCGTGGTCTCCTCGAAGACCTTTACCACCCAGGAGACGATGAACAACGCTCAGTCCGCGCGGACCTGGTTGCTCGACGCGCTCGGCGACGAGGCGGCCGTGGCCAAGCACTTCGTGGCCGTGTCGACCAACGCCGAGGCCGTGGCGGCCTTCGGTATCGACACTGCGCAGATGTTCGGGTTCTGGGACTGGGTGGGTGGCCGCTACTCCATGGACTCGGCCATCGGCCTGTCGACCATGTTGGCGATCGGTCCGGCCAACTTCGCGGACATGCTGGCCGGATTCCACGAGATGGACGAGCATTTCCGCACCGCACCGACTGCTCAGAACCTGCCGGCGTTGATGGGTCTGCTGTCGATCTGGAACCGCAACTTCTTGGGCCTGCCGACCTGTGCGGTGCTGCCGTACGAGCAGTACCTCAAGCGCTTCCCCGCGTATCTGCAGCAGCTCACCATGGAGTCCAACGGCAAGTCGGTACGCCTGGACGGGAGCCCGGTGGGCGTGCAGACCGGCGCGATCTTCTGGGGTGAACCCGGTACGAACGGTCAGCATTCGTTCTACCAGCTCATACACCAGGGAACGTCCACGATCGCCTGTGATTTCCTGTTCTTCCTGGAGCCGGTCAACCCCCTGCCGGCTACAGACGCCCCCGACCACCACGATCTGTTGGTGGCCAACGTCCTGGCCCAGTCCGCTGTCCTGGCGTTCGGGAAGACCGCTGCGGAGGTGGCTGCGGACGGCACGCCGGCACACCTCGTGCCGCACAAGGTGATGCCCGGTGATCGGCCGTCGTCGGTGATCTTCGCGGAGAAACTCGACCCCCGCACGCTGGGTCGGCTGGTGGCCCTGTACGAGCACAGCGTGTTCACCCAAGGTGTGGTCTGGGGGATCAACTCCTTCGACCAGTGGGGTGTCGAACTCGGCAAGGTGATGGCGAAGAAGATCGCCCCGTTGCTGACCGCGGGCGGCACGGACGAGGGCCTCGACAGTTCGACGAAGGAACTCGCGCGTCGCTACCGGGAGCACAAGGGCTGACTGCTGCCGCCGCCGCATCCGTGAGCGTTCCCGAGATCCGGGAGCAATCCGGCGCAGACCAACCGCTCCCGGATCTCCGAACTGCTCACGGATCCGCCACGGACCGCTTCCGGTGGCGGCTGCTCGCCGGGCCGGTGGCGGGCGCACCGTAGGCTGGAGGCACTATGCCTGAGGACCTATTGACAGCCTTGTCGCGACGTGTGGTGATCGCCGATGGGGCGACCGGGACGATGCTGCAGGCCCATGACCTGAGCCTGGACGATTTCGAGGGTCACGAGGGATGTAACGAAGTCCTGAACGTGACCCGGCCCGACGTCGTCCGCTCGTTGCACGACGCCTTCTTCGACGTCGGTGTGGACGCCGTGGAGACGAACACCTTCGGTGCGAATCTCGCGAACCTCGCCGAGTACGGCATCGAGAGCAGGATCCGAGAACTTGCCCGGGCGGGGGCGGCCGTGGCTGCGGAGGCTGCGAAGGATTGGTCGACGCCGGACCACCAGCGCTACGTGCTCGGTTCGGTGGGCCCGGGCACGAAGTTGCCCACCCTGGGACATGCGCCGTTCGTAGCGCTGCGCAACGCCTACACCGAGCAGGTCCTGGGGATGATCGAAGGCGGCGTCGATGCCGTGCTGATCGAGACCAGTCAGGACCTGTTGCAGGCCAAGGCGGCCGTACTGGCCAGTCACGCCGCGATGGCCGAACTGCAGGTGCACGTGCCGATCTTCGTCAGCGTGACGGTTGAGACGACCGGGACGATGCTGCTCGGCTCCGAGATCGGCGCGGCGCTCACCGCGTTGCAGCCGCTGGGGATCGACGCCATCGGCCTGAACTGCGCGACCGGACCGATGGAGATGAGCGAACACCTGCGACATCTGAGCAAGCACGCAGGCGTTCTGCTGACCTGCATGCCGAACGCCGGTCTGCCGGAACTGACCGCGGACGGTGCCCGCTATCCGCTGACGCCGGGCGAACTCGCAGACGCCCATGAGGGTTTCGTCGACGAGTACGGCCTGAATCTGATCGGCGGGTGCTGCGGCACCACCCCTGAGCACCTGCGCCAAGTGGTCGAACGGCTGCACGGACACGGTCGCAAGGATCGCCACCCCGCGGCGCCGGCGTCGGTGAGTTCGCTCTACCACTCCGTGCCGCTGCGCCAGGACGCCACGTTCCTCACGGTGGGGGAGCGGACCAACGCCAACGGCTCCAAGGCCTTCCGGGAGGCGATGCTCGCCCAGAACTGGGACGAGTGCGTCCAGATCGCCCGGGATCAGGAACGCGACGGAGCGCATGTGCTCGACGTCTGCATCGACTACGTGGGCCGCGACGGTGTGGCGGACATGTCCGCGTTCGCTTCCCGGTTGGCCACCGCGACCACCCTGCCGATCATGCTCGACTCCACCGAACCCGAGGTGCTTCGAGCCGGACTCGAACACCTCGGTGGCCGGGCGATCGTCAACTCGGTCAACTACGAGGACGGGGACGGTCCGGACTCGCGCTTCCAGCGCATCATGCCGCTGGTCCGCCAGCACGGTGCTGCGGTGGTCGCGCTGACCATCGACGAGGAGGGTCAGGCCCGTACGACGCAGTGGAAGGTCCGGGTGGGGGAGCGCCTCATCGCCGACCTGACCGGCAACCACGGGATGGCGGTCTCGGACATCCTGGTCGACACACTCACGTTCCCGATCGCGACCGGCCAGGAAGAGACCCGGCGCGATGCGATCGAGACCATCGAGGCCATCAGGGAACTGAAGCGGACATACCCCGACGTCAACACCGTGCTCGGCGTATCGAATGTGTCGTTCGGGCTCAACCCCGCCGCCCGGCAGGTGCTCAACTCGGTCTTCCTGCACGAGTGCGTGGAGGTGGGCCTGGATGCGGCGATCGTGCACGCGTCGAAGATCCTGCCGATGAACCGGATCACCGATGAGCAGCGCGACGCCGCACTGGACCTGATCTACGACAGGCGGCGTTACGAGGACGGCGTCCTGGTGTACGACCCGCTCACGCACTTCCTCGAAGTCTTCGCCGATGCCAAGAGCGTCAGCGCCGATCGCGCCGACGAGCTCGCCGGACTCCCTCTGTTCGAGCGGCTCCAGCGGCGCATCATCGACGGCGAGGCCAAGGGTCTGCAGTCTGATCTTGACGAGGCGCTGCAGACCAAACCCGCCCTTGAGATCGTCAACGACGTCCTGCTGCCAGGGATGCGGATCGTGGGGGATCTGTTCGGCTCGGGTGAGATGCAGTTGCCGTTCGTTCTGCAGAGCGCCGAGGTGATGAAGACCGCGGTCGCACACCTCGAGCCGCACATGGAGAAGACCGACGAGTCCGGAAAGGGCACCATCGTGCTGGCCACGGTGAAGGGCGACGTCCACGACATCGGCAAGAACCTCGTCGACATCATCCTGAGCAACAACGGCTACTCGGTGGTGAACATCGGCATCAAGCAGCCGATCGGCACGATCCTGCAGGCGGCCCAGGAGGCACAGGCCGACGTCATCGGCATGTCCGGCCTGCTGGTGAAGTCGACGGTCATCATGAAGGAGAACCTCGAGGAGATGAACAGCCGGGGGGTTGCAGAGCGGTTCCCCGTGCTGCTTGGAGGTGCCGCGCTCACGCGGGCATTCGTCGAGCAGGACCTCGCAGAGATGTACGACGGTGAGGTCCGCTACGCCAAGGACGCCTTCGAGGGGCTCGCGCTGATGGACGCGGTCATGGCTGTCAAGCGTGGCGAGCCGGGTGCCGCGCTGCCCGAGCGCCGTCAGCGCCGAGTGCGGGCCGCCGCCCGTCCGATGGCGCCGGAGGACCCGGACGCCGTCTCGGATGTCGCCCGTGACACCCCCGTGCCGACGCCTCCATTCTGGGGCGACCGGATCGTCAAAGGCATCGCGCTGAAGGACTACGTGGCGTACCTCGACGAGCGTGCGCTGTTCCGCGGACAGTGGGGGCTGAGCCCCGGCAAGACCGGCCCGGATTATGAGGAACTCGTGGAGACCGAGGGGCGTCCCCGCCTGCGTACCTGGCTGAACCGCGTGACCAGTGAGGGTCTGCTGGAGGCTGCGGTGATCTACGGCTACTGGCCGGCCCGCTCGGAGGGCAACGCGGTGATCATCGGCGCGCCGGAGGACCCGCAACGGGAGATCGCCCGGTTCGACTTCCCCCGTCAGAAGCGCGGACGCCACCTGTGCCTGGCCGACTACGTGCGCCCCGACGGCGACGTGATCGGGCTGCAACTGGTGACGATGGGGTCCGCGGTGGACCGGGCCGCCGCGCAGTTGTTCGAGAAGAACGCATATCGCGACTACCTGGAGTTGCACGGAATGTCCGTGCAACTCACGGAGGCCCTGGCCGAGTACTGGCATTCGCGGGTGCGCGGCGAACTGGGCATCGGCGCCGACGACGCACCGGAGATCGCAGGCATCCTGAAGCAGAAGTACCGGGGGGAGCGCTTCTCGTTCGGTTATCCGGCCTGCCCGGATCTGAGTCAGCAGAAGCCGCTGTGCGAACTGCTCGGTGCCGACCGGATCGGCGTGGGGTTGTCCGAGGAGTTCCAGCTCGACCCCGAGCAGTCCACGTCCGCGATCATCTTCCACCACCCGGAGGCGGCGTATTTCAACGCGACCTGAGGCGCTGCTGTTCGACCTCGACGGCACGTTGCTGGACAGTGAGGTGCTCTGGGAGGCCGCCCAGCAACAGACGATGCTGTACTTCGGTGACGAGTGGACCGAGCAGGATCAGGCGCACAGCATCGGTGGACCGCTGGAACGCGTCGTCGGGCACATCGCCAGCCGCACCCAGGCCGATCCCGGCCACGTGGCACGGGTGCTCGTGGGCGAGATCGAGCACCTGGTGGCCAACCGCCCCGCGCTCTGGATGCCCGGCGCTCGCAGGCTGCTGCAAGAGGCGCGGGCTGCACAGGTGCCCACCGCGATCGTGAGCAACTCCTGGCGGGTCCTACTCGATCTGCTGCTGGCCAATGTCGACTTCCCGGTCGATCTCACGGTGAGCTCTTCGGAGGTCGATCGGCCCAAGCCCGATCCGCAGCCGTATCTGCGGGCCTGCGAACTGCTCGGCGCGGACCCCGCCCGCAGCGTCGTCGTGGAGGACAGCCCGACGGGTGCGGCGGCAGGACTGGCAGCAGGGTGTCATGTGCTGGCGGTCGGGCCTGCAGTGGAAGGCATGTCAGACCCTCGGCTGCGCCACGTGGACTCCCTCGAGACGGTCACGCTGGATTCCTTGATCTGAATCCCGAATCACTCGGCGGCGACCGCATCCAGGATCCGCAGGCGCGAACCCCGCCAGGCCGGCCAGAGGGCGGCAAGGACTCCGCCGACGGCTGCCAGCACCAGGAAGAGCGCCAGCTGGGGAACGTTCACGGCGAACTCCTCGATGCCCTCGGAGGCGAGGATGCGCTGGAGCAGGGCCCCGAAAGCCACTCCGATCACCATGCCCAGGACAGCCCCGAAGACAGCGATGATGAGGGCCTCCAGCACGATCGTGCGCCGGATGCCGCTGCGCAACATCCCGACCGCTCGGAGCAGACCTATCTCACGAGTGCGTTCGAAAACGGACAACGCCAGAGTGTTGACGATGCCAAGCAATGCGATGAGGACGGCGAGCACCAGTAGGGCGAAGAGGAAATTGAGCAACTGCCCGATCTGGTCGCCGATGCTGTCTTTGAACGCCGACTGATCCAGCAACTGCACGTTCGGGAACGGTTCGAGCGCGACGTCGAGGTCCGCCTGCACAGTGGCCGCCTCGGCCTGCGGTTGCTTGATCACGTAAACCACGTTGTCCTGAGCAGAGGCGCCCAGGTCGCGTGCCGTGGTCAGGTCCACCACGTACCCGGTGAACCCACCAGCCGCCTCGTAGATCGCGACCACGTCGAGATCGACCGGTCCGACCACACCGAGCACCTGGATCACAGTGCCCACCCCCGCCCCGATCTCGGTGGCGGTGTCGGAGTCAAGGGCCACCGTGCCCGGTTCGAGGTCGTCCAGCGATCCTTCGGTCACCGTCAGCGACAGCGCTTGTTGGATGTCCTGCGGATCGACTCCGGTGATCAGTGTGTCGCCGGCGCCGGGTGCCCGGGCCGGTGCCTGCTTCACGACCGCCACCTCAGCAACCCCCGGGGTTTGGCGGATCGCCGTCGCAACATCGCCCGAGAAGGGCTGGAAACCGTACCCGGTGACCACGAAGTCCGCGCCTATCACGTCGTCGACGATCCCGGCGACCGACTCTTGTGTGCTGGCGGCCAGAACACTGATCGCCGACATCAGGGCCACCCCGATCGTCAAGGCGCCGGCCGTGGCGGCGGTTCTTCGTGGATTGCGGCGGGTGTTCCCTCGTGCCAAGCGGCCCACCACGCCGCGGAACGGGCTGCCGATCAGCGCGGCTGCGGGACGGGCGAGCTCCGGGGCAGTGGCCAGCACACCTATCAGGACGAAAAGGGCGGCAGCGCCTGCCATCATGGCGGCCTTGGTGGTTCCGTACTCGGCGAGTTGTGGCGCCATGACCGCCAGACCCACACCGGCGCCGAGCAGGAATCCCCCCACCACAGTCCGGCGACCAAGAGCCCGGGTCCGCGGTTGTTCGTCGCGCAAAGCCGCCATCGGGGGGATCACACTCGCGCGCCGCGCGGGCAGAACCGCACTGGCCAAGGTGATGAGCAGGCCCACCGACAGGGCAACCACGATCGTGCGCGGCTGGAACACCAGCGCGGCCGACGGGAACGGAGCTCCCGCGGCTTGGAACAGCAGCTGCAGACCGCGTGCGACACCGGCTCCCACCACGATCCCGAGCAGGCTGGCGAACAGCGCGACGACCACCGCCTCCGCCAGGATCGAGCGCAGCACCTGCCCCCGGGAGGCGCCGATGGCCCGCAGTAGCGCCAATTCCCGGGTGCGCTGCGCAACCAGCATGCTGAAGGTGTTGTAGATGAGGAAGGTCGCCACGAAGACCGACACGATGGCGAACACCAGCAGAAAGGTGTTGAGGAACCCCAGGCCGGAGTCGAGCTGCTCGGAGACCTGCGAGGCGATCTCGTCACCAGTGACGGCTTCCACGCCGGACGGCAGCATCGGGCGGATCTGCTCAGCGATCACTGCCTGGGACGCGGTGGGCTCGGCCAGCACGGCCAGGCTCGTGGCCTGTCCGGGTTCGAGGAACAGTTCCTGGGCGCTCGGGAAGTCCCAGAACAGGAAACTGACGCCGAACCCGCTGCTGCTGCGCAGTTGGGTCGTGCCGCTGAGGGTGAAGGTGCGTCTTTCCCCGGACGGCAGCAGCAGATCCACTTGGTCACCTGGGGCGATCCCCAGTTGCTCGGCGGTTGCTGTGTCCATTGCGACGTGATCCGTCCCCACCGGAACCTGCCCGGTCACGATCTCGTTGGGATTGATCTGTGGTGGGCCCCAGTCCTGGGCGATCGCCGTGCCACTGGTAAAACCACCGGTCTCGACCCCCAGCGGTTTGCCCGTCTCATCGAGAACGACTACGGCCGGTACTTGGACCTGCCGGCTGACCGCAACCACACCGGCGATCGTCTCGATGTCTGTGGCGAGCGCGGTGGGGACCGTCAGCAGTTCGCCCGCTCCCTGGAACTCTGGCGAGAAGTCGGCGCTGGCCGGACGGATCGTCACGTCGGGCTGATTCTGCTGAATGAGCGTATCCAGGGACGCTCGCAGCGAATCGGTGAAGACATATGTCCCTGCCACGAAGGCCACCGCGAGAACGATCGAGAGGGCGGTCAGGAACAGGCGGAGTTTGTGCGCGACGAGGTTGCGCAGTGATGCGCGCAGCTTCAGGCGGGTTCGGTGGCCGGGCTGCCCTCGATGTCGAACCGCTTCATCCGGTCGAGCACACGCTCAGCGGTCGGATCCGCCATCTCGTCCACGATCCGGCCGTCGGCGAGGAACACCACCCGTTGGGCGTAGGACGCGGCGTTCGGATCGTGGGTGACCATGACGATCGTCTGCCCGAATTCGTCCACACTGCGGCGCAGGAAGCCCAGCACCTCGGCCCCGCTGCGGGAATCGAGGTTGCCGGTGGGTTCGTCGGCGAAGATGATCTCGGGGCGGCTGGCCAGCGCCCGCGCGCACGCCACCCGTTGTTGTTGACCACCGGACAGTTCGCTGGGCTTGTGGTCCAGGCGCGATCGCAGCCCCACCGTGTCGATGATGAGGTTCACCCATTGCTGATCGGGCTTGCTGCCGGCGATGTCCATCGGCAAGGTGATGTTCTCCTGCGCGGTGAGCGTCGGGATGAGATTGAAACTCTGGAATACGAAGCCCACCTTGTCACGGCGCAAGGCCGTCAGCGCCTTGTCCTTGAGGGTGGTGAGGTCGGTCTCGCCGATCCACACCTGTCCGCCGGACACGGAGTCGAGTCCCGCCAGGCAGTGCATCAGCGTGGACTTGCCAGAGCCCGAAGGCCCCATGATCGCGGTGAACCTTCCTTGCTCGATCGCGATGTCGACCTGGTCGAGGGCGACGACCTGCGCCTCTCCCTCGCCGTAGATCTTCGTCAGGCTGGCCGCGCGTGCGGCGGTGGTTCCAGTCACGCCACCACGGTAGTTGACGATTCCGTGACCGGCATGGGCGGGAGCGGGGGTGGCGTGCCGCCGAACTCCGGACACAGCTGCTGGAACGAGCACCACTTGCACTTCGCGGAGCGGCGGGGCCGCCAGTCCCCGGCGTCGGCGGCGCGGGTGATCGCCTTCCACATGGCGCGCACTTTGCGTTCGAACCGGTCGAGGTCATCGGCGTCGGGGTGGTAGGTCAGCACTTCACCGTTGCCCAGGTAGAGCAGTTGCAGACGACCCGGGATCCGGCCGGTGGCGCGGTGCACCACGAGCGCGTAGAACCGCAACTGGAACATCGCCTGCTGTTCCCACTGCTGGCCGGGGGATCGACCGGTCTTGTAGTCCACGACGCGCAGTTGCCCGTCGGCCTCATCCATACGATCGACGTATCCGCGCAGTAGCACATCAGGATCCAGCGCCACTTCGACCAGCTGTTCGCGATGGGTAGGTTCGACCCGGCGCGGATCCTCGAGGCCGAAGTATGTGTCGAGCAGCGCGGCGGCGTCGCCGAGCAGGCGGTCGCGGGCTGCGTCCGGCACGTCAGGGGGTTCCGGTGCCGGCCAGGGCGCGTCCTCGACGAGGGCGAAAGCGGCCTCCGGTTCGGCTGCCATCAGCTCGCTGAACGCCTGCGGGAGCATCTCGGCCGCTCGCCCCTGGCTGCGCTGCTCCGCGGGCAGGTCGAAGAGCCGATCCAGCACCTCGTGGACAAGGGTGCCGCGGAAAGCGGCCAGCCCCGGGCGTTCCGGCAACCGATCGATCGCCCGGAACCTGTACAGAAGCGCACACGTCGCGTAGTCGCCGGCGCGACTCGGCGACAACGCACCCACCACGGGATGGCCGGAGGTACCACTTACCTCGCGAGGGCGAACACCATCGCGAGGCGCTTCGTCTGCAGGAGGTCCGGAGTCGGTCACCTGATCACAGTACGTGCGACCAGCGACATCTTGTGGTTGTCCACAACGGCGTGCCGGTCAGCGTGGATTCTCCAGCAGGTTGTTCACATCCGCTGCGAAGAGCACACCCAGCGGCCGCCCGTCGCGGTCGGTGACGAAGGCGAGCGAGACGCCGCTGCGTGCCATCTCGAGCACCAGCTCTCGAGGATCGTCGTCGAGCACGATCCGCTGGTCGGTGGGTATCGCCGCGGTGAACGGGCCGATCGCCACGGAGTGCTGCCGGTCCGCAGGAACGGCGTCGGCCGCCGGCGGCGAGAGCACGGCGAGCAGGCGTCCCTGCTCGTCGACAGTCACCACGGCTGGTTGGTTCTGTCGGTCCCACCTGTCCAGCGCGGCGCCCAGCGAGTCGGTCTGCGACACGGCGAGCACGCGGCGGATGAGGTGGGGCAGTCGCGTCGCGATCCGGTCCAGCGTCCCGCTGCTGCGAGCGGACTGCAGCGACTGGTAGGCGCCGAAGCCGATGAACAGCGCAAGCACCCCCATCAGCAGTAGGCCACCCCCGCCACGACTCAACGACACCACGGCCAGCGCGCCGAGCGCCGCGGCGATCACTAGTCCGGCGTATCCGGCGGCCTTTGCCCCGGCGCTCTCCGAGCCGGAGATCCGCCACACCAGCGACTTGACCACACCCCCGCCATCCAGTGGCGCGCCGGGCAGAAGGTTGAGCACGCCGAGCAGCCCGTTGGTCCACGCGAGCGCACCGAACAGCAACGAGACACTCCCGCCGGTGTTCGCCGCCAGCACCCAGCAACCTGCTGCGAGCAGCAGCGTGGACACCGGGCCGATGACTGCGATGACCAGTTCCGGCCAGGGACGGCTCGATCGCCGCTCGTACACCGTGTAGCCGCCCAGCAGCCACAACGTGATTCCGTGCACCGGATAGCCGAACGCGCGCGCCGCCCAGGCATGGGCCAACTCGTGCACCAGCACACCGGCGTACAGCAGCACGGCGAACACCACGGCCAGAGTGATGCCGCTGCGCCCCGGTTCGCTGAAGTTCGGGGTCCACAGATACGCGATGAGAAGCACGCCGAGGATGCCCCCGAGGGGCACCGACACCGGGAACCCGGCGATGTGGAAACGCAGACCGCCTTCGCCCATACGGTGCAGCGTACCTTCGGCGATACCCTGCTGGATTGTGACCACCAGTGCGCAGGGCCGACCGTTCGCCGAGGGCGATCAGGTGCAGTTGACCGATGCCAAGGGCCGGATGCACACCATCACGTTGCAGGCCGGCCAGCGGTTCCACACCGAGAAGGGCGGCATCGACCACGACGCCCTGATCGGCGCCCAGGAGGGGATCGTCGTGAGTTCGAGCAAGGGAACCGAGTACCTGGCGCTTCGGCCGCTCCTGCACGACTTCGTGATGTCGATGCCGCGCGGGGCCACAATCATCTATCCCAAGGACGCTGCCCTGATCATCGGTTTCGCCGATATCGCACCCGGCACGCGGGTTCTGGAGGCGGGTGCGGGGTCGGGAGCGTTGACCTGCTGGTTGCTGCGCGCGGTCACACCGACCGGGTCGGTGACCTCGGTGGAGAAGCGGCCCGATTTCGCTGAGATCGCCGCGCGCAACGTCGGCAAGTTCTTCGGCGGGGTGCCCGACAACTGGACGCTGCTCACCGGTGCCCTGGAGGAGGTCGCGCCGACGGGACCCTTCGACCGGGTGGTCCTGGACATGCTCGCACCGTGGGAGATGGTCGATGTCCTGCAGAGGTGCTTGGTGCCCGGGGGAGTGTTGTGCGTGTACGTCGCCACGACCACCCAGTTGTCCCGGATGGTGGAGACGCTGCGGGCCGCCGGTGGCTGGACCGAGCCCAAGGCGTCGGAGACGATGCACCGTGGCTGGCATGTCGAGGGTCTGGCGGTGCGGCCCGATCACCGGATGGTGGGACACACCGGATTCCTCGTCTACAGCCGGCGTCTCGCCCCCGGTGTCACCGCGCCGGCCAAGCGCAGTAGGCCCGCGAAAGGGGCATATGGGGCCGACTACGACGGTCCCCGGGCGGCTTCCGGCGTCGACGAGCGGAGGGGTGGTAATCCTCGGCAGGACGTATAGGGTCGAAGTGACGGACTCGGTGAGGAGGACAGGCTGATGACCGAGGATGTGCGCGGCGCAGAGCTCGACCGGCTCCGGTCGGAACTGGCCAAGCAACGGGCCAACAACGAACGGATGACGGCCACCCTGCGCGAGGCGCGCGCGCAGATCCTCACGCTCAAGGCCGAGGTCGATCGGCTGGCCGAGCCGCCGAGCGCATACGGGGTCTACCTCGACACACTTGACGACGGGTCCATCAACATCTTCACAGGGGGCCGCAAGATGCGGGTGGTGGCGACCCCCGCTGTGGACGTCTCCCAGCTCGTGCCCGGACAGGAGGTCATGCTCAACGAGGCGATGAACATCGTCGAGATCGCCGGTTTCGAGCAGCGGGGCGACATCGTGATGCTGAAGGAGATCCTTGAGGGTGGGGCGCGGGCGTTGGTCATCGCGCACACCGACGAGGAGCAGGTCGTGCACCTGGCCGATCCGTTGCGCAGTCAGCGTTTGCGGGCCGGGGACTCCTTGCTGGTCGACAGCCGATCCGGGTTCGCGGTGGAGCGCATCCCCAAGGCCGAGGTCGAGGAACTTGTCCTCGAAGAGGTGCCCGACATCGACTACGAGGACATCGGCGGGCTCGGTTCCCAGATCGAGCAGATCCGCGATGCCGTCGAGTTGCCGTTCATGCACGCCGACCTGTTCCGTGAACACGAGTTGCGGGCACCCAAGGGGATTCTGCTGTACGGCCCCCCGGGATGCGGCAAGACGCTGATCGCAAAGGCCGTGGCCAACTCCTTGGCCAAGAAGGTCTCCGCGCGCGAGGGCTTGGAGGCGGGCCGGTCGTTCTTCCTCAACATCAAGGGCCCGGAACTGCTCAACAAGTACGTCGGGGAGACCGAGCGGCACATCCGGTTGGTGTTCCAGCGCGCCCGTGAGAAGGCCAGTGAAGGCATGCCGGTGATCGTCTTCTTCGACGAGATGGACTCGCTGTTCCGCACCCGCGGATCCGGGGTCTCCAGCGATGTCGAGAACACGATCGTCCCGCAGTTGCTTTCCGAGATCGACGGCGTGGAAGGCCTTGAGAACGTCATCGTGATCGGTGCCAGCAACCGCGAGGACATGATCGATCCGGCCATCCTGCGCCCAGGTCGGCTCGATGTGAAGATCAAGATCGAGCGTCCGGACGCGCAGGCAGCCGCCGACATCATGGCCAAGTACCTCACGCCGAACCTGCCGCTTCACCCCGACGACCTGTCCGAACACGGCGGCAACGCGCAGGTCACTGTCGCGGCCATGATCCAGCGCACAGTGGAGCGGATGTACTCCGAGGCCGACGAGAACCGGTTCCTGGAAGTCACGTACGCCAACGGTGACAAGGAGGTCCTGTACTTCAAGGACTTCAACTCGGGAGCGATGTTGGAGAACATCGTGGCACGGGGCAAGAAGTCGGCGATCAAGGAGTTCCTGGACACCGGGCAGAAGGGCATCCGCCTGCAGCATCTGCTGGCAGCGTGTGTCGACGAGTTCCGTGAGAACGAGGATCTGCCCAACACGACCAACCCCGACGACTGGGCGCGGATCTCTGGGAAGAAGGGCGAGCGGATCGTCTTCATCCGCACGCTCGTTCAGGGCAAGCAGGGCGATGAACCCGGCCGCACGATCGACAACGTGGCCAACACCGGTCAGTACCTGTAGCCGCACTTCTGAAGCCGACCGTCTAGGTGGGGCAAGTGCGTCGCCTGACGCCACCCATCGGACGTGCAGGTGGATAGGGATCGCGGCGATCGGTGCCCCTGCTGCTGATCAGTCGCCGTACCCGAAGTCCTGGACCCAGTAGGAGACCGGGGTCGAGTAACGCGGGTCCTTGTGCTCGGCGAACCCGAGGCCCATGTGGTCGAATTCGGGAGCCATCAGGTTGACGCAGTGGCCGGGGCTGTTCAGCCATCCGCGCAGCGTGTCCTGCGGAGTGGGGAAGCCACTGGCGATGTTCTCGCCGCCCGGGTCACCCGGGTAGTCAGTCGCCTTGATGCGGTCGACGAACGACCGGCCGTCCAGGGAGTCGTGGTCGAAGTAGCTGTTCGCCGCCATGTCCTCGGCGTGCAACTGGGCGGCTTCGGCGATCTCGGCGTTGTAGACGACTGGCGGTGCCGGCGGCATCGACTTGCTGCCGCACTGCTGACGCTGCGAGCGCGCCTCGTTGACCAGGGCGAACATCGTGGCCAGATCGCCGGCGGGCACGGGGTCGGCGGCGATCGGCTGCTGAGCAGCGCCGGTGCTGGTAGAACCGGTCTTCTTGGTGTATTCGAACGCCACGAGGATCGTCTGGTTGTTGGTGGCGCGCACACGCACGGTGCGACGGTCGGGGGTGTACTTCGCGCCAGCGCGCTTCACCGTGAAGGCACGCACCTTGTAGGTGCCGGCGGGGAGTCGCAAAACGGTGGATGTACGCACGACCTTGCGGTATCCGGCGCTCTTGACCTTGATCTTGGCCTTCTTCACACCCGAGACGCTGAGGTTCACGCTGTTGGTGGCTGCGGTGGTGTGGCGGTTTCCCGCAGGCTCTGCGGCCTGCGCCGTACCCATCGCGACCGCCTGTCCCAGGAGGAGCCCGGCGGTGGTGAGGGCTACGACATATCCACGCACACAGTGGGGATCGACCCCTCATGTAGCCCGTATGGATGTTCTTCACCCGATCGGAGGTGCCCTCACGTCACCCGATCGGAGCAGTGCTATGCCCCCATGGACTGCAGGGAGCTTATGAGGTCCGCGGCCGTCGGGCTGGCATCGAGCAGTGCATCGACGTGCGCCTTGGTGCCGCGCAGAGGATCGAGCGTGGGAACTCGCTGCAGTGCCGACCTTCCCGGCAGATCGAAGATCACGGAGTCCCAACTCGCTGCGGCCACCTGCTGCGGATACCGGCGCAGGCACTCACCCCGGAAGTACGCCCGCGTCTGCGCGGGCGGCGCCACCACAGCAGTCGCCACCTGCTCATCGGTCGTCATCCGGCGCAGCCGGCCCCGCTGTTCGAGACGGGCCCACAACCCGCGCTGAGGATCGACGTCCGAGTACTGCAGATCCACGAGGTCGAGACGGGGATCGCCGAAGTCGATGCCGTCACGCCGCCGGTACCCGTCGAGCAGGGCCTTCTTGGCGATCCAGTCGAGGTCGTCGACGAGTTCACCAGGGTCGCGGCGCAGGGCATCGATGGTCCTCTCCCATTCCGCCAGCACATCCAACGTTGGCTCGTCGGCGTCGGAGCCGTAGCGGTCGTCCACGAACTTGCGCGCCTGCTCCACGAAGTCCGCCTGCATCTGCACCGCGGTGAGCCGACGGCCATCGGCGGTCTCGATCTGGTAGCACAATTCGGTGTCGTGGGACACCTCGTGCAACTGCTTCACCGGCCGTTGCAGGGCGAAGCCGGTGAAGTCCCAGGCCTGCTCGATCATGCTGAGCACCAGTGACGTCATCCCGAGTTTCAGGTAGGTGGCGTATTCGCTGAGGTTTGCGTCACCAACGATGACGTGCAGCCGCCGGTATTGTTCGGGGTCGGCGTGCGGTTCGTCGCGGGTGTTGATGATCGGCCGCTTCAAGGTGGTCTCCAGCCCCACCTCGACCTCGAAGAAGTCGGCCCGCTGTGTCAACTGGTAGTCCTTGATCTTGCCGTCCTGGCCCACCCCGAGCCGCCCGGCGCCGGTGATGACCTGACGGCTTACGAAGAACGGGATCATCGCCGCCACGATGCTCGGGAAGGGCGTCGGCCTCGGCATCAGGTAGTTCTCATGGCATCCGTAGGAGGCGCCCTTGTTGTCGGTGTTGTTCTTGTACAGCCGGATCTGCAGCGCACCGGGCTCGGCGGAGGCCAACTGACCGGCGCGGGCCATGATCTGTTGCCCGGCGCGGTCGTAGAGCACGGCGTCGAAGGGGGTGAGGACCTCCGGGGTGGAGTACTCGGGGTGGGCATGGTCGACATAGAGGCGTGCGCCGTTGGTCAGGATGACGTTGGCCATGCCCACGTCGTCGTCGGTGAGCTGGGTGGGGTCGGCCTCGGCGCGGCTCATATCGAAACCACGGGCGTCGCGCAGCGGCGTCTCCACGTCGTAATCCCACCGGGTGCGGCTGTTGCGCTGGGCGTGGGTGGACCGGTCGTACGCGGTGACCACCTGACTGGACATCAGCATGGCGTTCGCGTTCGGGTGCCCGGGGGAGGAGACCCCGTACTCGGTCTCGATACCCATGATCCGCAAGACGCTCACCGTCCCAGGCTATCCGGGTACTCGCGAGCAGGTCAGATGTCAGATCCGGCGGGTACGCACTAAGGTCGGATACAAGGAGGTGTCGACCATGGCAGACGGTCAGCAGCACAAGCAACGCCCTTCGACCAGCAGGCAGACCGAGGACGTCGTCGATGGCGAACTCGAGGCTGCCGCAGCCCGCAAGGCGGAGATCGACGCCGACGTGGACTCGATCCTCGACGAGATCGACGACGTTCTGGAGGAGAACGCCGAGGAGTTCGTCGCCAGCTTCGTACAGAAGGGCGGCCAGTGACACAGGCTTCCGGTCTGCCCGCTCATTTCCTGCGCCCCGGCTCGTCGTTCGTCGACTTCCTGGCCGAACACGACCCCAACATGTTCGATCGTGTGCGCCATGCTCAGCCGGTCGACGTCCCACACGGGACGACGATCGTGGCCAGTCAGTTCGTCGGCGGAGTGGTGATGGCCGGCGACCGGCGCGCGACCATGGGCAACGTCATCGCGCAGCGCGACATCGAGAAGGTCTACCCGGCCGACGAGTTCTCGGTGGTAGGTATCGCCGGGACAGCCGGGCTGGCGGTGGAAATGGTGCGGTTGTTCCAGACCGAACTCGAGCATTTCGAGAAGATCGAGGGCACCAGCCTGTCCCTGGAGGGTAAGGCGAACCGGTTGGCCTCCTTCATCCGCGGCAACCTCGGCATGGCGTTCCAAGGGCTCGCCGTCGTGCCCCTGTTCGCTGGATACGACAGCACGCGTGACACGGGCCGGATCTTCTCCTACGACGTCACCGGCGGACGCTACGAGGAGCACGACTACCACGCGGTGGGATCGGGCAGCCCCTTCGCGCGCGGCTCGCTGAAGAAGCTCTACCGGGGCGAGCAGTCCGGTACCGACGCTGTGCGCGTGTGTCTGCAGGCCCTCTACGACGCCGCCGACGACGATTCGGCGACCGGGGGCCCGGACCTGACCCGCGGGATCTTCCCGGTCGTCTACACCGTGGATACCTCAGGAGTCCGTAGGCTGCCGGAGGACGAGTTGCAGATCCTTGTTGACGAGATCGTCGCGCAACGCTACCGCCGCCCCGACGGCCCGGTTGCCGACGAGGCAGGGGGAGCCCGGTCATGAGCATGCCCTTCTACGTGTCGCCCGAGCAGATCATCAAGGACAAGGCCGACTACGCCCGCAAGGGCATTGCCCGGGGACGTTCGGTCGTGGTGGCGCAGTACGACGAGGGAATCCTGTTCGTGGCCGAGAACCCCTCCCGAGCCCTGCACAAGATCAGCGAGATCTACGACAAGATCGCGTTCGCCGCCGTCGGCAAGTACAACGAGTTCGAGAATCTGCGTGTGGCTGGTGTCCGCTACGCGGACCTACGGGGTTTCAGTTACGACCGGGCGGACGTCACCAGTCGGGGTCTGGCGAACGCCTACGCCCAGACCCTGGGCACCGTTTTCACGGAGGCGCAGAAGCCCTACGAGGTGGAGATCATCGTGGCCGAGGTCGGTGAGGACGAGGCCTCGGATCAGTTGTACCGGCTGACCTTCGACGGCTCGGTGGGGGACGAACACGGATTCCTGGCGATGGGGGGTGCCGCTGAGGCGATCTCGGCCGAACTGCACGAGCAGTGGCGACCGGACCTGACCCTTCACGAGGCCTTGCGCATGGCCGTGGCCGCGCTGGCCGAGCATGGCGGTCAGGGTCCGCGGACGCTGGAGGAGAAGCAGCTCGAGGTGGCCATCCTGGACCGGACACGCCCGCGTCGCGCCTTCCGGAGGCTGGTCGGTCAGGAACTCGCCGGTTTGCTCAACGGCGGGTAGGTTGTCGGCCATGACACGCAGGATCTTCGGCATTGAGACCGAGTACGGCGTGACATGCACGTTCCAGGGTCAGCGCCGGTTGTCGCCGGACGAAGTGGCACGCTACCTGTTTCGCAGGGTGGTGAGTTGGGGACGCAGTTCGAACGTGTTCCTGCGCAACGGGTCGCGACTGTACCTCGACGTGGGCTCGCACCCTGAATATGCGACGGCCGAGTGCGACGACCTTCGGCAACTCGTCACGCACGACAAGGCCGGCGAGCGCATCCTCGAGGGCCTGCAGGTGGATGCCGAGCAGCGGCTCGCCGGGGAGGGCATCCTCGGCGACATCTACCTCTTCAAGAACAACACAGACTCGGCCGGCAACTCCTACGGCTGCCATGAGAACTACCTCGTCGGCCGGCAGGGGGAGTTCTTCCGCCTGGCCGAGGTGCTCATCCCCTTCCTGGTCTCGCGGCAACTCATCTGCGGGGCCGGCAAGGTGCTGCAGACCCCGCGTGGCGCCACGTACACCATGAGTCAACGCGCCGAGCACGTGTGGGAGTCGGTGAGCAGTGCCACGACTCGCAGCCGGCCCATCATCAACACCCGCGACGAGCCCCACGCCGACGCCGAGCGGTTCCGGCGCCTGCACGTGATCGTCGGGGACAGCAACATGAGCGAGACCACGACGCTGCTGAAAGTCGGGGCCACCGATCTGGTGCTGAGGATGCTCGAGGCCGGGATCCCGATGCGTGACCTGAGTCTGGAGAATCCCATCCGCAGCATCCGCGACATCAGTCAGGATCCCACCGGCCGACGGCCCGTGCGTTTGGCCAACGGCCGCTCGATCAGTGGTCTGGAGATGCAGCGGGAGTACTTGGCGCGGGTGGCCGCTTTCGCTCGCGAGGGTGGGCTCCTCGACGATCCGGGCAGCGTACCCAGTCGGGTCGTGGATCTGTGGTCGCGGACCCTCGATGCCATCGAGTTCGACCGACTGCAGGATGTCGCCACCGAGATCGACTGGGTGATCAAGCGCACGCTGATCGAGCGATACATGGCCAAGCACGACCTGTCGATGACCGATGCCCGGGTCTCGCAACTTGATCTGGCGTACCACGACATCAGTCGCAAACGTGGCCTGTTCTATCTCCTCCAGGACAAAGGACTCGTCGACCGGGTATGCAGCGACATCGAGATCTTCGAGGCGAAGTCCGTTCCTCCCCAGACGACGCGGGCCAAACTACGCGGTGACTTCATCAAGCGTGCGCAGGAGAAACGGCGCGATTTCACCGTCGATTGGGTGCATCTGAAGCTCAATGACCAAGCCCAACGCACTGTCTTGTGCAAGGACCCGTTCAAGAGCGTCGACGAGCGGGTCGAGCGGCTCATTGCGTCGATGTGACGTGCACTAGGGTGAGCCCCATGCCTCGATCACTGCTGGCCATCGCCGTGGCCGTTCCGCTCCTGCTGGCCGGCTGCGGCTCGGACTCCGCCGACTCCACGGCCTCTGCTGAACCGACTGCCTCGGCGGCCGCCTCACCGGCGGGAGACGCGACCACGGTTGATGGTGTGACCGTCACGGGTGCCCCCGACGCGGAGCCCACGATCACCATCGAGGAGGGTGCCACGCCGCCTCAGGAACTGGTCGTCGAGGAGATCACGCCCGGGGACGGCAAGGCGGTGGGACCCAATTCGCTGGTCACGGTCCAGTACGTGGGCACCGCGTGGTCGACCGGACAGGTCTTCGACAGTTCCTGGGCCACTGGAGAACTGCAGTTCCCGATCAAGGGCGTCATCACGGGCTGGCAGGAGGGGCTGCAGGGCGTCAAAGAGGGGTCCCGCGTGCTGCTCATCATTCCGCCGGACAAGGGCTACGGGGCCAACCCGCCGCCCGGATCCGGGATCGGTGTGGATGACACGCTGGTGTTCGTCGTCGATGTGAAGAAGGTGGGTTCATGAGTGAGAAGCCGGAGATCGAGTTCCAGGAGGGACCGCCCCCGACTGAACTGGTCGTGACCGACCTCATCGTGGGTGACGGCGCCGAGGCCCAACCGGGCGGTACTGTCACGGTGCACTACGTCGGCGTGGATTACGAGACCGGCGAACAGTTCGACGCTTCGTGGGATCGCGGAGAGTCGATCTCCTTCCCGCTGCGTGGGCTCATCCAGGGCTGGCAGGACGGAATCCCGGGCATGCGTGTCGGCGGTCGTCGGCAACTGGTGATCCCGCCGGAGTTGGCTTACGGCACCTCGGGGGGACACCGACTCTCGGGACGCACTCTGGTCTTCGTGATCGATCTGATCGAGGCCTGAGCCTTCCGGGCACTCGGCTCTGAAGAGCGACCGTTTCCTGGCACTCGACGCCGAGCTCGCCGACGGTCTGGCGAAGTATTCCACCGCTCCGGATGCTGGTTGCGGATTGTCACTGCGACACGCCGAAACATCCCCTGAACGGGTGACTTTGGCTACTGTCGGTAATGCTTACCTGCTCGAGTGGACAACCGCCTCAACTTTGAGCAGTCTCCTGCCGAAGCCACTAGCACAAACAGCGATGAAGGAGGCGAGGACGATGACGACGATCAAGGCGACGTGCCCTATGTGTGGTGACGTTGATCTGACCCCCGCCGATGTCCGTCTGACGGTGGCGGAGGCAGCAGGATGGGCCACGTACACCTTCAAGTGCGTGTCCTGCCAGGACCTCATCGAGAAGGCCGCGGACAACGAGGTCGTGGCGCTGCTGTCGAGTGCCGGTGTGCTGATCGACAACGTCCCTGACGAGGTGCTGGAAGCCCATCACGGCCGGCCGATCTCGTACGACGATGTGCTGGATCTGGCGCTGTGGCTCGAGACCCACGACATCATCGTTCCCCATTTCGTGGCACATTGACCGGACGGTCTACCGCGTCGGCACGCAGAGCGTCGTAGTCTGTACGCATGTTCTCGAACTTCCGAGGATGGGAACCCATCATCCTCATCCTGCTCGTGGTGCTGCTCTTCGGCGCGAAGCGACTGCCGGACGCGGCTCGCGGCTTGGGCCGTTCGCTGCGCATCTTCAAGGCGGAGACCAAGGGGCTCAGCGAGCCCGCTGCTGACCCCGAGGCCAAGACCGACGCCGCGGCTGCCCCGAAGGCCGTCGATCAGGCCCCTGCCGCGCCAGCTGCCGAGCCTGGCGTGGCCGAACCCGCTCCGGGCAAGCAGACGCCCACACAGCCCTGACCGTGACCGCCCCGCAGCATCCGCGGGCGCAGATGCCGTTGCGGGAGCATCTGCGGGAACTGCGCCGCCGCCTGGTGATCAGTCTTGCGGCGATCGCGGTGGGGGCCGTTGTCGGGTGGATCTACTACACGCCGATATTCGATGTGATCTCCCAGCCGATCCAGGACGTGGTGGATCAAGCCGCGGCGGAGGGCCGCGATGTGCGCCTCGTGGTCGCAGGTGTCACCGACGCGTTCATGCTGCAGGTGAAGGTGGCGGCCCTGTCGGGCGTGGTGCTGGCCTCACCTGTGTGGATCTATCAGTTGTGGGCGTTCGTCACGCCCGGACTGCACGCCAAGGAACGTCGCTGGGTGTACCTGTTCGTCGTGATCAGCGTGCCGCTGTTCCTCGGCGGAGTGGTGCTGGCCTACGTGCTCATGCCCAAGGGTCTGGAGGTGCTGCTCGGGTTCACCCCTCAGAACGTCGGCAACTACCTGCCGGTGGACCGCTACCTGTCCTTCTTCCTGCGCATGGTCATCGTCTTCGGGATCGGCTTCCTCACGCCGTTGTTCATCGTGGGGCTCAACATGCTGGGCATCCTGAGCGGCAAGCGGCTGGCACAAGCCTGGCGGTACATCATCTTCGGGGTGTTCGTGTTCGCCGCCGTGGCCACGCCGACCGGGGATCCCATCACGATGATGCTGCTGGCCACACCGGTGTTGCTCCTGGTCGGCGGTGCAGTGGTCTTCAGCCTCCTGAACGACCGCCGCCGCCGCCGCAACGGTGCCGAGCCGGACTACGACCAGTGGGACGACGATGAGGTGTCGCCGATCGCGGAGACGGTCGAAGGCGACGATCCGTCGCGGCGGTAAGGACTCGGGGGGACACTCCCGCCGCAACGGATGAAGCCCTTCGCGCGACGCTGCCTGTAGCCTCGGCCTGTGCTGAACGCCGCCATCGTCATCAACCCCACCTCCGGCAAGGGCCGCAGTCTGAAGAACGCGCCCCTGGCCGTTGCCCGGCTGCGCGAGCGCGGAGTACAGGTCAGGGTGCTCGAGGCGGGCAGTGCCGAGGAGAGCTTGCGCCTCGCGCGCGAGGCCGTAGCCGACGGTGTCGAGGCCCTCATCGCGTGTGGTGGGGACGGCACCGTGCATCTGGCGCTGCAGGCCGTGCAGGGCACGGACACGACCCTGGGGATCATCCCGGTCGGCACCGGGGACGACATCGCCCGCAGCCTGGACCTGCCACGCGACGATGCGTGCAAGGCCGCCGACGTCATCGCCGATGGCCGTACCCGGACTGTGGACTACGCGGTGATCCATGCCGCCGATGGGACCGAGCGCGCGTTCCTGGCCGTGATGAGTGTCGGGTTCGACTCGGAGGTGACAGAGCGGGCGAACACGATGACCTGGCCGACGGGCACCTCGCGCTATCTCCTGGCCACGATCGCTGAGCTCGGGGTGTACAAGCCGGTCGATTTCCGGATCACTGTCGATGACAAGACCCTCACGGAGCAGGGCATGATGCTGGCGGTCGGCAACGGGGCCAGCTACGGCGGTGGGATGTATGTCTGCCCGAGCGCTGTGCTGGACGACGGTCAACTGGACCTCACGTTCCTGGCCAGGACGAGCAAGTTCACCTTCCTGAAGACCTTTCCGAGCGTCTTCAAGGGGACTCATGTCACGCGCCCCTTCGTGCATACGCTGCGCGGAGCCACGGTCCGCGTGGAGGCCGCGGGCCAAACCGCGTACGCCGACGGCGAGCGGGTCGGTCCGCTACCGGTCGACGTGCATGTCGTGCCGGGGGGTTTACGTGCCTTCGCGCCGGTCGGTTAGCACGTAGTCTGCTCGTATGGCCACGCCCGCGGAACGGTACGCCGCGGCGCGGCGTCGCACCCGCACCAGTGCTCACCTCGCGGCTTTCCGCGACCGCTACGACTTCCCGCTCGACGAGTTCCAGATCGAGGCCTGCGAAGCGTTGGAGAGTGGCTGTGACGTGCTGGTCGCTGCCCCGACCGGAAGCGGCAAGACCGTCGTCGGGGAATTCGCCATCCACCTGGCACGCGAAACCGGGCGCAAGGCCTTCTACACGACACCCATCAAGGCGCTGTCCAACCAGAAGTACCGTGACTTGGTCGCCCAGTACGGTGAGGCGGATGTCGGGCTGCTGACCGGTGATGTGAGCATCAACGGCCACGCACAGACCGTGGTCATGACCACCGAGGTCCTGCGCAACATGGTGTACGAGGCCTCATCGGATCTCGCCGGTCTGGGATACGTGGTTCTGGACGAGGTCCACTACCTGGCCGACCGCGAACGTGGTGCGGTGTGGGAGGAGCTGATCATCCAGCTGCCCGAATCGGTGGCCATCGCGGCACTGTCGGCGACGGTGTCGAACGTGGAGGAGTTCGGCGCCTGGATGGCCACGGTGCGCGGCGACACGCAGATCGTGCTCGAGGAGCACCGCCCCGTTCCGCTGTGGCAACAGGTCATGGCCAACAACCGTTTGTACGACCTCTTCGTCGATGACGCACAACGGCAGGTGAACCCGGAACTGCAGCGGCTGGCGCGCGAGGGGATGCGACCGCCCAAGCGGCACTCCCTGGACCGCCCCGGACGCGGCGGCAAACGCATGCGCCCGGCCCGCACGCCCTCGCGCGTCGACGTCGTGGACAGGCTGGAGTCCGCAGATCTTTTGCCGGCCATCTACTTCCTCTTCTCCCGCGCCGGAACGGAGGACGCCGTGCGCCTGCTGGCCAACAGCGGTGTGCGGCTGACCTCGCCTGACGAACGGCACCGCATCGCGCAGGTGGTGGAGGAACGCTGCTCAGTCATTCCGGAGGCGGATCTGTTGGCCGTGGGGTTCGGGGACTTCAGCGATGCTTTGCAGCGCGGGATCGCTGCCCACCATGCAGGCATGCTGCCGCTGTTCAAGGAGGTGGTCGAGGAGTTGTTCCAGGAGGCGCTGCTCAAGGTGGTCTTCGCCACCGAGACCTTGGCGCTCGGCATCAACATGCCGGCCCGAACCGTGGTGCTGGAACGCCTCGTAAAGTGGAACGGACAGACCCATGCGGACATCACACCGGGGGAGTACACCCAACTGACGGGTCGGGCCGGACGGCGCGGGATCGATGTCGAGGGCTACGCGGTGGTTCTGTGGAACCAGGCCATGCAACCCAACCACCTCGCGGGGTTGGCCTCGACCCGCACCTACCCACTGCGCTCGTCCTTCCGGCCCACGTACAACATGGCAGTCAACCTTGTGCGTAGGGTGGGTCGCCGTGTGGCCCGAGAGATCCTCGAGACCTCGTTCGCGCAGTACCAGAGCGACCAGAGCGTGGTCGGTCTGGCCGCCACCATCAAACGCAATGAGAATGTGATCGCGGGCTACCGGGAGTCGATGGCTTGCCACCTCGGCGACTTCGGTGAATACGCCGCGATCCGGCGGGAACTGACGGACCTGGAGAAGAACACGTCGCGCGAATCCGCGCGGCTGACGAAGGCCCACGCCGCGCAGTCACTGGAGCGACTCGTCCCGGGGGACGTCATCGCGATCCCAACCGGGCGCCGATCCGGACTGGCCGTCGTCCTGAATGCCGGACTCGACGAGCAGGGCGAACCGCGCCCACAGGTGCTCACGGTCGATCGTCAGGTGCGCCGTTTGACCACTGCGGACTTCGCCTCGCCTGTCGTGGTGGTCGACCGGCTGCGCATTCCGGGGGACTTCCATCCACGCAGCGCCAACGCCCGCAAGGCGCTTGCGGCCAGGCTGTCCGAGTTGGGCGGCAGGCACACGAACGTGCGCCCGCCCAGAGTGCGCGACAGCGGCAACGACGTGCAGATCGCCCGCTTGCGTGCGCGACTGCGCAAGCACCCCTGCCACGGTTGCTCGGACCGCGAGCTGCATGCCCGCTGGGCCGAGCGCGCCGCCAAGTTGCAGAAGGAGAACGACGGCCTGGCCCGTCGGGTCGAGGGTCGGACCAACACCATCGCCCGACAGTTCGACCAGATCTGCGCGGTGCTTGTCGAACTCGGCTACCTCGAGCCGGACGGCGACGAGTTGACGGTCACCCACGACGGAGCCATGCTGGGCCGGTTGTACACCGACCGCGCGCTGGTGATCGCACAGTCGTTGCGGTCGGGTCTGTGGCGTGATCTGACGCCTCCGGAACTCGTTGCGTGTGTGGCGGCGCTGGTCTTCTCCGCGCGCACCGACGAGGAGACGGTTCCGCGCCTGCCCAACGGGCGGGTGCGCGACGTGCTGGCCGAGCAGGTTCACCTGTGGGCGGGCATCGAGTCGCTGGAGTCCGAGTTCTCCGTTCCGTCGACACCGGAGCCGGACATGGGCTTCTGCTGGGCCGCCCACCAGTGGGCCAACGGGCAGCCGTTGGCCTCGGTGTTGCGAGGCAGCGACCTGCCGGCCGGTGATTTCGTGCGGTGGTGCAAGCAGGTGATCGACGCCCTGGGGCAGGTGGCGGGGGCCACCTCTGCGGACGACCCCACTCGGGCCAACGCCCAACGGGCAGCCGATCTTCTGCGCAGAGGGGTCGTGGACTACTCCTCGGAGGTCTGATCCGCCAGTGCGGCCAGCACCCGCCGCACCGAGTTCATGATGCCGAACTCGGCCCCGATCGCCTCCAGCAGCGCAACGTCGGGCTGGGGAAGGCCGGTCGGGACTGCCGGTACCGACAGGCCGCGCTCCACCCGCACCACACTGGGCGCGGCCCGAAGGTAGTCCGCCGAGGCTTTCAGTGAGGCACGGATGCGCGGGGAGATCGCCGATGTGGGATCGGCTGCCGCCGCCACCACGCCATCGAGATCGCCGAACATGCGCAGCAGCGACGCTGCGGTCTTCTCGCCTATCCCGGCGACCCCGGGCAGGCCGTCGCTGCTGTCCCCGCGCAGGGTGGCCATGTCCGCGTACTGGTCGGGGCGCACCCCGTACTTCTCCTCGACGAAGCTGTCATCGACGAACTGGATCTTCGAGATGCCGCGTGCGGTGTACAGCACCCGCACCCCTCTGGAGTCATCGACGAGCTGGAACAGATCGCGGTCCCCGGTGACCACGTCCACCGCGTCCGTGATGGTCGCGTACGTCCCGATCACGTCATCGGCCTCATACCCTGGCACCCCGACCGGCGGCGTTCCCAGACCCACCAACGCCGCCTCGATCAGCGGGATCTGCTCCTGGAGCGCGTCTGGCACCTCTTCCTCGTCACCGGTGGCGACACGATGCTCCTTGTACGAGCCGATCAGGTCGACGCGCCACTGCGGACGCCAGTCGTCGTCCCAGCACGCGATCACCGCACCCGGGCGGTGTTCGCGGATGAGACGGGCCAGCATGTCCAACAGACCGGCGGCCGCGTTCGTCGGCGGCGCGTCCGCAGTCCTGCGGGTGTCGGGCACGCCGTAGAACGCGCGGAAGTACAAGGATGCGGTATCCAGCAGCATGAGAGGACCGGGCACAGGCAGTAGTGTCGCAGGCGTGGCGAGCACAGATACCCCAGACCTGAAAGCCCGTCTGACAAGGGCGACGGCCGCGACCGCTCAGGCCGGACTCGATGCCCTCCTGGTGAGCCCGGGCCCGGACCTGCGATACCTCACCGGCTACGACGCCATTCCGCTCGAGCGGCTCACCTGCCTGGTCGTGCCGGCACGGGGCGAGCCCTGCATCGTGGTCCCGGAACTCGAGGTGCCGGCCGCCGAAGCCAGCTCGGTGGGGGACCTGTCGATCAGGATCGAGTCCTGGCCGGAGACCGCCGACCCCTACGCCCTGACCGCGTCTCTGATCCCAGAGGCCCGGCAGGTGGCTGTGGACGACCACATGTGGGCGGCGAAGGTTCTCGCGCTCCGCGACGCCATGCCACAGGCTCATCAGCGGGCGGCCGGAGAGGTGATCCAGGGGCTGCGGATGCGAAAATCGGCCGCCGAGATCGAGGCGCTCGTGCGGGCAGGCGAGGCGATCGATGCCGTACATGCACAGGTCGCGGGCTTCCTGCGGCCCGGGCGGACCGAGCGGGAGGTCGGTGCGGACATCGCGGACGCGATTCTGGCAGCCGGGCACGCCACTGTGGACTTCGTGATCGTTGCGTCCGGTCCCAACGGCGCCAGCCCCCATCACGAGCTCTCCGACCGGGTTCTGCGCAGCGGCGACACCGTGGTGGTCGACATCGGTGGCACGATGCCCAGCGGCTACTGCAGCGATTCGACCCGGATGTACGCCCTCGGCGAGCCGTCCGCGCAGGCCGTGGCGGACATGGAGGTCCTGGAGCACGCGCAGGCTGCGGCGGTCGAGGCTGTGCGGCCCGGAATGACGTGTGAGGCGATCGATGCGGTTGCCCGTGAGATTCTCGCGGAGGCGGACCTCGGCGAACTGTTCATCCATCGCACTGGGCACGGCATCGGGCTCGAAACCCATGAGGAGCCCTACATCGTCGCGGGGAACCAGCGGATCCTGGAGCCCGGGATGGCCTTCAGTATCGAGCCAGGTGTGTACCGGGCGGGCTCCCATGGCGCGCGGATCGAAGACATCGTCGTATGCACCGAGGACGGCGTGCTGCGGTGCAACAACCGTCCACATGAGTTGGTGATCGTGGCGTGAACGATCTGCTGGATCTCACCGACGAGCTGGCCCGCCGGGAACTCGCGCCGCGCGTGGACGAATACGAGCGGGAGGGCCGCTTCCCCCGCGAGGTCTTCACGGTGCTCGGCGGGGCGGGACTGCTCGGACTGCCGTACCCGCAGCGCTGGGGTGGTGCCGAAGTCGGCTACACGGACTACCTGCAGGTGCTGGAGATCCTTGCCCGGCGATGGCTGACCGTCGCGCTCGGCGTGAGTGTCCACACCCTGTCGTGTCACGCACTGGCCACCGCCGGCACCGACGAGCAACGAGATGCGTGGCTACCGGACATGCTGGGGGGTGGGCTGTTGGGCGCCTACTGTCTCAGCGAGACGCAGTCCGGTTCGGATGCAGCAGGACTGCGGACAACGGCCACCCGCGAGGGCGACGAGTACGTGCTCAACGGCACGAAGGCCTGGATCACCCACGGGGGAGTGGCTGACTTCTACACCGTGATGACCCGGACCTCTCCGGACCGGACCGCCGGGATCACGGCCTTCCTCGTCCCCGGGGGCACTACGGGGCTGTCGTCGGCCACGCCCGAACGCAAGATGGGCATGCGTGGCTCGGTGACCGCACAGGTGATGCTGGACGACGTGAGAGTGCCCGCCGATCGGCGGCTCGGTGAAGAGGGCAGTGGGTTCCGGATCGCGCTCAACGCATTGGACTCCGGACGCCTCGGGATCGCCGCGTGTGCCGTCGGCCTCGCCCAGGGGGCACTTGACGTCGCGGTCGACTACGCCAGGCAGCGTGAGCAGTTCGGATCCCCGATCGCCAGTTTCCAGGGGGTGTCCTTCACGCTCGCCGACATGGCCACCGGGATCGCGGCGGGCCGGGCCCTCTACCTCGACGCTGCCCGGCGTCGTGATTCCGGCGAGCCCTTCTCCACCCAGGCGGCCATGGCCAAGTTGTTCTGCACCGACATGGCGATGGCGGTGACCACCAGCGCGGTGCAGGTTCTCGGGGGAGCGGGGTATGTGGAGGACTACCCGGTCGAGAGGTACATGCGTGAAGCCAAGGTCCTGCAGATCGTCGAAGGGACCAACGAGATCCAGCGCCTCGTCATCGGTCGCGCACTGACTCAATAGGATCGTGGCGGTGAGAACCTTGATGGTCGGCGGCCACGTCTACTCGATGGCCGAGCGCTTCGCGTCCTCGATGCTGTTGGAGGACACCACCATCGCGTGGATCGGGACCGACGCCGGTGCCGACGTCCATGTGACGGAGGTCGATCGTGTCATCGATCTGGAGGGGGACCTGCTGGCTCCGGGCTTCGTCCACCTGAACGATCCCGACCCGGCACCGGATATGGGGTTCATCTACGGCGAGCGTGCCTCGGTCCGGATCGCAGATCGATGGGTCGATCAGGCGTGGTCCGCGGCTGATGGTGAGCCACTTGCGGTGGTGCCGCGTGATCCATGTCGGCTGCGGTCGCGGATCGCCGCCGGGTCACCGACGGCCCTGGTGCCCGACCATCACGAACCCTCGGGTTGGGGGACGATCCGGGCGGCCGTGCACAGCATCGCCCCGGACGAGCGCATCAGTGCGCGTGCGGCGTTCTCCGCCCTCACGCGAGGGGCCTGGCGGCTGTTGGGGCAACCGGATCGCGGCGTGCTGGCTGTGGGGGCGGACGCCACGTTCGTGCGCTGGGCCGTCTCCGATCTCGTGATCGAAACGCCGGATGAACGGATCAGCAACTGGTCCACCGATCCGCGGGCCGCGACCCCTGGCCTGCCACCACTGGGCGACGACGACGACATGCCGAGAGCACGTGGGGTGTGGCGCCATGGGGTCGAAGGGTGAGGAGGCTGCTGCTCGCCCTCGCCTCGGGCATCCTGCAGTTCTTCGCCTTTCCGCCCATCGGCTGGTGGTGGACGGCTCCGATCGGCGTGGCGGCGCTGCTACTGGCCGTTCGGGGGGCGGCACCCGGACGGGCGGCGCTAGTGGGCCTTGCCTGCGGCTGGGCCTTCTTCCTGCCCCTCTTGCACTGGCTCACAGTGCTGGGCTGGGACGCGTGGCTGGCACTGGCCCTGGTGATCGCCGGCTGGTACGCGGGCATGGGCCTCGCACTGAGTGTCGTGGCCGACCTGCGCTGGTGGCCGTTGGCCGTCCCTGTGGTCTGGGTCCTGCAGGAGTGGCTTCGATCGCGCTTCCCATGGGGTGGGCTGGGCTGGGGTCGATTGGCGTTCGGGCAGCCGGATTCGCCCCTCACCGGGTGGGTGTCACTGGGAGGTGCACCCTTGCTCACGGCCGCGGTCGCCCTCGCGGGCTGCCTGCTGGTCTTCGCCCTGCAGTCGTGGCGAGCAGCCGCCGGTGCTGTGGCGGGCCTGGTCGGGCTCACTCTGGTGGGCAGCCTGGTGTATCCGGTCACCACGTCGGAGAAGCCCCCCTCGACGAGTCGGATCGCCGTCATCCAGGGCAACGTTCCGCAGCCCGGAATCGACTTCCTCGGCCGTCCGCTGGCGGTGTTGTCGAACCATCAGCAGACCACCATCGAACTTGCGGCCGCGGTCCGTCTAGGTGACGAGCCGCAACCCGATGCCGTGATCTGGCCGGAGAACTCCGCCGACATCGATCCGGTGGAACGGCCCGAGGCCCGTGAGCTCGTCGAATCCGCCGCCGTGGCCATCGATGCCCCCATCCTGGTGGGCACCGTGCGCAGCGTCCCTCCGGATCGGGCGGCCAACGTGGGGCTGGTCTGGGATCCGGTGGCCGGACCGACCGACGCCTACGTGAAGCAGCATCCGGTCCCATTCGGGGAGTTCCTTCCGCTGCGCCCACTGCTGTCGCGCATCATCACCCGTTTCGACCGCGTCCCCCGGGACTTCATCGCAGGACAGGAGCCGGGTGTACTCACCGTCGGGCCGGCGGTGATCGCGGATGTCATCTGCTTCGAGATCTCGAACGATGAGATCGTGCGGACCGGAGTGCGCGAGGGCGGGCGGGCAGTGGTCGTGCAGACCAACAACGCCACGTATGCCACTACCGCGCAACCTGAACAGCAGTTCGACATCAGCCGCCTGCGGGCGCGGGAGACGGGACGTGAGGTCCTGGTTGCGGCAACCACCGGCGTGACGGCGATGATCACGCCGACGGGGGAGTGGACCGCGTTGCCGCAGTTGGAGTCGGGCTGGATCAACCGCGACGTGAGCCTGCGGGACAGTTGGACCCCGGCGGTGCAGTTCGGGGGGCTCATCGATGGCGTCGCGAGTCTGCTGGGGGCCGTGATGATCGGCATCGGCCTGTGGGGTCGCCGCCGCCGACGCGCCGTCGAAAGGTAGGCTCCCCACGTGGCGCAGTCGTTCGAAGATCTCGGCCGGATCCTTGTGGTCATCCCTACGTACAACGAGATCGAGAACCTGCCCAGGATCGTCGCGCGGGTGCGCACGAGTGTGCCCGAGGCCCACATCCTTGTGGCCGATGACAACAGCCCGGACGGCACCGCGCGGGTGGCTGATCAGTTGTCAGCCGCTGATGACCACGTGCGCGTGATGCACAGACTCGGCAAGGAGGGGCTGGGGGCGGCCTACCTGGCCGGGTTCAGTTGGGCCCTCGACAACGATTTCGACGTCGTCGTGGAGATGGACGCCGACGGCAGCCATCAGCCCGAGCAGTTGCCGGCTCTGCTGGATGCGCTGCGAGATGCCGACCTCGTCCTGGGTTCCCGCTATGTCCCGGGCGGGTCGGTGGTCAACTGGCCGAAGTCGCGGGAGTGGCTCTCACGTGGGGGGAACTGGTACACCCGCCAGGCCCTGCAGATCCCGTTGCAGGACGCCACCGGCGGCTATCGGGCGTTCCGCGCGTCCACGTTGCGCGCTCTCGACCTCGACGGGGTGGGCAGTGCGGGGTACATCTTCCAGGTCGATCTGGCCTATCGCACGCTGGCCAAGGGGTTGCGGGTCACCGAGGTGCCCATCGAGTTCGTCGAGCGGGAGGTGGGGGACTCGAAGATGAACCGGAGGATCGTCTCCGAGGCCCTCTGGCGCGTCACCGTCTGGGGAGCGCGCGAACGTTTTGCCAAAGCGAAGACCGCCGTGCGGTCACGGCGGTCTTCGAAGTAGGGGATGTCAGGCGCTGCGCAGGCCGGCGTCGTCGTCAGCCTCAAGCAGGGCCAGTCGCTCCTCGAGTAGTTCTTCCAGATCTGCGATGGTGCGCCGCTCGAGCAGCATGTCCCAGTGGGTGCGCACGTGCTTCACGGGCTTCGGCTCGGGCTTCACGGCGTCCACCAGCAGTGCCATCTCGCCACAGTGGCACTCCCACTCGACGGGTACCTCGGCCTCGACGGCGAACGGCATGTTGATCACGTGGCCGGCGGGGCAGTTGTACGTCACGGTCATCCGCGGCGCGAATTCGACGTCCCGGTCGTTCTCCAGGCTTGTCGCTCCGAGTCGCGTCCCGCGCAGTGCCTCACTCATGAAAGCCTTCCTTCTCCTCGCCTGCACCGTCACTGCGGTGCTGCCTGGCATAACGCCACGCTCATCCTGTTCATTCCCAGGAATCGGGGTTCTCACACATCGATGTGATGCCGATCACGCCGTCATCCCGGGCTGCCATGTCCACCATGGCGGCTTCGACACCCCTGCGGCGCGCCCACAGGACGCGTTTGACACAGCGCTTACAATCCGGCCGGGGGAAGGCGGTGGTGTCACCTGAGAGGACTATAGCGGGGTCACGACGGAGAGTGCGGGCGCTTTCGCTGATCCATCACCGATCGCAGGACGCTGGGCCGATCGGTCATGATGCCGTCCACGCCCAGGTCGAACAGGGCGTGCATCTGTTCGGCTTCGTCGATGGTCCACACGTGCACGGGCCAGCCGCGGGCATGGGCGGCGTCCACGAAGGCGGGGGTCACGACCCGCACTCTGGTGGTACGCGGGGGGACTTGTACGCAGGCAGGGCCGCGGGGGAGCAGGCGCCCACCGGCGAAGGCACGGCCCAGCCGGCTGTGACTGAGTAGCACAGCGACCTCCGATGGCGCCAGGCCCGTGCAGACCGACTCCCCGAAGGCCTCCCGCACGGCGAGCAGGCGGTTTCGGGAGAAGGAGGCCACGCACACTCGCTCGCGATGGTCCGCCCGGCGCAGGAGGGCGAGCACCGGGGCCACGGCGTTGTCCTCCTTGATGTCGATGTTGAACCGGACGTCGGGGAAGTGGTCGAGCACTTCCTGCAGGGAGTGCACACGTTCGGCATTGCCGATGTGCGCCTTCTTGACCTCCTCGAAGGGCAGGTCCCGGATGCGTCCGACGCGCTCGGTCACCCGGTCCAGCGATTCGTCGTGGAACACAACGGGCACTCCGTCGGCGGTGGCCCGGATGTCGGTCTCTATGTACTGGTATCCCAGCGTCACCGCCCGCCGGAACGCCCGTAGCGAGTTCTCCGGTGCTTCCCTGGCGCCGCCGCGGTGCGCCAGGCCCAAGGGGGGTTCGGCGTCGAGGTACGGATGGGTCACAGGGCGCCGGTGGTCGGAAGGCGATCCGTCCACGGCTGCTCGGCCTCGATCTGCCCCGCGAGTTGGAGCAGCAGCGCGTCCTGACCGAAAGCCGCCGCGATCTGCACGCCCACGGGGAGTCCGTCGCGGGTCACATGCATCGGCACGCTGGCTGCCGGTTGCCCCGTGAGGTTGTAGATCTGCGTCTGCGGGGTGGCTTCCAGGGAATCGGCGGCCAGATCGTCGAGGGTCTTCCGCAGCACCGCGCCGGGCCCGACTCGCTGAAGCACCGAGAGTGCGACCTGCTCGACCTGGCTCGGGGCCAACTGCCCGATCCGTACCGGGGGAGCGGCGACTGTCGCACTGAGGTGCACGTCGAACTCGGGTCCGAACAGATCGGCGAACTGCCTGCCCTTGTGCAGGCCCCACTGCCGCGCGCTCGACATCTCTGCGGCGCTGAGCGTGGTGCCCACCTGCTTGAGGAACCACGTGGTGCGTTCGAAATTGCGGGGGTCGGGCTTGCGTCCGGTGACCTCGTGGGTCCACTCGACCTCGTTGGCCACATTGGCGGCAACCATCGTGAGGTACGCCTTGGCGCCTTCCTGGGGTTCCACGGGCAGGTCGTACTCGACGACCTCGTGACCGAGCGACGCGAGCAGTGAGACGGCCTTGTCGACGGCTTCGATGGCGTCCGGGTGCATCGTGCGCCCGAAGATGCTGCGTGTGGAGAAGCCGATACGCAACTTCGGCGGCTTGCGGGCCGCGACCACCTGGTAGGACTTGGGTCCCTCGGGGGCGGCGTAGGGCGCGCCGGGATCGGAGCCGCGGACCGCATCGAGTGCTGCGGCGCTGTCGCGTACGGAGCGTGACATGAGTAGTCGGGAGACCAGTCCGTCCCAACCCTCGGCCTCGTCGGGGCCCAGCGGGACGAGCCCGCGACTGGTCTTCAGTCCGAAGATCCCGCAGTGGGAGGCCGGGATGCGCAGCGAGCCGCCGCCGTCACCGCCGTGGGCCAGTGGGACGATGCCGGCGGCCACGGCCGCGGCCGATCCGCCACTGGAGCCGCCCGGCGTGTGATCGAGGTTCCAGGGGTTTCGAGCAGGCCCACGCAACTCGGGTTCCGACACGCCCATGATCCCGAACTCGGGGCAGTTGGTCTTGCCGAAGATGTTCAAGCCCGCCATCTGGAAACGGACCATCAGCTCACTGCTGCGCTGCGGGATCCAGTCCTCCAGCGAACGACTGGAGTAGGTGCAACGATGGCCCGCGAGGTGGCCGTCCATGTCCTTGATCAGGAAGGGCACACCGCCGAAGACTCCCTTGAGGTCCTCCGCAGCGGCCAGCCCCTCCTCGTCCCAGGACTCGACCACGGCATTGATCGCCGGATTGACCGCATTCCGGCGGGCGATCGCCGCCTTCAGGACCTCTGTGGCGGTGACCTCCCCAGTCGCAATGAGTTTGGCGAGGCCCAGGCCGTCGTGACTGGCGTATTCGTCATGCCGCATGGTGGTCAGCCTAGTCCGGCGCGGCGCGCTTGGTCGGTGAAGTCGCTGGCGCCGTGGTCCCGCTGCGGGGCAGGATCAGGCATGAGCGGATCAGTGTTGTACTCCATGGGCGTCTCCGTCGACGGCTACATCCATGACCGACAGGGCCACTTCGCGTGGACCGTTCCCGGCGGGGACTTGTTCGCGTTCCACACCGAGCGGGTACGCGAGTTGGGGGGATTCGTGTGTGGGCGACGGCTGTACGAGACGATGCTGCCGTGGGAGACCGATCCTGCGATGCGCGACACCGAGGCCGACGCGGCTTTCGCCGACATCTGGTCCGAGCTGCCCAAGGTGGTGTTCAGCCGCACGCTGACCGCGGTTGAAGGGAATGCCCGACTGGCCCGCGGCTCGCTTACTGAAGAGGTAGCCGCCGCATTGGCTGCGACGGACAAGGACGTCGAGATCGGTGGGGCCACCTTCGCGGCGCAAGCGATCGAACTCGGGCTGGTCGACGAGATGCGGATGTTCCGCTATCCCATCGTCGTGGGCGGCGGTCGGCCGTTCCTGCCGCCGGTCACATCAACGCTGCATCTGGAAATGGTGGAATCACGCATCTTCGATGACCAAGTGATCTACGAGCGCTACCGGTTCATAGACCGATAATCGACATTATGACACTTTCTACGCAGGTGCCCTCTCCAACGCAGTTCACAGCGACGGATCGGCGAACTTCCGTGCGACGTGCTCGAGGTGCTCCCGGTACGTCACCCACCACTGGTCGTCGACGTCGGGCATGTTGTCCGCCCCGGGTTTCCATCCGACCTCGCCGTCGATGATCTCCCGGACGATGTCCATCTGTCCGGCGTGCCGGTGGGTCTCCGCGATCATGTGCACGAGGATCTGCTGCAACGTGACCTGTCGGCGCGATTCAGGCCACCACGGCACCTCGCCGATGGCCTCGAGGCCAAGCGCGTCGATGGTTGCGTCCGAGTGTCGCCAGACGCGGTGGTACAGGTCGATGATCGACCCGCGGGACTCGTCCGCCGTTGCCCACATGTCCGCATTCGGCTCGGCATCGTCGGCGAACCAGGGGAACACCTGTTCGAAGGGGCGCCCGAAGCAGTCGCCGAGGTAGCCCGCCTCCACACTGGCGACATGTTTGACCACGCCAAGCAGGTTGGTGCCGGTGGGAACCACCGGCCGCCGCGCGTCGTACTCGCTGACCCCGTCCAGTTTGGCCAGCAGCACGTCCCGTCCGTCCTGCAGGTACCGCTGTAGCACCGCCTTCTGACCGGGCATCCGCTCCCCCTCAGGTCTGGGACGGCTTCGGGTACCCGGGAAGCCACGATCCGTAACGCAACGAGTTTCCGTCAGGATCCATGTAGGCGCCCTCACACAGTCCGTACTCGGTGTCCACGGGCTCGATGAAGACGCCGGCGGCACCCGAGTCCCGCCACTGGGCATGCAATGTGGGGGCGTCATCGACGTAGAGGTAGATCTCGCTGAGATTGGTCTGCTCATCCACCTCCGCCACTTGGCACAGGTGGATCTGCAGGCCATCGCGGAACAGGAACCCGTAGAGAACCTCTGCGACGCCCCGGCCCGCCACAACCTCCGCGCGCTGGTACGGCTTCGCCCGGAAGCCCAGCAAGGCGTAGTTGTCCAGCGCGCTCAGCACATCGCGCACGGGAAGAACGGGTGCCAGGGAGTTCAGCATCGCCATGCCTGGCAGCCTAGCCAGAACCGGGCGCTGTCGGCCTGCTCGACGGGCGCGGGTACGAGGGGTCGGCCTACTGTGCACACATGGATGCTGAATCACTTGCTTCCCGCGTCGATGAACTCATGCCGCAGGTGCGATCGGATCTCGAACGACTCGTCGCCATCCCCTCCATCAACTTCCCCGGCTATGACCAGAGCGATGTGCAGCGCTGTGCGCACGCGTGTGCCGAATTGCTCGCGGAGGCGGGTGCGGCCCCCGAACTGATCCCCAGCAGCAGCGGGGTGCAGACGGTCCGTGCCGACATTCCGGGGCCGCCGGGCTCCCCCACCGTCCTGCTCTATTCCCACTACGACGTGCAGCCGGCCGGCGATGACAGCAAGTGGGATTCGCAGCCCTTCGAGGCCGAGGAACGGGACGGGCGCCTGTACGGTCGGGGGGCAGCCGACGACAAGTCCGGCGTGGTGACGCACATCGCCGTGCTGCGTGCGTTCGACGGTGCCCCACCGGTGTCGTTGCGCATCCTGTTCGAGGGCGAGGAGGAGTACGGCGGCGACTTCGAGGAGTGGCCGACGATCCGTCCGGAGGTGTTCGAGGACATCGATGCGGCCGTGATCTGCGACATGGGCAACGTTGACATCGGCGAGCCGACCTTCACCACCCAACTGCGAGGCATCATCGAGGGCGTCGTGACGGTCAACACCCTGGCCGAACCGCGACACAGCGGTCAGTTCGGCGGCCCGGCTCCCGATGCGCTGATGGTGCTGATCAAACTTCTCGCCACGCTCATGGACGACGAGGGCAACGCCACCATCGACGGCATCACCGGATCGGACTGGGACGGGGCGGACTTCCCCGAGCAGGCCTATCGGGAACTCACGGGGGTTCTGCCCGGCGTCCCTCTCATCGGTACGGGCAGCATCGCCTCACGGCTGTACTCCAAACCCTCTGTAACGGTGGTCGGGCTTGACGCACCAGAGGTGGCGACTGCGCCGAACGCGATCATCCCGATGGCCCGCGCCAAGATCAGCGTCCGCATTCCCGCGGGAGTGGACGCGGAGGAAGCGACCGAGGCGCTGGCCCGGCACGTGCGCACCCACGCGCCATTCGGAATCGAGGTCGATTTCGAGCCCGGGCCGCCGGCCAACGGTTCAGCGGTCCCCGTCGGTGGGCCGGGTTACGAGGCGTTCGCCGCAGCCATGCAGTTCGCCTACGGAGTCCCCTCCACCCAGCAGGGCATGGGTGGAGCCGTGCCCTTCGTCGCCAACCTGCTCGAGGCGTTCCCCGACCTCGAGGTGCTGGGAGTCGGCGCGCAGGATCCGCTGGCGCGCATCCACGCGCCCAACGAGAGCATCCACCTCAAGGAACTGCGCGACTCGATCGTGGCCGAAGCGGTCTTCCTGCAGAACCTGGCGGACAGCGCATCTTGAAGGTCTTGGTGGTTGACATACCACCCTGCTGAACCGTCAGAGTCACCCAACTGCCGGGTGCGCCCCGAAGCCCTCAGAACCGCTGTAATGGCACGCATCGTGGCACGCGGGAGCTCCGGACATGCGTAAACCCCCGGCTTGACCAGGGGTTTCGTCTGGTGGGCGATACTGGGTTCGAACCAGTGACCTCTTCGGTGTGAACGAAGCGCGCTACCACTGCGCCAATCGCCCCAGGGATGTCCCCACATTACCTCACAGCGGCCACAGCCCACGCACGCCGTCCAGGGAAAGCCCGTACCGCCATACGTAGGCACCCGCCGCGGCCGCCATAACTACGACGAACGCCGCCGAGACCGCCCGGATCTGGTTGCGGTATTGCGGCTGTTGCGCCTTCCGCTTGGCCGCCCCCAGCTTGCGGCGCACCGGCGCCAGAAGGCGCTGCGCCCAGACGTATTCGGAGGCCAGGACGATGAGGCCGAGTGCGATCATCCCCCACCCCGGGCCTGGTAGAACCAGCAGCACGATCCCGATGCAGATCAGCGTGACGCCGACAGTGAAGACAGACAAACGCCAGGCCGTGTCCAGCAGCCAATGCCGGCGGAACCACCCACGGAACCGCTGGTTCCATGGTGCTTCCGGGGGCGTCTGTGTCACGCTTCACAGCCTAAATGGCTTATGTCCCGAAGCAATAGGGCACAACATGGAGGTCTGTACGCGGGAGGCGAACATGCACACAGGACCCATTCCGGCCGTCGTCAGCGCCGAGGTGACCCTGAACCTGGTCATCGGTGGCGACTACGCCATACCGGTACTCGCCACCTTCCACTACTCCGCCCACGAACCGTTGTCGGTGATCGCTGACTTCGCCAGTGGGGACGTGGCGGTGCAGTGGATCTTCGCGCGCGACCTTCTGGACAGCGGACTGCAACAACCGACGGGGCACGGAGACGTGACGTGTTGGCCCGCGGTGAGTTCCGGCCAGCAGGTGGTCTGCATCGCGCTGCGCTCCCCAAGTGGTGAGGCGCTTCTGGAGGCTCCGGCCGAGGAGATCGCAGGGTTCCTCGCCCGCTCCTACGAGGTGGTGCCGCAGGGCAGCGAGATGGACCACGTCGATATCGACGGCCTGATCGAGGATCTGTTGGCTGATCGCCGCTAGGCGGGATCAGGGTCTTTCGCGCTGTTGAGCGCGAAGACTCGAGCGATCGCGGCCGTCACCGGCCCGGGCGCGTCGAGGTGACGATCGTCGACTCGATCGACCGGATGCACGTCACGCGTGCTCGACGTGATGAACAGTTCGTCGGCGGTCTGCAGAACCGACATCGGCATCGAGCGTTCCTCGACATCACACCATTCGAGGACAAGGTCCCGCGTGATCCCCGCCAGACACCCGTCGGCCACCGGCGGTGTGTAGGTCTTCCCGTCGATGACGACGAAGATGTTGCTGCCCGTCCCCTCGCACAGGTTCCCGGCAAGGTTGGCGAGTACCGCCTCACTGGCCCCGACGGTCCGCGCATCCGCCAGACAGACCGCATTCTCCGCGTAGGAGGTCGTCTTCAAACCGGCCAGCGGTGAGCGTTCGTTCCGGGGCCAGCGACTCGACGCGATCCGGGTCGTGGGTGGCCAGGGGGTGGCCGGCATGCTCACCACGGCCACGGTGGCGCCCTCGTCACCGCGGCTGGAACCCAGCGGTCCGGGCCCGGAGGTGTAGGTGATCCGCAGCGCCCCGAAGGGGTACGACTGCGCAGCCAGTACCTCAGCGGCCGCCGCTCGGATCAGGTCGAGGTCCGGCACGGGTAGCCCCAGACCCACCGCCGAGCGACTCAGCCTGTGCAGATGTCTGCTGAGCGCGAACGGAGTCCCGTCGACCGTCTTGAGGGTCTCGAAGACGCCATCGCCGACGGTGAACCCGTGGTCTATGACGCTGACCGCGCCCTCGGACACCGGGGACGCCTTGCCGTTGATCCAGCACCACACAGGGCTACCTTGCCACGGACTCGGCGATTCCGATCAGACGCTGAGCCTTCAACACGGTTTCCTGCCACTCCCCCGCAGGGTCGCTACCCCAGGTGATCCCAGCACCGGTGCCGAACCGCAACTCCTGGTCGCGCAGCCAGAACGTCCTGATGGCCACGCCCAGTTCGGCCCGGCCGGTATCCACGTCGATCCAGCCGAAAGCACCGCAGTACCACTCCCGCGGCATGGGTTCGAGTTCCCCGATCACCTGCAGAGCCGCGATCTTGGGTGCTCCGGAAACACTGCCTGGGGGCATGGTCGCCGTGAGAATCTCCTGCCACGACCTTCCCGTCACGTCGGCAGTGACGGTGCTGACGAGGTGGTAAAGCCCCGGATAGGGCTCGACGGCGAGCAGCTGCCGCACCCCCACACTGCCGGTGGTGGCGACCCGGGCCAGATCGTTGCGCACGAGATCGACGATCATGATGTTCTCGGCACGGTCCTTGGGCAGGAATCGGTCGGGGTGATCGGCGGTGCCCTTGATGGGACTGGACCAGATCGATGCGTGCAGGCGGCTGAGGAACCGTTCGGGTGAGGCCGAGGCGATCTCGACATCATGGTCGGGCAGGTGTAGATAGCCCGCGAAAGCGCCTTCCATGGTGCCAAGGGCGTTGTAGAGACCGAGCAGATCCGTGTCCACGCACTGTGCGCCGAGGATTCTGCACAGATTCACCTGGTAGACCCAACCGCGGCCGATGTGCTCCTGAACACGTTGCACCCCCAGCTGGTATTGCTCACGCGACAAGGACGTGCGCCACGTCCCACGGACGCCGTGCCAGCGTCGGTCGGGCGCCGACGACTCGTCCCAGTGCCGGAACCGCGCAAGGACCGTCTGACCCTCGAAACCGATGGCCACCGCCCAGCGGCCCCCTTCGGCCAGGGCGGCGGGATCGGTGCGCACCTCCAGCAATTCGCGTGCAGCCACGCCCGGGAAGTAGGCGCACGGGTCCAGGAAGGGCACGATTCATCCTGCCCTTTCCAGGCTCCCCGCTGCCCGCCGACCCGACCCCTCGGTTATGCTTGTGCTCGTCGGGTTTCCGGCGCAATCGCGGACGTAGCGCAGCTGGTAGCGCATCACCTTGCCAAGGTGAGGGTCGCGGGTTCGAATCCCGTCGTCCGCTCGAGAGGCCACGAGGCTTCTGGTGGAGTGGCCGAGAGGCGAGGCAACGGCCTGCAAAGCCGTCTACACGGGTTCGAATCCCGTCTCCACCTCGCACCCCAGGGCGATTGGCGCAGTGGTAGCGCGCTTCCTTGACACGGAAGAGGTCACTGGTTCGATCCCAGTATCGCCCACCAGAGTGTCGCGTCAGACTGCCTCACGTAGTTGTGTGGCGTCCATTCCCGCCAGTCCCAGACCATCCATGGTCCGTGCCTGTTCCGCGGCGTAATCTCGCCCGGTCACCACCGAACTGATCGTCAGCAAGGCGTCCATCACCGGTGTCTCGACTCCGACCTGGCGGGCGAGATCGGTCATGAACACCAGGCCGTATCCGGCGTCCTCGTTGAAGTACCGATGGTCCAGTTGCCCCTGCGCTCGGATGCCCTGGAACCCGGGGGCCTGGGAGTACCCGATGCCGTAGTCGTCGATCACCTGGTATCCCTGCGCGATCCCCAGCACCGGGTCGCGCAGTACCGTCACCCCGAGCGCCTCGGCGATCCGCACCCGCTCGAGGTCCACGGCCTTGATCAGCCGCCCCACGCCCTGCGTGACGCCCTCCTCGTAGAACAGGAAGTCTCCGCCGGTCCGTTCGATCAGCGCAGCGTTGCACAGCGAGACGGCCGGATGGATGATCGGGTTGCTGTTCTGCAGGGTCGTCTGCCAGATGCTGTCCGCCTGGGCGATCTCGGCGTGAACCGACTGCAGAAGCGCGAACACCTCTGGGGTCGCGCTAGCCGGCAGGGCGGCCACGTAGTAGCCACCCTTGAGCCGGTTGTACACAGTCAGGTGAGCGTCGCCGGTGACCCGCACCGCGTACGGCAGGGTGGACGTCTCTGCGACGACAACGGAGGGGTCGTCGAGGGGCAGGCCCAAGGTCTGCTTGAACACCATGGCGCCCGCGCAGGATCCGGGACACACCACGAACGTCTGTCCCGCCCGGACATGTGGCCGGCATTCCCGTGCGAAAGGGGCGGTGCTGTAGGCGGGGCCCACCGCGAATACGACCTCCGCGCCCTGCAGGGCGGTCGCGATGTCATGCCCTGAGTGCGCGACCGGCGCGAAGCCCTCCATCTCGCCGTCGGAGGTGATCCCGCCCTTCTGCGCGACGGCGGCGATGTTCGCGTCGAACTGCGCGAAGTCGAACAGCGCGACGTCGTGACCCGCGCGGGACCATTCGAAGGCGATCGCCATACCGCCGTTGCCCGAACCCAGAACCGCAACCTTCATCGTGCACCTCCGTGAGCCATCCTCGCCGATGGGCGGCACGGGGTGCGCGTCGTAGTCACACCTGGCACCGATTCAGCAGGTCTCGCACCGCCGACTCCATCACATCCGATGTGGGCGCCGCGATCGCCTCCAGGATGGCGGCCGCGGCCCCCGGAGTCCGGTCGTATCCTGGGGCGAGCAGCGCGAGCGACAACCCCCATTTTTCGGCCCGCCGGGAGGGATTGAACGGATCGTCGGTCCCCTGGAGTCGCAGGAGGTTGTCCAGCGCGTCGACCTGCACCATGCGCATGGCCGCCAGGCGTTCGCCACGCAGCCAGCGGTGCAACCCGACATAGAGGTTGGACAGGATCTCCCGGCGCAGCCACGCGGGGTCGCGAGGGTAGGGAACGCTCGGCGTCATGCGTGAGGTGTCGAAACCCTCACGCATCCAGACGAACACGCCGGGTTCGAAGAGCACGCCCGGGAACCGGTCCGGCGTGAACACCGCGAACTCGTGGAACAACCCGTCAACCAGAGCTTTGCACCCGTCCGGGGTGTCCCGATGTGACCACTGCACGTCGCCCAGCCAACCCAGATCCGACAGCAGCGCCTCCGGATCGGTGGCCACGACGAAGAAGTCGAGGTCGGAATGCTCATCCAATCGATCGCGGTCGCGCCCCACGCTGCCCAACGCCAGCAGGGCCAAGGCGCGTTCGTCGTCTCGCAGCCTGTCGGCGATCGCCTCCAGTCGTCGCAGGTGAGACGTCATGCCGTGCGCAGGAAACGGTCGAGCACCCGGACCCCGAATTCCAGTGATTCCACGGGAACACGCTCGTCGATGCCGTGGAAGAGTGCGGCGAAGTCGAGATCGGCCGGCAGTTTCAACGGCGCGAACCCGAAGCAGCGGATGCCGAGCCTGGACAGTGCCTTGGCGTCTGTACCTGCCGACAGCGTGTACGGCACGGGCACGGCATCGGGGTCCTCAGCGGTCAGCGCCTCGGTCATCTTCGTCACGAGATCCCCTTCGAACTCCGTGGCCAGACTGATGTCGCGAACTTCGGCTTCGTATGTGATTCCTTCGTCGAGCAGCGCGTCGAACTGCTCGAAGAAGTCCGCTTCGAGTCCCGGCAGGAAGCGGGCGTCCACGACGGCCTCCGCCTCCCCCGGGATCACGTTGTTCTTGTACCCGGCCTGCAGCATCGTCGGATTGGCGGTGTGTCGCAGCGTGGCGCCGATCATGCGCGCCAGCGGTCCGAGTTGCACGAGTGCTGCTTCCGGATCGTTGCGATCGAACGGGATGTCGGCGGCGTCACATGCAGCGACCAGGAAGTTCTCGACGCTGGGGGTGAGTTGGACGGGGAAGCGGTGCTCACCGATCCGGCTGACGGTTCTGGCCAGGCGGGTCACCGCGTTGTCGTCGGCGATCAAGGAGCCGTGGCCCGCGGTACCGAAGGCACGAAGTCGCAACCAGGCGAGGCCCTTCTGGGCGTTCTCGATCATGTAGATCCGTTTGCGATTGGCCAGCTCGAACGAGAACCCCCCGACCTCGCCGATACCCTCGGTGACTCCGTGCAGGATCTCGGGACGATGGTCCACGACCCAGTGCGCACCATGCTGACCCCCTGCCTCCTCATCGGGCAGGAACAGCAGCACGATGTCGCGCCGTGGGCGTATGCCGTGCAACTGCCACTGCTGCACGACGGTCAGGATCATCGCGTCCATGTCCTTCATGTCCACCGCTCCGCGACCCCACACCATGTCGTCGTGGATCGTGCCCTCGAACGCCGGGACGGACCAGTCCTGTGCGACCGCCGGCACCACATCGAGATGGGCATGGATGACCAACGCCTCGGCCGACGGATCCTGGCCGGGGACCCGGCACACGACGACCTGCCGGGTGGCCGAGGAGGTGCTGAACCGTTCGGGCTGCAGGCCGCACCCCTGCAGGAACGCCTCGACGTACTCGGCCGCTGACGCCTCCCCCGGGCCCGTCCCGTCGCCGTAGTTCGAGGTGTCGAGACTGATCAGTTCCGAGCAGATGCGTGCCACGGGAGACGTCATGGTTTCACTGTGCCATTGGCATGGTGGTGGAGGACAGTGGAAGGCATGACGGCCAGGTTGTTCGTGGCGTTGTGGCCACCGGACGATGTGGTCGCACGCGCCGAGAAGGCCTTGGCCGCGGTGCGGCACACAGACAACGAATTGCGCTGGCAGTCCCCTGATCGCTGGCACATCACCGTGGGGTTCCTCGGTGATCGAGATGTCGGCAAGGAGGTGGATCGATTCGCGCTGGTTCCACTGACACCGGCCGAACCGGTGCGGCTCCAGGGAGCCGGTCACTTCGGCCCCGTGTTGTGGCTGGGCGTGGCAACCTCGCACTGGCTGTCGGATCAGGCGGCCGCTGTCATGGCCACCATGCGCGCCGAACGTCGGCGGTTCCGTGGCCATATGACCGTGGCGCGTTCCCGTACACGCACCGGTGACCGGCAGGTGCGTGCAGCGGTGTCCGCTCTTGAAGGCTTCCAGTCACCGTCGTGGACGCCGTCGGAGCTCACCTTGGTGCTGTCGACGATCGGCCCGCGGCCCGCGTACGAGGTGATTGCGCGCAGCCCCCTCACCGCCGTCGGTCCGTGAGAACCACTTGGTACTCTGGAATCCCGGTCCGGGTGGCGGAATAGGCAGACGCGCTAGCTTGAGGTGCTAGTGCCCGTTTAAGGGCGTGGGGGTTCAAATCCCCCCTCGGACACACAGCCAGGTTTGACAGAGGCTCCACGTACCGCGTGGGGCCTCTGTCGCGTGTGGTGTCAGTTCTTTCCCGTTCGTGGCTTCCGCGCGGGCGTAGACTTGAGGTGCAGGTTGGGGGTGGCGGTCATGAGTGCTACCAGGGAAGACACCGTTGTAGTCGGTATTGATGGGTCACGGCAGAGCATCCAGGCGTGTCGCTGGGCAATACAGCACACCTCGGGTCTGGGGCACAAGGTGCATATCCTCGGCGCGTGGTTCGTGCCGACGACCATCATGGTCACGCCGACGTATGTGGAAGCCGACTACGGGCGAGACGCCGAAGTGGCATTCGTCGAAGCGGTCGAGCAGTGCCTACAGGGTGTGGACACCGCCGGGTTGCAGGTGTCGACGCAGTTGGTGCAGAAGCACCCGCGGCGTGCATTGCTGGAGGCGAGCGAAGGTGCCGCTGCGTTGGTCGTCGGTACGCATGGTCACGGCAACCGCTATCCGGGCATGCACTTGGGCTCCACCGCCTCGTACTTGATCCACCATGCGACGTGCCCGGTGATCGTTGTTCCGCAGATGGCCGAGTAGGCGAACTGACTCACGCCGTGGCGCGAGCGACTCCCTCGACGCAATGGTGGCCTCGATCCGGCGCCGCGCGCCGGTCGTCGCCCGGTCGGCGGAACTCGGCGCGTTGTTACGGTTCAGGTGACCTGGAATCGGGAAGGGCAGCGCTGCCCTTGGAGGTACGCATGTCCGGCGGGAACTGGAAAGAGTTGTACTACGCGGCGCGCGACGGCGACCTCGAACTCGTGCGCTACCACGTGCAGATGGGGGTCGACATCAACTACGCCCACCCGGAGTTCCTCAGCACCCCGCTGGTGGCCGCCATCCTCGCCGGCCAACGGGCCGTGGCGCAGCACCTGGTGGACAGTGGCGCGGATCCCGACCTGATGTCCGATCTCGATGGGGTGACTCCTCGCCAGGCGGCGGCCGCGTGCGGCATGCGCCTCACCCTTGACTGAGCCACCTCGCTACAGTCCCTCCGGGAGGGACGAATGTACGGTCTGGGCACAGTCATCAACATCGCTGCGATCCTCGTGGGTGCCACGATCGGTGTGTTAGTCGGCCACCGGCTGCCGGAGCGAACCCGGACCACTGTCACGGACGCACTCGGCCTGGTGACCGTGGTCATCGGCGGACTGAACGTCATCGCACTGCGAGATGACGCCTTCGTCGAGGCCGTGGGCAGTGGGGTGACGTTGCTCATCGTCCTGGGCGCGCTGCTGATCGGCGGAATCGCAGGATCGCTCTTGCAGTTGGAGAAGCGACTCGAGGACGTGGGCGCATGGCTGCAGGCGAGGTTCGTCGATGGCGAGTCGAGTCGGGCGCGGTTCGTCGAAGGGTTCGTGGACTCCTCACTGATCTTCTGCATTGGACCCCTGGCCGTGCTGGGGGCGTTGAGCGACGGCCTCGGTCAAGGGATCGAGGAGTTGGCGTTGAAGGCGACGCTGGACGGATTCGCCTCGATCGCCTTCGCGGCGTCGTTGGGCTGGGGCGTTGCCGCCTCCGCGCTTTCGGTGGGCGCTTGGCAAGGGCTGTTGACGGTACTCGCCGTGTTCCTCGGTGATGTGATGTCCGCGGCGATGCTCTCCGCACTGACAGCCACTGGTGGTGTGCTGCTGCTCGGTGTCGGGATGAGACTGCTGAACATCAAGGCCGTGCCGGTGGGAGACATGCTCCCGGCCCTGCTCGTCGCTCCGATGCTGACTGTCCTGGTGGCCGCTGTCGTGTGAGTGGACTCGTCGCCCTCGGGCGGGGTCGTGCCCACCGTCCCCCGGCTCGGACGGCGCATCACGAGTTCGTGGAGTCTGCCCGGTTCAGGGGGATGTGTTTCACCGCGCAGTCGGGTGACCGCGGCGACTAGATTCACTCCCGACGGCTCGGTTGCGGGGGGCCAGGGCCGATGAGCCAGCAGGAGGTAGTCATGCCGGAGGGACTCAGCCGCAGGCACCTCCTGTTCTCAGGACTTGTTGCCGGTGGTGCAGCCTTTGCCGCGCCCGGCGTCAGCATGAGTGCTGCACGCGCAGAGGAACCTGGCCCGGGTAACGAGTTCATCCCCTTCCCCTTCTTCAACGCTGCCCTGTTCAACGACGAGGCCTTGTTCTGCCTCGGTGCCGCAGCGGCGCAGACCGCCGAGGTCGGCGAGGTGTTGATGACGATCAAGTCGATCGTCGACGCCACCGGGAACCCGGCCGATCCGACGAGCGAGGCCTTCTCCGTCTACGTTCGTAGGTTCCGGCAGCGGTCCCGTGAACTGGCCAGGGCGGCGAGGGATTCTGCTGACCCGATGACGGTCCGTCAGCGGCACATGCGCGCCAGCATGTATGCCGCACAGTCGCTGTTCTTCGTCCTGGGTTCGCGCGACGGCGGTCGGGAACGAGAGCTGTTCAACCAGGTCGATCGCAACTGGCAGCGAGCCATCGCCACTTTCGGGCCCGACGTCGAGCGGTTCAGCGTCATGGGTGCGGGCGCCAGAATCCCGTGCTACTTCTTCCGGCCGGACGGCAGCAACAAGCGCCGACCGACGCTGATCATCAGCGAGGGCAGCGACGGACAGAACGTCGAGACCATGCAGTTCGGCGTCGTCGCCGGCTTGCAGCGCGGCTACAACGTCGTGCTCTTCGAAGGTCCCGGCCAGATGCGCCTGCTGTTCCGCGACCGGATCCCGTTCACGCCCAACTGGAACACCGTCGTGGGTCCGATCGTGAGAGCGCTGCGCAAGCGTGACGATGTGGGGAAGATCGGCGTGGTCGGCATCAGCTTCGCGGGGATGCTGTGTGCCCGCGTCGCGGCGAGGGTCAAAGACATTGATGCGGTCGTTCTGCAGCCCGCAGCGTACAGTTTCGCCGACTTGTGGGGGGATCAGGAGACGATCGAGCAGGTCCGCGAACTGCAGAAGGCCCCGCCGGCAGAGCGGAAGCAGGCGGCTGCGCAGATCAACGCCGGCTTCGAGCAGGCCTGGCCAACCCTGTCACGCACCGCCCAATTCACGATCTACAAGCGCGGTGAGATCTTCAGCAGGGAGGTTCAGAGGGCCGCTCGATCCGGCACCGTGCCCAAGGACTACTACGGGCTGATCAAGACCTTCCTGGCATTCGACTACAGGAACGACTACCGCACGATTCGCATCCCGACACTGTTGACCGCCAACCAAGGCGATGAGTTCTTCCACCAGCAGGCGAAGAAGGCCTTCTCCTGGCTTCGCCTACCGAAGGCGGACAAGCGGCTCGTGACCTTCACGGCCGACCAAGGCGCGCAGTTGCACGACCAGCCGATGGGTCCACAAGTGGTTCAAGAAGTGGTGTTCGATTGGCTCAACAAGAGGCTGCGCTGACCGTCTGGTCACCCGCCGCGATGATGCCCCATCTCACTGCGTTGGCGGCCGACCATGTCCCACTGCGCACGTTGATCATGCTGCGACAGCCCGACTCCCCCACGAACCCTGTCAGGCGGGCACGATCATCATGCGAAGTGGGACATGGACCTCGGGAGATCAGCCGCGCAGAGCCTGCGCCAACTCGCTGAATGCGTCCACGAGCAGTCCCATGTCCTGCTGGGTGTGGGCAACGGAGACCAGCCACTGCTCGTCGAGTCCGGGCGGGGTGAGGATGTTCCGGTTGATCCCCCACAGCCAGCTCAACTCGGCGGCCTCGAAGTCGGTGCGCTTGTAGTCGCGGTAGTTGCGAACCGGCGTCGTGGCCCACGTGACGGCACCCTTCACGCCGAAACCGACGGTGTGGGCCGGCAGTTCGTAGCGGGCGATGATCTCGTCCATGGCGTCGAGGGCGCCGTTGTTGATGTTCTCGGCGTGTCCGAGTACATCAGGGTGCAGATCTCGTCGACCGCGGCGGCGGCAGCCATGGTCAGCGGGTTGCCGTTGTAGGTGCCGAAATGCCACATCCGGCCGTCCGTGATGGTGGACATGATGTCCTTGCGGCCACCGAAGGCGGCCAGCGGCAGCCCGCCGCCGATGCTCTTGGCCAGCGCGTCACGAGGTCGGCCTTGACCCCAGCCGCTCCGAGGCCCCGGCGTACCCAGCGGTCAGCCCGGTCTTCACCTCGTCGAACACCAGCAGCGCACCGTGGCGGTCACATGCCCTCACGCACTCCGGCGAGGTAGCCCGCGTCGGGAAGCACGATGCCGATGTTCTCGAGCACCGGCTCCATGACCACGGCCGCGATCTCGTCCTTGTACTCGGCGAGCAGTGCCTCGAGGCGCTCCAGGTCGTTGTAGGGCACCACGTGGACGATGCCCGCCTCGACCTCGAAGGGCACCACCGGGACCGGCGCGTCCTCCGGGCCGGCCTCGGCGACCTCGGGCTTCACCGAGACCGACAGGGCGTCGTAGCCGCCGTGGTAGCCACCTTCGATCTTGATGATCCCGCGCTTGCCGGTGAAGGCGCGCGCAGCCTTGACGGCGTACATGTCGGCTTCGGTGCCGGAGTTCGCGAAGCGCACCTGCCTGCTCGAGTGGAAACGGCTCTGGTAGCGCTCGGCGATGTCCGTGGTGGTCGGCGAGGGTGTGACGAACAGGGTCCCGGTCTCCAGCGCCTTCGAGACGTACTCCACAACCAGGGGGTTCAAGTGACCGACCAGCATGGCACCGAAGCCCATGGACAGGTCGAGGACCTGGCGGTCGTCGACATCGGTGAGCCATGCGCCCTTGGCGGCCTTGAAGGCTAAGGGGTGCGGGTCCCAGTGTTGGAAGGAGGACGCGACACCCAGCGGCAACGGCTCCGAGGCGCGGGCGTGGTGGGCGGCCGAGCCCGGCGTGGAAGCGGTGAAGCGTTCCCACTCCTTGGCCATGAGCGCCTCGATCCGCTGCGGGTCGAGCGGTGTGGAGGATGCGGGAACGGTACGCCGGGTGGCGGGATCGTTCGCCGGGTACGAGGTCGCTGCGGACTGGGCCGTGTCTGTCATGTCTGCTCCGAAAACGGGTGGATTTCCCCTGAAGGTAGCAAGAATCCCGGCGGTTCGGCACCCCCAACGGGAGGATCAACCTTCGCAAATCGTCTCCTCGGGCTCGCTCTGACCACGAAATCGCTTGTCTGCGGACCCTCATACCTGCGTAACACGTAGTGGGCCTGCAGCGTAGGGTCGGGGCATGGAACAGGTCCGGATCGCTGACGTGGATCCCGCGCATCCGGCTGCACAAGTGGCCCTGACGGCCTACACGCAGGAGGTGCGCGAGGCGGCAGGTCTGGTGGCGTTGGACGTCGATGCGGCCCTGCAGGACATCGCCGGTTTCACAGGAGACGGCGGGTTCTTCCTGATCGCGACTGCCGGCGACACAGTGGTCGGGTGTGTCGGGTTGCGGCGCCTGAGCCCTGATGCCGCGGAGATCAAACGGATGTGGGTCGCTCCTGTGTTGCGCGGTAGTGGCCTGGCCGTGGAACTGCTTGAACAGACCGAGCAGCGGGCGGTGCGGCGTGGGTACTCGCGGTTGTTCCTGGACACGAACGGTGCCTTGACCGCCGCCCTTCGGTTCTATGCGGCCCATGGCTACGAGGCCATCGAGCGCTACAACGACAATCCAGATGCAACGCACTTCTTCGCCAAGACCGTGGAAGGCGACTCCAACTAGTCGGAGAGCGGCTGTTGCACCTTGAATCGCGCTACAGAGTTGGCCTCGGAGGGTGCCGCGATCCGCGTGCCCTTGTACTCTCCGAAGACCCGGTACCGACCTACGCTCGGCGGGTTGAACGATGCCGTACCGCGTCCGGAATTCACGGTCACCCAGTACCGGCGCGCGAACTGCCAGCCGTCGATCGGGTCGAACCGCTCGACAACCATCTTGCCCCGTCCCGCCACTGCCGGCGTGACATTGAGGTTCAGCCGGATGCTGGCGCCCGGCGAGACGGTCACGGAGCGGCGAGCGTTGACGCGCACGGAGGTGTTCGTGATCGTCCGGGAGACGCGCTTGAGCGTGTACTTGCCATCGCCCTGCACCGCAACGTAGTAACGACCCGCGCGGACATACCGGTCGATGTAGTCCCCACGATCCACAGGTGACCCGTTCTCACGAACGAGTCGCAAGGTGGGTCCGCCGGACACTGACAGGGTCAGGGTGCTGCGGCGCGTGACGTCGAAGCGGTACAGGTCGCGGAAGTCGATCCCACCGTTCACCTTCCCGCGAATCTTGGCGTTGTTCCGGATGAAGATCCCCGGCGTTGTGTCATCGCGGTTGGCAGTCGCGATCCGCAGGCGGTATGTCTGCTTGTCCCGGCTCTTGCCGGCACGCACGACGAGGAAATGGCGTCCCGATTCGGTCGGCGTGAACAGGGTGTACCCGCCGCACCGCATCCTGGCAACCGGAGTTCCACCGAATCCGGTGGTCCCAGGGCCGAACACCTCGAGAGTTGTGCACTGCTGCACCCGAAGGCTCAATCGCATCGTCCGGCCCTCACGCATGAAGGCGTGGTACGCGTCGCCGGGATTGATGAGGCGGTCCACGGAGTCCTTCGTGCCGCGCACAGGCAGTTTCTTGCCAGGTGGTTCCGGTGCCGGGCTGGGAATGAGAACTCGCAGGGTGAACGTGTCGGCCGCGGAACCATACTCCTTGCCCACGCGGATGGCGTAGGTGCCGCCCGGTTCAAGGGACTCGTTGTCGATAGTCGCGACACCTTTGGAGTCGGTCTCGTCACAGTCGACGTCCTGGTACTTCGAGCGAGTCTGCCGGAACAGGTCGATGGTGGCATCCATCTCCCCCGCAGCATCGAGCTGGACGATGATCGCGCCGCGCTTCGGAGCCACGAACCGGTACCAGACAGACGCATCGGTGCCGCCACAGTAACTGGAGTCCGTCCCGCTCTCCAGGGTCGCGTCGACCAAGGTGCCCTGGACTTGCCGCGGTGGATCCACGGTGATGGCGTCGGCACGGTTGTCGTTGGGTGGTGGTGCCGCCCACGCGGGCTGGGCCGCCAGTGATGTGGCGACCAGCAATACGGTCGAGAGAAGCGTCACTGTTCGTTGTCTGCTCATGACAACCACCCCCATGATCAAGGCTACGGCGGTTGAGCTGATCTGCTGCGATGTCGGGGTGCGTGTGGCCGTCTCGTGACTCAATGTCCACGTTCTTGCAATCACCCGCGCTCGACTGAGTCCAAGGCGATCCGCTGGACGGGCAGGAGGACTTCCTTCGCAGTGACTCGATAATCACGCGGTGGGCACCGTCCATGATCCAGCGCCGATCGGCGCGTCCGAGGTGCCAGGGGATGGAGGGCTTGTGGCCACCCACGGTTGGCGGAATCAGGGAGTGCGGCGAGGCCCATGGCGCTAGGAGGCGGAGTGCCTGTGTCCGCCGGCCGGTCAGTCCTCGTGCACGCGGGCCACCACATGCGGACACGCGCTGCCCACAGTTTTGGGTCGCGTTGCCACCCGGCCGTCCCACCCGACGATGGCCACGTCCGCACCAGCGTCGGCGAGGTAGGCCGGGTGGTCCCCGGCGTACCAGTCCGACACCGCGCTGACGGTGAGTCCTTCGACATCGACCACCGACGCGATGCTGAACAGCGAGGCCGTCTCCTCGATCGCGTCGTGAGTGCCCGCGCGGATGACCACCGGCACTCCCGAGGCCAGCGCCCGCGCGGTGATCGAAACCGCCACATTGTCCAGTTCATTGCTGCCGACCGCCACGACGGCAAGGCTGCGATCCACGCGCAGCTTGTTCATCGTTCGCCGCATGCCCCCGTCACCTATGAAGACCGGAATGTCGGCGGCGCGGGCGATGTGCAGGTTGGGGCAGCGTTCCGAGCGTTCCAGTGCCACCACGGCCAGACCCAGGTGCTGCAACTCCTGGCACAGTCGGAACCCCACTTGACCGAGGCCGACCACGATGACGTGGCCGGACCGCGGCATGGACCGACGGCCGAACAGTCCGATGTACCGCCCCGAGAGCAGATGCTCCACCATGCCGGCGGTGAAGACGGCCAGGAAGATGATCGCGGCGAGCATGGCGATGATCGCGAACACCTGGTACCAGGCGTTCGTGCTCTGCGGTGCCGGACCCACGGTGGACAGGACGGCAACCGCCTCGAGTGCCGCCTCCAGGAAGGGCTTGCCTTTGAACACCATGAGCAGAACTGTGTCCAACACGATGATGGCGGCCATTCCGATCAGGCCGGTCAGCAGGATGGCGGAGTTGCCGTCGTGTGGGCGCAATTGGCCCTGCAGGCGGCCGATCCGCCCTGCCCGGCGCATCCGCTCTGGCACTAAGAAGGCTCCGACTCGCAGGAAGCCGTTGGACCTGCTCAGAGCGCTGCGTTCGGCCGCACCGTCCTGCGCCAGGGCGGGACCGACCGCGACCACGTCGGGGCCCATGACCGCCCCCAGCAGCGTCGGCAGCGCCGCGTCGGCGGGCGAGATGATGGTGACGTCCGGAACCACTGCCCGCAGTTGCTCCGCTGCCGTTCGGTCGAACAGGGCCACGTAGATGCGGACCCCCGGGCGGATGTGCTCGACCGCCAGGACATACCGGATGGCTGTGGTGTCGTCATGCAGCAGCACGGCCACGGCCGACATCCCGCCATCGAGCGCGGCCGCGAGCTCCCGGTCCCCCGCCTTGCCCAGGTGCGTCACCTCGTGACCCTCGGACGTCAACTGTCGGCAGGCACGACCCGCGAGGGCGCCTTCCCCGATGACAAGCACGGACATGGACCCCATTGTGGCGGGAAGCGTCCGCCCGTCGCGCACGACGAGTGATGAGTGCCGATCCCTGGGTGGTCTGTTCAGACAGGTTGGTCGCGGTAAGGGCCGGGCGGTAGTTACCACACATCCCGGTTAGAGATCGGTCGTGCGGTTAGAGATGCGGCACTCCGGTTAGCCCTATACGGCCGTGGGACTCTAACCAACCTGCCGCCGACTAACCAAAATGCCGATCTCTAACCGGAATGCGCAGACAGATCCGGACGGGCCCCTGATCCACGAACGGGCCCACGCGAAACCGAGAGCACGGGGCGGTCGACCACCCATCAGACACCGCGACCACAACCACGTGACCAAACCCCGGGTTCCAGCAGTACCCGCCGCAGTGGGGGTCAGAGCACCTTGCCCAGGAACTCCTGGAATCGCTTGCTCTGCGGATTGGCCAGGATCTCCCGTGGCTCACCGATCTCGCCCACGACGCCCTTGTCGATGAATGCGAGGATGTCGCCGGCTTCCCGGGCGAAACCGATCTCGTGGGTCACCACGATCATGGTCATGCCGGATTGGGCCAACTGCCGCATCACGTCGAGTACCTCTCCGACCAACTCCGGGTCGAGCGCTGAGGTCGGCTCGTCGAAGAGCATGAGATCCGGGTCCATCGCCAACGCCCGCGCGATCGCGACCCGTTGCTGCTGACCTCCGGACAGCTGCATGGGGTAGCTGTCGCCGCGGTCCCCCAGGCCGACTCTGTCCAGCAACTCCAGCGCCCTGGCCCTCGACTCCTTCTTGTTGTCGCGCCGCACGATGACCGGTCCGCTCATCACGTTCTCCGCCGCGGTCATGTGGGGGAACAGATTGAAGCGCTGAAAGACCATGCCGATGGAGCGGCGCTGCGCGGCCACTTCCTTGTCGTGCATCTCGTACAGCTTGCCGCTGCGCTGCTTGTAGCCGATGAGCTCCCCATCGACCGACAGTCGGCCCGCATCGATCTTCTCGAGGTGGTTGATGCACCGCAGGAAAGTGGACTTCCCGCCACCGGACGGTCCGACGATGCAGGCGACCTCCCCCGTGCGGATCTCCATGTCGATCCCGCGCAGGACCTCGTTGCGCCCGTACGCCTTGTGGACATTCTCAGCGAGGAGCTTGACCGGCTTGTCACTCATGTGGAGTCACCTCCGAGGCGAAGGCGTCGTCGCCATTTCTGGATGGGTGTGGGCGGAAGGTCGCGCTGGGCGCCCCGCGCGTAGTAGCGCTCGATGTAGTACTGACCCACCATCAGGATGCTGGTCAGGGCCAGATACCAGATGCTGGCCATGACTGCCATCGGGAACGGTTGGAAGAGACGGTTACCGATGGCGCTGGCCTGGAAGAACAACTCGTTCGTCAGCGGGATCGCGATCACCAACGATGTCGTCTTCAGCATGGAGATCGTCTCGTTGCCGGTCGGCGGCACGATGACGCGCATCGCCTGCGGCAGCACGATGTGGCGAAGGGTCTGCATCCGGCTCATGCCCAGCGCGGTTGCCGCTTCGTCCTGACCCTCGTCGACGCTGAGGATGCCGGCGCGGACGATCTCGGCCATGTAGGCGGCTTCGTTCAGCCCAAGCCCCAGCAATGCCGCCACGAACGCCGGGATCAGTGTCTTCGTTTCCAGCGTGAGGAACTCGGGTCCGAACGGGACGCCCAGCGACAACGTGGTGTACAGCGCGATGATGTTCGCCCACAGGAACAACTGCACATACACCGGCGTGCCGCGGAAGGCCCAGATGAACAGCCACGCGGTGCTGTTCAGCACCGGGTTGGGCGACAGGCGCATGATCGCCAGCATGATGCCGAGCGCCAAGCCGATGATCATGGCCAGGATCGTCAGCAGGATGGTGACGCCGACACCCCGGATGATGGGCGGTGAGAAGATCCACTCCCCGATCAGGGACCAGCCCCAATTCGGATTGGTGAGCAGACTGTGGACCAGCATCGCCGCGAAGACCGCGATGATGGCTGCGCCGATCCATCGGCCGGGGTGCCGCACAGGCACCGCCTCGATGGGTGGCTTCTCCCGTTCCGCCGCGTCCTCCTGGGTGTCGGCGCTCATCCTGTCCTCCAGCGTCAGCTACTGCTCGGGTTCACCTCGGCGGCGGGAACGGCGCCGTTGCCCACGCCCCACTCGTCGAGGATGGCCATATAGGTTCCGTCGGCGATCAGAGCGTCGACGGCACCTTGGATCGCCGTGGCGAACTCAGTCTCCTCCTTGGGGACCACGATTCCGTACGGCGCGGAGTCGTACACCTCGCCGAGTTGCTCAAGCTTGCCGGACTGCTCGATGGCGTAGGCCACGACCGGCGAGTCGGCCAGCATCGCATCGGCTTTGCCGCTGACCACCGCGGTGGTCGCCTCGGACTGCAGTCCGTACTGCTGGATGTTGATCTCCGGCTTGCCGGCGCTCTTGCAGTCGTCGTTCTTGGCCTCGATGTCGTCCACCTGCACGGTGGCCTTCTGGACGGCGACGGTCTTGCCGCACGGGTCCTCCACGGAGATGCCCGAGGGGTTGCCCGTCTCCACCGCCCATGAGGTTCCTGCGCTGAAGTAGCTGATCATGTTGACCTGCTCCTCGCGCTCAGGGGTGATCGTGAACGACGACATCGACGCCGGGAACTTCCCGTTCTGCACGCCCACGATGAGGGAGTCGAACGTGGAGTTCTCGAACTGACCCTGCAGCCCGAGTTTGGCAGCGATCGCCTTGCCGAGGTCGACATCGAATCCGACGATCGTGGTGCCGTCATCGGCGAGGAACTCGCTGGGCGCGTAGCTCGCGTCGGTGCCGAACGTCAGTGTCCCGCTCTGCTTGATCGCCTCGGGGACCTGCGCTGCCAGCGTCTCGTCGGCGGTCACCGACGGGACTCCCGACGGTGTCGGCGAGGACGTCGTATCCGAGCCGGAGTCACCCCCACAGGCACTCAGCGCGAGCCCAGCGGCCGCCACCAGTGCTGCGGTGCGGCCGATTCCAATCAGTCTTGCCATTGTTCTCTCCCTCTGCATGACAGGCTCCCAGACTGGCATAGTTCCCCGAATACCGGAGATGATCCCGCACAGTCGTGTCGCATTCCCAGATCTGGCCGGAGCCTTCCACATCGACGTTTCCGCGACGTTACACCGGCAGGCCGGGTGCGTTCCACAACTCGATAGTGCGCTGTTCGCGTTCGTGTCCCAGCAGGCTCACGGTCCCCGTCGACAGTTCGAACAAGCGCCCGTCCGTCGCCTGCAACCCCAGCCACGTGGCGGTCAATATTCGCAGGACATGCCCATGGGCAACCAGAGCGACGTCCTCGCCCCGCGCCAAGTGGGGTTCGCAGCGCTCCAGCACCCGTCGGCACCGAGCGGCCACCTGTTCGGGCTGTTCCCCGGGGGTCGCGCCCGATGGTATGGGGCTGTCCCAGATCACCCAGTGTGGATCGTGGCGCTCTGCGCGGATCTGGGCCGTGGTCAGACCCTCGTACCCGCCGTAGTCCCACTCCAGAAGGTCGTCCAGGTACTCGTCCGGGTGGAGCCCGGCGAGTTGGGCGGTGTCACGCGCCCGTTGCAGCGGGCTGCAAGCGACATAACCGAAGGCGTGGCCGGCCAGATGAGGCGCCAGGGCTGCAGCCGCTTGCCGCCCGTGGTCGGTCAAGGGGATATTTGTTCGGCCCGTGTGCTGTCCCGACACACTCCACTCGGTCTCCCCGTGTCTGAGCAACACAATGCCTGCCACGAGGGTCTACTGTGCCACCTGTAATGTCCATTTGCGCACCAGTCGGCGATCAGGGGTGGTTGATATGGCGACGACGGAATCCACTGACTTCGAGACACCCGCCCAGGCGAAAGGTCTGACACTGTGGCCCGCCACGGCCCTGGTGACCGGCACGATCATCGGGGCCGGGATCTTCACCCAGCCCTCCTGGCTCGCGCAGTACGGTCCGATCAGCATCCTGGGCTTCGCCATCACCGCCTTCGGCAGCCTCATGCTCGCGCTCGTCTTCGCGTCGCTGGCCAGGCGCACCCCGGACGTCGGCGGGCCGTATGCCTTCTCCCGACAGGGATTCGGGGACTTCGTCGGCTTCCAATCCGCATGGACGTACTGGATCGGGGCCTGGGTGGGTGTGGGAGCCATCGCCTCGTCGCTCGTGGTCTACCTCGGTGTGCTGATTCCGCCGGTGGTTGAGAATCGGCTACTCAGCACGGTGGTGGCCGTGAGCGTGATCGCTGTGCTGACCTTCTTGAACACCCAAGGTGTCGTGACCGGAGGGTTCGTCTCGCTGATCCTGACGATCCTCAAGGTTGTGCCGCTCCTACTGATCGGCACGCTGGGTTTCCTGGCATTCGACGCCTCGAACCTCGGCCCGTTCAACGCCAGCAGTCTGCCGCCACTGGAGGTCCTCACCGCGGTGATGGCGTACACGCTGTTCTCTTTCATCGGAGTCGAGGCGGCCACGATTCCGGCAGGCGACGTGCATGAGCCCGACAAGACCATCCCCCGGGCCACCATGATCGGCACGCTCGCCGCGGCAGCGGTCTATCTGCTGAGCACCACCGCCGTGTTCGGCGCCGTCTCGCAACCCGAACTGGCCAAGAGCGACGCGGCCTTCGCGGTGGCGGCCGCGAACATGTTCGGGCCATGGGCCTCCGACGCTGTTGCAGTGGTGGCGGTCATCTCCTGCCTGGGCGCGATGAACGGCCTCCTGCTGCTGTCGGGTCAGATCCCGATGGCCGCGGAGTTCGACGGGCTCGCGCCGAAGGTCTTCGGCAAGCTCAACATCCGGCATGCGCCGGGCACGGGTCTGATCATCAGCGGCGCGCTGGCTGCGGGAATCCTCGCGCTGTCCTTCGGCGGCGGCGGTCTCGGCGATGCGGTGGCGCAACTGGTCCTGGTGTCCGCGGTGGCAACGATGGTGTCCTACGCGTTCAGCGCGGCCGCAGAGATCAAGTGGTTGGCCCTGGACAAGGGCAAGGTGCCCGTGACACACCTGGCGCGCAAGATGACGGTTGCGGTACTTGCTCTGGTCTTCGTCATCCTCGCCTTCTACGGCGGTGGAGTACAGGAGATCTACTGGTTGTGGATGTTGATCGTGCTCGGCGTGCCGTTGTACATCTACATCTTGTGGCGTCGCTCCAGCCATGGCGAGCCGATCGGTGGCGAGGTTCCCCCGCCGGTTCACGACGAGGTCAACACATAACACGCGAGCGTGGCGGCATTGGCCACGTTGAGCGAATCCACTCCGTTGTGCATCGGGATCGCCAGTGTTGTGTCGGCACATGAGCGTGCCGCCGGACTCAAGCCCGGCCCTTCGCTGCCCAGCAGCATCAGCGCTGGACCGCTGCGCTCCCAGTCGCGTAGGGCCCGTGCAGAGGAGGGGTCCAAGGCAACAGTGGTCATGCCGGCGTCACGCGCCAGATCGACCCCCGTCACCGCATCTGGCACCGTTGCCCAGGGCACAACGAACACCGCGCCCATGGAGGTCTTCACGCTGCGGCGGTACCACGGGTCGGCGCAGCGCCGCGTGACCAACACGGCATCGACGCCCAGCGCTGCAGCCGAGCGGAAGATCGCACCCACGTTGGCGTGGTCGACAAGGTCCTCGAGCAACAGGGCCGTGCTCGCCGCGCCCATGAGAGCCGCTGGGTCCCGCGGGGAAGGTCGCCGGAACACGGCGAGCGCACCGCGGTGCACGCGGTAGCCCGTGACGCCCCGAAGAAGTTCGGGCTCGGCGAGGTAGACGTGCGCGTCGCGCGGCAGAGCCTCTTGAAGCCCCGCAAGCCACTTGGGCTCCATGAGGGCGCTGTTCAGGTGCAGGCCGGCCGACAACGCACGGCGGATGACCTTCTCCCCCTCGGCGATGAAGATGCCGTCGACTGGCTCGCGTGCCATGCGTAGCTGCATGTCCGTCAGACGCACGTACGGGGCCAGGCGCGGATCTGCCGGGTCGAGGACAGGCTCGACAGCCATCACCGGTCCCTCGGGGGGCGGACGTCAGCCATCGTCGACAGGGTCATCGGCTCACGAAGGCCGACCACCGGTCGCCGACTTGCTCGACCACGACTTCCACACCGAACGTGAGGGACACGTTCTGCGAGGTGAGCACCTCCCCCACAGGGCCGGCGGCGACCACCGTGCCCTCGCGCAGCAGAAGCACATGGGTGGTTGCCCGGGGAACCTCTTCGACGTGGTGGGTCACCATGACCACCGCAGGGGCCATGATGTCGTCGGCCAGGTCGTCGATGCGACGAAGGAGATCTTCGCGGCCCCCGAGGTCGAGGCCGGCCGCGGGTTCGTCGAGCAGAAGCAGCTCTGGGTCGCTCATGAGCGCCCGTGCGATCAGGGTGCGCTTGCGCTCCCCCTCGCTGAGGGTGCCGAAGCGTTGCTGTGCCAAGCCGGCCAGCCCCCATGTGGACAACAGTTGCATCGTGCGCGACTCATCGGCCGCGTCGTAGGTCTCCCGCCAGCGGCCGAGGACCGCCCAGGCCGAAGTCATGACCACATCTCGCACGCGTTCGTTGTCCGGAACCTGGACCGCGAGTGCGGAACTGGCCAGGCCTATCCGCGGACGCAGATCGAACACGTCGACACGACCGATACGTTCGTCGAGGATCTCCGCGATCCCGGAACTCGGGTGGATCAAGGTGGCAGCGATCTGCAGGAGGGTGGTCTTGCCCGCGCCGTTGGGTCCCAGGACCACCCATGTCTCCCCCTCCGCAACGGCCCAGTCGACGTCGGCGAGGATCGTCGAGCCAGAGCGTACGACCGACACATCCGTGAGGTTGATGACGTCCGACACGAGACATAACCCTACGCTGGATAGCCATGACGGTTGTTCCCGCTTCCTTCCAACTTGCCGGGTGGATCCCGGCGTGGTGGCGGGCAACGGCCGGCGGCGACGATCTGCTCGAGCTACTCGACCCCTCCGCCGTCGCCGCCCTCGCGGAACTGCGGGGACGCGTTTCGTCGCTCACCGCGTACTGCCCCGCATTGGGCGTCTCCGTGCTCCCTGGTCCGCGCGCGACGACACAGTCGGCGGTCGCCGCCGGCGAGGCGGTCGTCCTGCACGGGCGTGACCGCGGGCAGTCCTATCTGCTGATCCCCGATGAGCGGGGCTGGGACCTTGTCGCGTGCGACACCCCCCGGCCGATGAATCTCGAGCGTCGTCAGGCGGCCGCTGACATGGCCGAGGCCGTGGTTGTCGCCGAGCATTCGATACGCGAGGCGGGGCTGCAGTTCTCGGCCGCGGCCCGGGCGGTCGCCGTGCGCCCGCTGCCGCCGGACGCGGACTCCGAACAGCGGGGGCTGCTCGTCAGGGCGGCTCGGATCTGGACTGCCGTGGATGCCGTCGCCCCGGCACAGCGCACGCGAGAGCTCCTGCGCGTCCTGCAGACAGCTGCCCTGGCCACTTTGGCCGCCTACACCTCGGCCGACGTCAACGCCGACGAAAGGCACCCCGGTCGTGTCGGGAGGTTCGCATGAGCACGACGACGCTGACTTTCACCGGATGGGACCGCCCTGGGATCACCGCGGAGTTGCTGGGTTCGCTCGGCGAGGACGTCGTGGTGCGCGACATCGAACAGCTGGTGGTGCAGGGCAGGCTGGTGCTTTCCGTGGCTGTGGATACCGAATCCGTGAACGGCGTCCGGGAGCGCGCCCGCCGCCTGAACATGGAACTGGACGTGACAACCGGGTGCCGGGATGTGGTCGATCGGCATGCGGCGACGGCGTCGGCGGTTCTGATGGCACCTGAGCTGACCGCGGTCGACCTCAGGACAATCGCTGGTGAGATCGCCGCCCGGTCGGGAAACATCGAGCGCATCGTGCGCACGGCCGAGTACCCCGTCACCGCCATCGAGATGTCCGTCAGCGGCGTGCCGGCCGTGGCACTCAAGCAGGCGCTCGCGCCGATCGCCACCGGGATGGGTGTGGATATCGCAGTGCAATCCGCGGACATCATCCGGCAGGGTGCGCGGCTGGTCGTGATGGATGTCGACTCCACATTGATTCAGGACGAGGTCATCGACCTGCTCGCTCGAGAGGCCCGATGTGAAGCCGCGGTGGCGGATGTCACAGCCCGGGCGATGGCCGGCGAATTGGACTTCGCGGAGTCGCTGCGGGAACGCGTCGCGGCTCTGGCCGGCACTCCGCAGAGTGCTCTGCAGACCGTGCGCGAAACGGTTCGGCTGACTCCGGGGGCCCGTACGCTGTGCCGGACCCTGGTGTCCTTGGGTTACAAACTCGCCCTGGTTTCCGGGGGGTTCGCCGAGATCGTCGGACCGCTTGCCGCCCAACTGGGGGTGCATCGGTTCAGGGCGAACACTCTCGAGATCGCCGATGGCGTGCTCACGGGCCGGGTGATCCCGCCGATCGTGGACCGAGCGGGCAAGGCGCAGGCGTTGCGCGAGTTCGCTGATGAGTTCGGTTTCGCGTTGTCTCGCACTGTCGCGATCGGGGACGGTGCCAATGATCTCGACATGCTGGCCACTGCCGGGTTGGGAGTGGCGTTCAACGCCAAGCCGGCCGTCGCGGCGGCTGCTGACGCTTCCGTCACCGCGCCCTACCTGGATTCGGTTCTGTACCTGTTGGGCATCACGCGCCAGCAGGTGGAAGCGATCGGTGAGTAGCCGAGGGTGACTCAACCGGGAACATCCCGGTGTTCGGGCCTCAGGTCGGTTCATGGCTCGGCGCGGTGGATCCAGGCCCCAGCGGCGCGTTGGGTGGGATTCGTGCAGGTAGATGGGGTTCGTGCAGGTAGATGGGATTCGTCGGGCGCTGAACCCCATCGGACTACCTGAACCCCGCCGGACGCTGAGGAGCCGCCCCATGAGGTCTAGCCGCGGCCGACCTCGAAAGCGCGCAATATCGCCGTGCCGAAGCCCCACTGGGCGAAGGGCGCATCGGACTCCAGCACTGCGAAGGCGGCCGTAGGGAACTTCGCGCACATGCGCCGGTACTGCTCGCTGGTCGTGTTGCGGGTCAGGCGTTCGGCGAGGTCCTCGGTACCCGGGTTGTGCGAGACGAGAACCAAACGCCGCACGTCCACGTCTCGGACCCGGCGCAACATGGTGTCCGGTGAGGCCAAGTACAACTGGGGAACGTCGTGCTGCTCGACCACTTGGACCGCCGGTCGCGCCAGATCCCAGGTCTGTTGCGCCCGCGTGGCTGTGGAGATCAGAGCCAGATCGACGGTGGGCAGGGACTGGGCCAGCAGTTGCCCGGCCACCGGTGCGTCTCGGCGACCGCGAGCATTCAGTGGCCGGTCGTGATCGCCGACACCCTCGGGGTAGGCACTCTTGGCGTGCCGCATCAGGATCAGCGTGAAGGTCACACCCCATTGTGCAGTGGCGGTGTCGTGCGATCGTGGCGAGGCACACCGTAACGTTGCCTAGGTGACAGCCACGAGCCCCCGCCGACTGATGATCATCGGTGGCGCGGAGGACAAGTTGGGGCACAAGCGGATCTTGCGCAGGTTCGTCTCGCTGTGTGGCGGAACCGAGGCGGTGATCGCGGTGTGCGCCACCGCGTCGTCGTTGGGCGACGAGATCACCGATCTCTACGAGCGGGTCTTCTACGAACTCGGGGCGCGCGAAGTGCTGTCGGTGCGTCCGGTGAATCGGGCCGAGGCACAAGCCCAGGTCGCCACGAAGGCGATATCAGGGGCGACCGGGATCTTCTTCACAGGCGGCAACCAGGCCCGTCTTGCCTCAGTGCTTCGTGGGACCGCACTCGGCGACCGGGTCACGCAGTTGTACCGCGACGGCGTGGTCGTGGGCGGCACCAGCGCAGGTGCCTCGGTCGTCAGTGAGCACATGGTCGCGCTCGGCACCGCCGGGGAAACTCCCAAGCAGCGGATGGCCAGTCTGGCGCAGGGGCTCGGACTGCTCCCCGATGTCGTGGTCGACCAGCATTTCGCCCAGCGTGGACGCTTCGGCCGACTCCTGGCCCTCGTGGCCGCGAGTCCGAGCCTTCTGGGGATGGGGGTCGACGAGGACACCTCGGCGATCGTGCGCGACGAGGCGATCATGGAGGTCTACGGGCGGGGCGCGGTGTTCCTGGCGGAAGCTGACGGTGCCGTCACCAATGCGTATGCCGCGCGCGGAACCGACCCGATACTGATCTCCGGGGCGAAAGTCCACTTCCTGCCGTCGGGCACGACGTTCGACATCGCGGAGCGCCAACTCGTGGAGTACCGCACGGCGGTCGAGCAGGCCCAGATCGCCCGGCGCACCTCAGAACATGTGTCGGCAACAACCGCCACGCGGCGGGTGAACGCTGAGGGGGCACATGATCGCAATGCCGAGCGGGCCGTGAAGCGTCGTCGTCTGCGGCCATCGGAATAGAGGAGGCACCATGACCGAGAGCACCGGTGCAGCAAGCCCGCCGGAGGTCCCGGGCGGCAGTCTGGAGATCCTGCGTACCCGCGTGTATCGCGGCCCGAACGTGTGGTCCTACGACCAGTGCATCCACCTGCTCGTCGATCTCGGACCGCTCGAGCAGTGGCCCAGCGACAAGATCCCCGGCTTCGTTGACCGTCTGATGGCGGTGCTGCCGGGTGTGGGTGAGCACTCGTGCTCCCGGGGCAAGCGCGGTGGCTTCCTGGAAAGGCTGCAGGAGGGTACGTGGCTCGGCCACGTGGCCGAACACGTGGCACTGCAGTTGCAGGCCGAGGCGGGGCACGAGGTGAGGCGGGGCAAGACCCGGTCGGCGGACAAGCCCGGTCAGTACAACGTCATCTACGGCTATCTCGATGAGCGGGTGGGAGTGGCTGCGGGCAAACTGGCCGTTCGCCTCGTCAACCACTTGGTCGAGCCGGATCCCGACTTCGATTTCGTCGCCGAACTCGAACGGTTCCTGCTCGACGCCGAGCGGTATGCCTTCGGGCCTTCGACCCAGGCGCTGGTGGACGAGGCCGCCAGCCGCGACATCCCCTACATCAGACTGAACTCCGGCTCGCTGGTCCAGTTCGGTCAAGGGGTGCACCAGCGGCGGATCCGGGCCACGATGACGTCGCAGACAAGTGCGCTGGCGGTGGACATCGCCTCCGACAAGGAGCTCACCGGACGCCTGCTCGGGGCGGCGGGGTTGCCGGTGCCGCAGTCGCAGAGTTGTCGCACTCCCGAGCAGGCGGTGCGGCTGGCCGAGCGCATCGGTTTCCCGGTCGTCCTCAAGCCGGCCGACGGGAACCACGGCCGCGGTGTGCAACTGGACCTGCGCAGCGGCCAGGAGGTGGAACAGGCCTTCCCCGCGGCCAAGGAACAAGCCCGCAACGGCCGGGTCATCGTCGAGAGCTTCTACACCGGCAAGGACTACCGGGTGCTGGTGGTCGGCGGCCACATGGTCGCTGTGGCCGAGCGGGTGCCCGCCCACGTGGTCGGCGACGGCGAGCACACGGTGGCGGAGTTGGTCGAGATCGTCAACGCGGATCCGCGACGCGGCGTGGGGCATGAGAAGGTGCTCACCCGTATACGCGTCAATGCCGCCGCGGAGGAACTCGTCGCCGCACAGGGGTACGCCATGAGCGACGTGCCGCCACTGGGCGTCGAAGTACGACTGGCCGCCACCGGCAACATGAGCACGGGCGGCATCTCGATAGACCGGACCTACGACGCCCACCCGGACAACGTCGAGATCGCCGAGGAGGCGGCCCGCGTCGTCGGACTCGACGTGGCCGGTATCGACTTCATCTGTCCCGACATCGCCGAGACCGTGCGCGAGACCGGTGGCGGCATCTGCGAGGTGAACGCCGCCCCCGGGTTCCGGATGCACACCCACCCCACAGTGGGGGAACCGCAGTTCGTGGCCAAGGCCGTGATCGATGGACTCTTCCCCGCAGGTTCGCCCGCGCGACTCCCGATCGTCGCGGTGACCGGCACCAACGGCAAGACCACCACCGCGCGCATGATCGCCGCCATCTTCAAAGGTATGGGCCGCAAGGTCGGTATGACCTCCACCGATGGCATCACCATCGACCAGCGACTGATCATCCAGGCCGATGCCTCCGGCCCGAAGAGCGCCCGGATGGTCCTACAGAATCCGCGCGTCGACTTCGCGGTGCTCGAAGTCGCCCGCGGCGGCATCCTTCGCGAGGGCCTCGGGTACGACCGCAACGATGTCGCGGTGGTGACGAACGTCGCCCCGGATCACCTCGGACTCGGTGGGATCAACACCCTCGAGCAACTGGCAGACGTGAAGGCCGTCGTGGTCGAAGCTGTCCCACGCGACGGATATGCCGTCCTCAACGCCGACGATCCGTTAGTCGCCCAGATGCGTCGACGGTGTCGGGGCGAGGTGATCTGGGTCAGTCTCGGTGGACCCGGCACGGAGGGCCGGGAGTTGGCCGAGGCGCATTGTCGGCGCGGCGGCACCGCGGTCCTGCTGGAGTCCGATGACCGCGGAGAGTACGTGTTCTTGCGGCAGGGTCGCCGGTCGATGCGCCTCACCTACTGCGACAGGTTGCCCGCGACCTACGGTGGAAAGGCGCGGTTCAACGTCATGAACGCCATGGCCGCTGCGGGGGCGGCCTTCGCACAGGGAGCACATCTGCACGACATCCGCGCCGGTCTCACGGGCTTCCTGCCGACCTGGGACTCCGCACCGGGACGTCTCAACCACATCGATGTCAACGGGGTGCACGGTTTCGTGGACTACGCGCACAACGCCGCCGGACTGCGCGCCCTCGGGGAGTTCCTCCTGTCCTATCTGGAGGGCCTGACCAAGAACAGCCACGACATCGCCCGCAGGCGGTGCATCGGCGTCGTCGGCACTGCCGGCGATCGGCGCGACGAGGACATCATCGACCTCGGGCGTACGGCAGCGGAGTTCTTCGATGTTGTGGTGATCCGCGAGGACCAGAAACGCCGCGGACGAGAGGTCGGTGAGGTGGCCGGGCTCATCGCGCAAGGTGTGTCCGAGCAGTCCGCCGGAAGGACCCGGCAGACCGTGACCATCCTGGATGAGGTCGACGCCACGCGACACGCGTTGTCACTGGCGAATCCGGGTGACGTGTTGGCGGTCATGGGTGACGACATGCAGGCCCTGGCCGACACTTTGATGGACGCGGCCCACAACGCCTGAGGCCGTTCAGGCCCAACTGCTCGGATCGACCTCCTCGCCGTTCCTGGCGCGCATCCACTGCTGCAGTTCCGGGAGTTGTTCGGCGATCGTGATCACGATGACGTCATGAGGCGCCGCCGTTTCCACGAGGCTGCTCAGGGCGTGCAGTTCGTTGTCGAAGCACGTGGTGCTGCTGGCTCCCGCCACAGCCATCCCTGCGATGAACTGGGCGCGCATCTCGTCGGTCGTGCGATCGCGCAGGTAGCCGGGTTTGTCGACCGGGAAGGCCTCGTCCGCGAGGTCCACGGCGGTGAAGCCCATGCCTTGCAGCACCTCATCCTCGCGATCACCGGCAGTACCGAAGGCGACCCAGAGCCGGGCGTCGCCGGCCAGGTGCCGCGCGGTGGTGAGCAACTCCCGCAGGCTCTCTGTGTTGTGGGCCATGTCAAGGATGATGCGCCGGCCGTTGACAGCCCAGCAGTTGAAGCGGCCCGATGACAGTTCGCTGTCCGGCCGGAAGGTGCGCAGGCCTTCACGGACGGCCTCCACCGGTATCCCCGCGGCCAGGGCCGCCGATGCTGCCGCGAGCACGTTCGCGACGTTGAACCTGGCGTGTCCCGCCACGGTCACGGGCATGTCCGCAACGGCGCCCAGATCGGCTGTCAAGGATCCGCCCACGATGACCCGGCCGTCGCGCACCGTGGTGAATCGCTCACCCTGGGGCGGTGAGTCCAGCCCGAAGAACCAGATGTGTCCGGCGGACTGTTCGGCCATGTGTCGCACCAACGGCTCGTCTGCGTTCAGCACCGTCCAACCGTCGACGTCCACGATCCTGACGACCGTGGCCTTCACCATGGCCAGTTGCTCCACTGTGTTGATGCCGTGACTGCCCAGGTGATCGGCTGCCACGTTCGTCACCACCGCCACGTCCACCCGGCTCACGCTCATGCCGCGCAGGAGCAGCCCGCCGCGTGCCGTCTCCAACACCGCGAACTCGACACCCGGCTCGCTCAGCACCCGGCGAGCGCCGCCGGGGCCGCTGTAGTCGCCGGACTCCACGAGACGGCCGTCGCGGAACACCCCATCCGTGCTCGACCACGCGGTGGACAGCCCCGCTGTCTGGGCGCAGTGGGCGATCAGCCGGGTGGTGGTGGTCTTGCCGTTCGTCCCACTGATGGCCACACACGGCACCTCGGGGTCGATGACATCGAACGGCCGCGGCGCCTGCTCCTGTTGGGGAGGCACCGGCGCTTCGTACAACAGTGCCTGCACCGCTTGGGCGTGCGCGTGTGCCAGTGCGCGGTCACTCACAGGCCACGCGACGACGTAGCCCTCGTCGGTGGGGCGGGTCACGATCTCATCGTGTGGGAGGTCAAGGCCAACGGCTGAGGCGGCACTGAGCACCGTTTCAACGGTCTCGTCCTTGCCTTCCCATCCTCCTGCGATGCTCAAACGGACCGCTGGTCCGCCGATATCCGGATTGGGCCCGGGCAGGACACGCAGGTCGAGAATCACCGTCACGGCTGTAAGGGTGTCATGAGCAGGGGCAGAATGCTGAAGTGTGACCCCCGAACCAGACCTGTCCCGGCTCGACGTTCATTTCCAGCGCGTCGAGCTTGCCAGGATCCAGGATGCGGCGTTGAGCGAGTGCGCGCGCTTCGGCGCCTCCTATGCGGCCGTCCGAGTGCACCAGACCAGGCACCGATACCTGCACCTGCGGGATCTCGCGGTCGAAACAGCCGTGGATCAGCGGTCGATCGGCGTGGGCGTGCGGGTGATCGTGGACGGAGCCTGGGGTTTCGCGGCGACAAGTGACACGAGCCCCGCGGCGGTGCGGACGGTTGCGCGCAGGGCCTGTGAACTTGCCGCCCGGTGCGCCGCACTGCCCGGCCCCGAAGTCGAACTGGCCGACGAGCCGGTGGCTGTGGGCATGCACATCTCCGATTACGAGATTGACAGTTTCTCGGTGCCCATCGACGAGATGGTGGCAACACTCAAGGACCTGTCCGCCCCACTGGCGGCCTCGGTCGACCACAGCAGTGCCACTCTCGAGTGCACCCTGGAGACGACCTTCTTGGCCGATCTCGCGGGGACCCGGGTCTGGCAACAACGGGCCCGCACCCATCCCAGCTACACGGCGGTTGTTCTCACCGCCGATGGTTTCGATGACATGTCCACCACAGCACCTCCGACCGGGCGCGGCTGGGAGTATGTGACGGGCCACTGGAACTGGGCCGAGGAGTTGGCCTCCCTGCCCCACGCGTTGATCGAGAAGTCACGCTCACCCAGCATCGAGCCCGGACGGTACGACCTCGTCATCCACCCGACCAATCTGTGGCTGACGATCCACGAGTCGGTGGGCCACGCCACCGAGAAGGACCGTGCGCTGGGTTACGAGGCGAACTATGCGGGAACATCGTTCGCCACCCCGGACCTGCTCGGCACGCTGCAGTACGGCAGCCCGCTCATGAACATCCGTGCCGACCGCACGACTCCCCACGGAATGTCGACGGTCGGTTGGGACGACGAGGGGGTGGCTGCACAGGAGTGGGACATCGTGCGCGACGGCGTGCTGGTCGGATACCAGCTCGATCGGCAGATGGCAGGGCCAGGTCGTCGGTCCAACGGGTGTGCCTACGCGGACAGCGCCGAGCACGTTCCCATCCAGCGCATGCCGAACGTCAGTCTGCAGCCCGACCCCACCGGTCCGGACACCGAGGGGCTGATCGCGGGTGTCGCAGACGGCCTGTACATCGTGGGCGACAAGTCGTGGTCGATCGATATGCAGCGGTTCAACTTCCAGTTCACCGGTCAGCGCTTCTACCGCATCCAGAACGGTCAACTGGTGGGTCAGGTACGCGATGTGGCGTACCAGGCGAACACACTGGATTTCTGGCGCAAGCTCCAGGCGATCGGGGGTCCGCAGACCTACCTGCTGGGCGGAGCGATGAACTGTGGGAAGGGTCAACCGGGCCAGGTGGCCGCCGTGTCGCACGGGTGTCCGGCGGCGGTGTTCTCTGATATCTCGGTGCTGAACACGAGGGAGGAGGCCCGATGAACCCTGTCGACCAGGTCTACGCGGCGCTTGATCAACTGGGCACCGGCTGTGTCATCGCGCGCTCGTCACACAGCCAGAACCTGAGGTGGGCCAACTCGGCACTGACGACCAACGGCGACACCCTGACAACGAGCCTGACGGTGATCGCGATGGAACCGGCCGAGGGAGGTAGCCGCGTCGCCGTGTGCTCCGGGCAGGTCACTGGGCTGCGGGATGCTGCGCAGATGGCAGCCGAGTGTGCGCGGGCGGTGGACAGGGCGCCCATCACGGACTCCGCGGAACTGATCGAAGGCGGTGAGCCGCCGGACTTCGCGCAACAGGCGGAGCCGATCCCGTCCGACGAAACCAGCGCTATGCAATCCCTGGTGGCCACATTCCTGGGTGCCGAGGGTCGCCAGTTCGGGTACGCCGAACTGGACCGAACCACGACCTACATGGCCTCCACGACCGGGCTGGGGCTGCGGCATGTGCAGGCCGGGGTGCGGTTGGAGTCTTCCGTACGCGATGACGGCGGCTCCACCTGGTGGGGTGCCAACTCACTGGACGTCGATGCGGGTGCGGTGACCAGTCTGGCGACGCAACGACTCGCGCTGCAGGCCACCCGCGAGGAGCAACAACCCGGACGCCACCGCGTGATCCTGACCCCCAGTGCGGTCGCCGACCTGTTGATCTACCTCGCCTGGTCGGCCAACGGTCGGGACGCGGTGGAGGGCCACAACGTGTTCTCCCGCCCTGGTGGTACCACCCGGATCGGGGAGGTGCTGACGTCGCGCGCACTCGATCTCTACGCCGATCCGTGGGATCCGACGCTGACGACGTCCGCCAGCGTCGTGGTCGATGCCAACTCCAGCGTGGAGTCCGTCTTCGACAACGGGCTGCCGCTGCGACGCACAGATCTGATCTCTGCGGGCGTCCTCACGGCGCTGCGGGCCAGCCGCCCGACGGCCGCGCGCTTCGGCCTGCGTCCGCTGTACCTCGCCGACAACCTGATCTGCGAGGACCACGACGGGCACGGGGCCGCCGACAGCCTCATCGCGCGCACTGAGGACGCCATCCTGATCAACTGTCTGTGGTACATACGCGAGGTGGACCCGCAGAATCTCCTTCTGACGGGCCTGACCCGCGATGGCGTCTACCGTGTGCGTGGTGGTGAGGTGGTTGCGGCGCTGCCCAACTTCCGGTTCAACGTGTCGGTCACCGACCTGCTCGCGCGGATCCAGGACGCTTCAACTCCGGCGGACTGTCTTCCCCGGGAATGGGCCGATTGGTTCACGCGCACGCGGATGCCCGCCCTGCTGGTCGACGGGTTCAACCTGAGCAGCCCCAGCGAGGCCCTATGACGCTAGTCGTGCGGGCGAGCCCCGATCTCGCGCTGATCATTGAGGATGATCATGGGCTGCGGGCGTTCCGAGCGCTTCCGGCCCGCGTTGGCCATGATGACGGCGACGTAGGGAAGCAGGACCGCCCCGGCCACGAGCGCCCAGCGCAACCAACCGCTGGCGATGATCGCGCCGATGAAACAGACCGTCCGGATCGCCATGGAGATGAGGTACCGGCGCGTCCGGGCGCGCTGGTCTGCGCTCAGGGGCGCCTGCGCCCCCGTGATCGACACGCTACTGGTCCTGGTCACACCTCCACGGTAGTCTCGCCCGCGCAGACCCGCCAACGCCCGGGAGTCACATGACCGCAACGCTCGACGCCCCCGTCGTGACGACCCCGCCCCGGATCTTCGCCGTCGGGGTCGGTGTGGTCGTCACTGCGCACATGCTCCTGTGGGCGATCGTGATGGCCGGCGGCTGGCTCTACTGGGATGATTTCATCCTCCAGGGGCAAGCCGCCCGGCTCGGACTGTCCGCCGATCTGCTGCTGAACAACCACGATGGGCATGTCATGCCGGCGACGTATTTCGTCGTCTGGCTCATCCAGGAGGCGGCCGGGCTCGACTACGGACTGGTCGCGGCCACCATGCTGGTCGGTCAGGTGGCTCTGGTCACGGCGGCGGTGCTGGCCTTCGCCACCCTGCTCGGACGCCGGATCGAGACTGTCGTGGCTCTGGCGGTGTTCCTGCTGGCCCCGATCATGATGCCTGCCCTCACGTGGTGGGCCGCGGCGTTGACGATCGTGCCCCTGATGACCTGCGCGCTGTTCGCCACCGTCACCCATGTCCGACACCTGCGGACCGGATCCCGTGCCGCCCTGGTGACCACCTTCATGCTGGTGGGAGTGGCCCTGGCCTTCTTTGAGAAGAGCATGCTGATCCCGGGCTGGCTCTTCCTGGTGACAGTCCTGGTCGCACCCTCCGGCAGGTTCTGGTCCTCTGCTCGGGTCAGCCTGAGACGGCACTGGCGCCTCTGGCTGTCGTGGGCGGTGTTCCTGATGGTGTACCTGGCGGCGTTCGCCCAGGTCGCGCAAGGACGCACCCGGTTGCCCACCGGGCCGGGGCAGGTTGCCGAGTTGGTGTCCAGGGCGGTGTTCAACACGATCAGCCCGGCTCTGGTCGGGGGCCCCCTGCGCTGGACGCCGGTCGATTTCAGCGCCTCCTTCGCGGATCCGCCACCACTGATGATCGCGCTCGGCGCCGCAATGACCCTCACATTGGTGGTGCTCGGGTGCCGCAGGTCGGGACCGGCACGCAAGGCCTGGATCGCTGCGGGAATCTACCTGGCTGTCGATCTGTCGACCTTCGCGGTGGGACGTCTCGGGGAGGGAGGCGATCCGGCCGTCGTGCAAGCGGGACGCTACGTGGCCACGGCGATGATCCCCATCAGCGTGGCGATCGGCGCCACCGTTGCGGCCGAGCGGGAGCGCCTGGCCAGGCCTGCGATTCGCTGGCCGTTGTTCGGCGCGGTGGCCACCATCGCCCTGGCGACGATGATCTCGATCCTCGCCTATGCGGCGATCTGGTCGAAGAACCCGGCGGAGGGGTGGGTCGGCAACGCCCGCGCCGACTTGGCGCTGGCAGATCAGGATGTGCCGTTGCTCGATCAGGATGTGCCGGACTTCCTCCTGTTGCCCGTGACTCACCCGTACAACCAGGCCAGTTGGTTCCTCGCCCCGTTGCCGAAGAGACCGGGCTTCGCCTCGAGCACCAGCAATCTGCAGATCCTGGACAACCGGGGACGATTGGTCCCTGCCGCGGTCGACGGTGCAACTGCGCTGCCACCGCCCGATGGCTGCTACGTCGTTGAGGCCGGTTCGGCCGTCACGATCCCCCTGGAGCATGCGCTGATCCCGTGGCTGCACACGGTGGCCCTCGACTACCGCGCCGCCGGGCCAGGCCTGATCTCGGTGGCGATCGGATCCGGTGAACCGGTCACGGCGCAAGTGTCGGCCGGTGAAACGTCGGTGTATGTCCGCGCGGAAGGCGGAGACTCATCGGTCACGGTCGGGTCGGTCGATACGGCAGTTTGCATCTCGGCTGCGGAGGTGGGCAAAGTCATCCCGCAAGACCTGAACTACGGTGGAAGCGTCGATCTCACCGATCAACTGCAAGGTCTGGATTGACCGAGCGGAACGGAGCAGCAGATGAGCAACAGGACCTACCGGCTGACCGAGATCGTCGGTACGTCGCCGGACAGCATCGACCAGGCCATCCGCAACGGCGTGGCGCGGGCATCGCAAACCCTGCGGCACATCGACTGGTTCGAGGTCACTGATGTGCGCGGTTACATCCGAGACGGCGGCGTCGAGCACTTCCAGGTGACACTCAAGATCGGTTTCCGTCTCGAGGACGAGTAGTCCCGCGTGTCCGACGTCCTGGCAGTGTTGCGACAACCCCGGTGGATCGCCATGCTCATCGCCTTGCCGATCGGCATGGCACTGTCGCTGGTTGCCGCCAACTGGCAGTACGAGCGCCATGAGCGTCGCTCGGCACTGGAGGCGCAACTCGCAGTCGCCGAACAGACACCGCCGGAACCGCTGGCGTCGGTGCTGGGCCCCGGTGAGCCACTTCCCAGCGACCGGCAGTACACGTCGGTCACCGTCTCCGGGGTCTATGACAACGGTTCCGTGCTCATCCGCAACCGCAGCCAGGAAGGGATGCCGGGCCTGTGGGTCGTGTCGCCACTTCGCAGCCCCGACGGCACCAGCATTCTGGTCCTGCGGGGATGGTTGGAGGCCACCCGCAGTAACGCCGAGTCACCAGTCGCTCCCCCGCCCCCGGCCGGCGAGGTGACGGTCACTGGTGTCCTGCAGCCCAGCGAACCCAAACGCGGTGCCGGGTTGTTGAGCAATGGTGAAGCCACGACGCTGCACACCGCCAGCCTGTGCCCGCAGTCCTCGTGCTACCAGCCCTACCTTCAGTCCGTGACCTCCGAGCCCTCGGACGTGCTCCCACCGGTGCCTGTGAAGGGTCCCGGGGTCGGACCTCATCTGGGGTATGCCGGACAGTGGTTGATCTTCTGCATTCTGCTGCCCATCGGGTTCGTCGTGTTGCTGCGCCGCGAGGTGCGCGACGAGCGGGAGCGTCGCAGCGCACTAACGCCTTCTGCCTGAGGCAGCATGGCTCTATGGACCTCGGACTCACCGACCGCTGCTTGATCGTCACGGGCGCGTCGCGCGGCCTCGGTTTCGCCGCTGCCAAGTCGCTCGTCGACGAAGGCGCGAACGTCGTGCTGGTCGCCCGTGACCAAGCTGTACTCGACGCCGCAGTGGAACAGTTGGGGCCGGGTCGGGCGGTCGGCATCGCTGCGGATCTCGCTGCCGAGACCACCTCGGAGATCGCCGCCGCTGCAGCACTGGCACGTTTCGGCCGTCTCGACGGGGCTCTGATCAGCGCGGGCAGTCCGACACCTGGGACTCCGATGACAGCATCCGAGACCGCGTGGCGGGAGGCGTTCGAGACGGTCTTCCTGGGTGGTCTGCGGGTGGCGCGCGCCACGGCGTCCAGCACGACGGTCCACACGGAACCGGCAGGTGCCGGATGCAGCATCGTGTTTGTGCTGTCGACCTCGGCGCGTGCCCCCATCCCCGGCCTGGCATTGTCGAACGGGTTGCGGCCCGGCTTGGCGATGGTGGTCAAGGACCTCGCCGACGAACTGGGTCCGCAGGGGGTGCGCGTCAACGGCATGCTCCCTGGCCGGATCGCGACAGACAACGTGTTCGCCCAGGACGCCAGGGAGGGTAACCCGGACACCGTCCGCCGGCGCCGCGAGGCCACCATCCCACTACGGCGCTACGGCGAGCCCGCAGAGTTCGGTCGGGTCGCAGCGTTCCTGCTGTCGCCGGCGGCGTCCTACATCAACGGGTCGCTCGTGACCATCGACGGCGGTGCGGTGCGCTCACTGTGAGGCATCGAGACTGAACTGTTCGTAGTGACGCGCATACAGGCCGTCGGCGGCCAAGAGGTCGTCGTGCGTCCCCCGTTCCACGATCCGGCCGTCCTCCACCACCAGGATCAGATCGGCGTCCCGAACGGTGGACAACCGGTGCGCGATCACCAAGGACGTCCGGCCCTCCAATGCCGCGGCCAGCGCTCGTTGCACCGCACGTTCGTTCTCGCTGTCGAGGTGGGCGGTCGCCTCGTCGAGGACCACCACACCCGGGCGCTTGAGGAGTAGGCGGGCGATCGCCAGACGCTGCTTCTCACCGCCGGAGAGGCGGTAGCCACGGTCCCCGACCACCGTCTGCAGGCCGTCCGGGAGGCTGCGCAGCAACTCGGCGATCTGGGCATCCTCGCAGGCCGCCCAGATCTGTTCGTCGGTGGCGTCGGGTGCCGCGTAGCGCAGATTCGCCTCGATGGTGTCGTGGAACATGTGGGCGTCCTGCGTCACATAACCCACGGTGCCGCGCAGTGACGCCATGGTCACATCCCGCACGTCCGTGCCGTCGAGAAGAACCGCACCGGAGTCGACATCGTAGAGGCGAGCCACGAGTTGGGTGATCGTCGTCTTGCCGGCACCGCTCGGTCCCACCAGCGCGACCAGGCCCCCGGCCGGAACCTCGAAGTCAACGCTGTACAGGATCTGATCACTCGCCCGGGTCTCCTCGACGGCAACAGACTCAAGCGAAGCCAGGGAGACCTCTGCGGCCGAGGGGTAGTGGAAGTCCACATCCCGGAACTGCACACTCACCGGGCGGCGCGGCAGGGACACGGCCGAGTCACGCTCGGTGATCAGCGGGGGCAGGTCCAGGACCTCGAATACACGCTCGAAACTCACCAGGGCCGTCATGACGTCCACCCGCACGTTGCTCAGCGCGGTCAAGGGGCCGTAGAGCTGAGCCAGTAGGCCGGTGAGCGCCAGCAGCGTGCCCAAGGTCAGCGCCCCGGTGATGACCAGGTTGCCTCCCAGGCCGTAGACCAATGCGGTGGCGAGGGCGGCGACGAGTGTGAGTGCTGTGAAGAAGTAGCGGTTGGCCATCGCGATCTGCACGCCTATGTCGCGCACCCGGGCCGCCCTGCCCGCGAACGCCGCATCCTCCTCTACCGGCCGGCCGAACAACTTCGCCAGCAGTGCTCCCCCGATGTTGAACCGTTCGGTCATCTGGGTGCTCATGTCCGAGTTCATCTGCATCTGCTGCCGGGTCAGCCCAGCCAGCCGCCTCCCCATCCACTTGGCGGGGAGGATGAACAACGGAACCAGGACCAACGAGGCCAAGGTGATCTGCCAGGACAGCGCGAACATCGTCACCAGCACGATGACCAGGCTGATCAGATTGCCCAAGACCCCTGACAGGGTCGAGGTGAACGCCTGCTGGGCACCGATGACGTCGCTGTTCAATCGCGACACAAGCGCCCCGGTCTGCGTGCGGGTGAAGAACGCCACCGGTTGACGCTGCACATGGGCGAACACTTCGGTGCGCAGGTCGAAGATGAGCCCTTCGCCGATACGCGCGGACTGCCACCGACTGACCAGGCCGACCACAGCATCGACGACGGCCAGCAGGGCCACCAACAGGGCACTCACGGTCACCACGGAGGCGTTGCCCGGAGTGATTCCGTCGTCGACGATGCGCCGGAACAGCAAGGGTTGAGCCACAACAAGCAGCGAGTCGACGACCAGCAGGACCAGAAATCCGATGATCAGGGCCCGATACCCGCGGGCGTATCCGAGGATCCGTCGGACCGTGCCCGGCGCCAGTCTGTGCTCAGTGACACTCTCGTCGCGCGAGAAAGAACGCATCGCAGAATGCGTGCGCATCATCGACATGCTTGCCCCATATCCGGGACGGCAGGGCGCGGTCCCGGTGAGTCAACCTCAGCGAGTCCTCGAAGATTCCCCGGTCAACTGGCCTTCTTGGCCCGCGTGGGGCCACCTCGTCCACGCAACTGTGTCCCCGACTCGACCAGGAGTCGGTGTATGAATCCGTAGGATCTGCCGGTGTCGTTGGCGAGTTCCCGGATGCTGGCCCCGTTCGTGTACTGAGCCTTCACCTCGTCGGTGAGGCTCTCCCGCTCAGCGCCGGTGATGCGGCGCCCCTTCTTCAGAACGGCCATTGTGGGCTGCGCACCTCTCTTCAGAATCAACTCTTGGAGATACCATACGCCGCGTTTCGCGTCCGTCAGGCCAGGGACACCAACTCGAGGTACGCGTCACTCCAAAGATCTTCTGCCCCGTCCGGCAGCAGTAATACCCGTTCGGGCTGCAAAGCCTGCACGGCGCCCGGGTCGTGTGTCACCAGGACGACGGCCCCTTCGTAGTCGCCGAGAGCCGCCAGAATCTCGGCCCGTGAGGCGGGGTCGAGGTTGTTGGTCGGCTCGTCGAGCAGAAGCACGTTCGCGCCCGACACGACCAGGCAGGCCAGGGCCAACCTGGTTTTCTCCCCGCCGCTGAGCGTCCCTGCAGGCTGGAACACCGTATCGCCGCTGAACAGGAAACGGCCGAGCACGGATCGGGCATCGGTCTGGTTGAGATCGCAGCGCGCGAGCAGGTTGTCCAGGACGCTGCGCTCGGGGTCGAGAGTTTCGTGCTCCTGCGCGTAGTAGCCGACCACTAGCCCGTGACCCGCGACGATGTCCCCGGTGTCGGGCGGCACCTCGCCGGCCAGGATCCGCAACAGGGTGGTCTTCCCGGCGCCGTTGAGGCCGAGCACGACCACGCGTGCCCCACGGTCGATGGCCAAGTCCACGTCCAGGAAGACCTCTTGAGAGCCGTATGCCTTGGACAGCCCGTCACCACGCAGGGGTACCCGGCCGCATGCCGACGGCTCCGGGAAGCGCAACGCGGCGGTGCGGTCCGCGTGACGCTCGGGTTCCACAGAGGCTTCGAGGGAATCCGCCCGCCGCAACATGGTCTGGGCCTGCCTGGCTTTGGTCGCCTTCGCCCGCATACGTTCGGCCTGGCTGCGTAGGGCCTCGGCCTGCTTGCTGGCGTTGGCCTGCTCACGTCGTCGCCGACGGGCATCCACCTCGACTTGTCGCTGGTAGGCGTCCCATCCCAGGTTGTAGACCTCCACGACGCACCTGGTCGCGTCGAGATGGGCGACGCGGTTCACCACATCCCGCAGGAGAGCCACGTCGTGCGAGATGACGACCAGGCCATGGGGGTAGGAGCGCAGGAAACCACGTAGCCAGGTGATGGAGTCGGCGTCGAGGTGGTTCGTCGGCTCGTCCAGCAGCAGCACACCCTCTCCCCCGCCGAACAGGATCCTTGCCAACTCCACGCGCCGGCGTTGGCCCCCGGACAGGGTCTGCAGTGGTCGCGCGAGTTGCTCGGCCGTCAGCCCGAGACCGTCTGCGACTGACAGCGCTTCCGACTCCGCGGCGTAACCCCCCTGCGCGAGGAACTCGGCCTCCGCGCGTGCGTAGCGCCGCATCGCATCGTCGCGCATGCTGGCCTCCTGCATGCGTGCTGCCTGCTTCTGCATGCGGGTCACCGCGGCATCCAAGCCCCGGGCGCTCATGATCCTGGCCAGTGCGCTCTGATTGCCATCAGCGGTCGCGGGGTCCTGCGGCAGATACCCGACCTCGCCACGCACCACCGTGCCGGCCGCGGGTTGCCCCAGTCCGGCCAGTACCTTCATCAGGGTGGTCTTGCCCGCCCCGTTACGCCCCACCAGACCCATGCGGTCCCCCGCACCGACACGCAGACTGACATCCGACATGAGCAGGCGAGCCCCGGCGCGCAGTTCGATGTCGGAGGCCTGGATCACAGCGTCCACTGTGGCATCCGGCCCACCTCGCGGACATCGGCGGGCATGCCCCAACGGCACCTGCCTCAGTTCGATGCCCGCTCATCGTGCGGAGGGTCGTCAGTGACCCTCCGCACGATCAGACGTTGAACCCCAGAGCTCGCAGCATCTCGCGGCCCTCGTCGGTGATCTTGTCAGGCCCCCACGGCGGCATCCACACCCAGTTGATGCGGAAGTCCTTCACAACGTCGGACAACGCCATTCGGGTCTGATCCTCGATCTCGTCGGTCAAGGGGCAGGCCGCCGACGTCAACGTCATGTCGATCGTCGCGATCTCGTCGTCGTCGAGATGCACGCCGTAGACCAGTCCGAGGTCCACGACGTTGATGCCCAACTCGGGGTCCACCACATCGCGCATGCGTTCGGTGAGTTCTTCGGTGGTCACACTCATGTGAAGTCCTTTCCGAGGGCTTGCAGTGTTGCGTCTTTGAAGGCCATCCACCCCAGCAGTGCGCACTTGACCCGCGCCGGATACGCAGCCACCCCCGCGAAGGCGATGCCGTCCCCGAGCACGTCCTCGTCGGGTTCGACCTTCCCGCGGCCCTCGATCATGTGCACGAACTCGTCCAGAACCGGCCACCCCTGGTCGAGGGGCTTGCCCACCAACTGTTCGTACATGACCGAGGCGGACGCCTGTGAGATCGAGCAGCCGGTGGCGTCGTAGGAGATGTCCTTGACGAGCCCGTCCTCGACGTCCACCCGCAACGAGATCTCGTCGCCACACGTGGGATTGACATGGTGGACCTCGGCATCGAACGGCTCCCGAAGTCCCTTGGAGCGGGGGTGACGATAGTGGTCCAGGATGATCTCCTGGTAGAGATTCTCGAGGTTCATCCGAAGAACTCCAAGGCTCGCCGGGTACCGGCCACAAGTGCCTCGACATCCTGTTCGTCGTTGTAGATGTAGAAGCTGGCGCGGGTGGTGGCGGCCACCCCGAATCGACGGTGCAACGGCCAGGCGCAGTGGTGCCCCACACGAACGGCCACACCGCTGTCGTCGAGCACCTGCCCGAGATCGTGGGAGTGCACGCCATCGGCGACGAACGAGACGGCACCGCCCCGGTCTGTCAGATCCGTGGGCCCGATGATGCGGATCCCCGGCAGCGAGCCGAGCCCTTCGAGCGCCAATCCGGTCAGATACACCTCATGCTCGTGCACGTTCTGCATCCCCACGGCTTCCAGGTAGTCCACAGCCGCTGCCAGTCCGACTGCCTGGGCGATGTTCGGTGTGCCGGCCTCGAATCGCTGCGGCGGCGCCGCGAATGTCGAGTGGTCCATGAAGACCTGCTCGATCATCGAGCCCCCGGTCAGCATCGGCGGCATCTGTGCGAGCAGGTCGGATCGGCCCCACAGCACACCGACGCCAGTCGGGGCCAGCATCTTGTGCCCGCTGAACGCCACGAAATCAGCCCCCAGGGCAGTGACGTCCACGGGCATGTGCGGTACCGACTGGCACGCGTCGACGATCATGACCGCCCCCATCGCATGCGCCATCTCGGCGATCCGGGGGATCGGATTGATCGTGCCGAGCACATTGGACTGATGGGTCACCGAGACGACCTTGGTGCGGTCGGTGATCAGGGACGGGTCGATGTCCAGCCGCCCACTGTCGGTCACACCGAACCACCGCAGCGTTGCGCCCGTGCGCTGCGCGACCTGCTGCCAGGGAACCAGGTTCGCGTGATGTTCCATCTCGGTGATGAGGATCTCGTCGCCCGGGCCCAGGACGAAAGGCTGCGGACCACCCTCGAGCGTGGAGTTCGTGAAGGCGTACGAGACGAGGTTCAGGGCCTCCGTCGCATTGCGCGTGAAGACGATGTCCTCGGATTGCCCACCGATGAAGGCCGCGATGGTGCGTCGGGCCGATTCGAACGCGTCGGTCGCCTCTTCGGCCAGATGATGCGCACCCCGATGGACCGCAGCGCTTCGGTGTTCGTAGAAGTCGCGCTCGGCGTCGAGCACCGACCGTGGCTTCTGGGAGGTCGCTCCGGAGTCCAGGTACACCAAGGGGCGGTCGTCGCGGACGGTGCGCTCGAGGATGGGAAAGTCCTTGCGCAGTGCCGCGACGTCCAACGGTGTCATCCGGCCACACCGGCCCCGGTGAACTGCTCGTAGCCGTCGGCCTCGATCGTCTCTGCGAGTTCCGGTCCGCCTTCGGCCACAATGCGGCCCTGCCACATCACGTGCACGAACTCCACGGGGATCTGCTTGAGCAGTCGTGTGGTGTGAGTGATGAGCACAACGCCGATCTGCCCGTCTGCGCGGACGCGATTCACACCCTCGGAGACCACCTTGAGGGCGTCCACGTCCAGACCGGAGTCGGTCTCGTCCAGCACCGCGAACTTGGGCCGGAGCAACTCGAGCTGCAGGATCTCGTGGCGCTTGCGCTCCCCGCCGGAGAACCCTTCGTTGACACTGCGCTCGGCGAAGGAAGGATCCACGTGGAGATCCGCCATAGCACCCCTCATCTCCTTGAGCCAGGTCCGCAGCGCCGGGGCCTCCCCGCGCACGGCGGTCACGGCACTGCGCAAGAAGTTCGAGACCGATACGCCTGGGACCTCGACCGGGTACTGCATGGCGAGGAACAGGCCGGCGCGGGCACGTTCATCCACGCTCATGTCCAGCAGGTCCTGACCGTCCATCTCCACCGAACCACTGGTGATGGTGTACGCGGGGTGGCCCGCCAACGCATAGGCCAGGGTGGACTTGCCGGATCCGTTCGGGCCCATGATCGCGTGGGTCTGCCCACCGCGCACAGTCAGGTCGACCCCGCGCAGGATCTCCTTGGCATCGCCGTCGGCCTCCACCTCAACGTGCAGGTCGCGGATCGTCAACTCGGTCATCGTGCCTCCTCGGGAATGGCCACGAGCACGAGCGCTTCGTCGCCGTGGCCTTCGATATCTACGGGGTATGTGGGAATTGGTTCGAACGCGGGCGGCCCGGACGGTTCACCGGTGCGAAGGTCGAACCGCGATCCGTGCAGCCAGCATTCGATCTGGCAGCCCGAGACTTCGCCTTCGGACAACGAGACCTCCGCGTGCGAGCACACGTCGTTCACGGCGAACACCTCGTCGTCGACTCGGACGAGCGCAATGGGCACGTCGTCGATCACCACCCGACGGGGTTGCCCGGGACGCAGGTCGGCCAGCCGCACAGAAAAACTGGCCATCAGGCGTTCTCCTGGTGGTCGTATCCGAGTTCGGCCTCGACCGCTCGCATGAGTTCGCTGCGGATCATCGGCACGTCGATCCCGTCGAGTACGTCGGTGAAGAAGCCCAGCACCACCAGGCGGCGCGCTTGGTCCTCGGGGATCCCGCGCGAGCGCAGGTAGAAGAGCTGCTCCTCGTCGAACCGGCCGGTCGTGCTCGCGTGTCCGGCGCCCACCACATCGCCGGTCAGGATCTCGAGGTTCGGGACCGAGTCCGCACGGGGACCATCGTCGAGGAGCAGGTTGCGGTTGATCTCGTAGGTCTGCGTGCCCACCGCCTTGGGCTGGATGAGGACGTCTCCCACCCACACGCTGCGTGCGCCCTCCCCCTGCAACGCGCCCTTGAAGACCACGTTGCTGCGGCAGTTCGGCATCGCATGGTCCACGAACGAGCGGTGCTCGAAACGCTGTCCGGCGTCGGCGAAGTACAGTCCGCGCACGTCCGCGTCGCCGCCCAGGCCGTCGTAATCCACCGTCTGGACCAGGCGCACCGCCTCGCCGCCGAGGGTCACCACCACACTGCGCAGCGTCGCGTCACGCCCCACTCGGGTTGCGAGGTGGCCGGCATGGACGGAATCGTCATCCCAGGCCTGGACACTGACGAACTCGCAGCGGGCGCCATCCTTCACCACCACCGAGATGTTGCCCGCGTAGATCGCCGAACCGAAGTGGCGCAGGGCCACCGTGGCACTCGCGCCCTCGCCGATCTCGATCAGGATCCAGCCCCACACCACGGGTTCCCGGCCGGAGCCGGACAGGTCCAGCACGATCGGCTCCTGGTGCTGTGAGCCCGCTGGGATCTCCAGCAGTACGGCACCACCCGCGTGCTTGGCCGCCAGCGCCGAGATCCGGTCCACGGGTGCACTCGCCGCGCGCTGCACGGCCTCCTCGGTGCTGATCTCGCGCAGTGTGACGCCCTCGGGCAGAACGGTCTCCCATCCCAGATGCCCGTCCGAAGGGGCGTCGTCGAGAAGTGGCTTGAGGGCGGTGCGGGGCGCGAACCGCCACACCTCCTCACGACCGCTGGGGACCGGGAAGTCCGCGAGGTCGTAGGACCGCAGATTGGACATGGACACCTCGCCCATCAGCCGACCGCCCCTTCCATCTGCAGTTCGATGAGACGGTTGAGTTCCAGGGCGTACTCCATCGGCAATTCGCGAGCGATCGGCTCGATGAAGCCGCGCACGATCATGGCCATCGCTTCGTCCTCCGTGAGTCCGCGGGACATCAGGTAGAACAGCTGGTCCTGGCCGATCTTGGACACCGTGGCCTCGTGCCCCATCGACACGTCGTCCTCGCGGATGTCGTTGTACGGGTAGGTGTCCGAACGGCTCTCGTCGTCGACGAGCAGCGCGTCGCAACGCACGGTCGACTTCGCGCCCTTCGCGCCGGGGTTCACCTGGATCAGTCCGCGGTAGGACGTACGCCCACCACCACGTGCGACGGATTTCGACACGATGGTCGATGAGGTGTTCGGCGCGGCATGCACCATCTTGGCCCCCGCGTCCTGGTGCTGGTTCTCCCCGGCGAAGGCCACCGACAGGGTCTCCCCCTTCGCGTGCTCGCCCATCAACCAGACCGCCGGGTACTTCATCGTCACCTTCGACCCGAGGTTGCCGTCGATCCACTCCATGGTCGCGCCCTGCTGGGCGATGGCTCGCTTCGTGACCAGGTTGTAGACGTTGGTCGACCAGTTCTGAATGGTCGTGTAACGGCAGCGGGCGTCCTTCTTCACGATGATCTCGACCACGGCCGAGTGCAGCGAGTCGGTGGAGTAGATGGGGGCGGTGCAGCCCTCGACGTAATGGACGTAGGCACCCTCGTCCACGATGATCAGCGTGCGCTCGAACTGGCCCATGTTCTCGGTGTTGATCCGGAAGTAGGCCTGCAGCGGGATCTCCACATGGACGCCCTTGGGCACGTAGATGAAGGAACCGCCCGACCAGACCGCTGTGTTGAGGGCCGAGAACTTGTTGTCACCCGCGGGGATCACGGAGGCGAAGTGCTCGCGGAACAGATCCTCGTGCTCCTTGAGCCCGGTGTCCGTGTCGAGGAAGATGACGCCCTGCTCCTCGAGGTCCTCGCGGATCTTGTGATAAACCACCTCGGACTCGTACTGCGCGGCGACGCCGGCGATCAGACGCTGCTTCTCAGCCTCCGGGATCCCGAGCCGGTCGTAGGTGTTCTTGATGTCGCTGGGCAGTTCCTCCCATGACGTCGCCTGCTTCTCGGTCGACCGCACGAAGTACTTGATCGTGTCGAAGTCGATCGTCGACAGGTCCGCACCCCAGGTCGGCATCGGCTTCTTCTCGAACAGTCGCAGCCCCTTGAGCCGCAGTTCGAGCATCCATTCGGGCTCGTTCTTCAGCGCGGAGATCTCGCGTACGACGTCCTCGTTGAGACCCCGCTTGGCCAAGGCGCCGGCGGCGTCGGGATCGTGCCAGCCGTACTCGTACCGGCCGAGATCGGCCAGCTGATCCACATCACTCATGAAGAGATCCTTTCGGTTGGGGCATGGGCCGCCGTGGGCGAGACCAAGCACGTACAGACGCCGTCACCATGGGCGATGGTGGCCAGCCGGGTGACATTCGTGTCGAGCAAGCGGGCGAACGCCGAGGCCTCGGCGTCACACAGTTGCGGAAATTCGTGGGCGGCGGCAGCGACCGGGCAGTTGTGCTGGCAGACCTGCAGGACGGAGGTGGGACCCTCCTCGACCGAGGCCGCGTACCCGTCCGCCGTGAGCAGTTCGGCGAGCCGGCGTGCCCGTAGCTGCGGATCGGCGATGGCGTCCAGATGCGGTCGATACCGCTGCTCGAGCTCCTGCGCGCGACGCTGCGCGAATTCGTCGAGGGCGTCGGGTTGGACCTGCCCCATGAACCGCATGGCGCTGACCGCCAGGTCGTCGTAGGCCTGTTCGAAGCGGCGCCGGCCGGACTCCGTGAGGGCGTAGATGCGAGCGGGTCTGCCCCGTCGTGGCTCCGGCATGGGCCCGAAAGGCGGGCGATCCCCGGCCACCACGTCGCCCGATTCCTCCAGGGTGTCCAGGTGCTTACGAACGCCTGCGGCTGTGATTCCGAGGCGCTGGGACAACTCGGCGGCGGTCGCCGGACCGTCAACCAAGAGGCTGCGCGCAACGCGCTCGCGGCCACCCTGCTCGAATTTCACAACTACATTGTTACGTAATTCCCCGGATGTGCAAGAGGGGGGTCGCCGCAGTCCGGTGGTTCGTCCGATTCTCGGGCCCTTTCCACCTTGACTGCTGCACGGTTACGGCTTTCGAACGATGAAACCCGTAACCGTGCAGCACTCGAGCGATGAACGGCGGCAACTCCTCGGACTCAGCCAGCGGTTGCGCACAAACCGGACATCCCTGACGGTGGAGACATGGCCCGATACCGCACCTACATCGACTCCCCCGCCAGCGCTGAGGACGTTTTCGCCTACCTGGCGGACTTCCAGACCGTCGCCGAATGGGATCCCGGCGTCAGGTCCGCACGGCTGATCCACGGAGAGCCCGCGGCGGTCGGGGCTCGCTATTTCGTCGTTGCCGGATTCCTTGGCCGGGGTATCCCTCTGGAGTACGAGGTCGTGCACAGTGCACCACCCACGGACCGCACGGAGGGCCGGGTCGAACTGGAGGCGCACACGTCCGACTTCCGCTCGTACGACGTGATCACTGTCGCTCCCACCGAGGGGGGCTGCCGGGTGACATACGACGCCGACCTCGCCCTCAAGGGCTTTCGGCGGCCGTTCGACCCGTTGCTGGCGCTGAGCTTCAGGGTCATCGGCAACCGCGCCAGACACGGCCTGGCCACCGCACTTGCCTCTGCGCCGGTCGCATGAAGGATCTCATCGATTCCGCGCTGGAGTTCAGCGTGGCCGGCAGCTTCAGTCGCATCGGCTACTGGACACGTTCGCGGCTCGAGGGCTGGGAACCGCCCCCCGGGCTGGCTGGCCGGCGAATCCTCCTCACGGGGGGTAGCAGTGGGGTTGGGCTGGCCGCGGCGCGGATGCTGAACGAGGCGGGAGCACGACTCGTGGTCACCGGCCGCGACCGTGACAAACTCGAGACCGCCGTCGACGCATTGGGTGAGGTCGGCGAGCGCCCACTGCCGCTGGTCGCGGACTCCTCAGATCTCGATCAGGTACGAGCGGGCTTCGACCGGGCCGTGGCTCATCTCGGTGGTCTCGATGTCCTCATCAACAACGCGGGGGCGTTGGTCGACCGGTACCGGACGACGCCGCAAGGTTACGAGCAGACCTATGCCGTGCATGTGCTGTCCTCGTTCGTGCTGACCGAACAGGCGGTGGGCGTGATGGGCCCCGAGGGCCGGGTTCTGACAGTGTCGTCGGGCGGAATGTACTCGCAGTCCCTACAGACGGATATGCAGGCGGGCGAGAAGGACTTCGATGGTGTGCGGGCCTACGCCAAGGCGAAAAGGGCGCAGGTGGCTCTCACCCAGGAGTGGGCAAGACGCTATCCAGAGGGTCCCTTCTTCGCAGTGATGCACCCGGGCTGGGCTGACACGCCCGGCGTGCGGACCTCCCTGCCGACCTTCCGTCGGGTGACCGGCCCGATTCTGCGGACACCCGAACAAGGCGCGGACACCCTGGTATGGCTGGTCTCAGCACGCGTGCCCAGTGGACGCTTCTGGCTCGATCGCCGGGAGCGGACCGTCCTTAGGGTCCCCGGCACTCGGCACAGTGACGATGTTGCCGCGCAACTGTGGGATCGGGTTGCCGCTGACGCGGCGGGCCTTTCGGTGTGAGCACCCACGAGGGGCGGATCGACGGAAGCCGCGCCCGCCTACCATTGAGCACGTGAGTGCCATCGACGTCCGCTCGTTGGTCGTCTCCTATGGGCCGCGGACAGCCGTCGACGGCCTTGACCTGCGGGTCGAGGAAGGCTCGACCTGTGTCCTGCTGGGCCCCAACGGCGCGGGCAAGACGACCACGTTGAGTGTGGTCCTGGGTCTGCGCACCCCGGACGCAGGGACCGTGCGCGTTCTGGGGCTTCCGCCGACGGATGTGGGGCTGCGCAGTCAGGTCGGCGTGGTCCTGCAGGACGGTGGATTGCCCGTTGCCGCCACCCCCAGGGCCATCGTGCGGCACTTCGCTTCTCTGTATGCCGATCCGTTGCCCACCGAGGACGTGATCGAGCGTCTCGGACTGGAACATTTGGACCGTCCCTACCGCAGGCTCAGCGGCGGCGAACAGCAACGCGTAAAGATCGCTGTCTCCTTGGTCGGCCGACCGCGACTGCTGGTCCTGGACGAACCGACGACCGGGATGGACCCCGCAGCCCGGCGGGTGTTCTGGACACTGCTGGACGAACTCGGACAACAGGGTGTGACGACGCTGATGACGACCCACCAACCCGACGAGGTCAGCACGCGCGCAGATCAGATCGCGGTCATCAACCACGGCACGGTGATCGCCGACGCCCCGCCGCAGGAATTGATCGATACTGCCCCCGTCTGGTTCACCTGTGCCCGGCACCTCGACCTCACGTCCTTGCGCCAAGTGCTGGGTGAGGGCTTCGAGGTGGCGGAGGTGGAGCCGGGTCGGTACCGCGTGCACGGCGAGGTCGGTGTTGCCGAGGTGTCTGCGATCAACTCCTGGGTCACGTCGCACGGCCACAGCAGCCAGGACGTCACCGTCGTGCGCTCGCTGGAGGAGGCGTACTTGGAGATGACCGGAGGTGCGGCATGGTGACACTCGACCTGAGTCAGGGCAGCGCACCGGCAACGCCCGGGCAACGGGTGTGGCGCCAGGCCCGGTTCGACGCGGGTAACGCCCTGCGCAACGGCGAGAACCTACTGCTGACGCTCGTCATTCCGATCGGTGTGCTGGTGCTGGTTCTCAAGACCGGCCTGGGTGGCGAACGAACGGCTCCGCAGGCATTGGTGGCAGCGGTCAGCCTGGCAGTGCTTGCCACCGCATTCACCTCCCAGGCCATCAGCACCGGCTTCGACCGGCGGTACGGCGTTCTGCGCATGCTGGGCCTCACACCTCTGGGAGCGCGCGGACTGCTTGCCGCCAGAGTTCTGGTGAGCATGATGATCATCGCGGTGCAGACGGCGATCCTCGTCGTCCTGACCGGCGTGCTCTCAGGATGGTGGCCCGGAGACCCGGCCCAGATCGCGCAGGCCGGCGCCGGCATCCTGCTGGCGGTATGGGCTCTGACCGCCTGGGCGTTGTTGATCGCCGGCACCCTGCGTGCGGAGGCGACGCTCGCCCTGGCCAATGCGGTCTTCCTGGTCCTGATGTTCGGCGGCGGGTTGGCCATCCCGGCGGATTCGCTGCCATGGTCGTCGATGGCCGGACTGCTCCCGACCGGCGCGTTGGTGGCGGCCATGAGCGATCCTGTCCTGGCCTGGATGCCGTTGGGTGTGCTGGTGGTGTGGGCTGTGGTCGGATCCGTGCTCGCCGGGCGCTTCTTCCGCTGGGAGGGCTGAGGCGCCGCCGTGCGCCGCAGGGCCCCGGCGTACCCTCGGGGTGTGGCTGTGGATACCGCATCAAGAGCGATCGGGGTTCCCGCACTCGGCGTGGCACCGCGATGGTTGCAGCGCATCTTCTGGGCCAATCTGATCGCGCAGATCGGCATCGTCATCACCGGTGGCATCGTGCGCGTCACCGGATCCGGGCTCGGGTGCCCCACGTGGCCGGAGTGTGTGGACGGGTCGATCACACCCACCGACGATCAGGCCGAGACGTGGACCAAGTACGTCGAGTTCGGCAACCGCACCCTCACCGGGGTACTGATGCTGCTCGCCGTGGCCGCGATCATCGGCGCATGGCTGTGGCGGCGCCGGCAGGGCGTTCGCCGGCCGTGGGTGATGGCCCTGGCCGCCGCTCCCCTCGTGGGCACGATCGCCCAAGCGCTGCTCGGCGGGGTGACGGTCCTCGTCGACCTGCACCCCATGGCTGTGGCCAGTCACCTTCTGCTGTCGATGGTGGTGATCGCAGCGTGTGTGGCTCTTGTGCAGTTCGCGTCGGAGGAATCCGATCCCCCCGGTGAGCCGATCACCCGAACAGCCACCCGCTACCTCGGCAACGGCCTGATCGGTCTCACTGCGGTGATCATCGTGATGGGAACGGTCGTGACCGGTTCGGGCCCACACGCCGGGGATGCGCGCACCGAGCGCCTTGATCTGGATCCGCGATTGGTCAGTTGGCTGCATGCTGACGCGGTTCTGTTGTTCATCGGCCTGCTGATCGGCATGATCGCGCTGCTGTACGTGGACGCATCGTCACCTGTGGCGCGACGCCGGGCCTGGTGGGTCGTGGGCTTCGCGGTTCTGCAGGCCGGCATCGGGTATCTGCAGTACTTCACAGGGTTGCCGTGGGTGCTGGTCACCGCCCACCTGCTGGGCGCCAGCCTGGTCTGGGTGGGAGTGTGGCGCCTGCGGCTCAGCCTGACCCGACGAGGAAGTCGGCTGCCTGCGCCTCAGGCATGATCCACTCGCGCACTGTGTGGCCCAGCCTGACCGCTGCGTCCGGCGACGCCTCGAGGAACAGGCAGGGATCGGTCGCCTCGAAGGCCCCGAGCACCCACTGGTCCTCATCATCGATCAGGTCGATGCGCGCGTAGAGCAACTCCTCGCCTGCCGCTGCCACCGCGTGGACGGAGGCAGCGAGATCGACGAGCGGCTCCGGGAGATCCGTCTCGACGGCCGCACCTGTGGGCCCGCGATCATCGGACGTGAGCACGGCGTGTGATACGCGACCGCCCAGCATGACCACCGAAAGGCGCCTGCCATGCCCGGACCAGCTCGCGTTGCGAACCATCGCCACAGCACCGTGTACCGCAAGATCATGCGCCGCCACGGCGGCCTCTTCCGGGCCATCGACCGCCTCGACGCCGGCGCCGCCGGTACCCACGTGGGGTCGCACAGTGCAGCGCTGCCACCCCCGGGCTCGGATCTGCGACGCCAGCGTGTCCGGGTCGTCCCCGGGCTCGAACCACACGGTGTCAACCACCGGGAGTCCGTGTCCGTGCAGGTCGCGCAGGTACGTGCGGTCAGTGTTGCGGGCGAACGTCACGGCGGAGTTGGCCAGACGCGTCACCCCCTCGACGCGGCGCGCCCACCGCAGGAAGTCCTGTCGCCGTGTCGCGTGGTCCCAGGGGGATCGCACGAGGACCAGATCGAACTCGTCCCACTCGGTGTGACCGTCCCAGGCGCACGTCTGAGCATCCAGTCCCGCAGACTCAAGGCCGGCGAGGGCCACGGAGATGTCAGGATCGGGCGGCGCCGACCCCCTGTGAGTCACGTACGCGACCCGCGGGTGCATCAGCCCAGCACGAGCGGGTCGACAGCCACGACGAGGAAGAGCAGCGCCAGATAGGTGATCGACCAGTGGAACAGGCGCATCGGCTTCGGATCCTCACCGGACCGCGTGCGCCTGCGCAGAAGGACCGCCTCCCAGACGAACACAAGTCCGAGCAGCAACGCGCTGACGCTGTAGATCCAGCCCATAGGCGCCACCGGCACCAGAGCCAGGCTGGCCACCACGGTCGCGATCGAGTACCAGAGGATCTGATCGGCCACGTGCCGCTGGTCGGCAACGACGGGGAGCATCGGCACCCCAGCGCTGTCGTAGTCCTCCCGGAAGCGCAGCGACAACGGCCAGTAGTGCGGAGGCGTCCAGAGGAAGACCACCAGGAAGAGCACCCACGGGGTCCAGGACAGGTGACCGGTGACTGCCGCCCACCCGATGAGGACCGGGAAACAACCCGCTGCGCCACCCCAGACGATGTTCTGAGAGGTCCGGCGCTTGAGGAACATCGTGTAGCCCACGACGTACAGGAAGATGGCCAGCCCGGCGAGGCCGGCCGCCAGCAGGTTCGTGGTCAGAGCCAACCAGATCACGGAGAAGGCGCTCAGGGCACTGCCGAAGGCCCAGCCGGCCACCGGGCTGATGCGTCCGGTGGCCATGGGGCGCGTACTGGTGCGCTTCATCACCGAGTCGATGTCGCGGTCGTAGACGCTGTTCATCGAGTTCGCCCCGGCGGCAGCCAGCGCGCCCCCGAACAGTGTGGCGAGCATGGTGCTCAGCGGCGGCAGTCCACGCGCGGCAAGGACCATCGCGGGAACCGTGGTCACCAGCAGCAGTTCGATGATGCGTGGCTTGGTGAGGGCGAGGTATGCACGCCACGTGCTGACGCTGGGCCCGGACCGGGTCCCGAGATGAGTGCTCGCCACCCCAGCAGACTACCGTGCGGCGGTGCGGCGGGAGACGACTGGAGCCGTCCCGCCGGTCCCGCGGCGCTCACCGCCGTCCGCTCGGCCATCGGGCGCCTCCGGCCACCGCAAGCCGATACGCTCGGGCACGGACCCTCGTGAAAGGACATGCCGGTGACTGTCGAATGGACCGATCTGGACCGTCAAGCCGTGGACACCATCCGGGCCCTGGCCATGGACGCCGTGCAGAAGGTCGGCAACGGCCACCCCGGAACCGCCATGAGTCTGGCTCCCGCGGCCTACCTCCTCTACCAGCGGTTTCTGCGCCACGACCCTGCCGATCCGTCGTGGATCGGTCGTGACCGGTTCGTGCTCTCGAACGGTCACAGTTCACTGACGCAGTACATCCAGCTCTTCTTCAGCGGATACGGGCTGGAGTTGTCCGATCTGGAGGCGTTCCGCACCTGGGGAAGCAAGACCCCCGGCCACCCCGAGTACGGGCACACTGTCGGCATCGAGACCACCACGGGTCCGCTCGGGCAGGGCTATGCCACCGGCGTGGGCATGGCGATGGACGGCCGGTACGTGCGCGGGCTCTTCGACCCGGTCGCCGAGGTGGGCCGCAGCCCGTTCGACCACAAGATCTGGGTTTTCGCTGGGGACGGCTGTATGCAGGAGGGCATCACCTCCGAGGCCGCCAGCCTGGCCGGTCACCAGAAACTGGGGAACCTCATCGTCATCTACGACGACAACCACATCTCCATCGAAGGCAACACCGAGGTGTCGTTCAGTGAGGACGTGCTCGCCCGGCACGCGGCCTACGGTTGGCACACCCAGCGTGTGGACCTCGGTGTGGACGGCGACGTCGACATCCAGGCGCTGGCCACCGCGATGCACAACGCGGAAGCCGAGACCGGACGGCCCTCGATCATCGCGCTGCGTACGATCATCGCCTGGCCGGCCCCGGATGCACAGAACACCGGGAAGTCCCACGGCTCCGCACTCGGCGACGACGAGGTCGCGAAGACCAAGCGGGTGATGGGGATGGATCCCGACCAGGACTTCTACGTCTCACCGGAAGTGTTGGACCATGTGCGTGAGGTGAAGGCGCGCGGCGCGCAAGCGCATGCGCAGTGGAACGAGACCTTCGATGCGTGGAAGGCGGCGCACCCGGACAGAGTCCCGCTGCTGGACCGGCTGCTGGCCAAGGACCTGCCGGACGGACTCGAGGCGGTCATGCCCACGTTCGACCCGCAGAAGGCGGTCGCGACGCGCAAGGCATCCGGCGAGGTCATCAACGCGATCGCCGGTGTCATGCCGGAGTTCTGGGGCGGATCGGCGGACCTTGCGGAGAGCAACCTCACCACCATCGAGGGCGGAGGATCGTTCCTTCCCGCCGACTCCCGGGCACCCGGCGCGACCCCGTACGGCCGCATCCTGCACTTCGGTATCCGCGAACACGCGATGGGCGCGATCCTCAACGGCATCGCACTGGGTGGGCTCACCCGGCCCTTCGGGGGCACCTTCCTGGTGTTCTCCGACTACATGCGGGGGGCTGTGAGACTTGCCGCACTGATGCAGGCTCCGGTGACGTATGTGTGGACCCACGACTCGATCGGGCTCGGTGAGGACGGCCCGACGCATCAGCCGGTCGAGCACCTGACCGCACTGCGAGCGATCCCCGGACTGGACGTCGTGCGTCCGGCGGATGCCAACGAGACGTCCGCCGCATGGCTGCAGATCTTGAAGAACCGGCGCCCGGCCGCGCTGGCACTGACCCGCCAGAACGTTCCGACGCTGGATCCCGATCAAGTGGCCGGCGTCGCGCGTGGTGGGTACGTGCTGGCCGACGCCGACGGCGGACAGCCGCAGGTGATCCTCATCGGGACCGGTTCCGAGGTGCAGTTGGCCATGGCAGCGCGCACGTCGCTGCAGGCCAAGGGGATCCCGGCCCGAGTGGTCTCCATGCCGTGCACCGAGTGGTTTGACGAGCAATCAGCCGAGTACCGGGAAAGTGTGCTGCCGTCCAGCGTCACGGCCCGCGTCTCGGTCGAAGCCGGCCGGGCGATGCCCTGGTACACGTACGTGGGAACACAGGGTCGTTGCGTCAGCCTGGAGCACTTCGGAGCGTCAGCCGACTACGAGACGCTGTATGAGCAGTTCGGGATCACGGCCGATGCCGTGGTCGCGGCGGCGGAGGCCAGCCTCCATGGCGACTGAGTCCGCCGACCCGGCCGTTTCCGCGAGGTTGATGCTCGCGACCTACATCGTCGGCGGTGTGGGCATCGCGGTCGGCTTGTACACGCTGCCGATGACCCCGCCGAGCCTCACTCTCGCGTGCCTGCTCGCGGTCGGTGGCACCGGGCTGTTGTCGTTCGTGCGGCATTCGGTCTTCCACCGCAGCGACGCCGCGCGGATGGGATGGGACTACGGCCGGCGGAACAATTTCCAGATCGAGGTGGGCCTGGCCAATCTCGCGTGGGGCACCGTTGCCGTGCTCGCCGTGGCGCTGGGATGGGGTCTGCTCACCGAAGCCGCATTGTTCCTCGTGTTCGGCGTGTACATGCTCTCAGTGGTGGTCATGAACCTCGCCAGTGGTCGCGAGGAGGGCCGCAGGGCGCCCGGTCCGCTCATCGGAGCGGCGTCGTTCGCCGTAATGCTGCTCATTGTGGGCACCTGGGGTGTGACCGCGGCCTGACGCAGGCGGTTCGCTCTGCGAAGGCACGGCGTTCATCGGTAGCGTTCTGCCTCTAAGGAGGATCCCATGAGCGACCGTCTCGAGGAACTGTCCACCATCGGCGTCTCGATCTGGCTCGACGATCTCGACCGCAGCCGCCTGACGTCCGGTGGCCTGGCCGCAATGATCGAGAATGACCACGTGGTCGGTGTGACCACGAACCCGTCGATCTTCGGCAAGGCCATTTCGACCGGCGCGGCGGCATACGCCACGCAGGTGGCGAGTCTGGCCTCGGGACAGGCCGACGCGGACTTTGCGGTGCGTGAGATGACGACCCAGGACGTCCGGAACGCATGCGACGTGATGGCCGGTGTCTCGGCCAGGACCAACGGCGTCGATGGGCGAGTCTCCATCGAGGTGGACCCGCGCCTGGCCAGGCAGACGGAGCCGACCATCGAGCAGGCGAGGGCGTTGTGGGCCGAGGTGGATCGCCCGAATCTGTTGATCAAGATCCCGGGCACGGTGGAGGGTCTGCCCGCGGTCACCCAGGCCATTTCAGAGGGCATCAGCGTCAACGTCACGTTGATCTTCAGCGTTGAGCGCTACCGCGCCGTCATCGACGCGTGGGCCAGTGGTCTGGAACGGCGGATCGCCGCCGGCGAGTCGGTGGCCGACATCCACAGCGTCGCGTCCTTCTTCGTCAGCAGGGTCGACACGGCGGTCGACGGCCAGTTGGACAAGATCGGTGGTGAGCAGGCAGCTGCGCTGCGCGGCAAGGCCGGGATCGCCAATGCCCGCCTCGCCTGGCAGGCCTACCAGGAGTTCCTCAGGACTCCCCGCTGGCAGGTTCTGGAGGCGGCGGGTGCGCGACCGCAGCGGCCGTTGTGGGCATCGACCGGCGTCAAGGACGCGGCCTTCCCCGACGACATGTACGTGGTGGAACTGGCCGGGCCTGGGTGCGTGAACACGATGCCGGAACCGACTCTGCGAGCGGTGGCCGATCACGGAGACCTCCGCGGCGACACCCTCGACGGTATGGCCGCGGACAGTCAGCAGGTGTTCGACACTCTGACGGCCCTTGGCATCGACCTGCCGGATGTCTTCGACACCCTCGAGGTTGAAGGTGTCGACAAGTTCAAGAACGCCTGGGAGGACCTCCTGGCCACGGTCGCCGATGCGTTGGCCGCCGACAGGGGCACGACGTGAGACAGGCGGAGTACTCGAACCCGAACCCTCTGCGCAGTCCCACCGATCGGCGGTTGCCGCGTGTGGCCGGGCCCTGCGCGTTGGTGATCTTCGGTGTCACAGGGGACCTGTCCCGCAAGAAGTTGATGCCGGCGGTCTACGACCTGGCCAATCGCGGACTGCTCCCGCCCTCCTTCGCGCTTGTCGGGTTTGCGCGCCGGGAGTTCACCAACGAGGACTTCGCCCAAGAGGTCCACGACTCCGTGCGACAGCATTCGCGCACGGAATTCCGGGAAGATGTCTGGAACCAACTGGCCCAAGGTTTCCGGTTCGTCGCCGGCGACTTCACCGACGATGCCGCCTTCGACGCACTCGCGGCCACCGTGACCGATCTGGGCAACGAGCAGGGAACCGGCGGTAACACCGCCTTCTACTTGTCCATCCCCCCTGGTCTGTTTCCGCTGGTCGTACAACAGTTGAAACGGTCCGGCCTGGCCTCCCAGGATCGCGGTGGCTGGCGGCGGGTCGTCATCGAGAAACCCTTCGGTCACGACTTGGCCAGTGCGCAGGAGCTCAACCGCGTCCTGGGGGAGGTCTTCCCGAGCGGTTCGATCTTCCGCATCGATCACTATCTGGGCAAGGAGACGGTTCAGAACCTCTTGGCGCTGCGATTCGCCAACACACTGTTCGAACCCATCTGGAACTCCAACTACATCGACCACGTGCAGATCACCATGGCCGAGGACATCGGGATCGGTAGCCGGGCAGGTTACTACGACGGGATCGGCGCGGCGCGCGACGTCATCCAGAACCACTTGTTGCAGTTGATGGCCCTCACGGCGATGGAGGAGCCGGTCTCGTTCGCCGCAGAGCATGTTCGGATCGAGAAGGAGAAGGTGCTGGCATCCGTGGTGCTGCCCGACGACCTCGACGCGCACACCGCACGTGGTCAGTACGGTCCCGGCTGGCAGGGTGGCGAGGAGGTGTGCGGATACATGCAGGAGGCGAATATCCCGCCCACCTCGACCACGGAGACCTATGCGGCGATCACGGTGCACGTGGACACCCGTCGGTGGGCTGGCGTTCCGTTCTACCTGCGTACCGGGAAGCGACTCGGCAGGCGGGTCTCCGAGATCGCCGTGGTCTTCAAACGTGCCCCGCACCTGCCCTTCGCCACGACGGACACCGAGGAACTCGGCTCCAACACGCTGGTGATCCGGGTGCAACCCGATGAGGGGATCACGATGAAGTTCGGCTCCAAGGTGCCCGGGACGCAGATGGAGGTACGCGACGTCACGATGGACTTCATGTACGGCGACTCCTTCACGGAGTCGAGTCCGGAGGCCTACGAACGTCTCATCCTGGACGTTCTGCTGGGCGATCCTCCCCTGTTCCCCCGTCACGAGGAGGTCGAGATGTCGTGGCGCATCCTGGATCCGATCCTGGCCAACTGGGCGGCGAACGGCAGGCCCGAAACCTACGACCCCGGCACTTGGGGTCCTGCTTCCTCCGACGAGATGCTGGCCCGGGACGGCCGGGTTTGGCGGCGGCCATGACCACACGCTTGGAACGGACGACCGCGGGTGAGATCGTCCGGACGATCAATGAGGAACGCCACCGGATCGGCGCGACGGCAACGGGGATGGTCCTGACGTTGATCATCGTCACCGATGAGGAGAACCAGTCCGATGCCACACGCGCGGCGTCCTTCTCCGCGATGGAACACCCGTGCCGCATCATCACGTTGATCCCGCGGCCGGGTCGGGTCGACCCGCAACTCGACGCCAACATCGACGTGGGCGACACGATGGGGCCGGGCGAGACCGTCCGATTGCGCCTTCGCGGGGATCTGGCAGAACACGGTGCTTCTGTGGCGTTGCCACTGCTTCTGCCCGACACCCCGGTCGTGGTCTGGTGGCCCACGGCGGCTCCCGATGTCCCCTCTGCGGACCCCATCGGTGCGATGGCACAGCGACGGATCACAGACGCCGCCGCCAGCCGGCATCCGATGCATGCCCTCCTGCAGCGCAAGGACGGGTACCTCGCCGGGGACACCGACCTGGCATGGACACGAACGACGGTGTGGCGTGCGATGCTCGCCGCGGCCCTCGACCAACCCTTCGCCCCGATCAGCGCCGTTGACGTCAGCGCGGAACGGTCCAATCCGTCTGCTGCCCTGTTGCAGGCATGGCTGCACAGCGCACTGGGCGTGCCCGTGGCTCTGCACCGGAGCCAGGGTCCCGGTATCACCTCGGTCGTGATGCACACAAAGACCGGACCGATCGAACTCACCCGACCCGATGGCCGCACCGGGCGACTGTCGCGGCCCGGGACCGCGAGCCACGATGTCCCACTCCCCCGGCGCGATCTGCGAGACCTGATCGGGGAGGAACTGCGTCGCCTCGATCCCGACGACACCTACGCCGAAGCCCTGTCCGGGGTGGAGATCCCAAGCCGGCGCAAGAAGGCCGCCGCGAAACCCGCGCCGTCGGCGGACCGGGCGAAGCCGGCGGCATCGGAGGGCCGGGCCAAGTCGGCGGCGAAGAAGCCGTCGTCCCGAGGCCGATCCGCGAAGACGGCGGAACCGACACCATGAGCGCCATCTCCATCACCGTGCAGCCGGATCCGGAGGGGGTTTCGCGAACGGTCGCCAATCGCATGGCTGGTGCGATTCTGCGGACGCTCGCCACCCATGATGTGGCCCACATCTGTATCACGGGCGGACGCGGTGGTCACGGGGCCCTTGCCAGTCTGGCGCAGGACGCGGGCATCGACTGGGAACGTGTGCACGTGTGGTGGTCCGACGAACGTTTCGTTCCCGCCGGGGATCCGCAGCGCAACGACACCATGGCGCGCGAGGCGCTTCTCGACGTCGTCGACCTCCCCACGGCCAACGTGCACCCGATGCCGTCGAGCGACGACTTCGCTGAGGTCGGCGACGCGGCAGATGCCTACGTGGCGGAACTCGCGGAGTTCGGCGATCCGGGACCGCCGTTCTGCATCAGCATCCTCGGCATGGGTGAGGACGGGCATGTGGCGTCGCTGTTCCCCGAGCATCCCGGGCTGCGCCAGACCCGACCTGCCTTTGCGGTGACGGATTCCCCCAAACCGCCGCCCGTGCGGGTGTCGATGTCGTTCGACGTGATCAACACCGCCGACGAGGTGGTGCTCATCGCCTCGGGGGCTGGCAAGGCGGATGCGGTGGGCATGTTCGTCAACGACCCCGGACCACTGGCGGTTCCCGCCGCCGGTGTGCATGGGCGCAGCCTCACACTGCTCGTCGTGGATGAGGCGGCAGCGGTTCATCTGCCCCCGGGGCTCACGCGGTACGCCTGAGGTCAGCGAGTTGTCGATCAGGCACCCAGTCGCCGCCGCCGTCCGGGTTGGGTGCCCACAACGCACCTGAGTTGTCGATCAGGCACCCAGTCGTCGCCAGCATCGGGGTTGGGTGCCCACAACGCACCTGAGTTGTCGATCCGGCGGCCGGCATCGAGCATCCAGAGCCACCAAAGCCGCGTACCTACAGCGGAAGCCCGAGTTCCTTGAACGTGTTGCACGCTTGCGGAGTTCCCTGGTCGTAGCCTCGGGTGTACCAGAACGTGCGCTGCTTGGCCGATCCGTGCGTGAACGTGTCCGGGTTGACCCGCATCCCGGCACCCTTCTGAATCCGGTCGTCCCCGACCGCCGCCGCCGCGTTCGTGGCCTGCTGGAACTCCTCGGGAGTGATGACGACGTTGCCCTGATCGTTGGCAAGGCGTCCCCAGACCCCCGCGAAGCAGTCAGCCTGCAGTTCCATGGCGACGCTGTAGTCGTTGGCGTTGCGGCGATTCGCATTCTGGGCCTTGCGGACCTGGCGTTCGATCCCGGAGATGTTCTGCAGGTGGTGCCCGTACTCGTGGGCCATGATGTAGACCATCGCGTACTGCCCTTGCACGCCCAGCCGTTGCAGTTCCCGGCTGAACCCGAGGTCGAAGTAGATGCGCTCGTCGGCCGGGCAGTAGAACGGTCCGACACTGGTGTCGGCAGGGCCACATCCGGTGCGGGTCTGCCCGTCGAAGAAGGTCAACTGCGGTTCGCGGAACCGCTGGCCGGTGGTGGCGAAGTAGCCGCTCCAGACCTCGTCGGTCTCGTTGAACGCCTTCACCAGCAGACAGTCGGTGTTCTCGAAGACGCCGTCCGCAGCATCTTCGGTGCACTTCTGCGCAAGCGACGTGCCCACCCCCTGGGCACCGGGCGGGGCGTTGAACGAGGAGTCAAGCGGTACCTGCGCCGTGGGGTCCTGCGTCTGACTACAGAAACCGAAGATCAGCAGTGCGGCCAGCACCAGGACGATTCCGCCTCCGCCCTTGCCCAATTTGCTGGCCAGCAGCAACTGCAGAAGCCCGGCGGTGGGATCCCCACCGCGCGTGCCACCTGTCGGTGGGCCGCCGCGACCATCGCGCCGGTCGTCGACCCTCGACATGTCGAGGTTGTTGTCGTCGAACTTCACGCGGGCCTCCTGCCGGATTCACCGCATACGGTAGCGTCTCAACGACCCCGTCGCCCGGTTCAGGCCTCCGGCAGATTCTTCATCGCCTCGTCGAGCAGGGCATCCGCCTCGCCACCCGAACGACGCTCTTTGACGTAGGCCAGGTGGGTCTTGTACGGCTCGGTCTTCGGAGGCGCGGGTGGGTTCTCGGCGTCCTGCCCGGCCGGCAAGCCACACCGAGGACAGTCCCACTCGGTGGGCGGGGCCGCGTCCTGCGCGAAGCTGGGAGTGCTCTCATGGCCGTTGGCACAGTAGAACGAAACCTTCTTGCGCGGGGCGGCGTCACCGCGCTCCGCCTCACCCATCGGACCGGCCCCCACCCGGCTTCCCCGAATCGCACTGCCACCGGCCACGTGAGGCCCCTTCCGTCAGGACTTGGTGATCAACCCGAGAGCCACGATGGTCGCGGCCCAGATCAGGCCCACACCCACAGTCACCCGGTCGAGGTTGCGTTCGGCAACACTCGACCCTCCAAGAGACGTGCTGACGCCACCGCCGAACAGGTCGGAAAGACCCCCGCCCTTGCCCTTGTGCAGCAACACCAACACGATGAGCAGCACGCTGGTCACCAGCAACAGCACCTCAAGTGCCAGAACCATGAATGCCTCCCTGTACGTGCAGCAGCCTCAACTGTAACCTCAGGCGTCGACCTGCGGGTGGAGGCGGTACCGGACGATGGTTGCGAACTCGTCGGCGTCCAGGCTCGCCCCGCCGATAAGCGCACCGTCGACGTCGGGCTTGGCCATGATCCCGGCGATATTGGTGGACTTCACGGATCCGCCGTAGAGGATGCGGACCTGCTCGGCCACACCGCTGCCGTACTGCTCATCGAGCCATTCCCGGATCACGTGGCAGACCTCCTGCGCGTCCTCCGGTGAGGCCACCTCGCCGGTTCCGATCGCCCAGACAGGTTCATACGCGATGACGACGTTGACCATCTGCTCCTCGGTGAGCCCCTCGAGGCTGCCGACGAGTTGATCGGCCACGTGCTCCACGTGGTTGCCCGCCTGCCGAATGTCGAGGTGCTCACCGACGCACACGATGGGCACCAGGCCGTTGTCCAACGCAGCTCGTGCCTTCGCGTTGACGATCGCATCGGTCTCGTCGTGGTACGTGCGCCGCTCGCTGTGGCCGACCGTGACGTAACTGCACCCGAGTTTGGACAGCATGAGTCCGGCGATCTCTCCGGTGTAGGCACCCGCCGCGTGCTGTGAGACATCCTGCGCGCCGTAGCCGATCTTGAGCTTGTCGCCCTCGACCAGCGTCTGCACGCTGCGGATATCGGTGAACGGCGGCAGCACCACCACATCGACGGCCGCGTAGTCGTCGTCCTTGAGCAGGAAGGCGATCTTCTGCACCAGAGCGATCGCTTCCAGGTGGTTCAGGTGCATCTTCCAGTTGCCCGCCATCAGCGGCTTGCGAGTCATGCGTCCTCCAATACGGCGATCCCCGGCAGGGTCTTGCCCTCGAGCAGTTCCAGGCTCGCCCCGCCACCGGTCGAGATGTGATCTATCGCGTCAGCGTCGATGTCCAGCAAGCGCACGGCGGCAGCGGAGTCTCCCCCACCCACGACCGTGAAACCGTCCGTCTCGGCAAGGGCTCTCGCCACCGCAATGGTGCCGGCGGCGAACGGTGCGACCTCGAACACGCCCATCGGGCCGTTCCACACCACGGTGGCCGAATCCAGGACGGCCTGCGCGTACGCCGCAGCTGTCTGCGGTCCGATATCCAGACCCTTCCAGCCGTCGGGGATCCCCTGCTCCACCTTCACGACGTCGGTATCGGCGTCGGCTGCGATGTCCTGGGCGATGACCACGTCGGTGGGCAACAGCACCTCTACGCCGCGCTCGCGGGCGTCCTTGAGGATCTGCAGACAGGCGTCCACCCAGTCCGGCTCGAACAGCGAGTCGCCGATGGCGTGCCCCTCAGCGGCAAGGAACGTGAAGCACATCCCGCCACCGATGATGAGCCGGTCGACGGACTTCAACAGGTTGTCGATGACCAGCAACTTGTCCGAGACCTTGGACCCTCCGAGCACCACCGTGTACGGGCGGGCAGGGTCCTTGAGCACGGACTCGAAGGAACGGATCTCCTTCTCCACCAACCGTCCGGCGGCGTTCGGGAGCAGTTTCGCCACGTCGGTGACGCTGGCCTGCTCGCGGTGCAGCACCCCGAACCCGTCACTGACATACGCGTCGCGACCGGCCGCCAGTTCCGTGGCGAGTGCGGCACGTTCGGCCTGATCCTTGCTCGCCTCACGTGGGTCGAAGCGGATGTTCTCCAGGAGCACGATGGTGCCCGGCCTGGCGGGCGGAAAATCCCCCGCCGGGGCCAGTTCCACCGGGACCCCGACGAGCTCGGCCATGCGCGTGGCCACAGGTGCCAGGGACAGCTCGGGCTTCACCTCACCCTTGGGGCGACCGAGGTGCGCCACAACGACAGGCGCAGCCCCGGCCTCCAGCAGTTCCTTGAGGGTGGGCACGGCGGCCCGGATCCGTCCGTCGTCGGTGATCTCGCCGTCGGCGAGCGGGACGTTCAGATCCAGGCGCACCAGCACCGAAGCGCCCTGCAGATTCAGGTCGCTGAGAGTGTGCATCAGTCGACGGACGCCATGTAGCGGATGAGGTCGACGAGGCGGTTGGAGTAACCCCACTCGTTGTCGTACCAGCCCAGGACCTTCGCCAGCGAACCCATGGAGTTCGTCAACGAGGCGTCGAAGATGCAGGACGCCGGGTCGGTGACGATGTCGGTGGACACGATCGGGTCCTCCGTGTAGCGCAGAATGCCCTTGAGTTCACCCTCGGCGGCGGCACGCATCGCGGCGTTGATCTCGTCGGCGGCAACGGCCTTGCCCAGGTTGACGGTGAGGTCCGTGGCGGAGCCGGTCGGGGTGGGCACGCGCATCGCGTACCCGTCGAGCTTGCCCTTGAGTTCCGGAATGACCAGAGCGATCGCCTTGGCGGCACCGGTTGTGGTGGGGATCATGTTGATGGCGGCGGCACGCGCACGACGCAGGTCCTTGTGCGGGAAGTCCAGCACGTTCTGGTCGTTGGTGTAGGCGTGGATCGTGGTCATCATGCCGTCTTCGATGCCGAAGTTGTCCACGAGCACCTTGGCCATCGGCGCCAGGCAGTTGGTGGTGCAGGAGGCGTTCGACACGACGTTGTGCTGCGCGGGGTTGTAGTCCTTGTGGTTCACGCCCATGACGAAGGTCGCGTCCTCACCCTTGGCGGGGGCGGAGATGATGACCTTCTTGGCGCCGGCCTCGATGTGCTTGCGGGCATCCTCGCCTTTGGTGAAGTGTCCGGTGGACTCGATGACGTAGTCGACACCGAGGTCGCCCCAGCCCAGAGCGGCGGGGTCGCGCTCGGCCATGACCTTGATGGACTTCCCGTCGTGGATGATCTCGGTGTCGGTCGAGGTCACCTCGCCGGGCAGCCGACCGAGAACACTGTCGTACTTCAGTAGGTGGGCCAATGTGGCGATGTCGGTCAGGTCGTTCACGGCGACGATCTCGATCGGCTCATTGCCGAAAGCAGTCTGCGAGTCCCCGAGTGCCTCCACCGCGCGGTAGAAGTTGCGACCGATACGTCCGAATCCGTTGATGCCGACGCGAATTGTCACTGATTACTCCTTAGGTTGAGTAATCCAATTCTATCGGTTGGTCAGACGAGTTCGTCGTCGACCGCAAGACCCGCTTCGGTGTCCGGGATGCCCAATTCCCGCGCCCGCCGGTCGGCCAGCCCCAACAATCGGCGGATCCGGCCTGCGATGGCGTCCTTGGTCATCGGCGGATCGGCAAGAGCCCCGAGTTCCTCCAGCGACGCCTGCCGGTGCTCCATCCGCAGTTTCCCCGCAGCCGCCAGGTGGTCCGGCACATCGTCGCCCAGAATCTCCAGAGCCCGCTCCACGCGCGCGCTGGCCGCCACCGCGGCCCGGGCGGAGCGGCGCAGATTCGCATCGTCGAAGTTCGCCAGTCGGTTGGCGGTGGCACGCACCTCCCGACGGGTTCGGCGTTCCTCCCACACGAGGACCGATGCGTGGGCTCCCATCCGGGCCAGCATCTGACTGATCGCATCACCGTCGCGGATCACGACCCGCTCCACCCCACGTACCTCCCGGCTCTTCGCCGGGATACCCATGCGGCGGGCCGCCCCAACCAGTGCCAGCGCTGCCTCCGGTCCGGGGCAGGTGATCTCAAGGGCGGAGGACCGGCCGGGTTCGGTCAGTGACCCGTGTGCCAGGAACGCGCCGCGCCAGGCAGCCTCGGCATCACAGATCCCCGCAGTCACGACGTGGGGTGGCAGGCCCCGCACGGGTCGTCCGGAGGCATCCACCAGGCCCGCCTGGCGTGCCAACTGCTCCCCGCCGGAGACCACTCGCACCATGTAGCGCGTACCTTTGCGCAGCCCACCCTTGTGCACCACCGCAAAATCGGCCTGCTGGCCGAAGATCTCGGAGAGGTTGGTGCGCAATCGTCGGGCAGCAGCCCCGGTGTCGAACTCCGCCTCGACCACGATCTTCCCGCTGACGATGTGCAACGCACCGCCGAAACGGAGCATCGCCGAGGTCTCGGCCTTGCGGCAACACGGCTTGGTGATCTCGAGCTGGTTGAGTTCGTCCTTCACGGCGGCGGTCATGGCCATGCGCCAATACTCACACGCACCGACACGCCGGGGCAGGGGAACGTCCAGATCGTGTCAGTCCAGGATGCGCTGGAACACCGAGGCGAGCAGGAGCGTGTCGTGGACCCCGCCCGGGGACCCTCCCTCGACCGCCCGGACCTCTTCGATGACCAACTGCGCACCGAGCGCGCGCGAGGCCTCGAGCAGCGACTGCTCGTCACGCACGGAACTGGGATCGACGATCACGGCATCCACTCGGATGTCCGGGAACGTGTCCCGAAGGTTCTGCAGGTACCGCGCCGGGGTGAAGCCGGTGGTCTCACCCTCCTGCGCCGTCACGTTGATCACAAGCACCCTGGTCGCCGACGTCGCGAGCAGCGCGTCGTGTACAGGACGCACGTACAGGTGCGGCAGGACCGACGTGAACCAACTGCCCGGACCCAGGACCACCATCCGGGCGGTGCCGATCGCCTCGACGACCGGCAGGCACGGTTGCGGGTCGGGCGGATCGATACGCAAGGACATCACCTCACCGGTGGTCGTGGCGATATCCACTTGGCCGCGCAACGTGGTGATCGTGTCGGATCCGTCGACCCCACGCACCTCCGCGATGAGATCCACCGGTTCCCGGGCCACCGGCAGCACCCGTCCCTGGGCCTCCAGCAGTGCGGCCACCCAGTCCAAACCGGCCACCACGTCGCCGGTCTCCTCCCACAGGGCGGAGATCAGCAGATTCCCCACCGCATGGCCCGACAGGTCCCCCTCCCCCTTGAACCGGTGCTGCAGCACCCGCGACCAGGTCCGACCCCAGGTATCGTCCCCACACAGCGCCGCCAGGGCCATCCGTAGATCGCCGGGGGGCATCAGCCCGAGCTCGCGCCGGATGCGCCCGGACGAGCCGCCGTCGTCGGAGACTCCCACAACGGCGGTCACGGAGTCCGTGATCCTGCGCAACGCCCGCAAGGAGGCCGCGAGGCCGTGTCCCCCGCCCAGCGCCACCACCGGGGGGCCGGACGACCAATCCGCGGTACGCGACAACGGCTTCATTCTCGGCCCAGATCCCGGTGCTGCACGACAACCTGGTGCCCTTCATCGCGCAACATCTGTGCCAGTCGTTCCACCATCGCGACGCTGCGGTGTTTGCCCCCGGTGCAGCCGATGCCGATGGTGACGTAGCGCTTGCCCTCCCGCACGTAGCCCTCAGCCACCAGCCCCACGATGGCCGCGTAGTGGTCCAGAACGTCCAGCGCACCTTCGCGGCTGAGGACGTAATCGCTCACTTCCGCATCGGTACCGTTCTGATCCCGTAGATCAGGTACCCAGTAGGGGTTGGGCAGGAAGCGGACATCGGCGACCATGTCCGCATCGACCGGGATGCCGTACTTGAAACCGAAGCTGAGCACCGACACCCGGATGGACGTGGGCCCGGGTCCCCGGTAGTTGGCGTCGACGAGCCGACGCAGGTCGTGCACCGAGGTGGTGGACGTGTCGATGACCATGTCCGCCCCGGCACGGAACGGCTGCAGCATCTCCCGCTCCTCGCGCAGCGCGTCGAGCAGCGTGCCGTCCTCCTGCAGCGGGTGCGGCCGCCGCGAGGACTCGAAACGCCGGACCAGGGCCTCTTCGGAGGCCTCCAGGAAGAGGATCCCCACATTCGCGTGCGCATCGCGTAGGGCCTGCGTGACGCTCACGAGGTTCGAGAACAGTGGGCCACCGCGGACGTCGACCACCACCGCGAGGCGTTGCACGTCCTGCCGGGGCTGCAGCAGGTCGATCGTGGACTGCAGCAGCGACGGTGGCAGGTTGTCCACGACGAACCAGCCGGCGTCCTCGAGCGCGCGTGCCGCGGTGCTGCGACCGGCGCCGGACATCCCCGTGACGATCAGCACCTCGAAGTGCGGGTTGTTCATGCGGGCCTCCCGGGACCATCATCCTCAATCACCTCGCCGGTCGTCACGTTGACAGCAGGGGCCACGGTCTGAGCCGCGAGATGCGCATGGATGGCGGTTGCGAGGCTCTCGGTGATCCCGGGCACAGCGGCAAGTTCTGCCACGGACGCCTTGCGCAGCCGACCCAGCGTCCCGAAGGTCCGCATCAGAGCCTTGCGGCGCGACGGTCCAACCCCGGGGATGTCCTCCACGGCGCTGGTCGACAGGCGACGGCTGCGCTTCTGGCGGTGGTAGGTGATGGCGAACCGGTGGGCCTCATCGCGGATGCGTTGCAGCAGGTACAGGCCCTGACTGCGCCGCGACAGGATCACCGGGTCCTGCTCATCGGGCAGCCAGACCTCCTCGAGGCGCTTGGCCAGTCCTGCCACGGCGATGTCGTCGATGCCGAGTGCGCGCAACTCCTCCGCAGCTGCGGCCACTTGTGGTCGTCCCCCGTCGATGAGCAGCAACTGCGGCGGGTAGCGGAACGACTTGCGTTCGTCGTTGGCCCCACCGGCGGGACCGAACTCGATGTCGGTGGCTTCCGCGCGCTCGCTCAGATACCTCGTGAACCGTCTTCTCACGACCTCGGCCACACTCGCGACGTCATCCTGGCCGGTGACCCCCCGGATCGCGAAGCGGCGGTAGTCCGATTTGCGGGGTAGGCCGTCCTCGAACACCACCATGGATGCCACAACATCGTTTCCCTGCAGGTTCGAGATGTCGACGCATTCGATGCGCAGCGGGGCCTGCGACATGCCGAGCGCCTCGGCGATCTCCTCGAGTGCGGCTGCGCGGGTGCTCAGATCGCCGGCACGCCGCAGTTTGTGGGACTGCAGTGTCTGGGAGGCGTTGGCCGTGACCGTGTCGAGCAGGCTTCGCTTGTTGCCACGCTGCGGCACCCGGACGTCCACGTTGCGACCGACGCGTTCCTGCAGCCACCCCCTGACGGCCGGCTCGGGTGGGATGGGCACGAGCACCTCGGAGGGCACGTCGGCATCCTCCTCGCCGTACAACTGCTGCATCACTCCGGTGACAAGCTCCTCGCCCGTCTCGTCGGCGACCTTCTCGACCACGAAGGCGTGCTGGCCTCGCACGCGCCCACCCCGCACGTGGAAGACCTGGAACGCCGCCTCGAGTTCGTCCTCCGCCAGTCCGATCACGTCGGCACTCGTCGTGCTCGGCAGAACCAGCGCGGTCCGCTCCATGGCTTTGCGCAGCGCGCCGAGATCGTCGCGCAGGCGGGCGGCCGTTTCGTAGTCCTGTTCGGCTGACGCCGCGCGCATGGCACGTTCGAGGTCTCGCATGAAGCGGTCGGTCCCCGTGCCCAGGAACGAGACGAGCCCCTCCGCGAGCTCACGGTGCTCCTGAGCGCTGATGCGCCCCACACACGGCGCGCTGCACTTGCCGATGTAGCCGAGCAGGCACGGACGGCCCATCTGGGCAGAGCGCCGGAACACGCCGCTGCTGCATGTTCGAACCGGGAACACGCGTAACAACTGGTCGACGGTCTCCCGGATGGCCCACGCCTGCGCGTAGGGGCCGAAGTACTTGACGCCCTTGCGCTTCTCCCCGCGCATCACCATCACCCGGGGGTATTCGTCGTTCATTGTGATGGCCAGGTACGGGTAGGACTTGTCGTCGCGGTACTTCACGTTGTAACGGGGGGAATACTCCTTGATCCACTGGTACTCCAGTTGCAGTGCCTCGGTCTCGGAGTCGACGACCACCCAGTCCACCGAGGAGGCGGTCTGCACCATGGCGGCGGTTCGAGGATGCAGCCCGAGCGGGCTCTGGAAGTAGCTGGAGACCCTGCTCCGCAGATTTGTGGCCTTTCCCACATATATGACACGCGTGTCTTGATCTCTGAAACGATAGACACCTGGTAAAGGCGGGATGCTGCCCGAGGGCGGCCGGTACGACACAGGGTCTGCCACATCTCCCAGGCTAAGACAGACAGGAACGATCTTCGTGCGTGTTCGAACGGTGGCGGTCGCCACAGCGCTGGCCATGACAGCGCTGAGCCCGGCCGCTGTGGCCGCAGCTCCAGCACCCAACGGGGTGCTGTTCGTCGAAGGCGATTCCTTGACCGTCGGATCGTCGTCGGCCATCAAGGCGAACCTGCGTTCGGAGTTCCGCAGGATCACCGTGGACGCCCAGGTCGGCAGGAACACTCCGACCGGCGTGAGCAGACTGCGCGCGGGGCGGAACGCCAGCGTGTGGGTGGTCGCACTCGGCACCAACGACGCTCCGAGCTCGACGACGATGAAGCGGCACGTGCGCACAGTGCTGCGGCGAGCCGGGGATCGGCCCGTTCTCTGGGTCTCCGTGTGGCGCACACCGGCCTACGGCAAGGTCAATCGGATGCTCACCCGACTGGACCGCCGATCGGCACAGTTGTCCGTGCTGCGCTGGGACCTGTTCATCAAGGACCATCCGCGACTGCGTGCAGGCGACGGAGTCCACCTGACCCCGGCCGGCTATCAGGTCCGGGGGCGGATGATCGCAGACGCCGTCAAGGCCTTGCTCGCACAGCGCTGATGTCCGTGGGCGTCAGCCCTTCGCCACCCCTTCGGTGATCAAGGTCGCATACGCCTGACATCCCACCGGGTTCAGGTGGATGCCGTCCGGATAGAGACCGGAGGTCAGCACACTGGCGTTCCAGTCGATGACCCGTGCATTGGGCCATCGACCCGGCATGGCACGCAACCGCTGGTTGACCTTGTCCTCGAAGGCGTACTTCTCCACATCAGGCAACTCGATGGTCACGAAATAGACAGCCCGCTGCGGGCCGGCTGCACGCATGATGCGATCCAGCGCCTTGAAGCCGAAGGGTGAATTGGTCCCGAGCGCGATCACCACGCGCGGCGGCAGATTCCCGGCCGCGGCACGCTTCTCGACGCGCGCCGCCCCCTGCTTCATGGTGCGGTTCTCCCGTGCCCGGGTCCGGACATCAGTGCCGGCCAGACACTGCTTGGCCCCAAGCAGGACCGAGTCGCCGAGAGCCAGTACGGGACCGGTGAGGACTGGTTTCGCGTGCGGGATGGCTTGGGACAACACCGCCTGCGGCGATGGCAGCCCGGCCTTTCCGCTGATCCACAGACCTCCTACGACAATGGCCAGCGTCGCGAGCACGCCACCGAGAATGGTCGGCAGACGCTGCGCGAGTGAGTCCTCGTCGTCGGTGGTCACGGAATCAAGCCAGAACGATCTGGTCGCCGTCGAGCTTCACCGGGACGGGTTCCAGACCGGTCGTGGCCGGACCCTGGATGACCGCGCCGTCCGCGATCGCGAACTGGGAGCCGTGGCAGGGGCAGACGATGGTCGAGTCCACGACCTCGTTGACCAGGCATCCCTGGTGGGGGCACACAGCACTCAGGCCCACGTACTGCTCCGGCTGCGGCTGGGTCACGACCACCTTGGTCTGCCCGGAATCGAGGATCACCCCACCCTCCAGCGGCACTTCGGCCGCGGCGATGAGGGCTTCGCCGGATGCCGCAGGTGACGCCTGTGGGGTTGCCTGCGTGTCCGATGTCGGCTCGGTCGCGGCGTCGTCACCGGATGAGCACGCCGCGAGCGTGACACCGGCTGCCGCGAGGGCGCCGGTGGCGAGGACGTTTCGACGGGTCAGGTCGGTCATAGGAACCTCCTTTCCGCTGAGCCTAGGCGATCCCGGCCGGATCGCAGGACAGCGCAGGGGTGTGGCGCGGGATCAGTCGAGCATCCCGGCCAGGAAGGCACCTGTGTGGCTGTCCGACTGTGCCGCCACGTCCTCCGGGGTCCCCTGGGCAACGACCGTGCCACCGCCGGAACCACCCTCCGGCCCGAGGTCGATGATCCAGTCCACGGTCTTGATGACATCGAGGTTGTGCTCGATGACGATGACTGTGTTGCCCTTGTCCACCAACGAGTGCAGGACCCCCAACAACCTGCGCACGTCCTCGAAATGCAGGCCGGTCGTGGGCTCGTCCAGCACATACACCGTGCGACCGGTGGAGCGCCGCTGCAGCTCGCTGGCCAGCTTGACCCGCTGAGCCTCCCCGCCGGAAAGTGTGGGAGCCGGCTGGCCGAGGCGCACGTAACCGAGGCCCACGTCCACAAGAGTCGTCAGATGCCGGCTGATCGCGGGGATCGCCGCGAAGAACTCCGCGGCCTCCTCGATGGGCAGATCGAGCACCTCCGCAATGGTCTTGCCCTTGTAGGGCACTTCGAGGGTCTCGCGGTTGTACCGCGCACCATGACACTCCGCACACGGGACGTACACGTCGGGCAGGAAGTTCATCTCGATGCGCAGGGTGCCGTCACCGGTGCACGCCTCGCATCGCCCACCCTTGACGTTGAAGGAGAAGCGTCCGGGAGCGTATCCACGGATCTTCGCCTCCTCGGTCTCGGCGAACAGTTTGCGGATGTGGTCGAAGACCCCGGTGTACGTCGCAGGGTTCGACCGCGGGGTGCGCCCGATCGGGCCCTGGTCCACATGGACGACCTTGTCGAGGTGTTCCACTCCGGTCACCGTCCGGTGCCGGCCCGGCACCCGTCGTGCGGAGTGCAGTTCCCGAGCCAGAACCGTGTACAGCACGTCGTTGACCAGCGTGGACTTCCCAGACCCGGAGACCCCTGTGACCGCGACGAGCACTCCGAGCGGGAAATCAACCGTCACGTCCTGCAGGTTGTGCTCGCGCGCGTTGTGAACGGTCAGCACCCGGTCGCCGTCGATGGGCCGCCGGATCGGCGGTACCTCGATGCTCTGCCGGCCGGACAGGTAGGCACCGGTGATCGAGTCCTTGTTCTTCAACAACTCCTTCAGGGGTCCGGAGACGACCACCTGTCCCCCGTGCTCGCCCGCCGCCGGGCCGATGTCGACGATCCAGTCGGCCGCCCGGATCGTGTCCTCGTCGTGTTCGACGACGATCAACGTGTTGCCGAGGTCGCGCAACCGCACGAGGGTTTCGATCAGGCGGTGGTTGTCCCGCTGGTGCAGACCGATACTCGGCTCGTCGAGAACGTACAACACACCCACCAGGCCGCTGCCGATCTGCGTGGCCAGCCTGATGCGCTGCGCCTCACCCCCGGCCAGCGTTCCGGCAGCCCTGTCCAGCGTCAGATAGTGCAGTCCCACGTCGATGAGGAAGCGCAATCTGGCATTGACCTCTTTGAGGACCCGGGCGGCGATCTGCGCCTCCCGGTCGTTGAGGACGACGTCCTCCAGGAACGCGGCGCAATCTGCGATCGGCATGGCCGCCACCTCGGCGATGTTCCGGTCGCCGATGGTCACCGCGAGGCTCAGTGGCTTGAGACGGGCTCCGTGGCAGGCGGGGCACGGAATGTCGCGCATGTAGCCGGCGAAGCGCTCACGCATGGTGTCCGACTCCGAGGTCGCGTGCCGCCGCTCCACGAACGGAACGACACCCTCCCAGCCGGTGGCGTATTCGCGCTGCCTGCCGTACCGGTTGCGGTACTTGACGATCACCTGCTCGCCTCGGCCGTGGAGCAGGACGTACTGGACGTCCTCCCCCAGATCCTCGTACGGGGTGTCCATGTCGAAGTGCAGTTCATCTGCCAGGGCGCCGATCAGCCGCTGGAAGTACTCCGACGAACTGCCGCCGGTCATCGGCGCCAGCGCGCCATCCGCCAGGCTCAGACCCGGATTCGGGATCACGAGTTCGGGGTCGACCTCCATGCGCGTGCCCAGCCCGCCACACTCGGCGCACGCACCGAACGGAGAGTTGAACGAGAAACTGCGCGGCTCCAGCTCCTCGAAGCTCAGGCCGTCGTCCAGGCACGCCAGGTGCTCGCTGAACGTGGTCTGGCGAGTTGGGTCATCCTCGTCGAGATCGACCCGGTCGATGACCACGACCCCACCGCCGAGTCGCAGGGCAGTCTCCACGGTGTCGGTCAACCGGCGCCTTCCAGAGGGCTTTGCGACGAGTCGGTCGACCACTACCGAGATCGAGTGTTTCACCTGCTTCCGCAGTTTCGGTACGGCGTCAAGAGGGTACGTGCGGCCGTCCACCTCGGCGCGGGCGAAGCCCTGCGTCTGCAGGGAGCGGAACAAGTCGACGAACTCCCCCTTGCGTTCCCGGACGACGGGAGCGAGGACCTGGAAGCGGGTGCCCTCCGGCAAGTCGAGGATCTGGTCGACGATCTGCTGCGGCGTCTGCCGCGAGACCGGCTTGCCGCACTTCGGGCAATGCGGATGGCCGATCCGTGCGTACAGCAGCCGCAGGTAGTCGTACACCTCGGTGATGGTCCCGACCGTCGAGCGCGGGTTGCGGCTCGTGGACTTCTGGTCGATGGAGACCGCCGGACTGAGACCTTCGATGAAGTCGACATCCGGCTTGTCCAGTTGCCCGAGGAACTGCCGGGCGTAGGCACTCAGGGATTCGACGTAGCGCCGCTGTCCCTCCGCGAAGATGGTGTCGAACGCGAGGCTGGACTTCCCGGAACCGGACAGGCCGGTGAAGACGATGAGTGCGTCCCGCGGCAACTCGACGTGGATGTCCTTGAGGTTGTGCTCGCGCGCGCCACGCACGATCAGTCGCTCCTGCACCACACAAGGCTAACCAGTGGGTGGGACATCGCACGCGGGCCCTGCTGGACGCCTGTCGATACCGTCGGAGCGTGTCGACCGACAACACTGATACCTGGCACTTCTTCGCCCGCCCCTGGCTGGTTGCGCTGGCCCTGGCCTGGACGGTGGGGGTGATCGACTCCTACTCCTTCGCCGAATACGGGGTGTTCACTTCCAACCAGGCCGGCAATCTCGTCGTGCTGGGCAACGAGCTCCCGCAGGATCCACAACGCGCGACGCTCGCACTCGCGTCGCTGCTCGGCGCGGTGGCGGGGATCGCCGCCTCCACGCTGCTGCAGAGGGCGCTGGCCCGCGGGCCATGGCTGGAAGTCGTCGTCCCACTGGTCCTCATGTTGCTGCTCATGGTGCTGGGATGGCTGCTGCGGCACGTCTTCGACAGTCCGCCGGAGGTGCTGGTGCCGCTCACGAGCGCCGCTCTGGCCGGATTGGCGACCGCGGTCTACCGCACACCGGCGGTGCAAGGCTGGATCACGGCCAACACAGGCGCGGTGCTCACGACCGTGCATACGGCCTTCGAATCGACATCGCAGCGGCGGGCCGCCCGTAAACCGGTGCAACCCGCGATCATGATCACCCTCGGCTTCCTCGCCGGGGCCCTGCTTTGGGGGTCGGGCGTGTTCGGCAGCACGGATCCCACCCCGGTCGCTCTGGTGCCGACCGTGATCGCCCTCGGGCTGGCGGTGACCAACGCGCGCAAGCAGCCGACCTCATGACACCGCTTCGCAGTAGTTTGGGCGCATGACCTACACCGGTAAGACCCGTGTCGGTGGACCCGCTCAGGTGCATGAACTCGGGCTCCTCAGCATCTCCAAACTCGCCGTCGGTCAGATGGACAACAACACCTACTTGTTGCGATGCCGGCGCACCGGGGAACAACTGCTCATCGATGCCGCCGCAGAGCCGGAACGCATCCTGGATCTCATCGGCAGCGACGGTGTGGCCGCGGTGGTCACCACGCATTCCCACCCGGACCATTGGTCGGCTCTGCAGGCCGTTCTGGACGCCACGGGTGCGGTGAGCATCGCGCACGCGATCGATGCCGACAGCATTGCGGCGCGTGTCGACCGCACGGTAATCGACGGCGACATCATCAGCGTCGGTCAGTGTGACCTGCGCGTGATCCATCTCGTGGGGCACACGCCTGGATCCATCGCCCTGCTGTACGACGACCCACAAGGTGAACCGCACCTGTTCACCGGTGACTGCCTGTTCCCCGGCGGTGTGGGCAAGACCTGGAGCCCCGAGGATTTCGACACCCTCCTGGCGGGGGTTCGGGACAAGATCTTCGACCGCCTGCCCGACGAGACGTGGGTGTACCCGGGCCATGGCAACGACACCACCATCGGCGCCGAACGGCCTTCCCTGCCCGAGTGGGAGGAGCGACGCTGGTGAGTGCGTCCTCGACCGGCAAGGCCAACATCAGCCTCGTCTCGGCGGCTGCGATGGGTGTCGGCGGCATGATGGGCGCTGGCCTCTACACACTGCTGGGACTGGCCACGGTGAGCACCGGTTCACTGTTGCCCTTCGCCTTCCTGGCCGCCGGATTCGCCGCCGCCTTCTCCGTGTACTCGTACGCCAAACTCGGCTCGAAGTACCCCAGCCGGGGCGGGGCCGCGGAGTTCTTGTTGCAGGAGTTCGGAGAAGGGGTCGTCTCGGGTGGTCTGAACGTGTTCCAGTACGTCGCCTACCTGATCGCCACGGCGCTCTACGCTGCGGGCTTCGCCGAGTACATGCGGGTCGTGCTCGGGGGCGATCTGCCGTCCTGGGCACCGAAGGCCATCGGGGCCGGGATCGTGCTCGTGTTCATGCTGGTGAACATCGTCGGTACGAAGCTCGTCGGCCGGGCGGAGACGGCGATCATCGCCATCGAGGCCGCCATCCTGCTGGGATTCGTCGTGCTCGGTGTGGGGAAGGCCGACTTCAGTCAGGTCTTCGGCGGAGAGCACACCAATGGGGCGCTAGGGGTCATCACCGGGGCAGCGCTGCTCTACGTCACGTACCAGGGCTTCGGGGTGGTGACGAACACGTCCGGGGAGATGCTGCATCCCAACAAGGAACTCCCGCGGGCGATGTTCTCCGCGCTGGCCATCGTCGCGGTGGTGTATCTGGTCGTCAGCACACTGGTCGTGAGCCTGCTCTCCGTGTCGAAGATGCAGCAGGACGCCGGACACGTTCTGGCCGACGCCGGCGAGGCCGTGCTCGGAAACGTCGGCTTCCTGGTGATCTCGGGCGCTGCGATCCTCGCGACGGCCTCCGCGGTGAACGCGACGATCTTCGCCGCATCCAACATCGGCTACGACGTCTCACAGAACCGCCAGATCTCCGCTGCCATGACCCGGACCGTGTGGCGTTCCGCGCCGGTTTCGTTGTTCGTATCGGCTCTGGTCACGATCCTGTTCGTGGTGTTCTTCCCGCTGTCCGCCGTGGGGCAGATGACCAGTCTCGCGTTCCTGGTGGTGTACGGCGCCGTCAGCTACGGGCACCTCCGCCTGCGGGCGCACACCGGCGCGAAGGCCTGGCCGCTATGGACTGCGGTCGTGCTCAACAGTGCGCTGTTCATCGCGCTTCTGGTCGAAGCGGTGCGCTCCGGGTCCCCAGCCACCTGGATCACCCTGGTGGCGGCCCTCATCGGCAGTTTCGCTTTCGAGTGGTTCTACCGGCGTCGCCACCCCGCAGGCGGCTAGTGCAACTGTCCGGCCGGGAGTTTGGCCCGCAACACGTCGTAGATCGGCGTGGAGCCGAGCAGGGTACAGACCACGAGGGCCGTCCCGGCCGCCAGCAGCATCGGGACCAGCAGCGCGGTGGTCGCCGTCATCTCCACACACAGCACGATGCCGGTGAACGGTGCCCGCACGACGGCTGTGAAGAACGCTGACATTCCGACGATCGCGAATCCGGTGACCGAGAGTCCGGCGTGCGGGAGGACTGCATTCACCGCAGTCGCGAGAATGGCGCCGATGGTCGCTCCAACGACGAGCAGAGGCGCGAAGAGCCCGCCCGGAGTTCCAGCGCTGTAGGACAGCGGGCCCAGGAACCACCTCACGAGCAGGAGCAGCATCAGCGTCGACAACGCGAAGTCGAGGTTGAGGACACGGTCGGCCAGGATCTCTCCGCCGCCGACCAGCCACGGAGCCGCCACGCCGAGCGCCCCCACGATCGCCCCGATCAGTCCCGCTTTCGCTTCCGGCGGCCATCCGCGCCACCGCTGGATCAGGTCGAGGTTCCAGATGATGAGTCTGTTGTAGTACATCCCGAGCACTGCGATGATCCCCCCGAGCACCACGAACAGTGGCAGGTGCACAGCCTCCCAGGGCGACTGTGGGAGCACCGGTAGGACCGGGGAGCGGCCGACGATCGGGTAGGCCACGGCCAGGGCGCAACTGGAGCCGATGATCGTGGCGACCAGCAGTCGCGTGCGGATCGCCCGATCCAGCTCCTCGAGGACGAAGACCGCGCCACCGAGCGGCGCACTGAAGGCCACCCCCAGTCCCGCTCCCGCAAGGGCTGAGGCCAGCGTCCGGCGGTCGTGGGGGTCCATTCCGGTCCGGTGCGCGATCTCGGTACCGACCACCGCCCCCATCTGAACGGTCGGACCCTCCCTGCCCAGCGCCATACCGGTGCCGATCGCCAGCGTTCCGCCGATGAACTTCGCCGGAATCACGCGCAGGCGTGCTGCGGTCAACTGGTGGCGCACCATTGCCTCGACACGTTGCACCCCGCTGCCCGCAGCCTCCGGCGACCAGCGGACAGTCAACCTGGCGACCGCCACCGCCAGAGCCGCGCCGATGACGGGCAGGAGGAGTCGCCATCCGCCGGCATCACGCGCCCACAACAGGAAGGTGTCCCAGAACTGTGCGGTCTCACGAAGGCTCAGCCGGAACAGTCCGCCCAGCAGGCCGGTGATGGCGCCCCCCACCGCGGCCAGGAGGGCGAACCGCACCAGTCCGCTCTGTGTGCTGTCATCAGGTGGCGGGGCGTCAGGGATCTCGGTTCCGGACACGGTGAGAGTCTAGGGCGGCGAATGGCCTCGTCTCAGTCCTCCGTGGACGAGTCGGCCCGGCGTTCTGCGCGACTCTCGTGGGCCAGGCTCGCCACGACCGTGATCGTCAGGATCCCCACGATGACCATCAGGCTGACCCAGTTGGAGATCACGGGAACGTCGAACGGCTCACCGTCGTTCAGGAACGGCAGCGAGTTCTCGTGCATGGCTTCGAGGATGAGCTTCACTCCGATGAAACCCAGCACTGCGGACAGACCCAGCCCGAGGAATACCAGCCGGTCCAGAAGGTTGCCCAGCAGGAAGTACAACTGGCGCAGACCCATGAGCGCGAAGACATTCGCCGTGAAGACCAGGAACGGGATCTGGGTCAGGCCGAAGATGGCAGGGATGCTGTCGACGGCGAACAGCAGGTCGGTGGTGCCGATCGCGATGAGAACGACAAGCATCGGCGTGAAGACCCGTTTGCCGTCGAGCATCGTGCGCAGCTTCGTGCCATGGAAGTCCGGGGCGACAGGCACGAGTCGGGCGACGATTCGGACAACCGCGTTCTCCTTGTACTCCTCGTCGTCGTCCTCACCGTGAGTGGCCAGACGGACGGCTGTGAGGATCAGGAATATGCCGAACACGTAGAAGATCCAGGAGAACTGCGCGATGACAGCGGCTCCGAGCGCGATGAAGATGCCGCGCAGGACGATCGCGATGATGATGCCCCACATCAGAACGAACTGCTGCAGTTCCCGGGGCACGTAGAAGCGGGCCATGATCAGGACGAACACGAACAGGTTGTCGACGCTGAGTGAGTACTCGGTGAGCCAGCCGGAGAAGAACTGGATGCTGATGTCGGATCCGAACCGCCATCCCAGGAACACGCCGAATGCGATCGCCGATCCGACGAACAGCCCGAGCCATCGCAGCAGTTCCGGGGTCTTGGGTACGTGTGGACGGCGACCGACGATCCAGAAGTCAAGGGTGAACAGAACCAGGAACAGGAGCATGGTGGCCGCCCACAGCCACCCTGGGACGATCACGACCCGGCGTCCTGCATACCCCGAAGCTCCTTCTTCAACTCAGCGATCTCATCGCGATACCTGGCAGCCACTTCGAACTGCAGTTCCTCCGCGGCGTTGTGCATTGCCTGCGTGAGTTGTTCTATCAGATCGGACAGATCCTGCGCCGGTAGGGAGCCCCGCAGCGTGGACGGCCGACCGATGTCGGCCGCCGCGGCCTTCGGTCCCACCCCCCGGCTGAGTCCTCTCCCGGAGCCGGCGAGCAACTCCTGCGTGTCGGCGTCCTCCCGGGCGAGCAGATCGGTGATGTCGGCGATCTTCTTGCGGATCGGCTGCGGGTCGATCCCCCGTTCGGTGTTGTACGCGATCTGCTTGGCACGGCGGCGGTTCGTCTCGTCGATGGCGGTGCGCATCGAATCGGTGATGGTGTCCGCGTACATGTGGACCTGGCCGGACACGTTGCGTGCGGCCCGTCCGATGGTCTGGATCAGGCTGCGCTCGGAGCGCAGGAACCCTTCCTTGTCGGCATCCAGGATGCTCACCAGGCTCACTTCCGGCAGGTCGAGACCCTCGCGGAGCAGATTGATGCCGACGAGGACGTCGAACTCGCCGAGGCGCAGTTCGCGCAGCAACTCCACGCGGCGAAGTGTGTCGACCTCGGAATGCAGATACCGCACACGGATCCCGTTCTCCAAGAGGTAGTCGGTGAGGTCCTCGGCCATCTTCTTGGTGAGAGTGGTCACGAGCACGCGCTCATCGCGTTCGGCCCTGGCCTGGATCTCCGCCATGAGGTCGTCTATCTGACCCCGGGTGGGCTTGACCACGATCTCCGGGTCGACCAGGCCCGTCGGCCGGATGACCTGCTCCACCACGTCGCCGCCGACCTTGCTCAGTTCGTACGGTCCCGGCGTCGCCGACAGGTAGATCGTCTGGCCGATCCGCTCCACGAACTCCTCCCAGCGCAACGGACGGTTGTCCATGGCGCTCGGCAGGCGGAAACCATGTTCGACGAGGTTGCGCTTGCGACTCATGTCGCCCTCGTACATCCCGCCGATCTGGGGCACCGTGACGTGGGACTCGTCGATGACCAGGAGGAAATCCTCCGGGAAGTAGTCCAGCAGGCAGTTGGGAGCCGACCCTGGGGCGCGGCCGTCGATGTGCCGGGAGTAGTTCTCAATGCCGTTGCAGAAGCCGACCTGCTGCATCATCTCGACGTCGTACTGGGTGCGCATGCGCAGTCGCTGGGCCTCGAGTTGGTGGTTGCCACGCTCGAGTTCGGCCAGGCGTAGTTGGAGTTCCTGCTCGATGCCGCTGATCGCCCGGTTCATCCGTTCCGGTCCGGCCACGTAGTGCGTCGCCGGGAACACGTACAGCTCGGTGTCCTCGGTCAGTACCTCCCCTGTGACCGGGTGCAGGGTCATGAGCCGCTCGACCTCGTCGCCGAAGAACTCGATGCGCACCGGGTGTTCCTCGTACATGGGGAACACCTCGACGGTGTCGCCGCGCACACGGAAGGTGCCCCGCGTGAAGGACAGGTCGTTGCGGGCGTACTGGATCTGGACGAGCCGGCGCAGCATGGTGTCGCGGTCGACCTCGTCGCCGACACGCAACCGGACCATCCGGTCCACGTACTCCTGCGGGGTTCCCAGGCCGTAGATGGCGCTGACGGTCGCCACGACCAGGACGTCGCGGCGGGTCAGCAGGCTGTTCGTCGCGCTGTGCCGGAGCCGCTCGACCTCCTGGTTGATCGAGGAGTCCTTCTCGATGAAGGTGTCCGTCTGCGGGATGTATGCCTCAGGCTGGTAGTAGTCGTAGTAACTGACGAAGTACTCCACCGCGTTGTCCGGCATGAGTTCCCGGAACTCATTGGCCAACTGGGCGGCGAGGGTCTTGTTGGGCGCCATGACGAGTGTGGGCCGCTGCAGCTTCTCGACTATCCATGCGGTTGTGGCGCTCTTCCCGGTTCCCGTGGCGCCGAGCAGCACTACGTCTTGTGCACCTGACTCGATACGGCGGGCGATCTCCTCGATGGCTGCCGGCTGGTCACCGGCCGGTTGATACTCGCTGACCACACGGAAGGGCGCCACGGTGCGCTGCAGGTCAGTGACGGGACGGGCCATGTCCCCACGCTACGACGAGGTGCTGACACGCGGTGGGGACGGCCACCTTTCCCGTTCTCGTCAGATCCGGTAGCACTTCTGGAATCCGGGAGCACTCGGACATCGCGCGAACGCTCACGGATTGCAGAAGTGCTCACGGATCCTGGTGGAGCCGCTGCGACCCCTCGTGGGACGCGTCCCACAACGGATGCTTGCGCTGAGCCCAGCTGTGGCTGACGAAGCCGGTGCGCAAGCCGGCCCGCGCCTCCGGGTCGCTCCACGCCATCCATATGTGTCCGGTCCCGGCGACCACGACCGCGAGGGCGAACATGTCGTGCACGAAGGTCGCCCCGGTTCGGACACTGTCCGGCAGAGGCTCGAAGAAGTGGAGCATGAGACCGGTCACGAACATCACGATGGTGGCGCCGAGCACGAACGCACTGTTGAGCTTCTGACCGGCGTTGAACTTGCCGGACGGCCCAGAGGTGTCAAGTCGCAAGGCTCTGCGAAGCCACAGCCGATCAGCGGGCTGGAAGCGGTTGAGTCGCCGGGAGTCCCTGCGGAAGGCCGGCGACAAGAGCACGGCGAACAGCAGCGGGACGGGCAGCAGGAGCCCGGACCAGAAGTGGATCCCGGCCAACAGTGCTCTGCGCCCGACGAACTGACTCAGCGGGTCCACGTAGAGGAATGCGGCTGTGGCGATGAGCACACCCATCACAAGGCCGAAGGACAGATGCAGCCAGCGCTCCCCCGGCGTGAAACGACGGATGTCAGACGGTGGGCGCGTCGTCCCTGCCATTCGACCTCCCCACCCAGGCGTCGACGTCGTACCCGAGATCCTCCCAGTACCCGGGTTCAACAGCCGTGGTGAGCGTGATGCGGTCGAGCCACTTGAGCGACTTGTAGAAGTACATCGGTGCCACGTAGAGCCGGACTGGCCCCCCGTGGTCGTGGGACAACGGCTCATCCTCCAAATGCGTCGCCACCAGCATGTCCGGGCGCTGGGCCTGTTCCAACGTCAAAGACTCGGTGTAGACGCCGTCAGCCGACCCGAATTCGAGAGCTCTCGCCGCGTCTGTCGGGACCACTTGGGCAAGGATGTCCGACAGTAGAACGCCTCCCCACGCAACGTCCGGGACCCGCCACCCCGTGACGCACTGCACGTCCTTTGTCATGTGGGTCTGGGGCATCGCCGCGAGGTCCGTGAACGAGAATTCCGTGGGTCGCTCAACCTCGCCGTCCACACGCAGACGGTATTCAGTGAGGGGCGTCGGCTCCACGGCCCCGGCGACGGAGTAGAACCGGAACCTCCCACCGCCGGGGATGAGTCCGGTGAGACCGGTGGGATCATTCGCGGCAACCGAACTCAGCGCGGAATTGGCCTTCGACCCCAGCGCGATACCGAGTCCGGCGAGCCCGAGCAGTCCAAGCACCACCCGCCGCCCCACAGGGGCACCTTCGGAGGATCCATCCACTCAGCCATGATGCGTCCATAAGCCGGACCTGTCACCACTACCCTCGGGATCATGCGACGTGTAGGACTCACCGGCGGCATCGGATCGGGAAAGTCAACCGTGGCGCAGTTGTTCTCGGAACTCGGTGCGTATGTGGTCGACGCCGACCGGGTCGCCCGCGAAGTCGTCGCGCCGGGCAGTGACGGGCTGCGTGCCCTGGTCGCTGAATTCGGCCCTGGAATCTGTGCCCCCGACGGTAGTCTCGACCGCGCTGCGATGGCTGAGGTCGTGTTCGCCGACGAGTCGGCACGAGCGCGGCTGAACGCGATCACACATCCACGGATCGCGGCGCGAACCGCGGAGTTGATGGCTGCCTTGCCCGACGATGCAGTGGTCATCCACGATGTACCGCTCCTGGCGGAACTGGGCTTGCAGGGTGCGTATGACCTGGTGGTCGTGGTCGATGCTCCAGACGATGTGCGGATCACCCGCCTGATAGACCGGGGGCTCTCCGAATCCGACGCCCGAGCCCGGATCGCCGCGCAAGCCGGCCGGGAGCAGCGGCTGGCCATAGCCGATGTCGTCATAGACAACTCCGGGGACCTGGTGTCACTCACTCAGCAGGTGCGGACGGCGTGGCCGAGGGTGGCCGGCCGGCTTTGACCAACCGGGGCCCCAACCACTTCCAATACCATCGGGCGCCCTCCTCCGTGAAGTGGACACCGTCGGTGTGCAGCGGCACGCCGTCGACACTGGCCTGGTAGCCGCCGTCGCACAGGATCGGCGCGGGGTCAACCACCGTCACGTCGAGGCCCGACCGGTCCACTGCCGCACGTGCCGCCTCGTTGACCGCCGCGATCCGTCGCGGATCGTTCACGACATCGGGATAGCGGCCCGCCTGGAACAGCACCGCATCAGGTAGATCCAGATCGGGTGCGCCATGACAGGTGTTGAGCACCACTGCGATCTCGGGCGTCACCGCGGCGAGCTCTTCGAGGACGCGCTCGTAGTCGGCCACAGTGGCCTGCTTCCACCGTGGATCGGTGTAGGCGACCTGCTCGCCATCGATCCAGCGGTCGTACTGTTCCCAGGATCCCGGGAACATCACACCGAGGGTTGCTCCGGAGGCTGCTATCCGCTCCGCGCGCTGCTCATCCCATGCCCGGCACTCCTTGCGCAGCGGCATGGGGGCGCCGTTCAGGGCGGCCTCGAAGGGCACAAGTCCGCACCCGAACTCCGTACCCGGCAGGACGCTGAGGTCATCAGCAGCTTCGGGGCGGTACGCCGCGAACAGGGACAGCGCCACCGAGTCCCCAACCAGAATCGCTCGCACCTGCGTATCGACGGACTCTGCCGGTGTGGGCGTCGTCGGCGAGGGCGCCTCGGCGGTTGGTGTCCGGGTCGCGCTGTCCCGGATCGCCTCCAGCGAATCCGGCGCAGGTGGCTTGGCAGTCGCCATCGTCAGCCCCAATAGCGCCAGGACCGCTGTCGGCGCGGCCAGAACCACTGCCACACGCTGTGGCTGTGACAACCTGCTCAGCGCACCGCGCCGGATGGGCATTTCCACCACGTAGTACGACAATGTCGCGATCACGAACGTCACAGCGAACCGCAAGGCCAACAGGGCAACCCCGGATAGACCGGTGCGCCCCGGGCTGAGCAGGACGTACACCGGCCAGTGCCACAGGTAGAGACCGTAGGAGATCTTCCCGATCCAGACGATCGGTGCCCAGGCAAAAGCGCGCGCCACCACACCGTCCGGGCGGGCCACCACGGCAGCCAGCAGGATGACTGCGACGACGGCCACCAGCAGGAACCCGCCGCGATACAGCCACTGCGACGTGTCGTCGGCGAGCATGAGCAGTAACAGCAGGCCGACGACGGCTGCGGGCGCAGCCAGCGCGCCGGTCCGCGCAGGCGCTCGATGACGCCAGGGGTGAACACGCTGGCAAGTCCTGCCCCGATCAGCAGGGCCAGCAGTCGGGTGTCTGTTCCGTAGTACTCCCGGGAGGGCTCAGAGCCCGGGGTGTGGAGAAGGGCCATCAGCCCGGCCGACACGAGTGCCAGCGTCACGAAGATCGCCGCCCACCAGCGTCGCCCGCGGATCCTGGGCAGCAGCAGGACCAGCACCAGAGGCAGGACCAGGTACCACTGCTCCTCGATGGCCAGCGACCACGTGTGGGTCAGCGGCGATGGGTCCTGGAACTGCTCGAAGTACGAATTGCCCGAGACGATGAACCACCAGTTACTGACGTAGAACAGGGTGGCAAGGGCATCCGAGCGCACGGTTGATGCGGCCGCACCGGCCAGGAACGCGGAATACACGAGCACGGCCACCAGCACGAGGAACAGCGCGGGGAGAAGTCGCCGCGCCCGTCGACCCCAGAAGGCGGTGAGGTCCAAACGACCGTTCGCCTCGAACTCGAGCAGCAACAGGGTGGTGATCAGGAAGCCGGACAGGACGAAGAAGATGTCGACACCGAGAAATCCGCCCCCCGCAACTGCCACTCCCCCGTGGTAGAACATGACCGCAAGAACCGCGATCGCCCGCAGGCCGTCCAGGGCCGGGGTGTAGGCCAGGCGCGGACTCGCGTCGGTCATGAGGTCACGGTAGCGCCAGCAGTTGCGGGCGAAGACGGTCCCACACCTCTCGGGCACCCTCGGGGCTGAAGTGCAGCCCATCGATGTAGAGCCCGGATGGATCCGGTGTACAGGTCACGGATCCCAGGTCCACGAACTCATACCCGTGTTCCTGCGCGTAGGCCCTGAGCAGGTCGTTGAGGAACGCCGTACGACGTCGATCGTTCTTCGGGTCGTTCACGGGGTTGCTCGGCAAGGTCGTGCAGGGCACGCTTGTGATGGCCACCGTGTCCGCGGAGAAGTCCCCCAGTGCCTCATCCAGCGCTGTTCGGATTCGTGCTGTGTAGCCCTCTGATCCGAAGGGCTGGAGTTCACCGTTGTCATCCAGCACGTCGAACTGCCACGAACTGGTCCCGACGAAGACACCGATGTCCGGGGCCATCGACTCCATATCGCCGCGCCACTGCTGTTCCCAGGCGGGACAATCGATGTCCTCATCAGCCTTGACCGTTGCGCCCCCCGCCACCATGTCCAGGTCGAACAGCGGACAACTCAACAGGAACGAACCAGTGACCGCGATGTCGTTTCGGGGCGTACCGGCGGCCGGCAACCACATCGAACCCGATACCGAATCACCGACGAAGAAGACCGTGCGGCCGCTTCCGCTGAACGGCGGGGCTGCGTGTTCGGGCAACGCGCGCGCGTAGGAGGCCTCGGACGCCTTGGGCGTACAGATCACCGCCAGTGCCACCAGCACGACGGGAAGCAGAAGGAACCACCGGAGTCTCACGCGGCCCCGCCGGATCGGCGTCTCCAGGAAGATGTACGAGACCGTCGCGATCGCGAAGGTGAGAATCAGACGGACCGGTGTGGCCACGTTCGTCTGATCGTCGCCGATCATCACGGCGATCGGCCAATGCCACAGGTAGAGCCCGTAGCTGATCAAACCGATGGCGGCCAGCGGTCTCACCGAGAGCCATCGACTGATCTTCGCCCCGGGATCGAGCGCGCCGATGATCAGCATCACGCTCGCCACGGCTGCCAGTGGCAGTTGCGCCGCGACCAGCCGCCCCTCCGGCCAGAACACGAACATCGCCAGTAGCCCCACCAGTCCGGCCATGCCGATCTGCCCCGCCCATCGCCCGGCGAAACGGATCCGAGAGTGACCTCGCGCCACCGCCCGGGCGCCTATGACACCCAGCAGGCCGCCGAGCAGCAACTGTTGCGCACGGGTGTCGGTGCCGAGGTACAGCCGGTCCACCGATGCCCCTCGTGCAGCCAGCAGGACCGTCCAGGACGCCGATATGAGTGCCAGTCCGATGAATGTGACGATGAGTACCGGCCAGTCGAAGCGCTTGAGTGCGATGAGGAGCATGAGGAGCAGCGGAAGCAGGACGTACCACTGCTCCTCGACGCTGAGCGTCCAGGTGTGCAGCAACGGGGAGAGGGACTGGAAGTCCGCGAAGTACTCCGACCCTGAGGCGAGCAACCACCAGTTGTTGACGTAGAACACCGTCGCGATCCCCTGCCCACGGATGGCCGACTGCTCGAGGGCCGGAACGGTGAGGGCGAAGAGGAAGACGACGACCAGCATCACAGCCAGGGCGGGGAACAACCGACGGGCCCGGCGCTCCCAGAAGGACCGTGCGTCGAACCGTTCCGGGGCCTTCTGAACCAGGATCGTGGTGATGAGGAATCCGGACAGGACGAAGAAGACGTCGACGCCCATGTACCCACCGGGAATCCAGCCCTGACCGAAGTGGAAGAACATGACTGCCAAGACGGCGACGGCCCGGATCCCGTCCAGTGACGCCAAGCGTGCGCTCGACGACGGTCGGGTACCCGGACCGGGCTGGTCCACCTCCTCCTTGGTGGCGGGGGTGCTCACCGTCCCAACTCCGTGATGGGAAGCGGCACCAGATCACCTGTCTCCGCAGAGACCCGGTTGCCGATCCGCACATCTGTGACACACGACGTGATCCCCGGCGTGCCGACGCTCACCAGAACTTCCTCGCCCGGACCCGAGACCGGGAAGTACACCACTCGCAGGCCACGCGCACGTAGTGGCACCGAATGGATCTGGCCACCGAAGGCGAGGTTAAGCGTCGTGTCGGTACCGCTGAAGTACGCGACCCGCGCGTAGAAGTCCCACGCGATCAACGTGCCGTCCAGAGGAATGGTGCGGGGGCTGTCGGTGACGGCGTAGCCACATTCCGGGTCGGGTCCTTCCGGGGATGTGGGTCCGACAACATCGTTGACCTCGACCCTGCCGTCCGGGGCGAATCCGTACAGCGTGTCCTCCGCGAAAGGTCCGAAGACCGGAGCTCCGGGCTGTGGCGTGAGTACTGTACGCGTGTTGGCGTATGGGGCCATGAGGGCAGGATGGATCAGGTCGAAGGGCACACCCTGGTCGAGGACCTGCTGGGCCTCTGGGATGTCATCGAAGCCTTCCACGGCGAGTTCCATGTAGGACTTGGTGGGATTCCCGGCCCAGTCGCGTGCCGGAACCACGGTCGACCACAACGCCAGGACGATGACCGCGCTGATCAGACCCACACCGAGACGCGACACGCCGCGCGACCCTCGGCCGGCCGGTACAGCTGCCAGAATGGCCAGGAACGTCGCCGGCCACACCAGGTCGAAGGTGTATCGGTAGGCGACGCTAGCCACGACCGATCCGGCCCTGGCGTAGGCCGCCAGGCACAGGATCATCACGGTGTACGCGACGAATGCCACGAGCAGCCTGCGCAGCGCCGGCCGCCAGATCCAGATCCCCGTGGCGGCCGCGGCGGAGGCGAAACCCGCCACCCACACCGCCCACCACATGGGTGCGGGGTTCGCCAGGATCGGTGGCCATTCCTGGTTGGGCAGTTCGAACCACCGCCAGGGTCCGCCCCACAGCGCCGGGAGGATGTTGAGCACCAGCAGTTCCCACATGTAGCGCGCCGCTGTCAGCACCGACAATCCGGGCCTGTCGATTCGTCCCGCATTCGCCAGCACGAGTGCACCCCCGGCCAAGGCGATGCCCAGAAGCCCGGCCCAGAGTCCTGGTGCCCGGCGAAGACACTGACGAAACCCCAGCGGAGCGCCTTGTGACAATGGCAGCGAGGCCACAAGCAGGAAGACCAGTACCAACCCGGCACTGCCACGACTGAAGGACAGGACCACGCCTGCGCCGAACACCAGAGCGGCTACGGACCACGGCCTGCTGCCATCCACCACCGCCTTGATCGCGGCGAGCAGACATGCGAGCAGAAAGGCCTGATACGGGCCGGCGTAGATGGCCCCGGCCCACCAGACCGTCACCTCGAAACCGAAGAGGCTCACGCCTGCGAGAACGACACCGAGCACCATGGCGAGGGGGTTGTCGGTCAGTCGTCTGAGTATGACGGCGAACAGCGCCAGAGCAATGCCGTACATGGTCAGTGAACTGACCGCCAGCACCAGATCGGAACCCGGCGCCAGATGCTGGGCCAACCACTGGATGAGCAGGCCCACCGGGTTGATGTGCCCCCCGTAGGAGCGCAACAGGTACTCGAGGTCGAGCGGCGAGGTCGCCGCCCAATAGCGAAACGCAAAGTCATCCATGTAGAGGTAGCCCCGCAATGACAGGACAGACCTCAGCGCCACGACGGCCACGACCGACACCGCTGCCCAGGCCAGCAGTCCAACGCGCGATCGTGGACCGGGTGCTGACACATCGGTGACCCTATCCCACAGGACTCCGGTCACCTGTGAGGTCAGCACCACAGTGCCCATGCTGGTGCACGAGAAAGGGGCACGAGCCGGGTTGGTCCCGAACTCGCGCCCCTTCCAACGCAAATTCCAGCTGGATCAGCCCTCGCTCTGCAGCTTCTCCCGCAGTGCGGCCAGGGCCTCGTTGGCATCCTCGTCCAGCGAGCCCGACGGCTCGACCGGCGCGGCGGTGTAGTCACCGGACGCCTCGGCCTCCTCGTCGGCCTTCTTGGCCTCGGTGATCTGCTCCTTGTGCTGCTGCCAGCGCTGGTAGGCCTCCTGGTACTGCTGCTCCCACTCGGTGCGCTGGTCCTCGAAGCCCTCTTTCCACTCGCCGCTGACGGGGTCGAAGCCCTCCGGCCCGATGTAGGCGCCGTTCTCGTCGTAGGACGCGGGCATGCCGTACAGGTACGGGTCGAACTCGTCGGTGGTCTCCGCACCGGCGTCCTCGTTCGCCTGCTTCAGCGACAGTGAGATGCGGCGGCGCTCGAGGTCGATGTCGATGACCTTCACGAAGATCTCGTCGCCGACCGTGACGATCTGCTCGGGGATCTCCACGTGGCGCTCAGCGAGCTCGGAGATGTGGACCAGACCCTCGATCCCCTCCGCCACGCGGACGAAGGCACCGAACGGCACAAGCTTGGTCACACGGCCGGGCACGACCTGGCCGATCGCGTGGGTCCGGGCGAAGTGCTGCCACGGGTCTTCCTGAGTGGCCTTGAGGGACAAGGACACGCGCTCGCGGTCCATGTCGACGTCGAGCACCTCGACGGTGACCTCCTGGCCGACCTCGACGACCTCCTGCGGGTGGTCGATGTGCTTCCAGGACAGCTCGGAGACGTGCACCAGACCGTCCACACCGCCGAGGTCCACGAAGGCACCGAAGTTCACGATGCTGGACACCACACCGGACCGGACCTGGCCCTTCTGCAGTTGGTTGAGGAAACCGGTGCGCACCACGGACTGGGTCTGCTCGAGGAAGGCCCGCCGCGACAGGACCACGTTGTTGCGGTTCTTGTCCAGCTCGATGATCTTGGCCTCGATCTCCGAACCCACGTAGGGCTGCAGGTCGCGCACGCGACGCATGTCCACCAGCGATGCCGGCAGGAAGCCGCGCAGACCTATATCGACGATCAGGCCGCCCTTGACGACCTCGATGACCGTGCCGGTGACAACGCCGTCGGCCTCCTTGACCTTCTCGATGTCGCCCCACGCGCGCTCGTACTGCGCGCGCTTCTTGGACAGCATCAGGCGGCCGTCCTTGTCCTCCTTCTGAAGGACGAGTGCCTCGACCTGGTCGCCGACCTCGACCACCTGCGAGGGGTCGACGTCGTGCTTGATGCTCAGTTCGCGGGCCGGGATGACACCCTCGGTCTTGTACCCGATGTCGAGCAGGACCTCGTCCCGATCGACCTTGACGATGACGCCCTCGACGATGTCGCCGTCGTTGAAGTCCTTGATGGTCTCGTCGATGGCGGCCAGCAGGGCCGCGTCGTCTCCGATGTCGTTGACGGCCACCTGGCGGGCCGATGAAGAAGTGGGTACAGCAGTGAGGTCGGGGTTGTCAGTCATGAAGTGTTGGTAGCCGGTCTGTTCGATGGACGCAGTGGGAGCGCTGAGTGTGAGATCCACTCCGTCCGGGTCTCACGGCAACACGCTGCGGGGATCGTTGGATCCCGGACAAGCATAGCGAAGGGGCGGCCGGCCCTGGTAGGCCGACCGCCCCATCTGCTGAGGTGACCGTGTGTCAGGTGGTGCTGTCTGGCTTCTTGCTCGCGTCGTCGAGCACCTGCGTGGCCGTACCCGACGATCCAGAAGTGCCGGCCAGCACCATGTCCTCGTTCGAGGCCCCCGTGCCTGCGTCCTTGTTGCCGCCTCGCAGCAGCAGCAGGCCGATCACGAGCAGTACCAGACCCAGCACCAGCAGCACCAGTGGGAGCGTGCTGCCGATCATTGTGACCAGGCCGGCCAGCGCGGCGATGTCGTCGGCGCCTTCCTGGGTGCCGTTCGTGCCGGTGTAGATGGCCTTGACGAGCTTCTGCTCGCCGTCGAGGTCATAGGTCGTGTTCTCTGTGGACTCACCAGCCACGATCTGTCCGGTGACGGGCTCGATCCAGTACGTGCTGACCACCGAGTACATCTCGTCGAGAACGGTGTTCCCTTCAGCGTCCTTGTCCTCACCGGGAACCGCGGACGTGGGCACCTCGAGCGTTCCGACGTTGGTCGGGGGGACCTCGTTCTTGAAGACGTAGGTGTTGATCCCGAACTTCTCCTCTTCGCCCTGGAACTGGAACGGCGTTCCAGCCTTGAGCGAGGTGTTGAAGACCTGGTACTCACCCTTCTCCACGTTGAAGGGGAACTTCACCGGAAGGATGCTGCCGGTCATGTTGACGGGCTCGTCATCGACGCTGGCCCCACAGCAGTCCACGAGCTCGGAGCTCACGCGGTCGAACGCGTAGCGCGCGGTGCCCGCAGTGATCAACTCGCCGGTGGCGTTGTCGTTGACCCGCTGGAAGTAGTCGAAGATCGCCAGGTCCTGGGACTGGGCCTCGGGCTGCTCGGCAGCGGGCACGTCACCTCGGACATAGACGAACTGCGTGGCCTCGACCCCACGCTTGTAGGGGTCGGAGTCACCGGCCGCCACCAGTGTTGGGTCGAGCAACTGCTCGAAAACGACATTGGACGTGGACTCCGTGTACTGGTCCACAGGTGTCTTCGCCGCACTCGGCAGGACATAGAACCTGAGCAGCGGAGCGAGAACGAGCATCATCACTCCGAGCGCAAGCAGGATCAGCCCGATCACACGCTTCATTACGCCTCCTAGTTGGCCTCAGCAGAGCAGACGCTATCGGATTCCGGATCCGTTTCGCAGCACTATGCGGGGAACACGCCCGAAACGAAGTACGCTTGCCGGGTGGCAGAGGGCTTTCGGCGGCGTTTGTCGGAGGTTTTCCGGATAGAAACCGTGGTGCCGCACCGGTTCACGACATTGGACGGCTACCGCGCGATCGCGGCCCTGCTCGTCGTGACCACTCACGTGGCGTACTTCTCCGGGGTCGTGGTCGTCACGGCTTGGGGTCACGCCCTGTCGAGGATGGACATCGGCGTCACGATCTTCTTCCTGTTGTCTGGTTTCCTGCTGTTCCGGCCGTGGTCCCAGTCGGCCATGACCGGGGGCACATGGCCCGCGTACCGGACCTACTTCCGTCGCCGCTTATGGCGCATCCTTCCCGCGTACCTGCTTCTTGTGGTCGTCGTATTGGCCGTGATGCCGGGCATCGAGGTGCTCCCCAAGCACTGGGTCGCGCACCTGACCCTGACCCAGATCTACTGGCCGGAGTTGTTGATCAACGGCCTCACACAGACCTGGTCACTGGCCACGGAGTTGACGTTCTACCTTGCGCTGCCAGTCCTGGCGTGGTTCGTCGGGAAGAAGCACAGGGGCGATGTCGAGGCGAGTGTCCGTCGGCAATTGTGGGTCCTGGGCACCTGGTTCGCAGCGGCTCTTCTCTGGCTGGTGATGCGCACGACGGTGCCTGCCGCACAGGCTTTCGGTGTGGTGAACATGTGGCTTCCCAACTTCATGGACTGGTTCGCGGTGGGGATGCTCTTCGCCCTGGTGCACAGCCGCCTACGGTTGCCGGACCCGCCGCGATGGATGACCAGACTCAACGCCTTGGCCGACGACGCCGGTGTCTGCCTGGTGCTTGCCGCCGGCTTCTTCCTCCTGGCCACCACGCCCATCGCGGGGCCCTACACCTTCGGTGAGGGGTCCACGTCACAGGCGTTCGTACGGCATTACCTGTACCTGGCGGCTGCCGCGTTCTTCGTGATGCCGGGATTCCTCGGCACCGACGGTTGGGGCGGTTGGCGTCGAATACTCGCATCACCTCTGATGGTCTACCTGGGAACCATCTCGTACGGCATATTCCTGTGGCATCTGTTCGTCCTCGAGACGGCGACCCATCTGCTGGGCGTGCCCGGCTTCAGCGGGTGGTTCTGGCTCCTGTGGCCCCTGACCGTGGTCGGCACCGTGGCCTGCGCCCATGTGAGCTACGTACTCATCGAGCGTCCGGCACAGTCCTACGCACACTCCGATCGCCGGATCCGGTGGCCCTGGGCCAGCCGGCCACAACCACCGCAGCCCATGCCACAGCCAGAGCACTCCCCTGCAGAACCGTCACAACAGAGCCAGGCCTGACGCCTGCCAGCGCGGACAGAAGAACCGCCGCGCCGACCGCAGAGAAGGCGACGATGGGCGGGGACGTGCGGCGCACCAGCGGTAAGACCGCCGCGCCGATCAACAGGCCCCAGGGGCCCAGTGTGAGCAGGACACCGAGTCCGATGAGGACAGCCAGGACCCGTGGCAGAGTGCGTGACTGCACAGCTGGGCGCACCCGCAGAGCGGGTGGCCGGATCGCCACGAAGACCACCGCGAGAGCACCCGCCAGTCCGACCAGCAGGCCCCATCGGTAGGGCGTGTCGGGGCTGAATTCGATATCCACGGGACCGGACACACCGGCAGGCACCACGAACGCCTGCTTCCAGCCGTCAACCCGCAGTGCCTGCAGCGCGACGCCTCCGGCCGACGCCGACCAACCCGGGTTGAAGTTCTCAGCCACCTCCAGGACACGGGTCTGCGTGGAGACCGGGACGTCGACCTTGCGGGTCGTGGCCTCCCATTCGGTGATGTCCGGGGACTGGGGCTGGCCGGAGGGCCCGTAGAGGGTGTCGTCAGCGAAAAGCGCGACGACCGGCTGGAACGTCTCGCTGCTGCGGACATCGAGGCGGTGCTGTCCGGCTGGCAGGGACACCGGTTCCTGGCAGACCTGTGCGGGTAACGAGTCACCGTTGGTGAACTGCTCGACCCGCCCGGTCACGGACGTTTCCGCCGCCAGTTCGCCGTCGATGAGTACCTGTGGACCGGATCCGCACGGCAGGCTGACACTGGCATCGGCGGGAAGTGGACGACGCAGGTCGTCACCTCCGATGAGCCCGATCTCCGAGACGCCGAGCGGCAGAGCGGTCTCCCCGAGTTCGGACCGGGACCGCACCTGGTTCGCGGTGACGAATCGCACCCGAACGGTGTCCGTCTCGACGGGATCGAATCGGAACAGACCCCGGGAGTCGGTGAAGCCCTGGTGAACCTCACCGCCGGCTTCGACCGCCAACTCCAGGGGGGACGAGGCATTGACGCCTTGCCGGTTCACCAGCCGGATGCCCCGCAACGTGCGGGTCTCGGGCAACGTGATCGTGATCGCGGGTTCTTTGTCCTCCGGAGCGGCCTGCCACGCGGTCCCCAGTCTGCGGTCGAACGCCGACACGCCCATGCCCGCCACGGCGCGGGTGCGGGACGAGGTTGTTTCCACGCCGATACCAGCGACGTCCTCGATCGCTGCTGCGACGTCCGTGGTGTCGCGCGGGATGACCCATATGCGTGGGGTGCCACTGATCGCCGCAGGCAGATCCACCTGACGGGCCAGACCCGTCCGATCCTGCGAGAAACGGCTAAGGCCGTCGGTGCACACCACCGTGTCGTCGCGGCTGACGCACTCCCCCGCATCACCGGGCCGCGCGGTCAGCAGCACCGCATCGCCCGCAGTGCCGCTCGGAAGCTCGAGCACGCTGACGCCCTCGCCAGGTAGTCGCACCTCGCGGATGCCCAACAGAGGTGGCCGGTACACATCGGCCAGACCCACCCGGACCGTGCGGGTCGGTCCGGGAGAAACGGGCACGGTCTGCCATGAGGCCCGGTCGGCGGCATCGACACTGGTGGTGCCGTTGTCGGTGGTGATCTCAAGCGGGATCGTCGTGTCCTGCTTGGTGCCGCGGTTGAGCAGCGCGATGTCCAGGGTCTCGCCGAGGTCGATCGGCTCGTCGTAGGTCACCTGCCAGAACGACCGCTCCTCGTTGAGGGCGCCGGGACGCCAGTAGGTGTCCAGGGCGCCGTCCATCGCGGCCGCAGGAGTGGCCCCCCGGGGCTGCCGCCACGTCGCGTCCACGTCGGTGGGTGAACTGCTGGCCTCGAAACTCAAGCCCGGCGATGCAACCGTGCCCGCCGAGCCGAACACCCGGTAGTCGTGAACGCCGCGGTTCTGTGTGAAGGGCTGGTCGGCAGTCATCGTCGGCGACTCATTACCGCGCATATAACCGAACGTGATCTCACGGCGGCGGTCGGTATCGGTCACGATGCCGTATGCGGCGGCCAGATCCGCCGACTCCGGATCGCCGTCCAGCACTACTGCGCGGTTGCCGAGGGCTCCGGTGTCGGCCAGGGAGAGCAAGGCTTCGGGACCACCGGAAACTGCAATCGGATCCGCCGCCGATCTGAGCACGACCCGCGGATCGGCGGGGGCGTTGCTCGCGGTCACTTCGAAGATCTCCACCGCCGGATAGCTGAATCGCATGCCTTCGTCAGCGATCACCTGCCCACCAGCGTTGCGGTCAACGATCGGGCCGAAGAACGCCACCCGACGCAACCCCTTGCTGTCCTCCAGCGCTTGGTGCACCCGGATGGGCAACGGGGCCTGGGCGTTGGGAGCCAGATCGTTGCGCACGACCAGGTACCGAACGCCCATGCGGTTGAGGTACGCGGCCAGCCCGTCACTTCCCCGCCCGGACTCCAATCGCGCCTCCACCGCGTCCAGCATCCGGATGTTTCCGGCGCTGGACAGTGGCACGGCGTCGCGCACCCCCCATGGGTACCCCCCCAGCGCCTGCAACGGCTCATCCTGGGTGCGGCCCCACACATACTGGCCGAAGGAAGCCCCGGGCACGATCAACGCCCGCCCGGGCTGCGCCTGGTTGTTCAACCAGTAAGAGGCCTCCCGCCAGTGATCCGCCAGCGCGACATAGGTACGCCCGCGTGCCAACTGTCCGGTGATTGCCGGCCACCATGTCACGACCAGCGCCCCGACCAGCACTGCGGTTACCAGCGGCCGCCATCGGGGGCGGCGGGCAACCGGCCAACACGAGGCCAGCACGTGCCCGAACGCGATCGTCAGGGGGATGCGCAGCATCAGGTCGAACTTGTGAACGTTGCGAAGCGGCGCCCCCACCCCGTCGAGCACGTCCTGGATCTGTTCACTGCCCAACCCGGAGAACACGCCGGTGTGTCCGAGCCCTACAAGCACTGCGCCGGCAACGGTTGCCCCGACGAGGAAGGCCCGATGTGGCAAGGACCGCATCGCGAGGCCGGCAACACCGGCCGCCGCGACGATCCCGGTGGCTACCACGAACAGCGGATAGGTCGCGAGCATCCAGCCCGCCTTCCACACCGACGCCGAGCCCAGGTAGGCAAGCCAATGGTCGGCGCCCCGCAGCACCGTGGTGGGATCGGTGATCGATGTGGTGAAGCTGGCTGACTCGATCCAATCCAGGAAGGGTGGTGAGTACTTCCCCAACAGCAGCAGAGGGATCAGCCACCACAGGATGGCCAGAACGGTCAGGCCGGACCACCAGCCGAGCAACTGCCTGCGCCGGGGTCCCGGCTGCAGGGTCAGCAGCCACCACAGCGCCAGCGGCAGCACGGCCCCGGCGGCAACCGCGTTCACGCCGCCAGCCATCAGCACCGCCAGCGCGGACAGTGCCGCTGCGCGAGCCACATTGCCCCGGGTGGCCGCGCGCACCAGCGGCAGCAGCACCCATGGTGCGACGGCCATCGGCCAGATCTCCACGGAGATCGCCCCCAGCCCCGATTGCGGGCGCACTGCCAGCGCATACGCCAGCCCGGCGAGGATCTGCGGCCATCCGTCGCCCACCCGCAACGCACGCATCAGCAAGTACATCCCCAGGAACGCCGTGACCAGGAGCACCGACCACCACAGCCTCTGGACGACCCAGTCCGGCAGCCCGAGGCTCTGACCCACCCCGAAGAAGGGCCCCATCGGCCACAAGTAGCCGTAGGCCTGGTTCTGCAACTGCCCGAAGAAGCCGTCCGGGTCCCACAGGCGAAGGGATCGTCCGAGGAAACCCCAGGGGTTCACCGTGAGGTCGAGTTTGGTGTCCGCGGAGATCCGGCCCGGATCCTGCAGAAAGGCGAGCGTCACCAGCGCCAGGCACACGGCGAGAACGCGGGCGCGCCACGCGGGCCGGGGCTGAGGGGCCGGGGGCCGGGCCGCTTCGGCCGAGCGGTCGTCCAGGAGGGTCATCGCTTCCTCAGTATGAGGGCCACGTTCCAGGTGATGAACTCCCGCATCACCGGCACCCGACCGATCCAGTAGAGCCCGGCGGGCAGGTAGCGCGGAATGACGTCGACGACCTCGGCGTCGGCGTGGGCGCGCGCCCAGCGGATCCCCGCCGCCATGGTGACCGGGAACAGCGATTCCCCATAGACGTTCTTCGGGGGGTGTCCGGTCCGGCGGGTGTACCGCTCGGCGGCGAACCGCCCGTTCACGAAGTGCCAGGGGGCGGTCTCATGCCCGCCCCACGGGCCGTACCAGAGCGTGTAGGAGTAGAAGATCAACCCGCCCGGACGACACACACGGACCATCTCGTCGCCCATCCGCCACGGATCCGGAACGTGCTCGGCGACATTGCTCGAATACACGAGGTCGAACGCCTCATCGCGGAAGGGCAACGCCTGCCCGTCTCCGATGACCGTGCCCGGCAGCGGAACCCGGCCGTGCAGGGCGAGCTCCCCCACGTCGGCGTCCAGCGGCGTGTACGCCGCCCCCGCGCGCTCGAACTCCTCCGCCCAGTACCCCGGGCCACCACCGACGTCCAGGACGTGCGCGCCCCGCAGATCGGCCAGGCACGCGAGTTGCGCCACGGAGTCCGCGGCCATCGTGCCGTAGAAGCGATCGGGATCGGTCTGCTCCACCCGGAAGTCCTGGAACAGCTTCACCGCCCGTGACCACGTCGCCATGCGCCGCAGCCGCGCGCGGGCACTCATCGGGCTCACGTCGGTCACGTGTCGAACCTAAGCCACGTCGAGGGCCTGCGGGTGCGCAGTGGGGGTACCGTGTCTGGCACAAGGAGGCGTTGTGTCACTGCGAGTGCTGTTCCTGAACTGGCGCGACACCCGGCACCCCGAGGGGGGTGGTTCCGAGGTGTACGTCGAGAACGTCGCGCGCTCCTTGGCCGCCGCCGGACATGACGTGACCATCTTCTGCGCCATGTATTCCGGCGCAGAAGAGCGGGAAACCATGGACGGCGTGCATTTCGTGCGTGCCGGCACGAAGCTCAGCGTCTATCCGGAGGCGGTTCGCAGGCTTCGCCGTCGGGAGTTCGGTCATCTCGACGTGATCGTCGACGTGCAGAACGGCATCCCGTTCATGTCCCGGGCAGTGGCCGGCGGCACGCCCGTGGTCGTGTTGGTCCACCACGTGCATCGCGAACAGTGGCCCGTGGTGTACGACCGGGTTCGCGCCCGGGTGGGCTGGTGGATCGAATCGCAGGTCGCGCCACGGCTCTACCGTGACTGCACCTACGTGGCTGTGTCCGATCGCACGGCGACCGAACTGACCGAGTTGGGCGTGCATGACACACGCATCACGGTCATCCACAACGGCATCGAGCAGGCACCGGGCCTCGATGTGGAGCGTGCCGAGCATCCCCACATCGTGGTGGTCGGCCGACTCGTGCCGCACAAGCGGGTGGAGCACGTCCTGCGGGCTGCCGCAGCACTGCGAGGACGCCACCCGGGTCTGCGGGTATCGATCGTCGGGGACGGCTGGTGGTCCGGACGGTTGCGGCGGGTGGCACAGACCCTCGGCGTTGACGACGTCGTCGACTTCCGAGGGTTCGTCGACGAGAAGACCAAGCACGAGATCTACAGGTCTGCGTGGGTACTGGCGCTGCCGTCCCTCAAGGAGGGCTGGGGGATCGTGGTGATGGAGGCGGCGACGCACGCAGTGCCCGCCGTCGCGTACCGAGCGGCGGGCGGCGTGACCGAATCAATCGTGGACGGTGAGACCGGCCTGCTGGTCGATGGGGAGGTCAGCGACTTCACCCGCGCCATCGACTCGCTTCTCCGCGACGAAGTGACAATTGATCAGATGGGCGCTGCCGCCCGAGAACGCACCGAGAGATTCACGTGGGCCGCGACTGCAGAGGCATTCGCCGATGTGCTGGCCAGGGCCACCGGGCAGACGACCCCGCACGTGTCAGTGGCACCTGCGCCCTCCGGCCATGTGGAACACCACATGCCGGCCGAGCAGTGGGATCAGCTGTCGCCGTAGACGATGAAAGGCTTGTCGACCGGTGCGGGCGACGCCGTCTGCGAACTCACGATGCCGAAAGCAGCACCGACCGCGAGAATCGCGCCCACGACCGCCGCGATGATTGCGCCTGCGGGACCACCCATCGAAAGCCTCCTGTTGATGCCACCTGTAGTCCGACGAACGTAGCACGTTTGCCTGGCGCGTGGCACGACCAGCACGACACGAACAGATCACGAAGGTTCCCCGACACTGCGACGCAGCGTGTCGGGCGGGCACCCCACGGGTCACTGGCTTGTCACACCAGGTCGATCGCGCCTGGTGACGTGAGCGAGCAGGCCGACGGCGATGAGTGCGCCCAGCGCCGCCAGATCAACCGCAACCAGTAGCGGATCGGTGGGGTTCACCGGCCTGACCTCACCCGGGATCTCGCGGAGTTCCAGTCCCGGCCCCTCCCAGACCACGGGGATGCCGGAGAGGTCAGGCGGCCTGCTGGCCGCGGGCTGGTCGGTCTGTACCACCACCCACTTGACGCCGAGATCGGACAGGACGGGCCCGAGCGCCGCCCCGGATTCGATCGCACGGCTCACCAGTTCGGCTCGTGGGTCGTCGCCGCCGACCTCTGCGAGTCTGCCCTCGACGGTGACCGGCAGTCGGTCGTTCCACACCACCGTGCGGGTCAGTTGGCGGGGCAACGGATCGAGCACGACATCGGAGTTGTTCCACGCATACCGGCGGAACGCGGACCACGGCAGCGACAGCACGTCGCCCGGCACCTGTCGCTGCGCCAATGTGGTCCGCAAGTCCTGCCACGCGACCGGGTACTGGGCAGTCCTCAGTCGCCCGAAGCCACCCCACGTGAGATCAGGCAATGCCGCCAGTGGCAGCAGAGCCAGCGCGACCGCGAGGAAGACTCGCAGCGACCTGTCGGCCCCGCGCGTCACGCGCGCCAGACCCGTGGGTGCCGTCACCGCGAGGAGCAGCACCCAGAACACGGTCCATTTCTGCCCGTCACGCAGCAGTCCACCGCCCGGCACGCCGGAAACCACCGAGCGCGCCCATTCCTGGTCGCCGGCCACGCCCGACAGCCAGGCCCAGAACAGCCCGCCGACCCCCAGCACGCTGAGCCACACCATTTCCGGGGCGTACTCACGCACACGCGACCGCCAGCCGATGACCGCCAGGACCACCACGGCGATCGCGGCGGCCAGGGCGAACCAGGTCGTCCGCGAGCCAAGAGTGGCCTGCGAGTTCCACACACCCCCGCCGGCCAGCACACTGCCGAGTACGCCGCCGGGTCCGTCGGCACGAGCCCCGAAAACGGTCAGCCCCACGGGATCCGAAACCGCACTGACCGGGCTGCGGATCGCGGACAACCACCACGGCGCGTTGAACAGCGCCACCAGGCCAACAGCCGCCAGCCGCATGCGGGCCGACACCTTGGAGCCGGGTCCCAATGCCACAGGCAGGGCCGCGAGAGCAAGCACGAGGCCACCGGTCGGTACGAGAGCACCCACTCCGCACAGGAAGGTGGTGCGCCACACATTCCCGGTGTTCCGCGCCCGCCGGGCGGCGAGCACGGCCCAGGGCAGCACGGCGTACGCCCACAACAGGCCCCAATGCCCGAGCAGCAGGCGCCCCGCCAGGTACGCCGACCACAGATACAGCGACGCTGCCGCCACCTGCTGCAGTCGTGGCCCTCCGGCGAGCCGACCGGCGCCGATCCCGGCGAGCACCAGGGTGGCCACCAGAACGGCCTTCTGCAGCACCTGTCCGGGCAGCGGCCCGGCTACCAGCGACACCAGGGCATCCTGCGGCACGGACCGCGGAAGTCCCCCACCGATCCCGAGGTTCCATGGCAGCAGTGTCTGCTGCGGGACGAAGACCATATCCAGGTGCAGCACGTACCCCGGGGCCATCAGCGGCAGCAGCACAAGTGCCGACAGCAGACACGACCAGCCCAGCAGCGCGTGACGCTTCCAAGCAGGGGGCACTCACCTAGGGTGGCACTCGGGAGGCCCGATGAGCACCGATGACACGACCAGCGCCGCGCAGAAGTTGGTGGGTGGCGGGCTACTCGTGGCGGTCGCGCTCGGGGTCGGTCAGGTGTTGGCCTATGCCCAGACCCTTGTCGCTGCGCGCACCTTGGATCCCGACGCGTTCGGTGCCTTCCAGGCGCTGCTGGCACTACTTCTGATCGGGAACACGATCGCGCTGGCGACCCAGGCGGTCACGGCCCGCCATATCGTGGCCATCGAGCCCGATCGCCGACGCGACGAGACCGCCGCTGCCTGGCGGACCACAATGCTGGCTGCGGCTCTGACCACCGGCTTCTGGCTGCTGATCTCACCGCTGATCGGACTGACTCTCAGGCTGGATTCACCGCTGACCTACCTACTCCTCGCGGTCACGTTCTTCCCGTTGACGCTGATGGGCGGTGCGCTGGGGATAGCGCAAGGTCACGAGACCCACGGCCGGCTCGCAGCGGTCTACCTGGCAGTGGGGGTGCCCAAGGCATTGATCACGATCGCTGCGCTCATCGCGGTGGCGACACTGACCGCGGGCATGTTCGGCTTGGCGGCGGGCTGCGCTGTGGGGGCAGTGCTGTGCTGGCTGCTGGTCCGTGGGCAGTTCCGGGGCGGGGTCGCCCGGCATTCGACCATGCTGCGCGAGATCCCCGCGGCTGCGTACGCCCTGCTGGCCCTGTTCGCCCTCACGAACCTGGACATCGTCCTGGGTCGTGCGTTCCTGACCCCCGAGCAGGCCGGCCAGTACGGAGTGGGAATCATCGTGGCGAAGATCGTGACGTGGCTGCCGCAGTTCGTGGCGGTCATGGCCTATGCCCGGATGGTGGACGCGCGGCGCGGCCGCACGACGCTGGTGGGGCTCGGGGTGGTGGCGGCGATCGGTGCGGGATGCACCCTCGCGATCTGGCTGGCACCGGATCTCGTGCTCTCCATCATCGCCGGCCCCGAGTACGCGGGCCTTGCGGGGATCCTGCCGCTCTTCGCGATGATCGGCGCCTGCGGTGCCCTACTGCAATTCGTCGTGTTCGGTCTTGTGGCCATCCGGGACCGGCGCCTCATACCGATCATCTGGGTGGGCTGTGCCGTTCTCATCGGTCTGGTGGCGGCATGGCACGAGACCGTGGGTCAGGTGGCGGTCATCATGCTGGCGGTCGTGGGCAGCGTCGCAGCCATCGGTGTTGTGTGGCTGATCAAGGAACGTGACGTGCCGGTGCTGGACGAGGTCTCAGTGGGCGGCTGAATCCCAGTCCGGCCCGACACCTACAGAGACCTCCAACGGCACGCGCAGTTCCTTGACCCCGGTCATCGCGGCAACGACAACCGCTGTGGCCTCAGGCTGCTCCCCCGGTCCCACCTCGAGCACCAACTCGTCATGCACCTGCAGGAGCATCCGGGTCCGCAGTCCAGCGCTGCTCAGCGACCTGTTGACCTCCAGCATGGCGACCTTGACCAGATCGGCAGCGCTGCCCTGGATCGGGGCGTTGAGCGCCATGCGCTCCGCCATCTCCCGGCGCTGACGGTTGTCGCTGTTCAGATCGGGCAGGTACCGGCGCCGGCCCCACAGGGTCTGCGTGTAGCCGTCCACCCGGGCGCGCTCCACGACCTCGTGCAGGTAGTCGCGGATGCCTCCGAAACGCAAGAAGTACTCGTCCATGAGCCCTGCCGCCTCGTCGGTCCCGATCCCGAGCTGCTGGGACAGCCCGTAGGCGGACAGCCCGTACGCCAACCCGTACGACATGGCTTTGATCCGTCGGCGCTGCTCGGGATCGACGGAGTCGACGGGGACGCCGAACACCTTCGAGGCCACCGTGTTGTGCAGATCCTCGCCGGTCCGGAAGGCCTCGATGAGCCCTTCGTCCTGACTCAGGTGGGCCATCAGCCGCATCTCGATCTGGCTGTAGTCGGCTGTCAGCAGGCTCTCGTAGCCGTCGCCCACCACGAAGGCGGCCCGGATCTGCCGGCCCTCGGCGGTCCGCACCGGAATGTTCTGCAGATTCGGCTCGGTGCTGGACAGCCGGCCGGTCGCGGCCACGGTCTGGCTGTACGTCGTATGGATCCGTCCAGCGGAATCCACGAGTGGGATCAGGCCAGCGACCGTCTGGCGCAGCTTGCTCTTGTCCCGCCAGATCAACAGGCACTCCAGCAGTGGATCCTGGGTCTTCGCGTACAGCGTGCTCAGGGCCTCGGCGTCGGTCGTGTACCCGGTCTTGATCCGTTTGGTCTTCGGCAAGCCACGCTCGGCGAAGAGGATCTCCTGCAGTTGTTTCGGAGAACCGAGGTTGAACTCCCGACCCGCCAGGGTGTGCGCCTCGGCCGTCACCTCCGCGATCTGGCTGTCGAAAGCATCGCGAAGACCGTGCAGGTGTGCCAGATCGACGGCGATGCCCGCCCGCTCCATGTCCACGAGGACGTGCTCGAGCGGCAGTTCCATCTCATCCAGCAGCGCCCGGCCGACAGGCCCGAGTTGTGTGGTCAGTTCGCCATGCAGGGCCAGCACGGCCGAGGCACTGTCGGCCAACTCCTGCGCGGCGGTGTCCTCCAGGCCGTCCATCGTCAGCTGATCCGAAGTGCTGGGTTCGACCAGATCGCGATGCAGGAACCGTGCGGTGAGGTCGCCGAGGGGGAAGGACCTCTGACCGGGCAGTAGCAGGTACGCCTCCAATGCGGTGTCCCCGATGAGGCCCGCCACCGGAACGCCCATGGCCCGGGCAGCGAGCAGCGGTCCCTTCGCGTCGTGCAGGACCTTGCCCACCGCCGGATCGCCGAGCCAGGCGCCCACCTCACCGGACATGGACTCGAAGACCGCGGCGGATCCGTCCTCTGCTGCGATGGCCAGTCGGTCGATGCGCCCGGTGCCCGCACCCCAGGTGCCGACGGCGTGCACACCGAACGGTCCCGGCCCGGCGTGCTGCTGCAACCAGGCGACGGGATCGTCCGCCAGGGCCGTGGTGGTCGCCGGTGCACGCTGCTGTTCCACGTCCTCGCCGAGGGTGTCGAACAGTCGCTCCCGTAGCACCCGGAACTGCAGACTGTCGAACACCTCATGCACCTGCTCCCTGGAGAACGGTGCGCGCGCGAGGTCGTCGACATCGATCGGCAGGGGCACATCGTCGACCAGCGCGGTCAATTGCCGGTTCGTGATGACCTGGCTGAGGTGATCGCGCAGGGCGCCACCGGCCTTGCCCGGCACCTCATCGACATGCGCCACGAGTTCGTCGAGCGACCCGAACTGGTTGATCCACTTGGTCGCCGTCTTCTCCCCGACCCCGGGAATGCTCGGCAGATTGTCCGACGGATCGCCGCGCAGCGCCGCGAAGTCCGGATACTGCGCCGGCGTGAGACCGTATCGCTGCTCCACGGCCTCGGGATCCATCCGAGCCATCTCCGAGACTCCACGCTTGGGATACAGCACCGTGCACCCGTCGTCCACCAACTGGAAGGCGTCACGGTCACCAGTGACGATCAACACGTCCACGCCCTGGGCACGGGCCGACTTCGTCAGCGTCGCGATGATGTCGTCGGCCTCGTAGCCGTCGACGGACACCTCCACGATGTCCATGGCCGCGAGCACGGTCTTGATCAGATCCACCTGGCCGGCGAACTCCGCGGGGGATTTCGAGCGGTTCGCCTTGTACTCCGGGAAGGTCTCGCTACGGAAGGTCTTCCTGGACACGTCGAAGGCGACCGCGATGTGAGTCGGTCGTTCGTCCCGAAGTGCGTTGATGAGCATCGACGTGAACCCGAACACGGCATTGGTGGGCTGCCCGGTTGTGGTGCTGAAGTTCTCCACCGGCAGCGCGTAGAAGGCCCGGTAGGCCAGTGAGTGTCCGTCGAGGAGGAGCAGGCGTGGCCGTGATTCGTTCATCGCACCCGAGTCTAGGCCGTGACCCGGACATCGTCGGCCAGACCGACCGGCCTACGGTGAAGGCGTGAGTAGAGACACCTGGCCCGAGCAGTTCAAGGCGATCGGTATGGGGGCCCTAGCAGAGTCGATGGGAATCGAGATGACGCTGGAGGACGGGGTGGTGGTCGGGCGGATGCCCGTGGCCGGCAACACCCAGCCGTACGGGATCCTGCACGGAGGCGCCACCGCGGTCCTGGTCGAGTCGATCGGATCGGTGGCCGCCGCCCTCACGTCGCCGGGCAAACTCTCCCTCGGCATCGAAGTCGGGGTCACCCACCATCGCGCCGTGCGCGAGGGCTACGTGACCGCGCGCACCGAACCTATCCATGTCGGAGGCACGATCGTCTCCTACTCGGTTCCGGTCCACGACGATGAGGGCCGCCGGATCGCCACCGGTCGGCTCACCTGCCTGCTGCGCGACCCGCAGTAGGCGCAGCGCGGACCAGACCGGCCCTGCGACCCTCGGTCAGGTCGATCGATCCCCGCACACCCAAGCGGCGCCGCACACCGGCGGTGCTGGCGATCCGCCGGTTGAGATATGGGCCGAAGCCCCACGCCGCGTACCACCGCGCCACGTCCCGGGATGCCGGCGGGACGTCCACCACGACCTGATCGGAACCCAACGAGCGCGCCCATGCGGTGACCTCGGCCAACAGCGCGGTGCCGACCCGCTGGTTGCGATGGTGCTCTTCGACGTGCAGCACGTGGATGTGCACTCCGGGGGCCTCCATCATCGGGCCGCCATCGGTGATGGAAACAGTGGCGATGCCCACAGGAACCCCGTCGGACCACGCGGCCAAGAAGCGGTACCCACCACCGGGGGAGTTCGACACGCCGGCGCATTCTGTCCATGGAAAGTGCCAACGGAACGCTGGATCGGCGACGCCCGGAGACTCGCCAGGCCTGCTCCCAAACCGGGGCAACACTGTCCAAATGGTCCATCGTCACATCGCGGACCGCGATCTCCATGTGCCCTCCACGTCCGCCTTCCAGGTTAACCCCGGGGCAACAGCCCATGATCGGGTGGTGATCGACAGCCTGCGACCCACCCCCTAGCATTGGGCAATCCTCGCGGGGTGTTCTGCCACACTTACCCCACAGGAATGCCGTCACGACGAGAAGAACACGACGAGAAGAAGAGGTGCGCGCGTGCGACGACTGCTGCTGGGAATCAGCGCGGTCGCCCTCGCCCTGTGGGCGTTGTTGGTGGGCGGTGCGCCGGCTATGGCGGCCGACACGACCATCGGTGGGGTGATCAAGAGCGACCAAGAGGCGGTGCCCGGAGTCACCGTGAACGTCTCGGACGAGACCGGGTTCGTCGAGAACGCGATCTCGGACGAGAAGGGCAGATGGCGGGTGGTGGTCCCGCAGGCCGGCACGTACACGGTGCTGATCGAGACGGACACCTTGCCTCCGGGGGTGTCACTGCGTGACCCCGATCGCACCAGCGTCGAGGTGACCGTCGGCGAGGGCCAGACCAAGTCGGTGCTCTTCCCCACCGGTGATGCGCCCGTTTCGTCGACCAGCAAACTTGATCAGGCACTCCAGTTGACCGTGGACGGCTTCATCTTCGGTCTGACCATCGCACTGGCCGCCGTCGGCCTGAGCCTGATTTTCGGGACCACCGGGCTGACCAACTTCTCGCATGGCGAACTCGTCACATTCGGGTCGCTGATGGCGTACTTCTTCAGCGCGATCATGGGTCTGCCGTTCATCGTCGCCGCCGCAGCCGCCGTGTTCGCCGGGGGGCTCTTCGGCTTCCTGCAGGACCGGTTCTTCTGGCGGTGGCTGCGCAAACGGGGCACCGCCCTGATCGCCATGCTCGTGGTCTCCATCGGGCTGGGTATCTTCCTGCGCTACTTCTACTTGTTCATCTTCGGCGGGAACACACGGCAGTACGCCGAATACTCCGGCCAGGCAGGTCTGGTTCTGGGCCCCATCGTGGTCACCCCCAAAGCGCTCGTCGGCGCGATCGTCGCCGTGGTGTTCCTGGCCGCCACCGTCGCCTGGCTGAGGTTCACCCGCATGGGTAAGGCCTCGCGGGCCATCGCCGACAACCCGGCTCTGGCCTCCGCCTCCGGCATCGACGTCAACCGCGTCATCTCGATCATCTGGGCGGCCGGTGCCGGGCTGGCAGCCCTGGCAGGGGTGATCTACAGCTTGTCCAACGGCGTGAGTTGGATCTCCGGCTTCGGGTTGCTGTTGCTCATCTTCGCCGGTGTCACCCTGGGTGGGCTCGGCACGGCGATCGGCGCGATCGTGGGTTCCATCATCGTCGGGACCATGATCCAGTTGTCCACTCTGCTCATCCCATCGGAGTTGAAGAACGTCGGAGCACTGGCCGTCCTGATCATCATCCTCATGATCAGACCGCAGGGGATCCTCGGACGCAGTGAGAGGGTGGGGTAGCCATGGATTGGTCGAACGTCTTCAGCCAGGCCCTGACCCAGGGCATCGGCATTCAGGCCGTCATCTTCTGTCTGGCGGCAATTGGGCTCAACGTGCAGTTCGGGTATACCGGACTGCTCAACTTCGGGCAGTCCGGCTTCCTGGCAGTCGCGGCGTATGGGCTGGGGGTCTCGATCGCCTACGCCGGATGGAGCCTGTGGGTTGGTCTGCTGGTCGGCATCGCGGCCGCAGTGCTGCTGGCGCTCCTGCTGGGTATCCCGACACTTCGCCTGCGCGCGGACTATCTGGCCATCGTGACGATCGCGGCAGCGGAGATCCTACGACTGACCTTCCGGTCGGTCACGTTCGATCCGATCTTCGGCGGATCGGACGGCATCAACCGCTTCGCCGACGACTTCTACCGGTACAACCCGTACTCGGGACCTGTGAAGATCGGGCCGGCGGACTTCAGCCAGAACGACATGTGGATCGTCACGATCGGATGGATCCTCGTGGTCATCCTGTCGATCATCGTCTTCCTGCTCATGCGCTCACCCTGGGGACGCGTGATCAAGGCCATCCGGGAGGACGAGGACGCCGTACGGTCGCTGGGCAAGAGCGTGTACTCGTACAAACTGCAGGCCCTGATCATCGGTGGTGTCATGGGATGCTTCGGCGGATTCATCGCCGCCATCGCCCTGCAGTCGATCCAACCGGACTACTACAGCACCGACCTGACGTTCTTCGCGTACGCGGTGCTCATCTTGGGAGGTGCCGCGCGGGTACTGGGACCGATCGTCGGATCTGTGGTGTTCTGGTTCCTCCTCGTCCTGATCGACGGAGCACTGGCCAACGCCGTGTCCAGCGGTGCGATCGATTTCATCCGCAACGACCAGGTCGGCCAGATCCGGTACTGGATCCTGGGGATCTCGTTGATGCTCTTGATGATCTACCGACCACAGGGGATCCTTGGCGACAAGAAGGAGTTGAGCCTCGATGCCCGATGACCACAGGCCTCTGGTGGAGGCACTCAAGGACGTCCCGCACGAGGCCGGCGTCGCCAAACCCGACCCGATCCTCGTGGCAGACGATGTGATGCGTCATTTCGGTGGCCTCGTGGCCGTGGACGTGGACCACGTCGAGATCCAGCGCGGCACGATCACCGCACTCATCGGGCCGAACGGAGCGGGCAAGACCACGTTCTTCAACCTGCTCACCGGCTTCGATCGCCCCAATGAGGGGCAATGGACCTTCGAGGGGCGGCAGCTGGCAGGCGTACGTCCGCACAAAGTGGCCAAGTACGGCATGGTGCGCACCTTCCAGCTCACCAAAGCCCTCAGCCGGCTGACGGTCATGGAGAACATGCGCCTCGGCGCCCAGCACCAGCGCGGGGAGAAACTGTTCGCGTCGATCTTCCCCTTCCTGTGGCGGGGCCAGGAGAACGAGATCTCCGAGCGGGCGCTGCGCCTACTGGAGAGTTTCAACCTGGCTCAGAAGCAGGACGACCTCGCGGGATCGCTGTCCGGGGGCCAGCGCAAGCTCCTCGAGATGGCGCGTGCGCTGATGGTGCGACCCGACATGATCATGCTCGACGAGCCGATGGCCGGTGTGAACCCGGCCCTCACCCAGAGCCTGTTGGACCACATCCGGGAGGTCCGCGCCGGCGGCACCACGGTCTTGTTCGTCGAGCACGACATGGACATGGTCCGGGACATCAGCGACTGGGTGATCGTCATGAGTCAGGGCAAGGTCATCGCCGAGGGTCCGCCGCACGACGTCATGAGCAACGAGGCGGTTATCGACGCCTACCTCGGCACCCACCACGACAAGCCGCTCACCGACTCCGGTGAAGCTCTCACGGCTCACCCTGAGGAGGTCTGATGGCCGGGACCACGATCGAGGGCCGCGACGATCACCTGAGGGCGGCCGAAGGCGCACTGGTACGGATCGACGACGTCATCGCCGGATACTTCCCCGGCGTGAACATCCTCAACGGATGTGACCTGTACGCGCAGTCCGGGGAGTTGGTCGGCATCATCGGCCCGAACGGCGCCGGCAAGTCCACACTGCTGAAGTCCCTGTTCGGCCTCGTCAAGGTGCGCAGCGGAAAGGTCACCTTCGACGACAAGAACATCACCAACAAGCGCGCGGACAAGTTGGTGTCCATGGGGATCGGATTCGTCCCGCAGAACAACAACGTGTTCCCCTCCCTGACCATCGAGGAGAACCTCCAGATGGGCGCCTTCCAGGAGCCGAAGGCCTTCCACAGCCGCTTCGATGAGGTCGCCGACCTGTTCCCCGCCCTCGCCCAGCGCCGAAAGCAGCGTGCTGGGTCCCTGTCCGGCGGCGAGCGGCAGATGGTGGCCATGGCCCGGGCTCTGATGATGGAGCCCAAGGTGCTCCTGCTCGATGAACCGTCGGCAGGCCTCTCCCCTGCGTTGACCGACGAGGCGTTCGTGCGTGTCAAGGCGATCAACAAGACCGGCGTGACGGTCATCATGGTCGAGCAGAACGCACGTAGGTGTCTGCAGATCTGCGACCGCGCGTACGTACTCGACCAGGGACGCAACGCCTACACCGGGACCGGCAAGGCTCTCGCCAACGACCCGAAGGTTGTCGAGTTGTACCTGGGGACGCTGGCCAAGGCCTGACCCCCTCACCGCGACGGGAGCGCCCAGCGACGGCGCGTTTGTGACGAAGGTGTCACCCCCGCCTCCCCGTTTGTGACGAAGGTGTGCGGTCAAACCCCCCGACACCCCGCAACATCGTGACAAACCGGCCTACAGGGTCCGCAACTTCGTCACAAGCGGCCGAGCGGGCCGCAGCACCACCCGGGACCGGCAAGGCTCTCGCCAACGACCCGAAGGTTGTCGAGTTGTACCCCGAACACGACGGTGCCCGCCCCATCGAGAGGACGGGCCGCACCACCACCCGAACACGACGGTGCCCGCCCCCATCGAGGGAGCGGGCACCGTGCGCTTGTACCGGCTCAGCCCTGCGAGGCGTCCGGAACGTCACCCTCCTGGGAACCAGTGCGGGTGTAGGTGTTGTCGGCGCCGTAGGTGTAGAGACCCATGATGGCCTTGCTCGGGTCGCCCACGTCGTTGAGGTCGATGGGGCCGGACTGACCGTCGTAGTCGATGTCCTTGCCATCCTTGAGCAGGTCGATGCACTGCTGGTAGGTGGTGCACTTCTCACCCTCAGCGGTCACCTGCTTGATGTTGTCGCCGATCGCCAGGCCACTGTCGTTGCCCGCTGCCTGAGCTGCAAGAGCAATGATGATCGCGGCGTCGTACGACTCCGGAGCGTAGGAGAAGTCCTCGAGCTTCGGGTTGATGTCGAGCAGCTTCTGCTGGAACTCCTGGCTGGCCTCCGCACCGGGAAGCGTGCCCTGGGTGCCCTCCATGATGCCCTTGGGCAGGTCGGTGTACAGGGTGTTGGACAGGTTGCCGTCCACCAAGTACAGCGGGACCTTGTTCGGGCCGATGCCCTGCTTGATCATCTCCTGGATGACCTTGCTGGACTCGTCGAACCCGATCAGCACGATGCCCTCGGGGTTTGACGCCTTGGCCTCGGAGACCTCGGCCTCGAAGGACGTCGCCTTGGGGTCGTAGATCTGCTTCGAGGCGACGGTTCCACCAGCAGCGGTGAAGGCCTTCTCGACGTTGTCGGCAAGTCCGGTTCCGTAGGCGTCGTCGAGGGCGAGGATGGCCATCGTGGTGTGGCCGTCACCGGCGACGAGGTCACCGAGGACCTGGCCCTGGAACGTGTCCGGCGGGGCGGTACGGGCGTACAGTCCCTTGTCCGGGTAGGTCGAGAACTCCGGCGAGGTGTTCGCAGGCGAGACCTGCTGCACACCGGCGCTGGTGACCTTGTCGATGACGGTCAGCGACACCGCGCTGGACGCCGCGCCGATGATGGCGTCGACACCCTGCGAGAGCTGACGGTCGACGGTCTGGGAAGCAATGTTGGTCGATGTGTCACCGGAGTCACCCACGATGGATTCGACCTTGGCACCGTTGACGCCGCCGGCTGCGTTGATCTCCTCGACAGCGAGATCGACACCGGCGAACTCGGGCGGTCCGAGGAAGGCGAGCGAACCCGTCTGCGGCAACAAGGTGCCGATCTTCAGGGTGCCGTCGCCTGGGGCGGCGGAAGACTCTGCGGTCGGGCTTGCGGAGGAGTCGGACGAACCGGAGTCGCTGCTGCAACCAGCAAGCGCCAGACTCGCCGCACCCACCACCACAAGCGACCGCAGAATGATCGGTCGGGACATTTGTACCCCTTTTGTGCGTAGTTTCCGGTACGACCGTCGCACCGAATGGAGATAACCTTACGGGCGATCATCCGCGGGACAAACGACTACCCACCACATGTTGCAAATCCGTGATTCCCACGAAGAAGAGTTCACATGCTGGAAACAGATCAGTCCGTGGCGTCCAGAGTCCTGCGGGCGACGTCGACCAACGGCACACGCTCGTCCATGGCCGTGCGGCGCAACCACGTGTAGGCCTCATCCTCGGTGACCCCGAGTCTGGCCTGCACCACCCCACGGGCACGTTCGATCGTCTTGCGGTCGGCGAGGCTCTGCTCGAGTTGGCTGGCGCGCTGCTGCTCATCGCGCAACTGGCTGTAGCGCTCCCACGCCACCGTCAGGGCCGCGCGCAGTTCGTCGGGCTTGAAGGGCTTCACCAAGTAGCCCATCGCACCCGCGGCGATCGCCCGCTGGATCAACTCGGGCTGACTGAACGCGGTGAGCATGACCACCGCCGTGGAACGCAGTGCGATGATCTGCGACGCGGCCGCGAGCCCGTCCATGTCTGGCATCTTGATGTCGAGCAATGCGATGTGCGGCGTGGTCCGTTCAGCGGCCGCGACCGCCGACGTGCCATCGCCGACCGACGCCACCACCTCGAAGCCGAGTTCCTGCAGGGTCTCCACGAGGTCCATACGGATGAGCGCCTCGTCCTCTGCCACGAGGACCCGCAATCCAGCCCCACCCATTCGCGTTCCCTCCTCGTCCCGTCGTCATCCAGACTACGAGCCGTCGCTACCATGGACAGCGCACGCCCTCGTAGACCAACTGGCAGAGTCACAGGCCTCAAAATCCTGGCAGTGTGGGTTCGAATCCCACCGAGGGCACGCTCTACACCCCGGGCAGGCCCCGGCTCACCTCTTCGGCCTCCGCGAGACCGGTGCGCACTGATTCCAGGCTCATCGTCAGATCGGCCAGGATCTGGCCCGCCGGATCGCCCTCGTACGCAGAGGTGCCGACCGCCACCAGTTCGCCGGTACGGGCGGCCAAGCCCTCAAGGTCGGAGGCCGCGGTCTGCGCACGCGTGAGGAGCTTCTCTCGCAGTCTGGCCAACCGCGCCAAGGATTCTGTGCGGGCGGTGACCGAGTCCAGCACCCGCTGCCGCTCAACCCGCATCTGTGGGTCCGTCTCTGCGGCCAACAAGGACTCAAGACGCTGCCGCTCCTGGTGGACCTGCGCCGGATCCGCCGCCTGCAGTGCGCTGTCCACCAGGGTGACCCTGCCCGCCAGTTCGCGCAGCGCCGCCACGACGGTGCCGGCTTCCCGGTCCACCTGGGCGACCTCTGCCCGCAGACCGGGGTCCGCCGGCCGGTCGGCCAGCCCATGGATCTGACGGGCTGCAGCGCGCGCCCGCTGCACGAACTGGCCTTGCGGGGAGTTCGGGGAGGCCTCGGGCAGGCGATCGCGCTGTTGCCCGTCGTCCTCGGAGCCCCCCCGCATGGCTCCCACTGCCACCTTGCTTCCCAGCACCGCAGCACCGATGGCCAACCCGACGGGCACCGCGACCGGGCCGAGGGGGGCTGCCATGACGGCCCACCCGAGACCCCCGCTCACCCCTGCGACCAGCCATCCCCAGGGATCCTTGAGTTCATCGCTGACGGACACGGGAGCAAGTCTGCCGCACGCCCGGATCAGAAGTTGGACAGGACGCTGGTCATCACTTTCTCGATACTGGCCGGGTCGGTCGCCTCGTAGTACTTCCCCCGAGACGCCTCAGCGATCGCCTGCAGCGCCTCGGTGTCGGCCGAATCCCCGTAGCCGATGGTGAACACACGCACTGTGGTGTCGACACTCTCCCCGTTCAGTTGCCGCAGCAGACCGTTGAGATCGGTGTCAGAGGGGTATTCATTGCGGCCATCGCTGAGCAGGACGATGGCGTTGATCCGATCGGTCGGCAGGTCCTTGAGCATGCGGCTCTGGGCCTGCCGCAGGGTGGCGTACAACGCCGTACCACCGTCGGCGATGAGACGGTCGATGTCCGCCTGCATCTTGGGGACCGTCTCCTTCGCCGGGCCGATGGGCACCAGTTCCGCGAACGGCTCGCCAGATGCTCCGAGATCGGTCGAGAAGACCCACAGACCGACCTCGTCGTCGGGAGCGAACTGTTCAAGGGCCGTCGTGGCGGCGTCCTTGGCAAGGCTCAACTTGTCCGCGCCGGCATCGGGGACCGGCTCGGACATCGAGCCGGAGACATCCATCACGACCAGCACGTGCGCCCGCTTGCGCAATTCGGCCCAACTGCCCTCGATCGCGGCAAGCACCGCCGGCGACGGGGGGTTGAGGATGTTCGTGGCACCGGCGGGAAGCATTCCGTTCTGCTCGGAGATCACCGCCCCCGGAGTGCCTTCGAAGGTCCGGAATCCCGCGTCCGTGAACGCCTCCTGCTGCGCGGGTTCCTGCAGCCAGGCCAGGAAGTCCGCCGATGCCTGCTGTTTCGAGGCGTCCACCCACGTGGCATCCAGGGTCATCCAGGGGTTGTCCGACACCAGCGTGCCGTCGTCGGGGTAGAACGCGACCAACGGGATCTGCGGCGGTGGGGATTGGCCCGCCTTCGCGGGATCACCGGTCGGGTTGCCCTGGTTGTAGTCCAGGACGGACTTCTCCTCGACAGTGACCGCCGAGACGTATGTGAGGCCTTTGCCAGCGGCGGCTTCATTGGCCATGTTCTCCAGGAAGGTCAGCGTGGTGTCGCCGTAGTGCACCACGGACGACTCGAGTTGCTTCACGAAGGCCCGGGTCTGTGGGTCGGCGACGTTCTTCAGCGTCAGGTCGCTGGACAACCCGGTGGCGGCGAAGTACGACGCGATGGTGGCGTTCAGACCCGACGTGGAGTAGTTCGGATTGGTCTTGCCCAGCTTGAAGCGTCCCCATTCGGGATGGTCGACCGCACCCCAGCCCTTCGGATCCTCGGCAAGTGCGGCTAGGTCCGACCACCCGATCTGCTCATCGGGCCATCCCAACGCCTCCGCCATGGGCTTCGGCATGGCGATCACCAAGGGGGTCTGCACCAGAGACGGCAGATCGTCGGGCACCGGTGACGGGTTGTCCTGTTCGGCCGACACCTGGTCCACGAGGACGGCCCAGGATGACGACGCAGGCGTCCACACATCAGGCCGGGGCCCGTCGACACTTTCGTCCCAACCACGCGCCAGCGCTTGGGCCGCGCCCCCGGATGCCTTGGACACCACCTGGACATCCACACACGTGTCGCCGACCCGTGGGTCGGTGCCGTTGTACTGCTGTGCCAACTCGGACAACAAGGCGGCCTTCTCGCTGGAGGCGACCACTGTCAGCTCCTGGCAGCCCGTACGGTCCGATTGCGCCACCGGATCGTCGCCGCCTCCCCCATCGTCGCCGCCGCCGAGCAGTGCCCGGGCACCGACGATGAGCCCGATGCCTATCAATGCTGCGACGACCAGCGGTATCCAGGACCGCCTGCCAGTGCTCATGTCCCGACGGTACTCCCTGGCCAGGACAGGACGGTGGGTACGGATCGTCGAGTGCTAGGTTCTCGTGGGCCGACCGGCCCCAGTCTGGGTGAGCCGGTACCGGCAGGTCTTGGCCAGCGGGCGCGTCACTCCGCCCCCCGGGGTGCTCATCGCACATCCCGGTTGGAGATGCGGCACTCCGGTTAGAGATCGGCATCCTGGTTAGAGATACGGCACTCCGGTTAGCCCTATACGGCCGTGGGACTCTAACCAACATGCCGCCGACTAACCAACATGCCGATCTCTAACCGGACTGTCCAGGCAGATCCTGACCGGCCCTGCTACCGGTCCAGCGCCTTGTGGCGGGTATCAAGCACCGTTAAGTGGGTCTGGATCTCCAGCCATCACCAGTCGGTCGTCGCCCCATCAGCCGCCTGAACAACGTCCCTGGACATCACACCTAGCCGTCCAGGCTCATCCTGGGCTTGACATCCTTGATCCGGGCCAGCACGCCATTGATGTACTTGCCGGATTCATCGGTGGACAGATCGTTGGCCAGGCCCACTGCCTCAGCCAGCGCCACCCCGTCGGGGACGTCGCCCCACAGAACCTCCCAGGCGCCCACCCGAAGGATCGCCCGGTCGACAGCGGGCATCCGATCCAGCGTCCAGCCCTGCGCGTAGGTGGCCAGCGTCTCGTCGATCTGCTCGTGATGGCCGTGCACCCCTCGCACGATGGTCTCGGTGTACGGGTTCACCGGGGTCTGCATACGGGCTGAGAGCGACTCCAGCGCTTCGTCGACCGATTGACCACGCAGGTCGCTCTCATAGAGCACCTCCACGGCCCTGCGCCGGGCCTTGCTGCGCGCTGCCACTAACCGGTCACGCGGCCCAGGTACGAGCCGTCGCGGGTGTCCACCTTGACCTTCTCGCCGGTCTCCAGGAACAGCGGCACCTGGATCTCGGCGCCGGTCTCCAGGCGTGCCGGCTTGGTCCCGCCGGTCGAGCGGTCGCCCTGCAAGCCGGGCTCGGTGTACTCGACGACGAGTTCGACGCTGGCCGGCAGTTCCACATACAGCGGCGTCCCGTCGTGCAGGGCGACGATGGCTTCCTGGTTCTCCAGCAGATACTTGACCGCATCGCCCACCGTCGAAGCAGCCACCGGGATCTGGTCGTAGGTCGTGGCGTCCATGAAGATGTAGTCGTTGCCGTCGTTGTACAGGTAGCTCATGGAGCGCTTGTCGACGTTGGCGGTCTCGACCTTCACGCCCGCGTTGAACGTCTTGTCGACGACCTTGCCCGACAGCACGTTCTTGAGTTTCGTGCGCACGAAGGCGCCGCCCTTGCCGGGCTTGACGTGCTGGAACTCCACGACGGACCACAGTTGTCCGTCGAGGTTGAGTACCAGGCCGTTCTTCAGGTCGTTGGTCGTCGCCATGCTTCTTCCCTAGCCGACCCTCGCGAGGTCGCGAGGGAAATCTGTGAGGATCTCGACACCGTCGTCGAGGACCACCACAGTGTCCTCGATGCGTACCCCGCCCCGGTCGGGCAGATAGATCCCCGGTTCCACCGTCAGTGGAACCCGTGCTTCCACTGTATTCGTGGACGTCGGGCCGAGGAACGGCACCTCGTGGATCTCAAGTCCGACCCCGTGGCCGAGACCGTGGCCGTAGTACTGCCCGAATCCGGCATCGTCGATCACGGCGCGCGCAACGGCGTCCACATCCCGCCCGCTCACGCCCGGTGCCAGCGCCTCGATGCCGGCGCGCTGCGCTTCCGCCACGACGCCATGGATCTGCACCTGCCAGTCGGCGGGGTCCGCGGCGACCACGAAGGTCCGGGTGCAGTCCGCGTGGTACCCCTCGAACAGCGCACCGAAGTCGATCTTCAGCAGGTCACCGGCGGCAATGGGTCGGTCCGTGGGCTGGTGGTGCGGGATGGCGCTGTGCGGCCCGCCAGCGACGATGCTGTCGAAGGAACGGTCCGGCGCTCCCTCGAGACCCATCAGGAGTTCCAGGCGACGAGCGATCTCGATCTCGCCCATGCCTACCCGGATCTCGTCGGTCAGTCGTTCGAGCGCGCGCACACTGATCGCGCAGGCCTCGCGTACGTCGGACAGTTCGTCATCGTCCTTGACCGCCCGCAATCCCGAGACGTTGACATCCGCAGGCGCCAGCACAACGTCGCCTGATTCCGCCGTGGCCCCCTGCCACGCGGCGACAGTGAGGGCGGCCGGCGCGAAACCGACCCGTGCGACCCCACGCTGCGCAGCGTGGGTCAGCAGTTCGTGGATCAGTTGCCGGGTGACGACCAGCGTGGCGCCGGGGGCCTCCCGCTGCGCCTGCAGCCGGTACCTGCCGTCAGTGGCGAGCACGACCTCGTCCTCGAGGACGAGCAGCGCACCGTTGGAACCCGAGAATCCCGCTAGGTACCGGACGTCGGTGAGATCCGTGATCAGCATGGCCGGAGTCCCCGCGGCGGCCATGAGCTCGCGCAGGCGCTCCACCCTGCTTGCGACGGCGCTCACCGTGCCCCCAGGGCCACGACGGCGTCCACGGCGAGCAGGTAGGAGGTGACACCGAACCCTGCGATGGTGCCGGTGGCGACACCCGCGATCACCGAGGTGTGCCGGAACTCCTCACGCGCTGCCGGGTTCGAGATGTGCACCTCGATCAGCGGGGCGGACAACTGCGCCGCTGCGTCACGCACGCCGTAGCTGTAGTGGGTGAAGGCTGCCGGGTTGAGGATCACCGGCACTTCGGCGTCGGCGGCCTCATGCAGCCAGCCGATGAGTTCGGCCTCGCTGTCGGTCTGCCGGACGTCGGCCTCGAAGCCGCGCGCGGCCGCGTAGTCGATGACCGCCTCCCGCAGTTGCTGCCACGTCGTGGTCCCGTACACGGCGGGTTCGCGGACACCGAGCCGGGCGATGTTCGGACCGTTGAGAACAAGCAAGTTCATGACTGCACCTGCGCGTAGGCAGCGGCGACCAACGCCGGGTCCGGTCCGATGAGCATCTCAGGGCGTGCCACATCGGACAGTATGACGAATCGCAGCGTGTCACCGCGGGTCTTCTTGTCCCGCTTCATCGCCTCCAGCAGCGGCGCGAACTGCCCGTCGTACGACGTCGGCAGCCCCACCGCGCCCAGCACCTCCCGGTGCAGATCAACGACGTCGTCGGCCAGCCGACCGGCCAAGCGTGCCAACTCGGCCACGTACACCATGCCCACCGAGATCGCCGGGCCGTGCCGCCAGCGATACCGCTCATTGCGCTCGATCGCGTGTCCGAGGGTGTGCCCGTAGTTGAGCACCTCCCGGCCGAGGGTGACGTCGAGCGACTCCTTGAAGTCCGCCCCCACCACGTCGGCCTTGACCTGGATCGAGCGGGTCACCACCTCCCGCAGGGAGTCCGAGTCCGCTTTCAGAACGGCCTGCGGCGAGGACTGCACGATCTCCAGGATCATGGGATCGGCGATGAGCCCGCACTTGATGACCTCTGCCATCCCCGACACCATCTCGGGATGCGGCAACTCGACCAGGGTGTCGAGGTCGCAGATCACCGCGGCCGGCTCGTGGAAGGCCCCGACGAGGTTCTTGCCGGCGGCGGTGTTGATCCCGGTCTTGCCACCGACCGCCGCGTCCACCATGCCCAACAAGGTGGTCGGCACCTGCACGACCGGCACGCCACGAAGCCAGGTCGCGGCCACGAACCCGGCGAGATCCGTGGTGGTGCCGCCGCCGACGGCGACCAGGGCGTCCGAGCGGGTGAACCCGTTGTCGCCCAGGACGGTCCAGCAGTAGTTCAGCACCTCCACGGTCTTGGCGTCCTCGGCGTCCGGGATCTCGATCGAGATCGCGCTGAAGAACTCCCCGAGATCCTCCCGGATGCGGTCCCCGGTCGCCCGCAAGGCGCGGGGATGGATCACCGCCACGCGGGTCGCCGACGTCGGAATGCTGCTGACGACCTGGCCGAAGAGGTCGTTGCCGACCACGACCGGATAGCTGCGCGCACCGCGCACCTCGATGGTTTGGTTCATGGTGCCGCCTCCCAGGCCGCGATCTCGGCCACGATCTCCTCGGGTGTCCTGCCGTCCGTGCTCACGTGCAGATCCGCGAGTTGCTGGTAGACGACCGCACGCTGCTTGAGCATGTCGTGCAACTGGCCCCGGACGTTGCCCAGCGCGACCGGCCTCGACCCGGACAGCCCCGTTCGCCGCGCGGCGTCGACGAGCCCCACCTCGAGCCAGACTGTGGGCACACGAGCGAGGGCGGTCCGGACCTGATCGGACGCGACGGCCCCGCCGCCCACGGCCACCACCGTCCCGAGGACCGCGAGCGAGCGCACCACAACCTCCTGCTCCCGGGCGCGGAACGTTGCCTCGTCGTCGATCACAGCCTCCGCGACGGACATGCCGTAGTCGCCCTGGAACTCCACGTCGGTGTCTATGAACGTGCAGCCCCACAACTCGGCCAGTGCCGAACCGATCGTGGTCTTGCCGGCACCGGGGGCGCCGATCAGCGCAACCCTGGCGTTCAACTCAGGGTGTCCAGGTATGCGATGAGGTTGCGGCGCACCTCCGGCAGGCTGTCGCCCCCCGTCTTCTCAAGCAGCGCATCGGCCAGGACGAGAGCCACCATGGCCTCAGCGATCACGGCTGCCGCAGGCACCGCGCACGCGTCCGAGCGCTGGTTGATGGCGGTCGCCGGTTCCCCGCTGGCCACATCCACCGTGCGCAGTGCGCGCGGCACGGTGCTGATCGGCTTCATCGCGGCCCGCACCCGCAGGGGCTGACCGGTGGACATGCCGCCCTCCGTGCCACCGCTGTGCCCCGTCTCACGGGTCATGTGTCCGTCCACCAGGACGATCTCGTCCTGAGCGGCCGAGCCGCGCATGGCAGCCAGGTCGAACCCGTCACCGACCTCGACGCCCTTGATCGCCTGGATCCCCATCAATGCTGCGGCCAAACGGGCGTCCAGCCGGCGATCCGAGTGCACGTAACTACCCAGCCCCGGTGGCAGCCCCTCGGCGATCACCTCGACAACCCCGCCGAGGGTGTCCGCATCGGCTTTCGCCGCATCGATCTCTGCGACCATCTCCGTACCCACCGCCGGGTCGGCACAACGCACCGGGTCGGCGTCGATCGCCGACAGATCCGCGGCGGTGGGCGGCGGCGCATCGGTGGCCACGGTGCCGATCCGCACCACGTGGCTGAATACACGGATTCCCACCGCTTGCTCCAGCAACGCCTTGGCCACGGCTCCCAGGGCGACCCGCGCGGCGGTCTCGCGGGCACTGGCGCGTTCCAACACCGGGCGGGCATCGTCGAAACCGTACTTCTGCATGCCGACCAGATCGGCATGCCCGGGCCGGGGCCTCGTAAGGGGTGCGTTGCGGGCCAGTTTCGACAACACCTCATCGGCCACGGGGTCGGCGGCCATGACCTGATCCCACTTCGGCCATTCGGAGTTGCCGACCTGGATGGCGATCGGGCCGCCCTGGGTTCGTCCGTGGCGGACCCCAGCGAGCAGGCTCACCTCGTCGGCCTCGAACTTCTGACGCGCGCCTCTGCCGTATCCCAGGCGTCGCCGGGCGAGCGCGGCGGCCACATCATCGGTCGTGATGGCCACATCCGCCGGCATACCCTCCAGCACAGCCGTGAGTACGGGGCCGTGGGACTCCCCGGCCGTCAACCATCTGAGCATGGCCCCATCGTGTCAGAAGCGATTACAACTGCTCGGTCTTGCCCTCGCAGACGCTGACGCGCACATCGGAGTCGATCCGGCCCATCCAGGCGCACTTGCCCGCGAGACGGGCGACGTAGACCACGCCCTCCGCGCCGGGGATGTTGACGTACAGCTTCGTCCGATCGCCTTCCACTCGGGCAACGACGTAATCACCGGTGACCTCGACCATGGTGACGGAGACGCCGTCCTCAGCGTCCTTGCCGGTATTGATCGGCTCGGGAACCACATTCTTGTCGGCCTTGGGTTCGTCGTCGCCCGTGTCCGTGCCTCCCAAATCGACAGGATCGCTCTTCTTGGACGAGCCGTTATCCACCGTCACAGAGGGGTCGGTGTCGGTGGTCGTGGACTTGGTCTTCGTAGGAGTGGTCTTGCTCGTAGGGGTCGACTGCTTGGACCCACTGTCCGTTTGGCTGCCGGAGTCACTGTTGGCCACGTCGTTCTCCGTGCCTGCCAACGGCCCGAACGGATTCACGTTCGTGCCCCGCCCGATCACTGTTGCCACAAGGGGATCCACCGGTTCCTCGGTCTCGACCGTCGGCGACGGAGCGTCTCGTTGGCCCTGTGGAACGGGGCCAAGATCGGTCGACTCGCTGCCACCGGACAGCAGAAGATACAAGCCACCCAGCAGCGCAACGGCCACTGCAACGACAAGCATGATGACGGCGCGACGGTTCTCCTGCAGGTACTCGGACACAATCAGTCACCACCTGTCTCCAGTTCGGCGGGCAGTTGCACCGCGTCACCGTTGAGGACGAAGACCCGTGCCTGCATCGTGAACTCGAGCGACGTGCCGGCCTCGGAGTCTGTTTGCCGGTTGATGTCCAGCACTGTCACCAGGAAGGCCCGCTGTTGTTGCTCGAGACGGGCGATGAGTTTCTGGACGGCCCGGTAACTGCCTTGCCCGGATAGTGTCAAGGGCACATAGGCGACTCCGGTGTTCCTCGGGGCGACACCCTGTCCGAGGTTGGAGGGTGTGGGTTCCGGAGCCGCTGCCTTGGGCTTCTCGGACTCCCCGGACGGCGATTCCGAAGCAGTGGGGGTCGGCGATGGGGCCACCTTGAACAAGGTGATCTGACCGGGCTGCAGGGAGTTCAGGTCGACATTCTCGGCCCGTGCTTCGGCCTGGATGGTACGCATCAATCGCGGAACGTTCACATCCTTCGGGATCTTGGCCCGGATCCGCATGAGTACCTCGATCTGCTGTTCCAGATCCTCGGCCTGTTGGGCCAGCTGACGGGTCTGTGCCATCACGGCGTCCGTCTTGTGTTCGGTGGCATCCACCTCGCTGCGGGTCTGCGAGGCCGCGCCATAGACCGGATTGACGACCAGCATCCACCCGGCGAAGCCCACCATGATCACGAGGATCAGGCCACCGACCAGCCAGAAACGCGGGTTGTTCTTCATCGCTCCGCCTCCACATAACGACCGGACAGCGCCTGATCGGTCAACTCGGCGGTGTTGCTGAATGTGTAGAGTCCGCTCTCGTCCCCCCGGGAGACCTCAGTGAGGATCACGTTCTGGTAGTCGGGGTTGTTGCGCAGCGTCTCGATCCATTGGGATACGTCGTTGAACGTGGCCGCCTCACCGGAGAAGGTGACGGTGCCGACCAAGGGCTCAACCGCTTCGTCGGTGGTCTTGGCCGATGCGTTCGACTGATTGGCTTCCTCACCGATCACCATCGATACCCCGGTGAGAGAGACGTCGGGCGGCATGATCGCGGCCAAGTTGGCCACCAAGCGTGCCACCTGGACCTCGTTGCCCATGGCTTGGGCCAGCTCTGCTCGTGCCGCATCTACAGCCGCATACACAGCCGGTACCTCGGCATACTTCGCCTTCTCCGCCTCGGCATCCCGCAGACGCTGCTGGGCAACCGACAGTTCGGCCTGTGCGGACGCCAACTGAACGCGTCCCATGACGAACAGTCCCGCCAGCAGCGCAAACACACCGAGCAGGGCGAACGCCACCATGCGCTTCGACCGACGAACCTGTCGCCGGACCAGGATGGCTGGGGGGATGAGGTCGGGGGTCGGGAAGTCCCGGCGGTTGAGCAGGGCGTCCAGGCCCGCCTGTGGAGTTGCGACCTGCACGGGCGGTTGCTGCTCGGGCCCACGGGGTTCCTCGGAGCCTGTGGGTGGCGTTGCGCTGTACGAGGTGGTCATGCCGCCCCCAGTGCCAGGCTGACGGCCGGAGCCGCCGCAGGGGTCATCGCCAGGGAGATCTGCTCGGCGGTCATTCCCTTGCCGGGTAGAACCCCGTGGGGCGTGCCGGGCATGACCGGAACGCGCAGGACCGTGCTCAAGATGGGGACCAGACCGATCGTCGACCCGGCGCCGCCAACCACGTATGCCCGTTCGATCCGCCGACTCTCGCTGGTCTTGTAGAAGTCAATGGAGGTCCGGATGTCGGTGACGAGTTCCGTCAGCGCGGAACGGACCGCGTTCTCCGTAGTTGACCTGTCTGCAGGGCTCATGGTCTGCCACATGACCGGCAGCGCCACCTTCCAGCGCTCGGCGTCCTCCTCGCTGATGGCCAAGGTCTCTGCCAAGGCCGTGGTGATGTCGCGACCGCCGCGACTGAGGATGCGCACGAAGTGGGGCTGTCCGTGCTCCTGGATCGTGACGCTGGTCATGGACGCGCCGACGTCGATGACCGCCTCGGCCCCGGGCGCATGCGCATCGGCCACACCACCGAGTGTCGCCAGCGGTGTGAGCGTCACGGAGGCCACACGCAATCCGGCCGCCTCGATCGCATCCACCATCGCCAGGACGCCATCTTCACCCGCGGCCACGAGCAAGCCACGCAACATCCGGGAACCGTCCTCGTCGAGGACTTCCTCGTAGGCCAGGAAATCCAGCACGCAGTCCTCGACCGGCATCGGCAGCAGATCCGCGGCGAGCAGTGGTAGCGCCTTCGCGAACTCCTTCGGGGGAACCCATGGCAAGTCGACCTGCCGGGCGACCATGCGCTGACTCACGGCACCGAGGTGAACGTCCTTACTCGCCGGCTTGGCGGTCTTCGTCAAGGCGCGAATCGACGCCGCCAACTCATCACCGTTGACGACTTCGCCGTCGACCACAACGCCTGGGGCGAGCCGGACCTGGGCGATTTGCTGCAGAGTCGCTCCGGATCGGCCCCTGGCCACCGTGGCCATGCGCACGGCGGAGGAACCCACCTCCAGACCCACAGTCACCTTGGCCACGGCTACCTCCATCACGCCTCACCGTGGCATCGGCCGGAACGGGCGGATTGTTGAGCCGCAATTCACTCAGATGAGCGAATTGGTGTACCAATCGGCGACCTGCTGCCCCCATCCGAGCGCCAACAGGGCGGCCACGATCATGAAGGGCCCGAAGGGCAGCGCGCTCTTGCGACCGGCCTTGCCGACGACCATCGCCGCAACCCCCACGATCGCACCCAGGACAAAAGCCCCAAAACCACCCACGATCAGCACTCCCCAGCTGCTCCAGGTCATCACCATCCCCAGGCTGAGTGCCAGTTTGGCGTCCCCCCACCCCATACCCCGTGGGAAGAACGCGGCTAGCAAGGCGTAGACCAAGCCCAGGGCCAGTCCCCCGATCAGCGCCCGCAAGAATGATGGCCATTGGTCGTCCAATGCCGCGGTCAGAGCGAATCCGGCCACCACGACCCCGTAGGTCGACAGCGTCAGGCTGTTGGGCAATCGATGGACCTCGAGGTCGATGAGGAACAACGCGATGCAGGCGGCCATGAACCACAGAGCGAACGGCAGCAGCGCGGAGAAGCCTACCCACCACGCGGTGAGTCCGAAGAGGACGCCCGTGGCCAGTTCCACGAGGGGGTAACGGGCGGAGATCCTGGCTCCGCAATCTCGGCAGCGCCCACGCAGGAGCAGCCACGACACCACCGGGATGTTGTCGTACGGACGAATCGGATGGTCGCAGACGGGGCAGTGCGAGCCCGGATGTGACAAGGACTCTCCACGCGGAAGGCGCCACACCACCACATTGAGGAACGACCCGATGAGCAGGCCGAACAGCCCGGCGATCAGCACCACGGATGCAGCCTAGTGCCGACCCGGGAATCGATGCCGTTGCCTGTGGACACGGACGTCAGTACTGGGCCGGCAGTTCGCCTGTGACCTTGGATCCCCACGCAGCGTTGGTCCACTGCGGGAAGTAGGGCGGCGACGCGAACTGCAATCGGGTGTCGTAGGAGTAGTCCTTGGCGAAACCGGTTCCGCCTGAGGTACCCACGGCACCACGCCACTTCTGAGCGATCGAGCCGCGCACGGACAGCGTGCCCAGATCATCGCCACGGTTGTAGTTCTGCACCCAGAAACTGCGTTGCAGCGTCTGGATGGACGCGTAGATCCAGAAGTTGTCGTTGTAGTCGGTCAACCCGGCATGCGGGATGTCGGAGTAGGAGCTCCCGAACTCGCGGGTGGTGGTCCACACGCATGTCAGAGTGTCGCCATTCCTGCCACTAGTGCCACTGATCGTGTTGCTCGATGGGCTTGATGGGCAGTTCACGTTGCGGTTGCGTGGCATCTCCACCGGGCCCTCGGTGTCGGTGCTGCTCGAGCGCGAGACCGGGTGGTACACGACCACCGAGTTCGCCGCCACCAGACCGACCATGTCCGGGCCGATCGCAGTGTTACCGACTGCAGTGCTGTTGACGGTGAGGTTGTCGGTCAGGACCACGTTGTTCTGCGCAGCAACAGTGACGCGACCACTGACGGTCCCCTCGATGTACACGTTGCCCAGACCGCAGTCGAAGGTGACCGGGTGGGTGTCACCTGAAGGCACCTCCGTGCTGATGGTCGGGTTCGGGCTGAAGGTGGTGTCGACGACCCACGATCCGCTGACCCTGCGCCACTGTTTCGTCGTGGTGTACGAGGACTCCTCCGGGTTGTAGTAACTGATGTCGGACACGCCCTGGAACGAGTCCCCGGTCCCCTTCGGAATCTGATCCCCAGAGGTGCTGCCCGATGCCGTGCCGTTCACGATCTGACCGGGAACGCATGCGGCCGATCCCGCCGGGGAGGCGTGGACGTAGATGACCATGTCTGTGGGCACCGGCACGGTCTGCCCGGTCGCTGGGTACTTCTCACCTGTGGCCGGGACGAACTGCGAGGCATTGCCGCAGTTCAGATCCGCCGGTGAACCCGGGCCCTTGATGTCCTGTCCGGCACTCGTGGTGTTCCACACGGTCATCGTGCCGTTGCTGTTGAACCGGATCCTCGTGTCGCCGTAGTAGTGGCATCCAGGGAAGTTGACGAACTTGTCGGAATTGTCGGGAAGGTACAGCGGTAGCGCCGGACGGGCGCCGGCGGTGCCTACGTACGGGTTCACAGAGGAGGTGCTGCGCCAGCACTTGCCGTCGCCGGCGTTCGTACCGATGCCGTTGGCATCCGGGCGTCCGGCGGCTTCGGTGCAGTTCGGGTCGGCGACCTCGTAGCCCTTGAGGAAGCGCGGACGGGTTCCGCCAGAACTGCTCATAAGCGGTGAGTCGTTGAAGTGCACATCACCATCGAGCACGTCGTTGCCAGCGAACTGGATCTCCTGGCACCAGTTGCTGGTCACACGTCCGCCACCCTGCCACCAGTACGTCGCCAGGCTCGGACCACTGCGGCCACAGGCGTCGTAGCGCGCCCCTCCGGTCGGCAGCGACTTGCTTCCGCCAGGTGGGTAGGCCACGAGGTTCTGGGGATCGGCATCCTCGAAGTCGGTGTAGTACAGGAAGTCGGTGGATCCACCGCGGGCGACCCGGACCTGGATAGTGCGAGAGACACCGCGCACCTTGCCGGTGGACTCGACCCACACCGACCCGTCCTTCCAGAAGTTCGCTGTGTTGACGTCGTAGTGGAACTTGCCCGCGATGGGATTGCCGGCTTGCACAGCCACCCAGCCGGGTTCGGTGTCCTCGTCCCAGCCGCACTCGTTCGCCTCGGCATCCGGTCCGCGCAGTGCAACGTTGTCACAGTCCACTGTGAGCGCGTACGCGTCGGTCCGGTTCAGTTTGGCGAGGTAGTCGTCGACACCGGCCTGAGCGGCCGCCAGCGCGGCCTGCCAGTTCTCATCGCGGTTCACCTGGGGTCCCACGCTGACGGCATACGACAGGGCGGCGGCGACCACGATGGTCAGGACCGACATCATCCCCAGCACCATGATCATGGCGACGCCGCGTTCGTCTCGCACCACCTTCTGAACCTCCATCATGGTCACCTCCTCACGGTGTCGCTGTCGGTGTCGGCTGGATCAACGAGTCCGCGTTCGGCAGTGTCACGCGGGCGGTCACGGTCACGGAGTCGGAGCGGTCGGACGGCAGGACGGACAGCAGGATGTCGATGCTGTCCACAGCCTTCAGTTTCGATTCGTCGGACTCCAGCGGCGGTGCGATGGTGTCGCCGAGTCGGTCGTAGTAGGTGAAGACCGGGCGCACACCACCTAGGTCGTCCACCGTCTCCACATCCCGCGCCAACACCCGGGTCGAGACCGGGCATGAAGGTCCCGGCTCGCAGTACTGGAAGTCGAAGTCCGTGACGCTGTGCACGTTGGGCTTCTGGATCGTCTCGGTGAGAACGCCGTCGTCATCGACCTCGTATGTGACCCGGCGCGGCCCGAGATCGGTCATGCCTGTTGGAGGGAGGATCCCGTCGTTGTTCACATTGGCGTAGAACTGGACGCGGAAGTCGCCACCGGAGATGAAGGCGGCGACGTCACAGCCCGAGCAACTGGCCTGCACCTGGGAAGGAAGGATCGCCGTGCGCAGGACCCGGGTCATGCCCTCCACGGCGAGGTTGGTCTGCGACAGACCGTCGAGGCGAGCCGCGTTGTCGGTCATCGTCCGCTGGGCCTGGAGCATCCCCTGCGTGACGATCGCCAGGACGGTGCCCAGTATGGAGACCACCACCATCATCTCGATGAGGGTGACGCCGTCGTCGCGTTGCGGGAACCTCATTCGATATCACCCAATGGCAGCACTAGTGGGTACGTCACGGACCCATCCGCAGGCATGTTCGCGGCGAACGTGATGTCGTCCTCCCCCACTTCCCCGGTGAGCGTCCACGAGCCGTATGGCAGCCCCGAACGCACGACACCGGCGTCGTCGGTGGTCCCAAGTAGGAACTCCGTCTCCTGGCAGCCCGTGGAGTCGGTCGTTGTAGCGACGATCTCCATCCCGACTATGGGTAGGCCCTCTTCATCCACGTAGGTGGCCTGTACCGGCTGCAGAAGTACCTCAGCGGTCACGGTCTGGCCCGGGTCGGGGGTCTCCGGATCAGCCCGACTGCCGCCGGTGGTCGCGGGATCGTTGACCAGGCAGGTCCCCGCCCAGACCGAATACCCGTCGGGGTAGGGCCACAACCCGGACACGGTGGTGGTTCCGCTGCTGATCTCCAGCTTGCCCATGGTCGGCAGGCTCGCGTTGAACAGGGTGACCGCCGGAACCGGGGTCGGCATGAGGAACTCGGTGCCGGCTTCCGCTGCCATCACATACTCGAGCTCCAGGGTCGCTGCTGCGTCGTAGCTGAACGGGACCACCTGGATGGACCCCTCGCTGACCGCGGCCTGCTTGGAGGTGGTCTCTTGCCCGTCGAAACTCACGTACCCCTCTTCGTCGAGGGTCACGGTGTAGTTCCCGACGGTGGTCAGGGCGAACACCGCACACCCGTCAGCCGCTGTCACACGGGTCTGCGACCCTCCGGGTCCGGCGATGTCCACGGGAAGCGAGGCCACACCGGTCCCGTCTGCGCCCGTCACCTTGGCTGCGATGAATCCTTCGATCGATGCCAAGGTGCCTTTGGGCGGGGTGAGTACTGTGTTCGATTCGACATCGCGCTGCTCACCGCCCTCGACCCAGGAGACCTGCACATTGACACCCAAGGACGGATAGGTCACCGCCGTTCCACCGTCGCAGGGGCTGGTACCCGTGCCCGCAGGCAGCCACTCGACCGTGCGAACCACGGTGAACTCGCGGCCATCGAGCACCAGTGGATCGCCCTGCGTGGCACCTGGGAGCTGGTGTGGGTTGATGACTCCGCTCAAGGCTCCGATCGACGTCGGCGCCGTCTTGGATGCTCCGAACTCGTTGCGCAGGGTCTCAAGCTCTCGTGCCGCGAGGTTGGTCGCCTGCACCCGGGCTCGGTCCTCGCGCGTGACTGCCATGGCTAGATTGAGTCCATAGGCGAAGCCACTGGTCACCATCGCCAGGATCATGAGCGACACCATCATCTCGACGAGGGAGAAACCCTCGTCGTCGGACGCGGCAGACCGCCAGGTGGACAACCTCACACGTATGGAATCGGGTCGAATCGGATGAATCTTGAGCAGCACAGCAGTCGCACAGAAGTGGGGCCCCGCCGAAGCGGGACCCCACCAGGTTGGATCGTCTACGTGCAGTTAGCATGCACGGGCGGTTGCGTTCCCTTCAAGGCCGAGTTGTACGTAACGGACCAACCGTTGGCTGCGCCGCTGTTGGCCTGCACGCAATACGTGAAGCCCGTGCCCCCGCCAGTGAGTGCGTAGGTCGTCACGGCATTGTTCGTCGACGTAGTGGGGTTCAGAGCCGCAACCTCAGCAAGATCTGCCGGGTAGCGCTGATTGTCCGTGAAGAACGTTTCGACGACGATCGCTCCATTGCGGGCATCGCTAGTCAGGGCGGCTTTCGCCGCACTTGCGCGCTGGTTCAGGAAGACCGGGATGGCGATTGCTGCCAGGATCCCGATGATGATCACAACGACCAGAAGCTCGATGAGGGTGAAGCCCTCATCCTTCTTCCGTGCCGATAGGAGTTGTGCGAATATAACTGTTCTCCTTCGAATGCGGGGTCGTCACACCCCGATGGCAATGACACCGAGAACATCGGGATGCGGTGTCCGGAAGTGGAGCAGGCTGCCCCGGATGTCACCCGTTCGGAGTAGTCCTGCAATCACGCCAGAAGTCTTCCGGCCAAGCTTGTTCCCTTTCGAGGGCATTCACCCGTTAGAGTGACCGCTGCTCCGTTCGGGGCGGTGACTGCACCGTCCGGGGGACGCCTCAGGTGCGCATCTCGTCGGTCAAGTGATGCGTGAGGTTGTGGTAGTGCAATCGCCAGTCCGGGCGGTTGGGCCAGGGGTGATATTCGATGTGTGTGATTCCCGTGTGGTGCGTCTCGACCGCGACGACGCTCCACGGCCCCTTCTCGAAGATGTACTCGAACATCGCCTCGATCACACCGGCGTGCGCGACGAGCAGGATCCGGCGGGAGTCTTCTGCGGCCGGACCGCCGACCCGATTACGCCTTGCGGCAGGAACCAGGGTCTCGATGAACGCACCCACCCGAGAGCGGAACTGCATCCAGCTCTCGCCGGTGGGGGTCACCGGGGTGTAGGGGTCCAGAGTGCCCCACAACTCCGGGATGAAGGGTTCGAAGTCCGCGCCGGCGACGGGGGTCCCATCGGCCCGGCAGGTCCCGATCTCCCGCAGCCCGTCGCGCAGGACCGGTCGCATGTCGATGGCATCACCGATGATCTCCGCCGTCTGCGCCGTGCGCGCCACGCTGCTCGCGTAGAAGTCGGTGACATGGATGTTCTCGCGGATCCACGCTCCGGCACGCAGGGCTTGTTCGCGTCCGAGGTCGGTGAGCGGCTCGTCGCGGTGCTCGACTGTCAGGTCGCCCAGATTGACGTGGCTCTGTCCGTGGCGGACGAGATACATGTGCACGACGTCACGCTACCGTGCGTCGGGGACCGCGAAGGGCTCACGCACCCGCGGGGACCTGCCGTTGCTCGTGCGCCCGGTAGTCCGGCGTCTCGGGCGTGTATGCCCGGTCGTAGAACAGCGGGGACGCGATCGCAAGATCAGCGGTCGCCCGGTTGATCGCGATGGGCACATTCCACACCCCCGCCAGTCGCATCAGTGCCTGCACGTCGGGCTCGTGGGGTTGTGCGGTGAGGGGGTCACAGAAGAACACCAACAGGTCGATGCGACGGTCGGCGATCATCGCGCCAACCTGCTGATCCCCACCCAGCGGTCCAGACAGGAGGCATTCGATGGGCAGGCTCAGATCGTCGGACAACAACCGTCCGGTGGTACCCGTCGCCACAAGGTCGTGACCGGCCAGGATGCCCCGGTTGTACCGCGCCCACTGCAGCATGTCGGCCTTCTTCGCGTCATGGGCGACAAGGGCGATCCGCTTTCGGCCATCTCGCATTTGGTTCATGCCTCGATTGTTCCGAGGGCAGATGAACGCAGGGTTTGGGCGGTGTTACGGATGAGCCGCGCCGGGTGTGACGTCGCTCACCGCACTTCGCAGGCAACCCCGTTGCGATTGGGATCCAGGGCCGGGGTCACCTGCAGGTACACGCGCTTGCACACCAGGGGCTTGCGGTAGCCCTTCTTCACCGCCTTGCGCGCGGCCTTCGCATTCTTCGCGATGCCCGCACTGTATTCGGCGCGCAACTGCTTGCACGAGGTGAAGGTCTTGGTGGGCATGGGCTCGGCAGCAGCTGGGCCGGCAAGCACGATGGGGGCCGCGACAGCAGCGGCAGCGAGTAGAGCACGCATTGGATTCCTCCTTGGTCATGACCAGCCTGAGCCGTCGACGAGACCGCGTCCAGAGCGTGGAGGGCTCCGTAAGAAGTCGGTAACACGACCCTGCCTCGGGGTTGTCCACAGATGTTGTCGCTGTCGGTTTTGTGTCGTACCTTCGGCGTAGTGTGGACGTATGTTCGAGATGGGTGGTGTGGTCGGGGGTGGGTCCGGTGCGCTCGCCCCCTTGACTGCGGCGGTGGACGGGCTGGTCGCGGCGAATCACCGGGATGTGCCGCTGGCCGATCTGGTGGCCGACATCGCCGTGCTGCACACCCAGGAGCAGCGCCTGGCCGCGGCCAAGATGGCCATGATCCGGGCGTGTGACGCCGACGGTGGGCATCATCTGGCCGGGCATGCCACCACCGGGGCGATGCTCACCGACGGGCTACGCCTGGCACCCGGGCAGGGCCAGTCCATGGCCAAGACCGCCCGGCTGCTCGAGTCCGACTTCCCGGCCACCGCCGAAGCCCTCGAGAACGGCCGGATCAGTTACCCGCACGCGGTGGCGATCACCCGGGCGAAGGCGAAGCTGCCCGCTGACCGGCTGGCCGAGGCCGAACCGATCCTGCTCGAGGTGGCTGCGGCCGGCTCGGCGGCGATGGTCCGCGCCGCGGTGGACCGGATGGCCGAACTGCTCGAACCCGAACACCACGACCAAGAGGATCAGGACCTTCGGGCCCGCCGGTACCTGAACGTGTCCCAAACTTTGGACGGCTGGTGGGCCGTCGACGGGCACCTGCCCCCCGAAGTCGGGCAACGCCTCACGGCCGCCCTGGAGGAGTTCGCCGCCCCGGCCGACCCGGCCGATACCCGCACCGCGCCGCAGCGTCGCGCCGACGCCATCGCCGAGATCGCCGACGCATCCCTGGACGGGACCACCGCCGGGGTCACCGCGGTCACCATCACCACCGACGCCGAGCACCTCGACGGGGTCGGCGCCACCTTCGACGACACCGGCATGCCCGTCGGACTGTCCACCTACGACCTCGCGATCTGCCAGACCCGGCTCACCCTCGTCGTGTCCAAACGCACCGGGATCGGGTGGAGCCCACTGGCCGTGGGCCGGCTCAACCGCTACGCCACCCCCGCCCAACGCGCCGCCCTACACCGCCGCGACCACGGCTGCATCTACCGCGGCTGCACCCGACCCGCCCGCCGCTGCCACGCCCACCACATCACCGACTGGCGCGACGGCGGGAACACCGACCTACCCAACATGGTCCTGCTATGTGCCTACCACCACCGCATGATCCACCTCGGCCGCGCCATGTTCATCGACGACCCCGACACCCCCGGCCGACACATCGCCATCCCCACCCGACGACATACCACCGCCGCCTAACCCGCGGCGGGCACCCGGGGGTGGCCCAGAATCCAACGGGCAATGACGCCCGCGCACGTTGAAGCGCCCACCGCACCAAGACGTGGACTCGTCCTGTGCCGGTATGTTCATGACAGTGCTCGCCTGACCGCTTGGTGGTGCCCATGTCCAACCCGTCGAGTCGTCCAGCTCTGGACCAGGTTTCAACGTGGCAGGATCTGGCTCAGTGGTACTGGACGCGCGCGGAACTCAATGCTGTCGCACGTCGCTTGGGAGTCTCGTCCGCGGGAAACAAGCAGGACATCACACAACGCCTGCTCGTCCACCTGGGCAAACCAGCCTCAGCGTCAGCAGTCCGTCGCGTCAGACCCGAGCCGGTGGATGGGCGTCGTACTCTCCTGCCGAGTGGCGTTCGATCGAGCCCATCGCTCGCAACGCGGGAGAACAGTCACGCCAGCATCCAGATCGTCGCGATCTCTTCCTGTGCCACGCCTGGGAAGATCGCGACGGCGCCGCAGCCGAAATGTACGAACTCCTGCAGTCAAATAGGGCGACGGTCTGGTTCAGCGAAAAGGATGTCAGCCTTGGCAAGCCACTCATCCGCGAGATCGACAGAGGATTGGCGAACTCAAGAGTCGGCATCGTTCTCGTCACCCCGGCCTTATTGAAGAGCCTGAAGTCCGAGGGGATCGCCGATAAGGAACTGTCGGCGTTGCTCGCGACCGACCGAGTGATCCCAGTCGCCCACGGCACAACCTTCGAGGCCCTCCGGGACGTCAGCCCACTACTTGCCTCCCGGTCCGGGCTGAGTACCGGGGAGTCCTCAATGGCACAAGTCGCAACCAAAGTTGCCGCCGCGGCCGCTGCCCTTGCCGAATTCGACGACTGAATGGCCCCCCAGGAGCACCGCACGCCCCACGGGTTCGGGCGGGCGCGGCATTCGAAAGGCAGGCACTACAGGGGGCCCCGCACGGCGTCCGTCCACGTGACCGCGCCGGTCACGGCTAAGCCCGACAACGAACGACGCTGGGAAAAGTCCAAGGTTGGTTTGGGAAACGGTTGGGAAAAGTCCGTGTCATTGGGAAATGTTGGATGTCACTTCACAACGCACTACTTGATCAGGTCGAACACCTTGAAGATCGGCATGTACAGCGCCACGATCATCGCGCCCACGATGGCGCCTACGACGGCGATCATGATCGGCTCGATGAGGGAGGTCAGGGCCTCGGTGGTCGCCTCGACCTCCTGGTCGTAGAAGTCGGAGATCTTGTGCAGCATCGCGTCCAAGGACCCGGTGTCCTCACCGACCGCCATCATCTGCACAACCATCGGCGGAAAGACCGGGTGGTTGACAAGTGGTCCGGCCAACGATTCGCCCTGCCGCACCGAGACCTCGACATCGCGGATGGCCCTGGCGATCACGACGTTGCCGGTGGTGTCCGCGACGATGTCCAGGGACTGCAGGATGGGCACGCCGGCATGGATCATGGTCCCGAGGTTCCGGCTGAACCTCGACAGCGCGATCTTCTGGAACAAGGGGCCGAAGACCGGGGTCTTGAGTTTCATCGGGTCGACCACATTCCGTACCCGCGGTGTGTGCTTGTACTTCTTCCACAGGATGAGGCCAATGATCAGAAGCACGATGATCACCGGCATCAGCATTTTCAGCGCTCCGGAAATCACGACGAGGATCCGCGTGGGTAGTGGCAGTACCCCACCGAGGTTGTCGAACATCGTGGCGAAGATAGGCACGATGAACAGCAGCATCCCGGTCACCGAGAGGATCGCGAAAGCGAACACCACGACGGGGTACGTCATCGCCGACTTGATCGTCGACCGGAGTTTGACCTCAGCCTCGAAGTTGTCCGCCAACTGCAGGAGAACCTGGTCCAGGAAGCCGCCGGTCTCACCGGCCCGGGTCATGTTGACCATGATCGGCGGGAACACCTTGGGGTGTTGCGCCAGCGCCTGGGACAACGACGAACCCTGCTCGACTGACAAACGCACCGAACCATAAACCTCAGCCAAAGCCTTGTTCTCGGTCTGATCGCTGAGGATGGCCAGAGCGCGCAGCAGCGAGAGTCCGGAGTTGATCATCGTGGCGAACTGCCGGGCCGAGACTGCGAGGTCCTTGAGTTTGACCTTGTTGCCGACGCCGGGAATCTTGATCTCTTTGTTCAGCCCGGCGTTGGCCTGCGTGATCGAGATCGGTGCGTATCCCATGCTCTTGAGCTTCGATGCCACGGCGGACGGCGACTCGGCATCGATGCGGCCGCGCACGACCTTGCCCCCGCGGTCACGGACCTGGTAGTCGAAGGTCGCAAGGCTCATCGGGTCCTCCCGGTCAGTCGCATGAAGTCCTCAAGGTGCTGGCACTTCTCCATGCCCTCCTCGAAGGAGATCGCGTTCGTGCGCACGAGTTCGGCGAGGTTCTGATCCAGCGTCTGCATTCCGAACTGTGCCCCGGCCTGCATGGCGGAGTAGATCTGGTGGGTCTTGCCTTCACGGATCAGGTTGCGGATCGCCGGCGTCGCCACGAGGACCTCGGCGGCCACGACGCGACCCCGCTCGTTCTGTCGCTTGCACAACGTCTGGCAGACAATGCCCTGGATCGTGCCGGCGAGTTGCTGCCGGATTTGCTGCTGTTGGTGGGGCGGGAAGACATCGATGACACGGTCAATGGTCTGCGCTGCGTCCTGGGTGTGCAGCGTCGCGAAGACGAGGTGACCGGTCTCGGCTGCGGTCAAGGCGACCTGAATGGTCTCGAGATCGCGCATCTCCCCAACGAGGATGATGTCGGGGTCCTGCCGTAGCACGTGCTTGAGCGCCTCGGCGAACGAGTGAGTGTCCGTGCCCACCTCGCGCTGGTTGACCAGGCAGTTGCGGTGCCGGTGCAGGAACTCGATGGGGTCCTCGACGGTCATGATGTGGTCGTGTCGCCGGGTGTTGGCGATGTCGATCAGCGAGGCCAGCGTCGTGCTCTTGCCCGATCCGGTCGGCCCAGTGACCAGCACGAAACCGCGCGGCAGGTTGGCGAACTCGGACACGACTGGAGGGATTCCGAGGTCTTCGAGGCTCTTGATCTCGAAGGGGATCATCCGGAAGGCCGCACCGACCGACTCGCGCTGTTTATACATGTTCACGCGGAATCGGGCTTTGCCCGGAAGTGCGTAGGAGAAATCGAGTTCGAGGTCCTCCTCGAACACCTCCCGCTGCTGCTGGGTGAGCATGGCGTAGAGCACTCGCTGCAACGACGGTCCATCGAGTTTGGCCGCTCCAGGCAGAGGACGCAGGTTGCCCGAGACACGAACGGTCGGCGGCGCCCCCACTGTCAGGTGCAGGTCACTGGCTTCCAGAGCCAACATCGCCTCCAGCGCCTCCACCAGACTGATGTCGCTGGTGCGAACGGTCTGTTCGGTCGTGGGGCGGGTCAGGGGTTGCGCGGGCGGTGGCGGTGCATTGCGCACCTGCGCCCCGTTCGGGGGTGGGGCAGTCACGGGTGGGCCCGACGGCGCGGCGTGGGGCCGCGCGGGGGGTGGAGCACTGTATGCCGACATCCGAGGTCCTTCCCGAACCGTTCATGATCCGTGTCGGCACTCCCCGGGCTTTCCTTGAATCCCGCAACCCCCAGCGGGCGTACCAACGCGCTACGGGCTGTCCCCGCGCCAGGGCCGGGAGCGAGTCGGCGGCGCACACCCCCTAACGACTCCCCGGCACACCAACCCCCGCGGGTGAGCGGGCTTACGTGACGACCCGCAGGATCTCGTCCAGACTTGTCACCCCAGCCAGGACCTTGGCCAGACCGTCCTGGCGCAGGGTCTGCATGCCCTCCTCGCGCGCCGCCGTGGCGATCTGGGCCGAGGAGGCGCGTTCCACGGCCAACCTCTCGATCCGCTCGGTGATCGGCAGCACCTCGTGCAACGCCACCCGGCCCTTGTACCCGGTCCGCGAACACACCGAGCACCCAGCGGCGCGGTAGATCTTCGGGATCGGCTGTCCCTTCTCCAGAACGACTCCCGCGGCTTTGAGCGCGGCAGCAGTCGGCTGGTATTGCTCCTTGCACTTGGGGCACAGGCGACGCGCGAGCCGTTGGGCAAGGACACAATCGAGGGCCGAACCCACCAAGAACGGCTCGATCCCCATCTCGATCAACCGGGTGACCGCACTCGGCGCATCATTGGTGTGCAGGGTGCTCAACACCAAGTGCCCGGTCAGGGCGGATTCCACAGCGATCTGCGCGGTCTCGTGGTCGCGGATCTCACCGATCAGCACGATGTCGGGGTCGGAACGCAGGATCGAGCGCAGTGCGGCCGCGAACGTCAGGCCGGCCTTGGCGTGGGTCTGGACCTGGTTCACCCCGGCCAGCCGGTATTCGACGGGATCCTCGACGGTGATGATGTTGACCTCGGGGCGGTTGAGGATGTTCACCGTCGCGTACAGGGTCGTGGACTTCCCCGAACCGGTTGGCCCCACCACCAGGATCATCCCGTACGGTTTGCCGAAACTGGCCGAGTACCGCTCGTAGTTGAAGTCGCGGAACCCGAGGTCGGCCAAGTCCAGCATGGCCGTGGAGTTGTCCAGGATCCGCAGGACGATCTTCTCCCCCCAGACCGTGGGCAGTGTCGCCACGCGCAGATCGATCTTCTGGCCGTTGGCGGTGACGCTGAGCCGGCCGTCCTGCGGGATCCGCCGCTCGGCGATGTTGATGTCCGCCATGATCTTCAGCCGGCTGATCACCCCGGACTGGATCGACTTCGGTGAGCGCATGACCTCGTGCAGCACGCCGTCGATGCGGAATCGCACCCGCACGTCGTGCTCGGTCGGTTCGAGGTGGATGTCGGAGGCCCGGTCCTGGATCCCCTGGGTGATCAGAAGGTTCACGAACTTGACGATCGGGGCGTCCTCGACGACCTCCTTGATCGAGGCGAGGTCCTCCTCGTCATCGTCGGTGTCGATCGCCGTGGTCAACTCGTCGAGCTCGCCATCGGCGCGGTAGTGCCGGTCGAGGGCCGCCTGCACATCCGTGCGGGTGGCGACCACAGGCACAACGGTCATCCCGCTGGCCGACCGGATGTCGTCGACGGCGAAGACGTTGGCGGGGTCGCTCATGGCCACGACCAGCCGGCCGTTCTCGAAACCGATGGGGATCGCGCTGTGGCGCCGGCAGACCGATCCCGGCACCTTCGACAGCGCCGCCCCGTCCAGGGTCACCTCGGTCAGGTCCACGAACCGCATCCCGATCTGGGTGGCGAGCGCCTGGACGACCTGCGCCTCGGTCAGCATGCCCAAGTCGATCAGCACCCGGCCCAGTGAATGGCCCACGTTGCGTTGTTCGAGCAGTGCCTTGTCCAACTGTTCACTGCTGATCAGTCCTTGCGTGACCAGGATGTCGCCGAGTTGTTTCATACCCCGCGCACCCCCTTGAGCAGCGTCGAGAGCAGATCATCGGCCTGCTCTGCGGCCGGCTCGGCGTCGGCGCCGCCGTGGATCACCGACAGGTTCGGACTCGGCTTGGCGGCGGGCTTCTCGGGATGCTCCATCGCGGCCAGCATGGCCAGTCGCTGCTCCAGCGCACCCATCGACCCGCTCAGGGGTGCAGCACACCGCACCTCCACCAGATCCGCGAGGTCCACGACGGTGCCGATGTCCCCATGCCCCGACGCATCGATGAGTTCAGCGACCGTGCGATGTCCGTCGATCAACGAGTGCAGTCCGCGCAGTCGGCCCGGCACGTGCCCGGGATAGGGCGCGATCACCGTGTTCGGACCCCCCAGAAGATCCGACGCCGGGCGCCACCTCTTGAGCATGCTGGTCACCTCAGTGCCCAGGCCGGCCACTGGGAAGGCCATGTCTATGTCGTCGGGCAGGGATTCGACCTCATCGACGGTGAAGCTGCCCGTGCGCCAGTGCGTGAGCGAGGCCAATGCGCTGACGGCATGCTCACGTACGCATTCGGGGATCATGGCCGGTTCCACTTTGTCGCCATCGACAAGTGCTCGGACCAACCCGACTCCGCTCTCACCCGCTTGGCGCAGCGCCTCGGCCAGACCGGTGGTACCGATGGCGCCTTCGATCACCAGACGGCGGGCGAGGTCCTGCCGGGTGGTGTCGGCCGACACCGACACCACGGACCGGTCCCGCAGCCCGACGAAGGCCGCATGGCCACGCGGCCCGCCCTGCAGCGTGATCAGCCACTGACCGGGCTTGCGACCCACCAGGCCCAGGATCTCCTGGACCCGGAAGGCCTCGAGCGAACCGGCGAGCAGCATGATTCATCACTCCGGTGGGGGCAGTTCGAACGCGGGTCCGGCTGGCGGCGGCAGGTCGATGGCCGGACCGGTGGGTGCGGCCAGGTCGCTGAGATCGTCTGTGAGGTCGGCGAAGGCCGCCGCATCGGGCTGCGGCAGGTCGAAGGACATTGACGCGGCGGGCGCTTCCGATGCGGGCATTTCGAAACTCGCAGGTGCCTCCGGCGACGGCGGGGCCACGTCGAACATCGAATCCGCTTCGGCGGGCTGTGCCGGTGCCATCCAGTCCGCGTAGTCGTCGACGCCGGGCGAGGGCATCTCCAGCTCCTCGAGGTCTTCGGCTCCCGCCTCACCGAACAGGTCTTGACCGTCCGGGCTGTCCGCGAGCGCAACCCCCGCGGGCGTGACGGCGGACGTGGGCTCGTCGGCCCAACGAATCTCGGGCTCGCCATCGGGGTCCGTCACGACTGTGTCATCGGCCGGCACGCCGACATTCTCAAGAGTGGCTTCGTCCGACTCGGTGACCTCCGCCACGGTGAAGCCGGGTTCCACCAGGTCCTGCTCGGCGGCGTCATCCACGAACGTTCCGGTCGACACCACCGGCCAGTCGGACGGCGCCACGGTGTCCTCCTCGGGCTCCGGGGCCGGTAGTGCTCGCCGTGAGCCCATCGGGAACGCCTCCGCGATCTCGCGCGCCTCGTACCGCAGCAGGCCGATGGGCACGCCGGCGGCTCCCACGACGATCAGGACCCAGGGATCCTTGTCGATCACGCAGAAGCCGCTCTCGTCGCCTTCCATGAACATCTGGGAGGTGCCCTGCTGCCCCAGCGCCTTGGCCATCGAGCGCATCTGGATCATCATCCGCACCGCTCCGGCCGCCACCGCATCGTCATCCACCCGGGCCGCGCCGTCCGAGGCGATCGCGAACCCGTCCTCGGACACCAGACCCAGCCACTTGACGTCCGGGTGTTCGGCCAACGCATCGCTGAGCAGTCGGGCGACGATGTCGGAGGCACCGGGGTGGGGAACCTCAATGTCAGCCATGACAAGTCCTTTCAACGGGTCTGATCCGAGTATGGCCGATGCGACACCTCAGGCGTGGGTTGGCCGAAGCGCGGCGCGCATCGCGTCGCTCGGCGCCGGCATGCCGGTCATCAACTCCACTTGGCGCTCGGCCTGGGCCAGCAGCATCTCGAGCCCGGAGACGATCGTGCCGCCGCGGGCCCGCCAGGCGTCGGCCATCACCGACGGCCAGGGCGCGTACACCACGTCGAGAAGCCACTCCGGCGCCGCTGGAATCCGGGGCGCCAGCGCGTCCGCGGCTCCAGCCGGCACGGTGGCGATGACCAGCGGCACATCGAGGGCAGCCGCACGGTCGAACGGATGGACCCGCATGGTGACTCCACTGCGTTCGGCGGTTTCGATCGCGGCGGACGAGGCCTCGGGCCGACGCGCGAGCAGGTGGATCTGCGTTGCACCCAACCGCTGACAGGCGGCGATGGCCGAGCGGGCGGTCGCCCCGGAGCCCAGCACCGTCGCCTCGAATCCCGTGGGCTGCGCAAATCCGGCGCGCTGCAGCGCTGTGACGATGCCGTCCACATCGGTGTTGTGCGCCTGTCGGGTTGGTAGCAGCAGCGTGTTGGCCGATGTCGTCACCTCAGCCGTCCACGTGATGTCCGATGCCAGATTCAGAACTGCTTCCTTCAGCGGCATCGTCAGCGACAGCCCCACCCAGGACCCGTCGAGGCTCCCGACGAAGCCGGGCAGCCGTTGCTCGTCCACGTCGAAGGCCTGGTAGCTCCAGTCCAGCCCCAGGGCACGGTACGCCGCTCGGTGCAGCGCTGGTGACAGGCTGTGGGAGATCGGTGAGCCCAGCACCGCCGCCTGCCTGCTCACGGGTTCTTCGCGACGTACTCCTCGAACTCCGCCTTGAATTCGAGGAACTCGTCGTAGTCGGCGGTGAACTTGGTTTCGCCGGTGTCCGGGTTGACCGACACGAAGTAGATCCAGTCCCCCTTGTCCGGCTCAAGGGCGGCCTCGATGGCGGCCTCCCCCGGCTGGTTGATGGGTGTGGGGGGCAGTCCGGTGTTCTGATACGTGTTGTACGGCGATGAGGTGGCGATCTCCTCGGGCGAGAGGTTGATGTCCGTCTTCTTCAACGCGTAGTTCACGGTGGCGTCCAACTGCAGGGGCATCCCGGCGGCCAGTCTGTTGTAGATCACCCGGGAGACCTTGCCGTAGTCGTCGGGATGGCCCTCGGCCTGCACCAGACTCGCGATGACCATCACCTCATACGGCGAGTATCCGGTGCGCTTTGCCCGCGCGACGAAATCCAAGGATTCGGCCGCCTCGTTGTACCGGGTCAGCATCGCCTGGATCATGTCGCGGGCACTGGCGGTGGGCGCGAATTCGTACGTCGCCGGGAACAGGAAGCCCTCCGCGTTGCCTTTCTTGGCCCATTTCGGCAGCCCGAGTTTCGACGCGTCCTTGATGGCCGCCTCGAAACGCGCCTCCGGTATGTTCGACGCCTTTGACAACCGTCGCACGACCTGCTGCATCCGCAGCCCCTCGGGGATCACCGCACGAATGATCACCTGGTTGGCCGGATCGAGCATCGCGTCGAGGGCCGCCTGGGCGCTCATGCGCTCGGCAAGCCGGTAGTAGCCCGGCCCGATGGTCTGTGCCTGCTCGTTGCGGGCGGCCACGTCTATGAAGGAGTCCGCGCTGGCCACTACGCCGTTCTCCTTGAGCGTCGTCCCGATCTCAGAAAGGGTCTGACCATCTTGGACCTCGATGATCACCTCACCGTTGCCCGCTCCGGAGTAGTCCTCGCCACCGCCGAGCAGGAACTGCCGCACCAAGAGGACACCGATGAACGCGATGACACCGAAGAACACCAACACCGCCAGCACCAGTGCGCCTCGGCCCTTCTTGGGGTTGGGCCGGTTGGGAGGTTCGACCTCCATGTTCAAGCCGAGTTCGCTCATCCGGGTCCGTTCGCCAGCGTGCCCGGCGGATCCGTGGCACGTTCTGCATCCAACGCATTCTGCAACATGATGACAGCGGCCGCCTGATCGACCACACCGCGTCCCTTCCGTGTCGAGACCCCTGCCTCGCGCAACTGTGCATGGGCCGAGGTCGTCGTCAGCCGTTCGTCGACCAGCCGGATGGGCGTGTTCGGGCAGGCCACAATCATCCGCTGCACCACATCCCGGACCCGCTGGGCGGCGGCATGCTCCTTGCCGTCCAGGGACACCGGCAACCCGACGATCACCTCCAGCGGCTCGTACTCCCCCACAAGCCGTGCCAGCTCGACGATCCAGTCTTTGCGCGCATCCAGCGTGCACTCCGGGACCGCAAGCGTGCCCGTGGGGTCACTACGGGCGATGCCAACACGGACTGAGCCGACGTCGACGGCCAACCGGATCCCGGGGCGCACTAGCCCGCGAACCCACGCAGGAAGGTTTCGGCGGCCCGGAACGCCGCTGGTATCCCGTCCGGGTTCGATCCACCACCCTGCGCGGCGTCCTTCTTGCCACCCCCGCGGCCGTCGACGCTGGGCAGCGCGGCATTCAACAAGTCGCTGGCCGAGAGCCCCCGCTCCTGCCCCAGCCCGTTGACGGTGGCGATCAGCGAGACCCGGCCATCGCTCACCGCTGCCGCCAGCACCGCGGCCGGCAGGTCGCCGGGGGCCTTTCGCACCCCGGCCAGGGCGATCTCGCGCAACTGTTTGGCGTCGGTCCCGGATGGAGCCTGCAGGGTCCACAGGCGGAACGCCCCGACCTGCGCGCCGTCGCCCAGGATGCTGTCAATGTTGGACATCATCGCCTCCTGTTTGAGGCGTGCCAGCTCCCGCTCGGCGTGCTTCAGCTTCTCCACGGTCGTCCCCACCCGCTCCACGAGGTCCTCCCGCGGACTCTTGAGCATGGAGCTCAGGGCGGAGACCAACAGGTGCTCGCGGGCCAGGTACTGGTAGGCGTCCGAGCCCACCAGAGCCTCCACCCGGCGCACCCCGGAGCCGATGGAGCCCTCAGAGATGAAGGACACCACGCCCAACTGGCCACTGCGGTGGGCGTGCGTCCCGCCGCACAGTTCGTGTGCCCAGTCCCCGACCGAGACCACGCGTACCGTGTCGCCGTACTTCTCCCCGAACAGGGCCATGGCGCCCATATCGAGCGCCTCGGCCTGGGTCATGTACCGGGCCGTGACCGTCATGTCCTCCAGGAGCAGGGAGTTCACGCGTTCCTCGGCATCCCGCAGCACGCTGTCCGGAACCGCCTTAGGGAACGGGAAGTCGAAGCGCAACCGGCCGGGCGCGTTCTCCGAGCCCATCTGCGTGGCTGTCTCCCCCAGCATCTCGCGGAAGGTCTTGTGGATCATGTGGGTCGCCGTGTGCGCCCGCGAGATCGCCCGCCGGCGTTCGACGTCGACGATCCCGACAGCCGGCGCGCCGACCGCCGCCTCGCCCTCGAGAACGTGCGCCCGATGCACCCACAGACCGGGCACCGGGGTCTGCACGTCGTCGACCTGCAGTGTGGATCCGTCGTCGAGCCTGATCAGTCCGTGGTCACCGAGCTGCCCGCCGGCCTCGGCGTAGAACGGACTGCGGTCCAGTACCACCTCGACGACGTCGCCGGCGGCCGCGGAGGTCACGGACTCCCCATCGCGCAACAGGCCGCGCACGCGACCCTCCGACTGCCATTCGTCGTAGCCGGTGAACTGGGTCTCGCCGGCCGCCTCCATGACCTCCCGGTAGGCGGTCAGCGGGGTGACCCCGGCCTTGCGCGCGACGGCGTCGGCCTTCGCGCGGGCCCGCTGCTCTGCCATCAACGAGGCGAACCCTTCGCGGTCGACCTCGAGCCCTTGATCCGCGGCGAGCTCGAGTGTGAGATCGATCGGGAAGCCATAGGTGTCGTGCAGTGCGAAGGCGTCGGCGCCGGACATCGTCGCCGAGCCGCGGGCCTTCGTGCCGGCCACGGCGGTGTCGAACACGGTGGTCCCCGAACGCAACGTCTGCCGGAAGGCCTCCTCCTCCGAGACGGCGATCGTCTCGATCCGGCCGGCATCGGTGAGCAGACTGGGGTACTGCGGGGACATCGCCGCGATCACGCTGCCGATCAGGGCCGACATCGTGGGCTCATGCGCGCCGAGCAACCGCATGTTGAACACAACCCGGCGCAGCAACCGGCGCAGGACGTATCCACGGCCCTCGTTGCCCGGCAGCACGCCGTCGGAGATCAAGAATGCGCACGTGCGGGCATGGTCGGCGACGACCCGCAGCGCCACGTCATCGGCATGGTTGCGGCCGTAGGCGCGTCCCGTGATCTCCACCGCGGTGTCGATGGTCGCACGGGTGGTGTCGATCTCGTAGATGTTGTCCACGCCCTGCAGGATCGCCGCCATACGTTCCAGACCGAGGCCGGTGTCGATGTTCTTCGCGGGCAACTCCCCGAGGATCGGGAAGCCCTCCTTACCCGGCCCCTCCCCGCGCTCGAACTGCATGAAGACGAGGTTCCACACCTCGAGGTACCGGTCCTCATCGGCCACCGGGCCGCCCTCGCGGCCGAACTCGGGACCGCGATCGTAGTAGATCTCGCTGCACGGGCCACATGGTCCCGGCACGCCCATGGACCAGAAGTTGTCGACCATCCCCCGCCGCTGGATGCGATCGGCGGGCAACCCGACGAGTTCCTGCCACAGTCGCGCCGCCTCGTCATCGTCCTCGTAGACGGTGACCCACAACTTCTCCTCGGGGAAACCGAAGCCACCCTCGGCGACCGAGGTGGTCAGCAGATCCCAGGCGAAGGGGATCGCGCCCTCCTTGAAGTAGTCGCCGAAGGAGAAGTTCCCGCACATCTGGAAGAACGACGCGTGCCGGGTGGTCTTGCCCACCTCTTCGATGTCCAGCGTGCGGACCACCTTCTGGACGCTGGTCGCGCGCTTGTACGGAGGAACGGCCTCACCGAGGAAATACGGCTTGAACGGCACCATCCCCGCGTTGACGAACAACAACGTCGGGTCGTTCAGCAGCAACGACGCACTCGGCACCACGGTGTGACCGCGCGCCTCGAAGAAGGCGAGGAAACGTCGTCGGATCTCGGCAGACTCCATGGGAGTCAGCCTAATGCCGGGGTCCGCGGACTACCTGCGGGCGGCGGGGGCTTGGCGGATGTCCACCACACCCGCCGGTGGCTGCTCGTCGGCTGAGAGCGCTGCGAGGTAACGGGCGGAGGCTGCCACGTTCGAGGCCGTGCGGGCGACCTTGGTGAGGTTCTCGCGCAGACTGCGTTCACGGACACCCGTGAGGGTCTCGTTGGCCTTGCGGTAGGCGACGATGCCACCGGCGGCTCCGACCCCGATCCAGAAGATTCGGCTCACGTGCGTCAGTGTACGCACGAATCGGCGTGCCTCCGGGTCATTCCCGGCGGTCGCGCCGAGCTGATCGCGGGGCCGGACAAACAGGCCGGACAAACAGGCCGGACAAACAGGCCGGACGAACAGACCGGAAAAACAGGCCGGACCAAAAGGCCGGACCAAAAGGCCGGACAAACATGCCGGACGAATCCGTGAGCACTTCGAGGATCCGGGAGCGTTTCGGCCTTGGTGGAGTGCTCCCGGATTTCCAGACTGCTCACGGATCCGCTTCAGTCGTCCGAGACGTCGCCGTCGACAGCCGCCCGCAGTCGCTCCACGGCCGCCGCGGCCCGGGCCTCGGCGCCACGATCGGTCGGACGGTAGTAGCGGCGGTCGATGATGGGCTCCGCCACGTACCTGATCGGGACGAAGCCACCCTCGTCGTGCGGGTAGCGGTACCCCTTGCCGGCACCGGTCACTCGCGACGCCTTGAGGCTTGCGTCGCGCAGCATGGCCGGGACCGGACTGATCCGTCCGGCTTCCACGTCGGCGAGCGCCTCATTGATCGCGACGTACGCGGCGTTGCTCTTGGGGCTCAGGCACAGGTGGATCACCACGTGGCCGAGGGTGATCCGGGCCTCCGGCCACCCCACGAACTGCACAGCCTGCAGCCCGGCGATGGCAAGCGGCAGGGCGGTGGGATCCGCGAGTCCGATGTCCTCGCTGGCCAGGATCACCAGCCGCCGGGCGATGAACCGGGGGTCCTCCCCGCTGGCGACCAAGCGCGCCAGATAGTGCAGGGCCGCATCGACATCACTTCCCCGCACACTCTTGATCAAGGCGCTCGTCACGTCGTAGTGCAGGTCGCCGTCCCGGTCGTACCGATTGGCCACTTGCGGGATGATCCCGCGCACCACGTCCGCGGTGATGTCGGACCCGGCACCCGCCGCGGTCTCGAGTGCGGTGAGCGCCCGGCGCGCATCCCCGCCCGCGAATCGGACGACCAGATCGGTCGCCTCCGGGGTGATGGTGACTCCCGGCAGGCCGGCGGGGTGGGTCAAGGCCCGCGCGATGACGCGCTCCACCTCCTCGTCGGTGAGCGCCTGCAGCACCAGCAGCATGGAACGCGAGAGCAACGGACTCACCATGCTGATGCTCGGGTTCTCGGTCGTGGCCGCGATCAGTGTCACCCAGCCGTGCTCCACGGCGGGCAGCAGGACGTCCTGCTGGGTCTTGGAGAACCGGTGTACCTCGTCGATGAACAGAATGGTGCGTTCGCCGTGGGTGCGACCCCGTTCCCGGGCCTGCTCGATGGCGGCGCGCACATCCTTCACCCCCGCACTCACGGCCGCCAGGGCCACGAAGCGGCGACCACTGACTTCGGCGGCCAGCCGCGCCAGGGTCGTCTTGCCGGTACCAGGGGGTCCCCACAGGATCACACTGGTCGCAGCGTCGGGATCGCTGAGCAGGGAGCGCAGCGGGGAGTTCGGACCGAGCAGGTGGGACTGTCCGATGACCTCGTCGACCGCCATCGGTCGCACCCGGGCGGCCAGCGGTGAGGCCGGCGCGCTGTCGTCGAACAGGTCCGCCACTACTCGGCGGCCTCCTCCGGCACGAAGTCCACACCGGCCTCGGCACGCTGTTCGGCGGTGATCGTCGACGGCGCCCCGGTCAACGGATCGTGACCGGCCCCGGTCTTCGGGAAGGCGATCACGTCGCGCAGCGAGTTGGCTCCGGCCAGCAGCATGCAGATGCGGTCCCATCCGAAGGCGATGCCGCCGTGCGGCGGTGGACCGTACTTGAAGGCCTCCAGCAGGAATCCGAACTTCTCATCGGCCTCCTTCTCGCCGATTCCCAGCACGTCGAACGCCCGCCGCTGGACCTCCTGCTGGTGGATACGGATGGAACCACCGCCGATCTCGTTGCCGTTGCAGACCAGGTCGTAGGCCCACGCCAGTGCCGACGCGGGGTCGGTGTCGAACGTCGCCAGCGATTCAGCGTTGGGCGAGGTGAACGGGTGGTGCACCGCGGTCCAGGCGGTCGTGCCGTCGTCGAGTTCGATCTCCTCGAACATGGGCGCGTCGACGATCCAGACGAAGGACCACTGCGATTCGTCGATCAGCCCGAGCCTGGTAGCGATCTCGTCGCGGGTCGCGGCGAGCAGACCGCGGGCTTCGCCGGGCCGGCCCGCGGCGAAGAAGATGCAGTCACCCGGGGCCGCTCCGACCGCCTCGGCCAGGCCCTCGCGCTCGGCATCCGAGATGTTCTTGGCCACTGGTCCGCCCAGCGTGCCGTCCTGCGCGATCGTCACGTACGCGAGACCCTTCGCACCGCGCTGCTTGGCCCATTCCTGCCAGGCGTCGAACGCACGCCGGGGCTGGTCGGCGCCGCCAGGCATGACGATCGCCCCGACGTACGGGGCCTGGAACACCCGGAACGGCGTGTTCGCGAAGTGGTCGGTGAGTTCGGTGAGTTCGAGATCGAAACGCAGATCCGGCTTGTCGGACCCGAACCGGCGCATGGCCTCGTCGTAGGTCATGTGCGGGATCTCACCGATCTCATAGCCGAGGACGCCCGCCCACAGGGCACGGATCACCGCCTCCCCGACGTCGATCACATCCTGTTGCTCCACGAACGACATCTCGATGTCCAGCTGCGTGAACTCGGGCTGCCGGTCGGCCCGGAAGTCCTCGTCGCGGTAGCACCGTGCGATCTGGAAGTACCGCTCGAGCCCGGCGACCATCAGCAACTGTTTGAACAACTGCGGCGACTGCGGCAGGGCGTACCAGTGCCCCGGCTGCAGGCGTACCGGCACGAGGAAGTCGCGGGCACCCTCCGGTGTGGAGCGGGTGAGCGTGGGGGTCTCCACCTCCACGAACTCGCGCTCCAGCAGCACGTCACGGGCGAGTTGGTTGACTCTCGAACGCATCCGCAGGGCGTTCGCCTGCGATGTCCGGCGCAGGTCGAGGTACCGGTGGCGCAGGCGGGTGTCCTCGCTGACGTCGACGTAGTCGTCGATCGGGAACGGCAGCGGGGCGGCCGCGGAGAGGACCTCTACCGCGTCGGCCATCACCTCGATGGCACCGGTCGGCAGATCGGGGTTCTCGTTGCCCTCCGGCCGGTCCCGCACCTCGCCATGCACCCGGATGCAGTACTCGGCCCGCAGTCCGTGGGCGGCCTCGTCGTGGACCACCACCTGTACGACCCCGGACGCGTCACGCAGATCGAGGAACGCCACCCCGCCGTGATCACGGCGCCGGGCCACCCACCCGGAGAGGGTCACCTCACGTCCGGCATCGGCGGCCCGCAGGGTTCCCGCTCCGGTTCTGCTCACGTCACATTCCTTCCGTCAACAACTGTCCGACCACGTCCTCGACAACGACGCTGCGTTGATCCCCGTTGGTCATGTCCTTGATCTGAACCCGCCCCTCGGCCAGTTCCTTCTCCCCCACGATGATGGCCCACCGCGCCCCCGACCTGTCGGCGGCCTTCATGGCACCCTTGAGCCCGCGACTCCCGTAGGCCATGTCCACGGGCATGCCGTCAGCCCGGAACCGACCGGCGAGCTTCGAGGCGGCATCCCGCGCCGCCTCTCCCAGAGGGACGATGAACACCTCGACACGACGTCCCTCCCCCGGTCGCAGCCCCTCGGCGCGGCATGCCAGCAGTGTCCGGTCGGTGCCGAGTCCGAAGCCGATCCCTGTCATATCCGGGCCGCCGAGCGACGCCATCAGTCCGTCGTAGCGACCACCACCGCCGATGCCGGACTGCGCCCCGAGCGCCGGGTGGTCGAACTCGAACGTCGTCCGGGTGTAGTAGTCCAGACCGCGCACCAACCGTGGGTTCAGCGCAAACCGCACCCCGAGCGCGGTCAGCGCCTGCTGCACCCGGGTGAAGTGTTCCCGGCACTCGTCGCACAGATGGTCCGGGGGCAGTGGGGCATCGGTGAGAAGGACGCGGATCTCCGCGCGCTTGTCATCGAGGACGCGCAAGGGGTTGATCCGTGCTCGCTCGGCAGTGGCGTCGTCCAACGGGAGGCCCGCGAGGAACTCCTGCAGCACCGCGCGGTACACCGGCCGGCATTCCTTGCACCCGATCGACGACAGATCCAGGCGGTAGCCTCGCAGTCCCAGCCGCCGATAGCCCTCGTCGGCCACCGCGATCACCTCGGCGTCCAGAAGCGGATCGTCCACACCGATCGCCTCGACCCCCACCTGCTGCAGTTGCCGGTAGCGACCCTGCTGAGGGCGCTCGGCACGGAAGAACGGCCCGGCGTACCACAGTTTCACGGGCAGCGAGCCGCGGTGCAGATTGTGCTCGAGGACCGAGCGCATCACCCCGGCGGTCCCCTCGGGACGCAGGGACAACGACCGGTCACCGCGGTCGGTGAACGTGTACATCTCCTTGCTCACGACATCTGTGCTCTCGCCGACGCCGCGCACGAACACCGCGGTGTCCTCGAACACGGGCAGTTCGATGTAGCCGTAGCCTGCGAGTTCCGCGCTGCGGCCCAACGTGTTGCGCACCGCCAGGAACTCGGCGGAGTCGGGCGGCAGGTACTCCGGGACCCCACGGGGGGCCTGCAGTTGGCTCACAGTCCACGCCCTGGCGGTTGCTCGAGGTGGTGATCGCGCGCTTGCGACAGGAAGGGGTTGATAGCCAATTCCTGCCCGATGCTGGTCTGTTCACCGTGACCGGGCAGGACGATCATCTCCTCGGGCTGCGGCAGCACCACCTCGGCCAGTGACCGCATCATGGCGTCCGTGTCCCCACCCGGAAGGTCAGTGCGGCCGATCGATCCGGCGAACAGCAGATCACCGGAATACATGATCGGCGGAACGTCGCCGTCCGGGTCCGTCAGGAAGACCGTCGAACCGGGCGTGTGTCCGGGGGCGTGCCGCACCCGGAAGCGCAGACCGGCCAGATCCACATCGGTCCGATCGTCCAGCGCCCGGACATCGTCGGGTTCGGCGAACTGCAGACGGCCACCGGTCATCTGCTCGAACATCACGCGGGTGTCACCGGAGATGCCGGCCATCGGGTCGGCCAACAGGTGCCGGTCCGCCGGATGGATGTAGGCCGGAACATCCCGGGCCTCACATACCGGAGTGACCGACCACATGTGGTCCAGGTGTCCATGTGTCACCAGCACCGCCACGGGTTGCAGGTGGTGCTCCCGGACAACGTCGTCCACACCTGGCATCGCATCCTTGCCGGGGTCGATCACAACGCACTCCTGCCCGGGACCTGTGGCCACGACGAAGCAGTTGGTGCCCCAGGGGCCGGCGGGAAAACCTGCGATCAACACACACACAAGACTATCCGTGACGGGTTCGCCGGTCCGATTCCGGCGGCACGTAGACTCCCCCCTAGCCGCCGTTGCGCCGCGGGCAACGGTCCGCGAGGGAGGAACATGTCCACCAAGAAGCGCCGACAGGAACTCGCGCGCGCGAAGGCACAGCGACAAGCGCAACGCCGCGCGGAAGCGGCCAAGCGCGGCCGCCGCAACCGGCTCATCGGGATCGTGGCCGCGGGTGCTGTGGTCGCCGGAGCCATTGTGTGGGCTGCCTGGCCGAGTTCCACCGAACAGGCAGGCGCAGAGGCAGAGCCGGAGACCACCACCGAACCGACGACGAGTCCGGACGAGACCGCTGCGGCGACGCCGGGTCCCGTGGCGACACCAGCGGGCGTGACGTGTGACGAACCCGGAGAACCCCGCCAGGACACCCGCACGTGGAACAAGCCGACCGACCAGAAACTGTCCGGAGACGCCACGTGGGTCCTGAACACCAACTGCGGGCGGATCACTGTGGCCCTCGACGCCGAAGCCGCACCGAAGAACGTCAACGCGCTGGCCTTCCTCACCGACGAGGGCTACTACACAGGGAACTTCTGCCACCGTCTGACCACATCGGGGATCTTCGTCCTGCAGTGCGGATCCCCCGGTTCCGACGGCACGGGGGACGTCGGATTCACGGTTCCCGACGAGAACCTGCCCACAGACGGTCAGGACAACTACCCGGCAGGCACGGTGGCGATGGCCAACCGTGGCGCGGACACGGCCAGCAGTCAGTTCTTCCTGGTCTACAAGGACACCACTCTGCCCGCCGCGTACACATCGGTCGGGAAGATCACCGACGGACTCGACGTGGTGAAGTACGTTGCGGCAGCCGGTGTGCAGCCGGGATCATCGGATGCATCAGATGGACCGCCCGCACAGCCTATTGTGATCAAGACGGCAGCGATCGAGAACTAGGGAAGCAATGACCGAGCAGACATCCACCCCGGGCCCGGCACCGGCCGAGAGTTTCGGCCGGGTGGGCGAGGACGGCACGGTATTCCTGCGGCTGCCCGATGGCAGCGAACGCTCCGTGGGACAGTTCGCGGCTGGCACCCCGGACGAGGCCCTGCACTACTACGCGGGCAAGTACAACGATCTGAGCCATTCCTTGGAACTGACTGCCACACGACTGGCGGACAACAAGTGCTCGCCGCGTGACGCCTTGGCTGTGGCCGGCAAGGCCCGGCATGCTCTCGAAGAGCCCGCCTTCGTGGGCGACATCTCGCTGCTGATGGCACGCATCGGTCAGTTGGAGGTGCTCGCCCACATCCGCCAGCAGATCCTCGAGGAGGAGCACAAGGCCGCACGCGAGCAGGCGCAACAGGCCCGCGAGGCCATCGTCGTGGAGGCCGAGCAACTCGCGACGTCGACGTCGTGGAAGCAGACCGGGGAGAAGTTCCGCGAACTCGTGGACCAGTGGAAGGCGCTGCCGAAGCCGTCCGCCGATCAGCGCGAGCAGACGGACGCACAGTGGGAGCGTTTCCGGACCGCGCGCAGGACCTTCGACAAGGCGCGCAAGATCCACCGCGAAGAGCAGGACAAGCGCCGTGCGGCCGCTGTGGCGGCCAAGACCGAACTTGCGGAGAAGGCCGAGGCGCTCGCGGACTCCACCGATTGGCAGACCACCGCCAACGCCTTCCGGGACCTGATGGAGCAGTGGAAGAAGGCCGGCTTCGCGGGCAAGCGGGACGATGACGCGCTGTGGCAGCGTTTCCGCGGCGCGCAGGAGAAGTTCTTCACCGCGCGCAAAGAGACCTACAACGCGCGCGACCACGAGCAGAAGGAGAACTTGGCCAAGAAGAAGGCTCTGATCGCCAAGGCCGAGCAATTGCTGCCCGTCAAGGACGCCAAGACCGCGCGCCGGGCATTCCGGGAGATCCAGGGTGAGTGGTCCGACATCGGACATGTGCCGCGGGCCGACAAGCGCAAGATCGACACCCGGCTGCGGGCAGTCGATGACGCCATCCGCTCCGCGGAAACGGCGGCATGGCGGCGCAGCAACCCCGAGATCCGGGACCGCGCGCAGGGCCTCGTCGATGCCTACCGGGCGTCGGTGACCAAGTTGGAGAAGACGTTGAGTGCCGCACAGGAATCCGGCGATGAGAAGAAGATCGCCGAGGCCGAGCAGAACCTCAACCAGCAGAAGTTGATGCTCGAATCGGCGGAGCAGAGCCTCTCGTCGCTGTAGGGACGACCGTCACGGCGCGCGCCCTTTGGCACAGGACCTAGACGCGCTTGGCCTCGAACACCCCTTCGACTCCCCGGACTCCTTTGAGCACGGCGCCGAGGTGGGCCGGATCGGCCATCTCGAAGGTGAATCGGGAGATCGCGATCCGATCACGGTTCGTGGTGGAGGTCGCAGACAGGATGTTCACGTGATGATCCGACAGCACACGGGTCACGTCGGAGAGCAGCCGAGCCCGGTCCAGCGCTTCCACCTGGATGTTGACCAGGAACACGGACTCCGCGCTCGGTCGCCACGTGACATCGACGAGGCGATCCTCCTGCTGGGCCAGTTGCGGGTAGTTCACACAGTCCTTGCGATGCACGGAGACGCCGTTACCCCGGGTCACGAACCCGACGATGTCGTCACCGGGCACCGGCGTACAGCACTTGCTGAGCCGCACCCACACGTCGTCCGCGGAGGCGACCACGACCCCGGGATCCCCGGTGGGTCCCGAGCGGATGGACGGTGGCGGGGTCTCCTCCTCGGTGTCGTCCGTGGCTGCCTCGGAACCGCCGCGACCGGCGATGAGCCGGTCGACGACCACAGCCGCATCAACTTTGCTCTCGCCGATCGCCGCGTAGAGCGCACTCACGTCCGACATGCGGTAGTACGCGGCGATGCTCAGCAGATCCGGGGTGTTCAGCAGCCGCTGCATGGGCAATGACCGGCGGCGCAGCTCGCGCAGCAACGCGTCCTTGCCGTGCTCGACGGCTTCCTCCCGGCGCTCGCGGGAGAACCATGCCCGGATCTTGCTGCGCGCACGAGGTGAGGCCACGAAGTTCAGCCAGTCGCGCGAAGGCCCCTGCCCCTGGGTCTTCGACGTGAAGATCTCGACGGTGTCCCCGTTGTCCAGCCGCGATTCCAGCGGCACGAGTTTGCCGTTGACGCGGGCACCGATGGTGCGGTGCCCGACTTCGGTGTGCACGGAGTAGGCGAAGTCGACAGGCGTCGAACCGGCCGGAAGGGAGATGACGTCCCCCTTGGGCGTGAAGACGAACAACTCCCCGGTGCCGAGTTCGTAGCGCAGACTGTCCAGGAACTCGTCGGGGTCCTCGGTCTCCCGCTGCCACTCCAGCAACTGACGCAGCCAGGCGAACTCGTCGGGTCCGTCGTCCACCCCACTGCGCCCCTGCTTGTAGCGCCAATGCGCCGCCACGCCGTACTCGGCCTGCTGGTGCATCTCCTGGGTCCGGATCTGCACCTCGACGGGCTTGCCCTCGGGACCGATCACGGTGGTGTGCAGGGATCGGTACACGCCGTACCGGGGGCTTGCGATGTAGTCCTTGAAACGTCCCGGGACCGGGTTCCACCGAGCGTGCAGCAGCCCCAGCACGCCGTAGCAGTCCGGGATCGAATCGACCAGGATCCGCACCCCGACCAGGTCGTAGATGTCGGCGAAGTCCCGTCCCCGCACGATCATCTTCTGGTAGACGCTGTAGTAGTGCTTGGGCCGGCCGTTGACCTTGGCCCGGATCCGGTTGGTCTTCAACTCCTCGTCGATCTCGGCCAGCACCTGTCCCAGGTACTCGTCCCGCGACGGGGCGCGTTGACCCACCAGACGGACGATCTCGTCGTACATCTTCGGGTAGAGAGTGGCGAACGCCAAGTCCTCCAACTCCCACTTGATCGTGTTCATGCCCAGCCGATGGGCCAGCGGCGCGTAGATCTCGAGGGTCTCGCGGGCCTTCTTCTGCTGCTTCTTCTCCGGCAGCCACGCGATCGTGCGCATGTTGTGCAAGCGGTCGGCGAGTTTGATGACCAGCACGCGGATGTCCCGGGCCATCGCCACGACCATCTTGCGCACCGTCTCCGCGGCCGACGCCTCGCCGTAGGTGACCTTGTCGAGCTTGGTCACCCCGTCCACCAACCGTGCCACCTCGTCGCCGAAGTCCTCGCGTAGACGATCGAGTGGGTACTCGGTGTCCTCGACGGTGTCATGCAGAAGGGCGGCGGCCAGGGTGGTTGGCGTCATACCCAGTTCGGCCAGGATCGTGGCAACAGCCAGCGGGTGGGTGATGTACGGCTCCCCACTGCGCCGTGTCTGATCTGCGTGCAGGTGTGCCGCCATCACGTAGGCCCGCTCCACCACCTGCCGGTTGGCTTTGGGGTGGAACTGCCGCAGTGTGCGCAGCAGAGGTTCGAGTTCCGGGATGGAGGTGCGGCCGCTGCCGGTGAGCCTGGACAGCAGTTGCCGACGCCGCGGGACGTCCTGAACACGGCTCGCCGCACTCAACACCGACTGATCGTCGGCGTCGGACGCCATCGTCTCCCGAGCCACCAGTTCACCGCCTTGCCCCTATGAGGCGAGTTTACGGGCTACGCGGCTGCTTGCCCAACGAGGTCGCAGCCACCTGGGGAGACCGGCAAGGTCCGCCCACGGTCATGCGGCACGCGCTAATGCTTGCGCTTGGACCGACTCTGCCGCTTGGGCTGGACCCGGGTTCCCGCATCCCGATGTTGTCGGTGCGGGCGGTCGACCGCGGTCGCCACCCCACCCGCGTCGGAGCCGACCGCCGCTTTCTGCGACTCGGCCGGGGCCGTGCCACCCGGTGTGGGCGCCTCGCCGCGCGCCGCGCGTCGCTTCATCACCCGGGCCGCCAGCGCCTTCATGGCGGGTTCGCGCTCCTCCATCTGACACAGCACCGGGGTCGCCACGAAGATCGACGAATACGTGCCGACCGCAGTACCGATGAACAGCACCAGCGCGAGGTCCTTGAGGGCACCGGCGCCGAGCAGGAAGGCACCCACGAACAGGATCGACGCCACCGGCAGCAGCGCCACGATGCTGGTGTTGATGGACCGGATGATCGTCTGGTTCAACGCCAGGTTCGCGAGTTCGCTGTAGGTGTAGCGGCTCTGTCCTGTGATCCCCTTGGTGTTCTCGCGGACCTTGTCGAAGACCACGACGGTGTCGTACAGGGAGAATCCGAGGATCGTGAGCAGGCCGATCACCGTCGCCGGGGTGACCTCGAAGCCCACAAGGGCATAGATCCCGGCTGTGATGACGATGTCGTGGGCCAGGGCGACCAGTGCCGCGACCGCCATCTTCCACTGGAAGTAGACGGTCAGGAAGACCGCCAGCAGGCTGAGGAACACGGCGAGGCCGATCAGCGCGGTGCGCGTGATCTCCCCACCCCAGGTCGGCCCCACATCTCGGCTGGACACCTGATCGGCAGAGACGTCACAGGTCGTCGCCAGGGCATCGACGATGGCCCGGCCCTGTTCCGGCGTCACCGCCGCGGTCTGGGCCCGGATGTTCTGCGACCCGATCTCGGTCACGGCAGCCGCTTCGACGCCCGTGTCGGCAACGGCCTCCCGGACGTCCTGGATCTCACAACTGGCACTCGGAACGTAGAACTCCGCGCCACCCTTGAACTCGATTCCGAGGTTCAGGCCCCGGACCAGCAGCCCGACAAGGGCCAGAACGATCAGACCTGCGGAGACGCTGTACCAGAGTCTCTTGTTGCCAACGATGTTGAACGAGAAGTCACCGCGGTACAGCCTCCCGCCGAGGTCACCGAAACGCGACATCAGACCTCCACCTTCTCGGACGAACGCGTGGCCGACTGTCCCGGAAGGCTGGTGACACCCAGGCGTCGTGGATCCAGTCCGGTCATCGGATGCCCGCTGGTGAACCACTTGTTGCGGGCCAGCAGCGTCACCATCGGTCGGGTGAACATGAAGGCCACCATCACATCCATCAACGTGGTCAGGCCCAGGACGAAGGCGAAACCGCGTACCGCCCCGACGGACAGGAAGTAGAGGACCAGCGCAGCGAGCAGCGACACGAAGTCGGCGGCCAGAATCGTGTTCCGGGCTCGCTCCCACCCGGCATCGCACGCCGCCCGCAGGCTGCGTCCCTCCCGGATCTCGTCACGGATGCGTTCGAAGTAGACCACGAACGAGTCGGCCGTGATGCCGATCGCGACGATGGCACCGGCGACACCGGCCAGCGTCAGCGCCAGACCGACCGTTCGCCCCAGGATGACGAACACCAGGAAGGTGAGGATCGCCGCGATGATCAGCGAGACGACGGCGACGATGCCCAGGGCGCGGTAGTACAGCAGCAGGTAGAGGACCACCAGACCGAGGCCGAGCGCACCCGCGATGAGACCGACCCGCAGGTAGTCCGCACCCAGCGTGGGCGTGACCGTCTCCACGGAGGCGATGTCCAGCGTCAGCGGGAGCGCGCCGAACTTCAGCACCTGGGCCAGGTTCTTCGCCTCCTCCGGAGTGAAGTTGCCGCTGATCTGCGCCCGACCGTCGTTGATCGGCTGCTGGAAGTACGGCGCCGATACCACGAGGCCGTCCAGCACGATTCCGAACTGGTTCTGCGGCGCCGGAAGGCTGACCAGCCGGTTGGAGATCTCGGAGAGGGCGTCGGCACCTTCGCCGTCGAACTCCAGGTTGACGACCCAGCCGGCGCCACCCTGCGCGAGTTCCGCGCTCGCGTTCGTGATGGACGTGCCCTTGATGAACGCCGGCTCCAGCAGGTACTTCCCCGTACCCTCCCGATCACAGGTGACGATCCACTTGTCGGGGTTGTCGGGTTTCCCGCCCTGCCGACTGGCCTCCGTGGTGCAGTCGAGGTTCAACAGGGCGTCCTCGAGCGCCGGATCATCGGCGGCGTCGCCCTCGACCGGGGGCACCAAGACATCGGATTCGGTCGCGTCAGCCGCCGTCGTCTCCGTGGGACTCGGACTCGGCGAGGTCTCCGCGAACGTCGCCTCACCACTGGCGCTGTTCTTCTTGGTCTTCTTGGTCTTCTTCTCAGTGGTCGCCTCGGCCGGCTGCAACGTGTTGGGGTCGATCACCCCGGGCTCCACGATCGTCGACACGGGGCGGAAGTCCAGCAGTGCCGTCTGACTGAGCTGCTCGGCGATCTCGCGCTGATTGACCCCCGGGACCGAGACCACGATCGCCGCGTCGTTGCCCGACCCCTGGATGGCGACGTCGGCCTCAGCGACGCCGAAGCCGTTGACCCGCTGTCGGATGATCTCGACGGTCTGCTGCAGCTGATCGTCTGTGATCTCCGCGGTGCCCTCCGCCTGGTTCGGGATCAGGATGACCTGGGTACCGCCCTGCAGGTCGAGTCCGAGCCGCGGAGTGCTCTCCTGGCCGGGCCAGAACGTCCATACGGCCAGACCGATGATGATGACCAGCAGGGCCAGCAGCGGACGCCACGGCTTGGGTCGTGCAGTTGGTGCAGCCACTGGTTACCCTTCGTCGTCCAGCACGGTCGCGACAGCGGCGCGAGCGTATTTCACGACCACACCCTCGCTCACTTCGAGACCGATCGTGTCCTCATCCATCCACGCCACAGTGCCGTAGATGCCAGCGGTGGTCATGATGCTTGCGCCCACGTGCACCGCCAACTGCGCGGCTTGCGCCTCCCTCTGCCGCTGCCGCACCGGTCGGACCATCAGGAACCACATTCCGACCAGTACCAGCAGCGGGAGCGCCAATATCAGGATCTCCACTGCCCGATCTTACCTAGCCGGGCGTCACGTCCTGAGGATCGGTCAGGGTGAGTTGGGCAGCGCCCGCCGGAAGCGCCAGTCCGAGGTGCTCATAGGCCTTCGCCGTCGCGATCCGGCCGCGCGGCGTCCTGGCCAGAAAACCCGACCGCAGCAGGAACGGTTCACAGACCGTTTCCACGGTCTCGGCCTCCTCCCCGACGGCGACCGCCAGCGTGGACAGACCGACCGGACCGCCCCCGAAGTTCTTCGCCAGGGCCATCAGCACGGCCCGGTCAAGTCGGTCCAGACCCCACTCGTCGACCTCGAACAACGCCAATGCCGCCTCCGTGGAGGCCACATCGACGGTGGAGTCGCCGTGGATCTGGGCGTAGTCGCGCACCCGCCGCAGAAGCCGATTGGCGATCCGCGGGGTTCCGCGCGACCGTCCAGCGATGATCGCGAGCGCCGTGTCGTCGGCGGTGATCCCCATCAGGCCGGCCGCCCGCTCGACGATCCTCTGCAGATCGGCCGGATCATAGAAGTCCATGTGGGCCGTGAATCCGAACCGGTCGCGCAGCGGTCCCGGCAGCAGCCCCGACCGCGTTGTGGCACCGACCAGGGTGAAGGGTGCCAGATCCAGCGGAATGGATGTCGCACCCGGGCCCTTGCCCACCACGACGTCGACCCGGAAGTCCTCCATGGCCATGTAGAGCATCTCTTCAGCGGGCCTGGACAGCCGGTGGATCTCATCGATGAACAGGACGTCGCCGGGCTGCAAGGCCGTGAGGATCGATGCCAGATCCCCGGCGTGGGTGATCGCGGGCCCGCTGGTCAGGCGCAGTGCCTTGCCCAACTCGGCGGCGATGATCATCGCCAGTGTGGTCTTGCCCAATCCTGGCGGGCCGCTCATGAGCACGTGGTCGGCCACATGCTCGCGCTGCTTGGCCGCCGATAGCACAAGTCGAAGCTGATCCTTGACGCGTTCCTGGCCGATGAAGTCCCGCAAGGAGGTGGGCCGCAGGGCCCCTTCGACCAGGCGCTCCGAATCGTCGGCTCCGGGGTCGACCAGCGGATCGCTCATGGCGCCACCGCCTGCGTGTGGTCAAGGACCTGCAGTGCCAGCCGCAGGGCATCGGGGACGGCCAGATCTGCGGCCTCGGGCCGGGCCGCGACCGCGGCGACCGCGGACTGTGCCTGGGCCGTCGACCACCCGAGTCCGGTCAGGGCGGCGCTCACCTGCGTGCGCCACCCGGCCGTGCCACCCATCACAGGTGCACCGGCTACCGGACCCTCGAGTTTGTCCTTCAGATCAACGATGATCCGCTGGGCGCTCTTGCGGCCCAGCCCGGGCACAGCCGTGAGTGCCGCGATGTCCTCTGCAGCGATCGCGGCGGTGATCTGGTCCGCCGTCAGAGTCGCCAGCATGGTCAGCGCCAGCCGGGGACCGATCCCGGACACCGTCTGTACGGTGCGGAACACCTCACGCTCGGTGGCGTCAACGAAGCCGTACAGCGTGAGACTGTCCTCCCGCACGACCAACTGTGTGGTGAGCAGGCACTCCTGGCCCATCTCGAGGCTCGAGGCCGTGCGTGGGCTCACGACCACCGACAGGCCGACTCCACCCACCTCGACGACGACCTCGTCGGTGCCGCGGTGGGCCACCCGGCCGCGAAGCGATGCGATCACGCCCTCACCCCCGTGCGGGAACGCCACACGTGACAGATTCCCAGGGCCAGCGCGTCAGTGGCATCGGCCGGTTTGGGGACGTCGTGCAGACCCAGGATGCGCCCTACCATGAACGCCACCTGTGCCTTGTCGGCCCGCCCGGACCCGGTCACTGCGGCCTTGACCTCCGTCGGCGTGTGCTGGTGCACCGGAAGTCCCCGTTGATTCGCGGCGAGCATGCACACCGCGGCCGCCTGAGCCGTTCCCATCGCGCTCCGTACGTTGTTCTGGCTGAACACCCGCTCAACCACCAGCACATCCGGTTCACAGGAGTCGAGATAGGACGTTATCGCCTCGAAGACCGCACCCAAACGATCTGCGTGATCAGCGTCGGGGTCGGTGCGGATCACCTCGGCCACCAGGGCGCGCGTGCGCCCGTCCAGGCGCGTCTCCACCACGGCCACCCCGCACCTGGTCAATCCGGGGTCCACTGCAAGCACCCGCATCCAGCCTCCAGTCGTACAACTGTTCGGCAGACTACCCTGCACTGGCCGGTCCCGGCGCTTTGACACGCGGGACAGTGGTCGCCTGGGACGGAACTACGGGCCGTTTGTCACATGGTTGCCGCGAACCGGCCGCGTTCCCACGGCGTGATCCGGCCGACTCCGCTCACGACCTGATGGTCAACGGATTGCCGGCAAGCACCGGCGTCCCGATGACCTCTCGGAATCCGTAGCGCAAGGACCGGATCAGTTCCTCACGGTCGTCGACGGCGGCGTCGTCGGTGCTGATGCCCACACTGGCCACCCCGGCGTAGGTCAACATCGTGATGTTGATCGCGGCCCCGATGGTGGCGACCAGCGGATACATCCGCTCGACCTTCGCACCGCACAACCAGACCGGCACCGGTACCCCCGGCACATTGGAGGCGGTCAGGTCCGAGGTCTGCGCCGCTGCGGACAGCAACTCGGGCGGAAGGAAACGCGAGAACTCGGCCAGGTTGTCGGCGAGTCTGAGCGCAGGTTCGGCACGCCAACTGCGTACCGTCTGCGCGGCCGCCTCCAGCACGTCGTCGATGGCGTTCGAGATGGGGATCTCGAACCGCGCGATCGTGACGGCGTTGGCTGCGTCATCACCACTGCTGCGCAGCGAGATGGGCATGTTCATGCGCAACTCGTCGACGGGTCGTCCCATCCGCTCGTGGTAGCGGTGCATGCCCACACTGATGGCCGCCAGGAACAGGTCGTTGACGCTGCGATCGCGCTTCTTCGCCGCCGCCTTGTAGGCCGCGAAGTCCATGTCGATGGTGTCGAAGTGATAGTTGATGCTGCGCTGCTGCATGATCGGCGACAACGGACCGAACGGCACCTTCGTGAAACGCATGACCGACTCCGCCGTGCGCCTCGCCCGGGAGATGAGATCACCGGGGTTCTTCACAGCTTCCATGGTCAGCGGTCCGAGCCCCCGGATCGCGTCCTCCGCCGTGCGGGCCACCCATCCGACGTTGTTCCGGATCACCGCCTCCAGGAATCCGGTGGTGTCCAGCACCGCTGGCTCCGGCTCCTGCGGCATGGGTCCCAGGTCGGCACCCTCCGGTGCGAAATCGAACAGCGCCAGGCCAAGTTGCACGGCCCCCTGGCCATCGGCGATCGCATGGTGCAACTTCATGATCAACGCTGATCGACCACCCGGCAGACCCTCCAGGAGAGTGGCGCGCCACAGCGGCCGATCGCGGTCGAAGTCAGCCATGCTCTGGCGCCGGGCGTCCTCCAGGACATCCGCCCATGTGGACCCCTTGGGCATGCTGAAACGACGCATGTGGAACGACAGGTCGAAGTCGGGATCGACCACGAGGCGCGGCGTCTGCAGTCCGATCGGCCCCTCGATCACCCGCGATCGCAGGATCGGAGCCAGCCTGGTGGCCCGCTCGAAGCGCTGCTTCATCGCACTCCAGTCGGGGCTGGAATCGAGCACCAACAATCCGATCATCGTGGAGCGCATCACGGGATCGTCGGTGGCCATCCGCCACGTCGCGAAGTCCCAGCCGGACAGCCGTTTGGCCTCCACCGAGGCCTGCCGCCCACGCAGGGGCGCCGGTTGCTTGCGGGCCTTCTTCGCGGAGGTCTTCACTGGAGCATCACTCACCGAAGCCTTCTTGGCAGCCTTCTTCGCAGCCTTCTTCGCCGATGTCTTCGCGGGCACCTTCTTCGCCGGAGCCTTCTTCGCGGAGACCTGCGTTTTCGAGGAGGCCTTCGCGGCAGGTGCTGCCTTCTTGGTCGCTGACCGTCCGGACGAGGCTTTCTTTGCCTTGGGGGTCGAGGTCGACTTCTTGGTCCCCGTCGGTTTGTCGCTCGCCACGTCTCCTCCTCCTGACCGGTAGGTCCTACGCTATCGCCACAGACGGTCGATACGCCGGGTGCGGATGCGGCTCAGGCATCCACTTCAGCCATGACCTCATCGGACACGTCGAAGTTCGCGTACACGTTCTGCACGTCGTCACTGTCCTCGAGCGCCTCAAGCAGACGGAAGATCTTCGCCGCACCATCGGCTTCGAGAGGCACGGTGACGCTGGGAACGAACTGCACCTCCGCAGAGTCGTAGTCAAGTCCGGCATCCTGCAGCGCCGTGCGCACTGCAACCATGTCGGTGGGCTCGCTGATCACCTCGAACGTGCCATCGAGGTCGTTGACCTCCTCGGCCCCCGCGTCCAGCACCGCGAGCAGCACATCGTCCTCGGTCAGGCCTTCGGCCGGCACGAGAATGACCCCCTTGCGCGTGAACAGATAGGAGACCGAACCAGGGTCCGCCATCGAACCGCCGTTGCGGCTCATCGCGACCCGGACCTCGCCGGCTGCACGGTTGCGGTTGTCGGTGAGGCACTCCACGAGCACCGCCACACCGTTGGGGCCGTAGCCCTCGTACATGATGGTCTCCCAGTCCGAGCCACCGGACTCGGCACCCGAACCGCGCTTGACCGCCCGATCGATGTTGTCCATCGGCACTGAGTTCTTGCGGGCCTTCTGAATGGCGTCGTACAGCGTCGGGTTCCCGTCGGGATCCCCACCGCCGGTGCGCGCGGCCACCTCGATGTTCTTGATCAGCTTGGCGAACAACTTGCCACGCTTGGCGTCGATCGCCGCCTTCTTGTGTTTGGTCGTCGCCCACTTGGAGTGACCGCTCATGAAGCCTCCTGAACCATGTCCACCAGCAGCGCGTGGAATCGCACGTCATCCGTCACCTCGGGGTGGAAAGACGTTGCCAGCGCGTTGCCCTGCCTGACTGCGACGATTCTATCCGTGCCGTCCTCGGTGACCACGGTTCCGAGGATCTGCACGCGATCGCCGACCCGTTCCACCCAGGGAGCCCGGATGAAGACCGCGGTGATCGGGGGCCCGGGCAGTGACGGAACCTGCACCGCGGACTCGAAGGAGTCGACCTGCCGCCCGAAGGCGTTGCGTCGGACCGTCATGTCGATGGCCCCGAGGGCGAGTTGATCCGGGCGACCGTCCAGCACCTCGGAGGCCAGGAGGATCATCCCGGCACAGGTCCCCATCACGGGCAGCCCGGCGCCGATGGCAGCCCGCAGTGGCGCCTCCAGCCCGTTGCGCACGATGAGCATCCCGATGGTCGTGGACTCCCCGCCCGGGATGATCAGACCGTCCACGGCCGACAGGTCGGCCTCTGAACGCACCTTGACACCATCGGCTCCGCACTGCGTGAGCATCCGCAGGTGCTCGCGGAAGTCCCCCTGCAGTGCGAGTACGCCGATCCGGGCCGTCACCAGCCGCGTTCGGCGAGACGGTGCGGCTCCGGGATCTCCTCGACGTTGATCCCGACCATGGCCTCACCAAGACCGCGTGAGACCTTCGCCAGGATGTCCGGATCGTCGTAGTGGGTGGTGGCCTGCACGATCGCCGCCGCTCGCTCCGTGGGGTTGCCCGACTTGAAGATCCCACTGCCCACGAACACCCCGTCGGCCCCCAACTGCATCATCATGGCCGCGTCGGCGGGTGTGGCGATGCCGCCCGCGGTGAACATGACCACCGGCAGTGCCGCGGTGCGCGCGACTTCGGCGACGAGCTCGTAGGGAGCCTGCAGGTCCTTGGCGGCGAGGTACAACTCGTCCTCGGGCAGACCGGCGAGGCGCTTCATCTCGTCGCGGATCGTGCGCATGTGGGTCGTGGCGTTCGATACGTCACCGGTGCCTGCCTCACCCTTGCTGCGGATCATCGCAGCACCCTCGGTGATCCGGCGCAGCGCCTCGCCAAGATTCGTGGCACCGCACACGAACGGCACCGTGAACTGCCACTTGTCGATGTGGTGCGCGTAGTCCGCCGGCGTGAGCACCTCGGATTCGTCGATGTAGTCGACGCCGAGCGACTGCAGGATCTGCGCCTCGACGAAATGGCCGATGCGGGCCTTGGCCATCACCGGTATCGAGACGGCATCGATGATGCCGTCGATGAGATCGGGGTCGCTCATCCGCGCCACTCCCCCTTGCGCGCGGATGTCCGCGGGGACACGCTCGAGCGCCATGACGGCCACTGCGCCGGCGTCTTCGGCGATCTTCGCCTGCTCGGCCGTCACCACGTCCATGATCACGCCGCCCTTGAGCATCTCGGCCATACCGCGCTTGACGCGGGCCGAACCGGTCACGTGCATGGGGTCAGTCATCGGGAGTTCCTTTCGGGTCTGCCTCCAATGGTAGGGGCGATCCGTGACATCACCTACTGCGGAGGGCGGATGGGACCTCATCGTCGAGTTCGACGGTGTGTGGCAGGGGCGCCGACCCCGCCAGCCGGAAGAGGCGCACCAGTCGCTGGCGGCGCACCGCCAGGCACGACCGGACCGCATCGTTGTGGAACCTGCGGGACCAGGCAGCCTTCTGCACCGCGGCCGCGAGGCTGGCAAGCGTCGCTTCACCATCGGGTTGGGCGGCGATCTCGGCCACCAGATCCGCGACCATCGAGACCTCGAGGGCGCGCGTCAGCGAACTCTCCGCAGCACACCTCGGTGGCGGGAAGTCGGCCCCCTTGGCTCGCGCCTGATCCAGCGCCGAGTCGGCCGCGTCGGCCAGCAGCACCGTGGTCGCCGGATCCAACCGGCCCGAACTGGCCAGTGCGAGCACCTCGTTCGCGCGATCTGTGAACTGACCCTGTAAGGCGCTCCGGGAGGTGTCGATGCGATGGTGCAGCCGGTCGAGCCGGGCGGCGGTCTGTGACAGGTACAGCACGATCACCGCGATCACCGCCACGATCAGGAGCACCCAGACGACGTCCATCAGGCCTCGTCCCTCGGTCGCGCGAGCCTGCCGACGAACTGACCCCGCATGTCGTTCTCGACCCTCTCCCCGCTGGCGGTCACACTCTCGTAGACCTGCTCTATCTCCCGAGCGACCACACCCCAGTCGAACTGTCGCGCGCGGGCCAGACCGGACTCCGTCAGTGCCCGCCTCGCCGGTGCATCGCCGAGCAGGCCGATGACGGTACTCGCCAAGTCGGCGGCATCTTCACTGCGGAACATGGCACCGGCCCGACCGTCCTCGAGGACACGGGCGAACGCCTCGAGATCGCTGGCCACTACTGGGGTGCCGGCGGCCATGGCCTCCAGCAGCACGATGCCGAAGCTTTCCCCACCGGTGTTGGGCGCGATGTAGAGGTCGGCGCTCGCGAAGGCCCGCACCTTGTCGGCGTCGCTGACCAACCCCAGGAACCTCACGCTGTCCCGCACGGCCGCGGGCGCGTGTTCCACCGCCTCCTTCTGATCCCCCGGCCCGGCCACCAGCAGTTGCGTGCCGGGGAATGCCGCCAGAATCATCGGCATGGCCTCCAACAGCACCTGCAGGCCTTTGCGCGGTTCATCGATACGGCCGATGAAGAACAACGTGGGCTCCGATCGCGGATAGCCGTTCAACGGCACCGCGTCCTCGAAGTCCGCACAGGTCACCCCGTTCGGGATGAGCACCGCGTCGCCGCCCAGATGCTTCACGAGCGTCTGTCTGGCCGCTTCGCTCACGGCGATACGCGCGGAAATCTTCTCCATGGCCGTCTGCACCAGGTAGTAGGCGGCGGTCAGCGCCCGGGACCGGGTCTGTGAACTGTGCCAGGTGGCAACGATGGGACCTCGAGCAGCCCAGCAGGCGAGCACGCTCAACGTCGGACTGGCCGGCTCATGGACATGCAGGACGTCGAAGTCGCCTTCCTTGATCCACCGCCGGACACGCGCTGCTGAGACCGGGCCGAAGTTCACCTTGGCCACCGATCCGTTGTAGGGGACCGAGACCGGCTTGCCACCGTCCACGACGAAAGGTTCCAGCGGGTAGTCGTCGTCGTCGATCGGCGCCAGCACGCTCACCTGATGGCCCAGCCTCTGCAACGCCAACGCCTGATCGTGCACATGCGCTTTGACCCCGCCGGGTGAGGTCCAGTCGTAGGGACAGACGATGCCGACCTTCACCGAGCCCGCCGCGGATCGAGGTCGGCGAGGAACACCGGTTGCAGCATGTGCCAATGCCCCGGATGCGAGCGGATACCCTCCTCCAGTCGCACCGCCATGGACTGGGTGAACTCGTGCGCGGCCTCGATGAAGTCCTCGTCGAACCGGTCGGACGCAGTCCAGTCCCCGGCCGGACGCTCGACCGGCGGGAACACGTGGACGTGTGCCCGGGGGCCCTCGTAGTACAACGAGCACGCCAGCAGCGGCGCGCCGGTCAGCAGGGAGATCGCAGCGGGTCCGATCGGCATCTTGGCGGGCTCGCCGAAGAACTCCACCTGCACGCCGTGCCTGCTCAGATCCCGGTCGGCCAGCAGTGCCAGAAGACCGTTGCCCCGCACGAGCTCCACCAGTTCGTCGAATACGCCGTCCGCTCCGGCGTGGGGCAGGATCTTCATGCCAAGGGCCCGGCGGAAGTCCAGGAACTCCTCGTACAGCCGTTCCGGCCGCAGCCGCTCGGCGACGCTGATCACCTGCGCGAAATGGATGCTGGCCCAGGCTCCCGTCAGGTCGTAGTTCCCGGCGTGGGGCACCGCGAAGACCACGCCGTCGCCGGCGTCGAGGGCGTCCTGCAGATAGTGGGCGTTGATCGCCCGGTGCCGATGGGTGATCTCCTCGGGTGTCCATGAAGGCAGCCGGAAGGCGTCACACCAGTAGCGCAGGTACGAGCGCAGCGCTTCGTGGGACACCTCGCGGATCTCGGCGTCCGTGGCATCCGGCAGGACCCGGCGCAGGTTCTTCTCCAGTTGGCGTACACCCCGTCCCCGCCTGCGCCAGGAGACATCGGCGAACCCCTGGAACATGGCGTACGCCTGTCGCTCGGGAAGTGCCCGCACGATCCGCCAGCCGGTCGCGTACGCCCAGTAGGTGACTTCGTCCTGAACGTTCATGCGTTGGCCTGCCGGTAGACGTGAGCGAATCTCTGCCAGACCGTGATCAACACCAGAACGGCCAGCACGAACAGGGCTGCCGGCAAGATGTACGGCACCCCCAGCCCGTAGATGAAGGCGGGCACGAGCAGGATCAGCAGTCGCTCGGTGCGTTCGGCGATCCCCACCTTGCAGTCCAGACCCACGCTCTCCGCCCGGGCTCGCGCGTAGGAGATCAGGAAGCCGCCCACGAGGCATACGAACGCTGCCGCCTGCACCCAGACGGACTGGGTGCGTACCGCCCAGATGAGGACCGAGCCGAAAATGACCCCGTCCGCCACACGGTCGAGGCTGGAGTCGAGGAACGCCCCCCAGACCCCCGTGCGGTTCTGCATCCGCGCCATGGTGCCGTCCAGCATGTCCGAGAACACGAAGAGCACCATGATCAGGATCCCCGGCACGAAGTCGCCGCGCGGGAAGAAGTACGCCGCGGACGCACTCACCCCCACCGTCCCGATCACCGTCACCGCGTCGGGGGACACACCGATCTTGAGCAGTCCACGCGCGACGGGTTCCACAACTTTGGCCACAGCGGTACGCGCGTTGGTCTGGTTCAGCATGCGCGTATCCCTTCAAGGCAGCGTGGTGACTCCAACTCATGCTATTAGTCACGAGGTGTCCACTCTCACGTCCGCCGCGCCCGTCGCCGTGGTTTTCGGCCTGCAGGAATCAACGGTCCGCTGGTTGGTGCACCACCTGCGCGAGGCGAACGTCGCAGCGGTCAGTGTGCCGGCGGACCTTTCCACACCGGCGGCCCAGTCCGTGGTCGCTGCCGCCGATGCCTGCTTGCATGTGGTCAGCGCCCGGCAGGGCATGGACGGGACCTTCCTGGAGTACTGGCAGTTGTGTGCCGAGGCCGGCAAGGCTCGCCTCGCGGTGGTGTGTGATCTCAGTGCCGTCTCGTTGGACGTCAACGAGGCCGCCGCCATCGCCGGACGCGTCCTCGAGGAGGACGTGTTGGTCACCACGCTGCCACTGCTGGACGACGACGAATCGGTGATCGGCGTACTGGACGTGCTCACCGGTCGACAGTGGTTCCCGGACGGTTCGATCCTCGATGCACGCCCGGACTTCTCGGAAGCGGTGGAGGCGGAGACCAACGTCTGGTTCGACGAGGCCGATGCTCTGGCCATGGAGCCACTGGCGGCGATGTGCAGCGGCGACCTGGCCGCTGCAGTGACGCTCAGTACGCACACGCGGGCGGGCTTGAACTGGATGGCCGCGCACCTGCCGCCGCGGCAGACCCCCGCGGCCGCAACCGTGCTGAGTGCCCAGGGCGAACGGGTGGTCGTCACGGCCGGCCCAGATCCACTCGGGATCGGACCGGCGCTGTCGCTGATGGGAACAGCCACCACCGAGGTGCATGTGAAGGCGCTGGCGACCCTGAGCGAGCCCACCCTCGTGGCACACCTGGGACCCGGTCAGGTGGCCGCGGCCGACATCGAACCGCAGGTTCCCACCGGGGCCTTGTTGCTCCCCCAGTCCTGACGGGTGCTGGGTCCTGCCACGTGGTGCGTCCTGCCAGGTGCTGCGTCCTGCCGGGTGCTGCGTCCTGCCTTTGTGACGTTGTTGCGGCGGATCGGACGCGAATGTGACGAAGGTGAGCGCTTCACCCCCCTCTGAACCCGCAACAACGTGACAAACGTGCCGTGGACCCCAACAACAACGTCACAAAGGCCTCGGTCGCCCATCCCAAAGGCCCCGGCCGCCCGTCACGAAGGCCGCCACCGTGCCCGTCACGGCGAACGACCCCTACTCCGGCCAGGCCTGCGCCACGAGGTCCCGAGTCTCCTCCAGCAGGCTGGGCATGGTCTTCGTCCCCCCGACCACGGTGATGAAGTTCGTGTCCCCGCCCCAGCGCGGGACCACGTGCTGGTGAAGGTGACCTGCGATGCCCGCGCCCCCGATCGCGCCCTGGTTCATCCCGATGTTGAAACCCTGCGGACCAGCCACCGCGCGCATGGCGGTCATGGCCTGCTGCGTCTGTTCCGAGAACTCAGCGATCTCCGACGCTGTCAACTGGGTGTAGTCGGGGATGTGGCGATAGGGACAGATCAGCATGTGCCCCGGGTTGTACGGGTAGAGGTTGAGGACCACGAACACCGACTCCCCGCGCCGAACGATCAGCGACTCCCGGTCGTCCTCGCCGGGCACCCGGCAGAACGGGCAGTCGTCACCGGCGTCCTGATGGTTCGGGCGGTTCTCCCCCTTGATGTAGGCGATGCGGTGCGGTGTCCACAACCGGTCCCACGCCGAGGCGCCGGCCATCAGACCTGCCGCTTCTCGGCCACCGCCTGCTGGATCTCGGCGATGGCCTGCGCGACCGGCACGCCGTTGCGCTGCTCACCATCGCGGAACCGGAAGCTCACGGCACCGGCCGCGATGTCGTCGTCCCCGGCGATGAGCATGTAGGGCACCTTCTGTTTCTGCGCGTTGCGGATCTTCTTGGGCATCCGGTCACTGCTGCTGTCCACCTCGGCCCGGATCCCCGCAGCGCGCAACTGTCCGGCCACGTCCTCGAGGTACTCGATGTGATGGTCGGCCACGGGGATACCGATGGCGGTGACGGGTGCCAGCCATGGCGGGAACGCGCCCGCATAGTGCTCCAGCAGGACCGCGAAGAACCGCTCGATGGACCCGAACAGCGCCCGGTGGATCATGATCGGACGTTCCCGGGAGCCGTCGGCGGCCTGATACTCCATGTCGAAACGCTGCGGCATCTGGAAGTCGACCTGGATCGTCGACATCTGCCAGGTGCGGCCGATCGCGTCCGTGGCCTGCACGGAGATCTTGGGCCCGTAGAAGGCAGCCCCGCCCTCATCCATGACGAGTTCCAGGTTCTGCCGTTTCGCCGCCTCGTACAGGATCGCGGTCGCCTCCTCCCACTCCTGCTCGGTGCCGATGCTCTTCTCCGGATCACGGGTCGACAACTCGAGGTAGAAGTCGGTCAGTCCGTAGTCCTTCAACAGATCGAGAACAAAGGTCAGCAGACTGTCAAGTTCGGCAGGCATCTGTTCGCGGGTGCAGTAGATGTGCGCGTCGTCCTGGGTGAAGCCGCGCGCACGGGTCAGGCCCTGCACCACACCGGACTTCTCGTAGCGGTAGACGGTGCCGAACTCGAACAACCGCAGCGGAAGTTCGCGGTAGGAGCGTCCGCGCGCACCATAGATGAGGTTGTGCATCGGACAGTTCATCGGCTTCAGGTAGTACTGCGCGTTGTCCATGTCCATCGGCGGGTACATCCCGTCGGCGTACCAGTCGAGGTGTCCGGACTTCTCGTACAGAGCCGCCTTCGTCACGTGCGGGGTGTTCACGAAGTCGTACCCGGCCTCGATGTGTCGTTGCCGGGAGTAGTCCTCCATCACGTTGCGCACGATGCCGCCTTTGGGATGGAACACCGCCAGACCCGAACCGATCTCCTCGGGGAACGAGAAGAGGTCCAGTTCGCTGCCGAGTTTGCGGTGGTCGCGGCGCGCGGCCTCCTCGAGAAAGGCCAAGTACGACTTGAGCTGGTCCTTGCTCGGCCACGCGGTCCCGTAGATCCGCTGCAGTTGCGGATTGTGCTCATCGGACAGCCAGTAGACGGCCGCGCTGCGCATGAGTTTGATGGCGTTCGGCGGGATGTACTTCGTACTCGGCACGTGCGGGCCGCGACACAGGTCCGACCAGCAGACGGCGCCGGTCCGGTCGAGGTTGTCGTACACGGTCAGCTCGGTACCGCCGGTCTCCATGATCTCGTCGCTGTTGCCGCCCTTCTTGCCGATCAGTTCGATCTTGAACGGCTCCGCGGCCAACTCGTGCTGGGCCTCCCCTTCGGTGACGACCCGGCGCTGGAACGACTGACCGCTCTTGAGGATCTGGACCATGCGCTTCTCGATGCGCGCGAGATCATCGGGGTGGAAGGGCTGCTCGACGCCGAAGTCGTAGTAGAAACCGTCCTTGATGGGCGGACCGATACCCAACTTGGCGTCGGGGAACAGGTCCTGCACCGCTTGGGCCAGGACGTGCGCGGTCGAATGGCGCAGGACCGCGAGTCCCTCGGGCTCGTCCGAGCGCACCGGTTCGATCTCGTCCCCAGCCCGCACCACGTAGGCCAGGTCCTTGAGTTCACCGTTGACGCGAGCGACGAGCACGCTGCGGTCGTCACCGAGCACCTCGGCGGCCGTGGTGCCCGCCGGCACAGTTCGGGAGTCACCGGACACGATCACGTCGACGGACACGGGCTATCGCCTTCCTGCAAGGAGTGACCCCAGTCTAGTGAGCCCTGCCGGCATGCTGCCTACGCAGTTCACCTCACGCGGGCTTGTTGCGTTTGAGAGTCCACAGGACGTACATCTCGCCGGTGACGGTCCCGTCCGCAGTGGCGATGGTGATATCGACGCGGAACTCCGGACGCTGACCGTCGTCGAGTTCGGCGAGGATGTCCGGCACCTCCCGCGTCATCACGGCCGTCGCCACGACCGGCCCCATCGCCACCTTCTTGTAGGCGATGTTGGCCTCCACCGCCAGCGGAGTCACCGTGGCCAGATGCTCGGCGAAGTTGCCCAGTACCAGCGCCCCGGACGCGGATTCCCCCAGTGTGAACATCGCGCCGGCGTGGGGGCCACCGATGTGGTTGTGGTACGGCTTCTGATCAGGCAGCCGCAGTACAGCCGTTCGTTCGTCGAGTTCGATGAACTCCAGGTCTAGGGTCCCCACCATCGGCACCAGTGTCGGCATGCTGGTCTTCACGACCTCGAAATCCATGCCCACGAGCATTCCACGGTGGGTCCGGAACGGATAGCGTCGGGGGGTGGCGGTCACGGTCTTCGACATCGACGGTGTGCTGGCGGACGTGCGCCATCGCCTGCACCATCTCGAAGGCAGACCCAAGGACTGGAACGCCTTCTTCGCCGCCGCGGTGGACGACCCCGTGCTCGATCCGGGGCGCGCGGCGGTGCTCGAGGCCCACGCCGCAGGTTCAACGATTGTGTACGTCACCGGACGACCCCGCCGGTGCCGCCGGGACACCGTCGACTGGTTGCGCCGCTTCGGCATGCCGGACGGGGACCTGCACATGCGTCCCAACCACGATCGGCGGCCGGCTCGCTTCTACAAGGCCGATGTCATCTCGAAACTGGCCCGCAACACCGAACTCGTCGCCGTGATCGACGACGACGATCAGGTCGTCGCCCATCTGCGGGACCTCGGACTACCGGTATTGCACGCCACGTGGATGCGTGAGGAGCCCGGGCAGGAGCAACTCGACCTGCTCGAGCAGGTGCAGGAGGACGAGGGCCGCACCTGAGGCCCGTCAGCCCGCGGTGCGGATCCGCAGGTCTATCTCGCGCTGCAACTCACGCACGATCTCGTCGGGCAGACCCTCCCGGTCCCGAAGCCTCAGCAACTCCTCATGCTCGGCGCGCATCATCTCAACGCTGACCTGCCGGGCCGTCCGGTGCGATGACGGCCGTGGCGCGTCCCCGAGTTCGGCCACCCGGGAGGCATGATCGAGCCTTCCTTCGGCTGCTGAGCGCAGCCTGTCGACCAGGTCGGTCGGGATCGGATCGTCGGTACGCTCCCCGGTCTCCTCGATCTGTTCCAGACGGTCGAGCCCCGCCCGCGCCAATGCGACGCGCACGCGCCGCTTCATCGCGGTGTCGTCCTCCTGTGGGAGTTTCACGGCGCGGGCCAGCCAGGCGACGGTGGGCGCCAGCAGCAAGGACAGCAGGACCACCCCGAAGGTCACGCTGATGACCAGCTCCCGGAACGGGATCCGCTCGCCGGCATCGGTTGTCGCGGGTACCGTGAAGGCCGCCAGCGCCGACACCGGCCCACGGGTGCCCGCCCAGGCGGCGACGAGCCACGAAGGATTGCGCAGGTCCCGACGGGTGATCACGGCCATCAGGTACACGAACACGAACCGGGCGGCGACCAGTGTCAGGAACACCACCGGGATCGCGATCAACAGGGTCCGCAATTGCGAGGACGGCATGAGTTGCAGCACCTTCGGCATCTCCAGGCCCACCAGGAAGAAGGCGGTGGACTGCAGCACGAATGTGAAGGTCACCCACAGACTGGTGGCCTGCAGGCGCCCGGTATAGGTCACTGCGCTCGACGTGCCGTGCGCCACCACGAGGGCGGCGACGACCACCGCGAGGATCCCGGATCCCCGGAGTGCCTCGGCACTGAAGTACACCGGCAGCGGAGCGAGCAGGATCGCCGCGTTCGCCACGGTCGTGTCGCGCGAGCGCCGCACCACTCTCATCAGCAGCCAACCCGCCGCGCCTCCTACGAGCAGACCCCCAAGCACGGAGGTCAGCAGGATCACGGGCACCTGCCCCACGGACAGACTCCCCGCCGCCGCGGCCAACGACGACACCCGCAACAGGGTCAAAGCCGTGCCGTCGTTGACCAGGCTCTCCCCTTCCAGGACGTTGACCAGTCGCCGCGGCAGCCCTGCCTTCCGGGCGGTCGCGGACACCGCCACGGCATCCGTGGGACCGAGGATGGCGCCCAACGCGAAGGCCATGCTCACCCAGATGCCAGGGATGACCAGTTGCGCGACGATCCCCACCATGACCGCTCCGAACACGACCAGTCCGACCGCCAGGGCCATGATCGGCCGGCTGACCCGCCGCAGGTCCACGATCGAGCTGGTGAGCCCCTCTCCGAAAACCAGCGGGGCCAGGACCACCACGAGCACGAACTCCGGATCCGCCAGGCCCTCCGGACCCCATGGGGCCAGACCGACCAGGACACCGGCGGCCAGCAGTGGGATCGCACTGGACCAGCCACGGTTGCGGCACACCCCGGCGATGAGAACGGCCAGCAGCACCGCCACTGCGACATCGAACAGTTCCACGCCGGCCATGGGTCAGCAGCGTAGCGAGGCCGACATGTCAGGAGTAGGCAGTCACCGGCGCACAGGTGCAGTGCAGGTTCCGGTCGCCGTAGGCGTTGTCGATACGGCCGGTCGGTGGCCAGTACTTCGCGGCCGAGCCACTCGGGAAGACTGCACGCTCCCGGCTGTACGGACGGTCCCAGTCGGCCACGATGGTGGTGGCCGTGTGCGGGGCGTGGCGAAGGGGGCTGTCGGCAAGCGGCATCCGGCCGTCGGCGATCTCGTCGATCTCCCCGCGGATCGCGATCATGGCGTCGCAGAAGCGGTCGAGTTCCCGCAGGTCCTCGCTCTCGGTGGGCTCCACCATGAGCGTCCCAGCAACGGGGAACGACATGGTCGGGGCATGGAAGCCGTGATCGATCAGTCGCTTCGCGACGTCGTCGACCGTGACGCCGGTGGTCCGCGTGATCTCGCGTAGGTCCAGCAGGCACTCGTGGGCGACCAGTCCGTGTTCCCCGGAATAGAGCAGTGGGAAGTGCGGCGACAGGCGCCGCGCCACGTAGTTCGCAGACAGGATCGCCGTCTTGGTGGCCTCTGTCAGACCATCCCCACCCATCAGACGCACGTACGCCCACGGGATCATCAGCACCCCGGCACTACCCCATGGGGCGCCGGACACCGGACCCTGATCCGCCGGTCCGGCTCCGGCGACCAGCGGGTGGCCGGGCAGGAATGGCGCCAGGTGTTCCTTCACCGCGACCGGACCGACGCCTGGCCCGCCGCCTCCGTGGGGTATGCAGAAGGTCTTGTGCAGATTCAGATGTGACACGTCCGCCCCGACGTCGGGCAGCCGGACCAGCCCGACGAGGGCATTCATGTTCGCCCCGTCCACATACACCTGCCCGCCGGCGCCGTGCACCAGCTCGCAGATCTCGCGCAGACCGGTCTCGAACACGCCGTGAGTGGACGGATACGTGAGCATGATGGCGGCGATCGTCTCGCCGTGTTCGGCCACCTTGGCCCGGACATCCTCGATGTCGACATCACCCGCGTCGGTGCACTTCACGACCACCACGCGTAGTCCGGCCATGACCGCACTGGCTGCGTTGGTGCCGTGTGCGCTGCTCGGCACGAGGCACACCGTGCGCTGGTCGTCGCCGCGGGAACGGTGGTAGGCCCGGATGGCCAGCAGTCCCGCGAACTCGCCCTGCGACCCGGCGTTCGGCTGCACGCTGACCCGGTCGTAGCCGGTGGCCGCCGCGAGCCAGTCCTCGAGATCCGCGATCATCTCCCGCGTGCCGGCGGAATACGCGATCGGCGCGAACGGATGCAGCCCGGCGAACTGCGGCCACGTCAGGGCCTCCATCTCGACGGCCGCATTCAACTTCATCGTGCACGAACCCAGCGGGATCATGCTCCGGTCCAGCGCCAGGTCCTTGTCCGAGAGCCGCCGCAGGTATCGCATCATGGCCGTCTCGTTGTGGTAGGAGCGGAACTCCGGGAAATCCAGGATGTCGGGGTCGCGTAACTCAGTTGCGGTCAGCCGAGGTGCGGCTTCCACCACGGGGACACCGAAGGCGGCCAGGACATCGTCGACGTCCTGCGAGCTGGTCCGCTCGTCACACGTGATCCCCACCGCGCCATCGAGCAACCGAAGATCTATACCACGCCGCGCGGCCTCGGACACTACCGCCCCGGGATCGCTGTGCTCGACGACCACGGTGTCGAAGAGAACCTGGTGCCGAAGGTGCAGGCCGCCCGCAGCCAGCGACGCGGCCAGCGTGTTGGCGTGGTCATGCACGCGTTGCGCGATCTCCCGCAATCCCTCGGGGCCGTGGTACTGGGCGTAGAAAGCGGCCACCAGCGCCAACAGCACCTGGGAGGTGCAGATGTTGGACGTGGCCCGGTCGCGCCGGATGTGCTGCTCACGGGTCTGCAACGCCAGTCGCAGCGCAGGTTGCCCGTTGGCGTCGACACTGACCCCTACCATCCTGCCCGGCAACTGCCGCTCCAGGCCGCTGCGCACGGCCATGAAGGCCGCGTGCGGCCCGCCGAACCCCATCGGCACGCCGAACCGCTGCGCGGAACCCACCACCACGTCCGCGCCCATGTCCGCCGGGGGTCGCAACAGGACGAGCGCAAGCGGGTCGGCTGTGACCGTGAGCAGTCCGCCCGCGTCATGGATGCGGGCAGCGAGAGCGGTCAGGTCGTGGACTGCGCCAGTTGCGCTGGGATACCCGGCCAGGACCCCGAAACAGTCCTCCGGCAGTTCCTCCCGCATGAGGTCCAGGACGACCAAGCGCACACCGATCGGTTCGGCGCGGGTGGCCAGAACCGCGAGGGTCTGTGGGTGCAGGTCGCGATCGACCGCGAAGGTGTCGCCCCGGCCGACCCGGTGGGCCAGCGCCATCGCTTCGGCGGCAGCCGTCGGTTCGTCGAGCAGGGACGCGTTGGCGACCGGCAGGCCGGTGAGGTCGGCCACCAGGGTCTGGAACGTGAGCAGACCCTCGAGCCGCCCCTGGGAGATCTCCGGCTGATAGGGCGTGTAGGCGGTGTACCAGGCGGGGTTCTGCAACACGTTGCGCGTGATCACCGGCGGTGTCACGGTGTCGTGGTAGCCCAACCCGATCATGCTGCGGCGGGCCTGGTTGCGATCGGCGAGGTCACCGAGCGCACGCAGTACTGCCGGCTCATCCAGCGGCGGTGGCAGTGGGAGCGGCCGATCTGTGCGGATGTCCGCGGGGATCACGGCATCGATGAGCGCGTCGAGGCTGTCGTAGTCGAGGACAGCCAGCATCTGTGCGAGGTCCTGCGGATCGGGACCGATGTGACGTTTCGAGAACGTTGGAGTTATCCAATCTTGCGGGCCCGGCGGCGGGACAGTTCGTCGTCCACCACCGTAACGCTGCCGTCGGCGCGCTCAGCAGGCAGCGCGGCGAGATCGCTTTCGACCTCACGCCAGACGGCGCCCACTGCGATCCCGAAGACCCCTTGCCCACCGTGCACCAGGTCGATCACGTCCTCGGCACTGCGGCATTCGTACACGCTGGCCCCGTCACTCATGAGGGTGATCTTCGACAGATCCGTGACACCGGTCGAACGCAGGTGGTCCAGTGCCGTCCGGATCTGCTGCAGTGTGACTCCGGTCTCCAGCAGTCGCTTGACGATCTTGAGCGTCACGATGTCCCGGAAGTTGTAGAGGCGTTGCGAGCCCGAGCCACTCGCGGTTCGCAGGCTCGGCTCGACCAACCCGGTACGGGCCCAGTAGTCCAACTGCCGATAGGTGATCCCGACGATCTTCGCCACGACCGGGGCGCGATAGCCCGCGTCCTCGGGCACCTGCATGTCGTCGGCGAACAACTCCTGTTGCTCAACCTCGGGCAATGCCGGCGAGTTGGCGACTGCCTCGTTCATAGTGTCTCCTCGGCTGTCCTGCGAACCAGCAACATGGCCAAACCTAGGCGTCTGTCCGGTCGCAGCGCGACCGACACGCCCAGCGAGTCCCAAACAAATGTCTCAACCTCAGGTTGACGTTTAATCATTGGGCGCTGCCGCCCTCGAAATCCTCCGGCGTGACGTGGTCGAGAAACTCCCGGAAGGCCTCCACTTCGGCCTCTTCGCCCTCCTCTTCCTCCTCTTCGGCGGGCATCTCGATCGCCGCGTCGTCCAGCACGTGTTCGGCGGCGAACAACGGCGACCCGGTCCGCAGCGCCAACGCGATCGCATCGGAGGGACGAGCGGACACCGTCACGCCGTTGTCGAAGACGAGTTCGGCGAAGAAGATGCCGTCCCGCAGATCCACGATGTCGACGCGTTCCAGTCGGCGGCCGAGCGCACCGATGACATCGCGGAGCAGATCGTGGGTCAAGGGTCGCTCGGGCTGCACCCCCTGCTGCGCGAAAGCGATCGCCGTGGCCTCGACAGCACCGATCCAGATCGGCAGGAACCGATCCGACTCGGTGTCCCGCAGCAGGACGATCGGCTGGTTGGAGGGCATCTCCACCCGCACACCCACAACATCCACGGCTCGCACGCTGTCACTCTACGCTCATGTCAGCGGCCCCGACACCGCCGCGCGAGTCAGTGGTTCACAACAACGACCGCATGACCGCCACATGCGCCCGCACCATGGTGGCCGCGAGTTCGCCGGCCCGGTCGGCGTACTCCTGCGGGCTCTCCCCGGACCGTCGCTGACCCAGCACAGCCACGCACAGATCCACCTCCCGGCGCACGGCCAGGTACACCGGCCGGGCGTTGCGCACCGGCACCCCGCAGTCGCGCAGTGCGGCCAGCGCCCGCGCCGCTTCGACGTGGTCCAGCGTGAACTCGCCGGCGTCGGGGAGCAGTCCGAGCGCGATGGCCTGGTCCAGATCGTCCCTGCTGAGCCCGGACTCCCGGCACACCTCGGTCGGCGTGAGGCGCGCACCGGTGTCCAACGAGCCCACGTCGGGGGCCACGGTCTGCGACAGGCTGCTCTGCGGGGTGGCGTCGACCGGCTCCGGCGGGGTGAGTCCGCGATCGAGGGCGTCGAGATGATCGGCGATGACTTTCAAGGGCAGGTAGTGGTCACGCTGCATCGTCAGCACATAGCGGATGCGATCGACGTGCGCCGGTGTGTACTTGCGGTAGCCCGAGGGGGTACGCAGCGGCGCCACCAGACCCTCGGATTCCAGGAAGCGGATCTTGCTGACGCTCACGTCCGGGAACTCCGGTCGCAGTGACGAGACGGTCTCCCCGATGCCCATCAGATGCGTACTCATTCGGCCAGGTGGTCCTCATCGGCGTGCAGATACTGCAGACGGAACTTCCCGATCTGGATCATGTCCCCGGACTCCAGTTGGTGGCGCTCGACCGACTGCCGGTTGACATACGTGCCGTTGAGGGACCCCATGTCGACCAGCGCCCAGCCGTCGCCGTCGGCGACGAACTCGGCGTGGTGGCGAGACACGGTCACGTCGTCCAACATGATGTCGGCCTCCGCGGAGCGACCCACGGTCAGCCGCTCACCGGCGAGCTCGAACCGCTGCCCGATCTCCGGGCCCCGCTGCACCACGATGACGCTCATACCCCTGGTGAGGCCGGAGAGCCCGGCCACGACCGGGATGGGTCCGGTGTCGCGCTCATCGAGGACAACGGCACCGGTGGGATCGTCGTCCTCGCGCACCCGCGGCGTTCCACAGGACGAACAGAACCTGTCCTCGGGCTCCAGCGGGCGCCCACATCGCACACATACGTCGTTCACTGCACTCCTCAATGGGGTGGAGTCTCTACCTTAACCACAGAGTCAGACTTGCAGCCCTGACTCTAGATCTCGTGGACCAACGCTTCGTAGTCCTCGGCCGAGAGCAGCGATTCGACGGCCTCCGGGTCGTCGGGCTGCAGCACGAACAGCCACCCGCCCTCGTACGGATCGGCATTGACGGTTTCGGGGGCGGTCTCCACCGCGTCGTTGCGGGCCACCACGGTCCCGGAGACCGGCGCGTAGATCTCGCTCACACTCTTCGTGGACTCGACCTCCCCGACGGCGTCCCCCACGCTGACGCTGGAACCCACCTCCGGCAGCGCCACGAAGACCACATCCCCCAGCGCGTCCTGGGCGAAATCGGTGATGCCGACGCGCACGTTGCCGTTGTCCATAGCGATGACCCACTCGTGTTCGCGGGTGAAGCGCCGATCGTCAGGTGTCATACGAGCAAGATTAGTCGGTCACCGCGACGTTCGGGTCCGGCTCGGGCAGGTTGACAGTGCTCAGGATCTCCACCTCTTCGCGTTCGGTGATCACCAGCGATCCGTCCTGGGATTCCACCGTGTCCGCGATCCCACCCGGGATCCGCATGGCCGTGGCCATCGTGTTGGGGTCACCGATCGCCGTGATGAGGAAGGGCGCCCGGACGAGGGTGTCGCTGACTGAGATCCCGTCACCCTCGTCAGCGAACCAGGTGTCCACGACGACCCGGTTGCCGTTGATCTCGATCGCCTCCGCTCCCGCATCCCGCAATTCCTGGACGGTGTTCAGCAGATCGGACGCGAAGAAGGCGTTCTCGCCTTCGATGCGCAGCTTCACCCCTGGGCCGGTGACCCCGGTTGTCCCTGCCAGCACCCGCAACGCGTCCGCCCGCTTCTGCGTCTCCTGCAGAGCCTCTGCCGACGTCCCGGAACGCAACCTCTGTTCGGCGGACTGCAGGCGCAGGATCTCACCGTCGAGGCGGGTCTGGCGGGCTTGCAGATCATCGAGCAGTCGCACCAGGTCGGGCTCCCGCGCACTGGCCAGGAATTCGTCGGTCTGCTGGCCACGCACCACGGCGACCGCCCCGATGCCGATGAGGACGCAGACGATGGCGACCGCCCACTGCCGACCTCTCATGCCTTGAACACCTTGCGTCGGATGGCCGCGGCGTTGGCGAAGATCCGCATCGCGAGCACGACGACCACACCCGTGGACATCTGGGCGCCGACACCGAGCTGATCACCGAGCCAGACGAGCAGACTGGCCACCGCGACATTGCCGAGGAAGGACACAACGAAGACCTTGTCCGAGAAGTTCCCGTCCAGCATCGAGCGGATCGCTCCGGACACCGCGTCGAGACCGGCAATGACCGCCACCGGCAGGTACGCGTCCATCCAGGGGGGCACCTCCGGGGAGAACACGACGCCGAGGATCACCCCCACGATCAGACCGATGAGCGCGATCATTGCCTTCCACCCTTCACAACCTCGGCCTTGTTCGGCAGATTCGCCGTCGATGCCGGCACAGTCACCTCGTCCGCGGCGGTCACCTCCGACTGTATTCCGTAGTCCGTGCCGAGTTGCGTCAGGTCGTCACCGGCCTGTCCCGTGCTGAACCGCTCAGCCAGATCCGCCGGCCCGATCGCGTCGATCCGATACGGAGGTTCGAGCGGGCGGTAGTCCACCAGGATGGCCTCCCCCGCGGTCCGGATCGCCGTCACGGACGTCAACCGGACTCCGTTGATGGAGATCGCCTCCGCTCCCGCCTGCCACAACCCGTTCACAGCCCCTTGCATGTCGATGTCGAGCACCTTCGCCTCCGCCGGATCCACACCCCTGGGCAACGGTGGTTGTGCGTCGTCCATCACGAGGACGGCCCCCGGTCCCCGCAGCCCCACGAACCCCGTCGCGACCTCGATGGCCCGCAGTTTCTCGCTGAAGTCCTCCCCCAGGCCATCGGTGGCGAGTTGTTGCAGCTGGGAGACGGACGCGCGCAGCTGGGCCGCTTGGTCCTGGGCGTCCTCGGCCCGATCGGTCTGGGTCCGGATCCGCTCAACCAGTGCCTCTCGGCGTTGCTCGGCTGCCGGTTGCACGCTCTGGCGCTGCCAGAAGGCCGTTGCCAGCAGCAGCCCGATCAGGGCGAAGAGGAGCCCCGCAATGAACGGGTTGCCGCGAGTGGTGGGTCCGCTGCGCTGTGCGAGGGCGTAGTCGTCGGCCTGCGCCTCCGCGATCAGGCGGTCGAGGATGTTCTGCGGCGGGTGCTTCATCGTGTGGCAGCCATGATCCGTCGTGCTTGACCCACGTACAACACAGCCGCCCACCAGTACAGCGCGGTTCCCCACACGGCGAAGGCCCAGCCCACGATCCTGGCGGTGTCTGCCAGCCATCCCGTGCCGTCGCCGAGCAGGAGCAGGGGGAAGGCGTACAGCAGGCAGAAGGTGGCCGCCTTGCCCAGGAAGTGCACCGGCAGGCCGGTCACGCCGCGCCTCTTGAGGACGGCGAGCACCCCAGCCATGATGACATCGCGGGACACGAGAAGGACCACGAACCACAGTGGGACGATGCCTCGCAGCAGCAGGCCCACCAGGGTCGCCAGGATGTACAGCCGATCAGCCACGGGATCCAGCAGTTGGCCGACCCGGGAGATCTGGTGCCACTTGCGGGCCAGGTAGCCGTCGAGCCAATCCGTGAAACCCGCAACAGCCAGGAGGATGATGGCGAGCCCGTCCGCCTTCGGCACCAGGATCAGCCACAGGAACAGCGGGACGCCGAGCAAACGCAAGGCCGACAGGATGTTCGGGACGGTCAGTACCCGATCCGTCTGGACTTGCGTCGATTGCACCTCCACGCAGACAGCCTACGCACCGGGTGGGTACGCCGGCTGCGAGGAGCCACTGCGGAAGGCCCACACGAGCACGACGATGGCCAGCACCAGCACGACCAGACCAGCGATGACCGATCCGATGGCCGCGCTTCCGGCCCAGGAGATCGTGGCGAGTACCGAGACGTCTCCGGACACTGCCCGTGACGCGTCCTCGTTCATGACGACCAGCGTCGTGTCGGTGTCGGAAACGGGCCACGACACCACGACATCCCGGCCGGATTCCTGATCCACCCAGAACCCCTGGTCGGCTGGCGCCTCCGGCACCCGATCGCCGGGGATGCTGGTCTGGTTGACCGTGTCCTGGGAACTGTCGATGCCGGTCACCAGGTCGTAGGGAACCCCCTGCAGGTAGGCCAGGACATCGGTCTTGGGCGCCACGCCCACGAACAGACGCTCTTGACCCCGCACCTCGAGTTGCAGGTCGAACCACTGCTCGTCGACCGGCAACGGCGTGTCACTGCTGATCTCGAAGTCGGTCACCACGACTGCCCGGCCGGCCTGCGAGGTCACGGCCCCGATCGGCACCTCAGCGCGCCCGTCGGTGCCGAACAGCCCGAGCACCACGGCTCCGGCGCCCAGCAGGCCCACGCCCACCAGCCCGAGCACCGCCCCCAGGATTCCCAGTACCAGTCTCTTCACCGTCTTACGGTAATCGCCGCCGGACCCCCGAACAGGACGCGACACTCACGCAAACGCGGCGCGGACCCGCGAGGAGTACCCGGCATCGTTGACTGCCCGCACGAACACCCGGGTCGTGGGATCGATCCCGCCGATCGCCAGCACGCCGGCGTTGAGATCCTGCCCCAGCCACGTCACGCTGCCGTCGGGGTCGCGAACACCCACGTCGTAGCGGACCCCGGGCTGCATCTGCCAGGTCACGAGTACCTCGTTGCGAACCACCGACGACGGTGCGGGAGGTTCGGACGGCAGCGCGCGCGGCGCCACGACTGCGAGGAATCGGGAGTTGGCGACGTTGGCTGCTGGATTGCGTGCGAGCCATGACCCCCGCCGGGGGTTGACCGCGAAGTAGTCGTCGTCCCCGCAATCCAGCCGGTATTGGGCCCCTGGCCAGGCGCACCGGACCACCTTGCGCCAACCCGGGCCACCGTCGCGGTAACACATCACGTCGTAGCCGTCGTAGCAGTGGGCCTTGCCTGTCGCGTGCGGCGCGGCGCTGGACACCGCGCCCAGTGCGTGGATCATCTCGTGGGTGTCGACCCACACGAATCCCCACGACGAACTCCAGGTCGCCGACCACCGGTCCCCACCGAGGCCGGACCAGTTCGGGCTGGTCGTGGCGTCTACCCACAGCGTGAAGACCCGGTTCGTGGCCCGGAACCGGGGTTGTCGCTTGGTCAGATAGCGTCGGATCGACACCAGATCGTACGTCTTGGCCGCCGGGACCGCCACCGTCCAGATCTTCGGCCGACAGGCTGCGTCGTGTACCCACCGCACGGTGCGCCGAGTCCCCGAAGACCGTTCCACGATCCCGGTGCTCAGCGCCAAGGACCGACGCAACACCGTCTCGAACTGCGGAAAGCGGTTTCGGAAGCCCTTGCGGTACACGAACACCGGTTGCACCCTCGGTCCCGCGCTCCCGTCGCCGACGCATCGCGGTGGCGCCCAGTGGCCCGAGGCGTCGGCGAGGTAGTAGTCGGCATCCAATGGGCTCTGGCGAACTGTGGAGTCTTGTGCCACGGCGGCGGCGACGGAAGACGGTGACAAGAAGCCGACCGCCAGGGCGAGCACCGCCGATGCACCCACCCAGAGCCGACCTGCCATGACATCCACGGTAGACGCCACTGCCATACTGCAGCGCATGGAACCCACCCGACAGCGACCGGCCGCGGTGGCACTGCTGGGTGTCCTGGCCTACCTGACCGCACTCGTGCAGTTGCTGTCGGCCGTCGCGTCGACCATCCTGCTGCTGCGCCCGGGACAGGTCCAAGTGCTCTTCCAGCGGGAGGTCAGCGACTGGTACTGGCTGATCACCGCAGCACTGTCGGCTGTTCTGTTCTTCGCCTACATCTGGCTGGGTCGCGGCATCTTCGCAGGGGCACCCTACGCCTGGCCGGTGGTCAACCTGCTGGCCGCGATCAACCTGACGTTCGGCGTGCTCTACCTGTTCCAGGGCACAGGGTGGGCCAGTGTCATCCTCAGCGCACTGGTACTCGTACTCAACAACCTCCGAGGCGTGCGTGACTGGTACGCCCAGCCCTGACGACACGCGGCGCGGCGTCCTGGTCGAGGCCGCGACGATCGGGCTGACGACCGGCGCCTACGGCATCTCCTTCGGCGCATTGTCGGTCACCGCCGGTCTCTCGGTCTGGCAGACGATGGCGCTGAGCGCGTTGATGTTCACCGGTGCCTCGCAGTTCGCCATGGTGTCTGTCCTGGCCGGAGGCGGGTCGGCCGTCGCAGCAGTCGCCGGAAGCGCGCTCCTGGGCCTGCGCAATCTCTTCTACGGACTGCGTATGCGCCAGATCCTGCAGCCCTCACCGGCCCTGTCCCTACCCGCGGCGCACCTGACAATCGACGAGTCCACCGCGATGGCGCTGGCGCACTACGACCGACCCGTGCCGCGTCCGGCCCTGGCGTTCTGGTCCACAGGATTGAGTGTCTTCGTGCTCTGGAACACCGGCAGCCTGATCGGGGCGCTGGGCGCCAGCAGCATCGGGGACCCGCAGCGATGGGGCCTCGACGCCGCGGTCCCAGCGGCCTTCCTGGCGTTGCTGTGGCCACAGATCACCAGCCACCGCCTGCTCGGCGTCGCCATCGTGAGCGCGGCGATCGGTATGGCCCTAACGCCCGTGCTCTCGCCCGGGCTGCCGGTCCTGTGTGCGGCGCTGGTGCCGTTCCTCTTCCTGCGCAGGTCGTCGTGATCTGGGCGGCCGTCCTGCTGGGCAGCGCGGCGTGCTACGCCCTGAAGGCTCTCGGCTTCGTGGTGCCCGAGCGAGTCCTCGACAAACCCCTGATGGCCCAGCTCGTCGCAATGTTCCCGGTGGCTCTGCTGGCGGCGCTGCTGGCCGTGGTCACGGTGGCCGACGGAATGTCGATCACGGTCGACGCCCGGGTGGCTGCGGTGGCTGCCGCCGCGGTGGCGCTGACGTTGCGAGCGCCCTTCCTCGTCGTGGTCGTGGTCGGGGCAGCCACTGCGGCGATCATCCGCGCACTGGGCGGCTGAGTCACTTCTGGCCGTCGTCCGCCTTCTTGCTCTCGAAACCGGGGATGGCACCGGCATGCGCGGTGGCGGACGGATCCCGGCGCACCTTGATCAGGGACGCGACGGTCGTGATCACGAGAATCCCGATGATGAAGCCGAGCGATGCCCAGATGTCGATGTGGATCCCGAAGAACACCAGGATGAGTTTCACCCCGATGAAGGCGAGGATGACGGCCAGACCGAGGGACAGGTAGACGAGGCGGTCCAGGAGCCCGGCGACCAGGAAATACAGGGCACGCAGACCGAGTAAGGCGAAAGCGTTGGCCGCGAAGACGATGAAGGGTTCGTTCGTCACGCCGTAGACCGCAGGAATCGAGTCGAGCGCGAAGATGATGTCGGTGGCGAAGATCGCGATCATCACCAGCATCAGCGGCGTGCCGTAGCGCTTGCCGTCGATCTTGGTGTGCAAGTGGGGTCCGTGGTACTCATCGGTGAAGGGGAGGAAGCGCTTGGCCAGCCGCACCACCTTGCCCTCGTTGAACTCGGGCTCCTCGTCCCGGTGCCGGGCCAGGCTGATCGCGGTGTAGATGAGGAAGGCACCGAAGATCACGTAGGTGAACGCGAAGGCCTCCAACGCGGCCGCGCCGATGAAGATGAAGATCGTGCGCAGCACCAGGGCACCGGCGATCCCGGCCATCAGAACCTTCTGCTGGTAGATCTTCGGGACCGCGAAGGTACTCATGATGATGACGAAGACGAACAGGTTGTCGACAGACAGACTCTTCTCGATCAGCCACCCGGCGAAGTACTCCAGACCGTACGAGCCACCTTGCGGCGGGGTCTGCTCGCTGCTCCACCATGCGAAGAAGACACCGAAGGCGATCGCGATGCCGACGTAGATGATCGACTGCACGGCGGCTTCCCGGATCTGCACCTCGTGCGGGTTGCGGGTCGCCTGGACGAATTCGAAGGCTATGAGCAGGACGACGATCCCGACCGTGAGGGCCCACATCCACGCCGGGACCATCAAAGAGGGTTCGCCGCCGCCACTTGCGGCTGCGGGCAACATCACTGGGCCAGTGTCTCAGACGACCCGCGGGTCAGCACGCGGCCACACCCGTTTCGGGCAACCATTTGCGCACTGGTAGTCGTGAACGTGGCTTCTGAGGTGCCCCCAGCGGTACGCGCTCGGACGGTCCACGCCCTTCTGGGGCGCATGGGGGTGCCATCCACGGGAGAATACCCGGGTGTCGCACGAGGAACTGACGATCCGGCTTGAGGCGGGCATCTCCGGAGACATGCTCGACCTGCCGTGGGACGTACCGCTCGCGCACTGGCCCGAGCCACTGCTGATCCCCCTGCCCCGCGGCATCTCGCGCCATGTGGTGCGGTTCGTGGATGTCGACGGGACCGTGATGGCTCTCAAGGAGATCGCCCCCGAGTTCGCGGCGCGGGAGTTCCGACTGCTGCGTGCCCTCGAGGAGATGGACATCCCCGCCGTGCACGGTGTGGGGGTCGTGACCGGTCGCAGCGATGCGCAGGGCGATCCACTGCCCGGGGTGCTGGTCACCGAACACCTGACCTGGTCCATCCCCTACCGCAACGTCTACGCCCGCACGCTACGACCCGACACCATGGACCGACTGCTGGACGCGCTGGTCCTGTTGCTGGTCCGACTGCACCTGGTGGGATTCGCCTGGAACGACTGTTCGCTGTCCAATGTCCTTTTCCGCCGGGATGCGCAGGCGTTCGCGGCCTACCTCGTGGATGCGGAGACCGGCGAGTTGCAGGAGCGCTTGTCCGACGGCCAGCGGCGCAACGACCTCGACATCGCCCACTTCAACATCGCCGGCGGCCTGCTCGATCTGCAGGCGGGCGACCGTTTGTCACCGGACATCGACGCCGTCGCCATCGCCGATGAGATACCCCGGCGGTACGAAAGACTGTGGGCCGAACTCACCGCGGTGGAGCATGTGGCGGGCACCGAACGGTGGCGCATCGCCCGCAGGGTGGAACGCCTGAACACACTCGGCTTCGATGTGGCGGAACTGGATCTGCGCCGCACCGCTGATGGCGTGGTGCGCATCGAGCCCAAAGTGGTCGATCCCGGCTACCACTCGCGCCGACTCCTGCGGCTCGTCGGTCTCGACGTGGGTGAGAACCAGGCCCGACGGCTGCTCAACGACCTCGACCAGTACACCGCGACGAAGAACGCCGCGACCACCCCCGGTCCGATGCGGACGCGGCGCACCGAACCGAACGCACGCGAAGACGTCCTCGCAGCCCATGCCTGGCTCGCCGAGGTCTACGAGCCGGTGATAGGTGCGATCCCGGCCGATCTGCGCGGCAAACTCGAAGACGCCCAGGTGTTCCACGAGGTCCTCGAGCACCGGTGGTACATGTCGGAGGAGGCCGACCGCGACGTCGGACTCGACGAAGCCGTCGCCGACTACATCGAGACTGTTCTGCACTCGAAGCCCGACGAGGCACGGATCCTCACCGTGGACCCCGATGTCACGGGAATGCTGGAACTCGACGCCTTGGCCCGTCGGGACAGTGAGCCCGAGTGACAGGTCAGCCGAGCGCGACCCGCATGTTGTCGAGGTCCTCCATCACATACCGGACGAGGTCGTCAGGGTTCGGCAGCAGTCCGGCGTCGGTGGCGAAACCGATGGTCACCCCGCCGTTGTAGCTGAAGATCGTCGCCGTCATCGGTTGGTTGCCGCTGCAGGGCGCGAACCCCACCACCTGCTCGACGTCCTGGCCCGCGAAACGCAGCAGTCCGGTCGGCCCCGGCACGTTCGTCAACACCCCGACTGCCTTGTTGGCGAAGAAGTTCGTGAGGAAGAACGCGATCTGGCCGGGCGACATCGAGACCACCCGCTGCAGGCCGAACGTCAGGACGGCCTCGTCGCTGTTCTTGATCCGGGCCATCCGCTGATGCATCTGCTCAAGACGGGCCTGCGGGTCAGGCTCGTCCAGAGGCATCGGCAGGAAGACCAGGGCGAAGTAGTTACCGAGGTCGGGCGGAAGGTTCTCCTCGAACGGCTTCAGGTTCACCGGCACCATCCAGGCCACCTCTCGCAAGGACTCGCCCTGCTCGGCCAGGAAGCGCTGCAGGCCCCCTGAGATCGCCGCAAGCAACACGTCGTTCACGGTTGCGCCCGAGCGCCGCCCGAGTTCCTTCACGTCGTCCAAGGCGACCGGCTGCGACCAGGCAACGGCCTTCTGAGTTCCGGGCTGTCCGCTCCACACGGTTTCGTCCGACGCGGCGAAGGTGATCTTCGTGACCGACGACAGATCGTTGAGGCTGCGGTGCTGCTCCGCGCCGAGCACCTCAAGGGCGTCCAGGAGCCGGTCCGGATGCCTGACGAAGGACAAGCCCTCTTCAACGCCGTGAACGCCCGCCTTGGCCACGCCGAAAGCCCTACCCGGCAGATGGGCCAGCGCCGACAACGGGTTGCGCGCCACTGAAGCGGCTTCGTGTGCGACATCACCGACTCCGTGCTCGACCACGTGTGCCACCTCCTCGGCAGCGTGCGTGGCGACTCGTGTGAATTCATCTGCGGGGCTGGACGCGTCGCCGCCCTGCACCCCTTTGCGAGCCACGACCGCGCCGATGCCCGCCTCGTCGGCCTCGCACAGCCCCAACAGGACCTGCGTGAGCCGCACACCGTCGGCGATGGCGTGATGGAAGCGGGTCATCCACGCGGAGCCGGTCGTCCCGTCCGGCAGCGTGAGCGGGCTCAGCAGGAAACCCGTCCAGAGGGGCCGGTCCTTGGGCAGCGGTTGCGAGCGCTGTTCGGCCATGAACCTCTGCAATTCGGCGATCTCCGTGCCGGGCTCGAGTTCCACCTCATGGATGTGCCGGGACACCTCGAAGTCGGGATCGTCCTCCCAGGCCCATCCCATACCCGATCGCACGGCTCGGCGGCCGAGCACGGGGAACCGCTCCACGGCCTCCTCGAGGACAGCCTTCACGTCGTCGATGGAGGGCACGCCTCTCAGCACCATCGAACCGTCCACCACCATCAGGTTGTTCGGCCGGTCCATCGTCAACCACAGGGCATCCTGGACACTCATCGACGCTGTTGTCATCGCGCTCCCTCCACCTGAGGACAATCTACGCTGGCGCGGCGCTATCCGTCCGGTCGTCCGCCGAGGTCACCCGGTCGATGCGCGCCCACGGCTGCGCCTGCTCGATGGCAGCGGCCAGGTCGAGCAGGACCTGCTCCTGACCGAAGCGTCCGGCGGCGTGGATGCCGATCGGCAGTCCCTGCGACGACATGGCCATGGGCAAGGAGATGCCCGGTGCTCCAGCAACGTTCTGCAGTGCGGTGAACGATGCGAAGCGCAGCAGACGAACGAGGTGCTCGCGCGGATCCACATCCGGGCCGATGTAGCCGATCGGCACCGGCGGGGTGCCCAGAACCGGCGACAGGATCACGTCGTACGGACCGAATGATTCCTCGTAGACCGGGCCGAACCGGCGCAATCGCCGCAGCGATCCCGGCAGCCCAACGGCGACCGTGGAGAAGAACTTGGACAGGTGGATCGTGAACGGCTCCAGTTGTTTCGGGTCGTACTCCTTGCCGTACACCTGGCTTCCGAAGCGCTGCAGCGAGAACGCCAGCATCGCCCAGTAGCGCAAGAAGTCCTGCGCAATCTGATCGGGGAAGGGATTGTCGATGGTTTCGACCTCATGACCCAGGGCTTCGCACAGCCGGGCCGCCGACTCGACCGCCTCCCGAACCTCCGGATCCACCGGCAGTCCGGCGACGCCTTGGGTCATCACCGCGATCCGCAGGCGACCGGGATCGCCGGTGGGGCCGATTAGAGGCAGCTGGTCGGCCGGGTGAATGCGCGCCATCTCCCGGTAGAACTCCACCTGGTCGCGCACCGTACGGGTCACCACCCCTTGGGTGACGATCTTGACCGGCATCTGTTCCATCGCCTCGGGATCCACGAGCCGGCCCCGGGAGGGTTTCAGTCCGACGAGTCCGCAGCAGGAGGCCGGGATCCGGATCGACCCGCCCCCGTCGTTCGCGTGGGCGATCGGCACCACCCCGGCCGCGACCAGCGCCGCAGAACCACCCGACGACCCACCGACACTGTGGTCCAGACCCCAAGGGTTGCGGGTGGGCCCGTGGTCCAGGGGCTCCGTGGTGGCGGTGAGGCCGAACTCCGGCAGTGCGCTCTTGCCGAGGGTGTCGAAGCCCAGCATGCGCCAGTGTTCCACCCAGCGAGTGGGCGCCTCCGCCTGCTTGCGGGGGACGGCCCGGGAGCCAAACGTCGTGGGATACCCGGGCAGGTCCTCATTGTCCTTCAGGAACGTGGGGACACCGGCGAACGGTCCATCGGTGGAAGTGTCCCCCTCCACCCAGGTCACCACCGCATTGAGTCGACGCGCCGCATCGGCCCGCGCCATCGCGGCTTCGCGCACCTCCCCCGGACTCACCCGTCCGGCGGCCAGGGCGTCCCGCAGCCCCACTGTGTCGAGGTCCGACAGCGCATCGTCGGTGAACGTGTTGATCAGCATGAGGCCGATGCTACGCAGGTCAGCCGTTCAGAAGGATCGCAAGACACATCTCGTCGGTGGTCCCCTCGCCCCACACGACGTATCTGGGGTCGGTCCCCTGCAGTGCGGGCAACTGCTGACGCAGCTCTGCGTCGTGACGGCACCTGACCCGCAGGGTGTCCCCAGGTCCGATACGCACCGGTTTGTCCAGCGGGATCGCCCCCTGCTGATCGAAGTCCCACGTCGGGATGTCCAACAAGACCTTCTCGTCGCTGCGGCCCGGGTTGAGGGTCACGGTGATCTCACGGCCGAGCAGATGCATGTGGCCGGCGACCGCGAAGACCTTCGCAGGGGCGGCCACCGGTCGATCGCAGGTCTGCACGGAGCCCGCCGCCGGCGCATCGGGATCACCGCCGCAGAGCAACTGCAGACCGGCGATGGTCGCTCCGCTGTCGGCACCGAAGCGGCTGATCACGTCGTCCACGGCGTCGGTGCGGTTGCACAGCCGTCCGGTCTCACCGGGGGCGCAGGGCAACTCCACGGGGGCCGGCATGAGCATCGTCCGCAATGGCTTCAATGACTTCTCGGAGACGCGCAACCGCACGGCGGTGTTGTCGACTCCCTGCTCGGAGCGCAGGTTGTAGTGCATCTGGATCACGATCCGCCCACCGTCGGTCAGCTCCATCCCATAGCCCGCGGGCAACTCGTTGGCCGCTCCCCCCGGCGCCCAGGCGGTGATCCAATCGGATTCGTCGAGACCGGAGAGGACACCGCCGCGCGCAGGCAGCATGGCTCCTCCGAAGCACTCATAGCCAGGGCCGGGATCGGCGGCGTCGAGTTCCTCGGCTGCAGGCACCTGTTCAGGAGTCGCGGCGTAGAGGATCGAGTGGTGGACGATGGCAGGGTTTCCGGGTTGGAACTCCGTGCCTGTGATCATCACGTCCTCGGTCAATCCGGGGTCCACGACGAAACACCGGTACTCGTCGGTCGCTCCGGCAGGCGCCTGCGGCGCGAAGTCCGTCGGCACAGCCACGGTGACGATCCGCTCGCCATCACCTGCTGTCAGGACCGGTTCGGCCGGAGCCTGGTGCGCCGGTGAGTGGCTGGTGTCACTGGCCGCGGGTGCTTCCTCACCGTGTCCGGCGTCGTGTGTGCTGCAGCCGGCCAGCAACACCGCGCCGACCAGCACTACCGCAGATGCTCGCACCGATTCACCGTACGCCACTACTGCGTTGCCGTCAGCCGGCGAGCACCATCGCTACCAGTAGGAGCAGCACCGGCACGCTCGCGATGACTGCGACTGCCAGAGCCCACCCCGCGCTGCGGCGACGCACCAGCACCCAGGTCGTGACACCCATGCCCAGTAGCCAGAACGGGTAGCCGAAGACCGCGGCCACGAAGGCGACCGTCCCCGCGTTGGCCTGCTCCTCCGCCCATGCCGCGCCCACGAAGAGGATCGCGAACAACCAGGCGGCCAACGAGACGACCTGCAGCAGTTGCAGGACCACGATGACCGCCAGCACCGCCGGCTTGACGTTGGACATGACGGAAGTGTGGCGCATCCCGTGGCGTTGGCCCACATTGGTTGGGAGACCTCCGCCGCTGGTTCGACCTGGACACATCGGTTGGATGCTCTGTTCGGGAGCTCGGTCACGCGAGCGGCTGGGCGGTGGTCATCGCACCTCCCGGTTAGAGATCGGCACTCCGGTTAGAGATCGGCATCCCGGTTAGAGATCCGACACTCCGGTTAGCCCTATACGGCCGTGGGACTCTAACCAACCGGCCGCCGCCTAACCAACCTGCCGATCTCTAACCGGAATGCGCAGACAGATCCTGACGGACCCCGCTATCGGTCCAACGCCGTGTGGCCAGGTACCAAACACCAACGTGACAGCCTCCCTGGACCAAACGGCTGACCGAAGTGCCGCATTCGACGCGAACCGTCTTGACCTTCGCAGGAATCGCCGTGACCACCGTGACATCAGCCGCGACTGCCTGCCCATCCGGCACCCAAACCCCCGCCCAGCGGCAACTGGGTGCCCAGACGACAACTACCCGCCGCCGACCGCCGGGAAGTGAACCGTCACCCAGACGGTGAGTTGCTCGGTCCACACCACTCGGTGCCGACAGCGCGCAGGCAGCAGCACGTACTGGCCCGCCACCAGATCGAGGGTTCGCCCCTCGACCAGTTCCAGCCGCGCTGCGCCCTCGTGCACCAAGACCCACTCGTCATGGTCCTGATCGCACCAATCCGTGGTGTGCCCCTGGGACACGATGCGCTCGATTGCCGTCCCCGCCCCCCGGTGCAGCACCTCAACAAACTCGGCGCTTCCGTTCCAACCCGTCACGTCATCCAGCCGCCGGGCTTCGGGCGCCGTCACCGGTCTCCTCGCATGCGCCCATCCAAGCGGTCAACGTCGCCGACGCGCCACACCTACCGGATAGTGAGCATCATTGCGACATGAGCGATCAGCCCGCGGTCGGCCACGTGCCGACCAGGGATCAGATCGAGGCCCGAACCTCGTACCAGGTCGCCGCCGTGGTGCTGGTCATCGCGGGGATCCAGATGCTTCTGCCCGACGAAGTGACCTTGGGCGCCAAGTGGGTCATTCCTGCGATCGAGGTCATCGGCGCCCCGGCCGCGCTGGTCATCATGCGCTTCTCCGGGCTGGCTTCCCACTGGATCAAGCGAGGGATCACGGCCTACCTCGCGTTTCTGGTGCTCACCAGTGTTCTCAACGCCTCGCTGCTTCTCGTCTCGATGCTGCGAGGGGTGGAGGACAGCGGCGGTGAACTGCTGTTCGCAGGCTTCGGGGTGCTGATCATCAATGTGCTCAGCTTCGGCCTGGTGTACTGGTGGGTCGACGGTGGCGGACCAGTTGTTCGCGCGGAAGGTCATGGCTCCGACTGGGACTTCCAGTTCCCCCAGCAGGCGAGCGGGATGACGTGGACGCCGAGCCTGCCGGACTACTTGTTCACCGCGTACACCAACATCATCGCGTTCTCGCCCACCGACACCATGCCTCTGAGCCATCGGGCGAAGTTCCTCTTCACCGTGCAGTCATCGGTGTCTCTGCTGACGATCCTCGTCACCGTGAGCCGGGCGATCAACCTCATCAACTGACCTTGCCGGGCTCACACCTGCTAGACATCCACCGTGTCCATCCTTGAGAGTTTCCAGACCATCACCATCAACGAGTTCATCGGCACAGGCATCCTCGTACTGGTCGGCTGCGGCATCGGCGCGCTCGGATCCCTGCCCAAGAGCCTCGGCTTCGGAGCGGCCGGCTGGATGCTCACCGCGTTCGGCTGGGGTATGGCGGTCTTCGTCGGGGCCAGTGTCGCGTGGGAATCCGGCGCACATCTCAACCCGGCTGTGACCGTGGCTCTGGCACTGACGGGCAACGTCGCATGGTCCACGGTGCCCTGGTACTTCCTGGGCGAGTTCACCGGCGCCATTGTCGGGGGCCTGCTCGTCTACATCGTCTACAAGAAGCAGTTCGACGATCATGACGAACTCCACACGACCGGGAGCATCTTCTACACCAAGCCGGGGGTGCGCTCGCTGGGCTGGAACGCCGTCAGCGAGGCGATCGCAACCTTCGTGCTGGTCTATTGGATCATCCAGCAGGCGCCGTGGCAGCCGGCGACGGAGGGCCAGGCACCCAACCTCGGCAACATCGGTCTCGGGTATGCCGGCGTAGCCTTCGCGGTCATCGCGATCGGCGCAGGTCTCGGTGGCGCCACGGGGTACGCCATCAACCCCGCGCGCGACCTCGGGCCACGAATCGCCTACGCGCTCCTACCGCTGCACGGCAAGGAGAAGATCGACTGGGGGTACGCCTGGGTACCCATCGTCGGGCCGATCGCCGGAGCCGTTGTGGCCGCACTGCTCTACATCGTCAATTACTGACCGGCTGCGGCACGGGTCGCTTCGGCTCGACCCCGTCGCCGGAACTGCGTCCGGTGAGGCGTCGCCCGATCCACGGTGCCAGATGCCTGCCGGCCCAGTTGACATCGCGGGCGAGTCGGGCCGCTGGTGAGGCTGGTCTGGCTGTGGGCAGGGGTTGCCACCAGGCTTGCCGGCTGGGACGGCCAAGGGCTTCCAGCACCGCCATCGCCACCCGCTCATGCCCGACCGGGTTGAGATGCAGGCGATCGTCGGACCAGAAGCGCGGGTCGTCGAAGACCCGGTAGTCCCAGAAATCGACGATCCGACAGCCGAAGCGGCCGGCCAGTTCGTAAGTCACCTCGCGATACTCGGAAAGCCTGCCTTCGACCGTACCCATCACCCGCGATCGATGGGACGGCCGGCCGAAGGTCACGATCACGACGTCGGCACCGGTGCCCGCGAGTTGACCGATGCCCGCCTCCAAACCTTCTGCCATGGCCGCGAGATCCCAACTCCTGCGTAGTGCGTCGTTGACACCACCCGCGAAACTGACCAGATCGGGGTTCAACTGCACCGCGCTCGGCACCTGTTCCTCGACGATCGCCGCGAGTCGCCGTCCACGGATGGCGAGGTTGGCGTACTCGAGTCCCGGTTGCTCACGCGCCAGGCTCTCCGCGAGCCGATCAGCCCACCCCCGTTCCCGTCCGTCCGGGCGCGGGTCGCCGATCCCTTCGGTGAAGGAGTCGCCGATCGCGACATAACGCTTCCACCCCATACGTGAAGCCCCTTCCTGATTCGACTCCAGGATGTGGAGACGGGCGCTCACCCGTCCCGCCTCCACATCTCGCGGGGGTCAGGACAGTTTGGACCACCATCCGGTGATCTCGCAGTACGCCTTGGGGCTCGCCGGGTTCGGCGCGACCTGGACCAGCGACGACGCGGCGTAGGTGATCAAGTACTTGCCCGAACTGTTCGTGACCACCGTGTTCACCACACCGAAGTTCTGCCGGATGTTGTTGACCCCGTAGGTCTGCGCCTCCCACTGCGACACGAGCGCTTCGGAGCCCGCGGCAAGGTTGCCGTCCTTGGTGTCCTGCAACGGCCGGTTGTTGACCGCCCCGTCCTGGATCGCCCAGTTGTTCAACCACACCCCGCGTGTGGCGAAGGTTGCCGCCGTGGGGGACGTGACCCGCGGGGAGGAACCCGCGGCGCTGAGGAACGACAGACACCTGAAACGCAATTCAAGATCGCCGACGGCGATGGGGTCACTGTCGACCGTGGACAGCGCCGTGTTGACGGTCACCAGACTCGCACTGAAGGGCGTCGCCCCAGGTCCAGGAGCCCCGGGATTGCCGATGTCGCCCTTGTCGCCCTTCGGCCCCTTCGTGTTCCAGGAGATCTTCTTCTCGGACTTCTTGCACTTCTTGCTCTTCTTGACGATGCGAAGGGCGCCGGTCTTCTTCTTCTGACAGGCGTAGAGCGTCTTGGCCGGAGCGACCACTGCCGCGTGTGTGGGCGCCGCCAGTACCAGCGGTGCGAGGACGACTGTGCTTGCGGCCGCGAACGAGATGTATTTCTTGATCATGGGGCCCTCCCAGGTCCACATCGGGTGGTGGGAGTCTGGCACAGATCTCCCGCAGAAACCACCGCCGTTCGTGCACTTCACCCCAACACGTCGAGCCGACGGTCCTCCCAGCGCAGGAAACCGGCAATCCTTTCCGCAACCTTGTGCCCGAGGCCACCCGGCGGGAACGGAATCACTCTCCGGTTGACGAAGAAGACGTCCGTCAGTTCCGTGTCACGCTCGAGGACAAGGTCACGGATCGCCTGTCCGTTCAGGTGTGTCGTGGACACGCCGTGGCCCACACAGCCCATCGAGTAGATGACGTCCTGGCTGCCCGCGTACCCGATGGCCGGAAACATGTCCAGCGTGGCCGAGACCGGCCCGCCCCAGGCATCGGCGAACTCGACGTCACGAAGCCCGGGGAAGATCGCACGCACGTCGTCGCGCAGACGAGCCCACGTCTCGGGGCTGTCGTCGAAGTCCATCGAACGACCGTCGCCGAGCGCAACATCGCGCCCGCCGATGAGCAGCCGGTTGTCGGCGGTGAGCCGGTAGTAGTGCACGAGATCGCGGAAGTCCTCGACACCCTCACGACCACGCCAGCCGATCGAATCGAGTTGGGTGTCGGTCAGCGGCTCGGTGAGCACGATGTATGTCCATACCGGCACCTGCCGGGTAGCCAGCGGTGCGAACTGGTGCGACCAGGCATTGGTCGCGAGCACCACTTTGTCGGCCGTCACCGTGCCAGCAGGGGTGAACAACTGTGTGGCCCCGTGGCCGGTCGTCATGCCTGTCACCGGCGTGTTCTCGTAGATCGGGACGCCCCGCGTGTCCAGGACACGACGCCATTCCCGCACGAGTTTGGCCGGGTTGAGGATGCCGGTGTTCGGTTCCCACCAGGCGGGTCCCCGATACAGGGGACTACTCACCCGACCCATGAGTTCGCTGTGGTCGATCAGGTTGATCCCCGTGATGCCCAGACGGTGGACCAGTGCGATCTCCTTGAGCAGGCGTTCGCTGTACTTCTCCGAGGTCGCCACCCACAGGAACCCGGTGTGCTCGTAGTCGCAGTCGAGTGCCAGGTCCTCGACAAGACCCTTGAGCAGCGTCACGGCCCGGTCGGCGTACAGGTGCGCCTCCTTCGCCTTCGTCTTCCCGAAGCGGGTCGCGGTGAACGAGTGCATCATCCCGATCTTCGTCATCGAGAACCCCGCATTACGGCCACTCGCGCCGTATCCCACCACCTCGGACTCGAGGATCGCGATGCGCAGACCCGGATCCTCCTCATGCAGGTGGTAGGCGGCGCTCAGGCCCGTGAAACCGCCGCCGACGATCGCCACATCAACTCTCAGGTCCCCCTCCAGCACCGGCCCTGCGGTGTAGGGGGCATCGGCCAACCAGAAACTCTTGCGCGCGAAATCCGTCACGCCTGCGAGGCTACTCCGGTCACGGACCGACCCTGGTGAACGTCACATCGACAGGTGTCCGCCCACCTTTGCGCTTCACGTAGGCCACGACACCGGAGCGGTCCTTGGGACCCCAGGCCGAGTAGTCGAACACGAGCCGGGCATTGCGCGGCAGCAGGGCCGCTGCCCGGGCACGCACCGTGACCGGGATCCCGGAGGGCGCTACAAACAGCAGCGTCGCTGTGGCACTCGCGCTGCCCTGCCGTCCGTTCGGCGTGAACAACACGACCTTCTTGCGCCGCTCGTTCAGCTGCCCGAGCAGGAACGGCCCACCCGCGGACTGGGTACGGGCCCGGACCTCGACCTGCAGGGCCGGCCGGTTGTCCACGAACGTGAGCGCTCCGAGGTCGCTTCCCTTGTTGGCACCGTAGACGATCAGGCCACGCTCGGGCACCAGCCCGACGGCGCCCACCCCCCGGGCCGGGATTGTCGCCCCGCGAGTGCCCACCGTGAACTGGCCGGTCACTGCCAGGACATTGGTGCGCACCGGCACCTTGCTCCGCCGCGCATTGATGGTCACGATGAAGTCCTGCTTCTTCGGGACCACATACGTGGGGAACTCCCAGCGCTGCCCGGGCCGCCACGGGTTGGTGGGTTTGTTCACGACCGCGCCCTTGATCTTCTTGCCGTCGAGGTCGGTCAGCCTGGTCTTGATGGGCACCCGCGTCTTCACCGGCTTCAACTGCACGGTGGTCTCGTTCGCCCCAGGGCAGAACGGGCAGCTCTGCCGCTGCGCGATCACGTCGGTGGGCACCAACCCGATGACGCCTTTGGCGATCTCCGGTTCGCCGTCGGGTGTGGTCATCACGAGGTACTCGTAGGTGTTCTTCACAGTGTCCACGCGGATGGCCCGGTCCGCATCCGGGTAGTTGTTGTCGTACACGCCGATGTCGTACTTCCCATCGCCGCGGTCGAACACGGCATACGGAGTCAGTGCATGACCACCGCCGCTCCAGAGGATGAACAGCGTGTACGGGACCGATCCCGCGGACAGCGACCTCTTGAGCAGATTGACGGCTTGACGGGGCGACGTGCGGTAGTCCAACACGTTCATGGTGAACTGCGCGGCCATGTTCCGCGCGATCTGACGCGAGATCGGCGTGCGCAGGCCCAGATCGTACGTGCGCGTCACGCCCGCCTGGAACTGCTCCGGACTCAGCATCTTCCCGAACAACTCGGCAGCGGTACTGGCGAACCCGAAACAGTGGCCCCCGGCCATCGACTCGTTCGCGCTGTCCATCCACTGCTGCGCGGCGAGGGTCAGCGTGCAGGGCCCGGTCGCGGCCTTCTCGGCGCATACGCGCTTGCCCATCAACGACCGCATCGCCTCGGCATCCAAGTTCTTGGGCCCTTTCAACGGGCTGCCGAACAGCGCGTTGTTGAACTGGTCGGGCACACCGTTGTTGAAGAAGCTGAAGCCGTCCGGATGCGCGCGGAAGCCGGTGTCGGCGACGATCGTGCCGCGCGGGGACCAGTCGGGCGCCTCCCGATACCCCTCGACGTAGTTCCGCCAGACGGTCGGGTCCGCATCTGGCGGCAGGTTGTCGCCGATATCGGCGACGGCGGGGGCGGCTCCGGTGAGCGCCACAACCGCCGTGACCAGACAGGCAAGGTATCCGCGCATGTCGGCAAGTCTGCCGCGCGGCGATCTCAGTCTCCTGTTGGCGCCTCGCGATGGCCCGGCCGAGCAGACAGTGAGGCAGCACGGGAAACGAACTGCGATGGATTCGGTCGATTCGGCCGCCATTTTGTCGCGGAAACCATACGCTACGCTTACTCGATCCATCGAATCCGTCGATAGTGATATGCGTGGCAACACTGTCTGGAGAGTCTCCCCCACACGACGTGTCCATTCGCATCCGCGGACTACGCAAAGAGTTCCCAGGCGCAGTCACTGCCGTGGATGACGTCGATCTCGAGGTGATGGATGGCGAGTTCCTCACCTTGCTGGGACCTTCTGGGTCCGGCAAGACCACGGTTCTGCGCATGATCGCCGGATTCGAGCTCCCCACATCGGGCACCATCGAGCTCGGTGGTGTGGACGTATCGACGGTGCCGCCGTTCGATCGCGACGTGAACACCGTTTTCCAGGACTACGCGCTGTTCCCACACATGACCGTCATGCAGAACACCGAGTACGGACTCAAGGTCAAGAAGGTGCCGAAGGCAGAGCGCCGCGAACGTGCCGCTGAGGCGCTGGCACAGGTGCGGCTTGCCGACTACGCCGACCGCCGGCCCAGCCAGCTCTCCGGCGGTCAACGACAGCGCGTGGCCCTGGCGCGGGCTCTCGTGAAACGGCCCCGGGTACTGCTCCTGGACGAGCCGCTCGGCGCCCTCGATCTCAAACTCCGTCAGCAGATGCAGGTAGAGCTCAAGGCGATCCAGCGCGATGTCGGGAGAGTACTTCGGCGAAGCGCCGGCCAACTCGAAGTCATGCGAGCTGACGCAGAACGAGGACCACTGCGCGCAGTTCCACGCGGACACCGAGGACTACTGGACCAACGTCTGGTACTGGACCACACCTACGGAGCAGTGCCTTGACGGCCGTACCGATGCCACCTGCGTCCCCTACAAGGACTGGGTTGCCGCATGGACGAGCCTGCGCTCTAGTTGATCGATCGTGGTGTGCCGGCGGCTGTCGAGTCGCCGGCACACCACCGGCCCGGACAGAAGGAGACGTGGTGAGCAGCGCCACCGCAGTGAGCCCCATGCGGGCATGGCAGGGCTTCCTGCACCGGCACGTCGGCATCCGGATCGCAGGGCTACTAGCCCTACCGATGACCTGGCTGATCCTGCTCTACGTGCTGCCGTTGGCCATGTTGTTCGTGAGCGCATTCTGGACGACGGACTCGTTCACAGGCGCGGTCGTCCGGGCTTTCACCCTGGAGAACTTCCAGCGCCTCTTCACCGACCCCGCCTACATCACAGTCGCCCTGCGCACGCTCGGGGTGGCGGTCGCAGTCACCCTGCTGTGCCTGGTGCTCGCGGTACCGATCGGCTTCTTCATGGCGCGGGTGGCCACCGCCCGCTGGCAACCCTTGCTGGTCGCGCTGATGCTGACACCCCTTTGGGCCTCGTACCTGGTGAAGGTCTACGCATGGCGGGTGATCTTCAGTCCTGAGGGTGGGGTGCTCGCCTCCACCCTGGGATTCTCGCCCGGCTTCGGCTGGGTGGCGGTTGTGATCGTGCTGACCTACCTGTGGTTGCCCTACATGATCCTCCCGGTCCATGTCGGCATGCAGAACGTCCCACAGTCGCTGCTCGACGCCTCCTCGGACCTCGGCGCCTCGTCCATGCGCACGTTCCGGCAGGTTCTGCTCCCGATCGTGTTCCCGTCCCTGGTCGCGGGCTCGATCTTCACCTTCTCCCTGAGCCTCGGTGACTACATCACCGTTCAGTTGGTGGGTGGCAAAGCCCAGATGCTCGGCAACGTCGTCTATCAGAGTTTCTCCACCGATCTTCCGTTCGCCGCGGCGGTCGCGTCCATGACTGTGCTGATCATGATCGGCTACTTGACCGCGGTGCGTCGTACGGGCGCGCTGGAGAACCTGTGAGGGGGCCGGAATGACAGTCACACGAGGCACCAAGTGGCTCCTTGCGGGGTTCTTCGTGCTGGTCAGCGCGATCATCTACATCCCGTTGTTGATCATCCTTGTCAACAGCTTCAACACCAGCCTCACGTTCGCGTGGCCGCCCCCGGGATTCACGCTCGAGTGGTGGTCACGCGCCGTGTCGAACGAGGGGGTCCGGGACGCCTTCGTCACGTCGGTGGTCGTGGCGACGGTCGCCACGTTGGTGGCCCTGGTACTCGGAACGCTGGTGTCGTTCGCCCTGTCCGGGACGAAGTTCTTCGGACACAACACGATCTCCTTGCTGGTGGTACTACCGATCGCGCTGCCAGGCATCGTGACAGGTCTGGCCCTCAACACCATGTTCACGTCATTCCTGGGCGGACTCACATTCTTCACGTTGGTCGTCGCGCACGCGACGTTCTGCATCGTGGTGGTGTTCAACAACACCTCGGCGAGGTTGCGACGACTCGGAGGTGATGTCGTTGAGGCGTCGATGGACCTCGGGGCGAGCCGCGCCTTCACCTTCCGACATGTGATCCTCCCCAACATGCGCGGCGCCATCGTCGCGGGCGCGCTGTTGGCCTTCGGTCTGTCCTTCGACGAGATCATCGTGACGACCTTCACCGCCGGACCGGGCATTCAGACCCTCCCGCTGTGGATCTTCAACAACCTTTTCCGCCCGCAGCAGGCACCGATCGTCAACGTGGTCGCAGCCGCACTCGTCGTCCTCTCCATCCTGCCCATCTATCTCGCCCAACGCTTGTCCGAAGACGCCGCCCGCAGCGCGGTCTGACGGGTGGTGGCTGCCGCACGACGAGGAGCGTGGGTGGCTGTGGTCGAACTCCTCGCCGCCGAGGGTGAGACCCGACTGGTGCGCGCGCACGGGCCCGGCAACCACCCCCAGTCATGGCCGCGGGCCCGGCAGTGCCGCCCGAGGTGGTCGCCCGCCGTTGGACGGGGCGCTGAACCCCACCGGACTACCCGAACCCCACCGAACCCCGCGCTGGCGGGGGTTCGGCTCGTCCGCCGCTAACGAACAACGCCGGGGCTAAGCAGCCGTTTCCGCAGCCTTGTTCCGCCTGACCCGACTGCGCCAGAGCAGGAAGAACACCGCGCCCACCGGCATCGGCAGGATCCATGTCACGAGACGGTAGAGCAGCATGGCGGTCCCGAGATTGCTGATGTCCGTGCTCGATGTGAGACCGAGGATCGTTGCGATCCAGGAGACCGCTAGGGCGTCCTTGCCGGGGATCGGCAACATGTTGATGGCCATCATCAGCCCGGCAGTCAGGACCACCGCCGCCAAAGGCACCGAGTCGGACGAGACCGACGAGAAGCGCAGGCACAGAAGCATGACGAGTGCGTTCGACAAACCCCAGCCGACGTTTGAGATCACCAGACTGCGGCCGTTCCGGTCCAATGTGTTCTGGGTTCGGCGACCGAAGTCGACAACGCTGTCCTCCAGATCGGTCGGTGGTGTGCGGTGGAACCAATGGATGACCCGGGCCGCGACCCGTTGTAGCCAGGCGCCGACCCGGTGCGCCGCTGCATCGCTGTGGACCACCCGCAGCACCACCCACAGCAGCAGTCCGAACACGGTCCCGATCCCGAGGAACCACCAGAGCGCGCTCCAGTCGGCGAGCCCCGCGATGATCACCAGGGCCATGCCGATCAGGGGCATCACCACCACCATCGCGTATCGCGCGACCATCGCGATCAACACCGCCACCGCCGATTGCTCGTCGGAGAACCCGTATGTGCGGTACATCGCGAACCTGATCGCCATGTCGGCCGGCGGCGGGAACACGAATGCACTGAGTTGGCTGGTCGCCGAGGATTCGGTGCCCTGGTACAACGACAAGCCCGGCAATGAGGCCTTGGAGGTCCACCCGAGCGCCACGATGGCCAGCAGTCCGGATGCCACCAGCGCCGCGATCTGCCCACCGGTCAGGGCCTGAAGATCCGCCCACACCGTCGCCCAGTCCAACTCGCTGGGCAGGAGTACGAACAGGGAGTAATACAGCAGGGCGACCACAACGAGGATGCCTACGAACTTCAGGATCCGGTTACGGATACGTCTTGGCGGCGGGCTGGCAGGTGCGACGTAGTCGTCACCCGAGGTCACGCCGCCCTGATCGCTCACATGCACAACCTAGAGGCGCGCCACCACCCATGGCTCCCCCCAGATCGGGTGACGAGAGCCCCGATCCCGGTACTCTCGCCAGAGCCGCACTCGAAAGGTTCTCGCGTGATCTACTGGGCCGCCGCCATAGTCGTCCTGACGCTGGTCGCCATGGCCTCCGGCAAAGTACCGCCGGTGCTTGCGCTGGCCACCGGACTGGCGGCGGCCGGCGTGACGGGTGTGGTGGAGCCGAGCGCTCTGTTCGGTGGTCTGAGCAACGGCGGCGTGATCACGGTGGCGGCGATGCTGGTCATCGCCAAGGGCGTCATCCACACCGGCGTTGTGAGCCGGGTCGCGTGGCGTCTGCTGCGCACCGTCCGCTCGGCGGGCCAGACGCTGCGCAGACTCATCGTGCCGGTCGGCGTGATGAGCGCACTCATCAACACCACACCGATCGTGGCGATGCTCATCCCGGCAGTGAAGGAACTGCAGCAGACCCGGGGGATCCCCGCCCGGCAGGTGCTGCTGCCGATCGCTCACGCGACGACGTTGGCCGGTTCGACCACGCTCATCGGCACCAGCTCCAACCTGCTCATCGCCGGCATCGCCAGCGGCGCGGGAGTCGAGGTCGGGATGTACTCCTTCGCGGTGGTCGCATTGCCGGTGTGCCTGGTCGGCTGGGCGTGGCTGCTGGTGGCGTCCCCCCGAGCATTCACGGCGGCCCAGGACGCACCTGACACCGACCGGGACTGGCGGGTCGAGTTGCCCGTGGCCCCGCGCGCGATCGGGATCGGCAGACGCGCCCGGGATCTGGGAGTTGCCAGTACACAGTTGTACTCGCTTGTCACCATCCGCCGCGGCCTCGACGAGCTCGACGCCGAGCAACCCCTCGATGCCGGAGACGTGCTGGTGTTCGACGCGACCGAGGAAGGTGTCGCGGCGTTGTGGCGCAGCCCCCGCTTCGGGCTGATGGAACAGCGTCTCTACGCGGCATCGGTGGCTCCGGGTGAACGCGGAACACTCGGTGATCTGGAGGCACACGGGGATGTGGATGTCATCGCTGCGCGCACCCGCGAACCACTGCAGGAGACGATGGCCAACGCCGGGGACACGGTCTACCTGACCTGCGAAGACCCCCAGGCCCTTCAGCAGCACTCGGACATCGGCCTCTGGCAGGACGCCGCTGGAAAGGCACCCCAGCCGGGCCGGACGTGGTGGGCTCTGGGGATCCTCCTGGGGGTGATCCTCGCTGCGTCGTTCGGACTCGCGCGCGTGGAGATCGCAGCCTTCACCGGCGCCGTCCTGATGGTGCTTTCCGGCGTGCTCACACCTCGGGCGGCCGTGCGGGCACTGGATTGGAACGTCCTGTTCATCCTGGCCGGTTCGGTGGGTCTGGGTGCCATCGTTGTGGAGAGCGGCATCGCCGATGTCATCTCGGACGCGATCACGACGGTGTCCGCGGGGAGCCTGACGGCAGTGGTGATCACTCTGGCGGTGAGTACGACCATCCTGACCAACATCACCACAAACGCGGCCGCCGCCTCGATCCTCACACCCATCGGGCTTACTCTGGCCGCCGCGTTCGATGTGGACCCGCTCGTCCTGCTGGCACTGATCGGCACGTGCATCTCGTTCACGTTCCTCAACCCGTTCAGCCACCAGTCGAACCTGATGGTGATGCAGCCTGGCCGCTACCGCATGGGGTCGTTCGTGAAGTTCGGCATCCCTCTGGTGATCGTCAGCCTGGTGACCGCCATCGCTGTGTCCTACGTTGCGGTTTCCTGAAGCAGCGCATCGGGCAACGTCGGCGCTAGCCTGCCACGGGAGGTGATTCATGGCCGTTCGGCTGGGCAACATCGCGCCCATCGTCGTATGGGCCCCCAAGTACCGCCGTGCATGGCTGGGACGCGACGCACTGGCGGGACTGGCCGTGGCCGCCGTAGCGATTCCTACGGCCATGGGGTACTCCACGGTCGCGCAGGTTCCGATCCAAGTGGGCCTCTACGCACTGCCCGCAGCGCTGGTGTTGTACGCGATCTTCGGCTCCTCGCGTCATGTGGCGATGGGCCCGACGTCCACCGTCGCGCTGATGTCGGGCGCTGTCATCGCGGGCATCGGCGGTGTGAACGACCCCGCCCGTGCTGCTGCGCTCACCGCCGCCGTCGCACTGGCAGCCGGCCTGTGGCTGGCCCTCTTCGGGATCCTGCGGCTCGGCTGGGTCACGGATTTCATCTCCCGGCCGGTCATCGTGGGTTTCAGTTTCGGCCTGGGTTTGACCGTGATCGCCGGCGAACTTCCGCACCTGTTGGGGGTCAGTTCCGCCAACCCGCACTTCGTGCAACGTGTCTGGACGACCCTGCGCGAGTTGGGCGACATCAATCCACTCACCCTCGCGCTCGGGACGACCGGCCTGGTGATCCTGTTCGTCGGCAGCGCACGATGGCCCAGAGTGCCGTGGGCGCTGGTGCTCATGGTGATCGCGATCGCCCTCGGCCAGTTCTGGGATGCCCGCGGCCACAGCGTCGAAGTCATCGGCCAGGTTCCGCCGGGACTGCCGACCATCGCACTTCCGGCCATCAGCACCACCGACCTCACCCAGGTCGTCCTTGGTGGATTGGCGGTGGCCGTCGCGGGAGTGGGCGAAGGTCTGGCTGCGGCTCGGATCTTCGCGCAGCGCGGCGACTACCGGATCAACACCGACTCCGAGTTCCTCGGGAACGGCATGGCCGATATCGGCGCTGGCATGTGCGGCGGGCTGAGCGTCTGTGGCAGCCTCAGCCGCACCGGCACCGCCGTCAACAGCGGCGCCCGAACACAGTTCACCGGGGTATGGGCAGCCGCTGTGGTGGTCGTGTTCCTGCTGACGATGACCGGCCTGCTCGCCGGCGTGCCACGGGTCGCACTCTCGGTGATCGTTGTGGCCAGTGTGTGGTTCCTCCTCGATGTCGGTTCATTGCGCTACTACCGCAAGGTGCGGCGAAACGACTTCGTCTCAGCCCTGGCCGGCTTGGGTGGTGTGTTGTTGTTCGGCCCCCTGTACGGGCTGCTCGCCGCCGTGGCTCTGTCGCTGCTCGGAATCCTCTACCGCTCCAGCCGGGTCGACATCGACGTCCTCGGCAAGATTCCGGGAGAGAAGGCGGGCTGGGGGGCGGTCACGGGGCATCCGGAACGCACCGAGGTCCCAGGAGTTCTGGTGCTCCGCCTGGATGCACCGCTGTTCTGGGCGAACAGCGAATGGACCTTCACGCGCCTGCTCGATCACGTGGAGCAGGCCGAGGACGTCAAGGCTGTGGTCCTGGACCTCGAAGCAACGGGTCAGATGGATGCCACCACCGTCACCATGCTCACCGAGTTGCTGCGACGCCTGCGCCGGGCAGATGTGGAGCTGTTCATCGCCCGCCTGCACTACCCCGCCCGCGTCGTCCTGGAGAACGCCGACTTCACCGGCGAACTGGGGGCGGGACACGTCTGGCACAGCATCTCGCAGACCGTCCGCGCTGCCCGCTTGCACGTTCAGGGCGAGCCGCTGCCGGACGTTCAGGACGCCGTGGACTGGGACCAGGGATCCGAGAACAGTTAGGTCGCGTCGGCACCCCACCGCGAGTACGGGTGCTTCGCCAGGTTCACGTTGTAGTAGCGCGGATCATCGGACACCTCGTCGCCTGCCCAGTCCGGCCTTCGGAAGGACTCGCCGGCCGACTGCAGCTCGACCTCAGCCATGACCAGTCCCTCGTTGGCCCCGGCGAAGACATCGAGTTCCCAGATGTGACCATCGACGTCGATCAGGTGGCGGGTCTTCTCCACAACCGGCCCCGTCGCCAACTCGCCCAGCATCGCCTCCGCGTCGTCGGCGGGGATCGCGAACTCGAACTCACTGCGGCTGATCCCGCTGGTTCGGCCCTTGATGGTCAGATACCCGCGATCACCACGCACCCGTACACGTACCGTCACGTCCGGTGTGGAGGCCAGGTATCCCTGCACGATCCGGGTGGACGAGGTCACCGCCGACCGCCACTGGTCACCGACGACCAGGAACTTCCGCTCGATCTCGACAGCCATGACTACTTCAGGTCATCGTGGCCCTGGAACTCCTCCATGGAGTGGTAGACACCTGCCTTGTCCAGCACGAAGTCCCGGATTCCGACGGGCAGGATCCCGCTGAGGACCTTGTTCAGCTTCGCCGTCCACGGGATCAACAGGAAGGGACCGCCACGCAGCATCTCCTTCCAGGTGGAGTCCACCACGACCTCCTGCTCGAGCATAGGGGTCATCAGCATCTTCTTCGCGCCGTCGAACATCCCGGTGTTGATGTACGTGGGACAAACGGTCGTGATCTTGATGTGCTCGTAGCCGGCCTGCTCCAGTTCGAGTCGTACCGAGTCGGACCAGCCGATGGCGGCCCACTTCGAGGCCGCGTACACCGACATCCGCGGGTTCGAGACCAGACCCGCCGACGACGCGATGTTGACGATCCGGCATTCCGACGTCTTCGCGATCATGCCTGGCAGGAACTCCCGGGACACGAGCATGGGTGCCACGGAGTTGATGGCCATCGTCAACTGGATCTGCGAGACGTCGTCGACCTCCCAGAAGTAGGAGTTCCCGCGCACGATCCCGGCGTTGTTGAAGAGGACGTCGATCTCCCCGATCTCCTCGCGCACGATGGCTGCGGTGGCCTCGATCTCATCGGCCGATGACACGTCCACGATGTAGCCGTACACCGAGCCTCCGGCGGCCTGCAGCTCGTCGGCCGTCTGCACCAGTGCCTGCTCATTGACGTCCCACAGCACCACGGCTGCCGCACCTTCGGCCACGGCCCGCTCGGCGAACAGTCGCCCCAGACCCATTGCTGCCCCGGTGATCAGGACGTTCTTGCCCTCGACGTTGTGCATATCCACCCTCCGATGAGTTGGCGCCTCTACGCCGACCCTACCTGCGGACGGGGTCGGACGTCACCGCGCGGCGAAGGCCCCGAGTACCTCGTGCCAGCGGCTGTACGCCAGGAAGTGGCCATCACCCGGGACCGTGCGGACAGTGGCGCCGGGAGTCATCGCGCCCAGCCGGTCAGCCCACTGCGCCGGGACCAGTGTGTCCATGCCGCCCTGCCAGTAGGTCGTGGGAGCCCGCATGCCTGACAGGTCGAATCCCCACGGCCGTCCCAGCACCCGGTACTCCTCGACCATTCCGGAGGGGCGAGTCGTGGCGGCCGCCATCCATTGCCCCAGAGCCGAATCCGGCAACGCCGCCAGCACCTCTCGATCGGCCGGACACACGGTGCGCATCGTCGCGTCACGAACGACCCGGGGGGCCAGCTGGGCGACCGTCCGCACGATCCCGAACATTGCCGCCGCGGCCGGTGCCGAGGCCTGTGAGACACGCATGAAGCGGCGGTCTGTGGGGTTCATCTGCTCGGGTGCAAGTCCCGGGAGGCACCCTGCCACCACCACCACAGCGGTGGTTCTCTGCGGTAACAGGACTCCGAGAGCCAGCGCGTACTGCCCACCCAGAGACCAGCCGAAGGCTCCGAACGCGTCGAGCCCGAGCGCATCCGCCAGGTTGTCGACGTCGTGGGCCCAGTCGGCGGTGATCCGGCCACGCTTCAGAGTCGACGACCCGATGCCCGGCCGATCCGGGGAGATCAGCCGCAGGTGCAGGTCACGCGCCGCCGCGTCAGCCGGCGAGATGTCCTGACCGCACATCAGGCCGCCGTGGTTGCAGATGACTGGGCGACCGGACGGCTCGCCGTACTCCCGATAGGCCAGCACCCGGCCGCCGGGGAGAACCACCTCAGGCATCGCCGACGGTCAGAGCCGTGACTCCATCCACGCGTGCACGTCCTCGAACACCTCTTGCTGCTCCGGCTCGTTGTGAGGCTCGTGGAACATGCCGTCGTACTCGATCAGCGTGACATCGCCGGTGACGTTGTTCACGAAGGTCTTGCTCGCTTCCGGCACGGTGAGCCGGTCCGCGGTGCCATGGATGATGAGCAGCGGCACGGGGAAGGACGACTGCGCCATCATGGCATCCATCGCGGCGAACGTCTGTTTGGCCAACCCGGTCGACCCCTTGTCGTGGACCAGTGGGTCGGCCTTGTACGCGGCCACCACCTCGGGATCGCGGCTGACGCCGTCGGCATCCAGGCCGGTCGGCAGGATGATGCCCGGGGCGACCCCGCCCAGCAGGTTGGCCAGCGCGAACTTGACCCGCTGGTCACGCAGTTCGCTGTCCAGCGCGGGCGCCGACGCGACCTGTCCGGCGATCTCCGGACGGCGCTGCACGGTGTAGGTCATCGTGATGAGTCCGCCGAGGCTGTGCCCGTAGATGAACACCGGCAGGCCGGGGAACTGCGCGGTGGCCTGGCCGAGCAACTCGTCCACATCCTCCACGGCTTGCGTGACGCGCAGGTCCCCGCGAGTTCCAGCCGACTTGCCATGTCCGCGCAGATCCATCGCGAAGACCGCGAAGCCCTGGTCGGTGAAACGCTTCGCGAGATGGCCGTAACGGCTGGAGTGCTCCCCGAGACCGTGGACGAGGCAGACGACTGCCCGCGGCTCATCGTCGGGGAACCACTGCTGACGGTAGATCTCAACGCCGTCGGCAGCCTTGTGCATCTCTTCGGTGTGCTTCATTCCGGCATTCTCCCCCCTCACCCCGCGACGACGGACACCGACTCCGCGGTTTGCGTTCGGATCGCGCCGAACGAGGCGCCCGCAGATCCGTGAGCACTGCGGTGATCCGTTAGCGCCCGGGAGGCGACGCCACGCTAACGCTTCACAGAAGTGCTCACGGATCCGTGCGCGCGGTGCCCGTCACCGGCACTATCCGAGCCACCTCACATCGGTCCCGAGATCCAGCACCAGGGCCGCGCTCACCGGGACCTGCGGCGGCAGCTCGACTGTCGGCCCATCACCTGGCGGAAGCGCGGTGTCGACCCCGAGCAGCCGCACCTCGTCGCCACCGAGACCGACCCGCCGCAACCCGAACCGGCGCACCCCCGGAGCATCGAGCAGGATCGCGTAGACCCGGTCCCCACGCACGGTGAAGCGGACCTCCGTCCCCTCGGTGGTCGTGGTCGACGCCACCGTCCATGGCCGGGTCCCGTAGATCGCCTCGCCGTTGACGGCCAGCCAGTCGCCCAGACCACGCAGTGGGACCTGCTGCTCTTCGGGAATGGTGCCACTGGCGTCGGGGCCGATCCCGATGAGGAGGTTGCCGTTCTTGGAAACGACGTCACACAGCATCCGGATCACGCCGGTCGCCGTGATGATGTCCTCGGGACGCTCGTTCCGGTTCGCCCCGAAGGAATGTCCCACCCCCCGGGTGGCCTCCCACTTCTTGGACTCGATCTCGTCGAACGACGCGTACTCGGGGGTTCGGAAGTCGTAGTGGGTCGATGCCGGAAATGTCAGACTCTTCAGTTTCTCGGGCACGACCCGCCAACTCGCCTGCACCAACCATCCCGCCCCGCGCGCAGTCGCATCGGAGACCGGATTGCGCGGCATGGCTCGCTGCAACCACCGATCGTTGACCACACCCTCCTCGACCTCGTTGTAGTAGTAGGCGAACAGTGCCGCGAGGTCGGCGTCCGGTGGCCAACAGATGTCGTTCCACAGCACCGACGGCGCATACGAGTCGATGAGTTCCCGGACATGACCGTCGGCGTACTGCGCGTAGTCCTCACCCGGCGGCACTGCGAGGGCGACATCGCCGGCATTGGCCAGCAACGCATCATTGAACGGCCAGTCATAGCCACCCGAGTAGTACAGCCCCATCCGCATCCCCTGGGCGCGTACCGCCGAACTGAGATCGCCCACGAGGTCGCGCTGCGCGTGGTAGTGCCCTTTGTGTGGGTGTGCCAACTCCGACGGCCACAGTGTGAAGCCGTCGTGATGCTTGGTCGTGAGGACCACATACTGAGCGCCGGCGGCCCGACAGACACCGGCCAATGCATCGAGGTCCGCCGTGGCGGAGCGTTCGTCGAATGTCGCGATGAAGTCGTCGTACGTCGAACCGGGACCGTAGGTGTCCCGATGGTGCTCCCAGGTGGGACTGCCCGTGATCCGCATCGAGTTCAGGTACCACTCCGCGTAGGGGTTGTTGCGCAGCATGCCGCTGGGTCCCTGCTCGCGCAGCATCTGCTGGATGTCCGGTACCTGAGGGGCCCAACCAGGAACCGAATACAGCCCCCAGCGCAGAAAGACCCCGAGTTTGGCGTCGTCGAACCACTGCGGGACCGGGTGCTTCGAGACAGATTCCCAGGTCGGTTGGTATGCCATGGTCGCTCCCATGAAAGGGGCTGCCAAGCATAGTGCCGTCGATACGCCGAGAGGCCACCGAGCGCATCAAGCGCCCGATGGCCTCTCACGGCGTCAGGGGACCTCAGCGGTCCTGGATGACCTCGGCCCAGAAGACCCGGGGTGTGCAGTCGAGGAAGAGCAGCGAGCGGATGAGTTTCATGAGGAACCTCCTGCATCCGTAATGTCGAAGTACGTTCTGTTAACTTGTTGTTCACTTACTGTACCTCATCCGGCTACCCACGTCGAGTGACCTGCCGTCCGCGCCCCCACCGCCCGGTCTAGCATCGGCAACGTGGCAGACTCCCCCGCTCCCGACCTCAAACGCTTCGTCTCCGATGCGTCTGCCATGTTCGACGATCCGGATGCCGCCGCCCGGGAGGCCTTCCAGATCGCCGCGGCCATCATCTCGCTGGGCGACGCGGCCGCGACCGGCCTGGCGCAGTTCGCTCAGTACCTCGGTTGGACGGTCCCCGAGACCCGGGCGCTCGCGAAGCAGGGGACGGTGTTCCGCACCTCGCCACCGCCGACGCTGCGTGCACTTATCGCAGCGGGACACCGCAGTCAGGTGCAGGCATACTCGCTGTTCCTCGTACAGATCACACGCCTGGCGTGCATGCAGTTCGCGGTCGCCGATGCCGGTGCCGCCCGCGCCGCGAGCGCGATCGCGGCGACGGTGACGCGCACCGCTCCGGTCAGCAACACGCAACTGGAGCCGACCCCGGCGGTGACGACACAGATCACGCCGGAACGTGGTCCCGACGCCACCGCGGTGGGAGAAGCGCTCGACGACCTCGAACGTCTTGTCGGGCTGGAGGACGCCAAGCGGGAGATCAATCAGCAGGTGCAACTCATCCGCATCGCACAGATGCGCGAGAAGGCGGGGCTGCGCAACCCCACGGTCAGTCGTCATCTGGTCTTCGTGGGCAACCCGGGTACCGGAAAGACCACGGTCGCGCGGATCGTCGGGCGCATCTACAGCGCCCTCGGCGTGGTCGCCGATGGCCACCTGGTCGAGGTCGATGCCTCCGGGCTGGTCGCGGGGTACGTCGGCCAGACCGCCATCAAGACACAGGAACAGATCACATCGGCCCTCGGCGGGATCCTGTTCATCGACGAGGCGTACGGGTTGACCCGCAACGATTTCGGGGTCGAGGCGATCGACACCCTGGTCAAGGGCATGGAGGACCACCGCGACGATCTGGTCCTCATCGTGGCCGGGTACCCCGAGAACATGCGCACGTTCATCTCCGCGAACCCGGGACTGGAGTCCCGCTTCCCGACCACCATCACGTTCGCCGACTACACCGCACAGGAACTGCTACGCATCCTGGTGAGGATGTGCGAGGACTCCGACTACGTCCTTGTCGCCGGCATCGAGGATCAGGCCCGTAGTCTCTTCGCCGACCTGGCGACGCGCCCCGACTTCGGCAACGCCCGCACCGTGCGAAACGTCTTCGAGGCGGCAGTGCGTGAGCACGCGTGGCGCCTGCGGGACGTGGCAGATGTCAGCGTCGAGCAGATGCGCACCCTGACATTGGACGACCTGACTGCGGGGGCGCGCGGCCCCGAGTGATCCCCACGGGCATGATGAGTGCCATGGATCCGACGACCCTGCGCCGCGTGGTGCTGATGTTCGTCGGGCTGGCGATCGTCACCACGGGATTGACACTGGTCTTCTTGAGCATGCGGGCCGTGATGGACATCGGAGGGTACTGCGCATCCGGTGGACCGTATGTCATCGCGCAGGAGTGCCCCGAAGGTGCTGCGGCGCTGATGCCTGTGGGGATCATCGTCGGACTCCTCGGGTTGTGGATGTACGCGGTGTCCGTGTCCAGACTCCCCGGGCCACGCCTGACGCTGCTCACCTGGTCCGCGCTGTTCCTTAGTCTCGGCTGGAACTTCTGGGAGTACGGCCTCAATCCGCCCGACGGCTCCGATGGTCTGGTCTGGGGATGGATCATCTGCGGCATCGCCTTCGTGCTCATGGGCGGATTCCCGCTGTTGGGACTGTTCAACCGATACGTCGCCAAGCAGATGCTGTGGGCCGACGCGCCGTCAGACATGCCGGTCGACCCCTACCGAGATACCCCGGCCCCGGTGAGCGTGCGGCACCTCACAGCGCCTACACCTTCCACTCCCACCGACTCGATTCCGGAAGCCCTTGAGCGACTGGCCGAACTGCATCGTTCCGGGGCGCTCACGGACGAGGAGTTCCGCGCGGCCAAACAACGTGTACTGGAGGAAGGGTGAACAACTCCAACGCAACGAAGGCGGCCATGGCCATCCTGCAGCTGATCGCGATCCTGGTCGGAATCGCCATCGGGGTGTGGCTTTTCACCCTCGTGACCGGCTGAACCTGCGGTGCGTGATCGACCGAGCCAGGGATCAGTGACCGACCAGCGCCTTGATCACGAGCACGCCCGCCACGACCAGCAGTACGGCAACGAGATAGAGCACGGACCTGAGCACTGATGCCTGGGCCGCGCGAGCGGTCAGGTAGCCCACACCGAGTACGACCAGCAGCAACAGCGTTTCCGCGACGTGCAGGCTCGTGGGAGCGTCGAACAGCAGCATGGGGATGGTGACCACGATGACGATTGCGAGCCCGGCAGCCACTTGGGCTGTGGCCACCCGGCGAGACTCGGCGTCGAAGACCCCTTCGGACACCAGTCGCGAGGACATTGTGAAGGCGATCAGATGTGCCCCCAGCAACCCCAGGCGCTGAGGCTCACCAGCCCAAGCGGATTCTCCTCAGTGGTGGTGGGCACGGCGAGCAGGACCGCCAGCAGGCTCAGGCTCAGATAGAGCGCCATGGTCACGCCCTCCCGAACCGTCTCCCGCTGCATCACATGGTCGCCCTGCGTCATCGCCCCACTCCTGCCAGTTCCGGCTCATTGTGCCCTGCACACCCCGGAGGCCACACAGCCCACACCTAGCATGACGTCATGCCCGCCCATCACCACGACCGCCTGACCGGTCAGGCCTGGGCGCTGTTCGCGGCGATGTCCGTCATCTGGGGGCTGCCCTACTTGTTCATCAAGATCGCTGTGGAGCAGATCCCGCCATCGGCCGTTGTGCTCGGGCGCACAGGTCTGGCCGCTCTCGTCCTGGTCCCGGTGGCCCTGCATTCGGGTGCGTTGCGGGCAGCGGCGCGCCATTGGCGCCCGGTTGCCGTGTTCGCTGTTCTGGAGATGGGGATCCCCTGGCTGCTCCTCGGGCATGCCGAGCAGCGGATCTCCAGCGCGCTCGCCGGGCTGCTGCTGGCCGCGGTCCCGATCATCGGCGCGGTCGTCCTGGCGATGATGGGCGACCGCAGGACACTGGCCGGTGTGCGCGTGCTCGGGATGGCACTGGGCATGCTGGGCGTGGCGGCGCTCGTGGGGCTCAACGCCCTGGACGGCCATCTCGACGGCGTGAGCGTTCTTGAGATGCTGATCGTGGCCACGTGCTACGCGGTGGGACCCATCCTGCTCGACCGCCTCGACAACCCTGCGCCAGCCATCGGCACGATCGCCCTGTCAGTACTGGTCGTCGCCGTCGTCTACCTTCCCCTCGGCGGGCCGGCACTCATCGGGTCGTGGCCACTGTCACAGGCAACGATCACTTCGCTGCTGGTGCTGGGGCTGGTCTGCACGGCCTTGGCGTTCTTCCTGTTCCTGCGCCTCATCGCAGCCGCTGGCCCTGTCCGGGCCGTGGTGATCACATTCATCAATCCGGCCGTCGCCTTGCTGCTTGGCGTGGCGGTGCTCTCCGAGCCCGTCACGACCGGCATGCTCGTGGGTTTCCCCATCGTGCTGATCGGGTCGTGGCTGGCCACCAGGGCCACCACCGAGGTCGAGGCCGCGGCCCCGTAGCGCTACGCCGACTCCATGGGCGCGGGACGGCCGAAGAGGTACCCCTGCCCGAACTCCCACCCCTGGGACAACAAGGTCGCCCATTGCGCTTCCGTCTCCACCCCCTCGGCAATGCCCGTCAGGTGCAGCCCATGGACCAGGCCCGCAACACCGGCCGACAACGCGTTGGCCTGACTGTCATCGGAGGTCAGGCTCTGCACGAAACTACGGTCGAGCTTGAGCCCGGTGACCGGCAGGTCCCGCAACAGCGAGATGGAGGAGAAGCCGGTCCCGAAGTCGTCGACGTGAACACCCACTCCGAGATCGCGCAACGACGCAAGATCCTCGCCCGTGCTGTCCAACTGGGACAGCACTGCCGTCTCGGTGACCTCGACCACGATCTGCTCGGGCTTGACCGCGTAGTCCTCCAGCGTTGCGAGCAGACTCCCGGCCCAGCCGCGCGATGCCAGTTCAACAGCCGAGACGTTCACACTGATCGGTCCCATGTCGCTGCGGTCGCGTAGCGTCGTGCACACCTGATGGAGGACGTGCCGCCCCAACGGCACGATCAGGCCGCTCTCCTCGGCCACAGGGAGAAAGTCCCCTGGTGACACAAGACCGCGCACCGGGTGTTGCCAGCGCACCAGAGCCTCGTGCCCGATCACCTTGCGATCCCGCAGCCGCACGATCGGCTGGTACACCACGAAGAATTGCCCGTCGTCGAGGCCGCGCCGGATCTCGCCCTCCACCGTGAGCCGATCAACGGCTTGGTCGTGCATCTGCTGATCGAAGAAGTGCCACCGGCCCCGGCCGGTGGACTTCGCCCGGAACAACGCTGCATCGGTGTCGCGCAGCAGGCCGTCCGCCGTCGACGAGGCGTCGGACACGGCGATTCCGATCGAACCGGTCGGAACGATCCGGTGGCCCTGGATCTCCAGTTCCTGCCTGATCACCGCGTCGATGCGCTCAGCGACCCGCTCGACCTCCAGGACATCACCGACCTCGGGCACGATGACCACGAATTCGTCACCGCCGAACCGGCCGAGTCGCTCGCGGGATGACATTGCCGACTGCAAACGATGCCCGATCTGCGAGAGAACCTCGTCGCCGGCGACATGGCCCAAAGAGTCGTTGACGACCTTGAAGTTGTCCAGATCGATGAACAGCACACCGACGTGCTGACCCAGCGCCGTAGCATCCGCGAGGTCCTGGTCCAGCACCTGTATGAGCCATGAGCGGTTGCGAAGACCCGTCAGGGAATCGTGGAGCGCCTGGAAGGCGAGCTCCTCCTGCGCTTCCCGTTCGGCAGTCACGTCCTCGACCTGGACCAGCATGAATGCCGACTGGTCCTCCTGGGGTTCCAGCTTCACCGCCGCCACCTTGGTCCAGGCGACCGAGCCGTAAGCGAGCCTCGCGTTGCGTATCGCTTCAGCGGTTCACTCGGACGTGTGAACAATCGGCGGGCATGGAGAAGGGAGGGCGACCCGCTGCGTGGCTGGGCCGCCCTCCCTCGTCTGGTGTCAGCTGCAGCCGCTCGTGGAGCCGCACCCTTCGCACACGTAGCACGATCCGGCCGGGCGCATCTTGATCCCGCAGGTCATGCACAGTGGTGCATCGGCCGTCTTGCCGGTGATGGCCTCGAGCAGTTCGGCCGACGAGTGCACCGAACTGGGCACGCTGGCTGTCCCGATCTCGTGCTCCGCAGTCCCAGCGCTGAGGTCCTCCTCGACAGCAGCGGGCGCCGATTGTGACTGGTGACCGGCGGATTCATCGAGTTGGCCCGCACGCTCCTCGGCGGTGAAGATGCCCAGTGCCGCCCGCTTCTCGTACGGAAGGTGATCCAGGGCCAGCCGTCGGAAGATGTAGTCCATCATCGACTGCGCCATCCGGATGTCCGGGTCATCGGTCATCCCCGACGGCTCGAACCGCATGTTGACGAACTTCGAGACGAAGGCCTCCAACGGCACCCCGTACTGCAGGGCGATCGATGTCGCGATGGAGAAGGCATCCATCACGCCGGCCAGCGTGGAACCCTGCTTGCCGAGCTTGAGGAAGACCTCTCCCAAGCCATCGTCGGGGTAGGAGCCGGCGGTCATGTAGCCCTCGGCACCTCCGACGCTGAACGAGATCGTCTGGCTCGGCCGCACCTTGGGAAGGCGCTTGCGCACGGGACGGGCTTCGGTGATCACCTCGGCGGGTGCCTGCTTCTTGTCCGCTTTCGCGTCCGAGAGCGGCTGTCCGACCTTGCAGTTGTCCCGGTAGATCGCCAGCGCCTTCAGACCCAGTTTCCAGCCCTGGAAGTAGATCTCCTCGACCTCTTCGATGGTCGCCGACTCCGGCATGTTGACCGTCTTGGAGATCGCGCCGGAAAGGAACGGCTGCACAGCAGCCATCATTCGCACATGGCCCATGGGACTGATCGTGCGCTCGCCCATCGCGCAGTCGAAGACCTGATAGTGCTCGGGCTTCAGCCCGGGGGCGTCCACCACGTGGCCGTGCGCGGCGATGTACTCGACGATCGCCTCCACGGTCTCTTCGGCGTATCCGAGCCGCTGCAGCGCCCGCGGGATCGTCTGGTTGACGATCTCCATCGAGCCGCCGCCCACGAGCTTCTTGAACTTCACCAGGGAGAAGTCCGGCTCGATGCCGGTGGTGTCGCAGTCCATCATGAACCCGATGGTCCCGGTCGGCGCCAGCACGCTCGCCTGCGCGTTGCGCCAGCCGTTCTTCGCGCCGATCGCGTTGCCCTCGTCCCACATGTGCGAGGCAAGCCGCAGGACGTCGCCATCCAACGTCGACACCGAACGCACACTGTCGGTCGCCGCAGCGTGCTTGCGCATGACCCGCGCGTGTGCCGCGGCGTTGCGTGCGTATCCCGTGTAGGGACCGACCACACCGGCGAGTTCCGCCGAGCGCTTGTACGCCGCGCCCGTCATGAGGCTCGTGATGGACGCCGCCAGGGCGCGCCCACCGTCGGAGTCGTAGGGCAGACCGCACGCCATCAGCAGCGCACCGAGGTTGGCGTACCCGATACCGAGTTGGCGGTAGTCACGTGTCGTGTCGCCGATCGCCTCAGTGGGGAAGTCGGCGAAACAGATCGAGATGTCCATCGCGGTGATGATCAACTGCACCGCCTTGCCGAACCGCTCGGCATCGAAGCTGCCGTCGTCCTTGAGGAACTTCAGCAGGTTCAACGAGGCCAGGTTGCATGAAGAGTTGTCCAGTGACATGTACTCCGAGCAGGGGTTCGATGCGGTGATACGACCGGTCTCGGGGTTCGTGTGCCAGTCGTTGATCGTGTCGTCGTACTGGATCCCCGGGTCCGCGCACGCCCACGCCGCCTCCGACATCTTGCGGAAGAGCTTCTTCGCGTCGACACTCTCGATGACCTCACCGTTGGTGCGTGCCCGCAGGCCGAACTCGTCCTCGGCCTCCACAGCGCGCATGAACTCGTCGGAGACCCGGACGCTGTTGTTGGCGTTCTGGTACTGGACGCTGGTGATGTCCTTGCCGCCCAGGTCCATGTCGAAGCCGGCGTCGCGCAGGACCCGGATCTTCTCCTCCTCGCTGACCTTGGTCTCGATGAACTCCTCGATGTCGGGGTGATCGACGTCGAGCACGACCATCTTGGCCGCGCGACGGGTCGCACCGCCGGACTTGATGGTCCCGGCCGAGGCGTCGGCGCCACGCATGAACGAGACAGGGCCGGAGGCGGTACCACCGGAGGACCGCAGGAGCTCCTTGCTGGACCGGATCCGGGAGATGTTCAGCCCGGCGCCGGAGCCGCCCTTGAAGATCAGGCCCTCCTCCCGGTACCAGTTGAGGATCGAGTCCATGGTGTCGTCGACCGAGAGGATGAAGCACGCACTCACCTGCTGCGGCGAGGTGGTACCGACGTTGAACCAGACCGGCGAGTTGAAGGAGAACACCTGGTGCAGCAGCATCCAGGTCAACTCCGCCTCGAAGACCTCGGCATCCTGCTCCGTGGCGAAGTAGCCGTGCTGGCGCCCGCCCTTGACGTACGTGAGAACCACGCGGTCGATCAGTTGCTTCAGGCTCCACTCCCGCTGGTCGGTACCTTGCGCACCGCGGAAGTATTTGGTGGTCACAATCGTCGATGCGTTGATCGACCAGAATGTCGGGAACTCGACACCGTGCTGCTCGAAGACCACCTCGTCGGTCTTCCAGTTCGTCTGCACGACATCCCGACGTTCCCACTCCACCTCGTCGTACGGGTGGACCCCGGGCGTCGTGTACAGCCGCTCGATGGTCAATCCGGTGGTCTCCACCGTCACCTCGGCCCCTTTCACGCCCGCAGTGCGCGCCTTGGGAATGGACTGGTCGGTCATGTGCCCTCCTTCTGGACAACAGTTGTGAGGGCCGGTTTCTGCCCCTCGGTGATATCGATCCGTACTCTCTTCGGCCGGCCACCGGCGGGTGACCGACTGGCTTTCAACAACGCGATCTCCTGCTCGAAGTCGTCGAGGGAGTCGAACGCCCGGTAGACGGACGCGAACCGCAGGTAGGCGACCTCGTCGAGGTCACGCAACGGGCCCAGGATGGTCAGTCCGATCTCGTGCGCCGGCACCTCGGCACAGCCGGAGTCACGCAGCGTGTCCTCGACCTGCTGTGCCAGTACCGCGAGTTCGTCGTCCGAGACCGGCCGACCCTGGCACGCCTTGCGCACCCCGCTGATGATCTTGTCGCGCCGGAAGGGCTCCACCACACCGGAGCGCTTCACGACGTTCAGTGCCGCCACCTCGATGGTGGTGAAGCGTCGCTGGCACTGCGCACACTGCCGCCGCCTGCGCACCGCCGCACCGTCGTCGGCAAGCCGGGAGTCGACGACCCGGGAGTCGTCACTGCGGCAGAACGGGCAGTGCATCGTGTCTCCAAACCCTGCTCATCGGTGCGACTGTGGACGATCCGGCGGATTTCCTGGGGACAACCTGTGCCGCTCTGACCACAACCTGTGGATGAATCACATTGGTGTAACTACTACATGTGGTGGCAACCGTATGCGCCTTCCCAGATGTGCGCAAGCACTTTCGGCACTGTGTCGCATCCGCGGTCCGAAGTGGCGATCACCGAGGGGCAGGTGACGGAAGCAACAGCACGTCACCCACGCCCAGGACCTGACCGTTGGCCAGACCGTTGAGAGTGCGGATCTCACTCACCGTCTCTCGCGGATCCTGCCCGGGGGCAACGCGCTGCGCAATGCCCCACAGCGTGTCGCCCGCCAGGACCGTGTAGGCCGGCGATGCCGCAGACTCGGCGGGCCCCGCCACCACCGGTCGCGGCGCGGCGACCGGTGCGGCTGACCCGCCGAACAGCCCGGAGAAGATCAAGGTGCCCACGAACAGCACCGCGATCCAACCGACGATCCGCCAGTCGACCGCGACCGAGGCGGTCGCCGGCAAGGTCGCCGGTCGTGACCGGACACCCTCGCGGGGCGCCTGGGGCGCCTCCAGATCGACGTCGCGGACGGGTACCGGAATCCAGCGCAGGGGGCTCACCCGGGGGGAAGCACTGATAGTCGCCATGACCTCTCCAGTTCTCGTACACACGTTCTTTATGAACGCATGTTCGATGTCTATCAGATGGGTCCGACACGTTTCCACCCACATCGAACATGTGTTTGATCTCGGAGCGTGATCCGGCTACTGTGGCAGACAGGTCGGACAGCGCGTCCGCACACCGGAATCGAGGAGGCAACAATGGCCCGCACCCGCAGTGAGGAGACGGCAGACGGCGGTTCGGAGGTCGTGGAACTGCCGGAGACCCCGACCGGTAAGGATGGTCTGACTGAGCGTCAGCGCCGCATCCTGCAGGAGATCAGGCACGCGGTGGAGACTCGCGGCTACCCGCCGTCGGTACGAGAGATCGGCGAGGTCGTCGGCCTCACCAGCCCATCGAGTGTGAACTACCAACTGAAGGCGCTCGAACGCAAGGGGTACCTGCGCCGCGACCCGCACCGGCCCCGAGCGCTCGAGGTCCTGCTGCCAGGCGACGGCGACGTCACCGGCAGTGGCGATGACCGGCCCACGCCGCGATACGTGCCTCTGGTGGGCCGGATCGCGGCCGGCGGTCCCATCCTCGCCGAGCAGTCCGTCGAGTCGGTCTTCCCGTTGCCCGCCGAACTCGTCGGCGACGGCGAGTTGTTCCTGCTCAATGTCGTGGGTGAGTCGATGATCGATGCGGCCATCTGCGACGGCGACTGGGTCGTGGTCCGCAGGCAGCCAGATGCCGTCAACGGCGACATCGTCGCAGCGCTGCTCGACGACGAGGCCACGGTCAAGACCTTCAAGCGCAAGGACGGCAAGGTGTGGCTGCTGCCCCACAACGACGCCTTCGAGCCGATCGATGGCTCCCATGCCCAGATCCTGGGCAAAGTGGTCGCCGTTCTACGCCGCGTCTAGCCGTTGAGGCGGTCGTCGAGCCGCGTGAGCGCCTCGGCGACCTTCGAGGGGTCGGTCATGTATGAGAACGGGGGAAGGCTGCGGCGCAGGAACCCGCCGTACCGACGGTTGGCCAATCGGCTGTCAAGGATGGCCACCACACCGCGATCGTCACTGCTGCGGATGAGGCGTCCGGCTCCCTGTGCAAGAGTCACGGCGGCCTGCGGCAGCGAGACCTGCATCCATCCCGAGCCCCCCTTGGCGTCGATAGCTGCCTGGCGCGCGCTCACGACCGGATCGGTGGGCGGAGGGAACGGCAACTTGTCGATGATGACCAGCGTGCAGGCATCCCCGGGGACGTCGACCCCCTGCCACAGGCCCAGCGTTCCCACCAGCACACTGTCCGGCTCCTGGGCGAATGCCCGGATCAACGGCGCGGTCGGCTCGCCCCGTTTCTGCACCAGCAGTGCGCCGGGGGCCACCGCGTCGAGAGCGTCCGCCATGGCCGCGACACCGTTCCAGGAGGCCATCAGTACCAGCGCCCGGCCACCGGCGGCGCGCACCAGGTCGGCCGCGATCCCAAGGGCCTGCGGTGTGGGCCAATCGGGCCCGGGCGGGGCGAGCCTGTCCGGGACGAACAGGATCCCCTGCCCCGGGTAGTCGAACGGACTGCCCACGTCCTCGCCGACCCACTCCCCCGCACGCAGCCCCAAGCTCTGTGCCACTCCTGTGAACGTGCCCCCCAGTTGCAGAGTCGCGGAGGTGAACACCGCAGCACGTTCGGCGATGATTCCCTCCCGGACCACGTCGGAGACGTCCAGGGGCAGTACGACCAGTCGGTCCCGGCGCCGCCACATCACCCGGGTCTCATCCACGGACAGCAACTCCCCTGCGGCGTCGGAGACCGTTTCACATGCCGCCAGCGCCCGTTGCCTTGCGGATGCGTCAGCCTCCGTGGCACGCCGGATGGCGGCCACCGACACTGCGGCGGCCTCGCGGATCGTGGACAACGCCTGCAGGATTTCGCCCGGCAACTCCGCCAGTCTGCGGCCCTCGGGGGCGTCCCAGACGCCCAACGCCGACTCGAAGGCGTCCCCGGCATCGAGAAGACGGTCTGCCTCTTCGGTGCACCCTGCGGACCGGGTGCGGCGGGCAGCGCGGTTGAGGGCCTCGACGGACAATTCGTCGGTGGCGGCGCGTTGCAGTGCGGCAGGCAGCGCGTGCGCTTCGTCCACCACCACCGCGTCGTGCTCACCGATGATCGCCTCCTGTACGGCGTTGAGCGCCAGGAGCGTGTGGTTCGTGATCACGATGTCCGCGGCACGTGCCTGCGCGATCGCCTTCTCCGCCCAGCATTGCTCGACGAACGCACACCCCGACCCCCGCGCACACTCCTGCGAGGTCACCGAATAGGCCGACCAGACCAGCCCCGAGACATCCTCCAACTCGTCGCGGTCTCCGGTGTCGGTCTCCTCGGCCCACTGCAGGACCCGCTGGGCCTGCCGCTCAGCATCGGTGCGGTCCAACGTCTGCTGATCGGGGTCGGCAACCCCCTTGGTGCGGGCAACACACAAGTAGTTGCTGCGGCCCTTGAGGGTTGCGAAGGCGACTCTTCTGGGCAGGTCATCGGTCACCGTCGCCAGAGTCCGCGGGGCGTCACGCTCCACCAACTGGTGCTGCAGGGCCAAGGTGGCGGTCGCAATCACCACCCTGGCCTCACCCTGTGGCCGGGCTGCGGCATGCATGATCGCAGGTACCAGGTAGCCGACCGACTTGCCGGTCCCGGTGCCGGCCTGGATCAGGACCGTCGAATGGGTCCGCAGCGCGTCCTGCACCAGATCGACCATCTGCTGCTGCCCCGGACGCCGGCTGCCCTGCAGATCCGAGACGACGGCGTCGAGCAGTTGCCGGGCGGTGGAGGTCATTGCCTCAGTCTTGCAGCATTCGGCGGCCAGCCGACCAAGGGCTGTGCACAGTGTCAGTCCACGGCGGTGGCCGTGAGCGCGGCGGCCAGATCCGCGGGCACTTTCGCCCGGACGTGTGTTCCCTGCGCCACGTGATCGATGCAGACATCGGTGCCCACCGTGTACACCCGTGACACCAGATCCCCCCGTTCGAACGGCACCACGACGTCCACCGCAGCGCGGGGATCCGGCAGACGCTGATCCAACCTCTCCAGCAAGTCCGCAATCCCCTGCCCCGTGAGCGCAGAGACCTCGAGGGAGTCGGGGATCTCCCGGCGGATCTGTGCCAGCGTGTCGGGATCGGCCGTGTCGGCCTTGTTGACCACCACGATCTCCGCGCCGTGCGGATCGCTGTCCCGCATCGCGTCGCGGACGGCCTGCAGTTGCCCGAACGGATCAGGATCGGTGCCATCGAGGACGATCAGCAGGAGGTCTCCGGCGGCGACTTCCTCGAGCGTGGACTTGAAGGCCTCGACCAGCGCATGCGGCAAGTGCCGTACGAAGCCCACCGTGTCCGTGATCGTGAAGTGCCTTCCCGACGGCGTGCGTCCGCGGCGCACCGTCGGGTCCAGGGTGGCGAACAAGGCGTCATCCACGAGCAGACCGGCGCCCGTGAGCCGATTGAGCAGACTGGACTTCCCCGCATTGGTGTACCCGGCGATCACGACCGCCGGCTCATCGGAGCGACGCCGGCGGGCCGCCTTGCTCTGCCGCACACGCTCGAGGCCGCGCAATTGCCGTCGCAACCGGGTGATCTGTGCGCGAATGCGTCGCCGGTCGATCTCGATCTTGGTCTCACCGGGTCCGCCCCGGACCCCGATCCCGCCGGCCTGTTGGCTCAGGGCCTCCCCCCACCCGCGCAACCTCGGCAGCATGTATTCCAGTTGCGCCAGTTCGACCTGGGCCTTGCCTTCCTTGCTGCGGGCGTGCTGGGCGAAGATGTCGAGGATCAGCCAGGTCCGGTCCACGACCTTGACGCCGAGGACGGCCTCCAGTTTGCGTAGCTGCCCGGGGGTCAGTTCCCCGTCACAGATCACTGTGTCCGCGCCTGTGACGGCAACGATGTCCCGAAGCTCCCGCGCCTTGCCCGACCCCACGTAGGTCGCCGGATCAGGGACCGAACGGCGCTGCGTGACTCCTTCCAGGACCACCGATCCGGCCGTCTCGGCCAGGCGTGCGAGTTCGGCCAGCGAGCGATCCGCGTCCTCGACGCTCCCATGGGTCCACACCCCGACGAGCACGACCCGCTCCAGCCGGACCTGCCGATACTCGACCTCGGTGATGTCCTCGAGTTCGGTGGACAGACCGGGCACGCGCCGCAACGCCTCCCGGTCGGCCAGTTGTTCCTCGATGCGGAAGTCGCTCACAGGAACATCCCGGACAGGTCCTCGGACAGCGTGCCGTCAGCCACCAGGACAGCGGGGCCGGTCAGCACCAGCGAGCCGCCTGCGGTACGGGTCACCGTCAGGCTGCCGCCGGGGACGTCGACCCGCACCGCCGCCTCGCCGGACACTCCTGCGGACGCCAGGACACGGTCAGCCACCGCACAGATCCCCGTCCCGCAACTCAGCGTCTCGCCCACACCGCGCTCATGTACTCGCATCCGCACATGACGGCCGGGCTCGACGACCGACACGAACTCCACGTTCTGCCCGTCGGGGAAGACCTCCGACCGCACCAGCGGCGCGTCGGACAGTTCGAGGTCGAGGTCATCGACGAAGACCACCGCGTGTGGGTTTGGCATGAACACGGCCTGCGCCGGCCACCGCGTCCCGGCCACCGTCACCTCCACCTCGTCGCCGACCACCCGTGGGACCCCCATGTCGACCGAGATCTGCTCGCCCACCGACACCTCACGACGGCCTCCGCGCGTACCGATGACGAAATCCGCCTGTGCCACCAGCCCTTCGGACCGCAGGAACAGCGCGAAGACCCTGGCCCCGTTCCCACACATCTCGCCGATCGAGCCATCGGCGTTGTGGTAGTCCATGAACCACTCGTCCCCGTCCGGGACCACCCTGATCAGACCGTCCCCGCCGACCCCGAAACGCCGGTCGCACACCACCCTCACGGCGTGCGGAGTCACCACCAGTTCGTCCCGCGGATCGCTGAGCAGCACGAAGTCGTTGCCGGTGCCATGGCCCTTGGTGAAGGCGATCCGTCGCGACGTCATGACTCTAGAGTGCCAAGGATCTGCTCGACCTGCGACGAGGATTGCGCCCAGTGCACCCGCTGGTCGCGCCGGAACCACGTTCGCTGCCTGCGCGCGAGCCTGCGGGTCGCAGTCACCGTGGGTTCCCGGGCGGTGTCCGGGTCCTCACCCGCGTCCAGCGCATCGAGGATCTGCCGGTACCCGACCGCTCGCGACGCCGTTCGTGCGCGGGTCAACCGCTCGCGCAGGCCCACGACCTCCGCCACGAAGCCGGCCTCCCACATCATCGACACCCGTTGTGCGATCGCGCGATCCACGTGCTCAGCACCAGGATCCCAGCCGATGCGCAGCGACGGCGACCATTCCGGCGCCGGACCCAAGGTGGCGGTGAAGGACTCGCCGGTGACCTCGTTGACCTCCAGTGCCCGGACGATCCGTCGGCCGTTGCTGGCCAGGATCACCTCGGCGGCTGCCGGATCGATCCTCGCAAGACGTTCGTGCATCGCTGCCGGCCCGAGTTCGAGCAGCTCCTGTTCGAGCCGTTGCCGCACCTGCGGATCCGTGGGTGGGAAGCGCAAGTCGTCCAGGACCGCCTGTACGTACAGGCCCGATCCGCCCACCAGCAGCGCCGTGCGACCACGCTTCTGGATCGCCTCGATCGCGGCGCGCGCCTCGGCCCGGTAGTCCACAACATCCACCGCGTCCTGCACGTCACGGGTGTCGACCAGGTGATGAGGGACGGCCCGCCGGTCGGCGAGCGTGGGCTTGGCGGTGCCGATGTCCATGCCACGGTAGAGGCAGAACGCATCCGCGTTGACGATCTCCGCATCGAGGGTCGCCGCGATCCGCAGTGCCAGAGCGGACTTGCCCGAAGCGGTGGGACCGACGATGGCGATCAGCGCAGCGTTCGACACTCTCCGATTGTCCTCCCTAGGCTTGCCACATGAGCAGCTTCGACGAGATGAAGAAGAAGGCCGACGAGGTCGTCGACCAGGCGAAGTCAGCGGTCAGCGATCTCGCGGATCGTCACGGCGACACTGTGGCCGGCACTGTCGACAAGATCACCGACGCGATCGACGAGAAGACCGGCGGCAGCGCCTCAGCCGTGGCCGCTACCATCGACGAGGCCGTCAGCGGGGCCCTCAGCGCCGCGCAGGCCACCACCGAGACCGTGACGCAGAAGGCAACGGAGGCGACCAGCGCGGTCAAGGACGCCGTGTCGAGAAAGGCTGACGACCACTGAAGATCGCGTTCCTGCCGACCACCCCGCTGCTGATCCCCGAAATCGCGACCGGCGCTTCCGAAGACCTCGCAGTCTTGCGTTCTGCCGCTCTGCGCGCAGCCTCGCAGGCGTGCGCGGACGCCCAGTCGATCGCGGTGCTCGTGCCCGGAGACACCGATGAACCGCTGACCGCTTGGTCGCTGCGCGGCCTCGGGCTCGACATCGGCGACGGACCACCGGTACCCCTTGCGGTGGCGATCGCCGGATGGCTGCTGGCCGGGCGCCCCGCCCACGTTCTGGGCACCCAGGTGGCCGCGGATCGGCTCCAACGTTTCGACGCCGTGCTCGCCATGGGCGACGGCAGCGCCGCCCGCACGGACAAGGCACCACTTCATGTGGATCCACGCGCGACCGTGTTGGACGAGTTGTGCCTGGCTGCTCTGGAGCGCGGCGACCTGCAGACTCTGCGCAACCTCGATCTGGCCGAACAGGCCGCGGTCGGGGCCACTGGTCCGGCGGTGTGGGCGACTGTGGCCACCCTGGTCGAGCAGGTCGATGACTCCGTCCTGCTGGCCCAGGCGGATCCCTACGGGGTGCAGTACCTCGTGGCTATGTGGCACGGACGCTGGGCAGACCCAGCATGACGCCGGGGGCCGACTGCTGCCCCGCCGCGTAGACGTCCCCGGCCACGGTGCGATCCACCGCCAGCACACCGTTGTCCGCCACCAAGTGGTGTGGTGCGGCGTAGGTGACCTGCGCGGTCACCAGATCGCCGGGACGGCTCAGATCCTCGGCATCGAGGAAATGCACCAATCGACCGTCGCGCGCCCGACCGGACTTGCGGTGGGTGGCAGCATCCTTGCGACCCTCACCGACTGAGACCAGGACCTCGACCTCGGCACCCACGAACTGCCGGTTCTGCGCCCACGAGATCTCCTCGACGAGGGCCACGAGCCGTTCGTAGCGCTCCTGGACGACATCGGGCGGCACCTGATCGGGGTACTCGGCGGCGGGCGTCCCCGGTCGCGGCGAGTACTGGAACGTGAACGCCCCGGCGAACCGCGAGGCCCGGACCACGTCGAGGGTGGCCTGGAAGTCCGCTTCGGTCTCTCCCGGGAATCCGACGATGATGTCGGTGGTGATCGCGGCCTCGGGCATGGCCGCCCGGACCCGGTCCAGAATCCCCAAGAACCGCTGGGCACGGTAGCTGCGCCGCATCCTGCGCAGCACGTCGTCGCTGCCGGACTGCAAGGGCATGTGCAGTTGCGGCATGACGTTGTGGGTCCCGGCCATCGCGTCGATGACGTCGTCGGTGAAATCACGCGGGTGTGGGCTGGTGAAACGCACCCTGCGCAGACCCGGCACCTCACCGCAGGCGCGCAAGAGGTCGGCGAAACCGTGCGTTCCGCCATACCGATACGCATTGACGTTCTGACCCAGCAGCGTGACCTCGAGCACGCCGTCGGCCGCAAGTGCCCTGACTTCCGCGAGGATCTCCTCAGGTGAGCGGTCCTCCTCCTTGCCGCGCAGGGACGGCACGATGCAGAACGTGCAGGTGTTGTTGCAGCCCACCGAGATGGCGACCCATCCGCTGTACGCGGACTCTCGCCGGGTGGGCAGATTCGAAGGGAACGCCTGCAGTTGCTCGACGATCTCCACCTGCGCCTCGTGACGGACCTTCGCACGCTCCAGCAGATCCGGCAGCGAGCCGAGGTTGTGGGTGCCGAACACCACATCGACCCACGGAGCGCGTTCGACGATCGTCGAGCGGTCCTTCTGCGCCAGACAGCCACCGACGGCGATCTGCAGGTCGGGGTTGGCCACCTTCATGGGACGCAAGTGCCCGAGGTTCCCGTACAGACGGTTGTCGGCGTTCTCCCGCACCGCACACGTGTTGAACACGATCAGGTCCGGCGTCTGATCAGGCTCAGCCCGCGCGTACCCCGCCTCCTCGAGCAGGCCGCTCAGGCGCTCGGAGTCATGGACGTTCATCTGGCACCCGTAGGTGCGCACCTCATACGTGCGGGTCATGGTTCTTCCAGGGTACGCAGACCCGCTCAGCCGCCATCGCCAGCGGCCGTCACCTCGTCGACGGCCGCCGCGATCGCGGCTCTTGCGGCATCGAGCCCGTGTCCCCGGCGCATCAGGAAGTCCACCAGCCGACGCTCGTCCTTGGGCTCGAGCGGCAACTGGCAGCGCGCCACCCGTCCTCGCACCTGACCGATGGCAGCCTGCAGCGTTTCGCCGGCGTCGACCTCGGCCAGCACCTCGTCGATGATGGGGTCCGGGACCTTGCGGGAGCGCAGTTCCCTGCGCAGCGAGGCGACACCCAGCCCGCGTGAACGTATCCGCGACTCGACCCATAGCCGCGCGTACGCCCGGTCGTCCAGCAGCCCGACCTCCACGAACCGGGCGATCAGTTCCGTGGCGACCTCCGCCGGAATACCCCGGCCGCACAGCGTCTCGTGCAACTCGCGCTCCGTGCGGGGTCTGGTCTCCAACTGACGTAGGGCGATCAGGCGCCCCACCTCACGCGGATCGGATGTCTCAGCGCTCACAGATCCAGCGGGCCGGGCTCCGGGGCCAAGCCTGTCAGATCGACCAAGTCGTCTTCGGCGGGTGCGTCGAGTCTGGCGCCGATCCCCAACTTGTCCTTGAGCCGCTTCTCGAGTTCGTCGGTCAGATCCGGGTTGTCCCGCAGGAAGGCGCGAGCGTTCTCCTTGCCCTGACCCAATTGGTCGCCCTCGTAGGTATACCACGCACCGGACTTGCGGACCAGGCCCTGTTCCACACCGAGGTCGATCAGGCCTCCCTCACGCGAGATGCCGACGCCGTAGAGGATGTCGAACTCCGCTTGCTTGAAGGGCGGGGCCACCTTGTTCTTGACGACCTTCACGCGAGTGCGGTTGCCGACCGGCTCGGTGCCGTCCTTGAGTGTCTCGATACGCCGCACGTCGAGCCGCACCGACGAATAGAACTTCAACGCCCGACCGCCCGTCGTGGTCTCCGGCGACCCGAACATCACGCCGATCTTCTCGCGCAACTGGTTGATGAAGATGGCCGTCGTGCCGGTCCCCTTCAACGCTCCGGTCATCTTGCGCAACGCCTGGCTCATGAGCCGGGCCTGCAGACCGACGTGGCTGTCTCCCATCTCGCCCTCGATCTCGGCGCGCGGAACCAGCGCGGCGACCGAGTCGATCACGATGATGTCGATGGCACTCGAGCGAACCAGCATGTCGGCGATCTCCAGCGCCTGCTCACCGGTATCGGGCTGGCTCACCAGCAGTGCGTCGATGTCGACGCCGAGTTTGGCCGCGTACTCGGGGTCCAGTGCGTGCTCCGCGTCGATGAACGCCGCGATGCCGCCGGCCTTCTGGGCATTGGCGATCGCGTGCAGTGCGACCGTGGTCTTGCCGCTGGACTCCGGGCCGTAGATCTCGACAACACGCCCGCGTGGCAGACCGCCGATCCCCAGCGCGAGGTCCAGCGTGATGGACCCGGTCGGGATGACCTCGATCGGCGCCCGGCCCTCGTCACCGAGACGCATCACCGAACCTTTGCCGAACTGCTTGTCGATCTGAGCCAGTGCCTGCTCGAGCGCCTTCTCGCGCTCCGGGGCGTTGTTCTTGCCTCTGTCCTGCGCCATCTCGGTGGTTCCTTCCGCTGTGTGCCGCTGTTGCGTGGGCTACGTCTGCGACGCTACCCAGGCGGTGCGACATTGAGGGCCAGCCGCGCCCGACCTGTGGACAACAGTAACGAACGCCTGTTCGAGTTGCCACAACGACACGCCGACGATCAGCGATACGTGGGTGGCAATCCGAGATTGGCGACGACGGCCCGCCAGACCGCTTTCGCATCCTCGCCATCGCGCAACGCCTGCTCGACTGTGCGGCCGGCGAGTTCGCCCAGAACGTGATCGTGCGCCCACGATGCGTAGTACCCCGCACCCAGCACCTGTTCCATCCGGGCCCAGAACTCCGTCAACCGCACCCCGACAGTGTGCCAGCAGGTGACCGGGCCGACTGCCCCCGGCAGCCGTGCGACCGCTGATGCCGATGTCGCGGGCCGGTGCACAATGAACGATGTGCCAGACCGTCCCCAGATGGGTGCCGCCACGCGTGCGTGGTTCTCCGAGGCATTCGCGGCCCCGACCCAGGTTCAGGAACAGGCGTGGCAGGCGATCGGCTCCGGCGCGGACACCCTCGTGGTCTCCCCCACCGGTTCCGGCAAGACCCTGGCGGCCTTCCTGTGGGCACTCGATCGGCTCGTCACCCAGCCGGGTCATGGCTGCCGAGTCCTCTACATCTCACCCTTGCGGGCGCTGGCCAGCGACGTGGAGCGCAACCTGCGCGCCCCGCTTGCCGGCATCGAGCGCGCTGCCCGCGGTGCGGGACAGACGCCGCCGGTGATCCGCACCGCCATCCGGACCGCGGACACACCGGCCGCGGAACGGCAACGGATGGCACGAACCCCACCGGACATCCTGATCACCACCCCCGAGAGCCTCTTCCTGCTGCTCACCTCCCGGGCCGGCGCGTTCCTCGCCGATGTCGAGACCGTCATCATCGACGAGATCCACTCGGTGGCGGGCACGAAACGGGGTTCCCATTTGAGCCTGTCGCTGGCGCGACTGGACCTGCTCACAGCACACCCGGCACAGCGCATCGGACTGTCGGCAACCATCACGCCGGTCGACGCCGTGGCCGAGTACCTGCACGCCGGCCACGACGTGCGGATCGTCCAGCCCCCGACCACCAAAGCCATGGACCTGCAACTGGCCGTGCCCCTGCCGGACATGACGACGTTCGACGAACCCGAGGACGGTGGCCCGCGCCGCGCCTCCATTTGGCCCGCGGTCGAGTCCTCGGTTCTGCGCCTGATCGAGGAGCACACCTCGACCATCGTCTTCACCAACTCCCGGCGGGTGTGCGAACGGCTGTCGAGCCGACTCAATGAGCTCGCCGCCGACGAGCCCGCCGACGATGCCTTCCCCGCCGAGATGATGGCCATGGCCGGGACCGCCCGCGGTTCCGAACAGGTCGTGGCACGGGCCCACCACGGTTCGGTGAGCAAGTCCGAGCGCGCCCTGATCGAGGACGCGCTCAAAGCCGGTCGGCTGCCCGCGGTCGTCGCCACGAGCAGCCTGGAACTCGGCATCGACATGGGCAGCATCGACCTGATGGTGCAGGTGGGTTGTCCACCCTCCAGCGCGTCGGGACTGCAGCGACTCGGCCGCGCGGGGCACCGCCTGGACGCGGTGAGCAAGGGGGTGTTCTTCCCCACCCACCGCGCCGACCTGCTGGCCACCACCGTCGCCGTTCAGCAGATGCGCGCGGGACGTATCGAAGCCACCCGCGTGCCTCGACACCCCCTCGATGTGCTCAGCCAGCAGATCGTGGCGATGGTGGCCATGGCCGACTGGCACACCGACGAGCTCTTCGACGTGGTCACCAGCGCCTCCGGGTACAGACATCTGCCACGCTCGGCGTTCGAAGCGGTATTGGACATGCTCAGCGGGCGCTACCCCTCGGACGACTTCGCCCAACTGCGTCCACGTGTGGTGTGGGACCGCACGTCGGGCATGCTCACCGCCCGGCAGGGCGCGCAGCGCACCGCGGTCATCTCAGGTGGCACGATCCCCGACCGCGGCCTGTTCCCGGTCTTCATCGTCGGCACAAAGGACTCCCGGGTCGGCGAACTCGATGAGGAGATGGTCTACGAGTCGCGGGTGGGCGACGTGATCTCGCTGGGGGCGTCGTCGTGGCGGATCGAGGAGATCACCCATGACCGGGTACTGGTCACCCCGGCCCCTGGTCGGCCCGGCAAGTTGCCCTTCTGGCACGCCGACGCCCAAGGGCGATCATTCGAAATGGGTGAGGCCATCGGCGCGTACCTGCGGCAGGCGGAGACGGCCGGCAAGCGGCTGCCCGATCACGTCGGTTCGGATCTGGGCGGATTCGCCCGCGACAACCTGGTCTCGTACCTGACCGAGCAACTCGCGGCCACCGGGGTCCTGCCCACCGACCGGCGGGTCGTGGTCGAACGGTTCCGCGACGAGATCGGCGACTGGCGCATGGTGGTGCATGCGCCCTGGGGGGCTCGGGTGACCGCTCCGTGGGCTCTGCTTGTCTCCGCTGAATTGACCGCACGCCTGGGCGTCGATGCCGACGTCATGGCCACCGACGACGGACTGGTCCTGCGACTGCTGGACACCGATCAGGACCAGGGCTGGTGGGACGCGTTGTACGACGCGCTGCTGGTGGACCCCGACGACGTCACCTCGCTGCTGACCCGCGAGATCACCCGCAGTGCCATCTTCGCGGCGAAGTTCCGCGAGTGCTCCAGTCGTGCCCTGCTGCTCACCCGCAACGCCCCGGGCCGACGCACACCGTTGTGGCAGCAACGCCAACGTTCAGCGCAACTGCTGTCCGTGGCCGCTGACTACCCGAGTTTTCCGATGGTGCTCGAAGCGGTCCGGGAGTGCCTGGACGATGTGTACGACGTGCCCGCCCTGCGGCAGGTGCTGTCCGGGCTGCGCGACGGTCTGATCGGCATGGAGACCGTGGAGACCGCAACGGCCAGTCCCATGGCTGCGTCCCAGATGTTCTCCTACATCTCGGTGTTCATGTACGAGGCGGACAACCCCGTGGGACAGCAGGCGTCGGCATTGGAGCTCGATCATGCGCTGCTGGCCGACCTCCTGTCCGACGCCGACCTGCGCTCGATCATCCCGCAGGAGGCGATCGACGCGGTCGAGGACGAACTGCAGTGGCGTGCCGTCGGTCGGGTCACATCGGTGGACCGGCTGACCGACCTCCTGCGCGAAGTCGGTTTTCAGAGCGATGACGACCTCGCGAGCAGGCAGATCGACCCGGAGTTGGTGACCACCGCCGTCCGGACCCGTCGCGCATTCACCGTCCGGGTGCGCGGTGCGCAGGTTCTGGCCGCCGTGGAGGACCTCCCCCGGCTGCGCGACGCGCTCGGGGTGGTCCTGCCGCCGGAGGTTCCGCTGGCGTTCACCGAGCCCGTCGCCGATCCGGTGGGCGACCTGATCAGCCGGTACGCACGTACGCATGGACCCTTCAGTTCCCGGGACGTCTCCGACCACCTCGGACTCGGCCTGGCGCTCGTCGAGCAGTTGCTGCGCCAGCGTCAGGAGCGCGGGCAGTTGCGCTGGGGACGCTTCAGCGCCACCCGCACGGAAGGCCAGTGGGTCGAACCCGAGGTCCTGCAGCGGATACGGCGGCGCGCTGCCGCCATCCTGCGCGGGGCGCAGGAACCGGTGCCGGTGGAGCGGTTGTGCACGTTCCTGCCCCGCTGGCACGCCCTGGGTTCGCCGGGCCGCGGCACTGCGGGCTTGATGGGCGCGGTGGAGCGACTCGCGGGCTACGTGGCGGCCGCCACCGTATGGGAACAGGACGTGCTCCCGCTGCGGGTCAGCGACTTTGCGCCGCACATGCTCGACCAGGCCACTGCCGCCGGTGAACTGACCTGGTGCGGGGCCGGCCGCCTCGGGGCCAGGGATGCGCTGATCACTTTCGTCCCGGCCGGGCAGGAGGATCTGCTACCGACGCCCGACACCGACGATCTCAGCGACGATGAAGAGGCGATCTGGGCCGTCATCGGCGGCGGCGGCGGATGGTTCTTCCGCGACATCTGTTCGCGACTGCCAGACCTGGGTGCGGATTCTCTGGAGGCCGGCCTGTGGGGGCTGGTGTGGCGGTCGATGGTGACCAACGACTCGCTGGAGCCGCTGCGCAGACAGCGGGGCGGCACCCGACCACATCGCAACCGGCGAGCGCGCACCTTGCCCATGCCGGGACGATGGTCTGCCATCCACCGGCCGGGGGCACCCGATCGCGGCGTGCTGTGGGCTGAGACGCTTCTGCGGCGGTACGGGGTGGTGGACCGCACCGCCGTCGGCGGCGAACGCATACCGGGCGGATTCCACGCCTTGTTCTCCGTGCTGCGTCGCCTCGACGATGCGGGACGCTGTCAGCAGGTCTATGCCGTGCAGGGCCTGGGCGGGGCCCAGTTCGCGACACCGGCGGCCTTGGAGCAGTTGCGCCAGTCCCGATCCACGCAACCCGTCCTGCTGGCCGCCACGGATCCGGCCAATCCGCTGGGAGTCACCGTCGCGTGGCCGGAGGTGCCCGGCACGCGGCCGATGCGCAAGGCGGGGGCACTCGTGCTGCTGGCAGAGGATGGACCACAGTTCTACGTCGACGCCACAGCCCGGTCGCTGCTGGTATGGGGCCAGCCCCAGGCGCACGCCTGGCACACACTGCGCGAGCAACTGACAAGCCGGCGGACCCGGGCACTGATCAAGAAGATCAATGGCGATGACGTGTTCACGTCCGTGTGGCGGGACAACCTGGTCGAGGCGGGCTTCCGCCTCACACCGTCAGGCTTGCGATGATCAGTTGCCGGCGCGGGCAGCGTTGTCGCTGACCGAGCGCATGACCTCGCTCAACGGAACTTCCAGCGCTCCGCAGATGGCTGCCAGCAGTTCGCTGGATGCCTCCTTCTGCCCACGCTCGACCTCGGAGAGATAGCCGAGGGATACGCGCGCGGACGTCGATACATCGCGCAGAGTCCTGCCCTGATCCATGCGCCGCCGGCGCAACTCATCGCCCACGATCTGTCGCAGTACGACCATCTCTCCTCCTTTCGTTGGCTCGACTGTAATCGATGCCTGTGACATCAGCACCTGCACACAGGCACTGTTAACGACACATTTACTCCAACGAAACAGCCTCCCGTTCGTATTCCACAGCACGGAGAAGAAGTTCCACAGCGGCCTCGCACGTCTGATGCCGGACGTCGTAGCGGTCGCCCTCGAGGTGCAGCGCAAGGACCTCGCGGTGGGGTCCTGCCAGGCCGATGAACACCGTCCCGGCGGGTTTGCCCTCCTGCTCGGCCGGCCCTGCCACACCCGTGGTGCTCACCGCCCATGTCGAGCCGAAGATCGCCAGGATCCGGTCTGCCAACGCGGTCGCGGCCTGCGCGGACACTGCACCGTGCTCACGCAGGATGTCCGGATCGACGGCCACGACATCACGCTTGGCGTCGAGTGTGTAGGCCACCACCCCACCCCGCACAACCTGCGAGGCGCCGGGGACATCGGTCAACGACGCGCACAACAGACCACCGGTCAGAGACTCCACGGTGGCCACGGTCTCGCCACGCGTCTTGAGGACCGCGAGCAACTCAGGCGCCCTCAGCACGTCGTGCCTTCTTCATCGCGGTCCGTTCACTGTTCCTCCGCAGGTTCACCGCCCGCACCAGGTAGTCGACACCTGTCAACACCGTGAGGGCCACGGCGACAAGCATGACCCATCCTCGAACATCCGCAACCCAGCCGCCGACGGGAATGATGTAGAGCAGGATCGCCAGCATCTGTGTGACGGTCTTGGCCTTGCCCCCGCGACTGGCCGGGATGACTCCGTGCCGGATGACGAAGAACCTCGCCAGGGTGATGGTGATCTCGCGGCCCAGGATCACGATCGTGACCCACCAGGACAGTTCACCGAGCCAACTCAGGCCGAGCAGGGCGACTCCTGTGAGCGCCTTGTCCGCGATCGGGTCGGCCACCTTGCCGAACGTTGTCACGAGGTTGCGCTTGCGGGCGATCGCGCCGTCGGCGAGGTCGGTGGCACTGGCCACCACGAACACCAGGGCCGCCAGCCAGCGGGAGCGCTCGGACTGCCCGGAGTCGACCAGCAACAGGTAGCCGAAGACCGGCACCAGAAGTAGCCGCAGCATCGTCAGGCCGTTGGGCAGGTTCCACAGCCGTGACGGACTCGGCGGGTCCGCCATCGGGTCGGGTCGGCCCCAACGCCGCTGCTGTTCGCTCATCATGAGATCTCTGCTACCAGATCCGCCCCTTCGGAATCCACCACACGAGCCACCACCACAGCCGCATCCGCGCTGCCCACGAGGCGAGTCGAGCCGTCCTCCGGTCCTTGGAACTGCGTCTTGCCGGCATCCACGAGAACCCGCACGGATTCGCCCACCCGCTGCGCCGCGCGTTGGCCCATGACCTCATCGGCGACTCCGGCCACGAGGTCGACGCGAACGTCGATCTCGTCCGCGTCGAGGTGTTCGGGCAGGTCCACCGCTTGCGTACCCTCCTCGTCGGAGTACCCGAACACGCCGACCGCGTCCAGCCGGGCCCGGTTCAGGAAGTCCACGAGCACATCGACGTCCGCCGGGGTCTCACCGGGGAACCCCACGATGAAGTTGGACCGGATGGCTGCCGCGGGGTTCACGTCCCGGATCTGGTCGATCAACGCCAGGAAGTCATCGCGACCGCCGAACCGCCGCATCCTGCGAAGGACCTCGGGGCTCGCGTGCTGGAACGACAGATCGAAGTACGGGGCCACACCTACCGTGCTGCCGATGATCCGCACCAGGTCCGGGCGCATCTCCGCGGGCTGCAGGTAGGCCACCCGGACCCGCTCGAGCCCGGGGGTACCGGCGAGGTCCAGCAGGAGGCTTTCCAGCAGTCGCAGGTCGCCGAGGTCCTTGCCGTACGACGTGGAGTTCTCGCTCACCAGATTCACCTCGAGAACCCCTTGGTCGACCAACCACGCCACCTCATCGATCACCTCCGTCGGGCGTCGCGAGACGAACGCACCCCGGAACGACGGGATCGCACAGAACGTGCACCGCCGGTCGCAGCCGGATGCGAGTTTCACCGAGGCCACCGCCCCCTCCGACAGTCGCCTGCGAACCCCAATGTGTCCCGGCAGGACTGTGAGATCCGCAGAGCGGTCGACCGGCGCCGAGGGTTGCAGCCGTCGCCGATCGTGGGGGGTGTGCGACGGGACGTGTTCACCGGCCAGGATTTTGCGCAGGGACCTCGGCAGATCCCGGTATGCGTCGAACCCCAGGACCGCATCCGCCTCGGGCAGGGACTCCTGCAACTGCTCGCCGTAGCGCTCAGCCATGCACCCCACCGCCACAACTTTCCCCGGGAGTTCTGCTGCGTCCAGGACCACGTCGATCGAATCCCTCTTGGCGGCCTCGATGAAACCGCAGGTGTTCACCAGGACGGTGTCGGCATCCTGTGGATCCGGCACCAGGTCCCACCCGTCACGGGCCAGGTCGGCCGCCAATTCCTCGGAGTCCACTTCGTTGCGGGCACAACCGAGGGTGATGATGGCGACCGACGGCCGGGTCACGGCTGGCCGCCGCCCACTCCGCGCAGGTCCGCGATCACCGCAGGCAGGTCGTCGGGAGTCACAAGCACCTCGCGGGCCTTGCTGCCCTCGCTGGGACCGACCACGCCACGCACTTCGAGCAGATCCATCAAGCGGCCCGCCTTCGCGAACCCGACCCGCAGTTTGCGCTGCAGCATCGAGGTCGAGCCGAACTGTGTGCTCACGATCAACTCGGCCGCCTGGCACACGAGCTCCAGGTCATCGCCGATGTCGTCGTCGATGATGGCGCGCGAGCCCTGCGCCTGCGCGATGTCCTCGCGGTAGGTCGGGGCCATCTGGGCTTTGCAGTGCGCAACAACGCTGCGGATCTCATGCTCGGGGACGAACGCGCCCTGCAACCGGATGGGTTTGCTGGCACCCATCGGCAGGAACAGCCCGTCGCCCTGGCCGATGAGCTTCTCGGCCCCCGGCTGGTCCAGGATGACCCGGCTGTCGGTCTGGCTCGACGTGGAGAATGCCAACCTGGACGGCACATTGGCCTTGATCAGACCGGTGACCACGTCCACACTCGGGCGCTGGGTCGCGAGCACCAGATGAATACCGGCCGCGCGGGCCAACTGCGTGATCCGGACGATCGCATCCTCCACGTCGCGGGGGGCGACCATCATGAGGTCGGCGAGCTCATCGACGATGATCAGCAGGTAGGGGTACGGCTGGAGCGTGCGCTCCGTGCCCGGAGGCGGAACCACCGTCCCGGCCGCCACCGCCTTGTTGAAGTCGTCGATGTGCCGGAATCCGAACGCCGCGAGGTCGTCGTAGCGCGTCTCCATCTCCTTGACCACCCACTGCAGGATGTCGGCGGCCTTCTTGGGATCCGTGACGATGGGGGTGATCAGGTGCGGGATGCCCTCGTAGATGCTGAGTTCCACCCGCTTCGGGTCGATGAGGACCATGCGCACCTCGTCCGGAGTGGCACGGCTGAGGACCGAAGTGATCAGCGTGTTGATGCACACGGACTTGCCGGCACCGGTCGCGCCGGCCACCAGCAGATGCGGCATCTTCGCGAGGTTGCCGCACACGTAGCCACCCTCGACGTCCTTGCCGAGGCCGATCAGCATGGGATGGCTGTCGGATTGCGCCACGCGACTGCGCAGGACGTCTGACAGGCTCACGTTCTCGCGGTCGGTGTTGGGGATCTCGATACCGATCGCGGACTTGCCCGGGATCGGCGACAGGATGCGGACCTCGGGGCTCTTGACCGCATACGAGATGTTCTTGCTCAGGGCGGTCACCCGCTCGACCTTGACCGCCGGACCGAGTTCCACCTCATACCGCGTGACCGTCGGGCCCCGACTGAATCCGGTCACCCTGGCGTCGACCTCGAACTGCTCGAGCACCCCCGTGAGGGCCGCGACCACCTGGTCGTTGGCGGCCGTGGCAGCCTTGTGCGGTGGTCCGGGCTTGAGCAGGTCGAGTGGTGGCAGCCGGTACACGACATCCCCGGACAACAGCAACTGCTCGGCCACTGCGATGTCGAAGTCCTCCAGCATCTTCGCCGGATCGACTTCCATCGTGAGGTCCTCGTCGACGGGCACACCGTCTGTCAGGTCGATCTGCTGTGTGGCCTCCTCCTCCGGCTCGGCCGTGGTCGCCACGGGACTCACGAATGCCTCGTCACCCACCAGATCCTCGGGGATCGGCTCGGACTTCTCCTTGCCACCACCGAGCCGCTGCTTCACCCAGGTCCCGACCGACCCGGACCTGACCTCGTCGGCCTGGCGACGCAGGTCGGCCACGGATGTGCCGGTCGCCATCAGGACCCCGGCCACGAGCACGAGGAACAGGATGATCCCGGTGAGCACCGGACCCAGCAGCGATAGGAACGGAGTCGTCGCCAACCAGCCGGCCCAGCCGCCCCCGGCGCGCATCGCCTCCTGACCGTCGATCGGCTGCGCGGCTCCACGCATGACGTGCAGCAGACCGGCAGCTGAGAACACCACCAACAACCCGCCTACGAGGTGGTTGGCTTTGAACCTCTTATCGGGGTGGCGCAGGGTGCGCCACGACATCCATGCCAGGAACACCGGAACGAGAACATCGAGTCCTCCGACCGCGCCCGAGACCACGAAGGAGACGGCCGGCTCCACGCCGCCCCTCGCCCCCCACCACGCGACTGCGCCGACGACGATGGCCAGCAGCGCGTACAGCAACCCGAGGCCGTCACGGCGCAATGCCGGATCGAGATCCCTGGCTCCGTGGCCGACGCGGCGCACGGCACCACCCACGAAGTGCGACGTGCTCACCCAGGCCGTGATCAGCGCCCGCATCACCGCACGCAGGAAGGCCGCGAATCCCCCACCACGTCGCGTGGACTTCTTGGCCGTCGAGCCCGATCGGGTGGACTTCTTGGCCGGGGGTTTCGAACGCGAGGAACGGCCGGAACTCGGCCGCGAGGCGCGCGTGGACGTGCGGGAAGCCATGCGGACAAGCGTATCTGCCGGAGGCGACACCGACCCGCCACCGGCGTGGGGCGTGTTGGTGCGTGTCGCCCTGAGACCGTCCGGTGGGCCGTTTCCGGTTTCCACCGCCCCGACACACCCCCTACCGTCTACCCATGGCCAGGCAGTCGTTCAGCGATGAGCAGATCCTGGCCGCGCTGCGCGAAGCGGCACGCATCTGCGGTGAGCCCCTGAGCCACGGCACCTACGACGGCGTGGCCCGACAGGTGGCCGGACCGTCGTCGGCCCGGATCATCCAACGATTCAGCAGTTGGCGCGAAGCATGCTCGGCCGCCGGCGTCACCACGACCGCAACGTCGAGGCGGTACACCCCGAAATGGGATGGCACATCGGTGGCCGCTGCTGTCGCACAGTACCTGTCGTCCACTGGAAGCACCGGCACCTACGCCGACTACCAGGCCTGGGCCCGCGAGGGCGACGGCAGACCCAGCGGCGCGACGGTACGCAACGTGTTGGGTCGCTGGAACGAGGCGAAGACCGCGGCCCTGAGTCTCTGACGATCCGAGGTCAGCCCTCGATCACCACGGGGACGATCATCGGGCGCCTGCGGTGCTGGGCATTGACCCACCTGCCGAGGGTGCGACGCACCACTTGTGTGAGGGCGTGCTGATCGGTCACGCCGTCTTCGAGCGCGAGCAGCAACTTCTTCTCGATCTCTGGGACCACAGGATCGAAGACATCGTCGGAGTCCGCGAACCCACGAGCGTGGATCTCTGGGCCGGAGAGGATCTTGCGCTCGACGTGGTCCACCACCACGACGACGGAGATGAACCCCTCCTCACCCAGGATGCGCCGGTCCTTGAGGCTGCCCTCCGTGATGTCACCGACGCTGGCCCCATCGACATAGACGAACCCGCAGGGGACATCACCCACAATCGCCGCCACTCCGTCGACGAGGTCCACCACGGTGCCATCCTGGGCGACCACGATCCGGTCGCGCGGCACCCCCGTGAGTTCGGCGAGCCGGGCGTTGGCGTACATGTGCCGGATCTCACCGTGCACAGGCATCACGTTCGCGGGTTTGACGACGTTGTACAGGTATAGCAACTCCCCCTCCGCAGCGTGACCTGACACATGCACCATGGCGTTGCCCTTGTGCACCACCCGTGCGCCGGTCGCCGTGAGCCCGTTGATCACCCGGTTCACCGCGTTCTCGTTGCCAGGGATCAGCGACGACGCCAGCACGATGGTGTCCCCGGGACCGACCCGGATCTCGTGGTCGTGCGCCGCGATCCGGGACAGGACCGCCATGGGCTCGCCCTGGGAGCCGGTACAGACAAGCACGATTTCGTCATCCCGCAGTTCACCGATCCGGTCCGAACTCACGAGCATCCCCGCCGGCACCCGCAGATAGCCGAGGTCGCGGGCGACGTTCATGTTGCGCACCATCGACCGGCCCACCAGCGCCACTTTGCGCCCATTGCGGGCAGCGACGTCGATGACCTGCTGGATGCGGTGCACGTGGCTTGCGAAACTGGCCACGATCACCCGCTTGGGCGTGGTCACCATCACCTGCTCCAGCGCAGGCAGGATCGCCGACTCGGAGGTGACGAAACCGCGCACCTCGGCGTTCGTCGAGTCGACCAGCAGCAGATCCACACCCTCGTCGCCGAGCCGGGCGAACGCCCGCAGGTCGGTGATGCGGCCGTCGAGGGGCAACTGGTCCATCTTGAAATCACCGGTGTGCACCACCCGGCCGGCCGTGGTGTCGATGACCACCCCGAGTGCGTCCGGTATGGAGTGGTTGACGGCCACGAACCCGACCCGGAACGCGCCCAGCCAGTGCGTGTCCCCCTCCGCCACTACGTTCAGAGGTGGCTTCTGCCGATGCTCGCGCAACTTCGCCTCGAGCAGGGCCAGGGTGAGCCGGGAGCCGTAGATCGGCAGATCGGAACGTTCTCGCAGGAGGAACGGCACCGCTCCGATGTGGTCCTCGTGGCCATGGGTCAGGACCAGGCCCACGATGTCGTCGAGACGGCCCCGCAGGTAGTCGAAGTCCGGCAGGATCAGATCCACCCCCGGCTGGGACTCCTCCGGGAAGAGCACACCGCAGTCGACGATGAGCAGTTGCCCGTCACACTCGAAGACGGTCATGTTGCGGCCGATCTCCCCGAGCCCACCCAGCGCGACGATCCGCAGTCCACCGGCGGCCAAGGTCGGAAGCGGGTCAGCCACTGCTGGCCTCCAATGCGGCGATCACACCGTCGATCTGTGCCGGCGTGGCGGGGATCAGCGGGCTGCGGACCGGGCCCGCCGGCAGGCCCTGCCGGTTGAGCGTGCCTTTGACCGAGATGGCTGCTTGGGTCACGAAGATGGCATCGGTCGTGGGCAGTGTGGCGAAGTGCAGTTTGCGCGCCGTCGCCACATCACCGGCGACGAACGCCTCGCGCATGGCCCGCAGCGCCGGGGCCACGAAATGGCCGGACACGCTGACGAACCCCGTGGCGCCCAGCGAGAGCAGCGGGAGGTTCAACACGTCGTCACCGGAGTACCAGAGCAGATCGGTTGCCGCCAGCACCCTCGCCGAGGCGGCCAGATCCCCCTTGGCATCCTTGACGGCCACGATCCGCGGATGCTCGGCCAACCGGATGAGGGTCGACGTCGCGATCTCGGCCGCGGACCGGCCGGGGATGTCGTAGAGCATGACCGGCAGGGCGGTGGCGTCAGCGACGGTCCGGAAGTGCTGCAGGATCCCCTCCTGCGGTGGCTTGTTGTAGTAGGGCGTCACCGCCAGCAGGCCGTGCGCACCGGCGGCTTCTGCCTGCCGGGCCAACTCGACGCTGTGGGCGGTGTCATTGGTTCCCACCCCGGCAATCACCCTGGCACGATCGCCCACCGCCTCACGCACGGCACGCACCGCCAGCGCCTTCTCCTGATCGGTCGTGGTGGGCGCCTCACCCGTGGTGCCGTTGACGACAAGACCATCGTTACCGATGTCGACGAGGTGTGATGCAAGTCGTGCGGTCCCGTCGATGTCCAGAGCGCCGTCCTCGGTGAAAGGTGTGATCATCGCCGTGATCACGTTTCCCAGTGCGTGCTGCATGGGTTCCACGCTACCCGTACCCCCGACCGCTACGGGGCGACCCGGCCGTTGGTCTCGAACGCAGCATGGGTCAGGGGCATCAGGTCCGCCCAGTACTGCTCCATCCGATCGGCGACCATTTCGATCTCACGCTGCGGGAACGATGGGAATGAGGCATCGGGGCGCTTGGTGCGCAAGGACAGGAAGTTCATCAACGAACGGGCGTTCATGGTCACGTACATCGAGCTGTAGGTCGCCACCGGCAGGACCCCCCGAGCGACTTCCCGGGCGATACCCGCGTCGAGCATCGCCTGGTAGGCGGCATAGGCCTGTTCGCACGCGGCTTTCGTCTGAGCCACCACGACCTCGTGCTGGGTGGCGTCGCCGTCGACGAACTCGTACGCCCCGGGCTTGCCCTGTTGCACGAGCTTGCGTTCGGGGCCAGGCACGTAGAACACCGGCCGCAGTTCGCGGTACCTCCCGCTCTCCTCGTTGTAGGAGGCCATGCGGTGTCGCATGAACTCCCGGAAAACGAAGATGGGCGCGCTGACGAAGAACGTCATCGAGTTGTGCTCGAAGGGCGAACCGTGTCGATCGCGCATCAGGTAGTTGATGAGCCCCTGACTGCGACCGGCGTCGGAATCGACATCCTCAAGTGATTGCTCACCCTTGGTCGACACCCGGGCCGCGAACAGCACGTCCGCGTCCTGCGCGGCTGCCCGCACCAACTCCACCGTCACGTCACTTCGGAACTCGACATCTGCCACGAAGGACACTCTAGGCAGGCCCGGCGGCCAACCCCGGCAGGCTCGCGGGTCAGGACTGCTGCTTGGCGACCTCGGCGCGCACGGCCTCCATGTCCAGCTTCTTCACCTGGTCGATCAGATCGGCCAGCGCCGGCTCGGGCAACGCCCCGGGCTGCGCGTACAGCAGGATGCCGTCGCGGAAGGCCATCAGGGTCGGGATCGAGGAGATCTGGGCCTGGGCCGCCAGCGATTGCTCAGCCTCGGTGTCGATCTTTCCGAACACGATGTCGGGGTGCTCCTCGGACGCCTTCTCGAACACCGGCGCGAACATCCGGCACGGCCCGCACCATGCGGCCCACCAGTCGATGAGCACGATGCCATTGCCCTCGATCGTCTCGGCGAAGTTCTCAGCGGTCAGGTCTGTGGTTGCCATGAAGTCTCTCCTAATACCCTCTCGGGGTATGACAACCATAGCGGGTCGGAATCTATTCCCGCCCGTTCACGCCGTGCGGAGGCATCCGTGAGCGCTCCGGAGATTGGTGAGCCGAACACCGGCTCCGAACAGCTCCCGGATCTCCGAACTGCTCACGGATGAGCGGTCGGCGCCCGGCGCGGCAGGAACGGACCGTCGCCACGGTTTCGACCTCACAGCGTTGCGAGCCAGTTGCGCAGCAACTGCACCCCCGCAGCCCCTGACTTCTCCGGGTGGAACTGGGTGGCCTTGAGCGGCCCGTTCTCCACCGCGGACAGGAACCGATCGCCGTACTCGGTCCAGGTCAGCAACGGTGGCCGGACCGCCGCGGTCCCCGCATCGGCGAGGTCGAGCGACGTTGCGGCGTAGGAGTGGACGAAGTAGAAGCGCTCATCAGCCACCCCCTCGAACAGCACCGAATCGGCCGGCGGGGCAACGGTGTTCCAGCCCATGTGCGGAAGGATCGGCGCGGACAGGGCAGTCACCCGACCTGGCCACTGGCCGCAGCCCGGACTCACAAGTCCGTGCTCCTCGCCTGCCTCGAACATGATCTGCATCCCGACGCAGATGCCGAGGACCGGTCGTCCGCCGGAGAGTCGGCGCTCGATGATCCGCTGGCCACCCACCGCGCGCAGCCCCCGCATACAACTCTCGAAGGCGCCCACCCCAGGGACCACCAGCCCATCGGCGGCGGCCGCCTGCTCCGCACTGGCCGTCACCGTCACCTGGGCACCGGCAGCTTCGAGTGCCCGCTGGGCCGACCTCAGGTTGCCGGAGCCGTAGTCCAGCACGACCACGGATGTCATGAACCCAGGGTTCCCTTCGTGGACGGGATGCCCGAGACCCGTGGATCGAGTGACACGGCCTGGCGAAGAGCCCGTGCGAACGCCTTGAACTGCGCCTCGACGATGTGGTGGGCGTTGCGGCCGGACTCCACACGCATGTGCAGTGTGATGTTCGCGCTGGCCACGATGGACTCGAAGATGTGCCGGGTCAGTGTGGTGTCGTACGTGCCGATCAGTTCCACCAGTTCGGGCTCCTCGTGCACCAGATACGGCCTTCCGGACAGGTCGACGACGCAGACCGCCAGTGCCTCGTCCAGCGGGATCATCGCGTTGCCGTACCGCTGGACGCCCGCCTTGTCCCCGAGCGCCTCCCGCAGCGCCTGCCCGAAGGCCAGCGACGTGTCCTCCACCGTGTGGTGGGCATCGACCTCCAGGTCACCACGTGTTCGCACGGTGAGGTCCAGACCACCATGCCTGGCGACCTGATCCAGCATGTGGTCGAAGAACGGGACGCCGGTACTGATGTGCGACTGCCCGGAGCCGTCGAGGTCGAGCTCGACGAGGACGTCGCTCTCCTTCGTCGTACGTTCGATGCGGGCGGTGCGGCTCATGTCGTCTCCCTGAGATCCTCGAGGCCTCGCATGGCGGCAGCCATGCGTGTCATCTGCTCCGGCGTGCCGATCGTCACTCGTAGCCACCTCGCCAGACCCACGTCGCGCACGAGGATCCCCGCCTCGAGGAGTCGCTGCCAGGCCTGTGGCGGGTCGACGAACGGACCGATCAGCACGAAGTTGGCGTCCGACGGCGGGCAGACCCAGCCCTGCGCCGTCACCGCCGCCACGAACTGCTCACGGGTGTCACACAGTCGCCGGATCTGCTCGGTGAGCCGCGTCGCGTACGAGACGGCGACCTGTGCCGCGGATTGCGTCAACGCAGACAGGTGGTAGGGCAGGCGCACCAACTGCAAGGCATCGATCACGGCCGGGTCCGCAACCAGGTAGCCCACCCGGGCACCCGCGAAGGCGAACGCCTTGCTCATGGTGCGGGTCACGATCAGGCGCGGCCGTCCCGCGATCAGCGACACCGCGCTGGGGACACTGGCGAACTCCGCGTAGGCCTCATCCACCACCACGATCCCCCGCCCGGTCTCGGCCACGGCGTTGTAAGCCGCCTCCAGGGCCGACAGTGGCAGCGAGTCGCCGGTGGGATTGTTGGGGCTGCACAGGAAGAGCACGTCCGGACGGTGCTCACGCACCGCCGCCACGATGCGGTCGGTCGGCAGAAGCAGGCCGTCGCGAGGAACCTCGATGAAGCCGGTGCCCGTGGCGTGACTGATGAGTTCGTGCATCGTGTACCCGGGTGTGAAGCCCAGCGCCGTCCGGCCCGGGCCCCCGAAGGCCTGCAGGATCTGCTGCAGGATCTCGTTGGAGCCGTTGGCAGCCCAGACCTCGCCCCGGCCGACGGCGACCCCGGTCTGCTCACTGAGATAGCCGGCCAGGGCATCGCGCAGTCGCGCGGCGTCGCGATCGGGGTATCGGTTGAGTTCGGGCTCGATGCGGCGCCCGATCTCCGAGATCATCTCCGGCGGCGGCGGATACGGGTTCTCGTTGGTGTTCAGTGCGATCGGGACATCGAGTTGCGGCGCACCGTAGGCCGTACGTCCCACAAGTTCGGGCCGCAGGGGAAGATCACTCACCCGTGGTCTCCAGAATCCCGGCGGATGGTGACCGCGTGGGCGTGCGACGGGAGATCCTCGGCCAGTGCCAGCGCCTCGACCTCGTCGGTCAGGACGTCGAGCGCGGCGCGGTCGTACTCCACGACCTGCACGCTGCGCAGGAACGTTGTCACGTTCAGGCCGCTGGAGTGACATGCACAACCCGCGGTGGGCAACACGTGATTCGATCCGGCCAGGTAGTCACCCAGCGACACCGGACTGTAGGGACCCACGAAGATGGCGCCGGCGTTGCTGATGGTGGCGGCGTCCGTCGCCGCGTTGCGGGTGTGGATCTCGAGGTGTTCAGCCGCGTAGTCGTCGGCCACCGCCAATGACTCGGTCAGGCCACGCGTCAGTACAACGGCGCTCTGCTGGCCGGTCAGCGCCTCCCGGATCCGATCGCTGTGCTTGGCGGCGGCCACCTGCAAGACCAACTGCGCGTCCACGGCATCGGCGAGAGCCTCGGAATCCGTGATCAGCACCGAGGCGGCCACGACGTCGTGCTCGGCCTGGGAGATCAGATCAGCAGCCACATACGCCGGGTCGGCGGTGTCGTCGGCGACGATCGCGATCTCGGTCGGCCCAGCCTCACTGTCGATGCCCACGTGACCACGCAGCAGGCGTTTCGCCTCCGTCACGTAGATGTTGCCGGGGCCGGTGATGATGTTCACGGGAGGGCACCCCTCGACTCCGAGGGCCAGCATCGCGATCGCCTGGGCACCACCGGCCGCGTACACCTCGTCGATTCCCAAGAGGCTGCAGGCAGCGAGGATCGTCGGGTGCGGCCAGCCATCATGGTCCACCTGCGGCGGGCTGACGATCGCCATGGACCCCACCCCCGCCACGCGTGCGGGCACGACGTTCATCACCACGCTGGACGGGTAGACCGCCCGGCCACCGGGGACGTACAGACCCACTCTGCGCACCGGGCGCCACGTCTGGCGCACCACCGCCCCCGGACCGAGTTCGGTGACGCCGTTGGCGGGCAGCTGATCGCTGTGTACGCGGGTCGTGCGGTCGATCGCCGTGAGCAGCGCGCGACGCACGAGCGGGTCAAGGGTCTCCTCCGCCCTGGCGATGACGTCTGCCGGTACCCGAAGCGACGGGGGGCGCACACCGTCGAACCGCTCGCCGGCCGCGAGCACGGCGTCGGCTCCTCCGGCCCGCACCTCCTCGATGATGTGCGACACGGCGGCAGCCTGGCCCTGCGGCAGGGCTCGGGGCACCTCGAAGGCCTGACCGGTCCTCAGGTCGATGCGGCGCAACATGTGACCATCGTACGAATCGCCTCGAGCCGATAGGTTCGGGCCTGTGGCGGCGAAGAAGAAGGGTGCATCCACCCCGGCCCTGGTGGCCCTGCAGGAATCGGGAACGGCGTTCGCCGTCCACGAGTACACACACGACCCGGATGAGACGGCCTTCGGTGCCGAAGCGGCAGAAGCCCTGCGCCTGGACCCGGAGCGGGTGTTCAAGACACTGCTGGCGGACGTGGACGGCCAACTGGTGGTCGCCTGCGTGCCGGTGAGCGGTCAGTTGAGCCTGAAAGCCCTTGCGGCCGCGGTGGGATCCAAGCGGGCGACGATGGCCGAGCCGAAGGCCGCGGAGAAGACGACCGGGTACGTCCTCGGCGGGATCTCACCACTCGGGCAGCGCAAGAGGCTGCCGACGATCATCGACGACACAGCTCTGCACCATTCGACGATCTACGTGTCCGGGGGCAGGCGCGGTCTCGACATCGAACTGCGACCGGAGGATCTGATCTCGCTCACGAATGCTCGGACGGCACCGATCCGTGGTTGACCGGCTCCCGGGCGAAGGCCACGACCAGCACGATCACCAACAGCGCCGAGAACACACCCAATAGGAGAACACCCTCGGCGCCGACCCGCATGGGCAGCGCGTAGGTGCCGTCCGCCTGCGCCACCACTTCTCTACCGGCCAACCACCAGCCGAGCACACGGGCGACAGCGGCGGTCACCGCCGAACCGATCATCGCCCCCACCACGTGCACCCAGCCGCCCACGAATCCGGTCCGCACAAGCCTGCGCGCCGCGACCGCACCCACCACGATCCCGGACGCGAGCAGAAGTGCCCCGAGAGTCAGATCGGTGACGGCGAATCCCTGGGGGTACGCCTCCACGAAGTCCGCGTTCGCCACCGACGACACCAGGACCCGCGGCGCCCACCACACCCACAACATCCCCACCGGCATCCCGAGGAGCGCCCCGAGCACCACATAGCGGGACATCACACCCACCGGGTGCAGTCGGTTCACGGGTTCGGCAGGCAATTGGGTCCCAGCAGCGCCTTGAGGTCGGCGCCCAACGATGACGTCGCGGACACCCGGAAGCCTTCATCGAGACGCAGCACGGTCGTGCGGGTCCCCGAGGACATCTGAAGGTGCACCTCTGTGGGCCCAGGATGGGCCCCCAGCACCGACTTCAAACGCTCCACCGTGTCCGGGGTGCACTGCTGCGCCGCCACAGTGATGACGAACGGGGTGTTCCGGTCCACGGACAGATCCGGTGCGGAGACCTCCATGGCCATGAGCCGCGGAGAATCCTCGCTGACGTCCAGTCGACCCTTCACCACGAGGATGGCATCGGTGTGACAGTAGGGCGACACCTGCTCGTAGACCTTCGGGAAGACCATGACCTGGATCTCGCCGGTCAGATCCTCGATGGCCATCTGGGCGTACGGCTTGCCACCCTTCGTGATGCGGCGGGCGACCTGAGTGGCGAGCCCGGCGATGGTCACCACCCGGCCATCGGCATTCTCCGAGCCGGCCAGATCTGCGATGCTCCCGTCGGCCAGTCCCCGCAACTGCGCCTCGAGGCCGAACAGGGGGTGGTCCGAGACGTACAGCCCGAGCATCTCCCGCTCATGAGCCAGCAACACTGACTTGTCCCACTCGCCGACCGGGATCTGCAACACCATCGACGCATCCTGGTCGTCGTCGGCCATGTCCCCGAAGAGGTCGAATTGTCCGATCGCCTCGGCGCGCTTCTTGCCCAGGGCTTCGTCGACCGCAGCCTCGTGGATGCTGATGACCCCGCGGCGGGTGTGCCCGAGGGAGTCGAAGGCTCCCGCTTTGATCAGCGACTCGACCACGCGCTTGTTGCACGCGGAGGCCTCCACCTTGTCCAAGAAGTCCGGGAAGTCGGCGAAGCGCCCCTTCGCGGTACGGGACGCGATGATCGACTCCACCACCGCCTCCCCGACGTTGCGCACAGCGGACAGCCCGAACCGGATCGTGTCGTCCACGGCGGTGAACCGGGACTGCGAGTCGTTGACGTCCGGGGGCAGCACCTTCACGCCCATGTGTCGGCACTCGGCGAGGTAGACGGCGCTCTTGTCCTTGTTGTCCTTGACCGACTCCAGCAGAGCCGCCATGTACTCCGTCGGGTAGTTCGCCTTGAGGTACGCCGTCCAATACGACACCAGGCCGTAGCCGGCGGAGTGCGCTTTGTTGAACGCATAGTCCGCGAACGGGACGAGGATCTCCCACAGCGTGTTGATCGCGTCGTCGGAGTATCCGTTGGCACGCATCCCTTCGGCGAAGGGCCCGAACTCCTTGTCCAGGATCTCCTTCTTCTTCTTGCCCATCGCACGGCGCAGCAGATCCGCTTGTCCGAGGCTGTAGCCGGCCACCCGCTGTGCGATCGTCATGACCTGTTCCTGGTAGACGATCACACCGTAGGTCTCGTTGAGGATGTCCTCGAGGGAGTCGGCCAGTTCTGGATGAATGGGTGTGACCGGTTGCCGGCCGTTCTTCCGGTCGGCGTAGTCGTTGTGCGCGTTGGCACCCATGGGCCCCGGCCGGTAGAGCGCCAGCACCGCGCTGATGTCGTCGAACGAGTCGGGCTTCATGGAGCGCAGCAGCGCACGCATGGGTCCGCCATCGAGTTGGAAGACGCCGAGGGTGTCGCCCCGTCCCAGCAGCCGGTAGGCCTCGGCGTTGTCCAGCGGCAGATCCTCGAGCACCACGGACTCGCCCTTGTTGCGCTCGATGTTGGCCAAGCAGTCGTCGAGGACGGTGAGGTTGCGCAACCCCAGGAAGTCCATCTTCAACAGGCCGAGCTCCTCGCAGGCGCCCATGTCGAACTGCGTGATGATCGAACCGTCGTCGCGCATCCACAACGGCACGACGTCCAGCAGCTTGGCACGCGACAGGATGACGCCGGCGGCGTGCACCCCCGGCTGGCGTTTCAGGCCTTCGAGCCCGCGGGCCGTCGCCACCACCTGCTGTACCTGCGGGTCGGCGTCGTGCAGCGTGCGGAAGTCCGCAGCCTCCGCGTACCGGGGGTGGGCCTTGTCGAAGATCCCGTGCAGTGGGATGTCCTTACCCATGACCGGGTCGGGCATGGCCTTGGTGATCTGGTCACTGAGCGCATACGGAAGGCCGAGTGCCCGCGCGGAGTCCTTGATCGCCGCTTTCGCCTTGATCGAGCCGTAGGTCACGATCTGCGCGACCTGGTCCGCACCGTACTTCTGCGTGGCGTAGCGGATCATCTCGCCGCGCCGGCGCTCGTCGAAGTCCATGTCGATGTCTGGCATCGACACACGGTCGGGGTTGAGGAACCGCTCGAAGATCAGGCCGTGTTCGATGGGATCGAGTTCGGTGATACCCATCGCCCAGGCGATGAGCGCACCGGCTGCCGAGCCACGGCCCGGGCCGACCCGGATCCCGTTCTCCTTGGCGTAACGCACCAGGTCGGCCACGACCAGGAAGTAACTCGGGTACCCCATCTGGTTGATGACGCTGATCTCGTAGTCGGCCTGCGTGCGATGTGCCTCGGGGACCGGGTGCGGCGCGAATCGCGCCTGCAGACCGCGCATGACCTCTTTGGCAAGCCAGGACTCCTCCGTCTCGCCCTCGGGCACGTCGAAGCGGGGCATGAGGTTGGCGGAGTCGTCGAACTCCACGTTGCAGCGCTCGGCGATCAGCAGTGTGTTGTCGCATGCCTCCGGCAGTTCCGACCAGACGGCACGCATCTGCTCCGGGGACTTCAGGAAGTAGCCGGAGCCGTTGAACCGGAAGCGCTTCTCGTCGTTGACGGTCGCCCGGGTCCCGATGCACAACAGGACGTCATGCGCGTCGGCGTCCTCCTCGCGCACGTAGTGCAGGTCGTTGGTCGCGACCAGTGGCAGGTCGAGGGTGCGCGCGATCTTGAGCAGGTCCTCACGGTGCCGGCGTTCGATGTCCAGGCCGTGGTCCATCAGTTCGCAGTAGAAATTGCCGGCGCCGAGGATGTCCCGGAAGTCCGCAGCCGCCGCCAGCGCCTTGTCGTACTGCCCGGCGCGCAGCCACATGTTCACTTCCCCGCTGGGGCAGCCCGTGGTCGCGATCAGACCCTTCCCGAACTGGTCGAGCAACTCCCGGTCGAAGCGGGGTTTGCGGTAGTACCCCTCGATGCTGGCCAGACTCGACAACTTGAACAGGTTGTGCATGCCCTCGGTGGTCTCGGCCAGCACAGTCATGTGGGTATAGGCCTGCTTGCCCTTTGTGGTCGGCACGCCGTCCTCACCGACGTCGTCGCCGGGCACCTCCCCGAAGTCGTAGGGAGCGCGGGTGTGCCGGCCCTGCGGGGCGTAGTACCCCTCGATGCCGATGATGGGCTTGACCCCGTACTTCTGCGCCTTCTTGTAGAACTCATAGGCACCGAACACGTTGCCGTGGTCGGTCATGGCGATCGCGGGCATCTCGAGTCGGGCGGCCTCGGTGAACAGGTCGTCGAGCCGCGCGGCGCCGTCCAGCATCGAGTACTCGGTATGCACATGCAGATGCACGAACGAGTCCGACATGGATCACCTCAACGCTGGAACGGGGTCTCCAGCCTAAGCCGAGGTTGCGAAGCGCAGGGTCAGGACGCGCCACGGAATGGACAGCGGCTGCACCGAACTGGGGTACCCCCGCTCGGCGGACCGGCCGTCCGGCTGGTCACATGCGGCCAACCGGAGTGATCGCTCTGCACCTCCTCATGTCCAGACAGCTTGGCCAGGCTAGCGGCTGGGGCCGGTGCTCCGGTTAGAGATCGGCATCCTGGATAGAGATACATCACTCCGGTTAGCCTTATACGGCCGTGGGACTCTAACCAACCTGCCGCCGACTAACCAACATGCCGATCTCTAACCGGACGGGGGCCAGCAGCAAGCCCACACGCTCCTCAGACCAACGGGCAACGTCGAACACTTCCACCGCACAATGATCCACGAACGGGTCCACTGCACACACCGCCAGGTCCGCACCGGGCCTTCCTCAGCCCTCGCGGATCACCTCGAGCGCGTGGTCCAGATCCGCCGGATACGGGCTCACGAACGTCACCTGCTCGCCGGTGCCCGGGTGGCGGAATCGCAGACGGACCGCGTGCAGCCACTGACGCGTCAGCCCGAGGCGCGCGGCCAGTGCCGGATCCGCGCCATACGTGCGATCCCCGCAGCACGGATGCCGCAAGGCTGACATGTGCACGCGGATCTGATGGGTCCGGCCGGTCTCCAGAGTGATCTCGAGCAGGCTGGCGAAGCGGTGGCTCTCAACGGTTTCGTAGTGGGTGACACTGGGTCTGCCATCGGGGGTCACCGCGAACCGATGTGCGTGGCGCGGATCCCGCCCGATCGGCGCGTCGACGGTGCCAGCGGCCGGATCCGGGTGCCCTTGGACGAGCGCGTGGTAGGTCTTGTCCACCTCACGACTCTTGAACGCCCGTTTGAGCGCGGAATATGCACGGGCGGACTTCGCCACCACCATCACCCCGCTGGTGCCCACGTCGAGCCTGTGCACGATCCCCTGTCGTTCGTCGGGGCCGACGGCGGCGATCTGGAAACCTGCCCTCGCCAGGGCGTTCACCACAGTCGGTCCCTCCCACCCGGGACTGGCATGTGCGGCCATTCCGACCGGCTTGTCCACGACGATGATGTCGTCGTCGGCGTACAGGATCGGCAGGTCCATGGCCGGCGGCGGCACGGGCGACTCGTCGAGGTCCTGCACCGTGATCACCTGGTCCACGAGTACCCGCGAGGACTTGGGCACCAGTTCGTCGTCCACAGTGACCAGCGCACGATCCACAAGGTCCGCGGCCTTGCTTCGCGACAGCCCCAGCATCCGGGACAGTGCCTGATCCAGGCGGTGACCGTCCAGCCCCTCGGGAACGGGGTACGAGCGCTCGGTCATGCCGTCGCGGCATCCGCGGCCTCATGGCGCGGACGGTCGTACGGCACGTTGAACAGGCTCAGCGCCACGATCATGATCGCCGCCGTCGTCAGGCTCATATCGGCCACGTTGAACACCGGGAAATTGGGTAATCGTACGAAGTCGACCACATGCCCCTGCAACGCCCCCGGCTCCCGGAACAGTCGGTCGATGAAGTTGCCCAGTGCCCCGCCGAGCATCAGCCCGAGTGCCACCGCCCACCACATGGACACCAGTCGTGTCGACATCCGCACCAACACCACGGCCACCGCGACCGCGACCAGGCTGAACACGATCGTCGCACCTCCCCCGAGCCCGAAGGCCGCTCCCGGGTTGCGGACGAAGCTCAGGCGCAGCAGGTCACCGATGACCTGGCGATCCGGCTGCCCCTCCAGCGACGCGACCGCCCAGGCCTTGGTCACCTGATCCACGAGGATCACGGCGGCCGCAGTGGCCCACGCAACGAGGACAGCGGGATGCTTCATTGCGAACACGGTAGACCGGCGTGTCCTGACCGGCGGCACAGGGCTCACCGGCCGGCAAGATCCGCCCACCGCCCGGGCAGGTCCTCCGGGGCTCCGACGATCTCGATGCGCTTGGCCCGCGATGACTGGCCGGACACGATGCGGATCGACGACCGGCGGATTCCGAACGCCTCGGCGAGGGCGGCCACCACGGCCTTGTTGGCGGCCCCATCCACCGCCGCAGCAGCCACTCGCACGACCAGTGCCGGAGGTTCCCCGTACCCGCCGCCGACGGCCGTCCGCCGCGATCCCGGCTTGGCCCAGACCGCCGCGCGGAACGTCGGTACGGCCATGAGCCCACCGTACGCACCACGTGACACGAACACTCGCGCACGGCATCGCTACCCTCGAAGGGAACCCGACGAAGGAGCCGAATGTACCGCCCGGTGCCCGCGAAGATCGATCTGCCGCAGATGGAGCGCGAGATCATCGCCTTCTGGCAGAAGAACGACGTCTTCCATCGCTCGCTGCGGCAGACCGCCGACGGCCCCCAGTGGACCTTCTACGAGGGTCCACCGACCGCGAACGGCACCCCCGGTGTCCACCACGTCGAGGCACGGGTGTTCAAGGACCTGTACCCGAGATACCGGACGATGAAGGGCTACCACGTACCGCGCAAGGCCGGGTGGGACTGCCACGGCCTGCCGGTGGAACTCGCGGTGGAACGCGAACTGGGCTTCAACGGCAAGCCGGACATCGAGGCGTACGGCATCGAGGCGTTCAACGACCGCTGCCGGGAGTCCGTGCTGCGACATGTCGACGCCTTCTCGGAGATGACCTCCCGCATGGGGTATTGGGTCGACATGGATCAGGCCTACTGGACGATGTCGCCGGAGTACATCGACAGCGTCTGGTGGTCGCTGAAGAAGATCTTCGACGACGGGCTTCTGGAGCAGGATCACCGCGTGTCGCCGTTCTGCCCCAGGTGCGGCACCACTCTCAGCGACCACGAGCTCGCGCAGGGTTATGAGACGGTTGTGGACCCCTCGGTCTTCGTGACCTGTGAGGTGCTCGACGGAGAGCTCGCCACCAGGTTTCCGGGCGTGCAGTTGCTGGTCTGGACCACCACCCCCTGGACGCTGGTGTCGAACACCGCGGTGGCCGTCGCCCCCGACGCCGGCTACGTGGTCGCCCGGACCGGCGACCGGACCCTGGTGGTGGCGGAGGATCTGCTGGCCGCCACGCTCGGCGAGGACGCCGAGATCCTGGCCCGGATGCCCGGACGGGACCTCGAGGGCCTGCACTACCGCCCGCCGTTCGACCTCGTGGAGATCCCCGATGCCCACTACGTGATCCCCGGCGGGTTCGTCACGACGACCGACGGCTCCGGGATCGTGCATCTGGCGCCCGCATTCGGCGCCGACGACCTCGCCGTGTGTCGCGGCTTCGGCCTGCCGGTGGTCAACCCGGTGCGTCCGGACGGCACGTTCGAGGAGGATGTCGAACTGGTCGGTGGCCAGTTCTTCAAGCACGCCGACGAGGCACTCGTGGCGGACATGCAGAACCGGGGACTGCTGTTCAAACGTGTGCCCTACGAGCACGCCTATCCGCATTGCTGGCGCTGCCACACACCGTTGATCTACTACGCGTTGCCCTCTTGGTACATCCGCACGACTGCGGCCAAGGACGCGCTGCTGGCACAGAACGAAGCGACGAACTGGTTCCCCGAGACCATCCAGTGGGGCCGCTACGGGGACTGGCTGCGCAACAACATCGACTGGGCGCTCTCGCGCTCCCGGTACTGGGGGACCCCGCTTCCGATCTGGCGCTGCGAGAACGACCATCTGACCGCGGTGGGCTCGCGCACCGAACTCGCGCAGCTGGCAGGCGAAGACGTCGCGGGGATCGACCCCCACCGTCCCTACGTCGACGACATCACGTTCGAATGCCCGCACTGTGACGCGACGGCGACCCGGGTTCCCGAGGTGATCGACTGCTGGTACGACTCGGGAGCGATGCCGTTCGCGCAGTTCGGTTACCCGGCCCAGAACGTGGAGGAGTTCGAGAAGTCGTACCCCGCGGACTTCATCTGCGAGGCGATCGACCAGACCCGCGGCTGGTTCTACACGCTCATGGCCGTGGGCACGTTGGTCACGGGCAGCAACTCGTACCGCAATGTCGTGTGCCTGGGTCACATCCTCGATGCCGAGGGCCGCAAGATGAGCAAGCACCTCGGCAACGTGCTGGAACCGATCCCGCTGATGGACGCACAGGGGGCGGACGCCCTGCGCTGGTTCATGCTCGCGTCAGGATCCCCCTGGCAGGCCCGCCGCGTGAGCGCGGAGGCGATGCAGGAGGTCGTGAGCAAGGTTCTGTCCACGCTGTGGAGCATCGCGTCGTTCCAGTCCCTGTACGGGGGACTCTCGGACTGGCAGCCGGGTCAGGCCGGTGGCGAACCCACCCTCATGGACCGCTGGGCACTGTCGCGCACCGCCAGCACGGTGCGCGACGTGGATGCCGCCTTGGAGCGCTTCGACTCCCAGAGCGCCGGCCGGTTGATCGCAGATCTCATCGACGATCTCTCCAACTGGTACGTCCGCAGGTCCCGGCGTCGGTTCTGGAACGCTGATCCGACCGCGCTGCAGACCCTGCACGCCTGCCTGCGCGACCTGTTGCTGATCATGGCGCCGTTCACGCCATTCGTCACGGAGAGGCTGTGGCAGGACCTCTTCGCCACCTCCGAAGGCGTGGACAGCGTTCACCTGGCTACGTGGCCGACCCTCGACGAGGGGCTCATCGACGCCGACCTCGAGCAGCGCATGGCGCTGGTGCGCCGGTTGGTCGAGTTGGGCCGAGCCGCCCGTGCCGAATCCGGGATCAAGATCCGGCAGCCGCTCTCGCGCGCGCTTGTAGCTGCCGACCGCTGGTCGGATCTGGATGAGCAGGCTCGCGAGCAGATCGCAGATGAACTCAACGTGCTGTCGCTGGAGTCCCTGTCCGACGCTGAGGCACTGGTACACGTGACCGTCAAGCCCAACTTCCGCGTGTTGGGCAAACGGTTCGGGAAGCGCACCCCGGTGGTGGCCGCTGCGATCGGCGCCGCCGACGCCGGGGAACTCGTGGCTGGCATCCGCAGCGGCGAGGGTCACGTTCAGGTCGAGGGTGAGACTGTGAGCCTGAGCGCCGACGAGGTGATCGTCACCGAGGTGCCACAGGAGGGATGGACCGTGGCCAGTGGGGGTGGTGAGTCACTGGCTCTCGATCTGCACCTCGACGAGGAACTGCTGGTGCTCGGAACCGCCCGCGACATCGTGCGCACACTGCAGCAGGCGCGCAAGGACTCGGGCTTCCAAGTGACGGACAGGATCACCGTGCTGTGGCAGTCCGACGACGAGCGCGTGTCACAGGCCTTCGCGACCCATGGCCAACTGATCGCTCAGGAGGTCCTGGCGACGGAGATCGTCGAGGCCAAGGCACCTGCAGCGATGACGCTTTCGGACCCGGACATGCGGGTCGCCCTGCGCCGCGCCTGATCAGAACCGGGCGACGATCGCGATCAGGATCTGCAGCCCGATGAACAGGACGAGAAACGCCACATCCAACGCGATGCCCCCGAAGCGGATGGGCGGGATGACCCGCCGAAGTGCCCGCAACGGCGGATCAGTCAGCGTGTAGATGATCTCCGCGATGACCAACACGATGCCCTTGGGCTGCCAGTCGCGGGCGAGCATCTGGACGATGTCGAAGACCAGTCGCCCGATGAGCACCAGCAGGTAGAGCCACAGGACGTTGACGATGACACTGGCAACGGGGCTCACGGTCCGAGCCTACGAGATCAGGCTGGACCGCACGGAGGCGGCGACCTCAACACCCTTCGGGGTGAGCAGGAAGACCTTGCCACCGATCCGCTCGATGGTGCCCTGCAGACCGAACGTCAAGCCCGACGCGAAGTCGATCATGCGCTTGGCGTCGTCGGCGGTCAGGCCGGACAGGTCCATCGAGATCACGTCGCCGGCGCGGAAACCCTCACCGATCGAGCGGACATCCGCATAGGCGGACGGGGTCATGCGGACGACGTCGTAGGCGGCCTCGATGCGCCGCGGGCCCTGAGCCGGGGCGAACCCACCGGCACTGGACTCCACTGCGATGTCAGAACGGCCGCTGTGGCCGCGCTCGCCGCGGTCATGGTGCTCGTCGCGGTCGTGTCGCTCGTCGTACTCGAACCCGTAGTCCTCCTCGGCGAGCCCGAGGTACACGGCGACCTTCTGGCGCAAGTTGCTCACTGCGCTTCTCCTTCGTTGTTCTTCCCGCCCTTGGATCGACGGTACCCGACTGTCGGCCGACTGCCCATGACAGCCGTGCCAATCCGAAGGTGTGTCGCGCCATATGCGACCGCGACCTCCAGATCCGAACTCATACCCGCGGAAATGACGTCCGCGGCCGGCTGCGCGCGACGCACGTCGGCGGCCGCCTGGGCCAGCCTCGCGAACGCCGGGGCCGGATCCTCCCCCAACGGACCCACCCCCATCACACCCCGCAGCCGCAGGGACGACGCCTGCTGAACGTGCTCAACGAGGGCGTCCAGGTCGGCGGGATCGACCCCGCCGCGCTCCGGACGCACCTGGGGGTCGAGGTTGACCTGGATCAGGACGTCCTGCACCTTGTCCAGGCGCGCGGCAGCCTTGTCCAGCGCCGTCACCAGGGACCGTCGGTCGACGGTGTGGATCAGATCGGCGTAGCGGACCACCGACTTCGCCTTGTTCGTCTGCAGTTGGCCGATGAAATGCCAGATGAGGTCCAGATCCATGCATTCGGCCTGCTTGTCCGATGCCTCCTGATCGCGGTTCTCCCCCACGTCCCTGACGCCCAATCCGGCAAGTCGGTGGACGTCTGCGGCGCCGAAGAACTTCGTGACGACGATCAAAGTGGCGGGCTCACGGCCGGCGTCGGCGCACGCCCGCTCGATGCGCGACCTGACGGCCTGCAGATTCCTGGCCAGTTCGGCGGTGCGCTCGTCCGCGATCACGCCGACCTCCGCAGGATAGTCAACGCCTGCCGACCCGTGCGCCCGTCCCGCCGGTACGAGTAGAGCTCGTCACTCTCGGCCGTGCAGCGAGGATCCCACGTCGCCGTGACCCCCAGTTCGCGGAACTGGTCGGCGAGACCCGCTCGCAGATCGACCGCGTAGCCGGCGTCGTCAGCCACCACCGCCCCCGGGGCGACAGCCTCGACCTGGGCGGCACGATCGGGGTCCACCGGGTAGCAGCGGGCACAGATCGTCGGACCGACGTGGGCCTGGGGTGCGTCCAGACGGGATCCGGCCGCCGCCATTCCCGCCAGGGCGGATGTGACCACCCCGCTGGCCAGCCCCTGCCAGCCGCAGTGCACGGCGGCGATCCAGCCGTCGGCCGTGGCGATACCGATCATCGCGCAGTCCGCGCCCTGGGCGGCGATCGCCAGGTCCGGCCGGTCGGTCAGCAGCCCATCGCTGTCCGGGACATCTGCCACGATCCGTTCGACGTGGACGACCCGGTTCGAGTGCGCGGCCCGTGTGAAAACGACCTGTGGGACACCGATCCGGTGGGCCAGCGCCGTGCGGTTGTCCGCGACGGCGTCCGGGTCGTCGCCGACGTGGACTGCCAGGTTCCCGAAGGCGAACGCCCCCTGACTCGCCCCGACCAACCGGTCGGTGACGAGCCAGGAGGCGTCGTGCAGGGAACCTGAGATCACTTCAGGAAATCGGGGACGTCGAGGTCGTCGGCGTCCTTGGCAGGGGTGTCCTCGAAGGACACGGCCCGGGTGGCCGGTGCCAGTGGCCGCCCGACCTCCTCGGACCGGCTCGACAAGTCGATCGCATCCCGCGTCGGGTTAGCGTCCGTCACGAAGCCCTCGGTGGCTCCGGCACGGGCCGGGGTGGTCAGCCGCGGCAACGGTGCGCCGCCGTCGAAGCCGGCGGCGATCACGGTCACCCGGACCTCATCGCCAAGGGTGTCGTCGATGACGGTGCCGAAGATGATGTTCGCCTCCGGATGGGCGGCATCGGAGACCAGACGTGCGGCCTCGGTGATCTCGTGCAGTCCGAGGTCCGCCCCGCCCGCCACGCTCAGCAGGACGCCGTGGGCGCCCTCGATGCTCGCTTCGAGCAGCGGCGATGAGATCGCCATCTCCGCGGCGACCTGCGCCCGTTCCTCACCGCGCGCCGAACCGATACCCATGAGGGCCGAGCCAGCACCCTGCATGACGCTCTTCACGTCGGCGAAGTCGAGGTTGATCAGACCGGGGGTGGTGATCAGGTCGGTGATCCCGGACACACCCTGCAGCAGGACCTGGTCGGCCTGCTTGAAGGCGTCGATCATTGAGATCGTGCGGTCGGCCAGCGCGAGCAAACGGTCGTTGGGGATCACGATCAGCGTGTCGACTTCTTCCCGGAGTCCGTCGATCCCGCTCTCGGCCTGGGTGGCGCGACGCCGACCCTCGAACTGGAACGGCCGGGTCACCACACCGATGGTCAGGGCACCGAGTTCCTTGGCGATCCGTGCCACGACCGGCGCGCCGCCGGTACCGGTGCCACCGCCTTCGCCCGCGGTCACGAACACCATGTCAGCGCCGCGCAGCACCTCGGCGATCTCCTCGGCGTGGTCCTCAGCGGCTTTGCGGCCCACCTCGGGATCCGCGCCGGCACCGAGTCCACGGGTGAGCTCGCGGCCGATGTCGAGCTTGACATCGGCGTCCGACATGAGCAGGGCCTGAGCGTCGGTGTTCACCGCGATGAACTCGACACCCTTGAGGCCGAACTCGATCATGCGGTTCACGGCGTTGACGCCGCCCCCGCCGATACCGACAACTTTGATCACTGCGAGGTAGTTCTGGGGAGCGGCCACCAGAGATCCTTTCCTAAGTCCGTTCGGAGGTTCCACCTCAGGTTGAGGTCAACCCGACAGCGCGCAGCACAGCGAACTGTAACCATGCACTGGTACGTTCCGGTCCTCACAGACCGGTGGGGGAAGTAGCCTCGCCGACCGCCGTGAACCTCAAGTTGAGGTTCATCAGACCCCCCGACGAGGGCTCTGAGAAGGAGACTAGTACGGGTGCGGTCCGGTGCAAGCCTTTGTGGCAAAGTGGCGGACATTTTTTCCGAGATTCTCGCGGATTCACCGGTTCGCTCCACGTATTCGACGCTGAATCGGGGCATCCCTCACCCTCTGCGTGAGGTTGAGGGGAAGGACGCAGGGGGTCACCCGGGTGTCTCCACCGCAGCAACACTGTGGGCCCGGAGGACCCGGGGTGGCCGACGCGTTCGCCTGTGTGCAGGAGATACGGGGAGCAGCGGTGGTTTGTTGGTCGTTGCCCCAGTTGTTGCTGTGCACGGTGCAGCCATTCCCGCGTCGAACGCCTGCCGGTGGACTCCGGGGCCCCGCCCGTGGGCCACAATGGCCAGCGGAGGTGACGGCATTGCAGAGATCGGGTCGGTGGGCAGCCGCGATAGCCCTGTTGCTCGCAGCGTGCAGTTCCCCTGGTGGCGCCCCGAACACGATCGCGCCGCAGGAGGTGCGCTCGCAACTGCCGATCCCGCCCGTGGCCGAGACGATCCGGGACGACGGGCGCACAGTCGTGGCCCTACGGGCGGCGCCAGGTCGTACGGACTTCGGACAGGAGGGCGGCCCAGCGGACACCATCGGCCTGAACGGTTCCTACCTGGGCCCGACGATCCGGCTGCGCAACGGCGACGACATCCGAGCCGAGGTCACCAACGCCCTCGACGAGATGACGACCCTGCACTGGCACGGACTGCACGTGCCGGCGAAGTCCGACGGTGGCCCGCATTCGATGATCGAGCCAGGCGACACCTGGCGGCCCACGTGGACCGTGAACCAAGCGGCAGGCACGCTGTGGTACCACTCGCACCCGCACGGCCAGACCGCCCAGCAGGTCTACCGCGGTCTGGCGGGGATGCTGCTCATCGATGATCCCGAGGCTCCCGACGTGGGGCTTCCCGATCAGTACGGAGTCGATGACATCCCAGTCATCGTCCAGGACAAGAGTTTCACTCCTGATGGCCAGTTGGTCGTCGACCCGGAACCTGCCGGCGGACCGTCCACCGGGTTCCTCGGGGACACGATTGTGACCAACGGCAAGATCGGAACCTACCTTCCAGTCACCACCGAGGCCGTACGGATGCGACTGCTCAACGCCTCGAACGCCCGTGTGTACAACTTCGGATTCAGCGACGACCGCGCGTTCGACATCGTTGCCTCGGATGGGGGCCTGCTCCCGCAGCCCGTGACATCGCAACGTGTCCAGTTGTCACCCGGTGAGCGTGCGGAGATCGTCGTTCGTCTCGACCCCGGTGAGACGGTTTCGCTCAACAGCACGCCTCCGACATTGGGCACCGGCGACGACGCACGGTACAGCCCCGGCACGTTCGACGTCCTCCAATTGCGGGCAGCGGACACACTCGCCGGCTCCCCACCCCTGGCCCGCACCCTCAGCACCCTGCCGGCGGCCGATCCTGCCAGTGCCACGACGACCCGCACGTTCCGGGTCCAGGGACGGGCGATCAACGGCCGGCCCATGCAGATGGCACGCATCGACTTCGCCGTTCCGGTCGGCACGCCCGAGGTGTGGGAGGTCACCAACCAGGACCGACAGCCTCACAACTTCCATGTGCACAACGTGCAGTTCCGGGTCCTCTCACGCGGGGGCCAGCCTCCCGATCCTGCCTTTGCGGGGCTCAAGGACACCGTCTACGTCCCGCCGTTGTCGACCGTGAGGCTGCTGGTCGAGTTCACCCAGTACACGGATCGCAACTGGCCCTACATGTTCCACTGCCACCTGCTGCTCCACGAGGACATCGGTGTGATGGGTCAATTCGTGGTGGTGAAGCCGGGCGAGACGGCGGGGCGACCACCGCACTCCGATCATCCCGCCTGAGGACGCTCAACCGCTCTGGGGAACGACGCCGACCGGCGACTCGGCCGCGGCCGGGGTCGGCTCGGGGGTCGGTTCGACGGTCGGCGTGGCCGGGCTCGTGGGCTCGCCGTCGGCAGCCGGCTCGTCGCTGGCCGACGGGGACGGACTCGCCGGCTTGGGTTCCGCATCGGCAGATGTCGGGGTGTCGGGGTTCGACACATCGAACCAGCCGGCGTCCACCTCCAGCAGAACCGCCAGCACCGCGGATTTGTACTCCGACTGCTCCGCCGATCCCCAGTTGACCACCGCATCGCTCTTGCGCAAGGTCAGCCGGATCGCGTTCGGCGAGGCGGCGGAGATCTGCGCGACCCTGCCGCGCACCTCGGGCGACATTTCGGCCAGTGCCGCCAGCATCGCGGTATTCGTGGCCTCATCGGCGGATCTGGCCACCGTCGGCAGATCCTTCGGCTTGTCGGACACCACGGCGAACGGCGCTCCCCTGTCGTCCAACAGCTCCCAGCCCCCATCGGCCTTCTGGACGGCGACCGCTTCACGCTCGGACACCGACAGCACCACGGTGCGGGGCCATTGCCGGCGTACGTCCACCGACGACAGTTGTGGCAGGTCCGCGAGTCGTGCGGTGGCAGCCCGCACATCGACGCGCATCATCGGGGTGCCTTCGGGGATACCGGCGACGGCCACAAGTTCTTCCACGGGGATGCTGCCGGCCCCCTCGACCTCGATGGCATTGACTCCCATGAGCCCGGTCCAGCCCGCCGCATAGATGGCGGCGCCAGCCACAGTCACCAGCCCGCCCACGGCCAGGAACACCCGGCGGCGGTGCGACCTCTTGGTCTGCTTGGTCTGCGCAGTGCGTTCCTGCGGCGGTTGCGTGATCGTCACCACCCCACCTCGTCGGCCTTGCGGGACAGCAACTCGAGCACCTCGCCGATGAGCAGACTGATATCGCCCGCACCGAGAGTCATGATGATGTCGCCGGGCTCCGCGCCGGACACCAGATGCCCTGCCACGGCAGACCACGACGGCTCGAACACGACGGCACCCTCCGGTAGCGGCACCGCCTCAGCCATCCCTTGGCCACTGGCACCAGGAATGGGTTCCTCCCCCGGCGCGAACACCTCGAGCACCACCACGTAGTCGGCCAGGCCGAGCGCCTGCCCGAACGCGGTGAGATACATGGCTGTCCGGTAGTAGTGGTGGGCCTGGAAGGCGACCCTGATCCGGCCCGATCCCACGACTTCCCGGGCGGCGCTGAGCGTGGCCGCGATCTCCGTGGGGTGATGGGCGTAGTCGTCGAACACCCGGACGCCGGCGACGTCTCCGCGGAACTCGAAGCGTCGGCGCGTCCCGACGAACTGTCCGACACCGTCGGCGATCTGTTCCGCCGGCAGCCCGAGCCCGGCAGCAGCCACCATGGCTGCCGCTGCGTTGAGCACGTTGTGCAGGCCGGCCACGGAGATCCGGCAGGGTACGGGCTCGAGGTGAGGTCCCCTGACCACGAACTGTGAACCGTCGGCGGTCGATTCCGCGACCTCGATCCGGTAGTCACTGTCCGCCGACGTACCGTACGTTCGCACATCCACACCGGCCTCCCGGACGGCTTGTGCCAGAGCAGCTGCCCCCGGATCGTCCTGACAGATCACGACATATCCACCCCGCTCACCGATAGCGGCGGCGAAGTCGTAGAAGCCCGCGGTCATCGCCTCGGCGGTACCCCAGTAGTTCAGGTGATCCGGCTCGATGTTGGTGATGATCCCGACCCGGGCATCCAGACGCAGGAAGGATCCGTCGCTCTCATCCGCCTCGACCACGAAGGTCTCTCCGGTGCCCAGGTGAGCGTTGGAACCCGAGTCGTTGAGTTCGCTACCGATCGCGAAGGAGGGGTCCTGACCGCACGCCTGCAGGATGACGGTGAGTATCGAGGTCGTTGTCGTCTTGCCGTGCGTGCCGGCCACCGCAAGCACCTTCGTGCCCGCCATAGTCATCGCGAGAGCCACCGAGCGATGCAGCACGGGGATGCCACGGTCCCGAGCGGCGCGCAGTTCGACGTTGCTCTCCGCGATGGCGGTCGACACCACGACCGCGCCGACGTCGCCGACGTTGGCCGGATCGTGGCCGACTGTGCATTCGGCACCGAGAGCCTGCAGCGCCTCGAGCCGGCGCGAGTCCTTCGCATCCGAGCCGGTGACGCGCACCCCCTTCGCCAACAGCAGTCGGGCCAAGGCGCTCATCCCCGCCCCGCCGATGCCCAGGATGTGCACAGAATCCGGGATCACACTGAGTTCAGGCTGTTCGTTCACTTCTCACCCTTCGCGGCCGCCGCGAACACCATGTCCGCGAGACGGGCCGCCGCATCCCGCACGCCGTGTTCGGCGGCGTTCCGCGACATCTCCTCAAGTCTGCCCTCCGAAGTGATCACAGGGATCACAGCCCCGGCCAGCGTGTCGCCGTTCAGGCGCGCGTCGTCGATGAGGAAACCACCGTCGGCGGACACCACGGGGACCGCGTTGTAACGCTGCTCGCCGTTGCCGATCGGCAGCGGCACGTACAGGGCAGGAAGACCCACGGCCGCCAACTCGGCACAGGTCATCGCTCCAGCCCGGCAGACGGCCATGTCCGCGGCCGCATACGCATCGTCCATCCCGTCGATGTAGTCGATCGCGCGATACCCGGGCAGGTCCACCACTGCGGTCACCTGGTCGGCGTTCTTGGCGCCGTAACCGTGCAGAACCTGCACGCCGGCATCGATCAGCGCCGGCGCGGCCGCGACCGCGGCCGCATTGAGTGAGCGAGCGCCCTGCGATCCACCGAACACCAGCAGACACGGTCGATCCGGGTCGAGGCCCCACCGTTCGCAGGCTTCGCGACGACGGGCGCCACGGTCCAGGTGCGCGATCGTGTCGCGCAGCGGGATCCCGATGCGGATGGCACCGGGCAGGCTGCCGGCGGTCGCCTCGGCGAGGAACGGGGTGAACCTGCGTCCGACCTTGTTCGCCAGGCCCGCTTTGGCGTTCGCCTCATGGATCACGATCGGCACCCGGCCGCGAGCGGCGAGGTAGGCGGGCAAGGACACGAAGCCGCCGAAGCCCACCAGGACATCCGCCTCCCGCTTCGCAAGGATCTCGCGGCTGCGCCGGACCGCGCCCCGTAACCGGCCCGGCAGCGTCAGCAACTCCTTCGACGGCCGTCGCGGCAGAGGTACCCGCTCGATGAGATCCAGTTCGTAGCCGCGCGCCGGAACGAGCCGGGTTTCCAGCCCCTCGGCCGTGCCGATCGCCGTCACCACCGCATCCGGAGCGGCACGCACCACCGCGTCGGCGAGGTTGAGCGCGGGTTCCACATGGCCGGCGGTCCCGCCCCCGGCCACCACCACCCGCAGCGGCCGGCTCAGTGGTGACCCCGTCGCCGCAGCAGCCGCGTGCGTGAGTCGCCGCGCCGCGACCGCAGCGCTGTGGCGGCGGTCGGCTCCGCGCGGGCGAACGCCAGCAACACACCGATCGCACACAGACACATCAGAAGTGACGACCCGCCGTAGGACACCATCGGCAGTGGCAGCCCCGTGATCGGGAGCAGTCCGAGCACGGCGCCGATGTTGATCAAAGCCTGTCCGACGATCCAGGCGAGGATACCGCCCGTGGCGAGCTTGACGAAGAGGTCGTCGGTGTTGCGGGCAACGCGGATCGCCACGATGGCGATGATGGCGAACATCGCCAGGACACTCACCGTGCCGATCAGTCCGAGTTCCTCGCCGATGACAGCGAAGATGAAGTCGGTGTGCGCCTCGGGCAGGCCGCCCCACTTCTCCCGGCTGGCTCCCAGACCGGTGCCGAACAGTCCCCCGGTCGACAGTCCGTACTGACCGTGGATGACCTGATAGCCCGCACCGCTGGGGTCGGAGGCCGGATCCAGCCACGTCCGGAACCGCTGCATGCGGTAGGCGACGGTCACCGAGGCCAGGGCGACCAGCGCGAGCAGCCCCCCGAAGGCAGCGGCGAAGACCCTGGCCGGAGCGCCGATCACGAACAGCAGACTGGCCAGGATCGGGAACATGACGATGGTTGTGCCGAGGTCGCCCTCGAGCACGATGAGCACCACGATCGCGCCCCAGACCGGGACCAGCGGGACGAGCAGATGCCGCCACTCGTGCACCATGCGTCGCTTGCGTGTCAGTAGGTCGGCTCCCCAGAGGATGACGGCCAACTTGGCCAGTTCGCTGGGCTGGAACTGAAAAGGCCCACCGAAACTGATCCAGTTGCGCTGCCCGAAGACCGAGACCCCGATACCGGGGACGAAGACCAACAACAGACCCACGAAGGCCAACACGAGCAGGATCGGGGCGCTGCGCCGGATCGCCGGGACTGAGGCGCGTGAGATCAGCACCATCGCCGTCAAACCGGCACCGGCGAACATCAGCTGCTTCTGGGTGACCGTCAGGCCGACATCCTCACCCGCGGCGTACGTGACGACGTTGCTGGCCGAGAACACCATGACGATCCCGAGCACCAGCAGCAGCATGGTTGTGCTCAACAGCAGCGCGTAGTTGGCCAACGGATGGTTCCACCACCGCCGCAGAGTCTCCCCGCCCGGCACCAGGTGCCACGGGCCGGTCTGGGGGGCCGTCGCGCGCGGTGCGGTCGACGTGCGGTTCGTGCTCGACATCAGGACTCCAGGTCTGCCACCGCTGTCGCGAAGGCACGCCCGCGCTGGGCGTAGTCGGTGAACATGTCCCACGACGCACAGCCGGGGGCCAGCAGCACGGTGTCACCGGGCTGTGCCATAGCCGCTGCGCGATTCACCACTTGCTGCATTGCACCAGTCTCGGTGTCGGTCACCTCTTCCACGGGAACATCCGGGGCGTGTCGCCGCAGGGCGTCCAGGATGATCCCGCGATCGGCGCCGAGCAGCACAACGGCCCGCAGTCGCGCGGCGTGTCGCTGGACCAGATCGTCGAACGTCTGTCCCTTCGCCAGGCCTCCGGCGATCCAGACGACGGGGTCGTAGGCGCGCAGGGACATGTCCGCGGCGTGGGCGTTCGTGGCTTTCGAATCGTCGATGTAGAGCACATCTGCGACCCGTCCCACCTCCGCGATGCGATGCCCCGCGGGCTCGAACCGCCGTAGTCCGTCACGCACATGCCGAGGGTCGACGCCGTAGGAGCGCGCCAGAGCAGCTGCTGCCAGCGCGTTGGCCACCTGGTGGGGCACCGGCGGCCGGACATCTGCGAGGGTGGCCAACTCCAGCGCGTGCGTCCCACGCTCCTCCAGGAACGCTCGGTCCGCGAGGATGTCATCGACCACGCCCACCTCGGACCGGCCAGGGATGCCGAGAGTGAACCCGATGGCGCGGCACCCCTCGACCACCTCGGCCTGCTCGACCATCCGGATCGTCTGCTGGTCCTCGGCGTTGTACACACACGCGACCTGCGTGCGCTCATAGACACGGGCCTTGGCCGATCGGTACTCCTCGAACGACCCGAAGAAGTCGACGTGATCCTCCGCCAGGTTCAGGCAGGCCGCCGCATACGGCGACACCGTGTGCACGAACGGCAGCTGCGGCGCGCCCACCTCCACAGCCAGCACATCGTGGGGTTCGGGATCGAGCACCGCCGAGACCAGACTCACCCCGATGTTCCCGACCGCGTCCGTGCGCAGTCCCGCGGCCCGGAACATGGAGGCCAGCATCAAGGTGGTCGTCGTCTTCCCGTTGGTGCCCGTGACGAACAGCCACGGCGCGCCTTCGGGGTCGCGCACCCGCCAGGCCAACTCGAGTTCACCCCACACGGGCATCCCGGCAGTGAGTGCCGCCCGGGTCACCGGAGCGCTGGGCGGCAGGCCCGGCGACACCACGAGCAGATCGGCATCGGGCAGGCTGTGACCGTCCCCGAGCCGCACGGTCGCACCGAGCACGTCCAGGATCTGCGCCTTGTTCTGCTGCTGGGGCCCATCGTTGTCGTCGACCACGATGACCTCCGCCTCGCGTTGCAGCAGCGCATCGGCGCACGCGAAGCCGGCGATCCCCAACCCCGCGACGACGACGCGCAGTCCGCGCCACGACTGTTGACCGGGCTGCGGGAGCGCGCTCACAACCGCACCCACTCGGCGTAGAACAGCGACAGTGCTGCGGCGACGAACAGGGCCTGCACGATCCAGAAACGCACCACGATCGTCACTTCACCCCAACCCTTCATCTCGAAGTGGTGATGCAGCGGAGCCATCCGGAACATCCGTTTGCCCGTCAGTTTGAAGCTGCCGACCTGGCCGATCACGGACAAGGTGATGATCAGGAACAGCCCACCCATGAGCGGCAGCAGCAATTCGGTGCGGCTGAGGATGGCGAGCGCCGCGATCCCACCGCCGAGCCCCAGCGAGCCGGTATCCCCCATGAAGATCTGAGCCGGTGAGGCGTTCCACCACAGGAATCCGACGCACGCCCCAGCCATCGCGGCGGCAACCACCGCCAGATCCAGCGGATCCCGTACGTCGTAGCAGCGGACGAAACGCCCGAAAGAGCAGTTCTGTCCGTACTGCCAGACGCCGAGCAGTGTGTACGCCATGAACGTGATCGCACTGGCCCCGGCCGCCAACCCGTCGAGACCGTCGGTCAGGTTCACGGCGTTGGTGGAGGCTGTGATCAGCAGCCAGATCCAGATCAACAACAACGCGGTGGGCAGGACGATCGGGGTGTCCCGCACCAGGCTCACGGCGTTCGAGGCAGGGGTGCGACCGTACTCATCCGGCCACAAGGTGGTGCCGTACGCGAACGTCAGTGCCACGAACGCCTGGCCGATGAGTTTCGTGCGCGCCCGGATCCCCGTGGACCGCTGTTTGAAGATCTTCAGGTAGTCGTCGGCGGCCCCGACGAGTCCCAGACCCACGATCAGGTAGATCGCCAGCAGCCCCGATGCCGATGGGACCTGCCAGGCGTACAGGTGGGACACCGAATAGCCCACGACGAGCGCGATCAGGATGGCCAGACCACCCATCGATGGCGTGCCGCGCTTGCCCTCATGCTCGGGGTAGGGCACTCCGTCGGTGGACACGCGGATCGCCTGGGAGTAGCCGTGGCGCTGCAGGAACCGGATCAGCAGGGGGGTGCCCAACAGCGTGATCAACAGCGCGACCAGGCCGGCGATGACGACGAGTTTCATGGCGTCTCCCCCAGCAGCGCCTGGGCCACGCGTTCCAGGCCGATCGCGCGGGATGCCTTGACCAGCACTACGTCGCCGGATGCCACCTGCGCCTGAAGCAACTCGACGGCCTCGTCCACGGTCGGCACCCACGTCGATTCGTCGCCCCAGGATCCCTCGTGGGCAGCACCCATGTGGATTCCCTTGGCCCCGGGACCGACAGCGATGAGCCGGGAGACGTTGAGCCGCACGCACAGGCGTCCGATCGCGTCATGCTCGACCGCGGATGTGGACCCGATCTCGCGCATCTCCCCTAGCACGGCCCAGGTCCGTCGGCCCTGACCGATCGCGGCCAGAGCACGCAGCCCGGCGGCCATCGACTCGGGGTTGGCGTTGTAGGCATCGTTGATCACGGTGACTCCCGAGGGAGTCTGCTGCACATCCATACGCCACTTGCTGTCCAGGCGAGCGCCGTCGAGGCTGGCCGCCGCGGTCACGAAGTCCAGGTCCAGTGCCACAGCCGCGGCCACGGCGGCCGCGATGTTGAACGCCTGATGCTCGCCGTACAGGTCGGGGCGGATCAGGGCGCTGCGGCCCTCGTGCTCCAGCGTGACGACGGGTCGGCCCTCCACGAGGTCGAGTCGGCTGATCCGCACATCGGCAGCAGCCGACTGACCGAAGGTGACGATCCGGCCCGGTGCGGCGCCGGACATGGCCATCACCCGCTGGTCGTCGGCGTTCAACACGCCCACACCCGACGGACCGAGCGCCGCGAGGATCTCGGACTTCGCCAGTGCGATGCCCTCCTGTGAGCCGAACTCCGACAGATGCGCCTGACCGACATTGAGGAACAGGGCCACATCCGGCGGGGCGATCCCGCACAGGTACTGGATGTGCCCGGCCCCCCGGGCACCCATCTCCGCCACCAGGTAGCGGGTCTGTTCGGTCACCTCGAAGACCGTCCGGGGCAGCCCCAACTCGTTGTTGAACGAGCCTTGCGGGGCGACAGTGGAACCTGAGCTGGACAACACGACCCGCAGCAGATCCTTCGTGCTCGTCTTGCCCGACGAGCCGGTCAAAGCCACCACGCGGAGGTCCGGACAGGCCTCGATCACCGCCCGGGCCAGTCGGCCAGCGGCCACGACGGTGTCGTCGACCAGCACATGAGGACCCTGGACCGGCCGCGATACGAGGGCGGCGACGCACCCCGCCGACAGCGCCTGGCCCACGTACTCGTGCCCGTCGTGGGTCTCCCCCACCACTGCGATGAACAGGCCGTCGGCGCATACCTGCCGGGAATCCGTGATCACGGTCCGAACCACGGTTGCCGGATCGACGTCGTGCAGGGTCCCTGCGACGGCCTCGGCCACCTGCCCGATGCTCAGGGGGATCACCGCCGCACCTCCAACGCCTGCCGGGCGACCTGCCGGTCGTCGAACGGGTACACGACCCCGGCTACTTCCTGACCGGTCTCATGCCCCTTCCCCAGGATCACAACGCTGTCGCCCACCTGCGCTGCAGCAACGGCGGTCTCGATGGCCGCGGCGCGATCACCGATCTCCACGATCTGTGCCGCGCCTGCTCGCGCGCCGGCGAGCACTGCGGCCCGGATGGCCGCCGGATCCTCCGAACGCGGGTTGTCGTCGGTGACGATCACGTGCTGCGACAACTGGGCCGCCAATCGACCCATCACAGGGCGCTTGACCACATCCCGGTCACCTCCGCAGCCGATCACACACCAGATTTTGCCTGGTGTCAGCGGCACGATGGCACGCAGCGCCCTTTCCACGGCATCCGGGGTGTGCGCGTAGTCCACGATCACGGTGGGTCCGGGGCCCGGCACGACCTCCATCCGGCCGGGCACGCCCCGGAAATCCCCGAGCGCGGACGCAGCGGCGTCCAGCGGATGTCCGGCGCTCACGAGCATGGACAGTGCCCCCAGGGCGTTGGCCACATTGAACAGACCCGGCGAGCCGACCGTGACCGGCACGCGGGCATCACCGTGCACCACCTCGAAGGTGGATCCGGCAGCCGTGGCACGCACGTCCCGCACGGTCCAGTCGGCCGACGTGTCCACTGCGTACGTCTGATGCTCGACGTCGGTCGTCCGTGCCAGACGGCGACCCCACTGGTCGTCGATGTTGATGACCGCCCTGCGGCATCGTTCGGTGGTGAACAACCTCGCCTTGGCCTCGAAGTAGTCGTTCATGTCCGTGTGGAAGTCGAGGTGGTCCGGGCTGAGGTTGGTGAATCCGGCGACGTCGAACGTAATGGCATCCACCCGGCCGAGGACCAGGGCGTGGCTGGAGACCTCCATGGCCAGTGCCCGTGCGCCCTCCTCGCGCATCTGGTGCATGAGTGCCTGGACGTCAGGTGCCTCCGGGGTGGTGCGCTGGGTGGGCAACCGGCGTCCGCCCATGTAGGTGCCGGTGGTGCCGATGAGACCGGTCGGCACGCCGAGTGCCTCGAGCGCCGACGCGAGCATGTACGTGACGGTCGTCTTGCCGTTGGTGCCGGTCACCCCGAAGGTGGTGAGCGCCTCGGCGGGGTGCCCGTAGATCAGTGCGCTGACTGCACCGAGGTTCGCGCGGGGGGCGTCGTGGATCAGGACCGGAACCCCCGGATCGCCCACGATCCGAGCACCTTCCGGATCGGTCAGGACGGCGGCCGCTCCGGCCTCGACGGCCTGGCCGGCGAACCGCGCACCGTGTGTTTTGGCGCCTGGCAGAGCCGCGTACAGGTCTCCGGGCTGTGCCGATGTCGACGCCAGCGTCACACCGGTCACCGATCCGGCCACACGCGGCACCGACAACAGGTCGCAGATCTGGCTCAGCAGCACCGGTTCCGTCGGCTGTCGCGGGAACTGCGCGGCCTCGGACACGAACGACTCACTGCCCCAGATCGCTGGAGTAGATCGGCATCTGCGGTGACTTCTTGCCTGACGGCGGAACGTTCATCGATTGCAGGCCGTGCACCATGACCTCGCGGAACACCGGACCACCGGTCTGCCCGCCGTAGCGGGAAGCCTTAGGGTTCTGCACGATGACCCCGACCACCAGCTGCGGGTCGTCGGCCGGAGCCACCCCGATGAAGGATGCCGTCACCGAGTTGTCGTAGCAGCCGCACGCATCGTTGATCCGGTAGGCGGTCCCGGTCTTACCCGCCACCCGGTAGCCGGGGATCGAGGCGATCCGGGCCGTGCCCTCCTCGCCCACGACCTGCTCCATCATGCGCATCGTCTGCTTGGCAGCCTTCTCGTCGACGACTCGGATCCCCTCCGGTGTCTGCGCGGCCTGCACCCTGCCGTCGGGGCTGATGTAACTCTTGATCAGTGTCGATGGCATCCGCAGGCCACCATTGGCCACCGTGGCGAACACCGAGGTCGCCTGGATCGCGTTGACCGACAGTCCCTGGCCGAAGGCGATGGTCGGGAACGACGTCGGTGACCACTCGTCCGGCGGCGGTACGTATCCGTCGGACTCGCCGGGGAACTGCAGCCCGGTCGGCTCGCCCACACCGAACTTCTTGATGTAGTCGTACAGTTTCTCGCCACCGATCTTCTCCGCGGCGAGAATGGTTCCGGTGTTCGCCGACTTCGCGAGGATCCCCGCAAGCGTCAGTTGGTACGTCGGGTGCGCATCGTGGTTCCGGAAGACCGAACCGCCGCGGCTGAAGCTGTAGGGAACGGTGAACACAGTGCGCGGGGTGACGGCGCGCTCGTTGAGAACGGCCGCCATCGTCATCACCTTGCTCGTCGAGCCGGGCTCGAAAACCTCGGTGAGCGCGCGGTTGTTGCGGTTGGCGTCGCTTGCCTGGCCGGGGTAGTTGGGGTTCATCGTGGGCACGGACGCCAAGGCCTTGATCTCACCGGTGCGGGGATCGATCGCCACCACGGTTCCGCTGTCGGCGTCGACCTCCTTGACCCGCTGTTCGATGGCCCGCTGCGCGACCCACTGCAGGTCGCTGTCGATCGTCAACTGCACGGAGGTGCCGTCCACCGGGTCGCGCTCGCGCTCCGAGCCCGTCGGGATCTGTCGGCCGCCGATGCCGCTCTCGAAGATCTTCTGACCGTCCTGACCGCGCAGTTCGGTGTCCAGGCCGAACTCGAGTCCGGCGCCGGCCTCCCCATCCTCGCGCACGTAGCCCAGGACGTTCGCGGCCAGTTCGCCGGACGGGTAGTAGCGCTTGGTGGTGCGCTGCCCGAAGATTCCACGCAGGTCCAACGACGAGACGGCGTCCCAGGTCTCGGGCGTCACCTGTTTGGCGATGTACGCGAAATGCTTGTCGGTGGTCAGCGAGGCGACGATCTGTTCCTTGGGGATGTTCAGGATCGGCGCGAGGTAGTCCGCCGTTGCGTCCTTGTCCGTCACGAGGCGAGGGTCCGCGGTGACGTCGACGGCCTGTACCGACTCGGCCAGCGGCCGCATATCCGCGTCGTAGATGGTCCCCCGTTTGGCCGGCAACGTCACCACGGCCGTCCGATCCGCGACCGCGGCCTCCGCGCGCGGCGTGCGGTTCAACAACTGCAGGTCGACCAGGCGGGCGGCGAAGATCGTCAAGGTGAACGCGACGCCGAGCGCAAGGAGCCGCAGGCGCTTGCTCGGATCGCCCGGTGCGTAGGTCCGGGGCTGACCGTCCGGACCGCCGTCGAGCCACCGACTCGTCCGCAGCGGGGGTCGGGTCGGTGTACTCACGTGTGTCCTGTTCTAGGTCGACTGGCGCCTAACGGCCGGTGATACCCAAGGGTTGCTCGGTTTCGGTCCCGGGCGTGGTTGCCACGCCGGGAGCCGGGTCGGATTGGGTCGGTGCCGAGTCGACGGGTGCGTCCGGAGCAGCCTGGGCGACTGCGGCATTCGCAGCGTCGTCACCCGTGGCATCCGACCCGGAGGTGCCCCCAGTACTGGGTGCGGCCGACATCTGTGGTTCGCCGGTCACCGGATCCAGCGGAACACCTGCCGGATAGGGGTCGCCCACGATCGTGCCGTCGGCCAGCCGGATGAACACCGGTGCGGTCGCAGGCAGCAGCCCGAGTTCCCGCGCCCGTTTGGTCAGGGTCACCGGTGAGGAGGCGTCTTGGATCTGCGTGCGCAGCAGTTGCTCGCGCTGCGCCAGATCGGCCTTTTGGACGCGCAGTTCATGAGCCCGGAAACTGCCCTTGGCCAACGCGGTGTTGAGTACCAGGAGCACCAGCAGACCGATGCTCAGCACCGCCAGCGCCCCGATCGCGAACGCGCTCGAACTCATGACGCCGGTGCGAGTGGCGCGCGCGGGAGCCGAGCGGTGCAGCACAGTGCGGCGCGAACCCGCATGGGGTACGACCGTCATGATGCCTCCCGCAACTTCTCCGCGGCCCGCAGCCGGACCGATCGAGCCCGTGGGTTCGCCGCCAGTTCTGTCTCCGACGCTACCTCCGAACCCCGCGTAATCAGCCGAAGCCACGGCCGCGAGTCGGGGGGAATCACCGGTAGATCCGGGGGCGCGGTGCTCTCCGCACCCCGGCGCAGGACCTGCTTGACCATCTTGTCCTCCAAGGAGTGGTAGCTGAGAACGACCAGGCGCCCACCGGGCCTAAGCCGCTGCAGTGCGGTGGGCAGCGCCGCCTCCAGGCTGCGCAGTTCGGCATTGACCTCGATACGTACAGCCTGGAAGGTGCGTTTGGCCGGATGCCCCTTGCGCCGCGCGGCCGCCGGCACGCCGGCCTCGACCGCAGCGACAAGATCCGTGCTCGTGTGCAACGGTCGTCGTTGCACGATCTGGCGCGCGATCCTGCGAGCGAACCGCTCCTCCCCGTACTCCCAGAGGATTCGTGCGAGTTCGGACTGCGGATAGGTGTTGAGCACCTGCTCGGCAGTCAGGTCCGACGTGGTGTCCATCCGCATGTCCAGCGGGGCCGGCCGGGAATAGGCGAAGCCTCGCTCGGCCTCGTCGATCTGCATCGAGGAGACCCCGAGGTCGAAGAGCACGGCGTCCACCTCATCGACACCGAGACCGTCGAGGACCCGGCCCATCCGGTCGTATCTTGCATGGTGGACATCCGCTCGCGGACCGAACCGTTCCAACCGGGCCCGGGCAGCGGCGACGGCGCCGGGGTCCCGGTCGAGCCCGATCACCCGAGCACGCGGGAACCGGTCGAGCACGGCGGCGGTGTGGCCGCCGAGACCGGTCGTGGCGTCGACCATGATGGGCTCCTTATCGGCTGCGGCGGGTTCGAGGACGGGGGCGAGCAGCTCAAGGACACGCTCGAGGGCCACTGGGATGTGGCGGGGGGCGTCGTCCACGAGTACTCCTGTGTTGGGTCGGGGCTCTGCGCTCCGGTCCCCGTCCGCGCAATGATGCGGAAGGGGCCACCTTGGGTCCGGGGAAGTGATCCAAGGTGATGCGTCGGCCGGGGGCCGCAGCGCAGGCTGGGTCTTCAGGTCGGGTCAGAACAGGCCGGGCACCACCTCCTCGGAGACACCCGCGAAGTGATCGTCCTGGGCGCGCAGGTAGTCCTGCCACGCATGCTCGTCCCAGATCTCAACGGTGTGGTGGTTTCCCACCACCACACACTCCCGCTCCAGCCCCGCGTAATCACGCAACGCCGGCGGCACGGTGATGCGTCCCTGCTTGTCCGGGACCTGATCGAACGCACTGGAGAAGAGGACGCGGGAGTAGGCACGAACCGCGGCATTGGACTGCGAGGCCTCCCTGATCCGCGCGGCGGCCGATTCGAACTCGGCGATCGGCCACAGCACCAGTGAGCGGTCCTGGCCTTTGGTGAGGACCACACCGTCAGCGAGCCCGGCCCGGAACTTCGCAGGCAGAATGACCCGGCCCTTGTCGTCGATCTTGGGGGTGTGCGTGCCCAGGAACATGTGCACACCTCCTTCGCCCACGAACGCCTCGGTGCCCCACAGTACTCCATTTCCCTCCACTAAGCACCACTGATATCCCCACGGCACCGTGGATCCACCACGGGACTCCTTTGTGACCAGCGCGACGTGGCCCTATGAGGCGCGATCAGGGCACGGCGACGACGCGGCCGCGACCGGCCTGCTTGGCCTCGTACATGCCTCGGTCGGCACGTGCGACGAGCCCGTCGACGTCGTCGTGGATCTCGACCATCGTGACGCCGATGCTGATCGTGATGGGCAGAGCACGACCGTCGATCAGCAATGGACCTGCCACCGCCTCCCGGATCTTCTCGGACACCCGACTGGCCGTGTGAAGATCCCGCACACCGTCGAGCACCACCAGGAACTCGTCGCCGCCCACCCGGGCCACCGTGTCCCCCGCCCGCACACACGCCCCGATCCGGTCCGCCACCGCCCGCAACAACGCATCACCCACGGCATGTCCGCGGGTGTCGTTGACCGTCTTGAACCCATCGAGGTCGCAGAAGGCCACCGCCGAACCGGTGCGAGCGTGATTGTCCACTGCCAGCAGACGTGCCAGCCGGGCCATGACTTCGTCCCGGTTGGCCAGCCCGGTCAGTCCATCGGTGCGCGCGCGGGTGTCGAGCGCCTGTTCGGCCTCGACCTCGGCCTGGACATCGCGCCAACCACCGACGAAACCGACCGGCTCGCCGTCATCACCTCGGATCGCGTGGATGGTGCTCTCGACCCAGCGCGTCCCACCGTCCTTGGTGGGCATCCGAAAGCGAGCGCTGGAGCGCGTGCCCGCCAGCACCTCGGCGGTGGCCCGGTCGACGAACTCGCGATCCTCGGGGCTCACCAGGTCCCGCCCGTTGCGACCGACGAATTCCGCGGGCGTGAATCCGAGCACGCGCTCAACTCCCTCGGACACCCATTCGGTGGTTCCGTCCAGGGTCGTCCGGTAGACCACGTCGGTCGCATTCTCGGCAAGCAGCCGATACCGCTCCTGCGACGTGGCCAGTGCCGTCTCGTGATCGATCTGGTCCTGGACGTCCCGCGAGAAGACAACCATCGACGTGACAACCCCGTCCTCACGCACCGCCCGAGCAGTCGCCTCCAACCACCGCCAACCTCGATTCCTACTCCGCATCCGGAACCGGGCGCCGGCTGCCTCCTCACCGGCCAGCAGTCGATCTCGGGCCGCCCAGACGCCCGGGGCGTCGTCGCGGTGGATCAGATCAAGCAGAGTGTGGACGCTCTCGTCCGGCGACCACCCCAGAAGACGCTCGACCGCAGGTGAGACCCACTCCACCGCACCGTCGGGGGTGTGGAACGACACCATGTCACTGCTCTCCTCCAGAAGCAGTCGGTACATGGCCTCCGATGCCGCGAGGGCAGCCGCCCTCTGGTGACGTTCGGTGACGTCGCGCCACGTGAGGCTCAGCCCGTCGTGCACCGGGACCGCCCGCACGTCGAATCGCCGCGTGAGTCCGCCTCGGATCGTGATGAAAGGCTGCTCGTTGAGAACCAACGGACGCCGATGCTGCACCACGTCGAGCAGGATCTCCCACTGCTCGGTGTCCTGGATCCCGAGTCCCAGTGCGGCTGTCTGCTTGCCGACAACGTCGGCACGGGTGACGTCGAGCTCGTCGCATGCCGACGGGTTGATCTCCACGACCCGGAAATCCACGACGCGGTCACGATCGTTGCGCACCGCTTCCAGGACGACCTGGGGGTCCAGTTGGGCATCGAGTGCGGCACGCAGGATCTGGCGTTCGGATTCCGCCTGCAACCGGGCCTTCACCAACTCATCGACGTCCCGCCAACTCGCGATGACCCCGGCCGGCTCACCAGTGCCCTCGTCGATGATCGGCCGGGCCGACACCGAGACGAACCGGCCCCCTCGGTCGGCGGTGCGTATCCGCAGCACGACACCGGTACGGTCCTCTCCCGCCAGTACCCGCGGCCCCAAGGCCGAGACGACCGCCCGACCCGACACATCCAGGAAGTCCATGGCGTTCTGGCCCACCAGATCCCGCGGCGCCCACCCAGCCATTGCGCGGACGCTCTCGGACACCCAGACGATCCGGCCCTGCAGGTCGATGCGGAGCACCACATCGGGGGCGTCGGCGGGCACCATGGAATAGCGACCTTCGAGGCCGGCCTGCGCCTCGGCGATCTGTTGGTCGGTGAGATGGTTCAACGCGCCGTACACGGCCTCGACGCCGTCTTCACGCACCACCTTCCGCGTGACCTGCTGCGCCCACATCGTGCGGCCGTCGGGACCCGCCCATCGGAACGTCGCATGCCTGGCCACCCCCGGTTCCGCATTGAGCGCACCGAGCACGACCTCCCGGTCGCGCGGGTCGACCAGGCGCAACCACAAGGTGGCGTCGGACACGAACTCGTCCGCGCTGTGACCGGTGAATCCCCGGACGGATCGCGAGACGTACTCGAGGCGCAGTTCGGGAGAGACCTGCAGCACGAACAACACGTCGAGTAACTCGGACGCTACTTCAGAGTCCCCCGTCACTTACGCACCTGCTCCCCCGTAATGTCGCCGATCCACCCCCGGACCGGCGCATCGCCGATCAGGTGTCGCGACCATCCCGGCGGTTGCGGTCTTGCCACCGCTGTTCAAATCTCGCCATGAAGCCGGACTGACCCTTCGCAGGCTTCGCCTTGTGCGCCGCTGCGGGGGTCTCATCGGAGGCTGCTTGCTTCTTCGGTGCCCCGCCGTGCCGCACGCCGGAGACGACCAGGAACACCGCACCCAGCATCACGATGAAGCCGAACACGCCCAGTGGCGGGAGACTGGCGGAGACGCCGGCGAGCAACAGACCCATACCGACCAGTGCGCCGATCACACCCCCGACGATCCGGCGACGATCCGCCCCGGACGATCCGTGCCGCAAGGATGTGGCGAACTTCGGGTCCTCAGCCATGAGGGCCCGCTCCATCTGCTCGAGCAGTCGCTGCTCATGCTCTGAGAGAGGCACGTTCCTTCCCTCCTTGGGGTCTAGATACAAGCCACGATACGGGTAGGCGCCCCGGATGGAAACCCGAGAGTGCCCCCAAGTTGGTCAAGAGTCTGTCAGGGGGGACGATCATCATCCGAACGACCCATGTCCAGAAGGCTCGCAGGCAGCACCGCCCCGTGTCCGAACCGGGCGACGGCGCGATCCACCGCGGTCTCCGCCTCGCGCCACCCGGCGTCGGGTTCGTCGAGGGCGATCTGATGGCTGCCTGCACTGGCCGGCATCAGTTTCTCCATCCTCACCCCCACTAGTCGAAGCCTCGCCCGCTGCAGGCCGAGGCCCTCGTACAGGGCGGCCGCTTGGGTGTAGATGACGCGGCCGACATCGGTGGCCTCGGCCATGGTGCGCGACCTGGTGATGGTGGTGAAGTCGGCGAACCGGATCTTGATGCTCACTGTGCGACCGACCCAACCCGCTGCGCGCAATCGGGCTGCAACGTGGTCGGACAGCCCGAGCAGTTGCCGGTGGATGATCTCCGGGTCGTCGACATCACCCGCGAAGGTGTGCTCATGGCCGACGCTGCGCTCGGGGGTGCTGCTGCTCACCCGTCGCTGATCGCGGCCCCAGGCCAGATCGGCGAGGTGGTCCCCAGCGGCCGGACCCAACGCCCGGCGCAACACACCGCGGGGCAGGTGCGCGACATCGGCGACCGTGCGGACCCCGAGACTGTGCAGCTGCTCCTCGGTGCGCGGACCCACCCCCCAGAGCGCACCCACCGGCAAGGGGTGCAGGAAGGCCACGATGGAGTCCGCCGGGATCAGCAGCATGCCGTCGGGTTTGGCGTGGGCACTGGCCACTTTCGCGACGAACTTGTTGGGGGCCCCGCCCACCGAGCACGTGATCCCCTGCTCATCGAAGACCCTGGCGCGGATGAGTTCGGCGATGGTGGTCGGACCACCGAACCGCCGGATGGCCCCAGTGATGTCCAGGAAGGCCTCATCCAGCGACAGCGGTTCCACCGCCGCGGTCACCGACCGGAAGATCTCCATCACCCCGTCACTCACCCGTGCGTAGCGGCGGTGGTCCGGTGAGATGACGACCGCCTCCGGGCACAACCGACGGGCCCTCCCCATCGACATGGCCGCCCGGACCCCGAAGGCCCGGGCCTCGTAGGTTGCCGACAGCACCACCCCGCGGGATCCGGAACCACCGACGATGACGGGTTGCCCGCGCAGCATGGGCCGGCTGAGCAGTTCCACAGACGCGTAGAAGGCATCCATGTCGACGTGCAGGATCGTGCAGGTCGAGTCGTCCCGGGGTGCCGGGAACGCCACCTTGCCCGTCTCGCGCCTGCTCATGGATCCTCCTTCCCTAGCCTGCACTGCCCGGGCTGGAATGCCACAACTTCGGCCGTTTCGATGACGAGCCCGCAGGCCGGGTGTCTGCGTATGGCGACTGCCGGAACCCGCTGGCATGGACGAGCACCCGCCGGACAGCCGGATCCGAGTCTCCCGTGGGCGAGGTGGGATCCTCGACCCGATCGGGACCATCGGCCGTCTCAACCGGAGCATTGATGATCTCGTACACCCCGGCGACGCCCCGCGACTTCCAGACCGCATGCAGATCCGGCAGGGACCAGCACCCGGTCGCCCGCACGGAGATCCCGCGCCGGCCGGTCCTGCGGATCACACCAGCGGCCAGCAGCAACCAGGAGTGGAACACGGTGTGGGCGTAGGGGCCTTGCGCGTCCTCGAAGAATGTGAGGTCGACAGGTCCGGTCGAATCGTCGAGGGACGCGAAGATGACCCGGCGACCACTGCGGATCGGCGGGGTCTGTGTGGCCACTTTGATCCCCGCCACCAGGACATGTGCGTCGGAACGGTGGGCCAACAGATCCTTCGCACGCACCACCTGCAGGTCGGCGAGCATCTGCTCGTAGAACGAGATGGCATGCCGGGTCACATCCAGACCAAGGATCTCCACCTCCGCCTGGACCCGGTCGGCCGCCGACATCTCGGGCAGGCCACTGGGCGCTTCCGGCTGCGCCAACGGCAGTGCCAACTGCGCGGGCTGCTCGACATAGACCTTCGGAGCCTGCGATTGTGCGGCGACCCGGCCCGCCAGACCGGTCACCGACTCCTGCTGGGCGGCGAGTCGGCGCACCCGGCGTCGGCCTCCGGAACGGTGCAGATCGGCCACCTGCAGCAGCAGATCGCGGCGGGTCACCCGGCCGATCCGACGGGATCCGGTGATGTCGTACATCGCATCGAACCCCCCGGCGCGCACCAGGCGGTCGGCGACCGGTCGGGACACCGCGGTCCGGCTCCAGAAGTCGGCCAGATCGACGAACGGCTGGGCGGTCTCGATCTGGCGGACCTCCACATCGCTGATGCCCTTGACATCGGCCAGCGAGATCCGGATCCCGTAGCCGTCCCCGACCACCTCCACGAGGTATTCCCCGGTGGAGACATTGACGTCCAGCGGCAGGATCGCAACACCGCTGTTGCGTGCCTCGTCGAGGATCAGCCGCTTGGGATACATCCCCGGATCGTGGGTGAGGACCCCGGCCAGGAACGCCGCCGGGTGATGCCGCTTCAGCCACGCCGAGTGGTAGGTGGGCAGCGCGAAAGCGGCGGCGTGTGCCTTGCAGAAGCCGAAACTGGCGAATGCCCGCAGCACCTCCCACACCTTCTCGACGGTCTTCAGGTCGTAGCCGTTCTTCAGCGCCGCGGGGATGAACCAGGTCCGGATCTGGACCTGACCGTCGGGGGTGCCGAGTTGTCGGCGGACCTCGTCGGCCTCAGCCAACGAACACCCGCTCATGATCGAGACCAGCCGCAGAACCTGCTCGTGGAAAACGACCACGCCATGGGTCTCCCGCAACGCCGGTTCGAGATCCGGGTGGAAACGCAGGGGTTCGCGCCAGCCGTGCCGGGCGGACAGGAACGGGGTGATCATGTCGCTCTTCACCGGTCCGGGCCGGAACAGCGAGATGTCGATGATCAGGTCGTTGAAATCGCGGGGGCCGAACTTGCCGATCAGTTCCCGTTGCCCGGGCGACTCGATCTGGAAGCATCCGAGGGTCTTGGCCTTGGTGATCAGGTCGTAGGTGTCCTCGTCGTCGAAGGGCAGCGCGTCGAGATCGATCTCGGTCCCCGCCACCCGCCGCACCTCGGTCACCGCATGGGCCATCGCCGACTGCATGCGGATACCGAGCACGTCGAGTTTGAGGAAGCCCATCGCCTCGACCTCGTCCTTGTCGAACTGGCTCATCGGGAAACCCATCCAACTGGCCTCCACCGGCGTGCGGTCCAGCAGCGAGGAGTCGGAGAGCAGAACCCCGCAGGGATGAAGGGCGATGTGTCGCGGGAGACCGTCGAGGGACTCCACGAGATGCAGGAAACCATCGAGCATCCCGCGCTCGGCCAACCGTCCCACTGCGGAGGAGCGGACCTCGGGCAGTTCCGCGACCGCGGCCCGAGCGTCGCGGGCACGGATGTGCGGGAACGTTTTGGCGAAGTCGTCGATCTCGGATGCGGAGAAGCCGAGCGCCGCGCCTACGTCCCGCACGGCATGGCGGACCTTGTAGGTGTCGCGCATGCTCACACAGGCGCTGCGGTGGGCCCCGAACCGATCGACGATCCGCCGGTAGATGTCGGTCCGGCGCGCCGACTCCACATCGATGTCGATGTCGGGCAGCACACGACGCAACGGGGAGAGGAACCGCTCCATGAGCAGGTCGTGCCGGATCGGGTCGACCCCGGAGATACCGAGCAGGTAGTTCACGACGCTGCCCGCCCCGGATCCGCGGGCGGCGACCCGGATGTCCATGGCACGGATGAGGTCGACCACCTCCGCGACGGTCAAGAAGTAGCCGCCGAAGCCGAGGGTGGAGATGACTGCGAGTTCGTCGTCGAGCCGCTGCCTGGCCGCGGGCACCTCCCGAGCGGTGAACCGGCTGTGCAGATTCGCCTCACACCGCGCCCGCAACAGGACATCGGCACGCGCAGCCTCCGACCGGCGCTGCTCGTGCCGATGCCGGCGGGCGGCATACCCGGCCATGACCGGACCGGTGGGTTCGGCCGGCGGCCGCCCCGACAACAACACGTCAAGCTCTGGAACATGGATGTCACCGAGACCGAAGTCGGCGACCGGATCGAGTACACACTCCTGCGCGAGATCACCGGTGACACCCAGTAGCCGACCGGCGTGGGCGCCTGCGATCTGCTCGGCGACCCCCCGCATGTGGGACTCCGGGGCGAGGAACCCCCCGGAGTTCTCCCGGTCGAGATGGCGGGAGTCCAGCGGGACCAACCGTCGGATGGCATCGAGCAGATCGGCGGTGGCTGCTTGCCGGGGATGGATGTAACGCACAGCGTTGGTGAGCACAGCGGGCATCTTGCGTTCGGTGGCGTACGTCCACATCCGGCGGGCCATGGGCGTCGACAGATCCGGACCGGGACGCTGCACGCCTGGGTCCCGCGGCGCGGTGCGATGGTTGACGATCTCCAGGTAGACCTGGTGCCCGGCGACCTGCCGCCAGCGGTCGAGCAGACGGTCGGCGAGATCGAACCGGTGGCGGCCGATCGCCCGGCCGACCTGCGAGTCCGGACCCAGCAGGACCCGCAGATCCCCCGGGACCACGAACTCCTCGAGCAGATCCCAATCCACACCGGGATCACCTCGCTCGCCTGCGGTGTGGGCCGCTGAGACCAGCCGGCTCAGCGCCGACCACCCTCGTCCACCGCGGGCCAGCAGCACCACCCGCGGGTTGTGCGGGTCCCGCCATGCGCCTCCTCGGGCAGGCGTGCGGACTGCCGGCGGACGATCGGGGTCACGGTGCGCCAGGTCGGTCCCGAGGATGCCCGGCATCCCCTGCTGCATGCACGCCTGCATGAACCGCACCGCACCATACAGTCCGTCCCGGTCGGTCAGGGCCAGGGCGGGCTGCTCCAACTCCACCGCCCGCGCCACCAGATCCTGCGGGGAACAGACCCCATGCCGCAGGGAGTAGTAGGAGGCGACATGGAGATGACTGAACATCTGCCCTACCCGGCGTGACGCCACGACGGAATGGGAAGCCCGACCCCGAGGATCGCGGCGATCTGCTCGAGGAAGGCCTCGGCATCGCGCACCAGGTCATCGGCCTGGCGCTGGGTGACGTGCTCACGTCCGATCTCCACGAAGATACGACGGCGTCCGATCGCATCGAAGTAGGCACACCACTCACCGAGTTCCGGAGCGATCCCGGGCACCAGCTGCCACACGCTGCGGATGCGCGAGGACCTCGCCGGCCGCGCCCTCGTCGCCAGCAGCGCGGCACCTGCCCGCAGCGCCGCGACGTGTGCGGCGACGTACCGCTCGCCGGGGGTGGCCGCCTGATAGGCGTCGTCGAGTGCGATCACCGCGGTGCGCAGCAGGTCCTTGCCGGCATGAGTCAAAGCAGTCATGTCACACCCGCCTCAGTCGTACGTCCGCAGCAGGTACCAGCGGCCGACCACCGGATCGAAACTCAGTTCGTAGACCCCTGGGGTGTCACATCGACCCGCTGCCGCTTCGACCCGCCAGGTGCGCAGATCACTGCCGTTCGGCGCGGTTGCCACGTCCTTCCACCATGTGGCCGAGGTGTCCCACTGCTGCAGGACGTGATTGACCCGATACAGCCGCCCCCGCCAGACGAACTGCTCAGGCGCCCCCGCCTCCCGGGCCCACTTCACGTCGACGGCACCTTCGACCCGCCCGTAGGAACGACTCATGACCCTGCCCTCCTGATCCCTGATTTTCGAACTTTTGTTCGACTTCCAGCAGAACACTGCCACAGGGGTACGTCAAGAAGATTTCGAACATCCGTTCGTACTATTTCTCGGGTCGCCGATCCGTGAGCACTTCGGAGATCCGTGAGCGTCCGGACGCATCCGGATTGCTCCCGGATTTTTGAAACGCTCACCGATCCGGTCGGGCTCACCGATCCGGTCGGGCTCACCGATCGGGTCGGGAGGTCCGCGGCGGGGCGAGCAGGTCCGATCCGGTCGCGCGGTCCGCGGCGGGGCGGGCAGGTCCGCGGCGAGGGAGGTCCGGCGCCGGCGGCATCGCTGGGTGCTGCCATCAACCCAGATTCACCACGCCCTACCCGATACCGTGCGGATGGACCAGAGGAGGTCACGCATGACCCACCAAACCGCGTCTCGCGCCGATCACCACTTGCGACCCACCGCGCTTGGCACCCGCACCTGGCTGGGAATCATCGTCATCGGCTTGGTGGGCCAGATCGCGTGGACGGTGGAGAACCTCTACCTCAACGTGTTCGTCTACGACACGATCACGGACAACCCCACCACCATCGCCACAATGGTGGCCGCCTCGGCCATCGCAGCGACACTGGCCACCTTCCTCATCGGCCCCTATTCCGACCGCATCGGCAAACGCCGGGTGTTCATCGTCACCGGGTACATCCTCTGGGGCGTATCCACGATGCTCTTCGGGTTCATCACCGTGGAGTCCTTGGCCGCTCTCGTACCCGCTGCCAGCGTCGTCGCGGCCACGGCGACCGCGGTGATCGTGCTGGATGTCATCATGAGTTTCCTCGGCGCGGGGGCCAACGACGCCTCGTTCAACGCCTGGGTGACCGACACCACCTCGCCCAGCAACCGCGGCCGGGTCGAGTCGGTGCTCGCCATGCTTCCCCTGATGTCCATGCTGCTGGTCTTCGGCGGACTCGACGGACTCACCAAGAGCGGCGACTGGCGGGTGTTCTTCATCGTGGTGGGAGCGCTGATGATCGTCGCCGGACTGGTAGCGCTGGTACTCATCCGCGACCTCCCCGGCGAACCCCGTCAAGCCGAGGGCCTGCTGCGCTCAATAGTCCACGGCCTACGTCCGGATGCGGTGCGCGGGAACCCGCGCCTCTACTGGACCCTGGTCGCCTTGGCCATCCTCGGGGTGTCCACACAGGTCTTCTTGCCGTACCTGATCATCTATGTCCAGCGCTACCTCAGCATCGAGGCGTACGCACTGGTGCTTGCCGTGGTGCTCACCGGATCCGCGGTCGTCAGCGTCTTGGGCGGACGCGTCATCGACCGGGTGGGCAAGGTGGCGTTCATGCTGCCGGCCGCCGGGATCTACCTGGTGGGTCTGTTGCTCATGGTGTTCGCTCGCGGCCTGGTGCCCGTCATCGGGTCCGGGCTGGTCATGATGTCCGGATTCATGCTGACAATGGCCGCCATCGGTGCCGCGATCCGGGACTACTCCCCCGTCGATCGGGTCGGCATGGTGCAAGGCCTGCGGATGATCGCCATGGTCCTGATCCCCATGGTCATAGGGCCGTTCATCGGGGCCGCCGTCATCCGTGGGGCCGACGAGTATTACGAGGAACTCGGTCAGCTCAAACAGGTGCCCACACCTGGCATCTTCGTGGCCGCGGCGATCGTCATTCTGCTCATCGTGATCCCGGTCCAGGCCCTACGCCGTCGCGAACCGTCATGATGCCTGCCCGGCGGGTCCTGCTGACCCCGTGGGGTGAGCAGTTGGACCGCGAGCACCCCCTGCCGGAACATCCGCGTCCGCAGTTGCGGCGCGACTCCTACCTCAACCTCAACGGCGTCTGGCAGCACGCGTTCAGGATCTCTGCGCGACGTCCGCATGACTGGGACGGACCGATCGTGGTCCCCTTCTCCCCCGAGGCAGCCCTGTCCGGCGTGCAGCGGCAACTGCAGCCCGGCGAGTACTTGCACTACCAGCGATCCTTCGACCTGCCCGCCGGTTTCGGCAAGGACCGCACACTGTTGCACTTCGGTGCGGTCGACCAGTGGTGCCGGGTCTTCGTGAACGGCCGCGAGGCCGGCGAGCACGAGGGCGGATTCCTGCCCTTCACGTTCGACATCACGGGTCTGTGCACCGACACCGGCAACGATCTGCATGTCGTGGTGTGCGATCCGTCGGACACCGGGCCTGGGGCCCGCGGCAAGCAGAAACTGCAGCCCGGCGGAATCTGGTACACAGCCCAGTCGGGCATCTGGCAGACCGTCTGGCTGGAGTCCGTGCCTGACTGCCACGTCACCGGGATCGAGTTGGAACCGGACCTGACCGGTGTCACGCTCACCGTGCGCACTTCGCAGCCGTCCACCGTCACCGTGTCGCTCGGCGACGGTGGACGCACGGCTGCCACGGGAGCAGGCCGGTCCGGCGTACCGCTGCGGGTCGACATACCTGAGCCCAGGCTCTGGACGCCGGAGGATCCTCACCTCTACGACCTCACGCTGAAGACCGGGGAGGACGAGGTTCGCAGTTACGTGGGGCTGAGGACTGTCGGTGTGGGTGCAGATGCCCACGGCACTGCCCGACTGCTGCTCAACGGACGGCCATACTTCCACGCCGGCGTCCTCGATCAGGGCTACTGGTCGGACGGCCTGCTCACCGCCGCCTCGGACGAGGCCCTGGTCTACGACATCCAGACGATGAAGGACATGGGCTTCACCATGGTGCGCAAGCACATCAAGATCGAATCTCTGCGCTGGTACCACCACTGCGACCGGCTCGGGATGCTCGTCTGGCAGGACATGGTCAACGGTGGTGGCCGGTACCGGCGCCCGGTGGTGGAACTGCCGGCGGTGTCACCGGTGCATTTCAACGATCGTCACCACCGACTCTTCGCGCGTCAGGATGCCGCGGCCCGTGACCAGTGGCTCGGCCAGGCAGCGCAGACCATCGACCTGTTGCGCAACTGTCCGAGCGTGGTGGTGTGGGTTCCCTTCAATGAAGGCTGGGGACAGTTCGACGCCAACGCCGTGGCCGAGTCGGTACGCGCCATGGATCCCAGTAGACCGGTGGATCACGCCAGCGGTTGGCACGATCAGGGCGGGGGCGACCTGCATAGCCTGCACATCTACTTCCGCCCGTTCCGGGTTCCGCGCAGACGCGATCCGCGGGTCCTCGCGCTCAGCGAGTACGGCGGATACAGCCTGCACCTGCCCGACCACAGCGTCAGCGACACCGAATTCGGCTACCGCCGATACGGCTCTCCGACCCGGTTGGCGCACGCCTTCCGGCGCCTGCACACCGACCAGATCATTCCTGCCGTCCCCAAAGGGCTGTCGGCCACGGTGTACACACAGGTCAGCGACGTCGAGGACGAGACGAACGGACTGCTGACGTTCGACCGCCGGGTCGTGAAGATACCTGTCACGCAGGTGCGGGAGGTGATCGCACAACTGCGTCTGCCAGCGCCCTGATCACCGCAGCGCGGGGAGCACCTCACGGGCGAAGCGCAGGTCCATCTCCAGGCGACGGTCAGCGGGCGCGTCCAGTCCGCCACCGACGATGATGATGTGATCGAGCCCGAGTCCGGCGAGTTCGCGCAACCGTTCGGCGCATTCCTCCGGCTCCCCGATGATGCAGAACCGATCGATGAAGTCCGGCGGAAGGTCGCTGGCCTGCTTCGACGCGTGAGAGGCATGTCCGTACAGCTCGTAGTCGTGGTCCACCGCCTGCACCACTGCGCGGTCCGCGGGATCGAGTACCTGTTCGGCACCACGGCGGAAATGGGTCGAGATGCTGGCATTGCCCCGCACGTACTCCCGCAGTTCCTCACGGTCCCCGCCGGTGGCGGCCACCAGCAACGCACCCACGGGTACGTCGGGATCCACATCCCGAACCTGCTGCACGCCCCATGCGAGTTGCGCGGGCTCGGCACCCAGGGACATGGTGACCCGATCGCCCACGCGGGCCGCCAACGCGAGGTTCTTCGGCCCCGAGGCGAAGACGTTGATCGGAACCACCGGGGGCACATTCGGATCCAGCCACGCGAGGCGGCTTTCCAGACCGTCGAAGTCAACGGATTCGCCGTGCAGGTATCGCCGGACCTGCGACACCAGGTGCTCGAACTGCGCCAGGTGGGGCGGTTCGCGTCCGATCAGCCGAAGTGCGGTGTCCCCGCGCGCGACCCCCAGCATCGCCCGCCCGCCACTGATCAGGTCGAGTGTGGCGAAGGTACCAGCGACGACAGCCGGATCGCGGGTGACGAGATTGGTGACCGCCGTGCCGATCGTGATGGTCTCGGTGGCGCGTGCTGCCATGGTCAGGGCCACCACCATGTCGGGCGAGAGGTTCTGGCTGTCCTGCAGCAGCAGCCCGTCCCAACCGGCTGCTTGCGCCTGTCGGGCCACGTCATCGATCACCCCGGGGAAGGGGTATGTGCGCAGGTGGTAGCTGGTCATCGCGGCCGTCAGCCCAGCCACTCGGCAAGCACGGCCGATGCCTCTTCACCGGCGTCGTCCTGCCAGAAGTGGCCCGCGCCGGCGAGCAGATGGTCGGTCCGATCGGTGAGCAATGACTGCCACCGCCGCCGTTCCCCCTCACCGAACGCGATGTCACCATCTGCCCAGAGAAGCAGGGACGGCAACCCGGTGATCGCGGGCAGGCGGCTCTTGACCTCTGCTAGGAAAGGCTTGGCCGTGCGGATCTGCAAGGGCAGGACCTGCGCCGGACGCCGTGACTGCTGGGTGGGGAAAGGCCCGGAGTACATGGCGAGTTCGGCGTCCGTGAGCCGTCGACGGCGCATCATGCTCGGCAGCATCTTCGACACGAAGAGGTTGAGACGGCGGTTCAGCAGGTCACCGGTGACCGGTCCGCCCATGACCTGCCCGAAACTCTTCGTCCACAGACTGCTCGGCCAGGCCCAGGTGTTCCCGACGACCAGCCCGGCATACCGTTGCGGATCCCGCGCAGCCGCACCGAGCCCGATCGGCCCGCCCCAGTCCTGCACGACCACGGTGATGTCCCGTAGGTCCAGCGCCTGTACGAATCCCTGCGCAACAGCGCTGTGCTCGGCCGCGGTGAACCTGTAGCCGGGAGCCGCCGTGGACAACCCGAAGCCAGGGTGATCGAACGCCACGCAGCGGAATCGGCCGGACAGCCGCGCGATCATCCGGCGGTACAGGAAACTCCACGTGGGATTCCCGTGCACCATCAGCAGTGTCGGACCCGAACCGACATGAGGTAGTGCACACCGTTGCCGTCGACGTCGATCCAGTTGGACGGATACGGAAGCAAGTCTTCGTCGAACCATGCGGGGCGCTCGGGCATGCGGTCAATGTAGCCGGGCCCCAGCCGGACGCGGCGTGGCGCCGCGGTCCGTTGCCAATAGGGTGCACTCATGGAGGCGTTTCCGACCGGCGTGCGCAAGGTTCAGTCGGCCCTGCGGGACCTGGGAATCAGCGGGCGGATCCGGGAACTGCCGGATTCCGCCGCCACGGCCGCCTCTGCGGCACAGGCACTCGGCGTGCAGAAGGGCGCCATCGGCAATTCGCTGGTCTTCGAGGCCGACGGCAAGCCCCTGCTGGTGATCATCTCGGGCGCCCACCGAGCGGATCTGCTGAAGCTCGCGTCGCTGACCGACAGTCGCAGGGTGCACCGCGCCGATGCCTCCTTCGTCCGCCTGCACACCGGGCAACCGATCGGCGGAGTGTCACCACTCGGGCACCCGCGACCGATCGTGACTCTGGTGGATGTCACGCTCTCGCGGCAACGAGAGGTCTGGGTCAGCGCCGGGCATCCGCAGTTCGTCTTCCAGACCAGCTACGACGAGTTGCTGCGGATCACCGCGGGCAACGCCGCCGAGGTGGGCGAGGCGCCCGCGGAATGACCGTCGTCCTCGACATCTGGACCGTCCGACCGGCGGCGGTGCCCCGCGCACTGTGGCGCATGGCCAGGGATCCCCGCCAACTGCGGCAGGTGCCACACCTCGACTTCCACAAGTCACTGGGCACCGGTGCAGGGCGACGATTCACAGCCCGCGACGCCGACCTTCGGCAATGGGCACTGTTGACATGTTGGTCCGGCCCCGACGCCGGACTCTCGGCGACGAGGCAGCGATGGGGTGCCATCGCCGAACGGCACACACGATTCACGCTGGCGACGATCGCCAGCCACGGACAATGGTCGGGGGTCGAACCCTTCTCCCCGGACCCGGCAGGCGCGAAGCACGCCGGCCCGATCGCGGCCATCACGAGGGCTCGGGTGCGCACACCGCAGTGGCGCAGCTTCCAGCGGGCCGTCCCCCCGGTGGCCGCCGTTCTGCAGGACCAGGAGGGCCTGCTCTATCGCATCGGCATCGGGGAGGCGCCGATCGGTCTGCAAGGCACCTTCAGCGTCTGGCAGGATCCCGCAGCACTACGCTCGTTCGCCTACCAGCGTCCGGAGCATGTGGCCGTCATCGAACAGACCCGGGACACCGGCTGGTACTCCGAGGAACTCTTCGCCCGGTTCGCCGTTCTCGATGTCAGCGGGGACGCACCATGGTGACCGATGCCGGCCCCCGCCACCGAGTTGCCGCGGTGCCCTGGCTCTTCGCCGGCGCGGCCGTTCTGGCCCAGATCACCTGGATCCTGGTGCCGGCCGGCGACCGGGAACTGGTGACCAGCGCTGTCGTCCTGTTGTTCACCGCCGCGAGCCTCAGCCACGCATGGCAGCAGTTCGGCGCCGGCTGGGCGGTGCGGTTCGCGGTCGTCTCGGCAGTCTTCGGCCTGGCCATCGAGCTGCTCGGGCATACCACCGACATCCCCTTCGGCCCTTACGACTACACCGACTCCCTGCAGCCGCAGATCCTCGGTGTACCGGTGATCGTCCCGCTTGCCTGGGCGATGATGGCCTATCCGTGTCTGCTACTGGCCCGCTTCGTGACCACCCGTTGGGTCGTGCCGATGGCCGCGGTGGGCCTGACGACATGGGACTTCTTCCTCGACCCACAGATGGTCGCAGAGGGCTACTGGGTGTGGGAGCGGACCGCACCAGCACTGCCCGGCATCCCGGGGATCCCCCTACAGAACTACCTGGGCTGGTTCCTCGGCAGCCTTCTGCTGATGTGGGCGGTGAACCGACTGCCGCGCCAGCAGGTGAACCTTGGCGTCCCGTTGCTTCTCTACGGCTGGATGTGGATCGGCGGCATCGTTGCCAACGCCGTTTTCCTGGATCGACCATCGGTGGCCCTCGTGGGCGGAATCGGCATGGCCGCCCTGGGGGTGCCCGCGCTGGTCACCTGGTGGCGCCGGTGAGGCCCGTACGCCTGCTCGTGGCCGCGTGTGCGGGGGCGGCGGCGACGGCCACAGCACTCAGCCTGGTCAATCTGCGCCATCTTCGACGGCCGGACCGGGTCGGAGACGCCCGCATCAGTGTCCTGGTCCCGGCGCGCAACGAAGCCGGGCGGATCGGACCGACGCTGGAGAGCCTGCGTCGCCTCGAAGGGGTGGACGAGATCCTCGTCCTTGATGACAACTCCCAGGACGGGACGGCCGCGACCGTCGAGGCGGCCGGGCTGAGTGTCATCCGCGGGACCGACGAACCCCCGCCCGGATGGCTGGGCAAGCCGTGGGCGTGTCAACGGTTGGCGGAATCGGCCCGCGGCGAGGTGCTTCTCTTCGTCGACGCCGACGTCATCCTTCGACCCGACGCGGCGACACGGACCGCCGCCCTGCTGACCGATCTGGATCTGGTGTGCCCGTACCCACACCAGGTGACCAGCGGATTCCTGCAGGCGCTGGTGCAGCCACTGCTCCAGTGGTCCTGGCTGAGCTTCCTGCCCCTACAACTGGCCGAGCGGTCATCGCACCCCATGCTCGCCGCGGGCAACGGTCAGATGTTGGCCGTGCAGAGGGCGGCCTACTTCGCTGCAGGAGGGCACGCGAGTGTTCGCGACCAGGTGCTCGAGGACCTCGCCCTGGTACGCCAGTTCAAGCGCGCCGGGCTGCGAACGGCAATGGCGGACGGCACGGGTCTGGCCGATTGCCGCATGTACGCCGATGATCGCGACCTGGTCGCCGGCTACACGAAGTCCTTGCACGATGCCTTCGGCCCCGGCACGATCGCGACGTTGACCGCCCTGTACATCGCCCCACCCGTGGCGGCCCTGGTGGCACGCGATCGGTGGACCCGGGCACTGGGGATCATGGGCTATGCGGTGGCAGTGGCCGGACGTCTGGGCGTGGCCCGACGCACTCGGCAACCGCTCGCGGCGTGCGCGGCCCACCCCCTGTCGATCGGCACGCTCGTGTGGCTGTACGCCCGGTCGGTCCGCGCCCATCGACGGGGCACGATCACCTGGCGAGGGCGGTCGCTACCGGCATGACCGACCAGATGCGTCACGCAGATGTGCGTACGCCCGCCGGACGCGCGTGGCCGAACAGGACCGGTTCCCCCGTCACAGCGGCCCAGTATCGGGTGCCGTACTCCCAGTGCCACCACTCCTGAGGGTGCTGGACGAACCCGGCTCCCGACATCACGTGGGCGAGCAGCCTGCGCAGATCGCGATCCAGAACCGGCCCGTCCGGCTCGAGCGCCGAGGCCGCCGCATCCGGCACGAATGCGTCGAACCTCGTCCCCAGGGACAGCGGAACCTTGCGATAGGTCAAAGTCAGATCCACCGTGCCCCCGCTGGCATGCGGTGGGCAACGGCGTGGATCGGGATCGGGGTAAGCGACGAATCCGGGCGCCAACGACGAGTCGCGATACACCCGGTCGTGCAGAGCGGCCTGCAGACGTGGATCACGCCACGCGTCCCAGATGGCAAGACCGAAATCCGCCGGCAGGCTCCGGGCGGCGGCCGCGAGCCGGTACAGCGCGGCAGGACGAAGCCAGGCACCGGCCACGGCGAAGGGCCATCCTTCGTGGAAGTACGCTCCCAGAACGCGGATACGTGGGTCGGCGATCGGCACGAGATCGTGTTCGACCTCGACGGGCGCATCGGGGAGATCCTCGTAGTCGGTTCCAGGGGTGACGGCCGGCAGAGCGCTGGCCCAGCTCGCCGTCTCGATTCCGAGTTCTGCGGGATCCCGGCTCGCCCAGTCGTAGGTGGGCAGATCGTCTGGCAGTCCTGTCACGAACGACATCAAACCGGTCCGCCCGGTCCGACCGCGCGGCGGGATGCCGATAGTGCCTGGCCGGTGGGTCGATAGCCTGCAGTCGTGGCGAGGGTGGCAGTGATCGGGGCGGGTATGGGCGGGCTCGCAGTGGCGGCCCGCTTGGCGGCCAAGGGGCATTCGGTCGCGGTCTATGAGCAGTGGCATGGACCCGGCGGGAAGAACGCCGGCTTCGAACGCGACGGCTTCCGTTTCGACCTCGGACCCAGCACACTCACGCTCCCGGCCGTCTACCGCGATCTGTTCCTGAAGACGGGCCGCAGCCTGGAGGACTCCGTCGATCTGCGCGAGGTCGATCCCGCCTTCGGCTACCACTTCAGCGACGGGTCACGGGTGGTGCTGCCCGGAGCCGGAGTTGGAGCCTGCGCGAATGCCATGCAGGACGGACTCGGCGGCGACTGCGACCACGAGTGGCGGGCGCTTCTTCGGCGAGCCGGAGACATCTGGTCGCTGACCCGCTCGGATGTTCTGGGGCGCCCACTGGACGGGTACCGGGATCTGTTCCCACTGGCAACCTCGGCGCGCAGCCTCCGGACGGTCGCACCCTGGCAGACTCTGCGCGGCCTCGGCCGCTCGACGCTGCAGGACCCCCGCGCCCGCATGATCCTGGATCGCTATGCGACGTACACCGGATCGGACCCCCGGCGTGCGCCGGCCGCCCTGGTCACGATCCCCTTCGTCGAGCAGACGTTCGGCGTGTGGCACATCGGCGGCGGGCTGCACGGCCTGGCAAGTGCACTGCACCGTCGCTGTGAGGATCTCGGCGTGCAGTTCCACTTCAACACGACCGTTGAGAGGATCATCACTGACGCTGACGGCGTGACGGGCGTCGCCACGGGCACCGAAGCGGTCTCCGCCGATGTTGTGGTTGCGGATGCCGATGCGCGCACGGTCTACGGCCGCCTGCTCGACGACCCCCGCGCACGCACGGCGCGGCAGCGACTGAACCGCATGCAGCCGTCCTTCTCCGGCTTCGTCCTGCTGCTGGCCGTGGAAGGCAGGACCCCGGGCATCCACCATCACAATGTGTGGTTCCCGCAGGACTACGACGCCGAGTTCGACGGGCTCTTCGCCGATGATCCCGCACCCCTGGTCGACCCCGCGATCTACGCGTGCGTCCCGGACGACCCGGCGATGAGACCTGCGGGGTCTGAGTCGTGGTTCCTACTGATCAACGCTCCAGCCCACGACCCGGCGGGCCTGGACTGGGACGCCCACCGCGAGGACTACGCCGACCACGTCCTCCGGGTGCTGGCTCGACGCGGCGTCGATCTGCGCGACAGGCTCAAGTGGCGGGAGATCCGCACACCCGCAGATCTTGAGCGCACCACCCTTTCGCCGGGCGGCAGCATCTACGGCATGTCGAGCAACGGCCGACTCTCCACGATCCTGCGGCCCTCGAACCGCAGCGCTGTTCCTGGGCTGTTCCTGGTGGGCGGGTCGGCGCATCCCGGCGGTGGGCTGCCGCTCGTCGGGATGGGGGCGGAGATCGTCGCCGACGAGATCGGCCGGGCCTGACCTACTCCCCTACCCTCCAAGCGCGGTTTGGGGTGGTGCTCTGGTGGCGGTGGGGGTGATGTGGGGGATGCCGTTGTGCATCTGCACGGTGTAGTGGCCGTGGTGGAGGTCGTGGTGGCACCGCGAGCACAGCAGGACCATGTTTGACACGTCGGTTTTGCCGCCGTGGCGCCAGTGGTGGATGTGGTGGGCCTGGCAGTAGCGGGGGGTGCGGCCGCAGCGGATGCAGCCGCGGTCGCGGGCGGTCAGGGCCCGCCATTGGTCGTGGTTCGCGGTGCGTTTGCCTCGTGCCAGGGCCAGGGGCACGAAGGTGTTCTCCCGCCGGGTGCCGAGGATGACCGAGACGATCGCGGTGCAGGTGATCAGGTCGAGCATCCGGGTGCCCAACGCGGAGTCGTCATCCAGGACCGCTCCATCTGAGGACAGGTCTTCGAGGTCCACGAGCACGGACACCTGGGAGACCCCCAGCGGACTCTTGTTCGCGGCTCCGGCGGTGGTCAGGTCGGTCAGGGCGTCGGCACGGCGCTGCTTGGCGGTGCGGGTGTCCTCCCGGGTGCTGCGTTTCATGAGGGTGGCCAGGGCGTCGCGTAGCGCCGCCTCGGCGACCGGATCGAGGTATCCGTCGAGCCGGAACATGCCGTTGGCCGTCTCCGACAGTGACAGCGACCGTTTGGCGTGCAGGTCCTCGGCCTGGGTGTCGCGGGCGTCGGGCCGGCACTGATCGGCCAGCAGGGTCAGGATCCGCCGCAGTTCGGCAGGCTCCACCGTTTCGGCGATCGTCACCACCTGGGCCTCGATGGTGTGGAAGTTGGTGATCTTCGGGGCTTCCGCGGTGATCACCGCCACATGCGCCGTCGACACCTTCCCGGCGCGAAACGACGCGGCCACCAGTGGCAGGTACTGCAGGGCGTTGCCCCGCGCGACGGTCGCCGACCCGACCGCCGGATTGGCCCCGGTGGCCACCGCGACCATCATCCCGGTCGTCCCGGCGCCGAGCACCCGAGAGTCGGCGTGCTCATCGGCGGTCGCGGCGGTTTCGGTCAGGTAGGCGTCGAGGCGGTTGCGCAACTTCGCGACCGCCGCCAGGGCGCCGGCGCGTTCCTCGGCACACAGGTGCTCCGGGTCGGGCAGCTGGTCCACCAAGGCGTCGATCTCGTCCAGGACCGGTGGGTGGTCGGTGGGCAGGTCGGCGGCCAGGTCGAGGCGGCGTTTGACCTGCCGTGACACCTCGAAGAACGCCATCCGATTTCCCCGCTTCACGAATACCCCTATTCTCGCACGCATGTACGACGAACACCAGTACCAAAGCCGGGAACGTGGACACCCATCCCGGGCCGGCCGCTGCATACAGTTCACTGCTGCACGGTTACCGATCCCCGACCCCGAAACCCGTAACCACGCAACACTCAACACCGACGGAGGCAGGTCCCGGCAGCCGGCCCCCGGGCAGCGGTTCAGTCCTCCAGACGACTACGGATGGCCCACATCACTTGACCGAAACCGAGAATGCCCAGCAACAGAGCCACCCAGCCCCCGATCTGGGCCCAGATCGGACCCGCCGCCCAGGTCGCGATGAGGAACATCCCGACCACCAGGACCCTCGTGGGACGCTCCGACAGGCTGATCACACCGATCTCCGTGAAGCCCACCCCGGCCGCTCGCGCCCGTGCGTACTCCTGCAGAAAAGCCAGTCCCGCCGCGCCGACAGCGGGCCACGGGGTATCGGCCGCCAGTCCGAGACCCACCAGCAGTGCGACGTCCCCCACCCTGTCGGCCACGCTGTCGAGCACGTAGCCGAAGTCCGAACTGCTATCGGTCATGATGGCGACGGCGCCATCGAGATTGTCGATGAGCCCGGCGAGCAGGGACACGACGCCGGCGAGGAGATACTGATCCCGCAGCACCCAGTACGGGACGGTGAGCGCCACGAGCATGCCGACCACAGTGACCGCATCCGGCGACAACCGCATCGCCGCCAACGGCTTGGCCAGTATGTAGGTGATCGTGAGCCACGCCTGGACGGGTATTGAGGTACGCGGATCGAGCCCTCCGTGCAGAGTCGCCCAGCGCTCGAAGTACTCGCTTCGGGTCACACCGTCAAGCCTAGATCCCGGTACACCCGAAGCGTGGAGAACGATCGGTTGAGCGTGTAGAAGTGCAGGCCGGGCGCTCCTCCGTCAAGGAGTTCGGCACACAACGCCGAGGCCGTCTCGACCCCCAGTTCGGTCACGGCCTCGCTGTCGTCGGCCACCTTCTCGAAACGCTCGATCATCTCATCGGGCAGCGGCGTACCGGACAGTTGAGCGAAACGCTGGATCTGCCGCACGTTGGTCACCGGCATGATCCCGGGGATGATGGGCATCGTCACGCCGGCGGCCTGCGCCGCCTCCACGAGGCGGAAGTAGGAATCCGCCGAGAAGAAGAACTGGGTCATCGCGAAATCCGCACCCCGGTCCTGCTTGGCCTTGAGTACGGCGACATCGAAGTCCAGCGACGGCGACGAGGGGTGGACATCCGGGAACGCGGCCACACCGATGCTGAAGTCCCCCAGTTGGGAGAGCAGAGCCACGAGCTCATCGGCATGTTCCAGCCCACCCGGCGTGGAGACCCACGGCGCCTGAGGTCCGCCGACCGGGTCGCCCCGCAGCGCCAGGACATGGTGCACCCCCGCATCGGCGTATGCCGCGATCACCGCCCGCAGTTCAGCGACCGTCGATCCCACACAGGTCAAGTGACCCATGGGGGTGAGGGTCGTCTCGTGGGCGATCTGCTGGGTGATGGCCACCGTCCGGTCACGGGTGGAACCGCCGGCCCCGTACGTCACGGAGACCAGCGTGGGATGCAGCGGTTCCAACCGCCGGATGGCGTCCCAGAGGTGTCGCGTGCCCTCGTCGGTCTTCGGAGGGAAGAACTCGAAGGAGAACGACGTCCCACCGGCATCGATGCGCTGGCGCACGGACGAACGGATGGCGGACATGCTGAGGATTCTAGGTGGGTCCGCGTCCGTCGCGGAGCCCCGGTCCGGCCGAGGTGTGGGAGAACGCGCATTTCGAGCAGTCGGCGTTCCGGCCACACTCCCGGATGCTGCCACCATCTGCTGCCCGTAGATTTGGGTGCATGCCGGAGACGACCACGGACATCGACACGACACTGCGCGTTCTGCGTGCGGATTTCTCGCAGATCGTCACGCGATTCGTGCGTGCCCAGGTGGATGTGCTGACCGATATCAGCCCCGACCTGTTGCCCCTGCTCGACACCCTCGAAGACCTGCTCGACGGAGGCAAGAAGTTGCGCCCCACCTTCGCGTACTGGGGGTGGCGCAGCGCAGGAGGTGAGGAGGACGGCCCGATCCTCACCGCGTCGGCGGCACTGGAATTCCTGCAGGCGTGCGCTCTGATCCATGACGATGTCATGGACGGCTCGGACACCCGCCGCGGCAAACCTGCCGCGCACCGGCGCCTTGCGTCGATGCACAGGTCCCGCGGATACCTGGGGTCATCGGAGGACTTCGGCGTGGGATCAGCGATCCTGCTCGGCGACCTGTGCCTGAGCTGGTCGGACGAGTTGCTCATGGCCAGCGGTCTCGACACGGCGGCGCTGACCGCCGCCAAACCGATCTTCGACGAGATGCGCACTGAGCTCATGGCCGGGCAGTATCTCGACCTGCTCGAACAGGTGAGGGGCGACTACAGCCTCGACAGTGCACTGAAGGTGGCACGGTTCAAGTCCGCGAAGTACACCGTCGAACGCCCGCTGCACATCGGTGCCGCGGCCGCCGGCGCCGGCCCTTCCCACCTCGAGCGCCTCAGCGCATTCGGCATCCCACTCGGCGAGGCGTTCCAACTGCGCGATGACATGCTCGGTGTCTTCGGGGACCCACAGGAGACCGGGAAGCCCGCGGGTGACGATCTGCGCGAGGGCAAGCGAACGGCCCTGGTGGCGATCGCCTGGGAGCGTGCCGACGCCTTCCAGCGCGACCTGTTGCGCCGACACCTCGGGGACCCGGCGATCACCCCGTCCATGGTGGATGCGCTGCGGGACGTGCTCACGGCCACGGGCGCGCGGGCTGCCGTCGAGCAGATGATCGACGAGCGCACGCAGGCATGCATGAGCGTCATCGGCGGCATGGATCTCGACGACGCCACCCGGGCCGCCTTCGAACGGCTGCTGGTCCTGGCCACCCGCCGGAGCGCGTGATGTTCACCGTCTCAGGACCGACCGACCGGGTCGTCGTCGTCGGTGCCGGGCTGGCCGGCCTGTCCGCGGCGATGCGGCTGGCGGGAGCAGGCCGCGAGGTCGTCGTGCTGGAGCGGGAGGACCGCCCTGGCGGACGTGCCGGACGCCTGGAGATGGGTGGGTACTCCTTCGATACCGGGCCGACGGTCCTGACCATGCCGGATCTCATCGAGGACGCATTCGCCGCGCTGGGCGAGGACTACCGGCATTGGCTCGACCTGATCCCACTGGATCCGGCGTACCGGGCCTTCTACCCGGACGGCTCGACCATGGACGTCTTCGCCGACCCCGAGCGCATGGCCGCGGAGATCGAGGATCAGATCGGCGCCGACGAGGCTGCCGGGTACCGACGCTTCGTCGACTACGTCGGCCGGATGTACCAACTAGAGATTCGCGAATTCATCGACCGCAATCTTGATAGTCCGTTTGATCTGCTCACCCCCAACCTGGCGCGACTGGTGGCACTCGGAGGGTTCGGCAGACTGCAGCGCAAGGTCGACACGTTCCTCAAGGATCCTCGTACCCGTCGGCTGTTCTCCTTCCAGGCGATGTACGCGGGGCTGTCGCCCTACAAGGCACTGGCGCTGTATTCCGTGATCTCCTACATGGATTCGGTGGCCGGGGTCTACCTCCCCCGAGGAGGCATGCACGCCCTTCCGCAGGCCATGGCCGAGGCCGCGGTGAAGCATGGTGTGACGATCCACTACGGCGTGACGGTCGAGTCGGTGGAGACCGTCGGCGACACTGCCACCGCCGTCGTCACCACCGACGGCGAGCGGTTCCCCGCCGACGCCGTGGTGCTCAACCCCGACCTCCCGGTCGCGTACCGGGATCTGCTGGGCCTCGATGCCCGCCGACTCGAACGACTGGACTACTCACCGAGCTGCTGGCTCCTGCTCGCCGGATCGTCGGCCCACTACTCGAAGATCGCCCACCACAACATCCACTTCGGACGTGCCTGGCAGCAGTCCTTCGATGAGGTCCTGGGCGGGCATCTGATGACCGATCCGAGCTTCCTGGTGACGAACCCGACTCACACCGATCCGTCGCTGGCGCCGGCGGGCAAGCAGAGTTACTACGTCCTGTTCATCACCCCCAACACCCGCGGCAAGGTCTCGTGGCCCAACGAGCGATTCCGCGACGACGCGTTGAACGTCATGGCGGAGCGCGGCTACGTGGGCTTCGCCGACGCGATCGAGGTCGAAGACATCGCCGACCCCGCGGTGTGGGAGTCGCGCGGGATGGAGGCGGGTGCGCCGTTCAGCGCTGCCCACTCGCTGTTCCAGACCGGCCCCTTCCGCTCGTCGAATCACTGGGGCCGCAACGTCGTATTCACCGGATCGGCCACGCAGCCCGGGGTCGGCGTGCCGATGGTGCTCATCAGTGGACGGCTCGCGGCCGAGCGCGTCCTTGGGCCCGATCCGCAGTACCGGTCGGCGGCCTGGCGCTGATCAGCGCGGGGGGCCGGTGACGATCATCTGATCGAAGCGCGCTTGAGCGGGTCGATCGTCTGGGACCAGGCCCGGGTCGCCCGGATCCCCGAGGAGCAGCACCCGCTCCCGCGGTGACGCCCACACGATCACTGCCAGTAGTCCGGCGACCAACAGCAGGCCGAGCCCATCTCCGAATTCGAAGAGCGCGTCGCTGGTCGCGCTGGTACCGGCGACCCCGTGCAGCGTGAGCACAGCGGTGAGCAGCAGTGTCGCATGCAACCACCTGGAAGCCAGGCCGGCTGCTGCCAGGATCGGCAGCGACCACAACAGGTACCAGGGCTGCACCACCGGACCCAGCACGACCACCGTCAACAGCGCCAGACCCGCACCACGGACCGCAGAGCGCCCCTGTGGCTTGAGGACGAGCCAGGCGAGAACCACCACCGCGACCACCGTGGCGATCCCGCGGAAGATCGCCACCGCCAGATCCATGTGATCGCCCAGGCCGACCACGCGCACGAGCCCCCCGAAGATCATCCCGAGTGCGGTGGGCGGCGACAGCCAGGTCCGGATGCTGCCCGGTGTGGACAGGGCTGCCACCCATCCCAACCCGGTCCCGGACACGAGCCCGAGGCCGACGACCACCACCACCACGATGATCCCGGAGGCGATCCAACTGCGGATCCGCGCCCACCATCCCGCGTGCACTCCAGCCCAGATCAGTCCCACGAAGGGCAAGGCCACCAGCGCGATGGGTTTGACACTCACCGCGACGGCGATCGCCAGGACGCCGGCGACCGGGTGGTAGTCGACGGCCCACAGCAGTCCGACCACCACCGCCGCGGCCATCAGCGCATCATTGTGAGCCCCGGCCACGAAATGCATGATGACCAACGGATTGAGCACGGCCAGCCACAGCGCCTTGGGCCGACTGATCCCGTGGCGCTGCGCCAGCGCGGGGACCGCAACCGCCAGAACCGCGACGGCGAGCAGTGCCCACAGCCGGAACGCGATCGCCGCCCAGACCGGGTGGGGCCCGACGAACTGCGCGACCCCTCTCTCGATGAGCAGGAACAGCGGACCATAGGGCGTCGGTGACTCCGCCCACAACGGATCCGCGCCGTCGTTGAACCAGCCCGACTCGGCAGCCACCCCCACGTCGTAGGGGTTCAGCCCTTCGATCAGCAGTTTGCCCTGCGTGAAGTAGGCGTACGCATCCCGACTGAACAGCGGGGGTGTCAGGACCAGGGGCGCCGACCAGGCCGCCAGAGTCCACCAGAGCGCGGACATGTCCTGCACCCGACCGCGCAGGACGTCATAGCCGAGCACGAGCCAGGCCTGCAGGATCAGCGCCATACCGGCGATGACCGAGAAGCGAGCCAGTGCCACGCCCAGCCCCGGCGAGCGCAGGGCCTGCACCACCGCGTTGTCGTACAGGGAGGTGTTGACCGGCAGCCATCCCACTCCCAGTGAACCGATCGCCACCAGCAGTGAGCCGACCAGACCCACCACGACGTAGTGGACGAAGAAGGAATGCTGCCGGTGGGTCTCGGTCATTGGTTCCACAGCGACCTCCACGTCGCCGCGCAACTACGCCCACCCTGATCCATCGTCAGCCTCCTGACCAATCCTGACATGCCCGCCACGGCGCGTTCGAGGCTCAGCACCACCATGAGGTGGCGTGGCGCAGGTGACGGGTCACAATGGGGACATGTCGACGCGGGAATTGCAGGCTGCAGGGATCACGGATCCGCTGCTGCAGGCGTCCTACCTGCGGTGCCGGCAGCTCAACGCCGAACACGGCAAGACCTACTTCCTGGCCACTCGCCTATTGCCGGCCGCCAAGCGCCCGTTCGTGCACGCCCTGTACGGGCTGGCCCGGTATTCCGACGAGATCGTGGACACGATCGACCCGTCCTACACACCGCAGCAGCGAGCCACTGCACTGGGCAAGTGGTCCGATCAGTTCCTGTCGGACCTGCACCGCGGACACAGCAATGACCCGGTGGCGGCTGCGGCCGTCGACACCGCGGTCCGCTGGTCGATCCCTTCGGACCACTTCGAGGCGTTCTTCCACTCGATGCGAATGGACCTCACAGTCGAGCAGTACGAGACCTACGACGACCTTGTGGAGTACGTGTACGGATCCGCTGCCGTCATCGGTCTGCAGATGGTTCCGATCCTGGAACCCCGCAGCAAGCGTGCGTACGACCACGCGCGCGACCTCGGGATCGCGTTCCAGCTGGCGAACTTCATCCGGGATGTCGGCGAAGACCTGCTTCGCGGGCGGATCTACTTCCCGCTGGAGGAACTCGCGGCACACGGCGTGACCGCCGACGACGTGCGGGCGCGGCGTCGCGACGACAACTGGCGCGAGGCTCTCGCCGAGCAGATCGGCAGGGTGCGGCTTCTGCAGGCGCGCGCGAATCCGGGGATCGCCATGCTGCACCCGAGTTCCCAGCCGTGTATCGCCGCGGCCAGTGAGTTGTACTGCGGGATCGTCGACGAGGTCGAGGCCAACGACTACGACGTGTTCACCCGGCGGGCCAAGGTCCCGTGGTCACGGCGACTCGGGGTGGCCGGGCCCGCGGCCATCCGTGCCATGCGGGCGAGGTAGCCGCTCCCAGATCGGGGGGCCGGAGACCGGTTCGCGCTGGACACCACGACGCCCCCAGAAGATCCACAGCGCCTGTGACCCCAGGATCATCGCGAATCCGAAGAGCAGGTCCTCCGCCGGGGCGTACGCGATCCGGCCGTCACCGAGCAACGGCGGGCGCACGCCTTCCGGGCTCGAGGACCCGATGATCACATCGCCGTCGTAGTGGACCGTGCCACTGGCGGTGAGCACGCCGTTGGACAGCAACTGGAAGAACAGGATTATCGCGTAGGAGACCCAGAAGACCTTCCGGGTGACCAGGCGGGTGCGCAGCCCCAGGTCGAGTAGAAGCGCCAGGAACACCGCCATCACGGCGATCTGTGTGTACGTCATGACTGCTCGTCCCCCGCCGGCCACCGACGTACCGCCCGGACCGCCTCCAGACTCAGTATCCCGGCGATCGGCACCACGATGAAGAACATCAACTCCTCCACTGGCAGCAGCCCCCACTGGACGCCGGTCATGTTGTGGAAGTGCCAGTGCTCGCGCGAAATCGCGTACCAGTCCCAGATCACCAGCGGCACGATCGTGAACGCGAGCGTCAGCAGCAGCCGGCGCCAGCGGCGGAAGACCCGGGTGCGGACCACGATCTCGAGCCACGCGCTGGCCAGGAAGATGCCGGCCAGCACCGCCAGGTAGATCACTGGCGGTCCAGCTTCCGGTGGTCCCAGGACACGATCCGCGCCAACGACAAGCTCATCGCGACCTGTTTCGGTGCCTTCTCGCGATACGCGGCCTCGAGCGCCGGAAGATGTTCGGGGTCGACACCCTCGTACTTCACCATCAACCGTGCGGCCACCCAGCAGATGCGGTCGACGTCGTCGCTGAGTTCAAGATCACCGGTGATCTGCACGCCGCGCAGTTCCAGGTACCGCTCGCCGGTCTCCAACAAGGCACAGCATCGGGGGTCGCGGCGGGCGTTGACCACCTTCTGGCTCTTGCCATAGGTGCGCATCCACAGCCGGTCCCCGTCGATCACGAACCACATGGGCGTTATGTCCGGATATCCGTCCGGTCCGTACAGGGCGATCTGGATGTTCCCGCCTGCGTTCAGGAACTCCGTCACCTCCTCGTCACTCATGGCGATCTCGCTGCGCTTGTTGGCCATGAGGTCCATCATGTCCGGCCAATGCGTGGGGCGACAGTGGGGGCGATCGTACACTTTGACCGTGCGCACAAGTTCGGATCTCTGCGGTCGCGTGCTCGACGCGCGGTATCGCGTGGACCGGGTGGTGGCCACCGGCGGCATGGGCACCGTCTACGAAGGCTTCGACAACCGTCTCGAGCGGGTCGTGGCGGTCAAGGTGATGAACGACAACTTGGTCTACGAACCGGGCTTCACGGACCGCTTCGTGACGGAAGCCCGCGCCGCCGCCCGACTGTCCGACCCGCACGTCGTCGCCGTGTACGATCGCGGCCGCAGCGCCGATGCCGTCTACCTCGTGATGGAGTACGTTCCGGGACGGACCCTGCGCAGAGAACTCACATTCGGCGGCCGGATCCCGGTCGCCCGGGCCCTGGACATTCTCACGGCCGTCCTGAAAGGTCTGCAGGCTGCTCACTCCGCCGGATTCGTCCACGGCGACATCAAGCCCGAGAACGTCCTGCTCGGCGATCGCGGCGAGGTCAAGGTCACAGATTTCGGGCTCGCACGTGCCATCGAGGACGGTGACCACAGGGCGTCACTGTTGCTCGGGACAGCTGCGTACCTGGCACCGGAGCAGGCGTCCAACCGGATCCCCGATCCCCGCAGCGACCTGTACAGCACCGGCATCCTGCTCTTCGAGATGCTCACCGGACACGTGCCATTCCGCGCCGACTCCCCCGACGATGTCCTGGCCCTGCACCAGACCCAGCGGGTGCCCGACCCCAGCACGTTCGTCGATGTGGACCCGGCATTCGACGAACTCTGCGAGCGGGCCACGGCGAAGGATCCAGCGGATCGCTTCCAGACCGCCACGGACATGCTCATCGCGGTCGCGGCGTTGCGGCGCGCGGCGGACCCGCAGGCTGCGGCCCCGGCCCTGCGCTCCTCTGCTTCGGCACTACCTCCGGTGGTCCCGGTCGTGCCGGACACACTGGTCGTCCAGACCGATTTCGTGCCGGCCGCAGACCCGGTCGTGCCCGACGGCGAGGCGCCCCCCGTGGCCGCCGCGCCTGCCCCTTCACCGGCGGTGGCAGTGGTACCACCATCCGAGCCTCCGGCCCAGAACCGCCTGGCGACCCGCCGGCGTGGCCCCCGTCGGGTACTTGGACTGCTGGTCCTGGCGGTGCTGGCGGGAATCGTCGGGTACGTCGCCTGGAACTTCGGCACGACCGACACCGTGAACACCCCCAAGCTCGCCGGGATGTCGCGATCGGAGGCTCTGAACACTCTGGAACAGGTCGGCCTGTCGATGAAGGTCGTGGATGAGCAGTACTCCGAGAAGCGGGATGCCGGCACCGTCATCAGCAGTGATCCGGCAGCCGGGGAGAAGGTCGCGGCGGACGGCACGGTGTCGGTGGTCATGTCGAAGGGACCGGAGCGCTACCGGGTGCCCAAGGTCAGGGGCATGAGCCAGTCAGCGGCCAGCCAGGCGCTGGAGGCGGTGAACCTGCGCACAGGGCAGATACTGCAGGACTACAGCCGTAAGATCCCCGAAGGACAGGTCCTGCGCAGCAATCCGGCCGCCGGTTCACCTCTGAAGCGCAACACCGAAGTGGCCCTCACGATCTCGCTGGGTCCCGAGCCGGTGGTGGTCCCGGACGTGCGCAACCTGACCGTGTCGCAGGCACAGGCGACGCTGAGCGGCGCCGGACTGAAGTCGCGCACGATTGAGCAGTTCGATGAGACGGTGCCCTTCGGCCGGGTCATCGGCACAGAGCCGGCAAGCGGGACCACCGCCTACCGAGGTGACAAGGTCCGCCTGCTGGTGTCGAAGGGCTCGCAGTACGTCGCCGTTCCCAGCGTCATCGGCATGGACACCGAAGCAGCGACCGCGCGCCTCGAGGAGGCCGGCTTCCGCGTGGCGACCGAGGAGCAGTTCGGTGTCACGATCGCCAACCGGGTGATCTCCCAGGACCCCGCAGGCGGCACGGAGGTGTTCAGCGGAACGCTGGTGACGCTGACCATCACCTGATCGGCACGGACTAGCGCAGTTCCTCGAGGCGCTGGGCCACTTCGAAGGCGAGTTCGAGGCTCTGGACACGGTTCAGTCGCGGGTCACAGGCCGTTTCGTACCGGTAGGGCAGGTCCTGTTCCTGTGGGCCTCCGATACCGCCAAGACATTCCGTGACGTCGTCACCGGTCAACTCGATGTGCAGACCGCCCGGGTGGGTGCCCAGTCTCCGGTGGACCTCGAAGAACCCGTGCACCTCCGCAGTCACGTCCTCGAACTGCCGGGTCTTCACCCCACCACTGGTCTCCCGGGTGTTGCCGTGCATGGGATCGCAGACCCACACCACCGGATGCCCGTTGGCCTCGACCTTCTCCACGATCGGCGGCAGCGCTTCGGCGATCCGGCCGGCACCCATACGGGTGATGAAGGTCAGCCGACCGGGCACCCGCTCCGGGTTGAGGGTCTCGGCCAGAGCCACGGCGTCCTCCGGCGTGGCGGTGGGTCCGAGTTTCACGCCGATGGGGTTGTGGATCAGGGACGCGAAATGCAGATGCGCCGACCCCAACTCCCGGGTTCGCTCCCCCACCCACAGGAAGTGACCGGACACCGAATAGGGGTTGCCGGTCCGGGAGTCGATGCGCACCAAGGGCCGCTCGTAGTCCAGCACCAGCGCCTCATGACTGGCGTAGAAGTCGACCCGCTTGAACTCCTCGGGGTCGGCACCACATGCCCTCATGAATGCCAGCGCGTTGTCGATCTCCCGCGCGATGCGCTCGTACCGGATTCCCGCTTCGCTCTCACGCACGAAGTCCTGGTTCCAGGCGTGCACCTGGTGCAGGTCCGCGTAGCCGCCCTGGGTGAACGCCCGCACAAGATTGAGCGCGGCACTGGAGGCGTGGTAGGCACTGAGCAGGCGGCGCGGATCGATCTGCCGCGACGCTTGGCTGAACACCTGGTCGTTGACCCCGTCACCGAAGTAGGAGGGCAGTGTCAGACCGTCCTTGGTCTCGGTGGGCTTGGAGCGGGGCTTGAAGTACTGTCCGGCCATCCGGCCGATCTTGACCACCGGCATCCGTGACCCGTACTGGAGCACCACCGCCATCTGCAGCACGGTCTTGAGGCGGGCGCGGATCGAGTCCGCCGTGTTCGCCGCGAAGGTCTCGGCGCAGTCCCCGCCCATCAGGACGAAGGCCTCCCCGCGCGCTGCCTGTCCGAGGTGCCCCATCAACTGATCGCACTCCCCGGCGAAGACCAGCGGAGGGACCTGGGCGAGCTCGGCGGTGACATCGGCCAGGCCGTCCGGATCCGGCCATACCGGCTGCTGCGCGGCGGGCAGATCGGGCCAGGCAATCAGGTTGTGCGTGGGCAGATCGGACACTCCAGAAGGGTAACGCACCACCCGGGCTGGGTTCGGGGCCCGGATGCTCCTGCAGCATGCGTGCGGACCGTGATCGCGGGCCTGCCGTCAGCCCCGCGGTGTGACGGGAAGGGTCACGCTGCGCCCAGGACCGGAACCACCCGGTCAGGAGGCCTGCGCGGCCGCGGCGGCCTGCACGGACTCGCCGTCAGCGATCACTTCCTTGGCACGGGATGCGTAGATGTCCACGTATTCCTGGCCGGACAGTTCCATCAACTCGTACATGATCTCGTCGGTCATGGACCGCAGAACGAAACGGTCGTTCTGCATCCCCTCGTACCGGGAGAAGTCCAACGGTGCACCGATCTTGATCCCGACCCGGCGGATGCTCGGCATGATTTTGCCGGGACGCTGAATCTCGCGGGTCCCGATCATCGCAACCGGAATCACGGGCACGCCGGCTTCCAGCGCCACCCGGGCGACACCGGTCTTCCCGCGGTAGAGCCGACCATCGGGAGAGCGTGTGCCCTCCGGATAGATGCCGAGCAACTCGTCCTGTCCGAGCACCCGCAGCGCCGTGTGCAGTGCGTCATCAGATGCCGACCCGCCGGAGCGGTCGATCGGGACCTGGCCCACTCCGCTGAAGAACGCGCGCGAGAAGAAGCCCTTGATGCCCTTGCCGTTGAAGTACTCGGCCTTCGCGAGGAAGGTGATGTGACGAGGGACGACCAGTGGCAGGAAGAAGGAATCGGAGAAACTCAGGTGGTTGCTCGCCAGGATGGCGGGCCCGTCCTTCGGAATGAACTCCAGCCCTTCGACCTGCGGTCGGAAGAGCAGGCGCAGCCAAGGACCGATGAGGATGTACTTGAAGAACCAGTACAACACCGAGCCGCCTCCTGATTTCCGATCTCCAGGTAGACCCTACGCAACCGCCGGACCACTGGGCAATGGAACCTCCCAAGCGTTGGGCGAATGGACCATTCCGTGACCATCGGGTGGACGACCCGGGCACTCGTCGTGTATCGCCGTGAGAGCATGGGGGCACCCGACCCCGACAGTCACGAGGAACCTTCCGTGCCGTTGCTCCCCGGCGCTGCGCCGTCGAACGCCGCCTGGCTGCTGCCCAACGCCAGCAGTGACCGGGCCGAGAAGATCCTGCTCGAGGACTCCTACCGTGTGGCAACCCTGGACCACGATGCCGAAATCGTCTTCGCGACCAGCCTCGATTTCGCCCGTTCGGTGGCGGCATGACCAGGCCCGGGGATGAGGTCCCCTACGACGAGAACGCCTGGGAACGCATCGTCGCCGATCTCGGCGAGGGGATGCCGCAACTGCCTTCGGACCCGCCGGCACCGCCGCCTCCGGACCCGGAGGACACCTTCGTCCCCCCGGAGCCACCACCTCTGCCGAAACTGGACACGATCGGCCGTTTGGCCTGGGCCGGCACCCTGGGGGGTCCGCTGCTGTTGCTGCTCAGCGTGATCATCCCGGGCCTCATCGGCCCGGCCGTGGTCACCGTGGGCATCCTTGCCTTCGCTGCCGGTTTCCTCACCCTGGTGCTGCGCTCACCGCACGAACCCGAGGACGGTTGGGACGACGGCTCCGCGGTCTGAACCGCGACAGCGTGGCTGCGCGGGTGGCGAGCGTGCCAAGATGCCGCCATGACCATCACCGAAGTCGTCCAGATGCAAGGCCACCTCATCGACTCCGGGGCGCTCAGCCGGGCCCTCGACGACATCCTCGAGTCCGGTGCCGACTACGAGATCCAGGACCTGGTCTTCGGTAAGACGAAGAACGACGAATCCACCGCGCGGATCCTGATCTCGCACGAGGACGACGTCGCGCTCAACGACCTGCTCGTGCGGTTGCAGAACCACGGGGTCAACCCGGTCGAGACCAGCGACGCCGAGCTGGTGCCGGCACCAATGGACGGCGTGTTCCCGGAGGGTTTCCACTCGAGCACGAACTTCGAGACGTTCGTACGCATCACCGGGGATTGGGTGCAGGTACGCAACCCCGAGATGGACTGCGGGCTGGTGCTGCGCGATGGTGTGGTGACCACCGTGCCCATGTCCGATGTCCTCGAGGGCGAGCCCGTGGTGATCGGCTTCCTCGGCGTGAAGGTCATCGTTCCGCCACCGCCGCGGCCGGAGTCGGAGTCCGTCTTCGAGTTCATGAACTCCGTGGTCTCCAGCGAGAAGCCCCAGGCGCTGCAGGTACGACAGATCGCCGACCAGATGCGCGACTGCAAGGCCGAGGGCAAGCGCATCCTGTGGGTCGGCGGCCCGGCGATCGTCCACACGGGCGGAGCTCCTGCTCTATCCCGGCTCGTGGAGGCGGGTTACGTCGACGTACTGTTCGCCGGCAACGCACTGGCCGTCCACGACATCGAGTCGAACATGTACGGCACATCGCTTGGGGTCGACCTCAGCAAGGGATCCGGGGTGGACCACGGCCACGAGAACCACATCCGCGCGATCAACCGGGTCCGCTCCTACGGCAGCATCGCGGGAGCAGTTGCAGCCGGGGCGATCACCGACGGCCTGATGTACTCGATGGTCAAGGCCGACAAGCCGTTCGTGCTGGTCGGCTCGGTGCGCGACGACGGTCCTCTGCCAGACGTGTACACCGACGTGATCGAAGGTCAGCGGGCGATGCGTGCGGAGCTGGAGAACGTCGGGTTCTCGATCATGGTCGCCACGATGTTGCACGCGATCGCGACCGGCAACATCCTGCCGGCATCGATCCCGTTGGTGTGCGTCGACATCAACCCGTCCACGGTGACGAAACTCTCCGACCGGGGCAGCGCGCAGGCCCAGGGTGTGGTGACCGACATCGGCCTGTTCCTGGAGCAGTTGGCGCTCGAACTGGTGGGCTGACGAGGTCGGCTGCCCAGGCCGGATGCGGAGCCCGAGGTCGGCTCAGCGGAAGCGCGCGAGGTCCGCCGCCCCCACCAGTCCCGCGGCGTTGCCCAGTTTCGCGATGACGATCTTGGGCAGTTGCCGGGTCTCCTTGCCCGAGACCGACTCCGTGAATGCACGCACTGTTGAAGCGAGCAGAAGTTCGCCCGCCTCGCTGACCCCTCCGCCGATCACGAAGCACTCCGGGTCCAGGATCGCCGTCACGTCCGCCATCCCCTGCCCCAACCAGCGAGACACGAAGTCGAAGGCGGCCAGTGCCACCGGGTCACCTTCCCGGGCCGCCTGCGTCACATGCAGACCCTGCACACCCTCGGGGGTCCCATCACCGAGATCGAGCAAGGTCTCCGCTTCGGAACGTCGCTCGGACGCCAGGTAGCGGGCCTCACGCACCAATGCGTTCCCGCTGGCGTACTGCTCCCAGCACCCGCGATTGCCACAGCCACAGGGGCGGCCGCCGGGATCCACATTCAGGTGTCCGAACTCGGCCGCCGCTCCCCACCGGCCCCGGTACAACGCACCCTCCAGGATGATCCCGGCCCCGATGCCGGTACCCACCGTGATGGTGACCAGGAAGTCCCGGCCCTTCCCCGCGCCGAAACGGTACTCACCCCACGCTGCGGCGTTCGCGTCGTTCTCAACGACCACCGGCAGGTCCACGACCGACTCCACGGCCATTCGCAGCGGCTCGTCCTTCCAGCCGAGGTTCGGGGCGAAGTTGACCCGGGAGCGCTTCTCGTCGACAAAACCCGCGGCGCCGATCCCGACAGCTTCGATGTCGTGGTCGTTGCGAAGGGATAGGACCATTTCGGAGACCTTCTGCTCCACCTGCTCGGCATCGCGGCCCGGGGTCGCCGCACGCACACGGGCCAGGATCCGTCCCTCTTCGTCCACCACGCCCGCTGCGATCTTGGTGCCGCCGATGTCGATCCCGACTGTCAGACCCATGTTTTCACGCTAGGCGATAGGCCTACCCGTTCGCCTGTCCGTGCGGGCCGAGAAAACCGGCCACCATTTCGTTGATCTGCGACAGGGCCGCCCGGGCGGTGTGTGCCAGTTCCGGGTTCGTCCGTTCCAGGGCATCGAGCCCCTGGCAGACCGGACAGTCCGAGCACCTGACCACCGTCTGGGCGGGCTCGGGCTCGGGCTGCGGCTCGACCGAGTGGTCGGCCACCTGCGCCAGGTATCCCGACGCGGCGGTCGCGGCGTTCTGGGCCATCTCGGTCGCGGCTGCCACCGCCCCGGACTCCACGGCCCAATTCCGTAGCGCGCCGGCGAGTTTCAGGCCCTCCACGAACACCGAGTCAGCCGGGGGTTGCGCGGGATCTGTGTGCCACCATGGCGGCGGGTTCCCCTCCTCGTCGCGCGGCGGCCGCGGGTCCTGACTGTCCTCGGTCATCGCTCCACCCGCTTCTTCAGACCTTTGAGTGCCGTGTCCACGATGACCTTCTCGGCCTTGCGCTTGATCGAACCGATGACCGGGATCTCGAGATCCACCATCAACCGATACGTCACCTCCGAGCGGCCATCCCCGAGATCATGAACCATGTACATGCCGTCGAGATCGCGCAGGACGGTCGATTCCGTCAACTGCCAGTTGACCTGCTGGTGCCCGTGCCACTGGTACTGGATGGAGTAGGTGTCCTTGATCGGCCCGCTGTCGATGACCATCTCCACCTCCCGCGGCCGACCGTCCGGGTATGCCGCCAGGACCCGGGTCTGCTTCACACCGGCCCACTCCGGATAGGTACCGAGGTCCGCGATCACCGCCATCACCCGCTCAGCGGGCGCATCGATGATGATGCTCGACTCCGTCTGTTCGGCCACCGAACCCTGCCCTTCGCCCACCGAGGTCTCCTGCCAGACTACTGCGGGGGAGCACTCGCGGTGTCCGTCGCGGTCGCCCACGCGGGTGGAGCCCCGGCCACCCGGTCGCCTTCGAGGTCGCGCTTGAGGGCCCAGATCGTCCGTTTCCATGCTTTCGCGCGGCGGGCCCTCTCCTTCGCGGCCCGCCGCCAGCCCGCAGGCGTGTCCGGCCAGGGGTCGGGGGTCCGCCCATCGGCCGATGGTTCACCCCGCAGGTAGTGATGCACGATGCATCCATCAGCGACCGGTTCGATCCAGATCTCCAGCGACCCCACGAGGGCGCCGGTCATGGACCAGCGCTGTCCCAGCACGCCCCTGTCCATGAACACCGCCAACTGCAGATCCGGCCACCACTGCGTCCACTTGGCAGGGTCCGCCACGATTGCCGCCAGCGTGTGCGGCTCAACGACCACGAACGTCTCGTCGACGAGGTCCACGCCAGCCACACCACGATGATGCCCGATCCACCACTGATCCCTCTGCGCGCCTACTGCCATTCCGGTGTCGCACTTGTGAGCATTGCGAGATACTACGACTCAACCCCGATCGACCATTCCGGTAATTACCTACATCCCAGGAACAGGAGCACCCATGCAGGAAGTGTCAGAAGCACCCTTGTTCGAGGAGATCACCACGGGCGGTCTGACCGACAATATGGTCGCCCAGGCAACCGACAACCCCAACCGAGTGGCCCTGCGTCGTCGTGTCGGTGACCAGTGGCAGGACGTCACTTCCCAGCAGTTCCTCAACGAGGTCCGCTCGCTGGCCAAGGGCCTGATCGCCGCCGGCATCCAGCACGGCGAGCGCATCGCGATCATGTCGGCCACCCGCTACGAGTGGACGCTGGCCGACTACGCGGGCTGGTTCGTCGGCGCGACCGTCGTGCCGATCTACGAGACATCGTCGGCCGAACAGGTGGAGTGGATTCTCAGCAACGCCGACTGCGTGGGTGTCTTCCTTGAGAGCGACAAGCACAAGCGCGTGTACGAAGAGGTGGCCGGCAAGGTCCCCACCAAGCACGTGTGGGTGTTCGACGAGGGCGCGGTCGACGGACTCGGCGAAGCAGGTGCCGACATCTCCGACGACGAGGTGGAATCCCGTCGAGCGGCGGTGACCCCGGACGACATCGCGACGATCATCTACACGTCCGGCACCACCGGACGGCCCAAGGGTTGTGTACTCACGCACCGGAACCTGCGTTTCGAATCGGACAACGTGATCGGGAGTATGCCCGACCTGTTCGACGCGCATGGGTCCACGTTGCTGTTCCTCCCGTTGGCCCACGTCTTCGGCCGCCTGATCGAGATCGGCTGCATCGAGTCAGGGACTGTGTTGGGCCACACCGCCGACGTGAAGAACATCGTCGCCGACCTGGGAGTTTTCCAGCCGACCTTCCTGCTGTCGGTGCCGCGGGTCTTCGAGAAGGTCTTCAACTCCGCACAGATGAAGGCCACCGCGGAGGGCAAGGGCCGGATCTTCGACATGGCCGCCGCCACCGCGATCGACTACTCGCGGGCCCAGGACACCGGCGGCGCGAGCTTGATCCTGAGACTCAAGCACGTCATCTTCGACAAGTTGGTCTACGGCAAGTTGCGCGCGGCCCTCGGCGGCAAGGTCGAGTACGCGGTGTCCGGCGGTGCTCCCCTCGGCGATCGCCTCGGGCACTTCTTCCGCGGCATCGGCGTGACCATCCTGGAAGGCTACGGCCTCACGGAGACCTCGGCGGCGAGCACGATCAACCTGCCGGACGCCATCCGCATCGGCACCGTCGGACGACCGATGCCGGGCGCTTCGGTGCGGATCGCCGATGACGGCGAGATCCTGCTCAAGGGCGGACAGATCTTCCAGGGGTACTGGAAGAACGAGCAGGCCACCAAAGAGGTGCTGGAGGCCGACGGCTGGTTCCACAGTGGCGACATCGGCCAACTCGACGCCGACGGCTTCCTGAAGATCACGGGCCGCAAGAAGGAACTGATCGTGACCGCCGGTGGCAAGAACGTCGCGCCCGCCGTGCTCGAGGACCGGATCCGCGCCAACTGGCTGGTCAGCCAGTGCATGGTGGTCGGCGACAACAAGCCGTACATCGCCGCCCTCATCACCCTGGACGTCGAAGCCCTGCCGGCCTGGCTCGAGCAGCACGAGCGCCCCGCCGACACTCCCCTGGCCGACCTGGCCAAGGACCCGCAGATCCTCAGCGAGGTGCAGGCCGCCGTGGACGAGGCCAACAAGGCGGTGAGCAACGCTGAGGCGATCAAGAAGTTCGAGATCCTCGGTGTGGACTGGACGGAGGAAGGCGGACAGTTGACGCCATCCATGAAGCTCAAGCGCAACGTCGTCATGGCCGAGTTCGGCGACGAGGTCGAGGCCCTCTACTCCTGACCGACGCTGAACGCCCGCCGTGATCCGTTCGGATCCGGCGGGCGTTCTGCTGCAGGTCAACTCCCGGCGAATCCGACCACCGCCTGTTCCGCCCAGGGAGGTGCGACTGGCCGGTGGTCGACCGCCCGGTGATGGTCGGAGATCCAGGGCCGTCGTGGTCGAGGCGGCGCGGCGGGCTGTTTCGGCCCATGCCTGGATCAGGGTGCGATACCCGGCCACTGGACGGCTTTGGCGAAGGCGGCAGCAGGTTCCGTCAGGATCTGTCTGGACAGTCCGGTTAGAGATCGGCATCTTGGTTAGTCGGCGGAAGGTTGGTTAGAGTCCCACGGCCGTGCAGGACTAACCGGAGTGCTGTATGTCTAACCAGGATGCCGATCTCTAACCGGGAGGCCGATGACCGCCCCGGGGCCGACAGGCGGCTCCCGCACCTGGTGGCAACACTCGCGGACCGCCCGGGGCGAAGCCACCGGCGGGAAGTCCCGACCCTGACCGGTGCGGTCCCGGGGTCCGGGGCGTCCATCTGCGTGAATGTGGGACGTGCAGCACGCCCGAACGTGGTGGAATCAGTCGCGTGGGCACGTTCATCGTCGTGGCGATCGCGATCGTCGTGCTGCTCGTGCTGCTCGGCATCGCGTTGTGGACCGTGCAACAGCGACGCCGCAGCGGCGAGGAGTACCGCTCGGCCCACCGATTGCTCAGCCGTCTGCAACTGGTCTCCCGGCAACTGCCCGCCGGCCTCGACGAAGTGGCCCTGGCCCAGCAGACCCTGGAGCAACTCGCCCGCGACGTTCCGTCGGAGCGCTCGGTCCTGTACATCCAGCAGGACGACCAACTCGTGCCCTATGCGGTGCGTGGCGCCGAACGCAGCCCCTTCCCCACCCTCGATCCCACGGCGCTGACCCACTTGCGCGACGGCAAGCCGGTGTCGGGGCGCGGAGTCGTGTCGCACGGCCCCGCACAGGAGGCATTCGTCCCTCTGACCCTCGGATCACGTCTGGTGGGAGTCGCAGCCCTGCAGAACCATAGTCACCCGTTCGACATGACGGACTTGAAGCAGGCGATGCCCGAGGCGCAGGAGGCGGCACTGCGGATCGACACAGGTCGGCTGTTCGCGGATGTGCGCACCGCCGCCACCACGGAGGAACGCAGGCGTCTGGCCCGGGAGATCCACGACGGCATCGCCCAGGAGTTGGCCAGCGTGGGTTATGCGCTGGACGTATTGGTCGCCGATCTGCAGGGTACTCAGGGACAGGTGCTGGCGGACGACATCCGGGCGGAGGTGAGACGCATCGTCAGTGAACTGCGCCTGAGCATCTTCGATCTTCGGGCCGACATCCAGCCCGGGGTCGGGCTCGGATCGGCTCTGACCAGCTACGTGCAGCAGGCAGGCACCGCATCCGGCCTCACCGTGCACTTGGTCATGGACGAAGCACACGACCGTCTCTCTCTTGCTCAGGAGACCGAACTACTGCGCATCGCGCAGGAAGCAGTCACGAACGTGCGGCGTCACGCCAACGCGGAGAACGTGTGGGTGACGTGCCGCATCGACCCGCCGCAGGCCTATTTACGGGTGGCGGACGACGGTACCGGGATGGACTCGCCGCGCAACGACAGCTTCGGGTTGGACATTATGCAGGAGCGGGCCAAACGAATCGGAGCCGAACTCGCCTGGCATCCCCGCGAGGGCGGTGGCACCGTTCTGGAGGTCCTCCTCAAACCATCGGCCGCGGACAGGGAGGAGTAGTCCGGTGACCATCTCAGTCCTGCTCGTCGACGATCACGAACTGATCCGTCAGGGATTGCGCCGCTCGTTCGAGCGCGACGGTGATTTCGAGGTGGTCGGCGAGGCCGGATCGGTGGCCGACGCCGAACGACTCCTGCGCATCACCCGCCCGGATGTGGTGGTCCTCGACGTCCGTCTGCCCGACGGCTCAGGACTCAAACTGGCTGCCAGCGCCCGCGAGCGCTATCCCCAACTCGGCATCGTCATCCTGACCATGTACGCGGGGGACGAGCAGCTGTTCGCAGCCCTGGAGGCCGGCGCCTCGGCCTTCGTGCCCAAGAACGCGCCCTCCGATGACGTGGTCGCGGCCGCGCGGCACGCCGCCACCACACCGCAGGCATTCACTGCCAAAGACCTCGCCGACGCCATGAAGCGCAAACTCAGCCCGAGCGGCCCGCAACTGAGCCCTCGGGAGCGCGAAGTGCTGCAACTGCTCGCCGACGGCCTCGGGGTCGCACAGATCTCCCGGCGACTGTTCATCAGTGAATCCACGACGAAGACCCACATCTCGAAGCTGTACGAGAAGCTCGGTGCCGGCAACCGCGCACAGGCACTGATGACCGCGTTGAAACTCGGGCTGCTGCGGCAATCGGACCCCACGGTCTGACCTGAGATACTGACCCGGTGGCCGGCGCACGACCGGACCCCCGGCGATCGGAGTCACTGTGCAGTTCACGCCACCGGCACGCGGATGGTGGCTGCTGCCGACGATCACCTTCGCGCTCACCCGCGCGTGGCTGCTCGCCATCCCGTTCGGCCTGATCCCCTACCTCGGGGGGACGCTGGTCATCAACGACGTCACGTTGTACCAGCAGTGGGCAGAACTGCTGCAGACCGGGCGCTATCCGGTGGGCGACGAGATGTGGCAGTATCCACCGCTGGTAGGGCCGCTGTTCGCGCTGGGCGCGCTGGTACCGCCCGATCCTCGACTCGGACTGATGCTCGTGATGCTGGCGTTCGACGCCGCCACCTTCCTGGTGCTGATGCGCCGCACCGCGCGGGGCGCATCGATCGAGGGCCCGTGGGCCTGGGTCGCCGCGGGGATGCTCATCGGACCGGTGTGGCTGACCCGGTTCGACGTCGCACCGGCGCTGTTCGCCGTTCTCGGGCTGCTGGCCGTCGCACGGCCCATGAGGTCCGGAGCGCTACTCGCCGTTGGGGCGCTACTGAAGGTGTGGCCCGCCCTGCTCCTTCTGGCTGTACCCCGCCGCGGATTCGGCAAGGCCGTGCTCGGTTTCGGCGCCACCGCCGCCTCCATCCTGCTGGCACTCGTCCTCACCATGGACGGAGCGGCGTCTTTCGCATCCGAGCAGCGGGCCCGGGGGCTGCAGATCGAATCGGTCCCCGCCCTGGCGTTCCTGGTCGCCCACCATCTGGGCTGGGAGCGGACCTTCGTGTACCGCTACGGCGCGATGGAAGTGTCCGCACCAGGTGTCGAAGCCGCAGCGCTGGCGGTCACGGTGGTGGGTGTAGTCGGACTGGCCCTGCTCGCGGTGCTGCGCTTCACCGGGCGCTTCGACCGGGCGATTCCGGCCGACATCGCACTGGTCGTGGTGCTTTTCTCGATGATCACCTCCCGGGTGCTCTCACCGCAGTACCTGATCTGGGTCGCCGCGATCGCTGCGGTGTGCCTGCTGGATCCGGCCACCCGCATGCGGCCTGTGATCGTCCTGCTCATGCCGGTCGCCGCATTGGGGCAGATCCTGTACCCGATGCACTACAACTGGCTGATGTCCGACGAGTGGCGCGGACTGGCCCTGCAGTCGGCCCGCATCATCCTGCTGCTGATCGCGACCAGTTGGGGACTGCTACGTCTCCTGGACTCCGGGCGGAGTGACAAGGTCGGGGTCACGTCCCTCGAGCAGGTCCGTCAACCGGCCTGAGATGGTCGGCCACGTCCACTCCCGCTGCACCCAGCGGCGACCCTCCTCCCCCATCGCGGCAGCCTTCACCGGATCCTGCAGGAGTTCACCGACCCGGCCGGCCACCGCCGACAGATCGCTGCCCGGGACCACATACCCGGTCCTGCCGTCGAGGACAGCATCCGGCGCACCCCCGGAATCACCGGCGATCACGGGCAGGCCGATCGCGCCGGCCTCCAAGTAGACGATGCCCAGACCCTCCACGTCCCAGCCGCGATTGCGGGTCCGGCAGGGCATGGCGAACACGTCGCCGGCCGCATAGTGCACCGGTAGCGCCTCCCACGGCACGGTGCCGGTCAGCACGACACTGTCGGCGACACCGGTCTGCGCGACCAACTTGTCCAGGGTGGAGCGGTACGGCCCGCCGCCGACGATCAGAAGGGCGGCGTCCGGCACCCGTCGCTGAATCTGCGGCAGCGCCCGGATCAGGGTGTCCTGACCTTTGCGCGGCATCAGCCGGGACACGCACACGACAACCGGCCGATCGGCCAGACCGAGTTCCTCGCGCAGGGAGCGGCCCTGCGCGCGCATACCCGGATTGAAGACCCCGGTGTCGACCCCGGGCACCAGTCGGCGCATGCGGGCTGCCGCGGCCGGCCGCAGGGCAGAGGCGATCCGTCGCCTGGTGTACTCCCCCAAGTAGGTCACGGTGTCCACGGAGTCCCCGATGGAGCGCAGGACGGACTTCGCACCGGGTGTGGTGGCCCAGGCCGCCTCGTGACCGTGGGTCATCGCGACGATCGGCCCCATCCCCCGCTTGCGCAGACCCGCTGCCAGCAGACCGAGCGGCGCCGCGGCCCCGAACAGCACCCGGTCGCAGTCGTACTCCTCGGCGATCTTCCGGGCCTTCGCCGCCACCATGGGTTCGGGCAGCATCAGCGAGGTGCGGTGGCGGACCACGGGGAACGGCTGCTGGGCGTCGAACTCGGCGGCCCGCTTCCAGGAGGGTGCGTACACGACGACCGAATCAGGATCCTGGTGCAGCAGCACACCGTGCACGAACGCCTGGATGCCGCCGGCCCGCGGGGGGAAGTCGTTGGTGACGACGAGGGTGCGACTCACGCCACTACAGTTCCGGACGCCCTGCGCCGGCGAACTCGGACATGAACTCGTTGGTGAACAACTTCTCGTACACGACACCCTCGCGCGGGCTCTTGGCGTGCACGAAGTAGCCGTCCCCGGTGTAGATCCCCGCATGCTTGCCGGTTCCGTAGAGGAACACGATGTCGCCGGGCGCCAACTGCGTGATGTCCACCCGTTGGGTCTTGTCGTACTGACGCTGCACGGAATGCGGCAGGTCCACGCCTGCCTCTGCCCACGCGGCCTTCACCAGTCCTGAGGCGTCGTAGGCGTCAGGGCCGGTGGCACCGGCTTCAAAAGCCTTGCCCGCTTGCTTGATCGCGAACTTGACGACCGGCTTTGTGGCCGAATCCGGCAACTCGGCAACGGCATCTACGGCGTCCTCTGCCTGCTTCTGCTGCTCCTCCTGCTGGCGGGCCAGTTCCTCGGCGAGCTGGCGCTGCTGCTCGACCTGCAGTTGCGACAACAAGGCCGTGGATTCGGCGACTCTGGCATCGATCGCCGCCTTGGCGTCGAGGATGTCGTCGCGCGCCCGCTCTGCCTGCTTCTCGGCCTTGGTCAGAGCGGCCTCGTCACGCACGAGTTGCTGTTCGGCAACCTCGGTCCGGACGAGCGCAGAGTTCTGCTGGCCGGCCAGGATCCGCGCCGTGTCCAATGTCGCGAGCCAGTTCGAGGCGGTGTCGGAGGAGGCGAGCACCAGCAGGCTCGGGTCCACACCACCGTTGCGGTAGATCTGGCTGACCACCTGGTTCAGGGAGTTCTGACTGGCCGTCAGGCTCTGCTGGGTCGCTGCGAGTTCGGCCTGCTTGTCGATGACCGCCTGCTGCGCCTCCTGCCACTCCAGGGTGGCGTCGTTCGCCTCCTCGGCGGCCGCGGCGGCTTGGGTCTGCAGGTCCGCCAACTCGGTTTGGACCCGCGCGATGTCGCTCTCGATGTCGGCGAAGGCCGCCGGGGCGCCCACCAACAGGGCACACGACAACCCGGCAGCCACAGCCGCCGGGAGCATGCGATACGACCCCATACCACCATTGTGCACCCAAGCGCCGGGGGTTGCGTCCACCTACACGGCGCGCACGAAGCGCAGTGGCGCCACCAGCCCCGACGCTGCCAGGGCGTCGACCGCGGCAACCTCTTCGGCGGTCAGGTGGCCATCAGCGGGCGTGTCCAGCAAAGCGGTCACCACACAGTCGGCACAGGCGGCCGGCCGGGCGGTGCAACTCCCACAATCGATGAGCATCGTCGTCTCCTCACTGTCGTGCTCCGACCGTAGGGAGAACCTGCGACAAGAAAGGTTCAGTGCTCTCCGAGACCTGGCGCCCGCATCGGCGCAGCGTCCTCGGGCTGCAGCCAGGGCAGCGCTGCGAAGACCTCATGGATCGTCCCATCCGAGGCCTGAACCTGTCGCAACACCGAGCGGGCGCGCAGGTTGGGGTGCGCCATCGCCTCCGACAGGGTGAGCGCCGGGCCGACACAGGTGTCCTCGAAGGCCAACTCAGCCAGCCAGTGCGCCCGGGGGCGCGAGGCGAATCGGTGCCGAAGCACGTCGGTGAGTTCGGCCTGCTTGGCGGGGTCGTACTGTGAGACCTTCCACTCACCGAGGTCCAGTCGGTCCAGGATGGCCGCGAAGAACTTGGGCTCGAGCGCTCCCACGGTCAGCCAACCCCCGTCGGCGCACTCGTACACGCCGTAGCAGGCCCAGCGGCCGGTGAGGTCCCACGGAGTGGCCGGCGACTGTCCGGTGGCCAACCAGCCCCCCAGGGGCAGCTGCGCGAAGGTCAGGGCGGCGTCGACCATCGCGACCTCACTGTGGACGAACTGCCCGTGGGCGCTGCGCCGCAGTCCGGCGAGCACCGCCAGCGCCGCATGCATGCCCGCCGCGAGATCGGCCACCTGCAGGCCCGGCAGCGCCGGCGTGCCGCCCAGCGTCAGGACCCCGGCGTATCCGATGGCGTTCAGATCGTGGCCCGGAACCTGCTCCAGTTCGCCGCCGGAACCGTAGGCATCGATGGTGACGTGGACCAGGTCGGGCCGCAGTCGCTTGAGGTCGTCCGGGCCGAACCCGAGGCGATCGAGCACCCCGGGGCGGAAGGAGTCCACCAGCACGTGTGCGCCCCGGACCAGCTCGGAGAACGCCGATCGGCCCTCGTCGGTCTTCAGGTCGACCACCCGACTGGACTTGCCGCGGTTGAGTTGCACAAAAGCGCCGGACTCCCCCGAGGGCAGGTGTGGCGCGACCCACCGGGTGCCGTCCCCCTCTGGCGCCTCGATCTTCACGACGTCTGCGCCCATCTCCGCAAGCATCACCGTGGCGAAATTGCCCGGCAGCAGCCTGGTCATGTCCAGCACACGCACTCCGGCCAGCGGTGCCTCAGACATCCTCGGCCCTCTCGATCCTCTCCACCAACTCCACGGTGTCGGTCGCACCACACCACCGACAGGTCACACTCTGGATCTCGTCGCGGACGATGCTCTCCTCCTCGACGCTGGGCACGCCGGCGAGATCGAAGTGCCAGTACTGTGTCGAACTCGTGGTACGGACGACGTCGAAGCGGGTGAGGTTGCCGCAACGGGCACAGCGCCAGCGCGTTGTGCTGTCAGGTGCTGAGAGGGCCACGCGTCCAACCCTATGAGCACGCGCGATCCGGCCGCGTGTGCCCCCGGGCCGAGCGGATTGCGTCGACGACCACCTAGTGGTCGCGCGCGCAATCTGCCCTCGACTGCATGCCAACAGCCGCGCCGTTGCCGGGTTTTGTCGCCACCATCTCCTAGCGTCGAACACGTGTCCGCCGTACCAGTGTCCAGCAGCCCGCAGGGTGCCCAACTCAATCTGGACTTCGACGGTGCCGCCCTGGTGGACACCACTTTCTGCGTGGTGGACCTCGAAACGACCGGCGGCAGTCCCACCGAGGGCAGGATCACCGAGATCGGGGCCGTGAAGGTGCGGGCAGGTCAGGTCCTCGGCGAGTTCCGCACATTCGTCGACCCCGAGCAGCAGATCCCCCCGTTCATCACGGTGCTCACAGGGATCACCCAGCGCATGGTCGAGGATGCCCCGCGGGAAGCGGTCGCGGTACCCATGCTGCTGGATTTCCTGTCCGACGCGGTGTTCGTCGCCCACAACGCCCCGTACGACAGCAACTTCCTCAAGGCCGCATGCGCCCGGCTCGGTGTGCAGTGGCCGAACCCGCACACGATCGACACGGCCCGACTGGCCCGGTCGGTCCTGACCCGCGACGAGGTCCCCAACCACAAGTTGGCAACCCTGGCGCAGTTCTTCCGTACCGAGGTCCGGCCGACCCACCGCGCGCTCGACGACGCCCGGGCCACCGTCGACGTCCTGCATGGACTGCTCGAGCGACTCGGTGCGGTCGGTGTCCTCACCCTTGAGGAACTCACGGCCTCGATGCGCAAGGTGCCGCACCAGCGTCGCGACAAGCGCCACCTCGCCGACCGGCTACCGGAAGCTGCGGGCGTGTACACCTTCCGGGACGCCGGGGGCCGCCCACTCTACGTCGGGGTGTCGCACGACATCCGCCGGCGCGTGCGTAGCTACTTCACCAGTTCCGAGCAGCGACCGCGAATGACCGAGATGGTGGGCATCGCCCACGAAGTGACAGCCATCGTGTGTGCCACCGATCTGGAAGCCAGGGTGCGCGAACTGCGGCTGATCGCACAGTGGAAACCTCCGTACAACCGCCGCTCGCGACATCCCGAACGCACGGTGTGGCTCAAACTCACCGGCGACGCGTTCCCCCGGCTCTCCGTCGTGCGCGCAGTCGCCGACGATGAAGCAGCCGGCCGCGTGTACGCCGGTCCCTTCGCGTCGCGTGCCGACGCTCTGGAGGCGGCCGCGGCGATCACCGAGGCCACCGGACTGCGCGCATGCACCCAACGCCTGCGCGCCGGCCACAGCAGCCCGCAGTGCGTGTTGGCGCAGATCGGGCGGTGTGCTGCACCCTGTAGCGGCCAGGTCACCCCGGACGACTACGAGCCAGTCGCCATGCTGGCCCGCGAGGTCCTGCTCGGCAGCACGGTGTATGCCGAGCAGGTGGTCGGCGCGAGGATGTCCGGTCTGGCGGCGCAGGAGCGCTTCGAGCAGGCCGCCACCTGGCGCAACCGGCTCGATGCCGCGTTGCGTGGGATCAGGTCGGCTGGGGAACTGCGCGCGTTCGGCCAGTTGCCCGAGATCGTCGCGGCGCGCAGTCAGCCCGGTGGCTGGGACATCCACGTGATCCGGCACGGTCGACTGGCCGGGGCGACGTTCTGCGGCGTCGGCTCGGACGCCCATGCGGCCGTGGAAGCCGTCGTGAAGGCCGCGGAGCGTGTGGACCCACCGCCGCCACCGGATACCGCTGCACTGATCGCCGAGAGCCGGATGGTGCTGCGCTGGCTGGAATCCGCGCGGCCGATCCACATCGACGGTTGCTGGTCGATGCCGGTCAGACCTGCAGGGAACGGCTGACCTCGATCCACCTGTCTAGCAGGGCCTTGGCCGCTCCCGAGTCGATCGCCGCGGTCACCCTCTCGACACCGTCGCTGATGCGCGCGGCAAGATCCGCCTCCGGGGCGGTGACCGCCGCCCACGCGGCCCAGGCGGCCGCGGCGTTCGCGATGACCACATCTCGCACCGGTCCGCCCCGTCCCTCGAACACGTCCCGCGCGAGCTCGGCGTTGCGGGCGGCATCTCCGCCACGCAACGCGGACAACGGTGACCGGGCGACCGTGAACGTCTCGGGAGTGACCTGCGTCGTGGCGACGCGGGCGCCGGTGGCGTCCCAGACCGTGGTCGGGCCCTCGGTGCTGACCTCGTCGAGCCCATCGAGCCCCCGCACCACCAGAGCCTTGACCCCCTGCTTGTGCAGGACGTCGGCCATGACCGGCGCCATCGGCTCGAAGGCGCACCCCACGAGTGCGGCCGCGGGCCGGGCCGGGTTCGCCAATGGACCCAGGATGTTGAAGAACGTGGGTATCGCGAGGTCCTTGCGTGCCTGTCCGGCGTATCGCAGCGCCGGGTGGAAGACCGGGGCGAAGCAGAACGCGATACCTGCTTGCTGCAGACACGGACCCACCGACTCGGCCGGCAGATCGATGACGACCCCGAGTGCCTCCAAGACGTCCGCCGAGCCGGATTGTGAGGAGGCGGCCCGGTTGCCGTGTTTGACGACCCGGGCACCTGCGGCGGCGACGGCGATCGCCGACATCGTCGAGACATTGACGGTGTGAGCCCGGTCGCCGCCGGTGCCGACCACATCCAACACGGGTCCCGGGACGGCCACCGACGTCGCATGGTCGAGCATCACGGACAGCAGATCGATGATCTCCTCGGGTGTTTCGTCCTTGGCGCGCATCAGCACCGCGAATGCCGCGATCTGCGCCGGCGTGGCTCGGTCCTCCAGGATCTCGCGCATGGCCCACTGCGTCTGATCGGGCTGCAACTGCCGGCGCGCGAACAGCGCGGAGAAGATCTGGGGCCATTCGGTCATAGGGGCAAGCCTACGACCAGGCCGGGCGGAGGATCCGTGAGCACTTCGAAGATCGGTGAGCGCTGTGGACGCGACGGAGTGCTCCCCGATGTACGGAGTGCTCCCGGATTTCGACGGCTCCCGCTGACCCTAGCCCGCGTCGAGTGCCACGCGCGGGCGCAGCAGGTCCGTCACAGCCTGCGCGAAACTCATGGGTTCGATCGGGTGTGAGACCACGGCATCCGCTCGCGACCAGGTCGCCAGCCAGGCGTCCTGTGGGCGCCCAACCACAACCAGGATCGGCGGGCCCTTGTACAACTCGTCCTTGAGTTGGCGGCACACACCCATCCCCCCGGCCGGTGACGCCTCCCCGTCGAGGATGAGCAGGTCGAACCCACCCGGGTCGACGGTGCGGATGAGCATCGGCTCGGTCGCGACCTCGGTGTACTCGACCTCGGGCAGTTCCCGGGACGGCCGACGCCCCAGCGCCAGCATGATCTGCCGCCGGGTGTCCACGTTGTCGCTGTAGACCACTACCTTCAACGCACGCGCCATGACGAACCTCCGCTGCCGATGCTAGTGGGCGCCGCGCCCGGGCGCGGCCCCGGAGGCCACCGGACGACCCGATTCGTGGGTCCGCAGCGCCCGTTGTGCGGGTCTGGGAGGGGCAGATTCGGGAAAAATGCCACCGAATCGGGGGGTCGTTCGGTTTGGAGGAGGTAAACCTGCCAGAATCGCGACGTGGCTAATGCATCTGCTGTGACGACCCGGCTGGCGCCGGCAGGTCACGTCGACCGGCCGAACAACGTCGCCATCGGCACGATCATCTGGCTCGCCAGCGAGTTGATGTTCTTCGCGGCGCTGTTCGCGATGTACTTCACCCTCCGCTCGGTGAACCCCGAGATCTGGGCCGTCGACACCTCCCTGTTGAATGTCCCCTTCGCGACCGTGAACACCACGATCCTGGTGCTCAGTTCCGTGACCTGCCAGATGGGCGTCTTCGCAGCCGAACGCGGTGACGTGAAGAACCTGCGCAAGTGGTTCATCATCACGTTCATCATGGGCGCGATCTTCATCGGCGGTCAGGTGACCGAGTACACCGAACTGGTCCACGAAGGTCTGACGATGTCGTCGTCCCCCTACGGCTCGGTCTTCTACCTGACCACCGGATTCCACGGACTGCACGTCACCGGCGGTCTGATCGCGTTCCTCTTCGTGCTCGCCCGCACCTACGTCGCCAAGCGGTTCACACACGAACAGGCCACGTCCGCGATCGTCGTGTCCTATTACTGGCACTTCGTCGACGTGGTCTGGATCGCCCTGTTCGCCACCATTTATCTGGTCAAGTGATGCGAGGTTCCATGAAGAAGCGCAGTCGTCGGCGCTCGTTCGGCGCAGGCATCCTGATGGGCGGGGCCCTGCTGCTGGCAGGTTCCGGCTACGCAGTCGTGAACGCTGAGACGACCCCGAGCCCGGAGCCGATCGCCGCTGAGGGTTCCGTCGAACAGATCCAGGTCGGCAGGCAGTTGTTCCTCGAGGGCTGCTCGTCCTGCCACGGGCTTGAAGGCCAAGGCATCGAGGCCGACAACGCCACCGGCGGCAACGGCGGACCGTCACTCATCGGCGTCGGCGAGGCTGCCGTCGATTTCCAGGTCAGCACCGGACGGATGCCGCTGGCGGTTCCCGAGGCGCAGGCAGCACGCAAGCCTCCGACGTACTCACAGGCCGAGATCGACGCCATGGCCGCCTACATCGCGACGCTGGGCCCCGGCCCCGCCAACCCCACTGAGGAAGAGCTCGACCTCGAGGACGCCAACATCGCCGAGGGCGGGGAGATCTTCCGGACCAACTGCACCCAGTGCCACAACTTCGCAGGCAGTGGCGGGGCGCTGACCAACGGACAGTACGCTCCCAGCCTGATGGATGCCACGCCCGAGCAGATCTGGCAGGCGCTGGTGACTGGACCGCAGCAGATGCCGGTCTTCAGTAACGAGACCATCACGCCCGAGGAGAAGAAGAACCTCATCGCGTACATCGAGTCGCTGAAGGTGGAACCGAACAACGGCGGACTGGCCCTCGGCCGGCTCGGACCTGTGACCGAAGGCCTATTCCTCTGGACCGCTGGGCTCCTGTCGCTCATCGCGGTCGCCATCTGGATCGGAGCGAAAGTCCGATGAGCACTCACGACAACCTGCCGGCCACCACAGCCGGTGACGAGGCTGCCGCGATCGAGGCCGCCGCCGCGGCCCTGCCGGCGCACAAACCGCGACGTACCGACGTCGACCCCAAGGCGGCGCGCCGTGCCGAGCGGCAGGTGTCCCTGATGTTCCTGGGATCGGCCGTGATGACCGTGTTGTTCGTGGTCGCCTTCGTGGCGATCCCGGTCGACGAGTCGGTGTACATCTGGGGCTTCGGGACGGTCAACGCCAGCAACATCGCCCTCGGGGTGACGTTCGGCCTGGCCATCTTCCTCATCGGCGCGGGGGCCATCCACTGGTCGAAGAAGCTGATGAACGAGAAGGAGGAGATCCAGCTGCGGCACTCGCTGGCCTCCACCGACGAGGACCGGGAAGCCGCCGTCGAGGCCTTCGACGACTACTCCGCGGACTCCGGGTTCGCGCAACGGCCCATTATTCGGCGTTCGCTGCTGACCGCGATGGCGCTTTTCCCCATCCCGCTGATCGTGATGCTTCGTGATCTCGGACCACTTCCAGAGGAGATCCTGCGCGAGACCCTGTGGAAGCCGGGGTCCCGCATCATCACAGACCCCACCGGACGTCCGGTGCGCCCCTCGGATCTAGCGATCGGTGGCCTGATCTCCGCGATGCCCGCCGACCTCCCGCTGGTGCAGGAAGAAGAGGGAAACCTCAACGCGCGCGCCAAGGCAGCGATCATCCTGGTGCGCATGGAGCCACAGGAGATCGTGTCGCAGCAGGGCGACAATTGGGACTACGGAGGCATCCTGGCCTTCTCCAAGATCTGCACGCACGTGGGGTGTCCGATTGCGCTCTACGAACAACGGACGCATCATTTGTTGTGTCCATGTCACCAGTCGACATTCGACCTGGCTGACTCCGGCAACGTCGTTTTCGGGCCTGCGGCGCGCCGGTTACCACAACTACCAATAACGATTGATCCCGAAGGGTTCCTCGTTGCCACAGATGGCTTCGCGGAACCTGTGGGTCCGAGCTTCTGGGAGCGTGGCGACGCATGAGCGCGACGGTGAACACAGCAGGCAAGACAGTGCGATGGGTCGACGACCGGCTGGCCTCCAGCAATTTCCTCAAGCGCAGTATGGGCAAGGTCTTCCCCGAGCACTGGTCGTTCATGCTCGGCGAGATCGCCCTGTACAGCTTCATCGTGGTCCTGCTGTCCGGGGTCTACCTGACGCTGTTCTTCAAGCCCTCCATGATCGAGATCGCCTACAACGGCTCCTACGTGCCGCTGAAGGGCGTGGAGATGTCCGAGGCGTACGCCTCCACACTCGACATCTCGTTCGACATCCGGGGCGGACTGCTCATGCGCCAGGTCCACCACTGGAGCGCGCTGTTCTTCATCGCCGCCATCTCGGTGCACCTGTGCCGGGTCTTCTTCACCGGAGCGTTCCGCAAGCCGCGTGAGATGAACTGGGTCATCGGCGTCGGACTGCTCACCCTGGCGCTGCTGGCCGGCTTCGCCGGTTACTCCCTGCCCGACGACCTGCTGTCCGGCACGGGCCTGCGGATCGCGCAGGGCATCATGCTCTCGATCCCGCTGGTGGGCACGTACCTGAGTTTCTTCGTCTTCGGCGGCGAGTTCCCGGGCACTGACTTCATCAGTCGCCTGTATGCCGTCCACATCCTTCTCGTCCCGGGTCTCATCCTGGCGCTGCTCACCGCGCACCTGATCATGGTCTGGTACCAGAAGCACACCCAGTTCCCCGGCCCGGGTCGCACCAACGAGAACGTCGTGGGCTACCGACTGATGCCGATCTACATGGCCAAAGCAGGCGGCTTCTTCTTCGTCGTGTTCGGGGTAATCACGCTCATCTCGGGTCTGGTCACCATCAACCCGATCTGGCTGTACGGGCCGTACACGCCCGACCAGGTCACCGCCGGCTCGCAGCCGGACTGGTACATCGGCTGGCTCGAAGGAGCTCTGCGGATGATGCCCAACGTGGAGTGGGTGATCTTCGGATACACGATCAGTTGGAACATCCTGGTCCCCGCGGCAATCGTTCCCGGGATCGTGTTCACCGTGTTGGGTCTGTACCCATGGATCGAGCAATGGGCCACCGGGGACAAGTCTGAGCACCACCTGCTCGACCGTCCCCGCAACGCCCCGGTGCGGACCTCGCTGGGCGCAATGGCCCTGTCGTTCTACATCCTGTTGTGGATCGGCGGCGGCAACGACCTGATCGCAAGCTTCTTCGATCTGTCGATCAACGCCATCACCTGGTTCCTGCGCATTGCGATCTTCGTGGTGCCACCTCTGGTGTTCATCGCCACCAAGCGCATCTGCCTGGGGCTGCAGCGTCGTGATCGCGACAAGCTGCTGCACGGCATGGAGACCGGCAACATCCTGCGACTGCCGCACGGTGAGTTCATCGAGATCCACGCTCCCATCTCCGACGAGGAGAAGGCCGTGCTGATGTCGAAGCCGGACCGCATGCCGCTGCCCGCCTCCGAGGGGGTCGATGAGAACGGTGTCCGTGCGCCGCGGGCTCGCCTGAACCGCCTGCGGGCCAGGCTGTCCAACTTCTACTACGCAGACAACATCCCGTTGCCCACCCGTGAGGAGCTTGAGGCCGCGGAGGCGCACCTGCGCCACGAGGTCGAGGAGGCCGCGCCGGTCATGGAGGAGGACCGCCGCCTGGTTCCCGCCCGGGACGGCGCAGTTCTGCACGACCCGCTCAACGACGAGCACTAGCCCGCGAAGGCTCGAGAAGGGCCCTCTCGCCCAATTTGGTGGGCGGGGGGCCCTTCTTCTTGGCCCCGAGGATCGTAGGCTCTATGGCGTGTCCACGATGCGCGACCGTATGCGCGCCGGCTTGCCCTACCGCGCCGACGATGCGCAACTGCGTGATGACTACGAAGCTGCCCAGAACCTACTCGGCGAGTTCAACACGAGTGCTCCCGCCGTGCGTGGTCACATCCTGCGCCGATTGCTGGGCTCGTGCGGGGAACGCGTCACCATCACTCCTCCCCTACGGCTGGACTACGGGCAGTACATACACATCGGGGACGACACGTTCCTCAATTACGATTGCGTGCTGCTCGACGTCTGCGAGATCACGATCGGCGACCGGTGCCAACTCGGGCCTCGTGTACAGATCCTCACCGCGACCCACCCGCTGGACCCAGCAGAGCGCGCTGCCGGCTGGGAGTCCGGCGAACCGGTGAGAGTTGGTGATGACGTCTGGATCGGCGCGGGCGCGATCGTCGTGTCCGGCGTGACGGTCGGCAGTGGCAGCGTGATCGGGGCCGGTGCCGTCGTGACGCGCGATGTCCCACCGGGCGTCGTCGTGGCAGGGAACCCGGCCAGGGTGCTGCGCGCACTCGACTAAGTGGCAGACCCTCGTGCGGTGTCGGGCGCGACGCGCCAGCCCCCAGCCGGACCTGTGAGACTGAACTTGTGAGCGCGCCACAGCCGGACACGTCGGGAGTCAGCCTGTGGCGCCGTGCCTCCAGCTTCGAACGGGGGATCTACTCCAACCTGTACCGCTGGCTGACACGCAACCCCGACCATGGCGGATCGGGTACAACCGTGGTCACATACGTCGATCTCGTGCGAACCACCATCTACATCTGGATAGGAGCATCCGCACTGGAGATGGTGGCGGTACATTTCCTCATCGGCTGGGTCTGGCTGCGTTGGACGCTACTGATCCTCAGCCTGTGGGGCCTGATCTGGATGTTCGGCTACCTCGCCGGCCTCATCGTGTACCCGCATCTGATCGACCGGCACGCAGTACGCATCCGCAACGGGCACACCATACGGGTGGAGGTTCCGGCAAGCATCATCGAATCTGTGTCCGGATCGACCCGGAGTACCCCCGGGTCACGCGTGATCCAGATCGACGAGGAAGACCCCCTGCACCTGTACATCGCCGTCTCCGGCCAGGTCAACGTCCATCTGGGACTGCGCGAGGAATCGTCCGCCGATCTGCCCGGCAGCCGCTACCGTTTCACCTCAGTGTCCTTCTGGGCCGATGACCCGGCGCTTGCCCGCAGGAGCCTGCAGGAAGTGCTCGCGCAGAGTTAGTCCGAATCCGGGGTGACTGTGCGATGGAACTCAGGACACGCAAGAACGCCCCGAGCCGTGGCGGCTCGGGGCGTTCTGCACTGATCAGGCGCTGGGCTGTTCGATCGGCTCGGTGGTCACCTTGCCGGTCTTGGAGTTCTTCAGCCAGCTCTTCCAGGCCACGTTCCACTCAGTGATCCCGTTGCCCAGATCCTGCGGGCGCCCGGTGTTCCGGACGTCGATCACGTCACCCACCCGGGAGTTCTGGAACAGCCAGTAGGCGTTGTCCGTGCTCAGTCCGACGCAGCCGTGGCTCACGTTCGAGTAGCCCTGCGAGCCCACGGACCACGGGGCAGCGTGCACGAACTCGCCGGAGTTCGTGATCCGCATCGCCCAGTTCACGTCCAGGCGGTAGTACTCGGGGTCGTCCTCGGAGGTGCCGCCAGTGGCTGCGTCCATCACGACGAAGTCGAGCTTCTCGGAGATCACCTTGACGCCCTGGCGGGTCTCGAAGCCGGGCTTGCCACTCGTGGCCGGGAACTTCTTGACGACCTTGCCGTTCTTCTTCACGACCAGCGTGTGCTTGCTCGCGTCGTAGACGGAGACCATGGAGTCACCGGTCTGGTAGGCGACGTCCGTGTTGGCCGCGCCGTAGGCACCCGGACCGGTCTTGACACCCTTGAGCGGCATCACGACCTCAATCTCGGTGTTGTCGGGCCAGTACTTCTTGGGCCTGAACACGACCACCTGGTCGGACTCCCAACTCCAGGCACCGACGACCGGTGTGGAGGTCTTGACCTGCAACTGCTCCTCGACGGACTTCTTGTTCTTCACCGGCGCGTCGAAGGTCACGCGGATGGGCATGCCCACCCCGACCGTCACGTCATCCGCGACGCTGATCGAGCTGATCCCGACCAGGGTCTGCGGGTTGACCGTCTTAATGGTCCGCTCGACGGTGGTCGGCGTCCCCGAACCGTTCGTAGCGGTCGCCGCGATCTGGTACTTGGTGTTGAAGTCCAGAGTTGCGGCCTTCGAGGTCCACGTGTTGCGCTCAGGGTTGTAGGAACCCTTCAGCAGACCCTTGGGGCCCTGCACCTCGACGTCGGCCAACGTGCCGTCTTCGGCCACGACCACGATCGGTTGGTTCACAGGGGCCTTGCGGTCCACGCCAGGAAGAATCTGCATCGCCACGGCCGACTGTTCAGGTGTCTGGCTGCGCGCGATGAGCGTTGGGCCGCAGCCGCTGACCAGTAGCGCCGAGGCCGCAGCCCCGGCGATGGCAATGTTGCGTTTAGCGTTCCTCATCAAACCTCACTACGATCCTGCGTCGATAGTCGCGTATCGCCGACCAGTCCGGGCGGACAACACGCCGACACTTTCAGTGTGCCACGCAGGGCACCCTTTCTAAACCTCCCGATCGCCGGGCGCGGCGTGAGGCGCGTCACCCTTCACCGCGACCTATCGGACATTCCCGACGACACGGATGAGACGGCGGGACCAGGCCGGGCGTTCCCCGATGGATCCGATGGACATGGCAAGGTCCCCGACCATCCGGCCGGGGCCCTTCCAGGATGACTAGTGCGCGAAGTCCCGGCGGTAGTACTCGAACACCAGGCCGATCGTGCTCAGCATGAGGAAGATGATCCCCACGAGCATCAGCCACGTGGCGAAAATCAGCCCCAGGGCGATCAGCATCGCACTGAACCCCAGCGGCAGCGGCCACCACGAGTGGGGGCTGAAGAAGCCGTAGTCCGGATCGGCTTCGTCCTGGCCGGCCAACTGGTCGTCCTCGGGACGGTTGTCCAGGCGTTTGGCCGTGTACAGACTGTAGAACGCCACAAGTGCGGTCATGAAACCTGTGAAGGCCAAGGCAGTCGTCCCCGCCCAGTCCTTCGACCACACGCCGTAGACCACACTGACGATCGCGAAGAAGATCGTGCCGAGGCCCCAGATGTATCCTGACTCTTTCACTGCTCGACCCCCTTGTTCGCCGATCCCGCACCCACGAGACTGTCCACCACGGTCTGCGACAGGATCCCCTCGACCTCGGGGTGATGCAGGTCGAAGGCCGGACGCTCCGAGCGGATGGGCGGCAGGGACACGAAGTTGTGCCGTGGCGGCGGGCAGCTGGTCGCCCACTCCAGTGAAGCGCCCCAGCCCCACGGGTCATCGACGGTGACGTTCGGCGCGAACCGCCACGTCTTGTAGACGTTGTAGAGGAAGAACAACGTCGAGATGCCCAGGATGATCGACCCGAAGGACGAGATCTGGTTGAGCAACGTGAAGCCCTCATCCGGCAGGTAGTCCGCATAGCGGCGCGGCATCCCCTGGGTCCCCAGCCAGTGCTGCACCAGGAATGTGATCTGGAAGCCCCAGAACAGCAGCCAGAACTGGATCTTCCCGAGGCGCTCGTCCAGCATCTTCCCGGTCATCTTCGGCCACCAGAAGTAGAAGCCGGCGAACATCACGAACACCACCGTGCCGAACACGGTGTAGTGGAAGTGGGCCACCACGAAGTAGCTGTCAGACAGTTGGAAGTCCAACGGCGGGCTGGCCAGCATGATGCCGGTGACCCCGCCGAACAGGAACGTGACCAGGAAGCCCAGAACGTACAGCATGGGGGTCTCGAACGTCACCGATCCGCCCCACATCGTGCCGACCCAGTTGAAGAACTTCACGCCCGTGGGCACTGCGATCAACATCGTCATGAAGGCGAAGAATGGCAACAGGACCGCTCCGGTGACGTACATGTGGTGCGCCCACACCGCCATGGACAACGCGCCGATCGCGAGCGTGGCGAAGACCAGACCCTTGTAGCCGAAGATCGGCTTGCGGCTGAACACCGGCAGGATCTCACTGGTGATGCCGAAGAAGGGCAGCGCCAGAACGTACACCTCGGGGTGACCGAAGAACCAGAAGAGGTGCTGCCACAGGATCGCTCCCCCGTTGGCCGCGTCGAACACCACGGTCCCGAACTCACGGTCGATGAACGCCACGAGCAGTGCCGCCGCGAGGACCGGGAAGACCATCAGCACGAGCACGGACGTGACCAGCACGGTCCAGGTGAACACCGGGAGACGGAACATGGTCATGCCCGGCGCCCGCATCGTGTAGATCGTGGTCAGGAAGTTGACCGAGCCCAGGATGGTTCCAAGACCACCCATGGCAAGTCCGAGGTACCACATGTCCGCGCCTGCCGACGGCGTGAACTCGGTGCTGCTCAGTGGCTGGTAGGCGAACCACCCGAAGTCGGCGGCTCCGCTGGGCACCAAGAAACTCAGGGCAGCGGTGAGGCCACCGAAGAAGAACAGCCAGAACGAGAACATGTTCAATCGCGGGAACGCGACGTCCGGGGCACCGATCTGCAGAGGCATGATCACGTTGCCGAAACCGACGAACAACGGCGTCGCGAACAGGAACAGCATGATCGTTCCATGCATCGTGAACGCCTGGTTGTACTGGGCGTTCGACAGGATCTGGGTGCCGGGCTGCGCCAACTCCCCACGGATCGCCAGTGCCAAGAGGCCTGCGATGAGGAAGAAGATGAAGGACTGGATCAGGTACAACTGACCGATGATCTTGTGATCGGTCGACGTGATCCACTTGACGACGGTCTGACCCCAGCCCTGGCGGCGGTGCGCCTTGGCCTCAGCCTTCGCCAACTGCTTCGCCGCGGCCTCGTCAGTCGCGGGCTGGATGGGTTCGTCGAGGATTGCCACGTCAGACTCCTTGCGCCGCTTCTGTCGTCCTGCCCGAGGTCAGTTGGCCGAACTGGCCCTTCGCCCGCAGTTCCTGCATGTGGGCGTCGAACTCCTGCTGGGAGACGACCTTCACAGTGAAGAGCATGCGCGAGTGGTCCACGCCGCACAACTCCGCACACTTGCCCAGGAACGTCCCCTCCTTGTTGGGGGTCACTTCGAACTCGTTGGTGCGCCCCGGGATCACGTCCATCTTGAACAGGAACGCGGGGATCCAGAACGAGTGGATCACGTCGGGCGAGGTGAGTTCGAACTTCACCTTCTTGTCCACGGGGAGGTACAGGACCGGGTCCTCTTCAGGCGTACCGATCTCGTAGGTGTCCTGGTCCACGTAGTTGAAGGTCCAGGACCAGCGGAATCCGACGACTCCGATGGTCACGTCCTGGTTGTCCTCGACCTTCATCAACTGGGACTGGTCACGGGCGGTGAAGAAGAACATGCCACCGATCATGATCAAGGGCACGATGGTGTACATGATCTCCATCGGGAGGTTGTACCGCACCTGATCCGGGGCGGGGTCGGAGGCGTGCCGCCGACGGTAGACGATGATCGCCCAGAAGATCAGCCCCCAGACCAGGATCGCCACGCCGAGCGCGGCGATCCACGAGCCGACCCACAGATTCAGCATGGTGTCGCCCTGCTCGGTGGCCGGGTCCGGATAGCCGAACCGCTTCCAGTCGTCGACGGTGCCTTGCGAGCACCCTGCCAACAGCAGCGCGGACACGCTGCCGAGCGCCACGACGGAGGTCCGCCGGCGAAGCCGTCCCGCAGATTTTCGAGTCATCGAACCCTTCCCAGCCAGTTGCGCATGTAAAGACGATGCAAGTTCTCTCTCGCCAGACACTAGCGCAACCGTGGCGAAGGTACGGGCGCGAGGGGCGGTACCGTCTCGACATGTCGCGTTTCGTGCTGGATTGTGCCGTGTCCCGGCCGGTATCCGGCCAGGTCGCCGCGTGGCTGACCAGCGCGGTCCAGACCGCTTGGGCGAGCCCGTCGGCCGGGTACCACGAGGCGAAACAGTCGTCACTGATGCTCGATCAGAGCGTGGCGACCATGGCTGGCCTCACAGGTGCCCGGAATGTGCGGTTCTGTCCGGATATTCCAGTGGCGGTCGGGGAGGTCGTAGCGCAGAAAGCACCCGGGGCGACCACTGTCGCAACCAGCGTCGTCGATTCACTGCAGGTCCAGCAGGCCGTGGCCCGGGGGGCGGCGGCCGCGGGTCTACCCCATCGGTTGCTCGCAGTCGATGCCGCGGGGCGCCTCGACCGCGAAGCCCTGGACGCCCTGCCCACTCCGGCGCTACTGGTCACCAACCTGGGTAACCAGGAGATCGGAACGGTGCAGATCGACCTGTCCGAGTGGTCACGGAGCACCGGATCCGCCGTCGTGCTCGACGCCTCCACAGCGTTCGGCTGGATCGATCTGCCCGACTACTGGTCGCATCTCCTGCTCGACGCGCGCTCCTGGGGCGGGGTGCCGGGAGCTGTCGCCGTCTGCGCCTCGCAGGACTCCACCCGCCGGCCGACCGAGAACGTCCCCGCGGCGGCGGTGGCGGCCGTGACCGCCGAACAGTGGCTGGCACAGGCTCCGGGCGCCAGGACAACGGCACGGCGCCAGCTCGGGGCGCTGCGCGAGGTCATCGCGAACGGGCTAGACGGGGTCGAGATGCGCGGCGGCACCGCTGACGACCTCCCCCACGTCCTGAGCGTCTCCGTGCTCTACGTGGACGCTGAGGCACTGCAGAGCCGGCTCGACGCGCTCGGCTACGCAGTGGGCAGCGGCTCGGCATGTGCCTCCCGCGAAGGCCAACCCAGCCACGTCCTGGCGGCAGTCGGCGGCCTCACCAGCGGGAATCTGCGCGTCGGTCTGCCACCGGACCTGCCCGACGATGCGGTCACGGGATTCGGCGAGGCCCTTGTCGACTGCGTGCGCGCTGTGCGTGAGCAGATGGGAACGCAGGACCTGTGAGCCGGACGGTCGACGCGCGCGGCAGTCGGTGTCCCCACCCGGTCATCGCTCTCGCCCGCGCCGCAGTCGCGGCAGAGCCACAGACAGTCATCGAACTGCTCGCCGACGATCCGGTCTCACTGACGGACGTCCCGGCCTGGTGCCGCATGCGCGGCGCCCGACTGCAGGGCACCGTCGACGAGGGTGACCACTGGCGCTTCGTGGTGGTCATAGAACGTTAGGCCGGTCGACGACCTCCGCCAACGCCCGCAGATAAGTGCGTCGGGGAACGTCGACCACGCCGAGGGTGGCCAGATGTTCGGTGCGCCACTGCGTGTCCAGCACAACGGGTCCGTCGACCTCGCGCAACCGCTCCACGAGGCCCACCAGAGCGGCCTTCGAGGCGTCGGTCGCGGAGTGGAACATCGACTCCCCCGACACGAAACCGCCGATGCTGACGACGAACAGTCCACCGACCAGCCGGCCGTCAGCGCGGGTTTCCACGCTGTGCGCGTGCCCGCGCTCGAACAACTCCAGATACGCCCTCGTCAGTCCGGGATCGATCCAACCGCCGGGACGATCCGGATTCGCACATGCGGCCAGGACCGCCGGGAAGTCCTGGTCGAACACCACATCGAACCGTCGCAGGCTCTTGCGCAGACTGCGGGTCACACGCAGAGCGTCCAGCGGGAGCACGCCGCGCGGATCGGGTGACCACCACTGATACAGCACACCCCAGTACGACATTGCGAACACGCCCCGCCGATAGCCGGCGAGCATGTCATCGGCGCTGATCGACCGCGAGAAGCCGACGAGTTCGCGCTTCTCGCTGGCCACCTCAGCGGTTAGTGGAAGGAGTCGCCACAGGCACAGGACCCGGTGGCGTTCGGGTTGTCGATCGTGAAGCCCTGCTTGTCGATCTGGTCGACGAAGTCGATGCTGGCGCCGCCGAGGTAGGGCGCACTCATGCGGTCGACGACGACTGTCACGCCGTCGAAGTCGATCCGGGTGTCGCCGTCGAGCGAGCGCTCGTCGAAGAACAGTTGGTACCGCAACCCGGAGCATCCGCCGGGCTGCACCGCGATCCGCAGCGCCAAGTCGTCGCGACCCTCCTGGGCCAGCAGCGCCGCGACCTTGGTGGAGGCCGCCTCCGTGAGGGTCACACCGGTCGTTGTCTCCGATGAGGTGGTCTCAGTGCTCATTGCGTTCCTTTCGAGCGTTCTCCCCGCTTCAACCGGCGGTCGGGGGGCCGTATTCCCATACTGCCACAGATGTCGTTAGGCAGCCCTAAGCGCCGGGACCGGGTGGGTCAGCCCTCGGCAAACGCGTGTCGCCACGCCGCGCACAGCGTGCCACCATGGGTGCGTGCCGAACACCTTCACCGAACCCGAACCGTCCCCGCTGCTGCTTCTGCTGGGGGTTGGCGAGGATCCTCTGAGCGAGCGCGGCGTGGACTGTCCCGGCGGCTTGCCGGCGCCCAGCGATCCGGATCTGGTCGAACGGGCCGCGGCCGCCAAGGAAGCCCTCGGCGACCGCGCGTTCATCCTCGGCCACCACTACCAACGCGACGAGGTCATCGCCTTCGCAGATGTCACCGGTGACTCCTTCAAACTCGCGCAGAAGGCCGCCGCGCGCCCCGAGAGCGAATTCATCGTCTTCTGCGGGGTGCACTTCATGGCCGAGAGCGCCGACATCCTCACCAGCGACGATCAGATCGTGGTCCTGCCGGACATGGCGGCCGGATGCTCTATGGCGGACATGGCGGCAGCCGACCAGGTCGAGGCCGCCTGGCGGACGCTGGAGGCCGCCGGAGTGGCGGATGTGACGATCCCTGTCACCTACATGAACAGCACCGCGGCGATCAAGGCTTTCACGGGCGAACACGGCGGCACGATCTGCACCTCCAGCAACGCCGAGCAGTCCCTGCGATGGGCCTTTGAACACGGCGAGAAGGTGCTGTTCCTGCCTGACCAGCACCTTGGCCGCAATACGGCGGTTCTGGATCTGGGGATGGACCTCGCCGACTGCGTGGTGTTCGACCCCCACAAGCCCGGCGGCGGCCTGACGGCCCAGGAACTGGCACAGGCACGGATGATCCTCTGGCGCGGGCATTGCAGCGTCCACGGTCGTTTCACCGAACAGAGCGTGGACGAGATCCGCGAGAAGGTCCCCGGTGTCAACGTGCTGGTGCACCCCGAGTGCCGTCATGAAGTCGTGCTGAAGGCCGACTACGTGGGCTCGACGGAGTACATCATCAAGACCTTGGCGGCGGCCGAGCCGGGGACGTCGTGGGCGATCGGCACCGAACTGAACCTGGTGCGCCGACTGGCCGAGCAGCACCCGGACAAGCGCATCATGTTCCTCGACCGGACCATCTGCTACTGCTCGACGATGAACCGCATCGATCTGCCGCATCTGGTGTGGGCACTGGAAAGCCTGGTCGAGGACCGGGTCGTCAACCAGATCGTCGTCGACCCCGAGACGGCCCGCTGGGCACGGGTCGCGCTGGACCGCATGCTCGCATTGCCTGGAGTCGGTGCCACGCCGAGCGACTGAACCAGGCCGGGTGAGCGGTTGGAGTCAAACGGCCGTCCACGTCTAACTGTTCTGTCCCGGCAGGTTGGTCACGGTAGCGACTGGGCCCGGTGCAGGCCGGGCGGTGGTCATCGGCCCTCCGGTTAGAGATCGGCATCCTGGTTAGAGATACGACACTCCGGTTAGCCCTGTACGGCCGTGGGACTCTAACCAACCAGCCGCCGACTAACCAACCTGCCGATCTCTAACCGGACTGACCAGGCAGATCCTGACCGACAACGGGCCAACGCCCAGAAGGCGAGGTACCACACACCGTCGCAGCCGCGTAGCCATCCTTCCTGGACAGAACAACCAACAAACCTGCCGATCTCGAAGCCGGGCACCACCAGGATGCCCAGTGGCGCGCTACAGTCCCGGGGCACCCCAGACCGGGAACCACCGTGTCAGGTCCTGTTCCATGTTCACGTCGTCACGTAACAAGTCCCGCAACTGCAACTCCAGCACCGAGTCCCGCTGCGGCTCGGTCACCGGCGCGAAGGGGTAGAAACTGCCTCTCTTATAGAGGTACACCAAAGCGAAACGTTGTCCGTCGCGCTCGAAGCCGACCAGCGAGCAGAGCAATTGCGGGCCGAATCCGGCGTCTTGGATGGACACGTTGATCGCATGCAGGGCGTTGACGACATCGGTGATCTCGGATGCCCGCACTGTGATCCACGTGTAGCCGAACGCATCATGGGTCACCTCCAGATCGGGATCGGACGTCGCCGTGAGCAACTGCTTGACGTCCGCGACGACGTCTGCGAACGCCTTGCCCTCCGGCGCCCGGAAGGCCACCGAGCCGGCTCCCGTGGGCAGGGCGCCCAGGCTGACCTGCAGGGTGATGGCCGCCGAGGGCAGCCCGAACAACTGGTCGAGATCCGGCTTGGGCGGCTCGCTGCGACCCAGCAGGGAGTCGAAGAAGCCCATCAGGTCCCCAGTTGTGTGGAGATCTTGGCCAACTGCTCCAGCCGCTGCTCCAACGGCGGGTGGGTGGCGAACAGTGCCGCCAGGCTCTTGCCACCGGCCAGCGCCGGAGCGAAGAAGAACGCGTTGAACGCCTCCGCCTTCCGCAGGTCGCGGGTGGGGATGGCCGCCATATCGCCGCTGACCTTCTGCAAGGCACTGGCCAGAGCGGTCGGGCGACCCGTCAACAGTGCACCCGCCCGGTCGGCACTGAGTTCCCGGTACCGCGACAACATCCGCGTCAGCACGAAACTCACGGCATACACGAGGACAGACACCGCGATGATGGCCAGGCTGACCAGCGCCGTGTTCGAGTCCCGGCGACCCACGCCTCCCCACAGCGCCATGCGCGTGAGGAATCCAGCCGCCACCCCGGCCACAGACGCGATGGTCATGACCAGGACGTCGCGGTGCGCCACGTGTGACAACTCATGGGAAAGCACACCTTCGAGCTCCTGCTCGTCGAGACGGCGCAGCAGGCCGGTCGTCACACACACCACCGACCGGTTCGGGCTGCGGCCGGTCGCGAAGGCGTTGGGCATGTCGACATCGGCGATCGCCACGCGGGGTTTGGGCATCTCCGCCATGGCGCACAGCCTGTCCACGATTCCGTGTAGTTGAGGCGCCTGTTCCGGAGTCACCTCCCGGGCTCCCATGGAGTGCAGGGCGATGCTGTCGGAGAAGTACCACTGCGCGAACAGCAGGCCCACCGCGAACACGAGCACGAATCCGGCGTTGAGACCTATGGCGATGAGCACCGCGATGAAGACCACGTAGAGCAGCCCGAGCAGGAACATCGTTCCCGTCATGCGGGCCGTGAGCCCCCGGTCGGATGCGTACCTGGACTTCATGACTCAAGTTTCCCATGCACCGCGCCGCCGCCCCACATCTGCGCGTACGCCGTGGGCGGAATCCCTGCGGGTCAGTCGGGGATCAGACCCTCATCGGTGAGCATGGCGCGCACTTCCGCCGCCGAGGACTCCGCCGCGGGCAGGATGACCTCGGACTCGATCAACTCGTCGTCGCCGAGGCGCCGGCCAGCGGCCCGCACACTGTCCAGCAGCGCCTGCAGCGCCGGCGTGAATCCCTGCGGATCCTCCAATGCGGCTTCGAGCGCATCGTCGAGTTCGTTGAGCCGTTCCATGACGTCGTCGGGGAGTTCGAACTGCCCCTCCCCCATGATTCGCACGATCATGGCGCCCCCTCAGGTCTGGTCGGGCTTGGGTTCGGGCGCGGCCGCCGGCCCCGGCTCCACGGCCGGGGTCGCAGGGGCCTCGACCGCCGACGGACTGGTCCCGCCGGACAACTCCGCCTTCATCGCGGCCAGAGTGTCCTCCACTTCGCTGACGCTGGCCATCCGCTCCAGTTCGGCAGTGATCGAGTCCTTGCTGGTCCCCGTGGCGTCCTCGAGGGCACCCGAGGCCACGAGTTCGTCGATGGCGCCGGCGCGGGCCTGCATCGCCTGCGTCTTGTCCTCGGCCCGCTGGATCGCCAGGCCCACGTCCCCGAGTTCCTCGGAGATCCCGGAGAACGCCTCGTTGATCTTGGTCTGTGCCTCAGCGGCGGAGTAGGTGGCCTTGATGGTTTCCTTCTTCGTCCGGAAAGCATCCACCTTCGCCTGCAGACGCTGGGAGGCCTGGGTCAGTTTCTCCTCCTGATCCTGCAGTGTCGCCAACTGCGTGTGCAGGTCGTTCAGCTGGACCGTCAGACCACTGCGCCTGGTCAGCGCCTCGCGCGCCAGGTCCTCCCGACCTCCGGCCAGTGCGGCCTTCGCCTGCGACTCCAATTTGGCCGACTGCTGGTCCAGCTGACCGATCTGGAGTTCCAGACGCTTGCGGGATGTGGCGACATCCGCCACCCCGCGACGGACCTTCTGCAGCAGATCCAGTTGCTTCTCATACGAGTAGTCGAGAGTCTCGCGCGGATCCTCTGCCCGGTCCAGAGCCTTGTTCGCCTTCGACTTGAAGATCATCGTGAACCGCTGCCACAACCCCATGCCGGTCTTCCCTTCCATCACCTGTCGTCTGCCCTCAGCCTAGGGGGTCGGGTGCGCACAGCGCATCCGTCGTACAGTGGCAACCATGTTCGGACTGGGCAAGAAGGACCCGCAGACCCCTGCGCAGGCGCCGTCCGCGTCCGAGGCGACAGGCACGGATCCACAGGCCGGCAAAGGTCGCCCCACCCCGACCCGCAAAGAGGCAGAAGCTGCCCGCCGGCAGGCGCTCAAGGGGCCCGCCGACCCCAAGGCGCGACGCAAACTCGAGCGTGAGCAGTCACGGCAACAGCGCTTGGCAGCCCGCGAGGCGCTCATGGCCGGCGACGAGCGGGCACTCCCCGCGCGCGATGCCGGGCCGGTCAAGCGGACGGTGCGTGACTACGTCGACGGACGCCGCACCCTGGCCGAGTACTTCATCCCCATCGCAGTGGTCGTTCTGATCGTCGGTCTGTTCCGCAATCCGCAGATCCAGGTGATCGTCTCGTTCATCTGGTTCCTGATGCTGCTGCTGCTGGTCGTGGACATGACCATCCTCCTCGTGCGTCTCAGCAGCCTGCTCAAGAAGCAGTTCCCCGACGCTGCCGATCGCAAGGGAGCGTTGTTCTACGGCGGCATGCGGTCCCTGCAGATCCGCAGGCTGCGACTCCCCCCGCCCAAGGTGCGCCCGGGTGGGCGTCCGGTTGAGCCCAAGACCAAGTAGCGGCAGCCTAGAACCAGACAACGACGTCGCGCGCCCGTCCGCGACGGAAAGGCGGGGTCATGGAACACCGGTATCTGGGCACCAGCGGCCTGATGGTCAGCGAGATGGCGCTGGGCAACTGGATCACGCACGCCGGCCAGGTCGAGGAGCAGGTCGCCGTCGACTGCGTGCATGCCGCCCTCGACGCGGGCATCACCACTTTCGACACCGCGGACATCTACGCGGGCACGAAGGCCGAAGAGGTCCTCGGCCGCGCTCTTCACGGGCAACGCCGCGAAGGTCTGGAGATCTTCACCAAGGTCTACTGGCCGACCGGTCCGGGCAAGAACGATCGAGGATTGTCCCGCAAACACATCATGGAGTCGTGCAACGCGTCCTTGCGCCGCCTCGGCGTTGACTACGTCGACCTCTACCAGGCCCACCGTTTCGATTACGAGACTCCGCTCGAAGAGACGTTGCGGGCCTTCGACGACCTCGTACGCGCTGGCAAGGTCCTCTACGTGGGCGTCTCCGAGTGGCGAGCGGAGGAGATCGAGGCCGCCGTGGAGATCGCGGAGAAGATGGGATTCGACCGCATCATCTCCAATCAGCCGCAGTACAGCATGCTCTACCGGGTCATCGAAGACCGCGTGATCCCGACGTGTGAGACGTACGGCATCGGCCAGATCGTGTGGTCCCCGATGGCCCAAGGGGTCCTGAGCGGCAAGTACCTGCCCGGCCAGCCGCCACCGCCGGGATCGCGGGCGACCGACAAGAGCGGCTCGACCTTCATCCGCAGACTCTTGAGTGACCCGATCCTCGACGCGGTGCAGCAACTGCGACCCATCGCCGAGGGCAACGGCCTGAGCATGGGACAACTCGCGCTCGCCTGGGTCCTGCAGAACGATGCCGTCAGCGCAGCCATCATCGGCGCGACCCGCCCGGAACAGATCGCGGACAACGTCAAGGCATCCGGGGTGACCCTCGATGAGGCGACCATGGCTGCGATCGACGCCGCACTCGGGGACGTGGTCTTCCGGGATCCCGAGTTGACCCGGTCACCGGAGACACGACCATGAGCTACCACTGGGAGTACCCCAACGGAGAGGTTTCGGCGCAGTTCCCGACGCAGGCCGACGCGGAGACCTGGGTGGGTGAGGTGTGGCAGGACCTTCTGGCCGATGGCGTGGAGGCAGTGACCCTGTTCGAGGAGCAGCGAGTGGTCTACGGGCCGATGAGCCTGCGACCGGCCACCTGACCGATGCGACCATGGGGTCATGGGGATCACCAGCAGTGCACTGAGTAAGGCCCAGGCAACCGTCTCCAAGACGCAAGCCGATGTCGACGAGATCGAGGCCGAACTGGCCAGCGCGCAGACCAAGTTGAAGATGCTGCAGGCCGGCGACAAGGCCGTGGACAAGGTCACGGGACCGTTCGCCGAGCAGGCCGCGTTCCTTCGCCAGAAGTCGGAGGCGACGGTGTCGGCCGCCCAGGCCGACGTTGACGAACTCGCCGCCAGGCTGGAGGCGGCGAAGACCAAGCACAAGATGGCGGTCAGCGCGCTCAAGGCGCTCGAGAGTGTGACCGACTGAGCCAGGGCGCACGTGGCGCGATCGTGCGACGCCCATTGTGACGAAGTTGCGATGGCCAAGGCGGGGTTTGTGACGATGGTGCGCGGTTCGGGGGTGGTGAGTTCATTCGGTCAGTGCAACAGCGATGTCTTCTTCGAGGACCTTGGTGAGGTGCTCGATTGGTGTGAGCCAGCCTAGGGCTTTGCGGGGCCGGTTGTTCATCAGGTCTTCGATCTCGTCAAGGTCCTCGCGGCTGTAGGTGGATAGGTTGCCGCCTTTGGGCAGGAATTCGCGTAGTAGTCCGTTGGTGTTCTCGTTGGTGGGCCGTTCCCAGGGGCTGTGGGGGTCGCAGAAGTAGACCTGAACGCCGGTGGTCGTGGTGATCTCAAGGTGGCGGGCCATTTCGCTGCCCTGGTCCCAGGTGACGCTCTTGCGCATTCGGGCAGGCATCCGGCGGATCGCTTTGATCATCTCGTCGCGGACTTCCTCGGCGCCGTGCCGTTCGGGAAGGTGCAGCAGCATCACGTACCGGCTGCACCGGTCGACCAGCGTGCCCACCGCGGTCTTGTTCGCCTCACCGGTGATCAGATCACCTTCCCAATACCCGGGAACCGCCCGGCCCAGGGCCTCCTCGGGACGGTCCACGATCGGCACCATGTCCGGGATCCGGGGGGTGCGCTGGCTGGCGTGGCGTTGGGGACGTCGCACGCGGCGCCCGGTACGCAGGCGGGCCTTGAGCTCGCGTTTCAATCCGCCGGCGCCGCGCACGTAGATCGCCTGGTAGATCGCCTCGTGGCTGATCGTCATCTCCGGATCCTTCCCATGCATCAGCCGAAGCCGATTCGCGATCTGTTCAGGGCTCCACCGTTTCGTCAGTTTCCGCTGCACGTACCCGCGCAGCACCGGGTTCTCGTCCAGTTTGCGCGGCTTCGGCCGCTGGCGTTGGGAATCGGCGCGTTCCTGAGCCTTCGACGCCGAGTAGCCACGACGCTGGTTGGCCGGGCCCACGTCGCTGGGACGGCGGTTGCGCGCCAACTCCCGGCCCACGGTGCTTCGGTGACAACCCACATCCCGCGCGATCTGCGCGTTGTTGTCCCCGGCGGCGATCCCCGCCTGAATCCGGATCCGCTGATCCAGCGTCAGGGCGCCATCTTCATTGCTCTGCGGTCGAGGTTTCACACCGCCACGCTGACGTACCCATCCACGCCCGATCGATTCCGACACGCCAGCAGCCGCCGCCGCTGCCAGCACCCCCACCCCTTGCGCCCACACTGCCCAAAACAGGTCTTCCACACTCCGCGGAGTCCGTGAACGTCCCACGCAACACACCCACTCTCGATGCTGGACTGTTGCACTGACCCCTAGAACTCACCGGTGGCGAACCCAGCACCTTCGTCACAAACCAGAAGGCGGAGGTCGCAACAACGCCACAATCGCGCCCGGGCTCAGGGCGCCACCGCAACGATTCCGCCATCCGGACGCATGACCGACCCGTCCGCGTGCTTGACTGTGTGTGGGGCACCCGCCCCGCGTAACTACGTGAATCCAGGGGAAGTCCGGTGAGAATCCGGCGCTGTCCCGCAACCGTGTTCCCTCCTCGGAGGGAGAGTCGGAGCACCTGGCACGTGGAAGCGGCCCGATATCTGTCGAGGTTACGGACGGCCGATGCACGCACACGTGCTTTGGTCCGTGCGGACCGCTTGAACGAAGGAGCACGTGTGTTCTACAAAACGATCGCGGCAGCGGCGGTGGGAGCCGTCCTGCTCTCCGCATCACCGGCCCTCGCCGATGACGCCGGGTTGTACGGCGCCGACGACCCCACCTACGACGGCGTCTACCGGCAGTCGCTGGCGATCCTGTCGCTGGAGGCGGCCGACCGGAAGGTGCCGAAGTCCTCGATCACCTGGCTCAAGCAGCAGCAGTGCAGCAACGGCGGCTTCATGGCCTATCGGTCGGATGTCGATGCCGCGTGCCAGGCGCCCGACGCCGTCAACTTCAGCGGCCAGGACTCCAACTCCACTGCTCTGGCTGCTGCCGCACTCTACGCCCACGGCGACCGGCCCGCCGCGAAGAAGGCGGTCAAATGGTTGTTGAAGAGGGTCAACCCCGACGGTGGCTGGGCCTACTACCCGGCGGAAGGATCCATCTCCGATGCCAACTCCACCGCGCTCGCTGTCGGAGCCGTGGAACTGGTCCGCGGCGATGCGAACGCCAAGTACCTCCGCAAGGTCCAGCTCCGGTGCAGCGCCGAGAAATCCCTGCGCGGCGCACTTGCATATGACACCTCCTCGCCGGAGGCCAACGACAACGCCACGAGTCAGGCGGCCTGGACGCTGACCGGCGGGCTCGGAGTTCCCGCACCGCGCAAGATCAGCACCAAGGTGCCCAACTCCTCCTGCAGTGCCAGCGGGCCGAAGAACACGGCCAAGCGAGCACTGAACTACCTGAACGCGCGCCTGCTCACCACCGGAGGTGAACTCCCCTACGGAGGCGGGTTCACCGGAACCGACTACGCCGGGTCAGCCATGGCCGCCATCGCCTTGGCCCAATCCGGGGCCGGCAAGAAAGCCGTCAAGAAGACATCCCGGTTCCTTCAGAAGTCAGCCGAGACCTGGGTGACCGCCAACGGGAACGACTCCCCGGCCGCTCTGGCGATGCTCTCGCTGGTCGCAACAGCGTCCGGCGAGAACCCGAAGGACTTCGGTGGCATCAACCTGCCGTCCCGTCTGGCGAAAACCCGTCAGTAGATGAAGCGTCTGGCAGCCGGCGTCTGCGCCCTGGTCATCGCGGCCATGGCGCAGACGCCGTTGCCCGCGCACGCCGACACCTACCGCTACTGGTCGTACTGGGTGGGCGGGGACAGTTGGTCCTACTCCTCGCGCGGACCCGGCTTCCGGACACCACCGGACGGTGGCGTCGAGGGGTGGCGGTACGTCGTGTCACCGAAGGACGGTTCCCAGGCCTCCCCACCAGCCACGATGAGCACCTACGACCAACTGTGCCCGGGGCAGCCCCTGGCTCCGGAGGGTCAGAAGCGCGTCGCGGTCGTGATCGATCCCGGCCCGGCGGGCATCGCACCCGTCGGCGAGACTCCCCCGCAACTCACCACGACGTGTGTGACCGTACCTACCACGGACAACGGTCTGCGGGTTCTGCAACGAGTGGCTGAACTGAGGTTCCACAGCAGTGGATTGATCTGCGGCATCGGCGGCTTCCCGGCCAGCGAATGTCCGGGACAGTCGGCCCGTCGGCCCTCCACATCCGCGCCGGTGACCACGGCCCCGGCCGCGCCTGATGCGGCGACCGTCCCGGAGCCCGCCGGTGTCACGGCGACTCGGACCCGCTCCGGCCCCACGCCCGAATCGACGCCGACCCCCACACCGAGCCTGCGCAGCCCGACCCCGACGGACACCCGGAGCCCGGTGGCCCTGGCACTGCCCGAATCCTCCGATCCCGCATCCGACCCGGCTCCGCCGCCCTGGCTGGCCGCCATTGGGGTCACCATGATCGCCGCGCTGCTGGGATTGGCGATCCTTGTGCGAAGGGGCCGGGGATGACCAATCGCTGGCTGCATCCGGGTGCCTGGTGGCTGTGGGCGCTGGGTCTGGGTGCGGCCGCGACCCGTACTGCGAACCCGCTGCTGCTCGGGCTGATCGTCGCCGTGGCGGCGCTGGTGGTCAGCTCGCGTCGGCCACAGGCGCAGTGGGCCGGGGCGTTCGCGGTGTTCGTCAGGATCGCCGTGCTGGTGGTTGTGATCCGCGTCGGCTTCACGGTCCTGTTCGGCCTTCGGGTGGGAACGACCGATCTGTTCACCCTGCCCTCGGCGACGTTGCCCGACTGGATGGCCGGGGTGACCCTCGGGGGTGCGGTGACCGCTGAGATGCTGGCGATCGCAGTCATTCAGGGCTCACAGTTGGCCACTCTGCTGATCTGCGTGGGCGCCGCCAACTCACTGGCCAGTCCCGTGCGTCTGCTCAAGGCACTGCCACCCGGTCTCTACCACGTGGGGGTCGCGGGCGTCGTTGCGTTGTCCCTCGCCCCGCGAATCATGGTGAACGTGCGTCGCGTCATGCAGGCTCGACGGATGCGCGGGCGGCCCACCCGCGGTCTGCGGGCCGCGGCGGAGTCTTCGGTGCCGGTCCTGGAGTCATCGCTGGACGATGCCATCAACCTGGCGGCGGCCATGGACACGCGGGGATACGGCCGCGCGACCAGGACCAGCCCCGGTGAGCGCGCGCTGCAGGCCGGGCTGGTGCTCGCCGGGCTGATGGGGATCGCACTGGGGTTGTTCGCGGTACTGGGCGCCAGCGGCTGGGGGTGGCTGTTGCTCGCCCTGGGCCTGGCCATGGCGATCACGGGCATCCTGGTCGCCGGTCGCCGCATCGTGCGCACCCGCTACCGGCCCGACCCATGGGGCTGGCCGGAGACACTCACCGCGGCCACCGGGATCAGCGCCGCCATCGCGGTGATCGCCGTCTCGTCGTCGACCATCACCATCCCCCTGACATGGCCCGCACTGCCGCCCGTGGCCGTCGCTGCGATCCTTGCCGCCGCCCTGCCAGCAGTTCTTACCCCACCGCCACCGGTTCCTTGGAGGACGGCATGATCCGCTTCGCCGATGTCACGTTCACCCACGCGCAGTCCGGACGGCCCGTGGTTTCGAACGTGGACCTGACCATCCCGGAAGGTGATCTGGCGCTCGTCATCGGTCGTACCGGGTCCGGGAAGTCGACCTTGCTGAACATGGTCAACGGCCTGGTTCCTCATTTCACCGGCGGCACTCTGCGCGGCGAGGTGCGCGTCAACGGGATGGATACCCGCACCAACGCACCTCGCGACCTCGCGGGGATCGTGGGGACCGTCGGCCAGAACCCACGCGCGGGCTTCACCACCGACACGGTCGAGGAGGAGCTCGCCTACACGATGGAGTCGCTGGGGTTCGCCCCCGACACCATGCGCAGGCGCGTTGAAGAGACGCTCGACCTGCTCGGACTCGCACCTTTGCGCCACCGGCCGCTGGACACCCTGTCCGGAGGCGAGCAACAACGGGTGGCGATCGGAGCCGCACTCACCGCGGGGCCGGCTGTGCTGGTCCTCGACGAGCCGACGAGCGCACTCGATCCGGCCGGCGCGGAGGAGGTGCTGGCGGCCATCGCCCGTCTGGTGCACGACCTGGCGATCACAGTCCTGATGGCGGAGCATCGTCTGGAACGCGTGGTGGAATTCGCCGACCACGTCATCCGGATCGAGGACGGTCACTGCGAACTGCTCGATCCCGCCGCGGCCATGGTGGGACACGGACTGCAGCCACCGGTGGTGCGACTCGGGCAAGCCATGGGCTGGGAGCCGGTTCCCCTGTCGGTTCGCTCCGCCCGCCGGCAGGCCGTACAACTGCGTACCGCGACGTTCGAGGCCCCTGCGCGGAGGACCGGTCACGACGGGGTGGCCACGGTGGCCAACACAACTGTCACCTACGGCCACACCGGTGCGCTGCGTGCGGTGGACGTGCAGCTGCGATCGGGACAGATCACTGCCCTCATGGGCCGCAACGGCGCGGGAAAGTCGACCCTCATCAACGTCCTGGCCGGCACCCGCGCACCCGACCGGGGTCGGGTCCGGGTGCATGAGGATGACCCCACGACGTTACGCGGCCAAGCACTTCTGCGACGGATCGCGTACGTTCCGCAGGACCCCAGCGATCTGTTCTACACCGACTCCGTACGCGGCGAGTGTGACGCGACCGACCGTGACACCGGTCAGGAACCCGGATCCGCCCTGGCCAGACTGCGGCAACTGGTCGACACCGTGGATCCGGACAACCATCCACGCGATCTCTCCGCCGGCCAGCAGTTGGCGCTGGCACTGGCCATCCAACTCGCGTCAGCCCCCGATATCGTCCTGCTCGACGAACCCACCCGCGGTCTCGACTACCCGGGAAAGGTGGCCTTCGGCAGCTGGCTGAACAGGTTGGCGGAAGCCGGATGCAGCATCCTCGTGGCCACCCACGATGTCGAACTGGTGGCCGTGATCGGTGATCGTGTGATCGTCCTGGCCGACGGCGAGGTCGTGACCGACGCGGACGTGCGGACCGCCCTGACCTCCTCCCCCGCATTCGCACCCCAGGTCCAGAAGGTGCTCGCACCCTTGCCGGTGTTGACGGTCGAGGAGGCCTGCTCCCTGTGACCCAGCTCCACGTCGTCCCACTGCGCCGCCGAACGGTCGCAGCGCTGACGGCTGTGAGCCTCGTCGGGGTGATCGCCTTCTTCTGGCCCTTCTTCGTGTCCCCGCAGAGCGTGGCCGCCGACCACGCCACCGACGCCCCCTGGTTCTTCGCGGTCCTGCTCCCCTTGGTCGTAGGCGTACTTCTCGCCGAGATCAGCGACGACGGCCTCGATGCCAAGGGCGTGGCCATGCTCGCCGTGCTCTCGGCGGTGGCCACCGCGGTGAGACCCCTCGGCGCCGGTGTCGCTGGGCTCGAGCCGATGTTCGTGGTCCTGCTCTTGGGCGGACGGGCCCTCGGACCCGCGTTCGGATTCGCCCTGGGCAGCCTGTCCATGTTCACCTCTGCGCTGCTCACAGCCGGCGTCGGTCCGTGGCTGCCGTTCCAGATGGTTGCGGCGGGGTGGTTCGCGATGTTCGCCGGCCTGCTGCCGCAGATTCGGGGTAGGGCGGAGATCGCGATGCTGATGGCATACGGCGCACTCGCCTCGCTCGCCTACGGATTCCTGATGAACCTCTCGTTCTGGCCGTGGGCGCTCGGCCAGGACAGCGAGTTGTCGTTCGTGCCGGGGGCACCGCTGTCCGAGAATCTCGCGCGGTGGTTCGCCTTCAACCTCGCAACATCGCTCGGGTGGGACATCCCGCGCGCCGTGCTCACGGCGGTGCTCACGCTGCTGGCCGGGCCCGTGCTCCTGCGTGCGCTTCGCCGAGCCACCCGAAGAGCGGCGTTCGACACCCCGGTGCGGTTCGAGACCCCCATCGAACACCCCGCCCGCTGAGCCCGCAATCCGGCACACCGTGGGGCGCACGGCGAGCACGCGGCCTGAGCCCGGACCCCGCGTCGCTGCTCGCGGCCGCCGGTGTTGAGTGTTGCGTGGTTACGGGTTCGCGGGTCTGTGATCGGTAACCGTGCAACAGTCAACCGGTGGTCGGTGTCGAGCGTCGCGAAACTGCAGGCCGCTCGGGGCCAGTGCCACGAACAGGTCGGTTTCAGCGGCCCGAAACCGGCATCTTCGTGGCACTCGTCGCCTGCTGGCCCGGGTTTCGTGGCACTGGGCCGACCGTCCACATTCCCGGTGCTGGTGTTCGGACAGCGGGGGAATCGGATGTCCTTCTTTGCGGTGTCACGGCAGGTCAAACCCGCAGATCCTCTATGGGAGCGGGAGTCAGAACGTGCCGGCGGAGTCGATCAACCGACGGATCACGTGATTCACCGTGTCCGGCTTCAGCCCCATCCCCAAGTGCGATCCGCTCACCTCGATGTTCTCCGCGCCGGGAACAACGCAGGCCCGCCAATCGACGATCCCATCCGACGTCGTGTAGAAGCTGATGAGTTCGACGTCCTGCGGGAAGGGGCGGTGGACAGCTTGCATGTAGGGACACGTGCAATCACGGGTCACGCACTGGCGGGCGCGCAACTCGGGATCGCGTTGATGCACGACCTTCAGCACACCGACCATCGGCTGCGGGATCTCGTAGAAGGCGAACTCGTCATTCAAAGGCGCCCCCAGACTGACCACAGTGCTGACCAGTTCTGGGTGACGTGCACCAAGTCCGCGGGCGAGCATGCCGCCGCGACTATGCCCCACGACCATGAGCCGTTGGCCATGGTCTGCAGCCACGGCGCGCTGAGCGACCTCCGCGAGCCGGTCGACTGCGCGGTCCGAGCACCGGATGTTCGCGAGGATGTGAGAGCGCACAACCCGGAAGCCTGCACGCTTCAATGCGATCTGGATGGGCAAGGTCGCGGCATCGCCGAATCCGAACCCCGGAACCACCAACACCTGGCGATCGATCCTGGTCGAGGGACCGCCGGTCGAGTGTGGCAGCGCCTTCTCGAAGTCGAGCACCTCACCAGCGAACCTGCTCTCCGACGCAGCCCGGGCTACCCATCCGGGCAGCGACTTGAGCTTGCCGGACAATCCGCGCGGCGCCCAATGGAGATCCGGCAGGTGAGCGTCGCGCCATTCGTTCACGTCCGCACGCCTCCTACCGATCCGGGCCCAGCACCTGCGAGGCACACTACATACATGGCCAGCAGTACGGTGACGCAACGCACGCTGAACGCCCGGACGATCGTGGAATCCATGCGCGTTCAGCAGCCGGCCGTGGCGAGGCCGCCGGGGCCCAACGGACTGCGGTCCATGTGGAGCCTGGCCTCTGGACAGGTGCCCCCGCACGAGTTCTTCAGCAGTCTGCGGGAACGACACCAACCGATCGTGCATGTGCCGATGGCAGGTGAACATCTGAACGTCCTGTTCGCACCCGAGGCGATATGGGAGGTGTTCGTGACCAACGGACGCCACACCCGCAAGAGCCTGGCTCTGCAGATGACCCGCCCACTGCTCGGGGACGGACTGCTCACTGCTGACGGCCCGACTCACATGCGACACCGGCGGGCCCTCCAGCCGTTGTTCCACAACAAGCGCATCGAGGGCTACGTCGCGGACATGGTCGGGGCCGCGGACGCCAGCGGCCAACGGTGGCACGGGGGGCAGCTGATCGATCTCTCCGACGCCATGGCCGAACTCACGCTCGACGTCATCGGCCGGACCGTCTTCGGACTCGATGTACGCGGGGAGGCATCGGACGTCGCCACCGCATTGGACACTGTCCTCGCAGGGTTCGCCCGCGGGATCGGACCCTGGAGTTCCCCGCTTTCGCGCATCCCGACCGCTCGTCGGCGTCGAGAGGTCGAGGCGATACGTGAGCTCGATGCCATCGTCGAGGAGATGATCGCGTCGCGCCGTCGCGACCTAGCCATGGGCTTCGACGGCAAGGATGTGCTCACTCTCATGCTCGCCGCCAGGGACGATGACGGACGGTCGGCATTCACCCCCGAAGAAGTGCGCGACGAAGCGATGACCCTGGTCCTGGCCGGACACGAGACCACTGCCCTGGCATTGACCTGGGCGTGGAACCTGTTGTCGCACAACCCCTCCGAGCGAGCATGGCTCGAGCAGGAACTCGACAGCCTGCCGGAGCGACCGCTCACGGCTCACGATCTGCCGTCGCTTCCCCGCACCTACGCGGTGATCGCCGAGGCGATGCGCTTGCATCCGCCGGCCTGGATCCTGGGTCGCTGGCTCGACAAGGACCTGCGGGTCAGTGGATGGGACCTGCCGCGCGGCAGCGTCGTGCTGGCATCGCAGTACGCCATGCATCGTGATCCGCGGTACTGGCCGCATGCGGACGCCTTCCGCCCCACCCGCTGGATCACGGACGGACGGTTCGATGAACGCGCGCCCCGCGTCCCCCGCGGTGTGTGGTTCCCGTTCGGCTTCGGAACCCGTCGATGCATCGGGGAACACTTCGCCTGGACCGAGGCAGTGGTGGTGCTGGCCACGCTGGCCCGTCGCTGGCGGCTGGAAGTGCACGCACCGGCCGATCCGCCGATGATGTCTGCGATCACGTTGCGTCCGGCGATCCCCATGTCCACCACGCTGACAACCCGCGCATGATCCCGCAGGCCACCTGGTGGCGGGAGGTGAGCGGGACCCCGGCACCGACGAACCCGCTGCTGGTACTCGCTCTGCACGATGACAACGATGCGGTGTCCGTGCTCGACCACGACCACATCAGGGGTTGGCTCGACCGGGACACCCCCACGCGGCGAGTAGCGCAATCGCTGGGGGTGCCGATCTTCGTCGCTGACTCCGGACCTGTGCCCGAGGGCCATGACCTGCTGTTGCTCGGCGCTGTCGGCAGGGGTCTGACCACGCTGGCCGCGGCCTTGGCGGCGAGCTACTTCGATGCCGAACCGCAGCAGGTGGTCGGGTACGGCAGCGGGATCACCGATCTGCAATGGATGGCGAAGGTGCGCGACGTGCGCGATCGCCAGCTCGACCAGATCCCGTCGCCGGTGGCTCAACTGACCGCGGTGCTGGAAGCCGCCCAGGTGCCGGTGCTGCTGGATGGAGTGACAGCTGCGGCAGCGGCGTGTATGGCGCAGAGAGTGCCTGCAGTCCAAGCGCCCATGCTCGGGGATGAGCCCGTCCAGCAGCTCCTGCTCGACCGCGCGGAGGTCCCGGTGTGGGGTGGACTCGGGATCGGTCCTGGCGAGGGTCTCGGGGCGCTGTCAGGCTTGGCGGTGTTGCGGATCGCACTCCTGGCCGCCGACCAGGACTAGTGCGCAGGCCATCGCGATCGTCCGATCCGATGAGATGGCTGCACCTGACGGGTCTCAGCCGCGCACCCTTGCCGGAACGAACGGCAGCTTGATCACCTCCGCCCCGACCTCGCGTCCCCGCACGTTGATCTGCACCGTGTCCCCGACGCTGACGTCGCGGGAGACGCGGGCCAGCGCGATCCCCGTCTTCAACGTCGGAGAGAACGTTCCACTGGTGGTCATGCCCACCTCACGGCCGTTCGCGGTGACGACCATGTGCGGGCGGGGAACCCCCCGCTCAGTGACCTTGAGTCCGACGACCTTCTCGTCGGCCTCGGCCGCGACGTATGCGGCACGACCCACGAAGTCCCCCTTGTCCGGGGCGACCGCCCAGCTCACGGACGACCACCTCGCAGGCACGTCGGGGAGCAACTCGTGCCCGTGCAGCGGGTAGCCCATCTCGGTGCGCAAGGTGTCCCGGGCGCCGAGTCCACACGGCATGGCGCCGCCGGACACAACGGCACTCCACACGTCCCCCGCCGCGTCCACCGGGGCGAGGATCTCCACACCGCGTTCGCCGGTGTAGCCGGTCCGGCACACCGTGCACTGCACGCCGGCCACTTCGGCGGTCCCGAAAGACATGTACTCGAGCTGCGGAACGCCGAGTTCCGCAACCAGCGCATCGGAGTCCGGCCCCTGGACAGCGATGATGGCGATCTCGCGGGTGACATCCGACACGGTCAGTCCGCTGCGACCCAGCCGCTGCGCAACCTCGGCACAATTGGCCGCGTTCGGTATCAGCAGGAATTCGTGATCGCTGATCCGGTAGGCGATGAGGTCGTCGACCACCCCCCCCGACTCGTTGAGGCACAGCGTGTACTGCGCCTGGCCGTCGGCCAGCCGACTCAGATCGTTGGTGAGAACCGTGTTCAAGATGTCGACCGGCCCCCGCACCATCAGGGTGCCGAGATGGGAGACGTCGAACACTCCCACCGCCTCTCGCACCGCGGTGTGCTCGGACACGACTCCGGTGTATTCAAGCGGCATCGACCACCCGGCGAAGTCCGCGAACTTCGCGCCGGCGGCGACGTGCAGGGGGTGCAAGGGGCTCTCGATGGGCATTGCCCCACGCTAGCCGGTACCCCCGGCATAGGGTTGGCGCAGACGGCAAGGAGGAACAGTGACGACACTTCGGATCACCGACGGCGATGTCACGTCCGCGAGGGCTCAGGTACTGGTGCTGGGCGTAGCGCGCGACGACGGTCTCAAGATCGTGAGCGGTGCTTTGCCGACCAGCGTGCGGCGGGCGATCGTCCGGGACCTTGAGCGCATCGGGTGCACGGCCGAACTCGGTGGCACCTGGCGGATCCCCTCCCCAGTGAGTCTGGCCACTGATTCCGTCCTTGCGGTGGGCATGCCGCTGAAGCCCGATGCCGACGCGGTGCGGGAGGGGGCCGGAGCGGGTCTGCGCGCGTGCACCGGTGTGAAGAGCGTCGTGGTCGCGCTCCCCACCGCATCACAGCCCACACTGGCGGCGGCCTGTGAGGGTGCACTGCTGGGGGCACACGTCCCGCTGCGGATCACCAGCGGCTCCGCCACCGACGCCGTGGCGTCCATCGCCGTGGCCACCACGGCACCGCGCGCCGCAAGATCAGCCGTCAAGCGCAACACGGTGGCCGATGTGAAGGCGACATCACTGGCGCGCGACCTCGTCAACGAACCGCCCGTCTCGCTGACGCCGGCGGCGTTCGCGGCCACCGCCAAGAAGCAGTGCAAGGGCCTTCCGATCAAGGTCAGCGTGTGGGAACCGGAGCGGCTGCTCAAGGAATCCATGGGCGGCATCATGGGCGTCGGTCAGGGATCGGCGAACCCACCGCGGCTCGTCCACCTCGAGTACGCACCCAAAGATGTGAAGCGCCATCTGGCCTTCGTCGGCAAGGGCATCACCTTCGACTCCGGCGGACTGTCCCTGAAGCCGCCCAAGGCGATGGAGACCATGAAGTGCGACATGGCAGGCGCCGCCGCGGTCCTGGCCGCCACCCGGACGATCGCCGAACTCGGCCTTCCGGTGCGGATCAGCGCCTACCTGGCCTGTGCGGAGAACATGCCCAGCGGCACCGCGCAACGCCCGGGGGATGTGATCACGATGCGCGACGGCACGACTGTCGAGGTGCTGAACACCGACGCGGAGGGCCGCCTGGTGATGGCGGACGCCCTTGCTCTGGCTGCGGAGTCGCACCCGGATGTCCTCATCGACGTCGCCACGCTCACCGGCGCCCAGATGGTCGCGCTCGGCACCCACGTGGCCGCTGTCATGTCGAACGACGGCAGTCTGGCCGATCACATCCGCGACGCCGGCGGCGCAGTCGGCGAGCCGTTCTGGCACATGCCTCTACCGGACTCCCTGCGGGCCAGCCTCAAGTCCCCGATCGCCGACATGAAGAACATCGGCGAGCAGTTCGGGGGGATGCTCGTCGCCGGGTTGTTCCTGGAGGCATTCATCCCGCAGGGCCAATCCTGGGCACACCTCGACATCGCAGGACCCGCGTTCAACGACGCCGCTCCCCACGGGTTCACGCCCAAGGGCGGAACGGGTTTCGCGGCGCGCACACTCATCCAACTGGCCAGGACGTCGGGTCGATAGGTTAGAGGTAGCCCCGCACCGGCATTGCTGCAAGGATGCCCATGGCGACGATCGTGAGGAGTGACGTGTCCGAGGACCTGTTCGACATCGTGATTCTGGGAGGCGGCAGCGGCGGGTACGCCTGCGCGCTACGTGCCTCCCAACTGGGCAAGCGCGTCGTCCTGATCGAAGAGGACAAACTCGGCGGCACCTGTCTGCATCGGGGATGCATCCCTACAAAGGCCCTCCTGCACGCTGCGGAGGTCGCCGACTCGACCCGCGAGAGCGAGGCGTTCGGCGTCCAGGCGACTCTGCAGGGCATCGACATGCCGGCGGTCAACAAGTACAAGGACAACGTCATCGGCCGCTTGTACAAGGGACTGCAAGGGCTGGTCAAGAGCCGCGACATCACCTATGTCACGGGCACCGGCAAACTCGTGGGTCCGGACGCGGTGGAGGCCGCCGGCCAGGTGTACCGGGGACGCGCCGTCGTGCTGGCCACGGGGTCGTACGCACGCTCGCTACCGGGTCTCGACATCGGCGGGCGCATCATCACCAGCGATCAGGCCCTGCAGATGGACTACGTGCCCGCCAAGGCCATTGTCCTGGGAGGCGGCGTGATCGGCGTCGAGTTCGCGAGTGTCTGGACCTCATTCGGCACCGAGGTGACCATCGTCGAGGCTCTCCCCCACCTGGTCCCCGCCGAGGATGAGGCCTGCTCCAAGGCCCTCGAGCGCGCGTTCCGCAAACGCAAGATCGCATTCCACACAGGGGTGAAGTTCACCGAGGCCACGCAGGACGACAACGGCGTGACCGTCACGCTCGACAACGGCGAGTCGTTGACCGCCGATGTCCTGCTCGTCGCAGTCGGTCGGGGTCCGCGCACCACCGGCGTGGGCTACGAGGAGAACGGCGTGACTCTGGATCGCGGCTTCGTGCCGGTCGACCAGAACCTGCAGACGAACGTACCCGGGGTCTACGCCGTCGGCGACATCGTGCCCGGTCTGCAGTTGGCACATCGCGGATTCGCCCAGGGCATCTACCTCGCCGAGCATCTGGCCGGGCTCAACCCGGCGCCGATCGACGAGGCGGGCATCCCCCGGGTCACGTACTGCGAGCCCGAGGTGGCCTCCGTCGGCTACACGCAGACAGAGGCGGCCGCGAAGTTCGGGGACATCGAGACGTACGAGTACAACCTCGGCGGGAACGGCAAGAGCCAGATCCTCGCGACCGCAGGCTTCATCAAACTCGTCCGGCAGAAGGATGGCCCAGTGGTCGGCATCCACATGGTCGGCAGCCGAGTGGGTGAACTGATCGGCGAGGGCCAGTTGATCTACAACTGGGAGGCCTACCCCGAGGATGTCGCCGCTCTGGTCCACGCGCACCCGACCCAGAACGAGGCCATGGGCGAGGCACATCTCGCTCTGGCCGGCAAACCCCTGCACGCGCACGCCTGATCGCAAGGAGACAACATGGCGACACCGGTCACGATGCCCCAACTCGGCGAGAGTGTCACCGAGGGTACGGTCACCCGCTGGCTCAAGCAGGTCGGAGACACCGTCGCAGCTGACGAGCCGCTGCTCGAGGTCAGCACCGACAAGGTCGACACCGAGATCCCCTCCCCGGTGTCGGGAGTCCTCACCGAGATCCGCGCCAACGAGGACGACGTGGTCGAGGTGGGCGGAGAGCTCGCAGTGATCTCGGATGCATCCGAAGACTCAGCTGCCCCGGCCGTCAGCACCCCGACCGCCGCGCCGGAGCCCGCCGCACCGGAGCCGGCCGCGGTCGCAGAGCCGGCCCCCGCCTCCAGCCCTGCTCCTACGTCCGGTAGCACGTCAGGCGCCGGGGTCAATGTAGAACTGCCCGCACTCGGGGAGAGTGTCACGGAGGGCACGGTCACCCGCTGGCTCAAGCAGGTGGGCGACACCGTGGCAGCTGACGAGCCGCTGCTGGAGGTCAGCACCGACAAGGTCGACACCGAGATCCCCTCGCCGGCCGCAGGCGTGCTCACCGAGATCCGGGTCAATGAGGACGAGACGGTCGATGTCGGTGCGGTGCTCGCCGTGATCGGTTCCGCAGGCGCTGCTCCGGCTCCCGCTCCGGCTGCTCCGGCACCGGCTGCTCCGGCACCGGCTGCTCCGGCACCGGCTGCTCCGGCACCGGCCCCTGCGGCTCCGGCTCCGGCTGCTCCCGCTCCGGCTCCCGCTCCATCTGCCCCGCCGGCACCCGCAGCGCCCGCAGCCAGCGCGCCGTCTGCTGCCCCAGCACCGGCAGACGCCGTCTACGTGACACCCATCGTGCGCAAACTGGCCAACGAGAAAGGCGTGGACCTTGCCACCGTCGCCGGGACAGGTGTCGGTGGCCGAATCCGCAAGCAGGATGTCCTGGCCGCCGCGACCGCAGCCGCAGCCGCCCCGGCGACCCCGGCAGCCCCGGCGACCCCGGCAGCGCCGCCCGCAGCACCTGCGGCCCGCACGGATCTCATGCATCTGCGCGGCCGCACGGAACCCATGAGTCGGCTGCGCAAGGTGATCGCCAGCAGGATGGTGGAATCGCTGGCGATCTCCGCCCAGTTGACCACCGTGGTGGAAGTTGATGTCACACGTATCGCACTGCTACGCGAACGCGTGAAGAACGACTTCTACGCGCGGGAAGGCGTGAAACTCTCCTACATGCCCTTCTTCGCCAAGGCGACGTGCGAGGCACTCAAGCAGTTCCCGAACGTCAACGCCAGCATGGACATGGAGGCAGGTACCGTCACGTTCCACGACGGTGAGCACCTCGGCGTGGCCGTCGACACTGAGCGTGGGCTTCTCGTCCCCGTGATCCGCAACGCCGGCGACCTGAACATCGCTGGTCTGGCACGCAAGATCGCCGATCTTGCCGAACGCACACGGACCAACAAGGTCAGCCCGGACGAGTTGTCGGGAGGCACCTTCACGTTGACCAACACCGGCAGCCGGGGAGCTCTGTTCGACACTCCCATCATCAATCAGCCGCAGGTGGGGATTCTGGGGACAGGTGCGGTCGTGAAACGCCCGGTGGTCGTCACCGATGACACCGGAAACGACTCGATCGCGATCCGGTCCATGGTGTTCCTGGCCCTGACATACGACCACCGACTGGTGGATGGGGCCGACGCTGCACGCTTCCTGGCCCTGATGAAGACCCGTCTGGAGGGCGGAGAGTTCGAGGCAGATCTCTAGCGGGCCCTCACCACAGGGAAGTCACCCCGCGCCAGATCAGGACCACAGCGACGAAAGCGGAGACCGCGCCCATCAACTGCAACTGATGGCCCATGACAAGTGCGTACATGCGCTTCATGGCGCGCACCCCTCGTTCACCTGCCACACGTACCGCCAGCGGCGGGACCAGAACCGGCAGCAGAACGCAGATCATGAGGACCGCTGTGACGAGCGCCTTCTCGACGACGGCGACCGCGGAGTTCGTGATGTCATGCAGTGCCGGCACGAGCATCACGATTGTGGAGAAGTCAGTGATCGTCATGTAGGCGGCCAGCCCGGCGAACACCCAGATGGACGCGTGGTTCGCGTACCCACTGACCTTCTTCTCGAGCTTCGCATCGGTCTCAGGGTGGGGCAGCAGGAGCCAGATGCTCAGGACGATCAGAAGCAGACCAGCGCCGAGTTCGACCACGTTCTCCCATGTCGACTTCGCACCCGTGCCGGCATCCGGAAGTTGACTGAAGCCTCCAAGGATCAGCGCGAACAGGACAGCGAAGACGAGCAGGGTGCCACCGGCCACCGCCCCCGACCGCCTCTGCCACTGCGGCCCCGATACCACCAGTACCTGCAGCGCGAACAGGGTCGGCGTCACGGCAGCCGCCAGCCCCAGCGGGAGCACAGTGGCGAGCAGGGAACCCATGATTTCTGAGCCTAGCCAGGTTGCACGCGGGTGTGCGTGCACCAGACTGGGGTGTATGCGAATCGGAATCACCGGAGCGTCCGGCCTGATCGGCTCAGCGCTGGTCACCCATCTCCGGCAGCACGGCCACGACACTGTGGCGTTCGTGCGGCGTGCGACACGATCCACCGCCGAGATCTCGTGGGATCCGGGCGCGGACCTCGACCCGGCGATGCTGTCCGGACTCGATGCGATCGTGCACCTGGCCGGGGCGGGTGTCGGCGACAAGCGGTGGACCGATAACTACAAGCGCGTCATCCTGAGCAGTCGCGTCGACGGCACACGGACCATCGCCGAGGCCATGGCCCGATCCACCGACGGCCCGCGCGTTCTTGTCTGCGGTTCGGCCATCGGGTACTACGGGGACACCGGCGACCGGCTCACCGACGAGACCGGACCGCAGGGTGACGGATTCCTCGCGGAAGTGGTCATGCAGTGGGAGGCAGCAGCTGGTGCCGCCGTGGACGCCGGCATCCGCGTCGCCTACGCACGCACCGGATTGGTGGTCTCGTCCGAAGGCGGTGCGTGGCAGCGCCTGTTCCCGATCTTCCGGGCCGGATTGGGTGGGAAGCTGGGATCGGGGAGGCAGTACTGGTCGCCGATCTCGCTGACGGATGAGGTCCGGGCGCTGACCTGGCTGATCATGAACGAGATCGAGGGTCCGGTGAACCTGGTCGGCCCACAACCGGTGACCAACGGCGAAGTCACTCGGGTCATGGGCGAGGTGCTGGGCAGGCCGACGATCTTCGCCGTGCCGGGCTTCGCCCTCAAAGCCGTACTCGGGGAGTTCGCACAAGACACCCTGGCCAGCCAACGCATCGATCCCGCGGTGCTGCGTGCGCACGGCTTCGACTGGCGCCAACCGGACATCCGGTCGATGATCCAGACCGCACGCGCCGCGTAGCGCGACGGGGAGCGCCCGGACGTCGCGGCGGCACTCCCGTTAGTCGTACTAGGTCGCCGATCTCCAACTGTTCCGTCCAGGAAGGTTGGTCACGGTAGCGGCACGGTGGCGTGACATGGCCTCCCGGTGGGGTGTCTCGCGACAAGACCTCACAAGGACATCCGCTTGCCGCACGCTGATGCCACGTTGACCGAGGCGGTCCGGCTCCGACCGGCCGGCTCAGACCGGTGAGCGGTTCCAGGCGTCCACGACCACTGCCGGCTCACCGCAGCCCGAACGAGACCCGGGCCCTGGTCGTCAAACACATTCGGGTCAACAAGCGGCTGGGCCCATCGACTCAAGAGGCTGGCTATGGTGCCGTCAGGAAGCGGCTGGCGGGTGCATGGCGGGCATTGCATGCGTCACCACGGCCCCCACGCGTGCAGCGCGTAGCACTGCGCGGTCGATGACCACACCCGGATGGCCTACACGGAGTTCAATGGCCATCGCACATCCCGGTTAGAGATCGGCATCCCGGTTAGAGATCGGCATCCCGGTTAGAGAAACAGCACTCCGGTTAGCCCTATACGTCCGTGGAACTCTAACCAACCTCCCGCCGACTAACCAACCTGCCGATCTCTAACCGGAACGTCCAGGGAGATCCTGACCGACAACGGGCCCTGCTCCCTCTCCCGACCAACGGCACAGTCGAACGCTTTCACCGCGCCCTGATCCACACGGGCGTACGCGTGCACACGCAGCACTAGGCGGCCAACCAACGTGCCCGTGCGCAAGCCCCGACATTCGACGGCGGAGCGGCCGCCGCCCAGCCAGGCTTAAGGACCGCGTCCCACCGACCTAGGCGCACCGGGTCAGCAGATCGGACATTCGCGAAAGTTGCTCGCGATCGGCCCGCTGCCGCCACCGGATGCGCAAGTCGGGCGAACCCGCGCTCGGATGCTCGGCGAACGGATCGCACAGGTCCCACGTCGTGCCCACGCGACTGAGCACCACGCGGCCCATCTCGTCCATGGCCAACACGTCAGAGAGGTCCCCGACCCACAGGCCCGCGTCATGCAGCGTCTGCACAGCGCCCCACAGGCCCTCGCACCCGGCGACGCACGGCGGCGCTTCGCCGTAGTGCAGGGATAGTCGGCTCGCACCCGAGGTGACTGCCTCGAGAGGCCGCAGGTGCGCGTGGCGCACCGACATCAGCGGCCGCAGCAGTCTGCGAAGGTGCCCATCGAGTCTCACCCTCCCCAACATGGTCCTAGCCTGCCGCAAACCGAATCAGGAGTGTGGGAGTTGTCCACAATCGCAGCCACGGGGTGGCAGCCGGACCGCACCGCGCAGCGGACGACCTCCGGCCCGGCACGATCGCCTCATCCCGGCCTACTCTGTAGGCGTGTCCGTGCCCACCCTCGTGCCGATCCAGGTCCGCAACCTCGGCGAGGTCCCCTTCCTTGAGGCGTGGGAACTCCAGCGGGAGATCCATGACGCGGTCGTGGCCGGCAACATGCCGGACACCCTGCTCCTGCTCGAGCACGAGGGTGTCTACACCGCGGGCCGCCGAACTCAGCCCGAGGACCGGCCGATCGACGGCAGTCCGGTCATCGATGTCGATCGCGGGGGCCGGATCACGTGGCACGGACCGGGCCAGTTGGTCGGCTACCCGATCATCAGGCTGGCCGAACCCCTCGACGTGGTCGGCTACGTGCGCCGCTTGGAGGAGTTGCTCATCACCACCTGCGCCGCCTTCGGGGTCCACGGCGAACGGGTCGCGGGACGCAGCGGGGTTTGGGTGGTCGGCCCCCCCGACCGCAAGGTCGCCGCGATCGGAGTTCGGGTTGCCCGCGGGGTGACGATGCACGGGTTCGCCCTCAATGTCAGTTGCGACCTCGCCGCCTACGACCGGATCGTGCCGTGCGGGATCTCCGATGCCGGAGTGACGTCGATCCGGCAGCAGACCGGAGGTAGCACCACGGTCGATGATGCCGCCGACCGGATCACGCACCTCGCGGGCATGCTGCAGTCGCTGGACCATGCGTGAAGGCGGTCGGCACCGTGGCCGCGACGGCGGTCTGGGTCTGCTGCTGGCTCATCGCACCGGCTTCGCGGTGGCTCAACGAACGGATCCTCGACGAGCAGTGGTTCGAGACCGCGATGATCAAGGTGCTGCAGATCGAGGACGTGGACCGCGAGATCACCGATCGGGCCACGGCACAGGTGATGCAGGACGCCCGCACATTCGTGGCCGAGAACGTCCCCTTCCTGTCCACGCCGGCAGATGCCCTTCTCGAACGAGCCGAGCCCACGGTCTCCGGGGTGGTCAACAGCGCCGTCAACTCACAGCCCGGCCAGAAGATGATGCTCGGCGTGGCGACGCAGGCCCACAACGCCTTCCTGGCCTGGCTGGACGGCGATTCGCTCGGACAACCGGGCCTGTCCGCGGATCTCGACACCGGCGAGGCTCGCATCGACCTCGACGAGATGCTGGTCGGCGAAGTCGTGCAGGTTGGACCGCTCGACATCCCGCTGGACGCTCTGGATCTTCCCGGACTCAATGTCCCGGTGCCCCTGCCTCCGGACTGGATGCGCGCACCGCTGAACTTCGTCCGGGCTGCGTTCCTGCCCGCACTCGTCGGGATCGCGGTGTCAGCCGTCGCCCTGGTGCTGCTCGACCGGCCGCGACTGCGTCTGTTGGCGGTGGCCAGCGGGCTGACCGCCTTGGTCTGCGGGGTCACGGCCGCCCTCATCCAGTCCACCTGGACACTGTCGGGCGCCGACTCCGCGGATTGGACCATCACGCGCGCGATCGGCGAACTCATGGTCCGGCCGTGGATCACCGCCTACGTCTGGGTCATCGTCGCCATGATCGTGATCGCTGTGGGCGCAGTGGTCTGGGACCGCTACCGTATGGTCGCCTCCCGGCCCGCCGCGTACGCTGGAGAACATGGCGACGCCCTCTCCTGATGGACGCAGACTGCTGCGGATCGAGGTACGCAACGCCGAGGTGCCCATCGAGCGCAAGCCGGCGTGGATCAAGACCCGCGCCGTGATGGGCCCGCAGTACCACGATCTACGCCGTACCGTCGCCGACGGCGGACTGCACACCGTGTGCCAGGAGGCGGGCTGCCCGAACATCTACGAGTGCTGGGAGGACCGCGAGGCCACCTTCCTCATCGGTGGCGACCAGTGCACGCGGCGCTGCGACTTCTGCCAGATCGACACCGGCCGCCCGCAGCCGCTCGATCGCAGCGAACCGGCGAAAGTGGCCGACACCGTCGTGCAGATGGGCCTGCGGTACGCCACCGTCACGGGTGTGGCACGTGACGACCTCGAAGATCAGGGCGCGTGGCTCTACGCCGAGACGGTGCGCAAGATCCACGACCAGGTGCCCGGCTGCGGCGTGGAGGTGCTCATCCCGGACTTCAACGGCGTCCCCGATCTGCTGGCGGAGGTCTTCTCCGCCTCCCCGGAGGTCCTGGCCCACAACCTCGAGACCGTGCCCAGGCTGATGAAGCGCATCCGCCCGGCCTTCCGCTACGACCGCTCGCTGGACGTGCTGACCCAGGCGCGGGCGGCCGGATTGGTCACGAAGTCGAATCTGATCCTGGGCATGGGCGAACGTACCGACGAGGTGCTCAACGCCATGCACGATCTGCACGAGGCCGGCTGTGACCTGCTGACCATCACCCAGTACCTGCGGCCATCGGCCCGGCATCATCCCGTCGAGCGCTGGGTGCCCCCGTCGGAGTTCGACGAGTTGGCCGATGCGGCGGAGGAGATCGGATTCCTGGGAGTGATGAGCGGTCCACTGGTGCGTTCCAGTTACCGCGCCGGGCGGCTGTACCGGCAAGCCGTCGCCGCACGAGCGACCACGTACTCTTGACCCATGGCTCGTAAGGACGGATCCCCCGGACGTTTGGCGCAGATCCGCCAGACCTATCAGATGACCAAGCAGTCCGACCCCAGGATCGGACTGATCCTGGTCGGCTGGTTCCTTTTGCCGATCGTCGTTGCGGCGATCATCTGCGTGCTGATCGGCAGTTGGTGGCTGATGCTTGTCGGAGTGAGCACAGGCATGCTCGTGGCCGCGATCGTCCTCGGTCGTCGTGCCGAGCGCGCAGCCTACAGCCAGATCGAGGGCCAGCCAGGTGCGGCCGCGGCTGTTCTCAACTCGCTGGGCAAGGGCTGGTTCGTCACCCCGGCCGTGGCCATGACGAAGAACCAGGACATCGTGCACCGGGTCATCGGACGCCCCGGCGTGATCCTGGTCGGCGAAGGTGTCGGCTCGCGCGTCACGAACGCGCTGCGCAATGAGCAGAAGCGGGAAGCCAGGTTCGTCCCGGACGTGGACTTCCACGAGTACGTCATGGGTCGTGAGGAGGGCCAGGTGCCGATCGGCAACCTGGTCAAGACGATCCGCAAATTGCCGAAGACCCTTTCGCCGGGTCAGGTGACCGAGGTGCGCAAGCGACTTGAAGCGCTGACCAATCAGCCACTGCCCATGCCCAAAGGCCCGGTTCCGAAGTCGACCCGCGCCATGCGGCCACCGCGACGCTAGTGACGACTCACGTCTGCGTGTGACCCATGCGAACGGCCACCGAATTGGCCGCCTTGTCGTGCAGGCCGCGCTGATCCCGGTCGAACACCAGCGGCGGCACGACCAGGCACAGCAGCAGCGTCCGCAGAGCTGAGCGGGCCGGGTCCAAACGCCCTGTGCTCAGACTGACCACCCGGATGCCCAGGATCCGCTGTCCGAAACTCGAGCCCATGAGCGCGGTAAGCACCGAGACCTCGACGAAGAAGATGACCAGCGGCAGGAACGCCTCGGGCTGCCCGGAACTGACGAGGTTGGCGATCAGGACACATGCCAGCCAGTCGATGGCCAGTGCGACGAACCTGCGGCCGAATCCGGCCACCGAACCGGGTCCCGATTCCGGCAGGCCCAGTCTCTGTCCCTTGTATCCGAACTCGAACCCTTGGTCCTCCAGGCTGGCCTTCGGGCCCTCCAGCCAGCCCGCGACGTCACGGCGGCTGAATTCACGACCCTTGTCACTCACGGGGCCACGGTAACCCGCGCACTGCCAACCGGCAGAACGTGCGTCGAGCATGCACCGACCCCCTGGCGCAGCCCGATTCCGTTGAGTGCTGCATGGTTACCGATTTCACGCCACCGAATCCGCAACCGCGCAACAGTCAACCTCGAAGGCGCCACGGGAGTCCCCGCTTGTCACGAACTCGACCGCCGCCCCTGCCCAAGTCTCCGTCGCACGACACGCGCCGGCACAGGGTACTGCTGAATCGGTTGCTGTTGATCTTCCCAACAACGCTTTCCGAAGGTTGATTGCCGTGTACTATCACGAAAAGCGCCAATGAACTCCAGGAGTCGTACGCATGATCGCAGGGCAGTGGATCGATGGGCGGGCCCAGCACGGGTCCGGCGACACGATGCAGATCCTGAACCCGGCAACCGGGACCGTGATCGACGAGGTGCGGTTGGCGACCCCCGAGGACGTCGCCGCCGCCGTGGCCGCCGCCAAAGAGGCCTTCGTCGGGTGGTCGACGGCGACGCCCGGCGAACGAAGCACCGTCCTGCACGATCTCGCCGCGCGGATGTCGGCACGCGCCGAGGAATACGCACAAGCCGAGTCCGCCCAGGCGGGCAAACCGATCCGCCTGACCCGTGAGTTCGACGTCCCGGGTTCCATCGACAACGCCGAGTTCTTCGCCGGCGCCGCCCGCCACCTGCAGGGCTCCGCCGCGGCGGAGTGGGACGGTACCCACACCTCGACGGTACGACGGGAGGCGATCGGCGTGGTCGGCTCGATCGCCCCGTGGAACTACCCGTTGCAGATGGCCATGTGGAAGATGCTGCCGGCGGTCGCCGCAGGCAACACGATCGTGCTGAAGCCCAGCGAGATGACGCCCATCACGTCACTGATGCTTGCCGAGGACGCCACGGCCGCCGGAATGCCCGACGGGGTGTTCAACGTCATCACGGGCACCGGACCCGTGGCCGGGGAGGCCCTCATCGGTCACCCCGATGTGCGCATGGTGTCCTTCACCGGTTCCACGCGCGTCGGGCACCGAGTCGCTGAGGTCGCCATGGCCGGACTCAAGCGCATCCACCTCGAACTCGGCGGCAAGGCACCGTTCGTCGTGTTCGAGGACGCCGATCTCGAGGCCGCGATCCAGGGCGCGGTCGCCGCGAGCCTGATCAACACCGGCCAGGACTGCACCGCCGCGACCCGCGCCTACGTCCACCGCTCGCTGTACGACCAGTTCGTCGACGGGGTGGCGACGGTCATGGATGGCATCGTCCTCGGCGACACCGCAGATGAAGGCACGGACATCGGCCCGCTCATCTCCCCCACCCAGCAGGCGAAGGTGGCGGCGATGGTGGAAAGAGCGGTCGCCGGCGGCGCGAAGGTCGCCTGCGGCGGTTTCGTCCCCGAGGGGGACGGCGCCTTCTACCGGCCGACGCTGGTCACGGACGCCACGCAGGACTCAGAGATCGTGCAGGAGGAGATCTTCGGTCCGGTTCTGGTGGCACTGCCCTTCGACGACGACGACGAGGCCCTGCGGCTTGCAAACGACACGCCGTACGGTCTGGCCGCGTCGGCCTGGACCACTGATGTGGTGCGTGCTCACCGGGCGACCCGCGAGATCCAGGCCGGGTGCGTGTGGATCAACGACCACATCCCGATCGTGTCCGAGATGCCGCACGGCGGCTTCAAGCAGTCGGGCTTCGGCAAGGACATGAGTTCCTACTCCTTCGAGGAGTACACCCAGATCAAACACGTCTCGTTCGACATCACCGGCGAGAGCCACAAGCCGTGGCATCGCACCATATTCACCGGCAACAACGACTAGGGTTTTCTTCAACCAGCACCTCACAGGGAGAGACAGTGAACGCAAAGCACCCCGACCCGAAGATCGAGTTCCTTCGTCAGGCGATGTCGCGCCGCGGTTTCCTGGGCGCGATGGGGGCGGCTGGCGCATCGGCTGCGCTGGCAGCGTGCGGCACCGGCGGCGGCACCTCCGGGCAGACCCAGCCGTCCGGTGACTCCGGGGACAACAAGACCATCGTGTGGGCCAACTGGACGCTGTACTTGGACTACGACGAGGAGTCCCGCACGTTCCCCTCGCTGGCGGCCTTCGAAGAGGAGAGCGGCTACACCGTCGAGTACCGCGAGGACATCGAGGACAACGTCACGTTCAACGGCAAGGTCGCCCCGCAACTGGCGAACGGCCAGAACATCGGCTACGACTTGGTCACCCCCACCGACTGGCTGGTCGCCGAGTGGATCGCCAAGGGCTACGCAGCCGAGATCGACGCGGCGAACGTGCCCAACAAGACGAACATCCTCCCCAACCTCAACGACGTCACCTTCGACCCGGGCCGCAAGTACTCACTGACCTGGCAGTCCGGCTTCGGCGGCCTGGCGTGGAACAAGGAACGCGTGCCCAACGGACTGAAGACCATCGACGACCTGTGGGCGCCGGAACTGAAGGGCAAGGTTGTCGTGCTCTCGGAGATGCGCGACACGATCGGCCTGATCATGATGAGTCAGGGTGTGGCGATCGACGAGCCGTTCACCAGCGAGCAGTTCAATGCCGCACTCGCCGTGCTCGAGCAGCAGGTCGACTCCGGACAGGTCAAGCAGGTGAAGGGCAACTCCTACAAGGAGGACTTGATCAACGAGCAGGCTTGGGCCGCGATCGGCTGGTCCGGGGACATCTTCCAGATCAACGCCGAAGAGGGCGACAAGTGGGAGTTCGCGCTGCCCGACACCGGGGGCACATTGTGGTCGGACAACCTGCTGATCCCGAAGACCGCGAGCAACAAGGCCGGCGCCGAGGCGCTCATGGATTACTACTACCGGCCCGATGTCGCCGCCCAGGTCGCCGCGTACGTCAACTACGTGTGTCCCGTGCAGGGGGCACAGGAGGAGATGCAGAAGATCGACCCCGAGCTCGCCAAGAGCGAGTGGATCTTCCCGACCGAGGCGATCCTCAACAACAGCCAGGTGTTCCGTCCGCTCACTCCGGAGGAGCAGGCCGAGTACGCCGAGGCCTTCGGCCGCGTGATCCAGGGCTGACACGATGGCGAAGGCGGACATCACTCAGGCCGAGGGCGACCTGTTCCTCGAGAACATCACCAAGCAGTTCGGCGACTTCAGGGCGGTCAACGATCTGTCGCTGCAGGTACCGCAGGGCTCGTTCTTCGCCCTGCTCGGCCCTTCGGGGTGTGGAAAGACCACCACACTGCGGATGGTCGCCGGACTCGAGGATCCGACGGCGGGCCGGATCCGGATCGGCGATGCGGACATCACCTACGCCAAGCCCTACAACCGTCCCGTGAACACCGTCTTCCAGAACTACGCCCTGTTCCCGCACATGGATATCTTCGAGAACGTCGCCTTCGGGCTGAAGCGCCGCGGGATCAAGGATGCCAAGCAGCAGGTGGACGAGGCGCTGGACTTGATCCAGCTGTCGCAGGTCGCCAAACGCAAGCCGCTGCAGTTGTCCGGTGGCCAGCAGCAGCGAGTGGCGTTGGCCCGCGCGATCGTCAACCGGCCTTCCGTGCTGCTGCTCGATGAACCGCTCGGCGCGCTCGACCTCAAACTGCGCCGCCAGATGCAACTTGAGCTCAAGCGCATCCAGACCGAAGTGGGCCTGACCTTCATCCACGTCACCCACGACCAGGAGGAGGCCATGACCATGGCTGACACGGTCGCGGTGATGAACGAGGGGATCATCGAGCAGATGGGCCCGCCGACCGAGTTGTACGAGTCTCCGCGCACCGCGTTCGTCGCGAACTTCCTGGGGCAGTCGAACCTGTTCCCGGCGAAGGTCGCGGAGACGAGCGGGGACGACGTCATCCTCGAGGACTCCGACGGCCGGTTCGTCATGCCGAAGGCGCGCGTCTCAGACCGGGTGGTGACCGACCCGGGCACCGAGGTGCTGGTCGGCGTACGGCCCGAGAAGATCTCGATCGCACGACTCGAGGACGCCGCACCGCCACCCGCCGACGGCAACTTCGTCGACGGCAGGGTCACGAGCGCGAGCTTCCTCGGCGTCAGCACACAGTACGAGGTGACGACGCACGGCGGTGACACCATCAACGTCTTCGCGCAGAACCTCGACGTGCACAACCTGGTCCCCCAAGGTGAGGATGTCAGGTTGTCGTGGCTGCCGATCCACGGCTTCGTGCTCAGCGGACACGATGACATCAACGCCGGTGTGGAAAAGAACGTCTGATGTCGATCGCGGCCGCCATCGGCGACACCCTGCAGGAAGAGCACCAACCGAACGAGCCGAAGCGCAAGGGCAAGTGGGTTCCCTACCTGCTGATGCTGCCCGGCATGCTGTGGTTGGCGATCTTCTTCGTGGTGCCGATCGTCTCGCTGTTCCTGACGAGTCTGCAGACCCCGGTCCCCGGCGGTCAGGTGGGCGAGTTCCAGCAGACCTTCAACTTCGCCAACTACTGGGACACGCTCAGCGACAGCACCTACTACATACCGCTGTTCCGCTCGTTCGTGTACTCAGGAATCGCGACCCTGCTGGCGCTGGCCATCGGCTATCCGCTCGCCTACGCGATCGCCTTCAAGTCCGGCAAGTTCCGCAACCTGCTACTCGTCCTGGTCATCGCGCCGTTCTTCGTGTCGTTCATTCTGCGGACGATCGCGTGGCGCCAGATCCTCGCTGACGAGGGTCCCGTCGTGGCCGTCCTGCGTTCGGTGGGACTCGTGGGTGAGACCGCCGGTGTGTACCCCTCCGCAGTCGCAGTGATCGCTGGTATCACCTACAACTTCCTGCCCTTCATGACATTGCCGATCTACGCGAGTCTGGAACGCGTCGATCCCCGACTGATCGAAGCCTCCGGCGACCTGTACGCCAAGCCGTTCACCGGATTCCGGAAGGTCACGTGGCCGTTGTCGATGCCCGGAGTCGTGGCGGGCACGCTGCTCACCTTCATCCCCGCCGCCGGTGACTACGTGAACGCCGCACTGCTGGGCCGACCTTCGAACACCATGATCGGTAACCGCATCGAGTACACGTTCCTCAGCGTCAACGACTACCCGACAGCTGCCGTGCTCTCATTCATCCTGATGGCCTGCATCCTGACCATGGTGCTGGTCTATATCCGCCGCGTGGGAACGGAGGACCTGGTATGAGTCAGGCGACCGCGGCCCCCAAGGCCCCATTGACCCACCGGCTCCGCACATGGGTGGGCGACAACGCGCTGCGCATCTACGCCGTCATCGCGTTCGTGTACCTGCTGCTGCCGGTGGCATACACGTTCGCCTTCTCGTTCAACGATGCCGGTCGCACGAACATCGTGTGGAACAGCTTCACGTGGGACAACTGGCTCAACCCCTGTGGTGCACCTGAGGTCTGCCCCTCGGTGGTGAACTCCCTGGTCGTCGGTTTGATCGTCACGGTGGTCTCGACCATCTTGGGAACTCTGATCGCTTTCTCACTGGTCCGCTACCGGTTCCGGGGTCGGTCGACCACGAACCTGCTGATCTTCCTGCCGATGGCGACCCCGGAGGTCGTGCTCGGTTCCTCGCTGCTGGCGCTGTTCCTGAACCTGTTCGTGCCCCTGGGCTTCACCACCGTGGTGCTCGCGCACATCATGTTCTGCATCAGTTTCGTCGTGGTGACCGTGAAGGCGCGTCTGGCCAGCCTGGACCCCCGCCTGGAGCAGGCGGCGATGGACCTCTACGCCAGTGAGAGAGAGGCCTTCCGGCGGATCACCCTGCCGCTGGTGGCACCCGGTATCGCGGCGGCAGGGTTGCTGGCGTTCTCGCTGTCGTTCGACGACTTCATCATCACGAACTTCAACTCCGGGCAGTTCACGACCTTCCCGAAGTTCGTGTACGTCTCGGCCACCCGAGGCATCCCGCCGCAGGCGAACGTGATCGCATCGGCGATGTTCTTCATCGCGCTGGCCATCGTCCTGATCTCCCAGTTCGCAGGTCGGCGACGCAAGGAAGTCTGATGCCCTTTGCCCAGACTGCCGGGCAGCGGGCCCGCGCCGCGCTCAAGGACGCCCGGCATACGCCGTACTGGCTCGCACAGCCGGCTCGTCCGGAACCGCGCCCACCGCTGGAAGGGCAGACAACCGCCGACCTGGTCGTGGTCGGCGCGGGCCTGTCCGGGCTGTGGACCGCTCTGCGCGCCAAGCAACGCCGTCCGGACCTCGACGTGATCCTGCTGGAGGGCGGGCGCATCGCGAACGCCGCGTCGGGTCGCAACGGCGGTTTCGTGGCGGCCTCGATCACACATGGCCATCTGAACGGGATCGAACGCTGGCCCGACGAGTTCGCGACGCTGAACGCGATGGGGGTCGCGAACCTTCGAGGCATCGAGCAGACGATCGAGGAGTTCGGGATCGACTGCGGATACCGGCGCTCCGGCGAACTGCAGGTCGTCACCGAGCCCTACCAACTCGAGCACGCGGCCGATCACGTGCGAATGGCGACGGACCACGGCGTCGAGCTGTCCCTCTGGAACGCCGAACGAACGCAGGCCGAGGTGCACTCCCCCACGTACTTCGGCGCCATCCACGACCCGGAGGTCGGAATCGTCGACCCGGCCCGGCTGTCCTGGGGACTCGCCCGGGCGGCCGAGCAGCTCGGTGTCCGGATCCACGAGAACTCGGGGGTCGAAGCACTACAGCCATCGGCGGCGGGCATGACGGTGCGTACGTTCGGCGGCCGGGTCGAAACCCCGAAGGTCGCGCTGACGACGGCCGCCCACGCTCCCCTGCTCAAGCGACTGAACCTGTTCGTCGTGCCGGTCTTCGACCACGTCGTCATGACCGCCCCACTGCCTGCGGATGTCCGCGCCGCCATCGGATGGGAGCAACGCCAGGGCATCGGGGATTCCGGCAACCAGTTCCACTACTACCGGCTCACCGACGACGACCGGATCCTGTTCGGCGGCTACGACGCGGTGTACGCGGCCGGTGAACGACCGGGGTCCCACCTCGAACGTGACGACGAACTCACCGCCCGGCTGGTGCAACACCTGCATGACACCTTTCCGCAGGTCGCGGACGTCCCCATCGAGTACGCCTGGGCCGGCGCCATCGACACCTGCTCACGGTTCAGCGCGTTCTGGGGCTCGGCCTATTCCGGCCGCGTCGGCTATGTCATCGGTTTCACCGGCCTCGGCGTGGGCGCGTCCCGGTTCGGCGCGGACACCTTGCTCGACGGGCTGTTCAAGGAGCGGACGGATCGGACGGCCCTGAAGATGGTTCGCAGCAAGCCCCTTCCGTTCCCGCCTGAGCCTGCGAGACAATTGGTCATCGACATGACCCGACGCTCGCTGGCCAAGGCCGACGAACAGGACGGCCAGCGCGACCTCTGGTTGCGCACGCTGGACCGGCTCGGTCTCGGGTTCGACAGTTAGACCACCGGCCGACCGGCCGGACAACACAGGAGAGATAACCATGGCAACGACCGAACGCATCACGCACTGGATCGACGGTCGCCTCTGGGACGGCACCGCGCAACGACACGGTGACGTCTACGACCCCGCCACCGGCGAGATCACCAAGACGGTGGACTTCGCGACCGGTGACGACATGAACGCCGCCGTGGCCGCGGCCAAGACCGCGTCCGAGACCTGGGGCCGTTCCACGCTGACCAAGCGAATGGAGATCCTGTTCAAGTTCCGCGAGCTGCTGAACGCGAACAAGGAAGAACTCGCTGCGATCATCACCGACGAACACGGCAAGGTCCTCGCAGATGCGCTCGGCGAGGTCAGCCGTGGCCAAGAGGTCGTGGAATTCGCGTGCGGCAACGCCCACCTACTGAAGGGCTCCTACTCGGAACAGGTCTCTACCGGGGTCGACGTCTACAGCCTGCGCCAGCCGCTGGGCGTGGTGGGGATCATCTCCCCGTTCAACTTCCCGGCCATGGTCCCGATGTGGTTCTTCCCCATCGCGATCGCCGCCGGCAACACTGTGGTCCTCAAGCCCAGTGAGAAGGACCCGAGCGCGGCCATGTACGTGGCGGACCTGTGGAAGCAGGCAGGGCTGCCCGACGGCGTGTTCAACGTCGTGCACGGCGACAAGGTGGCGGTCGACGCCCTGCTGACCCACCCGGACGTCGCTTCGATCTCATTCGTGGGATCCACTCCGATCGCCCAATACGTCTACGAGACGGGCACCGCCCACGGCAAGCGTGTACAGGCCCTCGGCGGAGCGAAGAACCACATGCTGGTGCTCCCGGACGCTGACCTGGAACTCACCGCCGACTCGGCCATCAACGCCGGCTACGGCTCCGCCGGCGAGCGCTGCATGGCCATCTCGGTCGTCGTGGCGGTCGAGCCGATCGCCGACGACCTGATCAAGGCCGTCGAGACCCGCATGGCCACTCTTCGTACCGGTGACGGCCGCCGCGGCTGCGACATGGGGCCGCTGGTGACCAAGGTCCACCGGGACAAGGTTGCGGGCTACGTCGATGCAGGCGTGTCGGAAGGTGCGACGCTGGTGGTGGACGGCCGCCAGGTCCAGCCCGACGGCGAGCCGGGCGGGTTCTGGCTGGGACCGACGCTTTTCGACAACGTCACCACGGACATGAGCATCTACACCGATGAGATCTTCGGGCCTGTCTTGTCTGTGGTGCGCGTCGCCTCCTACGAGGAGGGCATGGAGTTGATCAACTCCCACCCCTATGGCAACGGCACCGCCATCTTCACCTGCGACGGCGGCGCGGCGCGGAAGTTCCAGAACGAGGTCAAGGTCGGCATGATCGGGATCAACGTCCCGATCCCGGTGCCCATGGCCTACTACTCGTTCGGTGGCTGGAAGGCATCGCTGTTCGGCGACACCCACGCGCACGGCGTGGAGGGTTTCCACTTCTTCACCAGGGGCAAGGTCGTGACCAGTCGCTGGCCGGACCCCGCCCACGGTGGGATCAACCTGGGATTCCCGACCAACGCCTGATTCGGCTGTCGTGCCGGAACGTCCGCCCGGCACGACGATTGTGACGTTGTTGTCGGCTCCTCGACGCGGTTGTCACGTTGTTGCTGGTTCACACGCGCAGAATCCAGCAACAACGTGACACTGAGCCCTGCCAGGTGGCAACAACGTAACAATCGCGGCCGCGTGCGCCGACCCACGCCGAGGACCGTCATACGCTGAACCCATGGGCAAAGAACTGAGCCGTCGCCGACTCCTGGGCGCATTGGCGGCGTCCGCGGCACTCGCCGGCTGCGGGACACAGGGCGCGCCGGGAGAGACCGGACAGACCGCGAGCCAGGACCCCAACGATGACACCATCACGTGGGCCAACTGGACGTTGTACCTCGACTACAACCGCAAGACCCGCAGTTTCCCCACGCTGGAGGCCTTCGAGGAGGAGACCGGTTACACCGTCGAATACCGCGAGGACATCGACGACAACGTGAGCTTCAACGGCAAGGTCGCCCCGCAGTTGGCCCGCGGGATGGACATCGGCTACGACCTGGTGACCCCTTCGGATTCGCTCATCGCGCAGTGGATCGCGAAGGGCTGGGCGGCTCCGCTGGACAAGGCCAACATCCCGAACGCCAAGAACCTCCTGCCAGAACTCGAGAACGTCGCTTTCGACCCTGGACGTGTGTACTCCTTGACCTACCAGTCCGGTTTCGGCGGTCTGGCCTGGAACAAGGAGCGCGTACCCAACGGCCTGCGCAGCGTCGACGACCTGTGGGCCCCGGAGCTCAAAGGCAAGGTCGTGGTGTTGTCCGAGGTGCAGGACACTGTGGGACTAGTGATGCTCGCCCAGGGCGTCGACATCGACAAACCCTTCACCGCCGAGCAGTTCATGAACGCGCTGGCCGTCGTGGAAGAGCAAGTGGACTCGGGCCAGATCAAGCAGGTCAAGGGCAACTCCTACAAGGAGGACCTGATCAACGAGCAGGCTTGGGCCGCGATCGGCTGGTCCGGGGACATCTTCCAGATCAACGCCGAAGAGGGCGACAAGTGGGAGTTCGCGCTACCCGACACCGGCGGCACCTTGTGGTCGGACAACTTCTTCATCCCGTCCACCGCGACGAACAAGGCCGGCGCCGAGGCGCTGATCAACTACTACTACCGGCCCGAGGTCGCTGCCAAGGTGGCGGCGTGGGTGAACTACATGTGCCCGGTGAAAGGGGCGCAGGAGATCCTTGCGAAGACCGAACCAGCACTGGCCAAGAGCGAATGGATCTTCCCCACCGAGAAACTGCTGTCGCAAGCCCAGGTGTTCCGCGACTTCACGCCCGAGGAGGAGCGGGAGTACACCGAGGCGTTCGGCCGCGTGGTGCAGGCCTGAGAATGCAGCCCACGGCACGCGAAGCGGCGCAGGCCCTCGACGCCGCAGACCCGCTGGCCGACTACCGCAACCGGTTCCACGTCGGCGATCCGGAGGTCTGCTACCTCGACGGGAACTCGCTGGGCCGGCTGCCGCATGCCACCGCGCCGGCCATCAACGAGCTGTTGACCGAAGAGTGGGGCGATGAGCTCGTCGACGGGTGGTCACACTGGATCGACGAGGCCCAGACCACCGGCGACCTGCTGGGTCGCGCCGCCCTCGGTGCAGCGCCTGGTCAGGTCCTCGTCCAGGACACGACGTCGGTGAACTTCTACCAGTTGTGTGTAGCCGCCGTTGCGGCCCGGCCCGGCCGCCGCCGGGTCATCATCGACGCAGCGAACTTCCCGACAGACCGGTACATCCTTGCCGGGATCGCCCGGTCGATGGATCTGGATCTGGTGATCCTCGACAACGACGGGACGGGCGGTGTTCCCACCTCGTCCGACGACGAACGCATCAGCCCTGACGAACTCGCCAAGCACATCGATGACGACACCGCACTGGTGGCACTGCAGGTCGTGCAGTACCGCTCCGGCGCACGCCAAGACGTTGCGGCCCTCACCGCACTGGCTCGCAGTCATGGTGCGCTGACGGTCTGGGACGCCTCCCATGCCGTCGGCAGCATCGACCTGCGATTCGACGAGTGGGGTGTGGACCTGGCGGTCGGCTGCACCTACAAGTACGGCAACTCCGGTCCCGGAGCTCCGGCTTGGCTCTACGTCAACGCCTCACGACAGGCCGAGCTTCGCGTACCCGTTCAGGGTTGGTTCGCCAACCGCGAGCAGTTCGCGATGGGGCCTGTCTTCGACCCCGCGGACGGCATCCGGCGCTTCCAGATCGCCACTCCCCCGATCCTCGGACTGCGTGCCGTGCAGGTCGCTTTCGGGATGATCGAGCAGGCGGGCATGTCCGCGATAGGTGAGAAGGCGCAACGGGGTACCGAGCTCATGATCGCCCTGTACGACGCGTGGCTCGCGCCGCTCGGCTTCTCCCTGCTCAGCCCGCGAGATCCACATCAGCGCGGCGGTCACGTCACGATCGGCCATCCCGAGGCCAAGCAGATCGCGGCAGCCATGCGGGTGCTGACCAGGACGATCCCCGACTACCGGGCCCCGGACAGCATTCGCCTGGCGATCTCGCCGCTGCCCACCAGCTACACCGAGGTGTGGGACGGGCTCGACCGACTGCGGGCGCTGGTGGAGTCGGGCGCCTACCGCGAGGTTGATCCCACCAGTCGCGTCACCTGACCGACGTCGCACGCGAAGCGAGGAGTTGACCCCTCAGTAGTCAGTGTTACTATCTAGTGGTAGTCACCATCGCTAGGTACTGGGAGTTCGGGTGGGCAAACAACTCACTGAGATGTTGAAGGGGACCCTCGAGGGCATCGTTCTGGCGTTCCTGTCCGACCGGTCCGCGTACGGCTACGAGATCACGGCATGGCTGCGCGAGCAGGGCTTCTCGGACATCGCGGAGGGCACCGTCTACGCCCTGCTGATCCGGATCGAGCAACGCGGGCTCGTGGACGTGGAGAAGGTCCCCTCGCAGAAGGGGCCGCCCCGCAAGGTCTACACGCTCAATCAGGCGGGCAACGACTACCTCGACGAGTTCTGGAGGACATGGAGCTTCCTCGCAGAGCGACTGGCACAGCTCCATGAAGGAGACACTGATGACTAAGAATCTGATCACCACGTTGATCGGCGACAAGCGCCGGTGGCGGGCCTACAGAGCGCGTGTGAAGAACCTTCCGCCGAACTACCGCGAGGCCGTCGACGCCGTCCAGCGCTATCTCATGTACTTCGGTCCGATGGACGCCAAGAGTGCGGTCGCACTGTTCGACGATGTGGCCGACCTCTTCGAACGGGCGGCCGCCGACGGCACCCCGATCCGCCAGGTTGTCGGCGACGATCCCGTCGAATTCGTCGAGGACCTGATCCGCAACTACTCCAAGGGCGGGTACGTCGCACGCGAACGTGCCCGCTTGGTCGATGCCATCGATCACGCGGCCGCAGACATGACCTGACCGCACCGGCGGTCGAGGTCCTGGCCATGAACCGCTAGACGATCCCGGCGACCGCCTCGCCGAATAGCGCGCTGTGCAGATCCACATCGGCAGCCGTGGTCTCGGGGCACATCAGGGCCATGTTGTGGAACGGCGTGATGAGCACGCCACGGTTCGAGAGATAGAGGTGCAAGTACTCCTCGATCTCATCGTCGTGGGCTGCCGCCGACTCGGTGCCGGTACGGGGCGCCGGAGCGCAGAAGCGGTATTCCGCCCGCGCGCCGAGTTGCGCGATCGACCAGTCCACGTTGTGGGTGCTGAGCACCGCCTCGACCCCCTCCCGGAAGCGGGTGGCCAACTCGATCATGTGGTCGAAGTTGGCTTGCGTCAGCACCTCCCCCAGCGTCGCACGCATGGCCGCCGTCGAAAGTACGTTTCCGGCCAGGGTGCCGCCGACTCCACCGACGTCCACGAGATCCGCCTCCGGGTGGTTCCGCACCGCGTCGGCTACCGCCTCGGTGATGCCATAGGCCCCGCTGGGGATCCCGCCGCCGATGCTCTTGCCGATCACAAAGATGTCGGGCTGCAAGCCCCACGCAGCAGTACAGCCCCCGGGGCCGGCGGAGATGGTGTGCGTCTCGTCGATGAGCAGCAATGTTCCGTACTTGGTGCACAGGTCGCGGCAGCCCTGCAGGAATCCCGGCTCGGGCAGCACGATGCCGATGTTGGTCAGTGCGGGCTCCATGATCAGCACCGCGACGTCACCGTGCGCAAGACCCGCCTCGACGCTGGCCAGATCGTTGAACTCCGCCACCCGTGTCGACTCGGCCACCGGGTAGGCCGGTCCTACGTTCCCGCCCCGTGGGGCGGTCCCACCATCGGGTCCGGTGATGACGAACGTCTCGTCCACCGAGCCGTGGTAGCAGTAGGAGAAGGCCATCACCTTGGGCCGGCCGGTCACCATCCTGGCCACCCGCAGCGCCCATCGGTTGGCATCGGTGGCCGTGAGGCTGAACGACCACAACGGCAGTCCGAATCGGCGCGTCAGATCCGCAGCCACCCACTCGGCGTCCTCACTGGGCATCATCGTGGTGATGCCGCCGAGCTCGCCGATCCGTCGCTGCACCGCCGCGACGGTCGCGGCCGGCGAATGTCCGGCCATCGAGCCCGTGTCGCCGAGGGCGAAGTCGACGTACTCGTGACCGTCCACGTCCGTGATCCGATTGCCACGGGCCGCTTCGAGGTACAGCGGATACCCGCCGGCCCACTTGTTCATCCAGGTCATCGGCACGCGCCCGAAGAGGTGGTCGGCGGCGTCGAACAGCCTCCGGGATTCAGGCGTACGTTCACGATGGGTCGCCCGCTCGGCCTCGAGGCCGGCTGCGAGTCGTGCGCGGTCGATCATGGTGCTCCTATCTACGGTCCTGCAACGCGAAGTACCGCCCGACCAGGGGCACGTACGACGGCGACAGGGGCTTGAGGGGGATGGATGGGTGTTTGAGTTCGGCGAATGCCGGTGGTGGCGCCTGCCCGGTGACGACGTGCCCGAGACGATGGCCCAGCCAGCCGTTGAGACTCACCCCCGTGCCGTTGCACCCCGTGGCGTACCAGACACCGTCGATCGTTCCGACGTGTGGCAGTCGGTCGAGGGTCATCGCCACGAAGCCGGTCCACGCGTAGTCGATGGCCACACCCTGCAGTTGCGGGTGGATGCGCACCATGTTGTCGTACAGGAAGTCCCGTGCCACGGGGATGTCGACCGGGTCCAGCCGGTTGCGGCCACCGAAGATCATGCGGCCGTCGGCAGTGAGCCGCCAGTAGAAGAGCAGGTTCTTCGTGTCGACCATCATCTGCGGGCCGATGACGTCACGCTGTTCCTGAGTGAGCGGCTCGGTGGCGATGATGTAGGAGTTGATCGGCAGGATGCGCTTGGCCAGGTCGGGCACGGCACTGTCCATGTAGGCGTTGGTCCCCACGATCACCTGGGATGCGCGCACCCGCCCGCGGGTCGTCTCGACCTCGAAGCCGCCCGCCCGCGACCGGATCCCCGTGACACCGGTCCGGTCGTGGACGGCCGCTCCCGCCGCGAGCGCCCGTTTCGCCATCCCGTCGTGGAACTTCGCCGGGTGCAGCCCGCCGACCTTCTCATAGAAGATCGCGGAATCGAACGCGGTACTGCCCGTGCGGGCGGTGACTGCCGCGGCATCCAGGAAGTGCACGGCTTGCCCGGACCGTTGCAGTTCAGCGGCGAGATCGCGCAGGTACGGCGTATGCCGCGGCGTGTGCGCCAGGTACAACTGGCCACTGCGCCGGTAGTCGCAATCCATCTGCGCCACCAGATCCTCGGTGTGATCGAAGGCCTCCTCGACCTCCTCGTACAGCCGGTGGGCCAGATCGCCGATCTTCTTCGCGAGTTTCTCGGGGCCGGCCTTCAACTCGGGGATCACCATCCCGCCGTTGCGGCTCGACGCACCCCAGCCGAGGGGTTCCTTGTCCAGCACGAGAACGTCGGCACCTGCACTCGCGGCACCATCGGCGGCTCCGAGCCCGCAGTACCCCGCCCCCACCACCAGGACATCCACACCATCGGGCAAGTCGCCCACGGCGCGGTCATCGCGCGGCACCTGCTCCTGCCACATGCACACCTCGCGATAGCTGGCGGACAGGATCGCGGGCATGGACATGAGGGTACTTCACACAGGGCCCGCCGAGTGCTGTTTCCGCAGGAGGGTGGCCGCCTCGCCAGTCCAAACCGTACTCTGTACTGCATGGCCGATTCTGAATCCGTTGTGAGCAACGCCGATGCCTTCGATCTCGATCGGGCGCACGTGTTCCATTCCTGGAGCGCCCAGGGGGCGCTGAAACCGCTGGTGTTCCAGTCCGGGGAGGGCTCCCGCCTGTGGGACTTCGAGGGCAACTCCTTCCTCGACTTCTCCAGCCAATTGGTCAACACCAACATCGGCCACCAGCACCCCAAGGTGGTGCAGGCCATCCAGGAGCAGGCCGCCATCCAGGTGACGTTGGCTCCCCAGCACGCGTCACTGGTGCGCGGGCAGACCGCCAAGGCGATCACGGAGGTAGCCCCGGCAGGCCACCAGAAGGTGTTCTTCACCAACGGCGGAGCGGACGCCGCGGAGAACGCCATCCGCATGGCGCGACTGCACACCGGCAAGCACAAGGTTCTGAGCTTCTATCGCAGTTACCACGGCAACACTGGCGCGGCGATCAACGCAACCGGCGACCCGCGCCGCTGGCCCAACGAGTTCGCGTATGGTCACGTCCACTTCTTCGGTCCCTATCTCTACCGTTCCTCCTTCTGGTCGGCCGACGAGGACCAGGAATGCGAGCGCGCTCTGGCTCACCTCGAGCAGGTGATCGCGTTCGAAGGGGCGAACACCATCGCCGCCATCATCTTGGAGACCGTGGTCGGGACAGCTGGCGTGTTGGTTCCCCCGCCTGGGTATCTGGCTGGCGTGCGCGCACTGTGCGACAAGTACGGCATCGTCTACATCGCCGACGAGGTCATGGCGGGCTTCGGCCGCACCGGCGAGTGGCTGGCCATCGACCATTGGGGCGTCAACCCGGACCTGATCATCTTCGCGAAGGGCTCCAACTCCGGCTACGTGCCGCTGGGCGGGGTGATCATCAGCGACGAGATCGCCGCGACCTTCGACGAGCGGGTGTTCCCCGGTGGCCTGACCTACAGCGGCCACCCGTTGGCCTGCGCCTCGGCACTGGCCACCATCACGGCCATGCGCGAGGAGGGCATCGTCGAGCACGCCAAGACGATCGGCGAGACGGTGCTGGGTCCCGGCCTGCGGGAACTGGCCGAGAAGCACCCGGTGATCGGGGAGGTGCGCGGCATGGGCGTCTTCTGGGCCCTCGACCTGGTCAGCGACCGGGAGACCCGCGAGCCCCTTGCGCCGTACGGAGGCACCAGCGAGGCGATGGGTGCGCTGACGAAGGCGTGCGTCTCGCGCGGACTGCTCCCTTTCGCGAACTTCAACCGGATGCATGTCGTGCCCCCGTGCGTGATCACCGAGCAGGAGGCCGCTGAGGGTCTGGCCATCCTCGACGAGGCTTTCACCGAGATCGACAGGTACTACACGGGCTGATCCGGGCCACCGCGGCCCCGGTGAGCCACCGCCCCGAGCAGATTGCACACACGACCACCCACAGGCCCGATACGCAATCTGCCCACCGCGGCGGCGCGACCTGCGACCACCTGCCCCAAGCAGATTGCGCACACGACCACCCACTGGCCCGATACGCAATCTGCCCACCGAGGGAGACACGACCTGCGACCACCTGCCCCGAGCAGATTGCGCACACGACCACCCACTGGCCCAATACGCAATCTGCCCACCGAGGGAGACACGACCTGCGACCCCCTGCCCCGAGCAGATTGCACACACGACCACCCACTGGCCCAATACGCAATCTGCCCACCGAGGCGGGCCAACCCTGCCCGCGGTGTTACATCCCTGAAACAACCGGGTGACGGCAGAGAAACGCACAACTCGTAGGGTCGAGGCAGACGCGGCACACCAAGCGCGCGCCAGACAAGGTGGGGGCCGCCCCGCCGAAACGACAAGGGAGTCAGATGTTCACCAATCCTGACGAGGTTATGCGGTACATCCAGGAAGAGGACGTCAAGTTCATCGACGTTCGTTTCTGCGATCTGCCCGGCGTCATGCAGCACTTCAATGTGCCGGCTGAGAGCGTTGACGAGGACTTCTTCGCCAACGGCCAGATGTTCGACGGTTCGTCGATCCGTGGGTTCCAGGCAATCCACGAGTCGGACATGAAGCTCACGCCCGACCTCGGCAGCGCCTACCTCGACCCGTTCCGGGCTGAGAAGACGCTGATCATCAACATGTCCATCCGCGACCCGTTCACCGACGAGTTGTACAGCCGCGACCCGCGCAACATCGCCGCCAAGGCCGAGGCTTACATGAAGTCCACCGGCATCGCCGACACGGCCTTCTTCGCCCCCGAGGCGGAGTTCTACATCTTCGATTCGGTGCGCTTCGAGACCAAGCAGAACGCGGGCTTCTACTTCATCGACTCCGTCGAGGGCAAGTGGAACTCCGGCCGCGAGCACGAGCTCGACGGTGGCCCCAACCGTGGGTACAAGACCCCCTACAAGGGCGGGTACTTCCCGGTGCCGCCGGTCGACCACTACGCCGATCTGCGTGACCAGATGACCAAGACCCTCGGCGAGGTCGGCCTGTCCGTCGAGCGCGCCCACCACGAGGTCGGCACCGCGGGACAAGCCGAGATCAACTACCGCTTCGACACCCTCGCGAAGGCCGCAGACGACGTCATGAAGTTCAAGTACGTCATCAAGAACGTCGGCTGGGCAGCAGGCAAGTCTGTGACCTTCATGCCGAAGCCGATCTTCGGTGACAACGGTTCGGGTATGCACTGCCACCAGTCGCTGTGGAAGGACGGCAAGCCGCTGTTCTACGACGAGCTGGGCTACGCCGGCCTGTCGGACCTCGCCCGCTGGTACATCGGCGGTCTGCTGGCCCACGCGCCGGCGGTCCTTGCGTTCACCAACCCGACCGTGAACTCCTACCACCGCTTGGTGCCGGGCTTCGAGGCGCCGGTCAACCTGGTGTACTCGCAGCGCAACCGCTCCGCGTGCATCCGGATTCCGATCACGGGCAACAACCCGAAGGCCAAGCGCATCGAGTTCCGGGTGCCCGACCCCTCGAGCAACCCCTACCTCGCGTTCTCAGCGATGCTCATGGCCGGACTCGACGGGATCAAGAACAAGATCGAGCCGGTCGAGCCGGTGGACAAGGACCTGTACGAGTTGCCGCCGGACGAGGCCGCCAACATCCCGCAGGTTCCGGGCACGCTGCCGGACGTGCTGGATGCTCTCGAGGCCGACCACGACTTCCTCACCGAGGGTGACGTCTTCACCGACGACCTCATCGAGACGTGGATCGACTACAAGCGGACGAACGAGGTGGACCCCATCCGTCTGCGCCCGCACCCGCACGAGTTCGAGCTGTACTACGACATCTAGGCCCACCGGCCAAGACTTGTGGGCAAGTCCGCCTCGTCAGGCGGGTGTAGTCCATGCGTAGTCCCAGACAGTGAAGCCCCGGCACCCAGCGACCCTCCCCTCGGTGCCGGGGCTTCACCTTGTCCCCTCCCACGTACAGGTCCATACTCGGCTGCATGAGCGGAAGTGGCACCCACGACGATCCGTGGCGTCTGAAGACGGCCCCCGGTACCTCCGAGTACACGATGTACCGCGACGAGCAGGCGGACCCGCCCGCCCTCGTGTGCGAGGTCGGTTCCACGACCCTGCGCTACCACCTCAGTGCCATCGACGACCTGCACGCAATGCTGGCAGCCGACGGTGGCTGGGTCGAACTCGGCGCCGCGGACGAGAAGAAAGACCCGAAACCGGACACCGTGGAAGCGTGGGGCCGCTCCCCTGACAACCCGCTGGGCGGGTGGTACGGCTTGCGCAAGGGATACCGTGGGCGATTCGGGATGTACCTGCCACCGTTGCTGGAGGAGCTCGGCCTCGTCGAACTCGAACACAACCCCCGCAACAACCGAGTGCGCGCTGTCTGACCATCGACCAGGGACTCGAGCCCCGTCGTACCGGATGTAAAAAATAGTTGACATTCCTTGCTTTACTGGGCGAGAATCAGGTGTCGGGTTATTTTGACATTCGGGAGGAATGGATGTCGTTCGCCGAACGAACGCTCTGGCTTCAGGTGGCGGCTCTGGTCGCCGTGTACGGCTGGTTCTTCAGCGCGGTGGTGCCTGGCCACGGGCAGGACATCGCACCTGACCAAGTGGTGCTCTTCGTCATCGCGGCGGTCGCGTTGGCGGCCATCATGGCGGTGGGCCTCAGCATCCTTGCGATCGTGGCGCGCAGGGACACGACGCCCGACGAACGCGACCGACTCTACGCACTGCTGGGCACACGCAACGGCGCCTTCGCCCTCGGGGTCGCCGTGTTCGTCGCGCTCGTGACCGGCGTGGCCGTGGCCGGCAACTTCGCCTTCCTCAACGTCCTGCTCGCGGGCTGGGTGGTCGCGCAGTTGGTGGGCGTCGGGTCGACCATCGTGCTCTACCGACGAGGCACGTGACGTGGGCAAGCGCCGAGGCCGGCTCACCAACGGGGTGCGACACCTGCGTGAGCAGCATGCTGGCATGTCGCAACAGGAACTGGCTGATCGGGTAGGGGTGTCGCGCCAGACGATCAACTCCATCGAGGCGAACAAGTACTCACCCTCACTGGAGGTGGCGTTCCTCATCGCGGGTGTCTTCGAGAGGAAAGTGGATGACGTCTTCACGTACTCGACCTCGTGACGCGGCCCAAGCGGTGGATGACGCCGCCGGCGGTGGTTAACTGAAACCCATGCCCGCAGACCTCGTCATGACCGGTGCCCACATCTGGGGGCGATGTACCGGGGCTATCGGGATCGGTGACGGTCATATCGTCGAGCCGCAGATCGGTCCCCGCACCGAGGTCATCGACGCCACCGGGATGACTGTCGTCCCGGGCTTCCAGGACGCGCACGTGCACACACCCTTCGCCGGCCTCAACCTCCTTCGGGTCTGGCTCAACGATGCCGACAGCCGCGAGGAGTACCTGGAGATCATTGCCGAACACGCCGCAGCCCACCCGGAGGCGCAGTGGATCACCGGGGGCGGTTGGTCGATGCCGCAGTTCCCCGGCGGCACGCCCCGCAAGGAGGACCTGGATGCGATCGTGCCCGACCGTCCGGTGTTCCTGTTCAACCGCGACGTCCATGGTGCGTGGTTGAACTCCCGCGCGCTGGACGCCGCGGGCATCACGGCCGCCACGCCCGATCCTCCCGACGGCCGCATCGAACGTGACCCGACCGGCGAACCGACCGGCACCCTGCACGAGGGAGCGGCCTACTGGGTCAACGAACATGTCGTCCCACCCCCGTCGAACTCGCAGTGGGAACAGGCGATCCTCTCCGGTCAGCAGCATCTGCACTCCCTGGGCATCACCGCCTGGCAGGACGCCTGGGTGACTCCCGCGACGCAATCCGCGTACCGCGCCTTGGCCGAAGACGGGCGACTCACGGCCCGGGTTGTCGGCGCTCTGTGGTGGGACCGCCACCGCGGGTTGGAGCAGATCGACGAACTTGTCGCCCGACGGGAACTGGCGGCATCCGGCTTCCACCCCACCACGGTGAAGATCATGATCGACGGGGTGCTCGAGAACTACACAGGCGCGCTCTTGGAACCGTACTGCGACGGATGCGGCGGCCACACCGACAACAGCGGCCTCGCCTTCATCGACCCCGACCTGTTGCAGGCGGCGGTCACGGCCCTCGATGCGGCCGGGTTCCAGGTCCACATGCACGCGATCGGGGACCGTGCCGTCCGCATGGCCCTCGACGCTGTCGCAGCCGCGCGGGCAGCCAATGGCCGCAACGACAACCGCCACCACATCGCGCACCTGCAACTGGTCCATCCCACTGACATGGCCCGCTTCGCCGCTCTGGGCGTCACGGCCAACTGCCAGATGTACTGGGCCTCCAGCGACGACCAGATGCGAGAACTCACCATCCCCTACCTCGGTGGCGAGCGGGCGGACCGCCAGTATCCGTTCGCCTCACTGTCCGGCGCCGGAGCGCGCCTGGCAATGGGCAGCGACTGGTCGGTGTCGACGGCCAACCCCTTGACGCAGATCGAAGTGGGGGCCACGCGAGTGGATCCGGGCACGCCGGATGAACCAGCCTTCCTTCCCGACGAACGCATCACTGTGGCTGCTGGTATCGACGCCTTCACCGCCGGTTCCGCATACGTCAATCACGACGACAACGGCGGCGACATGACGGTCGGACGACGGGCTGATCTGGTACTCCTGGGGGCCGACATCACCCGCGGGTCCCTGGCGGCTGGGCGCGGACTGTCGCAGGTGCCTGTCCTGATGACGATCGCGGGTGGCGCGATCGTCCATTCCGAACTGTGAACCTCTCGTTCGCCGGTCTCATCGGGGCGGCTGTGGGAGCGGCCCTGAGCGTCATCCCGTCGCTGATCCCCCGCTCGAGTCTCATCCAGGGCCTGCTCGCAGGTGTCCTCGCGGCCATCGGTTACGGCCTCGCAGTCCTGGTGGGCTGGACGATTCGCCGGCTGCGGCACAGACCCGATTGGCGCAGTGACGAACGCACGCGCGCCGTCGCCCTGCTGACAGGTACCGGGCTCGTCACGGGCGCCCTGCTCCTCGGCAGGCAGTGGCAAGCCGACCTCGCACAGATCACAGGAGTCCGGGCTCCGGGCAGCGTCTGGGTGGGTGTCGCCGCGCTCGCGGCATTCACCGTCTTTCTGGTGCTGCTTCTCGTCGCGCGGGGCATCCGCTGGGCGGGCCATCGACTGGATCGCGGACTGCGCAGATTCGCCTCACCCCGGGTCGCCACGGCCTCCGCAGTGACCGTCTCCGTCGTGATCGCAGCGGTGGCGATCGATCGGCTGCCGTCGACCCTGGCCACCGCCCTCTCGCCCCTGTTCCGATCGATGAACGCCGCAACTCCGGCCGGGGTGAACCCTCCGGCCAGCCCGGTCGTGTCCGGCGGCCCCGACTCCGCGATCCCCTGGCAAGCCCTGGGTTCGCAGGGGCAAGCCTTCGTCGCAGGCGTGACACCCACCGCGGAACTCACCGCCTTCTCAGGTGTCCCGGCCACCGATCCGATTCGGGTCTTCGTCGGCATCGATTCGGCCGACTCGCCCACGCAACGAGCCGCGCTTGCGGTGCAGGAGCTCGAACGCTTCGGCGGCTTCAACCGTGCGGTCATCGCGGTCGGAACCAGCGCCGGCGCAGGCACCGTCGATCCCGGTGAGGTCACACCACTGGAGTACCTGCTCAACGGCGACGTCGCCACCGTTTCCACCCAGTACTCGCTCCTTCCGAGTTTCCTGTCGTTCGCCGTCGACCGGCCCACCTCGGTCAAGGAAGCCACGGCGGTCCTCGACGCCGTGCGGCAGCGCCTCGACCAGATCCCTGTGCAGCGCCGGCCACGACTGGTGGTCTTCGGAGAGAGCCTTGGCGCGTACGGGGCCAGCGGGGCTTTCCAGAGTCTCGATGATCTGCTCGCACGCACCGACGGCGCCATGTTCCAAGGGCCGCCGAACGCCACTGCCTTGTGGCGGCGATACACCCACGAACGCGAGCCTGGCACGCCTGAGCATCTGCCGGTGTACGACGAGGGAACGCACCTCCGGTGGGCCAATCAGCCGGCGGACCTGTCCCTACCGACCGCACCGTTCCGCTCCCCGCGAGTCGTGTACTTGCAGAACGCCTCCGACCCCGTGGTGTGGTGGTCACCGTCGGTGCTCTGGTCACGCCCGGATTGGCTGGCCGAGCCGCGGGGCCCCGGCGTCCTGTCCTGGCCGTGGCTACCGCTGGTCACCTTCGCGGGCCTCACCGGGGACATGATGAACAGCCAGGGTGTGCCCGCCGGACACGGTCACGTCTACGGGACCGATCCGGTGGCGGCCTGGGCCGACATCCTGCGCCCTGTTGGGTGGACAACCGCGGACACCACTCGCCTCGAGCAACACCTCGCGGGGTGAGCCCCGAGGGCCATCCGTGAGCACTCTGTGAATCGGTGAGCACTTCGGTGGTGGTCGAACCGCTCACCGATTCCCGGAGTGCTCCCGGATAGTCCCGGAGGTGGGCTAGCGCACCGGCGCGACCGCCCGATTGTGCATGAGCAGCAGTAGGAGATCCTCTGGCGGCCCGACGACATAGGCATCGTCACCGGCCTGCAGTGTTGTTTGACTGCGCGGCAGGTGCTCGAGGCCTCCCTCCCGGAACAGTGCCATGACCCGGGCTTGCATCGGCAGATCGAGCATCGAGGCGCCCGCCAGTCCCCCCTCGGCGCGCACAGTCAAGCGCCCGGCGATGAACGTCTCCTGGTCGACGGCGAACGTGGCGATGACCTCCAGACCGAGGGCGGCGGCCACGAACCACGGCGCCGAGACCGCGGACACCGACCGCACGTGGTGGAAGTGCAGGCGCTCCTCGAGCATGCCACCGAGTCGGCGGTCGAAGACCCGCATGACCACCGGCACGTCGGCTGCGCGCAGTCCCAGCGTGTCCCGAACCGCCAACCCGGACTCGATGTTGCCGTACTCGTCCGAAGTCAACACGGCGACCGCCTGCGCGGCGGGGAGGCTGGCGGCCTGCAACGTCTCGGGTTGGGTCGCATCCTGCGCCAGTACCGGCACCCCCAGCGCCCTCGCCCGGCCGATGTGGCGGTTGCTCTGGTCACGTTCCACGACGACGACGGACTGGTTCATCGCGACGAGTCGTTCCACCACGGAGATGCCCAGCGAGCCCAGTCCGATCACGATCACGTGTTGCGACATACCCGTCGCACGCACGAGACCGAACGTCGCCGCGATCCGGCGACTGACCAGGTACTCGGTGACGAGGGCATAGAAGGTGGCCAGCAGAACGACCGTGGCCATCATGACCACGATGGCCGACCATCGCAGCCACGCGGGTTGGCTGTCGAAGGAGAAGTCGCCGTAACCGATGGTGGCAAGAGTCTCGACCGAGAAATAGAGAGCATCGAGAGGGTCCATCACCTTGACCCCGCTGTTGACGTAGCCGAGCATCAGAAGGCCCGCGAAGGCGATCGCCACCAGCCCCCACGCCGCCACCGTCCACTTCAGCGCGCTGTTGGAGCCGTACGACAGGGTCTGCACCAGCGTGCGCCAGGGATGCCTGCGGCGAGTGGTCGCACGTGGCACCTCCTTGCCCAGCGGCTGTGCGGGTACGTCGTGCAGGTCCATCAGTTCGGCTGCCGCACCCACGAGTGCCACCCGGTCACCGATCTCCACGGAGTACTCACGGCTCGGGCAGACCGCCGTGTGGCCGTCCTCATGCGTCACCACTATCGGCGCCAGATCACCGAACAGTTCTTTCAACTGGCCCGACGCGGTGACCTCAACCTCCCGGACCACGTAGATGTCATCGGAGATCCGCAGTTCATGCACACCCTGGTCGAGGATGGATTCGACGAATGTGGCGGCAGCGAGGTCGGCCGGATTGACCACGACACCGTTCGTGATGGCCGAGGTCACGGCTCGCCCGACCGCGGGGTTCGACTGCCGTACGATCACCCGGACCCGGGGAGCCAGTTCCTGGACCAGTAGGGCGGCCTCCAGGCAACGCAGGTCATCGTCCTCGACGCAGACCACTGCGAGAGCTCCCTCAAGCCCGGCCGCCCACAGACTGTCGGGATTGCGCGGACTGCTGTTGATCCGGGGCACTGCCAGCGCCTGGACGAGCCGCAGATGATGGTCCTCGGCCGCGTTTCCCACCACGACCACCCGGATGGCAGCGGACTGCAGCAACTCGACGACGCGCACACCGAGACCCTGCAGGCCACAGACGATGACGTGCCCCAACCAATCCCTGGTGTCGTTGCCCTCCATAGGCCCCCGAGATTACCGATCTTGTGGCACAGGACGCGCACTTGTCGGCGCGCACGGTAGGTGTCCATGGGCGTAGCGTCGGGTCTGTCCGTCGACGAGGAGGCGCCAGGTGAGTCGCAAACTCGGGGACATCCTGGTGGGTTGGGGGGCCATCTCCCCGGCCGAATTGCAGCACTGCCTCGCGATGCAGGCCCAGGAACCACCCCGCCGCAGACGACGGCTGGGCCGCATCCTCCTGGACGAGGAGCGGGTCACCGAGATCACCCTGGCGCGGGCGCTGGCGGAGTCCCACGGCTTGCAGGCCGTCGATCTGTCCCAGGAGGAGATCGACCCCGACCTCGCGCGCTCGATTCCCCAACTGGTGGCCAAACGTGCCCTCGTCCTCCCGCTGCAGATCCAGGACGGCACCTTGCGGATCGCTGCCGCCGACCCGGTCGATGTTGTCGGACTTGATGACGTGCGTCTGCACGTCCTGCGCAAGCACAAGGGCGTGCGGGTTCAGGTGGTCGTGGCGCCGGAGAGCCAGTTGCGACGCAGACTGGCGTCCACCTGGAGCGAGGCGAACGCGGTCGAGGCACTGGAGGGCTTCGACGACGCCGCCGTCACCACGGTGGTCGAAGAGGAGGCCTCCGGCAGCGATGAAGGCGCGGTGTCGGCCGTGCATCAGATCATGGCGATGGCGATCCGGCTCGGCGCCAGTGACATCCACGTCGAGCCGTTGGCGAGCGAGGTCCGAGTGCGCATGCGGGTGGACGGAACGCTACGCAAAGTGATGGTCCTGCCCAAGTCCGGGCAAGCACCCCTGACGTCCAGGATCAAGATCATCGCGAACATCGACATCGCTCAAAGACGCGTGCCGCAGGACGGCCGCGCGCGCATCAGCCTGGACGGGGTGAGCCGCAACATCCGCGTGTCGACCCTGCCCACCCTGCACGGGGAGAAGGTCGTCATCCGACTACTCACCGACATCGGCGAGCTGCCCGCGCTCAGCGCCCTCGGTATCCCCCCGGAGGGACTGTCGATCATCCATGAGGCACTGCGCAGTTCGCAGGGTTTGGTGCTGATCACCGGACCCACCGGTTCGGGCAAGACCACCACCTTGTACTCGGCCATCCACGAGATCGTCACCGGTGAACGCAACCTCATCACGTTGGAGGAGCCGGTCGAGATCGAACTGCCCGGGGTGAGCCAGGTGCAGATCGACGAGAAGGTCGGGATGACGTTCGCCGCCGGGCTGCGCTCAGTACTGCGGCAGGACCCCGACATCATCATGGTGGGTGAGATCCGGGACAAGGTCACCGCGGACCTGGCGATCCGCGCGGCTCTGACCGGGCATCTGGTCCTGGCCACTGTGCACACCATCGACGCACCGTCCGCGGTGATCCGCCTCGTCGACATGGGTGTCCCCCGCTACCTGATCGCATCCTCACTCAACCTGGTGATCGCACAGCGTCTGGTCCGCAGACCCTGCCAGTACTGCATCCAACCGCAGGTCCCCGACCCCGAGACACGCCAGCGCCTGCAACTGTCCCAGGAGCAGTCACTGGCCATGGTGGTCGGCCGCGGCTGCGAGAAATGCGAGGCGCACGGATATCGGGGCCGGACCGGCGTGTTCGAGGTGCTGCCCGTCACGAAAGACGTGCGCGCCGCCCTGATGTCCGGAGGCGACGAGGCCACGCTCGCAGCAGCCGCACGCGCCTCGGGCTGGAAACCCCTGATCGAGTCCGGCGTGGATGTCGCGGTTCGCCGGCAGACCACCGCCGCCGAACTCCTGCGCGTGCTGCTCGCGGGAACACTCTGAGCCGACTGCAGGGCGCGAGCCCCGGGCGCTACACCTCCACAGGCTCTACAGATCCCTGTGGGGATTCCAGGGGGCGGGGTAGCCACCCGGGTTGTCCGAACGTGTACTGCCACCGCTCCCGCCAGGACCGGGTCGATCTCACGTCGCTGGCGATGGCGTAGAACTCGTGCCACGCGACCTTCACAGGGTTGTGAGTGGTGATGTTCTTCGTCAATCCGTAGACCGCCTGCGCGTCCTCCGGCACGAACGACCCGAAGACCCGATCGAACACGATCAGGATCCCCCCGTAGTTGGTGTCGAGGTATTCGGGATTGGCCCCGTGATGCACCCGGTGATGACTCGGGGTGTTGAACACGAACTCGAACCAGCGCGGCATGCGATCGATCCGCTCCGTGTGGATCCAGTACTGGAACAGCAGGTTCAGTGAGTGCATGAAGGCCCACTGCGCGGGTGTGAAGCCCACCAGCATGACCGGGACGTAGAAGATCCAGGAGGTCAGCGGGGTCCAGGACTGACGAAGGGCCGTGGACAGGTTGTAGTACTGCGAGGAGTGATGCGTGACGTGCGCCGCCCAGAAGAACCGGGACTCGTGGTGCACTCGGTGGAACCAGTAGTAGCAGAAATCGTCGAGCAGGAAGAGCACGACAAAGGCGCCCGCCACGGCGACGGCGGACCCACTGGCGAACAGACTGCCGAGGTCCAGCACCGCGAACTGGCTGAAGAAGGTGAGCACTAGCAACTGCAGTCCGGCCAGCACCCCGCCGACGACCAACGACCCGAGTCCCATGATCAGGGAGGTCCGCGCATCCACAACGCTGTAGCCACGCTGACCGGGAACCGGCCGACGCCAGTGGAGGAAGACCTCCAACGACATCGTCAGGATGTACAGCGGGATCGCGACGATCGTGAGGTCGGGGAGGTTCTCCAGCACCCGTGAAGCCTATAGGCCGTAGACCGGTTGCGGCCGCACGCCGCTCACCGCGTCACCTGAGCCGAGTTGGCCGTTGGCGTTCGACCCCCAGCAGAAGGTGCCCGCCGACGTGATCGCGCAGGTGTGGTGCGCCCCGGCGGCAATCTCACCCACACCGGCGAGGCCGGTCACCCGCGTCGGCGAGGAGCGGTCGGTGGTGGTTCCGTCACCGAGGCGGCCGCCGCTGTTGCGCCCCCAGCACCGTGCCACGCCGGTGTTGGTCACCGCACATGTGTGGTACGCACCGGCACTGGCCTCACGCACACCGGCCACGGGGATCTGGACGGGGGCGAAGCGGTCGGTGGTCGTGGAGTCCCCGATCTGTCCGTAGTCGTTTGCGCCCCAGCACCGCAGGCTCTGGTCGACCAGCACCGCGCAGGTATGGAACACCCCCGCTGTGATCGACCGCGCCGCACCGGAACCGGGACTGACCGGATCAGCGGAGTCCGACGTGGAGTTGTTGCCCAACTGCCCGTGCTCGTTCGCGCCCCAGCACCGCACCTGACCGGACTCGAGCACCGCACACGTGTGCGCGTATCCCGCGGTCACGGTCACGGCGTTGCCGATCCCCGGCACGACCACCGGTTGCCGCTGCGGATCCGAGGCGGGAACACCCAACTGCCCGCGGTCATTGCGGCCCCAGCACCGGATCTGGCCGGTCTGCAGAACCGCGCACGTGTGCTCACCGCCCGCCGCAACGTCCACGACATCGGACACGGACACTTGCGCCGGTCTCGTGATGTCGCCGACGCCGGGCCCGGCCTGTCCGTAGTCGTTGCGGCCCCAGCACCGCAGCGTGCCACCGCTTTGCCGGGCACAGGTGTGGTCACCCCCGGCGGTCACTTGGACCACGTCAGCAAGTGCGACGTCGGCCGGCACCACCGAATCAGGGCCGCCACCCTTGCCCACTTGGCCGCGGGCGTTGTCACCCCAGCAGGTGAGAAGGTCGGGTACCGGAAGCGCCGCAAGGTCACCCTGCGCATCCGTGTCCTCGAGAAGACCACACGTGTGGCTCGTGCCTGCGGCCAACTGCAGCGCAACGCCGGAGGTCCGAGTGGTCACCGTAGCCGGCCTGCTGGCATTGCCCGCCGTGTCGACCATGAACACGCTGTAGCTGTACGTCGTGTGTGCCCGCAGGTCCTTGTCCTGCACCGACGTGGCGAATCGCGACACGGTCACGACTCTGCCCTCATCCAGACCTGCCGGAGGTTCGGAACCCTGTCTGCGCCGCACCTCCACTCCCTGAAGGTCCGGCGCCTGACCGTTCTGCCACCGCAGGGACAACGAGGTCAGGCCCTGTTCCACGACCTCCAACCCACTGGCGGGACTCGGCGGATAACTGTCGTTCTTGGGGATCAAGGCGTACTGCAGCCGCAGGACGACAGGTTTGCGCTTCTTGCGGACCTTCACCCTCACGGGCAGATCCGCCACGGCGGCAGTGCCGCCGTCAACGACGATCGGAGCCGCCCATACCCGATACGTGCCGGGACGCAGATTGCGCAGTTTGCCCGCCTTCGGAAGCTTCTTGCGGTACTTCTTGCCTGCGACTGTGACCTTCGCTTTACGCCCGGACGGCACACCTTGTGTCACGACGCGAAGCGAGCCGCGATCGGACTTGGCTGCCACCCGCGCCGACGCCGCAGTGCCGGCCGCCTGCGGGGCGGCCGTCGCCGCCTGCCCGGGAACGAGCACGATGGCAGGGGCGAGCGCGACTGCTATCACCGTCACCTTGCCCATTGCCACCTCCTGCCCGATCCACCCAACGGTAATGTCCTGGTTGCGTCGATCGCCTACTTGTCCCGTCCGGGGCCCCGACCTGGACCGCCCTGGCTACGGGTAGTGATGAAATACCCCACACCCGCCCCGGCGCCACCTGCGATCGCGACGCTCGAGAGCGTGGAACTGTCGAGCAGACGACCGAGTCCCCAGATGATGATCGCGCACACAATCGCGACCAGTACGGACACGGCGATGGATCGTCCCATCCAAAGAGCCTAAGTCACGTGCCCGCTGCGACCGGCCACCCGGTGTTCGTGGCGATACGGGCGTTACTCAGTGTGGTCAGCGCTGCACGCTTCGGAAACGGCGCAGCCGCAGGCTGTTGAGCACCACGAACACCGACGAGAAGGCCATCGCGGCGCCCGCGATCATCGGCGTCAGCAGACCGGCCATAGCCAGCGGGATCGCCGCGCTGTTGTAGGCGAAGGCCCAGAACAGGTTCTGCTTGATGATGCGAAGTGTTTGGCGGCTCAGCCGGATCGCGTCGACGATCGCCAAGGGATCGCTCCGCACCAGAGTGATGTCGCTGGCCGAGATCGCCACGTCGGCACCGGCGCCCATGGCGATGCCCAGATCGGCCTGTGCCAGGGCAGCCGAGTCGTTGACACCATCACCCACCATCGCCACCCGATGGCCTTGCGCCTGCAGGTCCGCGACGGCGGCCTGCTTGTCGAGGGGCTTGACCTCAGCGATGACCTCGTCGATACCCACCTGCTCGCCGATGTCACGTGCGGCTGCCCGGGAATCGCCGGTGAGCAGCACCGTCCGCAGGCCCATGTCCTGCAGCTGCGCCACCGCCCGGACGCTGGTCTCGCGGATGGTGTCGGACACCAGGACGGCACCCCTGACCCGCCCGTCCCAGGCGGCAACGACCGAGGCCCGCTCATCGCCGACCGGGAAGCCGAGTTCGCGCATCCACGCCGGCGTGCCGGCAACGACCTCGACCCCATCGACGGTGCCTCGAACACCCCGGCCCGGCACCGCCTCGAAGGACTCGAGGGTCCCGCGTTCGGGACACACGGCTGCGATGGCGCGGCCCACCGGGTGTTCACTGGCAGACTCCAGTGTGCCCACGAATCGTCCGAAGTCAGGGTCATCGGAAACGACGTGGGCCTCGATGTTCCCCCGGGTCAGGGTACCGGTCTTGTCCAGTACGACGGTGTCGACCGAACGGGTGCGCTCCAGGATCTCCGGTCCGGCGATGAGCACGCCGAGTTGGGCACCCCGTCCGGTGCCGACCAGGATCGCAGTGGGTGTGGCCAGCCCCAGCGCACACGGACAGGCGATGATCAGCACGGCCACAGCCGCGGTGAAAGCCGCACTCCATCCGGCGCCGGCGATCAACCACCCGATCGCGGTGAGCACGGACAGCACCAGGACGACGGGCACGAAGACCGACGACACCCGGTCGGCGAGTCGCTGGACGGGTGCCTTGCCGGTCTGGGCACGCTCGACCGCGGCAGCGATCTGCGCGAGTTCGGTATCTGCCCCGACCCGCTCGGCGCGCGCCACCAGCCGACCGGTCTGATTCACCGCAGCGCCGATCAGCGCGTCACCTGGGCCGACCTCGACCGGTACCGACTCGCCGGTGATGAGCGCGTTGTCGACCGACGAGGCGCCTGAGACGACCACCGAGTCGGTGGCGATCCGCTCGCCGGGTCGCACCACGAACTCGTCACCGACCCGCAGTTGGGCGATCGGGATGAGGACCTCCTGGCCGTCTCTGAGCACGGTGGCGTCCTTGGCCCCGAGTTTGAGCAGAGCGGCGACCGCCTCGCCGGCTCGGTCCTTGGCGCGGGATTCCGCATAACGACCGGCCAACAGGAACGTGGCCACTGTCACGGCCACTTCGAAGTAGACGTGGCCACCGGTGAACAGTGCCACGATCGACCATCCGTAGGCGGCGATGATGCCAAGACTGACCAGGGTGTCCATCGTCGTCGATCCATGGCGGGCCGCCTTGAAGGCCGCTCTGTGGAACGGCCAGGCCGCCCACCACACCACCGGGGTCGCCAACAGCCCGGCGACCAGCGTCGCCGTCCTCGACTCGTGCATGGTCATCGACACGATGACGACTGGCACGGCCAGCACCGCGGCGACGATCAGCCGGCGTAGCAGGGTCGGGTCGGAGTGATGGTCGTGCTCAGACTCCGGATGGCGCTGGGCGGCCCCGTACCCGGCCTTTTCGACGGCCGCGACACAGTCGTCGGCCGAGACCCCGGGAGGGACCTCGACGTGTGCCGTGTGTGTCGCGAAGTTGACCGTCGCCTCGACACCCGGGAGCGCGTTCAACTTCTTCTCGATCCGGGCAGCACACGACGCGCAGGTCATGCCCTCCAGATCCAGGTCCACCGCGTTGCTCACGACACCTCCAACGGCCGACCCCCCGGGAAGTATTCCGAGACTACGCGTTCCGGACGAACAGTCCGAGGACCGCGGCCAGCGTGAGCACTGATCGGGGTTCATATGCGGCGCGCCACAAACCCCCATGATTGGCGGCGTCTGAGAACAGGTCCATGGGATTCTGCAGATCCCGCTGTGGATTGGCCGCGGACTGCGGATCGCGCAGATCCCGGACGAGCAATGCGGCCATGAGGGTGTTGGCGGTGGCCGGCGCGAACACTTCCACGCCGAACTGACCTGCCCCGGCGTAGGCCGCGGCCAGGGCGCGGTTCTTCACCACCGACCTGGTGCGGGTGGCCGGCGCCACGTTCAGTGAGACCCGGGTGCCGGCATCCCTGGCGACGATCGCCCGCCACCGCTGTAGCCGCTTGGCCAAGGCGTAGTTGGGCCCCTGCTGCGGGACCAGGCAGTCGGAGATCCCGACCTCGCGACCCCGGTCGTCGATCACAGTGTCCCGATAGGCCGGTTCGAACAGGTTGGCAAGGTGCAGGGGGGCCTGGAGCAGTCGGCGGGTGCGGCGCTGGTTCCAACGGTCACGTGCCATCGCGACGGCGTCCTCCGGCACCGCGAACACATCGGTGGGCGTGGCCAGGAACGCCAGCGAGAGGTCGGGATGGCTGCGCGCCAGCAGGACACCCAGAGCGTCGATGGCCATCGACACCCGCACATGCAGCCCGCCGTCAGCGTAGGCGTAGTTGCCCAGCGTGAACGGCCCTTCGATCTCCCGCAACCATGCCAGCACGCCGTCGGTCTCGCCGATGACGTCGAGGCCCGCGACCTGCGCAACCCTGCTGTCCGGCGCCGTGTCCAGGTTGACCGCACCGTGTGGCACCGGTACCGCCATGCGGCCCGCCGAGTTCTTCGCGATCGACATGATCGCGTTCCAGCGGTCCTCGTTGGGCAGATCGACCGCGTACACCGTCGCTCCCCAGTCCAGCAGTTGGCGCAGCGGACCCATCTCCGCGCCCGCCCCGAGCACCGCCACCTGAAGGTCGCGGAGGTTCAGCCATTCCGGGTGCGCCATGACGGCGCGCACGGCGTCGGCGAAGGTGGGTTCGGCGACTCCGCGGGCCACCCAATCGTCGAGTTGCTTGTGGAGTTCACCCCCGCTGAGCCTTTTCCCCTTGTACGGGACGGAGAACTCGCCGCGACGCTCATTGCGCCCGATGACCTCGAAGGTGTCCATTCCCGGATGGTCACTGAGTGCCAGACCGTCCAGCAGCGGCCGGTCGTTCCCGTTGTCGGTCCATACGAATCGCTGATGCAGGGAGTCCAGTCCCGCTTGTGACACCGCGACGGCGGCCGCAGGATTCGCGGCCGCCGCGACCACGAGTTCACGGATCGCGGGCAGGTAGCCGGAGCGCCAGTCCTTGATGGCCTCGACCCGACGGGCCGCCGCCGGGTCAACGTCCCGCAGGGCGTCGGCGAGCACGGCTCTGCCAGTCGCACTGGTGCTGCGCGACCCGTCATTGGCCGCCGGGAAGTTCACCGCTGTCTGCATGGTTGCTGAGGGTACTCACTATCCGGGCGCGGTGCGCCGACATGGCGGACGGGGCGACCGCCTCAGGTCAATCCGTAGAACAGGCGCTCCATCACCTGCCGCGCCCGCCGGGTCAACCGGCGGTAGTCCTCCGGCATTGCTCCGCGATCGGACGGCGGGTAGTTCAGCAGGTGCGCCACCCGACCCAGGGTGCGGTAGTCCGTGGGCACGGAATCGCCGGCGCGGCCGGAGCTGAGCATGATCGCGTCCCGGATCGCCGAGGCCAGTCGCCACGCGGCGACGAGCCGTCCGCCGTCCTGCTCCTCGATGAGGCCCAACGCCATGCCTGTCTCCAGGACCGGAACCGTCCGGGTTGTGCGGAGTTCTGGACGGGCGTGGCCGTTCTGCAACTGCAGCAACTGCGCCACCCACTCGACGTCCGACAACCCGCCGCGTCCCAGCTTCAGATGTAGCGCCGGATCGGCACCCCGCGGCAGTCGCTCGGCCTCCATCCGCGCCTTGAGCCTGCGCATCTCCAAGAGGTCCGCCGGGGACACCCCGTCGAGGGGGTAACGGATCGGATCGATCAGCGCTACGAAGGCATCCTGCAGCGCCGGCGAGCCGGCCACCGGGCGCGCACGCAGAAGCGCCTGCGCCTCCCACGTCGCCGACCACCGGGCGTAGTAAGCCTCGTACGACGCCAGCGAACGCACGATCGGTCCGTTCCGGCCTTCCGGGCGCAGGTCGGCATCCATGTCGATGGGCGGATCGGCGCTCGGCAGCGCAAGGAGTCGACGCAGCTCGTTGGCCACTGACGTTCCGGCCTGCGAAGCGACGACCTCATCCACGCCCTCGCGCGTGCGGTACACGAACATGACATCGGCATCGGAGCCGTAGCCGAGTTCCTCGCCGCCGTAGCGGCCCATGCCGATGACGACGAACTCGATGAGGTCTTCGGCCTGGGTGCCATCCACGAGCACGCTGGCGGTGGCTACTGCCAGCGCCGCCTGGATGGTGGCATCGGCGATGGCGCTCAGTGCGGGTCCCACCTCGTCGATCGTGAGCAGCCCGAGGCTGTCCGCGGCAGAGATCCTGAACAACTCCCGGCGCCTGGTCGCTCGGATCGCAGCAATCGCAGCCTCTGGGTCGACCTGCCGGAGTCCGGCGGTCAGTGCTTCGGCCTTGATGTCCGCCGCCGGCCGCGGCCACAGTTCAACGTCCTCGGCCAGGATCTGGACTGCTTCCGGGGCACGCAGCAACAGATCTGTCGCGAACCTCGACGACGCCAGCAGGTGCGCCATCCGCTCAGCTGTGTGGGATTCGTCGCGCAAGAGCCGCAGATACCAGGGGGTGGCTCCCAGGGCATCGGAGACGCGACGGAATCCCAACAGACCTGCGTCGGGGTCCGGGCAGTCGGCGAACCACCCCAGCATGACCGGTAGCAGCGTGCGCTGGATGGCGGCCCGACGGCTGACACCGTTGGTCAACGATTCCAGGTGTCGCAACGCACCCCGGGGGTCCTGGTACCCCAACGCCCGCAGTCGCTCCTCAGCAGCTTCGGGGGTGAGACGTGCTTCCCCGGAATCGAGCCGGGCCACCGCGTTGAGCAGAGGCCGGTAGAACAACTTCTCGTGCAGTCTGCGAACCTGCCTGACCTGCTTGCCGAACGCGTCTTCGATCTCGGCCGCTGGGTCGGTGCGCATCCCCATCGAACGGGCGATGACCCGCAACTCCGACTCCCGCTCGGGGAACAGATGGGTGCGACGCATCTGGCGCAACTGCACGCGGTGCTCGAGGATCCGCAGGAACCTGTACGCGTTGGCCATGGACGACGCGTCCTCACGTCCGACGTAGCCCCAGGTCGCCAACGCCTCCAGCGTGGCCAGTGTGGCCGGAGACCGTAGTGTCACGTCGCTGCGCCCGTGCACCAACTGCAGCAACTGCACCGCGAATTCCACATCGCGCAGGCCACCACGACCGAGTTTGATCTCGCGATCGGCCTGTTTGGCAGGGATGTGCTCCTCGACGCGTCGGCGCATGGCCTGCACGTCATCGACGAAGTTGTCGCGGTCAGCGGCCGTCCACACGAAGTCCGACACCGAGTCCACGTACCGGCGCCCCAGTTCCAGGTCGCCGGCGGCCGGGCGCGCCTTGAGAAGGGCCTGGAACTCCCAGGTCTTGGCCCACTTGCGGTAGTAGGCGACGTAGGAGTCCACTGTGCGCACGAGTGCGCCGGCCTTCCCCTCCGGGCGCAGCGCCGCGTCCACCTCCCAGATCGACCCCTCCTCGGTGGCGGCGTTCGCGATCTGCATCAGCCGACGTGCGATCTGCTGGCCGGCCTTCATGGCCACGTCCGGGTCCACGTCAGACGTGCGCGGCTCGGCGATGAAGACCACGTCGACGTCCGAGATGTAGTTCAGTTCCCGCGCGCCGCACTTGCCCATGGCGACGATCGCCAGGTCGACCTGTTGGGCGACGTCCCCGATCTCGGCGACGGCCAGCAGGTAGCAGGCCTGCAGGGCCGAGTCGGCCAGCGACGTGAGTTCGACCATGGTGGTCTCGAGGCTGGCCTCCCCCGACAGATCCCGGGCCGCGACGCCCAGCAGTTCGCGCCGGTAGGCGACCCGCAGAGCGAGCATCGGCTGCTCCCCGGCCACTGCGGCCGTGATGCGATCGTGTGCCCCGCGCAGGTCGTCGGCAGCCAGGGCGGTCACATGGTGTGGGTAACGCACAAGGAACGTCCCAAGTGCCTCGGACAGCCCGATGAGCGACAGTAGTCGGGTCTTCTGCACGGGATCGGCGAGAATTGCGCGCAGGCCATCGGGATTCTCCCGGGCAAGATCGGCCAGCACCGCCAGCGCCCGGTCGGGGTCGGCGGCCATGCTGAAGTCCCCCGGTTCGAGCAGACCCTCAAGGCCGTCGTCCATCAGCGCCTGCACGTGCGCCCCGGCGGGTTCGGCGTCGGTGAACCCGGTGCGGACGAGATCGCTGTGCAGACTCGGCCGGCGCGGGTTCATAGCGACAGGTACCGGTCCAGTTCGAACCGGGTGACGTGCTTCTTGTACTCGGCCCATTCGGCCTTCTTGTTGCGCAGGAAGAAGTCGAACACGTGCTCACCGAGAGTCTCGGCCACGAGTTCGGAGTTCTCCATCGCGACGATGGCCTGCTCCAGGCTGCCCGGCAGCGGCTGCAGGCCGAGAGCTCGCCGCTCACCGTCGGTCAACGACCACACGTCGTCCTCGGTCGCCGGCGGCAGCTCGTACTTGTCCTCGATGCCCTTGAGCCCCGCCGCCAGGATCAGCGCGTACGCCAGGTAGGGGTTGGTCGCGCTGTCCAGGGAACGGAATTCGATACGCGTCGATTGCCCCTTCGCCGGCTTGTACATCGGCACACGGATGAGCGCGGAACGGTTGTTGTGCCCCCAGCAGATGTAACTCGGTGCCTCCATGCCACCGGCGAGACGCTTGTAGGAGTTGATCCACTGGTTGGTGACCGCCGTGATCTCAGGGGCATGGACGAGCAAGCCCGCGATGAACTGCCGGGCGATGACCGACAACTGCAGATCGGCACCGGGCTCGAAGAACGCGTTGGAGTCGCCCTCGAACAGACTCACGTGCGTGTGCATCCCCGACCCTGGGTGGTCGGTGAAGGGCTTGGGGATGAAGGAGGCCACAACACCGTGCTCGAGTGCCACCTCCTTGACCACGAGCCGGAAGGTCATGATGTTGTCCGCCGTGGTCAGTGCGTCCGCGTACCGCAGGTCGATCTCCTGCTGACCCGGGGCGCCTTCGTGGTGGGAGAACTCGACGGAGATCCCCATGTGCTCCAGCGTCGCGATGGCCTGCCGGCGGAAAT